>CP107851.1:7240000-10147553 GCA_036013505.1 Streptomyces sp. NBC_00510 | reverse complement strand
ACCACAGCGCTGCGCGCTGTGCAAGGGAAGCCCACCGCTTCGCGGTGGGCTGGACCGCTCGCTGCGCTCGGCGGGTGCGGTCCGCTTCGCGGACCGCCAACCCCTCCACTTCGTTTCGGGGTTGGGCCCCGCGCTTGCGGGGCTGGCCTCACTTCGTTCAGCCTGCCCCTTTGCGGGCCCTGGTGGGCTTCCGCTTCGCTCCAGCCCACTTCCTGGCCCTGACTCGTGCTCAGGGTCAGGCGCGCTGCGCTTGCCTGACTGGCTCTCGGCTTCGCCTCAAGCCTTGGGGCCCGCTGACGCGGGCCCGGCTGGCTACGAGGGGTGTGAGGTGGTGGGCGCCTTTGAGTGATGCAGCATGTAGAGATGGGAAAACGGGCCACCCCCCTCAGAGGACAGGCCCGCTCCCCCGGCCGGAGTGACCGGCATGCTTGCACCACATAGCGGCCGCTGACATCACCTCACACACCCCACAGCGGCTCCTGACGGAGCCACACCCGCACAGCCCCTCCCCTCAGGAAACCCCCACGCGGCCCCACAGACGCCCAACACCCCACCCCAGCCGCTCGCAGCCCCACACAGACGCTCACAAGCCACGGCCCGCCCCGCCCCCACCACCGCCCCACACCGGGCCCAACAGCCCGGCAACCCCACGCACCCACCACCCAGCACAGCGCCCCGCCGGCCCGCCCAGACCGGGAAAGGGCAAGCCCACACCCCAGGCCAACCATACCCACCACAAAACGCCAGGGAATTAGGAGAAGTCAGAACCCGTCACCGGGCCGCATAGCCGCTTGACCAGGCCATACGCGGACGGACGTTGGCGTCCGCCGCAGGTGATGGCGCACGTATTGGCGCAGGTGATGGCGCAGGTGATGGCGCAGGTCCGGCTCGTACTGACGGACCGTCAAAAAGAAGTGTCCACGAGATCGCCAAATCGGCTGGAGGGCAGACCACCGAGTCTGTATGTTCTTATCGAAGGTAACTCCGGTGGCACGGAGGAGCCCGAACCGTCGTCAAGCGAAGGGCATGCAGTGGAAATCGTGATCTCTGCGGGAGTCGTCCGGCAGGCTGAGCAGGCTCCGGACACCCCCGAGGCGCGGCAGGCGCGAGTCATCGTCAACCTCCTGCCGACTCCGGCCCTGCTGGTCAAGGCCCGCGTCGTGCACCACGAGGACGAGGGTTACACCGGCATTCGGTTCGACACGAGCGCCGGGCCGGTTGTCCTGATGATGCCGGTCGAAGCCGGGTTCGAGTACCACGTGGTTCACGAGACCGACGAGGGCCCGAACATCCTGCGCAGCTACCCGGGCGCGCTTCGGCCGCAGGCAGTGGCGTTCCGGCTCGCGGAGTACATGCGCCAGCAGTTCGGCCAGTGATCACCCGGCGGGCCGTGCGGACCGGGCGGCCCGCCGCCCCCACCCAGCCTTTCCAGAAGGAGGCACCATGTCGGAGCTCACCACCATCCACCCCGCCCGCATCGAGACCAAGCCGGTCACCGACAACGAGCGGGAGCAGGCCGAAGCCGGGTTTGGCCGGCTGCTGGCCCAGACCGAGCACGCCGCCGCACTCGGCGGAAGGCTGCCCCTATGGGCGCGGCGCGCACGCGAGGTCTTCACCCTCGGTTGGGCACTCGGCGTCCGCTACGGCCACACCGGCCCCGCTCTGGCTCACATGCCGGTGACCGACGAGGAAGCCGCCGTAGCGCTCACCCCGATGGCGAAGCGTGTTGGCGACGGCCGCGCGCCAGACCTGGGCGAACTGGTCGAGTACCACGGCTCACTCACCAGCCGTCACGGCCGCTACTGGATCACCGACATTCGGGGCACCATCTCCCATGCCGGCGCGGCCTATCTCGGTTACCGGCTGTCCGAGATGCGCGAAGACCGATACGTGACCGTCGTTAGCAACGTGCGCCGGGTGAGCATCACCCCGCTCGGAGTGTTCGGAACGCTGGAGTTCGACCGGTAACAGCCCAGGTCAGCAAGGGTGCGGGGCCACCAGAAAAAAACCGGTGACCCCGCCCCATAAAGAGCGTATTATCGAAGACGTTCGACGGGTGGCACCGCCGGACACCGAACCAACGTCAACGCACGAGAGGAACCCACCTCATGACCCACCAGCAGAACCAGCCCCAGTCCCCCGCCGCCACCACCGCCGCGCGTAACGCGTCGCTCGCGGACCTCGCGGGCCTGCTCAAGTCGCAGCAGGCCGACAAGGTCGACGTCGTGGCCCCCGCCGCCGCGCTCACCGCCCACGGCGGACAGATCGTGGTGCAGGGCGTGGCCCCCGTTCTGTCCACAGGCGGCGTCACGCTCGCCGACGGCACCTACCGGCCCACCCAGGTGGCCGACGAGGGGATCGCCGACAAGCTGCGCATCCCGCTCGCCTACCTGCGACGCATGCGCGCCGAGAACCTGCCGCTGTTCGATCTGAACGTGTCCGGCTGGCTGGAGGCCGACCCGTCCCGCCGATTCCTGCTGCGCACGTTCCGCAGCGCCGAGGAGGGCACGCCGGGCGTGCTGCGCGCGCTGCTGTCGGACAGCTACCGCGTGATCGACAACTTCGACATTCTCACGGCCGCACTCAACGGCGTGCAGCAGTCCGGGCACGAGGTGAACATCACCGGCTGTGACCTGACCGACCGCCGCATGCTGGTGCGCGTGGAGTCCGAGCACGTCCACGTGCACGCCCCCCAGCTGCTCAAGGGATACCGCTCCCCGTTCACCGGCCAGACCGGGGACGAACTGCCGATCGTGTCGGCAGGGTTCGTGATCTCCAACAGCGAAGTCGGTTCCGGGGCGTTCACCATCACCCCGCGCATCGTGGTCCAGATCTGCCGCAACGGCATGCAGATGGGGCACGACGCGCTCAAGGCCGTGCACCTGGGCACCAAGCTGGAAGCCGGTGTCATCCGCTGGAGTGCCGACACCGAGTCCAAAACGCTGGACCTGATCACCGCCCGCGCCCGCGACGCAGTGGCCACCTTCATGGACCGCGCATACCTGGAGGCCAAGCTCCGCGAACTCGAGGAGCAGGCCGGGGCCCCGGTCAAGGACCCCGCCGCCGCGATCGAGTTCGTCGCGAAGAAGCTGCGGTACACCGACAGCGTGCGTGAGTCGGTGTTCGCCCACTTCATCCACGGCGGACAGGTCACCGCCAGCGGCGTGATGCAGGCCATCACCGCCACCGCCCAGACGCTGACCGACGCCGACGCCGCCCACGAACTGGAAGGAACCGCGCTCACCGCCATGGCGATGGTCCCCACCGCCTGACAGACCCCCGGTGCGCCGCCACCCCCCGGCGGCGCACCCGGCCCTACCCCTCCCGGGGCCGGTGCCCCCAGGCCCCCGGGGCGGTGCGACGGCCGCCCCCGGGGAGCCCGCGGGCGGCGGCCGGGCACGGCCCGGCCGGGGGAGCTCCCCGGGGCCGGAGGGGATGCGAGTTCCCCGCGCTGACGGCGAGTTCCCCGCCCACCGAGCCGTTCGGTCCGAGTCCCCCCGCCCACCGGGCGAGTTCCCCGCGCTCCCCCGCCCCGTGGAGGGGCACACCCCCCATGCCGAGGGCCGCCACCTCAACCCGCTGTTACAGCGCACCGTCCGGGAGGCCACCGGTGGAAGCGTCGCCGGTCTGACTGACTCCCCGCACACGCGGGGACAACCCTGGGAAGCAGTTGGTCGCTCCCAGCCGAGCTGTCGTCGCCAGGCAGCACTTCGCTACGCCGCCCGTTGCCCTGGTTCACCGGGGCAGGTCGTGGGTTGACTGCGGAGTCAGCGGCGGGGCGTCGGCCCCGGCAGTGACCACGTCCGTGGCTGTGGGGTCGAACCCTGACGGCCAGATCGTGGTCGCGTCAGCCACCGCCCCGGTCAGGCCGGCAACGCTCGGGTCGGTGCCCGCGAGGTCCGCGCCCCGTAGATCGGCCAGCTCGAACCGTGCGCCTTTGACCACTGCACCCGTCAGGTCGGCTCCGGACAGGTCCGCAGCACGCAGGTCCGCTCCCTCCAGCCGCGCGTGCCACAACACCGCCGTCCGCAGGTCGGCCTGGCGGAGGTCGGCGTTGATGAGCACGGCACCGGCCAGGAAAATGCCGGTCAGATCAGCACGTCGCAGGTCGGCCCCGTTCAGGCCCGCGTCGGTGAGGTCGCTGTAGTGCAGGTCGGCGTCGACAAGGTCGGCGAAGACCAGCCGGGCCCGGCGAAGGTCGGTTCGGTCCAGGCGCAGTTCCTGGAAGTACGGCGTGCGCGCCCTACGGCCGAGCACGGTCATCGCCGCCTGGCGGTCCGGGGATCGCAGGGACAGCGGTTCTTCCCCGCCGTACGTGCGGGCCAGCTCGCCTTTGCGTGCCGCATCGCGGGGAGTCGGCCGCTCGCCAAGCGGGGCGGCCGGCCCGGTGCGTTTCACAAAGGAGCACAACACCTCCGCGATCGGCCCGCGGTCGGCAACAGAATCCCGGGCGATGCGCTCAAGGGCATAGACCGCACCGATCCGTACCTCCGGGCTGGCGCTGCCCAGCTGCTCCACGGCCGCCGTGAAACGCTGAGTGAGATGCCCTTGCCGGCTGACATCAAGCTGGCGCCAGGTGAAGAAAGCGCCGATCAGCAGGGCCACACCCGCCAGCCCCTGCAACAGCGTGGCCCGGATGTCATTGACCGCCTTCGCCCGGTCTGCAGCGGGCGTCGCGGGAGCGTCCCAGCTCAGCAGATACCGCGGTGCCACCACCGTGACGAAGACGACCAACAGCACGCTGCCGCTCACCACGGCCAGCCCTGTCAGCCAAGGCCGGGCAACACGCTGCGACCCAGGACGCAGCACCTCCCGTACGGGATGCCCAGGCAGAACCCTGTACCGCTCCGACGCCCTCGCCATCCCCCATCACTCCCCGCCCACGCTCGCCGCACAGCAAGGAGATGCGCCGTAGGAGCTGTCCCCAAACACCCACCCAGAACAATCCCCACCGTCTCCGGAACCCTTGCAAAACCACAAGTGCACCGCATCCCGAACTACACGGCCACTACCGCCCACTCCACGACCAGCCCCACTCCTGACGCCGTCCCGCAACAAAGCGGACGCCCATACCGCTGGTGCGAACCCGTCTCCCGCCGTGAATCCGCCTCACTTATTTGGTCCGAGTACCTGGAGTTCGCCCCGCCCCCGAACGGCAAGCGCGGAAAGGGCGAGGCCACCGCCTTGTCCATGCGGCCCTACTACGCGCCCGGCACCAGGCCACAGGACACCCCGCCGTGGCGGCAAGCAGCCCCGCCGGGACCCGCCCCGCCCGCCGTTCCGGCACTGGAGGAGGAGCAGCGGACGGGAACCCGACGGCCCTGGCCCCCTGTTCCGGCTGCACCCGACTGTTCCGGTTCGACCCCCAGCGGGTGGCGTCCATCGCGATCGACCCGGCCACTGGCACCTACCCGGTGCCCGAGAGATGGCCCCACCGCACGCTGTACCCGGTCTGCCACTTCTGCGCGCGCCGCGCCAACATCCAGCGCCGCAAGCACGGCCTGCCGCTGGGCCACGAGAACGACACCTTCGACGACCTCATGCGGCGGCCGACAGCGCCAGAGTTCGGTGGAACGAGGACGGCCGCTGTAGCCCGCCGGCCCACCCGGCCCGGCCCCGCACCCCCTGACCGCACGCATTTCACCGAATTCGCTTTTCGATATTCCGTAATTCCCTTGACGAATTCCCGGAGAGGTCCCCCATGCGAAGATTCCGCCTGCCCCGGCTCCTGCGACCCGCGCCTGTCACACCCGCCCCGGCTGCTCCGGTCGACCGCCGCTGCCTGGACTGCGGCAGACCCGGCACCGAACAGGTGGCCACGCTCCCCCGCGTCCACGGCGCGCCCCGGCCGGTGTTCGCCTCCCGGCCCCACGCGGCCCGGCACCGCATCTGACCAGGCCCGTTACGGGGGTGGGGACGGACAGAAAATCATTCGACCCCACCCCGGTAAATGCGTATTATCGAAGATGTCGGGAGAGGCACCCGGCGTCCGAACCACCGTCACAGAAGAGGAGAGCCATCATGGCCACTGCGACCAAGGCCCGAAGGCCGCGCCCCCGGCCGACGACGTGACCGAGAAGCCCGACGCCGCCACAGCCCCCGCCGAGGCGTTCGGCACCACGTGGACGCTCCAGGACATCGACCCGTCCCACCTCGTTCGAGACGAGGCCAGCGCGCGGCCCGACACGCCGCCGGACGCGGCCCTGATCGCCTCGATCAAGGCCATCGGGGTTCAGGAGGTCGTCGGCGTGCGGCCCCGCCCGGACGGCACCTTCGGCGTCTTCAAGGGCTGGCGTCGCTCCCAGGCCGCCCAGCTCGCCAACGACAGCGCGGAGGCCGAGAACCGGCCCCCTGCATAGCGTCGCCTGCGCGGTGCACGCCGACCTGGTCGGCCGCGACGCCGCCACCCGGCTGCTGTCGCTGCTGGAGAACGACCAGCGCGAGGGCATGACCGAGCGCGACAAGGCCCGCCGTCGAACAGATCGCGCTCGCAATGAGCGACGCCGAACTCACCCAGGCCGCAGGCGTGCCGGCACGACTGCTCGATCGCGGGTGGCTGGTCTACCAAGGCGAGCAGGTGGCACTCACCGAGGCCGGACACCGCGCGCTGACGGAGTACGACCGACGCTGCGCGGAGCTTGCCGCCCAGCCCTACGGGGTGACGCGCAATCCGCTGGGCGGTGAGTTCCACGACCCGAGCGAGCCCATCCGCAGGCTGCGGTATGCCGCCACCGGCGCCGAGATCCACCCAGGCGACACCGTCCCCGACGTCTACGGGGAAGCCGTCACCTACCTCGGTCCGACCATGTCGAGCGCCGACCAGGGCACGACATGGTTCCCCAGCTTCAATGCCCGCCTGCTGTACCCGGACCGGACGCCATGGCTGCTACCGCCCGCCGAGTTCGGAGCCGTCTACGACCCCGAGCCTCCCGGCATCTACCCCTGATCTGCCGCCGCCCCCGCGATCCGGGAGGGATCCGCCATGACTGCCGCACTACGCGGCCAGCCCGCGTGAACCCCGCCCTCACCGGCTCCACCCGACCGCGCCCACCACCAGAGGAGGAATCCGCATGCCCCGCATCCGCCGGCCCCGTGCGGCCGACGCGTTCCCCTACGACCTGACCCCGAAGACGAGCGAGGACACGTTCGCCGCGGCCGCCGCGGTCCTCACCGCGCGCGGCTGGATCAACGGCGAGACGTTCCGCATGCGGCCGACCAGCGTCCGAGCCGATGAGGTCTTTCTCGCCCCGATCGTCGGCGGTAACGACGTCTCCCCCGGCGCCGGTGGCGTCGAATGGCAGAACCAGGAGCACCGGCACAGGTGGAGCGAGGCCGCACACCACCTGGCCGAAGCGATGACCGGTGCGGGCTGGACAGCTTTCGGCACCACGCTGACCGGCACTGCGTTCCGCCGCCCCGACGGCCCGGCCACGGCTCTGGTGCCCGAGCCGGTACGGGACGCCGACGACCTTGCCGCCGCGCCGGGCCGGCGCTCCCGTGCGGCTGCTGGCCATCGCCGCCGAGGAGGGCATCCAGGCCGGACAGCTGGACGAGGCCGTCCTGAGGCAGCGCACGACCGGGCCGCCGACGCCTACAACACCGGTGCGCACCCCGAGGTGGACGGAACGGGGCGTACCTGGCCTCCCATGTCGACGCCGAGACGCGAGCCGGACAGATCAACGCGGATGGCCTGGAGGCCCAGTTGGCCTTTCTGTACGTGCAGTGCACCAGCGAAGCCGCGTTCCGGGCGCTACTGCGCGACCTGACGTCCTGACCCCCGAGTGGCCCGCCGCGCCGGCGGCGGGCCACCACCCGCTACTTCCGAAGGAGGCTGCGCCATGGCCCTGTGGCAGCCCTCAACCACTCCCCCTGAAGGCCGCGCCCTGATCGACCTGCTCACCCGCCTCCGCGGGATCCACAGCCGCTGCGGTGAGCTCCCCGGCTCGAACGTCGTGAGCGAGATCGAGCAGTGGGCCGACGGGTGGAAAACCGGCAGATCACCGACCAGCCGGCACATGACCCCGCAGCCCCGCAGTGACGACCCGGAGGACACGACGTGCCCCGCCTACTTGCCCCCTACGTCGCGCCCGCCGACAAGTTCTCCTCGTACCCCGTCGAGCTCGCTCTCGGTTCCTGGTCCTACGTCATCGACGACGGCGTCGTCCACGGCCCCGCCTGGTACCCCTTCCACCATGCGGAGGCGGAAAGAAAGCCGGACCCCTCTCACCCGCCACCTCCCAAGCTCGCCCCAACAGACCGGACGACCCCGGCCAGGGTCCGGATCTCCCCCGACGCCGTACCGGTCCCGGGGCAGCGAGTACGTGCTCCTCGGATCCGCCGGCCACCACGTCGAGGCGCTGATGCACCTGTCCGTCGCCCGGCAGGGCGAAGGTGCCATGGTCCGGCGTCTGCCAACCGCCCGAACCACGGCGACCCGGCTACCTCCCCCGGCGACCGTTCATTGAGCCAACCCGAGCCACCACTCCGCGACTTGGGCATCGATCCGATAGATCATCTGGGCCTTGCCGGTGTCTCCGTCATAGCCGCCCTGCCAGTTCTCGATCGGCCAACGCTTCTCCCCGAACAGGTCGGCAGCAATCCGGCTGAGACGTGCGTGTTCATTCCGCTGCTGCTGCTCGTCGAGCCCCGAGCGATTAAGGAGCTCCGCGAACGTGACCGTGTCGCCCGGCTTCGCGGCGGTGGCCTCGAACAACGCGCGAACTCCGGCCAGGTGCTTGACCTTTCCCCACAGCAGTTCGACTTGCTCACCCGTCCAGCGACCCTGCCGCGGGACGTTCACCGCAGCCTCCGTGCCATCAATGTCGGCAAGGAGACCGGTGAGCTTCTCCTGTGCAGCAGCGACGTCAGCGAGGGCATCGACGACCGCTGCCCTCAAGGCATCCCGATTCATGACTTCCTCCGGTGTCGTATACGACTCTACAAGAGAGTATGGACTCGTATACGACTCCGCAAGTGGGCTTGGTGTTCGTCTCACCGAGTTGGGTCGTGTCTCACTGAAGGCGGACAGATGTTGGTCCGTCTCATCGAAGGTGGGCGGCAAGCGCGCGACCAGCTCGAAAGTGGAGCAGGAGTCGGAACTCACCGTCGATGGTGCGCCGCCTCCGACGCCGGAGAGGCGCTTGCCGGTGAGACGACCGTAGCCTCGCGCTGACGCCGAGGCCCTGGCCAAGTACTCGATAGATCGGGTGTGACCAGCGCTACTGCGCATCGGTACACCTTCGGTGCGACGGGTCGGCTGCGCGCCTATGCCGAGAGGATCAACTGCGAACCGGGCATCACTCCTGGGCGGAGGCGGTCAACTTCATCATCGCCTCGGCGTAGGTCGCGCCGTCAATCTCCTCGTCGTGGTACTGACGCATCAGCTCGTCGATCTTGGCCTGTAGCTCTGTCCGGTCCATCGTTATCTCCCAACATGTCAGTGCCGCAAGGTGGGGACAGTAGCGCGACACGTACCGCACGGACGGCGTTTTCCTCAGATCGAGGGCACCTTGCCCTTCCACTTTCGAGCTGGTCGCGCGCCTGCTGCCCACCTTCGATGAGACGGACCAACATCTGTCCATCTTCAGAGACACGACCCAACTCCGGTGAGACAGGTCACGGACGGCGGCACGCATCAGCCTTGCAACACGTGCGAGCCAGTGAGAGAGGGCTGGGCAAGGACTCCAGCGCTTTCCTCGCCCGGGTCCTGACCGACCCGGACGCCTGCGGCATCGACCTTTCCCGCATGCCGGGCAGCGCGTGGCCCGACACCCTCGCCGACGCGGAGAAGCACATCCTGGCCCTGCTGCGCCGCCGCGGCGTGCGGTACGTGCAGGTCACCCGTGCCGGGCAGTCCCGACTCGCCGGGATCGACGTCCTGGACGACTCCCGCACACCCTGGATCATCACAGGCCGCGGCCGATGGGCCCTCAAGGCCGAACTGGAGACCAACAGCACCGTCCCGCAGCAGGCCGGCGGATCTGCAGCATCCGCGCCGAGGGCGAGCCAGGAGACGACTGGATCGCCGGTGCGTTCCCGGACGCCGTTCACCCAAGTCCCGGGCTACCACGCCGGTGAGCAGTGCCGCGCCGAGCACGACCGGGCCGCGGACACCAACCCGCTGCGCACCGCGTGGTTCCCGCTGATCGACTGGGGCTGGGGCGACCGGGAATGCGAAAACTTCCTGTACGACCTGTTCGGCGTGCGATGGAAAAAGTCGTACTGCACCTTCTGCTGCTTTCCGGTGAGCCTGGGTGCGCTGCCGGCGCACCTGGACCGCATGTGCCGCTATCCGCAGATCGCAGCCCTCACCCTGCGGCTGGAGTACACCTCCATGCGGCTAAAACCCAACAGCCGGCTGTTCGGCCGGCGCAGCCTGCTCGAGCAGTTCCGTCACGACCGCAGCGGAGACACCGCGGTGCTCAAGGCCTTCGCCGAGGAACTGCAGGCCTGCCCCTGGGCGGTGTACCGGGTGCGCCGCATCCTGCCCGCCAAGGCCGGCCCCCGGACAAGCGCGGCCCCGCGATGCGGTCGGTCCAGCTGCTCCGCCACGAGGAGCCGGGTCGGATCGCCCGCTGCGGGACATGGCGGACAAGCGCCAACTACTGGTGGAGAACGACGACCCCTACGGGTCGGTGCGGGTGTGGCTCCGCACGCGCGGGGAGAGCTTCCCCGCCGTGGAGGAGCTGCTGGTCGCTGCGCCCGCATCCGTGCGAAGCAAGGAGCGGCCCCGCTTCGCCGACCGCTGGGCCGAACTCACCGCTCACCGGTGAGCACTACCGTCATCATCGACTGAGGAAGGAAGGAGTGCCGACCATGAGCACCTCCACCGCACAGCTGCTGGACCTCACCGCACGCGCCGCGGGCACCACCGACCCGGGCGCCCTGCTCGAGATGCTGCAGGCCGGCCACACACACTGGTGCGCGGGCGTGGCCGAGCTCCGCGCCCACATCGCCGAGCGCTGCGCCGCGATGTCCGACCAGGAGGTGGCTGAAGCGTGCGTGCACGCCGGTGCGCCGTGGGAGCCGGGTGCGACTCGGGAGGAGACAGTGGCGTACCTGGCGTTCGCCGAGTGGGACCGAAGTCCCGCCGCGATCGCGTACACCGAGCTCGCGACCCGTGCGGCCGAACTCGGGGTGTGCCTGGCGCCCGGCTGACCGCGCCGGTTTCCTCCACGGACTGGACCCGGCCAGACTTATACGGCATTATCGAAGCGACGTCGGGTGCCGGCGTCACTCCAACCGAGTCGGTGAGGTCGCCATGTCCAAGCCCGCGAACCCCACGTTCGTGGACGCCGCACAGATCTGCGAGAAGCACGGCGTGAGCCGCTCGCGGCTGAGCGAGTGGAACCGGGACCGCGCCGACACCGGATTCCCCGCGGCCCATCACGGCACGGGCCGCCGCGGAAACCCGCTGCAGTGGCTCGAGCAGGAAGTCGACGCCTGGTTCACCCAGCGCGCCAAGGACACCGAGCAAGCCCGCAAGCTCCCCGCATCCGTGCTCGACGGCGACCGCGACGAACTGCTCAACACCACCCAGGTCGCCGCGATGCTCGGCTTCAAGCGGAGAACGACCATCGTGTCCTACCTGAGGCAACACCCCGGCTATTTCCCGAAGCCGGACGTGATCGAGCCGATCCCCTCCGGGCCCGGCCGGCCGCACGAGATGCACTGGCGCCGCGGCACCATCATCGACTGGAAAGCCACCCGCCCCGGCAAGGGCAAACGGATCGGCGCGACCCGCCAGGCACCCGAACTGCCGCAGGTCCCCGTCGACGGTGACCCGGACGAGCTGCTCTCCTCCACCCAGGCAGCCTCCATGCTCGGCTACAAAAGCCTCAACAGCTTCTCCAGCGCCCTGGCCCAAGGCAACCTCCCAGGCCTCGCAACGCCGGACGCACTGCAGGCCGGCGCCCGCGGCGGCCCCCGGCGCATGTGGAAACGCAGCACCATCCTCAACGCACGCACCCGATAGACCAGCACCACCAGCCGCGGACCGGCGCCCGGCTACCCTCAAGACGCGGACCTGGTTTTTCTTGACGATGGTTCGGACCAGGAGCCGCCCGACGGCCGGCATGAGAGGGCTGCCAACCTCCTCCCCCGCAGGGACACCCCTGCGGGGAACCGGCCGCCGCGATAACCACCCCCGCACGCCGTCACCTACCAACCCCAGGGTCCATCCCAACGGGCACGACCAGCAGATCCCCGGGAACCACACCCCCGGCACCGGGAGCAACCGACGTTCAGCCGGTAACAGTTCACGTCGAAGCCATCCCCCCGGCCGCGAGGACCAACTGTCCGACGGGAACGACCGTGCCGTGATGCAGGGACCACCCCCGCACGCGCGGGAAGCAGCCCTTTCGGAGCTTGGCGCGGATGGTGTCGGCGGGACCATCCCCGCGGGCGCGGCGAGCAGCTCGAAGACCTCGTCACCGAGGAGCCGGACCCGCGACCATCCTCGCGGGGCGCAAGGAGCAGCGCCAGAGCGTCTCCAGCGACCGGGCGTTATCGGAACCATCCCCACAGGCACGGGGAGCAGGTCCCGGGCCGGGCCGCCTCGATCACCTTGCCGAGACCATCCCCGCGGGCGCGGGGAGCAGTGGTCCACGTTGCCGGTGGCGATGTCCATCGTGGGACCATCCCCGCGGACGCGAGGAGCAGACCGGGCGGCGGTCTGCTGGACCTTGGCGTCGGGACCATCCCTGCCAGTGCGAGGAGCAGAACATGGACCGCAGGGCCATGAAGGCGTCCCGGGGGCCATCCCCGCCAGCGCGAGGAGAGCAGAGTAGGAACCGCTGGACGCCGCGACCTCCGCAACCACTCCTGCACGTGCAGGAAGCAACTGGAACATCCAGTGGTACTTCACCGAATCGTAGGGGTCCTCTCCGCGGGCACGGGGAACAGCCAGACGGCGAGGGCTACGACGGGCGGGCCGTGCCGGGGACCATCCCCGCGGGCACGGGGAGCAGGGGAGGATCAGGCCCCGTCCCGAGTCGTACTTGGGACCATCACCGCGGGCGCGGGGAGCAGGCCGGGTGATTGTCGCAGATGGCGAGGAGGTTGGGACCATCACCATCACCGCGGGCGCGGGGAGCGGGACGGTCAGATCGTCGTCCCCGACCTGTCGCTGGGACCATCCCCGCGGGCGCGGGGAGCAGAAGGCCATCGTGGATACGACCCTGACCACGATGGGACCATCCTCGCGGGCGCGGGGAGCGCACTGGGCGACCTGCTTACACGCTTGAACCCAGGAGAAGTGGCACTTTCATGGAAAGCGGCATTTAGAACAGGAGTGGAGCCGTCTGACTGCGAGTTATCGCAGCATGTGGCGGTGGTCACGGTTCTTCCGGGGCATTACATC
This sequence comes from Streptomyces sp. NBC_00510, assembly GCA_036013505.1. NCBI lineage: Bacteria > Bacillati > Actinomycetota > Actinomycetes > Kitasatosporales > Streptomycetaceae > Streptomyces > Streptomyces sp. NBC_00510. The sequence goes on along the minus strand of CP107851.1, from coordinate 10,134,193 downwards.
GGGTTCGGATAAGACACCAACACTCCCCGAATGCCTACTCCAGTGATCTGTTGCATCCGTGCGTCACAGCTACAGCTTCAAGGCGCTTAACCGCGCCGTTCTCGAGATGCGGCAGCACGCCGATGGCGAGGGCCTGCAGTCCCAGCAGGGCCCACTCGCTGGCGCGGGGCGGAAGAGCAGCGATGGCCTGCGGGGTGGGCAGCACGCGCAGTACGGCCCGCGGGTCCTGGTAGTCCAGGCGTGCAATGTCGTGCGGGTTGAGAGGATCGGTGACGACGAGGTGCGTGGTGATCCTGCGGCGGCGGCCTTGAGTGTTGATGACAGCGACCTGGCGTCGGATGGTCGCCTGGCCGGCCAGTACGGCGCGGGCGGCGTCCTCGGGGGTCTGGCCGTCGTCGACGGTGCCGTGCGGGAGGACGTAGTAGCCGTGGCCGGTCACGTCGGCGAGGACTAGGCCGTTCGCGCCGACGGGCGCTAGGAGGGAGACGCCCACGATGGGGGGTCGCCAGTTCTCGTAGCGGGGGCGTGCGGGTGGTGGCGCGCCGGTGGGCGCGGTCGTGGTCACCACAGCGTCGGGTCCCTTTCGGGTTCGGGGGCACCGGGCAGGCCGGGCGGTACGGCCGCGGCCACGAGCTCGTCCCAGGTGCCGTAGTGGCGTGCCATGGCGACGAGGAGTTGCGCGGTGGCCCAGGTGTCATAGGTGGCGCGGTGGCGGTGTGCCGGGGCCTCGCTCATGTCCGGCTGGACGTGCTCGAGCACGGCGTCGAGGCTGTACTTCGTCAGGTCGTACGTCGCCTTGGCGAGGCGTAGCGTGTCGAGGACCCCGGCGGGTTCCCACCGCGGAAGGTGCGCTTTGAGCACCTTGTAGTCCACGTGCGCGTTGTGGGCGACGATCCATGCCGTGCCCAGCAGCGTGTGGACGTGGTCGGCGATCTCCTCCCAGCCCGGCGCGCTCGCGAGGGCCTGGTTGGTCAGGCCGTGCACGCGGGTGGCGAAGCCCGTGATCGGGCGTCGGGGTTTGGTCAGCCACGCGCTGGCCCTGGTCTTGTCGGGCCGGCCGTCCGTGATGGGCAGCGCGGCGACCTCGACCAGGTCGGGCGGGGTCTGGCCGTTGCCCTCGACGTCGACGACGAGCAGCCGGGGCCAGGAGGAGAAGTTCATGCCGTTCCGTTCTCCGCGGGCCAGCCGATTGGGGCTCGGCCGTGCTGGCGGTACAGGTGGGGGCTGTGCCGGTCGTGGCACTGGTAGCCGAACAACTGCTGCAGGTAGTTCCGGGTGGGCCCGTCGAGGCCTTCCACGATGATGGCGCGCTCTCCAATCTCAACGGGGCCGGTCGCGCCGAGTTCCTGTGCCCGTGCGGTGACGGCGGTCAGGTCGGGCTTGGCCCATGCGTCCTTGCAGAGCTGGAGCTGTTCCAGGGGGCAGATGTCGCACAGTTCCCTGATGCCGTAGTGCCCGTTGTAGTCGGCCTCGCCGTGGACGTAGGCCACGCCGCATGAGGTCTTGCGGAACAGCGGGCCCCAGGGGGCTTCGCTGTTGCCGGGGTCGTGGAAGGCGGCCAAGATCCGGTGTTCGCCGATCTCGGGCATGACCTTGCGGCGGGCGGTGTCGTCGTAGGGGATCGGCAGGCCGTGGCCCTCGTAGTAGGCGGCGATCTCGTCCTTGAAGAACAGGCCGGTGAAGACGGTCGCGTGGGCGTGGCGGGACAGCTCGCGGGCGCGCGCCAGGTGGGCGTCGGTGTCGTTGAGGCCGGGTACGATCGGCCGCCAGTACAGCAGGGTGCGGTAGTTCTCGGCGTGCTCGTACAGGGTGCGGAGGCTGGTGGCGGCGATGTTGGAGTCCACCGGTTCGATGCGCGGGTCGTCGATGCCGGAGTGGGTGACCAGGATCGTCAGACGCAGGTGCGTGAAGCTGTTGAGGACCGCGCAGTCCTCGGGCTCGACGCGCCACCGGGTGATGATCAGGACGTGGTTCGTCAGGCCGCGGGCGTTGAGGAGCTGCAGCACGCGGAAGGTGTGGGGGCTTGACCGTGGGCAGCATGGGGTCGGTGGCACGGTTGAAGACCTGGATGGGCGTGGCGTGCGGCCGGAACAGCGGGTGGTCGACGAGGCGCTGCACGGCCTCCGCGTCGCTCATGAGGGCCCTCGGGACCTTCATTTCGAAGTTCTGGAAGAGGTGTCTCACGCAGTACCCGCAGTCGAGCGGGCACCCGACTATGTGGTTCAGGGAGATGCCGCTCTTGCGGTAGGCGACCGGGTCCAGGAGCTCGGGGTCCATGCCAGCGCTCTGCTCGGCCGTAAGGATCGGCAGCGGGCGGCGGGTGGCGCGCGGAATCGCAGACGTGGTCATGAAGCCTCCAGGGTCAGACGGGCAGGTACTGGGCCGGGGCGGCCGGTTCGGTCAGCAGAGCGCGGCGCGCGGCGCCGAACCATGTGCCGAAGTCCCGGCGGGCCGCGGCCGGATCGTCCGAGGTGTGCGCGAGGTTCCGCACGAGGCGCTTCTCGGCGACCGCCGCGGCAAGGCTGTCGTTGCCCAGGTCGCCGCGGATCGTGCCGGGGGCGGCCACGGTGGGGTCGTAGTGCCCGAGTAGGTCGCGCAGCCGCGCGTGGACGCCGGGCGCGCCATGGATGAGGGCGACGGTGACCGGGCGGGCGGCGTACTCGGCGTCGAGGCAGGCGGGGATGTCGCGGTCGGTGAACCAGTCGGCGTTGACGAGCAGGTCCCAGTAGTGCACGTGCGCCTGCCAGGCCTGCGCGGTGAGGTGACGGCGGGCGACGACGGTGGCGTAGGAGCCGGAGATGCGTTCGAGTACCTGGTCGACGAGGCCGCGGTCCACGGCGTCGGGCTTGCACAGCGCGACGACCCACTGGGAGAAGTCGACGCCTTCCACGACGGTGCCGCTCGGCGGCATGCGGGTCACAGCTCGCCCCTGTTCTGGGCGCAGGCCTCCCAGCGGTGGCCGCACAGCCAGCGCAGGCCCGGCCGCAGCGCCGTGAGGACGTCGTGGGTGACCGCGTCGGTGTGGTCGTGCTTGATTTGCCGATACAGCTCGAACAGCAACACGACTTGCTGCCAGTACGGGTCCAGGTCGAGGGCTGCCACATCGTCGGCGGTGTACTGGGCGCGGTTGGTGCGGAGCAGTTCCTCGTGCTGCAGGACGCGGGTGATGCTGTCCGCGTCGGTGTCGGCGGGCATGGCCGGGAACGCGTACGTCTGTGGTGCGGGCCGGGTGCGGGCCTCGTGCAGTACGCGCTTGACCCGGTCGACGTTGCGGTCGTTGACGTGCGCGGAGCCGATGTAGTGGGTGTAGGAGCCGAGCATCAGGCCCAGTCGCACGGCCGCGTACTCCTGGATCATCGTGAAGGAGAACACGTCGCTCAGCAGGCCGCAGTCCAGATCGTTGGCCCGCATGTTGACCACCATGTGCAGGCGCCCGCCGCGGGGAAGCAGGTGCAGGCCGGCCAGGCACGACACGCTCGGGTTGTCGCGGTCGGCGAGCTCCGCGGAGGAGAACACGGGCAGGTAGCCGCGTTTGCTGTCCTTCTCCTGCTGCAGGACCTCGAGGACACGGTCGAAGGGGGAGACGGTGTCGCCGGCGGCCGGGTAGAACAGGACGTGCCCGTAGGCGCTTCCGTCGAGGTTGACGCCGTCGCGGGAGTCCGAGGCCATCGTCGGCGCGTAGTGGACCATCATCGCCAGGTCGCGCCGCCCGGCCAGGTACCAGAGCGCTTCGGCGAAGTGGAAGACCGGGTTGACCTTCCGTTCCGCGAGGTAGGGAAGGCGCTGACGGGGGTCGGGCAGGCGGAAGCCCACGCCGATCACCTCGCGTGCGTCGTTGCCGCGCGGGCCAATGTGGTGCTCGGTCTGTTCAGTCGCCAGTTCCAGCAGGGACACGTATGCGCCCTCGATGCTGCGGCTCATCGGTGGAGTGAGCATGGCTCTCCTCAGTGCTCGGGGTGCGTGGCTTGGTCCGCCGTGCACGCCGGGTGATCCGAATGGGCACGGCGCGCACGGCGAATGGTGCTCGGCCCGGTCCTTCTTCACTGGCGGGCCACCCACCCCCCGGAGGGAAGGGGCGGGGTTTCCTCCCCGGGATGGGAAGGAGACTGGGAGTGCCGCGGGACTCAGGGGGCGTGAAAGCCCATCGCAGCAGCGAACGACTCGTGCGGAGTCGGCATCGGGCGGAAACGCTCGAGGAGGTCGCGGAGCGGATTCGGTGGCACAAGCCGGTCGCTCACGCAGGGCCGCAGCCAGTACGGGCCCGGGGGCACATCACGGGCGAGCGGAGGCAGGGTCAGGATGTGCGGGGCACCGACGCACAGACCGTAGGTGTGCGGCTCCCACCGGGCGGTCGTCCCGGGAGGCACGAGCCAGTACAGCCACGCGTTCTCCGGGTCGGCGATGACCGGGCCGCAGACGCCGAGCTGGACCTCGTCCATGGCGGCCACTATGTCGGCGGAGTCAGTCCCGCTGCCGCTGATCACCACGTCGAAGAGGCCGCCGCCGAGAGGCATCCGGACCGCGCGCTGATCGCCGATGTCGAGGTAGGCGCGGATGCGGGCGGCCAGGTCCTGCATGTCGTCTCGAGGGGGCACCGGCGCCTCAGTGGTCAGCATGCCGGCGTCCCCGGCACCAGGGCCTGCACGGTCTTGGAGCGGCCGTCCTCGGCGACAGCGAAGGAGAGGCGGGCGCCGAGGTGTTGTGCGACCCACAGGCCGCGGGCCGACTGGCCCTCGGTGGGCTTCCAGGTGACGGCCTCGATGAAGCCAGGGAAGTCCGGGAACGGGTCGGTCACCTCGATGAGGAGTTCGCCCGTGGCGATGACGGCCAGGCGCAAGTCCAGGCGGCCCCGCGGCGGCGGCGACGAGTGCCGGGCGGCGTTGTCCATCACCCGCGCGGCAATCTGCGCGGCATTCTTGATGTCGCCGTGCCAGTGACCCATCGTGAGCTGCGTGCGGGTGTGGACCCTGGCGTTTCCGCTCGCGGACCCGTTCGCCTCGAAGTCCCTCCGCCAGTGCCAAACGGCGTCGTCGCGGACGGGCATGGGCGTCTCAACCACGGCAACCGGAAAGCCAGACGCGCCGGTCGAGTCGGTTGCGGGTGTGTGGGGTCGTGTGCTGCTCACCTTGTCTCCCAAGGCCGAGATCATGCGCTGTCTTGTGACGAGGTAACCGCGCAATCACTCTCCGCAGTAGGGCGAACGGGCACCAACGTGCATGCACGCCCTAGGGCGAATTTGCGATTCCATTACCTTCGGGTCTGGCGCCCCTACTACCGTTGACACATGGTCAGCTCCCGTGATGGGCACAGGAACACGGTCCTGGAAGCGCAGATGCGCGCCGCCGGTATGAGCGCAGCTGACCTTGCCAAGGCGCTCAACGAAGCTTTACTCGCCCTCACCGGACGCATGGGCGACTTGACAGACCGCACGATCCGACGCCTCCTGAGCGGACAAACTCGATGGCCGCAGACGCGACAGCTTCTGGCGCTGGAGGCAGTATTCGGCTGTACCGGTGAGGCGCTGGGCTTCACCAAGCCAACCCGCGCCAAGCGGAAGCCCACGCAAGAGGACCCCATGCAACGCCGAACTTTCGCTGCCGGCGCAGTCGCCGCCGTGATTCCCACACCCATCACCGCACCCCGACGCATCGGACGCGCCGACCTCGAACGCATGCAGGCGGCCCTCGACGCGCTCTCCGTCCAAGAACAGCGATCCGGCGGCTCCGCTGCGGTGGAAACCGAAGCTCTTACCAAGGCACAGATGGCCGTGGACCTTATGAACCATGGCCAGACCACCACCACCATCCGTTGCGCGATCTACAGCCTCGCCGCCAACGCCACCATGGCCGCTGCGTGGGCCGCGCTCGACGCCCACGCCATGGAACGCGCCCAGCGTCATCTCGAACGAGCCCTCATGCTGGCCGGCTATAGCGGAGACTCAGTGGTCACCCTCCGCGCCTGGAACTACATGGCGTTGCTGTCCAGCCAGCGCAACAAGCCCGGTGACGCCCAGGCCGCCGCGGAACGCGTACGCCGCAACGCCACAACCCGGCGTGATCCGATGTACGCCTCCCTTGGACACGCCAGATATGCGCTGGCCCTGTCGCAACAGCAGGACGTACGCGGGGCCCTACGCGCCATCCGCCTGTCCGAAGACGCCCTGCACAGAGCAGACGCCAACGCTCCCCGCCCGGCATGGTTCAGCTTCTACGATGTCGCCGAGTGGCACGGCCTGTCCTCACTCGTGCACCTTCGTATTGGCCGGCCCGATGAAGCCGAGTTCCACGTCCACCAGACCCTCGCCCGCATCCGCCCCGGCTTCGAGAGAAATCGCGCCTACTACACGGCGCAGCTCGCCATCGCCCAGGTCAAGCAAGGAGACCTTGAGCAGGCCTGCCGCACCGCTGACGTCCTCTACACCCATGGTCTTCCCAACTCCGGGCGTGTCCGCGAACTGCTGCGTATCTTCCGCACTGAGGCCGCCGCTACCGGATCGAAACGCGCACGCGCGTGGCTGCATGACACTGCCACCACCACCCTTTGAGAAAGGACCGCACCATGGACCTGGAGCTTCAGCGCATCGGACGGGAACAGCTCGACGAGGTACGGCACACCCTCCTAAGCGTGTACGCCGAGGTCTACGCGCACCGCATGGAGGACCCGTTCTTCTCCATAGAGCGCTTCGATGAGCGACTTACAGGGCACGCCGGCCGCAACTCCTGGGAGGCCGTCATCGGCTATGTGAACGCAGAGCCCGTCGGCTACGCCTACGGCGCCGCCCTGCAGCCCGGCGCCCGCTGGTGGATGCACCAGCTCGACCCCCTGCCAGAGGACTACACCGAGGAGACAGGCGCCCGCACTCTCGCTCTGTTCGAGATCATGACCCGCGAACAGTGGCGTGGTACCGGCGTCGCCCATCGCATCCACGAGGAGCTGCTCGCCAGCCGCGCCGAGGAGCGCGTGACTCTGCTGGTGGACCCCCGCAAGGTCGATGTCAAGGCCATGTACGAGCGCTGGGGCTACGCAAGCGTCGGCGAGCAGAAGCCGTTCCCGGACTCCCCGCTCTACGCCACCATGGTCCGCCAACTCCGAACCCCCACGACCGCGTAGACAGCCAAGCAATGGGCGATGGAGGCCCTGCCCGGTCCGGCACGGCCTCCATCATTTCTGCCTATCTGACCTGGGTCACCTCCCCATGAGGAGAGCTGCAAGCTGCCCGCGGAGCTCGACGCGGGCGCGCTCCACAGCGAGGTGCTGCGAAACCAAGCAAGCCGAAGCAACACGACTCCTCAGCCGGCCCGTCATCGACCTCGGCCCCGCCCGGCACGCGCGCGCGAGAGAAGGGATAGAGACTGTGCCGATTTCGAGGCATGCCGGTGACCGTGGTCATGACCTCGGTGTCGATCCGCACGGTGATCTGTCCATGAGCCCACGCATCCAGAGCCACGTGCGTGGTCGTCGGACCGGCGCGCACTACCCTCGCGCGGCTCCGCTCGTAGACTGCCATGGCCTGCCTCCGTGCACATCGTGCCTGATCAGCCTTGCCGAGGCGACAAGTCACGTCAACGCAGAATAGCTCCCAGCCCCTGCCTTCAGCCCTGGATCAGAGCAACCCGACCTGCTGGAGGACCCGGGCGTCGGTGTTGTACGGGTAGTGATGGCCGTGCTCAAGGCTCTTCTGGACGAGCTGACCCCTCTCCTTGTCCGCGTGGAAGGTCGACCAGTTGTGGCACGTCTCGCACACCTCGATCGTGAGGAAGGGTCGCAGGAGGTGCAGGCCACGGTCGCGGTCGACCAGGTACAGGCTGCCGCTCTCGATCGTGTTGCTCGGATGCTTCATCGTCGAGGTGGGCACCACGGGATGGTCGCCCATCAGGCGCCGGAACATGATCGAAGCCTCGGCCTGGTAGGCGTCCCACGACACGGACGTCACGTGGACAAGAGGCAGATCAGCGAGGAACCGGGCATGTCCCAGCACCAGCTCTAGGTCGCCGCGTGCCTCCTGCAGCGCCGCGGGGAGGGTGACTGCGTCGAGCGCACGCCCGTGCGCTCTGGCATGGCGGCGGTCTGCCAGCCGACTCCGTGCCTGCTGGACGTCATCACTGCTGAGAAGGGTTCCCAGCTCGTGGAGGGGGTGGTCCGGAGTCAAGCCGCGCCGGGTCTTCGCCCCGCCGATTTGCTGCAGGATCGCCGTCCAGTCCCCCAGCCCTGGGCCGCCTGCGCCCCCGGACAGTTTGCGTTGTAGATCCGATACGGAGGAGAGACTTATCCCGGCTTCATGGGCAAGGGCCGCCGCGACCAGAGCGCCGTACGCGAGAAGCGCCTCCGCTGTCTCAAGAACGGCGTCGTAGGCGGGCGCAGTGTCGTTTGCACTGGTCCGGGCCTCGACTTCTCGCCAGCGCAACGCGATGGGGTATGGAAGTCGGGTGCGGAAGATGTAGCCCGGTTGGTCAAGTTGGGCTGCGGCTTCCGCTCGGAGGCGGGTGAGCTGGCCAGCCTCGATGATGGAGCGTCGCGCGTTCTCGGGGTTGGACCCGGTGTCGTATACGGAGTTGGCCAGGTTCGCTGCTTCTGCGCTCCAGCAACTCATCCGTTGGCCAGCTGTGCTCAGTTCCTCCAGCGCTGCCGAGAGTGCCTGATCGACTATCGGCAACGTCAGGGTACGGAGGTCTCTGGGCGAAAGCCGCCGGAGCCCGGCCGTGCCGTAGGCCAAGCGTCCGACGCTGTCTGAGCGCAGGAAGGCGAGGATCAGGCGAGCGTGGTCCAGCGGCAAGGAGGTGACGGGGCGTAGGACGAGGAGGCTGCCCACAGCTGCCGCGGGCAGGTCGGACTCCTCGACACGAGCTGCCTTGGGGTGTCCGGTGATCACTTCAGATAGCAGAAGATCTCCGGCGCGGAGGTGGAATTGCTCCGGTACATCGTTCCGCCAGATGTCGGCATCTTCGTCCGGTTCGGCAATCTCCCCGTCCCGGCTCAGGTGGCTGAGCCTGATCAGACGTACGGCATCCGGCCGATCCGGCAGGCAAGCACCCTCCGATGCAGAGCCCTTGATCGGATAGCTACGCCGAACGCTGGCGATCACTGTCTCTAAGGGCACACCTGCCGTTGTCGACTGATCCTGACCGTTCTCAGACGTACTGTCCGCTCCGACACTCGACATGGCTCCCCCTCGAGCTCAAGATGATCGGATTCTAGGACGGGCAATGACGAGCTTGGTCGGTTTCCCAGCAGGTCACAGGAGTTGCGCTGCCGACCTCGCCCATCGACGGGCGTTCGCTCATGCCGTTCGATCCATCCGGGCCGCTGGTACGGCGGGGATCTGGCCGTCGCGCTGAGCCCGCTTGTAGGCCAGAGCGCATAGCCGCGCGTGGTCGCTGCTCGCAGCGCGGGGGCACGCGGCCTCGATAGCGGCCTGGCCGTCAGCGAAGGCCTCCTCCGGCTCCCGGCTGCTGCGTAGCGCGGCATCATGCTGCGCGGCCCGTGCTCGAGTCTCCTGCTCGAAGCCCGACTGTTCGGCGGCGCGGACAGCGTCTTGGATGGCGGCCGGCGCGAGGAGATACCCGGCTGGCACGTAGTCGGGGACGACCCGGAATACGGCGTGCCGGTTCAGGATCTGCTCGAACCACCCCCGCGTAGGCGGCGACGACGTGCCGATGGCGGGGCTGGGGGCCGTCCCGACCTCGGCAGAACCACCCGGGCGTGGGCGGGGACGACGTGGTTTTCGGCGGGGCGGTCGTGACGGCTCTGGAACCACCCCCGCGTAGGCGGGGACGGCACGACACCCGAAGGTTCTTCACCTGACGGATCAGGTACGAACCATCCCCGCGTGGGCGGGGACGACGCAGGCGCGCGGCCTCACATCCTGTGGGACCCCGAACCACCCCCGCGTAGGCGGGACGACTCGTCCTCGTCCAGGCAGGCCACCCATTCGGGCGAACCACCCCCGCGTAGGCGGGGACGACTACCTCTACGTCTCCAGCGGTACCGCGATCCGTGAACCACCCCCGCGTAGGCGGGGACGACGACGAAGCCCCCGTACCTCGCCGGTACGGGGGCGAACCACCCCCGCGTAGGCGGGGACGACCCGCCGACGAACAGCGCCAGGCCGGGCACGGACGAACCACCCCCGCGTAGGCGGGGACGACATGGTGGCGCCCGAGGGGACAGTCCACGCGAACGAACCACTCCCGCGTAGGCGGGGACGACTTCTGGGCGAGCTTCCACCCGGCGTTGCCGAGCGAACCACCCCCGCGTAGGCGGGGACGACGCCGGTGGTGGCGGTGACTGCGGGCATCAGCCGGAACCACCCCCGCGTAGGCGGGGACGACTTGTTGTAGTGCGTGGTCTTGATGACGATCGACGAACCACCCCCGCGTAGGCGGGGACGACTAGCGCAGCGCGTCGACGCTGTGATCGTCCCGTGAACCACCCCCGCGTAGGCGGGGACGACGTTGTTGATGGACTTGCCGTGCCCGGCGAGCGAGAACCACTCCCGCGTAGGCGGGGACGACGTGGTGCAGGCGGGCGAAGAACTCGCGCACGGCGAACCACCCCCGCGTAGGCGGGGACGACTAGTGCCGCGTCAGGCAACGTTCGCCCTCTTGTGAGGTGACGCGCCGCCCGGGTGATCGCTCGGAGGGCCGCGGGCCGCCAAACTACGCGGGTGGCAGAGCGAGTACGGGTTCGCGAGATCGATGACGACGAGGGCCGGCGGCTGCTGCGGATCGTCCGCAGGGGGACCGGATCGGTGGTGACCTGGCGGCGCGCGCAGATGGTCTTGCTGTCCGCGCAAGGCATGGCCGTGGCGAAGATCGCCGAAGTGACGTTCACGAGCCCGGACCGGGTTCGTGATGTGATCCACGACTTCAACGCCGACGGCTTTGAGGCGCTCTACCCCAAGTACAAGGGTGGACGCCCCAGGACCTTCACCCTGCCCGAGCGCAGAGAGATCAAGAAGATCGCCAAGTCCAAGCCGGTCGAGCACGGCCTGCCCTGCTCGACCTGGAGCCTGGCCAAACTGGCCGGCTTCCTGGTCGCCGAGGGGGTGGTCGACGACATCAGCCACGAGGGCCTGCGGGTCCTGCTCCGCGAGGAGGGCGTCTCCTTTCAACGCGTGAAGACCTGGAAGACCTCCCGTGACCCCGACTACGCCGCCAAGAAGGCCCGGGTCGAGCACCTCTACGCGATTGCCGACGACGAGGTCACACCCGATGGCGGAGAACCCGAAGTCGTGTTCTGCATGGACGAGTTCGGCCCGCTTAACCTCCAACCGCACCCGGGACGGCAGTGGGCCGAACTCGGCGGCAAGCACAAGGATCCCGACCGGGAACCCAGACCGAGGAGGCGAGCGACATACACCCGCCCGCACGGCGTGCGTCACCTGTTCGCCGCGTATGACCTGAGCAAGAACAAGCTCTACGGGCACATCAAGAAGACCAAGAACCGCTCGAAGTTCCTGGAGTTCTGCCGCTACCTGCGCGGCCTCTACCCGACCAACGTGCGCATCGCCATCGTCTGCGACAACTTCTCCCCGCACCTGACCACCAAGCGCTGCCGCCGGGTCGCGGACTGGGCCGAGGCGAACAACGTCGAGATCGCCTACACCCCGACCAACAGCTCCTGGCTCAACCGCATCGAAGCCCAGTTCACCGCCCTGCGCTACTTCGCCCTCGACGGCACCGACCACCCCACTCACAAGGCCCAGGGCAGCATGATCCGCCGCTACATCATCTGGCGGAACAAGAACGCCACCGACAAGCACCTCACAGCCCTCGTGAGCAGGGCCAACGCAGCCTGACCTGCAACGGCAACAGGCATCGTCACCACAGGTGCAGGAAGCTCCGCACGTCGTCATAACCGTCCTGGGCCCGACCGTCCACGTCCGACGGGTCCACCTCGGCCCGCGCCGCCAGCGACGCTGCCAGTGCGAGGGCCTCATCGCTGAGTCGACCGAAGCGTCGAGCGGTATGGCCCAGGCACAGGCCGGCCAGCCCGAGCAACGGACTCCCCGACACAGCCCGCGTCCCGACCTCCATGCACCAGTGCTCGACGAACTCTCGGTCGTCGTCGTTCAACGCACTCCCGACCAGGACACTCGCTGCCTCGATCTCGTGCGAGCGGTCACCCAGAGCCCGCTCCAACGTCTCGACTACAACCTCGTGAGGCAGCGCGGGAGGGTTCCGGAAGCTCCGATGTGTATGCACCCCGCGAGACTACGCAGACCCGCAACACATACATCTGTCAGGCTGCACCCAACGGGGCGAACGTTGCCTGATGCGGCACTAGGCGCCATGACGTCCCCGATACGTTCCGGTAGAACCACCCCCGCGTAGGCGGGGACGACAGGGCGTCGGCGGCGGTGCGGCCGGGGGCGCGGGAACCACCCCCGCGTAGGCGGGGACGACAGACCGATGGCTCCCCATCCGGTGATGCGGGGCGAACCACCCCCGCGTAGGCGGGGACGACTCCTTCCGGCCGCCGATCTTCGGCGGGGTGAACGAACCACCCCCGCGTAGGCGGGGACGACTCGTACTCGGCGGCGGGGCCGTCATGGTGTGGGGAACCACCCCCGCGTAGGCGGGGACGACCGGGGGCCACCCCAGGGGGTGCCGCCGGCCTGGGAACCACCCCCGCGTAGGCGGGGACGACGCGTCCTCGGCAACGCGCTGCATGCGGTCGGCCGAACCACCCCCGCGTAGGCGGGGACGACAGCACCCACACGCCCATGGGGAGGGGTCCCACCGAACCACCCCCGCGTAGGCGGGGACGACGGACCGAGCCCGTATCCCTGGTCGTTGGCGTACGAACCACCCCCGCGTAGGCGGGGACGACTCCTGCGACGTGCGCGGAAGCTTGACGCCGAGCGAACCACCCCCGCGTAGGCGGGGACGACGAGTACTCCGGGGCCGCCAGCTCGCCCCAGTACGAACCACCCCCGCGTAGGCGGGGACGACACAGACGTGCAAGTGCCCGCCGCCGTGCCAGGGGAACCACCCCCGCGTAGGCGGGGACGACGGGCCTGTGGCGGGCCTATCAGGAAGCTCGGGAGAACCACCCCCGCGTAGGCGGGGACGACGATGCGCCCCGTCTGGTCCAGGATGATGCACATGAACCACCCCCGCGTAGGCGGGGACGACTAGTCCAGAACGCGGCCGTTCTCCTTGGCTGCCGAACCACCCCCGCGTAGGCGGGGACGACGCCTCCAGGTCGGCCTGGACGGAGCCCGACGCCGAACCACCCCCGCGTAGGCGGGGACGACACACCCGCATACGAAGAGGCGGGCATCTCTTTCGAACCACCCCCGCGTAGGCGGGGACGACACACCGCCGGTGAGGTACTCGTCCGGGGTCTCGGAACCACCCCCGCGTAGGCGGGGACGACGGACGTCATGGCGCCTACCACCGCTGTGCAGGGGAACCACCCCCGCGTAGGCGGGGACGACGGCGGCTTCGGGGGTGCCTTGGGCGGGGGAGGCGAACCACCCCCGCGTAGGCGGGGACGACACCGCGTCCCCGGACAGGCCCGCGAGCAGCGCAGAACCACCCCCGCGTAGGCGGGGACGACGCCTGTGTGGTCACACCGGACACGCCGCCAGGGGAACCACCCCCGCGTAGGCGGGGACGACACTTCCTGACCTGCGGCGTTGTTACGCGATCACGCTGTTTTCCTTTACGTAATTTGCGTGGGGCGCCATGGTTCCGTTCCGTTGCCGCGTGGGCGGGCCATGAGGGTGATGCCGTCGAAGTCAGCGGGGGTCCAGCGGTCACGGCCAGCTGTGCGTACGGACCATCCCTGCTCTGTAGCTGCTGGCTCGATCATGACGGCTTGTCCGTCGCTGATTCGCTCGGCGAGCACGTTCCACAGGCGATCGCGGATACGGGGGTTAGGCGTTCCGACGAAGACGCCTGGGGCTGTTTCGAGGAACCATCGGGTGAGGTGACCGCGTAGTCCTGGTGGTGCGGCGATGAGCACGACGACTGTCATGTGGCCGCCCCCGGGTTCGCCGCATCCTGTGTCGCTCCATGCGGTGTGTCAGGTGCTGCGGATCTGGTGGTCGTATCGCTGTCCGCGCCAGGGCGAGGGAGCAGGACATCGAGGTGCCGGTTGGGTGCAAAGGCGTCGCCCCAGTTGCGGCCGCTGGCGATGATGGTGTTGCTCTCGTCCCACAGCCCGCTCAGTTCCTCGTCGAGTGGAGTGTCTGGGTTGGGAGCGAGAAGGTGTTTGATGTCGGTGACGATGCGAGGCATGAGTTTGCCTCGGACGACGGCGTCGCGTAGCGCTGTGCGTGCGTCGCGCTCGGTTGTCAGGCCCTTTGCTGCGAGATCGAAGGCCAGGGGAATGGTGAATTCGGCCTTGTAGAGGTCGGCGATGTCCAGGACGAAGGACAGTGCGGAACCAGTGTGGACGAAGCCGAGTGCTGGGCTGGCGCCGATGCCGGTGATGACGGCGTGGCAGATGCCGTAGAGGGCGGAGTTGGCAGCGGACAGCAGCCGGTTGACGTCGTCGCCGGCGGCGAACGCGTCTCCTGGCCGGTAGTCGCGTTTGACCCATGGGACGCCGGTGCGTTCGGCATGGTGGGCGTAGAGCCGGCGGATGCGGGTGCCCTCGCGACCGCGGAGTTGCTGGAGGGTCAGTGCGGTGGTGTCCTCTCCGGGGAATCGGAGTTCGTACATGCGCCGGGCGACGGCGACGCGTTCTTTGGGCCGGGTGACCAGCCATGCCTGGCGGAGTTGGAGTTGGGAGCCGCGGGCGGTGCTGAGCCCTGCGGCATAAAGGCGGACGCCGTGCTCGCCGACCCAGCACACGGCGGTGGCGGAGTCGGCGAGCAGGGTGATGGCGGCGTGGGTGATGCGGGTGCCGGGTCCGATGAGGAGCACGGCGAGGTAGGCGGACGGGACGTGAACGGTTCGTGCTTTGGTGACCAAAACGATGGCGTTGTCGTCCCGGTCAATGTGGCAGCGTTCGGCGTAGAGGCTGGTGATGCGGTCTTCGAGCCGGTGCACGTCCTGTGGCCCGGTGCGCCACCAGGGTTCAGGCACCGGGTGCCTCGGCGGGGAGCGGGGCAAGGGTGAGGAGTCCTTGTCCGTAGCCCTTGGCTGGGCCGATGCCGCCGAGGAGGGCGGCGCGTAGTGCGGTGGGGTTGGTGACGCGGAGCCGGCCTTGGAAGGTGGCGGTGGCCAGGGTGACGCGTGGGCCTTGGCTGTGTTTGCGGAATCGCAGGACGTCGCGGGTGAGCAGCGACACCGCGGGAGCGGGCTGTGGGTCTGGCGCGTCGTGGGTGAGGCCGGGGGCCGGGTCGGGGGCGGGCACGGTGGGGATGGTGAAGCCGTGGCGGTCGGCGCGGGTCAGGAGCCAGTGGAGTTGTTGTGCCGCGGTGCGCTGGGGGACGCGGAAGCCTCGTGCGCCGCGTTCGGCGGCGGTGCCAGGGATGCTGTTCTGTTTCTCCAGCCGGGCGGTCTGCTCGTCGCTGGGCTTGATCGGGCGGCGTACGGACTGGACCGGGTTGGCGGTAAGGCGGAACGCGAATTCCCGTCCGATCACGAGCCGGTCGAGAACGGGGGTGTAGTCGGCGATGAGGGCCTGACCGCCGTCGGCGTCGGGCCAGCCAGCCTGTTCGATGAGGTGGTACCAGGACGGTCGGCTCTCGGTCAGGACCAGGACCTCGGCACGGTGGGCGGCGTGGGTTTCCAGCCGCCACAGGACGCGTTCGGTGACCGGCTGGACGGCGAGCCCGGCCAGGATGGCAGCGTGCATCCGGTGCGGGTTGCCGAGCAGGGCGGTGGCTTCGCGGCGGCGCGGGTTGAGAGGAATCTTCGACAGGTACGGCATGGGGTCACCAGCCCAGGAGGGCGAAGGGGTCGTGGCCGGTGTGGCCCGGACCAGTGGAGGGGGTGGGTGCGTCGCCGGTGGGCTGCTCGTGCCCGGTGGGCACGGTGACCCACAGGTGCCGCACGGCCCGCTGGGTGAAGGTAGTACCCTCACGCAGGTCGTAGGTGTCGGGCACGTCGGCGACGAGGTCCTCACCGGCGGGGTCCTCGACGGTGGCCTCAAGCGTGACCTGCACGTCGCGGGTCCGGCGGCGGTGGTGGGCGGAGGCCTGCCAGGGCACCGCGGCCAGGATGTCGGTGAGTTCGGCGTCGGGACGAAGTCCGAGGGTGACCGGCCCGGTGGGCGGGCAGGAGCGGCGTCCGAGCGACAGCGGGAAGTGCGGGTGCTTTACGGCGTGATCGAGGCTTTCCAGCAGGGGTGCGGGACCGCGAAGGGCGGCGATGAACACCGCGTCCTGGAGGTAGTAGCGCTGCGTGACGTGGGTGTATTTGGCGGGGCTGGTCTTCTTCTGGACGCCCTTGGCGTCGACCTTGCCGGCTGGGAGTGGCAGTCCGCGGTGGTCGCTGACGGTGTGGTAGTCGCGCAGGAGGCTTCCGGGCTGGTCGACGCGGACACCGAGTTGCAGTCCGAGGAGGTCGGTGAGCGAGGCGTCGCGGGGGCGGCCGCCGGCGGCGGCGAGCAGGCCGAGGACGCCGGACTTGGTGGGCTGGGGGTGGGTGTCGCGCCGGTTGTAGCGGGAGGGTGCGCCCCAGGCTTGCAAGGGGGCGGCCAGTCGCAGGACGAGGACGGCGGAGTCGGTCATCACACCTCCGCCTGCTCGGTGCCGGTCGTGGGGATGGTGCCGTCGGCGAGCCACTGTCCGACCAGGTCCTGAAGGGATTCCAGCAGGGCGGGGAAGGCCACGGAGGGGCCGAAGGCCTCGGTGAGCTTGTCGCCTTCCAGGGCGTAGGTGGCCAGGGTGCGCTGCGGTGTCGTGCCCCATGCGGCGGTCACCGCGGTCAGTTCGCCGGCCAGGCGGGTGGCGGATTCGGCGGCCAGGCCGTTGTGGCCGGTGACGGGTTCCTCGAAGGCGGAGACCAGGTTGACGGGCTGGTCGGTGCGCACGGTGATCAGGACCAGGTGGGGCAGGGTGCGGTGGGCGAAGGTGTTCTGGTGTCCGGTCGGCATGGAGCGGGTGAAGGAGTCCACGAACCGGACGGTGGCGTCACAGGTGGCGTCCGCGGAGCTGAGGTTGTCCTTGAGCTGGTGGACGCCGAGGACGGCGTAGCGGTAGAGGGTGGAGGAGTTGAACTCCACGGTGCCGATCATGCCGGCGCCGGAGTCCTCGACGTTCTCGTCATCCACGGCGGTGTAGTAGTCGAACTCGGTGCGCACGGCGTGGGTGGACAGGGCGTGGGCGACCTGCACGGCGGCGTCCACGTTGAGGTCCTTCAGGTCGGCGACCATCCGGCCGAAGAGGGCGACCTCGGCGGGGTGACCGGTGGACAAGGTGGCCACCACGGGGAGCTTGCTCACCTCGTCCTTCAGGTCCTTGTCGGGCAGGGCGGCCAGCTCGGCGGCCCGGCCGTCCAGGAGCGCGACGAGCGAGTCGAGCTGCCGCTTGCCGAAGAAGAGCAGGTAGGCGGACTGGTCTTCCTTCTTGGCGGACTTGGTGATGCCCAGCGGCTCCAGCAGCGCGCCGGCCAGCCGGTCGGCCTGCTCGGCGGTCAGCCCGGCTCCGCCTTCGGCCGTGGGCCGGGTGAGCCGCTCGGCCAGGAGGCTGGCGATCCGCTTGGTGCGGGTGGCACGGTCGGCTGTGGGCACGCCTTGGGCGAAGTGGATGCGGGTGGCGCGCTTCCACGCCTGGGAGGAGACGCGGGCGCGGCGGGCTCCGCCGTAGACGGCCTGCTTGGGGGTGCCCGAGTCGTCGCGGTTGATGTTGGACGGGGGGACGCTCTGGAGGATGTGGACCTCGACGAAGAGGGTGGGCTGGTCCATGAGCGGACTCCTTTGGTGTGGTCGTGCGCCGCGCCTTGGGGCAGCGCCGAGGGGAAAACACGGTGTCTGGTGCCGGGTGCGGGGCACGGCGGGCTGGTACGAGGCGCCGGTGAGGTGGCGGGGGACGCGTCACCGGGGGCAGGGCGCGTGCGGTGATCCCGTGTGCGCGCAGGACGGATGCAGGGGCGGGGTGCCGGTGCTGCGTGGGGGCGTGTTGCCGGTGGCCGCAGGGGCCGGGCTCCCCGTGTCAGCCCTGGCCGGTGGGTGCGCCAATGCGGAAGTCGCGGTCCCAGCGGCTGCGGATGCGTGCCTGCTGTTCGGGG
The DNA here is from genome assembly GCA_036013505.1 of Streptomyces sp. NBC_00510. Lineage (NCBI taxonomy): Bacteria > Bacillati > Actinomycetota > Actinomycetes > Kitasatosporales > Streptomycetaceae > Streptomyces > Streptomyces sp. NBC_00510. The sequence continues at coordinate 10,116,065 of CP107851.1, read as the reverse complement.
TGCCGTGCGTCGTCCCAGCGCAGCAGGTCGTCGCGGAGCCGGGTGTAGTCCAGGCCGATGGCCGCCCCCCTCAGCAACGGGACCAGTCCCCGCAGATGCCAGCAGAGCTCCTCGCCGTCCGCGGAGGTCAGCAGCTGGCCTACGCGCCGTGTCATGGCCTCCTCCCCCGCCTTGTCGGCGCCGACCAGGTGCAGCAACCGTCGGCAGGCGGCCCCGGGACTGGTGCCCGCGGCATGCATCGGCTCGCGCCGGGCCTGCTGGTGCAGGCCGAACAGGGTGAGCACCGCGTGCTCAGCCGCAAGGCCCCGGCCCAAGAAGCCGGCTTCCTGGGCAGCCGGGCTGACCCGGGCCCGGTGGAAGGGCCACATCGCGGGCACCGTGCCCGCCTCACGGCCCAGGCCGGAGCGCAGTGCCGCCAGTTCCGCACCGGTTTCGGCGCGCTGCGGGTCGAAGGTGACCCAGTACGGGGAGCCTTCGCCGTCGGGGATGGCCGTGGCGGGACCGCCGTTGGGACTGCTGGTCTGGGTGCCGGCGCGGTCGGTGTACTGCAGGCCCCAGGCGCGGATGGTCCTGCCGTGCCCGGTTCCCAGCCAGGACCGCAGGTCGTGCAGGAGCCGGGTGTAGTCCAGGCCGATGCCCGCATCGCGGAGCAGGGGGACCAGTCCGCGCAAGTGCCAGAGGAGTTCGTCGAGGTCCTGGGCGGTCGCGGCGGCGGTCACGCGCCGGTCCAGGGCCTTGCCCGACATGGCCCCGGTGCGGTGCAGCCTGCGGCAGGCCGTGCCGAGGCCTGCTCCGGCCTGGTGCACCGATGGCCTGGACGGTGGCTGGTGAAAACCGAACAGGGTCAGCGTGGCGTGCTCGGCCGCGTAGGCGGCCGGCACCGGTTCGCCGGGCCGGGCAATGTCCGGCAACGGCGTCCGGTGCAGGGGCCTCATGGCCGGCACGCTGCCGGGCTCGCGGCCCAGACCGTCGCGCAGTGCGCGCAGGTCCCGTGCGGCATACGGCGTGCCGGGGGCGTAGGTCTCCCAGAAGTGGGGGCGGCGCGGGGCGCGGACGCTGGTGGTCATGCGACGGCCTCCTCGTTCGCCGAGCGTGCCTCGGCGGCCCGCCACAAAATCTCCCCGAGCGCCTTGTGGAAGCGCCCCTCAGCGCTGCCGCTGCGGAAGACGACCTCTTTGCCGTTCACTTTGATCTTCCGTCCGATCACGGCCCGGGGCGGAGCGGCGGCCAGCAACGCGCGCGCCTGATCAACCGCGGTCAGGCGCAGGGCCTGTTCCCAGGCTTCCTGCCCGCGCTCGACCAGCTCGCCGTCGTCACCGGCGGTGCGCAGGCCGGCCAGCACGCGGCGCATGCTGCGGTCCACCGAGTGCAGGAACCGCGCCGAGGCGGCTTCCCCCTTGTCCCGCGGCAGTGGGTCACCGCCGGCGGCCCGCCGCAGGTCGGCGTGGAGACGGTCCAAGGCCCGGGCGACCTGGTCGGCTTGCTCGACACATTCCAAGATCGCCTGCCGTAGCAGGGCATCCTCACCGACCAGCGCGGTCACCGGCAGCGGGATCCCGTCGGCGATGGCGTTCTCGACCACCGCGCTTTGATTGCCGTACTCCAGGCCGCAGATCTCCACGCCCAGCGGGTAGCCGGCCGGCAGCCGGTCCTCCGCACGCAGCTCGCCGATCTGACGCAGGAGCACCGAGGTGTAGGGCCCGTCGGAATCGGTCGGCATGGTCAGCGCCAGCAGGGCGCCAAGGCCCCGCCAGGCCGCCCGCCCGGAGATGTGGCGCCGCGGCCGCAGCGGCGGCTGGCCCGCTTTGGGCTTGGCCGCGTGATTCCACGCGGTGTGCGGATCGATCTGCGGGGTGGAGGTCAGCCGGTCGCCCGCGCAGACCACCACCTGCCGCACCCGCAGCCCGTCGTGTGTCTCGCACGGGATCAGCCGGATCCGCCGGGACTGGAACGTCAGCAGGTCCAGCAGATCGCGGGCCGAACGCGCGGACCACTCAGGGCCGGCCGGGTCCTTCTCCCCCGCGGTGTGCGGGCGCTCCGGCCACGCCCACTGGGGACGGTCGGCCGGGTCGAGACCGTCGGCCAGGACCGGGGTGTTCAGCAGCAGCGTCTCGTACAGCGTCCGCCCGGTCGGCACGATGACACCGAGCTGACCGAGCGGGCCGGTCGGATTACCCGTGGTCTTGTTGCCCTTCGCCGCCTGCGGGTCACCGACCGCGCCGGTCTTGATCGCGGCGGTGTCCCAGCACTGCGCATGCAGGAGCCACAACGCTGCCTGAGCAGGCGTCAGGTCCAAGTCGTCGGCCTCGGTAACCGCGCTGAACAGCGGCACGTTATTGCCCGTCGCGATCGAGGGGACCAGCAGCGTGGACGGCTTCGTCTCCCCGGTCAGCGCGGTCAGCCCGCCGGCCTGCGCGAAAGGCCGCACCGGATCGAAAAGCCGGAACCGGCCGCCATAGCCGGACGGACCGAGATAGCGGACCAGTTGCTCGGCCTCGTCCTCGGTAAACCGCCCCCGCTCGAACCGCTCCTGCCACTCCCCCACCGTGCGAGGCGCGCCCAGCACGTCCAGCACGACCGGCAGCAGCAACTGCCGCAGCAGCGCGGGCAGCATCGTCGGCACGGGCACATCCAGCCGTCGCACCGAGTGCGAGGCCGTCAACGCCTCCAACACCCCGACATCGCTTACTGCGCCGTCCGTGCGGACCACCGGCAGCCATCTGCCGCGAACAAGATCATCTTCAGGTCCCATGGAAGCCCCCCTCCCTGGATGAGACGCGTCTCCCCAGACGCATCTGCCGTTGATCATGTCGCCCGATTTATAAGGAAATTGACGTCATATCATCAACGGCAGGCAGACTTTCATGAAGTTGCAGTGCTGGTCAAGCTCTACGGATCGATGGCACTCAACCGAGGCGCCCTTCGGTACCCCGGTACGCTCTACACACGGGCGGCGCCCCGCCCTCCCCGCCCCTGCGGGGGTGTTCCCTTGCAGTGCTGAGAGCCGTCCCCGCCCCCGCGGGGGTCCCCCGGTCTCAGGGCACGGGCGCCGCCCTTCAGCCGACGCACTGCACCACCAGGCCCGCCACCTCGTCGTAGGACACGCGGTCACCGCCGAGCACCGCGGTCCCCTCCTCGAGCACCAGAGCACGCGCGTACCGCAGCCACGGGTGTCCCGACCATCCGGGCAGCGCCGACAACTCCTTCACGGCCGCTTCGGTGAGCCGGGCCGGCAGGCGGACCGTGCCGCCCAATGCGCGCTCGACCACCGCGTCGTCCAGGGCCTCGCCATGGGGTCCCAGCCGGGTACCGTCCAGTGCGGCGTAGCCGGCCGGATCCCGGCGGACGATCACGACCTCGACCGACGATTCCCCGTCCCGCACCACAGCGTCGAGTTCTTCCTCCGTGTGTGCACGGTTGCTGCCGTAGTGCAGCCCCTGCAACGTCGGCGCGGCCCATTCGCGGGGCCGGGTCAGCAGGAAGGCTTCGGCGTTCCTCGCCCGCTCTGCCTCCCTCGCCCACCAGACCTCGCGGGCCTTCTCCTCACCCCACTCCTGCGGGCACACCACGGGCTCCCCATAGGCCCGCGCCACCAGACCGGGAACATCTTCGGGAATGCTCCAGCCTCGGCCGGCGGACCCGCCGGATTCCTCCTGCGCCCCGGTGGCCAGGAGCGGGCCGGCCGCCTCGGACACCAGGGCCGCGGCCCGCAGCAGCGGCCACTCGCCATAGATCGCCTGGGAGGCCGGCAGGAACTGCGGACGGCCAGAGGGACCGGCTGTCACGCCGGTCACCAGCACCCGGGGCACCGCCAGCCCCTTGGGACGATAGGTTCCCTTGTGCCGGTGCAGGCGGCCGATGCGCTGGAGCAGCAGGTCGGCCGGGGCCAGGTCCGTGATCAAGATGTCCGCGTCGACGTCGAACGATTGCTCGGCGAGCTGGGTGGCGACGACCACCATCCGCGGCGGCCGTGCGCCGCCGGCCTTCGAGCCCAACTGATGCAGGCACTTCTCCGTGCGATGCGCCCGATGGCCCGCGCACAGCCGTCCGTGCAACAACATCAGCTCACCGTCGAAACCGTCCCGCTGCAGGGCAGCGTGAATCTGCTGGGCACGATCCACCTGATTGACCACGACCAACGCCACGCCACCCTCGGCGACCGCCGCCCGCGCAGCCGCAGCAACCGCATCCCCGCCCACCTGGGCATCCGGGAGCCACTCGATCCGCGTCGGCACCGACTCCCGCCAGGACCCCACGACACTCCTCGAGCTCTCCACCTCAGGACACCCGGCCACCGCATACGCCGAGGTGACACACGGATAACCCGCCGGCTCCGGCACCGGCTGCGACACATCCGCCCGCCCCAGAACACCCGAAAGGTAAGCGTCCACGAACGCCTGCCGCTGCGCCGGAGGCAAGGTCGCCGACAACAGCACCACCGGCACCCCCGCCTGCCCAAGCCACCGCAACGCCTCCAGCAGGAACTGCCGCATATAGACATCGGCCGCGTGCACCTCGTCCACCACCACGACCTTGCCCGCCAAGCCGGCGAACCGCAGCATCACATGCCGCGTACGCGTCGCCGCATACAGCAGATGGTCAACGGTCCCGACCGCAAACGCCGTCAGCAGGCCACGCTTGTTCCCCAGGAACCACTGGGCCGGCCCATGACGCTCAGCCTCCTGCGGCGCAGCGCCCGGCATGCCGAACTCGTCGTCCTCGTCGATCGCCCCGTAGGCCTCCCACGGGTCGCCCCCGTCCGCAGTCGGTGCTGCCTCCCACATCTCGCGCCACCGCCGGTTGAAGCGCCGCTTCCCGTGCAGCAACGCCACCTGCGCCTCAAGCTGCGGATCGAACGTCCGGACCCAGTCCAGCACCTGCGCGTACATCGGATCGCTTGTCGCCTGGGTCGGCATCGCCACGAACACGCCGTCGAGACCGAAGCGAGCCGCCAGCACCTCCGCCGCAGCCAAGGCGGCCTTCGTCTTGCCCTCGCCCATCGGAGCCTCCGCCACCAGCAGCCCGGGCGCGGGCATCGACCACGCCCGCTCCACCAGCTCTACCTGCGACGCCCGCGGCTGCACTCCTAGACGTTCGGCGAGTGGCGCCATCGGGGACTCGGGATACGGCAGTGGTCCCCAGCCGCCGCGCAGCCCCAAGCGCTGCCAGGCCGTCTCCGCCCGTGCCGTCGCTCCGGCCGGGGATATCTCCTCGGCGTTGGCCAAACCTGGGAAGCACGAGTGGTCGCTGGCAATCCAGTCGGCCATCACGATCAGGCCCGACAGCGCCATTTGCTCGGCCTTCCGCAGTGGGGCCCCCGGACGCGCCGCGGCCAGGTCCTCGAATCCCACCGCGCGGGTGAACACCTCGACGACCGCACGTTGAGCCTCTGACCAGGCATGTCCCACTCCCCGGAATTCGGGGTGCGGCGGCGTCAGGCTCCCGGCCGGGGGAAACTTCCCGTGGTGGCCGGCCACCAGCGGCCACACCCACCCAGCCGCCTCCACACCCCAGACCTGACGCAACCACGGCGCGAGGATCGCCCCGCCCGCGACATCATGGCGCCACTTCTTCGCCTTCGGCAGCCGACGCCACGTCAGACCCGCAGCAACCACAGGTGCCGCCTCTGCCCCATCCAGGGCCTGGAACGCCGGGCATGCCTTGCCGCAGTCGTGGATCCCGCACACCCACATGAACCAGGAACGCCCCTGCCCCCTGGCGATTTCGTCCAGGCGACGGCGCAGCGACTCCGCCAGGTACCGGTCCCACATCACCCCGGCCACTGCGGCAGTGTCCAAAAGGTGGCCAAGCAGCAGATGCGTCTTCCCGCCGTTACGCGCGGCAGACTTGCCCCACAGTGTAGACAGCCGCACCACCGCCGCATCAGACAGACCCATCGACCGCATCAGCGCGATCAGCGACCGCTCGTCATCCACGAAACCAAGCCCCCAGCGATCGCACCCTGCAGATGCGCTGCACCCTAGACGGCACCACTGACAACGGCCCGGAGTGAGGGCAACACACGTTATGCAAGTAAAGAAAAACAGCCCCCTTGCTAGCATCGACGCAGGTCATGAAGTGTCGTCCCCGCCTACGCGGGGGGTGGTTGCATCGGGTCGTCGCCGCAGTAGCGGGCCAGGCGTCGTCCCCGCCTACGCGGGGGGTGGTTGGTCGACTCGGTCACCGATGTGCGCGAGGTGTTGTCGTCCCCGCCTACGCGGGGGGTGGTTGTACCGGCAGGGCTACATCGACGCGCTGGCCCAGTCGTCCCCGCCTACGCGGGGGGTGGTTCCTGCCGGGACCGTTCGCGCACTCCGAGCGCGAGTCGTCCCCGCCTACGCGGGGGGTGGTTCTGCAGGTCGATCGTGATCTCGGGGCGGAGGTCGTCGTCCCCGCCTACGCGGGGGGTGGTTTCACCTCGGCCATGGCCTTGGCGATCTCGTTGTGTCGTCCCCGCCTACGCGGGGGGTGGTTGCGGGTTGCGCGCATGGCCCGGTCCGTTTTCAGGTCGTCCCCGCCCACGCAGGAGTGGTTCGGAGCCGCCGGGGTCCGGCGACTCATCGAGCGAGTCGTCCCCGCCTACGCGGGGGTGGTTCCCTGGCCGTGCAGGGCGACCCGCTCGCCGAATGGTCGTCCCTGCGTACGCGGGGGTGGTTCGTCCATCATGTTGTCGAACACGATCACCTGCGGGTCGTCCCCCGCCTACGCGGGGGTGGTTCGTACACCCAGATCGTCCGGCCGCCCTTGACCCGGTCGTCCCCGCCTACGCGGGGGTGGTTCCTGGTCCCACATGTCATACGGGCCGCTGTCGTAGTCGTCCCCGCCCACGCGGGGGTGGTTCCTGCTGGCGCTGCGGGATCATGCTCAGCACTCCGTCGTCCCCGCCTACGCGGGGGGTGGTCCGAAGGTGACCGGCGCGAGCGGGGTGGCGTTCGGGTTCTCCCCGCCAGCGTGGGGGTGATCCGTGCGCGCCATCGTCATGCGACAGTGCGGCGGTGTTCTCCCCGCCGACGCGGGGGTGATCCGAACCCGGGGGAAACATCGAGGGTCGCGGCCAGGTCCTCCCCGCCGACGCGGGGGTGATCCGGCCGAGGAGTACAAGGCTGCGGGTACCACGTGTCCTCCCCGCCGACGCGGGGGTGATCCGTGGCCCTACGGCCTGGCCAGGAACGTCCGTTTGTCCTCCCCGCCAACGCGGGGGTGATCCGGTCATGCAAGGCACGGGCGGCAACGACGGCAGGTCCCTCCCCGCCGACGCGGGGGTAATCCGACTGCGGATGGCGCTGGTGGCCCCAGCGCGGTGGTTCTCCCCGCCGACGCGGGGGTGATCCGTACGCGGCGGGCCTGATCGCCACGTACCTGATGTCCTCCCCGCCGACGCGAGGGTGATCCGTCGTGCAGCTCCCCCCAGCAAGGGCGGTTGGTTCTGCCCGCCAACGCGGGGGGTGATCAGGCATAGTTGACGCCACTGGCCATGTGTTGACCGTTCTCCCCGCCGATGTGGGGGTGATCGTCGAGAGTGGGGCCACGTGGCCTTCGAACCTCGTCCTCTCCGCCGACGCGGGGGTGATCCGTTGTTCTGCGTCCCGTCTTGGATACCGGGGTGGTTCTCCCCGCCGACGCGGGGGTAATCCGTTGTTGCCGACGCCTATGGTTGCGTCGAACGTGTCCTTCCCGCCGACGCGGGAGTGATCCGTCGCGGCCGCCGCGCACGCTCATACGGCGGGCGTTCTCCCCGCCGACGCGGGGGTGATCCGTACGCACCCGCCTGGAAGTGACTTGACCCGCGTTCTCCCGGCCAACACGGGGATGAGCGTCGCCGGCAGCCCACGTCAGCAGTGCCAGCCGTTCTCCTCGCGAACACAGGGGCACACCAATCCTCAAACTCTGCGCAGGGTAGGTGCCTTGTTCTCCCCGCCGACGTGGGGGTGACCCGGGTTGGGCCGCCCGCTGCCCTGTTCAAACTCGTGTACGGGTTTCTCCCAGCGGCCGCGGGGGGTAATCCGCAAAATTCGGCGCGGCTGCTCCTCGCTGCCCTTCCCGCCGAGGCGGGGGGTAATCCGAACGAAGACGAGCTACTGCGGAAGCTGTTCGGGTTCTCCCCGCCGCGGAGTGATCCGTTTCATTATGCTGGGTGTCGAGCTCCAGCTTGTCCTCCTCGCCATCGTGCGGATGATCCACTGGAGCTGGAAACGATGGGCGCTGAGAGAGGGTCTTCCCCGCCGACGAAGACTCCGGGTCTCGCTCCACTCGCTGGCCAGAACGCCGATGCTCGCTCTCACCGGCGACGCCCGACGCTGGGGGCTCAATCGCCTGCAGCTTCGGCTGTTCTCCGTTGCGGCCCACCTCGCCATGACCGGCCGACTCCGCTACCTCCTGATCAACGCCGCGTTCGCGTGTCTGCAAGCCAGCTGACCAGCGACAACACCTGTCCCGTCCAGCACCTGGTACAACCCCGTAGCCGTGAAACCCGGCGCCCTCCGCGACAGTCGGGCCACCAGCATGCCCACCACTCTTGAGAAGTCAAAACGGCCCCGCCGGAAGAGCCGACGGCCCGTCTCTCAAGATCGGGGCTAAATATGCGCTCCCTCGTGTATCCAGTAGCTGGTCAGGATAAGCCTGCGCCCCGACTCCAGCGGGGTAGCCCTGTGCAGGCCACGCCCGTCGAAAATCACCAGAGTGCCTGCCGGGCCGGTGCACGATACGTCGATGTAGCCGTAGTCGTGTTTCAGTTGCGCCACTTCATGGGGCCAGAAGCAGCCCAGGTACCAGATGTCCGTATCACCACCGAAGCCGCGCTTGTCGACTACATAGTCCCGGGCGATCTGCGCCTCGGCCCACCGCCGCCAACCCCCCTGATGGCTGCCGCGCAGGTAGGTCATCGGGGCACTGCTTGGACCGACGTCCTCCAGATAGAGGAAGGCCTTCATTCGGGCCCGCCAGGTGTCCATGTGATAGAAGAACTCGAAGGTCATGAAATCACCGGTGACAACCTTTAGACCGATCGTGCGCCGGTGTGCGACAGCACGGCCGGAGATATACGAGCGGGCGAGACCGCGGACCACATCCGAGTCGAAGAACGGGGACAGCTCAGGGATCCGGTCCGCATCACTGTAGAGCAGCGCCCGGTCGCCCTCAGGTGACTCGTCGAATTGCTCCTGAGGAGGGATGGCGGCACGCATCCGTTTGATCGTCTGCCCCGACAGGAAGTCGGGGATCACGACGATTCCGTCACGTCGCAGCGTCTCCAGATGCGGCAGCACTTCGGGCGAGGAGGGTAAAGTGCGCCGGCTGCGGCGATCGCGCCAGTGCCGGGGCAGAAAGCGCATGGCCATCGTCGCGCCGAAGAAGTGATCCGTCCGGTACCCGTGAAGCGCAGACATGCCAAACAGTCTGACATCCGATTAGAATCCGCCGCATGGAGAATCCGGTCACGTTCGGCGTTGAAGAAGAATTTCTCCTCGTCGATGCCGAGTCGTGCCGGCTGGCGCCCGTGGCTCGACAGGTGATCGCGGCACTGCCGACCACGTTGCGGCCCTGTGTGAGGATGGAGACCCGGGCCACGCAGATCGAGCTCGCGACGCAAGTGTGCACCGGACTCGACGAACTGCGGGAAGGCCTTGGCGAGTTGAGATCCGCATTAGACGCTGCTGCCCAGTCGGTGGGTTGCCGGATCATGGCTGCGGGAGCGTGCATCCTCAAGGAGGACGAGACCTTTCCGGTCGCCGACGGGCTGCGATACGGGGAGATCGTGCGGAGTTTCGGTCTGTTGGAGGATCCACGCGGGTTGTCCGCCTGCCATGTCCACGTGGGGGTGCCTGACCGTCGATTGGCTGCCGAGGCCCTCAACCATCTGCGGGTATGGCTGCCTGTACTGCAGTCTCTGTGCAGCAACTCGCCCTTCATCAATGGTCACGACAGTGGCTATGCCAGCTCGCGGGCGATGACGATCTGCGCTTGGCCCACGGTCGGGCCGACGCCGGATATACGCTCACTGGCGCACCACGACGAGCTGGTTGCCGATCTCATCGCGACCGGCGCGGCCCTTGACGACCGGATGGTCTATTGGTATGCGAGGCTCTCTGCCAGCTACCCGACGATTGAGGTCCGACCTGGCGATGTGTGCCTGACCGTGGACGAGACAGTCCTGCTTGCCGCGCTCTCGCGTGCGCTCGTGGCTACGGCCGTACGGGACGTCCGGGTCGGCGTTGCCGCACCCTGCGCCGATCACGGCTCGCTTGTCGCGGCGCACTGGCTGGCTGCGCGCGACGGTCTGGAGGGCAGTGGCTTCTGCTTCACGGATCGCGTCCGGGTCCCGATCTGGCACCTGGTTGACCGGCTTGTCAAACACACAGAGCAGGCACTCGTCGCCGCTGGCGACTACACTTTGGTGCTCGCTGCGCTGGACCGACTGCGGGTGACCGGCTCGGCCGCTGCCCGGCAGCGCTCGATCGCTGCGGCGCCATCTACTTGCGCTGCGACAAGCGGGGCCATGGCCAATCTTCCCCGACTCGCACACTGGGTGGTGGAACAGACCTGCCTCTAGCGCAACCGCACCAGCGCTTGTTCTGTTTCCACCGTCTCTGGGTGTTGCTCGCCCAGCGCCCGCTGACGCAAAGTCAGTACCTCGCCGTAGATCTGCTCCGCCTCCCGTCGCCTCCCCTGGCGCTCGATCGCGCGCGCGAGGTTGAAGAGGTTGGTCAATGTTGTCGGATGCTCCTCGCCAAGCACGCGGCGTCGGCTTTCCAGCAACTCCTGATAGGCGGCCTCTGCGTCGGGCCAGCGTTCCTGGTCGGTCAGTGACCTTGCCTGGCCGTCCCGGGTTGCCAGGGTCGTCGGATGTTCCTCGCCGAGCACTCGGCGTTCGTCGGCGAGCAGCTCGGTAAAGGTGGCATCCGCCTCGGGCCAACGGTGTTGCGCGGCGTATGCTCGGGCCAGGTGGTGCCGGCTGGCGAGGGTGGCGGGATGATCGTGGCCGAACACTTGTGTGCGCCGCGTGACCACGTCCATGGCCATTGCCTCGGCCTCCTGCCAGCGTCCCCCGTGCGCGTATGAACGGCCGAGATCATGCAGCGTGGACAGGGTCACTGGATGGTTGTCGCCCAACACCCTCCGTTCGATTTCCACCAGTACGTTGAAGTCGGCTTCGGCCTCGGCCCAGAACCCGCTCCGGCCCCGTTGCAGGATCGCTTGCTGCTGCAACCGCAGCACGGATTCGTGCTCGGGGCCGAGCGAGGCCGAAGCCGTGAGCGCTGCCGTCGTGAGGGCGACTGCCGTGTGCAGGCCACCGCTCCAGTCGTATGAGAGAGACGTCTTCGCGGCAGCGCGACACACCTTGCCCAGCGCTTGCGGTTCGAGCGGCAGGGACAACAGTGCATGCAGGTGCGGTGTTAGCGATGCGAACCATGGCCAGTCCTGCGGACTGCTGAAATCCAGTGCCGTGCACTTGGCCGCGACCAGCTCAACGGCGGTGGCACGCACAACGGCAGAGTCCAGTTCATCGGGGCCGGGTGCGGCCATGTGCGTTCGGCAGGAGCTCGCGATCACGGGGTGGATGGTCACGGCGTCAGCCTCGGTTGTACTGACCAGTCCCAACTGGATCAGCCCCGCGAGCACCCGGTCGAGTTGTCCCTCAACGTCGCGGACGCCGGCGAAGAGCGGGGCCATCAGCTGGGGGTCAAGAAGGGCAACAGGGATCGGCGTGACCGCCGCGAAGCAGGAGAGCATCCGGAGTACCGGCCTGGCTTGCGCCAGCCCGTGGTCTGCCAGGTGGTCGAGCGATAGTTCCCAGGTTCGCATGATCATTCCTCGGGCCTCAGCCGCCCTGCCGGCGAAAGCCAATGCTGAATGTGGCTCTCCGTCGTTGAGCGCGTCACTATATGCGGTGAAGGTCTTCCATCTTGCCAGCGGCTGGGACAAGTAGCTGCCAGCGACGTGCAGTGCCAGCGGTAGCCCGCCGAGCTGCTGGGACAGCCGACGGGCTGCCGCAATGTCGCCTGCACTGGGTGCCAGGTGTGTGAGGACCCGGGCCGCCGCGTCAGCCTGCAACGGCTGGATTAGTTCGATCTCGGCGTGGTTCCCCCAGGTGGCCGGATCCGTGAGGCGGCTGGTGACAATGGTCAGACCTCGGCCATTGGCACGAACCCATCCGGTGCCCCCGGCGACGCAGTTCGCCTCTACTGGTCTCCAGGGCTGCGGCGCGCACAGCACCGTGGGATCGTCGGCGTTGTCAAAGACGAGCAGCCAGCGAAACCGGGTGTTCCGTAACAGTTTCCAGAGCCGATCCGGTCCGTCCGGGGCACCCGTCGCCACTGCTTCGATGTCGGCCTCAGTACCCCCGGCCTGCTTGGCGATGGACACCGCGCCCATGCTGAGGCTCGCTGGATCGGACGCTGACACCCACCACACCACCCACTCGCGGGTGCGGTGCCAAAACGGGCGCTGCTGGCCGATGCGGCAGGCAAGTTCCATCGCCACCGTTGACTTACCGACTCCGCCCATGCCCGCTAGGACGACGAAACCGCTGGGGCGTGCCACAGCGCGCTGCAGGACACCGAGAATGTCCTCTCTCCCGAGGACCTCTGCGGGCAACAGTCCTGTCGGCGGGCTCACCGAAGCGCCCGCCACCGATCTTCCTATCTCGGCACTGCTCGATGTCGGTGATCGCTGCGACACGCGCAGTTGCAGCATGGCAACCACCAGTCCCCCGACGCCGACAAGCGTGCCCATGAATGCGGCGATGTCCACGTTGGCGACCGTAGCCTTTCGCTGAGGCAAGGCGAATCTTTACAGCTCAAGCCAGCTCGGGTGCAGCAAGTTGATACGGGCGAAACCGTTGAAGCCGGTCAGGTCGAAGAATCGCTGGTCCATCAAGATCGCGCTGCGTGCTCGTCGTTCATCAATGTGAGCAAAGGTGTAGTAGGTAACTGACGGTGGGGCGGCCTCAGCCCGGATCACGCCTTTGTCCCAGAGGATTCCGTGCACTGTGGCGATGTGCTCACGCAGTTCACGATTAGACTGCGGGGAATTGAGCACCTCCATCAGGCGCAAGGCATCGGACTGAGCCTGTGCGCCGCTCGCGCCAGTGAGGTTTGCGGCGGGATACCGTATCGACTCGCGCTGCCCCGGGGGCATGAGCAGATACGCGAAGCGGGAGCCGTGGACCGCCGTGCTCTTGGTGGGGCATACGATGCGGAACGTATGCTCCAGGTCAAGCTCACTGGTGGCCTCCGCCTGGTCCGGCGGGTTCCAGGCGGTGTACTGGAACGTGCCGTCGACGAGCACCTCGGAACCGAAGCGGCGCTGCCACTCCGCGATCTCCTTGATGTGCACTGGATGCACGGGCGTGCCAAAGACCCAAATCGGGTCGGCAAAAATCAGGACGGCGGGTCGCTGCGGCAGCCGAAGCCGCGTTTCGGGATGGTGCAGTGGGCTCGTGTCGAGGCGGTGCAGGGTGATCCCAACACTCTGTGCGAAGTAGTAGCAGGTGTAGTAGATGGGTGGCACGTACCACGCCTCGCTGACACCTTGCTCGCGCAGGCGCAGGAAGAAAGCCATCAGCAAGGGGCTCGATCCGCTGGCGGCGTATACGGCCTCGGGCGGGTAGTCGATACCATCCCTCGTCCGATGGAACTTCCTGATGCTTTCGGTGAGAGCCGCGGAGTCCGACAGAAACGAGTACTCTTCGACCGACCGGGGCGAACCATCTTGGACGCGCAGCAGATAGTGCTCTGCGAAGGGATGGCTGGTCTGCCATCCGGACAGAAATTCCGCGTCGCCCGCGTTCCGCGATAGCAAATCCAGTTCCCGGTGTAACCGCAGCAACTCCCGTTGCCGTTCCACGGCGTTCTCCTCCCCCCAGAGTGGCGATCAGCTGACGACGTACCGCGGGCTGCCCGCCACGAAAGCCTGCACCGTCTCTACCCATGTCTCGGCTCGCCGATACACGGCTTCCTGGGTGTACCAGCCGCACGTCGGCGTCAGGATGGTGTTGGGCAGGTCGAGGAACGGCGCCGGCGAACCGATCACGTCCAGAGCGGCGCCCGCGATCCGGCCGTTGCGCAGCGCCGCCGCCAATGGTGCCGGGTCGATGAGTTCGTCGGCCGAGACATTGACCACGCGGGCGGTCGGGCGCATGAGGGCGAAAGCCTGGGCATCGAGGAGATGGAAGGTCTGCGGGGTGAGCGGCAGGGTTAGGAAGACGAAATCCGCCTCCATCAGGAGTCGGTCCAGCTCAACCTGTTCGGCGCCGGGGTGCTCGCGGCGGCTACGGTTGACGAAGAGGACGCGCAGGTCCAGACCACGCAGCAGGGTGGCCAGCCGGCCGCCGATCTCACCCAGTCCGATGATGCCGGCCACCTTTCCGGCCAGCTCGCGGGCGAGCGGAGAGGGCGGCCGCGCATCGGTACGGGTAGCCGCGTCGAGCGGGAGCAGGTACCGGTTCGATGCCAGGGCGAGCGCCAGTGCGTGCTCGGCCACCGACGATCCGGTGTAGCTGGGAGTGTTGGAGACTACGATCCCATGCTCGCGACAATGGTCGAGGTCGACGTAGTCGGCCGCGGTCCCGGTGAGGACAATGCCGCCCAGCACGGGGAAGCGCCGCAGGTATGCACTGTTCAGCTCAGCATTAGCGGTGACAAGCAGCCGCACGTCAGCAGTGTCCTCCTGCCCGGCCGCCAGCCAGAGCACCGACACTGCGGACTCCAGCCGGGCAAGCAGAGAGCCGGGGATACCACTCCGTTCCATGAGCACCAGGGCAGTGGGCTTCGTCAACGTGACTCCCCGTCTCGTGGCAGGTGCCCATAGCCTTACAGACACGTTGGACTGTGTCAGCCCTGACTGACCCTGTTGCGGTTCGAGGACATAGACGGCCCACCCGGGCAGGTACGCGCATGGCTCCGCGGCCCTGGCCCTCGTCGCCGAGGCAATGCAAACGCCGGCGACACCCCCGACGAATGGGCAGCCACCATGAAGACGGCCGCCACCGACCGGCACCAGCACAGAAACGCCTGGTCTAAGAAGGTGTTGTCTTTCCGAAGGCGGTAGCTGCGTTTCCGCTGGTCAGGCATGATTTCGGTGGCTCGGCGGCAGGGATGACGCGTCGTGTCATTTCTTCGCGTGGGGTGTCAGATGCCGTCGGTGTTGGGGCTGTTGGAGGAGCGGGAGCGTGCTGCCCGTCAAAGGGTGGAGATCCAGCAGGCCGAACTGCGGGACGCCGAGGCCACGTGGCAGCGGTTCGTGACCGCCCGCGAGACGGTCGGCCAGGTCCTGGCGGAACCGCGCGGACGCGAGAATGTGGCCGCTGCCGCGTCCGACGAACGGCCCGTACCGGTGGCGGGTGCGGTGCCCGGTTCGGTGGTGCCGGCATGGCAGGCAGGCCTCGACCCGGCGGTGCTGGCGCCGGACTACCGGCGGCTCATGGACATCCTGGCCGGCCGGGACGGGGAGGCGATGGACTGCCGGCAGCTCGCCGCGGCGCTTGGGCTCGCGCCGGTGCCGGCGAAGGTCGAGGGCGTGCGGTCGAAAGCCAAGCGCCTGGTCGTGCGGGGCTGGCTGGTCGAAGAGAATCCGGGGATGTTCAGCGTCCCCGCCGGGCGAGCCGGCGGCTCATGACCATGCTCATCGACCAGTGGATCAGCGCTTCGGCGCTGTCGGTGCGGGTCTCGTAGTCGCGGGCCAGGCGGCGAGAGCGCATCAGCCACGCGAACGTCCGCTCCACCAGCCACCTTTTGGGCAGCACGGTGAACCCGCGGGTGTCGTCGGTGCGCTTGACCACGGTCAGCGCGATCCGCCAGACAGCGCGGGCGACGTCGACCAGATGCCCGGTGTAACCGCCGTCCGCCCATACGCACGAGATGCGCCAGTGCCGCTCGCGCAGCCGGGCCAGCAGACCGCCAGCGGCCTCACGGTCGGTCACCGAAGCGGCCGTGACCATCACGACCAGTAGCAGTCCGAGGGTGTCGACCACGATATGGCGCTTGCGTCCGTTGATCCTTTTCCCCGCGTCGAAGCCCCGCGTGGCGGCCGGAACCGACGCCGCCCCTTTGACCGACTGCGCGTCGATGATGCCCGCGGTCGGCTCCGGATCGCGGCCCTCGACCTGGCGGACGCGGTCGCGCAGCCGGTCGTGCAGTTCACCAATCAGGCCCTGGTCCCGCCACCGTCGCCAGAACGCGTAGACGCTTCCCATGCGGGAAAGTCCGCGGGCATCGACCGCCACGTGATACCGCCCGCTACCAGGTAGCGGACCGCGTCGAGCATCCAATGCCACGAAGTTAAGAGCCCAGCGGCGGTGTCAAGCGTGGGCGGGATGCGAGGGGCCTCCTCTGCTATCCAGGGGACGGCTGCGGGAGCCTGTCCGTCCCCGACCACGAGCGCAACCGGTCCTGGCTCGGCCGCACCGAACGCCGCTACGGCCCGACCGGCTACCCCCGGCTGATGCTCATGACCCTGTGCGAAACAGGCACCCGCGGCCTGATCGCAGCGGTCTTCGGCCCCGCATCCAAGGGCGAGACCGACTACGCCCACGAACTGGTCGGTCACCTGACCCCGGACATGCTCCTCCTGGCGGACCGCGCCTTCGACAGCAACGAACTGCTTGCAGACATCGCAGCTCAGGGCACTCAGTTCCTGATACGCGCCACCAGCACCCGACGACCGCCGGTGCTGGCGCTGCTGCCCGACGGCTCCTACCTGACCCGGATCGGGGGCCTCCCGCTGCGGGTGATCGAGGCCGAGATCCACTCCCGCACCGCCGACGGCAGCGACTTCGGCGGGACCTACCGCCTGCTGACCACGCTCAACGACCACCACACCGATCCCGCCGACCACCTGGTGCGTCTCTACCACGAGCGCTGGGAGATCGAGATCACCTACCTGGCGCTCCGCCACACCCTGCTCAAAGGCCGAGTTCTACGTTCGAAGGACCCGGTGGGTCTCAACCAGGAGATGTGGGGACTGCTCGCCCTCTACCAGGCCCTGCGCTCGGTCATGGTGACCGCGGTGGAGACAATGCCCGGCTGCGATCCCGACCGAGCCGGCTTCACCGTCGCTCTGGAAGCCGCCCGCGACACGGTGGCCAGCCTGGTCGGAACGACCGTAGCCTCAGGGCCGAGCAGCCGTTCCGACCTGGTGGAACACATCGGCGCCCGCGTCCTGCACGCGCTGCTTCCCAGGCGCCGGATGCGACTGTCCGCCCGCATCGTCAAATGCGGAACCTCCCGCTACAACATCTGGAACCGCGACGGGCGTCCACGCGACAGCACCCCGATCACCGCCATCGAGATCACCGTGCACCCACCACCCCTGCCCAGCGCGCAGGACCCAAGCCGAGCCCTCTCAGGACGCTGGGGCCAGGTCTGCCAGCTCTTGGCCGCGAACTCCAACCAAGCCATGCACACCCGGGACATCGCGCGGCATCTCGCGCTCCCCACCTCGGGGCGTCCCCTCAGCAGCCTCACCGCGCAACTCTGCTACTGGGCTCGCAACGGCCGACTCATCCGCACCGCGCCGAACACCTACAAGATCACTCTCCCTGATGCCTTGACACCACCGCGGGGCTCTTAACTTCGTGGCATTGGTCGAGCATCTGCCGATGGCAGTAGCCCTCCGGCTGCCCGCCCCTGCCCTCCATCCACCCCGGCACCGGCAGTAGATCGCGCACCGCGGCCCACTCCGTGTCCGTCATGTCGGAGGGATACCTCGGCCTCCTGTGCGGGCGATCCGCGGCGTTCCCGAACCGGTGCGCGAGACAGGCACACGACAGAGGAAGCGAGTTGGACTCCGCCGCTACCGGAACGCAAGACTGCGGCACAGGGCCTCCTGTTGCTCACTTGGATTCGACACCCATGAGCTGTGCAGGAGGCCCTACCCTCATGCCCGGACATCCGGAAGATCACCCGACCGAGTCGCCACACTCGAACCGATGCTCACCATGATCGATAGGGAAACGGCTTCTGAGAAAGCCAGGCGAATATCCCACAGCAGGCATGAGGGCCAGGGCCACGCGAGCTTGGGCAGACATCTGTGCGCGAGCACGGTGCCGCCAGGCATCGAGCCGGGCAGGCTGGCTGCGGCTCTGCAGGGCTCGCGCTGCAAGTTCCAGCTCATGCAGCGGCATCGGCGCCTCGGCCACACGTGTACGGGCCAGATCCTGAACCGTGAAATGTATGCGGTAGACCATGACAGCCTGGGGCGCTCCTTCCGCAATGTCGTTCTTCAGGTCAGGCCGAATCAGGTCAAGATCGTAGCGATCAAGGAGGAAACTCGGCCCACCAGTCAGCCGACACGGTCACGTGCGCGGGGACCCCTGCCGACGCGGCCAACCGCTACCGACCGGTTCAGGCAGGAGCGGCGCACCGGTGCCCGCCCGAGCGGCACCACGACGCAGCGGTTCAGACACCCGGCCCGAAGCCGGGCACGACCATCTTCTGCGCCGCCGAGACGATCTCGGGCGGCATCGGGCACGAGCGCCGGGCGGCCGTGTCGATGTGGACTCCGGTCAGCACCATCACGGCCGCCACCTCGCCGGTGGCAGCGTTCTCCATACGGCGACAGAAACGGACGACCTTGTCCTTCGCCTGCCCCGCCACACGTCGCTACTGCACCCTCCCGCGGGCTGCGCAGCGGGTCCGGCTGCGCACTCCTGACGATGGCGAACCGGCCCGAGCTGGACGGCATCACCTCCCACAACCCGCGGCAGCTCCCACGGCCGGCGCATACGGGCTGCGCACGCCTCACTCGCTGATCAACACCGACCCGGCGGCGGCACGGAGCTTCGCTCAGGCGGTGAACGGGGTTGATCGTTTAGCGAATCGTTTAGCGATTGGCTGTTCTGGCCCTACGCACCATGCCCTGCGAGCGCACGGACACATGCACTACCCGCGGGCCGGGCCAGCCGGTCCGCGGACGGCGGCGCTGAGCGCGTTTGGGGTCGGCTGCACGGCGCCTGCTGCCAAGGCGCTGGCGTGCAGTGACGGCTCGGCTCGCGGCGTTGCGGGAGTTGGCACCGTTGCAGAGCAACACGATGGCAACGTTCGGTAGCGCCCGTCTGTAGACCAGCGCAGACGTTTCGCCACAGTCGGGTAGGGGGCGTTGCAGCCGAATACTTGGCCGCCGCTATTGCCCGATCCCGGGATGCAACACCTGGGGCTTGCTTCATTCTGGACTCCCCATCCGCACTGGGCTGGATGGGGGTCACGTTCCGCTCTTGTGGGGGTGGGTTGCATGAATGGAGTACGTGGTGGACCGTCCGTTGCTGTCATTGAGAGCGACGCTGGTGTTCCTGCTCGCCTTGCTTGCAGGCGCGGCAGCCGGTGGGCTGACGGCCCTGGCCGGGGAAGGGGCGCCGCGCAGCGTGCTCGCGGGTCTGACCGTGGCGGGCGTGGCTGTCCCGTTCTTCAACCGCCTCATTGATTCCGACAGCAGCGCGGTGCAGCCGTCGGCGCCTGCGGGCACCGGTGTCGCAGAGGGGGAGCGCCATGGGTGAGCTGCGGCCTCTGGGAGATGACCTCAATGACGCTTCACGTGCTCTTGCTCAGGCTCTGCGGGAGCTGTTTGAAGGCCTGGAGGTATCCGTGCGGCGGTACGCGGCGCGGCGCCAGCGCGACCCGGGAACGTTCTCGCGCTACCTGAACGGCACCCGGTTACCGCCATGGCAGGTCATCAACGACCTCTTCGCGGATGTCGCCGAGCACCGTGGAACCGCGGTCACCATCGAGGCCATCGAGTTCGTCCGCGAGTTGTACGGGTCGGCCGTGGATGCCGCCTCCTCCCCCAAGCACGCTGCCGAGATCCTGGAGCAGCAACTGGCCGACGCCGACAGGGTCTCCCGGCGGTCCAGCGTTCGTGGCGACGTTCTGGGCGATGCGCTGCTGGACAGGAAGCAGCGGATCGCCGACCTGCAGACGCGTCTGAACCAGCTGGAGGCCGAACGCAACGAGGAGCGGAAGCGAGCGGACGAACTCGCGGCAGCTCATCCCGATGTGTGCGGTCTTATTGCCGAGCGCAACGTGCTGCAGCGGGAAGTCGAGCGGCTCGGAGCGGACCTCAGGGAGGCACGAGCCCAGCGTGCTGCCGCGGAGGACCGCTGCAATCTGCTCGAACGCCAACTGGACGCAGTGCAGGAGGCAGCGACTGCGAAACTGCCGGCCACACCGCGGGGTATGCCCAGGATCCTGATCGTCGACGATCAGCCGGACAATCTGCTCGCGATGACTGCTGTTTTGTCCACGCTCGACCAAGAGATGGTCACCGTGTCGTCCGGGCAAGAAGCGCTCAAGGCGCTCTTGGACTACGACGATTTCGCGGTCATCATCATGGACGTACAGATGCCGGGAATGGACGGATACGAGACCTGTGCTCATATTAAGCGCCGCCCCCGGACCCGGGACGTCCCCATCATCTTCCTGACTGCCATGGGAGTGGACGCGGAGCACTCAGCCCGTGGGTACGCGGCCGGCGCCGTCGACTACATCGGCAAACCGTTTGACCCTTGGGTCCTGCGCGCCAAGGTCGCCGTCTTCACCACCATCCACCTGGAGCGACACGTCTCATAACGCCACCGAGAACAACGGGAACATGCTCCAGTGCATTTGCTCAATGGACTCGGGCAGCTTCGAGACCTCGCCGTCTCTGCGGCGGCGAGCAGGGGCTTGTTCGCAGCGGCCCCCGTCGGCGGGGAGGACTCCCGCATCAGGAAGTTGATGAGCCCGGCGTAAGACGGTGGAGGCGAGACCGTCGGCCAGGGTGACGATGGTCAGGGCACGGACGCGCTGGTCGCCCCAGCATCGGGCGAAGGCGCGAAAGCTGGCTGGTAGAAGGTCGCAACCATGGCGACCCCTGCGAGCAGCCATCCGGCTCCGAAGACCGCGGCGTTGGGAGCGGCAGCGACGGCGATCAGCGCGAGGGGCAGGCTCCGGCCACGCCGGGGCGACGTGCAGGATCCACCCGACGGGAGCGTCCCGCCCGAAGAAGGAGCCGATCCCACTTGTGCCTCCCCGCGGGCCAGCACCAAGATCTGTTGTGTGTTGTACCGCGCAGCGCTCAACGGGACCGGCCGATGAGGGAGCGCAGCAGCGGCACGCTCAAGCCGGCCGCGGTCATGCCGACCAGTATGGCGCTGGCTACTGGGGCAGCACGACGGTGGTGTGCAGGGACAGGAATGGCGGCTCCGCAGCAGAGCCCATCTCTGCGGGTGCGGAAGGCAGCCGGAAGGGACTGGGTTTGACGAGGGCGAGCGGCGACCATAACTCTGAACTCTCGCTACAGTAGGGCTCCTTGATGCCTGATGTTCGTCAGATGGTGACACCCAGGGGGACACATGGACGTTGTGGTGAAGATCGAGGGTGGCCGGGCGGACGAGCTACGCAGGATTGAGACGGCTGTGCGCGAGGAGCTGGAAGAGCAGGGCGTTCAGGTCGACCGCTCCGTCACCGAGGTCGAGAAGGGCGCGCTCGGCGCCATGGAGGTACTCCAGTTCTTCGGAGAGAACGCGATGCTTCCGGTGCTCGTGCAGATGCTCTATGACCACGTCGTACAGCGGCTGCGCGAACCGGATGGAGCCGCCCTCAAGGTCCATGTCATCCGCACCGACTTTCCCGACGGCACCCGGCGCTCCGAGCTCACGCTAGAAGGGGAAGCAAAGGAAATAGCCACGGTTCTCAAGGAACTGCGATGAACCCGGACGAGGAGAAGAGCGACCCCTCCTGCGCCAGTGTCCTACTGATTGGCGGCAGCACATACCCGAGGTCCCATCTGGCCCCCGTCCCCGCTGCCGAGAATAATCTCCACAAGCTCAGGGCCGCCTTCCTGGATCCTGAGCTGTGGGGAGTGCCGCGCGGGCGGCTGAAGCACGAGGTCGACCTGACGCGGTCCGACATGCTTGACGCCGTCGCAACGAGCTACCGGAGTTCCGAGCGCGGCGGGATCTTCGTGCTCTACTTCGTGGGCCACGCCCAGCTCCACGACGGCATGCTCTACCTGGCACCACACGACACCGGAAACCTCGCCAACCCTTCGGCCTCGATGGTGTCGATGAGCGAGGTCTTCCAGACCGTCGACCGGGAAGGCAAGAGGGCCGAGCGTAAACTGCTCATCCTCGATTGCTGCTACGCCGGCCGCGCCATCCGTTCCGTGCCGGGGGAGCCCACGCCCGCCGGTAGTGAGCGCGGGTGGTTCGTCATGGCCGCCGCGTCGGAGGAGCACACTGCGCTTGGCGACTCCGGACGCGAGACCACCTTCTTCACCGGAGCCCTGCTCAAGGCGTTCGAGGGCGTAAAGGAGACACGGGCCAGCCTGTCCGCACAGTGGGCGTTCGATGCGGTGGACGAGATGATTGCTGGCTCTGACGACACAGATACGACCAATCTCGTGCCACACCAGTCAACGGCCAACTGGGCGGAACGGCCATGGCTGCGTAACCGTCTGCACATCGCACCTCCCCGTATCCCGCACACCTACCCGTCGATCACCGCCGAGACCGCCAGCCTCCAGCGGTCTCTGCCGAACGGCTTTCGGGCCTGGCCTGCTCCGGAGGCCACCTTCACCGGCCGCACCCAGGAACTGGAAGCCGCCCTGGGCCGCTTCCGGCAACGCACCGTACTCCCAGTGCACGGACCCCGCTATGCCGGCAAGAAGGCGTTCGTCCGCCAACTGCTGGCCACCCCCGGTGTTAAAGAATCCGCGCCAGCAGAACAACCCTGGCTGCTACTGGAGATCACAATCCTGAATGCCAGTGCCGAGTCTCCGGTCCTGGAGGCCCTCGCCTCCGCGCTGGAGGTCCGCCTCCAGGACGTCTCCCAAGACATCGAGACCGACGGCGACCCCCGTCGCGAACTGGTCATCGACGGGCTCCGGGAACATGCCCGTGGGCGCACTCTGCTCCTCGTCATCGACTGCGGGCGCCTGGGATACGAACCCCGCCAGATCAGCGGCGAGCTCGATCGACTGCTCGCGCACCCCTATTTCCGGGATACGGCCAACATCGTCATCTCCCGTGTCCGCCTCACCGTCCACGGAGACGACCAACTAGATCTTCAGGTTCCCGTCCGGCTGGAGGAGCTTCAGCAGCAAGAGGCCGCAGATTTCCTTACTGCTCTCATGGCCCACGAACGTGTGACAGTCGACGGTGACGACGTCCTGGCCCGCATCCAGGACCGCCGGCTGAGGCTACCGGGTGTCCTGAACCACAGCGCGAAAGGCTATCTCGGTAGCGCCGAGCGCGGCACCACCACGCCCGACCCGGCCGCCGTGGCCACCGCCTTGCTGGAGGGAACCATCCCCAGTGTGGCCAAGACCCTGCTTGAACTCGATTGCCGCCTCATCACCGGGACTGACAAGCCCGAAGGCCCGGAACCGCTCGCGATCCTCGCCGTCTGGGCTCTCTCGGATCAGCTTGCCCTGCCTCGGCACGTCTTGGAGAGCCCCTCCGTCGGGTTCCCGCGCCGCACGCTGGTGCTACTGGAAGACGCACGCGTCCTCTCTTCCGCTGCCTCTGGGCACCTGTTGTTGGGGCAAGCGAGCGAGCAGGCGTTGCGCTCTCTGGTCATTGCCGCGATGACCCGCGGCGAGGCTGTGGACGACCCGCTCGCTCCACCTATCTTGGACTCCGGGCTCCTCGATAGCCTCTTTCCTCCCGAGCTGGATACCGCCGATGTGGACCGTCGCCTCGCCGTAGCGGCAAGCTCGCTGCTGGTCACCGCCGCCGGGGCGCTGGACGCCGACGACAGTAAGGTCAACAACGCCTTCCAGATGAGGCTCCGCTCGGCTCTCGGATGGATTGAGGACGAAGGCGGAAAGCGGCTCCCAGCGCTGCATGACGTCATCTGCTCCCTCGTCGTGGCGCCTGCTGGCGACGCCCCCTACCTTCCGGCGTCCGCGGAGGGCCTGGTGCAGCCGGCTCCCCGAGAAGAGCAAACCGCCACCGAGCCCGCCGCATCCGAGCGTCCGACCAGCACGCCAATCAGTGATGAGAGCATCGCCCCGCTGGCCGCGCTCTACCGCCTCTACCACGGGGTGGCCTCTCTCACCTTTGCCGCCCGCGCCGAAGGCGCTGCCGCAGAGACCGGTGCGCAATTCGTGGCCGCCGCCACGGAATTCTCTGCAGCGCTCGCCAACTGCGAACCCGAGCAGGTCCCTCACACCCTGCTGCGCTCTGCAGACGCTTCACTGGCTCTCACAGGCAACAAGCTGAGGCTCAGAGCCCGTCTCCTCGATGTCAGGTTGGCCGCTATCGACGTGCTGCTCCTCGGAGCCCGCCAACGCGGTCCCGGGCAGGCCAGTCGTATCACCCTGGCCGTTTCCTGGCTGCTCAACACGGCCGACTCACTAATCGACGCGGACCGGCTGAGCGAAGCCCGGGAACTCGTAGGGAAGTCCGAGGACCTGGTGGCCGAGGAGCTTCCCCAGGAGGACGGCACACCTCGCAGCATCCACTCGCGGCTTCAGCTCAACAGCCGTATCGCCCGGGTGCGCAGCCGTCTCCACCTGGACCCTGCGCAGAGCCGCCGGGAACTGCTCGACGTGGTGCGAAGCGTCGTCTCAGGCGTGGAACTTGCGCATGAGCAAGGTGAACAGCTGCCACTTTGGTCCATGCGCCTCTTCGAAGCGGCCATTCTACTGCTTCAGCAGAGTTCTACCGATGAGGAACTAGTCGAGACCCGGACCCTCGTTATGGAGTCGCTGGAGCGATCCTGGGGCGACAGGCGCTCCTGGCCACCGAGTATCTGCATCCCTGCGGCAGGTTTTCTGCGGAAGGTCCACGTACGGTGCACCGATCCCGCCCTGAAACAGAACGGGGCCCAGGAGGCAGTGGAGCTGCTAGCGCACCTTCCTGCCGCGAGTCACGAAGAGGTGGCAAGGGCCGGAACCACTTTCCAGCCCCCCTCCGAAGCCGGAAGACGCATCCCGTCGCTAAACGACCGGGACGCTGCCAAGGTCCTGAGCTCCCTGGCACAGGCGTACGGGTTCCTCGCCCGCGCTCTCCGTGAGAACCAGCGTTTCGGTGCGGCACGCACCCGGCTGGCGAAAGCAGAGGAATATGCCCGTGCCGCAGTGGAGCTCGCCCCGACTGCCTTCTCGTACTCGGTTTGGCTCAGGCAGGTCCTTGACATCCGGCGGTCCGCTCCACGCACCGGGGTATCTGGTGAGGCGGCGGAGAAACGCCGTCGGGTCTGTGTCAAGGCGGTCCGCAGCTGGTTGGCGCGGAGAGACGTCCGCTCGCACGCCCACGCTCTGCTCGACCTCACCTGTCTCGATTCGGACTGGTTCGAGGAGGGTAGTTTGCGCGGTGCCGCCCAGAGGACTGGCGAAGACTTTTTGCGGCTGCACCCGGTAATCCAGCGGCGCCGTATCGAGGCGATCTACCGCGAACGCCAGCAGAAGCTGAAGGCACACCGTCACCGTTACGGCCCTTCGATCGAACTGTGTGCTTTGGAGATGCGGTTGGAACGCGAATACCGTCGTTGGAAGGGCGTCCTCGACTTTAAGGTGGCCAAGGACGAAAGGAAGAAGGGCATCGGCCCCGGCCCCAACACCCCGACACCGCAGGTCGACAACGCCTCAGTCTTCGAGGTCTTTCGCGCGGCCGCAGCCCTCTGGCCGGGGGACGCTCGGTTGATCGCCGCCGAGGCCGGCTTCCGCCGCTACATCTGGAATTACAGCAAGGCCATCGCTCTCTACGAGTACCTCGCCCGCACGGCGCCGAACGGCGAGATCCGACGCGTTGCCCGACTGTCCGCCGCAGAGGCAATGCTCGCCGACGTGGAATTCTCCAACCCCGATCACCGGACTGACTGGCACGCACGGCTTGTCGATGCACGGGAGCACCTGAACGCCGTCCTGAGCGATAGCAGCCGCATCGGGCTGGCCGTGGTCCTCCGGGAACGGGTCGCCATCCGACTGGGCGAGCCGGTGAACTGGGAACCTATCGACGCCGCTTTCGAGACCGTCGTCGGCGGCGACTATGCGGGCGCGATCGGGCGCTTCCTGGAACGCCGCCACTACGGCCAGGACCGGAGCCCCGATCGTGTCGGCGACAGGGTTCGCATCACTACCAAGGGTGGTAGTGAACGAGTGGGACACAACCCGCTCCGGGATCTACTGGACGACTTCCTCGACAGTCACGTTGACCGCGACGGCGCCCCCGGAACCGTCTCGGACAGTGCGCACGACACCCCTCCCCACCCCAGCACCGCTGACACTCTCACAGGCGACGGGGACTTGGGAGAGTTCACCTCCGAGCTTCTCGGCGAACTACTGCTCACCGAATTCACCAGCATGCAGCTGCTGGGCGGGCTCGGAAAGCTCTATCTCGATCGGGCCGCCGATCTGGTTGCCCGCTACCAGACGCTTCACGGGTCCGAACCGGCACCCGACTCCAGCACTGCACTGGACGCAGCAGGCCACGCCCGACGAGCTTATGACTGCTTCGACGCCTGCCGTGTCCTGCAGGAGGCGCACGGCAACGAATCCATCGTGACAAAGTTCGAACGCGGCCGTGCCGTTACTCTAGCCGCGAAGTTCCTACACAGTCCGGATCCGTTCCCGCGCCCCCTCCTTCAGGGGCGGGGGCCACAGCTCCAACAAGCCGTACGCCTCCTGCTGACGGCCCGGGAACACAGTGTGAGTGGATTCAACTCGGTGTGCTCCCGTGCGGTTGGGGAGAACTTCGAGGTGCAAGAGCACGTCGGGCTGAGATAGCCCCGAGCGATTGTCCCACCTCACCGAGCCCCGAATGCACGGACACGCCTTGCCGGGGGCCGTCGCAGCCCCTGGACGCCTTCTCGGAGCTCACCGAGATCACCCGACCGTGGCGACTGGACCGGCGCATCGTGGCACCGGCCGCTGGGCAGTCAGCCGCCCAGCGGTGGAACGCGGGATGGTCGGAGTCCCCGGCTTCCTCAGCTGCACAGGTTCGCGGGACTGGACCAGGCGGGACAGGTGCGGGCAGCGTCAGGCGAGATGCTCACGCAGTTCGGCAGGCTCGTAGCGCAGCTGGAAGGTGTGGGCATGGTCGCCGTCCATCCAGTACAGGGTCATAGCGGAGAGCATGCTCTGTTTCACCCAGCGCGTGCGGGACCGGCCGCCTTCGTCCTGGTCAAGGATCCATGCCTCGACCTGTTCCGGCAGGCCGAACGTCAGCGCATAGGCGTCCGGTTCCTCCACCGGCCGGATCTGCCATACCGGGTGCGGTGACGCGTGGCGGAGTCGGCGCAGGTGGACGGAGTGCGTAGGCCGCTGGCGCGCGTAGCGCACGAAAGCGTACAGGTCGTCGGAGGCCAGTCCGAGGACGAACGGCGCCGCGGGAAACGCCAGCATCAGTCCCAGGGTGGACCGGCTTCGCAGGCCCTCTGCCAGGGCGTCAAGAGGAGCGGTCACCGAGGGGTCGGTAACAACCGGTCCCTCCCACAAGTCCAGTAGCGGCCGACGCAGGTAGTTGCGTATCTGGTACACCATCGGACGCTCAGCAGCGGGCATCGCGTTCATCGCGGCCCAGACATCCTGTGCCGCCGTGCGCACCAGACTGCGCAGCTTCTTGAAGTCCGGCAACGACAGGTCGACGAGGGAGATTTGATGGGCGAGAGCGAACTCCTGGGCGTCCTGGCTGAATCCGGAGGTGGAGAAGATGGCGTAGCTGTAGTGGTAGCGCGTCCTTGGCCGGCGCGGGCCGCCAGTGCCTGCGGCCACGGTTGTGATCACGTTCTCGTTGACGTCGTGCACGACGCCGTGGCCGTTGCGGACCGTGGGGAGCCCCACCTTGGTGCCCGTGAACTTCGCCTCGACGAACAGGCGGACCGGCAGCGAGAACGGCGGCACATACCGGAACTGTCCCAGCGCGTCAGCCTGATGCCACGCTCCCCGGCCGCGCACCACCAAGCCGTGGTTGCGCACCTCCAACACCTTCCACGGCGCACTCCCCTGGTCGTCCTGCGCGGTGAGCACCTCGTACCCGCTGGACCTCAGCAGCCAGGCCAGGACTTCTTCGAGAAGGTAGCCGCGCAGCGCGGCCTGTCTGATCATGCCGGGACCCTAGCCAACCGCGCGCCCGTTCACCACGGTTCCGGGGGATTGCAGACCAGGGTGCGCTGGAGCCGGCTGGCTCTTTGCCGGGCACAGGTCAGAGGCCGCCATGCGCCCTCCGCGGTAGGGCTTGCCCGTGGACGGTCAGCTCATCAGTCCCGCGGCGGCTGCGGCCTCCTGCACGCCTCAGTGTCGGGCTTGCCCGTCTCGCCGACTGCCCGGTGTGTCTTGTGCACACAAGACACACCGGTCGGTTGAAGCATGCACCCGCCACCTGACACCGTGTTCGATGTGACCGGCGACAGAACTCGGGAATCAGGCTCCGAAGGGTGGCCAGCCGCGGCTTTTGCTGCCGCGCTGTGCGAGTACCGCGGCAAAGCAGGGCTCTCACGGCAGCAGCTGGCGCAGGCCGTCGGTCTTGACCGCAGCGTGCTCTCGCGCCTGGAGCGCGGGCAGTACCGTCACCGGCTCAGTGAATGCGCCATCGCCAAGCTGAGTGAGGCACTCGCTTGCGGCGACGCCCTTTTCAAAGCAGCGGGCCGCCCGACGCCGGAGATCCAGAAGCTCATCACCGACCCCGGGCGAGTTGCCCGTTGAGCGTTTTGTTGTTGCGGCTTACGAGGCGGCTCCTTCCAGGTCGGTTGCGGAATCGGCAGTGGCGAGCAGGGCGCAGACTGCGGCCAGGTCCGGGAGCGAGGGGCTCGCCCCGGGACGGGTGATGGCCAGGGCTCCGGCGGCCATGCCGCGTCGTACGGCGGTGTCGGTGTCCAGGCCGGCGGCCAGCGCTGCGCCGAGCGCGCCGGTGAAAGCGTCACCGGCCGCCGTGGTGTCGACGGGGGTGACCGGGAAGGCCGGGACGTGCCGGACTGCCCCGGCGGTGACCGAGACCGCCCCGGCCCCGCCGAGAGTGATCAGCGCGTGCCCCACGCCCCGGTCGAGGAACCAGCGGGCGGCCTGTTCGGCGGCCTCGGGGCTGTCCACGGCGATGCCGGTCAGGGCGGTGGCCTCGCTCTCGTTGGGGGTGACGATGTCCACGTGCGCCCAGATGTCGTCCGGCAGCACCTGTGCGGGAGCCGGATCGAGCACGACGGTGAACCCGGCTTCGGCGCCCGCCCGCGCGGCGTGGCGGGTGACCTCGGCCGGGACCTCCAACTGAAGCAGCATGACGCGCGTGTGGTCGCGGGTCTTGGCGATGCTCGCGTCGACCATGTCGGGCGTGAGGGCGGTGTTGGCCAGCGGTGTGATGACGATGTCGTTCTCGCCGGAGGCGTCGACGCGGATGTGCGCGACGCCGGTGCGGCCTGGGACTGTACGGATCTCGGTGGTCTGTACGCCGTGTGTGCGCAGGCCGTCCAGCGCTATGTCGCGGAAGAGGTCCTGTCCGACGCAGCCGACCATCCAGGTGGGCGCGCCGGCCCGGGCGGCGGCGACCGCTTGGTTGGCGCCTTTGCCGCCGAGGACGAGGGTGAAGTCGTCGCCCAGGACTGTTTCGCCGGGTTGTGGCAGCCGCCGGCTGAAGGCGGTGACGTCCGCGGTGATGCTGCCGACGACGAGAACACCGTTGCGGGTCATCGCGGTCCTCTTCCTATTTGTGACATGGGCGGGGGCAGTGGCACGGCCATGTGGCTGTGCCCTGCGCAGTGGTGTTTGTGTCTTGGTGTGCCCGGGGTCTGGTCGGATCCCGGGCGGGTGCCGGACCCGAACCTGCTGCCGCGGGCGCCTCTTGGGGTTCGTGGCGGCGGGTTCGGGCCCGGCATTCCGCGGCGGGAAGGGCCGATAAGGGGGGCGGTTTCCTTGGTGGTTTCGAGCTATGTGCCGGCGACGGCGAATCGTCTGGTGACAGGTCGTTCGAGCGCGCTGATGGCCGTGTAGAAGAGCACGGACACCACCACGATCATGACGGATTCCGTCCACAGTGCATCGAAACGTGATCCTGCGTAGTCCTGGACGATCATGGAGCCGATGCCCTGCCCGGTTGCCAGCCATTCGGCCAGGGTTGCCCCGGCGAGGGCGCCGGGGACGCCGGTGCGGGCGGCGGCGAAGAACGCCGGGAGGGCGTAGGGGACGCGCACCTTGCGGGTGGCCAGGGTGTCCGAGCCGCCCAGCGAGCGGACGACGTCGGTGGCCAGGGCGGGGGCGGAGCGGAGCCCGACGACCACGTTGATGAGGGTGGGGAAGAACGTCACGATGGAGACGATGACGGTGACCCCGGTCAGGCCCCGTCCGAAGACGAGCGCCAGCAGGGGTGTCATGGCGACCAGGGGAACGGATCGCAGCGCGATGGCGACCGGCATGACGGCACGTTCGAAGGTGTGGGAGGTGACGATCAGCAGGGCGGTGGCGGTGGCTGCCAGGGTCCCGAACAGGTATCCCGCTCCGGCGTCGGTCAGGGTGATCTTCAGTCCGCTCCACAGCGCCGACCGATTCTCCGGCGCCTCGGGGCTGGAGGTGATGAATCGCAGCACATCCAGTGGCGTCTTGGCGAAGTAGGCGTTGAGGTCAAACGCCGCGATCAGCGCGTACCAGCAGGCGATCACGATCGCGATGGAGCCGGCGACGCCGAGTACCGGGATCGTTATCGCCGCCCACGTCCGGCGAGGGGGTGGGGGCGGCTGGGAGGCGGTCACGAGGGTGACGTCGTGGGCGGCCCACGGTGTCAGGAGGCGTCCGATGATGCCGAAGACCACGTACGCCAGGCCGGCGAGGGCTGACATGACCAGCGCTACTGCCCAGGTCCGCGGCACCTGGAAGGAGGACTGGGCCTGGACGAGCATGACGCCCAGCCCCTGGCTCGCCCCGAGGTACTCGCCGATGATCGCGCCGAGCAGTGCCGCGGGCGCCGCGATCCGAAGCGCTCCGAACAGGCTCGGCAGCATGGCGAAGAAGCGGATCTTGAACATCGCCTGCCACTGGCTGCCACCCAGGGACCGCACGACCTGCAGTGAGGCGGGGTCTGCGGAACGCAGTCCCAGTACCACCGCGATCAAGGTGGTGAAGAACACCGACAGCGCGGACAATGTCTGCTTGGGCGCGTCCCCTGGGAGCACGACGACCAGGATCGGGGCGATGGCGACCAGCGGGACGCAGAAACTGGCCACCGCGATCCGCAGCAGCAGACGCTCGACCCAGGGCACCTGGACGAACACGACACCCAGCGCGAGTGCAACACCGTTGCCGGCCAGGAACCCGACGCCGGCGACCGACAGCGTCGAGGTGAGGTTCGGGCCGTAGACCGGCAGGTCGTCCAGGAAGGCATGGATGACGGCCAGCGGTGTGGGCACCACCCGCAGGCCGGTGAAGGAGAGGGCCAGCAGCGTCCACAGCGCCACGATCACGGCGGCGGGCGCCAGTCGCAGCAGTGCGGACCTGAGCCCTGCAACCATCACGGGTTGGGGAGCGGTGCTCATCGTGGCTCCCGCGTGGACTCGCCGTACAGGCCGGCCGACAGGTGGTCGCACAGTTCGTGGAAGCGCGGCGACCGCATGATGTCCGCGGTGCGCGGGCGCTCGAGTTCGATGTCGAGCACCTCGACGATGCGACCGGGCCGGGCTGCCATCAGGACGACCCGGTCGGCGAGGAAGACGGCCTCGTTGATGGAGTGGGTGACCAGCAGCGTGGTGATGGCCCGCTCCTGCCAGATCCGCTGAAGCTCCAGGTTGAGCCGGTGCCGGGTGACCTCGTCGAGGGCACCGAACGGCTCGTCGAGCATCAGGACGTCCGGTTCGAGGGCCAGTGCCCGTGCCAGTGCCACGCGCTGCCGCATCCCGCCGGACAGCTGAGCCGGGCGGGCCTTCTCAAAACCCTTCAGGCCGACCAGTGAGACCAGGTCGGCGATGGCCGCCTTGTCGGTGGGCCGGCCCGCGACCTCGTAGGCCATGGCGATGTTCGCGCTCACGGTGCGCCAGGGCAGCAGGGCGGCGTCCTGGAACGCGACCCCGATGCGGTGCTGCCTGCGCACCGCGTCCGGAGCGCTCCCGTCCAGGGTTGCGGCGCCGCTGGTGGGCTGGTCGAGTCCGGCGAATATCTTGAGCAGGGTCGACTTCCCGCACCCCGAGGGCCCCAGGAGTGCGGTGAACTCGCCGTGCCGGGTGGCGAGGTCGACATTGGACAGGGCGACCACTTCGCCCTGTTTGGTGGCGAACGTCCGGCCCAGGCCCTCGGCGGTGAGGCCGCGCCGGGTGCCGGTGGTGCCCTGGCTCGGGATGGCGGTGGTCATGCCTGCCACTCCCCGGAGGCCAGCAGCTCCTTGATGCGGTCCAGGTACTGGTGATCGCGGTTGGGGAGTTCGTTCTCGACGTGTGAGTGGGTGGTCCAGAAGTCGTGGACCGTGCGGCCCATCTCCTGGCCCCGCCGTGTGTGGACGTCCAGGGCCCAGTCGGGGACATCGGGGCGCTTGCCCGTGTTGATGTCGTGAACGGTGAGGTTGGCCAGCTCGTCGGTGGTGCGGTCCTTGGTGCGCGTGGTGAGGAAGCGGACGGCGTGGACGGCGAACAGCCATCGGTCGCCGAAGCTGCGGTCCAGGCGCTGGTGCATCTGGTAGAGGGTGTTGATCACGATCGGCTCCTGGAAGCTGCCGTCGCCGGTGTCCTCGCAGCTGATCACCGACAACCGCATCCACAGGTGTTCTTCGAGCTCGGCACTGGTCTCGTACATCTCCCGCGCGACCAGCAGCGCGTTGTCGAGCAGCCCGCGCCGGATCGACTTCTGCAGCGCGGCGATCAGTTCATCGGCCGGGAACCCGTGCACGCTGGTGACGCGGGTCCAGGGGTCTTTCGAGTGGTGAGCAGGCATGACTCGGCTTTCGTTGTCTTGATGGTGCGGTTGGCGAGCGCGGCCGGCGTCAGCGGACCGGCTTGGCGTCCGCGATGAGCGAGGTGTCGAAGAGCTGGTCCGCGGTGATGCCGGTGCCCAGCAGGTTCAAGGTGGCGATATTGGCCTTCACGGTGGCGTCGCTGAGCGACAGGAGGCCGTTTTGCTTGGTCTCGTCGGTCTGAACCAGGTCGAGGTAGGTCTTGGCGCCGAGTGTCTGCTGCTTGAGGTCCAGGTGCTGGTTCTTGCCGTACTTGTTCACGATGAGTTGTGTGGCGGCGTCGGTGTTGTCCAGGGCCTTGCGCCAGCCCTCGGCAAGAGCGGAGATGATCTTGACGACGGCGGCCCTCTTGGCGGGGTCGGCCAGGGTCTGGTCGCTCACGACGAGGGCGTCGGCGACGACGTTGTAGCCGTAGTCGCTGAGCGGGAAGACCTTGGTCTTCACGCCCTGGGCGGCCAGCGTGATCGGCTGGTTGTTCAGGAACGAGGTGAAGGCGTCGCACTGGCCCGTCACCAGCGGTGACGGGTCGAAGTCCGCAGTGACGAACTTGACCTTGGCCATATCGATCTTGTTGGCCTTCAGGACCGTCTTCATCGTCTCCAGGCCGCTGGTCTGAATGCACAGCCGCTTGCCCTCGAGGTCCTTGAGGGTGTTGACGGGGGCGCTTGCAAGCGACATGACGCTGGTCGGGTTGGTCTGCAAGGTGGCCGCCACGATCTTCAGCGGCGCCCCCGCCAGGATCGCCTTGGCCGCAATGTCGGCCGATGTCAGACCCACCAGGGCCTTGCCGCTGACGACCAGCGGCTCCACGGTGACGCTCGGCCCGCCCGGCGCGACAGTAACGTCAACACCCTTGTCCTTGAAGAAACCGGAATCCAGGGCCGTGTACGGCCCCATGTTCTCCACGTTGGCAATCCACCCCAACTGCAGCGTCCCGCCCTTGGAACCGGCAGCAGCAGACGAGCCACCCCCGCAGCCGGACAGCAGACCGACCGAGGCGACGGCAACCACCGAAGCAAGAACACGGATACCCCGAATACGGGCATGGCGGGAAAGGTGACGTGAAAGCATGGTATGTCCTCATGGTGGCAAGTCGGCGTCGTACAGACGCCGGTGACGAATCCATGCCGACCCCACTGCCGTCCGGTCACGGACGGGCGCATGAGCGCAGCAGTGACGTCGAGCGCGGGCACACGGAAGCCTGAAGAAACAGGCCCCAAAAGGTGTGCTGAAACCGCCTCGAAGGCCGGGTCGGCGCGAGGACGGTGCGGCTACTGATTCAGATCAGACCTGCGGGGGCGCGTGAGTTGGAACGCCGCCACACACCGAGGAACCAAGGGCTGATGCTCAGCATCACAGGCCTCCTTGATTCGTTGCTCGGCAACAGCGCCGGCCGCGCTGCCAGGGGAAACAGTAAGCATTCCGCTTGCTGTGCGCCATCCCCTGCCGGGCACCAATTTGGAGAAATGAACAACGCCCGCCCGGCGGGCGCACCTTTGCGACGCCATCCCCTGACGCCGGCGGCACCGACCGCCGCCTGGGTCCGACGGCAAGAGCGGGAAGCGGTGGAGCAGGTGAAGCGAGATCCGGGCGACCGTTCTGGCAGACATGTCCGTGTCCTCCACGCTGGGCGCATTCGAGATGCTGCGCGAGCAGTACGCACTACGGGCCGGTGCTGTCATTGGACGACGCGATCGGGACGAAAGTGCGCGCCCTCGCTGACATCGCCCCCGGCGACGTGATCAGGTTCCGCATCAAGGGAACCAAGCGGCACAGCTGCCCGTTGGGCTGCCGCACAGCAGTGGCGACCGACCCCAAGGTCGACGGTGGATTAAACGCACTGGCAGCAGGACCGGCGCTCGCCGAGGGCAGGTGGCGGCGGCAGCCAGGGCTCTGGGCGTGTCGGGCCTCTTGTCCGCGGGTCACCCTCCTGTCACTATTGCGCCGAATTAGTGCCGAGAATCGGTCTATGACGTGATGTCGTGTCTGGCTGATTCGTCGCGTGAGGGGGCCGCGTATGGCAAGCATCGGCTGGTACGTGAAGAAGCTGTCCTTGGGGCTGGGCGCGATGGGCGTCCTCATAGCGTGGGATCGCTACGATCAGGGACCCGCGGCAGCGGATGATCCGGCGGGCAACGCGGCTGGGGACGTCGGCCTGTACTCATGGGTGGGGTTCACCACTGGTGAAGCTGTGGTGCACGCGAAGTCCATGCGTCCCGTGAACATCCCCAGCGATGGCTTGCCTTCCTGGCTAGGCGATCCGTTCCACGACTACGTCGTGCACTTCGGCCTGGCCAACTCCGGAAGCGGGCTGGGAGCGTTCGTCCAGATGTCGTTCGACATCTACGAGAAGTCGCAGCAGATCTACAGCGCTCAGCCGGCACCCATGGTCGAGCTGGCTGATGGAAGCTTCGGCCTCACGAATGAATCCTTCCTCGATCGCCTGACCTACCACCCCTGGACTGACTTCCTCGACGGTCCGGCATCTCTCATGGGCATGACCGCTCAGGGGCCCGTCCGCGCCAATGAGCTGTGGCGGGTGCTGACCACCCCCAACGAGTCACTCGACTTCTGGGCGGCGGCGGCTGGGATCGAATGAGCCGCGCCCACGCAACCGTGAGTACGAGCCGTGTGTGGCAACGAGAGGAGAGGCCACGATGTCCGTAGATCGTTGGGGCCACGCCATGGCCCGGAAAATGGACCCGAGCCCGGAGAGCATTGCGGCGGCGGAGAGGGCAGCGGCCGCAGCCAGGATCCACCAAAATGCTGGAACGAGCTACCTGCCCCCCGGAAACGAAACGGGGGCCATATCGCGTGCCATCACGCCGAGGACGCCCGGTGAAGGGGACACGGCACGCAAGGCGATTGAAGGTCACTGGCTGGCGCATGGGGGTGCGGACGGACCGCTGGGCAACCCGACAAACGGCGCCCAGCTCCTGGTCCTTGACAACGAGGGTGGCCGGGCCAGTGCCTACGAGGGCGGCTCTATCTACTGGTGGCCTGACATCGGCCCGCAAACGGTCTCGAAGGTAGTCGTGCGGTATCGCGGCATGAACTGCTTCCACGAGACGAACCGCTTCAGCGGGAGCGACGAGCCGTACTTCATCCTCGGCTACCAAGGCGACACCGGATCCGGGACGCTCAACCCCATCCAGTACGACGACGTCGACGCCGGCGGGTCGTTTCCCTACCCCATCGCGGAGGTCTACAGCGGCAACCCAGGGAAGGGCCTTCTTCTACCTGCCGTCCTGATGGAACACGATGAGGGAGACCCCGCCCATTACCACACCCTGGTGGCAACGGCTGTGGGTACAGCAGCAGGGCTCACTGTGGCAGCGGTTGCACTGATCGTGAGCGTCGGCGCCGGCGCGGTGGCAGCCCCGCTCGTGACCGCGGCTGTCCCTTTCCTTATCGAGGCACTCGACGGCGCCATCGGTTCAGCCGAGGACTTCATCGACCAGGCCGTGTTGGCGATCTCGGCCAGGCAGCTCCTCACCACCTGGCAGCAGCCACTGCAGTACGAGCGCGATGTCGAGTACGACCTTGCAACTCCGCTCCTCTCCGGGCAAGGCGGCGCATACAAGGCCTACTTCGACATCGAGCTCTACAGCTGGGACTGACTCCTGCCGCCAACGAACCATCGCAGCCATGGACGGCTGGCAAAAGCCCGCATATGCACGTGCCAGCCAAGTCCAGCGCGGCTGGTCGTGGGCTTCCCACGGCGGGACGGAAGACGTGTCCAACCCGGCTCTTCCGCCACGGCGTGCTGTACCCCACCCATCGGGTTCGGCGCACCCCTCCGGCCCCAGCGCGGGGCCCGCGCCGCACGAACGTAGTACAGCCCCTCCACGGCCGTCTGTCTCACCAGCGGGTACTCGGCCGGGGAGTGGCCCGACGCCAGTTGAGCCAGGGCGGCGCCCCGCCCTGAGAGGCCCTTGCGCACCCCCTGAGCCCTCCCTGTGAGCTGCGGGTCTTTACGCATTTCCCGTCCCGGCGGATGATCCCCTCGTACAGTGGCGCAATAGTAACTCTTGTCCCGGGGGCGACGTTGGAGTCCAGGCTGCTCATCGAAGACGCCGACGCGGGGGCGGCGGCCGTAGAGCTCGGGGAGCTGGCGGAGTGGCTCCGGCACGAGCGGGAGCTGAGGGGAAGGGTCCGGCTGGAGCACGGCGTGCCAGCGCCCGACGAGATGAGCGGCGGGCTGCCCGAGGCGCTCGTGGTCGCGCTCTCCACCGGCGGGGCTGCCACCGTGCTCGCGCGGGCGGCCGTCGAGTGGGTCAAGCACCGCACGCGGGACGTGACCCTGAAGGTGGTCCGTTCGAGCGGGGAGAGCTTCGAGGTCAGCGTGCAACGGGCCACCTCGGACGACGCGCTGGTCACCCGACTCCTCGACTTCCTGGGGCCGGACGAGCAGAGCACGGACTCCGATGAGACGGCCTGACAGCGCCAGATCGCGTGTCGTGCTCGTCGGTACCTCCACCTACCCCGCCGATCCCTCCCTGCAGGACCTGCCCTCCGTACGGAACAACCTCGACGACCTGGTGAGCGCGTTCAGCCAGCCCGCGCACGGCTGGTTCACCGAGGAGAACTGCACGGTCGTACGAGACCCCACACGGGCGGAGCAGGTCCACAGGCGGCTCGCGGAGATCACGCCGCAGGCCGAGGACCTTCTGCTCGTCTACTTCGCCGGGCACGGGCTCCTCGACAGCCGCGGCAATCTGTACCTGGGGCTCTCCGAGACCCGCCGTGACCTGCTGCGGTACACGGCCATGCCGTTCGACGGGGTGCGCGAACTCATCGCCGACAGCCCCGCCCGCAACCGCGTCGTCATCCTCGACTGCTGCTACTCGGGACGCGCCATCGACGTGCTGGCCTCCGACGACGTCGTGATGGACCAGACGCAGATCACCGGCTCGTACACCCTCACCGCGACCGCAAGCGGGGTCACGGCGCTAGCGCCGAGCGGGGAGCGGAACACCGCCTTCACCGGCCAGTTGCTGCGGCTGCTCAAGGAGGGCGATCCGCGGGCGCCGGAGGACCTGACGCTGGATCACGTGTACCGGTCCCTGTACCGGGGGCTGCGCGGCCGGGGGCTGCCCGAGCCGCGGCGGCAGGGTACGGACACGGTCGAAGACCTGGTGCTGGCCCGGAATCTGGGGTACCGACCGCCGGCCGGCGGGGGCCACGACGAGGCTGCCGATCGCGGGGGCCGACTGCTCGTCGACGACGCGGAGCAGCTCGGGCACCACGGGGACCCGGCGGGGGCCGCCAGCCGTTACGCGGAGATCCACCGGCTGCTCACGAAGCTCTACGGGGCCGACTCGTCGAACGTGCGCAGCGCATGGGCGAGCGTGACCTACTGGGGATCGCAGGCCCCGCTGAACACCGGCGGGCCACCCACCCCTGTCGGACGTGCCGTGGGCATCGACTTCGGCACCACCAACTCGGTCGTCTGCGCGCTGGAGTACGGCGAGCCCAGCGTCATCGCCAATGCCGAAGGCGCCAGGACCACGCCGTCCGTCGTCGTCTTTGCCAAGAACGGCCAAGTGCTGGTCGGCGAGGTCGCCAAGCGCCAGGCGATCACCAACCCGGACCTGACCGTCCGCGCCGTCAAGCAACACCTGGGCAGCGACTGGAAGTACACGGTGGGCGGGCGGGAGTACGACGCCCCGCAGATCGCCGCCCTCGTCCTCCAGAAGCTGAAGCGGGACGCGGAGGCCTACCTGGGCGAGGAGGTGGCCGAGGCCGTCCTCACCGTCCCCGCCCACTACGGCGACGCCCAGCGCCAGGCGGTCAAGGAAGCCGGCGAGATGGCCGGGCTGAACGTCCTTCGGATCGTCAACGAGCCCACGGCGGCCGCCCTCGCCTACGGGCTGGAGGAGGACGCGGACCAGCGGATGGTCCTCGTCTTCAGCCTCGGCGGCGGCACCTTCGACGTATCGGTACTAGAGATCGGCGACGGCGTCGTCGAGGTGAAGGGCACCAACGGGGACACCCACCTCGGGGGAGAGGACTGGGACCAGCGCATCATCGACCACCTGGTCCAACGGTTCCGGTCCGGCCACGGCGTGAACCTCGGCAAGGACAGGATGGCCATGCAACGGCTGCGCGAGGCCGCCGAGAAGGCGAAGATCGAGCTGTCCTCCTCCAGGGAGACAGCGATCAATCTGCCCTACATCATCGCCTCCCCCGAGGGCCCGCTACACCTCGACGAGACCCTCACCCGCGCTCAGTTCCAGCGGCTCACGGCCGACCTGCTGGACCGCTGCCGTGCACCGTTCCGCGCCGTCCTCCAGGACACGGGACTCGACGTCCGCCGCATCGACCACGTCGTGCTCGTCGGTGGCGCCACCCGGATGCCCGCCGTCCGTGACCTCGTCCAGCAACTGACCGGCGGCAAACGGCTGAAGGAGGGCGTGAACCCGGAGGAGGTCGTAGCCGTCGGCGCCGCGCTTCAGGCCGCCGTCCTCCACGGGGAGGTCTCCGACGTCCTCGTGCTCGCCGTAGCCCCCCAGTCCCTCGGCATCGAGACCACGGGTGGCGTCATGACAAAGATCATCGAGAAGGACACCCCTATTCCGACGAAGCGCTCGGAGATCTTCACGACGGCTGAGAACAACCAGACGTCCATCATGATCCAGGTCTTCCGCGGCGAACGCGAACGAACCGCCGACAACGAGAAGGTAGGCACCTTCGAACTGACGGACCTGACCCTGGCCCCGAAAGGCGTCCCCCAGATCGAGGTCACGTTCGAGATAGACGTGGACAACGCGCTGCGCGTTACGGCGAAGGATCTGGCGACGGGCAGAGAGCAGCGAATCACACGCAGCTGAACAGTTCCCCACGACCCGAAGGGGCGAAGCCCGCGCGGACCAGGACGAGCCAGACCTTCGGGGAACCGTAGGAGCCGCCGGAACCCTCGAAGATCTGCCGGATCGCGTCGGCCAGCTGCCCGCGCCGGACCTCACACGCGGTTGTGGGCTTGTCGCGCCACTTGTAGAACCAGGAACTCCGACACCCCCACCACCTGGCAGGCCAGACGGTGCGGGACGCGGTGCTCGGTCCTCTGATTACCGATGAACGCGGCCAGAGCGGCCGGGTCCGTCTCGGTCACTTCACCCAGAGGACCATGCATCGCTTGAGGACATCACGCTCCATCTCCAGCTCGCGTATCCGCTTGTTCTTCTCGCCCATCTCCCGCCGCAGCCGCTCCAGCTCGGCGCGCTCGGCGTCGCGCATCCGGCCACCCGGCGCAGGCTCGGCCGGGGTGATGGCGCTGATCGCGACCTCGGCGGGCAGTTCTTCCGGGCCCACCCACTTGCGCAGGATCATGACGTTCGCGTCCAGCAGGCCCTGTTGATACTCAGCGGGCATAGGGATCACCCGGCTCCTGATCGGCAGTGGCCTCCTGGTCGGCCCGGAACGCGTCCAGCGAAACATCCGGGGCAGCCTTGGACACGGCGGCGAACTCGCCGCGGGGAACGAAACGCCGACGCCGCCGCAGCGGAACCAGCTCACCGATGCGGTGGCCGTCCCGGGTGATGATAAAGGTCTGACCGCCTTGAACAGCGTCCATGATCTCTTTCGACCTGGTACGCAAATCGCGCTGGGTGATCTCCGGCTGCGCTGCCATACCTTGCACCATACGTCAGGTGGCACCAGGTGCTACCAGGTAGCACCTGGTGTCGGTGACGGCAGCACTGCGGGGAGCGGTGTCTGCGAAAGAGCCCGCCTGGGGTCCATCGACACCACGCCCGCGTCCCGGTCGAAACCTTCATGCCCGACGGCGAGCAGCACGGACAGCGGCTGGATGCGCGGTGCAGCAACGCCACAAGCCGTGTGGACAGGCTCGGCGCCGGCGCCGACCAGCGCGCAGCCCTCGGTGGACCCGGCGGTGCATGGGGCGTGACACCTTCTGCTGCCGGTCGTTGAATCCCTTTGCGTGATGCACACCCCCAGCACGGGACCCCGGCCGCCATCTGCCGGGGTCCCGCGCTGCCGGCTTTCGGCCTGTGCCGTGGGCAGGCGGTGGCGGGAGTTGCGCTAGACGGCGGACGGATGGGCAAGCGGGAGACCGGGGAGCAAGGGGCCCGCCGGGCAGGGCCGGAAGCCTTCCGTTCCTGCTCGCGGCAGGCCTCACCGGGCCAGCCGACACAGCAGGCGGGGTCGGGTGCACCGGTCACGGCCTGAGATGCGGCATCCGCCACTACGCCCGGACCCATTTCTGCCGCTCGATGTGCCGGCCGGTGACCAGGGCGATAGCCGTCGTCTGGGCAGGGCCGGGATCGACAGGAGACTGCCGCAGTCACCGAGGCCCTCTTCACGTTTCGGGCGGGCCGGTGACCAGATCCACAGTGGTGTTCGCAGGACAGCGATGCCGTCCCCGCCTTCCTCTGACCAGGGATGCGCAACCAACTCACCGGCGCAGATGCGCACTGCGCATCCACTGCCCGACGAGTCTGCGCAGCCACCTCGCCCCACTACCCCTGCCACTGCGCAGGGGCGTACAGGAACCGCTCCACGGCGCGAGTTCCTGGCGCCTCGGTAGTCACCACCACCGTCACAACGCCCGTGAACATCGGGTCGCGGGCCGTTTCGAGTTCAAGGTCCAGTGCCCTACCGGGTCCCTCCGCCTGCAAGCGCCTGACAGGTCGGCTGATCTGTGCCTGTGACAGCGGCGTGCTGTGACCTCAGATGGTGAGTGCCGTGGTTCAACTCACCGTTCTCACCAGGGAACTCACCGGCGTTATTGAGGCCGAACCGTGATGTCAGACCCCTCACATCGGTGAGCGGATCGGTGAGCGGTGCGGGGCTTCATGGGTGGCGTCACCTGCACCTATCCGCTTGGGAGCCCTTTTATGGCCGTCTCCGTTCTCCGCCGCCAACGCCCCTCATCGAGGGCGGCCTCTG
Organism: Streptomyces sp. NBC_00510; assembly: GCA_036013505.1. Classification (NCBI taxonomy): domain Bacteria; kingdom Bacillati; phylum Actinomycetota; class Actinomycetes; order Kitasatosporales; family Streptomycetaceae; genus Streptomyces; species Streptomyces sp. NBC_00510. The sequence goes on along the minus strand of CP107851.1, from coordinate 10,074,328 downwards.
CGTCGCCGCCGCTGGACACGCCGCGCCCTGCCCTGCGCACAGTCAGGGCGACCCGCCGGGGTGTGCTGCTGACCCGGACCGTGGTGTGGGCGGCACTGGCGGCGGGCCCGCTGGCACTTGCTGCGCAGTGCGCAATGCCGGGGAGTCCGGGGGCGGTTGCGCAGCCGCAGCCCTCCAGCGGCGCGGCGGTGCGCAGCGTGGACCCGGCCGGTGTGGCCGAGCTGTTCACCGATTTGTGGTTGCGCAGCGACAGTGCGCAGGAGAGCAGCAGTGTTGCGCAGGCGGTACGAGCACTGGCTCCGGCGGTGGCGCTGCCGCAGCGGTCCGGGCGGCCGACGGCGCAGGTGTTGCAGCGGACGGTTGCGGTGCGCAGCGTGCGGCTGGCCCATGGGCGCTGGTCGGTGATCGTCGCTGCGCAGTACGCGCCCGGCCCTGCGGCTGGCGCTTCGTCGACCCTGCTGGGCGGGGCGGGCTCGGTGGTGCGATATTTCGCCGTTCCGGTGCTGTCACGCGACGGGACAGGTGGGGCGGGTGCGTTCACGGTGCCCGCGGCGCCGGCTCAGGTCACCGGTCCGGCTGCGGCGTCGGTTCCCCAGTCGTCGATCGGTCGACTGCTGCCGGGCAGCGGGGTGGTGGCGAGGTCGCTGCAGGAGTTCTTCGCGGCCTACCTCACCGGGGTCGGCGAGGTCGACCGGTATTTGTCGCCGGGCACGTCCCTGGCTGCGGTGCGGGGTTCCGGCTACACGGCAGTGGTCGTCGATCAGGTCGCGACCGACACCGATACCGCTGACGGCCCGGTGCCCAAGGACGGCCGACGAGCGAAGGTCCGGACGCAGGTGAGCGCGACGGATGCCGCCGGCGACCAGTGGCCGCTGGCCTACGACCTGTCGCTGACGGCCCGGGACGGGCGCTGGGAGGTCACCGCCCTGGATGCCGGTGCCCCCACCACCACGACGGGCCGGGTCTCCCCCGCCCCGCCCGCCGCGGCCGGAGGTGGCGCCCGGTGATCGTCACCGCACCCGTGCAGTTGGCCGGGAAGTTCGCCGACGTCGGCAACAGCCTGCTCTCTTTGGCCGGGGACTGGGCGGAGAAGTCGCTGCCCATCGTCCTGTTGACCATCGCAGTCGTCACCGCGGCCCGGAAGTTCAGTTTGAAGGCCGGGCTGGGCGCGCTGATCGGCCTGGCGCTGTGCATGGGCATCTACGCATCCCGCGACAGCCTGTCCGACGCGTTCAGCGACGAGATCAACCATCCTGCGCACGGCGCCGCGCCGGTCGTGCGGACGGTCACCGATCTGCCCGGTCCGCCGCCGTACCGGGCTCCCGGCAACGCGGCAGGTGCACTGTGAGCGCCGCAGTGGAGCGGGCCCGGGTCGCCCGTGTCTACACCGCGGCCCGCCGGCATCCGTGGGTGCTGGGGAAGGTCGGGGACTGGACGCTGCCGTTCGGCCCCTACACCCCGGCGCAGCTGGTGGTCATGGCCGGTGGCGCGATGGTGCTGATCAAGACGTTCGCGTGGTGGTCGTGGCTGGGGCCGGTCCCGGTGGTGGTGTGGGGGCTGGCGGTCTGGGCGGTGCGCGGGGCGAAGATCGGGGGGCGGTCCCCGTGGGCGGCGGCGGAGGGGTGGCTGACGCTGGCCGCCCTCCCCCAGGGTGGGCGGATCGGCGCCCGCGCCGCACGCGACCGCCGGCCCACCCGCCTGACGGGCGTGTTCGTCATCGAAGCCGCCCCGCCCGCCGCGGTGGGCGCGGCCCGCCATGGGGCGAGGTCCTCGCACGGCGGCGGCACCGGCCGCCCTTCACGTCCGGCGCGGCCGGTCACCGGCTTGGAGGGGCTGCTGCAGCGGGCCGGTACTGCGGGGGGTGTGGGATGAGGCTTCCGTTCCGGCACATCGCCGGGCATCTGGTGTGGTCTGTCTCGGGCGCGGTGTGGGCGGTGTGGCGGGTGGCGCCGATGGGCGGCCGCTACGTGCCCGCCCGGGTGCGTGATGAGCTGCTGGGCCGGGTGACGGGGCTGGTGCGGTCGCTGCCCGGTGCGCCGCGGTTGTTCGGGCTGGCGGCGCGGGTGGATCCGGGTGAGATCGCCGAGCAGATGGTGACCGGGCTGGACTGGCGGCGGCTGCCGGCGTGGACGCAGACCGCCGCGGCGTCGCTGGAGCTGCTGGCCGGGCAGGAGATGCACCGCCGCACGCTGTGGCTGGCGGTGCCGCTGACCGTGCCGGGCGGCCGGTACGAGCTGTCGGCCACGCTCGGTTCGATGTGGTCGGAGCTTGCGGCCGCGACCGGGCTGCCGCCAGCCCCGGTGCCCGAGGCGGAGGTCACCGAGTACGCCGAGCGCGCGCAGCGTGTGCAGGCGGCGCTCGGAGGCGGTCTGACGGTGCAGCCGGCGTCCCCGGCGGAGATCGTGTGGATGGTCCAGCACGCCCTGCACCGGGGACTGGACGAGCCGCTGCTGGCCGACGCCGAGGCCTCGGTGCTGTACGGGGGCGCGGTGCGTGACGGGCGGCTGCGCTCCCCCTCCTACGCGGATCTGGGGCAGGTCCGGCTCGCCGAAGGCGGCCGCTCCGCCGCCTTCGGCGAAGCCGAACCGGCCGAGGACGGCGCCCAGACCACAGGCAAGAGGATGCGGGCGCGCGAGGACCGGCGGCCGTGGTGGCGTCGCGAGGACGGTGCTTCGCCGCTGGTGCGGCGCTGGCTGCAGGTCGAGTGCGAGGCCGGCACCGCCTACCAGGCCCACCTGGCGCTCGCTGAACTGCCCGCCGCCCGGGCCGTGGAGGCCTCCGACGTGCTGGCGCAGCTGGAGGGCCTGGACTTCCCCGTGGACTTCACCGTCGACCTGCAGATCGTGCCCGCGGACAAGGCCAAGGAGCAGGTGCAGCGCAAGAAGCGGGAGCTGCTGGACCAGGCCGAGCAGTACGGCGCGCAGCCCACCGGCATGCCGCACTCGCTGCCACACGCCGCAGGCGACCTGGCCGAGCAGGACGCACGGCTGTCGCGCAGCAGCGTGGAGGTCGAGGTCCAGTCGGTGACGGTGCTCACCGTCTGGGGTCAGGACCCGCACACCTGCGACGCCCGCGCCCGGGCTTTGGCCGCGGTGCTGTCCGGGGCGGACTACCGGGCGATCCGCCCGCACGGCATGCAGGAGCACCTGTTCACGCTCGGCCTGCCCGGCGCGGTACGGCCGGGCGTCGTGCGGGAGTTCACCCAGCACCAACTCTCCCCGGACTGGGCCGCTTCCGGGGCCTTCACCGCCATGGCGGTGGGTGATCCGACAGGGCTGATGGTCGGGGTGGATCTGGACTGCGGCACCATCCGCCCGGTCCTGCTGGACATCGCCGACGCCCCGCACCGCAACGCCTCCGCGTCGGTGGGCGTCGTCGGCGACCTCGGCGCCGGCAAGAGCGTCGTGGAGAAGCTGCTGACCTGCTCGGTGGTCGACCGCGGCGGGCGGGCCATCGTCATCGACCGCACACCGGTCAAGGAGTGGGCGGCCTTCGGCCGCTCGGCGACCGGGAAGGGCTGCCAGGTCATCGACGCCGCACATGCGACGCTGTCGATCGACCCGCTGCGGGTCTTCGGCGGCCGGACCGGCGCCCACTACGCCCTGTCCTACCTAACGCTACAGCTCGGTGTCGGACCCATGAGCGCCGCCGGCGCCGTGCTCCACCACGCCGTCGAACAGGCCGCCGCCCAGCCGGCCCCGTCCATGGTCCACGTCCTTCACGCCCTGACCGCGCTCGCCGCCGACGACCAGATGCCCGGCATGCGGCGGGACGCGGCAGCCACCATGGCCGACCTGACCGGCATCGTCGCCGCGAACCCGCTGGCCGCAATGGTGTTCGACCCCGGCCTGCCGCCGGTCCGTCTCGAGGGCGACCTCGGCTCGGACATGGTCATCGTGACCACCGCAGGCCTCACCCTGCCCCCGAAGGAAGCGTTCGCCGCCCCCGACGTGCTGCGCCAGCAGCCCTTGGAGGCCCTGATCGGCCGGGCAGTGCTGTATCTGATCGCCGCCCTGGCCCGGCAGGCCGCCTTCACCGACACCAGCCGGTTCTGCGCGATCGCGCTGGACGAGTGCTACTGGCTGACCTCGAGCGCGGAAGGCTCGGCGCTGGTCGCCGAAATCCTCCACGACGGCCGCAAGCACGCCGCGGGCGTCATCCTCGGCGCGCACGACGTCGACGAACTCGGCCCGGATGCCGGTCTGCTGGCCTACAAGCTGCTGGCCCGCACCAGCGACCACGCCCGCGCCGCCAAGGGCCTCGCGTTCCTGGGCCTGGACAGCGCATCCGAGGACCTGATCCGGCTGGTCACCACCGGCCTGTCGCCGGTCGGCCAGGTAGGCCGGGAGGGCGAGATGCTGCTGCGCGACCCGCGCATGCAGGTCGGCCGGATCAAGGTGCACGTGCCGCCCGTCCCCCGCATCCAGCAGGCCATCTTCACCACCCCCGGCTCGGACCCCGCACCGGCGGCCCCCGGGGGCTCCCGATGAGCCGCGGCTGCAGCCGCGGGCGGCTGCTGCTCGTGGCCGTGACGGTCCTGGTCTTGGTGGCGTGCCTGGCAGCGGCCTGGGCGCTGCCCCGTCCCACGGCGGCCGCCACGACCGGCCCGTCGGGGCAGACCGTCAGCGTCGTCGCTTCGTCTGCAACCGGCCAGGGGCCCTGTGACCTGATCGCCGGTCCGGCCCGCGCCTACTGCGGGCCCCAGGCCGGTACGTCGGTCGCCGTGTCCGGGGGCGCGTCCGGTCAGGGCCTGTGGCTGGTGGGGTTCTCCACCGCGGCCATCGCGGCCGCCGTCGCCCTGACCGTCACAGCAGGGCGCAGGAGGGGGCGGTGATGAGGCGCCTGGATCGCGGCACGCTCCGCTCGGCCGGATTCGTCGCCCTGCTCGTGGTGGTGTTCGTGACGGTGAACACCTGCGTGGCCGCTGCCGCCGACCACGCGGCCACCGCCGCGGGCGGCGGGGGCCTGCTGGCCCCGCTGGACGTCACCACCAGCGAAGGGGCCCCCTTGAGCGGGTACGAGCTGCGGGCAGAAGGCGGCTCCATCACCGACGTCACCCGCCAGTTCCAGACGCTCATCCTGGGCGGACTGTTCTCGATGGTGCGACTCCTGGTCGGCTTGGCGTGCTGGCTGATCAGGTTCGCTTTCACCTTCCCGCTGCTGACCGCGATGCTCCGCCCCGCCCAGGCCGTCTCCGACGCCTACACCACCCACGTGGTCGGCGCGATCGGGCTGGAAGGCGTGCTGCTGTCGTGGGCGTTCGTGTTCGGGCTGATCCTGGTCGCCCGCGGAAAAATCGGCCGGGGCCTGGGAGAGATCTTCCTGACGCTGCTGATCGCGGCGCTGGCGGCGTCGGTGTTCGTACGGCCGGACTACCTGCTCGCCAAGGACGGGCCGCTGGACCAAACCCACCAGGCTGCCGTCGAGCTCGCCGCGATCACCAGCAACTCCTACTTCGGCGCCACTCCGACCAGCAGGCCTGGCAGTGCGGCCTGTGACCGCGTGGACCGCCCCGCACCGGCCGGCTGCACCGGCCCGACGGTGGGCAGCGAGGCCGACGTGGCGAAGTCGGTACAGGACGCCCTGACCAACGCGCTGGTCGTCAAGCCGTTCCAACTACTGCAGTACGGACGGCTGCTGGACGACGGCAAGCCCGAAAACCGGGCCGCCTACGCCGCGCACCTGAAGATGGTCAGGGGCGACGACGCGGTCGAGCACGGCGACTCCAGCACGTGCGACCGAATCCCTGGGCCGGCGAAGGACTACTGCAACGGCACCGCCACCTCGCCACTGGACGACGGCCCCAGTGATGCGGAGTTCAGCGCCCTGCTGGACGACCTGGACCACGCCGGCAACGCCGGGAAGCAGGCCGCCGACTACGCCCGGGCACCGTCGTGGGACCGGATCGGCGGGGTCCTGCTGCTCGGCGTCGCCGCCGTGGTCGTCACGGCCATGGCCGTCTCGCTGGCGCTGATCCTGCTGGGCACCCAGGCCGCCGACGTCGCCGCGGCCGCCATGGGGTCGGTCACCTTCATCTGGGGCATGCTGCCCGGCCCGTCCCGCATGGCCGTGTGGCGGTGGATCGGGGTCTTCCTGGCCTCGGTGATGGTCATGTTCACCACCGCCATGACCATCCCCATGTTCGGCATCGGCGTCGACGCGCTCCTCACCACCTCCGGCGGGGGCCTGATGGTGGAGCGGTTGCTGCTGCTGGACGCCTTCGCCATCGCCGCGCTCGCTTTCCACCGGCGGCTGATGGCCGCCACCGCCCAGTTCGGGCAGCGCCTCGCGCTGCGGATGCGGTACTCCCCGGTCGGTGGCACCCACCTGCCCGGCGACAACAGCGAGCTCGGCGCCGCGATCGGCGCCCACATCTCCGGCCTCGGCGGGCGCGGCCTGGGGCTGGGAGGACTGTCCGCACCGCACGGCGCACTGCTGCTGCGGCACCGGTTCCTGTCCCACGCGCTGGCGATGACCGACGGGACGGGCATGCCCGCCGACACCGGCCGTCTCGCCGGCGACGCCCTGGCAGAAGCCCGCCGCGGCCTGGCCCCGCTCGGCGTGGCCACCGCCGCGGCCACCCTCGGCCTGCGCGGCGCCTACGCCACGCTGATCGGGCGCCGCCCCGACGACGAAGCGCTGGCCCTGATGCGGCGTCCCGTCGGCCCGGGTGAACAGGACGGTCAGGGCAACACCATCGCCCCGGGCGAGGCACCGGTCGTCGACCGACACGGCGTCCTGCTCCACGACCCGGACACCCAGCGCACGCTGCTGAGCACCCGCTTCCACAACCGGGCCGTCCGGTTCCGCAGCTACCGCATCGCCCGGCAGGGCGCCCGCTTCGCGTACGGGTCGACGCTCGGCTTGCCCCGCCGGGCTGCGGTCGGCCGGCAGCACGTCACCGACTTCACCCAGGACGCTCTCCACCAGTTGCAGGTGTCCGCGGTACGGGTACGCGATGACGCCCACGCCTGGGGCCAGGCCGGGCGCGGGATCCAGCGCGTCACCGCCCATGCCGGGCAGCGTCTGGCCACCGCGATCGACGTCCACGACCCGGCGATGCACGCCCGCGCGTTCGTCCGGGACGCCGCCGTGGGCGGCTGGCTGCTGGGGGCGAGCAGCGCCGGTGGTGAGTCCGAGCCCCGCGATCCGCACCCGGCCCGGTCGTTGCCGGATAGCGGGCCGGCATCCGACCGGCGCAGGGTGTTCGAGGCGCTGATGGAGGCTCAGCGGTCCTTGTGGGACTGGGACCAGGGCGGTAACCAGCAGTGAAGGCCATACGCAGAGCCTGCCTATTGGTGACGCTGATGCTAATCGCCGCGGTGTGCTGCGCTGGCCCACTGACTGCGATCTTCGCTGCCGGGATCAGCAGCACTGCGGTGGGCAGCGGCATCGCCGCGGTGACGGGGATTCCGGCCCGGATGCTCACTGCCATCGTCCACGGCGCCCAGGCGGTGCACGAGGTGTCGCCCGGGTGCCGGGGGATGCGGTGGCAGGTCCTGGCCGGCATCGCCGCCATCGAGTCGAACAGCGCGACCGGCCGCACGATCAGCCCGGGCGGGGACATCACCCCGCGCATCCTGGGGCCGCGCCTGGACGGCTCCGGCGCAGGCGGCAACACCACGGCGATCGGCGACACCGACAACGGCCGCTGGGACGGCGACGGTCAGTTCGACCGGGCCGTGGGCCCGTTCCAGTTCCTGCCCGCCACCTTCACCGCCGTCGGGCGGGACGGCAACGGCGACGGCCGTATCGACCCGCACAACGCCGACGACGCCGCCCTCGCGGCCGCAACCTACCTGTGCGGCGACGGCCGCGACCTCACCGACGAGGATCAGCTGCGGGCCGCGGTGTACTCCTACAACCACTCCACCGCCTACGTCACCGACGTCGTCAACGCGATCCACCGCTACGACACCACCCACGCCACCACCGGTGGCGGCGCGGCGGCGACCGGCGACGCCCGCACCGTGATCACTGCGGCGCTGGCCCAGCAGGGGGTGCCGTACTCGTGGGGCGGCGGCACCGCCCGCGGTCGTTCGCCAGGAATCTGCTGCTCCCCCGGGCAGCGCCAGGACGGCCGCCAGGTCGTGGGCTTCGACTGCTCCGGCCTGACCTTGTACGCGTACGCGCAGGTCGGAATCAGCCTGCCACGCCTCGCGGAGAACCAGGCCTCGGCCGGCCGCCGCATCCCCGCCTCCGCCGGATACGGCGCGCTACGGCCGGGCGACCTGGTCTTCTACGGCCCCGACCCGAACAGCAACGCCGGCATCCATCACGTCGGGATCTACCTCGGCAGCGGCCAGATGATCAACGCCCCCAAGCCCGGCACCAGCGTGCGCATCGATGCGCTGACCGCCCTGCCCGACTACGCCGGAGGAGCCCGCATCCTATGAACACCCGCACGACACCCCGGCTTTCCGGGCCCGCCATGCTCGCCGTCACTACCGTCCTGGCCATCACCGGCACCGGGCTGGTCGCCCTGTCCGCACCGTCTGGTCCGCCGCATCCGGCGGGCGTCGCGCCGGCGGAGCGGGCCGCGCTCTCCCCCACCGCCCACGGCGTCGAGCCCCACCCGGCAGCAGCGGCCGGCCCCTCCCCGGCCCCGCACGCGCCGGCACCTGCGTCACCCGCGACGGCGGACGGTTCCACGCCGGATCCCGCCGCCGGCGCACCCCTCCCGCCACCGGGCGCCGGCGAAGGTGCCGACCCGTGGGTGCAGCACGCTCTTGACCGGGCCACGGCGCCGGACCTGCCCAAGGCCTCCGCCCGCCGCCTGACCGCCCTGGCCAAGGCGGTGTGGACCGCGGATGCCACCGGCACCGGCCGTAACCGCTGGCCCGGCTACTTCACCGATCCCGCCCCGCAGGCCACCTACACCCGGTTCCGGATCCAGGCCGCCGCCACCCGCCGCGACCCCCACCACCCCGGTGGGGCCGTCGTGCGGCTGGTGTGGGCCGGCGCCGACCCGGCCGGCACCTTCCTCGACGGCCGCACCGCCACCATCCGCTTCGCGCCCAAGGGAGACTCATGGACCCCCGCCCGGTGACCTCCGCCGACAGCCCGTCGTTGAACGCGGCGACCGATCTGCTGGCATGGGCTTGGTACGCCGGCGTATGGCTGGCGGCCAATGCGTGGTGGCTGAGCCTGACCGCTATCGTCTGCTGGGCCGGCTGGGAGGCTACGCGGCATCACCTGGCCACCGTCGCTCTCAAGCGGCGCATGTTCGTCGAGCTAGTGCCCTCCCGGCAGTTCGAGGCGTCCGAGGAAGAGATCCTGCGGTTCGGCGCCCAGCTCATGCGCGCCGCCTCGGCCGGCCCGTGGTGGGCACCACGCGATGCCCGCACGGTGCGGATCCGGCTCCGCGCGGACGGCACCCGGCCGCTGACGTACCGGGTAGAGGCACCCGCATCGGCGGCGCATCTGCTGCAGCAGACCCCCTATACCCGGGTGCGAGTCGCCCCGGCCCGGCCGATCGCCGACAAGCAGCACCGGCGCACCATGCGCGCGGTGTTCGCGCTGCACGGCACCGCCGGCTCCCGGCTGCGGGAGGTTCCGCTCGAGCCGGACCCGCTGCAGCCGCTGATCGACGCCGTCGCCGACCTGCGCGCCGACCTTGGAGACCTCGCCGAGGTCTGCATCGACCTGTCGCCGGCGTCGAAGTGGCGCCTTGCGGCTCGCAGGCGGCAGGTCTTGGACGCCTCCCGCCGCCAGGCTCGCCGTGAAGCGCAACGCGAGGCACGGTGGATGCGTCAGGACGCCGCGACCTTGGAGGACTCGTTGGGCCGGCAGCTGAGCCAGCTACTGCTCCCGCCCTCACAGCGCACGGCAACCCGGCGGCTGATGATGCCGCCGCGGCCGCCGCGGATCAACCGGGACAAGGCGCTGGGCAAGCTCCTGGAGGACACCGGCCTGGTCCGCGTGCAGCTACTGGTGCGATGTTCCTCCCACCAGGTGGGGCGGGCCGAGCGGCGACTGCGCCACGTCGAGGCCGCACTGGACATATACGCAGCGCGCACCCGCTGGTCGTCGGTGGGCTGGTCGTGGGGACCGTTGCGGTTCGGCCCGGACTTCTGGCCGTGGCGGCCGCGGTTCGACCAGCGCTGGGCCAGCGGTCGCATCAAGCCGGGCCGGGACTCCTGGGCGCGGATCGACGAGCTGGCAGGACTGCTCAAGCCGCCCACCATGCATGCGCGGCTGCCGCTGCTGGCCGCAGACATCCCCACCTACCAGCCGAAGAAGAAGCTGCTGCCGCAGGGCTGGCACCGCGGGCCGGACGGCACCGAACGGCTGCTCGCCACCTGGGAGGCCGACACCCTGTTCGAGGTGCAGGTCGGCAAGGCCGGCTGGGGCAAGACCACCCGCGCCCTGGTCCAGGCCGTCGCCGTCGCCCACCACCACGGCGGCCTGGCGTTCGTCGACCCGCACCGCGACTCCTGGACCACCGTCGCCCCCTACCTGGCCCACCACCAGATCATGAACCGGGCACGGCTGTTCGACCTCACCGTCCGCAAGCCCACCGACCACCTCGCATGCTGGAACCCGCTCAGCATGACCACAGCAGCAGCCCCGCACGAGGTCACCGCCGCCGTCGTCGACGCCTTCGCCACCAGTCTGGGGTGGGCAGATGCCAACGCCCCACGGGCCATCACGATCCTGACCAAGGCCGTCGAAGCGCTGGCCGAAATCAACGCCCAGGCGGTGGCAGCCGGCAAGGAAGGCTGCCAGGCCACGATCTTCCAAATCCGTGCGCTGCTCACCGACCCGCTCTTCCGCACCCTGGCCGTGGCCCGGCTCGACGACGATGCCAAGCGGTGGTGGGCCACCTCCTTCCCGGCCATCCCCGCCGACGCCCTGCCCACCGTCCTCAACCCCATCGACCGGCTCGCCGCATCCCCGGTCATCAAGGCCTTCCTCGGCTCCCCCACCGGCAGCTACGACATGCGACACGCCATGGACACCTCACAAATAGTGTGGATCTGCCCAGCCGGCACCGGCCCCACCGACCGCCTACTCACCTCCATGATCGTCCGGGACATGCTGCGCGCCGGGCTGTCCCGCCGCGACACCCCCGAACGCCACCGCACCCCATTCCGGCTGTATCTAGACGAGCTGATCTCCCTGGACGGGGCCGCCTCAAGCTCACTGGCGGACATCACCGAACAGCTCCGCAAGTTCGGCGTGCGGATGCACGGCATGACGCAACTGCTGCACCGCATCAACCCGGACGTGCGGACCGCGCTGCTGCAAAACGCGTCCTGCCTGTCCACCACGGCCGGATCGGTGGAGGCCGTCCGCTACATCACCGATGAGTGGGGCGACCAGGTCAGCCCTGCAGATGCCGCCGAACTCGGCCGCTACCAGCACTTCGCGTCCTTCACCGTCGCCGGCACACGCGTCGGCCCTTTACAGATCCGCGGCCCCGAACTGCACGAGGTGTTCCGCCACCTGGCCCGGCCCGACAAGACCCGCGCCCTGCACCGTGCCGCCCACACCCATACCGGCGCCCAGACCCTGGCGGAACTGACCGCCATCGCCGCCACCCACGAAACCGCCGTCCGGGACTTCCTCACCCGTCCCGGCCCCGGTCCCGAGCCCGGCCCGCACTCCACAGGACAAGGACCCGGTCCCACCGATCCCGGGCCCGCACCCTCCCAGCCGCCGACCGCCCACACCGAGCAGGAGCTGTTCGCATGAACACCAAGCCCGGCATCGATCGGCCGGCCACACCGGCGGCCCGCGACACCGACACCGACGGGCACCCCACATGGCAGCCCCGCACCGAAGAATCCAGCGCGCATCAGGCGCTCGCGCTCCTCGCACAGCACCGACTGGCCACCACACCCCAACTACACGAACTCCTCTCCCCCGACGGGCACCGCCAGACCACCTCCGCCGTCCTGAACACACTGCGGAAAGACACCCTGATCTCCCACACCGTCCTGGCTCGCAGCAACGGCACCCGTGCCTGGTACCTCACCCCGAAAGGGACCCGCATCGTGACCGGCTGGCCCGAACTACGCGGCCGCCCCGTACAGCCACCGTCCGGTGGCACCGAGGCGAACCTGCGGGCCGCCCACACCCTCACCGTCCTGCGCGCCCACCTGGCCTTCCTGCGTGACGCTCGGGCGCGCGGGGACGAATACGGGCCGCTGGACTGGATGCCGGAGATCGCCCACCGGCTGCCGGACACCGGCGGCGAGGACAAACTGATCGCCGATGCCGTCCTGCACTACACCGCCACCACACCCCGCCGGCTGCAGTACCGGGCGTTCGTCGAGGTCGACCGCACCACCATGAGCAGCGAGCGCCTGTCGCGAAAGCTCATCTCCTACGCCCGATTCCACGACTATCTCCCGCAGTCGCCAGGGCGTCGAGGCACCGTCGCGGCCCAGAACGCCATGCTGGCCTGGCAACGCTTCTACCCGAAGTTCCCCCGGGTGCTGTTCATCCTCACTGGCGCCGGCCTGCAGGCTCTGCAACGCCGCATCGGCGACCTGCGCGCCATGACCGCCGGGCACCCGCTGGTCACCCAACTGGCCGGACAGGTACAGCTGGGCGCGGCAGTCCTTGAGGACCTCGAGCAGCACGGAGCCTCGGGCCCGGTATGGACACCCCTGTCCGGCACGGACGAGCGCCGCTCGTGGATGGACCTGTAGGCGCCGATGAGGAAACTGCGCAGCCGGCCACCACGATTCGTGGCCCTGGACAACCGGGCCGTCGACGATGCGCGCCTGAGCGTGCTGGACGTCGGGCTGCTCGCGATGGCGCTGCGCTGCCCGGACGGCGCGGACTTCACCGTCGCGTCGCTGGCGCGCAAGCGCAGGCCCGGCAGGGAAGCGCTGACCAAAGCCATGCGGAATCTGGTGGCCTGCGGCTACATCGTGAAACTGAAAATCCAGGACGCCACCAACGGGACCTGGCGCACCCAGTTCTCCGTGACCGACCTCCCCTTCACCACGCAAGACGTCAAGGGCATGCTCGCCGAAGTCCGCGATGCGCGAGCCGTTCGGGTGGAGCCGGTGTGGCTCGACCCCCGCTCTTTCCCGACGCGCGCTGCAGGAGGTCCGGGGGAAGGTGAGCCGGCCACGCCACGGCGGAACCGAGTAACGGGATCCCGTCACTCGGTGGTGACCAGCCAAGATGCCGCTGAATCGCAGGTGGGACCGAGTGACGGGTTTCCGGCGGTCGGTGACCCGATCGTCGGTGACCCGTCGGCTAAAGAACCAAGACTTCACGTACAAGACGGAAAGGACTTCTCTCTCTCCTCTCCCCCGGATCACGGCCCGGCCGTATCGGTTCCGGAGACAGAGACCAGCAGGCGCCCGGAACAACGCTTGCTCCCCGCTGTACCCGACCTGTCGCGATCGCCAGTCCAGCCCCGGAGGGACGCAGGTGGCCGGGACGGAGCCGTAACGGCAGGGCAGGTTCTGGTGAACCCGCCGGCTGCCGGCGCCCGGGTCGCCGAGGCGTGGGCGGAGGCCCGGCACCGCCGAGGGCACCCGGTTCCGGTACTCGGGCACAAACGCCTCGCCCGGACCGCCGCCGCGCTGGCAGCCGCCGGCACGGCGGAGGAGGTCCTGACTCAGGCGGCGGTTGACATGGCACGGGAACCCACCTGGCTCGACCTCGAACGGCACCTCGAACACTGGTCACCACCCGCAGCCACACCACCACCGGCCGCCGGGCCGGCCAGTTACTGCGGAGCCTGCGACTACGGCTGGCTCACCGAAGAAGACGGGCGCGCCCGCAAATGCCCCTGCCGCACCGGCACGACGCCATGACCCTGCGCCAAAAGGCCCAGCTCCCAGGGCTCCTGTGCCGCCAGGACCTGAGCGGCGCACAGGGCGGCTCCGTCTCCGAACCACGCCGAGGGGCGCGGCCGGCAGCTTCCACTGTTCACAAGGACACCGAAAAGAGGGAACGCATGGTCACCGCGGTACGACTCGAACCAACCGGCGCAGTCGAGACATTCGACCTGCCCGAGCACTACGTCAGACAACGCCGAACCCTGCGCTCCATCCTCAGCGGCGCTGTCGATGGCGCGGTCTACCACCGCCGGGCGCTCATCCACGCACACCATGCTGGCGCCTTCGGACCCGACCGGCTCCTCAACGCTGCCGCCTGGGCGCTCGCCGGCCTCTGGTCCAGAGCCGAGCTCCCGCATGGGATATACGGGACCGCCGTCATCACCGGCCCGAATCGGCCAGACGGCAGTGCTCGGGCGCTCGACAACGATCTGACGGAGCAGCTCCCCCGTATGCGCCGCCGTGAAGCGAGTGCTCTGCGCATGGCAGACCACACGCCGCCAGCCGACGAAACAAGCGCCAGAGCCGGTGTACTGCACGCCGCTCGAGACGGGCTATCCACACGGTCCTCGACGGGGTGATCGACTACGGATGCCTGACGCCCTGATATCAAGGTCTTACGAACTGGGCACACTGCTCGCGGTAGCTACCCGCGGCCATCCGAAACGAAGGGGAGAAGTCCGCGGAAGGCCGCTCAAGGTCGTCCCCGTTCAGGCCCGCCCTGCGTGTGCTCAGGGTCTGTCCATGGAACGGCCCTGTCTCACATGTGGTGGTAACGGTAAGTAGCTGCGGCGACTGGCAGTAACCCTTCCAGACCAGCACGGGTGACGCGACCGTCGACACCGCGCTCCGCCCGCTCGGCGGCACGTCTGTGACTGCTCTCCTCGCAGCCCGGACCAGGCACATCAGTGATGACGCTCCGTCACCACCACATGGGAAACAGACCCGTTCTTCTTACAAGCCCAAGCGGCGGAGCAAGGCGGGTTGCTGGGGCTCTCCTGATCGACCTCGCGGCCCTGTACGGAGATGGGCCGGTACTCGGCGGCCAGTGACCGTGCTCCACCAGGTTTCGGACCAGGGCGGTGACGAGCGGTCGGGGTGACGTCGGCACGGTCACCGGCGCCTGGCCGGTGGCGGCGGCGCTGACCGCGCTCGTCTTGCTCACCCTGCCCGGGCTGCTCGGGGACCGAGACACGGCTCGCTGCTGTGTGCTGCTCTCCCAGACCGTCAGACCGTCTGCTGCACCTTCCACATGAGGGTGTCGAATTCATCGTCGAGGGCAGTGCCCGGGCGTCCGGCATTGCAAACGGCACTCCAGGCGCGGCCGTCGGATGGGCGCACGAGAATGGACTGTGTGCCGGGCAGCGTACCGTCGTGCCAGATGGTGCCGACGTTGTTGACCGCCCAGCCCCGGGCATAGCCCGGGGTCGTCGCCGAGACCGGGCGGGCCGCGGACGCGGTCGTCATCGCAATGCGTGTCGACGGCTGCAGCAGGTCGGGGGGCGACGGCAAACCGTCGACTACGAAGCAGAACCGCAGCACGTCAGCTGGTGTCGCGGTCCAGCCGCCGTGGGCGTCCATGCGGTCGACACGAATTTCGTAGGGCGCGGCGCGGTCAAGGCCGACATACATGGCCTCCGCAGCAGCTCGGTCCCGGGCCGTGGCGCCGGCCAGGAACGCCTGCCCGGCACCACTGGGGCCCAGCACGGTGCGACGCAGGAACTCGCCGTACGACATCCCGGTGACACGTTCGATGATCCGCCCGAGCAGGCAGTAGCCGAAGTTCGAGTAGCCGTACGTCGTACCCGGGTTGTTGACGAGCGGCAGGTTGTCGAGAGTCCAGGTGATCAAAGCGTCCTGACTCAGAGCCATCTGCTGGAACATGGGGTCGTTGTTGTCGTTGACCCAGCCACCCGCCGTGTGCTCCAGCAGGTGTTGCAGTGTCACGGCGCGCACACGTGCGCTGTAGGGCTGCGTCCCGTAGGTGGTGCCGAGTAGGGCGCCCGGTCCGAATACCAGGTCCGTGGCAGTGAGCCGGCCTTGTTCGATCAACATATGCACGGCCGTGGAAGTGATCGGCTTGGTGACGCTCGCGATGCGGAAGCGGTGGTCCGGTGTGGCGATCTCCCGGGTGATGCGGTTCGCGTAGCCGAAGGCACGCGCGGATCTGATCGAGCCGTTGCTGGCCACAGCGAAGGAGAAACCCGGAACTGCCCACTTCTGCATGAAGGGCACGATGAGGCCTGTCGCGGCGTCGCGGCTGACGTCGGCCTCGGGCGTGGTCTCCCAGATCGTGGTGTAGCGCGCTGAGCCGCCGTCCCGGAATCCGCTGACATCGACCAGCCGGAGGCCGGCTCGGGTGTTGGCGTCGAACTGGCTCTGGTAATCACTGTGCGCCACACCGTGCGCCGCTTTCCCCGGATGCCCGGGCGACTGCTCCCAGATGCCCGCGTAGCGGATGCCGCCGCCGATCGCGTAGCCCACGGCACGGACGAGTCGGAAGCCCCGATCATGTTGGCTGTCGAATTCGTGCTGGTACTCCGCGTCGGACAGACCATGTCTCGCCGACCAGGCCGGCCCAGCGTAGCGGTCCCAGATACAGGCAAACCGCGCTCCGCCCGCGTCCTCGTAGGGAGACAGACAGCGCAGGCGGAAGCCCCGGCGGGACAGGTCATCGAACAAGGACTGGTACTCGGCCCCGGTCAGGCCGTGCCGGGCGACCCATTCCAGGCCCTGTTCTTGCTCCCAGATGGCGCTGAACAGGACTCTGCCGCCTGAGCGGAACACCGACAGGTCGACTGGTCGGAAACCATTGCCGCCCAACGACGCCACCGTGGCCTGGTACTCGGTGTCGGAGATACCGTGACGTGTCTGCCAGGAACTTCCGCCCTGCATGGCCCACACACTCGCGAACCGAGGCTTTCCACCCAGCTCGTAGCCTGAGATCTTGATCAGCCGGTAACCGTGCGCAGTGAGCCGGTTGAACTCGGTCTGATGGTCTGCCGCCGTGAGGCCGTGGCGTGCCTGCCAGTCGGTAACAATCATTGGTCGACTCCGCTTGCCTAGGCCCCCCTGGGGTGTGACGCCATCCAGAGGATCGCGGGCATCCACCCGTCTCGCCCCGGGCTGGATAAGGAAGTAGCCCCCTCCTGCCTTCCGCGCGGGCCTCTCGAGCGACACTCAGAACCGGTTCGGCGGGCAGTCTCAATCGACGGGTTGCTGTCCTGATTCGTCGACCGTCTCTCCCAGCGCCCCAGGCCACCCGGGGTAACGGGTTTTACAACCCGCCCCTCCACCCCATGCTGGCATGGGGAGCCTGGGAATGCGCGCGCTACCGCCGTACACGCATGCTCCAGGATCAGGCGTCGGTCACCGGGTGGACGCTCCCGGCCCGCGGCGAGGACCCGGCCGCCGTCGAGGAGCCGACCGCCGCCGACCCCGCCCCCGCCGCTTCCGCGGCGCAGCCGGAGGCACAGACCGCGTCCGCCGCCCGCCGCACCCTCAACCTGTCCGGTGTGCGCCATCAGCATCCGCGCGTCCTCCCGGAGACGCCCGCCCCGACCACCACCATCACCGCGGTCATCGTGCGGGGAGGGTCAGAACAGATTGCCCAGGAGGGCGATGACGACGGCGCGCAGCCCGGCTGCGCGCGGCAGAAGCTGGCCTCAGGCCAATGCGGCACGGCGGCGCGGGAAGTTCTCCACGAATGGCATCAGCTTGCCTGGCGTGTAGATGGCACCGTATTGGGCGACGATGCCGCGGTCGGTCAGCAACTGGGCCAAAAGGTACTCATCCGGGGCAACACCCCGGCGCTCCAGGTGGTCACACCAGACGGCGTAGATGCGGAACTCCGGCAGGTAGCGGCGCAAAGTAGAGGGGCTGACCGGGCCACCGCCTCGTCCGGTCATACCGTGGGCGGCAAGGTAGGCCGACAGTTCCTTGTCACTGGGTTCGACGCCTTCGGAGCGCAGGCATTCGTCCCAAGCCCGGTAGTAGCGGTCGACCATCGTCAGCTGCCGGGTGGCCCCCTCCCGATCGGCTGCTTGCGCGCCGGCGGGCGCTTCGGGGGCCGGCTCTGCGCCGGATGCCTGCGTCACCTCGGTTACCGCAACGGTGACGCGACAGACCACGGCCTCGGTGGCTGCTGCCCTGTGCGCCGGCACGGCGCCAAGACCGCTGCCCGCGATGGTGGAGCCCTGCAGGTCACCAACGACCGCCCGGCTCTCCGGCCCGGATGCGGCCGGTAACACCGGCATCGGCACATCTGCCGTGACCGCCGCAGTGGACGTGACGAGGTCGCTGCCCACGACAGCCGACCCGGCCAGGCCGGGAGGGTTCATCGGCACTCCGTACCGGGCGAGCTTCAGCGGCATCAGGGCCTCGACCGGGGCCTTGCGGCGCCAGGCGCGGCCGTAGCGGGCGCGCAGCCGGGCCCGGTAGACGAGACGTTCCTGCTCGACCCGGATGACCTCGTCGTAGCTGCGCAGCTCCCACAGCTTCATGCGCCGCCAGAGGCGGAAGGTCGCGAACGGCGCCAGCAGCCAGCGCGCGAGCCGGACCGACTCCATGTGCTTGTCGGCGGTGATGTCGGCGACCCGGCCGATCGCGTGCCGGGCCGCCTCCACCGAGACGACGAAGAGGATCGGGATGATGCCGTGCATCCCGACGCCGAGCGGGTCGGGCCAGGCCGCCGCGCCGTTGAAGGCGATCGTCGCCGCCGTCAGCAGCCACGCCGTCTGGCGCAGCAGGGGGAACGGGATGCGCAGCCAGGTCAGCAGCAGGTCGAGCGCGAGCAGGACCACGATCCCGGCGTCGATGCCGATCGGGAACACGTTGGCGAACCAGCCGAAGCCCTTGCTCAGCGCCAGCTCGCGCACGGCCGCGTACGAGCCCGCGAAGCCGATCGCGGCGATGACCACGGCGCCCGTGACGACCACACCGATCAGGATCCGCCCGGTGCCTCCCCAGCGTCCGGCCACCTGCTCTGCCCCCGCCACAACCTACGACCCTCTCCTGTCACACAATGTGATCAACCCGCGCTCTCACGCACCCAACCATGACTTCACCCCTGCACTGAAGAACTGGCTTGCATGGGACGCTTGGCCGGCGCTGGCCACCGGCCATCACCGCAATCAGTGGCTACGAGGGCGCTCCTTGCGCCTGCACCCCAGTCGGACACAGCGGATCCCACAGCTTCGGCCAACGCGACAGGACCGCGATCACCGTGACAGACGGTCGGCGCTCCCGACGTAGCCACACCAGTAAGCCATGGCGTATGCGCCGCAGGGGACGCAAATCAAGCCAAGTTACTGGCGAGTTGGACTGAAACAGATGAGATCCCTCCAACCCCTTGCGTAACGTGCCCACTACGGAACGAGTTCAGATCATCGCAGAGCGCAAACGACCGGACCCGGGCTCAGGGTCGGATCTCACGTCCACGCGCAACGGACCACGGGGAGGCAAGGTGACGCACCACCGTCGGCACGAATCGAGCAGAACTCAGCGACGGCTAAGAATCTCCACATGCGTCACTGTTTGTGCTGCGGCGGTGTTGCTAGCCGGTTGTCAGTCCCCTTCGGCGAACCGCTCCACGCCGCCAGAGTCGGCTCAAGTCAGCGAACCCTCCCCACCGGATGACCCGGCGATGACCGAGGCCAGACGACAAGTCACCGCTGCCTACCAGGGGATGATCGATGCACAGGCCAAGGCCTTCGCCACGGGCACCTTGGAGGGCAGCAGGATCGAGAAGTATGCCTGGGACAAGGCGCTTTCGGGCACCAAGGGAACGATCCTGTTCAACCGGCAGAACGGCATCGTCTACACCGGCAGGCCTAAGTTTCAGGTCAAGAGCTCATCGGTGGATCTGGGGATAACGCCGCATCGTGCCACGCTCACCGTGTGCTTCGACAACGCGAACTGGACCCCGGTCGACAAGAAGACCAGAAGGAGCGTGTCCGCACCGAATCAGAGGAGGCGCTACATCTCGACGGCGGCGCTGCGAACAGTTGGCGATCGATGGCTCGTCATCGACGGTAACGCGGAACGAGATCGGGCATGCTGAGACGTCACTCTGTAGTGCCTGGCCTCCTGAGCGTGCTGTTTGCCCTCACTGGAAGCCCTCCGGCTTGGGCCGACCATGAGGAAGTCGTGTGCCCTCCGCCGTGGGTCAACGGACCGTGCGTCATCAAGGTCGTTGACGATGACGGAAAGCCTGGTAGCGGGAGCGGGGGCGATGGCAGCGGCTCCGGTGGCGGCGAGCGAAAGTGCATGGACACGCTGCAGAACGTTGAGGTGCCCTGCCACCTCAAGGATCTTGGCTGGTGGAGTCCGAACTGCTACTACCAGTTGGCCGACCCACAGCCACCCGCCGGCGACCCTGCATGGGAGAGCCACAAACCAGGTGATGGCGCCGTCTACGAGGCCTACTGCCCCGATGAGGGACCGCCGATCCAGTGGCTGCAGAACCCTCCACCGGGGATGGGCGGCGGCGTCGACCCGGCTCGGCTGGCTCAGGAGGCAGTGAGGAAGCTGCCGATCGAGGGGCCGGATATCGGGATCGCGCCGGCCCCGGACAGCAAAGGCGGCACGATCGGCGTGCCGGTGTGGTTGTGGAACACCAAGGGCCAGGCCACTGCGGGCCCGTCATCGGCCAGCGCCACCGCAGGGGCGATCACCGTCACCGCAACCGCACACGTGAGCAAGATCGTGTGGCGGCTGGGTGACGGCGGGACCGTCGTCTGCTCGGCGGGTGGTACGCCGTACAAGGCCTCGTATGGGCTGCGGAAGTCCCCCGACTGCGGCTACGTCTACGGTTCCACGTCGGCCTGGCAGCCGCATGGCAAGTACACCGTCACAGCCACCTCGACGTGGCAGGTGCATTGGGTCGGCGGCGGCCAGCAGGGCGACTTGACCACCACCCGCACCTCGCAGGTTCAGATCCGCATCGGCGAACTGCAGGTCGTCGGCGGCCAGTGAACTGCGCTCCAGGAGGACCCAGCGCGTGAGTAACACCACCACTCCCCCGGTGCCGGCGCAGTACGGACCGGCCACGCAGCCGGTGGCGGCGCCCCGGATGGTCAGGCAGCGTCGGCGTCGCCCTGGCCTGATCGCCTTGTCTGTTGCGTTGATCGCCGGCGGGGGTCTGTCCGGTGCGGTGTTGTATGCCTCTTCGGGGCAGCGCACCGCCGTGGTCGTCGTTACCAGGGACGTGCCTGTCGGTTCGCAGATCACCAGGGATGACCTGGGTACCGCATCGCTCGCGCTGGATCCGGCGGTGCAGTCTGTGAAGGCTTCGAAGGCCGACTCTCTGGTCGGCCGGCGGGCGGCGATCGGCTTGAAGGCCGGGTCTTTGCTTGCGCCGTCTCAGGTGACCACCAGGTCTTTGCTGGGACCGGGCGAGCAGTTGGTCGGGGTCGGTGTGAAGCCGTCGCAGTTGCCTGCCACACCACTCGTGCCGGGGCAGAGGGTTCTGATCGTGAGCACGCCGGATCCGGATGCGGTGTCCGGCCCCGGTAGCGCCTCCGTTGATGACAGTACGCCCAAGACGCTGGCCGCCACCGTGGTCGCGGTCGGCAGACCGGCGACCGCCACCGGGGTCGTGGTGGTCGATGTAGCTGTCCCAGCCGCCGACGGGCCCGCTCTGGCCTCCCGTGTCGCCACCGGCGATGTCGCTGTGATCGTTGCGGCCCGGGATGGCAGCTGATGGCTGTCATTGCTCTGGCCGGGGGGCTTGGTGCACCCGGGGTGACCACCACCGCGATGGCGTTGCTATTGGCTTGGCCGCTGGAGGCGGGGCACCGGGTGGTGCTGGCGGAGTGTGATCCCGATGGCGGGGCGATCCTGCCCGGCGCGTTCCAGGGCACGCTCGGCGCTACGCATGGCCTGCGCAATCTCGCCTTGGCCGGACGGCAGGGCCAGCTGGGCGAGGCGTTTTGGCGGCAGTTGGTGGATGTCACCGACGCCGGCAGCAGAGACCGGCTGGTGCTGCCGGGGTTGTACGACCCGGCGCATGCCTCGTCCATGGGCCCGGTGTGGGAGCAGCTGGCGGCGATGTTCGCTGGGATCGAGGCTCACCGGCACGATGTGCTGGTTGACCTGGGGCGGCGTGGCGCGTTCGGGTCGTCGCAGGTGCTGGCGCAACGGGCGGACGTGGTGCTGCTGGTGGCCCGCAACACGCTGCGCGGTCTGCAGGGCGCGCAGGTGCGGCTGTTGGCGCTGCGTGAGCAGTTGGGCAGCGCGGTGGAGATCGGCCTGGTGCTGATCGACTGCGGGCCGTTTGTGAAGGAGGAGGTGCAGCGGCAGCTGCAGGTGGAGGTGGTGGCGACGCTGCCGTGGCGGCCTGGCGAGGCGGCGGTGCTGTCGGACGGGGCTCCGCAGCCGAGGAAGTTCGAGGCGTGTGAGCTGATGCGGGGCGTGCGGTCGGCGACGACCCGGCTGCGGCAGCTGGTGGCGACCCGGCGGGCCCGTCTGGGACCGCCCGGGGCTGGGAGTGGGAAGGCGGTGGCCGGTGCGCGCTAGCCCGCTCCATCAGAATCCCTCTGTTGCCCCGCTTGGTGAGCGGATTCCTGCCGCCACGGGGCGATGGCAGCAGGGGCCGCACGGTTACGCCGATCCGATGCCACCCGCACAAGCCCACTCACCGGGCATGGTGGGTGCGCCGCAGGTGCCGGGTGTGGTGGTGGACTACCAGGCCGTCCGGCTGATCAAGAAAGAGGTCGGGGAGCGGTTGACCGCGCTGCTGCGGACCCAGCCGGGGATGAGCCTTGGGGCGCAGGAGCAGCAGGGCCGCGCTTTGATCAACGAGCAGGTCGCGGTCTGGGCGGACGCGGTGGCGATCGAACGTGGGGTGGCCACTGCCGCGGTGGAGGACGCCGCGGTCGCGCAGGCGGTGTTCGACTTGCAGTTCCGGGCAGGGCGGCTGCAGCAGCATCTGGACAACCCGCAGGTGGAGAACATCCTCATCAACGGCTACCGCGACGTTGCGCTGGACTTCACCGATGGACGGCGCTTGGCTGTGGCACCGGTGGCGGACAGCGATGAGGAGCTGCGGGAGCTGCTTCGGGACCTGGCCCGCCAGTCCGGGCAGAGCGAGCGGACCTTGTCGACCGCGAACCCGTTCCTGGCGCTGCGGTTGCCTGACGGTTCCCGGCTGCAGGCCATCACCGACGTCACGCCGGGCACCTATGTGACCATCCGCCGGCACGGACAGCGCCACGCCGACCTCGCTGATCTGGTGCGGCTCGGGATGATCGACACCACGCTGGCGGCGTTCTTGGCCGCGTGTGTGAAGGCCCGCAAGAACGTGATGGTGGCGGGTGGGCAGGCGGCGGGCAAGACGACGCTGCTGCGCGCCCTGCTGAAGCAGACCGACCCCGACGAGCGGTTCGCCACGCTGGAGACCGAGTACGAACTGTGGGCGCACACCAACGGCTACCACCGGCAGGTGGTGCCGCTGGAGGCGCGGGAGTCCAACGGTGAGCGTGTCGACGGGCACAGCGCCGGCGAGATCACCTTGATGGATCTGATGTACCGGGCGCTGCGGATGAGCTTGGCGCGGGTGGTGGTCGGCGAGGTCCGCGGGCCGGAGATCGTGGCGATGATGCAGGCCATGACCAATGGTCAGGGCGGCAACCTGTGCACCATCCACGCCTCCCACCCGAGCGTGGTCTTCGACCGGATCGCTGAGCTGTATCTGCAGGCTCAGGGCAATATGACGCCGGAGCTGGCCTACCGGCAGGCGGCCCACGGTCTGGACTTCATCGTCTACGTCGACGGCTCCATCGACGAGCGGCCGATCGGCGGCCGCCGCCACCGGTTCGTCACCCATGTGCTGGAGGTGACGGGCATCGGCGAGGCCGGCCGGCCGGACACCAACCAGATCTTCGGCCCGGCGCCGCAGTGGGACGAGCCGCGGGCGGTGCCGCACATGCACCCGCGGTGCATCAACGAACTGCGGCGGACCGGCTTCGACTCCGATCTGCTGAGCGCCCCGCGTGGCACGTGGCGCGGCGGGCTGCCTCTGCTGGTGGGGGGTGCACCGTGATGAGCGGGATGCTGCTGTGGGTCGTGGCCGGGCTCGCGGTGGCCACCGGGATGGTCGGGGTCGTGGCGGGCGTGGCCGGCACGAGCGCGCCGAAGGGCCCTGGCGTGGTGGCCCGGCTGCGGGCCCGCACCGGTCAGGCCGACCAGGACGCGAGGTTGCGGCGCCGCAACCGTCTGGTCGCAGGTGGCATCGCCGGGGCGCTGGTGTGGCTGGTCACCGGCGTGTTCGTGGCCGGCGCGCTGGTGATGCTGGCGGTCGTCGGTGTGCCCTGGCTGCTGGCCCCCACCCAGGGCGCGGCCCGCCGAATCGGGAAGCTGGAGGCGCTCGGGGACTGGACGATGCGGTTGTCCAATGTGCTGCGCTTGGGGCGCGGCCTGGACGAGGCGTTGAAGCTGTCCCGCAGGGGCGTTCCGGAAGCGATCGCCGGCGAGGTCGCCGACCTGGTCGACCGCCTCGCGGTCGGCTGGCGGCCGGTCGATGCGTTG
Source organism: Streptomyces sp. NBC_00510 (assembly GCA_036013505.1). Taxonomy (NCBI): domain Bacteria; kingdom Bacillati; phylum Actinomycetota; class Actinomycetes; order Kitasatosporales; family Streptomycetaceae; genus Streptomyces; species Streptomyces sp. NBC_00510. The sequence continues at coordinate 10,049,993 of CP107851.1, read as the reverse complement.
CGGGCGTTCGGTGACGCGCTGGACGACGTGACCGCCGACAAGGTCGTGGCTGCCCTGATCCTGTCCGCGTCCGACCGGGGGCCAGGTCTTGCCCAGGCACTGGAGGATCTCGCGGACTCCGTCCATGAGGAGGTCGCCAAACGCCGTCAGATCGAGGCGGACCGGGCCAAGCCCCGCACGACGGTGCGGTGGATGACCTTCATCACCTTGGGCGTGGTAGGAGCCGGAATGCTGGTGCCCGGCTACACCGCCCCGTACGGCACCGTGCTCGGGCAGCTGGTCCTGGCGCTGCTGGCGGCTGCCTTCATCGGTGTGCTGGCGTGGATGCGGCAGCTGGCCGACCACCAGCCGGTCCCGAGGTTCCTGATCGCCGATCCGCGCAGCCGCGTGTCGGTGCCGGCGGCACCGACCGACCGGCCGGCCACCTCCGGGGAGGACGTGTGATTCCCGTCGGTGCGATCCTCGCCGGATCAGCGGTCGGCGCCGGGGTGGCCCTGCTCCTCAAGGAGCTGGCCAGTCCAGCGCCGGCCCTGGGACCGGCGCTGCAGCGCCTGAATCACCCTGCTCCCCCGGCACCAGCATCAGTCAGTGTGGACCGGGACGAACGCTGGGGGGCGTGGCTGGTCGAAAACCTTGGCTCGCTGGCCGCCGTACGGATCCCGAGCCGCAATCTTGCCCTGGTCGGCACCTCACCCGGCCGGTTCCTGCTGGCCAAGGTTGCTCTGGCCGGAGCGGGTCTCCTGCTGCCCCCGCTGGCGGCGATCCCGTTCCTGCTGCTGGGCGTGCCGGCTTTCCTGCCCGCCGTCGTCGGCCCGGTGTGCGCGGCCCTCTTGTGGGTCGCCCCCGATCTGGCGCTGCGGGATCAGGCCAGGCGGGCCAGGGAAGAGTTCGCCCATGCCATGGCCGCCTATCTGGATCTGGTGGCGCTGCGGCGGGCCGGGAACGTCTCCGCCGAGCAGGCCATGGAGCAGGCCGCCCAGGTCGGATCGGGCTGGGCGTTCACCCGTATTGAGCAGGCCCTGGCCAGCTCCCGCCTGGACAAGGTGCCGCACTGGGAAAGTCTGGGGCGGCTGACCGCCGAGCTGGATCTGCCGGTCCTGGACGACCTGGCCGCGATCATGCGGCAGTCCACCGACGACGGCGCTTCCGTGTACGCCACACTCCGCTCCCGGGCGAAGAACCTGCGCACCGAACTGCTCGCCCGCCAGGCCGCCGAGGCCAACGCCGACTCCGAGAAGATGACCGCCCCCGGCGCGCTGCTGGCGGTGCTGGTCATGCTGCTCATCGCGTTCCCCGCGGTCATCCGCATCCTGACGACCTGAAACCCGCCGCACCCCCTGCACCCCTGCACCCCGCTGACAAGGAGCATGCATGATCTCCCGGCTCGCCCGTCCGCTGACCGCCGCCTACCTGTGGGCCAGGAAACAGCACGCCAAGGGCATCGAGCGAGGCTCGGACGCCGGCGATATCTCCATCACCACCGTCATCATCTGGGTCGCCGCCGTCACCGGTGCCCTGATCATCGCCGGCACCATCGCCGTGGTGATCTCCAAGTACAACGGCCAACTGTCGGGCATCTGAGGCAGAGCGTGAAAAACACAGACGCATTGATCCGCTTACGGTCGGCGGCCGCGATACGCGCCCGAACCCGCGGCGACCGGGGAGAAACCTCCCTTCAGATGGCGATCGTCTTCCCGTTCGTCATCCTGCTCACGATCACGGTCGTACAGGCCTCCATGTGGTACTACGCCCGCAACATCGCGCTCACCGCCGCCCGCGAGGGAGTGTCAGCGAGCCGCGTCTACCAGGGAACCAGTGGCGACGGTGCGGCACAGGCACGGCAGACCCTGGACCGGATCGCCGGCGACTCCTTACGCGACCCGCAGGTCAGCACTGCCGGGAGCACCGCCGTCACCGTGCGGGTCACGGTGACCGGCACCGCCCCCTCGCTCCTGCCGGGCATCTCAGGGCTGCACATTTCACAGTCCGCATCCGGCACCAAAGAGCGCTGGACCGCTCCGTGAGGCCCCGACGCCAACTGCGGGCCGCGATGGCGGCCCGGTTATGTGGCGACCGGGGCAGCGAGGCAATCCAGGCCGCGATCGTCACCCCGCTGCTGGTCGCCTTCGTGTGCATGGCCGTTGCCGCCGGGCGGCTGGTCACCTCCGGCAGCAAAATCGACGCCGCCGCCGAGGATGCCGCCCGGGCCGCCTCCATCGAACGCACCTACCAAGCGGCGAAGTCCGCCGCCTCCAAGGCGGCCGAGCAATCCCTGAACGACCAGGGCATCACGTGTACGTCCACGAGCGTGTCCGTGGATGCCAGCGGCCTGACCGTCCCGGTCGGGCAGGTCGGCTACGTCACCGTCACGGTCACCTGCACCGTCGGCCTCTCCGACCTCCTGCTGCCGGGCGCTCCCGGAGCCAAAACGCTGACCAGCAGCTTCACCTCGGTCGTGGACGCCTACCGAGCGAGGGAGCACTAGATGACGCTTCCCGCAAGGCTGCGCCGGCGCCTGCGGCCCAAGGGCGGCGACCGCGGGGGCATCGCGGTGTTCGTGGCGGTCTGCACCGTGGTGCTGCTCGGCATCATCGGCCTGGTCCTGGACGGTGGGGGCAAGCTCCGCGCCACCGAACGTGCCGACGCCCTCGCGCTGGAAGCCGCCCGTGCCGCCGGGCAGGCCATCGACCCGGCTGCGGCCATCACCGGCGCCGCGATCCGCGTCGACCCGCAGGCTGCCGAGGCGGCCGCTCAGTCCTACCTGCACCGGGCCGGCGCAAGCGGTCAGGTGACCCTCTCCGGTGACGGCACCCGGGTGGCCGTCGTCGTCACCGGCACGTACGACACGAAGTTCCTGACCGTCTTCGGCATCGGCGCGCTGCGCGTGAGTGGCCACGGGACTGCAACGTTGCTGCACGGCGTGACCCAGCCCGAGTAGCGGCACGCCCCCGCACGAGAAGGGCCCCACAAATGCCCCAGCCCCCCACCGGCTCGGCCCGCGCTCCCCGTACCGGCCCGGTGTTCACCGTGGTGCGTGCCGGCGTGAGCTTCGTCGTGCTGGTCGCGCTGCTGGCCGGACTGCCGATGCTGCTGTGGTGGGGCACCGCCATCGTTGCGCCCGGCGGCATCGCTGCCCTCGGTCACTTGTTGTCCACGCAGGACTCCGGGCAGGTCTTCCTGCTGGCGCTGGCCGTGGCCGGCTGGATCGGATGGGCACTGTTCGCAGTCTCGGTGCTGCTGGAGATACCCGCGCAGTCACGCGGCCGCGCCGCACCCAGGCTGCGGTTGCTGGTCGGGCAGAAGGCCGCCGCGACTCTGGTTGGCGCCATCGTGCTGGCGCTGCCCACCGGCACGGCCCTGGCCGCCTCCGCCCCCACAGCGCAGGCCGCCACAGCCACCGCCACCCCCCACCCCGGCACCAGCGCCCCCGAGCAGCCGACCACGACCGCTGTATCTGTGGGGCACGAGTCGGACACGACGGTCGCCTATACGGTGCGCCACACCCGGCCCGCCGAGAGCCTGTGGTCGATCGCCGAGGCACGGCTCGGTGACGGCAACCGGTGGGAGGAAATCGCCGCCCTCAACGCCGGCCGCATCATGGCCGACGGCAGCACCTTCCACGCCGACGCCCCGATCCGGCCCGGCTGGACCCTGCGCCTCCCCGGCGACGCCACCGGCACCACCGCGGCCGGCAGCACCGCCACCGGCCTGCACACCGACGGCGGCCACGCTGCCGAGGCCATCGACGCTGAACACACCGGCGACTACACCGTCCAGCCCGGTGACAGCCTCTCCCAGATCGCGCGAGACGAACTCGGCAGCGCCGACCGGTACCCGCAGATCTTCCGTCTCAACGAGGGCGAAGCCCAGCCCGGCGGCCGCCGCTTCACCAATCCGGACCTGATCTACCCCGGGCAGCACCTCGAGCTCCCGGCCACGCACGCCGCCCACCCCAACCACGACAATGAAGGGGACAGTGACGGCAGCAGGGATGGGACCGGTAGCGGCTCTGGCCGTCACCACGGCCAGCAGCACCACCGGGCGGCCTCGCCCACCACGCCGGATGCAACCGCCGTCCCGTCGAAGGCCGCCCCGTCCGATGCCGCGCCATCGACCGGCAGCGGGAAGGACACCGGCCGCGTCCCAGACCCGACCGCGAGCGGCACCGGCCGCCCGGCCCGGCTGGAGCCCGCCTCGGCGATTCCCTCGGCACCCCTCCCCACTGCCCCGGCCGGCCAGTCCACCCATGGCCCCCAGACATCCGCTTCGGCCTCCACAACACCTCCAGTGGCCACAGGCACTGACCAGGGCTCGGACGGCATCGCGCAGCATGTGGCGCTGACCGCAGGGATCGGCGCGCTGCTGGCGGCCTCGCTGACCGGGGCCCTGGGAGTGAAACGGATCCTGCAGCAACGCCGTCGCCGCGCCGGACAGACCATCGCCATCGACGCCGAACCCACTCGGCTGGAGCAGGTTCTCCATGCCACGGCCGAGCCCGCCGGGGTCGCCCTGCTCGACACCGTGCTGCGCACCTTGGCCCAGCACGCCGACACCGCCGGCCAGGAACTGCCCCCCATCCGGGGAGTTCAGATTACCGACCGGAGCGTGCAGCTGATCCCTGATGACCCGCAGGCCCAGCCGCTTCCTCCCTTCGCCGGCGGCGACACACCGGGCACGTGGGTCCTCAACCCCGCATCCCCGCTGCTGACCTCCGATACCGCCCGCCACGTACCCGCCCCCTACCCGGGCCTGGTCACCCTCGGCGCCACCGAGGACGGCGCCCTCCTGCTGGCCGACCTCCTGCACACCCGCACCCTTCTCCTGGACGGTGACGCCGACGACGTCCTCGCGGTCACCCGTGCCCTGGCCCTCGAGGCCGGCACCAGCAACTGGACCGACCACACCGAGATCATCACCGTCGGACTCGGGGCGCGGCTGGCGACACTGCTGCCGAAGGGCCGCATCCGGGCCATGCCGCATCTGCCGTCCGTCGCAGCCGACCTGGGCGCCCTGCTGGTGGAGGCACATCAGCACGGCGGCGACCTCAAAAATGCTCCCACGCCACTGCCGTGGATCCTGATCTGCGCCGGCGACATCGACGCCGACCACGCCCGGCAGCTCGCCGACGCCCTGTCCGCAGCCCGGGACCTACCGGTCGCGGCGGTCCTGCCAGCCGACGACGCCACCCGACAGGCCTTCCCGGACGCCGAGCACCTCCCAGTGGCTCCAGACACCCCGATCACGCTTGCCCACCTCGGTTCCGGCCCGGTACAGCTGCAACGCCTCACCGACGATCAGTACCGCAGCTACCTCCACGCGCTGGAAATCGCCGACCGCCCCGCACAAGCAGCCACCGGCGCCTGGCAACTCGCCGAAGACCACAACATCGCCGCCGCCACCCCGCGGCCCAAGCCGCACACGATGCTTCTGCGCACCGACGAGGAGGACACCGACCCCGGTGATCCCTTCCCTGCACTCCTTGCCACCGCAGCCCCGGCCCACAACCAGCTGATCGATTCCACCGCCGGCAACAGCAACCGGACGAGCCCCGAACCCGAGCAGGCCGGCACGACCGGACATGCCTTCCTGCCCGCAAGCGCCCCCTCCACCGAACCCGGCGGTCACGGTGTCCCGCAGGCCCCGCACAAGCCGACACCCAGCGACAGCAACGTCGTCGGGGACGACCCGGGCGCGCCGGAGATCAACGTGCTGGGGGCACTGCAGGTCTCGGGAGTCACCAGCTCCGGCCACGGCCCCAAAGTCGCCGAACTGGCCGCGCTGATCTACCTCCGGCCCGGGCGGACCGCCGATACCCTGTGCGCCGCGATGGACCCGGCCTCTCCTTGGTCGACCCGCACGCTGCAGTCACGGCTGTCGGAACTCCGCAGCCGCTTCGGCACCGCCCCGGACGGACAGCCCTACCTGCCCCGGCCCAGCAACGGCTACACCTTCCACCCCGGCGTGCGCTCGGACTGGGCCCTGTTCCAACACCTGGCCACCCAGGGGCTGGCCTCCGCCCCCGCCACCGGCATCCCGGACCTGGAAACCGCGCTCAGCCTCGTACGCGGCAAACCATTCGATGGCCAGAACTACCCCTGGGCCCACTCCGTACAGCAGGACATGCTCTCCCGCATCATCGACGTCGCCCACACACTGGCCACCTGGCACACCGACCAGGAAAACCCCGACCTGGACGCCGCCCGCCACGCGGTACTACGCGGCTTGGACATCGACGAAACCGCCGAAGTCCTCTACCGCGACTGGATGATGATCGAGTGGGCAGCCGGCAACACCACCGGGATCCGCAAAGCCGTCGCGCGTGCCCAGCACATCGCCCACACCTACGACATCTCGCTACAACCCCTCACCCAACAAACCATCGACCTCGTACTCCCCACCAAACAACCCACCCCGGCCGCCCCCCGCAAGACATGACGACGAAAGACGAGGTGCCGGCCGAGCACGGGACAGACCGAGGCAGACCACACCCAACCCAGACACGCATACGGTCTGGGACCACAGGCGGCTCATGCCGTCATCAACGACATCAGCTCGAGGTTTCCGGAGCTCTGGCAGCTTCCCGGCCACCACAGCGGACCATCAAGACCACCGATGCGGACCACACCAACAGTCCAGTTGCGGGATATTTAAGGCAAAGTAGCCTGGAACTGCGTGAACGACGCTCTCTGATCTTGGAGGTAGGCGATGTTTCACCGGCTGCTGCGGCGTCGCAGGCCGCGCGGGATTGTGTTTCTCGGCAACGGCCGCCTGATCCGGGGGTTCAGCGGTAGCCACTACGACGGGCACGGGTACCAGGGCTGACACCATCCGCAAGTCGAACCGGGCCCGCCGTAGCACGCTGCGGCGGGCTGATCTTGGAGGATATGCGGTGGCGGAGGATACCGATGCTCTGACAGCCATGACGCAGGTCCTGTCACCGCATTGCCGTGTCACAAGGATGGCCGGCGGAGCGCTGATTGCGGACTGGAGACGGACGCGTTTTCTTGCGATGGCGGAGGCGGACATCCAGAAGTTCGCCGGCGAAAACCGCGAAGAACGCGCCGAACTCGTCACAGGTCTCATCCGCGCCAGGTGCGCGACAGCCTGCCCAAAGGAACATTCCAACGCCCAGATCGGGCTCTGGCTGCGCGGGGTACACCTGCTGATCCGGACCATGGGGTTCGGGCACGTCCTTCGGCTCTTGTCCTTGGCCGCTCCGGATTACGCCCGTGCAGACCCCGCCTCACCGCAGGACATCGCACGCCTGAAACGAGCAGTGCAACGCCACGGCCGCACAGGCTGGTTCGTCAACGACGACTGCAAGGCCCAGGCCGTGACGGCTTACATCCTGCTGCGGCGGCGCGGTCTGCAGGCTGTGCTTCACGTCGGAGTGCGTGAGCACCCGTTCGCCATGCACGCCTGGACGTCTTCGGCCGGCCTGTGCATCCCTGACGCCGATCCACGCGGGCACGCGTTCACGCCGGTCCTGTCGATCAATAGCGCAGGGCACTGACGTGGAAGCCCTCCACCTGGAGTGGGCCGGGGGCGCACCGAAGCTCTCGGCGGCCGGGGCCATGGCGCGGCAAGGCCTGGTGACGACGGCTTCCTCACCGGCCGGGACCGCGGTGGTCGCCGGCTGGGTCGGCTCCGTCCGTGACCGCGTGGCCGGTGCGCGCGGCCTCCTCGACGCCTTCGGACGGCCGGGAACCGCACCGCCTCTGCCGACCGGTGACTTTGCGGCTGTCCTGGTGTGCCGCGACCGCATCCTGCTGATGCGGGACGAACAGGCACGCATTCCCCTGTTTTTCAGGGAGTCTGGTGGCCGTGTGAGTGCGGTGAGTACCTCGGCGCGCCGCCTGGGTGGTGGAGCAGATCTGGAACCTCGCTACTTCTGCCGCTATCTGACCGGCAACCTGGCGCAGCCGCGCTCGCAACTCACTCCCTTCGCCGGGGTACAGCGGGTCCTGGGCGGCGAGGTGGTGGAACTCTCGCTCACCGGGCAGATACGCGGTCGGTCGCTGCGACGCGACGCTCAGGCGCACGACCCACCGGCACCGGCAGCAGACGCCCTGCGCCTCAGCGGCGCCGCGAAGGAGCTGCGCCTCGCGCTGGAGGGCGCGGTCGGGCGCCGTATGGGCCAGGTGACGGCGTGCCACGTCTCCGGCGGCACCGACTCCACCAGCATCGCGTTGCTCGCGGCCCGTCTGCTGGCCGCGGCACAGGACCCGGGAGACCTGGTCCTGCTCGCCGGGCGATTCGGCTGGGGAGAGCTGGCCGGGGAACAGCCGTATCTCGACGAGGCGATGAAGGAGATCGGCCGTCTCGCACCCGCAGCCCGACCGGTCGTCGTCGATGTCGACGACGTCGCCGACTTCGACGACTTCGAGCATCACGCGGGAGACCCGGACGAGCCGCATGCGCACGCCTTCCGTGCCCCGTTTTGGAGCAGGCTTCATGCCGCGGCCTCGGAACTGGCCTGTGACACCCTCATGACGGGCTGCGGGGCCGAGCCTATTGCGGACGCCAACCCGCTGCACCTGCACCAGTTGGCCCGCTCAGGACAGCTTTGGCAGATGACGAAGCAGGCACGTGCCTGGGCCGAGGGCAGCGAGCGGGGCGTGCGGGACGTCGTCTGTACCTACGTCGTGCAGCCGGCTGTGCCGCTGGCAGCCGAACGGATCACAGCGCTCGTCCGCCGCCGTGGAACCGTGCTCGGCGGCCTGGGCAACTTCTCCCGCCCGCGATGGATCAGAGCCGGATTCGCGCGGGCCCACGGCTACCGTGGGGCAAGCGTCTCGGAGAGCCGCTTCATGTTCGGACGCAAGCCGGAACAATCCTTCTACGACGCGGCCACCTACATCGCCGCTCCCGACCCGCTGTCCTGGCGCCGCGCACCACGGGACGGATTCTTCCTCTCGCACCCTTTCCTCGACAGGCACGTCATCGCCGCGATGCGCCGCCTGCCCGCCGAGGCGACGTTCCATCCCGGCCGTCCGAAGGCGGTTCTGCGCGAGGCCATGGCAGATCTGCTGCCGCCCCTCATCCGCGGCCGGACGGTCAAGGTCGCCTTCAACGAGCTCTACGCCCGCGGCCTGCGGGCACACGGCGACCAGCTCATCGACCTGTGCCGCTCTGCGCGTCATCCGCTCATTGCGGAGATGTTCGACGTCGAGACGCTGTGCCGGGCAGTGCGGGAGGCACAGCTCGGCGTAGGAGACGCATACTCCTGGGATCGTATGAACAGCTCTCTTGCCCTCGTGGTGTGGCTGGAGCGGTTGAACCAGCGCCTCAGCGCGCACGGTGGCGCGGACATGCCGGTCATCGCCGGCCTTTGATGTCCCACAGCGTCCGTTCGATCGGGCCTGTGAGGACGTCGGCGAGACCGTACCAGTTCCTCAAGTCGCGATTTTCCTCGTCTGGAAGCTCGCGGTCTTCTTCGCCGTCTCGCGTGACGGCTACTTTCAGGCCTGCGCCATGCTTGCCGAACTGCCAGTAGACGGTGACGTAGCGGGGGTCCCTCGTATGCTCGGCAATCGCGTTGCCCTCGTGCACCCTGCCGCGAGAGACAACGGAGTCAACGGGGTTCGAGCTCCACTTATTCTGGTCCACCATCCACTGGGGCAACTTGACGCCTTTCCAGGAAAATCCGTTCTGGCCAAAGCTCTCCAATCGAAGCCGGTCCTTACTCGCCAAGCTCACACTGGCGTAGAAGGCCAACTGGTCGTACTGCGTGTTCATGGGCAGTTGCACGACCGTTTGGGTGACCACCGTGTCACCCGGCTCGATCCAGCTGCCGCCGCGCACCAATGGCTGCGCCGCCACCAAGTCGCCAGGCTGGTGGATCTCCCGGCGGGACAGTGGGCGCTGCTCATATTCGCCCCACTGCTGGGCATCAGCACGCCACTGCTGGGTGAGCCGGTCCTTGGGGCTCAGGGGCACTACTTCGCCCATGGCGTGGAACTCGGCGCCGAACACGTAGAAACCCACATTGCTGCGGTTCTCGAGAGTGATGTCGACGGGTATGGCGAATGCCTTGCGGTCCTTGGTCACCGCAGGCTTGCCCACAACAACGTCGACACGGGGCCTTCCCTCGCGCTGGGTCGGCTTGTAGAGGTTCTCGTAGCCGAAATTGGCAACCGCCACTGCCGTGGTGACGACCACTGCCACGGCCACCCGCTTCGGAGCGGGGATGACGACCAACGTCCGGTACACCGCCAAGGCAGCCCATGCCGAACCCACTACGAGCAGGCACCACAGCACCAGGTAGGGCGTGGAATCGCCATCCCTGGCTGTCGTGACCAAAAGGAAGATGTTGCCCGCGCATGCCGCGACCGTGGCGATCAGCGCGACCAATCCGGCGGGCGGGAAGCTGTTCCGGAACCAGTGGTCCACGACCGCGAGAGCGCCCAGCAATGTGGTGACCGACAGCACGATGAGGAGGGCACCGCTGATCCGACCCGTGTAGGTCAGAGCTCCGCCGACGTTCTCGATACCGAACCGGCCCAGCAGCACAGCTGTCACGAGGAGGACCAGCAAGATCAAAATCACCGTTGCCGGCGACCGCCCGTTCTCCGCCGGTCTCCACAGCCGCTGCAAGCGCGAGCCGCCGCCGGAGCCGGGGGAAGTCTTCACGCGATCACCTGCCGCAGCAGGCCGTACGTGATGTGCCGGCAGCGCCGACGGTGACCGCGACCGGGCGGACCACCCACGCCGGCCGGAAAGAGTTCGGCCAGTCGGCATGGGCGCAGGCCAGCACAAACCATGGGGTGCGTCTCCTTGAAGCATCACTGGGGGCACTGCACGGGTGAAGCGCCCCGACGAGCCCCCTGCCGGCTTCCGGCGGCATGAACCTCGCGATGGCGTCGCGAATCATCAAAACCCCGAAGCGGATCCAGGAGACCTGGCGCTCTGCCAGGGGCTCGAGCACCATCGTCGGTGCTGATCATCCAGCTCACCATCCGGGATACCTCCGGACGGCCCAGTGAACCGCCCCGGTTCTCATCGAGGCCCTGCCCCGCGTTGCGTGGAGTCGGGACAGCTGATTTCACGCTGCCCGTGCTGCACGTAGCTCGCACTCCAGCTGAGCATGCCGAGGGCAGAGTGCCTGCGTTGCCGGTTGGGGCGGAGAGTTGTTGAAGGGTCAATTCTCCACCCCTCCGACTCCACCAGCCCAGGACAGACCACTCCATCGCTCCCGGTGCGGTTCACCACGTGCAGAGGGCAGCTATGTGGGAGATGATGCAATGGACGGCTGCACCCCTACCCCAGTCGCGTGTGCCTAGCGCTACGACGCAAGGGAGACAGCTATGTGGGTCGCGATCCTGCTTGCTGCACTGGCCCTGCTGCTCGCTCTTGCAGCAGTTGTCTTTGTAGTGGTTGGTCGCCACGCAGATAGCAATGGGGGCCTGACCGAGCGAGTCCGAAGTATGGCTGGACTCCTGGCGGTTGTGGCGAGTGACGGCGCGATCGCCGGTGCGGCGGCCGTGGGCATTGACAGAGCCTCAGCAGACAGTAATCAAGTAGTCGCACTGCTCACGAGCGCGTTTACCGCTATAACCGCCATAACGACGGCATACTTCGGCATAAAAGCGGTTTCAAATACCGCGGCAAGCGCTCTGCACAAATGCGAGCAGGAAACGCCCAGGAAACCCACATGAAGTCGGTCGAGGATCTCCACGCGGACGCGGTGATCGGCTCTCCTTTGCCTGATCCCATGGTGTTGGCGCCAGTCACGCGTTTCTTTGACGGTGAGATGCTCCTTGTGCAGGGTCTGGAGCCCTGCGGGGTTGCAGGTCGGCGGAACACAGCTGCCTCGATGTCAGTCGGACCTCACAGCTGGCCGGCCGGGGCCAGGCGGGCTCGAAGCACCACGTGAGCGCCCACGAGCGCGGCACGCTGCTTGCAGTCCTCCTGACCGGCTGCGGCGGCCGCTTTCCGTCCGGCCGCCATGGTGTCGCCGGGTCTGGTGGCACGTGCGCACCGGCCACGGGTCAGGATCGACCGCCCGCTCATCTGCCGTCACCGCCGGCCGCAGGCGACTACGGCTGCTGTGTTCCCAGTGACACCGGGCTGCCAAGACCTGGTACCGGACGTGAGGACTTTTGTCCTTGTGGTGGAGTCCACCATCCGCAATCTCTTCCCTTCAGGAAGGCGCGATGACGGTGCAGCAACAGCAAGCTACGATTCCGACGGTTCTGGTGTACGAGGATGACCCCGGTTTTCCCCCGCAGGTCAACATGCCCGTACCGCATCCCGTTCCGCAGCTCGACATACTGCCCTTCCCGACGGCGATCGCGGAAGGCATGCCGCAGCCGGACGGTGCCGGGCCGGGTACCGAGGCCTTCCGGTACTGGGTGGCGGCCGATGCGCTCAGCAGGACCAGCCAGACCTGGGGTCCGCTGGTTCCCACCGCAGCGCAGTGGTATCCGACGGTCGGCCGCACTCTCACAGCGCACCTCAACGCAGGGGACGACCTCAACGCCTTCTACAACCGTGAAGGCCTGTGGTTCTTCCGCCGAACGGTGGCGGGTGTCACGGTCGCTGCGTGCGAGAGCTCCGAGGTCGTCGAGCACGAGGCGGGGCATGCGGTCCTCGACGCTCTGCGCCCTCAACTGTTCAACGCGGCGAGCGCAGAGGCGGCCGCCTTGCACGAAGCGTTCGGTGACATCAGCGCGCTGCTGACCTCGCTCCGGCTGGAATCACTGCGGACCGTGGTGCTGGCCGAGACACAGGGCGACCTCGAACTGTCCTCGCGGGTTTCGCGGATGGCCGAGCAACTGGGCTGGGCGATCCGCCAGAACCACCCGAACGCGGTCGACCCGGACTGCCTGCGCAACCTGTCGAACAGCTTCTTCTACCGCGACCCGGTGCAACTGCCACCGAACGGCCCTGCGAACACGCTCTCCAGCGAGCCGCACTCGTTCTCCCGGGTGTTCAGCGGCGCGTTCCTCAAGGTCGTCGCCGGGATCTTCCGGCAGCAGGACCTTCAGGATCAGGCGGGTCTGGCCGCGGCGGCCGAGATCGCGGGGCAGCTGCTGGTGGATGCCGCTGTGGCCGCGCCCGTGGTGTCCGCCTACTACGCACAGGTCGCCGGTCACATGATCGCCGCGGACCAGCGCCGGTACGGCGGCCAGTACGGTCAGTCCCTGCGCTCGGCGTTCATCCGTCACGGCATCCTGTCCCTGGAGGCCGCAGCGTCCATCACCGAGCCGGAGGTGGCACGCCGGGGCGCCGGCATCGCCGAGGCGACGCCGGGCGGTGGTGACGACCAGGGGCTCACGGCCGTCACGGTCCACGGGGCGACGTACGGCGTCACTCAGCCGATCACCCTCTTCGCCCCGGCAGAGGAACGGCGGTTCGGCATCGCAGGCTCCGACCCCGCCGGCGGCTCGGTGCGGCCCGCCGACCCCGAGCGGGTCGCCACGTCGTACTTGGAGGACCTCTTCCGCCGCGGCCGCGTCGACGTACCCGCCGAGCACCGCTCCGAGGCGGCGTTCGTCGACGACAACCCCTCCCGGCTCAAGACGCACGAGATCACACGGAGCACGACCGGCGAGGGTCTGGTCTTGGTCCGGCGGTGCTTCGACTGAGCAGTTCAGCAGAACTCAACGGACAAAGCGCAGACGGCGGACGGTAAGCCGTCCGTCGTCCCCGCGCTTGATGACGTGCGTCGTCCTGGGCGTCGGCTCCTCCCCCTCGAACACCGCCTCGCCCCGCGCCAGCAGGTCGCTGATGAATTTCTCGGTCGCTCGGCGCTCGGCGTCATCGCTCTGTCCGCCTTCACCGGTACCCTCCGGGCCTTCATTACTGTTTGCACCCATATAGTGCACTTTATTTCATTGACGGCAGGATGCCTGGATTCGTTCATTTCCAGGAACAGCGTTTGTCGATGGGTCGCGGCGGGCCCGGCGGCTGCCTTAAGAGGCTTTGTGAGGGGCGTCCGCGAGCGATTCGGCTGCCGAGGCCGGCTGGTCGTCCCGGATCGGCAATGGCCGCCGTGTCATCGCGCCGCAGGTCCGCGCTGAAACCGGCGCGCTCGAGCGCTTCGGCGCCCTGCGTGGTCACCGCGGCGAGCGCGAGCCGGTCAGAGACGGTCTGCACGACAAGGTCTCGGTCTCGTTCACGGCCCGCGGTCAACCCGGGTCACACACGGGCGCCCCGACCGGCGTCTCCATCACCGGCATCCCCGCGTCCGCCCCTCACGGCCACTGTCGCGGTCTCCGCGCCGGGACCGGTCCCCATGCCGGTCGATACCGACGCAGCGCGGGCGCAGGTGGGACGGCGAGGCCGGGCTCACCGAGATGACCCGCGCCCTGAGGGCGCAGCCGGAAGCTCTGCAACACGCCGTGGCAGGCGCGCTCGCCGGGGCGGGCACTGTCCGTTGCGGCCGGGTCGAATCAGGCTCCTTCCGAGGGGACCGGCGTCACGGCCGACGATCCATTGGGCGCCGAGGCTTCGAGCCAGTACGCAGTTGGTCAAGTGGCATGGCTTGGGGCGCCGTCGCCGGGTCGTTCGGTCAGTACTTGGCGGCCAGACTGACCTGAGTGTCGCCTCCGGCGCCTTCGAGCCGCCACCGCAGCCACTTGCGGTCGGGCGCGTTGGTGTTCACCGAGAGCCAGTGTCCCGGAACGACCTTGCCCTGCCAGTTCTGGACCCAGAAGCACTCCTGGCCGCTGCACTGCCACACGTCGACGAAGAGAGTGGCGTTGTGCGACCCCTCGCGGCCGACCATCGCGATCCCCGTCCCGAAACCCACGGCCCGATTCGTCCCGCAGGTCGCCCAGTCCCAACCCTGTACGCACGACTGGGCGCCGTTGCAGAACGTGTTCCGGAACCAGATCTGCTCGTCCGTGGCGCGCGCCGCGGGCTCGCCGTAGCCGGCCCACTCACCACTGGCCTGCTTTCCGGCCTCGGGCGGTCCCTGAACCTCGCCCGGAGTGGCGGGAAGCTGGTCGATCGCGCGACCGCCCTCCACGATCGCCATCGTACCGTCGGGGAACGCGAGGATCTGGATGGCGTGGTCGTCCCCAAGTGCCATCGTTGTCTGAACGCGCGGAGGCAGCAGCGCCTGCTTGATGTCGGTGGTCATCGTCATCTCAGACTTCCTCTCTGTGGCCAGGGACGCGCGGCGGCGCACCCTGCCAAGACGAGTGTGCTGAAGGGGAATTGGGGGCCGCCGGTGCGTCCGGTCACGAACTTCCACCCGAACGGCCCCTGTCGTTTTCAGTCTGTCACGGCGCCTGTCGATGCGCTCGCCCGCTGCCCGGGCCGTCGAACCGGCTCAGCATCCCCTTTGAACTGGGCGAAGTCGGCGGCCACGGCGTCGGCGTCGACCGCCAAGCCGGCTCTCATCCAGCCCTTCACTCCCGCAGGACCCCGGGGCAGCCGACGGCGGCGAGGCGCTGAAGCACGCTGCGGCCGCGAGACTCTCAGCCGGGACCGGGCCGGACTGCGGCTCACCGGTGCTCGCGGCTTGGTGCGCTGCGTGGATGGGCAGGCGGTTTCCACCGCCGCCCGTGTGCACCTCGTGCAGCGCCATTGTCCCCAGTTCGCAGCCGCGTGTGGTGGCCGGGGAACCCCTTGCGCTCGCATCGGTGACCACATCAGCCGGCACATCTGCCGAAGGGCTTCACCTGGCGGGACTACCGTGAGCCGGTCGTCCGCGCGCGCGTCCAGCTGGCCCTGTCCACCGAACGGCTCCGTCCCGCATTCGGCTCTGTCGCGTAGTCGGTGGTGGCGCAGCGCGTTGATCACTGGAGGGGGATGCGGTGGCGGAGTAGGGCGAACCGGGCCCGGCCGTGTCTCTGCCGCGTGATCCTCTTGGTTCGCGTGTTGACGCCCTCGGTGCGCCGTTGCGAGGGGCAGGGTGAGGCCCGCATTGACCGCGGACCGGTCAAAAGTTCGAGGCCGTTCACGAAGGCGTGCAGGTGGGGTAGGGCGCAGGCGCCGACGGCTGTAGCCCATTGGTTGAGCCTGGCGTCGTTGCCGGTGCTGAGGGTGAGGGGTGCGGCGAACCCTGCGACGAGTTAGGTGAGTTCGGTCATCTCACGACAGGCGGCGAGGTCTCGCACGAGCGCGGAGTCCTTGTCCCGCAGGTTGTCGGGACGGGTCAGGACAAGGCGGGTGAGCCGGCGGGGCGTGGTGACAGGTCGGTCGCTCTCGGCACGACCCTGGGTGATGCAGCGGTCGAGGAGCGTGCGGCTGCCGGTGGAGCCCAGCTCTTTGATCTCGCCGAAGCGCTGGAGCACGAGGACGGCGGGGTCGGCTGTCCGGCGTTCGTGTAGGGGTCGCGGTAGGGGTCGCCAGGGTGGGCCGGGAGCGCGGTGCCCGACGCAGGGCCGGGGGTTCGCGGGTGCGTGCGTAGCGTTTGACGCTGTTGAACGATGGATTCAGGCGGCGGCCGCACTCGGAGGTTGTGCAGTGCCCGGAGTAGCGTGGAGATGGACGCCTTCCCAGCAAGCCCATCAGGCACGCCGACAGCGCCCTGGGCCGTATGCGCTGGAGCGAGCCGGAGGAGGGCCACGATGGCCGAGTCCCCGCGCATCTCGTACCTCAAGGTGAACGGTGCCGCCAGAGCCGCGACCGGAGAAGTCGGCGTGGCGGGCACGAAGGAGAACAGCCGGCCCGATGTGCTGCTCTTCCAGCAAGGGCTCAAGAAGGTGGTGGGCTTGGACTACTCGTCCGGACCCGGCATATTCGGCCCCGCGACCAAAGCGGCAACGACGAAGTTCCAGCGGTCGCATGGCTGGAGCGGAGCCGACGCGGACGGCATCCCCGGACCGGAGACCTGCAGACTGCTGGCCGACGAATCCGGCCTTTTCAAGGTCGTCGATCTCGGCGCCGCCCCCGGCGGCAGGATGCCTTCACCGTGTCCCGGGCACAAGGTGACCCACCCCTTCGGAGTCAGGAACGCGCGCTACGCAGCCGGCTACCACACGGGAGACGACTATGCCGCGCCAACCGGAGCCAAGCTTGTCGCGGTCCGGCCCGGCACCGTGGAGTTCTTCAACGGAGGTGCATATGGCAAGGTGGCCAGACTCCGGGCCGACAACGGCCGCGACTACTGGTGCTGCCACATGGAACGCAATGGAAAAGCGGGCCGGGTCAAGGCCGGCGACGTGATCGGCTACGTCGGCACCACCGGCAACGTAACCGGCCCGCACCTTCACTTCGAAGACCGGCCTCGCAACGCCGGGTACGGCCACGTGCGCAAGCCGCAGTGGTAGCGCAATCCGTCCGCGCGCGGCTGGCCGACAGCAGCTGCCGGCAGGGCCCCGACGAGCGACGCCGCAGAGGCAGGGCTGCCGGTGGCCGGTATTCTCCGGGGTACTGACGTGGAATGCGCGACGTCGTGTCCGCGGTGCCTGGCAGGGTGTGGCGGGTGCTGAACCGGCGGGGTCACGCGGTGGCCCGCTGCACCGTCGAACGCCTCCTGCTCGAGCCCGGCATCGCTGACGCCCGTCCGGGGCCGGAAGGCAGCCGCGGTGACCGCGGCCTGTGTGGCTTTCTCTCCTCAGATCGTGAACGGCCGCTGTCGAAGGAATCGGTTGCTGGGCCGACCGGTCACGAAGAGGTTCGGGCTCTGGGTGGCCGGCATCCGCTTGAGGATCTCGCGGTGGAATGCCTTGTAACCGCCCGGGAACTTGCCGCCGTTCCACACCTGAAGAAGGGTGCCGGTGAACAGGCCGTTACGCAGCCCGTCGGCGGCCAGCTGGTTGTCCTGGCACGCCGAGATCAGCACAGCGCTCGCGCCGAGTTCCCGGCTGTCCCGTGCGTCCAGCTCACGCTGGATGGCGTCGTAGAAGCCCTGGTCACGCCGGTAAAGCTCATCCTGCTTGTCCAGGGGCATGAGCCTGGATGTCGTCTCGATCTGGTTGGGGTCGGTCGTCTGGAACTGCTCTTCCATGGCTTCTGGCGTGAGCAGTTGCCGGACCCGCAGCCCCGTTCCACTGTGACAGCAGTCCAGGAAGGCCAGGATGCGAACGCCCTCGGCGAAAGCCTCCAGTTCCTTGTACAGCTCGTCGTCGATGTACTCGCGGTCGAAGAAGCACATCGTCTCATCGAGCCGGTCCGGCTCGTCCTCGGGCCCGTTGATGTCGGGGACTTGCCCGCCATGGCCCGAGTAGGTGAACAGCAGGATGTCACCCGGCGACAGGACCTTGGCTGCCCTGCGTAGTTCGGTGTTCACGTTGCCGACGGTCGCCTCGGCGGTCAGGAGCATGGTCCGGTCCTTGAACCCGGCTTGTTTGGCGAGCTGTTCCATGTCGCGAGCGTCGTTCTCGCAGGCGATGAGCTTGCCGTCCCAGCCGTTGTACTTGTCAGGGTCGACGTTGTTGAGTCCGATGTGGATGGACATGCTCTGAGCCATGGACTGGCTCCTTCCGTACGAGTGACAGCGCCCCGTGGGTCGCCCGCGGGTACCGAGAGCCGGTCATGGGGCCGAAAGCCCGGCCGATGGAAAGGGCCGGCTCCCGCTCCCTCCCCACTCCCGGCATGATCCTAATCGCCCGATTAGATGCCCAGTGTTCTATGTAGATCTATTTGGGTGATGTTGGGATGCATGCGGGCGTGCAGACACGGGCGGCACGGTAGGTAGCCAGTCATGGCCACTCCCCCCGATCCGTCACCGGATACCGCAACGGCGAGCCGTGAATCGCTGGCCCACCGCAAGGGCTACGACGAGCGCTTCCTCGGGCCGGCTGTGCCGCTGCCCCGGCCGACCGATCCGGGCATCGAAACGGTGATCCTGCCCTACACGCACTTCAGCGTGGTGTTCCGTCCGGACCGGCGCCTGGCAACGGCCACGGCTGTTGCGATCAACGGCGGCGAGCTGATGGACGTGGACCGCAACGACAACTGGCGTTTCGACCCCCGCCTTCCCGAGAGCCAGCAGGCCGGGCATGCGGTGTACAAGGACAACCCGCTGGACAAAGGACACCTGGTGCGCAGGCTCGATCCGGTATGGGGTCAGGCGCCGGAAGCAACCGTGGCCAACGGTGACACGTTCCACTACACCAACGCTGCTCCGCAGATGGACATCTTCAACCAGGGCAAGGAACTGTGGCAGGGGCTGGAAAACTTCCTCCTCGATCACGCCGGGCAGTTCGACCGCAAGCTGACGGTGTTCACCGGAGCAGTCCTTGAGGACTCCGATCCGCCGTACCGGGGCATCCAGGTCCCTCTTCGCTTCTGGAAGGTCGCCGGTTTCCTGCAGGACGGCGACTTGGCGTCCACCGCGTACGTCCTGGACCAAAGCCCCGACCTCAGCAAAGACGCTGCCGCCCGGGCCCTGGACGAAGCGGCCAGAGCCGGCGATCCCCCACCGCTGGGCGCCTTCCGCACCTTCCAGGTACCGGTCGCCGACGTCGCAGACATCACCGGACTGGACCTGGGCCCCCTGCCGGCCGCCGACCGCCTGCCTGCCGGGGCCCGCGCCGCCAAGCGCTGGACACAGCTGGAATCGTTCGACGACATCGTCGTATAGGGCCCCGCAGACTCGCCGGGCCTGGTGTCCTGGAGATCCGCAGGGCAACCGGCCGCCCGTGCACGCCACGGGTTGCCATTCCTTGGCGGGAGCACGGACGGCCGCTGCCCCGTACAGCGGGCGACCCGACGCTCGGCCCCGACCGGTACGCGGAAGAGGACGAGGCGCTCGCCGGTCTCGCCGCCGGGCACCACGACCTCTCGATCGGCACCATCCGGCCGCGTTAACCGGCTGCTCCTGCGGACGCAGACGCATGACCCCAGGCCGCGTCGATGGCAGTACGCCGGGTAACGCCGAACGGCGGCCCGGGCAAGCGCCCACCACGCATTCGTATCGGACAGTGGCTCCAACCGGCGCCGCCGGCGCCGGACCGTCCGTGACCAGAACCGACTGCCGACGCCCTGCCCCGCCGTTCGCCTTGCGTGAGCACCTGTTGGTGCACCGCCGCGACAGCGCCGGCACAGCCTCGTCCGACGAGGGGCATGGCACGGGTCGCGAGGTCCCGTGCCCGCGGGCCCGGCCGCCGCCACGGTGGTGCTGTCGGCACACAACACCACCCTTGGCCGGGCCGGGAGCACCCGGGTGCCCCGGCAAGCAGCCCGGAATACGGCTCGTTCCCCGGCCATCGCCCGTACTGCCGGCGCCCTGGTGACCTTGACCCGCGCGAACAGACCCCCTGGCCCCGTACCCGGATCGTCCCCTGCGACCTCCCCATACGATCACCGCCTGGCTTTACTTGGGGCGCCCCGGCAGATGAGGCCGTCAGCCAGGAAAGGCCCCTGCGAAAGGCACCGAGCCGTGGGGGGGCGTCGTTCTCCCGCCGGGGGTGGCGACGCTGAGTTGCGGGCCTTGCTACCCGGTGCGACGGTGTAGCGGGGGCAACGCCGACTGCCTGGCAACCGACAGCCTTGCAGGTCACGGCATCACGCGTCGACACGCGGCTGAACCGCTCCCCGCCACCCACCCTTGGCGCCTGACGACCCGTGAATCGGCGTGCCCCCATCCAGCCGGGGGGAAGCACACAGAAAGCGGGAAGAACCAATGGCGAACGGCCCCATGGACAGGCGTGCCTTCGGCGAACAGCCCCATCGGCCCAACGGCCCCGGTATAGGTCAAGGCGCTGAGTACACCGGCCGCTACGTGGTCCTGCTCGACCCGAGCAACCAGGAAAACGGACTGAACGCACTGCGATCGGCCGCCGACATCGCGCCTGTCGAACGCGTTCGAGGAACGGAGACCGGGAATGTCTCCGAACTCCTCGAGCGCCCCGACGTCTCGGTACTCTTCGAGGAACTCGGCGCCGCCGTCGTCGAGGTACGGCCCGAGCAGCGCCACGCACTGGTGACCACGGCCGAGGCGGAGCCCTCGATCATCGCGGCGGAGCCGGAACGCATGGTCTACGCCTTGCCGATCACCGCCCCGCAGCAGGCACCGACCGAATTCTTCCCCGCCTACCGCAGCGACGAAGACGTGGTCGCCCGCCACACCAGGGCCGAAGTCGCCGCCGTCCAGGGCCCGGCCTGGGACGAGCAGCAGTGGACCTGGGGCCTGCAGGCAATCCGGGCCAACCTGTCCAGCCTGACCGGACGCGATGTGAAGATCGCTGTCCTGGACACTGGCGTGGACACCGACCACCCGGACCTGGCCGGACGCATCGAGGCGACAGCCTCGTTCGTGCCCGGCGAAATCGTCGAGGACGGCCACGGCCACGGAACACACTGCATCGGCACCGCCGCCGGCCCGGCCAACCCCCAGCAAGGACCCCGCTACGGCGTGGCCTGCGAAGCCCGGATCCTCGCAGCGAAGGTCCTCAGCAACGCAGGCAGCGGCACCGACGGCCAGATCCTGGCCGGCATGGCCTGGGCCGTCGCCCACGGCGCGCGAGTGATCTCCATGTCGCTCGGCGCACGAGTCCAACCCGGTGAGCTCTTCCCGCAGACATACGAGAAACTGGCCCAGCGCGCACTCGAACGCGGGACGGTCATCGTCGCAGCCGCAGGCAACGACAGCCGTCGGCCCCCGACCATCGAGCCTGTCAGCCGGCCCGCCAACTGCCCCTCCATCCTCGCGGTGGCCGCCCTCGACAAGGGCCTCACACCGGCGTTCTTCTCCAACGGTGCCATCAACGGCCAGGGGGGCGAGATCAACATCGCCGCGCCCGGCTGGCAGGTGCGCTCGGCTGCTCCCGGAGGCGAGTACCAGTCCATGGGCGGCACCAGCATGGCCACGCCGCACGTCGCGGGTGTCCTCGCACTCCTCGCCCAGGCGAACCCCAACGCTTCCGCGGCCGACCTCGTGGCCAGCCTCAAATCCGGCGCCTTCCCGCTGACGCAACCCGTCAGGGACATCGGCGCGGGCCTCCTCCAGGCCCCGTGAACAAGTCGTCCCAGTCCGCGCCGGTCGGGGTCATCCTCGCGGTCGACCCCGACCGGTTCGCAGACGTGGTCATAGCCTTGAGGCAGGCCGGACTGACCATCACCAGCCAACAACCAATCCTCGGCACCCTCTCCGGCACCATCACAGAGAACCGGATACCCGCCCTGCAAGCAATCGACGGCGTCGAATCCCTCGACCGGGAACGCACCACCGAACTACCACCCCCCCAATCCCCCATCCAGTGAGCCCAAGGAAAGCCGTAATCGTTCCGGGGTCACCGGCCAGAAGCCGTGGGCGCACTCCCGGCACGGTCAGAAGGTGGCTGCGGATCTGGGAGCCGGTGAGGCGCTGGTGCAAGTGCTCGTCGAGATAACCGCTCAGCTGCCTGACGATCACTTCCGGGTCCCCGACGAACAGCAGCTCGTACTCGGAGACCACCAGGCGGCGCAAGGCTTCCGGTGAGTAGTGCTCCACGTACACGGCCTGCAGATACCGCCAGCCGACCTCCCGGTCGACCGGCGGGGGAGGCCGGCATCTGGCGCCCACTCTCGGAGCGATCCGTCGCTGCGCTCGCTCAGGCCTTGACCGCCTCGGTCTTGCCCAGTGCTCTGCTCAACCTCATGCACAGGGCGGTCACCGACAGCATCGGCTTCCGCCGGTACGGACACAACAGGTCTCGAACGGCACGGTTGGTGTGGCAGGCCGTAAGCAGTACCCCCGTGGAGCACCCCGTCGAGGCCGTTGTGACGGTCAAGCTCCCCGAGGTCTACGGCTCCACCCCCACAGCTCCGATTGCGAACGTCACCATCGACGTCATCTCCCGGGTCCGGCGCTACGCCGAAACCCTTGAGCGCGTGCCGGAGGACTACCGGTACCCAGTACCAGACCTGGCGGCGTTGTTCGACGGTATCCTGGAGACCGCCGTCAGCCGTGATGTCGTCACGGAACTCGCCCGTATCACTGACATCGACACCGCCCTGGTAGCGCAGCCCCGTGAACTCCACCTTGCCGCGGACCGGCAGGTGGCCCACCTGCTACACGAGGAAGGGCTGCGACAGGTCCCGAATGTCGGCGCGCCAACCCCGCCCTGGACCTGCGCCTCGCCGCCGAGCGCCAGGAACAGGTGGACGACTGGCTGCGCCAGCTCGGTCTGGACGCCGGCTTGAACGGCATGGAAGCGCTGTTGGAGCGCTACCGAGCCACGCCCACACCGGCGGCATAGCTCCCTTCGGAAGAGCTATAGCCCCGCGATGCGTCTGCGGGCCCAAGTACGGCGGCTACTCAGGTCGACACGCCACTTCTCACCAGATCGCCGGTGGCTGTCACCGGGCTCTGATGCTGAACCGGCCGCCGGCCCGCAGACGGCGTCCCAGCTGGTGATCTGTGTGAGGCAGAGTGCGGGCAGGGCGGCACACGGTATTTACTGCGGCGGCGGGGAGAACCGATACAAGTGGCCCCTGTCCGCCAACTTCCTGCCTGCTGACGATCAGCCTGAAATGATGAAGGTCATGGACGCAGTGATTGCCATCAAGGGTGCCGACGAGGTCGGGGAGTTGGCCGCGCTTGCCGGTTGGCTCCGCGCGGAGCGCGAGTTGCAGGGCGCAGTCCAGCTCGTGCGCAAGGACATTGCAGAAGGGGAGCTGGGCAGCGGGCTTGATGTGGTCAGCGTCGCTGTGGGTTCCGGCGGTGTCGGCGTGGCGTTGGCCCAATCACTGGTCGCGTGGCTCCGCACCCGGCGTTCAGACGTCAAGGTGACCGTCACCGCCAATGGCCGCACGGTCGAGGTCGATGCCCGGCGCGTCAGCGATCCCACGGCTCTGATCACCCGAGTGCTGGACAGCAACGATGACGCCGGGAACTGATCGAATCGAGCGGCCCGGCTCCCGTGCCGTGCTCATCGGTGTCTCCACCTACCAGGATCCGGCTTTCCCGTTCGTGCCTGCCGCCGAGAAGAGCCTGCGGGGCGTGCACCAGATGCTCGTCGACCAGGAGTTGGGCGGCTGGTCCGTCGACCAAGTCTTTCCCATCCTAAATCCGGACGATTGCCGTCGTGTGATGCGCGATCTGCGCCACCATGCTCTGAACACCACCGGTGTGCTGCTGGTGTACTTCGTGGGACACGGCACCCTCACCACGAAAGGGGATCTCGTACTCGCCGTGAGCGACACCGTCGCCGACGAACCGGACATCACCGGACTGGAGTACGAGAAGATCCGAAGCGTTCTACACGAAAGCCCCGCCCGGGTCAAAGCCGTTGTGCTCGACTGCTGCTACTCCGGTCGCATTATCAAGGTCCTCGGTGGGGATCAACAGCACTTGGCCAATATCACTGATGTGCAAGGCACTTACACCCTTACAGCGGCCGACCTCGCCGCAGACGCAGGGCAAGACGACACCTGTACGCCCTTCACCGGGGAACTACTCGATCTGATTGGCGCGGGGGTCGCGGGCGGTCCGCCTGTGCTCACCTTCGCGGATGTGTATCCCCGCCTGAGGCAGAGGCTGCTCGCCCATGGCCTCCCGCGCCCCAACCAGCGCGGCACGGATACCGCCGACAAATGTCCCGTGGCCAAGAACGCGTCCGGCAAGACCGTGAATGCCAGGCAGGTAGTACCCTCGGCCCGCCTTAGAGCATCTGATCCGCCCGTGCCCATGGAATCCCCGGCACCGCCGCTCACACGCTCGATGAGCGGCATACAGCACTCACCCGGGCCGGACGGTCCGTTCAGCATCTCGTGGACGGGAAAGGAGCCGCTGTCCGCCTATGCCGATACTCGGCCGCTGCGTGTCCGGGTCAATGCGTTAGCGATCACGTTGGCTGTGGCGCTGGTGGGTGTCTTCCTCTTGCTGGCGCTGGTGGGGCCAGACGAGATATTTACGTCCGAGCCCGGACATCCCGGCGGATGGATGGTCATGTTCATGATATTCGGCGGCATCGGAGTGTTTGCACTCGGAATGCTCCTCCTTGTCGTCGTGATGATGTGCCCCCTTGGCAAGTCCTCTTGGTCCCTGGAGATTGGGCGGCCGGGCATCAGGACTACCGGCGGCTTCGGCAAACATGAGTACCGATGGAGCCATGTGCAGACGTTCATCGTCGAGGAAGTCCTCGGCAGCGGGGGGGTGCACGGATGCAGCACCGGACTCCACGTGAAATTCATGGGGGGCGCTGAGCGCTCGACTCATCCCCGTCCGGCAGGGTGGCCGTACCTAATACGTCCCCTTGCCCGTGCCGGAATGGTCCCTATCTGCGCTTTCGGGCCGATGACGGACCAGCAGCGGGCCGCACTGAACGAAGCCCTCGCCCGGTACGGTCAGGGTAAGAACGACGCCGACGCCTGGGGTGAATAGGGGGCCGAGTGGCCGTTCCGTGCAGGGCTCAACGGGTCGGCTGTACCTCTCACGCTCATACGCTGCCGGCGGTCAGGCGGCTTATTCGAAGCCGACGGTGGTGAAGTCCTGATCGTGGAGCGGGGTGAAGTCGACGTCGGGCTTCGGGTCGTAGGCGTCGGGCTGGATGCTCCACGCCCTGGGCGCCTACACCGTCACCCTCCTAAACCGTGGCGACACGCCCTCCGCCGCTTCGAAGAACGTGCGGCTGTCCGCGAGAGGCTGCGTTTGGCTCATCAACTACGGAGGCGCTGGCTGCGACTCGCCGACCAGTCCCGGAAGGACGAATGCGTCACTGTCATCGACGTGCCACCGTCAGCTAGAGGAGGTCTGGTGCCTCTGTGGCAGGGCGTTTGCGTGTGGCTTGAGTGCACTGTCCAGCAGTCCAGCGTGCCGGGTTGGTGCGTTGGGCTGCACTCGCATGACGTGCACTATGTGGTCGCGCACGGCAGCGTTGCGCAGGCTGCCGGACTGCTGCCACGCAGGATATCGAGCAGGCCGGGACTGGACGTCTCCTGCAGAGCCTCAATCATTTCCAGTTCTTCGATGTCGACGATTTCTGCTGGATCGGTATCCGGCTTCTCGAACGGTCCTCTCGCCCGTGCGCGTTCCGTGCATCTGTCGTGCGATCCGCTTGGTTTTCGTGTTGATGCCCTCGGTGGGGCCGTTGCTGTACGGAAGCGTGAGCGCGGCGATCGCCGCGTCCCGGTCTCGCACCAGACCCCGGGCGAAGGAGTGCAGATGGGGCAGATCGGTTGCGCGGACCTGGACGATCCAGCGCGAGAGCCCGTCCGCGTTTCCTTCACGAGGTGTCAGGAGCTGGGCGAATTCCGCGATGTGGGCGACCAGTTGGGTCATCTCGGGGCAGGCTGCGGTGAGCCGTGTCAGGAGGTCCTGATGGTCGGTCTTGAGGTTGTCGGGCCTGGTGAGGAGCATCCGTGCGAGCCGACGCGGGGAGATGTGGCTGCGATCGGCGTCCGCCCGGCCTTGGTTGATGTACTTGTAAAGCAGGTTGAGGCAGCCCTCGTAGCCGAGGGCCTTGATCTCTTCGAAGAGGTGCTTGACGGGGACGGCGGGGTCCTCGGCTCGGCGTTTTCGCAGGTGCTCGCGGTAGGGTTCGACGAGGCCGGCGCGGTATTTAGGGACGCGGAGCATCCGCTCGGGCCGGTCGGCTCGTGCGTAGCGTTTGATGGTGTTCAGGGCCAGCTGTAGACGGCGGGCGCATTCGAGCAGGCCCACTCCCTGGTCGAGCAGGTCATGAATCTGGTGCCAGCGTTCCAGGGTGGTTCGGGCCCGTGGCCCGTCATAGATGGGTGCGTCCAGTACGGTGGCCCAGCAGCTGCTGTGCGCCTTCACCTCGCTGGGGGCGGCCTCGCAACAGGTTGTGCCACAGATGCCACCTGTCGGCGACCTGCACCGCGTCGGGCAGGGCGCGGCGGATGGCCTCGGCATACGTCGCGGAGCCGTCGCGACACACGACTTCGACGTCCGGGTGCTCGCGCAGCCACGCTTCCAGCGTGCTGGCCGTGCGGTCAGGCAGAACGTCGATCCGCTCATGCGTCTCGGCGTCGATCACCACGGTGGCATTGCGATGACGCCGGCGCAGGGCGAAATCCTCGACGCCGATCACACGAGGCGTCCGCCCGGTGGGCAACGGGATACGCAGCAGGGTGCGCAGGGCGGTGTGACGGGACAGGCCCACCGCGAGTATCGCCAGCAAACGTGATCCCGCTCGGCCCGCTGACTCTTTGACCACGGCCTTGACCTGCCTGGTCAGACGGGCCGTGCGTCGCTGGTCGCTCCAGCACCCCGGGCACCTGTTCACGAAAGGTGTGGCGGCAGCCTCGCGTGGGGCACACCAGACGCCGAACCCGCACACGGACCACCACCCGTCGCCCGTCGACCGGAACGTCGGCGACCGTCCGCCAGTAATAGCCGTGCACCCGACCCGACGAGGCCCCGCACACCTGGCAGACCGCGGTGTCCAACGGCGTCCGGGCCCGCACCACAATCCGCTCACCCTCGTCGGCCACATCCTCCATGACCAGCGGAGGCAGACCCGAAAACACCATCTGCACAAGCTCGTTGACATCCATCACATGAAAATCAACGACCCTCACAACTCTCCGTCACCACCGAATGTGAGACAGAGCCGTTCTTTGTACAGTCCCCCGGCAACGGCGGTCAGACGAGAGGCAGGCCAGTGATCGCGCCGATCATCTCGGCGGCGCGGGTACTCGCGTCACTGGGGCGCAGCCGTCCGGCGAGGACAGCCTCGAGCATCGCGTGGAGCTGTGCGGAGACGCGAGCGTAAGGGGGTGTGGACGGACGCACAACGGCGTGCTCGAGTATGGCCCCCGTTACTTTGAGGAACTGCGACTCACCGGCGGCTTGGTCGAGCGCGGTACGTCGTGGGGCGATCTGCCAAGTCGACTGGGACATTCGCTCCATGGCTTCGACAGACGTGACGGCGCGGAGCACCCGCCTGGCCAACTGCGGAGATGATGCCTGCCTGAAGATTCCATAGACCATACCTCCGGCGAGGGCGGCCGAGTTGCCGCGTGGCCCGGCGGGCATGGCGATGAACCCGAAGTGGTCGAGTACCTCTTCCGTGGTCAGCCCGGACGCCGAACCGAGGGCCGGGGCGTCGTAGCTGCCTCCGAAGGCCAGACAGGCCTTGCCGTGCGCGAGCTGCTGAATCGGGTGATGACGCTCATAGGTGACCACCTCGGCGGGGATGATGCCCTCGTCCAGAAGCTGCCGTAGGAACGTCAGGCATTCGGTGGTCGCCGCCGTGTCCAAGGTGACGACGTCGTGGCCGAGGACGGTGGCCCCGTTCGAGGCGAGCAGGGACAGCAGGCAGTACGTCGCTGTCTCCCCCGCGCGGGAGCCGCCCGGCAGCGTCAACGGGACGGCATGGCCGCGCTCGGCCAGTGCCCGGCCGAGCGCGGCAAGCTCATCCCAGGTCTGCGGTGGTTCGTGTCCGACGGCAACAAGATCGTCCCGCCGGTACCACAGCCCGGCGACGTCGGCCTCGGCCTGCACCGCGACGAGCTGGCCATCGAACCGGTTCGCCGACCGGAACGGCTCGACGAAGTCCTGGTCGTACTCGTTGCGGACCCACTCCGCATCGAGCTCCTCCAAAGTGGTCAGGAAGCCGGAGGATGCGAACTCGTGCACCCACACCGAGTCCAGGACCGCCAGATCGGGGCCTTGGCCTTCAGCAACGGTTCGCACCAGCGCCTGGCGCAGATCGGACAGACCTACCTGGACGACGTCCAGCGTGATGTCCGGCGGTGCGGCCTCCCGCAGGAGGGCTTCCCAGCTACCCTCCGGAACTATGACGCGGACCTCGCGGCGAGAGCCGTGCGGCGGCACCCAGTCAGGGTTCACGAAGGAGCCGTGCCGGCGGCGGCGTAGCACCACCCCTTCTTCGGCCAGCTCCGACAGAGCCCGGTTGACCGGGGTCCGGCTGATGTTGTATAGGGAACACAGCTCCTGTTCCGTGGGCAGGCGGCCCTCGGGACCGTACACTCCGTCGATGATCCCCTGCAGGAGCAGCGTTTTGAGCTGGACGTATACCGGCAGCCCCTGACTCGGATCGATCGCCGGGCACATTAACGTCTCCTCCTGTCAGGGTCTTCTCCCCTGCCCGGCCCTCGCAGTGCCCTCATCGACCAGGTGCGGCGCTCGTGCGCCATCTGCAGGCTCGGATCCGTGCATCGGATCCGGCCGCGGAGAAGGTCTCGGCTTGCGAGTCCGTGCAGGTTCACTTCGGATTGTTTATATCAAGGTGCAGCAGACCCATCACCGCTGCGGGCCAGGCGAACCAGTGGCGGGCGAGCCAGCCGCCGGTGTCCTCACGGTAGGTCTCGGGCAGCAGGCCGTCCACCTCGGCTACCAGGTCCAGCCGGTCCAGCACCGCGGTGGCGCGCGCCTCGTCCCCGGTCGCGTGGGCGAAGACCAGTTCCTGAGCGTCACCCAGCGTCCACGTGCCGGGTGTGTGCGCTGATCCGAGTCCTCCGTACTGTCCGCTGACGTAGCCGGGATTGTGTTCGGAGAGTGCAAAGCGCATGGTGGCGACCCAGTGGTCATCGCTCGGGGAGCAGAAGCCCCACTGCGGTGCGAACGCGGTCGGTAGGTCGTTGGCGTCGTGGTAGAGCCGGTACTGCCCGGCGCCATCGCTCTCGTAGGCCCACTGCTTCCCGAACGGGCCGTCACAAGTGAAATTCCGGTGGATGGCGGCGTGCACCTCATCAGCCACCGGGGCCAGTTGGAGAGCCTCGAGTCCCAGCTCAGCCGACCAGGGCGCGAGTTGTGCGGCCGTATGCCAGAACAGGATCTGGGAGGATAGAGAGAAGGGGAGTTCGCTCGGGTCGTCCGCCGGGTTCTCGCTGCCGGCCAACAGCCCGTCCGGTCCCTGCCTGGGCAGGTCGTGCCAGACCTCGGCGACCAGTTTCCCCCATTGCCTCGCTGTATCAGTGTGCCGGTCGTCCCCGGGGGGTGCGGGCCAGCCACCGGTGACCCTGCGGTAGTCGGCGAGTTCCAGGAGCGGATAGAGCTGCTGGTCGGCTTGGACCGCGAGGTCCTTGGGCCGGCCGTCCGGCAGATGGCTGCGCATCCACGGATGTCCGGGGGTCCTCCCTCGGCCCCACAACCAGCGCAGATGCGCGCCGACGACGTCCGTGACGTCCTGGGTCCGCGGGGCGGCGTGCAGCAGGAGCAGGGCCTGGTAGTACGCGTCGCGGGTCCAGCTCAGGGGCAGCAGTCGGTGGTCGGTGAGGATGGTGCGCTCGTCGTGGCCGACGTCCAGAGCGGTGCAGCCGAGGATGTACCGTACGGCGCCGTTCGCTATCCGCTCCAGCGCGCCGGGGCTCTCGCCTCGCGTAATCCGCGGTGCCGTGACCGCGGGGCGCCGCCCGCCTGGCCAGGCGGGCGAGTCCAGGGAGACCGAGACCGTGATCTCCAGGTCTTCCGGCTCGTCCCCGCTCGACCGGATCTCCAGGAGGGCGCCTGACTCGGCTGATGTCCAATCACCAGTCGGTGCCTGCACGGATATCCGGGCGGAGCACGAAAGACGGGGCGCGCGAAGCTCGAGTTCGGCGCCCTGCGCGACCGCTGTGGTGTGCACCTCAAGGGGGGCGGGCGGATTGACCTCGGTGATCTCCGCAAGTGCACACCGGTCGAGCCGTCCGCCGAACCGCAGCACAGCGTGCACGCCGGGGGCCTCGACCCGCAGGCGGTACTGCTGCACGAATTCCTGCCGGTCCGGCAGCGCCCACGCGGTCGCCGAGCAGGACCAGCCATTTCCGCGCCGCTGCCAGACGAGCCTGCCGGCGGCGTCCACGCCGGCACGCCGTTCCGACACGCTTTCAGCGGGCAGCTCCAGACGCAGGAATGCGGAGCTGTCCTCGGTCAACCGGCCGCGGTAACGCCGGACCGCGGGGGCATCCCCACGCCATTCCTCGTCGAAGGGCTGTGCGCCGGACAGCTCCACGAAGCCGTGAACCGGGTGCGGCGCGCCTACCGACAGCCACGACCCGTCGCCGCCGAAGGACGCGGCAACAAGCCCATTACCCACATCGAGCGGTTTGCGCAGCTCTGCGGCCACGGTGGTCTCCTCGTGGGCCTTGGTGACCTTAATCATCGGCCCACCACCGGCGAGGTTCCCAGCCGGTGCACCGCATCGGCCTGGTACAGGTCGGCCAGCCGCATGCCCAGCGCCGGCTCCTGCTGCCGTTCACGATCGATCGCGGACAGGTCGATACTCACCCGCAGCACGCTTTCCTCCGGACCGGCCTCGGCCAGAACGGCTCCAGCGGGGTCGACGATCAAGGATCGTCCACTGAAACCGCTGCCGGTGAGGTTGCAGGCGACCACGAAGATCTGGTTGTCCTGAGCGCGTGCCCTGGTCCGCAGGGTCAGCAGATACTCGTAGCCGATGGGTACCGCCGACGGGATGACCAGGATCTGCGTCCCGGCCAGGGCCAGTGTCGTGGCGAGCTCGGGAAACGCGTGCTCGAAGCAGATGAGCGGGCCAATCCGGCCGGCGGGGGTGTCGACGGTGACCAGCCCCTCACCCGCCGCAAACCTGGGCAGCTCATTGGGGTAGAGGTGGGTCTTGCGGAAGGGGTGCACCGTGCCGTCCGGGAGCACCATGGCCGCGGTGTCGTACAGGACGTCGCCGTCCCGCTCCAGCAAGCCCAGCACGA
Organism: Streptomyces sp. NBC_00510; assembly: GCA_036013505.1. Lineage (NCBI taxonomy): Bacteria > Bacillati > Actinomycetota > Actinomycetes > Kitasatosporales > Streptomycetaceae > Streptomyces > Streptomyces sp. NBC_00510. The sequence continues at coordinate 10,018,535 of CP107851.1, read as the reverse complement.
CCGTGGTGCCGAGTTGCGCGGCGACCTCCGCCACAGCGGTCACGGTGGGACCGTCCAGCGGTTCGGCAAGCTCGCGACCCCGCTCGTCGATCATCGTGAGGTCGTATCCGGTGGTGACCAGCTCGGGCGTCACCACCAGACCGGCGCCGGGAGCGTGCGCGCGAAGTGCTTCCAGGAGTCGCTCCACATTGCCGGTGACGTCTCCCGGCTTGGCCGCCAGCTGCAGGGCGACGACGTCGAGTGCACTCATCCTTTGACTCCTCCCGCGAACAGTCCGCGCACGTAGTACCGATTCAGAACAGTGAAGACCAGCAGTGGCGGCAGAATCGCGATGATCGAACCGGCGGAGACCAGGTTCTGCTGGGCCAGGTGGGGGGACTGCAGGTTTGCCAGGCCCACCGTGAGCGGCTGATGGTCACGGTCGAGCAGGGTGAGGCCGAGCAGCAGGTCATTCCAGACGAACACGAAATCGATGATCGCGAAGGACACCAGGCCCGGCTTGGCCAGTGGTAGCACCACGTGCCGGAGCTGCTCCATGTGCGACGCGCCGTCCAGGCGGCTGGCCTCCAGCAGCTCCTCGGGGACGTCGGCGAAGAAACTGGACATCATGAAGACCGCCCAGCCCGCGCCGAACGCGGTGTGCACCAGGATGATCCCCAGATACTGCGCTCCGCCTCCGGCGAGCCCGAGCGCCCGCAGCCAGGGCAGCAGCGGCACGAGGATGATCTGGAGCGGCACGATCATGGTGGTCAGCAGCAGGAAGTACGCCAAGCGCTTGAGGCGGAAGTCCATCCTGGCGAACGCGTACGACGCCATCGATCCGAGGACCAGCGACAATGCCACCGAGCCCAGCGTGATGACGAAGCTGCTCACCACGTACTGGGACAGTCCTTGCTCCCAGGCGCGCTGGTAATTGCCGAACGTCAGGTCGGAAAAGCCGGCACGCCACCAGCCGTCGCGCGTCTGGCTGATCGGTACGACCGAGATCATCAGCGCAGTCACCACCGGGACCAGCCACACCAGGCTGCCGACGGTCAGGGACCCGTACAGCACCGTGGTGGTCAGTCGTCCCCTTCTCATCGGGACTCCTTCCGCGGCAGCATCGATTTCAGATAGGGGAACCCGAGGACCACCAGCGCGGCGGACATCAGCACGGCGACCGCGGCCGCCTGCCCAGCCTGGGGGGTGGTGAGGTAGGCGAACGCCTCCTGCCACGGAAGCAGACCAAGGACCGTCGAGTCCGTGCCGGGGCCGCCCTGGGTCGTCACATAGACGATGTCGAACGTCCGCAGAGCGAAGATCACGCTCACCACGAAGACGATCCGCATGGGCGCCCGCAGGTGAGGCACGATCACGTGGCGCACCATCTGCACCGTCCCGGCGCCGTCCACCTTGGCGGAGTCGAGGAGCTCACTGGGTAGCGACGAGAGCCCTGCGGTGAACGTCACCACTCCATAGCCGGCGAACGCCCAGACCGCGGCGATGATGACGGCGAAGTTGACTAGGTGGATCTGCGTGAAGCCCAGGTTCAGGGTGCCGATGTCGGAGAGCCACTGGCCGGTGCGCAGGTGCAGGGGTCCCCAGTTCAGCTGCCCGTCCAGGTGCAGCGTGTGCAGGACCGCGTTGAGCACTCCGATGTGCCGGTCGGGGTTGTAGATGAAGGTCCAGATCACGCCCGCCGCGGCCAGTGAGATGGTCATCGGAAGCACGAAGACGGTACGGAACAGCGCGGACCAGCGCCGCGCGTGCCAGATGGTGATCGCGATCAGCAGGGACACTGCCGTGACCAACAGCGGAAAGGTGATCAGCCAGAGCAGCGAGTTGAGCGCGGCGTCCCAGAACTCCCGGTCGGTCAGCGCCTGGCGATAGTTGTCCAGCCCGGCGAAGTTCCAGGTGGAGGTGTCCAGCGGTTTCCATGGCCGCAGCAGACCCCAGGTGAAGAAGCTGCTCAGCACGCTCTGAATGACGGGCCACAGATAGAACATCGCGAAGACGGCCATCAGCGGCGTCACGAACCCGTAGCCCGCTCGGCTGCCCTTCCTCGGGCTCCCGGGGCGCCGCCCCCGTCCGCCGCGCTCGGCGGACGGGGTGCGGCGCACCCGCGTCGATTGCTTGACGGTGGTGCTCATCGGCGTCTCTCAGTGCCCGGACCGGGTGTCGACCTGCTTCATCGTGGCGATGAAGCTGGTCACGTCGCGGTCGCGGACGAACTGGGCCAGCGCCTGCCGGTACTTGACCTGGATCTCCCCGCCGATCCAGTCGTCGAGGTCGTAGCCGGCCTGGTCCGAGGCGGACTTAGGCCACAGCGCAGCGGCGTTCCTGTCATTGACGTCGGGGTACGCGCTTGCCGGGACCTTGGCGTTGGGCGCGACGAATCCGCCGAGCTTGGCCCAGATCGACTGCGCCGGGGCCGAGCCGAGGTACTCCAGCAGTGCCCGGGCGGCGGCCGGATTCTTGGAGTCCTTGGCTCCCACGAAGAGGTCACCGCTCACGAACTGCGGCGCGGGCGTGTTCCCGTACGGGGGCATGAGGAAGAAGGACAGATCCTTCCCCGGCTGGAGCTTCTTGCCGCACTCCTGCGGGTCGACCAGGTTGATGAAGGCGCCCTGGTTCTCGAAGAGGTACTTGCCCGCGACCCTCGCGCAGGTGGCGTCGGAGAACGAGCTCGACAGGGCGTCGTCCGGGAAGTAGGAGCCGATCAGGTCACCGAACACCTTGAAGGACTTGACGATCCGCGGGTCGTCCCAGCCGATCTTGCCTCGGGCGAGGTCGTTGAACGCGGTTGCGCCCGCCACGCGGAGGATCACCGAGTCGGTCCACTGCGTGAGGGGCCACTGGTCCTTGCCTCCGACCGCGAAGGGCGCCACGCCCGCAGCCTTCGCCTTGTCGAGGACTGCGGTGAACTCCGGCCACGTCTTCGGCACCGACAGCTTGAGCTTGGCCAGTTGCTTCGGGTCGTACCAGATCAGGGCGTTGACGTTGCCCTTGAACAGGACGGCGTCGGTATGCCCGTCAGATCCTTGGGCGATGTCCCGCAGCGACGGCGCGTACTCCCCATCCGCGACCCACTTGTCCCAGGTCGAGTCGAGGTTCATCAGCAGTCCTTGCTGGGAGAACGACCGGACCAGTCCGGGCAGGGCCACGGCAACGTCCGGCGGGGATCCCTGGGCGAACTGCTGGGTCAATAGGGCCTGGCCCTGGTCGAAGGGAAGAGGTTCGACCTGGACCTTGACCGAGGGGTACTTGGCCTCGAATCCCTTGATGACGGCGGCGAAGGCATCCCCCTCACTGCCGGTCCAGTTGGTAACGACACGAAGCTTGCCTTCGACCTTTCCGCCGCTCGAAGCAATGCTGGTCGAGCTGCCGCATGCGGCCAATCCGGCGAGGAGCAGCGCTGTCGCGGCTCCGGTCACGACATGTGCGCGTCTGCCCGTCATGAAGCTCACAGGTTCCCTCCGGGTCTTCTCAGTCATCAGCGGTAAGCCGCCGGAAGCATTTGTCATTGTGGAGTGACGAATGGGGTGCGGCCCAGACTGAAGGAGTGCTTCCGGATCTGTCAACCCCCTCCAGCTAGGAGAAGCCGAGCACCGGAGAACGGTGGAGCAGTCATGGCACCGTCGTCGTGGGTGCCGGGCTGCTGGGCCACCGGGCTGGGCGGGCAGCCAGTGGGAGGTATCCTCTTGCGGCTCGTCCTGGGGCGAACGCTCGGTGTTCGACGTCGGGACACGTCAGCCTTCCCGCCCCCTCCGCACCATCGGCAGGCTCGCCGCACCGAGGGCGGGCGCCGAGCCATACCGCTCAGGCTGCGGCTACCCGCTGCTGGTGCGCTTGGACAACGTCGACGAACACCTGGCCTGCCGGCTCCACCCTGAGCGCTTTATCCGACAGGCCCTTGATGTCTACGGCAACTATTGGTCACTGCTATTGACGCCGGCAAAGGTCAAGAGCAATGCTTTCGTAGCCACATCAACCGCAAGGATCGGGCGCTTGATGGCCGGTAGGGCGTTGCGCCAATGAAATACATGGGCGCTCCAACCCGTGCCGCACCTCCCGGTCCGAAGGACCGCGCTCCTCGGCCTGACGGCCCCATTCGAGCACTCGCCCGCCCTCATCGATGAGCGCGACCGCGTCATCGTTGGGCATGCGAACGCACCTCCCTCTTCGCCCCTGCCCCACCAGGCCGACAACAAGCCCGATCAGCGGAAGGCGCCTACGACGGGGAGTAACCCGATCGAGCGGCTGACATCGTGCGGGTCGGGGGCCACCCCAAAATCGAACATGCGAGCGAATATCGAAATGCGGTCGAGCTACCGCCCTCGGGGCCGCCGGGGAGCCGCCGCCAGCGCGAGGCGGACGGACCTCATGCGCTTTTAAGGGACTCCGCTCCGCGTGGGCGGGAGTCAGCAGGTTCCATTCCCGGAGCAGGCTTTCGGGACCGGTGGGAATGTGTGGCCCTGCACATCCGTGCTGGTGAAGCGGTGGCCTTTACCGCACGTGCACTCATAGATGCCGCTGACCGGGACCTTTTCTCCGGGGCGGTGCATACGGGTCTTCTCGTCCATCCTGACCTCGGAGCGATACAGCTTGGATAGTGCGACCCGCCTCCACGGAACGAGTTCCGTCCCGCTGGGCCGGCGCCCCCGTCGCCCTACGCGATGCAGCGTGCAGACGAGAAAGGCAACCTGGCAGCATGCTTTCGAGCGAGCCGCCCGAGGTCATCGTGTACCCGCCGATCGACAGCCATCGAAATGTGACTGTCCGTGGCTGCTACGCCGGAGCCGCGCATCGTATGGCTGACCTCCTCGACATCCTCCGCCGCTCAGGGGTCGACTGTGACCAGATCGAGTTGACCGATCCGGCGGTGGTGGAGTGGCGTGGGGGCGGTCCCGAGGTGTGGGAGTGACGCGGCTTCGCCCGAGTGGATGAAGCCGCAAGCCACCCCGATGGGACGTGCCCGGCTCGGGCCCGCCCGGTCCACGTGATGTGACCTCTCGCAGGGTCAGGCGGGCAGCTGCGCCGACCCCGCCCTCCGGGGCAACTCCAAGTCACACGGACTCCCGCAGAACGACGCCCACACACCGTTGCGATCCCAGCCAAGCGGCGTCTTGGGTGCTGGCGAGCCAGGTCCGCGTACGGTCGGCGAGGACGTGGCTGGCCGAGCCGTGCCGCACGTTATCCGATCCGCCGCTACATCATCTGGCGGAACGGGCACTCCTCTGACCAGCGCCTTCGCAAGGTCGTGACTAGGGCGAACATCGCCTGAATCAAGCCGTGTTGGCGTTCACGGCTGCGCTCAGGCACCAGCCCTTCTGGCATCACGTTGCCCGGGCCTGACCGGTCAGCCACCGCTTCACTTCGTGCCAGGCGGCCCTCTCTTCCGCCGCGGTGCCCCACCACCACCAGAAAGGCGAGTCGTCGGACGTCAACTCCTCCCGCCACCAGTCGAGACTGTCAGCCAGGTGACGGCGGGCGGCCGGTCCCGTCTCCGCCTCCCAGCGGGCGAGCCACGGGGCGACCGAGGAACTCGCGGTCACGCAGCTCTCGAACACCGCACACGCCGAAGTGGGCGGCGACTTCGTTCTCAGGGTCTGCGTCCACCATGCGTCCAGGAATCCGGTCACTGCCCCAGCCTGCTCGCGGGGCCACCGCGACCAGCCTGCCGCGGCCAGTCCACGGGCCATGGAATCGCACTCGGCCTCGCCCTCGGCGAGCAAGACGACGAGCTGCGGCAGAACCCGACGGATGATCGCGGGCTGATCGCCCCAGTGGAAAGGATCTTTCTGCGCGACCCGGCGGACGAGGTCCGCCGGGAGCGGGACGCCGGAAGTCCGCAGCAGCTCGACCTCCCCCTCATCGAAGCACCGGCCACAGCCGGCCTCGTCCGCTTGGGCCGTCATGCCGTCGAAGGTCTTCGCGACCCTCGCTATCGCAGCGACAAGGACACTGCCATCCGGAGAGGTCACCATGCATCCCATCAAGACTCCAGCAGGCTGCCCCAGCCGAAGAGAGCGACGTCACCAGGCGACAACTCAGCCATCCGAACAGGGCGAACCTTGCCTGATGCGGCACTAGTAGTGCTTGGTCAGGTCGGTATTGAGGTGGGTATGTCGCGGTGGCAAGTGGGGCAGGCGCCGGTCCAGGTAGCGAGGAGGATCTGCAGGTCACGGACGACCTGGTAGAGGCTTAGGCCGACGCCGCGTCTTTTGGGGCCCGCCCCAGTCGCTGCAGGGTGCAGAACGCATGGGCGACGGAGACGAGGGTGACGTGGTGGTGCCAGCCGTTCCAGGTCCGGCCCTCGAAGTGCGCCAGGCCCAGGGCCTGCTTCATCTCCCGGTAGTCGTGCTCGATGCGCCAGCGGAGCTTGGCGAGACGGACCAGGGTGGTCAACGCGGTGTCCTCGGGCAGGTCGGACAGCCAGAACTGGACCGGTTCCTTTTCACCCGCGGGCCACTCGGCCAGCAGCCAGCACGCCGGCAGCTCGACACCCTCGGTGGCCTGCCGGATCTCACGTCCGGCGGGCCGGATCCGCAAGACAACGAACCTTGAGTAGATCCGCTTGACGCCTGAACGGCCGGTGCCGGGCCGCGATCCCTCACGCCACTGCACCGGCCGTGCCGCCGTCCGGCCTGCCTCGATGACCAGTTCCTTCACCGAACGGGCAGGCTTGGGGTATTTCAGCCCCGGTGGCCGACCGGTCCCGCAGTACGCCTCGGTGACCGGTGCCGCATCGCCCGGCTGGGCCGACAGCGTGCTGGAGATTCCCACCACGTAGTGCATGCCCCGCGCGTTCAGGCCAAGCCGAAAAGCCGCGGCATCGCCGTATCCGGCGTCCGCGATCGCCAGCGGCACATCGATCCCCCACGAGCGGGTCTCATCGGCCATGTCCAGCGCCAGCTGCCACTTCTCGACATGGCCGACGTCCTCGGGGATGCCGCAGGCCGCACGGCGTGCAACCTTGTCCGGGTCCGCCTTCGGCGAGGACGGATCCCAGGACGGGGGCAGGAACAGCCGCCAGTTCACGGCCGCCGAGGCATGGTCACGGGCCAGATGGAGCGAGACACCCACCTGGCAGTTGGTGACCTTCCCGGCGGTACCGGTGTACTGCCGCGACACACACGCCGAGGCGTTTCCGTCCTTCAGGAAACCAGTGTCGTCAAAGACCAGCACAGTGGGCCGGATCACCGATTCCATCTTCCACGCCAGACGAGCCCGGATATGAGCCGGATCCCAAGGGCTGGTGGTGATGAAGTGGGCCAGCGCCTGCCGGTTGCCGTCCTCTCCCAGCCCGGCGGCCATCGGCTCGACCGACTTGCGTCGCACGTCAGTCATCAGACCACGCAGATACACCTGCCCCCACCGGCGCTGATCCTTGCGCGCGAACGGCTCGAACACCTCCGCCGCAAACGCCTCCAACCCACCACGCACCACAGCAACTTCGTCCGGAGTCACACCTTCCCAACGCCAGACCAGCCCAACAAGACACGCAACAACTCAGCCGACCTGACCAAGCACTACTAGCTTGTACAAACCCCGGTCGACGGTCTGGTCGGACGGCTGATGCATTACCGTGCGGGCATGGCTCAGGAGACGAACGGACTGCAGTATCCCTGGGTACGGCGCATCTACTCGCCGGAGTTCCCTCCGCGGCTTGGGGCCACGGGTTGGCTCGACCCGATGGCTCCGCGGCAGCGCAATTCCGAGGAGCCCGCGCTCGCATCTCTCGGCGACCTCGAAGCTCTCCAGGTGATCGTGCTGCTCGGTCCGGGCGGTATGGGCAAGAGCGCCGCCCTGAGCGACGAAAAGAATCGCCTCGGCACCGCGACACATCTGATTGATCTGGGGGCCCCGCATGTCGCCCAAGCCCCCGAGATGCATCTGGGAAAGGCGTTGCCGCCGACTGAGGCGGCGCCTTGGCATGTGCTGCTGGACTCCTTCGATGAGGAGGCTGGGCGGGACGTGATGGTGGCGCTCGGTGCCTGGCTGGACAAGTTGGAGGATCCCGCTCGTGCTGCCCTGCGTCTTCGCGTGGCGAGTCGCCCAGGGCTGGTGGCCCAGAACGACCGCCTGTTGCGCCTACTGCGGCAGGTATTCGGGGATGAAGCTGTGCACATCCGTGTCCTGGCCCCGTTGACGCGCCATGATGTGGAGACGGCCGCGCAGGCAGCCGGTGTGCGGGATGCCCATGCGTTCTTGACCGCAATCGAACGTCGTGCGCTGGTCGGACTGGCCAGTGTGCCGCAAACCCTTCAATCTCTCCTGGAGGCTGAGAAGTCGGGTGCGGCGTTGCCCGACACTGCGGCTGATGCCTATAGGCGGCAATGCGAGGCGCTGTGCGATGAACTGAACTATGGACGGCAGCGGCGGGCAGGCAGGATGCAGTCGGTACGTTCCGCCGAGCGGTTGGCGGGAGCGCTGCAGTTTTGTTCCTCCGCCCATGTGCTTGACGACGCGCGTGGTCGCATTGCTTCCTCCGGAGGGGTGGAACTCTTCCGGCTCACGTCTGGTTCTGCACCCGAGTTTGAAGGGGTGGCCGGTGGGTGCACGGAGGACGTGCTGCGTTGGCTGACGGATACCGCTCTGCTGCGTCCCGACGGGGCTGTGCCCGGGCGATGGGCTTTCCAGCAGCGGGATGTCCGCGAGTTCCTCGCGGCGGAGTTCCTGCTGCGTCGGCGCGTTGCCGATGATGTTCTGCTGTCACTGCTTCTGGTGGGTGACCAGGACGCGAGGCATGTCCCGGCTGTGCACCGCGAGGTTGCCGGCTGGGTTGCTCTGAAACGCGAGGTGGTCTTTGACCAACTCCTACGGCATGATCCGCTCGCACTGCTCGTGCACGACCTGCCTGTCAGCCGACGTGCGCAGGTCGTGGCTTCGTTGGTCGCGGAGACGATGCGCCGCGACACCGACATCCTGCCGCAGCAGCCCCCGACAGTCCTCAGCCGCCTGGACCATGAAGGTCTGACCGAACAGCTCGTGGACCTCCTGTCCCCGCCCGATCCACGGCAGCCAGCAACACGGCCGGATTACCGGCGGCTGCAGGCGGGCTTTGCCTTGGCGAAGGCTTGCCCCGGCCGGGTTTCGGGCCCTACGGTTCTAGACCTGGCAGAAGATGACAACATTTCTCCCGGGTGGCGGGCGGAAGCTCTCAGCCTCCTGCCAGATCAGCTGGAGAAGGACATCCAGGATCGGCTGGTTGGCCTGGCCGCGTCAGGCCAACCGGAGGTAGCCGCGGCCGCTGTGCTGCGGCTGTGGCCCGCGCACATGACCACCAGCGTGATGCTTGATGCGCTGGCGAGGAATTCGTGGGGCGGTATTTCGGCAGCACGGATCACCGATGCCCTGGGCCCGGGCGATCTGGACAGCGTCCTCGACTGGCTGACCACCCAGCTCAGCGGGGAACGTCACGGACAGGTCATCAGTGCGATGCATCTGTTGCTCCGCTGGGCACTGCAGCACTTTGTGCCGCTGCCTGATGCTGATGCGACGCTGAAGGACACGGCGCCAGGGTCGGACTCGGAGCCACTCGACCCGCGGCTGGTGACGATCTTCGCCAAGGCTGTTTCCCGGCCTCAGTCGTTTGACGAGCCTCTGGCGATCAACCCTTTCGTTGCCTTGAACGACGCCCCGAAGTGGCGCCGTCGGCTGGCAGCACAGGTCCTCGCCGCCGTCGACGATGACGACGTCCCCGAGCTGTTCTACGGACCTATCCCGCTCTTCCCGTCCTCGGACAGCCTGTACTGGGCGCGCCAAGCAGCCGCAGAACTCCCCAAGGTCCTAGACGACCGGCTGGGGTATCCGCTGCGCCTACCCATGCCGCCGCCGGAGGACCTCGCGGACCTGGCCGCGATACGTCAAAGCGACGAGGTGCTCGCCGAACGCACGCGGCCCTGGTTCACTCCCGCCGCCGTGCAGAAGCCAGTCCACGAGAGCGAGCCGACGCCCGACCCGGAGCATCTCAGGGCAGCCATCCAAGCCGCCGCCTCCGAGCTCTCCTCTGAGAACCTCCTCCGCCACTGGGACAGGTTGGTCCGTCTGCTCCACCCTCCAACGGAGCACGGCGCGCCCTGGGAATGGCGCCTGAACCTGGCCGAGACCTCGGCCTACGATGGGCTGGACGAGCCGATGCGGGCTGCACTCCAGCGTGTGGCCGACCGGGTGCTGGTCGACGCGGAACCCTTCACCGCCCTGGGCGTGGGCCCATCGGGTGTCTACCTCACAGATGTTCCGGTCCTGCAGGCTCTGACGTTCACGCAGGACCCACCGGAACTTGCTTCGGAGCAGTGGGCTGGCCTTGCCCTCGCGTTGACTGTATCGACGCGGTTAAACGGTGACGACGACGAGCTGCGGTTTCAGCTTCTGCGACAGTGCGTCAGCCGGGCGGGCGAGAGCTTTCGCGCAGTAGTGGCACCGGCCCTGGGGCAGTTGCGTGACGCGCAGGCACTTCTCCACACGGTCTATCGGCTTCTGCTCTTGGGGGATGCACCACTGACGGCTGCCTTGTTGGCATGGGACTCGTCCTTCGCCCGCTCTCTGGGAACCAGACGACCCGTACTCGAGGCCTTCGCCCGGTCCTCGGAGCCAGACGCGCTTGCCCATCTCCGCGCGATTGCCGGCCAGGATCCGCGGGGCATGGCTGCCCCTCAGCTGCAGACTTGGGCTACGACGGCCGATCTCCTGCTGCTGTACGGGGACCAGGACGATTGGCCGGCCCTGTGGACAGCGATAACCTCCTCTTCCGCGATCACGGCAGCCTGGGCCGAGTCAGCGGACCCGATGCCCCATCGCCTGCTCATGTTCAACCTCCCCCGCAGCATGCACTGGCCGAAGGCCTACTACGTCCTGGAACCGGCCGAAGCCGGCCGCCTGTACGACCTCCTCCACGCTGAGGGGCACGTCACGTATCCGATGCCCGGGCAACGCTTCCCCGTCAGTCGTCACCCCGGCGTCGCCCGCGCTGCACTGAACAACCTACTTCCCGAACTCATCGCCAGACGCGTCACTCCGGACGCGGTCACCGAGCTCCGCCGCCTCAGCTCCGCGCACCCCGATCATCCCGGGCTGCGGAGCATGGCCGCCGAGCACGCACGAGCCGTCGCGGCCCTGGGCGCTCCCATGAGCTGGAAGGAATTCGACGAACTCACCACTCACAAGGGCGCCCGGCTGATTCACAACCGTGAGGATCTCCAGCGGCTGGTCTTGCAGTGCCTTGCGGAACTCGACAGGCAGATCGGCGATTCACGCGGCTGGGCCCCGCTGCTGTGGAACCAGATCCGACGTCACGCCACGCTCCGCTGGCCGATCTGGGAGGAATCACTGAGCGACTTTGTGCGGAATTTCCTGGAGAACCGCCTCAAGGTCGACTACCAGGTGATCAACCGGGAAGTCGAGATTCAGCCTAGCGATATAGAGGGCAAAGTCCTCGACATCCTCATCCAGGCCTTCGACCCAAACCAGCCGGATACCGACGCTCTTGCCGTGGTGATCGAGGTCAAGGGCTGCTGGAACCCGGAAATCAAGAACAGCCTGTCCAGCCAGCTCGCCCGCGGCTACCTCGAAGGCCACCCGAACTGGGCCGGAATCTTCCTCGTCGCACACTTCGGCCACGACCACTGGCACCAACCCATGCTGCGAAAGCGTCACAAAGCTCCACAGTCACACACCGCAGCCAGCATCCGCGAGGAGCTCCATACGCAAGCCGAGCAGGAGCGCAACAACGGCTACCTAGTCGACGCCGTGGTTCTCGATTGCAGCCTCCCCACACCATCCCCACATGCCAAGCCTCGCAGCAACAGAACGCGACGCTCCCCCGCCCCGGACACAGCCCCTTCCTAACCGGACAGCGAATTTCCTTCAGTTGTGGAGTCCGGCGACCGGCTGCGGGACCGAGCGTCGGTGTTTACGCGCCCCAGGGAACGCGGGCGAGGACGAGTCCGCGGACGTCGGCGGCTCCAGTCGCTCGGAGTCAGAGCGCAACATGCTGGAGCTGTGAGCCGCTAGTGAAGACGTCGTCTACGAGCAGGATGGTGGATCCCCGGACCGCAGCAATCGCCGGGATCGAACTACCGTGCTCGTAGGCCGCATTCACTTCTACGCAGAGCTCTGCACGAGCCTGCCCCAGGATCTTGCTGTCCTTGTCGACTGGCTGCTGCCCTGATCTGTCCATCGAGGATTGCGATCATCGCGCACCACACATGCACACGGCAGGCAAACCCCGCCATGGTCTCCGCCCCGCTGCTGACAGCAGGAAATGCAGCCACAGCCCCGGCTCGCGTCGCCGGGCGGCGCGTTTGTGGGGCCCCGGGCGCGCCAGGCCGGGCGGGCTGTCAAATCCGTCGCGGCGCGGCGGCAGAAGCTGTCAGCATCAGTAAGACGATCACGAGGGCTGGGGGTATTTCGATGGCGACGGTGCAGCAGCCCACTTCCGCGCAGCTGCGAAAAGTGCAGTGGAAGTTGATCGACCGGGTGTTCGCCCGTTACTCGACCAAGTCGCTGCTGGAGGTGTTGGAGGCTGCACTAGCCTCCCCGGGCTGCTCACGCTTCCATGATCATCTGTTGTTGGGGTGGACCCGCGTCCTGCGCACGGCCCCGCACGCCGGAACTGAGGCCGGCGCCAGCGACCTGCCGGCAATGATGCAGGCCCTGATGGGTGCCGCGCCCGGGCGCGGCACGACAACCGAGGCCGAACCGAACGATCCGCGTGCGCTGGTGCGTTTCGAGATCGCAGGGCAACGGTTGCTGGTCCATCCCGGAGAGCTCGATCATCCCCTTCCTTTTCTGCGCGGGGCGCAGCTGACCGCACTTGCAGTTGATGACCAGTTGATCGCGGTGCACGGGTTCGCCTTGACCGACGTGCTCGAGCTGGTGCTGCACTACACCGACCATGCCGTCACCGCGCTCGCGCCGTCCTGGCCAAAGGAATACACGGACCGCGCCCCGGATGACATCGCGTGCGGGATCGCCCCCGGCGAGGTGGAGGCCGCCCGTACGCTCGTCGGCCTGGACCCGGCGGTACTGGCTGGCCGGTGCCGAGAGCCGGAGCGGGCCCGGCGGGCGCTGGAGTGGATGACCGCGGACCTGGCCGGACTGCCACTGCGGTACCACCCGGCCGGACGGCTGCTGGGCCCGGTCCTGGCCGTCCGGGCTCACGGCCGCCGGCGCATGGTCCCGGTCTCTGTCGCCCTGGACACCTTTGCCGCGGCAGCTGCCCGCCTGATCGCCGACGTCCCTGACCAGGACGCCGCCGAGGAGCGGCTTCAGGAGCTGACGGTGCATCGCACCGCGCAACTGCTCGGCCTGACCGAGGCTCCTACCCGGCTCAGGAACGTGGAACTGATGTCCGCGCCGGACCTGCGCTACGACATAGCGGTTGCCAGTGCCCTGGGCCGGGGCCTGTCCAGCAGGATCGAAAAGGCCCGCGCCGCGCTGCCCCCACCGGAGACCAGGCGCGGTCGGTTGGTCGTCTACGGCGGTCCCCTCGCCCTTGGCCCCGAACTCGTCACGGACACCGTCTACCTGCATGTCGAAGAGCTCGCCGACGTCCTCGCCGGCGCCGAGGGCAACCCGGCACTACTGGCGTGGTTCGTCGCGGAGCTGACCAGTCATCCCGGCGTTGCCGGGATCTTCCACCGCGATCCGTTGGACGCCTGGGATGCCTGGCGGAGCACGGGCACGCTGCTGATGCCCGGACCGGACCGGCAGGAGGTCGTCGTCGTTCCTCCGGCAGGGTTCGATCCGTCGTGGAGGTACGCGTCCGCCTGGGCGCGGTTCGACGACGTGCTGGCCGCTGCCGGGCTGCCCGGCGGGGTGCACTGGCGTTCCGCCCGGATGGCCGACCCCGACCCCGGCGTTCCCGGACAGCACGCTGATGTGGTGTACCCGGGCAGCAATGACACCGCTGGGCTGGTGGTGCGGGTCAGTACGGTCCCGCCGCTGGCGGTCGTGGCGAGCCCATCCTGTGACCCCGGCACTGTCCTGGGCCTGGAGGACATGGCTGGCCTGGCGGACAGTATTCGCACCACCTTGGCTGCTTCCCCGGTTCTGGCCGGCCACATGGCGCTGCCCGACGGTGCTCCGGTCGTCATCACATTGACCGAGACTTCGGGTTCCCTCCAGGCCCCCTTTCCAGAGCCCGAGGAGGCCGACGGCGACGGCGAGGATCGGGACCCTGCAAACGCGCCGGCCAAGCAGCTGCCGGTCCGGGTTGCCACCGACCCCGCCACCGCGAGGATCGGCATCGAACTCGACGCGCGACTGTTGACCACCTTCACCGGCGACGGGCACGCCGGGCATCAGGTCCTCGGCCAGCTGCTGCACCAGCTGACCGACCGGATCCGCCACGGCCGCGATGCCGGACCAGGCACCAGCCTCGAGGAGTTCGCGGCCGCCTGGGACGCCGCGCACCCGGTGCTGCGCTTGACGACCACCGCCACCTACTGGCCCGCTGTCGCTCCCCGCTACACCCTGCCGCGCTCCGACCACCTGCACGCCCGCGCCCGGCGCACCGCGGCCGCCGCCGTCCGCGACGCCGGCGTGCCGGCCGGGACCTGGCACGGACCGGACGCCTACGCCAGGGGCGGACCCGGCGAGAAACTACTGCACGCCCTGGAGGCCGAACTCGGCCAGCAGATCCAAGCCCACGAACCGCGACTGGTCACCGAGCTGGCACGGTACCTGAACGCGGCCTGGGCAGAACGCACCCGCGGAATGCACGAGGCGATGGTGAATCTTGCCGCGCCCTGGGCTGCGAACTGGGAACAGGAAGCAGGCCGACGCCAGGTGGAAGCCGCCACCGCCACCTCGGCCCTGCAGCTCCTCCTTCAACACGCGATCGTCCACCCGCCCGCCGGTGACTGGACGGCGGACATGGTGGCAGTCGCAGACCTGGTCGCCCTGGCCGAGCTGGTCCTGCACTGCGGCACCACCGCCGTCGCCGCCTCCAGGGGTCTGCACGACCTGCATCTGGCGATCGACCCGAGCGGCGCGTTCACCCTCACTGAGCAATCCCAGGACAAGGAGCAACCCGCCTACGAGGGGACCGGGCCGACCCACCTCGGGTTCGACGTCGACGCCTACCAGCATGCCCGGCACAAGCGCTTCCTCGCCCGTTCCCGCACCGCCGAGCCCGATGCGAACGACTCGTCCGCCGACCCGGCGGCCCTGCTCGGCGCGTCTGCGCGTACTCCGGTCCCGTTTGCGCCGCCGCGCTTGCCTCCTGGCAGTCCGTTGGCCCAGGCCGACCAGCTCCTTCATCAGCACTGGGGATTCGGCTTTGCTGCATTGCACGCGGTGCTGGCCACCGCCGCCGACTGGCCCACCGGCTCTGACGGCATCGCCAGCGTCACCCCCGAGGCCCTGGCGGCCGAGGCCGCCAGGTGGTCTGGGCTGCCCGACGCCGATATCGAAGCCGCGGTCGTCCGGCTGCGCCTCCACCCGGCCAACGCTGCCCCCGCCCACGCACACGCCTACACCGAGGTCGAACGCCGTACCCGGCTCACCACCCATCCCCTCATTGACCACAACGGCAAGCTGCTGCTCCTGCCCTGGCTCCTCACCAACACCCAGGACCTGTTCGGCACCTACCTCGACGAAGGCCGGCTCCCCCACCCCGACCTGCCCCAGCCCGTAAAGAACGCCCTCAGCCGCCATGGCCAGCGCCTCGACAAGCAACTCGAATCCGACATCGAAGCCGTCGCTCACAACCTCGGACTCCCTCACCGCAGCCGCCTGCTGGAGAAGACCGCTGCCCAGCACGGTATCCCCGACCTGACGGGCGAGATCGACCTCCTCGTCGCCGACCCCACCACGGCCAGGCTCTGGGTCCTCGAAGCGAAGAACCCCGAAGGCGCCGTCGCTCCCCACAACGTCCGCCAGCACATCCAGAAGTTCCGCGGTTACCAGCGCACCCTGCTCACCAAAGCCGCCACCATCCGGACCCACACCACCGCAGCCGCCCAACTCTGCGGGGCGGACACCAAAGACATCGACTGGACCGTGATCCCGCTCATCGTCACCTCCGCCATCGAGCCTGCCGCCTTCCTCGCCGACCCACAGGTCGCCTACACCACCGCAGAGCTCCTCCCCCAGGTCCTGGCCGACCCGCGAAACCCGCACCCCGGCTGGAACGACCCCCAGGACCAGGCACCGTGACCCTGCCACCCCAACCGGCGGAAGCTGCCTGCAACATGGCGGCGGTACCGAAGTCTCACTGCCGGCCCGTGACAGGGCCCGGCCAGGTTACGAAAATCCAGTGCACACGCGAGTGGGCCGGCCACAGCGGACGGGGGAGCACGCTGCGACCGGCGCGCAAGGCTCCCCCCTCCTTTTCCGGCCCCAAGCGCCGGATGGCGACGCGTGGAGGGGCGCGCGCTGTAGTGCAAAGGACGCCACGCGCCCCGTGGCGTCCTGCACGCCTACCCCATTCAGCCGGTACTGGGGCGCGTCGGCGCCCCCATCTGCGGGTGTAGGCAGGAAGCTCGTCGTGTGAGGTCGGGGCAGCGCCGGGCGGAACCCCGAGCACGGCGCCCGTCCGCTGAAGGCCTGTGCTGCCACTCCCAGCAGGAGCATCCATCGACCACCTCACCCGGCGCAGGCGCAGCAGCGCCTGCGTGAACGCCCTGGTTCGGCAACCGGGCCGATCAAGGATGCAGGGTCCCGAACCTACGCTGGAGCGGCGGTGTCGCCCTCGGTGACCTCGTCCGGTGAAGGTGCTTCCTCCGCGGTGTCCTTGCCTGGTTGCATGGCCGCCTGGACGTCGCCGATGAGGTTGATTGTGGTGATCCGTGGTCGCTGTCCCAGGCCGTTCAGCGCGATGATCGAAACGAGTCCCCAGAGGATGGCGGCCAGGCCCGCTGCGGTGTCCCGTCCGGATTCTCCGGTCCCCGCCCATGCCATCGCGACCGTACTCAGCCCCCACAGCAACCATGTCAGCCGGGCCGCGAAAGCGTGAAGCACGGTGGACATCACCAGCGCCACAATGCCGAAGCCGAGCCACAGGACATGCGCGGCCGAGGGGGTCAGGGGCAGGTCAGCGGTGTGAGCCTGCAGGAAGCGCGTGACCGGTTCGTTGATGGTGCGTATCGCTAGGTACATGTGGTGATCGGCATGGAGCGTTCCGGTGACTTTGACCAGGCCTGCCGCGATGGCGTACAGGCCAGGTATGACCAGGGGTATCAGGCAGATCCACATCCACACGGGGGCGTCGCGCCATCTGCCAGACAGGACGGTCTCGAGGTCGTCGGCGCGGCGGTCGATCCATTGCGGGTCCGTCACCATGAGCCAGGGCCGCTTCTTGGGAAGCCCGGTGGATTGGTCCGGGGACTGGCTCGGTGCTCGCAGGTCCGCGGAAAGGTCGGTAAAGGCTGCGCGGGTGGTGCGCTGCAGAGCGGGGTCGTAGCCGGCAACGGTCACAACGAAGAACAAGATCATCCACGGCACGGTGAGCAGCCACCACCATGGACCCCAGGACAGGCCGGCCTGCACCGTGGCTGCTGCCCCGGCAGTAGCCAGCGCGGCGGTCAGGCAGCGCAGTACACGGGGCGCAAGGGTGGCATAAGTGACCGACAGCGGTCGCGGCAGGGGTTCGTTGCGTGCCGTCGCGCGGACCCACGGCCACAGGGCAGCAATCAGGTGCCAGGGCTCGGCAACCAGGACAAGTCCGGCCAGGGCGATCGGGTCGGTGATCAGGATCCAGCCGGGCGTGTGCACGGTGAGGGCCACCACATGGAGCGAGGCACCTCCGGCGGCTATCAGGCAGCCGAGGGTGCGGCCCAGCAGCGTCGTGGCGGTGTACCAGCGCTCGCTGCGCCGCACCGTGATGTCGGTGGCCGCGGTGGAGGCCGCCAGGCCCATGTGCGCCGCCGCGTCGCTGCGCAGCGCGTGGCCGTGGTCGAGCAGAGTGCGGGCAGTACGCAGAGCCTGGGCAGGGTCAGCCAGAAAGGCCTCCTGGTCCAGGTCCGGTCCGAGGGGCTCCGGTTCCTCTGCGGCCTGCTGGTCCGTGGGGTCGACCAGACGGAGCAGGGCGAGTTCTTCCTCCAGTTCAAGGCAGCGCCGGCGTGCGGCGGCAGCGAGTGCCTCCGCCTCGTCTCGGGCTTGTCGGGCCTCGACGAGGTCGTGTTCGGTCTGCTGGAGCTGCTCGATGGCGCGGGCGAGGTTCTCCTGGGCCTGATCGGCATTCGTGCTGTCCGGCGAGGCGGCGGCGAGCTGTTCGATCTGCAGGCGCAGCTGGGTGTTGAGTGCGGACAGCAGGACCACGAGTTCCTGGGCTGTGGCCAGGTCCTGCGCCAGACGGTGGCTGTTGGCGTCGGCCTGGGCCAGGCGGCCGCGGCTCTCGGCGACATACCGTGCCGCGGGTGCAGCGCCCAGCGGTGGCCGCCGTACTGCCACGTCTGCACTCGGCGGGTGGGTCGCCCGCTCCCACAGCCGCATGGCCCGCGTCTTGGTCGTCTCGAGCTGGCCCGGTGGGGCGGTGGCCTGGACCAGTTTCAAGACCACGTCCATCGGCGGGACCGTGCCCGACAGATGGTTGCCGATGCTCGAGCGGGACCAGTTGAGCTCCTTGGCAAGGTCGTCGTAGGTCTTGCCCGACTGCTCGCGCAGCTCGCGAAGGAACTCGGCTAACACGCGGGCCTGGGGTGTCTCCGCCCGGATCGGCGCCGGCTTGCGGCCCCGCTTGCCCCCACCTGCCATCCACTCCCCCATCAGCGCATTCATTTGTCCTGGACATACCCAGCAATGTCCAGAGTCGACCTGCGCGAACCCTCCGCGGGCGGTGTGGACAATTCCCGGCCGCCGCAAGCTCAAGGGGTACCGCTCAACCCCACCGCTTTCCGGGAGCCGACTGATGCGTACCACCGCCTCCACAAACCGCCGTTCCTCCACCACCCGACACCCTGTCCACGGCTCCTCGGCCCGCCGCCGCATGCGCACCCGCCACGGGGACATCGGCATCGACACCGCCACGAGTCTGCTCATCGACCTTCACCGCACCCCGGACAGCGCCGGTGCTCTGCCGCGCGGTCGCGCTGCCGGCCGCTACAGCTGCCTGTCCTGCGGGCGGACGCTGGAGCTGTGCGGCCCCCGCGACCACGCCGACTTCACCGCCCGCTTCCGCCACACGCGCCTGGAGCCCGATCGCTGCCCGGCGCGACCCGAGCACCTGGCCCGCGTGCGCTCTGCTGTCGCCGACGCACAATCGCTCGCCCACGAGCTGACCGCCTCCGTGCCCACGGTACGGATCCAGCTGGCCGTCACCGCCGCGGAACCGGGCGCGATACCCGTACTGTCACTACGGGTGCACGCCCCGTCCGGGATCAGCGTGATCCACCTCCCCCACGGCGAACTCGCCGGCCACCAGGCCAGCCGGATCCTTGCCGTCCGGGACCCTGATGTCCGGCAGTGGGTCCTGTTCAACCGTCATGCCCCCGCCCATTACCGCACGGCCGGCCAGATCCACGTCCGCACCCGGCGGCAAGACCACCACATCGACAAGATCACCCCCACCCCCGGCCAGCGACGACTCGCCCAGTCCCACCTCGCCGTGGCATGGCGCGACCATGGCACGCTACTCCTGCCGTTCGGCGGGCACCCCGTCACCCATCAACCGCGCACGGGCGAGAACTGGAGCGGACCGGCAGCGTCCTGGCAGCAAGACTGGAAGATCAGCCACCCCAGGCCCGCCGACGGCGCTGTCTGGTGGGGCCTGCTTCCGTTGCCCCTGCGCGCGGTGGTCGCACCCACCCTGCTTGGCGCAGCGACCACTGCGATGGCAGAGCTGGAATCAGCCCAAACCGGCCGCGAGGCCTACCGGCGCAGCAAGGCCCGCGAACGCTACGCCCTCCAGGCCAGCAGCCGCCCCGTCAGACCACAACAACTCCACCTCCCGATAGCTACCGCCACCGCAGCCGCCACGGAACCGGGTCCCCAGGCAGCCGGCGAGCATCCTCCGACCACTGCCGGCTCGGCGCCCGAACTCCGAGCCATCGCCGTCCGGCAAAGTCGGCCGCGCCGGTGGCGTCTCTGGCGAAGCCTCCTGGCCCGGCTACGCCGCCGCTGAACAGGTCAACGTGAGGGCCACCGGGGTGCCGGTTCGACGGGCATAGTCACCAAGACCCGGCAGGCCCGGACGGCGCTCGGCAACTTACGCGGTCAAGGTCCGGACCGACGGTCGGTGCGCCTCCTGCAGCGCGGCGTTCTCGACGAGGCGCAGCTGGGTGAAGGCGGCGGCCGTATCGCCAGCGGCCGGGTGGAACGCCCCCTGCACCGCGATCTGGTGGATCTCGATGACCGCCCGCCGCGACCGCGACCGATCTCCTTGAAGGCATCACCAAGGTTCCGCCCCCCCTTGCACTTTTCCGGTCACAGGCAACGAGGAGTTGATCGTCTTCGAGCAGGACATCGACCAGCCTCACGAAGGCGCCATCGTCACTGCAAAGGCCTTCGCCCTTGCCATCGCAGCTACTGACCCGCCACGGGCAAGCTGCTGCGGAGCGGCGTTTCCGGCGTGCTGCGCGTGACGTCCTGGATGTGGCGCCGTACGGGATCAGGTGACCGCGCGGCTTTGGCACGTTGCGGGCTCAGGTCGGGTGAGGACCGCGGAGCGGGAGGCGCAGGGATTGCCCTGTATCAGCTTCCCGCCGCGCGGTCCCCGGGCAGCCGGCACGCCAGGGTCTGTCAGTCACTTCTCCACCGGTGTGCGGCTGTGCCTCGCCATTCGACCCAGCGCGGGTCGTCCACCACCAGGTCCGGCTCCGGCAAGCCAGCCGAGCGCAGGATGAGCAGCGGGTCGTGCTCGGAACACGCCGTGCCGACGTAGTCGTCCTCCATCCGGTCCTCGCGGTGCATCGTCACCAGCCAGCCGCCGTGCGGCGACAAGCCGTGCACCACAAACCGCGCACCCTCCATCACCCCAGCCTGCCGCACGACCAGAACCTGTGCAGTCCAGCAACCGGCTTCCTCACCCCTGCCCCGGGCAGGGCCACGCCACCGCCGTTGGAGTGGAGGCCAGCCCTGGCGACGCCGCGCCTTCCCTCAGCCACGCCACGGATCGAGTTCAGTGAACCGTGCGCGCCTGCGTCACCATCACCGCCGGTGCGCGCAACTGCGGGGCCCCCCGGCCCCCCTTGGGCCCCGCCCACGACTCACCGCTCCCCCGAGACATGGCAGCCCCCCGATCTTTCCCGTCACCGGATTGGCACGTCGGAGTTTTGTCCACCAAGCGTGCGGCCGTCACTCACGACAGCCCTCAGTCGGCGTCGGGATGGCCGGACTCCTCGAGAAGCCGAGCCGCCAGGTCGTCGGCCCACTGCACAGCCCAGGAGCGCAGCGCGGCAATCGTGGTGTCGTCGAGGCCGTAGGCGGCGAAGGCTTCGTCGTCGGTCCACTCGGCGCCGGCGAGGTTGGCCTGGAGGTCTTCTCGTTCGAAGCGGCCCCGGGCGTGTCGGCGGCCGAACTCTTCCAGGTCGGTGGTGGACCAGCGCCGGGAGGCAGCGAACACGTCGATCAGGTCCCGAGGGGCGCCCCGGTCGCCGAGGGCGCGCACTTTGGTTCCGATCACGTCTTCCTCGGCAAGGACGGGCCCGTAGGGACTGTGGGTGATGGGTCGCCAGAAGATCTCTTTGAGGATGTCGACCTCGCACTCCTGCCTCGTGGCGGGGTCGGACACGGTGAAGCGGGCGGACAGCGGGGCGATCTCCAGTGACTGCACGTGCCAGCCGCGTGCTTCCAGGCCGGTGCGGAGTGTGGTGGCGATGTCGGTCATGGGTGCCGGGTTCTGCGTGGCGACGTCGAGGTCCTGGCTGGGGCGGTTGACCAGGCGGTGGGCGCGGACGGCGTAGCCGCCGGTGAGGACGAGCGGGTAGGGGGAGCCGAGGGCGATGACGTCGGCCAGGAGCCGCGCGTGCAGCTCCGGCATGTCCGTCACGCGGCGGCCCGGGCGCGGTCGGCGAGCTGGGGGAACGTCTCCTCCCACACGGCGCGCACCGTGCGTCCGACCAGGCCACGCAGGACGGGCCACATCTGCACGAGGAGATCCCGGTTGAGGTAGAGGGGCAGGTCGTCGTGCAGTCCTTCGTGCAGGACAGTGCGGTACAGGCCTATGCGCTGGCGGGGCTTTTCCAGGTCGTACGAGGTCATCCCCGACCAGGCGACATGCAGCGGCAGATCCACGACCCCGCGGGCAGGCCCGCGCAGCTCGTCCAACGAGGCCGGCAGACGCCGCCGGAACTTCTCCCGGTACAGCGCCAGGTCCTCGGCGTACACGCCGGACGGGTCTGCGGTCCCCGGCACCGGGGGCTGCGAGCTGGCTGCCATGCCCCCATTATGGCCTCGGGACGACAGCGGGCGAGGCCGGACCCCGCAGCGCGCGACAGGTCAAGGTCGCGCAGGCCGTCACGTCGGGCAGCGCCCGGGTCCGCCGCGGCTGGCGGCGACCAGGGCGCAGGCCGGTACGTGCAGGTGCCGGCCCGCTTCGGCGGGGGCGCGGCGGATGAGGCACGCGCCGAGGAGGTTGCCGCGGCCTGCGGCACCCAGGACAGTGTCATCCCAGACGACGTCCACGCCCTGGCTCACGGGCTGGTCGTGGCCCGGGGCAGGCGGCGGTCGAGTTCGGCATCCAGGCCGTCTTGCTCGGCTGGAGTGGGGGCGTAGCCGTTCCACTCGTTCAAGATGGCGCAGGCCTGCTCGGCGCGCACGGCGCGCTCGGCAGGGGTCGGGAGGCTGTCGGCCAGGCGGGCCAGATAGGCGCGCAGCGACAGGCCTTCGGCGGCGGCGATCTCCGCCAGCCGGTCCCGGGTCTCGGCAGGGATCCGGACGTTCACATCGGGCACGCGGGGTCTCCGTTCACGGTGCTGCAGGACCCTACAGGGGGGTTCGGTTGCGTTCCCGTGTCCGCTTCTGGGACGCGCGCGACACCCGAGACCGGCGGACGAGCCGCAGGCCGGCCCGCGGCCGGCAACGGGCCGGTACGGTGTCACACCCGGACGCCTTGGCTCACCCACGTACATGAGCAGTGCGTGCGGGCAGGAACAAGGTGCCGGCGGCGGTGGCTGTCCCAGCGTCGCAAGAGGAGGAGCAGGCGTGAAGAGCGTCCGGCTGCGCGAGCATCAGGTCGAGGCGAACGCGCGGATCCGGCAGTGGGCGGGATTCCCCACACGCTCCCCCGTGCCCGCCGAGGGGGCGCGGGCCACGCTGGTGTCGGCCACGGGGTCGGGAAAGACGATCACCGCCGCGCAGGCTGCGCTGGACCTGTTCCGGCAGGGCCGGATCCTGGTCATGGTGCCCACCCTGGACCTGCTGGTGCAGACCGCCCAGGCGTGGCGCCAGGTCGGGCACCTCGCGCCGATGGTGGCGGTGTGCTCGCTGGAGGGCGACGAGGTCCTGGAGCAGCTCGGGGTCCGGGCGACGACGAATCCGGTGCGGCTGGCGCTGTGGGCGGGATCCGGGCCGGTGATCGTGCTGGCCACGTACGCCTCGCTGGTGGACCGCGACGACATCGACGACCCGGCGGGCCTGGGACGCGTGCGGGGGCCGCTGGAAGCCGCGCTCGCCGGCGGGGCGCGGTTGTATGGGCAGCGGATGGGCGGCTTCGACCTGGCGGTCGTGGACGAGGCGCATGGCACGGCCGGGGACCTGGGGCGGGCGTGGGCGGCGATCCACGACAACACCCGCATCCCCGTCGCCTACCGGCTGTATATGACCGCGACCCCGCGGATCCTTGCCGCGCCCCGGCCGCCGGTCGGTAAGGACGGCAGCGAGCTCGAGATCGCCTCCATGAGCGACGACCCGGCCGGTACCTACGGCCAGTGGATCTACGAGCTCGGCCTGTCCGAGGCCATCGAACGCGGCATCCTCGCCGGCTTCGAGATCGACGTCCTGGAAATCCAGGACCCCGACCTCACCCTCGACGCCTCGGAACAACAGGTACGCGGCCGGCGCCTGGCCCTCCTGCAGACCGCGCTGCTCGAACACGCCGCCGCACACAACCTGCGCACGGTCATGACGTTCCACCAGCGCGTGGAAGAGGCCGCCGCATTCGCCGCCAAGCTCCCGGAGACCGCAGCGGAGCTGTACGCGAGCGAGCCGTCCGAGCACGCCCTGGCCGAAGCCGGCGCGCTGCCGGCGTCGTCGATCGACGCCGGCTTCTACGACCTCGATCCTCACCGGCACCCGGCCCCGGACCGCGTGTGGGCGCAGTGGCTGTGCGGCGACCACCTGGTCGCCGAGCGACGCGAGGTGCTGCAGCAGTTCGCGCACGGCATCGACGCCCACGGACGCCGCATGCACCGGGCGTTCCTCGCCAGCGTCCGGGTCCTGGGGGAAGGCGTCGACATCACCGGGACACGGGGCGTGGAGGCCGTCTGCTTCGCCGACACCCGCGGCTCGCAGGTCGAGATCGTGCAGAACATCGGCCGCGCCCTGCGCCCCAACCCCGACGGCCGGGCAAAAGTGGCGCGGATCATCGTGCCCGTCTTCCTGCAGCCTGGGGAGGAACCCGACAACATGATCGCCTCAGCCTCATACCGGCCCCTGGTTGCCGTCCTCCAAGGCCTGCGCTCACACTCGGAGCACCTCGTCGAACAGCTCGCCAACCGGGCGCTGAGCCGCGGACCGCGCACGGTCCACGTGCAGCGGGACGCCGACGGCCGCATCATCGGCACCACCGGCGGCGCGGCAGAGGACGGGTCCGGCGACAGGAACCAGGCGCAGGGCGCGGTGGAGTCGGCACTGTTGCACTTCTCCTCGCCCAGGGACCCTGCCACCATCGCTGCGTTTCTGCGCACGCGCGTCTACCGGCCCGAGTCCCTGGTCTGGCTCGAGGGCTACCAGGCGCTGCGCACATGGCGGACCGAGAACGGCATCACCGGCCTGCACGCGGTGCCCTATGACACTGAGGTTGATCTGGGCGTGGTGCGGTTCCCGCTGGGGCGGTGGGTCAACCAGCAGCGAAGGGCGTTGCGGGCAGGGGAACTGGAGGAACGCCGCAGGAGGCTGCTGGATGAGCCCGAAGCCGGCATGGTGTGGGAGCCCGGCGACCAGGCCTGGGAAACCAAACTCGCCGCGTTCCGCGCCTTCCACCGCACCCACGGGCACCTCGCCCCCAGGCAGGACGCCGTCTGGAGCGACGGCCCCGACGGCGAAACCCACCCCGTACCCATCGGACAACACCTGGCCAACCTCCGCCGCAAAGGCGGCCTCGGCAAGAACCCCGAACGCGCCGCAACCCGCGCAGCACAACTCGCCGCCGTCGACCCCGACTGGAACTGCCCCTGGCCACTGGACTGGCAACGCCACCACGCCATCCTGGCCGACCTCGCCACAACCGAACCCGACGGCACGATCGCCGGCATCGCACCCGGCGTCGTGTACGAAGGCGACGATCTCGGGGCATGGATCGCACGGCAGTCCGGGAGCTGGGCCCAGCTGTCCGAGGAGCAGCAGCGGCGGCTGTCGAAGCTGGGCCTGACTCCCGCCGAACAGCCCGCCCCGGTGCCCGTCGAAGGGGCAGCCCCGCGGGCTGGGAAAACCTCGGAGGGCTTCCAACGCGGCCTGGCAGCCCTCGCCCAATACATCGCCCGCGAAGGCCACCACCGCGTGCCCAGAGCCCACACAGAACCGATCACGGTCCAGGCCGCGGAGGGTGAACCGGCGCAGGAGGTGCCGGTTCGCCTGGGTGTGTTCCTGAGTAACCACAAGACCCGACGCAACCGGCTCAGCCTCCAGCAGCGCACCGCGCTCGCCGAACTCGGGGTGGAATGGGCGTAACGCCCTATGCGGCAGGTCCCGGCAGTCGGGCCAGGCGCAGGCGGAAGCGCTCAACCGGAACATCGGCCTGGATGCGGCAGGGACGTGCACTATCGGTGTTCTGCCGGCTCCCAGAGCAGATCGCCAGCGTCGTCCACGACGGGGACACGCGGCTGTGTGGTGCCGCCGAGGGAAGCGTGGCGGAGCAGGGCCGGCGTCCCTGACTGGAAGGCGGCTGCGACGTCTTGGAGCATGGCAGCCACCGAACTCCACAGCTCCACTCCGAGGATCCAGGTCTCGTGGTCCCACAGGAAGACTGCGCCGTACGAATCACCGGGCCGCAAGTCGACGATGAGACCGTCACCGCCAGGGCTCATCGCGATCGGCAGAAACCAGGGCAGGAAACGTGGTTCCGGTTCGCCGTTCGCGTCCAGGGCGGTCCCTTCCTGTTCCGCGACAAGCAACCAGACCTCTCTCGTCTCCAGAGCTTCTTCCAGGCTCACAGGAGCAAACGCTTCCGGGATCCAGTAGTCGGCACTGACGCGCGGCAGGGTCCACCACGCGACCAGGTCGGCGGGAAAACTCACCCCAAGGTCTGCCTCGGTCGCGCGAAGGTGGCTCTCGTCTGCAGCCGCTCTCACAGGGGCCTTCTGGGGAAGTTCCTGGAACCAGGTACCGATACGGTCCCAAGCCTGGTGCACGTCGTGATCAATCGACGTCATGGCCAGGAGTCTTTCAACATGCCGGCAGCCGGGCGAGCCCGAGTGTGCCGGCCGTGCCAGGGTCGGCATGCGCTGATACCACCCACGGCGCAGCGAGCAGCCGGGCCGGGACCGCGCATGGGGAGCTTGGCCCTGCCCCTGTTCGCCTCCATGAGCGGCATACACGGCACGGCACGGTTCCTCGCTCTGAGCAACTCCCGTGCTTCCAAAATCTGCGCGTTCTCGCCCTCCCTCTGATTCATGATCAGAGGCTATTGCGAGTGAGACGGCCAAGTTCGGGAGACTCCTGCCTCCACGACGCCGGTCGCCGCGGCCGCAGGGAACGCTGGCCGCGGATAGCAGGGTAGGTTCAGCCGGCGTCAACGCGGCGCCATGGTCTGACGTACCAGCGTCGTGACCGAGCCATCCGCCTCTCCGCGACGGCCAGGTTCGTGCGGCTGCGCAAGGTGTTTGGGTGGTCCGGTCCCAGTACGCGTGTGCGGTCGTCGAGGACCCGCCGGAACTGCTCGACTGCTTCCGCGTGCTGGCCGAGACGGTGCAGCGCCATAGCGAGGTTGTTGCGACTGGTCAGAGTGCCGGGGTGGTCCGGTCCCCGCTCCCGTGTGTGATCGACGAGATTCTGCCGGTGCAAATCAGCTGCTTCCGCATGCCGGCCCCCATCGTTGAGAGCGTTGGCAAGGTTGTTGCGGCTACTCCGAGTGTCCGGGTGGTCCGGTCCCAGCACCCGCGTGTAGTCGATGAGGTTCTGCCGGTGAAAGTCGATTGCTTCCGCATGCCGTCCGAGGTGGTTCAGCGCATTGGCGACGTTGTTGCGGGCGCTCAGGGTGTGGGCGTGATCCGGTCCCAGGACCCGTGTGTAGTCGGCGAGGCACTGCCGGAACTGCTCGATTGCTTCTGCGTACCGGCCGCTGACGTCCATCACCAGAGCGAGGTTGCTCCGGGTGTCCAGTGTGTCCGGATGATCTGGACCAAGCACACGGGTCCGGTCGATCAGGTTACGCTCGAACAGATTTGCCGCTTCCGCCTGTCGGTCGAGACTCATCAGTGCGGATGCAAGGTCGTTGCGGGCCTCCAGTGTGTCGGGGTGATCCGGCCCCAGCACACGGGTCCGAGCGATGAGGTTACGCTCAAACAGATCGTGTGCTTCGGTGAACCGGCCGAGGGAGACAAGTTCGCGGCCGAGGCCGCTGCGACTCTCCAGGGTGTCGGAATGATCCGGTCCCAGAACGCGCGCTCGGTCCGCGAGGTTCTGCCGGTGCAGGTCGACTGCTTCGGTGTGACGGGTTAGACCGCCGAGCGCGTTGGCGAGGTTGCTGCGGCTGCTCAGGGTGTCTGGGTGATCCGGTCCGAGAACACGTACGCGATCGATGATGTTCTGCTCGTGCAGCTCGACGGCGTCCGCGTTCTGCCTGAGACCGTGCAGCGTGATGCCGAGCCTGTTGCGGCTGTGCAGCGTGTCTGGGTGGTCCGGTCCCAGGACTCGGGTGCGCGTGGCCGCTGCCTGGCGGTTCAAACGAAGGGCCCCGGACATGTCGCCGGCAGCGCTGAGAAGCTGCGCCAACAAATGCTGTGCGCTGGCGAGTTCGAGGCTGTCACGGCATCCCTCGAGTTCGGCGATGGCAAGTACGTGGGGCGCCAGGAGTCTGGCAATGGGCCAGTCGGCAGGGCTCGTGCTGTTCAGGCGTTGCACAGCGGCGACCATGTGATCGGTAACGGCCTGATACCAGTGGCTCGGATCCAGGAACTCGTCCGTCAGGGCGAGGGCGGAAATCTCCCGGATCAGGGGGTGGAGTGACACCTGCGCGATGGCCGAGCCGTCCGGGCCGGTGTCGGGAGTGTCCACGAGACCGTAGGTGTGCAGGCCGTTGATCGCCGCTTCAATGTCAGCCGCCGTTGCCGCTTGGCCGGTGGCCACCGTCACCAGGCTCGGGCTGATGACGGGCAACGGAATCGGCGCGGGGCCGAACAGCGACAGCAGGCGCAGGACGTGGCGCGCACGGGTGTTGCCGCTGAACGTGAGCTGGTCCAGGGAGAGGTCCCAGGTGTGGCGGACGAGGGTGCGGGCAACGTCCGGGTCAGCCGCGTCAGGGTGTTCGGCTCCGAGCAGCTCAGAAAGTTCGTGGTCCAGGGCTTGCATGTAATTGGTGAACGTGCGGTATCGGCTGGCGACGGCGGCCAGGTAGCGGCTGACGGCGTGGAGCGCAAGAGGGAGGCCGCCGAGCCTGTCGGCCAACAGCCGCGCGTCCTCGAGGGTGCCCGCGTCGGGCGCGCCGTCGAGCAGCGTGCTAGCACCGGCATCTGCGTCGAGGGGGGCCAAGCGGTGTAGAACGGCACGGCTGCCCCAGGTGTCGGGGTGAGTGTCGCGGCTGGTGACCAGCAGAAGTCCGCTGCCGCCGGGGCGGATCCAGCCGCGATAGTTGGTCAGGGGCTCACTTCCGGGACCCACCGCAGCGGGCTGGTCGGCATTGTCCACGACCAGCAGCCATGGACGTCCTCGGGCAAGCTGCTGCCACACCACGTCCGGCAAGCTCCCCCGACCGGCACGGACGGCCTCCAGTTGTTCCTCAGGCAGCCCGCAGGCGAGCGCGACCCGGGTCATCTGTTCAGCCAGGTCCGGCTCATCGCGCCACGACACCCAGAACACCGGCATGCCTTGTGCACTGGCGTGCTCTGCCAGCAGGGCGGCCAGAGTGGTCTTGCCGACGCCTCCCGTGCCACACAGCACCGCAAACCGGCCGGCGGGACGATGCAACATCGTCCGCAGCGCGGCCAGCTCGGTCCCCCGGCCGCGAACTGGCCGGCCAGTGTGTACGGGCGCGAGCGACCCGAGCCTGCCGACCAGCACCCGTTCCAAGGGAAGCTGCTGCGGATGCGCGCGTCCTGCGTTGGCATCCAGGCTTCGGGCCCAGAGCTGAAGTCCGACCGCGGCAAGGACCAGAACACCAAAGACGGGCCACACCAACCGGGGATCCTGAGCCCAGGCCGGAACTGTCGCCGTAACGTAGTTCGTGACCACAGCCGTCCCGGCCGCAACCAACGCCGCTCCTGCCGCAGCCGCCGACCCGGCCCGCGCGCTCGCTCCCCGCACATCGCCCCCTTCAGCCTGTCCCGAGCAGCATGACGCCTCCGGCCGGGGCAGGAAGGCACAATGGCGCAACCCGTCTACCGCTTCCCTCCTCGACCGAGTCTCAGTCGCTAGTTCCGCGGCCTATCCGTCCTCTTCCTTGATTTGAGGTGGGCCGAATATCCACAGCAGCGCGCAGGAAATCAGCCCTCCTACGACCAGCCTGATCAGAGCGTCTGCCAGCTTGGCGGTGGAGAACCCGAATACGAGGCGGACGAGGGCTACCATAAAGTCCAGGACAGTTACGCCCAACAGCACGAAGGCCAGGAACGCCAGCGGGACATCGCGCCAGCTTCTACACGCCCTGCGCCCCTCCTCTTCCTGTTTTTTGTCTTCTCTGGAACTGCCCCTGGCCACTGGACTAGCAACGCCACCACGCCATCCTGGCCGACCTCGCCACGACCGAACTCGACGGCACAGTGGCCGGCATCCAGCCCGGCGTGATGTACGAAGGCGATGATCTTGGGGCCTGGCTGGTACGGCAATCCAGGAACTGGGCCGAGCTCAGCGCCGAGCAGCAGCAACGACTCACCGCACTCGGCATCACACCCGCCAAACAGCCCACCCCTCCCCCGGCCGGGCACGACGCTGGTGTGAAGCCGTCGGCCAAGGCGCAGCAGGCCTTCCAACGCGGCCTGACCGCGCTCGCCCGATGGACCGAACGAGAGGGAACGGGCCAGCCCGTACCACGAGGCCACAGCGAAGAAATCGTGATCGAAGGCGAAGCAGAGCCGGTGGCGGTCCGACTCGGCGTGTGGATCTCCAACACCAAAACCAGACGCGACAAACTCACCCCTAACCAGCGCACCGCCCTACAGGAAACGGGCGTTGAGTGGGTGTAACACCGCCTGCAGTCCATCGTTGAACTCAGCGACTGTGCACACTCCCCCACTACGGGACCCCGGGGCGACACGAACCGGGGTCCCGCGCCGTTGCCACCACCAGCAGCGCAAAAGCTACCCGGCAACCAAGCGGATCTTCAGCAAGCCCGGAGGCCCGGTCGGCAAGCGTGCCGGTGACGGCGGTGACATAGGCGCGCACGGTGGTGGAGGGTCGCAGACGCCCATCAGCTGTCACTGATAGCCGAGAAATTCTTCGGAGTGCAAACGCCACCCGGCGTCCTGCTTGACCAGGACCACGGCGGTACGCTCAAAAACGTCGTAGTACCCGGAATCCGGATCGTGGCCATAGGAGAACCACACCGCCTCGATCCGCGTCGTCTCCGGGGTCTCGCTGACGACGGTCACCTCGTCCAGCCTGGTCACGACGTCGAATACACCGATTTTTTCGCTATTGCGCGATCTGGCGTACTCGGCGCAAAAGTCCACAGGGCTCCGGTAGAGCATCTGAACCTCTCGGGTACAAGTTGCAACCGGTTTATATGAGCAAACTGTAAGGCGAAAGACTCCACCTGACTCGACTGCGGGCGCCCAAGCAGATAGATCAACTGGCCATCGGCGGTGATCGACTCCAGCCATGTCCCGGCTGCCCGCACGACCCCCAACGGGCCCCAGCCCAGTGACCCGTGCATGGCCGGGCAGCAAGCGCCAGCAGACATGGCCAATCTCGATCGTTCCGTGTTTTTCGTTTGACCAGCGCTGCTCAGCTTCGGCCGTGCCGTTCCGGCAATCGCAGCGCAACCGCCGCAAGCCTGACGGGTCGACGTCGCGTCCCGCCCTACCAATCGATGTTGACCTGCACGCAGTTCATATAGAGGAACATGCCGGATGCGAAGAGGAGCCAGGCCAGCAGCAGGGTGTAACCATCCCAGGAAGTACGTGCCGCACGCAGCGGTCGCCGGGGCCACATCGCCTTGGCCCTGGGAAGCCAGGAGCGGCGAGCGGAGTAGAGAAACGGGAGCGGTGGCAGGGCGAGGGCAACGATGCACCCGCACAGCCCTGCCACGAGGGCGACGACAAGGATCCCCGCACCGGGCCGGTCCTTGGGCAGGAACATCTGGACGCCTTCTGCGGGCAGCACCGGGGTCCAGAGGATCGAGGCGCCCGTCGCGCACCAGAGCACTGCCAGTGCCAAGGCAAGCGTGTGGGATCGGGTGAGCTGGGGGGGCGTCAGGCGCCGGGCGGCCAGTCGGCCGGCCATCCGGAGAAGTACCGCCGCAGAAGCGACGGCCAGGACGGCCAGGGCTATGCTCTGCGGACTCGTCGGCGCGAAGACCAGTCGCGCAAGGGCGAACCCCGGAGCGAACGCCGCGGCCACCCGGAACATGGAAACGAGCGCACGCGACTCAAGCGGGGCCCGGAACCGGTCGGCGACGACCGGGACAGGCACGGGGTCCGCCAGGCCTGGCGCGGAGTCGGGTCGGCACACCGCGGCGACCAGGGCGAAGAGATGTTCCGGACGCTGTTCACGGAAATCCAGCCACTGATAGCGCCTCAGCGCCCCGTTGTCGTCAGGTATATCCACCTGGTCCAGCAGCACGCAAATCGCACGCGGTGCCCGCTCCCTGATGGCCTCCGTCACATCCGCCCAGTCCACATGCGAGCTGACGAGAACAAGCGTCCAGCCCGCCGGTGCCACAGTCTCAGTGCTCGTGTCAGAGCTTGCCCCAACGCCCGCCATTTGTAGGGCCGTGCGCAGGAATTCGGCCACGGACTCGTCGGCCTGCGCCAGGCACTGCACCTGCAGGACGACGTTCCCAACCGGTCGCCTCTGCCCGACCCCGTTCCGCATGCACAGCAGTCGCCATTCCCACAGAAACCGCGGGTCCCTGCCGCGCCGCGGCACCCCCGGCTGCCCCGCCCCGAGCTGGGTCTCACCAGCCAACTGCCAGATCTCCCGCCACCCTGCCCGGAGTCCCGGGTTCCGACTCGGACGCAGGGCACCCCGCCTCGGTCCCGAGCCTACATACGGGACCTCGGTGGCACGGCGACGCTGGTAGGCGACGCCCATCCCGGCGGGCAGCCACAGGTAGAACCACCGGGACCACAACGCGCAGCCCAGGCAGACCACCGCGGCCGCGACGGCTACGGCCAGGGCCCGGGCCACGGCGGCCGCATCCTCGGTCACCGCCGCCGGAGTGGGCCAGACCTCCCTCGCCACTGTGGGATCGCCGATGTCCGGCAGAGCCAGGATCGCCCTAACGCTGAAACCGCACGCAGCCGACACAGCCCCGCCGCTACCGACCGCGACCACGAGCGAGACCCAGCCGCAGCTCCGCCGCGCGAGGCCGACCGCCACAGCCAGCATCGCCGGTCCGAACGGGGCCACCATCGCGGTCAGCGTGAGGAGGATGTACTGCACACTGTGCCAGCGGCCCAGGCGAAGCCCGTTCAGCGCGTTGCTCTGCCGCCGCAGAGTCGGCTCGTCAAAAGGGCTCCCGGCAAGATGCCCAACCGAGACGTCCAGCCTCACCATGAGCACACTCGCCCACACAAGGGCGGCACCCATGATCACGGCACAGACCACGAACCCAGCTATCGAGGCGGGCACCCGAGGCAGCGACAGTCGCTGCGGCACCAGCCGACCCGGCTTCGACTCCTCGCCGCCCGGCTCAGCGCCCGACCCGCTTTCAAGCCGTTCCCCGGTCCCGACGATCTCTTCGCCGAGCATGTGCATCCGCTGCCAGAAACGAACGCGCAGATCATGCACGGGAAAACCGTCCAGCTCGGACGGCACAACGGTGCCCGCGACCAGGCCGACGTACACCGGGATCCTGCGCTCCAGCGCCCTGCCCCACTCCAGGCGAACGTACTCGGAGGCAATCGCCGCGGGCGAGGCCAGCAGCAGGAGCGCATCGGCCGTCTCCAGCGCGTCGTCCCACGCGGCCTCCCAGTCCATCCCTGGACGCAGCCGCTGCAGATCGAGCCAGGGATCCAACCGTTCGCGTGCCCACAGCGCCGCGGTCACCGCCTCTGCGAAGTGGAAGTCACGCCGCGAGTAGCTAACGAAGACCTTCAGCGGCCGACCACCGCCTGCAGGCGCTCCCTCTAACTCGTCCGGCCCGTCCGCCATCACTGCCCTCACCCGTGCCCCACCCTCGTCCGTTACCCCAGCATTCCCAAGCCGCCCCCGTCCTCCGATCCTCGCGTACCGTGCCGCCGCGAGCTTCCGTTGAGCCGTCACCACTCGGGTCTCCCCCCGTGCGTCGCGGATGGTTTCGACGGCCCCCAAGGTGACGCGTTCGGACAGAACGTCGGATCCGTCGGTGAGGTTGCGGATGGCCAGCCTCACCGCTTCGTCCGGGAAGTTCGCTGTGCGTGATATCCAGCCTAGAGAAGTCGACGCGCTCTCACCGGCGTAGGTCACGGATTCGGCGACCACACCCGCGTAGCCTGTCGGTCGGGCCGGCATCGAACCCACGCCCGAGGACACGAAGCCCACGCCACACACCCCGCGCGCCGAGCGGGAGACCGGAGAGCGGGTGGTTCGCAGGGTGGGGCCGGAAGCCTTCCGGTTCCTGCTCAAGGCAGGTTTCGCCGGGCCGGCCGACATCAGGGCGGGATCAAGTACATCGGTCACGGTCTGAGGTTCGGGATCCGCCACTACCAGTGGCACTGCGAAGTCGCGGTGTCTGCGTTCGCGGAGAAAGCAGACGTACCCTCCACGGCGCGGGATCGCGTGTACGTGGGCAACCTGTACGTCAGATGCGGGCTCGGGCCACTGAACCATCTGCCCAACACCGCGCGCAACGCCCGTCTGACCGAACTCAGAGTCCGGGCGTTCGCCAGCGTTATGCGTGAACTCCTGCCCTTCCTGCTCGGCCCCGACCGCGACACCCTCATGCGCAAAGCCTGAGCAGCGGCCGGGCCGCCGCCTCACGATGGTCGCCAGGGCTTGACTCGGACTTCCCGTGTAGGCAACGAACACCGCCTGGGCGGGGTTCAGCTGCGCAGCCAGCCGAACAGTCCGTTGCCACGGCGTTCGCGTGCCCACTCCGCTTCCGCCTCGGCCCTCTCCCGGTCAAGGCGTTCACGCTCGCTGCGGCAGAGCGGGCACTCGGCTCCGGGCGCCAGGCCGTCGCCCTGCCCGCCGTCGTAGTCGTCCGGATGGACGTCGGTGCCGCAGGCCGGACAGGGCCACATTTCTGCCCGGCGGCGGCGCTGTTCTTCCATGCGTCGCTGCTTGCGGGCCTCCCTGGCCGCGGCGCGGGCTCGTTCGGCAGCCTGCCGGGCCGCATGCCGCTGCTCCTCCCGCTGCCGGTAGGCGCGGTAGTCGTCAGGATTGTCCAGGGCGGCGGTAAGCGCCTCGCGGACGCTGTGGCCGAAGCGCCGCCACACCGCCCCATGCGGGCCATCAGCAGCCAGCCGGTCCAAGGTGGTGACCAGGACAGGCACCGTGAAGTCGTAGGTGCGCCAGCCGTCTGGCGTGCCCCAAGCATCGGTGTAGGGGCCGGTATGCCAGGTGCCCTGCCAGTACCGGGCCGAAAGGCGGGCCACTTCGCTGATGCGGCGCTGCGGCACCTGGGGGTTGACCCGCCGGGTGAAGACGATCGCCACCGGCGGGTAGCCCCCACGACAGGAGTCCTCCCATCGTGTCGACCACAGCGGGACGTCGTCCCCTACGCGGTGGCCGGTCATGGTGCGCTGGAAGAAGCGGTGGTAGCGGGCGATCTTGTCCGCCAGCACAGCTGCCGGTTCGGTGTGGTTGTCGACCTCCACGAACAACACCGGCAGCTGGTCCTGTGGTGCAGTCAGCACCGCGTCGGCCCGCAGGCTGCCCCTGCCGGGCGTGGTGAAGGTTCCGGTGACCGGGAGGATCACTTCCGTCGTCCAGCCGCGCAGGGTGCCCAGGCCGCGAGGCCGGGCGGATACCCGCCGTGACCCCGGCTGGACTGCAGGGGCGGGCTGGGTGCCGGTGGCAGGCCCGGCGCTTCGGGCGGGGGCGGGGGTTTCCGTTGGGGCGGGCCCGGCGCTTACGGGCCTGGCTTCGTCAGCGAGGCAAGGGCTGCGGCGGGGGATGGGGTGGGTGGGTTGTGGTGGTGACTGGCAGAACGCGTCGATGGTGTCGGTCACCTTCAGCGCGTGCCCGGCACCGGCCTTCGCCGCCTCCCGCGCCGTGCCGCCCATCTCCTTCGGCGGGCGGCCGAGTTCGCCGGCGGCCGCCGCCAGCCCCGCCGTAGTCAGGTTCCACACCTGCTCCGCCACCGGCCTGCCCGACCGGCCGGGCCGGTTGGCCGAGCCCACCGACTCCACCAGCCCCGCCGCCTTCAGGTCCTTGCACGCATTGCGGACCGTCTGCACATCCGCCGTCCCCGGCAACACCAGCTGCCGCAGCTGCCCGGCCGTGGCGACCTTCACCACCCCCAGCGCCAGCAGCACCAGACCCCGCACCCGGGCCGTCGACCCATACGGCCACCGCCTGCTCCCCGTCACCCCACACCTCGCCTCCCCCGCCGCCGCTCCACATCCCAACCGGCCCCCCTGGGGGGCCACACCGGCTCCCCGACCGCGGGGCGCGGCCGACGGCCCGCGCACGCACACCCCCCGGGGCTGGGCGGGCACCCCGGGCCCCACCGCAAGCCCCACCACGACCACTCCACCACCCACCACTGACACACAAGCACGGGAGTAAAGGGCTGTCGGCACCGCCGCCACCCACGCACAGGCCCGCTGACCTGCACGAATGCAACACCGGGCACGGGAGGTCACCGTAGGGGACCGCATAGGGGACACCGTAGGGAGCGCTACAGGGGCCACAGAGCTCCGGCACGCCGCCCGGACACGACACCCCGGGCTCGCTCACCGCGGCAAGCCCACACGGCGGCGACACAGCAACGCCGGCCGGCCTTGAGGGTGCCGGCCCTGCTGTCGCGCGGGCGTGTGCCGGGCGTTCCTGGCGTGCGCGTGCACCGATAGCGGCATGCGCCGCTCTACGGTCGGCCAGTGCCGGCTGCCTACCGCTTCACCAGGTCGGCGGGGTCGATGTCCAGGGGAAACGGCTCCGTCACTGCCGTGGTCCGGCCGGCTGGGACCAGCCGGTCGCTGTAGGCGCCGTGCTCCAGGTGCCCGAGGTACAGCCGCGGAGCAGGCTCCAGCTCCAGGCGCCAGTAGTGCTCGATCCCCGCTGCCGCATACAGAGCGGGCTTCACCTTCCGGTCCGCGACGCGGGTGGAGGGAGAGGCGATCTCCACGACGGCGATGACGTCCTGGGCATGCACGGTCACACCGGACAGCACGCCAGTCGCCCTTCGGCGGGGAAGCTCTGCAAGCCCGTCACCGTGCAGCCTCGCAAAGCAGCAACCGCGACCCGTCATAGCGTCAGATTCAGCGGCAGGGGCAGCCCGTGGAGCGGTGAGGTACCGAAAGTCCTGGCGACCTGCGGTGGTGAGCAGATTCGTGCTCCTCACCGGTGACACCAGTGAACCCGGGCGGCCGGATCGCAGGGAGAACGTCGTGTTCGACGCGGTGAGCAACCACGCCTGCGGATCTCGGGGCGTATCCCGCGCTGACCGCGACGGCACACCACGCAACAAGTGCGTCACCGCTGCGCACCAGTGCGGTCTGGGAGGCGCCGAAGCGTGACGCCGTACCGCATCGTGGGGGTCGGTCACAACTAACGGGGGGATGCGGCAATGGAGTTCACTGCCGGTAGACGGATACGGCAGACCGGGCGGCGTTTCCTGGGCGTCGCCGGCGTCGGGCTAGCGGCAATGGC
Organism: Streptomyces sp. NBC_00510; assembly: GCA_036013505.1. NCBI lineage: Bacteria > Bacillati > Actinomycetota > Actinomycetes > Kitasatosporales > Streptomycetaceae > Streptomyces > Streptomyces sp. NBC_00510. The sequence goes on along the minus strand of CP107851.1, from coordinate 9,981,344 downwards.
GGCGTGGTTCGTGGCGGAAGGGCGCCCCGACCACCTCACGGACCTTGCGTTTCCTGTGCTTGCCAGCGCTCTGTGCGTGCTCTTGGGAGTGGTGCAATTCGCCCGGCTGCGGAAGCCGTTCCGGCTCGTCGTTGACGACTTCGGAGTGACGACGTACGACGGGGCATTGAGCTGGGCGCAGATCGAGGCTATCGCCCTCCGCTACCCGGAACCGGTGTACGGCGAGGACGGAACCAGCTATCCCGCTCCGCTGCTCACCCTCCGTCCCGTCGCGGGCGTCACGTTGCCGCGCAAGCCCGATCCGACCCGCGACGGACGGCTGCGGTACACCCTGCTCGACACTGACAAGCTCGATCAGGGTATTTCCGAGCTCACCGATGCACTGGCGTACTACGGGGGCGAACGGTTCGAGACGGTCCCCTTGTCCGTGCGGCCTCCCGCTCCCCCCGTCGTGGCCGACGCGGCGTGGAATGTTCCCGGTGGCGAGTGCGTGTTCCTCGGGCGGGAGCCCAACGGAGCGCGGTTCTTGACCCGGCTCGGCGTCGCCTGCGTACTCACTGTGCCTGCCGGTGTAGTGGCAGCCACGTCGGCCGGTCACTTCGGAACGTTCTGGGCCCTCTGGGGCTGGGGCACCGTGATTGCCTGGGGGATGACGATCCACTCCTTCCGACGCTGGAGGCGGCCTCTTCGGCTGCGGATCGGGCCAGGTGGCATCGGGATGCGTGAGTACGCCACCTCCGAGTTCTACGTCCCATGGTCCAAGATCGCCGCGGTTGTCTTCGAGACCCGCCCCGGCACCTCGAAGCAGACCGTCCAACTGACCCTCCTGCCCCTCCCCGGCGCCGACCTCGGCCGGGATCGCACGCACCTCATCGACGGCCACCAGGCCTATACCCTGGTGCGCCTCGACCGGCTGCATGACGGGGAACACGCAGTCGCGCCCGCCCTTGAGACCTACGCGGGCGAATGCTTCAGCCGCTGACCGAAGCGCGGACAGCCAGCCGGGGGGCCTCCACAGCGACAGTCCCCCTCGCGGCCACACCACACGCCGGCCCCGTCTGCGTCGGACACCCAGCGCGCAGCGGGCGAGGCGTGGCTGCCGCAGAGCCCCGGCCGCATCGATCCCATCGAGCCGGCCGGGACCCCGCCCTCGTGGGCCCGGCAACCGGTCCGGTACGAACCGCCATCGACGAGGTCGTCTCGGCGACCAGAGCAGCGATCCGTGCGCGGCCGCGGCAGCCCTCTCGGGCCTGCTGCGGCCGCGCACGGAATACCCACCACCATCCGCCCGGCGGTCGCCGCACGCCCCGAACAGGCGACGTCACCGCGTCCTCTTCGTGCCCGAACCAGCGGGGTCACGGCAGGTCAGTCTCTGAGCCTGTGCCGGAGCCCCGCGCGCAGCAGGTCAGGGATGGCCGTCGTGTCGCCTTCCACGCTCTCCTCGTGGCTGTCCGGTTCGGGGCCATGCTCACCTGGCCAACGTCCAAGGGCTCTTCACCCTGAGAACGGCCAGCTCACGCCAGAGCCCGTCAGGGGCGGGGTGAGGGCGTCGATGAGGACCCGTACCTGCAGCAGGGTGCCGTCGCTGGCGGCTCCCGGTGCCGGGGCAATGACCTGGACGACGAGTACGAACAGTGTGCACAGGCGGCCGTCGGCGACCGCCTGTGGGAGGCCCCGCAGGGATGCTCGCAGAGACTCTTCGCTCCAGCGGATAGGAGCCAGGCCATCGGCGAGATCGCGCTCTTCCACACTGGGTTGCCAAACACCCGTGCGGAAGTCGTCCAGCAGGCCCGCAGTGGCAGACCCCAACAAGTCGGCAGGCACCGTCGTCGTGCGCTTTGTAACGAGACGGCGGTGAGTACGACGCCAGGAGCCGACCACGCGCAGCGGGCACCAAGGAACCCGGATCGGCTTCGGGTGCCTGACCGTGTTGCTCTGGCGGGCATTGTCTATGTAATGCGCAAGGTGTGGACAGGCGGGCCGTCCCCGCCGGTGTGGTGGGCTGCTCGGGCGTGACCGCCTGGCGCCGCCTGCGGCCGGTGCCGCAGCCGCTCCCGGTGTGGGTCGGCGGGTCGGGCTCCCATTACCTGACGTTTTGTCAGAATGGCGTCGGGGGCAATCCCAGGCCCGGGCGAGGCTCGCGCCCGGAGTGCGAGGAAGGCGAAGGAGCGAAGTGGACCTCGAGCAGTACAAGGACAACGTGGCGCATGCGGCCGAGGAGGCCCGTGACTGGTTCTTCAACCAGTACCTCCCGGCCTGGACCGCCGTGGCTGCGGACCCATCCGCCGATCCCCGGGTCGTTCTGAACTTCTGGGTCCCTCCGCTCAGCGTCTCAAGGGACGACCCCGACCCGGCCCGCGCCCTGTACGACTGGTGCCCCGACCCGGACTCGGTACTGGTCTACCTTGCTGCGCAGCAGGAGCCGCTGCGGGCCGCCGGATACACCCACACCGATGTTCCCGACAGCCGAGTGACCGCCTACAGCTCGCACTCCGCCGGGATCGACGTGATCTGGTCGCGCCGCAGGGCCGACAACACCGAGATCGAGCGCCTCGCAGTGCACTTCGAGGTCCGGCGTCACGACTCCGGTACCTGGCGCATCATCGCCATCGCCTCCCACCCGACCGACGTCGACCGCATCGCCGACACCTTCGTCACCGTGACCCCCTGATCCGCCTCACGCGCGGGGCCTGACGTCGGCGACATGCCCACAATGACCCGTTCACCTCGTACAGCCCCTAATCGGTGACTTCGCCCGGCGTGGCTCTCGCGAACGTGGAGGGGGTGAGTTGATAGCGGCGCTTGAGGCCAGCCTCCGCGCAACGGGAAAGCACCGAAGGAGACCGAACTGCTGCGTGTCTGCATCCGATCCGAATCGTCGCCTATGCGGCGGGCACGCCCCCTTGCCGGTTCAACGGCGGCGCGAGGTATCGCAACACCAGATGCAGCCTGCTTCACCCGCTCAGAGAACAACCGACCACCAGCAACGTTCCATCGCCACGGCTCTCGACCAGTGCGGTTCGAGGATTGTTGCTCTTGTGGGGCGGGCATGGCTTTCCAGCAGGTGACACGATGGGTCTGAGGGGGCGCCGCGGCTCGCAAGAAGTGACCGCTCAGCTTTTGCAGGCCTACCAGGACGCGAAGAAGGCCAAGGCCGCCGAGGAAAAGCGCCTGCAGCAGGAATCGTTCGAAGCGGCCCCGGGCGTGTCGGCGGCCGAACGGGGATCCGGACGTTCACATCGGGCACGCGGGGTCTTCCGTTCACGGTGCTGCAGGACACTACAGGGGGTCCGGGTACGTTCCCGTGCCGCTTCCGGAACGCGCGCGACACCCGAGAGTGGCGGACGGGCCGCAGGCCGGCTCGTGGCCGGAGACTGGCCGGTACGGTGTCACACCGGACGCCTTGGCTCTCGCCACCTGCACGAGCAACGCGTGTGGGCAGGAACAGGGCGCAGGCGGCGGTGGCTGTCCCACCGGCCCAGGAGGAGGAGCAGGCGTGAAGAGCGTCCGGCTGCGCGAGCACCAGGTCGAAGCGAACGCGCGGATCCGGCAGTGGGCGGGGTTCCCCGCACGCTCCCCCGTCCCCGACGACGGGGCGCGGGCCACGCTGGTGTCCGCCACCGGATCGGGGAAGACCATCACCGCCGCATGGGCTGCGCTGGATCTGTTCCGGGACTGCCGGATCCTGGTCATGGTGCCCACCCTCGACCTGCTCGTGCAGACCGCGCAGGCCTGGCGCCAAGTCGGGCACCGCGGGCCCATGGTCGGCATCTGCTCGCTGGAGGGTGACGAGCTGCTGGAGCAGCTGGAGGTGCGGACCACCACGAACCCCATCCAGCTGACGCTGTGGGCCGGTACCGGGCCCGTGGTCGTGCTCGCCACGTACGTCTCCCTGGTGGACCGGGACGACTCCGCACCTCATTCTGAAACGATCAGCAAGGCCCGCCCAGGCGTAGCCGGTCCGAAGCCATGCGGATCCAGCCCTCCAGGAAATGTCAAGCGCGCTTGCGTTTGCGTTATAGGTCAGGCAGGATCGTCCCATGGTGACCTCACCGCGCGTGACCCGCGTCATACTGGATCTCGAGGAAACGGACGAGCTGGACCGTCTCGCCCGCGCCGTCGAGGAGTACACCCTGGCGCTGGAGCAGGCGCGAACGGCACTGAGTGAGGCAGCGGGCAGGATCGCCGCCCGTTATGAACGCGGCGGACCGGCCGCGGTGGCCGCCCGTGTGGGCTGGTCGCGTCAGCACGTCTCCACCTTGGCTGCAGCCCACCGTCGCAACCTCAGCAGTCAAGGAAAGGACGCAGCATGAGCACCGCATCCGAACACCCGGAGCGCCGGAGCGTGCCGCAGCCTTCCTCTACGGCCGAAGAGCTGCGAGCCGCTCTCGCCCGGATCGCGCCGGAGGCGGTGCCCACCTTCGATGCCGAGCGGGCCGCGGCCATGACCCAGGCGCGGAGTGAGGTCAGCTCCGCCCCCGTGCGGCGGTTCCTCGGCCAGTGGGCGCTGCAGGTCGCCATTGAACGCCATCCGGAACAGGCCGCCCGGCTCCGGCACCTCGAAGCCCGGGCCGCCGTCGTCGAGGACCCGGACGAGGCCAGGACGGTCGCCGCCGAGATCGGGTGGATCCTCGACAAGGCCGCCACCGAGGCTGGGCTGCCCCGCAGCGGTCAGTCTTGAGCGGCTGGCGCTGGGAGTACGACCCGGACGCCGAGCATGTCGTCAACGGCCTGCCCGCGCGGGTCGTGGCCGAGGTCGAGCGCCTGGCCGGCGAACTCGTCGTCCTGGCCGATGTGGGCGTCGACGTCACCGACATCGGCGACGGCCCCCGCAAGGGCGTCCCCGGCGGACTGCGCCGCATCCCCCTCCTCGCAGACGGATGGTTCTACGCCCTGCCCCTACCCCGCCTGCAACTCATCGCCGTCGTCCGCGTCATCCCCCCGTACACGGACCAATAAAGGCAACGCGGCACGTCACATCCCCACGGCAACAGACAACAGCCGGCCCCAAAATCCATGCCGCCTGCGCAGGCCGTTGACACGCGGCCCCCGGGAACATGCCATGCGGCTCGGTTCGCCTCGTCCGCACCCGCTGCAGTTTGGCAGCGGTGTACGTGTGCCCGCGGGCTGATGTGTCATCGCCGGCGCCGGGGCCTTCCCCTACCACATCCCGGCGCCCCCGGCCGCCGTGGTGGTCGCAGCGTTAAGGGCGCTCGTCCGCGTTACGCCGCTGGGTGGTCTTCATCGGGGGCTTGCGGATGATGTCTGAATCACCCCGCTCGCGGGGTATGTAGGAAAAGCCGTTCGCCGTGTCCGGGTCGTAGTGGACGACCGTGCCTTGTTCCTCGAGCATGACTCGCCACGATTCCAAACGCTTGGCTCTGTCCTCGTCGAGTGCCAAGCCGGCCCGCCGACGGGCCTCCACCCGCAGCATGATCACCGGATACAGCTGCCAGTGCTCCTTCTTCACCGCCCACGGAATCAGCTCGTCATCACGCGCGATCCTGCGATCAAGCCCCCGCCTGTGCCGAAAATTCCCCCACATCGAGGACACCGTGTCGATGCCGTACTTCCGCCGGTACTCATCAATCATGTCCTGATAGCTCCAGCCATCCTCGAACCACCGGATGACTTCCCCCTCGTCAACAATCTTCCTCTTCGGCACGAATCCCCTCCCTGAACTGCGGCAATGCAAGATACACCGCCCCCTGCAACACGCTACCCAGCTCATCGGAACCACCCGCACGCCCGAACCACCCGGATACCCGCACCGACGAACCGCCCTCCAACCATCACACCCACCCGGGACAGAACTCGGACCTGCCGCGTGACGTTGGCAGCGCCAGGACTGCGGGCAGCTCGAGGTGAACGCGGTGATACAAGGCAGGGCTGCGACGCTCCGCGGCGCCGCGAATGACCCGCGGCCAGCATCCTGCCCGCGCGACCTCCCGCATCCGGCCTTGCCGAACAGGCGACTTGACACTGCGGCCGGCTCGACATGGCCGTGGTCGCCGGACAGGCTCTGTCCTCGCGGCCGCTCCGGCCAGGTCGTTTCAGGCGTGGCCGAGGAGTTCCTCGCGCCGGGCCAGCGCCCACGCGCGCTCTTCCTCGATGTCCGGGATGAAGTTCTGCCGCAGGAATGCCGCCCAGGGGTCCGAGCCGCGCAGGCCGAGGCGCGCTATCCGCTCGGTCTCCTCGCGCTGCAACCGCGCCAGCGCGTCCAGCACGTCGGCTGGGTCCGCGCCGTAGGCGTCGCACAGTAGCCGCAGCCGCCGCGTCAACGGCGCGCCGGCTGCGCCGTAGCCGACCCTGCGCTGACGATCGGGAAGTCGCAGGGGCACGCTGTACCAGGCCAGCTGCGCGAGGTCGTCCAGCGCCTCACCGGGGATGGCCAGGTCCCAGTCGATAACCCCCACCAGGCGGTCGTCCGCCCACACCGAGTTCCAGCTGGTGAGATCGCCGTGGCGCATGATCAGGCCAGGACGCCAGCGCGCATCCGGATCGCACCAGACAGCCTGCGACGAGGGCCGGAAATCGCGTACAGCCTCGTGGTAGTCGCGCAGCCATCGACCGAGCGCACTGACGCCCTCGTCCGCGAGAAGCGCCCGCGGCCACGGGTACAGCCCGACCTCGCCACGCAGCAGCGACACCACCTCGTGACCGTCCACAGGACCGTCACCCAGGGCGCGCGGCGCACCAGCGAAACCCACCTGCTCCAAGTGGCGCAGCAGTTCCCGCACCGCAGGAGTCCACACCCGCCAGGGCCTGAGGATGGTCTCGCCCACACGACGCACCCTCGACAGGCCCCCACGCATTGATTCACCGTCCTGGATCACGGCGGAATCCTAATTAGCGGCGGAATTCTGGGCCCGGGCGCCCTACCGTTCCGGCCAGCTGCGGGCGCGGAAACCCGGGCTGAGTCGAGTAGTTGGCCGCCCGGCAGGCCACCCAACGGCCCCGTCCCACGCTCCAGGGCGCAGGACGGGGCCCCTGCTCTACTGCTCGGAACCGCCGGCAACCGCCACGCGCCCGCGGCCCGCGAGGTGCGCTCCCGGCCCCCAGAGCTGCATCTGCTTCTGGACAGAAGCCAGCGCGCGGCCGAGCAGCCCCTGGTGCCTCCGCTACCGAGCTGAGCCCGTCCCCGGCAACGCAGCGGCCCGGCCACCCACGGGCGGCCAGGCCGCTGATCTCCGGCGGGAATGGTGCGGACCGATCCGCTGTAGGCCTCGAAGTCCTCGTCGCTCTCGCACTCGTCCCTGGTCAGGACCGCCACGGCCAGCAGTGCGTGCTCGTGTTCCCGCATGGTGAGGCGGTCGGCGAGGAGATGACGCTCAGATCCTCGTCCGCTGATACGGCGGCGATCACGTCATCGGCTGTGGCATCAACCCAGACCGGATCGTCGACGATGTGAACATGGGGCTCGTAGTCACCGTCGCCCCACGGCCTCAACGACTCCGCGCACACGGCTCGCCAGACAGTCTCGTCGCTGAAGTCGGTTCTGATGATCACCGCGGCAAACTCACTGCGGCCGGTGACAATGGGAAGCACTTCGGGTTCCGATCTGTTATGTGACACCTACGGCTTGGCTGACGAGGTGATCGGCGATCCGGCCGGGGCTGCGGAGTCCGGCGCCTCCGCGTAGTCGGGCAGCTCGATGCCGTTGATCGCGCGCCCGACCAGGTCGGTGAACCATTCGCCGGCGAAATCGGGGCGCGGCTCGGCGTCGGGCCCGGGGACGTCGCGGCTGCGGGCGTTCAATCGGCCGATCTCCTGGTTGGCCTCGACGAACGAGCGCATCCGGGCTTCGTAGCGGGTGAACCCGGTGTCGGGGTCCCACTCGGCGGCGGCCAGCTCTCCGGCCAGCAGGTAGGCGCCGACCAGTGCCAGCCCGGTGCCCTGCCCGGACATCGGCGACGAGCTGAACGCCGCGTCCCCGAGAAGCCCCACCCGTCCGCTCGACCAGCGGTCCATCACCACCTGGGCGACCTGGTCGAGGTAGAAGTCCGGGGTGTCGTCCAGGTGCGCGAGGATGTCCGGGGCCAGCCAGCCCAGGCCCGCCATCCGCTCACGCAGCAGGCGCTTTTGGGCCGCGACGTCACGGTGGTCGACGTCGAAGTCAGCCGAGGCGAGGTAGAACATGGCCATCGCCCGGGTGGCGTCCTGGATGGGGCGCAGAAGGGCTGAACGCCCGGACTTCTGGTCCTGGTACTCGAGCAGCCAGCGGTCCAGCCCGAACTCGTTGGGCACACTGTAGAAGGCCAGCACGTGCCCGAGGTGGCGGAGGAACCGCTCATGCGGCCCGAAGACCATCGCCCGCAGCTCCGAGTGCAGCCCGTCGGCCCCGACCACCAGGTCGAAGCGCCGCCGGTCCCCGCCCGCGAAGACCACGTCGACCCCATCCGCGTCCTGGGCGAGCTCGGCAATTCGGTCGCCGAAGATGTACTCGACGCCGTCGCGGGTGTCGTCGTAGAGCACCTGGGACAGGTCCCCGCGCAGGATCTCGATGTCCGCGATGAACCCGTCGCCACCGTCGTCATCCGCGCGGAAGGTCTCCAGCACCCGCCCGTCCGTGTCCACGGTGTGCGCGCCAGCGGTATCGGTGCACGCCGCGCGGACCACCGCGTCCAGCCCCATGCCCCCGATGACCTCCCTGGCGACCCCGCGCGCGTCCACCGCCTGCCCGCCGGGACGCAGCTCGCAAGCCCGCTCCACCACGGTCACCTCGGCCCCCCGCCGGCGCAGCCAGTGGGCCAGCGCGGGTCCCGCGATGCTCGCCCCCGCCACCAACACCCTGTGAACGTTCACCCGCGTCCCCTGTTCACCCGTCCGGATTGCGCGCTCCTGCTCGAAGTCGTCGACGCCCAACACTGCCTCCATGTGCTTTCTCCCGCGCTGGAACGTTCCCAGCACGGGCCCACCACTGTCGGTGGATCCAGGGCATGGACCGCGGGTCCGCACAAAACTCATCGGTACGGACGGGGTCTGTACGGCACCAAAGCGCCCGTTCCCGACTATGAGCCGCACCCTGAGCTTGGGTATCACCGGCCCCTGCGGCCTCTCTAAGGAGCCCAGTCTGCTCGTGCATGCCCAGGTGCGATCGCTCTCATCAGCGGCGTTGGCGCGGCTCGGAGAATGCTTTAGCATCATTGTCTAAAGATGGAATTTGAGTCCAGGATGGAGGCAGGCCGTGGAGCATCCCGTGGCCGTCGCTGCGGTCGAGGGCGATGAGCACCTTGTCCGCGAGGCGGAGAAGATCGCTGTGGCGTTGGGCCGCATGTTTCCCGGGCTGTGTGAGGTGGTGCTGCACGACCTGCGGGACCCCCAGCAGGCGATTCGGGTGATCGAGAACAACCTTTCCGGCCGGGAGGTCGGGGATTCGGCCACGGAGCTGGGCCTGGCGCGCATCGCGGATCCGCAGTACCCGAGCGTGATCCAGAACTACCCCAACCAGTTTCCCGACGGTCGGCCGGTGAAGAGCACGTCGATCGGCATCAAGAACGCCGCGGGCCAGTACATCGCGGCCCTGTGCCTGAACCTTGACGTGTCCGTCCTGTCGCCGGTGACGCTGGCGTTGTCGAACCTCGTGGCCACCGATGTCGAGCACCGCGAGCACCCGCTGGAGAATTTGCGGGACCGCAACGTGCGCGAGCTGCGCCGAACTGTGGAGGCGCTGGCCGCGGAGCGCGGTGCCACCCCCCGGTCGCTGAGTCGGGACGACAAGAAGGCGCTCGTGCGGCAGCTGCAGGGCGAGGGCTACTTCGAGGGGCGCGACGCCGCCCAGACCATCGCGGACCTGCTGGGCGTGTCCCGGGCCACGGTCTACAACTACGCCAAGTAAAGGGCAGTACATGACCGACACCGGACCGGCCGCACACACCGCACCTGCTTCTCCGCCCAGTTCCGGCCCGCCGTCGGACACAGGCCGTGGCCTGCTGTTCATCCCGGAGGAACAGACGGCTGCGCTCGTGGACGAGGAACTGGCTCTGGAAGCGGCACGCGCGGCCTTCGCCGCGACGGTGCAAGGCGTGGTCTTCCCTTCCCTGGCCGTGCACGGCTCCGATCCGCGCAACCGGTTCACGCTCAAGCCGTCCGCGTCCGCGACGCATGCCGGGGTGAAGATCGGCACCTACTGGCCGGACAACCTGAGACGTGGGCTCCCACGTCACCACTCCACTTTGCTGCTGCTCGACCAGAGGATCGGCCGGATCGCCGCCGCCCTGGAACTCGGTGCCGCGAACGCCTACCGGACCGCCGCGGCCGACGCGCTCGCCGTCGATCTGCTCGCCCCCACCGGCGCCGCCACCCTTGCGGTCTTCGGCACCGGCCATCAGGCTGCCTATGAGGCGCGGGCCGTCGCCCGGGTCCGGCCGATCGGCGAGATCCTGATCGTGGGACGCGACAAGGCCCGCGCAGCGACCGCGGCTGCCGCACTCACCGCGCAGGGACACACAGCACGTGCGGCCGGTGCCGAGGAAGCCTGCGCGAGCGCCGACGTGATCGTCACCGCCACCACCGCACGGGCCGAAGACCCTCCCCTGTTCGAGGCCGAGTGGGTCCGCCCCGGCACGCACCTGTCCTGCATGGGCGCCGACGCCCCCGGAAAGCGGGAGCTGCCCCCCGCCCTGTTCGCCCACGCCCGGGTCTTCTGCGACCTGCCCGAACAGGCACGCCGCATGGGCGAAAGCCAGCACGCACCCGAGGACACCGTCCTCATCCCCCTCGGCGAAGTCCTCACCCAGCGCGCCCAAGGACGCACCGACCACCGTGACATCACAGTCTTCGACAGTTCCGGGATCGGGCTGCAAGACCTCTACCTGGCTCTGGCCCTCCTGAAGAAGATGGACATCTCCCTGTGACCACCACCCCCGCCCCCGCCGCACAGACCCTGATGGATCCGGACACCCCGTTCGCCGTTGTCGACGTGCACAAGAGCCTGCGCAACATCGAACGCCTGCGGGCCAGGGCCGGCCGGCTCGGGGTCACCCTGCGCCCGCACATGAAGACAGCCAAGAGCCTCGACGTCGCCGCGCTTCTGAACGACGGCGACACGTGTCCCATCACCGTCTCCACTCTCGCCGAGGCCGAGGCGTTCGCCGACGGCGGCTACACCGACATCACCTACGCCGTCGGCATCGATCCCCACAAGCTCCCCCGCGTCATCGCTCTCCTGCGGCGCGGCGTGACCGTGCGAGTCCTGCTGGACAGCATCGAGCAGGCCGTCTTCGTCGCGGAAGCCTCCGGCCAGGCCGGCCTGCCCATCCCGGCCCAGATCGAGATCGACTGCGACGGCCACCGCGGTGGTCTCAAGCCCGACGACCCCGCCCTCACCGAGACCGGCCGCATCCTGCACGACGCGGCCTGCCTCGACGGCGTGCTCACCCACGCAGGCGAGTCGTACTTCGCCTACAGCGCCGAAGAACAGCGCCTGGCCGCACAGAACGAACATGACACCGCGGTTGCCGCAGCCGAACGTCTCCGTGCGGCCGGTATACCCGTGGCCTGCGTCAGCGTCGGCTCCACCCCCACCGCGCACGCGGCCGAGGACCTCACTGGGGTCACCGAACTACGGGCCGGTAACTACATGTTCTTCGATCTGGTGATGGCCGGCCTCGACGTCTGCCAGGTGCAGGACCTCGCCCTGTCGGTGGTCGTCACCGTCATCGGCCACCGCCCCGAGTACGGGTGGATCGTCACCGACGGCGGCTGGATGGCCATGTCCCGCGACCGCGGCACCGCCGCCCAGGCCCAGGACCAGGGCTACGGTCTGGTCACCGACATGGCCGGCCACCTCATCCCGAACCTGGTCATGACGGCCGCGAGCCAGGAACATGGCACCCTCACCGCCCGCGACGGCACCGACTTGCCCGACCTGCCGGTCGGCACCCGGCTGCGCATCCTGCCCAACCACGCCTGCGCCACCGCCGCCCAGCACCACGGCTACCACGTCGTCGACAGCAGCAAGGGCAGGGAGCCCGCCCCGGTGATCCAAGCGCGCTGGCCCCGCATCACCGGCTGGTGACCTGCCCCGGGCAAGGGGGGCGAACCATCCACGCGGTGAGGTAGGTGAAGGCGGCCCCGGGTGAGATTGCAGCGTGCGGCGATCCCGGGGATGCACCCGGGCCGGGTCGACGTGATCGGCGCCAGGGCCCTGGTACTGCTGCGGATCATGGAGCGCACGAGCGCCCGGGAGGCGTGGTCTGCGAGCACGACATCCTCGACGGCATCGCCCACAAAGCGGCAGAGGACGTCGAGCGGGATAAGCGCAAGGGCTGACCTGCGGCAACGCACAGAACAGGGCCCCGCCGGATCGGCAACCGGCGGGGGCCCTGTCGTCTGCCCCGCTCACAGTCGAACGTTCCGAGCGGGGCACGGGGCGGCTCCGGTTCGCCTTCCAGCAACGTGGGCCCGGGACGGTCAGGGTGGTCCGTCCAAAGTGCTCTGCCGGAGATGTTTCGTTTCCGATGAGAGCCCACTCTGACCCAACCGAAAGTCGCGGGGGCTCACCCCGTACGCCGTCTTGAAGACGCGACTGAAGTGGGGTGCGCTGGCGAACCCCCACCGGTGGGCGATGGCCTCGATCGTCATGAACTGATGCACTGGCGAAGCCAGTTCCCTCCTGCACTCTTCGAGGCGCTGCGTCCTAATCCATTCACCAAGGGTGATTCCCGCTCGGGACAGGGTCAGGTAGAGCCAGCGTACGGAAACGTTGTGCTCGGCTGCGATACGCTCGGCAGTCAGATCGAGGTCTGCCAAATGGAGGCGCACATATTCCTGAACACGCTCAAGAAGTGTGCTGTTCAGGAGCGTTCTGGCCAGGTCGTCCCCGTACAGGACCATGGTCACCACAGCCCTGATCAGGTCGACACTGGGCTCCGCGAACAGGGCGGTATCGGCTTTACCGGCAGCGCCCCGAAGACGAGCCAGCCGGGTGAAGAACGCTGCCGTGGCGCCCACGGCCGGTCGCTCCGAACTGAGTGGACCAGCCGTGATCTGATCGAGCAGGGACGGCCGCAGCCCCAGGATGTGCGTGGGAACGCTCACTAGAACTCCACGTACTGGGCCGTGGAACAAAACCTCATAGGGCTTCGCATTGTCGAGCACCATGAGATCCCCGGCTTTTATCAGTCCGTGCCTGCCCGCCTGATGGAACTGGGAGACCCCCGCTTCCCGGATAGAGACGAGAATCTGCGGCACCATCTCCCCGTCCACCGGAGCATCAGTGCGCCGGATGCGGGTCACGTTCCAGCCGATCTCCGAGACTTTCACCGACCCGAGCGCGCTGGTGGTCGCGTGAGCCCGCTGGCGATTCGGATCCGACGGAAAGTCCACCTCTGCGCGGCCGTTGACGACGAACCCCGAGAGTTCACGGATCGCATTCGCTCGATCACCGGGAGCCATCGACGCTACGTCAAGTTCCTCTGCCATGCGGGCTTCCTCCTGAACCCGTCGCGGAGCCTGCATTGGACGGCAGATTCCCACCGTACTGCGGCAAATGATCCGTTCTTAACGGTTTTGCTGAATTTTACGCATGTATTCCGTTAGTACTTTTGCGGACCGGGGGCGGCGTTGCAGAACGCCCCTGAGCCGAACGGCGAGGGGCCGGGCCGTAGCGTGTTGCATCGGGCCGATTGTTCGGTGCCGGGCGGCGGATGGCTGAGCCGTCAGAGCGTCGAGACCGCCCTCGACGCGCCCGACGGCATCGCCTGGAGCATCACCTGAGCAGGGTCTTTCCATCTGAGCGGGATCCGGAGGCGGTCGTGACACACCCGCCCCACGAAGTCGCCTGGCCACTGCCTACGTACCGGGTGCAACGCTCATTGAACACGTGACCGCGAACGGACGGCTGACCGGGGCTAGCCTGTACGCTTTCGCCGCTGTCGTGTCTCAGAAGCCGATGTCGTACCGCTCATGTTGAGCGTGGGTTCGACCGCTGTATCTCGGTCGGGTGATCTTCCGGCTTGCCGGGCATGAAGGCAGGGCCTCCTGCACAACTCGTGGGTGTCGAAGTCCATGAGCAACAGGAGGCCGTGGTGCCGCAGTCTTCCGCGCCGTTGACCGCCGCGTCCAACTCGCATGCCCGGTCGTGTGATTGCCTCGCGCACGCGTACGCCAACGCGGCCGATCGTCCGCAACGCGTTCCATCGGATATGACGGACGCCGAGTGGGCCGTGGTGCGGGAGTTGCTGCCGGTGCCGGGGTGGCTGGAGGGCAGGGGCGGGCAGCCGGAGGCGTACTGCCACCGGCAGATGGTCGACGCGGTCCGCTATCTGGTCCTACGTCGACGGGCCGTCCGGACTGGACATCGACCACGTCGTGCCCCTCGCGGAGGCCCGTCGAGGAGGGATCTTCACTGGTCCAGATGCCGCCGAGCGACGGGAACACAGATGACGCTTCGTAGCGGGTCAGGGAGGCCCGAGGTCGGTGCTGCATCACCCGCCCGAGCAACCCACACGACGATCGACGAAAACGTCGAAAGTCGAGCTGGAGGAACGAGAAACCCATGGTGAGCGCCTTGCACCTGCGGCAAGCGCAGCGCCGGAGGTCGCGCCGACTTCCGAGAGCCGACCCGTCGACAGCGGCTGAATTTGGACTCTGCCAAACGATCGTGTCCACGACATAATGCCGCCTGGTCTTCGAAGTGCCGGCGGGGAACGGGAGCGCCGGAGACGAATCGAGAGGGGAACGCGCATGTCAGCACGTCGGATCCTTGCAACCCTGGCCGCCGCGGTTCTGGCGGCTGGTGGACTCACTGCCATGACCACCACGCCAGCCAGCGCAGCAACCTGCCTGGGTACTGCCAAGAGCTTCAATCCCGTCGACAACGGGAACGAATACGTGTGGCCCACATCCGGATACGCCTACGCCACGTCCAACTGCAACGACATCAACGTCAAGCCGTCCATCGCAGCCGGCGGCGGGTTCGACTTCGTGCCCGTGCGCACCTGCTTCTACCCCACGAGCGGCAGCTCCTACTGCAATGCCTACCGCGACATCACAGTCGGAACCTGGAGTCTGGCAGCCACCGACGTCAAGGACGGCACCAGATTCATAGTGCAATTCGCGTGGAGCACCAAGGGATCGATCGCCTACTGACCTGACTCGTGCTGCTCTCCACGAGAGGCTCCGGCGCATCACACGCGCTGGAGCCCTTCGCCCAAGCTGCCGTCTGCACGACGTTGATACCGGCTTTTCGCCACTCGCGTCACAAGTAACCGGCGGAGGAGGCCAGCGACTTGTCCCTGGTCAAGCCGAGTCCTCCACTGACATCACGGTGGCGATCACGACTATCAACCACGACGCTGTCGCCCCGCGTGACCTCCTCCTCGACCCCGCCTGCCCGGCCGATGTCCACCAGGTCCTTCCCCGCCGCCCGGGCGGCGGGGACGAACCCGCGACGCAGGGAGTGGGAGCGCCACAAGCCTTCGACGTTGGCTGTGTCGGCTGCGGTCTCAATGACGTCGGATGCGGCGTCGGTCGTCATGCGCCCGGTCGGGTCTCCGATCTGCTGGCCCCGGCAGGTAGTAGGCGAGGCGATGCTGCCGTGCCTGTCGACGGGCTTCTCGGGCCCGGACGCACGAAAGCCCCCTCGCCGGCACATCACCCGGCAGGGGGCATCGCTACAGCGCAGTCAGTTGCCGTTACGGATCATGTCCAGTCGCTCGTTCATCGCGTCAACGTGATTCGTGCCGATCTTCAGCTCCGCCGTCATCTGGTTGATCTCATCCACATCCATCGAGACGGCGCCGTTCGTGCAGTGCGTAGCTGCCGAATTGAGATGCTCCAAGGCGAGGCCCCACGATGATGCCGCCTTCGCATCGGGCATGGGCTGACCGCCCTGGATGGTCTCGACATCTGATGTGAGTTTTGCGCACGACTCGGCAAGCTCGTCCAGGTCCGTGGCGCCCATGTGTGAGATTACGTCATCAAGGTCGTCGCTGATCGTGTCGAGATGATCCTGGCCTCCGTCGTCAAACCAGGCGTTCAGCTTCTCGGCCTTGGTGGGCGCGCTGGTGGCGGCTGAAGGGCTGGGTGCGGATGCCTCTGTCGTGGTGCTGCTACCGATGCCGCAGGCGGTGAGCGCGGCGGCAAGCAGGCAGGCGGCGATGGTTGTACCGATGTGGCGCATTGATCCCCCAAGGGCGTGTGGAGGCCCATTTGACCTGATCGTCCGGACTATCGAGGGCCGTGTTGCTGATTTGTGACGAATGCCCTGGTCTCGGGCATGGCTGTGCCCGGCCGCCATGGGGTGTGGCCGGGCATTTTTCGTCAGGCGGTGAATTGTCAATAGATGACGACGCGGCCCCGGACAGGGGCACACTCTTGTGCGCGACGCGGGCCGCTGCGCCTCGCTGCTGTACGTCCCCCGGCACGCGCCGGGCATACAGCTCCGCGGTTGACGTCGACGGCTCCTCCTCGTCCCCGCCCTCCGCAACCTCCTCCTCGTCGTACTCCTCGAGGTCGTCCTCCTCGGCCTCGGACTCGTCGCCCGGGACTCACTCCCACTGGCCCGCGCACCGTTCCGGCGCGCCTCCGCACGCAGTGCCTCGTCCGCCTGATAGCCGGCCAGGGCGCGCTCCACGTACATCTGGGCCGTCGTCCTGTCTGCAGGCCGCTCGGGCGCAGGCTCGGCAGCCCGGGCTTCGCCCTTCGCGCGGAGCCGCTCGGCGTGTATCGCCGCCGAGTCACGGACGGACGGGTCTCGGTGGTTCTTGATCGCGGGGTTGCAGCATGGTGGGTGCCTCCTGGGAGCGGTTGTCTCCGGTGTTCAGCATCCGAGGGTGTTCAGGCTGCAGTGTGGCCGTCATCTTGCTGGGGCGGCAGGGCGCGGGCGGGCGCGGTCGGCTTCCACGAGTGCGCAGGTGGGTGCGCCTACAGGTGCCAGCCGGCCTCCGCGTGGGCACGGTGGATCAGGCGGGAAGCCAGCAGGTTGCCGCGGCCGGCGGCAACCATCGCGGTGTCGTCCAGGACCAGGTGCACGACCTGGTTCACCGGCCGGTGGCCCGGGTCAGGCGGCGGTCGAGTTCGGCGTCCAGGTCGTACTGCTCGGCAGGAGTGGGGGCGTAGCCGTTCCAGGCATTCAGGACGGCCAGGGCCTGCTCGGCGCGCTCGGCCCGCTCGGCGGGGGTCAGCAGCGTGTCGGCCAGGCGGGCCAGGTAGGCCCGCAGCGACAAGCCCTCGGCCGCCGTGATCTCCGCGAGCCGTTCCCGGGCCTCGGCACCTTTTGTGATGGCGCACCCCAGCATGAGGGGTAGGGGTACGTAAAGACCACTCATCCCGTCCGGCGTCTCCGAAACCGGCTCCGGCCTCCAACGCCATAGCCGCCCCTTCACAGACACCTGAGAACCTGCCGCCACCCATCATGGCAATCACCGACCAGCAGCCAACTGCCCGATGCCGCCGCCGGGCGCGAGCAGACAGGCGAACCCAGCGACCGCCTCCGGCGACAGCTTCCGGCACCCACCCGACGGCCGACTGACGGCGACACCGCAGGTGGGCTCCGTCGCCGGTCAGCCCCACGACAGTGGGGAAATTCAGGGAGCAGGTCTGTCCCATCCCCGAGCGAAGGGAGAGGATCTTCAAGGCTCTGGCTGCAGCTTCCCTGACGATCTTGAAGACGCGCGGCATTACCGGAATGCTGACGCGTGTGGGGAGCAATGTTGCACGAAGGTGGGCGTTGGTCCAGGACGCCGTCGGGCGGGTGTTGTCACAACCCGTGTCGCGCCTGGTAGCCGACAAGCCTCGCATCCCTGTTGAGGTTGCCGATCGATGGGACATACCAGAGAGCGACCGAGTTGCCCTGCGCGAGTGGGGTTTGCCACAGATGCAAACCTTCACACCCCACTATGCCGGTACGTTCCCCACTCTCCTGCCCAACCGGGCAGGCAAGCACGAGCGCCGCCTGGTCAAGGACGGACAACAACTCTACGACCTGGGGCATTGGGGGACCGACCCGAGTAGCTGCGTGGCCGGTGTTGTTCCCGGAGAGGGCCGGGTGCTGTGTCTTCTCCCCGCGCCGATCACCGTTGACGATCTGCCGGAGGTTCTTCGGCCGTACAACCTGGGGCTTCGCAAGCCCGCGGTCTCCTTCTTCAGCTCCTCCGTCGCACAGTACGTCGAGACGGCCTGCCGGTGGCATGCGGCCCTACAGATCCTCCAGCAGATCGAGGAGCCTGAGTTCCTGACGGGAGAGGCGGAATACGTACGCCACCACGACCGTCTCTACTCGCTCGTGGAGCTTGTAGTGGATGCGGTAGGACGCATCGATCCAGCGGCGAACGCCGAACACCAAACCTCAGTCTGGATCGAACTGATCCGCCAGAACTCGGTGTGATGACGAACCGCACTCCCCCGAGTCGTGTCTTACTGGCTCGAGGCGCGGCCAACCGCCCCCGCTACGTTCTACTTCTCCTCCGGCTCCCAGGCGCGGAGCAGGTCGAGCAGCCCTGCGTCTCCGTCAACGTGCAAGGAGTCGGCCTGGATCCGGTCGTACAGGTAGAGGACCAGCTCACTGGCCGTACCGTGGACGGAGGCGCCGGCTGCGTCCGAGTCTTCGCCGGTCGCGGCGGTGGGCGCGGGAATGCAGGTGGTGCGTGCACCGTCGCCGTCGACGGTGAGGCGCCAGGAGCGGCCCTCGGCGGCGTGGAAGTCGAAGGCCGTGGGCTTGTGGGGCCAGGCACTCGGCGTTGCGCAGACGGTGAACAGGAACTCCTCCACACCGTCGAGCGCCAGCTCGACCGGCAGCGGCTGCGTGGCGCCCCCGGCGAGCTGGGCATCGTAGGTGTGCACCGCGGTCTCCTGGACCCGGTGTCGGGCAGTGCCGCCGGCGGTCTGCGGTGATTGCGACGCGGGCCACCACGTCCAGCAACCGCTCTCCGGTCCCGCCGCGCGCAAGGCGCCCAGCAGAAGCTGCGTCGACGCGTCCAGCCAGGCCAGCAGGGCCTCACGCTCCTGCGGCACTTCCAGCGCGGCGCGGGCGGCGACGGCCTCGGCCGGGGGAGCGTCGGCAGACCCCGCGTCGACGATGGCAGCCCAGAAACGGTCTCCCCCACCCAGGTGCTTCACCAGATCGAACAGCGTCCACCCGGGGCAGGTCGGCACCTGCGCGTCGAGACCGGGCGCGGCGGCGACCACGGCGCGGAAGGCGGTCGACCGTTCATCGATCAGTTGCAACAGGTCAGGGAACTCAAGATTCTTTGCCACGCCGGATGTCTATCACCGTGCTCCGGTGATCGGACAGCGATTTTCACAGTCGCCGCCGGTTGGCGATTGCGGACGTCCTCGCCTCCCACCGGACGTGTCGTACCCGGCACAGGTAGTGACAGTGCCGCCCACATCAGATCGAGCTGAGGCTGATCTCGAGCGGGAAAGGAACTGCGGTCTTCACGATGTCGGTGAAGACATCGCCGTCGCGGTAGAGCCCGGCGGCTGGATCGATCACGTAGGTATACACCAGGGGTACTCCGTTGGCTGTCTGCTCCACACGCCAGTAATCACAGCCCGATCGCTTACGAGCGAGCCTCGTCCAACTCGCCCAGGACACGCCCCCAGCCGTCCTCGCCCCCATGCTCGGCCTCCACACCAACACCCTGGTGAAGTGGCGCCGCCGCGCCGCCACCGACTGGACCCCCTACCTCGAAGCCCGTAGCACCAGCCGGGCACCGGGAGACGATACGACCGGGCCCTGATGGCCTGGCCGTTGCCCCACTCCGTTCCTTCTCCAGGTCAGGCGCCGTCTTCAAGGGGTCCGGGATTGTCCGTCGCCTCCCTCACTGGAGCACGACGGTGACGCCGTACTCGCGCAGGAGGTTCACGGTCTCCTCGAAGTAGGACGGGCCGCCGAGGTGGTGCAGGATGTGTCCGGCGAGGGCGTGGCGGGCGATGTCGGCGTGGTGCCACACGAGGGTGAACGGCGGGACGACGGAGGGCCCGCCGCACAGGTAGTCCTGCACCGAGTCCAGGTCTCTGCCGTAGTGGGCGCCAGGGCCGAGCAAGGCTTCGCCGAGTGCCAGGAGCAAGCCGGCCCTGTCGGTGACGTGCTGTCCGTCCAGGTGGTACGTCCCGCCGGAGAGGCCCTGCAGCCCGTACGGGCCGACGCGGGTGAGGTCCAGCCACTCGGACCGGCCCTCGGCGTCGAACTGTGCCCACTGGTTGGGCCGTGTGGGAACACCGTCGGACCAGATCTCCCAGACTGCGCGGGCGGCCAGGGTGGGGCGGTCGTCACCGGGGTCGGTGATGGTGACGTCGATCAGGGCTCCGCCGAGGACGGATGGGCGTGCCTCGACGGTGTCCAGGTCGAGGTGGTACCCGGTCATCGTCCGGCCGTGGTGGTCGAGGCACCAGAGCGTGATCGGGTCGCCCTCCTGCGGAAGGGGACGACACAGCAGGGCCAGAAGCGGTGCGGCGGGTTCGCAGCCGATCAGGTGCACGGGCTGGGTGGGTCGCTGCGGGCGCGGGGTGAGCAGGCCGTCAATGGAACGGCAACCGCCCGATGGGCTGTCCCCCCGGATCGAGGGGAACCACAGGTCGAACCGCGGGCTCGAAGGCAGCAGCTTGCCGCCCCAGTAGTCGTCCTCTCTGACGCCGGTGCCCACGACGATGTCCACGCGCCCGGGATCGCCCGCCGTGGGCCACTGGGCCAGGACAGCCGTGTCCTCCAGGTCCCAGTAGCGGGACGGCCCGCCGTTCGAGGGATCCACAGGCTCGATCGAGAGCATTCCGTCCCCCAGCAGCCGCACCGGTTCGGCGCTGTCCGTCACGGCTTGGACCAGCAGGCTCTCGCGCGGGCAGCCGCGCAGTGTCAGGACCTCTCGCGGCAGCGGAGGCGGGTCCATGAACAGGCCCTCGACCTCCGCGCACCGCCCCCACAGCACGCCCTCCTCCTCACCGTCGGTGTCCTCCCGCACCAGGAGATACCGGACCGGGAAGTCCCGCTCCCACCCCACATGGTCCTCAGAGCGCACGCTTCTCCCCTGCTACCAGGCTGTCTTGGCGCGCCAACCCTACGGCTCGCTGACGCCGAAGCCCTCCGAATATCGCTTGCTTGGAATGACGCTCCCCGCCAGTCGGCGCCTCACAGTGGACCGCGGCGCAGCGCCAGGCCTACGCCAACGACCTGGACGAGCCGCGGGCGCTGGTGGGGTCACCGCTCGCAGCAACAGATCCAAGTCGGACAAAGACGTTGCAGAGTGGCTGCCGCCGGCCGCAGCCGCGCGATGCCGGTACCTGCTCGACCGGGTGACCGTGAAGACCCACTGGCACCTGGCGGTCGACGACATCGAACGCGACGCCCTGGTACGCGAAGCCTCAGCGTGCCCGCGTACCCATCGTCACCACACCGACGGACACCCCACAGCCGAGCTGACCTCTACGGCGTGAGGCGGTGGCTGCGCCGGGGGCCGGCGATGGAATCCTGGGCACCGGCCGCCGCGTGCACGCCCGAAGGCAGGCCGGATACGTCCGCAGGCCCTGCCCCCGTGTGGGGCAGGGCCTGGGTTCCCAAGGCAGCGGCACAAGGGCGGACGATCATGCTCTTGCGCCAACCAGTTGGTAGGTACGTGGTCTGTGGTGGGCAATGATCCTAGTCCCGTCGCATTCGCGGGAGTTATTCCAGCGTGCGCCAGAGGTTGTCGAAGGCAGCCTGCTCGATGGCGCGTCGTTGTTGCTCCGCCTCCAGTTCCTCCAGCGCGGTACGGATGGAGGCCAGCACTGTCTGCACCGCGTAATCGGTGATTTCGGTTGATTCTTTAGCCTGGTCGTGGTCGATACCCAGGCTTTCAGCGAGAGCGAGGAGGACGGGCTCGGCATGGGCCCAGCGCGTGGTCGCCCGGTGGCGAAACGGTGAGTTGACCAGAGATCCGTGCCCCTCCCGGAAGAGACGGCCGCGCTCTCGCACGATGGTTCCCTGTGCTTCCAGTGCGACCACGTATGTCTCCGTCAGGGTCTTGCCTCTGCGCCACAGCCAATCACTTACCAGCTCGTACGGCTCGTCCATGACGAATGAGGCGGCAGCCTCGGTCAGGAGGGGATCAGCCGGTTCCCCTAGATGGCCCGGCACGATCCGATCCCCGTCCAGCCGGATAGTCGGGGCCTTGAGAAGGTCGATCAACTCGGCTCCCGCGAGCGCGAGCGACAGCCCACCTGATGCGAGCGGAGGCCCGACTTTCACGTCCAGGACGACGATCAGCAAGTCTTGCGGTGTGGTCATGAAAAGCTCACGTCCAATGGGTCGTAACCCACGACGTCAAGTGCCGCCGGGGATGTGCTCGTTGTGTTGGTTGAGCTGTTGACCTGCCGCATCCGGCCGCTGAGGGCCAGAGCTCGGCCGGGATCCGCATCGCGGGCCTCGTCCTGGCGAACCCTCACACGCAGCAGGCCGCAGAACTCGCTGATCACTTTCTTCCCGCCAGCGACGGCGTCGGAAGAACGCATAGACACCGCCCAGGATGGACAGTCGACGGGTACGGCCCGCCACTTGATGCCGTTGTCGGCGACGGTAGCGGATCGCGTCGTTCATCTGCCGGTGGCAGTATCCCTTCCGCTGCCCGCCCGATCGAAAGACGGACCGGGAAGTCACACTCGTTCTGATACTCACCGTGATCGATGGAGCAGCGGCTTCTCAGGCCGACTTGTCGCCGCCGTTCAGGATGGAGAACAGTTGCAACGCCTCCACGTAGATCCACACCAGGGTCAGTGTGAGTCCGAAGGCCGCCAGCCAGGACTCCTCGCGCGGGGCTCCGTGGGCTATGCCGTCCTCGACCTGCTTGAAGTCCAAGGCCAAAAAGCACGCGCCGAGG
Source organism: Streptomyces sp. NBC_00510 (assembly GCA_036013505.1). Taxonomy (NCBI): domain Bacteria; kingdom Bacillati; phylum Actinomycetota; class Actinomycetes; order Kitasatosporales; family Streptomycetaceae; genus Streptomyces; species Streptomyces sp. NBC_00510. Next base: position 9,958,551 of record CP107851.1, on the reverse strand, counting down.
ATGATGCCGATGACGCCGAAGAGGATGCCAAGGCCACCGCTGCGAAGGCCCAGGCCGTCACCACCGGCGAAGGCGGAAATCAGTAGGTTGGCGACGGTGAGCAGCAAGAAGCCCATCGCGGCTGCCATCGCGAAACCGTAGAAACGTCGGGTGACGCGAATCCAACGTCTCTTGTATGCGATCAGCGTGCCGGCGAGGACCGCCATCGTGCCGAGCACGGTCTGGATCACTACGGCGGGGCTGATGTAGGTGGAAGTGACGCTGGAGATGACTCCGAGGAAGATGCCTTCGAACGCTGCGTACGCCAGGATCAGTGCCGGGACCGGCTTGGCCTTCAATGTTTGGGCGAGCGACAGGCCAAAGGCCAGCAGGGCGGCTCCGATCGCGATGCCGTACGACGTGCCCAGGCTGGCCTCATCGACAGGCAGCAGCACCCACGCAAGGACGGCGGCGAGCACAACCATGCCAAGTGTCATTGCCGTCCGGGCGACGACATCGTCGATGGTCATCGCAGTGCCGCAGACCTGCTGCAGAGCAGCGGGCCCGGCGTCAGGCGCAGCGTCCGCGCTCTGCACGGTCGCGCTCCGGCTGGCCGTGCCCTGCGCGTAGGGGTTGTCCGCGGCAGAGCCATCGGCGTGCGGCTTTTGCTCGTTGAAGCCCGCGCAGGTGTTGCCGCGGTTGAACACCCCTCGCGAGAAGACAGGATTGCTGCTCTTCATCTCACTCATTCCTCTGTGGTTGCACCCCCGGTCCGGTCTCGATATGGATCTGGAGATCCGAGTACTGGTCCTGTGGGATGCCCCAAAACGGCTTTCATCGATGACATGTGTCACAGGTGCCGGCGGCTCACCGTCGCCCGCGGTCGGGTGCCTCAAATCTCCGGAGGGCGCGAGACGACCACATTGGGTTGACGTGCCCTTGTGTTCAATCTCGGCCACCAATCACCCTTCGCCACCCGCTCGAGTGGTGACGACTCATTTCGGGTGATACATCACCCCACCCAGGAGGGTCAGGTCAGATCCATTACGCACTCTTCTCAACCGCCCGGGCGAGCAGCGCGGTGGGCCGGGCGGATGATGGGCGGCGATCTGCCGGGATCTCAGTGGAGAGCCTCCGGCGGCTGATCGGGCCAGGGGCGGAGCTCCGCGGCCGCCTTCGGCCCGGGTGGTTCGTCGCGGTCTCCGGCTGCCTGCAGGGCAGCGGGCGCTCTTCGGTGCCGGAGTCGCACACTGTCGTCGCAGCGTCAGCTCGCCGACCAGATCGTGCACGGGCCGATACGGGCGACCGTGCCGGAGTCGGCCGCGCCGTCCTCCTCCACGATCGCACCTTGTGCCCGTACGGGAAGCATCAGGCCGCGAGCACGTGGAATGTGCTCGGGTCGAGCGTTTCCCGAGGCACCCGCTGAGCATCGCGCGCCGACAAACAGTGCCTTCGCCCGTGTGGTCGAGTACGGCACCCCCAAGCCCGGTCGGCTCCTCGCCGGCGAGGGCTGGTAGTCGGCGTGCAGGATGGACGCGGCGCGCGGTGTGTCCGCGTGCCCTGGGGCGGCTGAGCGATTCGGGGCCGAGTCCCTCAGCCGCCCCGGGGGGCTAGAGCCGGTGCATCAAGTAGGGCACGGCCTGCTAGCGAAGGGACCGGAAGCCCGCGCGGAGCTCGTTCACGAACAGGGCCGGCTGCTCCCAGGCAGCGAAGTGGCCGCCCTCGTCGAGCCTGTTGTAGTGGACGAGGTTCGGGTAGGCCCGCTCGGTCCAGGTCTTCGGGGGCTGGAAAAGCTCGTCGGGGAAGACGCTCACGGCGACCGGGAGCCTGACGCCCTTCGGCGCGAAGAACGGGGAGATCCGGTTCTCGGCGTAGAGACGGGAAGCGGAGATCGCGGTGTTCGTCAGCCAGTAGAGCGTGATGTTGTCCAGGACGTCGTCCCGGGACAGGCCCTCGGTCACCCCGTCGAAGGCCCGGGAGATCATCTCCAGACTGGCCGCGTCGTGGTCGAGCAGGAAGGCCGCCAGACCGACCGGAGAATCCGCCAGCCCGGTCAGCGTCTGCGGGCGGGAGGCCATCATGTAGGCGTAGTAGACGTGCTTGTAGAAGAAGTCCAGCTGCTCGACAGCACGCTTCTCCTCGTCGTTCACCAGAACCACGCCGGGCGGCAGGGGGTTGCCGGCCGACACGGCCTGCTCGATGACGGGCGGGAACACACACGCCAGATTGGTGTGGATACCGACGAGGCCCTCGGGCTCCTGCACGCCCATCATTTCGGTGATGAGCGCACCCCAGTCGCCGCCCTGCGCAACGTACTTGGTGTAGCCCAGGCGCTTCATCAGTTCGGCCCAGGCCTGGGCGATGCGCTCGGGGTCCCAGCCGGTCGAGGTCGGCTTGCCGGAGAAGCCGTAGCCGGGCATCGAGGGGATCACCAGGTGGAAGGCGTCCGAGGCGTCGCCGCCGTGGGCGGTCGGGTTCGTGAGCGGCTCGATGAGCTTCATCTGCTCGATGATCGTGCCCGGCCATCCGTGCGTGATGATCAGCGGCAGGGCGTTCTCGTGCTTCGAGCGGACGTGGATGAAGTGGATGTCCAGGCCGTCGATCTCGGTGATGAAGTGCGGCAGGGCCTTCAGCTTCGCCTCGGCCTTGCTCCAGTCGTACTCCGACGCCCAGTACCGCGCCAGCTCCTGAAGGGTGGCCAGCGGGGTGCCCTGGGACTGGTCGGCGACGGTCTCCTTCTCAGGGAAGCGCGTCGCGGTGATCCGCGCGCGCAGGTCCTCGAGCTCCGCCTCCGGGAACTCGAACGTGAACGGACGGATCGCATCCCGGTCAGGGGTGACGGACATGTTGATCTCCACGATGTCTAAAGTGATTTGCAGAAGGAGGTGGGATTTGACGTCGAGTTCGCAGACGTATCCGCACGTTGTCAATCCCGCTTGCCGGCGCTGCGGGCCGAGGCCTGCTCTGCCTTCCGGCGCACTTCCATGATGGGCCTGGGTTGCCACATCGGTAATCTGGAAAATGACCTAGATTCCGCAGTGGCGGTGATGTTTTTCCTAGGTAACGTGACGTGGTCCCGTCGGTAGGCTTCAGAGCAGTCATGTGACGGAATCCCGCGGTCGCCACCGTGGTGACGGGCCGGCAAGGGAGTTGCCGCTTCATCGCGTGCGGTCACGAAGGGGATCACTTATCGGGGCGGCGCCGGAACTGCCCCGTGTTTCCGGCCCCTGCGCCGGCGCCCGGCGCTATGGACGGGCAGAAATTCTGCGGTCCTCGGCCGCGACCCAATGACTGCTGGCGCCTCTGACAGCCGACGAGACCGTATTCGTACGTCTGTGGGCGCCCGCGCTTCGGCTTGGGAGTCCGTCGGCTGCCAGGCAGCAGAGCGTTGCGAGGGCGTGGTGTTGGGCCGACGGCCGTGAACTGCACAGCCTGGCCCCGGACCTGGACGATGCGCGCAGGCTCCGGGGCGGGTTCCGCTTTCCGTGCCTCCCCTGAGCCCTCCTGCTCTGGTCCGGCCGCACGACGGAAACCGTAGGGCAACCAGGGCAGTTGCACGGCCAGGCGACAAGTACGACGGTGTCTGCACCGGACCCCTTGGCGAAGGGCTTTCAGGCTCGGCGGTGAGCCGCCGACACAGCTTGGCGGCCGCCCACTCCCCCAACGCACCGCCAGCGGACCCAGACCGAACGAGGACAGCGGGCGCAGCTCGGTTGCAACAGCGCCCTTGCAACGCCATGAGGGTCCCTGCCTACTTTCCGGCGGGGACCCTCACGTGGACACGACGCAACCGTCATGCAGTCAGACACTGCCCGGTGCGCCGCAGGGAACTTGGCGAACGCTCGATTCCGACCCGTTGCGTGAAGGGCGGAAATTACGAGCCACTCGGGCCTCCGGGCTTGCGCCCGGTCCACCGGTGCTGAACGGCCTGGTTCGAAATTGTTGCCGGCCATGATGAAGGCCAGCGTCGCGGTGCAGTCGTAGGTGAGTCCGACGGCCTCGCTCAGGGCGAAGGTTTCGGCCCGCACGAAGGCGACATACCCGCGCAGGGGCAACGCGATCTGTGCACCGTCCCGGAGGTGATGGTCTTGCGCTGCGCTGCAAAGAGGATGACCAGCGTGGTCCAGGGCCGTACTTTGAGGTCGAACTTCTCCTCGCGCCTGGGTTCGACCCCGTCCTGTGCTCGCCTACGTGCCGGGGAGGAACCCGGCCACGTCAGCTGGAGGAGTGCGATGCCCGCCGCCCAGGTGGCCCCTGGTGCGGGGCGCCCGCCTCCAACGCGCCGCGGGTGGCGAGGCTTTCATCGAGGCCGAAGAAGCCGCCTCAGGCGCCTGCCCGTTTCGGCAGCCGCCAGTTCGGGCGCGGAAAGTGACAGGTGTAGCCGTCCGGATAGCGTCTCAAGTAATCCTGATGCTCCGGCTCGGCTTCCCAGAATGTGTCGGCCGGCACGACTTCGGTCACCACGTTTCCCGGCCACAGGCCAGATGCCTCGACGTCCGCGATGGTGTCCTCAGCGATCCGCCGCTGCTCGCCGTCGAGATGGAAGATGATCGAGCGGTAACTGGCGCCGACGTCGTTTCCCTGCCGGTTCTTCGTCGTCGGGTCATGGATCTGGAAGAAGTATTCCAGAATGGCGCGGTAGTCGGTGACGGCAGAGTCGAAAGTGATCTCGATCGACTCTGCATGATTTCCATGGTTGAAATAGGTCGGATGGGGCATGTCGCCGCCGCTGTATCCCACCCGAGTACTCACGACGCCGGGGAGCGTCCGGAGCAGATCCTGCATGCCCCAGAAGCAGCCGCCCGCAAGCCATGCCTTTTGCTGGAATTCAGTCATCCCTGTTCGTCCTTCTTCCATGTTCGGGAACACACGCACATACCGGCCGATGTCGGCCCGAGGCAACGGCCCGGATACGTGCTTCTCGGCAACTCACGCGCCCCGGCATCACCGTCCGCGGCGCCCATGACCACGCCAAACGCGTTTCCGGCCACCCGTGGCAGCAGACGCGGCGGCTTGCCGGGGCGCTTCGGGGAACTGTCGGAAGCCGTCCGGGCATCACAAGGACAACACCGATCGGTTTGTCCGGGTGTACCGCAGGCGGCAGGCTCTGCCCACCTTCTCCAGGGCGTCGCATCTGCGCCAGAGCGCCGAGTTCACGAAAAGGACGGGTCCCGCGCTCCGGTCCCCTGCTGTCGGGGCGCGGGGCCGGAGCCGGGGGGTGCGGGACCCGCCGTTTGAGGGGGCCGTATGAGAACCGGCCCGGTACCCGATGTTCAGGCGTTCGCGTTCGGGGTGCTCGTGGACCTGGTGCGTAGCGTGGCCGCGTGGCCCGGGGCGGCCAAGTAGCTCGAAGAGGAGCCACTCGGCCGCCCGGCGGGTTGGGGGTCCGTGCAGTCGTTTGTTGAGACGAATTACCGCAGGGAGCGGAAGCCCGCGCGGACCTCGTTCACGAGCTGCTCAGGCTGCTCCCAGGCGGCGAAGTGGCCGCCCTCTTCGAGCCTGTTGTAGTGGACGAGGTTCGGGTACGCCTGCTCTGCCCAGCTCTTGGGGGCCTGGTAGACCTCGTCGGGGAAGACACTGACGGCGACCGGGAGCTTGACGCCCTTGGCGCCGAGGAACGGGGTCTTGTTCTCCGCGTAGAGACGCGCTGCGGATATGCCCGTGTTCGTCAGCCAGAAGAGCGTGATGTTGTCCAGGACGTCGTCTCGGGTGAGGCCTTCGGTCTGTCCGGCGAAGGCCCGGGAGATCATCTCCAGGCTCGGCGCGTCGTGGTCGAGCAGATAGGCCGCCAGGCCGACGGGCGAATCCGCGAGTGCGGCCAGCGACTGCGGGCGCGACGCCATCATGAGGAACTGGGCGATGTTCTGGTACAGGTGGCCGACCTGCTCGACCGCGCGCTTCTCCTCATCGTTCGCCAGAACGACGTCGCGGGGCAGCGGGTTGCCGACCGCAAGCGCCTGCTCGACAGCGGGCGGAACCGTGCCGGGCAGGTTGACGTGGATGCCCACCAGTCCGTCGGGCTCCTGCACGCCCATGAGGTCCGAGATGATCGCACCCCAGTCGCCGCCCTGCGCGACGTACTTCGTGTAGCCCAGGCGCTTCATCAGCTCTCCCCAGGCACGCGCAATGTGCTCGGCGTCCCAGCCGGCCGAGGTCGGCTTGCCCGAGAATCCGTAGCCGGGCATCGACGGGATCACCAGGTGGAAAGCGTCCGAGGCGTCGCCGCCGTGGGCCGTCGGGTTGGTGAGCGGTTCAATGATCTTCAGCTGCTCGATGATCGAGCCGGGCCATCCGTGGGTGACGATCAGCGGCAGAGCGTTCTCGTGCTTGGAACGGACGTGGATGAAGTGGATGTCCAGGCCGTCGATCTCGGTGATGAAGTTCGGCAGGGCCTTCAGCTTCGCCTCGACCTTGCGCCAGTCGTACTCCGTGGCCCAGTAGCGCGCGAGTTCCTGCATCGTCTCCAGCGGCACGCCCTGCGAATGGTCCGCGACGGTCTCCTTCTCGGGGAAGCGCGTCGCCTCAATGCGTGCACGCAGCGCCTCGAGCTCCGACTCAGGGAACTCGAACGTGAACGGACGGATTGCGTGCTGATCGGGGGTGACGGACATGGTGTCTCCTTGATGTCTGCGTTATTTGCAGGAGAAGGCGGGATTTGACGCCGAGTTCGCATACGTGTCCGCGACTCGTCTCTCTCGCCGGCCGGCGCTGGGACCGTGTGACCAGACCCTGCTTTCCGGCGCACTTCCATGATGGTCACGAGATGCCGCCTCGGTAATCTGGCACGTGACCTAGATTCCGCAAGGGCGGTGTCGTGCTTCCTCGGTAACCTGACGCGGTACATCGTTGGTGTCACGGCCAGTCATTCGACTTACTGAGCACTTTCAGCCTTGCCGCTCCACGGTGAGCACTGCTGCGGCGATTGACGAACATTCCAAGACTTCATACGGGCGACGCCTCGTTCCACCGAGTCCCGGCGCCCCACTGCCGACGACATGGTCGCGCCCAGCGACATACCTCAGACGAACCGCCCCGTCTGACCCGTACGGTCAGCCGGATGGCGAAGGCGCCAACCACCCCTGTCGGCGCGTGAAGTGTGCGACGAACCGGGACGTGACGTCGTTACCGGGCGCAGCAATGGTGCGCCTGCTGTTCCGGGATCGCCACGCTCAGGCAGGCTCTCGGCACCGGTGCCTGGCCTGCGGGGCCCGCAAGCCGTGGGCGGATGCCGAAGGTCGCCGCACATGAGGTGGTCCGGGTGCACGGCGTGTCCGGTAGTTGGTCCCGGCAGTAGATGCCGGGGCAGTTTCCTGGCAGCGGCTATCGCCCGGTGGGCGGCGGGGATGACGTGGCCGTTTCAGCATCAGGTGCTTCGGGGGTGCTCGCCGGACGCCGCCGGTCCAACGCCTTGCGTCGCTTGTCAGCCGAAACGCGCGGTGCGGTGCGGGCGGATCGTGGCGGCGATTGCGTCGGCCAGTGCCGGGACCTCGTCCGCCGTGAGGGGCGAGATGGTGATGCGGATGCCGGGCGGCGAGGAGAGCCGGAAGCGCGCGCCAGGTGCGACCGCCCAGCCTGCCTGCAGCAGTCGGGTCACCACCCCGGTCTCGTCGGGTACCGGGACCCAGACGTTCATGCTGCTGCGACCGTAGGCCGTGATGCCGCGGTCGGCCAGCGCCCGCACGAGACCGTCGCGGCGCGCAGCGTAGGCGGCGGAGACCGCCGCGACGTTCACGGCGTCGGTGCGCCAGAGGTGGGCGACGGCGTGCTGGAGCAGATGGCTGACCCAGCCGGGCCCCAGGCGGTAGCGGCCGCGGAGTCGGCCGAGGGTGAGGGCGTCGCCGGTGAGGACGGCCAGGCGCAGGTCGGGGCCGTATGCCTTGGCGGTCGAGCGGACGAGCATCCAGTGCGGGGTGCTGCCGGCGAGCGGGTGGAGCGGCAGTTCGGTCAGGCCGTGCACGTGGTCGTCGTCGATGACGAGGACCTGCGGGTGGTCCGTAAGGATGGCACGCAGGTCCTGGGCGCGGGCGGCCGAGATCGTGGCGCCGGTGGGGTTCTGGCCGCGGTCGGTGACGATCAGCGCCCGCGCGCCCTGCCGCAGGGCGGCGTCCACGTCGTGCGGCAGCGGGCCGTCGTCGTCCACGCCGACCGGGACCGGCCGCAGCCCGAGGGCGGGGACGAGGTCGAAGACGCTGCCCCAGCCCGGGTCCTCCACCGCCACCGCGTCCCCCGGCCGCAGATGGGCGGTGAGCGCGCGCTCCATGGCGTCGAGCGATCCGGAGCTGAGGCCGACCGGGCCGTCGGGGACGCCGTCGGCGTCGAAGGCGGCGCGGGCCAGACGGCAGAGCTCGTCATCGACTGGGGCCTGGCCGTACAGCATGGGTTGCCGGGCGTTGCGGGCGGCTGCCTCGGCCAGTGCCACGCCGAGTGGGGGGAGCAGCGCGGTGTCCGGGTTGCCGGTGGACAGGTCCCGCACTCCGGGCGGCACCTCCAGGCGGATCTCGTCGTGCGTGGTGATGGAGGGGCGGGGCCTCACCCGGCTGCCGCGGCGGCCCGCGGTCTCGATGACGCCGCGGTCGCGCAGCAGGCGGTAGGCGGCGGCGACGGTGTTGGGGTTGACGCCGAGTTCGGTGGCGAGCTCCCGCAGCGGTGGGAGTACGGTGCCCGGCGCGAGCGTGCCCTGTCCGATGGCCTGCTCGACGCTCGCCGCGATCTCCATCGCGCCCCGACCTGTAAACGTGTACTCTCCTATCACAATATCCATTATGCGCTAGTGCAAAGGACCGCGCTATACCTCCCCCGTCCTCCGCCGGTGATGCCTACGCTGCGACTGACCGCACGGTCCCGACCCGCAGCCGCGAGCGCGCCTCGTACGACCGCGACCTGGTGCACGCGATCCTCGACGCGGACTACCTCTGCCACCTCGGCTTCGTCCGCGACGGGGCACCGGTCGTGCTGCCGACCCTCTACGCCCGCGTCGGCGAGCGGCTCTACGTGCACGGCTCCACCGGCTCCCGTCCGCTGCGCGACGCAAGCGAGGACACCGGGCTCCCGGTCTGCCTGACCGTGACGCACCTGGACGGACTCGTGCTGGCCCGGTCCGCCTTCCACCACTCGATCAACTACCGCTCCGTGGTGGTGCACGGCGTGGCCCGCCAGGTCACCGACCCCGCCGAGCGCTCCGCGGCCCTGGACGCCCTCGTCGACCACATCGTGCCCGGCCGCGCCGCCGACTCCCGCCCCGCCAACGCCAGGGAACTGGCCGCCACCGCCGTCATCGCCCTCGACCTACACGAGGTCTCGGCCAAAGTGCGCACCGGCGGCCCCGGCGACGACCCCGAGGACCTGACGCTCCCCCACTGGACGGGCGTGCTGCCGGTGACCCGCTCCTACGGGACGCCCGAACCCGCCCACGACCTCGACCCTTCGATCGCCGCCCCCGGCTACCTCACGGAACGTTGAAACGAGTCGCACGCATCGCCCCCCGTGACGCGACGCCGCCGTCGAGGACAGCGAATGGCGGGACCGGTTCGCTGCGCACGACGTCACCTGACCGCGCCTCCTACGCCCAACTACTGCAGTTCGTCCACAACGCGCAGCAAGGCAAGGTCGTCACTCGTTCGACCCGCGACCCGCGTGAGAGGGCTGATGTCCCCCATGCGTATGAGGACAAAGCGGCTTGACACGCAGAGGTGTCATCGGGCCGCGCATACCCGTCCGGCCGTGCGGGTTGTGATCCTCCACGACGAGCCGACGGATCTTCGGAATGACAACCCCGGAGAGTTCCAGCCTCGTTGAAAGTCAGACCGGGCGGAGAACCACGACACCATCGCCATCGCCTCGTTGTCCTTGACCTCCCCGACCCCGTCGACGCAGATCGGCAGTGATCGCACGCAATGTCGCGTCGCGATTGTCCGTCGCGGTGACCGGACAGACCCCTTCATCACCGAAGCGGCCGAGAGCCGGGGAAGCGCCACCAGGCAGCAGGACCCGTAGGACTGCACGCAGACGGTTGGTGGTGCGGGTGCGCTCCGCGTCCACAAGGTCGTTGCGCCACTCGGTCGGCAGCCGCAGGACCGTGGACCAGTCCCCAAGATGGCCTTGCGCAAGTCGGCTCGGAACAGCGTGACTTTAGTAACGTGGAGCGCGCCAACGGGATCGGTCTTGCGGTCGCCGCCAGAGGCCGAGACCTCGACCCTGAGGGCACGTCGCTGACGTCCTCGCCGGCCAGGACCAAATGTTGAGCGAGAGTGCGTCCGAGGCCGCCGATGCTCTCGCCGGCGAAAATGCCTGTCCAACACCCCGCCATCCCAGACCACCGCCGAACAGCGGCGCGCGCACCGCATGAGGCTTTGAGGCTCCACATCGTGAACGCCAGTACTCCAGCAGCGTGTGCCCCAGCACCCTGCCGCACAGTTCACGGGGTCACTGGCCGTCAAAACGGCCGGGTCGCTCAGAAGCGAGCCGCTGGGCCGCTGGGCCGCTGCGCCTCCTCAGTCGCGTTGCAGCACCGAGCCGACTGTCGGCACGGTCGGTGACCGCACCCCGGGATGCAGGTGACAGGGGTCACTGCTGCTGTCCCGAACGGCCGGAACACCCCAGATCTGCCGGCTGTTGAACGACGCGTAGGTGTCAGAAGGGACATTTCTCCCCGGCCCAGCCCCTCGGCTTGCGGCGAACCCCACACCTCTCCTTCTTCCCGACTCTGCTGTGAGGATCAACTTCTGTGCCGTATGACATCGAAAAGCCGGACGAGCAGTGGCGCGCCGAACTGACCCCTTCCGAGTACCAGGTCCTGCGCCGCGCCGCCACGGAGATGCCCTTCACCGGCGAGTACACCGACACCAAAACCCAAGGCGTCTACTCCTGCCGCGCCTGCGGCGCTGAACTCTTCACCTCTGCAGAAAAGTTCGACTCCGGCTGTGGCTGGCCCTCCTTCTACGACCCGAAGGACAGCGACGCAGTCGAACTGGCCGAAGATCGGTCCTACGGCATGGTGCAGACCGAGGTCCGCTGTGCTCGCTGCGGCTCGCACCTCGGGCACGTCTTCGAGGGAGAGGGCTTTGCCACTCCGACCGACCAGCGCTACTGCATCAACAGCATCTCGCTGCGCCTGACAACCGACGAGAGCTGATCATCACTTAGTGTGGAATGTCAGCTGCTGTGCACCATGCCTGCCTTCTGCCGTCGACTGTTGAGCAATTCATCCGACACGCGTCACGGGAAGTGCAGTAGCCCGGAGGCGGCCTGCCGCGCTCCGCGGCGCGGCGGCATCCGCCCCGGCTGAGGAGCCCGCAATGCGAGCAATTGTCAAGAGTTGTGGGTCGGCACTGGTGCTGCGCGCTCACCCGAGCATCGGGAAATCGGCGTGGTGCCGCCAGTTCTCGCCGTCGCTGACGAGCAAGCTCACTGACGAGATCGTTGCCGTGACGGGTAGTCGTTGGGCCAGTTCCGCCTCCACCTCGTCGAAGACGCGGGGCTGCTGCCCATAGGCGACGGTCAGGTGCGGGATGACCTCGGTGAACTGTCCCCCGCAGGGCGGCGCCTCCGGCCATCGCGCGGCTACGGTCTCGGTCAGCAGGCGAAGCGGCTGGTGCGGCGTCGGAGCAAGGTAAAGCACGTCGGGGAAGCGGCGGCACTCGTCGAAGCGGACCGTGAAGGGGCTGTGCTTGCCGATCAGGACCTTGAGGTCACTGATGACCGCAGTGGTGATGAGATCGACGTCGAGGAACGGGAAGAGCACCGTCACGTGGACGGGAATCCCGGCCGATGCGGAGGCGTCGAATCGGCGTCGCCAGTGCCCGACCAGTGGCTCGGCCTCTGCCACGGTTGCCAGCAAGGCGGTCTGACCTGCTCGAGGCTTGTCATGCGACACTTCGAACCCTGCACCGGAGCGGACCAGGGCGGCGAGGTGGGGCTCCAGTGACCGCCCGCCGGCGGTCCTGAGCCGACTCGACGAGCTTGAACACCATCGCGCAATGCGGCGGCCGGGCTGTCGGCGCCGTGGGTGACCTTCGTGCCGAGCTTGACCGTGGAGAACGTTGACCACCTTCAGCCGAAGGTCCCCCTCCTCGATCACCCTGCCCCTGTCGTCAACGAGGGCGAGCACGTCACCGCTGAACAGGGAAAGCACCTTCGTTCCATCCCTGCCCACCTGCGCCCAATCGGCGGACCCGCCTACCCGGCGGCTACAGCGATCGGCTGAGCCCGTCCCCCCAGGCCGGCCCGGCGGGCGGACACATCAAGGTGCTGTTCGCGATCCGGGCTTTCAGCGGGGGCGTAACAGGCCACCTGTCGACTGAGCTGTAGTAGGCGCTGGCGCCGAATCGGCCCCACAGAAGGGGCCCAAGTGACGCCAGGGATCAGTATGCGCGGTCACATCAGGACGTGGGGAATGCTGCGCCGCAAAGGAACGTAACCACTGCGACTTGCAGAAACTCTGGGAATTGGCCGCCCGGCGAAGCGCTTTTCGATCAAGAAAATACCTTTGGCAATCGTTAAATTTGCAAGCGTTACTTGCCTCAAAGCTAAATGGCGGGTACCTTTCCCGGTGTGGGTCGGAGCCGACTGCAATCGGCTGACTCCCTGCCCGATCGCATGTGCCCGTTGTGGCCGCCCGGGCGGTACGCGCTGCTGTGCGGCGCCCTCACATAGATGAACCGCGGCGCACTGAGTGTTGCCCTTTCACCAGTCAAGAATTCACTATCTGAAAGGCGTCTCCATGGACTTGAAGCTCGAAGTGATCGTGCTCCCCGTCTCCGGCATCGGCCGGGCAAGGCCTTCTTCGAGAAGGCCGGCTTCCGTCTCGACGTCGACTACACGGCCAGGGACGACTTCCGGGTGGTGCACCTGACCCCGCCCGGCTCCGAGTGCTCGATCATCTTCGGCAAGGGGATGACCGACATCCCTGCGGGCGCGTTCCAGGGCCTGTACCTCATCGTGTCCGACATCAACGAGGCGCACGCAGAGCTCGCGGCTCGCGGCATCGACGTCAGCGAGATCTTCCACGACGAAGGTGGTCTCCTCCACCACGGCCACGGGGGCGGCAGGTGCGTCCACGACGGCGAAGGGCAGCGACGCATCACCGGTATGCACCCCGAGCGCGCCTCCTACGGCTCCTACCTCACCTTCAGCGACCCGGACGGCAACGGTTGGGTGCTCCAGGAAGTGAAGAAGCGGTTCCCTGGCCGCTGACGTCGCCCCCGTCCACCACCCGCCACCCGCCACCCGGCGACGGACTATGCGGTCAGCAGCCGGTCCCGCTTGATGCAGCACGCGCACAGCCTGACGGGAACGGTGCACGGCCCCGGCCCCTGGCTCTCCGGGCAGGCACCGGATGCCTGCGGGGCACGGCTTTGGCTGCACCACCTCCGGCACGCCCCCCACACGCACCCCCGGCAGCCGGCACGGAAGTCCGGCGACGGGCGCCCGCTTGGCCTTTCCACTGCAGGCGCCCGTGAGCAGGCTGGCAGCAATCCGCACCTGCAATTCCTGACTTGATCCCCCCACCACCGGTACGGAGCAGTGATGAACGAGACCACCCGCACTTACGACGTGATCGTCATCGGCGCAGGGCCGGTGGGCGAGAACGTGGCCGAACGCGCTCGTGCCGCCGGGCTGAGCGCCGTGATCGTGGAGCGTGAACTGCTGGGCGGCGAGTGCTCGTTCTGGGCCTGCGACCCCAGCAAGGCGCTGCTGCGCCCGGTGGTGGTGCAGGCTGACGCGCGCCGGGTGCCCGGGCTTGGTCGGGCGGTCGCCGGGCCGCTGGACGCCGGGGCGGTCCTGGCTCACCGCGACAAGATGGCCTCCTACTGGAAGGACGAGGACCAGGTCGGCTGGCTGGAGTCGGTCGGCGTCGATCTGGTCCGCGGCCACGGCCGGCTCGACGGCCCCCGAACGGTCCGCGTCGAGACTGCCGACAGGGACACGGTCACGCTCTCGGCGCGGCATGCCGTGGCCGTGGCCACCGGCACCTACGCGGCTGTGCCCGCGCTTCCCGGCTTGGACACCGTCCGTGCGTGGACCAGCCGTGAGGCGACCAGTGCCGGCAAGGTCCCCGGACGCCTGGCCATCGTCGGCGGCGGTGTGGTGGCCGTCGAGATGGCCACGGCCTGGCAGGCGCTCGGCTCTGAGGTGACCCTGCTGGTTGCCGGGGACGGGCTGCTGCAGCGGATGGAATCCTTCGCCGGCCGGCTGGTGACGGACGGCCTGCGTGAGGCCGGCGTCGACGTCCGGTTCACGACCTCCGTGGCCCGCCTGGCGCGTGAGAACGGCGAGGTCCAGATCGCCCTCGCCGACGGCGGGCACCTGGTGGCGGACGAGATCCTGTTCGCCACCGGCCGGGCCCCCAACACCTGGGACCTGGGGCTGGAGACGATAGGTCTCACCCCGGGCGACTGGCTGAAGGTGGACGACACCTTCCGGGTGACCGGCGTCGCCGACGGCTGGTTGTACGCCGTCGGCGACGTCAACCACCGCGCCCTGCTGACCCACCAGGGCAAGTACCAGGCCCGCATCGCCGGGGCCGTCATCGGGGCGCGTGCGGGCGGCGAGGTGGTCGACGACACCCTGTGGGGTGCGCATGTGGCCACCGCCGACCACATGGCCGTTCCGCAGGTGGTCTTCACGCATCCGGAGGTCGCCTCCGTCGGTATGACCACTCACGACGCCGTGGGTTTCGGGCACCGGATCAGGGTGGTCGACTACGACCTGGCGCACGTGGCGGGTGCCCACCAGTACGCCGAGGGGTACCGGGGTCAGGCCCGCATGCTCGTCGACCTCGACCGTGGCACCGTGGCCGGCGTGACGTTCGCCGGGCCCGGCGTGGCAGAACTCGTGCACTCGGCCACTGTCGCTGTCGCCGGCGAGGTGCCGATCGACCGGCTCTGGCATGCCGTGCCCGCCTTCCCCACGATCAGCGAGATCTGGCTGAGGCTGCTGGAGACCCACCGGGGCTGAGGCGCCAGGGCCGCACATGGGGCCCAGCGCTTCCGGCGTTCGCCGCCGACCGTTGCCCCTTACTGGTCCCCCTGCAGTAGACACCTCCTAGATCGTTTCGCTCACCCGTTGTGAGACTCTTGCCTCCCCGATTCGCCCTGCTGGGCGACAGTTTGGCAATGAGAGCACCGCTGCCGGCAGGTCTTGGGTCACATGACTGTCATGACTCCGGTGCGCCGGTACCGCGTCACGTTACCTAGGAACAACGCCACCGCTGCTATGGAATCTAGGTCACGTTCCGGATTACCGGGCTTACGGCCCGCGCCCATTATTGAGGTACGCCGGAAAGCGGAAGCGGGCCACACGGGGCGGCCGGGCGACTCGACACCGATTAGCCCGGCCGCCCCATGCAGGGCGGCCCCGGGCCGTGGAGTCCCGCCAACGCCGCGGACGCCGGACAGTGCATCCCTGCACCTGATCACTGCGCCTGACCACCACGACGGTGATAGCAACCGCCCATCCCCTTCTGCCAAGAAGGGGTTCCTCATCAGTTTGGAGAAACACGTGTCTTCAGTAATAGAGGTGCCGGTTGACACCTCACGCCTGCCAGTCATCACGGACTACGCGAAAGGCCGGCATCGGGGGAAAGCGGCATCCGAACGTCTGCGAGACCTGTGGCTGAGCGGACAAGGGCGGCATCGCCGTGCCGCAGCGCCCGTCTCCATTCGAGAACAGACATGAACCGGTCGCTCTCCCGCACCGAGCCCGTACACCCGATCAGGCACATGGGCGAGATGGATGGTGGCAGCGGTCTGATCCAGTGGACGGTCTGCGGGGAGACCGTGCTCGCGCGGTTCGAGCGGCAGACCATGCCCTTCCTCGGCCGGCTGTACGCAGCCGCAACGCAGATGGCATGTGACGCCGACCCCGACGACCTGGTTCAGCAGACGTATCTGCAGGCCTTCGAAGCTTTCGAGATGCTCCCCGAGGGAGTCAACCTGAAAGTCTGGTTGTTCCAGATCCTCACCCACACCGCGCTCGACGCTTTCGGCGAGCGGAACCGGCCCGGGGATTGTGCCCCCCAGCCCACAGCAGAAGGCCTGCAAGAGGTCTCCGGTGAGCAGGTTCCGGTATCCGGTGAACACGCGGCTCGTGTCACACAGGCGCTGGGCCTGCTACCCGAGGAGGATGTGTCCGCTGCGCTGCAGCGCCTGCCGGCCGAGGTACGAATCGTGGTGTACCTGGCCGACGTTGAAGACTTCACTCCCGCCGACGTCGCGGAGACCCTGGGCATCTTTCCAGGCACTGTGCGATCGAGGCTCCGCCACGGGCGGGATCTTCTCCTTGAAACGCTCACTGCCGCCGCCCATCAGCGCGGGCTGCTCAACTGACTGCACCATCGCGTCCGTGACGACGGACACCCCGCCCAGGAAGTTACTGGCTTGCGGTGACGTTGGCCGTCAGCCGCTCCAGGAGAGCCTTGACGTTCCCCGCCTCCGTCGCGGTCAGGCCTGCAACCTGCCCGATCGTGGCCGGAACGACCCACGCACGCTTCCGCAGTTCGGCACCCTGTTCGGTGAGGCTGATCTGCACCGAACGCTCGTCGCTTGCCTGGCGCTCGCGCCGGACCAGCCCGTGAGCCTGCAGGCGCTTGAGCAGTGGCGTCAGGGTGCCGTAGTCGAGTTGCAGGAGCTTGCCCAGCGACTTGATGGGCAGCGCACCGTGCTCCCACAACACCAGCATCACCAGATACTGCGGATAGGTCAGGTCGAACTCTTCCAGCAGAGGCCGATAGCGGTTGGTCAAGGCCCGCTGCGCCGCGTACAGGGCGAAACACATCTGGTCGTCGAGGAGCAGGCTGACCTCATCGGCCTCCGCCGTTGGCCGCTGGGCGGCGGGCTGGTTCTCACTCATCGCAACTCCCCTCCGCATAATACTTGCGCACTAAACTGTACTTCTCACAACTTCCACGCAGGCCATTATATTGCGCACACTTAAAATTGCACACCGCGTCGCGGAACCGGTGCGTGAAGTTGCGCGATGCCACCACTGGAGTCCTCTCGCCTCGCGGGTCCGATCGGCAGGAATTCCGGTACTGCGCTGCTTATTGGTGGTGGAGAGGGCCATGTGAATCCTGTGCTTCCTGTTGCCCCGCCCGTCGACCCATGTCGCCGAATGCTCAGCAGGTGAGCCCCGGCCATCGCTGAGGGCCGTTGCCTTGTTGCCGTGGCGGCACTGCCGGGGCTCTGCCGTCACCAGGTGCGGCAACGGCACCCGAGGCGGCCCGCTTCCCCGGCGGCGCACGGCCGCATCGAGGGTCAGAGTCACATTACCGATGCCGCAAGGCACGCTTTCGAGGTTGGATCGCAGGCAGCATCTGTGCGCAGCCCGGACCCGGGAGCCGGCAGCGGACGCGGCCGGTCAGAGGCCCCGATTTCCCCCAACCTGAGCACGGATCTGCCCTCCCCCCACCAGGAGTACGTGATGCCTGACTACCTCCCCTCACAGCAACCGGTACTTGAGCCGGCTGCTCGCCAGTTCGTCGAAGCCACTGCCGCCCCGCCGTTCCCGTTCGATCTGGGACCGGCGGCAGGCCGCAGGACGCTGGAGAAGGTGCAGGCGCAGGCCTTGGAGCACCGCGATCCCGAGGTGGAGGACAGCTGGGTCGCGGTTTCCGGCGGGCCGAAGGGAAGCGTCGCGGTGCGCCTTGTGCGCCCGAGTCAGGCCGACGGGCCGCTGCCCGCCGTCTTGTACCTCCACGGCGGCGGCTGGGTCTTCGGGGGCACGCGCACCCACGACCGCCTGGTACGTGAACTGGCCGTCGGCGCACGGGCTGCCGTGGTCTTCCCCGAGTACAGCCTTTCTCCCGAGGCCCGCTACCCCCAGGCGCTGGAAGAGTGCTACGCGGTCGCCCGATGGGTGACCCGCCACGGGAGTGAGCACGGCATCGACCCCACACGACTGGTCGTGGCCGGCGACTCGACGGGCGGCAACCTCAGCGCGGCCCTGACGTTGCTGGCCAAGGAACGCGGTGATGTCTCCTTCCGCCATCAGGTGTTGTTCTATCCCGTCACCGACGCGGACTTCGACACGCGCTCCTACCACCGGTTCGCCGAGGGCTACTTCCTGCGCCGCGATGTCATGCAGTGGTTCTGGGACCAGTACACAACCGACGAAGGGCAACGCGCACAGATCACGGCCAGCCCGCTGCGCGCCACCGAGCAGGAGCTCGCCGGCCTGCCCCCGGCCCTGGTCATCACCGCGGAAGCCGACGTCCTGAGGGACGAAGGCGAGGCCTACGCCGAGAAGCTGCGCGCTGCCGGAGTTCCCGTGACCGCGACCCGCTACGAGGCGACCATCCACGACTTCGTCATGCTCAACGCGCTGTCGGCGACACAGGCGGCCCGCGAGGCGGTCGCCCAGGCCGTGGCCACCCTCCGAAAGGCATTTGGCACCGAGATCTGACGACCCGGGTGAGCCTGCGGCACCGCCACGCTGTGCCACAGCACGAAACGGCGCCGCCCTGCAGAACACCACCTCGGCCAGTCACGGCACTGCCCGCTCGGTGAGACCCAGCACCACGGCAAGCAGGGGAAGCCGCAGGCCGGCCTCCGGGATCGCGCAGCCGGGGTACCGGCCGGAATGTGTACAACCCAAGCCGCCCAAGGCTGTCCTCAGCGGTGCGCGCGGCAACAGCGTCGGCCAAGGCCGGAACCTCCTCCGCCATGCCGGCAGGACGGTGATGCGGATATGTCCGGCAGGAAGTCCGGGGGAAAGGCGCCGGGCGCCGCAATCCAGTAGCTGGACAATCGCCCCGATCCCGTCGGGCACCAGGCAGGACCCAGACCTTCATGCCGCTGCGGCAGCGCGCCGCGACGCCCGAGCCGGTAATGACCGCGGACCCGGTCGACATGACTTGATCACCGATGAGGACGGCCGACCTGCAGGTCGGAACCGTAACCCTCGATGGCGGAGCCACCTGGTCCTGCGCGGCAGGATGTCCCGTAAGGATGTATTCTCCTAGCGCAAACAACATTTTGAACTAGCGCAAAGGGTTTCCGTCATTTCTGTCTCGCTCTCCACAGCCGCGGCCGCCACCCGCACCGTGCCGACTCGGGACCGAGGACGAACCTTGTACGACCACGACCCAGCGCCCTCGATCTCCGGCACGGACCACCTTCGCCGCGTTGACCCCGTCCGCGACGGGGGGCCCGCCGCGCCGCCGGTCTTCCACGCCGGCGCCGGCGAACGGCTCTGCGTGCACAGCCCCAGCAGTCCTCGGCTGCCGAGCATCGGCAGGCTCCCCCGCCGGCCGGGCCCGCCGGCCGCGGACAGCACTCATCGGACACCCGACATTGCCGACAACCTCGACACGTCGATCACCGGCCCCGGCTGCCTCGCCGGGGGCTGACCGGAGTCTGCACACAGGCCCTACCCCTGGCCGCCGCCCAGCCGGCGACCGCCCGCCGGCCGCACACGGCTTCGGCCGGCACGGTCGACCAGCCTCGCCGATGCCTGTTTGTCCAGGCGCTGCAGGTCGCCTCCTGCGCCAGACGCCGCTGTGCGGCTCTGCTCCATGCCCATCCCCCGGCTCGCAAAAGAAACGGAAGCAAGCAGTGATCGGTAGTGACTCTTCCCAGCGCGATACGGCCCGTGCGCTGATCGGTCGGGACCGCGATCTGCACACGATCCGCGAGCTCGCGGGCCTGGGCGCCGAAGGCGGAGCACTGCTGGTCTCGGGGGACGCCGGGGTCGGGAAGACAGCAGTGCTGGACGCCGTCGCGGCGGGTGCCCACGCCGAGGGCACCCGGGTGCTGCGAGCCGCCGGTGTGGAGTTCGAGGCGAGCTGCAGCTACTCGGGTCTCAACCAGGTCCTGTTTCCCTTCCAGCGTGAGCTCGAGGATCTGGAGGTGCCCTTCCGTAAGGCCCTGCGCGTGGCACTCGGCTTCGAAAGCGGCTCGCCGCCCCAAACGCTGATGGTCTCCAACGCCGTGCTGCTCCTGCTGCAGACGGTCGCGGCCGGAGACCCACTTCTGCTGGTGATCGACGACCTGCCCTGGCTGGACCAGGCCAGTGCGGCCGTCCTGGGTTTCGTAGCGCGCCGGGCGGCCGGCATCCGTGTGAGCTTTCTCGCCGCGTCACGATCCGTATCACACAGCCCGAACGGCTGCGGCGTCCTGCCCGAGTACCGGCTGCAGCCGCTGGACGAGAAGTCAGCTGCCGATCTGGTCGCCCGCACCTCACCAAACCTGGTCCCCAGCGCCCACCACCGCCTGCTGACCGTCGCCTGCGGCAACCCGCTCGCCCTGCTGGAACTGCCGTCCGCCATGCCGGCCACCCCAGGACCAACAAGCGGCAACATCCCGGCCGTACTGCCGCTCAGCCATCGCCTGGAAACCGTCTTCGGCTCCCGCATCACCAGCCTGCCCCAGTCCTCCCAGCGCCTGCTGCTGCTCGCCGCGCTGGAAGGCGTCGGGGATCTCGGCGTCCTGCAGGCCGCCTCACGGCAGACCAACGACGGCTACGACCTGGAAGACCTGGGACCCGCCGAACGCGAGCACCTGGTCCACATCGACGAGGGTGCACGACGGCTGAGGTTCCGCCATCCCCTCATCCGCTCCGCCGTCGTGAACAACGCCACCAGCAGCCAGCGGCGGGCCGTCCACACGGCGCTGGCCCAGGTCCTGGTGGACCAGCCCGAACGCCGGGCCTGGCACCTGGGCGAGGCCACCTTGGAACCCGACGAGAGCGTGGCCGCCCTCCTGGAGACCGCGGCCCGCATCACCTTGCACCGCGGTGATGCCATCGGCGGCATGCGCACCCTGATCCGAGCCGCGGACCTCACGCCGCCCGGCCCCGGACGCAGCCGCCGCCTCGCCACCGCCGCCTACATCGGCGCCGAGGCCACCGGGGCACTGCCCAGCGCCCAAAAACTCCTGGACGACGCACGGCACACCCACACCGATCCCGAAAGCTCCCTGCACGCCGCCGCGGCCGCCGCCGTCCTCATCCTCAACAGCAACAGCAACAGCAACATCGACGCCGCACACACCCTGCTCGTCGACGCCATCGAAACCGGAACCCACGGCTACCACGCCGACAACAAAGCACTCATCGACGCCCTGCACACCCTCGCCCTGGTGTGCTTCTTCGCTGCCCGGCCCGAACCGTGGCAGCCCTACCACCGTGCGCTGGACAAGCTCACACCCGCAGCCCCGCCAGTGCTGTCCGCGCTGGGCAAGACCTTCTCCGACCCGGCCCGCACCGGGGCCGCGGCCATCAAGGAACTCGACGAACTGGTCGCCGAACCACCCGAGACGACCGACCCGGCCCAGCTCCAGCGCATCGGCTCGGCGGCCCTGTATGTCGACCGCCTCGCAGACCTCCGAGAAGCACAATGGCGCATGGTCCGCATGGGGCGAGACGGCGGGCCGGCCCGCCGGCACATGGCCGGGCTGATCCACCTCATCCTGGACGACTACCTCACCGGGATGTGGGACGAAGCCGCGCACCTTGCCGACGAGGGCATCCAGCTGTGCGAGACCCACCGCTACACAGGTTTCGCCTGGTACTTCCACTACGCCAAAGCCCTCCTCGCCGCCGCCACCGGCGACGCCGACGCCGCGGACGCGACCGCCGAGAGAGTCATCCACTGGGCAACACGCCGCAAGGCATTGGGCGCCGCACACTACGCCCACCACGCCGCAGGGCTGGCAGCCCTGGGACGCGGAGACTTCGCCGGCGCCTACGAACACGCCACCGCCATCAGCCCCGCCGGCCACCTCGCCTCACACGCCCCCCACGCACTGTGGGCGACGATGGACCTGGTCGAAGCCGCCATACGCACCAACCGGCACCAGGAGGCCGCCGCCCACGCCCACGCCATGCGCGAAGCCGGCATCACCGGACTCTCCTCACGGCACGCCCTGCTCACCCACGCCTGTACCGCCCTGACCGCTACCGACGACAACCAGGCCCTCGACCAGTTCGCCCACGCCCTCGCCGTACCCGGCGCGCAGCGGTGGACCTTCGACTACGCCCGCGTCCAGCTCGCCTACGGCGAACGACTACGACGCAGCAGGGCCACCACCGAATCCAGGGGGCCGCTGGCAGCAGCACTGTCCGCCTTCCAGCACCTGGGAGCCGCTCCCTGGACGGAGCGCGCCGAGACCGAACTACGCGCCGCAGGCACAGCCAAACGGCGACCCGGCACCACCACACCGCATACCCTCACCCCCCAGGAACTGGAGATAGCCCGGCTGGCGGCCTCGGGCCTGACCAACAAACAGATAGCCGAGCGCCTGTTCCTCTCCCACCGCACCGTGGGCGCCCACCTCTACCAGATCTACCCCAAGCTGGGCATCACCACCCGAGGCATGCTCCGCGACGCCCTCGAAGCCTGACCCCCCGTCATCTACCTCCTCACACCACCCGAGCAGCAAGAGGCCGGGCCCTGCCACTTCACCTCAGAAAGACCCAGCACGTGAGCACACTCCCCACCCTCGTCCTGGTCCACGGCGCCTGGCATGGCACCTGGTGCTGGCAGCCACTGGTCGAGCAGCTCCCCGACCTCGACGTACGTACCGTCGCCCTGCCCAGCAGCGGGCAAGACCCGGCAGTCCTGGGTGGCCTGTACGACGATGCGGAAGCCGTGGCCAAGGCCATCGCGGCCGTCGGCGGACCGACCGTGGTGGTCGGCCACTCCTACGGGGGATGCCCTGTCACCGAAGCCGCCGCGGCAGCCGGCAACGTCGAGCGCGTCATCTACCTCAGCGCCCTGATGCAGGACGCCGGCGACTCGGTCCTGTCCCTGGTCGGCGGCGTCTATCCGCCGTTCTGGGACGTCCACGAGGAACCCCAGGGCCACGCCGACCACGGCTACTTCGAAGCGGCCCAGGCTACGCACGCGTTGTACAACGACGTCGAACCACACCTGGCACAACAAGCAGCCGCCAAACTCGGCCGCCAATCCCTGGCATCGGTCACCCAACCCCTCACCCAGACCGCCTGGCGCACCATCCCCAGCACCTACATCCTGTGCGAGCAGGACCTCGCCATCCCGCTACCCCTCCAGGAAGCCATGGCCACCCGCGCCCAGCGAACCGTCCGCCTGCACTCCGGCCACAGCCCGTTCCTCTCCCAGCCCGCCGAACTGGCCCGCATCCTCCGCCACGAACTCACCCTCCAGCCACCGCAGCGGTAGCCACCTGCGATCCGGCAGACGCCGGTCGCCGACCCGGCGATTCACTGCGCGCCGCCCACCTCAATTCCCCACCGCGCAACCGAACGACGAGCCGTGAGCGAAGCACTCCCACCTCCCACTCCCGCCCCAGGGGAACACGACCGACGTAAAACCGTTCCCTCCCACCACCGTCACAGCCGCCGAGCTCCACACACCGCGCAACGCCCGGACCGGGCAGCAACCAAGGACGCGAACACACCAGACCTCATAGGAAAGGTGAGAACCGAGCACCGGACCCATGACTCACAGCCGGCCGCGAGGAAGACCTCGAAGCCCGGCTCTGACGCGTGCACGCGCACAGAGGCCAACGCCTACAAGCGTCACCCCTGTCATTTCCCCCGTGCTCTCGCGCCGTCCCGCTCCCCATATAAGCCATGCGCCTGGTCGGGTTACCGATGCCCAGCCGGCGTCCTCCGGGCCACAGTAGAGGAGTTCCCACCATTCGAAAGAGGCCGGTCCGTGCCCAACCAGCAACCAGACTTCCCGACACGCAAGCGCCCCGTACGCCGCATCCGGCCGCTACGCCTACGCGCCGACAGGATCCTCATCCCTTCACTCCGCATCCCTCACGACGCCGAGTTCTGCTACGACGAGGCCGATCCCCTCGTTGTTTCCCTGGCCCTGCACACACCCGAAGACTCCGTCGTCCGCTGGACGATCTCGCGTGACGTGCTCCTTCAAGGAACGGGAGAACCCAGCGGAATCGGGGATGTACGGTTGTGGCCCTCACGTGTCCGTGGCCGCCAGGTGGTACTCCTGCGACTCGAGGTACACGACATGTCAAGCCTCTTCGAGATGAACCTGGTCCAGTTGCAGAAATGGCTCGAAGAGACATACCGGCTGGTCCCACCCGGCACAGAATTCGATCACGTCAACTGGTCCACCGCCCTCGCCACCCTCATGCGAGAGAGCTGACCTTTTGACCGGACGGGGCTCCGTCTCGGTGGCCACGACGCCAGCGACGAGACCTACACACCAGGCGATGCCGCCCGGCGCGGGTGCTTCGAAAGGACACCCTGAACAAGGTCGACTTTGCTGCCGTGCTCGAGCAAGGACGGCCGGGACCCTCCCGTGGCCGAAGATGGTAGCCACGGCTGTCCGTCGCCGGTCGCTCCACGGTGCCCTGCTCGACCTTCGACAGCGCCGCCACCGTCGCCGGCGCGGAGCCGCGCCGCTCCGCTCCGCCAGCACAGATACCTGCGCCAGCCAGCCGTCCGGCCACGCCGTTTCGGTGTCGTAGGGAGCCCAGCGACGCCGCATCCGCTCGGCCTCGATGCCCTGCAAGGCCGCCCACCGGCAGTACGCGTGCCAGACCACCGACGCCGGATGGCAGATGCCCTTGTGCTTGCCGCGGACCATCGCACGGATGGTGCCCTCCGCAGTGAAGCAAGCCAACTGGGTACTCACGCCGGCCCGCAACGGCCCGCCGGC
The DNA here is from genome assembly GCA_036013505.1 of Streptomyces sp. NBC_00510. NCBI lineage: Bacteria > Bacillati > Actinomycetota > Actinomycetes > Kitasatosporales > Streptomycetaceae > Streptomyces > Streptomyces sp. NBC_00510. The sequence continues at coordinate 9,933,965 of CP107851.1, read as the reverse complement.
CGGCAGCTTGCTGCCAGCGGCCCCCAGCGTCTCCCCCACCGCCAGACCAAGGAGCATTCCCCGTACTCGAGACTCCGCCCTGTTCCGCAGGAACTTCCTCCGGTGCTCCCGCTCCTTCTCTTCTTTCGCACGCTCCTGCTCGGGGGTGAGGACGAGAGGCGGGTTCCACACGATGCCGCCCTGGTGGTAGGGCTGGTATCGCTCGTCATCCCCCTCCACCCCGTCCTGGCACCGAGTCCCTATCGAACCCGGAACGGTTCAGATACCACCTCGTCCGCAGCTCAGGACCGGCAAGAGCAAGACCGTCGCGTTGTGCCAGATAACGGCTGGGGGCTGCACTATGACCATCACAGGGACGAACCGCTAGAACTGCACACCAGCCAAACAATCTGAGCATCCCCGAAGCCACGACACGACAGGCCCAACTGAACAGCAGCAGTGAACAATCACATCACCGCACCACCAGCCAAGGAACCAGCCTCGGAACAGAACCAGAGCAGTCGATCAAAGTGAACAACCACTGGTCACAACGCTCCCCCATGAACAGCTTTTCCAGGCGGTGACAAAACAGGTGATGCCCCCTCGGGGGATCTCTTCTATTTCTGTCTTGGAGCGAGGGGAAATTTTGTGGGGGTGTCAGTAGCCTATCCGGTCTTCCGGACCTTGGATGCGAGACGGGCTCTGGCGGTGGCTTCGGCTTTGCTGCGTTGCGGGGAGTGGGACGGGCATGTGTTCGTGGACGCCGAACTGGGGGATGTTGCGGATGCTCTGAAAGCCCGTGAGCTCTTTCCCGGCGCGTTGTGCTCTTTGGGTGGCTCCCGTTTGCTGGCGGGTGAGCTGCCCAAGGATCCGGAGGCAGTCGCGCGGCTGCTGCCTGGGGAGCTCAGTGCGGAGGAGGTCGTCGGGGAGGACGTCCTGGGGCGCTTCCTTCCTCTTGTCGCGTCTGGAGCACGCGGGCAGCTGGCGTGGATGGGGCTGAGCTGGCCGGCTGTGCCGGAGCTGGGGCTGGATGTGGAGTATGCGCGGACGGGGGTGCAGATGTGCATCAACTCCACCGCTGAGCATGAACCGGCGGTGGGGCATACGGTGTACGTCCATGTCCGCCGCGGTGAGGACGAGCGGGCTCATCATCTCGCCCATCAGGTAGGGCAGGCTGTTATCGGCCCGGGGGAAGAGGGGTGGTGAGGGCATCCTGGATCGCGGGCGCATCCGAACCCAGGTACGGGATTTCCCCGCTCCCGGCTGTTTCCAGGCGATCCAGAGCCGTCTTGGCAGGGACCCGGCTGCGGAGCAGTTTCCACGTCTCGACCCCGCACCCCACCAGTGACCCGAGGCTCATGAGGAGAACTGCCACGCGCCATGGCAGCCACCACTGCTCACGGGCCAGCGCGAAGCCTGCCATGACCAGGCCCATGAGTAGCGGGCCGCCGGCCTTGCGCAGCCACAGTTCGATCCCGTCCCACATGAGCTCTCTCCCTGCCCCTGCCCCTGCCCCTGCCCCTGCCCCTGCCTCATGATTCGAGGCCGGGCTGAGCATACGTGGACATGACGAGGGGCGTCCGGCATCAGGCTGCCCCCGCTCTGGGGTGGTGCCGGTTTGTCAGTCCGGTACCCCGGGGCGTAGCCGTGGTGCGGGATGATCTGGTTGCTCGCTCGCAGCGGCATGATCTCTCTGGCAGGCTGCAGGAAACGCGGCAGGAGAAACCCGAGAATGCCTGGGCTTGCGCTTCGGGAGCACCAGGTGGAGGCGAATGCGCGTATCCGGCAGTGGGTGGGATTGCCTGCACGCTCTGCCGTGCTGTGCAGGGGCGCGGGCCGCGTTGGCGTCCTGAACGGGGGGCGGGGAAGAAGATCACCGCTGTGCAGGCGGCACTGGATCTGTTCCGGGAGGGCCGGATCCTGGTCATGGTCCCCTACCTTGGATCTGCCGGTGCAGACCGCGCAGGCATGACGCAGGGTCAGGCACGGCGGTCGGTGGTCGGTGGTCGCAGTGTCCACGCTGGACGGCGACAAGGTCCTGGAGCAGCTCAGGGTGCAGGCGACGACAAATCCGGTCCCGCTCGCACTGCGGGCCGGAGTCCCGACCAGTGGTGGTGCCCGCCACATACGCCTCGCCAGCGGACCACGACGACATCGAGAACGCAGAGCCGCCTGGGGCGAGTGCGCGGCCCCACTGCAGACCGCTCTGACGGGCAGGAAGCACCTCTACAGCCAGCAGATGGACAGCTCCGACCCCGGCCGTATCTGACAAAAATTGATCTCTACAAAGCTGAGGTGTCCGAGGCTGACGGAGAGGTCATGGGGATCGAGCTTGAGCTTCACTCGGGGCGGCCCGCCCGAAAAGGGTCCTCCCGAGCCACGTTGCTGCGGGGGTCTTACCACCATGGTGAAGCGCTGGCGCGGGCGCTGGGCAGGCTTGATCGTCATGGCTCGGGCAAGCTCGGCTGGGTAGATCCGTACGGCGACACGCTGCTCAACGAGCAAGAGGCTCAAGTTGCCAGCGCAGACGTTGCCGAGCTGGCGAAGGACTGCGGCGACGAGCAGCAGAAGGCAGCTCTCCTCGACCTCGCCAAGCTCCTCGAAGCCTGTGTGGCAACGCCGGGCAGCTATCTGTGGTTCATGGGCGACTAGCCATAGTCGATCATTGATTCGGCGGCCTCCAGCTCGCCGCACTCATCCTCTGGCTCAGCGAGCCCACCAGATGATCTTTGTCAGACACGGCCTAGTCCCGCTGCCGCCTCGGCGCCGTGCTGAAGGAACGGTCCGTGCCATGCGTCAGTGCATGGCACGGACTTTCGGCGGACGACCCGAGGCTGCTCGGCGCGGCAATGGTCAGCGCGGTACTCCCCTGGCGATGCGTTCCTCGCATGCAGCGATGGCAGCCCTGATGATGACGGTGAGCTGGCCCCATTCCGCCTGCGCGGCCTGCGGCTCGGCGGGGCTGGGGTGGGGGATGCTGAGGGCTTCTCGCCGGCCGTACGCCGGCGGAGCGAACGACGGGTCGGCTTCCTGGTCCTTGAGGCGATCGTGGAGGTAGCCCAGCAGCTGGCTGTCGGGCCAGCCGAGTGTGGTGCGCGGGCTGCCGATGCGATGCATTTTCGCGTCCCGCGGGCAGAGTGCCCTCTCGGCCGCCTGCTGCTCTTTGACGTCCCTCATCAGCGGTCAAGCGGTGCCCCGAGGCCAGGCGCCCCGTTTCGGGGCCATGCGAAAGGTAACGGGGTGCGACCCTGAGAGCGTCGCCGCCCACCCCCGGCCCTTGGGAGTGGGCGGCGGTCATGAGGCTGCCGAACGCGTTACCTGTTGGCTGCTCCACCGGACGTGCCGGGGCCCTTAGGGGGTCAGAAACCGCACCACTTGTACGAGCCGCCGTTGGGCAGCAGGGTGTCCTTCACCCACCCGATCGTCTTGTCGTGGATGTTGGACAGATACGTCCAGGTCCCGTTCTCGCTGTTCGTGTAGCACCAGTACTCGAGACCGTCACGGTTGTCGGCCCATCCCGCGACGGCGCAGCCCGTGCTGGAGCCGCTGCGCATGTTGGCGCTGACGCCACTCGTCATCGTCACACGGGTGCCGTCCTTGTACAGCCCCCCCTTGCCGCAGGGGGCGCTTGCTGAGGCCGGTCCCGCGGTGGTCACGGCCAGACCTGCCGACACGGCCAGTACCCCTGCCGTCAGCGCGGCCAACTTCGCACGGTGTGCTGCTCGCACGGTCCACCCCTCCCCGAAGAGCCCACGCCTTTGGCGTGGACATGAGCGAAGTGTGGGTGGGGTGCTGTTGGGCCTGAAAGGCGTTTTTGAGCCAATGCGGCCGGTGTTCCGTGTATGCGGCCATGAGTGCCCCGAGAACAGGGCCAACTGAGCCGCGGCCGGTTTGGCGAACCTTGTGGGTTCACTCCTCGAGGAGGGGCCGCAGGCCTGCCACGGCGTCTTCTCGCCACATCCGGCGGCGCCCGTTGCGGGTGCGGTCCTCGATGAGCACGGCGGTTCGGGCGAACCACTCCTGCGCGGTGTGGACGGCTTCCCCTTCCCGGCACAGCACGCACACTGGTGCCCCTGCGGGCCCGGCGTACCAGGAAACGGCCCCCCACCAGCCGTGCGCGACGGATTGGGCGCAGGCATTGCCGGGGCCGGGGCCGGGGGCAAGCAATAGTGCAAGGGATCGTGCGCCAGCCGTTCCACCGGTCCGAGGCGGCCGTGGCGCTGACCGCGAGGTCGCGGCGCTCCGGGGTGGGCCAGGCCGTGTCGCGGTGATGAGCGGTGGCCCGGGTCGGCTCGCGGGCGAGGGCCAGGGGCTGCGGGCAAGTCGAGGTCGACGACGGTGATGCCGGGCAGGGCTGCGATGTGCTCGGCGGTCCCGGGGCGGGCGCCGTACACGCTGCGCCCGCCGGGCCCGAAGCGGCCGATGTCGGTGCGCAGCGGGGCACCGCTGATGAGGGTTCGTGAAAATTCCGCAGGGACGCTCTTCATTCCCCGCGTCGGTGACTCGTCATCGAGGGGTCGGAGCCGCCCGTCTTCGAATGGTCCGGCCCGCTCCTCGCGGTGCCGACGAGCGTCACGTAACGGGCGACCCGAACGCGGCCTCGACTGGTGGGTCGGCGTACTCGCGCATATCCCCTCCGCCCCTCGTCATGGGTCACACCGCGTCAGGCCGTGGACTGACCACCGACGCGGTACTCCTCGGAGGGCATCGAATCCCATTCGGTATTCGCGCCGTCGCGCGTCACCATGAACAACGGACGCGATCGCAGGACCGGCCCGACCAGTTGACCGCGCAAGACGACCCCGGGAACATCCGGTCCCGCGTAGCCCTCCGGCGTGTAGCGAACGTGCGCGTCCATTGCCTCGGCATACGCGATTGCGTCGCGCTCCAGCTCCGACAGGTCTCTCCCGACCAGCGGGATACCGTCGTAGGCGACCTGGGGACCGTACACGGCGTCGGCACCGATGCAGAACAGCCCCACAGCTTGGCTCACTTAAGTGGTGACGGCAGGTGGAGACGGAGCCACCCCCCGACGGTTGACCTCGACCTTCCACGTCGGCGAGAAGACCGCGTGGTCCCGTGCACAATCGCTGACCTTCGTCTGGCCGAGGACCTCAGCCGCCTCGACCACTTCGCCGACGGTCATCCCGAACCGGAACGGGCCGACGCCGACAGCCGGCGCATAGGACCACTCATCCCGTTCGGCGGCTCCGAAATCGGCTTCGGTGGTGAACGCCATAGTCGCCCCTTCAGAGGCACCTGAGAACCTGCTGGCACCCATCATGGCAATCACCGACCAGCAGCGGACTGCCCGGTGCCGCAGGGCGCGAGCAGACAGACGAACTCAGCGACCGCTGCCGGCGACAACTGCCGGGACCCACGCGACGGCCTACTGTCGGGTCCGGCCGGTGGCTTTCGGGAATTGGTGGTCTATTGAAGGGGGAGGCCGTCGCTGAAGGACGCCAGCGCCGCACGTGCCGCAGGGTAGACGTCGGCTGGGAAGCACCGGTCGGACAACAGCGTGGCTTCCAGCACAGGTGCAGCGGCGGAGGCGGGGGCACCGATGTGGGCGATGTATCGGACCGCCGCGCGGCAGGGCTCGTCGGCATCACCCGACCTGAGAGGTTCCAGCGCCGCCAGCAGTACCGGGACAGCGGCGTCGGTGTCGCCGGTGATCCGCCACCAAGCGTAGGCGGCCTGGACACGGGTCCACGGGCCGGGGGACGCCAGCAACGGCCGGACCGCGGTCATGCATCGCGCCGCTATGGGCCCCAACTCCGCCAAGCGGCCAAGGTCGGCATACCCCAAGCCCTGGGATGCCGCGTCCTGCGCGAAAGCCAGGAAGACCTTTGATTCACCGGTGATCCGCCAATGAGCCCACGCTGCGTTCTGTGCGCCGTGCCATCTTCGTATGCCGTTCGGCAACAGGGTGCTGCCGTCGTGGCGCGGTGGTTGCGTGACGCCACGGACGAAGCCCTCGAGGGTGTTCGCCGCGGGCGCCGCCGCCGGGCCGATACTGCCGAGCACGTCGCAGGCCCATCGGACGTTGCGGGTGGCGAGTGTCGACACAAGTTCTGGCACCGCCTCGCTCGCGGCGGAGCCCCAAGCGGCCAGGGCCGTGAGGACCGGACGCAAGCCCTCCTCGTCGGCCGAGTCGACGAGCATGCGACGGATTGCGGGGAGCAACTCGGGGGCACATCCGACCAGCGGCTGCAGGACCTGCCCGAGCGACGTCACCTGGAAGAACGGAAGTCTGCTGCTTGACGCCAGCCACCGGTGCACCGAGTCCAGAACTGCCGGATGGTCGAGACGGGCAAGAGCCCATGCCGCCGGCCCGGCAACCCGGTCGTAGGAATCATCGGCGGCTACGATCAGGGCGGGAACGGCCGACGTGATGTCCTGCGTGGAGTCCGCCGACACCAGCCGCCCCAGCACCATCGCCGCGTCGCCTCTGGCATGAGAATGACGGGATTCCAGGCAGCGCACCAGGCCGGCCACCAGCTCCGGCCGGGGCGCACGCCACCGCCGCAGAATGTCCGAGGCGAGAGTGACCGCGCCCTCGACCAGCTCGGAGCGCTCGGAGTCGAAACCGCTCAGCACAAGCGCGACTGCACGGTCCACCTGCTCGTACGCGTCCAGCCGCAGATCGTCAGGATCCACACCGGCTTCTACCAGCAACTTACGCGCGTAGAAGCCGTGTACCGTCCCAGTCCCAAGCGCCATGACTCGCAGGCTACAACTGCCGGACTTGGCGCAGATCACCACGGGTCCGCATCCCGCCTGAACCAACGTCGCCCAGGACAGGCACCGCGCATGCACCCGCCGGACGGCTCAAGACGCCCGAACGCAATCCTGTGCGGTCGAACAGTCCGAACGGCAGATCGAAACGGCGTATGCCGAGCCGGTCCTGCACGCCCCTACTCGTTCACCAGCCACCGGGCAGCACTACACAAAGGGCGGCCGGGCTATTCGGGCTGGGTCACCGTCAGGGCCCACCGAATGTTCTCATCCGATGCGTCAACCCCCACCGAGAAGGATCCCGACCCCACCACACCAGCATCCATCGTCACCGAACCCACCCCCGGGGCGCCTGCCGGACAGTCCACCGAGAACTCGGCTACCTGCTCCCCCTGCCAGCTCATCGTCACCGCCACACTGCCCCCGCCCTCGCAAGCAACCGTGAGCACCGTCGGCAGTGTGTCCCACGCTCCCCCGGATACCACTCCCCCATCGCCCCGCCATTCCTCGACCCACACCAGACCCTCCGGACCCGGACGCGGAAGAAGACCCCCAGCCGCCACGGACGTCGCCACAGCGCCGGCACCGGTCGTGCCGGCCGCTCCAGCAGCCACCGCCATCGCCGGGCCCGCCCCAGCCATCACAAAGGCTGCCAGCACCGCGGCCACCGTGGCCCTCCTCGTGCTCTTCACGCCTGCCCCTCCCTGATCGTCTGTCATGACACGAACATCCTTGCCCCCACCACTGACAGCCCAGCACCGGCCGCACACCCACGCGCATCCCCAGGGGATACATGAAGGTGCACCTGGCCCTGCGGCCTCAGCCCACGGGAGGCCGAGCCCGGGGCGCAGCCCAGGCCCGTTCGGTTTTCTGCCGGCAGGACAGCTCCCAGCGTTGGTGCGAGGGGGTCGCTGCCGAGGGGTGCGCGAGGCCTGGGGTTGTCAGGTGTCTAAGGTCGCGGCCATGACGAGGACCACGCCGCCGCGCCCTGTCGTTGTCGAGGCGCTCTTCCCGGAACTGGGCGCTTTGCGGGGGACGACAACCCGGCTTCATCCACGGCCGGGCACGCCCGGTCTGTCAGCCAGTTCCGTGGGCGGTCCCATGCTGTGGCCGGCGGACGAGCCGTGGCCGGTGTGCGACGAGGCCCACGGGCGCGGGCGGGGGCGACGACCAGCCGACATCCACCGCTACCGGCAGATCCTGGCCTCTGCATGGACCCGCGAACAGGCCACCGGCCCTACAGACGAAGAACGGGAGCTCCTGCATGAACTGCACCGCGAACACCGGATCCCCGGGGCATCCGAGGCTGACCCGCTGCCGATGATCGGCCTCGCGCAGCTGTACCGGCGGGATGTCCCCGACCTGTCGGCGGGGCCGGGCAACTGCGATCTACTCCAGGTGTTCTGGTGCCCCTTCAACGCACACGGCCCAAGCCGGTACGACCTCAACGTGCATCTGCGCTGGCGGCAGTCACGGGAGGTCGGCAAGGTACTGACCGCGCCGCCACAGCCGCTGGTTGTCGGGGCCGACGGCTTCGTGCCCGAGCCCTGCGTGCTCCACCCGGAGCAGGTGGACACCTACCCCTATGCCGGCCTGCTGCCCGAGGAACTGCTCGCCCGGATCGACACCTGGGAAGATGCCCTTGAACAGGAGGTCGAGCAATCGGCAGGCGAGGGCACACAAGAGCAGCTCGCCTACCAGTACGACCTGTCCATCCCGCCCGGCTGGCGCGTGGGGGGCTTCGCCTCATGGCACGCGACCGACCCGTACCCCATGGACTGCCTGACCTGCAGGACACCGATGCACCTGCTGCTGACCATCGACAGCTCCGAATGGGACGGCGGCAGCCGCAACTGGCGGCCCCTGGAAGAGGACCAGGTACAACCCGTACACCGGTCTGCCACTCCCACCCAGATCACCGTGGGCCGTTGGGGCGAACTCAACATCTTCACCTGCCCCGATAACCCCGAACACCCACACCGCTGCACCATCCAATAGAGCACGACCTCGGCCGATGGCCAGCCGCGGTCCCTGCGGTGCTCTTGGCATCTCTAGCACTGGGATGCGGTGTGACCTGCTGTCTGCCGCGTCCCAACGGGTGCTGCGACGGATGGGCGTCGGGAGTCAGGCGACGGTCATGGTCGACGTTGGCCTCCTTCCTCCACGCCTTCGTGGAAGCTGTACGCGGCCGACGGATCGACTGCCGCAGAGACCGTCCTGCTTGACACGCCGCACGTTTGCAAGGCGTGCGGTTTCGGACCCTGGGGGTCAGGTGAGGTCGAGGGTCCTGACGGGCTGATCGGCCCACTGGTCCGGCGCGGCGGTGGCGATGACCGCGCCGTCGGGGCGTTCCGGGGTGGGCTGGGCGGCGTGGCGGGTGTGGGCGGCGACCCAGGTGGTCTCTTGGGCGAGGGCCAGGGCGGTGGGCAGGTCGAGCTCGACGACGGTGCTGCCGGGCAGGGCTGCGATGTGCTCGGCGGTGCCCGGGCGGGCGCGGTCGGCTTCGACCAGGGCGCAGGCGGGTGCGTACAGGTGCCAGCCGGGTTCGGCGTGGGCGCGGTGGATGAGGCGGGAGGCGAGGAGGTTGCCGTGGCCGGCGGCGACCATGGCGGTGTCGTCTGGATGACGTGCACGGTCTGGTTCACCGGGTGGTCGTGGCCTGGGTCAGGCGGCGGTCGAGTTCGGCGTCCAGGTCGTCCTGCTCGGTGGGGGTGGGGGCGTAGCCGTTCCAGGCATTGAGGTCGGCACGGGCGGCTTCGGCGCGCTCGGCCCGCTCGGCGGGGGTGAGGAGGGTCTCGGCCAGGCGGGTCAGGTAGGCGCACAGCGACAGGCCCTCGGCGGCGGCGATCTGCGCCAGCCGGTCCCGGGCTTCGGCAGGGATACGGACGTTCACAACGGACACGTGCGGTCTCCTTTCGTCGTGGCGCACCACAGCATGAGGGGTACGGGTACGTACCCGTGTGCCTTCTGCGGCTGAAAGCAGCACCGACAAGCGCAGCACCGCGGGGGTCCCGGGGCTTGCGGATACTCCCCTCCGCTCGTACGCGGGAGAACTTCGCCGGCCCTCAATTCCCCTGCACCTGCGCGGGTACCCCGGGGCAGCACCCGCCTGCGTCCCGGCACGGCCTCCCGCCCCGTGCACACTTATGTAAGGTGGTGTGCATGACGGAGACGACGTACTCGATCGTGGAAGCCCGGGCTCGCCTCGGTGCCATCGCCCGCGAGGTCAGCGCCACCCGCGAACCGGTCGCCATCACCGACCACGGCCAGACCGTCGCCATACTCGTCAGCCCTGCCGACGCCCTGGAACTGCAGGAACTGCGGGCCCTGGCTTCTTACCGGGCGCGCCAGGCCCGGGGTGAGGACGCCGGCGTTTCGCACGAGGAGGCCTACCGGCGGATCTTCGGCGAGGGCAAGGCGTGAGCTACGAGGTCATTTGGGAGCCCGAGGCCCTCGCCCAGGCAGAACGCTTCGCCAAGGACGACCCCGACGGTGTACGCCAGGTGTTCGCCGCCGTCGACCACCTCGCCGTAGACCCACGCCCCGACGGCGCGTTCGGCCAAGCCGACGTGCTGCGCATCCACATCGGCGCGTACCGCGTGATGTACGAGATCAGCGAGCAGCAGATCCGCGTCAGCGTCATCCATCTCGGACGCGTGCGCTGAGCGACTACGGCCGCTGCTCCAGTGCCTCACGTACCGCCTCCAGCATGATCTCCTTGTCTGCACCGAGCTCCCCCGCCTCGGTGACGAACCGCCGAGCCAGTTCGGCCAGTGCGGCCGGGTCCGGAGCGGTGGCGGACAAGGGGAGCGATGCCACCCGTGTCCCCGCCCCGCGGCGGCTGGTGATCAGGGACGCGGCTTCCAGTTCACGGTAGGCCCTGGCCACCGTTCCAGGCGCCAGGCCCAGATCGGCCGCCAGCTGCCGTACCGTCGGCAGACGCTCACCCTCCGGGAGACGGAGCGAGGTGATCAGGGCGGCGAGTTGCGCGCGGATCTGCTCGTACGGCGGGACATGGCTCGAGGTGTCGATCCGGATGACGGGGCCGCTCACCGGTGCCCCCGGGCCTTGGGTGAGATGACCGTGAACAGGCACCACGGCACGGTGACGAGGGCAATCAGGGCCGTCGGCCACAGCGCCCAGTTCCCGACCCGGCCGCCGGTGCCGTCACAGGTGATGCCAAGCAGTGCGCCCGAGGCAGTGGACGCGGCGCCGAGCAGAGGTACCGAGACCAGCAGACCCCACGCGGCGACGATCGCCAACGCGCGGTTGCGACGGGTCGCCTCGTCGCCGGGACGGCGGGCGATCCTGGTCAGCGACCACAGGCAAACGGCCGTCGACACGGCAAGCGACGCAAGGATGGGCAAGCCGTAGAACAAACCCGGCCAAGGACCCGTGCTCACCGTGCTCCCATCCGGACACGTGACGGCAAGGGAACGGCCGGCGCGACCCCCGTCGGCCGGTGAAGCGAGCACGGCCGCCACCACCAGGAGGACGACAAGCAAGCCAGCCTCGGCGACCAGCAGCACAGTCATCCACGGTGGCACGTAGTCGCGTACCCGACGAGGTGCCAGTCCCGCTGTGCGGACCGGGCCGTGAGGACGAGCAGTGAGAACGTCCGCCACCAGCACTCCCGCAACGGCACACAACCCGAAAACGGGGATCGCGTACAAGACACCGGCCTCCCCGTCATCTACTGCGTGCCCGACCACCCGGGCGGCAACTACCCCAACAACCAGACCTGCCCAGCGAAGGTAGCGGTCGGCTGCCGAACCGGCCGGCACCGCGTCAAGTACACGCACAACAAGCTCCTGAATGACATGCGAAACCTGGCCCAACACCGCTTGTATCAAGCGGTAAGTACAAGATGCAGCGCCGCCCGATCTTGTGTCAAGCCGTTGACACAAGGGTGACCGGCGCATTCCGGACGATCACGCACCAGGGATCACGTGCACATCACTCCGCATACGGAAAGACCGCAGCTCAAAGAACATCGCCCACGCCGGCTGCGAAACCCGGGCCAGGACCCCCCGGCGCACGCCGCACGGTCGCAGGCGACGGCCGATCGGACCCTGAGGCATGACTATGGGCCCCGTGGCCGTCCCGGACGGCGACAGTGCCCCAGGTCGTCACGGTCGATGTCATGACCGGGCGTGCCGGCCCGCCTCGTCCCCGCCGCTGTCGCACTCGCTCACCAAGCCCGTCCAGCACCTCGAGGCGCAGCCCGATGAGGACTTCGGCACCATCCCCAAGCCCGACCACGAGCTTGCGGCCGAGCTCGTGGACCGTGCGGCTTCACGATGAGCGCCTACGTCTTCAGCGCAGCGGCGGGAGGCCTCCGGAACCCGCCTGTGATGAGCGGCGGGCCGGGCTCGCGGATCACCCGGGCGCCTTCCACCGCCAGGAGGCCTGCAAGGAAGCGGCCGAAACCTGGCGTTGGGCAAAGCGCATGGTCTGTCCGGCGGGTTCAACCGCGAAGCCAACCGAACAGTCCGTTGCCACGCCGCTCTCGTTCCCACTCCGCTTCCGCCTCGGCCCTCTCCCGGTCACGGCGCTCACGCTGGCTGCGGCAGGACGGGCACTCGGCTCCGCGCGCCAGGCCGTCGCTCTGCCCGTCGTTGTAGTCGTCGGGATGGACGTCGGTGCCGCAGGCCGGGCAGGGCCACATTGCTGCCTGGCGGCGGCGTTGTTCTCGTTTCCAGCGGGCCTCCTCGGCGGCGAGGCGGGCTTGTTCGGCGGCCTGGCGGGCGGCGCGCCGCTGCTCGTCGCGCCGGCTGTAGGCGCGGTGGTCGTCCGGGTTGGCCAGGGCGGCGATCAGCGCCTCGTGGACGCTGTGGCCGAAGCGCCACCACACCGGGCCGTGCGGGCCGTCAGCGGCCAACTGGTCCAAGGTGGTGGTGACCACGGGCACCGTGAAGTCGTAGGTGCGCCAGCCGTCTGGCTTGCCCGAAGCGTCGGTGTAGGGGCCGGTGTGCCAGGTGCCCTGCCAGTACGGGGCCGAGAGGCGGGCCACTTCGCTGATGCGGCGCTGCAGGACTTGGGGGTTGACGCGTTTGGTGAAGACGATCGCCAGCGGCGGGTAGCCGCCGCGGCCGGAGTCGTCCCATCGTGTCGACCACAGCGGGACGTCGTCCCCTACGCGGTGGCCGTTGACGGTGCGCTGGAAGAAGCGGTGGTAGCGGGCGATCTTGTCCGCCAGCACGGCTGCCGGTTCGGTGTGGTTGTCGACCTCCACGAACAGCACCGGCAGCTGGTCCTGTGGTGCCGTCAGCACCGCGTCGGCCCGCAGGCTGCCCCTGCCGGGCGTGGTGAAGGTTCCGGTGACCGGGAGGATCACTTCCGTCGTCCAGCCGCGCAGGGTGCCCAGGCCGCGAGGCCGGGCGGATACCGGCCGTGACCCCGGCTGGACTGCAGGGGCGGGCTGGGTGCCGGTGGCAGGCCCGGCGCTTTGGGCGGGGGTTTCCGTTGGGGCGGGCCCGGCGCTTACGGGCCTGGCTTCGTCAGCACGGCGAGGGCTGCGGCGGGGGATGGGGTGGGTGGGTTGCGGCGGTGACTGGCAGAACGCGTCGATGGTGTCGGTCACCTTCAGCGCGTGCGCGGCACCGGCCTTCGCCGCCTCCCGCGCCGTGCCGCCCATCTCCTTCGGCGGGCGGCCGAGTTCGCCGGCGGCCGCCGCCAGCCCCGCCGTAGTCAGGTTCCACACCTGCTCCGCCACCGGCCTGCCCGACCGGCCGGGCCGGTTGGCCGAGCCCACCGACTCCACCAGCCCCGCCGCCTTCAGGTCCTTGCATGCATTGCGGACCGTCTGCACATCCGCCGTCCCCGGCAGCACCAGCTGCCGCAGCTGCCCGGCCGTGGCGACCTTCACCACCCCCAGCGCCAGCAGCACCAGACCCCGCACCCGGGCCGTCGACCCATACGGCCACCGCCTGCTCCCCGTCACCCCACACCTCGCCTCCCCCGCCGCCGCTCCATATCCCAACCGGCCCCCCTGGGGGGCCACACCGGCTCCCCGGCTGCGGGGCGCGGCCGGCGGGCCGCGCACGCACACCCCCGGGGCTGGGCGGGCACCCCGGGCCCCACCGCAAGCCCCACCACGACCACTCCACCACCCACCACTGACACACAAGCGCGGGAGTAAAGGGCTGTCGGCACCGCCGCCACCCACGCACAGGCCCGCTGACCTGCACGAATGCAACACCGGGCACGGGAGGTCACCGTAGGGGACCGCATAGGGGGAACTGTAGGGAGCACTGCAGGGGCGACAGACACCCCGCCACGCCGCCCACAACCACTCCGAGCAGCCATCCATTGACGCGATAATTGCGTCACGGCATCTTCCTTTCATGCTGTACCCCACGCCTTCCCTCAGCCGTGACGACGAGCGTGTCCTCGCCTCCATCGACGAGATGCGCTCGGCCCTGCGTGACCAGGTGCGTTCCATGCCGTCCCGGCAGGTCCAGCGCCTGCGTACGTTTCTGACCGCCGATGCTGTGGCGGCGTCCAACTCCATCGAGGGTTTCAAGGTCGCCACCGTGGACGTGGAAGACCTGATAGAGGGCGAGCGGGACGTGGAGGTCTCCGAGGAGAACCGGGAGGAGACCCTCGCTCTGCACCGGATGATGACCTACATCCACACGCTGCACGACTCGGCCGACTTCACCTACAGCAAGAGCTTTCTCAACGCCCTGCACTGGATGCTCCAAGGGCACCGCCACACCCCACGCAAACCTGCCGGACAGTGGCGTCGCGGCCCCGTCTACGTCACCGACGCCCGCGACCCGAGTATCGCCGCCTACACCGCCCCCGACGCCGAAGCAGTCCCCGCGCTCATGCAGGAACTGGTCGACTGGCTGGGCACCGATGACGCCACCCACTCCCTGGTCCGGGCCGCCATGGCGCACCTGCATCTGGTGTCCATTCACCCGTGGGCCGACGGCAACGGCCGGATGTCCCGCTCGCTGCAAACCTTGTTGATCGCGCGGGAAGGGGTCTTGGCTCCGGAGTTCTCCTCCATCGAGGCGTGGCTCGGACGGCCGGGCAATACCTGGGAGTACTACCGGGAACTCGCCCGCCGCGGCCCCCAGTACCTGCCCGACCAGGACGTCGCCGGCTGGATCCGCTTCAACCTGACCGCCTATCACCAGCAGGCCCAGACAGTACAGGGCCGGCTGACCCGGGCCGGAAAGGTCTGGGAGGAACTCGCCGACTTCGCCCAGCACGCCGGCCTCGACGAACGCACCATCACCGCCCTCCACCACGTCGCCATGGCGGGACGAGTACGCCGCTCCCGCTACGAAAGCGCCGAAGGCCTCAGCCTGCAACAGGCCCAGCGCGACCTGCGCGACCTGGTCACCGCCCAGGTCCTCACCCCCGTCGGCCGCACCCGAGCCCGCTACTACACCGCCGGCGACCGCTTCCCGCAACAGGCACTGGACATCTCCGCCACCCCCATGACCCTCACCGACCCCTACACCCCCACCGGCTGAACCGCCGCGCCGGGAACCCGCCCCACCGATCGGGCTCCCTCAACCGCGGCAAGCCCACACGGCGGCGACACAGCAACGCCGGCCGGCCTTGAGGGTGCCGGCCCTGCTGTCGCGCGGGCGTGTTTCGGGCGTTCCTGGCGTGCGCGTGCGCCGATAGCGGCATGCGCTGCTCTACGGTCGGCCAGTGCTGGTTGCTTACCGCTTCACCAGGTGGGCGGGGTCGATGTCCAGGGGGAACGGCTCGGTGACCGCCGTGGTCTGGCCGGCTGGGACCAGCCGGTCGGCGTAGGCGCCGTGCTCAAGGTGCCCGAGGTACAGCCGCGGAGCGGGCTCCAGTTCCAGGCGCCAGTAGTGCTCGATACCCGCTGCCGCATACAGAGCGGGCTTCATCTTCCGGTCCGCGACGCGGGTGGAGGGAGAGGCGATCTCCACGACGGCGATGACGTCCTGGGCATGCACGGTCACACCGGACAGGTCCACGCCCTCGTCCACGACGGCCAGGTCCGGGATCATCAGGCCGTCCGGTACGAGAACGTTGATGGCGTCGAAGACCAGCACCGGCGCTTTCGCGGTCTCAGCGGCCTGTTCCAGCAGCACGTGAAGGCGGTGGGAGGCCCACTGATGCGCAAGGCCTGGCGCGGGGCTCATCATCAGCGCGCCCCCGACCAGCTCGATCCGGTTCCGCGGGTCCTCGGGCAGGGCCAGGACATCGTCCACGGTCCACGGCCCGTAATGGTCAGCGGCGGCAACGCTCACGCTCCCCTTCACCTCCTCGGCTTGCCGTGCCCTCAGTGTGGCCCAGCACGAAGGCGGCGGTCGAGCCGCCCGCGCGCAGGGAGCCCGGGCGGCTGAGCCGGGCAGGAGGTTCACGGGGCCGCCTGGCGAGCCGCTTGGTAGGCGTCCCACAACGGCCGCACGACCGTGCACCCGCGGGCGCCCCCATCCCGGCAGGTGGGGCATGAGGTGGCATGGTCCAGCCACGCCCGGTATGCCGCCTGGACCGCCTGGTTCACCCGGGTCACACGGACCCGGACCACAGCGCCGGGCCCCGAGCCGGTGTCCAGCCAGCGCTCGGTGAAGCCGGACTCCCCCATGACCAGCCCCCTCCACCTCTCCGGGTCCCGCAGCCGGGCTGCCACGGCGACACCACCATTTGTTCAATTAACTGTAGCACTCTGGTATCGATACGTCTCGCAACATATCTCAAACTGCCGCGTCATCTGGACATCTCTACCGTCTTGACCATGGAGTTTGGTCCTGACGATGAGATCGACGCCGACGGCCCGGTAACCCCCTACCGGCAACTGGCCGGGATCCTCACGGCCCGCATCGCCCGCGGCGACTGGGAACCCAACCGCGCCATCCCCTCCGAGCAACGCCTGGTACAGGAGTACGGACTCGCCCGCTCCACCGTGCGCCGCGCCATCGCCGTCCTGGCAGCCGACGGACTGGTCTTCACCGTGCCCCAACGCGGCACCTTCGTCACCCCACCGCAGTAACCACAGCGAATACCCCCGTCTCGCTGCCCCTGTCCCGCGACCCCACCCAAGACCGGGTCCGCGAGACCTGGGCGCATGCCCATGCACCGCGCTTGCCGCCCGGCCTCCAGCACAGGCCTACCGTCCGGGACCGCGCGCAGCGGCACACGGGGCGCCGGCTGCAGCGTCCCGCTCTCACCAGTCCGGGCATCGGGGGGTCCGTCGGCGGACGACGGGGGTCAGAGCCTGAGCCTGCCTGCTCCCCGGACGGCGCGCGTCGCCTTTCGGCGCGGGAATCTCTTCCTCTCCGCCATCGTGCAGCCTCGCACGCAGCAACCGCGACCCGTCATGGCGTCAGAATCAGAGTCAGGGACAGCCAGTGGAGCGGTGAGGTTCCAAAAGTGCTGGCGACCTGCGGTGGTGAGCAGATTCGTGCTCCTCACCGGTGACATGTCGTCACTCACCGACTGCAGGTGATGCCGGATTGTGATCTTTCACCCCCCTTTTCGGTGAGCAAATCGGTGAGTGCCACCGGGCTTCATGGATGACATCACCCACGTCCACCAAGCCCGGGAGCCCACATGACCACCGCTGTGCATCCGCCTGCCACCGTCACCGAAGCCGGCACCACTGGGCCGGGCATGCCCGGCCCCCCGTACCGAGGGCAGCCGGACCACGCCCTGCGGCCCGCGTTCAGCCCGGACACCGGCCCCAGCCCCACCCGCGCCCCACGCCTGGGGCCACCGCGAGACAGACGCCCGTCGGCCGACGGCTCGTGGGAGCCTGGCCCCTCCCCCCTGCGGGACAGGCCCAGGCCGACTGGCAATGCCCGGCCGGCACAGACCCCCACGGCCCGGCATACCGCGGCCCCCACCCGCCTCGAGCAGCGCGAGCAGACAGGCCCCGCAGCCACCACGGGGCACCACGTCACGGGCACAGCCGCACCGGCACCCGACGCCGGCACAGCCGGCCGGACGGCCACACATCACCGCGCCCCTGGGCGTGCAGCACAGCCGCTGCCCCCGCCGGGTGCGGACGCCGCTGCTACCGGTCCGGCCACACCCGCAGGGCCAGGTGACGGCCAGTGAGGAAGCTACCCACCCGGCCTCCACGGTTCGTCGCCGTGGACAACCGCGCCGTCGACGACCAGCGCCTGAGCGTCCTGGACATCGGACTACTCACCATGGCGCTGCGCCTGCCCGACGGCGCGGACTTCACCATCGCCGCCCTGGCCCAGACCCGCAAACCCGGCCGCGAAGCTCTCACCAAAGCCATGCGGAACCTCGTGGCATACGGCTACATCGTCAAACTCAAGATCCAGGACGCCGCCGACGGCACCTGGCGCACCGAATTCTCCGTCGCCGGACTCCCCCACCGCCAAGAAAACATCCACCACCTCCTGGCCCAAGTCGCCGGGACACGCGCCGTGCGCGTCGAGCCGGCCTGGCTCGACCCCCGCAACCACCACACCCCAGCCCCCACCCCACCCGAGCCGACGCCGCCGCAACCAGCCCCCGCAGACTCCCCCGCCGCACAGACCGCCACCCACCCGATCACGACAGGCTTCCCCGTCCCGGTCACAACGGGGTCTCCTGACCCGGACGCCACCAGCGACAACACCGAAGACGCGCAGGCCGGACCGAGTGACGGGTTCCCGACAGTCGGTAAACCGGCAGTCGGCGACCCGACGATCGGTGAACCGGCCGCCGGTCAGCCGACCACCGGAAACCCGTCGGCTAAAGAACCAAGACTGAACAAGCAAGACGGAAAGAACTCCTCTCTCTCCTCCCCGCCCATCACACCCCAACCTCCGACCGCCCCGGCACCGAAGAGAGAGACCACCACCCCAACCGGACAAGCACCCCCAGCCGACCCACCGGGACAGGCACCCCCGACCGGCCCACCGCCCGCAACGCCCCCACCTCCACGCCCCACCGGCGACGACCCACGCAATGCCGGCACCAGTGCGCCCGCACCAGCACGACCGGCACCCGGCAGCCCGCAACCAGCCCCTCCCGCCCCACACAGTCACACCCCCGGCACCGCCAACCCCGCCACGCCCGCACCAACAAGACCAACACCGGCCGGCCCGCAAACAGCCCCTCCCGCCCGGCACGGTCACACCCCCGGCACCGCCAACCCCGCCGCGCCCGCACCAACAAGACCAACACCGGCCGGCCCGCAAACAGCCGCTCCCGCCCGGCACGGTCACACCCCCGGCACCGCCAACCCCGCCGCGCCCGCAGGGTCACCGCCGGGCGGTCCGCGAGCAGTCGCTGCCGCCCGGATCGCCGACGCCTGGACCACCGCCCGCCACCACCACGGCCACCCCGTCCCCGCTCTGGCCCCAGGCCGCATCGCCCACACCGCCGAAGCACTCCTGGCCACCGGCATCCAAGAACAGCACCTGACCCAGGCAGCCATCGCCATGGCCCGCAAACCCACCTGGTACGACCTCAAACGCCACCTTCAACACTGGACACCCCCCACCACCCCACACCCCGCCACACGACCCGCACACCCCACCTACTGCGGACAATGCGACCACGGCTGGACCACCGACCCCGACGGCCGCGCCCGCAAATGCCCCTGCCGCACCCAAGCACAACCATGACCCACCAACACCCACGCACCCCCGCCACCGGCAAACCCCCGCCAGCGCCGAACCCCACCCCTCACCACAGACCAACAACCGCCGTCCAGGCACTCCCGCTTGCCGACGCGGCGCCTCGGCCCGAGCTCAAGCAGAACCGCTACACCGCCAACGACCCCGCCCCTGCGCAAAACGCACCCAACCCCTTGCGCAACACCGCCAAGAAGGACGCCATGCGCAACCCCGACGACCCCGGCTCCCCCGCCCATTGCGCATCCCAGGACCCACCCCTACACCCCAATGCGCAACCCCAACCCGACCCGCCACCCACCCCCATGCGCAACGGCACCCAGCCACCCTCGAAACCGACCTCATCGTTGCGCCCGCGCGATCACCTGGCCCTGCGACTGCCGGCGCGGCCGGAACGAGCAGTGCCACACCGGCCGGGCTGGTCACGCCCCGGCCAGGGCCGCTGCGGCATCCAGCGCCCGGTGCCAGGGATAGTCGGCGGGCTTTCCGGTTCCGGGCTGGTTCGGGACGAAGCCGCCGTCGCCGTAGAGCACGGTCACGCCCATCGCCCGCAGCTTCGCGACGCTTTCCTCGAACTGGTGGTGCTGCACATAGGCCGCGTTCACACAGGGCATCGCCACGATCGGGATGCCCTTGCCGATGCCTTCGGCGGCCACCCCCACCACGAAGTGATGCGTGAGCCCCAGTGCCCAGGAGTTCACCGAGTTGAACGTGGCCGGCGCGAAGATAATGACGTCGGCCGACGGCCAGACATCCGGCTCGCCGGGCCGCTTGTACCGCGACCGCACGGGATGCCCGGTCAGCGCCGCCAGCCCTTCCAGACTGTCCTCCAGCCAGTCCGCCGCGGTCGGCGTGAGCCCCAGGCACACGTCCCAGCCACGCCGCTGCGCGTCATCGATCACCCCGGCGATGTCGAAAACCGGCGGCGCAGCGCTGGCGAACAGGTACATGGTGCGCGTCATACCCCCACCCAACCCCTGGTGATCCATTACGCGCAACCGATCCTGCCCGCAGCGGGTGTCGGGGCGATCGCCGATGCCATGGCGGATGCGGCGGGTACTGTTCCAGATGGCTGCAGGGTACGGAGGTCAAAGATGCCCAGAGGTGACCACGAGCACACCGGTACGCGCATTGCCGCCGCCCGAAAGCTCGCCGGTCTAACCCAGCGAGGTCTCGCCCAGACCATCGGTTACTCCTACAGCCTCGTTCACCAGGTCGAGTCCGGTCACAAGCCCGCAAGCCCTGACCTCGTCGCGGCGGTCGCCCGTGCGCTCCGTCTCGATGTCACTGCCCTGACCGGGCAGCCCTACGTGACGGAATTGCAGCAGGACCGGCTCGAGGGGCTCATCCGGCCGATCCGCGAGGCCTTGGATCTGTACGACCTGGGGGCGGACCCTGACCTGCCCGTGCGGCCTGCCGGTCAGCTGGTCGCCGCTGCTGACGACCTGTGCCGCCTGGTCCGCGCCGCGCGCCTCAACGCTGCGGCGACGCTGTTGCCGGCCGTCATCGCCGAGCTCACCACCGCGGCGTACCGCATGCCGTCGACCACGCTGTGGCGCGCGCTCGGATCGACCTATCGCACCGCCCACGACATCACCGTCAAGCTCGGCTACTTCGACCTGTCGACGATCGCCCTGGACCGCATGGCCTGGGCCGCCGACCGTGCCTGTGATCCCCTGCTGGCGGCGGTCCGCCAGTACATGCGCGCACTGGTCTACCACCGCGAAGGCGAGCACCGCATCGGGCTACGCCTCATCGCCTCCGGGCACGGCCTGGCCGCCGACGCCGAACCAACTCCCGACGCTGTAGCCGTCACCGGTCAGCTGCACTTGGGGGCCAGCGTGATTGCCGCCCGCGCCCGAGACGCCGCCCTCGTCGAGGACCATCTGGACCAGGCGAAGGCCTGCGCGAACCGCACCGGTGAGAGCACCACCCACTGGCTGTCGTTCGGCCCGACGAACGTCGCCTGCCATGCAGTGTCCGCCCAGGTCGAACTCCACCACTACGACACGGCCCTCGCTCTGGCGGCAGGCATCGAACTCCCCCACAGCTGGGCGCCCTCCAGGCAGGCCCACTTCCACATCGACCGGGGCCGCTGCCAGATGGAGACCGGCCGCACCGACGCCGCCCTGGAATCGATCACCACCGCACGCCGTCTTGCCCCGCAGCAGACCCGCTACCACCCCGGCGCCCGCGAGACGATCAAAGGCCTGGTCTACATGCGGCGCACCACCCCCGACACGCTGGACAACCTTGCCGCATGGATCGGCCTGTAAGCCCGGCTCCATTCGGTGGAACAACCTGCACAGCCGAGTGTCACGCGACGGTGACACTTAGCCACCACCGGTGTCCGCATTCTGGAAGCACCTGAACCAGACACCAATGCCGGGGGCAACCGACATGAATGCCGCAGGAAGGCCAAGCGCTTTCGTCGACGACCGTCTCGTGTCACGCCAGGCGGAGCCCCCCATCGGCCGCCTCGCACAGGGCGCGACCCACACCCG
Source organism: Streptomyces sp. NBC_00510 (assembly GCA_036013505.1). Classification (NCBI taxonomy): domain Bacteria; kingdom Bacillati; phylum Actinomycetota; class Actinomycetes; order Kitasatosporales; family Streptomycetaceae; genus Streptomyces; species Streptomyces sp. NBC_00510. The sequence goes on along the minus strand of CP107851.1, from coordinate 9,912,154 downwards.
CAACCCCGAGAGGCCGCACCCGCAGCGGTGGGCCGGCGGGGAAGGAGACGCTCACAGCGCGGACCGGCCCCCACTCCTCGCAGCCGGTGCCCCTGTGGCGGACATGGGCGACCTTGCGGCTGCAATCCGCCGGCTGGTGGGCAATGCCTACACCGGCTGCGTCCAGGCCTTGTGCGGCGCGGACTTCGACGTCGTGCTCACCACCTACGGCACCCCCGGTGACCGGATGCTGCGCTGGATGGACCACTACCAGACCGGCGGGTGCGGGCCGGTCATCGCCAACGTCGAACGTGACGCCCTGATGTGGCTCGTGCCGCCCGGCACCGTCCACGCATGGGAGCACCCACACGCCTTGTGTTTCGGCGGCCCTTTCATCATCCTCATGCCGCCGGCCGGAGCCCGCACCGCTCCAGGGCCGCACTGGCGCAAGCCCCAACGTCTTGGCCACCTGGTCGATACCGACTGCCTGCACCACGCCCTTGGCCGGTTCCGCCCGGACCCGCCGCACCCGGTGATGCGCCTGGCCGGCACGCCCGCACTCCCCGGCACACCACCCATGCCACTGCTGCCCTCATGAACCCCGCCCCAGATACAAGCCCGGCCCTGCCCGAACTGACCAGCACCGAGCAGGAGTTACTGAACGGCCGCCCATGGACCACCGGGGCGTGTCTGCTGTGCGGAGCCACACAGCTGCCAGTGACGCCCATCGTGACCGTCTACCCACCCGGACCCCCTGCGGCCCTGGCCAAGTGCCGCACCTGCATGGTGGCCGGTCTGATCACGCAACGCGCCACCGCAGCCGCTCTCCAGCGCCCCTACACCCCCACGCTCCCCCAATCCCCGAAGGACACCCCATGCCGCCAGCGGCCGCCTTACCCACCGTCCCCCACCAGGCCAGCCACCAGACCGCACGGCCGACCACCCGCCAGGCCACCCGACCCTCACCGAGCGGGCGACCACCCGGCCTGCGCCACACCGGCTCGGCGTCCTCGGCCTGGTCTGGATCCTCGGCAACAGCGCCGCCCTCCCCCTGCTGTGGGCACAAGTCACCACCGCACAACACAACAGTCCCCCGGTCGCCGTCAACGCCCTCGACACCAGGCTCGAAGCGGCATGACGCCCGACTCCTCCCCCTTACCGCGGGGAGGCCGCCCCCGGGCCCCCCGACCGGGGGTGAACGACCCGCCGATGAAGAAGGACCGGGTCGAGCACCACCCCGCCGCGCGCACCGGCAAGCCTGCCCGGATCATCACCCGGAGCGCGCGGCGGGCCCCCTTCCGTCACAACGCCAACCACCCCACGAGAAGAACTCCCCGGCAACCGGGTGCAACGTGCCCGTCCCGGCGAGGGGGCCTACGGCAGGCGCGGGCACCAGCGCTCTGTGTCGCAGAGGGCCGCACGCGTGGCGCGACGGACACCTCCACGTGGGGTGCGGGCGTGCGTCCTGCCGAACCGGTGCCCCGCCGGCCGCAGGCGGTGCCGGATGTTAGGAGACCTCGATGCCGTGCTCCTGCACCAGGGCTTCCAGGCCGCCGGGGTATCCCTTGCCTCCGATGACGAAGTCCCAGTCGCCACTGGCGCGGCGGCGGAAGGACCCGAGGACCAGGGCTGTTTCTCCGCAGCGGCCGTCGGAGACCTCCAGGCGGCCGAGTTCCTCACCCAAGGGGCCCAGGATCCGGATGAAGCGTCGGTGAATCCGGAAAGGTCTGCCTCGGGGTTGATGACGGGGTCGACGGCCGCAGCCAGGACAAGCCGGTCCGCCCGCTCCGGCAGCGCCTCGAAGGCCACGCGGAGGGCGGCCTTGTCCGGGGCAGTGGCGGTCACCGACCGCACGCTTCCCTCCGGGGTCCGGGGGTTGTTGAAGAACACGAAGTGGTCGTCGCTCAGCACGAGCGATCCCTCGCACACCAGGGCGCACACGTCCAGGGCGACGCTGCCCGACCACGACATGCCCAGCACGTTGTGGTCCTGCGCGGGGCCGGCGTCAGCCTCATCGAGGGCAGGCCGCTGCTGCGGGACACCGGCCTGGATGTCGCCGAGCCTGCCCCGCAGTCCGTGACGGTGCAGGAGGTCCACCAGTTCGGTGCCCGCGATCAGTTCCAGCGGCTTTCCGCCTGCGAACGTGTGCGACCCGGGGCCGAACCCCGAGGTGGTGACGAGCACGCCCTTGTTGGCGCCGGCGTTCTGCACGGTGCCATACAGGTCACGTACCGCGCTGGGCGGCACCATGTTCCGGTACCGCTTGACCTGGACGACAATCTTCCCGCCGCGGATCGGGGCCGGATCCTCGGCCTCCACATCCACGCCACCGTCACCTGAGCGCTGAGTCGTCACCGCATCCATGCCCATGGCCCGAAACAGGTCAGCCACCAGCGCCTCGAAGGCGATCGGATCCATCTCGAACAGATCCGGCTCCTCCTGCCCTCCGTGACTGACCACGCCCGTCCCGCCCACATCGCCCGGCAGCCGGTGCGGCCGTATCGCGGTGCGGCATACGTCGCCTCGCACGACGCGCCCAACCGGACGGATGCGGACGGCGCCTCCTCACCCGTACCGCGCGCGCCCACACCTGCCAGGGTCTCTTCCAGCGCCTCCAGACCGAGCCGGCCACCTGCCCCTACGGCCGCTACATCATCGCCTGGCGGAAGACCGACGACGACGCATCCATAGAGACCTACCGTGAGGCCACGTCGATTGAGTCCTGCGCAATCTATTTTAGGAGGACCGCCTCATTACTCGGGTTCCTTTCCCCAGTAACCGCAGAGGACTCGCCATACTTTTTGGTCTTCCTGGGCTTGGATTCCGAGCGCAAGCCGCTCCTGTCCCGTGACAGCGCACCTTGAGCGGGTGCCGACGAAGTCTGAGCGGCTCTGGTCGAGCGCCTGGGCGCTGGTTCTCTCCGGTTGCCGTTGGGGTGTGCTCAGCGCTTTCTAGAAGAGCGGGTGGAACGGCCCGCCCTTCCAGGAGGAGCGCACCATGGCGCAACCGGTAAGTCGGCCAACGATCAGCGCTGAGCAGTTCAGCCGAGTGTGTGACGAGATTAGGAGCACGGCGGCGCCCGAGAAACACGCTCAGTCCATCCGGGACTGTGCTTTGCGCATCCTGCAGATCCTGGGCCTGGCGCTCTCCACGGATGACCCGAGCAGGCTCCTCGCCGAACTCATGGCCCCTAGGGTGGCCCCACCCCCAGAGAGTCCTCGGTACACCCGAGAGGCCATCCTGGACATGCCTGACGAACAGCCAGGAGAAGATGAGGGCCCGGTCAGGTAGACCGAGCCGTCACGCCCGATTACATCTCAGCTCGCGGGAGAGCTTCTGGTCCCCACTACTCAATCTTCGATGGCAAGCGGTCAAGGTTCGCTGGCACAGGACACCGGCGGGCGGGGGCTTGGTTGCCGCTCCCCCACCTCGCAGTCGACCGTGCGTACGATTTTGATACCACTGAGTGCTCCGGCGTCGGCTGGAACCTCCTGGCCCCCGCCCACGCGGAGCGCAGTCCGTAAGCCCGCCCAGCTGCCCGCCCGGTCTTTTGTAGCACGGGGCTGGCCGGGCCGGACTCGCAGACGCGGCCCCGCCGAACCCTGACCCGCCTGCCATGGCGGGACCGCCACGGCCGCCAGAGGGGCGGCGTGGCAGGCTGGTGGGCATGTGTGGCCGCTATGTCTCCACCCGACGCCCCGAGAACCTGGTGCAGCAGTTCCGGGTCACCGAATGGAATCCGCAAGCCCTCATCGCGCCCAACTGGAACGTTGCCCCGACCAACCAAGTGTGGAGTGTCATCGAGGGCGTCGATCGGGACACAGGCGCGCTGGAGCGAGAGCTGCGGCCCCTGCGGTGGGGCTGATCCCGTCCTGGGACAAGGACCCGGCGATCGGCTCCAAGATGATCAACGCCCGGATGGAGACGGTCCACGAGAAGTCCGCATACCGCCGCGCCTTCACCAAGCGCCGCTGCCTGCTGCCGGCTATTACGAGTGGGTCGCCGGCCCCGCCACCGAGGACAGGAAAGCGCACAAGCAGCCCTACTTCATCAGCGCAGAGGGCAGTAAGCAGGGCATGGACTTCGCCGGCCTGTACGAATGGTGGCGAAACAAGGAGATCGCGGGCGATGACGACCCTGGCGCTTGGCTGGCGACCTGCACGATCATCACTACCGAGGCGACCGATGTCGCCGGACGGGTCCATCCCCGTAGGCCGCTGACCATCGCGGCTGCCGACTACGACGCGTGGCTCGACCCAGAACACCAGGACGTCGACGAACTTCGTGCCCTCCTGACGGCCCCGGCTGATGGCCACCTCTCGGTCCGGCCGGTGTCTTTGAAGGTCAACAGCGTGCGCAACAACGGACCTGAGCTCCTGGACGCAGTTGAGCCCGAGGGCTGATCAGCCGCCAGGTGAGCGCTGGCGGTGCCTACGGCCTGACGGCGAGCTGAGCGAGGCGGCTGGATGAGGCGCAGCACCAGGCGCTTGCTGTCTTCATCGACCTCCACGACCCCGACCCCGCTTCCACCGGGCCCCTCCGCGGCAACAAGATCAGCCTCAGCACCAGCGCCTCGTCGGCCCTGCACGGCGGATGGTCACAGCAGATCGTCCGCCACTGAATCCCCCGACCACCACGGGCGAACTCGTGTGGGAAGACGTCGGCAACGCCTACTTCATCCGTTCAGCCGGCACCGCCCGGCAGATGCTCGCCGGATACGGGGCCATCCCCGTCGGTGACGGCCGGGCACCCTGTGGGCTGGTGATCGGGTCGGACGGCGGAGGCCTGAGCTACATCACCGACCCCGACGGGCCTGTCTACCGTACGCGGACGGCGACCCTGGACGAACCCGAACTCGACGTGGTGGCACAGGACCTGCAGCACTTCCTAGAACTGCTGGAACTGTCCCTGACACGGTTCATCGCCATGGGGAACCGGGATACCTGTAGAACGGGGGCGTACCCCGCCACTCCGGGGCCGATGCCGTTGAGGACGCGATGAAAGCCTGCACTGACGACGAATACTGCCTCTACGTGAACGCCAGGGAAGGATCCACCCTGTGGTCGATCCTGGCAGACCGCACGAGAAGCGAAGACGAGAAGCTCTGGGCCGCGTACATCCCGGCGTTCGCCCGGCTCATCGTGCGCTGGCAGCGCCTGGGATTCATCACCGTCCGCCGAGGAACGACCTGGGACACCGCCACCGTAGGCACAGAGGTCCGGCCGATCAGGTCACCACCCTCGTACGAGACCCGGCCGTCTGGCGGTACGAGGAGCACCCGACCGTCTCCATCACCGTAGTGCTCGGGGACCGGGACATCACCGAGCTGGAGGAAGGCACCGGCGAGTAACCGGCACGGCCGAGCGGCGGAATGCAGCGACGCCCTGGAGGCCATCCACACGTGGCGTCCGTCGTGGCCCGTGCCCTGGCAGCGCAGCCACCGCTTGCACGGCAAAGCTCATCGAGAACCGCCAACTCCTGGCCACTACGCCCGGCCGGAACGTGCAAGGGCCTCGGCGCCTGGGAGTCCAGCCGTCCGACTTGTGCTACCGACGAAATGCGGCTCGTGAGGTGACGTAATGCCGGTCGTCGGCTCAGGCGCAGTGCGTGAACCTCCCGCCCCTGATTCCCTCACCGATGGCGGGCCGGTGTCGGAGAGTGGTGGCACAGTATCCGAGACTGATCGATAGGAAGTGGACACGATGGGTGACTTCTTTGAGCGTATCGTCGATGTCGAGGCGACCGGTGAGGAGGCCGGGCCGCTTGCGGAGCGGATGGTCGCCTGGATGGTCACCGAGGGCCTGATCACACGTGAGCTGTCCAGCGACGGGGTGTACAGCCTGACCGTTGACGAGGGTTATGTGCCAGGTCCCAACTGGGCACGAGCCGTTGCCGACTCATCGGACCCGCACTGGCTGCCGGGCCCGGTGGCCGTCATCGTCGGGCGCGACTACCACGTCGGCGGTCAGGGAGCTGACGATGCGGAGTACGCCGTCTGCCCACGGTGCGAGGCCAAGACCGTGATCATCAACTATCCCGAGGAGTTCGAGGCGGACGAGGAAGTCTGGCAGCCGTTCAAGGACGGCATCGCCGCCTGGAAGGAAACTGGTGAAGGGAGCGCCACCTGCTCCACCTGCGGTGCCTCGGTCTCGGTCACTGAGTGGCGGTGGGAGTCCAATTTCGCGGTGGGCGCCCTCGCCTTCGACTTCTGGGGGTGGCCGCCGCTCTCCGCCAGCTTCTGCGCGATGTTCAGCCAGCAGCTGGGGCACCGCACGGTCGAGCATATGGGCAAGTTTTGACGGGAACGCTCACCCTCAGCGTGGGAAATCCGCCCAACGCGAGCCAGGTCCTTGCAGGTCAAGGAATTTCGTCGGTAGCTGTTGCCCGACGTTGAATGTGCCCATGGTGGCGACGCTGTGGCCGCCGACGGGTAGGCGTGTTGAGGTCCCGCTGGCGGGGTGCCGGGCGGGGCCGTGATGGGGATGGTCAGTCTGTCGCGAGGTATTCGTTGACGGCGATGCGGGCGGAGGCTTCGTCGACGAGGGACTTTTCGGCGGTGAAGGCTGCGATCAGGGACTGCGGGGCGAGGTTGTTGACGGCGCGGGGCAGGCCGCGGCCGGCGGAGCGGCTCTGGGCGTGCTGTCAGTGGTTCCCGCGCTGTAATGCGTACAGCGTGGCGCCATGTTGGTTTTGCAGTGTCTTTCCGCCGGGGCCCGGGAACGGCAGGGCCAGGACGTAGAGCGTGCGGCCGTCCGGGCACGCCACGGCTTCGCCGTTGGCGGTGAGGGGGTGGTGCCAGCGAGTGGTGCCGGAGGCGGGGTCCAGGAAGGTGAGCGTGCCGCGGTCGGTGTATTTCGTGGCGCGGGTGGCCACGCAGATCGTGCCGCCGGTCGGGACGGGGCCCTGTGAACTGATCTGGGTTCCCATGTCACGGGTCCAGCGGCGATGGCCGGTGGCGGCGTCGAAGACCTGGACGAGGTAGGAGCCGGTCAGTTCGGGGAACTTCCTTCCCCCGGCCAGGACGCTGTCGCCAAAGACGAGGAGGGGGGTCCTCACCATGTCGATGTCGGTGTCCGCCTGCCAGCGCGCACGTCCGGTCGAGGTGTCTATGGCGACGAGGGTGCTGCGGTACTGGTCCCCGTAACGACGAACCGCCGTGTACAGCGTGCCGCCTGCCAGCTGCATGCTCAACTCGGTTCCGACCGGCAGATTTCCCGCCCGCCGCAGGACCTTCCCCGAAACGGCGTCGAGCGTGATGAGCGCGTTGTGCCCCTGGTCGGCGCTCCCGCTACTCGGGCTGGCGGTGATGTGGAGTTCACCTCCGGCCAGGACCGGGGTTCCCAGGAAGCCTTCGGAAGGGAACTTCCAGCGCAGTGCGCCGGTCGCCAGGTCCAATGCCCACGCCATCGACCCCGCGTTGAACACCCCGGTGGTCAGGTACACCAGGCCGTTTTCCGTCACCAGTGCCGACGGTCCCAACGTCACCGCGGGCAGTCGGGTACGCCACCTGGTCCTGCCGGACCCGGCGTCCAGCGCGTGCAGGACGGTCTCCGAGGCCACGGAGCTCTTTCCGATCACCACGATCATGACGTCCCCGACCGGTGCCGGGGCGTGCTGGGTCAGACCGTCGAGTTCGCGTTCCCACAGCACGCGGCCCGAGGACTTCTCCAGGCCGTTCACCACCGTCCGTCCGCCCGTGCGGACCCCGGTGATACAGACGACGCCGGCGCCGAACACCGGGACGGACTGGCTCTCAAGCCCCGACAGCGCCTGCCACCGCTTGCCGCCGCGGGACTGCTCCACCGCAGCCACCCCGCCGAAACCCGACAAGTACAGGACCCCGGCGTGCGCGTTCAGCGCCGACGGATACAACCCGCCCAGCGGCATGGACCACCCCTGCTTCCACGGCCACTGCCTCACGCCACTATCGAAGAGCCGCCAGACGCCCACCCCACCGGCCGCAGCAGCCAGGCCACCCGCGCCCAGAACCATCAACCGCCGCCGCCCCGCGAACAAGCCTGACACCGCCCCGTCAGTTGCCGTCATCCCGTCAACCGCCCCTGCCCCACACCGCCGCACCAACCCACCCGATCAACCATTCTCGCTCAACTGTTGCTGTGAACACCTGAGTTCGCCGGGTTCCAGGCTGCGATGACGAGGAGAGCTCCGCCCCAGCAGATGCCCTACTTTCTGGTTCCTGGGTTCGAACTGGTCATTCGTAGGATCAGCTGGACCCAGGGGTTCTGGGTATGGCTGTCAGCGGACCGCCGTGAGATGGCTGGAACCGATCCGATGCACCAGGAACCGGTACCTCGGGTGGAGTCCAGGCTCCCCACCGCACGGGTTGGGAGCCTGGACGGGCAACGCTACGAACACCCTCAGGCACAAGGTGCCCCACGACGGCACAACCGCCCCGCCGTCATGCTCCGGGCATCGCCGCCCCCCGCGCAGAGGTCAGGCCGGTCTCTTCCCGTACCTCGCGGGCGACGGTGTCGCGGAAGTCCTCGCCCGCTTTGGCGTAGCCGGTGGGCAGGCCCCACTGGCGGTCTTCGGGCCACATGCGGTGGCGCAACAGGAGCACGCGGCCCTCGGCGTCGCGGACAATGCCCGTGACGCCGACGATGTATTTGCTGTGCACGAGCCACAGGACCCGCCACTGCATGGGTCCTGCGATGAGCCGCCAGACTCGGGCGATGATGCGCTTCATGCCATGCCTCTCGGGAGTTGGGCCGACCGTGCGTCCCGCGCAAGGGCCACGATCGCGCATCAAAGGGTGACCTTCCAAACACGCCGAGTGAACGGATTCGGAGGTCCGCCGCACGCGCCGGCTGAAGAATCCGGGCAGGTTCACCGTTAGGCGCGGCAGGTTGATGCTCGGCCTGCGGTGGATCGCGCGGACCGCCCTCCAACGGCGGGACGCGGGGGTTCTCCTTCCCGGGATGGGAAGGAGTCTCGCTCGTCAGAGGGCGTGGAAGCCCGGCGTGGCAGCGAACTACTCGCGCGGACTCGGTGTCCGCAGGAAACGGTCGAGGAGACCGCGGAGCAGAATCGGGGGCACGAGGCGGTCACCGACGGGCGGCAGCCAGTACAGGCCGGGGGTACCTCTTGGGCCGGCGGGGGCAGAGTCAGGATGTTCGGGCGCCGACACACACGCCGTAGGGGTGCGGCTCCCACCGGACGGTCGTCCCCGGCGGCACGAGCCACTGCAGAGGTAGTGACAGCGCCGCCCACATCAGATCGAGCTGAGGCCGATCTCGAGCGGGAAAGGAACTGCGGTCTTCACGACGTCGGTGAAGACATCGCCGTCGCGATAGAGCCCGACTGCTGGATCGAGCACGTAGGTATACACCAGAGGTACCCCGTTGGCTGTCTGCTCCACACGCCAGTAGAAGGAGATCCCAGCCTTGGCGTACTGCTCCATCTTCACGATCCGGTCGGTTGTCTCCGAGCCGGGCGAGACCACCTCCACAACCAGAAGCACATGCCCCGGCCTCGTGGGGGTGATGTCGATCGTGTCTGCCCGGTACACCACGACGTCCGGACGGCGGTTCGTCAGCGGAACATCCTGCAGCCGGACATCAAAGTCCGTGTCCGCGTTCCATTCCGGCGACGCCGCAGAATCCAGGGCATTAGCCAGAAATCGGGCCAGGCGATTGTGGCGTTTGGACTGCGGGTGTACCAGCCGCCCCCGTGAGCTGGTGGGGCCATGCCGCGGCCACGGGCGCGCCGCCCTGCGGCTGGGCTGCCGGGCGGGTGTGGCGATGGCAGGGGGGTATACCAGGTCCCTGCGATGGCAGGGGGCCTGGTGTGGCGGGCGGGCCGGATTTCCTGCAAGAGGGGTCCTGTGGTCCTGCTGGGGGTGACCTCGCCGAAGGCGGTAACAACTGTTACCATCCGGGTATGGCTAAGACACAACTCGGAGCGCGCGTCGACGACGAGGTCGCGGAGATCGCCCGGAAGCGAGCGGCGGACCGTGGGCTGTCGATCGGTGACTACCTGTCCCAGCTCGTCCTGGAGGACGCGAGCGGACTGCGGGCACGCGCTATGGGCGCGGCCGAGCGGTTCCTCGCCGAGCACCAGGAGCTCTTCGACGAGGCTGAGCAGGGCCAGGACGGGGCGGGGGCGGACGCCGCCTAATGGAACTGCACATCGACGTCCCCTGGATCCTGCAGGTGGCCGAGCTTGCTGGAGCCGGCGATCCGGCGCCCGACGACTACGGCGTGCCGGTCGCGGCGTGCGCGCGGCATCAGGCCGAGTTGCTGGAGCAGCCGGTCTACGACGGGCCGTACGCGCGGGCTGCGGCACTGGTGCACACCCTGGGCCGATGCCGGTGGCTGGAGCGGTCCAACCTCGCCGTCGCCGCCGCCACAGGAGTCATGTACCTCGAAACGTCAGGGATCTCCGTCAAACCGTCCCGCCAGGACGCCATCGCCCTACGCGACCTTCTCCTGGACCCTGCCTGCACCGCGGCCAGGATTGCCGCCGTGCTGCGGACCTGGCCGTCAACCTGATCGTCTTGGTTGGGCGTGGTGCCGCCTTTCGGGCGGCACCACGCGTTTGGTCATGACGCACCCTGCCCCGAAGAACGCGCGAGACGCCTGGAACAGGCACGGTCCGCCAGGGCGCCAATGCCGATTGCAACGGCGGTGGCGATCGTCGGCAGCGCGTAGGGGACCGGGGCCACCTCGCAGTCCTCCACTCCCGCCACAGCACGAAGGGACTCCAGACCAGGACGGCCAGGGCGGCGCCCCATCCCCTGTACGGGATCCTGCGGCGCGCCTGGCTGGTGGACGGGGTCGGTGTGCTCAAGGGGTGGTACTCCCTCCGGGTGAGTGGGACCGAGTACGGGACCGCCCGTCGACCGGAACGTCGGCCACCGTCCGCCAGTGATAGCCGTGCACCCGACCCGACGAGGCCCGGCACACCTGGCAGACCGCGGTGTCCAACGGCGTCCGGGCCCGCACCACGATCCGCTCACCCTCGCCGGCCACATCCTCCATGACCAGCGGGGCGGACCCGAAAACACCATCTGCACAAGCTCGTTGACATCCACCACATAAAGGCCAACGACCCTCACAACTCTCCGCCACCACCGAATGCGAGACAGGTCCGAAGACCGTACAGACCCACACCCAACAGCGATTGCCACGTTGTAGCCCGTACACCTGAAAGATGCGTGACACTGCTGTCGGGAAGGGCAGTTGACTCGCACAGCGATCGGTGGCTGGGAGGACCGCGATGGCACGGTGGGAGACCAAGGCCGACCAGCAATTCTGGATGGGCCTAGCGGCGCAGCGGTCGGGGCGGATTACGGAGGCGCTTTCCGCGCACCGGCGGGCCGTGGGGATACTGCGAGGCCGGCTCCGTCGGCATCCGGGTGCTGCCGCGGTGCACGAGAAGCTCGCCGCCGTGCTGTATTCCCTGGGCTCCTCTCTCGTCGCCAGTGGAGAGCCGGACGAGGCGGCCAAGGTGCTGGAGGACAGTGAGCACCACTACGTCATGTCCGCGGCACCGGAGGTGGACCTGCTCGTTGCTGACGTCCAGGCGCGCAGGACCGGTGCCCACGGCCTCGCTGGGCACCCTGTATCGGCGCTGACGGACATCGACCGGGCCCTGACCGCGTACGCCCGGCGGGGTGTCCATGCGGAGGGGCCGCCGCGATCCCTCGACCTGGCGCGGGTCCTGAGCCAGGCCGCGGTCGTCCACCGGATCCACGGCGACACCGACCAGGCGCTGGCCTGCGCCGGACAGGCCCTGGCCCGATACAACGAGGGCTTCGCTGCCGTGAACACCGACCCGTCCGCCCACCTCGGATACATGATCGACATGGCCGCGGACACCGCCTCCGCGTTGGAAGCGGCCAAGGGGAACTGGCCCTCGGCACTGGCCGTCGACGACATGGTGCTCCACGTCGTCGAGCAGGGCTGGGGCGACCCCGCGAAGGCGCTGGCCCGCAAGGGCGTGCATCTGCGCGCGGCCGGACGCACCGCACAGGCCCAGCCCTTCCTGGCCCACGCCGCCGAGCTGTCTGCGACGGCCGTGGAGCGGGAGCAGCGCACCCTCACGCAGCCGCACCCCCGCTCCCTGGACGAGGTGCTCCGCACAGCGGGCGCGGCGACCGGAGTGGTCGGCGTTGCCGTGCTGCGCCGGGTGCTGACCCGACAGGAGTCTTACTCCGCCTCCGCCCGCATGTCTGACCAGGCGACCGCTCCCGCGCACGCCCGGTCCCTCTCCGTCCTCGCCGCGGCCGTCGACCCCGAGACCGACGGCGACGCCGCCTGGCGACTGTCCCTCGAGAGCCACCTGCTCTACCACGCGCTCCTGCGCAACCGCCCCGCTTCCTCCCGCGCCTGGCTCAGCACTCAGGCAGACACCTGGGCGACCGCACTGCGCGTCATGGTCCGGGTCAGCCGCCTGATCGGCAGTGAGGCCATGCAAAACGACGTGCGGGCCACCGTGGCCCGCTTCACTGAAGAGACCGCCTTCCCGGTGGATGACCCACGTGAGGTTTCCCCAAGGCCGGGTAGTTAACGTTTCCGCAGGTCACGCAAGACAGTTGAAGGTGTGCCCGGCGTAGAGCAACGGAGCTCGGATCGAGCCGCCCGTACCGTCACACGGGACAGCGCGGCACCGTCGCGACCGTCCCCTCCCTGTTTGCGGGTGCGACCCTGCCTCTGTCGGAGTCGCCCGATACGGTCACCGACGTCAGCACGCACCAGGCCTTCGGTGCCGACCGGCGCCTCGCATGCCGCGATCCACGAGCATCTGGCAGGGCAACCGCATGAACATCGTTCCCGCACGTGACGCCGCCCGGCCGAGACCCGCCTCGCGCCAGGCCGAAGAACTCCAACGTGCGCCATGGGCAGCCGTCGTGCGCGGACTACGGCTGCCGCCTGCTCGTATGCCGGCAAGCGGCGCGACGAGCGCGCCCCCAGTGAGACGCGGAGCTGCGCAAGCGGGGCAGCGCCCGGGTGGCTCCCGGGCCGACAATCGCGTGGGCGCAGCGACTACGGGCGCAGGGCACGTCAGCCCAGGACATCGCCGACCGTTCCGGGGTCTCGGTGACCTTGGTCCGTCGTCTGCTGCGCGGGGTCAGCCGGCCGATCGCCCGTACCACCGCCGACGCCGTGCTGGGGGTGGCCATGCCGCCGCGGCACCTGCCGGCCACGCCCGGCCTGACCAGCGCCGGCGAGGCGTCACGGCTGCTGGCCGATCTGGACAGGTTTGGGGACCTGGCGGGCGAGCGCCCATTCCTCGGCCCCGCGGCGGCAGGTGATGCGGAGCCGGACCGGGTGGCCCCGGTACTCCTCCTGCCGCTGGTCGCGGGTCCGCGTGCCCATCCAGTGGCCGGGGTCTGTGCGCACCATCGCGAACGGCCGGCCGCGGCCCACGGTGAGCGCGAAGGAGGCGACCGACCGGCCGTGCGCGTCGGCACCGTCCGCACCATGCACGAACTTGAACGGGCCCCACACGTGGGCGTCGATCTCGGCTTGCGTGACGTCGACTTCGTGCGTGAGCTGGCGTTCCTTATCGTCGTTGTCCACGACGACGCTGATGTGGTCCAGGTGGCCGAGGTTGTCGGGGGCCGGCGAGGTGGACGTTGAGTTTTGCGCGGTCGCCGCCCGTGTCTTCGAGGGTCACGTCGAGCTGGGGGGTCAGGTCGGCATGTCAGCGGTCACGCTCGATACGGGCAAACCGTCGTCGCGGTTTCGTTCGCACGCCGTGAGGCAACCCAGGCAAAACGGCGGTGATGGCGCTGCCGATGGCTGCTGCGGTGCTGCTTCATGGCTCACGTGGGCTGGGGACCAGCGGGCCGCCAGCGCTTACACGATCGGCACCAGCAAGGTCGAGACCAGCCCGGACCAGCATCACACGGGCGGAGTTCTTGTCCCTGGGCGAGATCACTCCGCACACGGTGCAGGTGTAGGTACGTTCGGAAAGAGGAAGTGCGTGCTTGGTTCTCGCTCCGCACGACGCGCAGTCCATGGTGGTGTGCGCGGGATGCACCAGGCGGACGTCCCGCCCGTGCTTGCGGCCCATCTCGATCAGAGCCGCCTTCGTGGCGCCGATCGCCGTGTCCGCCGCCTTGCGCGCCATGGTGGTCTTCGCGAGGAACTTCGGCTGGAAGTCCTCCACCGCGATCGCGTCATGGTCGCGCACGACGCGCTTGGCCCACTTGCGGGCGGTGTCCTGCCGCCGGCGGGCGATCTTCTTGGACACCTTCGCGGCGGCCTGACGGGCCGTGCGGCAACCGCCGGTGTCGGGCCTGTTCCTCAGCGTACGCCGACGGGCCAGCATCTTCTGGTACCGCGCGAGGCGCTGCGGCGCGGGTCAGGTTTCCCGCACCTCATACGTTGGATCGGGCCGTTGGCGGGCCGCCAGGTTGTTCTCCACCCGTTCGAGGCCATGGAGTAGCACCAGGCGCTCGTCCTGCGTCATGTCGCCAGTGGTTACGTCCTCCAGGTCGGCCCAGAGCTCCTCGACCTGGCGGCGAAGCGCCATGCCCGCAGGGGTGGTCTCGACGAGGGTGGCCCGCCCGTCGCTGGGGTCGGGTCGGCGGCGGACGAAACCGGCTCGTTCCAGGCGCTGGACTGTCCGGTTCATCGAGGCCGAGTCGGTATCGAAAGCCGCTGCGAGGTCGGACTGCCGCAGTGGCCCCGTATCCCACAAGTGCATCATCAGCAGTTCGTGACCGGGGTGCAGGCCCAGGTCCCGGAACAGGTGGCGGGCCCGCATCACGTGCAGCCGCGTCACTCGGATGAGGGCGTTACTGATGGGGCCGCTGGCCGCAGCGGTGGGCGACGATACGCGCCCTCTGACCTCCCACGCCGATGCCATCTTCGCATAATAGCTGTTCCAGACAGGGACACGCCACCTCGATGGCGCAGCGCTGCGACAACTTCGGTCCTCGCGCCCGCCCCCATCCCTTTCATGGCTGGCTCTCGGAGTCGTCCGCGAGATTCGCGGGGATCGCTGTCTGCGACAGGTGGGCAGAAAAGTATCTGCTGCGCCTGGGAATGGATGGGGGCCGCTCAGAAGTTGTCTGTCTCGAACAGCTAAAAAGCAGGGAAGCGATCGAGATGAGTGTTCTGACACGAACCACCGGTTTCGGCGGCGGCCGCCCCGTACTGCGGGTGCTGCCGGAGCACGGGCACATGGTCGTAGCCGTCGTACCCAACGCCGAGTCGGCTGCGAAAGCCGACGGAGCTGGGACCGAGCCGGTCACCGGCGATATCCGGAACCCTTCGCGCGCTCGACGACCTGCGTCGCAGTACCGGCCCAACCATGAAGGTCCTCGCCGACTCGAGCACAGACCCGGTTGCCGTCCCAACCCGGCTCGACCAGGGCCGGTCGCCACTACCTGTGCCCAGGCCCTCTAGCAGGACGCCGGTCACCCACCCCAACTGGAGTACATGATGAAAGCCATTCAAATGACCGCACAAGGCGGCCCGGAGGTCCTGCGCCTGGTGGACCTGCCCGATCCTCAACCGGGTCCGGGACAGATCCTGATCCGTGTCGAGGCTGCCGCGGTGAACTTCTCCGATGTCATGCGCCGGCGCGGCGACGACTACCCCGTTCCCACGCCGTCGCCGTTCGTCCCCGGCGCGGAGGTGGCCGGCACCGTCGTGGCCCTGGGAGAGAGCGTCGACGGTCCCGCCGTGGGCACGCCCGTATTCGCGATGGTCGGCGCGGACGCGTCCGGAGGATACGCGGAACTCGCCGTCGCCTTCGCTCCCAATGTGATCCCCATCCCCCCGGGGCTTGAGCCCAACGCGGCGGCGGGCATCGTGGTGGCCGGGCTCGCCGCGACCGTGATGCTCACCGAGACCCTCGGCATCAAGGAGGGCCAGAGCGTGTTCATCCCGGCCGCGGCCGGCGGCGTGGGTGGATATGCGGTGCAGATCGCCAAACTCCTGGGCGCCGGCAACGTCATCGCAGGAGCGAGCACGGAGGCGAAGCGGCAGATCGCCCTCGACTTCGGCGCCGACCACGCCATCGACTACAGCGATCCCCACTGGGTGAAGACGGTCAGGGACCTCACCGGCGGCACGGGCGTCGACGCCGCTCTCGAGATGTCCGGCGGTGACCGGCTGAGCGAGTCCCTCGGGCTCCTCGCGCCCTTCGGCAGCCTGGTCGTATTCGGGTCGGTCAGCGGCACCCCCGGCCGGCTGGACGAGACCGCCATCCTGCCGTGGCTCTACGACCCGGCCCCCAACCAGTCGGTGGTGGGCTTCAACCTCGGCCCGTGGTTCGAGCTGCGGCTGCCCACCGCGATCGCGGCCCTGCAGCAGCTCATCGGGTGGGTCGGCTCGGGACAGGTCCGCGTACCGGCCACACACGCCTTCCCCCTGGCCGAGGCCGCCGAGGCGCACCGTCTCCTGGAAAGCGGGGCCACCACGGGCAAGCTGATCCTCAAGCCCTGAGCCAGTACGCATCACGATTCCGCTGCGCGACGCCGCCCAGCCGCCCCCTCCTTCGGGCAACCGAAGGAGGGGGACTTAGACCGTGTCCTCCGGGGTCAGCAGCGGCACGACGTGGCGCCAGTACGACATGGTCTTCGGCACGCCGTGCAGCAAGAACACCAGGTCGCCGGCGCCGCCGATCGCGTAGTGGATCTCCACGCCGTTGACCTTGGGCTTGCCGTGTGTGAGCCGGACTCCGGCGTGGTCAGTGAGGTGCATCCCGGCGAACTCCTTCTTCTCTTCGGCCGTGCAGACGCCGACCGGGTGGTGGCTCCCCGTGGCCGCAGCGGCCGCCCGGCCGGCGTCCACGGTCGGCATGGACGTTTCGACCGGCACAACCGCGCCTCCGTGGCCGCCGATGTCGCCTGCGTCGCACCTGTCTCAGATGGAGTCCATCTGACGATCAGATGGTCGCGGCATGAGCGCACCGGCAGCCACGCCACTTCCGAGTCGACAGGACTGCGTCGGCTGACAGGCGTCGGTCAGCTGCCCGCGGGGTGGATGCGCAGCAGTTGATCGGCGAACCGCTGTGCTGCCGGACTGGTCTCGCCCACCGAGGGCAGCATCAGGTAGATGTGCCTTTCCAGACGCACTCCCTCAACCGCGATGAGCCGCAGAACGCTGTCTGGTGCGGTCAGCACCGGGTACCGCAGGCCGACTGGAGCGAAGCCGATACCGACGCCCGCGCTGACCAGCTCGAGGAACAGTTCCCAGTCGCCGACCTCACAGACGACGCGGCGCTGTATTCCTTCGGCGACGAACGCGGCGTCACTCAGCAGGCGAGCCGTCCACCCTGGGGGTACGTCGACGAACCGCTCGTCGGCGAGTTGTCTCACGTTGACCTCGGCCCGCTCCGCCAGGCGGTGATCAGCACGGCAGACGAGGTGCAGCGGCTCTCGCGCCAGGCGAGTCATCCGGACGCCCGGGACCTGGCTGACCGCGGGTCCGATGACGCAATCCAGTTCTCCCGCCTCGACCATCGAGATCATCGTCAACGCGGGCGCGTACTGCAGGCGCAGGTCGATGCCGGGATGATCGCGAGTGAACTCGCCGAGATACGAAGCGAACGGCACCAGATGCTGAGCGGAGAGCGAGACGCCAAGGCGCAGTGTGCCGATGAGCACGTCACGGGTGTGGCGTACGGCCTCTTCCGCCTGGGCAGCGCTGGTCACGGTCCGGCGAGCCGGTCCCACCAAAGCCTCGCCGGCCGCGGTGAGCCGGACGGGCCTGGTTCCGCGGACATAGAGGGCCGCACCGAGTTCGCGTTCGAGTGCCTGGAGCGAGTTCGACAAGCCTGACTGCACAATGAGCTCGCGCTTGGCGGCGCGAGTGACGCTGCGTTCCTCGACCAACGCCAGGAAGTGACGTAGCTGTCTGAGTTCCATCGGCCACCGCCTCCTGGCCTGAATTGCAGCGCATCTGGACACTTCCATCTGCCAGACAGATGGAGTCTATCTCTGCGCGCTGCCGCCGGACCGCCATCGAAGTTCCCACGGGCGTGGTTGACGCCGACGAACCAGTCAGGAACACCGCCAGGACAGGGGATTCGCCCATGGCAGACCACTCGACGAATGACGCCACGCCTCGGCCTGCTGCGGGCGGCTCGCAGCGGACCGCGTTTGTCATCTCGCTGATCTGCGCCGCCCAGTTCGTGCTGCAACTGGACTTCAGCATCGTGAACGTGGCGCTGCCGTCGATCCAGCGGGAACTGGGCATGCCCGCAGCGGAGTTGCAGTGGATCGTTACCGGGTACGCGCTCGCGTTCGGCTCGCTGCTACTGGCGGGCGGCCGCCTGGCGGACCTGCTTGGCCGGCGGCAGGTCCTGGCCGTCGGCCTAGCCCTGTTCGGGATCGCGTCGCTGGCCTGCGGGCTCGCCCAGTGGCCGATCATGCTGATCACCGCCCGGATCGTGCAGGGCGCGGCCGGGGCGATGGCCTCCCCGGCCGCACTGTCGCTGCTGACGACGACCAACGCAGAAGGGGGCGCCCGCAACCGGGCGCTGGCGATCTGGCAAGCCACCACCGCGGCGGGCGCGACCGCCGGGATCGTGGCCGGCGGGCTGCTCACCCAGTACTTCGGCTGGCGGGCGGTGTTCCTGATCAACCCGCCGGTCATCGCCATCATGCTCGCGCTGGTACCGCGACTGCCGGCCGCAAAGCGGTCCGGCAGCGGCGGCAGCGCCGATGTCCGCGGGGCACTGCTGGCGACCACCGGCATCGCGGCGCTGATCTTCGGGCTCAGCAGCGGGCAGCAGCACGGCTTCACCGCGCCCGCCACCCTCGTCGCTCTCGCCCTGGCAGTGCTTCTGACCACGGGCTTTGTGTTCGCCGAGAAGCGGTCGGCGGCCCCCATGCTGCCCCTGTCGATCCTGGCGGAGCCGGCCCGGCGGGCCGCGATCGTGGCAATGCTGCTGATCGGCGCCATCCTGGCCGGCTACGTCTACTTCGCCTCGCTCTACCTGCAGAAGGTGCTGGGGTTCAGCCCGGTGGCGACCGGCCTGGCGCTGGTCCCGTCGACCGTCACCGTCGTATTCGTCTCCACCCTCGGCACCCGCCGGCTGCTGGCCCGGTTCAGCATCAGGGGCCTCCTGCTTGCCGGGCTGGCCAGCATGGGCGCCGGGCAGCTGTGGCTTGCCCAGATCACTGCTGGGGCCGGCTACCCCGCAGCGGTGCTGCCCGGCCTGGTGCTGACCGCGGCCGGGGTCGGGCTGGCCCTGCCGGCCGCGTCGATCGCGATCACCAGCGGAGTCCGGGCCGGCGACCAGGGACTGGCCGGGGCCCTGTTCACTACCAGCCAGCAGACCGGTGCTGCGGTCGGCCTCGCGATACTCGCCACCGCCGCTGCGGCCACCTCCGGCCACAGCAGCTCTCCGGTGGACGGCTACCGCCTGTCGTTCCTCATCGCGACCGGTCTCGCAGTCCTCGCCGCAATCATCGTCGCGCTCCAGCTCAACACGGAATCCCACCGCGTCGAACCCGGGCACCAGCAGGCCAGCATCCTCAGGCAAGACCCAACGACGCCGTCGCAACCGCAGCGGTGATCGCCAGGCCCAGGCGGCGCGGGCGTAGGGCAGGACGCGGCATGCGAGCTCGGCGTGCAGGTCCTCGGTGTCCAGGCCGCGTAGCGGGGGCACGTGGTGGCGGTCGATGACGGGGTCGGCGGAGTGGCAGAAGCGGGTCACGGTGCGCTGGGCCGTGGAGGTCAGCGTGGCCGGCCATACGGTTCGGTCGCCGATGCGCATGGGCTTGGTGATGCCCAGAGCTTCGGCGGTGTGCCTGCCCGGCAGGCGGGGGCCGTTCAGGCGGGCCTGGTAGCGGTGACCGATCGCGGCATACGCCAGGGCATGGGCAGTCCGCGTCCACGCGCTGCTTCCAATAGTGCTCAAATGGGTGCAACCACTCGCTCACCATGGCCAGGCGGGCCGGTTGGAGGTGGTAGAAGCGGTGCCGGCCACGTGGCTCCTCGCGCACCAGTCCGGCGGTACGGAGCACCGCCAGGTGCTCGGAAACCGCGGGCCTCCCAAGCTCGAACATCCCGGCCAGCTCACTCGTGGAGCGAGGCCCTTCACGCAGCCTCTCGAGCAGTCTGCGACGAACCCAGAGGGCCGGCGCTTGTGGCGAGCGCCGACCTTCGTCGTAGCCTGAAGTTGTCCGTCCGGCCGGATCAGGCCCGACGGGGCCGATTAGGGCCGGGCGGCCCCATCACCACGCCTCGGGGCCGCCGCCGCGCCATTCCACCGTCTTCGGATCGGTCAGGCTGATGCGGTCGCAGTCGACGCCAGCACAGCGCAGGATGTCGAGGAGGTCGGCCATGCGGTGGGCGCACCCGGCGTAGCAGCCGCGGACAGTCACGTTCCGGCGGCTGTCGATGGGCGGGTGCACGACCACGAGAGGCGGCTCGGCGGCGGGCATACGTCCAGCATGGCAGCGCGCTCGCGTCGGCCGCATGCTGGCCCTGCGTCCCGGTCCCGCGCTTGTCAACGATGCCCTCAGGGCGGGGTCGCGCGACACGTAGCGTTCGCTGCCGCTGGCCGGGCGGTAGCGATCCGCCGTTGCGATAAGGTCGCAGCGCTTGAGCGCCCGTCTACCCCCCAGACGCGGTACTCGCACGCGAGACAGGCCCCTCCGAGGCGACGAGGAGGGGCCTGCTCTATGGCCGCCGCGCCCAGTAGTCCCGGAAGCCTTAGCCTCCAGGGCGTTTGCCCGATCCACGGACGCGCCGGCTACCGCTCGTCGGAGGCGGTTGGACGACCACTCGACTCGCTCCATCAGGCTGCCTCGACTGTTGCCTGGACGCATCCTGAGAGGGGGGCCCCGCCTGGCTTCCCCTTGGCTCTGGCCGGGCGGGGCCGCTCAGACGCCCGCCTGACCGTGCGGGGCCCAAGCTGCGGCCAGGCGGGCCCCACGGACGCGGCTTCGCCCCCGGACCTCCCCTGCTGCCGTGGGCGGGACCGCTCGTCACTCTCGTGAGCTGCCCGGCTGGCGCCCGCGTGCGGCCGGGGCAACGCTGGGCTTAGTGCTTGAGGTCCGTCAATCCCCCACCCGTCGAGGTCCTTGCACGTGGCTCGCCCCTGCCCCGATGCTGTGGCGGGGGCTGCCTCATGCCCGGACATGACGAGACCCCCACCGCGGCAGCGAATGCAGTGGGGGCCTCAGCCGTCGGCCTCCCGTGGTGCTTGCCGTCGGAAGCCCGGCGGCTCACGGCCTGCTCGTCCCGCTCGGCGACCCGTCGTCCGGGGACCTGCGGGCTGAAGCCGAGCCGGTGCATCAGCCTCGTCGCACCCGGGGACGCTGTAGGAGACGTGGAACTTCCGGCCGATCAGCGTGGCCACCCTCGCCGCGGTCCACACCTGGTCCTCCACCCAGCCATGCGCAGCCGGGCCCTGTTCCAGATACGCGACCAGCTTCTCGAGACAGCGTCGGGACAAACGGCATCGAGACCCGCTCGGGCCACGAGAAGCCGAGCCTGCGCACCGCCATCCCGCTACAACTGGTGCCATTGATAAGCCGACTGCGTACTCACCCGCAGATGCCGTGCCACTTCCGACGGCTTGATGCCCTGCTCGAACAGCTCGGCTGCCTGCATCCGCACAGACTCACGGCGCTGACCTCCCACCGCGGTCATGCCGCCCCGATCCGCATATCTCACACACCCCGGGATACAGACACCACACCGGGGCTATCAGGCGCATCACCGAAGTTCACCCCAACGAGCCGATGTCAGTATCTGCGCCACAGCCCGGCCCGTCCGGTCCGCAGGTGCCGTTCGGCTTCGGCCTCGAGCTTGCGTTTGCGGCCGGTGCGCTTGAGCGCGCTCTGGATCTGCGCGCGGGTCAGCCGGGCCACCTCGCTGGGGGCGGGCGCGACCGTCACCGTGCGGTGCTGTTCCTCCCGCCCACCACCAGCCACGTCACACTAGCCGTCAAGGTCCCTTGAGGCCTCGAACGCTGTCATGCGACTGCCAGGACGATAGCCGTGTAGTGCGCGGTGAACGCGGCGATGGTAAAGGCGTGGAACACCTCGTGGAAGCCGAACCAGGCCGGTGAAGGGTCAGGGCGCTTGAGTCCGTACACGACGGCGCCCGCGGTGTAGAGCAGGCCACCGGCGATGACGAGTACGACCACCGCGCTGCCGCCGGTGCGCGCGAAGTCGGGCAGGTAGAAGACGGCCACCCAGCCCAGCACGAGGTAACACGGGGTGTACAGCCACCGGGGAGCCCCGATCCACAGCATGCGGAAGGCGATGCCGGCCAAGGCGCCTGCCCACACCACGGCCAGCAGCACCAGCTGCTGGGCTGCGGGCAGCAGCAGTACCGCCAACGGGGTGTACGTGCCGGCGATGATCAGGAAGATGTTCGCGTGGTCCAGCCGGCGCAGGACCGCCTCCCCACGCGGACCCCAGGTTCCGCGGTGGTAGACCGCGCTGGTACCGAACAGCAGGCAGGCCGACAGCGCGTACACCGAGCAAGCCGCCACCGCCGCAGCCGAACGCGAAACGGCGACCAGGACGATGCCGCCGACCAGAGCGAGGGGGAACACGCCGGCGTGCAGCCAGCCGCGCATCCTCGGCTTCAGCGCAGCCGCCGCGCGCTCCACCCCGCCTTCCAGACCCGCGGCGCTCTGCCCGGCAGTCAGCCGGCCGGTTGCGCCAACAGGAGCATCAACCGCCGGGGTGTGGAGGGCTTCTGGCGTGGTGCCGGGGCGGGGCTGGGGCTCCCGCCCGTGTGCCGGCGGCTGCGTCTCTTCGGCGATCATGCGCTCATATTCTGGAGTCGGCGGAAGAATGCGCGGCCCGGCAGGTCCTGCCGGACTGCGGGGCCAGCGGCCCAGGGCGGCTTCGCCAGGCGCCCTGGGGCGGGCACATCGAAGGCATCAAGGCCTTGATGACCTGGAACGAATCTATTTGCGCGTCAGCGGTCGGACGCCTGCCGGGATGCGGCGCGGCGGTACTCGGCGTTGATGCGCTGCGCCTCTGCGAGCTGGTCTTCGAGGATGACGATGCGGCAGGCGGCCTCGATGGGGGTCCCGTGGTCAACGAGCTCCCGGGCGCGGGCGGCGATGCGCAGCTGGTAGCGGGAGTAGCGGCGATGGCCGCCCTCGGAGCGGAGCGGGGTGATCAGGCGGGCTTCGCCGATGGCGCGGAGGAAGCCCTGGGTGGTGCCGAGTATCTCGGCGGCCCGGCCCATCGTGTAGGCGGGGTAATCGTCGTCGTCAAGCCGGCTGAACGAGTCGTCTGCTGTCATTGCACCTCTCTGCGAAAGCGCGCGGAGGGGCCCTGGTGCCGTGTGGCACCAGGGCCCCGAAGGAACTGCTACACCATCTGCCGGCCCTGGTACTGCGCCGGCCTTCTGTTTCCGCCCACCCGACCGGAATGCTGCCGGGGGTGCGGGGATCGCATTTGCTTGACCGGAGACCACCTCACTATCGATGTCCTGCGGTACCCAGGCTCAAGATGTCCGCCCGGGCGATCCTGATGGCGCTCGGCTCCTCCGTTCTTCCCTCGGTGATCAACTGCTTGCCAAACAGGGGGCACTGCATACTGCTGGTACTGCTGGTACTGCGTACTACTGGTGATGCGAACTGCTCAGTGGCCTGCGACAGCGCCACTCTCCGGCAGCAAGCCCCGTCGCCCGTGGCCCCTGTTCTGGCCTAGAACCAAACTGCCGAACTTCCCGGTGCGCGCGTCCGCAGCCCGACGCCTTCACCGAGGTACTGCCCACTCACTTCACTGCTGGGTACTGCGAACTGCACTTGCAGGTACTGCTCACGGCGACCCCTGATCACTGCGGGCCACCCGGTCCGGTCGTCAGTCCCGTCGCCGCCCTGCAACGACCGTGGCTTCGGAACTCCACCACCGCACCGTCCTGCACACTGCAACTAGCTGTACTGCGGATACTGCTGACCGGCAGTTCGTCTCTGCCAGGCCCTCTGGTCCCTCTGGGCTACGAGAGAAACCATAACCACACCACCGTCCAATGTCTACTTCAGCCAACACAGATTTCTGCGTGTTCGACACTGAGGTAATCGGCTGCGAACGGGGACAACCGCGGGGCCGCCAGCGCCGGGTTGACGGGCCGCGGGCCTGGGCACCAGCACCCGGCAGGGCACGACCGGGCATCGACGATCCTGAGACCCGGGGGGAGAAACGCAATGAGCGTCAAGTCGTAACCGCCCGCTCCACGACATCCGCCGTCCGGCGCACGCGATAGCCCCCCCGAGGCGACGACACATGCGCAGGTCCATTCCGGCAGGCGCGCCGGGAGCTGGGCGCAACTGCTGCTTGTCCACGGAACGGGAGCCTCTCTCCGCTATCTGGCGGTGCGCCGTGCGCACTCGTGTGCGCCCCGATTCCCCGAACTACGTTCTCTGCCGCTCAGGTAGGCGGACACCGTGGGGCCTGCGATAGCCACCCGGCACCAGCTCCTAGTCCAGATCGGCCCGTACCGCCAGGACGGGAGTGGGCGGGGTCGAACGAAACCCATCGGCCCCGGGGCACGGATGCCTCCTCGGCTCGGCGCGCAGGCGACGGGGCCCATCTCCCCGTAGGAACGCTGCACCCACTGCCAGGGTTGCCTCGAGGTGCTGCAGCGACGGACCTCAATTCAGATGGAGCCTCAACCCGTAGCAGCGCGCTCGCTAGCGAGGGGCAGCGACGCCTGAGCAGCAAAGGGCAAGCGCCGACCGCGACGGGGGACTGCGCGGTCGGCACCTGCTGGCACAGCTTAACTCCTTGACGCGTCAATGAGTAACCGCTTCATGGCTCTGCGCCGAGGGGACTCGACCCCGCTTCGCGATGAGCTCGACCGAGCACAAGTTTGCTTGACGCGTCAAGTAATGCTTTCATGGCGTGCGGGAGGGTTCGGCCCTCGGAGTGGGTCGCTCTGCCACGTATTGAAGAGGTTGGGCGCCGCATCACGAGTCGGACCAGTCCTGCCGAACCCGGGCCAGACAGAACCGAACCTTTCCGTGCTCCCCTTGATCGTCGATCGCCTGCGCGTGTTCAAGGAGTCGGTGCCGCCAGGTCTGTCTTACCGACAAGCACAGACTGCTTGTCGACCGACGCAAAGTTCACCGGAGCGCATCACAAGGCATGCCACGCCGTCGTGTGGACCCGTCGTCACGTGCTCTTTTCGACTAGGAATCATTGTGTACATAGCCGCTGTCATCCTCAGTGTTCTGCTTGCTCTCGTCTTCCTCGCCGCCGGCGCTCCCAAGGTGCAGCTCAAGGGCGCCGTCCCAGACGGCCTCATCCAGAAGGGGCTCAGCTCCGGCTTCGTCCGCTTCGTAGGGCTCTCGGAGGTCGCCGCGGCTGTCGGGTTGAGTGTCGGCATCTGGTGGCAGCCGCTGGGTATCGCAGCCGCTGCCGGCGCGGTAGTGGTACTCATCGGCGCGATCAGCTTCCACGCGAAGAAGGGCGAGTACAGCGACAGCGCCACCCGCAATGCAGCGATCACCCCCATCGCGCTGCTGCCCGTGGCCGCGGCCGCGGCTCTCACGCTGGCCGCGTCACTGTAGGAGCTGCCCTCACCCGGCTCCAAGGTGAGTCGCTCCCACTGCGGAATTCAACCGCATCGGCTCGCCGACCTCGCCGTGGGCATCGGCGACAACCTCGCCCACCGTCCGCGCAGGCCGACGCCAGCGGGTGCACAGCCAGCCCCGGTTCTCACCGCTGGCCCCATGGCTTCGGGGACCTGGCCCTACGTCGTTCCCGCCCCTTTAGCCAGCAAGGGGGACTGGGTGCGCGGCGGAATCGGGGGCCCTTCGCCAATGCCACCGCCGAGGGGGCGGTGATGGAGCGGTGCGTGCTGGCCTCGGTGCGGGTGGTGGGTGAGGGCGTGGACACCAAGAACTGTGATGCGGTGGTCTTCGCGGACGTCCTGGGGTCCACGGTCGACATCGTCCAGGCCGTCGGCCGGGCCCTGCGTATGCAGCCCGGCGAAGGCAAGACGGCCTCCCTGGTCGTCCCGGTCTTCCTCAGCCCCGGCGAGTAGCCCGACGACATGCTCTCTTCCCGCTCCTACGAGGGCCTGACCAAGGCCCTGAGCGCACTGCGCGCACATGACACCGAGGCCGTCGAGCAGCTGGCCACCCCGCAGGCGGCATCCCGGCGGCGGTCCGCCCCATCTGGGGCTGCCGGTGGAGGGCATGGCGCGGTGGGAGGCGTCAGTGCGCCGGCGAGTGGGCTGCTGTCGTTCTCCGCGCCGCGGGACCTTGCGCAGCTGGCGGCGTTCATCAGCCTGCGGGTGTTGCAGCCGGAGTCCGAGTTCTGGCGGCGCGGCCTGCAGGCAGCCCTCGCCCACCACGGCGACCACGGCGACCACGGCGACCACGGCGACCTGCGCGTCCCTTACGGACACCGCACTCCCGACGGCTTCCCCCTCGGTGTGTGGATCACCCGCCAGCGCCAAGCCCACACCCGCAGCCTTCTCGACGCCGAACGGGTTCAGCAGTCGACGAGCTCGGCATGATCTGGAGCCACGGGGAGCTCGCCTTCACCGAGGGCCTGGCCGCTGCACGCGGCTGGGCCGCCGAACACGGCCATCTCCTCGCCCCCACCGACGCCACCTGGCAGGGCTACGCCATCGGCCAATGGCTGAAGAACCAGCGCGCAGCAGCCCGCCGCAGCAGTGCAGCTGGTAGCCGGAAGGCCGCAGGGCTGGACCGCGACCGGCGGCAGGCACTCGAAGACATCGACCCCGCCTGGTGCCCCACCTGGCCTGTGGTGTGGCAACGCTGCTTCCACCTCGCCCGCACCTACCACACCGCCGGCGGCACACTCACTGACCGGGACGCCCAGCTCGTCATCCGGGACGCTGCACGATCGGGTGACATCTTGACCTGACCCACCTCTCAGGTTCCAGTTTTGGTGGCTAACTGACAGCCCTTCACGGAAGGCTGGCAGCCATGCCTCGTCCCTATCCTCCGGAGTTCGCGCGCCATCGCGCTCATCCGCGCCGGCAAGCAGGCCAAACAGACGGCGGTGGAGCTCGGCATCCATCCCGTCACGTTGTCGAAGTGGTTGCGGCAAGACGACATCGACAACGGGCGGCGACCGGGAACGCCGTCGAGCGAGTCTGCTGAGTTGCGGGCCGCTCGCCGGCGGATCCATGAGCTGGAAACCGAGCTGGCGATCGTCCGGCAGACGGCGAAGTTCCTCGGCGAGGACAAGCCGGCCCCAAAAGGCTCTACCCGGTGATCGACCGACTCGTCGATGCCGGGGCCCCGGTCAACAGGTGCTGCCGGATCCTTGGCGTCGCCCGGCAGAACTACTACAAGCACAAGCGCACACCGACCACTCCACGGCAGCTACGGCGAGACTGGCTGACCGGGCTGATCCGAGAGGTTCACGTCGCCTCCCGCGGCACTTACGGCTACCGCCGCATCCACGCCAAGCTCACCCTGGGCATGGGTATCCGGGTCTGCACCAGGACCGTGTCGGTGCTCATGACACAGGCCGGGATCCACGGCCTGCCCGGACCGGTGCGCATCAAGCGCCTGCGGGGTGTCGTCACCGCCGAGGACCTGGTCAATCGCAAGTTCCATCGCTTGCGCCCCGAAGAGCTGTGGGTCACCGACATCACGCAGCACCGCACCAGGGAAGGGTGGGTGTACTGCGCGGCAGTCCTGGACGCGTTCAGCCGCAGGATTGTGGGCTGGTCCATCGACTCACGGCAGGACTCCACCCTTGTGGTCAACGCGTTGGACATGGCCATCCGCAACCGCCGCCCCGAGCCGGGCGGGATAGTGCACGCCGATCACGGCACCCAGTTCACCTCCTGGGTCTTCGGCGAACGGATCCGCTCCGCTGGCCTCCTGCCGTCGTTCGGCACCGTCGGGGACGGCCTGGACAACGCGATGATGGAGTCGTTCTGGTCCTCCATGCAGATCGAGCTGCTCAACCGCAAGCGCTGGAAGACCCGGGTCGAACTGGCCAACGCGATCTTCGAGTACATCGAGAGACCCCGTTGCCCAATTACCTATGCGGCAAGGTCGAGCTTGGCAAGGTGTGATGTCCGGGTTGGGGCGAGGGGTTGTCCCGTCCACCAGGCGTCGAGGCGAATGAGATTGAGCGCAGTGGCGGCGAGGACGTGTGCGAGGGCGGTCTTCCGTAGGCCTGCGTAGCGGGTCCGACGCGCACCGGTGGCTTTGACTGCCTGGTGGATCGTGCCTTCCACGCCCGAGCGGATTGCGTAGACGGCCTTCCACTCCTCAGTTGCCTGCTCGGCGCGGACGCGTTCGAGGACGGCGTCTTGTTCCTGTGGGCGGACGGTGAGCTGTCTGCCGTACCGCCTGGAGCTGGTGCACTGGGCGCGAGCGGGGCAGGGTGCGCAGGTCTCGGTGGCGAAACGGATACGGATCGCGGGCCGCTGGTTGTTGTCGAGTCCTTCGGTCCAGTAACGGCTGGTGGCGCCGTTGGGGCAGGTGGCCTGTCGAGTGTCCCAGTCGATGATGAAGGATGTCTTGCCGTAACCTGCGGCTTGGACGGTGCGGCGGGTGTTGGGTCGGACCGGGCCGATGACACGGACACCGCGGTCGCTGGGCGCGGTGAGTAGCAACTCCGCGGAGATATAGCCGGCGTCCATGAGGTGTTCGCTGGGCAGTAGGTGCTTGACCTCGAGCCTGTCGTGGATCTCGTCGACGACCAGGGGGTCGCCGACCGTGGCATCGGTGGTAACCACGTGGGTGATCAGGTGCGGGCGGCCGGATTCTGGGGGGTCGCAGGTCTCGCTGAAGTGAACCTTGTAACCGTCCCAGGCCGAGCCGCGCTTGACTGCGCTGCGCGAATCCGGATCGTAGGGTGAGGTGATCCGTGCCCTGCTGGGAGGGAGTTCGTCTCTACCCCGCCATGTCACTTCCTGTCTCTCATCGGTGATCGTTCGCTGGAACTGCTGCAGCCATACCGTCCGAAGGATGCAGATTGCCGGAACCTGTCGTAGCCAGCCTGGAGCAGTGGCGGCAAAGGCCGCGTTGAGCAGGAAGTAACCGTCGGCCGCAATACGCCAGGTGAGCTGCATCCGCTCGTTTTCGTCGCTCGGCAGGCGGTAGGAGTCCATTCGGGCCTCGTACTGTTCTTGCCAGGTCGCGGGCATCCAGGAGGCGAGCCACTCGGGTGCCGTGACGGCGACCGATTCCAGCGCGGCACGCAGTGTCTCGCCCACGAACTCGAGGCGGTTGAGGTTCCTGACCGCGGCGAGCACGTGTGTGGAATCAGTGCGCTGGCGGCCGCGGCCGGCCACTAGGACTTGTCCGGCCGATCATGTGCGGAGCCAGATGACGAGGGCTGCTGCGGTGGTTGTGCCGAGGTAGACGTAGCCGCGTTTGTCGTAGCGGGTGGCCACGGCCCGGTGCTGCTTGAGCCGGTTGATGGCTCGTTCGATGGTGTTGCGTTTCTTGTATCGGTCTTCGTCGAAGCCGGGTGGCCGTCCACCGTGTGAGCCTTTGCGCAGGCGGACGGCCTGGCTGTCGGCCTTCTCTGGGATGGTGTGCCGGATGCCGCGACGTCGCAGGTACTCGCGGATGGGTCTGTTGCTGTAGGCCTTGTCCGCCGAGACGCTGTCGGGTTTCTTGCGGGGCCTGCCGGGGCCGAGCTTGGGAATGCGGATCTTGTCCAGCACCTGCTTGAATTGGGTGCAGTCGGCCCGCTGGCCTGGTGTGACGATCAGGGACAGCGGGCGGCAGCGGCCGTCGGCGCTCAGGTGGAGTTTGCTGGTGAAGCCGCCCCGCGAGCGGCCCAGGCCCTCACTTCCCGCACCGCCTCCACCAGGCGGGCGTGCAGGCTCTGCCACGCCGTTTCGCCCTGGTGTTCTTCCTGCTCGGCCCCCTTTGACGCCGGGGCCGGTGGTGGATCGGTGCGGGCGCCGGCCGAGTGCTGATGCGCGCGGACAATGGTGGAGTCCACCGAGACATCCCAGTCGATCTCGCCCGCGGCGTCGGCCGCGGCCTGGACCTGCTGCAGCAGACGTTCCCACGTTCCGTCCGCTGACCACAGCCGGTGCCGTTCATAGACCGTTTTCCACGGCCCGAAGCGTTCCGGCAGGTCACGCCACTGCACACCGGTCCGGACCCGGTGCAAAATCCCGTCGATCACCTGCCGGTGATCCCGCCACCGGCCGCACCGCCGGTTGCTGACCGGCAGGAACGGCCGCAGCCGTTCCCACTCGGCATCACTCAAGTCACCCCGCCCCATGTCCACATCAACGACACGGACGGCGAGTAGTCACATGATCGGCCGGACAAGTCCTAGCCCAAGCTCCGTCAGCCGTTCCAGCAGCAGGTCCAGAACCTTCTCCTCCAATCCGTGGGCAACGAGCCGGTCGCGGAACCCCGTCAGTACGGTGAAGTCGAAGCCGGCATCTTCAAGGTCAAGGCCAAGCAGGTA
Organism: Streptomyces sp. NBC_00510; assembly: GCA_036013505.1. Lineage (NCBI taxonomy): Bacteria > Bacillati > Actinomycetota > Actinomycetes > Kitasatosporales > Streptomycetaceae > Streptomyces > Streptomyces sp. NBC_00510. The sequence continues at coordinate 9,881,835 of CP107851.1, read as the reverse complement.
TTTCCAGTCGATCCTCGCCCGCACCGCGTGAGCGGCCTGCCGATCGGTCAGGTTCTCCGCGAACTGCAGCACGCTGACCAGCGCCAGCTGGCCTGGAGCGACGCCTGGACGTCCACGCACACCGAACGCGGACCTGAAGACCTCGTCGTCGAACAGTGGACCAAGCGCGTCCCGCACCCGCATGGCCAAACACCCCTTGGGAAACGCTGCCCAGGCCACCATCCGCGTCCTCTCGGGGACCTCCCGACCCGAGACTGCCCGCATGGACACCCAACCCCTCCGTCCGGTCGACGAACGGCAGGCCCGCAATCAAGCCCCCGGCCTTCAGGCTCCACCCCTCGGTCACCCGCCAAGGTCAAGATCAGAGGCATTCACCCAATTGGGCAACGGGGTCATCGAGATCTTCTACAACCGCCAGAGACGACATTCAGCACTGGGCTACCGCACCCCAATCGAGTACGAGCTACTCTCCGCACGAGACACCGTCCCCGCCGCCAGTTAGCCACCGCAGCTGGAACCCAAACCGTGGGGCAGGTCAACCTCACCCAAACCTGCAGCAGACCCGATTGCAATGTCGTGACCGTAGCTCTCTGCCATTGTGAGTGGCGTGCGCCCGGCGGGATCTTCCAACTCCGGATCTGCACCGAAGGCGAGAAGGATGGCCGTCGTGTGCACCGTCAGGGGTTGTCCGCTCTGCAGCGCACCGTCGCCCTCGACATCGATCGCGTGAGTGAGGAGCGTCATGCCTTCGTGTACCTCGTCAGGATCGGCTCCCGCACCGAGGAGACGGGCCAGTGTCTCCGCGTCCTCCATCTCGACCGCCTGGTGAGCGGGCGTCCTGGTGTTCTCTATCTCAATCACGATCAGAGTGAATCGATGCCTGTTCGCCGGTGCAAGCCGGTACAGCAGCGAAGTACAGCAACGTGACCGATCGACAGCGACCTACCGAGGCCAGCACCACCGTGCTGGCCACCCCAGCAGACCTCAGTGACCGCCATGCCCATAGTTCGCATCGAGGGGCAGACGACGCTCTAGGCGTACTCGGCCAGGAACTGGGGCCGGTACTGCTGCCGATAGTGGTCCAGTGCCTGCCGGAGCATGGTGGCGCCCCGAGGTACGCAGTCGCTGAACTGGTCCCAGCCGACGAAGCGCAGATGATCTGGGATCCGAACCAATCCGGTGATCGCATCCCAGAAAGCGTCCCAGTTCATGCCGTAGAAGCTGGGGAAGTGCAATGCCTCAGCGAGCACGGCATGAAGCCCGCGCTCATCTACCAACGCACTGATGTCGATGGTGACCACAGTGACGATCCTTGCAGACGCGGTGTGACGCGCCAGGCACAGCAGACCCCCTAGCAGCAGCGTCGACGCCTCCAACAACAGTCGGCCAGTCACCGGACAAGCCATCCGCCGTGCCCCTTGCGTGCCCGATCGCACGGGAAACCACGGGGAAGCACGGTGTCGGCGGGCATGAAGAAGGGGCGCCCCCGTGTCTTGGGGCACCCCTTCTGTCCAGCGCCTTAGCTGGCCTACTGCGGAGAGTGTGGGATTTGAACCCACGGTGACATCGCTGCCACGACGGTTTTCAAGACCGCACGCTTTCACGACCGGCCAGCGGCCTGACCTGCGGCAGAGTCGGCTAATGGGATGCTAAGCGTGGCTGCCTGGCCGCAGGTTGGCCGCGATGCTCCTGGAGACACTCCTAGAGGCGGCCAGAGCCTCACTCAGTGGCTGCGGGCGGACGGGTCAGCTGGCGTATTCGAGCTTCCACTCCGAGCAGGATGCGAGATCGACCGACTCGGTGCCGTATTCACCCAGGCAGACCTCGTACTCGACCCAACCGGACTCCGGGAGGTTCATGTTGATGTCCAGCTTGGTTAGGGAGCCGTAGTGGTTCCAGTCCTTGTGCACCGCGCCGCCGTCGTCGGACCGGATGTACTTGACCACCACCGAGTGGCCGTCATAGTCGTTGTCCCAGACCAGCAGGTGGTCGCCGTCCTTGACGAACGACGCGGACCCGGCACAGAAGGGGGTGACGCACAGGTCGCCGGCGTGATAATCGGAGGGGGAGACGGTGTAAGTGGAGGCGGAGGCGGGGGTGGCCAGCGCGAGTATGGCCAGCAGGCCCGCGGTGGCGGCACCAAGGATCTTGGAACGCTTCTTCATCCTGGTCATCCTTGTATTGACGGTTTTCCACCTGTGACCGGCATGCCCAACAGGGCTGGCATCAGGGGTCTTGATCGCGACCGAACACTAGAGGATAAGTCGATCTTCAGCTAGAGGTGAGGGCTGGTCTCTAGCCTCGCGCTTTCAGGAGTGCGGGTGTCCGAGGCTTGATCAAATAAGCGAGGAGTGCTGCTGACCTGGGACGATGGGACTTGTCTAGGGTCCTGTTCGTCGTCAGGAAAGCTGCACTCCTCAGGTGAAGAAGAGTATCGGGTCCTACCCGCATGTCCGTGTCGAGGGCGGCGGTCGTGGGGTGGCCTCCCAAGCGGGTGGTGTGTTGCTCGTCGAAACGCTCCGCAAGACCGGTCTCGACCGGGCGATATCGACAGCGTTGACGCCGTGGCGCAAGCCGCGGGCGGTGCACAACCCGGGCAAGATCCTGCTCGACGTAGCGCTCGCGGTCGCGCTGGGCGGGGACTGCCTGGCCGACGTCGGCATGCTGCGGGCCGAGCCCGCGGTGTTCGGGTCGGTTGCCTCCGACCCGACCGTGTCCCGGCTGATCGACACCCTTGCCGCAGGCGGCGAACGCGCTCTGGCCGCGATCCGCACAGCCCGTGCCCGAGTGCGCGAGCACGTCTGGCAGGTGGCCGGCCCCGCGGCACCGGACGCGGGCGGGCAGGTGACCGTGGACCTGGACGGGGTGCTGGTCATCGCGCACTCCGACAAGCAGGACGCCGCCGCGACGTGGAAGAAGACCTTCGGGCACCACCCGCTGATGGCCTTCGTCGACCACGGCCCGGGCGGATCCGGCGAGCCGGTCGCAGGTCTGCTGCGGCCGGGGAACGCGGGCTCCAACACCGCCGCCGACCACATCGAAGCCGCCCGACTCGCCCTGGCCCAGCTCCCGAAGCGGTTCCGGCGCGGACGGCAGACCCTGATCCGCACCGACTCCGGCGGCGGCACCCACGCGTTCCTGGCCTGGCTCGCCCAGCCGGGCCGGTGGCTGTCGTACTCGGTCGGCATGACCATCACCGAGCAGATTCACCAGGCCGTCCTCAAGGTGCCCGCCTCGGCCTGGACACCGGCCATAGAACCGGGCGGCGAGATCCGCGACGGCGCCTGGATCGCCGAACTCACCGGGAACATCCTCACCGGCTGGCCGAAGGGGATGCGGCTGGTCGTCCGCAAAGAACGACCCCACCCCGGAGCGCAGTTGCGCATCACCGACGCCGACGGCATGCGGCTCACCTGCTTCGCCACCAACACCCCCGACGTCCCGATCGCCGAACTGGAGCTGCGGCACCGCCGACGGGCACGCGCCGAAGACCGCATCCGTGCCGCACGCGCCACCGGCCTACGGAACCTCCCCCTCCACGACACCGCCCAGAACCAGATCTGGCTGGAGATCGTCCAGATCGCCCTGGACCTGCTCGCCTGGATGCCGATGCTCGCCCTCACCGGCCCCGCCCGTTGCTGGGAACCCCGCCGGCTGCGGCTCCGGCTGTTCTCCACCGCCGCCCAACTCGTCACCACCGGACGGCGCCGCATCCTCCGCCTCGCCGCCCACTGACCCTGGACCGACCTGATCACCCAAGCCCTGCACCGCCTCGCAGCCCTGCCGAACCCAGGCTGACCAGCAAACTTCCCACCCCTACGAACGCACCACCCCGACCGGAGCCGTGGAACCCGGCGCCCACCCGACGCGACAGCCGGGCCCACCGCCTGCCCACCACCAGCCCGAACACCGAAACGGCCCGCCAGAAGAAACCGACGGACCGTCACGAAACATCGAGGCTAGTCGGCCCTCACCGCCAACCCCTCGCCCTTTGTTGCCCGACGTTGAACCCGCCCATGGTGGCGACCTGTGGTTGCCGACGTTCGATGACACGGCGCCTGACGGCAACGGATGACGGCAACGGAGCCGAACGTACGCAGACCTTGGCGGTTGCCGAGGGCCCGCTTTGGGCTCCTGTCGTAGCAACGTGGCAGCGCCACTGCAGCTATGAACGAACTCCTAAAGCGGGTGTCGCAGGTTCGAATCCTGCCTGGGGCACAAGGGAAAAGGCTCCGGACCGATCAAGGTCCGGGGCCTTTGACATCCACTTTCGACATCAACGGCAGCGGTCGACGGCAGCCATCGCGCTGGTCTGCCGCCTCCGGATGTGGTCTCTCCGCCTGCCGTGTCGGGCCCCATAACCGCTTGCGGCCGAGCGCTACTGACGTGACACGATGCCGGTCCGGCGTGGTCGACAAGGGGGTGCAGACGTGACCGAAGACGAGGCTGTCAGGCAGCTGAAGATGCTCGCGCGGTCGCGTGCGTTCGAACGGCCCGTAGGCTCTGATCGGCTCATGGCAGCGGCTCTCGACGCCCTCCTGGCCGACGTGGAAACGCCGTCGCTGCCACTGCTCGCCGGACTCGGCGGCGCGAGGAACCCGAAGCGTCCGAGCTGTTCGATCAGGTGATGGAAGAGCTCGGATTCGTCTTCGAACCACAGGCGGATCCGACTGCGACCAAGCTGGCCTTGGCCTATTGGCTGGCCGAGCAAATCGCCGACGGGTCACTCGACCCCGCGACCGGCGCGGACATGATCTGGACCGAGGCAGCCATGGAACTCCGGTATCCACCCGTGTTGGAACCCGTCGTCACGTGCGCCATCCAGCTCGACGACTGGAACGAGGACTGGACGATCTCCCGGGACGAGATCACCAGCAACGTCGTCCGCGCGGTTCACGAGCTGCTCCAGAAGCGTTCATCGTCAACTCCAAGGGGCTGAGCTTGCACGGCAAGGAGACCCCGAACTGCGCCCGAAGAGGTCGCAGAGCGCATGTCCGGAGTCTTCGCGGTCCGACTCCTGGACGCTCTGGACGGTTCCGGCCCACAGGTGTGCAGCCACGACCGCAAGCGCCTGGCCTCACCTCAGTGAAGATCAATCACGGCCGGAGAATGAGCCGACGAGACGGCACCCATGGCGTACAAGCCCGTTGCCCTGAGGCCAAGTTCATCGACTAACGGCGCGCAACGAAGGCATGTCACCGTCCTCGGCGTCGCACCCACCAAGGTCGACGCCTCTGATTCATCCTGACCGACGCACGTCCCCCAGCGCCATGGACAGCCCAACGGCTCCAACTGTCAGCCGAGTCAGGACACAGACGATCACCCGGGGGCGCGGTAAGACTTTCTCCACCTCATCAAGGCACCCGGCGTCGCTCACGCTCCGCCGGGCGCGCGGCCCGCGTCCGGCCGCGCCCACGCTCCTGCCTCCGTCCCGCTCGGCGCGCCGGCCGCCGCCGCGCGCCAGCAAGGGTAGTCCGAGGAATGAGGTCAGAACCATCGTGGCCGGGGCCGGTCGACTCCGAGACTTTAGGCAGCCACCATGGGGCGAGCCTCGAAGATCGGGGCCCACATCGGGCTATTGCGGGCAGGTCCACAGACTGCCCGATTCGCGGTCAGCGTACGGGCCCCGATCTCTCGCCCCATGGCAGCTCCAGCCCAAAGTCTCTCCGCCAACCTTGGTGGAGTTCGAGACCAGGTAGGCACTCACCGGAGAAAATCAGGTCATGGGGATCGACCTGCAGCTGCACGGCAGCCGCCCGCACTGGCCCAGCCGACGCTCGAAGCGCAAGCCGACTTTGATCCGGCAGTCACACGAGCACGGGGAAGCGCTGGCTCAGCTGATCGCCGAACTTCCGGCCAACACATCGGGCAAGCTCTGGATGGTCGACCCGTACAACGACACGACCTTCAACGAGCAGGAGGCCGAGGCCGCACTCGGCGAGATCCCGGAACTTCTGGACCGCTGCACCAACGACTCACAAGCTGAAGCGGTTCGCGACCTCGCCGCCTACTTGGAGGACTGCGCCACCACTCCCGGCAGCTACCTGGTATTCGTCGGAGACTAGCCCGGGCCGTCTCCGGGCCGTCCGAGGCAAGCCAACGTTGACAGACGATGACAGCTGACCACGGCGTCGTCGCAGCTCAGCAGCCAGGCGCGGCGCTCCGGCCCAGGTGGGAGGCGTCCTCACCACTTCCAGAAGAACTAACCGTTGCCGGGAGGAGATGAACGGCCATGAGTGACGTGACGCTGGCCGGAAGACGCTTTGCCGTAACTCGATTCACCAACATCATCGATGACTGCTGGACCATGGAGTATGCGGAGCTGGGTGGCGATCTAGCGATTGCTGTATCGCGCTCATTCGAAGCACCTGATGACCAACTAGAGGTCTGGGCGTCCGCAGAACTGTCTCCGGCCCTCACGGCAGCTGCACTTGAGGACGCACGATCCTGGCTCTCTGATTCCGACTGACTGCCGCCAGTCCGGCGATTGAAGCCCAGCTCACAGCCATCGCAGCTCAGCTCAGCTCATGTACAGCAGCGAAGTACAGCAACCACCGCGCCCGCGACCGACCACCACCAACCCCAGACGACCGGCCGAGGTGCCCGGCAGACCTCAGACCGCGTTTGAGATCTCTGTCGACCGTGCACGAGCGAGTGTCCTACCCTCTGCGGGTGGACGAGAGTTTTCCTGTGGTCGGGAACTTCAGAGAGCTTGGACGCGGCTGGTCAGACGGGCCGTCCCTCCAAGCCGCCGTCCGCGACCAAGCGCCGGCACACGCCGGCGAGCTGGTCGAGTACCTGCGCAACGGCACGGTCCTGGTCTCCGCGACCACATTCGTGCACGACGTCCTCAGCCCCACCAATGCTGTGATCGGGGGGTGGCAACTGCTGACGGACGGGCGCTGGCACTGGCACTCCGACCTGGCCTACTACGTCGAGCGCTATCACGTGGCGCTCGACCCGCGGTTCCTCGCTCATGCGCAGGGCAACGACTGGACTGTTCCGCAGCTCACCGAAGCGGAGATGCTCGCGCTTGAGGCGGTGCTTCTCGGGGATGTCACCGACTGAGTCAATTCGCTGACAGCGGCCCCTCCTCTGTCACCCGGCACGGATCCGTGTGAGCGGTCGAGGCCCTGGTCGTGAGGCTGTTCCACTGCGTGTGAGGCGGCGAACCATGATGCTGATCATGGCCCAGCGGATCATGGTCTCGGCGTGCGCGGGGTGGTGTTCGTAGTCGCGTGCCAGGCGTCGGTGTGCAGTGAGCCACGCATACGTTCGCTCGACGGCCCATCTCTTGGGCTGGACCTGGAAGCCTCGCTGGCCTGGTTCCTTGCGGACGATCTCCACGGTGCGTTTCAAGGCGGTGGCGGCCCAGTCCACCAGGCGGCCGGCGAAGCCCTGGTCGGCCCAGATCTTCTGCACGGTGGGGTGATCGAGTCGGGTCCACAGAAGCGACCGTCGGGCGCCGTCGCGGTCCTGGACGCTGGCGGCCATGACATGCACAGTCAGCAGCAGGCCGAGGGTGTCGGTGACGATGAACCGCTTACGGCCCTTGACCCTCTTCCCCGCGTCGAAGCCGCGGGTGTCGGCCGGGACGGTGTCGGCGGTGCGTATCGACTGCGAGTCGATCAGCCCCGCGGTCGGCTCGGCGCTGCGGCCCTCGGCTTTGCGGACCTGGTCGCGCAGGGCATCGTGGATCCGGGCGACGGTGCCCTCGTCATGCCAGCGCACGAAGTACCAGTACACCGTCTGCCAGGGCGGGAAGTCGTGCGGCAACTGCCGCCAGGCACACCCGGTCCGAACCACGTACATGATCGCGTCCACTGTCCGCCGCCGCGGATGCTTCTCCCGCCGTCCGCCCTTCGGACCCGTCCGCGGCGCCGGCAGCAATGGCTCCACCAAAGCCCACTGCTCATCCGTCAGATCGGACGGATAACCCTCCCCAGCACTGCTCACACCCGCATCAACGAGCTGCTGCCGTCACCGACACGCCAGATCTCAAACACGCTCTCAGCGACCGTGGTGCCCATAGTTCGCATCGAGATGGTCAGTCCCTCATTCGTGATCCGTTGGCTTGACTGAGTCATTGAGACTCCACCGGCCTGGCGCGTCAGTCCCCTGCAGTTTGGCTGGCCGATACAAGACGTATCAGCAGTGGTCCTCGACATAGAGCATGCGTCGCCCTGGCTCGGCGCGGAACTCATGAGCCAGATAACGGCCGGCCGACCAGGCTCCGCCGGGGCCCATGTACTCGTCTTTGACCCGGCCCCATAGCGCAGGGCGTTCGGCTTCCGTCGTGAGCCGGGGAGCTATACCACCCATATCGCCCCATATCACAGGCGTGTTGCCATCCCTGATGAGCCGCCGGACGACACGCAGATCCAAACGTTTGCGGTGGAGCACCCAATGGGTTCCTTGCTCGTCGAGAAGCGTCACGGGGTCGTTCAGACTGTCTGGGTTCGCGGGGAAACGCTGCATACACGAAGCCTCTCAGAAGAACACGCAACGTCATGTGCTCTCGATAGACGGGGACGACGACTGCTTCCCCGACCGGATGCCCGCGCCACAGCAAAGGCCGCCCCGTCCATAGATCGCATCGAGAGGATCGGGCGTGCCACAGCCGTGCCAGGTGAGGCGGTGCCGAACGGGGAGCCACGGGGAACAGCGGTGTCAGCGCCGCATTGCCGCAGGTGAGCGTCTGCCCAGGTGAGGGATGGTCCGCAGCCTCAGTCTTCCATACTGGTGCATCACCGTTCAGGAGTAGAAGTCCCGGCCGTACTCCTCGGGCCCGACAGTGACACCCGCTGGCGGCGGGGTTCGACGGCCACGGCATCATGGCGGCGAAGCACGATCGGGAAGGCAGCACATGATGGAGTTCATCGTTCACGACGAGCCGGTCGGTCGAGCCCAGAGCAATTACATCGCTCACGCCGACCTGGCACCGTTCGGACTCGACGGACAACTGGAACAGTTGTGGTTGAAGCCCCTCGAAGACGACACCTTCTCCATCGCCTGCATTCCGTTTCGCACATACGGGCAGGCTCTCGGCGACCGAGTACGTCTGTCGGAAGATGACCAGGTCAGCGACGTAGTGAGCTTTTCCCGGCACCGTGTCTTGCGGATGCTTCTCATGCCCAGTCCGGACCCGGAACGGCTTGCCGAAGCAATTGCCCGGATCAAGGTGGAAATCGACGCCGCCGGCTTGCTCAGTGAATGGAGCGGTACCCGTCACGTTGCGGTCGATGTCCCACCCCAGGCGAACCCGTCGAAGTTGTTCGCAGTCATGGAACGTGAGGTATCCGAGGCTGGCGCGTTCTGTGAGTGGGCTGACGTAATGCCGTTCAGCACACACGGCTAGCCGGTCAAGAATCACCTGTGCGATGCCGTGCCACTTCCGTGCCAGAACGGGCGGGGAGCCAGGGGGAATCGCGGTGTGTAGGGGGACGCGCCGCCCACTCCATCGAAGGTGGGGAATCCACAGCTCAGGCCGCTGACCGCCCCACCTCGCTCCTAAAGCGGGTGTCGCCCCAACGCGCGCATGGCTCGCCAGTCACGGCAACGTCGCCCGATCGCGCATCACACCCCTGCGCTACGCGGCCGCACCTCTTCCCGCACGCAGCCCACCGGCAACTGCTCCTGCCCGCAGCCACGTTACAGCGGGCGTACCGACGTTGATCACTAGCGGTTTTTGAGCGTGTTCAAATATGGTGTCCCAGGAGTGTGAGGTCCGGAGTGGCGGATCGCGTGGGGAGGGGTGGCGTGGGTCGGTGGGTTTGGGGTTGGGGTTGGGGTGCTGGCATGGCGGCCGCGGGCATGCTCACGACGTCATGCATGAGTGGATTGGCCGCGGGGGTGTGGGCTGCGGAGATACGGGCGGATCAGCTCACGGGGCGGTGGACCAGCGGGTCGGGTACATCGCTGACGTTCCGCGAGGACCACACGTTCGCCAGCGTCAGGCCTGCCGGTATGCCAGCGGCGTCGCATTGTGATGATCCGTCGGTGCTGGCATCGGGCCGATGGGCGTTTGAAGTCTTTCCTGAGGAGGGCGGCTTCGGCGCTCCCGACGAGGACGTCACGCGCGGAAGCGTGCTCTCGCTGCGGTCTGCCAACGGCGACTGTGAGGTGGAGGCCTATCTGTTCGGTGACGAGGACGACCCTGTGCTCTGCCCGACCGACGACACTGATGTCGGCTGCCCTGATGAGGACTACCTGAAGCGTGGGCAGGCACCAGGGCATGGATATGGCAGGAATTCAATCATCATTGCGGAAGCGAGGTAGGTCGTCCGATGGGGGTCAGCTTTACAAATCTCCAGAGAATTCCGGAAGAGCAGCTAGTGCTAAAGGAAATCCGATACTTGGCGCTGGTGCAAGTTGATCTCATCGCGTTGTACCGCCATTGGGGCCGCCCCGACGTCGCAGTGGACGATCTGGCCGAATGGTTGTGCTTCGCGTTCTCGTTGCCCAACGGGGAAAAGTTCGCCCTGCAGCGGGAGGCTCAATATCCGCCTACGCCCGGATTTCTCCTTAGTGCGAGCAGTGGACTTTTCTCTGCGGAGGCGGCGGAAGGGCTAATTGGAGCGCTCGGCATTCCAGGGGTATCCGTGGTTGAGTTGAGTGCCGAGGTGATCAACTAGACATCCTTTTTGTGGCGGCTCGTCAGCACCTGGCGATACTACGGCTCCACCGGCGCTAATCCAGTTTTCCTTATCCCTCCGTCCCCCCTTGTCCCTGAGCCTCGATTACTTGGGCGTGCCCTTTGCCGCATATTGGACGGACCAGGCAGCTGGCACGTCATTCTACGAATCACACGCACGCGGGTTAGTACGACACCTGCGGCGGACAGGCGCTGTCTGTCGCGAAGAGGTACCCGCCGGCTTCACCTCTCCGGGGCTGTATGGGTATCTTCGAAGCCCCCTGCCTTCGCGGCTGACATCACCAGGTGACATCAACGTCGGGGGACGACGGCGGAGTGAGGCGGCCGAGGACCAACCAGAGACCACCCGTGTAGGCGCCTTCGCGCAGGCTGTGCTGACATGGGCACGAACTTACAAGGCAGGTGTCGGCGGCTGGCGTCCAGCTGCACCGCTGGCCCGCCCCCGTGGGTTCGCGCGCAGCAGAGCTGGGTTCTATGAACGGGCCCAGCCCGCGGTGTTGGAGTAGGACTCATAGGAGTAGCGCGTCCGGCGGCCCCACTCCTCGCCGGTGAGGTGCTCGTACGCCCGATCTGGAACGTAGAGCAAGCTTTCGGCCCAGACGTTGCCAGTGGCGAAGGGCTCGAACGCTGCCGCATCCCGAAGGACGCGGTCGTACGTGCCCCGGCCGGCAGCAACGACAGCGGCCCGGGTGTACAGGAAGGCGTCGCCCGACAGGCTGTGCCCATACTCCCTGGAATCCAGTCGGTACAGCGCCCATGACAACTGTTCTGCGAACTGTTTGACTGTCGCCAAGGGACCCTCGACCAGGCGCGACGTCAGAGCCGCCACGAGTTGCTCCGCGTCCGGGTCCGGCGTCCCTGGCTTGCAGTCCTCGATCAACTGCCAGAAGGCGTTCTCATCCACGATCCAGAGCATGACGGATGGGTCTGACAGAAGGGCGGCGTGCCACAGCCGTGCCACATCAGGCGGTCAGCCACGGGCAACGTGTTCGTCGCGGTCGAGATTGCTGACTGAGCTGGGGTCTCTTCACGGCCGCTCTGACCTGCGAACCCTCGACGACCCTGACCACCAGGCTTACAAAGCAGATGTCTCCAGTCACAACGAGCCCAAGCGGGCCCGTTCCATCAGGTCAATGACGTAGTGGACCAGCTCTACAGGTGCCGTGGTCCCCGCGAAGATTCGCCGGTCGACGCCCCTCTCGGGCGCAAATCTCCCCGTGTAGATCAACACAGGTACGTCGATGTTGTACTGTTCGAGAACTCGTAGCATCTTGATGCCCGCTTCCCGGTCCCCGTCGCGGCTGAAGTCGCTAATGATCACGTCATAGGGCTTGCGCCGGAACAGAGGGACCGCCTCATCCGTCGACAAGGCAAGATCAACTTGCATGCCGACGCTACGGAAGAGCTCAACGAGCGGGACGTTTCCCTCCGGGCGGTCGTCTACCCATAACACCTTGCCGCCCCTAAGCAGGTCCGCAGCGTGTTCCAGTCTTCCCAGTGCCATGCGTCTAGCAGTGGCAGTAACGGTCGTCTGGCTCTCGTCCTGGGCACGGTCGAGCAGCTCGCCGGCAAGCTCAATCTCAACACCGAGGGCTCGCAGTGAGGTTAGCCGCGGAACCATACGCTGAATGATCGTTCCCCGCAGTGTGAAGTAGACAGTAGCGGCGAAAGCGACCCAGAGGACTGCGGGTACGGTGCCAACTACTTTGATCCATATGGAATCAGGCATGCGAACATGATGGCCGATGCCGCCCGACTGTGCTGCCGAACGCCCAACGCGTACAGGAGCGGCACGACTGACATCACCAGATGACATCAACGTCGACAGATGACTGCGGAACCGTGCAACCAGCGACCGACCGTTGGCCGCTCCAGTAGGCGCCTTCCGACAGGTCTCACGGAGCCTGGCCCGAACATGTAAGGCGGTGCTCTAGTAGTGCTTGGTCAGGTCGGCTGAGTCTGTGCGTGTCCTTGTGGGGTGGTCGGGCGTTGGGAGGGTGTGAGTCCGGACGAAGTTGCTGTGGTGCGTGATGAGTTGGAGGCGTTCGCGGCGGAGGTGTTCGAGCCGTTCGCGCGCAAGGATCAGCGCCGGTGGGGGCAGGTGTATCTGCGTGGTCTGATGACGGACGCGCGGCGCAAGTCGGTCGAGCCGATGGCCGCTCGGTTGGGAGAGGACGGCAACCGGCAGGCGCTGGCCCACTTCATCACCACCAGTCCGTGGGATCCGTCCCATCTGCGGGCCCGTCTGGCGTGGAAGATGGAATCGGTGATCCGGCCCACCGCTCTGGTCTTCGACGACACCGGGTTCCTGAAGGACGGCAACGCCTCGGCGTGTGTGTCACGGCAGTACACCGGCACCGCGGGCAAGGTCACCAACTGCCAGGTGGGTGTCTCGCTCCATCTGGCCCGTGACCATGCCTCGGCGGCCGTGAACTGGCGCCTGTTCCTGCCCGAGGGCTGGGATCCGTCCTCGCCGAAAGCGGACCCGGACAAGGTTGCACGCCGTGCGGCCTGCGCGATCCCCGAGGACGTCGGCCATGTCGAGAAGTGGCAGCTGGCGCTGGACATGGCCGATGAGACCCGCTCGTGGGGGATCGATGTGCCGCTGGCGATCGCGGACGCCGGATACGGCGACGCGGCGGCCTTCCGGCTCGGCCTGAACGCGCGGGGCATGCACTACGTGGTGGGTATTTCCAGCACGCTGTCGGCCCAGCCCGGCGATGCGGCACCGGTCGCCGAACCGTACTGCGGGACCGGCCGGCCGCCGGTGCCGAAATACCCAGAGCCTGCCCGCTCGGTGAAGGAACTGGTCATCGAGGCGGGCCGGAGCGCGGCACGGCCGGTGCAGTGGCGCGAGGGATCCCGGCCGGGCACCGGCCGCTCAGGGGTCAAGCGGATCTACTCCAGGTTCGTCGTCTTGCGGATCCGGCCCGCCGGACGTGAGATCCGGCAGGCCACCGATGGCGTGGAACTGCCGGCGTGCTGGCTGCTGGCCGAGTGGCCCGCGGGTGAGAAGGAGCCGGTCCAGTTCTGGCTGTCCGACCTGCCCGAGACCACCGCGCTGACCACCTTGGTCCGTCTCGCCAAACTCCGCTGGCGCATCGAGCACGACTACCGGGAGATGAAGCAGGCCCTGGGCCTGGCCCACTTCGAGGGCCGGACCTGGAACGGCTGGCACCACCACGTCACCCTCGTCTCCATCGCCCATGCCTTCTGCACCCTGCAGCGACTGACCCGAGCCCCAAAAGACGCGGCGCCGGTCTGAGCCTCTACCAGGTCGTGCGTGACCTGCAGATCCTCCTCGCGACCTGGACCGGCGCCTGCCCCACCTGCCACCGCGACATACCCACCCCAATACCGACCTGACCAAGCACTACTAGAGGCCAGTCAGATTGGGCTCTTGGCGCAGCTCGGAGCCCGTTACTGAGGTCGGCTCTTCGGGGTGACGACTCGTTGGTTTACTGATGGCTGGTCGCCTCCGGTTGTAGCAGCGGCTGCCGGCAGGACGTCAGCATCGCGGCCCGACGTAGCCACTGGTCCCGGAGCGCGCCGCTCCGAGGCTGGTCCCTTGTACGAATCGCAGGCTCCGCCGTACGGAGGTTTTCCGCGACCTTCCCGTGTCACTGCCCCGGCCTCGGCGTTCTTCAAAGTGCGGCCCCTGGTCGAGGGGGCCGTGTCATCACAGGAGGAACAGCTCTATGAACAGCGCCAAGAAGGCCGCCCTTGTCATCGCCGCCGCCGGTGCGGTCGCCGCCGGTTCAACCGGCACGGCGCTCGCCAACTCCAACGCGGGTGCCGCGGCCGTCGGGTCGCCCGGCGTTCTCTCCGGCAACGCGATTCAGATCCCGATCAACATCCCGATCAACATCTGCGGCAACACCATCAACGCTGCCGCCCTGCTCAACCCCGCGTTCGGCAACGTCTGCCTCAACCGGTGACGTCTGCGGAAGCCCCCCGAGGGCAGCGTGGGTCCGCGGGGCCTTCCCGGTCCCGGGAGGGAGCCGCTCATCCGCGGCGCCGCTTGGTCTCCTCGACGCACGCGCTGCATGACGTCTCCTGGCGCCGGCGCCTCTCGGCCGTCAGCCCGCCCCCATCCGCGTATCGCACACACCACGGCTTTCAACCGGCGGCAGCCGTCAGCTAACCCAACGAACCGTCACACCACGGAGCCGAGGTCAGCAGCGCGCGATGGGGCCTCGCACTCTCCCGAGGACTGGAGCATCCTGGGAGTGCGGCCCTGTCCTTAGCTTGTCGAAGCTGCACCCCGGAGCATGGCCGCACATCTGCCCGCCGGCCATGCGAGTGGTCCACCGCGGCTGGCCGAACGGGCTCGGAGACGCGGTCCCGTCGAAGGTCCTTCCCCTAGGTTCGCGGCGGGGCCGCTCACGCTCCCTCATCACGCGCCCGCGGGACCGCCCGAGAAATGAGGGAGGCCCCCACCGGTTGTGGGCTGCGCGGCGGGGCCTCACCGTTGTCCGCTGCCCGACTGGCTCTGCAGATCCTGACGGCAGCAGATGACGGCAACAGAGCCGTACCCACGAGGACCCTAGCGGTAGCGGGCGACCTACCCTGGCCCTTTGTAGTAGCGACGCGGCAGCCCGCGCGTAGCCGTGAACGAACTCCTAAAGCGGGTGTCGCAGGTTCGAATCCTGCCTGGGGCACAAGGGAAAAGGCTCCGGACCGATCAAGGTCCGGGGCCTTTGACATCCACTTTCGACATCAACGGCAGCGGTCGACGGCAGCCATCGCGCTGGTCTGCCGCCTCCGGATGTGGTCTCTCCGCCTGCCGTGTCGGGCCCCATAACCGCTTGCGGCCGAGCGCTACTGACGTGACACGATGCCGGTCCGGCGTGGTCGACAAGGGGGTGCAGACGTGACCGAAGACGAGGCTGTCAGGCAGCTGAAGATGCTCGCGCGGTCGCGTGCGTTCGAACGGCCCGTAGGCTCTGATCGGCTCATTGCAGCGGCTCTCGACGCCCTCCTGGCCGACGTGGAAACGCCGTCGCTGCCACTGCTCGCCGGACTCGGGCGGCGCGAGGAACCCGAAGCGTCCGAGCTGTTCGATCAGGTGATGGAAGAGCTCGGATTCGTCTTCGAACCACAGGCGGATCCGACTGCGACCAAGCTGGCCTTGGCCTATTGGCTGGCCGAGCAAATCGCCGACGGGTCACTCGACCCCGCGACCGGCGCGGACATGATCTGGACCGAGGCAGCCATGGAACTCCGGTATCCACCCGTGTTGGAGCCCGTCGTCACGTGCGCCATCCAGCTCGACGACTGGAACGAGGACTGGACGATCTCCCGGGACGAGATCACCAGCAACGTCGTCCGCGCGGTTCACGAGCTGCTCCAGAAGCGTTCATCGTCAACTCCAAGGGGCTGAGCTTGCACGGCAAGGAGACCCCGAACTGCGCCCGAAGAGGTCGCAGAGCGCATGTCCGGAGTCTTCGCGGTCCGACTCCTGGACGCTCTGGACGGTTCCGGCCCACAGGTGTGCAGCCACGACCGCAAGCGCCTGGCCTCACCTCAGTGAAGATCAATCACGGCCGGAGAATGAGCCGACGAGACGGCACCCATGGCGTACAAGCCCGTTGCCCTGAGGCCAAGTTCATCGACTAACGGCGCGCAACGAAGGCATGTCACCGTCCTCGGCGTCGCACCCACCAAGGTCGACGCCTCTGATTCATCCTGACCGACGCACGTCCCCCAGCGCCATGGACAGCCCAACGGCTCCAACTGTCAGCCGAGTCAGGACACAGACGATCACCCGGGGGCGCGGTAAGACTTTCTCCACCTCATCAAGACGCTCCCTCCGCGCAGAGCGCGGCAGCCCGCGGCCTGGCGCCTCGGGCCGCCGCTCCTGCCTTCGTCCCGCTCCGGCCCGGCCGCCGGCCGCCCGCCAGACGGCGAGGGGTTGGCTGAGGGGAAACCCGCTGTGGCTGGGACGGGCGGTTCCGCGGCTTTACGCAGCCACCATGGGGCGAGCCTCGAAGATCGGGGAGCAATAGTCAAGACTTGTGGATCGGCAGTTGCTCAGCTTCGAGTTGATCGGAGCCTGGTGAGTCCTCCGACCGCCGAGAGCTCGTCGCTGAGAGGCTCGGCGACGGCCGGCGAGGTGATGAGCAGGAGTATCGACACGTCGGGGTGCTCGTCGTCGTAGAGATCGTCTTCCCCGTCGTCTCCGGGAATGGCGTTCGGCTGGATCTGGAGGCGGGTCGTGTCGGCGAGGGTGGCCAGGAGGTAGACACCGAGGTAGTCGCTCTCGCGTTCGATGAAGGTCACGTCTAGTCGGTCGGCGAGCAGGCTGGCCAACTCCTTGGCCGTGTAGGAGTTCGTGCCGTAGGTGTCGGAGACGGTCATCTGGGCATTCTCCTCAGGCCGCGTGGCTTTCGGTGCGTTCGACCAGCAGGCCGTTCTCGAACCGGGCCCCGGCCCGGACGAGTGGGACCAGGTGGGCTCCGGTGATCGCCCGCCAGCGGGCCTGGGCGGATTCGACGAGCTTGAACACCATGGCCAGGGCCGCGGCCGGGCTGCCGGCGCCTCGGGTGACCTTGGTCCGAAGCTTGACGGTGGAGAAGGTCGATTCGATGGGATTCGTGGTCCGCAGGTGGACCCAGTGCTCGGCCGGGAAGTCGTAGAACGCAAGCAACTCGTCCCGGTCGTCGGTGATCTTCGCGACGGCCTTGGGCCACTTCGTGCCGTAAGTGCGGGAGAACGCCTCGATCGCCTTCTCGGCGTGGGTACTGTCCTCTGCGTTGTAGATCTCCTGCATTGCCTTCGTCGCGCCCGGCTGTGCGGACTTCGGAAGACAGTTCGTCACATTACGGGCTTTATGGACCCAGCAGCGCTGGTGCCGAGCGGTCGGGAACACCTCGATCAGGGCTCTCCACAGGCCCATCGCGCCGTCGCCGACGACGAGTTCGGGATCGCGCATGCCGCGACGGCGGCAGTCACGCAGCAGGTCGGCCCACGACTCGCTGGACTCCCGCAGTCCCTCGGCCAGCGCGATCAGCTCCTTGGTGCCGTCCAGGCGGACGCCGAGGAGGACCAGCACGCACGAGTGCGCCTGGCCGAGCCGCACCTTCGGGTGGACCCCGTCGGCCCATACGTAGACGAAGTCGCGGTCGGACAGATCCCGGTCTTGGAAGGCGGCGTGGTCATCGCTCCACTGCTTCGTCAGCCGAGTCACCGTCGCGGCCGACAGTCCGGCCGTACCGCCGAGGAACTGCTCCAGCGCAGGCACGAAGTCTCCGGACGACAGTCCGTGCAGGTAGAGCAGCGGCAGCACCTCCGAGATCTTCGGTGACTTGCGGCACCACGGCGCAAGGATCTTGGAGGAGAACCGCTTGCGCTCGCCGGTGGCCTCGTCGACGCGGCGGTCATTGACACGCGGCGCGGTGACCTCGACCGGCCCGGCCGCGGTGACGACTGTCCTGGGCCGGTGGTGGCCATTGCGTACGACCAGGCGCCGTCCGCGCTCGTCGGTCTCGGCAGCCAACTCGGCTATGTACTGGTTGACTTCCGCCTCCAACGCGGCGGCCAGCATCCGGCGGGCGCCCTCGCGGACGATCTCATCGATCAGGGAGCCGGACGCGATACTGCCGTCGGCGTTCACTACGCTCAGCACGGGCGTGCCTTCCCGACCCGCGCTGCGAACGCGGGCCTACTCGGAGACCTTCAAGGGATCATCGGGAAGGTACGCCCTCCGCGTGCCTCCCCGCACCGCTCCACAGGTTCCGAGCATTGCTCTGCGCCGAGCCATCCAAGGCCAAGGCCGCAGACGAGCCTGCCTGATCCACGCATGCGCCCGCATCGCGTGGCGCGGATCGGTACGGCAGCACCGATCACCCGCTGTGTTGGTGAGAGGGGAGATCGAAGGCCTGCAAAGGATCAGTCTGCAGGACGCCGGTCTGCCGCCACTCCATGGGAGACACGCCGTAGACCGAACGGAAGGTGCGGCTGAAGTGCGCGTGGCTGGCGAAGCCCCAGCGGTGTGCGACGGCCGCCACGGTCTGCCCCGCGAGTTCCGGGGATACGAGGTCCCTTCGGCATGCCTCGAGTCTGAGGCGCTGGATCCAACGGCCGACGGTCATGGGCTCGTCCTGGAAGAGCTGGTACAGGTAGCGAACGGAGATGTGGTGTTCGGCCGCGAGCGAGGCCGGGCAGAGTGCGGGGTCTTGCAGGTGGGCGCGAATGTAGCTGCGCAGGCGTCCCAACAGGTCCACCTCCGCCGCAGGCGTGGCCGCTTCGTCCTTGATGTTGCCCTGCAGGGCGACCAGGGCCGTCAGCACGTCGACGATCCCCCGCCTGAGGTAGTCCTTCGGAGTCGGCGCGTAGATGCAGTGATCCGTCATCGTGACGAGTCCGTTCACGTACGACGCGAGGATTCCACTGATGCCTTGGCCGGTTGAGTAGGTCCGGCCGGTGGCCAGGCGCAGTGCCGAGTCGGGGAGATCCAGCATCTCGCGCGGGACTGTGACGAGATGCCGTCGTACCGGGCCGGTGAACTCGACGGCGTAGGGCCTGCGGGTATCGAGGATGACGAACTCGCCAGCGGCGACCGGGGTCTCCTGGCCGTCCTGACGCGCGACGCCGGCACCGGTTCGTTGGAGGCTCACCACCAGCGACTCGTCGCCGTCCGCGGCGATGAGCGGCGCGGTCCGGGCCAGCCGTTGCGGGCTTGTCTCGATGACGCCGGCTTGCACGCCCGCCACGCATGCCCGTCGAATGGCGCCATGGATCATGGCCTCTCCCAGGCTACGGACCTCCATCTGGATGAACGCCTGGCCCACGGCGTCTGCCCAATACTCGGTCCGCTCGTCGGGCGGTTTGATGTCAGTGCGGAATGCTTGGATCACGATGCCCTCGCAAATTGCCAGGGAGCCATTGCGTTCCCGAGACCTGCGCAACGCGTCCACGCATCGCGCGACGCCGGGAAGCCCGTACCCTGCCAACGGTAAAGCCCAGCCGCGGTCACCGACCGCCTCCCGGGCGAGACTGCGGGGCACCCCCAGACATGCGATCGGGAAACTGCGGGAAAACCCGGATACCCCGGCCGGCGAGTTGTGCCAGAGTCCGGCGCTGGGAGACCCGAGCCGCGCACGAGGCGATTCGGGCCGCGCTCCGCCCAAGGTGGAGGAGGGCGAAGCCGCGTCCCATTTCTACCTCGTTCACGAGGGTGTCAATCCCGCTGGTTCACAGGCTGGCCATGACCCGGGTGGCTGATTTGTCGCTGGCGTGCCCTTCCAGTGCGGCCCACTCGGCGACGTCGAAGGGCCAGCGCGTGTCGGCGTAGGCGATGACGACGTGGCGGCCGTCCTGCCGGACGGTGTGCTGCGGGTCGCCTGGCTCGCTCCCGGCGGCCACCACAGCGGCGGCCGAAGAAGCGTTGCGGCACTTCAGGCGGGTCTTGGGCATGGTCAGCGCTCCTGCATTCGCTGGTCGATACGGCGGATGATGCTGTGCGGGAGCCTAACCCGGAGGGTGATCAACCTCTTCCGGTAAGCCGCATTCGGCGCAAAATGGCCGTCACCGGCCCGGAGCAGCAGCCCGCGCGGCGAACTGCCCCGGCTTGCACGCTGTCGGTATGCGCGCGATCTGGACCGGCTACGTCAGCTTCCGGCCTGGTCACCATCCCCATCCACCTGTACTCGGCGACCGAGGAGCACGGCACCGGATTCCACCAGGTCCACGTGAGCGACGGAGCCCGCATCCGGCACCGCAGGGTCTGCGAGCGCGAAGACGTAGAGGTCCCGCAGTCGGAGATCGCGCGGCTGGGAGCGCCCCGACGGCCGCACCATCGTGCTCCTCGATGAAGACCTGGCCGCGCTCCCCCTCCCGACGAAGCGCACCGTCGACGTCCTCGGCTTCGTCGACGAGCGAGACGTCGACCCGGTGCTCTACTCCCGCCCCTTCTGGGCGGCGCAGCCGGCGAACAGGGCCAGCGCCCGTACGCGCTCCTGGTCGAAGCGCTGGCCCGGCACGGGACGGTCGCCGTCGCCAAGGTCACCTTGCGCACCCGGGAACGGCTGGCGGTCATTAGGCCACGCCACGGCATGCTCGTGCTCCACACGCTGCTGTGGCCGGAGGAGATCCGCGAACCAGACGACCTGTCCTCGAACGCCCCGGTGACAGACCGGGAACTGGAGCTCGCCGAGCTGCTCATGGACGAGCTCGCCGGAGTGGACATCGCCGCACTGCACGACGACTACGCGGCCGCGCTGGAGCAGCTGGTGGCCGCGAAGATGACCGGCGCAGGCCTGGAAGAGCCCGAGGAGCCCGTGCCGGCCGTGGACCTGATGGCGGCGCTAGAGGCGAGTATCCGGGCGGCAAACAAGCGCTAGCTGTATTGACCGGGAGCGTTGTTCACGCGGGTGATGGGTGGGTGGCCGCCGAGTGCGGTGTGGCAGCGGTGGTGGTTGTAGTGCACGAGGGCACCGCGGGCCTCGTTCGCCGGTAGCCGATTTCCAGGAAACCAAATACCCGGAATTCTAATGAGGCACTGACCCTGCGAATTTATAGGCGATCTGAGCAGGCGTTCAGGGACACGTGGCACCGACGAAATGCTGTCCACCCGTTCGGCAGCACGCCGCGCCTATGGGCCGGGGGACCCCTAGCATGCTGACTGTGCGACTCATTCTCCCGAAGATCGAGGGCGGCGGCCGGCTACAGGGCCTCCTGCAGCTCATCGAGGACGGCATCCATCTCGTCGTCGCGGCGCTCCTCGTGCTGCTGGCGGGGCTTCTGACTGTCGGGGTCGTCCATGACGTCATCAGGTCGATCCAGGGGCCGTACCGCGAGGAGACGGTCGTTCTCTCCGCCCTGGACAACGGCCTTGTGCTGTTCATCGTGGCCGAACTGCTCCACACCGTCCGCCTCACCATCAGGAACCAGACCCTCGACGCGGAGCCGTTCCTCGTCGTCGGCCTGATTGCCGGCATTCGCAAGGTGCTCATCGTGACGGCCGAAGCGGAGAAGTCCTTCCGGTGGAACGTCGAGGGGATCGAACTGCTCATCCTGGCGGGGCTAATCCTCGTGATGGCGACAGCGGGGTACGTGTGGCGGCGCTCGACGCGGCCGGGAGACTACTTCCCGCTTCAGGAAGCGCGGCGCTACCCACCGCCGGCGCCGTCACCCACCCCGGTGAGCGGGGCCTGATCCGTCACCTTCCGCCGCCACGGCTGCCCGCACCCGCTGCTCCTCGCGTGCAGAGCCGACGTCCCGTTCCAGGGGTGTGCGGCTGACGGCCGTCGTGAGGTCCTCCAAGGCCCGCTTCTGCAGTTCCGCCCCGCGCCGCACCACCGTGCTCCGGTCCCCGGCGGCGGCGCCCTCCCACGCGTGGAGCGCCTCCTCCACGCGCCCCCAGTCCGGAATCCGGTGCTCGCGCACGTCGTCTGCCGCCTGCGCGGTGTCCGCCTCCAGGGCCTCGGCGAACCGCTCCGCCTCGGGGATGAAACGGCTGTCGGCCCGCGGGACGTGGCTCTCCATGAGCATCGCCGCCCGGCCGAAACCCTTAAGCGCCTCCTGCGCCTCCTCCGCCTCGCGCGACGTCAGACCCCTGTGGCGGACCGGTTCCTGCCTTGCCCGGTCGTAGGCCTCCTGCCAGGCGGCACGTGCCTCCCTGCTAGCCAACAGTGCCCTGCGCATGTCGGCGCGATGCTCCCGGGTCGGTTCGGCGTAGCTGCGCAGCACCGCGGCCGCGTAGCGGCCGTTGGCGGCGAGCCAGTCCGCAAGCCGGCTCGGCAGCCGGGGCGTCTCCCATGCGGGGAACACCACGTACACCAGCATGGCCAGGGCCCCGCCGAGCAGGGTGAGCACCACCCGCTCCGGGACTGTCTGCTCCCATGCCTGGCCACCCATGCCGAGCAGGAAGACGACGTACGCGGCAGTGAAGCACTGGGAGTAGGCGTAGCCGGTACGGATCAGCGTGTACGACAGGCCCGCCGAGACCACCGCCAGCGCGCCGAGCACGTTGGCGTCCGGGCCGATGATCTGCACCATCCCGGTGGCGAGCGCGACCCCGGCCAGGGTCCCGGCAAGACGGGCCACCGCACGCGCGTACGTCCGGTGGAAGTCCGGCCGCATCACCATCACTGAGGCGATGGGTGCCCAGTAGCCGTGGTGCAGGGGTAGCCAGGCAGCGATCAGATAGCCGAGTGTGGCCACCGCCGCCAGGCGGATGGCGTGCCGCAACACGGGCGAGTCCCGGCGGAGCTCACGGCGGACCGCCCGGACGACGACCGGGAGCAGCCGGAACATTGTCGGACGCACCAGAAACTGGGCGCTCGCGGTGCCGGGCGGCGTGGGCGTCTTCCCGCGCGCGCCGCTCCCGGCGATCTCCAACGCCTCGCCGAGTAGTTCCACGAGCTGCTCGGCGGCCTGCCGGGCGGGCCCCTCCAGCACCTCATGCTCGTCGTCGACACGCAGGACGTCCGCGCTCCCGGGCGGCACCTCGGCGGGAGTGCCGCGGCGGATCGAACGGGCGGCCGCGTCCAGGACGTCGGCGGCCGCATTGAGCAACTCCCGCGCCCGGTCCCGCCCGGGTCCCTCCGACGGGGCGCCGACGTCCGGGTCGGCGAGGGCGGCGACGACCGGCCGAATGCGCTCGGCCAGGCCCCGCGGGCCATGGAGGGCTGGGGGACGGGTGCGGGCCTGTGATGGCGTCACGGCGGCCGCGTCCCGGGCCGTCATCAACGGCTCCGGGTCGAACGGGGCGGTCGGGTCGTGCCGCAGCCGGCGGGCGTAGTCCGCCACGGCGGCCAGGGCGTCGGCGAGCGCGTCACGATGCGCCCCCCACCGGCGGATCGGGAACAGCAAGATCAGCACGGCCTGTGCCACGCCCCCGAGCGCGATGATCCCGGCGTGCTCCAGGGCGCGCCCGACGCTCGTCGGCAGGGTAATGGTCACCAGCATGCTGCCGACGGTCGTGGCTGCGACGATCCCAGCGGTCGATCCGACGGCCCACGCCATCCCTGCGAGAAAGGCCCATATGGCCAGAAGTGGGAGGAACGTCACGAGTCGCCCCGCTGCCAGGTAGCCCACGAAGGTGCTGAGCGCCAGGCCCGCGCCCGCGCCGAGCGCGATCACCTTGCGTGGACGCCAGGTGCGCTGGAAGGTGGCCCCACCCGCGGAGTAGGCACCGAGGGCGGCGGACGCGGCGTACGCAGGGGAAACCAGCCACAGCGCCGGCCCGACGACGATCGCCACCCCAGCAGCCGTGCGCAGCGCGAGCAGGGGCTCCAGCCGCGTCTCCTCGATCGTGAGCCCGGATCGCAGGGCCTCCCCGAAGGCCCGCAGCCACGTCACGGGTGTGAGCCTAGCCGGAACGCCCTGCCGGGTCGCGTCGGCCTGGTTGAGCTGCGGCAGCCGTCAGGCAAGGAAGCCTCCCGCACGGGCCCAGGAACAGGGCGGCGGCAGCCGCTGGGGCGGGGTGCTGCCACTGCGGACACTGCTGGGCGTCCACCGTCCGTTCCACCGGGCCGGAGCGCGGGCGATCGCTGCCGGCTCAGAGCGCAGGCGATCGTCGCCCGTCCAGCCCCGGCCGAAGCCAGGGCGATCGCCACCCGACTCCCGGACCGGCCCGGGGGAACGGCCGGGACGGCGGCCCTCGGGTCCCTTACCCCTTGTGGCCGTTGCCGTGTCCGTTCGGATGCAGGACCACCTTGGTCCAGCCCTCGTCACGGGCGTCGAAGTGCTCATAGGCGGTGGGGGCCTCGTCCAGGCTGAGCTCGTGGGAGACGACGAAGCTCGGCTTTGCCTTCCCGCCGGCGATCAAATCCCGCAGCGCCCGGTTGTACTTCTTCACCGGCGCTTGCCCCGTGCCCATGTGCTGGCCCTTGAACCACATCATGCCGAAGTCGATCGGGACCTTGCCCTGCGCCTCCAACTCCCCCTGGGCCTTGGCACCGCCGGGGTCCTGGGGCAGGAACACGCCCACCACGCCGATGTCGCCCGTGAACCTGACCGAGTCGATCAGTCCGTTGATCGTGAGGCTGGCGTCCTCGTGTCCCTTGGGATCGTGTGCCTGGTAGCCGACGCACTCACAGCCGTTGTCGGCGCCCAGACCGAGCGTGGCCTCCTTGACGACCTCCGCAGGCTCCTGCTCGGCGGTATTGATCGGGATGGCCCCGATCTCCTCCGCCTTGCGCAGCCGGTCGGGCTGGTGGTCGGCTACCCAGACACGGCCGGCGCCCTTGAGGAGGGCTGAGTAGGCCGCCATCAGCCCGACGGGACCGGCCCCGAAGACGATCGTCTGGTCGCCCGGTTTGACGTGGGCCATCTCGGTGGCGTGATAGCCGGTGGGGAAGACGTCGGCGAGCATCACATAGTCGGTCTGCCGGTCGGCGGCGTCCTCGCCCAGACGCAGCGCGTTGAAGTCGCCGTAGGGCACGCGCAGCAGTTCCGCCTGGCCGCCCTGGTAAGGGCCCATGTCGGCGAATCCGTACGCGGCTCCGGCGAGGGCCGGTTCCGGCTGCATGGTCAGGCAGTAGTTGGTCAGACCCCGCTCAGCCGCAGGCGATGTTGAAGGGCAGGACCACATACTGGCCGACCTGGACCTTGCGGACGGCCGAGCCGACCTCCACGACCTGGCCCATGTTCTCGTGTCCCAGGGTGCGGCCAGACTCGAACGAGGTGCGGCCCTCGTACATGTGCAGGTCCGAACCGCAGATGTTGGTGGAGGTGATCTTGACGATGATGTCGCAGGGGTGCTCGATCTTCGCGTCCGGTACGTCCTTCACTGTGACCGTTCGCGGGCCTTCATATACCGCTGCTTTCATGATGGCTTCCTTTGGTGCCGCGGCATGAGCGCAGCACGGCAGGGACGGAGACGGCGCAAAGGGCCTGACTCCCGGGAGTTGGTGCGACGGGGTCCGCGGCTCCGGCATGCCTCTGTGGGCTGTTCACACGGTTCAGATGGAACGGTGGTCCCGCAGTTGGGCCGCCAGGCGGAGCCCCGGCGCTCCGGCGGCGTACCGTCCGAGTCCCCGTCGGCCCATGACGCGAAATAGCCACGCACCGATCGACCAGCGGAATCTTCGGACCCGGACGACCACCAACAAACGACGCATCTCCAACTCAGGTTACCAGCTAGTCACCCTGGTCGTCCTGGAGCATGTGGCGACGTTCCTGTTCGCGCTTGGAGTAGGCGGCTGCCCGGATCGCCTCGTCGCTCTCCAAGCCTGATCCCAGCGCGCCGCCCACGGTGGCGACCGAAGCAACGAACCATGACAACGTCAAGTATTCCGCGGCGTGCAGCGGGGTTCGTGTCACGGAAGCGAACACTTGGCCGTTGATGATGAACAGAGCCCACACCAGGTTGATGACAATCAAACCGCCGTAGCAGACGAGCACCCCGATACCCACGGTCACGACCGTCGAGGCGTTGTAGAGCCTCGCCCTCTGCCTCGCCTCCGGCGAGACCTCTGTTGATCGATGCCACAGCTGCGCGTCGATGATCAGCCAGCCGATCATGAGCCCGACAGACCCGACCATGGCGATCACGAGGCGTGGCGCGCTCAGGTACTCGGCCAGGCTCCAGATGGTGGAGTTCACGGTGGCGACTGCTCCCGTGGCGAGTGCGGCCGCCAGGGCTTTCGACAAGCCCGGCACCAACCGCCACGGCCGGTTGGCGCGGACCATACCGATGAGCACCCTCAGGTGACCGCGCGGCCCGCTGACGACGTACCGAAGATCAGCGGTCTCCTCCTCTTCGACCGGGCCCAGGTGAATAGGCGCGAGACGACTGACGAAGGGCCCGAGCAGCGGCTGATTTTGCGAAGGTCCTCCAGCCCCGGTGGCCCGCGGACCCGCCAAGCCAAGCACGGCTTCTTCCACGGCCCGCAGGGCCCTCGCCTGCAGACGCAAACCCCCCAACGGAGGAAGAGACAGCAGCGCCAAACCGTGTTCGTGACTCAGATCCACAACGAGCTTGCGCCCGTGTGATTGGAGCGGGAGGTCGGTGAGGGCCACAACAATGTCCCAGTTCTCAGCTCTTCCGCGGTCCATGATCCGGCGCATCAAGGTGGGCGGGTCCTCGGTCCCTGCGGTGAAGGGCTCACTGACCACCTCGACGTCGAAACGTCGGCCCTGGCCCGACTTGTCGGCGAGCCGAGTGGGAAGTGTCTGCGCCATGCGCTGCGCGATCTCCGTCGGCGCATCCGGATCCGCCAGGAGAGCTACGACCGTAACGCCCTGAGGCGACACCCGCATGACTGGGCCCTTCTCGTCGGCTGCCCCGTGATCGCAAGTGCCCACAGGATGCCCCCGAGGTGACGTCGACGCCGTGTGACACGCTGGCCCCCGCCAGCAGGTGCAGGAGGTAAGGCCAGATCTCCTCCACCTTGATTCATCGGCATCACCTGCCTCCACGCCATGCTGTTCGTGCTCGTTGAGTCACCGCAGCGTTACGGCTCACACCGGAGTCGTTGCACCCGCTCGCCGGGCACCAGCCCGATGCTGGGTCTACCTCTCCCTCGCTCGGTTCATCCCGTCACATGGAAACCGTCGGCGTTTCGCTGGACGCAGGCCGGCAGGACGCCCGGGGGGTGGGCCGGGCGGCCTACGGGTCGTCAGGGAGAGAGCCAGCGGCAGGACAGGGACCGGCCCGTCACCGGCCGGCGCCCCTGGACTAGGGGCCAGTGGAGCGGACCAGATTTCCCGTCTTTCCCCGGTGCTCGTGCACGAGGCGGATCGCCATGGCACCCTCACCGGTCGCCGAGGCCACCCGCTTGACCGAGCCGCTCCTGACGTCGCCGGCGGCGAAGACCCCGGGAAGGGTGGTCTCCAGCAGCAACGGACCCCGGCCGAGCGAGTCCCACAGGGTCGGGTCGGCCGCCGCCTGGGCGTCGGCGCCGGTGAGGATGAAGCCGTTCTCGTCCAGGGCCAACACGCCCTTGAGCCATTCCGTGTGCGGCCGGGCCCCGATGAACACGAATAGCGCCGCGACCCGCAGCTCCCGGCGCTCACCGCTTGCGTTGTCCTCCACCATCAGCGACTCCAGCTTCTCCTCCCCGGAGGCACGCCCCTTCGCGGGCCGTCGGGCGGAACGCCCGGCCGCGACCTGCTGAAACCCCGGCAGCGGTCAGCGGCCCTGGCCGCCGCGCTGCGGGCGCGGGCGGCGACGCTGCTGAGGCGGCCGGGGAGAGCGTCGGCGCGGCGCAGGGTCCTCGGCGCCGGCGGGAGCGGAGAACAGCGGCGCCGCCGAGAATCCGCCCGCCACGCTTGCGCGCGCGTGCGCCTGCGCCGGAATCGGCGCCGTCGCGGCGGGCTTGGCCGCCGCCGGACGGGGACGAGCGGCGGTCCCCATCGGCTTGGCGTGCGGGATGAGCGGGGCACAGACCTGGCAGACCTCTTCCACCGTCCACACTCGGCCGACCGCGGGGTCATGACGCAGGATCAGCACGACGCCGCCCGCGCACAGCACCTTGGTGTCGCCGTGGGCGGTGCACTGGCGGGCGCGGCAGTGGCAGGCCGCTTCGGGCCGGATAGTGGCCACCCGGGCGTGGGCGGACGCTGGAACTCACGCGTACCGAGTACGCCCTGCTGGAACTGTTCTTGCGTAACCCGCGACGAGTGCTGAGCCCATCGCTGATCTTCGAGGCGGTGTGGGGGTACGACTTCGGTCCCTCGTCCAATGCGCTGTGGGTCTACATCAGTTATCTGCGCGGCAAGTTGGAGGCCGGTGGAGAGCCGCGGCTGCTGCAGACGGTGCGGGGACTGGGCTATGTGCTGCGGGAGGAACCGTGACCCTGCGCAACAGGGTCGCGCTGGCCGGTGGTGCCGTGGTCTGTGCGGCCCTGGTGCTGGCCTCGCTGATCATCTATCCCTCGCTGAGCGACGGTCTGCACCGGCAGAGTGACGACGTGCTGGTGTCCGCCGCTGACCGGGACGCCTCGCAGTTGCTGAAGGAATTCAAGTTCAAGGTCCAGCAGATGGAACGGGAAGGCACACGTCTGACGGTGCCGACCTCACCGGTCACTGTCGGCTCCACGCAGTTGCAGTTCATGGTCCCGCCGGTCGCCCCCGGCCCGGGCGGCGGCTTCATTCCCCTCACCAAGCACGACGTCCAGGTGGCCCTGGGCAAAGCGCCGGCGTATTTCCAGGACGCGGAGTTCGAGGGGCTGAGCTACCGGGTGTACACCGCGCCGCTCACCGACTGGGACGGCGCGCTGGTCCGGGCCTCCATCCGTCAGTCGGTCGTCGGCTCCACCCTGGACCGGCTCACCGCCCTGCTCGCCGTGATCACTGCGGGCGGCACCCTTCTGGCCGCCTTTGGCGCCCGGCTGCTGGCCAGCCGGGTACTGCGCCCGGTGCGGCGGCTCACCGAGACGGTCGAGCACGTAACGGCAACGCAGGATCTGACGGCGCGCATCGACGTGCGGGGCCGCGACGAGATTGCCCGGCTCGCACGCTCCTTCACCGCGATGATGGCGGCAGTGGAGGAATCGGTGAGGGCCCAGCGACGGCTCGTCGCCGACGCGTCGCACGAGCTCCGCACTCCGCTCACGAGCATCACCACCAATCTGGAACTGCTCAGCGAGAGCCCCGGCCTGGCCGATCCGCAGGCCCCTGCCCTCGTCGAACAGGCCCGCACGCAGGCCCAGGAACTCCGGGACCTGGTCAACGACCTGGTGGAGCTCGCCCGCTACGGGCAGCAGGACGTCCACACCGAGGACACCCGCCTCGATCTCCTCGCCGAGCGGGTCGTGGCCCGCACAGTCCGGCGCAGCCCCCGGGTATCGCTCCGCACGGAGCTGGCCGAGTGCCTGGTACATGCCGACCCCGAAGCGTTGGAACGCGCCGTCGGCAACCTCGTCGACAACGCCGTCAAATGGAGCCCGGATGGCGGCGAAGTGCTGATCCAGGTGTCCCCCGACGGCACGCTCACGGTCACCGACCAGGGACCGGGGATCCCGGTGGACGACCTGCCCTTCGTGTTCGACCGGTTCTACCGCTCGCCGTCCGCCCGGTCCCTCCCCGGGTCCGGACTCGGGCTCGCCATTGTCAAACAGGTCGCCGACACCCACGGCGGCACCATCACCGCCGAGCCGCTGGACCACGGCCTCCGCATGCGGCTGTCCCTCCCGCCCCTGGCCTGACCGACCGGGTGGGCGTGCAGTTCGAGGGCGTGACGTTAGTCGGCCACCTGCTAGGGGTTGCCGTCGGGGTGATTGTTGATCCATTCCAGGCCGCCGAGGTCAAGGCGGATGCGTGCGCGGGTGACGGCGACGTAGGC
The DNA here is from genome assembly GCA_036013505.1 of Streptomyces sp. NBC_00510. Taxonomy (NCBI): domain Bacteria; kingdom Bacillati; phylum Actinomycetota; class Actinomycetes; order Kitasatosporales; family Streptomycetaceae; genus Streptomyces; species Streptomyces sp. NBC_00510. Next base: position 9,851,947 of record CP107851.1, on the reverse strand, counting down.
GAGGCGGGCGTCGGCGTCGGCGTCGTCGATCGGGCCGGGCAGGGGGTTTCCGTGCTCGTCGATCTCGTCGCTGTCTTTGGGTGGGTAGAAGTCGTCGGCGATCTCGACCTGGGGCCATTCGCGGCCCTTGGATTTGTGCGCGGTGGAGATCGTCACCTGCGCGTCCTGCTCGCGGACGAGGCGGTTGACCGCGGCCAGGACGGCATCGGTGCCGTGGTGGTCGACGAGGTCGACCAGGGGCTGCAGGTCACTGCCGGCGGGGTCGCGCTCGGCGTAGTCGTGCAGTTGGCCCCAGGAGGTGAACAGCACCAGCTCGGGGTGGCAGGTGCGGCGTCCGTCCTGCAAGTCCCGGGCGGCCAGCGCCAGAGCGCGCAGGGCCTGGCCTCCCCCGACCAGCGCCACTCTGCGGCCCTTGGCGAGGAAGCGCAAAATCTGGGCCATGGCACCGATGTTCCTGCGGCACAGCACCGCGTCCGGCCGGGCCACCTTTCCGACCCTCGGTGGGGATCGCTCGGCTGCCCTCCAGGCGGATCGGGGCGTCGGCGATCGCCAGCCACCGGTTGGCCTCCAGCGCGAGGATGGGACCGAAACGAAAAGACTGCGTCAGCGACAGGGAGATGCCGTCGAAGCCGGTCATGACGTCCTTCGCGCCACGCCAGCCGTAGATGGCCTGCGCGGAATCCCCCACCATGACCAATTGGGCATGGCCGCGCTGGTTGAGCAGCACCTGTTCCAGGACGGGGTTGGTGTCCTGGGCTTCGTCCAGGAGCACGAAGTCGGTGGGGAGTTTCGGGTCGCACAGGGCCCAGATTTTCAGGCAATGATCGTGTTCAAAGCGGACCGCGCCGGTGTCGGGGTGCTGCAGGTCGGCCCAGGCGGCGCGGGCGTAAGGCAGGATGCGGCGGGCGAACTCGGCGTGCATGCTAGCTGTATTGACCCGGAGCGTTGTTCACGCGGGTGATGGGTGGGTGGCCGCCGAGTGCGGTGTGGCAGCGGTGGTGGTTGTAGGTGTGGAGGAAGTCTGTCAGGGCTTCGGTCCGTTCGGTGTTGCTGGTGTAGGGCCGTAGGTAGGCCCATTCGTCGAGCAGGGTGCGGTTGAAGCGTTCGACCTTGCCGTTGGTCTGCGGCCGGTAGGCGCGGGTGAGCTTGCCTGTCGCACCAAGGTCGGCAAGGGCGTGCTGCCAGGCGAAGCTCTTGCGGTAGGGCCAGGCGTTGTCGGTCAGGACCCGCTCGATGCGGTCGATGCCCGAGGCTGCGAAGAACGCCGCGGCCCGGCGTAGAAAGCCTGCGCAGGTGGCGGCCTTCTCGTCTGCGTGGATCTCGCTGTAGGCGAGACGGCTGTGGTCGTCGATGGCGGAGTGGACGTAGTCGAAGCCCATGCTGCCGCGCCGGGGGCGGGCGGCCTGGCGGCCGAGGACCTTGTGGCCGCCGCCGTCGGGGATCCGGCCGAGCTTCTTGACGTCGATGTGGATCAGTTCGCCTGGGCGGTCGCGTTCGTAGCGGCGGATGACCTGGCCGGTGGGCCGGTCCAGGTGGGCCAGCCGGTTCAGGCCGTGGCGGGTGAGGATCCGGTGGACGGTGGAGGCGGGCAGGCCCAGGATCGGGCCGAGACGTGCGGGGCCGAGTTTGTGGGTCTGGCGGAGCCGGCAGACCCGGGCCTCGACGGCCGCCGGGGTTCGATGTGGTGTGGTGCGGGGCCGGCTGGAGCGGTCGGCAAGGCCTGCCTCGCCCTCGGCTCGCCGGCGGCGGCGGCGGACCCATTTGTGGGCTGTGGCGCGGGAGATGTCCATTTCGGCGGCCACATGCGCGACAGGGCGACCTGCGCAGACACGTTCGACCAGCAGCCGCCTGCCGTGAACGGTCAGCCGGGCGTTGCGGTGGGACACGAAGACCTCCGTGTGGTGCAGTCCTAGTACTCCAGCCGTAGATCGTGATGTTCATGCCTGATTCGCAGCTTGTCGTCGGTAATGACTCGCGTGGGCGCGGGCTTGATGGCGACGTCGCCAATGGGACCAGCTCAGCCGGTGAGTCACGTCGTGGACGGTCCGGGCCACGAGCGTGGTGAACAGGCGCTGGATCTCGTTGCAGGTGAGGGGGATTAGGGTGGTTGGTCCGGGGTGCTTGCCGTGCTCGTCAGCTCGGACGACGGCGAGGAAAGCGTGGGCGAGCATGGCGAGGGTGACCCAGCGGTGCCAGGAGTTCCAGCGGCGGACCTGGTGCTCGTCCAGGCCGGCCAGACCCTTGCCGGCCTGGAAGGTCTCCTCGATCGTCCAGCGCCGTCCAGCTACGCGCACGAGCTCGAACAGCGAAACGGGGTGCGGTGAGAAGCAGCGGTAGAAGGCGAGCTCGCCGCTTCGCTGGTTGCGACGGACCAGCATCCACCAGTGCCCGGGCCGCCCGGCCGGGCCCTCGGTATCGAAGACTGCCCAGTCGTAGAACCGCACGCCCTTCGCGCCCGCTCCGGCGGACAATCGCTGCCACGCCCGCTTCGGGATGCGCGTGACCAGGTCCTTCACTGGAAACCTGCCCGCGCGTGTGGTCACTCGGTGGGTGCTGGAAACCGCCAAGACATAGCCGATCGGACGGGCCTCCAGTGCCGCCTGTAGGTGCGGGTTGTCCCCGTAGACCTCATCTCCGGCGACCCAGCGTGCGGGCGTGCCCGCCTTCAGCGCCCGGTCGATCATCTTGGCTGCGAGTTGGGGCTTGGTCGCGAAGGCCAGGTCGCCGGGGATTCCGGCGGTGCGGCATCGCTCGGGGTTGTCGGTCCACGAGCGCGGCACGTACAGGGCCCGGTCAATCGCGGCATGACCGCGCGCTGCGGAGTAGGCCAGGTAGACGGCGACCTGGGCGTTCTCGATCCGGCCGGCGGTGCCGGTGTACTGGCGCTGCACGCCGACGGTCGCGGTTCCCTTCTTCAGGTCTCCGGTCTCGTCAACCACGAGCACTGCCTGGTCGTCGGCGAGGTGCTCAACCACGTAGGCCCGCACGTCGTCGCGGACGGAATCGGCGTTCCACTTCGCGCGGTGCAGCAGGTGCTGCATGCCGTCCGGCGTGGCGTCGCCCGCATGCTCAGCCAGGGTCCAACAGTTCTTCCTCGGCAAGTCGGACAGCAGGCCGAGCACCAGGGCCGTTGCACGGCGACGTGGTTCGACGCGCACGAACCGGCCCGCGATGCGGCCCATCAGCTGATCGAACATCCCCCGCCAACGGGCGGGCACTACGCTGTGACCCGCGACAACCGCTTGATCTTCAGTCTTCACGCACCGATGATCAATGGTGGCGCCACCGCCGTTAGTCGAGCCCACCAGCAAGATCACCGTCAACGGCTGGAGTACTGATGACCGACTTGCGGCAAGCCCACGATGCCGCTCGCGCGATCGCGGTAGCGACCCTCGGGCGCGACCCCGGCGTCATGACCACCGCTGAGAGCAGCTCCCATCACGTGTATGTCAGCTCGGACGTCGTCGTGAAGATCATCGATGCCGACGGCCACTCGCGACTGAACCGAGAGATCACGCTTGCGCCCCACCTGCCAGCCGGCCTGACAGCCCCACTGCTCGGTAGCGGGCTTCACCACCTCGGGACTCGAGACGTTCGCTACGCCTGCTACGCCCGTGTGCCGGGGACGGCTCCCGGTATGGGCATGCCCGGCATCGACGGCGTGACCGCCCGCCTTTTGGCGGAGGAAGCAGTCCAGCGGCTCAACGCACTGCACAGCTGGATGCCCCCGGGCCACGTCGAACGCACACTCAGAGAATCTCTCGACCACGGCGGGTTCACCAGCCGGGCCGCGCTCTTTGCCGAGGTTGAGAGCCTCGCCGCCCTCGACCAGCACGAAACCGTACCTCGCCGTCTGCTCGACGGCCTGACGGCGATCGCGGAGCGGGCACCGCTGCATGCACGAGCAGTTGTCCCGGTTCACGCAGACTGTCACTGGGACAACTGGCTCGCGTGCGACCAAAGCGTGACGGCCCTGCTGGACTTCGAATGGGCTCGCTTCGGCGAACCGGTTGATGACTGGTTCTTCCTGGCCCGCTTCAGCGGGCCGCACATGGAGACCGTACTCGACGTCATCGCCCGCGCAACGACGACCTCTCTGGAAACTCTCCGAGCAGAATGCGAGGTCCGCGAGGCGACTTACCTCGCTTCCGACCTCCGCACCGCGCTGGAACACCCTGATACCTCTGCGCAGATGGCTGCCGCGAGACTCCGTGAACTCGAGGAACTCATCGTAGGACGCTACTGGTGGCAACACACCCAGTGATACCAGCTGTGGCAAGCAATGAACGTCGGCCCATGCCACCGACCGCACGTGTGCGAGCACGGTGTCGACTTTGCCCCGACGAACATGCCAACCATCCCGGCCCAGACTGACTGACACCACTGAAGATCACGATCTACGGCTGGAGTACTAGACAGCTCCACCACACCGGAGGTCTTCGCTTTGATCAAGCCCGGACCGGTGTCAACAACGCCCGTGATCAATACACCTAGGCTGTGCCGTATCACCTGCTGGCTTGCAGGTGCCAGCCGAGGCGTTGCGCAAGGCGAAAGCAGCTTTGGTCCAGCTGTACCGCGCTACCTACACCAGCGCCGCGGCCAAGGATGAGCTTCTCCTGCTCGCAGCAGCCAACCTGCCCCGCGCTCAGGGCGGCGCAGCGCAGCTGACTCACTCGGCGCTTCGGCCACACGAGCAGAGTCGTCCGGGAGCACTCTGGGGGCCCGGCAATGTCGCCCACCCATGCCTCGCGGGTGCGCAAGAGGTACTCGGAAGCCAAATCCCCTGGACTCCACGTGTCATGGCAGAAGCGGCAGGTCGGCCCAATCTCTTCTCCGACAACAAGCGCCCACTGTGTGCAACTTGGGCGCTCCAGCGTGCGGTCTTGGCAGTTCTTCACGTCCCCGCGTAGCCGTCAACCGCCGCTTTGAGAATATGGCCTAACCGGCTCACGTAACAGGCTGACTCCCGCTTCTCGACTTCAGACACCGGCGACGATTACTTGGCCCTAACGGTCAGGTCAAACCCGCGCGTTCGCGACGCGACGACCTCACCGTCTACCGCAGCCAATAGAACGCGCCCACCCTGTCGCCCTTTGCTACCTCGGTTGCATGATTCAAGTTCAATCACAGCAACTTCTAATTCCCAGGATAATCACCGATGGACACATCGGAGATAAAATCACTCCAAAAGGTCCCCTCGGCAATTGCAGGAGGGTCGACACCTCGAACAATCTCTTCCAAACTCTCGGCCGCCATTTCGCATTCCTCAATCTCCGACTCTTCGATATAAAATAAAGACCTGTCGGCAATCCATTGCACGCACTCATTGAAATGCTGGAGTGAGGAATTTGCGAAGACTAGATTATCCAGACTCGCCCCCGCAAAGATAAGACCGGACCCTTTTTGCAGATACACACCCACATGGTGGCGCAGTCGCCAAAATTGGTAGTACACGTTTCCGTCCGTCGATCCGAGTCGCTCCAATCGGTCGTTTGCCTCATAGCTAAAGAAGGCCGCCGGCACCTCCAGCACCAAGCCGTCTCCAGCCACTGCAGTCAATTCAAATTCCATTGCCAACCCGATTCCGGCTCGCGCCCCTAAATCGCCGCGACCCCAAAGGACTCGACACCTATTTCGCGAACAGTATATCTATCGCCTTTTTGAGCTCGGCATTCGCCTTTCCCTGTACGGCTTTGTTCGAATTCCAGTCGAATGACCAACTTACATTCTTTATCCCAGCACTTGCGAGCTTACCAATACAGTTGTGCGAAAACCGTGCTACCCGGCGCCGGAACCGTCATCATCACCAACACCGACGGAGTCGGCTGGAAAAACAAAATCACCATCGGCTGACGAGCACCACTCGGCGCTGCCCCGCGATCGCACCCTCCCGGTCGCCGGGCAGCGCCACGCCGCTGTCACCACCCCGCCGCACGGCCGGGGTCATTCTCGTAGGCTCCCCCGGGCCTCTCAACACATCCGCAGCAGTCTCAAGCAAGGTGGGACACTGCCTGGGCAGGCGCGCACACGATCACAAGACCACTGCCCCTGCTGTCTCAACTCGTCTGCGGCCCACCAGAGAGACACCCCGCCGATCCCATAGATGTCCTGAGACACAACACTGGCGGTGGGGGCGGCGTCTGCCAGGGACCGGCCACGTCATAAAGCTGGGCGGCACGAGGGGGAGTTTGAGTCTGTCGTTTCCCGATCAGTTCAACGTGAAGGCAGTCCTGCAGAAGGACTGGCAGCACGTGCCGTTCGGCACGAATGTACTGGCTGGCCTCATCGGCGGGATTGACACATTCCGTCGTGAGCTGGAGCAGCAGCGCCGTTCGCGCAGTCTGGGGCCAGCGATGCTGGGTGCGTTCTTGTGGGTGGACGATGCCGCGTTGCTACGGCGGATCGCCGAGTATCCGGCGGCGTGTGTGGTGGTGCGCAAGCAGTCGCGGGACAGGCGCCAGCAGGATCGGCTACAGAAGGTGGCGCAGGCGGTCGAACACGCTGCAGGTTTCCGTGTCCGGGCGCTGCCTGAGCTGCAGGAGCTGGGCTTCCACCGGGACGGCAGACCCCCGGCTTGCCAATCAGGAACGGCTCTTCTTCGAGATCTGCGCACAGGCACTGTGGGGCCGGTGCGTAGCCGTCCCCGCCCTCGACGGACTCGTCAACGACTGGCTGGAGCCACTCGCGGCCGCCGAGATCGCCACAGGGACCGACCCCGCCCTGGCCCGCAACCGTGCCAGGCTGGGACTCGGCGCCGTCCGCGGACTGCTGCTCGACCTGCTTGCCACCGGCGACCACGACGGCGTCAACGCGGCAATGGAAGACTTCCTCCGGCTGTACTACAGCCCAAAGTAACCAAGCCTGTGGAGGGCGATGGGACCCGGGGATCAGCTCGGTCTCTTGCCGGTGCGGCCCTTGGCCTCATGGGGCGCCCGCGGTGGGGCCTGGGAGGAGCGAGGGGTGCCGTGCCCCGGTGGTGGGCCGGTGGCGTCGAGTCGGGCTCCGTGGGGCGCGGCTTGAGCGCCTGTGATGTGTCGGGGCGCGGCTACCAGTCCAGGTGTGCGGCGAGGAAGGGCGTGTGGTCGGGTGCGGCCTTGCGTGCGCTGAGGATGGTCTTCGCGCTTTCGCCGACGGGGATGCGGAAGGGGGCCTTGTCGCCCGCGGCGATCGTTGCTGTCACGACGTCGGCGACGTCTTGGACGGAGACGGGTGCCGCGCGGAACGGGCCGATTTTGTCCAGCAGGGGGCGATAGGGGTTGCTGTCGTCGAGGTGGACCTGGGCGCGCTCGGCGCCCCCGGAGGTCACTGCGGGTGGCTGCACGACGTGCACGGACACACCGAAGCGGCCGGTTTCGATGGCGAGGACCTCGGCGAAGGCCTCCAGGGCGTGCTTGGTCGCGCTGTAGGCGCCGATCAGCGGGATCACGAGGCGGCCCTGGATGCTGGACATGAAGATCAGCTGCCCGCTCCCGCGCCGGCGCATCTGGGGCAGGAGGCCCTGCGCGACGCGGAGGGCTCCGAAGGTGTTGAGCTCGAACAGGTCGCCCAGTGCGGCGAGCGGGATCGTCTCGAGCGGTGCTCGCACCGTCGCTCCGGCGTTGCTGAGCAGGACATCGACGTGGCCGGCCTTGGCCAGCGCCTGGTCGACCGAGGCCTGGTCGGTGACATCGAGTGGCAACTTCTGTGCCACCGGCAGGTCTTCGAGCATGGACACGTCGCGGGCCGTGGCGATGACCTCGTGGCCTTGTTCGTGCAGCGCTATCGCGGTGCCCTTCCCGATGCCCCGGGACGCGCCGGTGATGAGTACGCGAGTCATGGATGGAACCTCTCTTTTCACTGGCGGGCGGCCCGTGGTGGGCGGCACGCGACGAAAGACGTCGCCGATCGGCTGCGGTTGCCGGTCACCCGACACCAGATACTATGTAGGTCAACATACATAATTTGCTGGCGTCAAGAACGCGGAGGCCGACCCGGCGATCCGGCGGGGCGCTCGCGGGCACCAGCGCGGTCTGTGCTCCCACGCGCGAGCCGGGCTTCTGGGGGGGTTTCAGGCCGTACGTGGTCATCGCAGCGCAAGGGCGTGGCGGCCGGACACGCCAAGGGGCGGGGACGACGCGGGGTGGCACCTAAGCGGCCCCGCCTGGGGGTGGCGGGCCGGGCCGGTGCCCGCGGGCTTCAGGTGCGGATGCGGTCGGTGCTCTTCGGGGACACGCTCACGGCGTGGCTGACCAGTACGGTGCGTACCGCCTCGTACGGAGTGGGGCTGCGCAGGGCGCGGGAGGTGATCATCGCTCCCTCGATGCCCGCGATCACGGCGTCGGCGAGCACTCTCGCAGGGGCGCGCTCCACGCCGAAGGCGACGAAGTGGAAGGCGAGCCGGTCGGTCATCTGCGAGAAGGCCCTGCGGCCGGTTTCGGCGATGTCGGCCGAGTCCCGCGTGGCGCCCTCGGTGATCAGCGGGGCGACGGCGCAGCCTCGCCCGTAGTCGCTGGCGATCATGCCGTCGCGGCCCAGTTCGACGTAGAGCTCGATCAACTGGCCTGCGGAGGTGGCCTGCCCGGCGGCTCGGTCGATGATCTCGACCTGCTCGAAGGCGTGGGCTTCGGCGGCTTCGATCGCCAGCTGCGTCTTGCCGCCGGGGAAGTGGAAGTAGACCGAGCCGCGGGAGGTACCGCTGAGCTCGAGCACGTCGGAGAAGGCCGTCGCGTTGTAGCCGCGCTGCCGGATCAGCTCCTTGGCGGCCTGCACCATCTTCTGTTTGGCGTCCGTTCGCCTTCCCACTCCCGCACCCTCTCCACGTAGCATGTATGCTGACCTACATAGTATCTGTACGGGGCGGTAAGCCCAAGAGCGCAGCCACCTCGATCGAGGAGGAGCCTCTCGTGCCTTTCGTTGAAGTCTCACCGCCGCCTCATGGCCGGCCTGCCGCTCCGCCTCGATGCAGTCTCGCGGGCGGCGTACGAGGCACTGGTCACCGAACGGTGCAGGAAGCCCAGCCCGGGGACGGCTTCCCGCTCGTCCACCGGCACGACCCCGGCGACATGATCCTCAGCCGCGACTTCCGATTCGATCCCCGCTGCGAGGAGTGGATCGTCGTGTCCATCACGATGACCTTCCCGCTGCCGCAGGCCCTCGGATCGGGGCGGGCATGATCGCGAAGATCCATGGCAGCCCCAGCCGGCTCGGCCGCGCCATGACGGTCACCCGCCAGGTCCTGCACGCCTGACGAGCCCCACTGCCTGCGGCTCACCGAGCCCGGGCGGCACAACAAAGAGCAGACCGGTCTCAACAGGTGGAGCAGACCGGTCTCGGACAGGGATTCATCATGACCACCGATCTCATTCACTTCGACGCGAGCGAACTCGCCGAGCTGATCCGCACCGGGAAGGTGTCTTCCGCCGAGGTGGTCCAGGCGCACCTCGACCGCATCGAGGCCGTCAATCCGCGGCTCAACGCCATCGTCACGCTCGCCGACGGTGCACTGAAGGCCGCAAGGACGGCGGACGAGGAGCTTGCGGCGGGCGGGGACGTGGGGCCGCTGCACGGCGTGCCCTTCACGTCCAAGGACTCCTTCGACACCGCCGGAGTGCTCACCCAGCGCGGTTCGCCGATCTTCGCCGGGCGCATCCCGGACACCGATGCCACCGCGGTGGCGCGCATGAAGCGGGCCGGAGCGATCCTCCTGGCCAAGACCAACCTCCCGGAGTTCTCGTACTGGGTGGAGTCCGACAACCTCCTCACGGGCAGGACGAACAACCCCTGGGACCTCAACCGCTCCTCCGGCGGTTCCAGCGGCGGGGAGTCCGCGGCGATCGCGGCGGGGATGTCGCCGCTGGGACTCGCCACCGACCTGTCCATCTCGGTGCGCGGGCCGGCGGCCGACACCGGTGTCGTGTCCTTCAAGCCGACGCACGGGCGTATCCCCATGACGGGGATCTGGCCGCGCGAGCCGCGCCGTGACTGGCACGTCGGTCCCATGGCCCGCAGCATCCGCGACCTCGCGCTCGCGTACGGGCTGCTGGCCGGCCCCGACGGCGCCGACGGCTTTGCCACCGCCCCCCGCGAGTTCGACGCCGGCCTGGGCGCCTGGCCGGACCGGCCCGTGCGCGTGGGCTGGCTGGTCGACTCCGGACTCGGTCCGACCGACGCAGAGGTCGCGGCAACGGTGCGGGCGGCCGCCGACGCCCTGCAGACAGCCGGAGTACCGGTCGACGCCGTCAACATCCCGGCCCTTGAGCGGGACAACCCTCTCGAACTGTTCAACCTGCAGCACGTCATGGAGGTGAAGCCGGCCTTCCGTCAGGTCACCGCAGGGCACGAAGACCAGATGTTCACCTACTCCAAGACGCTTGCCGCCATGCCCGACACGTCCGTGGAGGACTACGTCCGGGCCGAACAGGGCATCGAGCGGCTCCGGGACGGATTCGCGGAGTACTTCCACCACTACGACATCCTGCTGCTCCCGGTGACGACGATCCCCGCACACGAGCACCAGCTCGGGCAGTTCACCCTCGACGGCCAGACCGTCGGTCCCTTCCACGTGTCGTCAACGACCGTCCCGTTCAACCTGACGGGACTGCCGGCCCTGTCCATGCGGTTCGGCACCAGCAGCGACGGCATGCCGATCGGCGTCCAGCTGGCGGCTACCTGGCACGCGGAGTCGACGATCCTGCACATCGCCTCGCTGCTGGAGACACTCAGCCCGGTCCGCGACCAGCACCCCGCCCTCTGACAACCGGGAGCGAATCCCCACGACTGCACGAAGGGCTCCCACCCCAAAGGGGTGCTACGGCGCCGACTGGAGCATGAAGCAGCCGCGCACCAGTGACCGGTCCCCTTGACGGACAGGCGTGCACGCAGTTCTGCGGTGACACCGGGGCCGAAGCAGCGGTCTGTGCTGGCGGTCCTGGTGACCGGGCCGCCCGCGGGGGCGCCTTGTTGCACGCGGCGTGAAGCCTGCCCGGCCACCTCAACCGCATCGGCCACCTCCGCCACATCGGGCTCCACGGTCACATCTCGGGGACGACGACAGCCTCGCACCCGGCGGCAAAGGTCGTAGGCTTGCGTTAAGCAAGTCTGGAGGTGCGAGGTGCCGGGACCCCGCCGCGGAACCGCCGATGGACCGTGTCCGATCGGACGGGCCGCCGACATCCTGGGCGACCGGTGGACGTTGCTGATCATGCGCAACGCCACCATCGGGATGACGCGCTTCGACGAGTTCAAGGCCGAACTGGACATCGCCGACAACGTCCTGTCCAACCGTCTGCGGCAGCTCGTCGAGTCGGGACTGCTCGCGCGCACCCCTTACCGGCCCGAGGGCGGCGGCCGGACCCGCGAGGAGTACCGGCTGACGCCGGCGGGTGAGGACCTGCTTCCCCTCCTGCACGCCATGATGGTGTGGGGGAACAGCCACAGCGAGTCCGCGTCACCGACGCAGCCGATGCGCCTCGTGCACAGCGTCTGCGGGCAGTCGTTCGAACCCGGCCGCCGCTGCCCGCGCTGCCGCAAGCGGGTGCCGCGCTCCGAGACCGCCTGGGTCAGGCCCTGGCGAAGCGACCTCGCCCAGGTCCTGGGCGCCGCCGGGACCCCGTGAACCACCCCCACAATGCCCGAAATGCTGGCTTTTGTTGAGAGAGTCCGTCCTGCGTCCTAGACTGGCTCCTACAAGACAAGCCAGAAGGGAGCCGGTCATGGTCCACCACACCACGACGACGCACCCCACGATCCGCGCACTCCCCCGCTCCGTCACCCGACTGGAGATCCCGGCCGGAACGAACTACAAGCAGTTCCGGGCCCGCTTCGAGCAGGCCGTCCCACCGCTCGACTACCGGCGCACCTTCGAGCTCGTCACCGAGCAGGCTTCATGGAGCGCCGTACGCCAACTCGCGGACGAGAGCGCGCCACTGGGGTTCATGATCTACTGGAAGTTCGACGCCCAGCCGCTGTTCGGCGTGGCCGGCGACCAGGCCCGCTGCACCGAGTACCTGATGGGCAATCACACCATCGCCGAGCGCATGTACCGGCACGATGCCGGGGCCCTGATGTACGCGCCCCTGCGCACCACGATCCACGAATCCCCCACAGGCGAGGCGGTTTTCGCCATCGACCGCCCCAGCGACACGGTGAGCGCGCTCGGCCGGCCCGAGATCACGGAAGTGGGACGCGAACTGGACCGCAAGGTCGGCGCGCTTCTCGCCCACCTCGGCGTCCCCGTGCCCGACGAACTGACCTGACCAGCCGGCAAGGCCCCTGAGCATTCGGACCGCCGCGCCGGCGGCCGACCTCGGCGCGCTCGCGCGGCCCGCGGCCTCACGCCGGATCCGGGCGAGGACGTGGACCGCGTCACGAGTCGCCGGGTACACAGCGATGTGTGTCCCCGTGGTCACGCCCGCAAGGACGGAACCTGCTCGCCAGTCCACGGCAGATTGGAACTGGAACTGGCACTTCGTTTCCAGGAGCTCGGCCCAGATCTCACGAAGTCGCGCGCTTCCAACCGCTGCAATGCCGATCAAAACGTCGCCGAATGGCTCCCCCGAACACGGCGGCACGCTGCCCGTACCTCACCGACTGGCGAAGGCGCACCCGGGACGGTGCGACATCCGGACAGATCACACAGACACCCGGCCCGGGGCTCGATCCGCCCCGTAGGCACAGTCCGAGCGCCACAGTTCATCGACGCCGGATGCCCGCCCTGGGAAATCGGCCCCTGCATGCTGCGCGCGGCCCCCATCCATCGCTACGGCCTCCCACACGGGGTACGGTCGCACGTCGTGCCGAACGGATACCCCACCGCCCGCAGACGGTGCCGGATGCCAGGACACCTCGATGCCGTGCTCCTGCACCAGGGCTTCCAGGCCGCCGGGGTATCTCTGGCCTCCGATGACGAAGTCCCAGTCGCCACTGGCGCGGCGGCGGAAGGAGCCCAGGACCAGGGCTGTTTCGCCGCGGCGGCCGTCGGTCGCGGCAGGCTCGATGGGGGCTGCCGCGGCCGGTGCGGATTGCTCCCTGATCCCGCCGATGACGTCAGGCGTGTATGCCTCGTTGTTGGTATGTCGCAACGTGTTGTGCCCGTGCGGCGATGACAGCTGCCTGGTTACGGCACCTTCATTGCGTGGGCGGCGTGCCATGCTGGTGGCAGACCCGATCGTCTCCCCGCACCGACCGCATTCAGCAGGGTTTCCCGTCGGCAGTAGCGGACCGCCAGCCCTCACCGGCTCCGGCCGTGCGCGGTCGGTCGGGTGGCCGTTGTGGCTTCACCTCCCCCATCTGGCTGCAGCCGCAATGTGGGTTCGCTGCCAGCTCCTGTCCGGCGTGGGCCAGAGCAGCGTGTCGCTCAGTGACCCGCTGTCACTTTTCCGGAAACGTCCCAGTCCCAGTTCCTGCATGCGGTGCCATGCTGGACACGTGGCTCATGGAGAGGTGAGCACGGGGGTGGGGACATGGATGACCACACGGTGATCGGCCGGGTGACGGCAATCCTCGAAGTGGTTGCAGCGGGATTAGGTTCGTGCTCGCTGGCGCGGCTGGCGGCCGAGACCGGCATCCCCAAGCCGACCGTACGCCGCCTCGCCAACCATCTCGTCGCGGAACGTGTCCTGTCCCGGGACCCGCGGGGCTACCGGCTGGGTGTGCGTCTGGTCGAGTTGGGCAATGCGGCGACCACGCAGCTCGGCACTGCGGAGGCAGCAGCGCCCTTCGTCCATGAACTGCATGAACGGACCCGCCAGATTGCTTGGGTCGCGGCCTTCGACGGCGAGGGGCTGGTCATCCTCGACACGGCTTATCCGCCGGAACACGCCTCCTTGATAGCCGCGACCTGGCGCCCGCGTGTGGTCCTCGGGCCAGCGGCAGTCACCGCCGCTGGGCACCTGCTGCTGTCCCTGCGTCCGTCCGAGGCGGACCAGGTCCTGCGTGGGGGCCTGGCCCGGCTGACCCCGCATACCGTGACCAACCCCCGGCACCTGCAGGGCCGGCTGCAGCGCGTCGCCGACACCGGCATCGCCTACGAACGCGAAGAGACCCAGCTGGGCTGGTGGTGCGGAGCAGCTCTGGTGCGCGCCCCTGCCGGAACCTACGCCTTCGGGTTGATTTCACCGGTGCGTGCAATCCCCATGACCCGCGGTATCACCCAGCTCCGTCGCGCCGCTGAACACCTCCAACGCGAGCTCACGTCCCCGACCGGCCGCCGTGCCATCCCCCCGGCGGTGAAGGCAAGAAGCTCCGCCCTGCCGGCTCCTGTCCGGTTCGGCGTGCTCAGCGCCAACGCCCCTCGTACGGGCGCCGGCACCAGCCCGCCGACCGCGGCAAGGGGCGCCGGCCCGTCCAGTGCCCGCCCAGAATCCTGGCGGCCGCAATGACGTCCGCACCCCCGGCTCCAGGAGCAGCTGCCGTCGGGGGCACAGGGACAACCGGCTGTGAGCCGCCGTGGCCGCTGACGGTGCCGCGGATCACGCCGGCGCCAGAGCTGGAGTCGGCCTGTGCAGGGCCTTCGCTGCCGGCCATCAGCAGCTCAATAGCCGACCGGCAAGCTCACCACACGGCATCCGGCGTTCGGGGGAAGGGAAAGCCGCCCGGCCACCTATGCAACAAGCCGCCCAGCGCGGCATCAAAAGGCACCTGCGTAAAGGTAGATCGTCCGGGTCATGCTCACTGTCAATGAACTCACAACGTGTCACGATCGGGGGGCGAAATGGGGCAGCTGGAGGCCTTGGAGCCGCAGCGGATAGGAAGCATCTTCCGTTCGTTCGAGCCGACCGATTTCCGCCCGGTGATGCGTTGGATACGCAGGCTGCCGCGGTCACGCCGGCCGGCGGCCCGCACGATGATCCGCCTTCTGTACTTTCCGCTGACGGCCAAGACAAAGATCTTGCTGATCAGCGGGGCTTTCGCTGTCACGCTGCTGGGCTTGGCTCAAGCCGGTGGAGTGCTGGGGCCGCCGGCCGGCACGGACAGGCGGTGGGCCCTGAGTTATCTCGGTTCCGACGCCACCGACCTCAGCGGGGTGAGCCTGTCGTTGCTTCAGGACCTGGCCGGCCTGGTCATACTGGCGGTCATCTTCATCACGCCGGTCTTCTGTTGCCAGCAGGTACAGGCGATCGCCGAGTTCGTGCAGATGAACGAACGCAACGGTGGCGCGGCACGCCTGCTCGACGAGCGCTCGATCCGCCGGCTCAACGACTTGGTCCGCAAGACCAACAAGTGGTTCCGGGTACTGGGCCGCAAGCGGGTCTCCGCGCCCATCATGCTGGCCATGGCCATCGGCACCGTATCGCTGTACGCCTTCGTGAACACCCACGGGCTCATGGAGACATGGAACCCGACCGCACTGCCCGACCGCGTGTGGCGCTCGAACGTGTACGACGCCTGGTGGGCCAACTGGCACACGCACCCCGAGATGGCCATCGCCCTGTGCGTGGCCGGCACCTACGCCTTCTACTTCCTGTCCAAGCAGCTGGTGATGGGCGTCGTCTTCACCAGCTACCTGTACCGATCCTGGATCCTGGGCTTCGGGGTGACCCCGAACACGGAATACAACAGCGACGGCTTTCAGGGACTGCGCCCGCTGCGCCGGTTCATGCTGTGGACCTACGGCTCCGCCCTCGCCCATCTGATCGGCCTGCTGATCCTCTTCACCGTCTGGCTGCCGGCAACCCCCTGGATGGTGTTCCTCATCCTGGCGGTGATGATGGTGGACATGGCCGTGATCGTCTATCCATCCTCGATCGGCTACCACTCGGCGCTGGCAGCCAAGCAGGCCTACGTGCAGTCCCTGCACGAACACCACGGCTCCGATGAGAACGTCGACGAGGCCGTGGCAAAGGTCTGGTCCCAGCCGGTGCTCCCGGTGACGACCCGCAAGGCCATGACCGGCATCGCGCTCTACCTGTTCGCCCCCGCAGTACCCGCCCTGTTCGCAGTCCTGTTCCAGTAGCGCCGGGCACGTCCACGCGGTTCGGGACGGCTGCGGCGTCCTCTCCACTTCAGGCACACACAAGCGTGACCCTCTATGGAGGTCATGGAACTGCGCGGCAACCCCAAGGCCCTTGATGGGGATTCTTGAAGGCACCCGGGGATGCCCTTCGTCTCACTCGATCACGTCCTCAAGCGGGTGGGGAAGTTCAGCCCCGCCGAGGCCCGGTGGGCCGCGCCAGTCAAGCCTTGGCACCATGCATGCCGCTGGTTACGACGATCGCTGCCACGTCGCCGGTCTTCGTGCGGCCCAGCCAGACGACGCCGCCCGACTCTGCCGTGAACGTGACCAGATCGGCTCGTAGCGACTCGTCGGTCACCCGCTCGCAGCAGTCGGGCAGCTGTTCGGACTCTCGCGGCACCGGCACGCCGTCCACAAACGCGCGAAACGGCGCGGTCAAGGCCCTCCACGCGCCGGCGTCGGCGAAGCAGCCCACGTTGGCGTCGGAGCCAAAGCCGATCCGCTCACCCGACTGAAGCCGGTCGATGTCGTCGTCGACGCCCAGGCCCATTTCCCACCCGGCCACGGGGTCGTCGCTGATGCACAAGCGGGTCGCGGCGCACTCGACGCCGTCGAAGTGTTCCCCGAAGAATTCGTACGGGCCCGCCGTCCACGCGATCTCCACCCGGTAGGTGCCCGGGGGAATCCGCACCGCCGGCTCCCGTGGAGGCCTCGTCGGTAAGGGCCGGCCCGGCGGGCGGATCCATGAAAGGGGTGCTGTTCGCGATCCTGGGCTTTCAGCGGGGGCAGCGTAGGCGTCGGCGCCGAATGCGCCGCACGCAAGGGGCCCATGTGACGCCAGGGATCCGTACGCGCGGTCGCATCAAGGCGTGGGGAAGGGTGTGTCGCAAAGGGACGTATCCGCTGCGACCTGCGGAAACCCGAGGGATTACCGCCGGTGAAGCATTTTTCGATCAAGAAAATACCTTTGGCAATCGTTAAGTTTGCAAGTGTTGCTTGCGTCAAAGCTAAATGGCGGGTACCTTTCCGGTGTGGGTCGGAGTCGGCGGTAATCGGCTGACCCCCTTGCCCGATCGCATGCCCGTTGTGGCAGCAGGGCTGTACGCGCCGCTGTGCCGGCGCCTTCACATCGATGAACACGTGGCGCAGCGAGTGCTGCCCTTTCGCCATTCAGAAATCCCTATCCGAAGGACGTCCCCGTGGACTTGAAGCTCGAAATGATCGTGCTCCCCGTCTCCGACATCGACCGGGCCAAGGCCTTCTACGAGAAGGTCGGCTTCCGTCTCGACGTCGATTACACGGCCAGTGACGACTTCCGGGTGGTGCACCTGACCCCGCCCGGCTCCGAGTGCTCGATCATCTTCGGCGAGGGGATGACCGGCATCCCGGCGGGCGCGTTCCAGGGCCTGTACCTCATCGTGTCCGACATCAACGAGGCGCACGCAGAGCTCGCGGCTCGCGGCATCGACGTCAACGAGATCTTCCACGACGAAGGTGGTCTCCTCCACCACGGCCACGGGGGCGGCAGGTGCGTCCACGACGGCGAAGGGCAGCGACGCATCACCGGTATGCACCCCGAGCGCGCCTCCTATGGTTCCTACCTGACCTTCAGCGACCCGGACGGCAACGGCTGGGTGCTCCAGGAAGTGAGCAAGCGGCTCCCTGGCCGCTGACCTCGCCCCAGCCGGCCCTCCACCCGATGCCGGACCGGACTGTGCGGTCAGCCGCCGGTCCCCCTGCTACGTCCGGCGCACCACCACCGGCTCACACACCCCGACGGTCGCCACGGGAGTCCGTCGACGGGCTGCCCGCCCCCCTTTCGTCGCAGGCGACCGTGAGCGCGCGCGTGGGCAGTCATCCGGGCCCTGCCATTCCCGACCTGATTCCCCCACACCCGTACGGAGCAGTGATGAACGAGACCACCCGCACTTACGACGTGATCGTCATCGGCGCAGGGCCGGTGGGCGAGAACGTGGCCGAACGCGCTCGTGCCGCCGGGCTGAGCACCGTGATCGTGGAGCGTGAACTGCTGGGCGGCGAGTGCTCGTTCTGGGCCTGCGACCCCAGCAAGGCGCTGCTGCGCCCGGTGGTGGCGCAGGCTGACGCGCGCCGGGTGCCCGGGCTTGGTCGGGCGGTCGCCGGGCCGCTGGACGCCGGGGCGGTCCTGGCTCACCGCGACAAGATGGCCTCCTACTGGAAGGACAAGGACCAGGTCGACTGGCTGGAGTCGGTCGGCGTCGATCTGGTCCGCGGGCACGGCCGGCTCGACGGCCCCCGAACGGTCCGCGTCGAGACCGCCGGCGGGGGCACCGTCGCGCTCTCGGCGCGGCATGCCGTGGCCGTGGCCACCGGCACCTACGCGGCTGTGCCCGCGCTTCCCGGCTTGGACACCGTCCGTGCGTGGACCAGCCGTGAGGCGACCAGTGCCGGCAAGGTCCCCGGACGCCTGGCCATCGTCGGTGGCGGTGTGGTGGCCGTCGAGATGGCCACGGCCTGGCAGGCGCTCGGCTCTGAGGTGACCCTGCTGGTTGCCGGGGACGGGCTGCTGCAGCGGATGGAATCCTTCGTCGGCCGGTTGGTGACGGACGGCCTGCGTGAGGCCGGCGTCGACGTCCGGTTCCAGACCTCCGTGGCCCGCCTGGCGCGTGAGAACGGCGAGGTCCAGATCGCCCTCGCCGACGGCGGGCACCTGGTGGCGGACGAGATCCTGTTCGCCACCGGCCGGGCCCCCAACACCTGGGACCTGGGGCTGGAGACGATAGGTCTCACCCCGGGCGACTGGCTGAAGGTGGACGACACCTTCCGGGTGACCGGCGTCGCCGACGGCTGGTTGTACGCCGTCGGCGACGTCAACCACCGCGCCCTGCTGACCCACCAGGGCAAGTACCAGGCCCGCATCGCCGGGGCCGTCATCGGGGCGCGTGCGGGCGGCGAGGTGGTCGACGACACCCTGTGGGGTGCGCATGTGGCCACCGCCGACCACATGGCCGTTCCGCAGGTGGTCTTCACGCATCCGGAGGTCGCCTCCGTCGGTATGACCACTCACGACGCCGTGGGTTTCGGGCACCGGATCAGGGTGGTCGACTACGACCTGGCGCACGTGGCGGGTGCCCACCAGTACGCCGAGGGGTACCGGGGTCAGGCCCGCATGCTCGTCGACCTCGACCGTGGCACCGTGGCCGGCGTGACGTTCGCCGGGCCCGGCGTGGCAGAACTCGTGCACTCGGCCACTGTCGCTGTCGCCGGCGAGGTGCCGATCGACCGGCTCTGGCATGCCGTGCCCGCCTTCCCCACGATCAGTGAGATCTGGCTGAGGCTGCTGGAGACCCACCGGGGCTGAGGCGCCAGGGCCGGACGTGGGGGTCCCAACGCTTCCGGCGTTCGCCGCCGCACGTTGATTCACCCCGCGTTGCGCTGCCCCGTGCCGTAGAGCCCTTCCTGCGGATCGTTCCGCGCACCTGTCGCGGGATTCACGCCTTCCCCCTGCGCCCTGCCGGGCGACAGTTTGGCAAGGAGCGCGCCGCTGCCGGCAGGTCGTGGGTCGCGTGACTGTCATGACTGTGGCTGCCGCTACCGCGTCACGTTACCTAGGAACGACCCCACCGCCGCTACGGAATCTAGGTCACGTTCCGGATTACCGGGCTTACAGCCCGCGCCCATGATTGAAGTGCGCCGGAAACAGGAGCGGGCCACAAGGCCTCAGCCGGCCGGCGGGATCGCAAGTCGCGGAAATCTCGGCGAACTTCGTGTCGCCCGCCTTTCCTGCTCAATCATTTAGACCTTTGGGAGACCATCATGTCCGTCACCACCGACCGACACGCCATCCGTCCGTTCACCGTCCAGTTCTCCGAGGCGGAGCTCGCGGACCTGCGCGCACGCATCGAGGCGACGCGCTTCCCTGAGAAGGAGACCGTCGAAGACCAGTCTCAGGGCACCCAGCTCGACACGGTGCGCAAGCTCGCGGAGTACTGGGCGAAGGAGTACGACTGGCGCAAGGTCGAGGCGAAGCTGAACTCCTACCCGCAGTTCATCACCGAGATCGACGGGCTGGACATTCACTTCATCCACGTCCGCTCGAAGCACGAGGACGCGCTGCCGGTCATCGTGACGCACGGCTGGCCGGGCTCGGTCGTCGAGCAGCTGAAGATCATCGAGCCGCTGACCAACCCCACCGCCCACGGCGGCGACGCCTCCGACGCCTTCCACGTGGTGATCCCCTCGATGCCGGGCTACGGCTTCTCCGGCAAGCCCGCTGCCAAGGGCTGGGGCCCTGAGCGCATCGCCCGCGCCTGGGGTGAGCTGATGAAGCGCCTGGGCTACACCAAGTACGTCGCGCAGGGCGGCGACTGGGGCGCGATCGTCACCGACCTGATGGGTGCGCAGGAGCCGCAGGGCCTGGCCGGCATCCACACCAACATGCCCAAGGTGATTCCGGCCGACATCGACGCCGCGCTCGCCAAGGGCGACCCGCTGCCCGAAGGCCTGTCGCTGTCCGAGGAGGAGCAGGCCGCGGTCGAGCAGCTCGGCTTCGTCTACCGGCACGTGTACTACGCCTACATGATGGGCGACCGCCCGCAGTCCCTGACCGGGCTGGCGGACTCCCCGGTCGGCCTGGCCTCTTTCATGCTCGACCACGACGCGAAGAGCCTGGCCCTGATCACCCGGGCTTTCGACGGGGTCGACGAGGGCCTGTCCCGCGATGACGTCCTGGACAACATCACGCTGTTCTGGCTGACCAACACGGCGATCTCCGCGGCACGCCTGTACGCGGAGAACACCACCTCGTTCTTCGGCATCAACAACGTCAAGCTCCCGGTCGCCGTCAGCGCCTTCCCCGACGAGCTCTACCAGGCCCCCAAGAGCTGGACCGAGCAGGCCTACCCGAACCTCGTCCACTACAACCGGCTCCCCAAGGGGGGTCACTTCGCCGCCTGGGAGCAGCCGGAGCTGTTCGTGAACGAGGTCCGCACGGGCTTCCGCTCGATGCGCTGACGCATCGGCCCGTGCCCTATCGCGCGCACAGGCCGTAGCCCGGCGGGGCGGCCGAGCGGCTCGGTATCGAGCTGCCCGGCCGCCCCGGGTCACGCGGCCCCGGGCCGTGGACTGCCCCACCGGTGCCTGCGCGCGCCGGACACCACGTCCCTGCACCTGATCGCCGTGCCGTGACCGCCGCACCGGTGATGGCCGCCGCCCATTCCCTTCCACCGAGAAGGGGTTTCTTGTCGGTTTGGAGAAACACATGTCCTCAGCAACAGCGGTGTCCGTTGACACTGCATGCCTGCCGGTCACCACGGACCACGTGAAGGGCCGGCATCGGGGGAAAGCGGCATCCGAACGTCTGCGAGACCTCTGGCCGGCCGGACACGGGCGGCACCGCCGCATCGCAGCGGTCGTCTCCGCACCAGGACGGACATGAACGGCTCCCCCTCCCGCATCGATCCCGTCCACCCGGTCAGGTGCATGGGCGAAGGGGACGGTGGCAGTGCTGTGATCCGGCAAGCGGCCTGCGGGGAGACCGTACTCGCGCGGTTCGACCGTGAGGCCATGCCCTTCCTCGGCCGGCTGTACGCAGCCGCGACGCAGATGGCGTGTGGCCATGCCGACCCCGACGACCTGGTTCAGCGCACCTACCAGCGGGCATTCGAGGCGTTCGAGACGCTGCCCGAGGGAGCCGGCCTGAAAGTCCGGCTGTTCCGGATCCTTGCCGACACCGCGCTCGACGCCTTCGGCGAGCCGAACCGGCCCGGAGGCTTGGTCTTCCAGCCCACGGCAGAACGCCCGCAAGAGGTCTCCGGTGAACCGACCGTGGTCCCTGACGACCACGCGGCCCGGGTCACACAGGCGCTGGACCTGCTGCCCGACGAGGAAGTGTCCGCCGCGCTGCGGCGCCTGCCGGCCGAGGTGCGGATCGTGGTGTACCTGACCGACGCCGAAGACTTCAGCGCCGCCGACGTCGCGGAGATCCTGGGCATCTTCCCGGGCAGTGTGCGATCACGTCTCCGCCACGGACGGAGCCTTCTCCTTGAAACGCTCACGGCCGCCGCCCATCGGCGCGGGCTGCTCGGCGAACTGCGAGATTGTGTCCCTGACGACTGACGTCTCCGCACGGGGACTTACCGGCTTGCGGTGACGTTCGCCGTCAGGCGCTCCAGGACAGCCTTGACATCCGCGGCCTCCGTCGGGGTGAGGCCTGCGGCCTGCCCGATCGTGGCCGGAATGACGCGCGCACGCTTCCGCAGTTCGACGCCCTCTTCGGTGAGGCTGATCTGCACCGAACGCTCGTCGTTCGCTTGGCGCTCGCGCCGGACCAGACCGTGGGCCTGCAGGCGCTTGAGCAGCGGCGTCAAAGTGCCGTAGTCGAGTTGCAGGAGCTTGCCCAGCGATTTGATGGGCAGCGCACCGTGTTCCCACAGCACCAGCATCACCAGGTACTGCGGATAGGTCAGGTCGAACTCTTCCAGCAGGGGCCGGTAGCGGTTGGTCAAGGCCCGCTGCGCCGCGTACAGGGCGAAACACATTTGGTCGTCGAGGAGCAGGCTGACCTCATCGGCCTCCGCCGCCGGCTGCTCAGCGGCGGACTGGTTCTCGCTCATCGCAACTCCTGTCCGCATAATACTTGCGCACTAAACCGTACACCTCACAACTTCCACGCAGGCCATTATATTGCGCGCACTTAAAATTGCCACGCTGGGTCGTAGGACCGGTGCGTGGAGTGGTGCCGAAAAGGGCCGTGTGAATCATGTGCCAGGTCCCGCCTCGCCCGCCAGGGCCCCGGCTTGGCGGGCGATGCTCCGCGGGTGAGCCCCGGCCATCGCCGAGAGGCCGTTGTCTTGCTGCCAAGGCGGCATTGCCGAGGGCGCTGATGTCACCAAGTGCGGCGAGGGCATTCCGCGTCCTTAAGGCGGGCCGCTTCCCGGCGGCGCACGGCCGCATTCAGGGTTCACAGTCACATTACCGATGCCGCAGGGCACGCTTCCGCGGTTGGATCGCAGGCAGCGTCTGTGCGCAGGGCGGGCCGGGGAGACCGGCAGGGGACGCGGCCCGCTACAAATCCGGCTCCCCCAGCCGGCACGGATTCTCTTCTCCCCCCACCAGGAGTACGTGATGCCTGAGTACGTCCCCTTGCAGCAGCCGGTTCTTGAACCGGCTGCTCGCGAGTTCACCGAAGCCACCGCGGCCCCGCCGTTCCCCTTTGATCTGGGACCGGCGGCAGGCCGTAGGGCGCTGGAGAAGGTGCAGGCCGTGGAGCACCACCATCTTGAGGTGGAGGACAGCTGGGTCGCAGTTTCCGGCGGGCCGAAGGGAAGCGTCGCGGTGCGCCTTGTGCGCCCGAGGCAGGCTGACGGGCCGCTGCCCGCCGTCTTGTACATCCACGGCGGCGGCTGGGTCTTCGGGGGCACGCGCACCCACGACCGCCTGGTACGTGAACTGGCCATCGGCGCGCGGGCTGCCGTGGTCTTCCCCGAGTACAGCCTTTCTCCCGAGGCCCGCTACCCCCAGGCGCTGGAAGAGTGCTACGCGGTCGCCCGGTGGGTGTCCCGCCACGGGAGTGAGCACGGCATCGACCCCACACGAGTGGCCGTGGCCGGCGACTCCACGGGCGGCAACCTCAGCGCAGCCCTGACATTGCTGGCCAAGGAACGCGGAGATGTCTCCTTCCGCCATCAGGTGTTGTTCCATCCCGTCACCGACGCGGACTTCGGCACACCCTCCTACCGCCAGTTCGCCGAGGGCTACTTCCTGCGCCGCGATGTCATGCAGTGGTTCTGGGACCAGTACACAACCGACGAACGGCAACGCGCACAGATCACGGCCAGCCCGCTGCGCGCCACCGAGCAGGAGCTCGCCGGCCTGCCCCCGGCCCTGGTCATCACCGCGGAAGCCGACGTCCTGAGGGACGAAGGCGAGGCCTACGCCGAGAAGCTGCGCGCTGCCGGAGTCCCCGTGACCGCGACCCGCTACGAGGCGACCATCCACGACTTCGTCATGCTCAACGCGCTGTCGGCAACCGATGCGGCCCGCAAGGCGGTCGCCCAGGCCGTGGCCACCCTCCGGCAGGCACTTGGCACCGAGAGCTGACTCCAGGCGAGCCTGCGACGCCGTCGCGGTTTGCCACAGCAAGCGGCCTTGCACAACGAACCCTCATCGGCGTTGCCGCTCCGAGAGACCAAGCGCACACGGGACGGGACCTCGCCCGCCATGGCCGGCGAGACGGTGATGCGGATGCCCGGCTGACAGTCCAGGGGAAGCGCACGCCGGGCGCCGCAGTCCAGCAGCCGCGCAACCGCCCCAGTCTCGTCGGGCACCGGGACCCAGACGTTCAAGCCCTACCGGCCGCGCGCCGCGACACCCGGCCGGAGGCGGCCACGGACCCGGTCGACGCGTGACCTGATCACCGATGAGGACGGCCGGCCGTCGTTTGCGACCGCAGGTCTCACCGGCGGAGCGGCTTGGTCCTCCGCAGCAGCACCATGTCCCGCGTCCCGTGTATTCTCCTAGTGCAAACACCGATATGCACTAGTTCAAAGGTCCCTGATCATTTCTGTCTCGCTCTCCACTGCCGATGCGTACGCGGCCGCCAGCCGCACCGTGCCGACCCGGGGCCGAGGACGGACCTGCTGCGACCACGACCTGGTGCCCTCGATCCCCGATGCGGACCACCTCCGCCGCGTTGCCCCCGTCCGCGACGGGACGGCCGCCGCGCCGCCGGTCCTTCACGCCGGCGCCGGTGAACCGCTCTGCGTGCACGGCCCCACCGGTTCCCGTCCGCCGGGCAACACCGGCGAGGAGGCCGGGCTCCCCCTCCGGCCGGAACCGCCGCCGGGGGCCGGCACCCATCGGGCACCCGAGATCGTCGACGACCTCGACATGCCGGTCACCGGCCCAGGCCACCTCGCCGGACGCTGACCGCAGTCCGCACACGGGCCCAGCCCCTGGCCGCCGCCCGGCCGGCGAACGGCCGGCTGCGGCCGCGCACGACTTCGGCCGGCACGGTCGGCCCTACCGCGGTACCCCGTCCAGGCGCTGCACGTCGGCCCCCGCGCCGGGCGCCGCCGAGCAGCCCTGCCCCCATGCCCATCCCCTGGCTCGCGAGAAGAAACGGAGACAAGCAGTGATCGGTAGTGACTCTTCCACACGCGATACGACCAATGCGCTGATCGGTCGGGACCGCGATCTGCACACGATCCGCGAGCTCGCGGGCGTCGGCACCGTAGGCGGAGCCTTGCTGGTCTCGGGGGATGCCGGGGTCGGGAAGACAGCAGTGCTGGACGCCATCGCGGCGGGAGCCCGCGCCGAGGGCGCCCGGGTACTACGAGCCGCCGGTGTGGAGTTCGAGGCGAACTGCAGTTACTCGGGTCTCCACCAGGTCCTGTTCCCCTTCCAGCGCGAGATCGAGGATCTGGAGGTGCCCTTCCGCGAAGCCCTACGCGTGGCACTCGGCTTCGAAAGCGGCTCACCGCCCCAAATGCTGATGGTCTCCAACGCCGTGCTGCTCCTGCTGCAGACGGTCGCGGCCGGAAACCCGCTCGTCCTGGTGATCGACGACCTGCCCTGGCTGGACCAGGCCAGTGCGGCCGTCCTGGGCTTCGTCCGACGACGGGCGGTCGGCATCGGTGTGAGCTTTCTCGCCGCGTCACGTACCGGGGTACAGAGCCTCAACGACTGCGGTGCCCTGCCCGAATACCGGCTGCAGCCGCTGGACGACGAGTCGGCTGCCCGCCTGGTCGCCCACAGGTCCCCCCACCTCGTGCCCAGCGCCCGCCGGCGCCTGCTGACCGTGGCGTGCGGCAATCCGCTCGCCTTGCTGGAACTGCCGTCCGCCCTGCCGACCACGCAAGGGCCCGCAGGCGGCGACGTCCCGCCCGTACTGCCGCTCAGCCAGCGCCTGGAAGAGGTGTTCGGCTCCCGCGTCACCAGCCTGCCGCAGCCCTCCCAGCGCCTGTTGCTGCTTGCCGCGCTGGAAGGTGTCGGGGACCTCGGCGTCCTGCAGGCCGCTTCCAGGCGCACCGATGACGGCTATGACCTGGAGGACCTGGGACCTGCCGAACGCGACCAACTGGTCCACATCGACGAGGTCGCGCGACGGCTGAGGTTCCGCCATCCGCTCATCCGCTCGGTCGTGGTGGAGAACTCCACCAGTAGCCAGCGGCGCGCGGTCCACACGGCGCTGGCCCAGGTCCTGGTGGACCAGCCTGAGCGTCGGGCCTGGCACTTGGGCGAGGCCACCTTGGAGCCGGACGAGAACGTGGCCGCCCTGCTGGAAGACGCGGCGCGTGTCACGCTGCGCCGCGGCGACGCCGTGGGCGGCATGCGCACCCTGCTCCGGGCTGCGGACCTCACACCGCCCGGAGTTGGCCGCAGCCGCCGCCTCGCCACCGCGGCCTACATCGGCGCCGAGGCCACCGGGTCGCTGCACAGCGCCCAAAAGCTCCTGGACGACGCACGGCACACGATCGCGGATCCCAAGAGCTCCTTGCACTCGGCCGCGGCCGCCGCCGTTCTCATCCTGAACAGCGACAGCGACATCGACACCGCGCACACTCTGCTGGTCGACGCGATCGAAGCCGGGACCCACGGGTATGACGCCGCGGACAAGTCGCTCATCGACGCTCTGCACACGCTTGCACTGGTGTGCTTCTTCGGTGCCCGGCCCGAGCTGTGGCAGCCCTACTACCGCGCACTGGACAAGCTGACGCCCAAGGCCCCGCCGGTGCTGTCCGCGCTGGCCAAGACCTTCTCCGACCCCGCCCGCACAGGGGCCGCGGCCTCGGGCGAACTCGACGAACTGATAGCGCAGCTGACCGACGTCACCGACCCGGTCCAGCTCCAGCGAACCGGCTCGGCAGCCCTGTACGTCGACCGCCTCGGCGACGTCCGGGAAGCACAGTGGCGCATGGTCCGCATGGGACGAGACGGCGGTCCGGCACGCCGGCACATGGCCGGACTGATCCACCTCACCCTGGACGACTACCTCACCGGGATGTGGGACGAGGCAGCGCAACTCGCCGAAGAAGGCCTCCAGTTGTGTACCGCCCACGGCTACACAGGTTTTGCCTGGTACTTCCACTACGCCCAGGCCCTCCTGGCCGCTGCCCGAGGCGAGGCCGACCGCGCGGACGCGGCAGCCGAGCAGGTCATTCACTGGGCGACCCGCCGCAAGGCGTTCGGCGCCGCACACTACGCACACCACGCCGCAGGGCTGGCGGCCCTGGGGCGCGGTGACTTCGCCGACGCCTACGAACACGCCACCGCCATCAGCCCCGCCGGCCACCTCGCCTCGCACGCCCCGCACGCGCTATGGGCGACGATGGACCTGGTGGAAGCGGCCATGCGGACCAACCGGCACCAGGAGGCCGCCGCCCACGCCCAGGCCATGCGCGAAGCCGGCATCACCGAACTGTCCTCACGGCACGCCCTGCTCACCCACGCCTGCACCGCCCTGAGCACCACCGACGACGACCAGGCCCTGCAACTGTTCGCCCACGGCCTTGACGTACCCGGCGCCGGGCGGTGGACCTTCGACTTCGCCCGCGTCCAGCTCGCCTACGGCGAACGGCTGCGGCGCGTCAGGGCCACCACCGAATCCAGGGGACCGCTGGCAGCAGCACTGTCCGCCTTCCAACACCTGGGGGCCCATCCCTGGACGGAGCGTGCCGAGACCGAACTACGCGCCGCCGGCTCCGCCAAGCGGAGGCCCAGTGGCGCCAATCCGCACACGCTCACCCCCCAGGAGCTGGAGATCGCCCGGCTGGCGGCCTCGGGCCTGACCAACAAACAGATAGCCGAGCGCCTGTTCCTCTCCCACCGCACCGTGGGCGCCCACCTCTACCAGATCTACCCCAAGCTGGGCATCACCTCCCGAGGCATGCTCCGCGACGCCCTCGAAGCCTGACCCCCCGTCATCTACCTCCTCACACCACCCGAGCAGCAAGAGGCCGGGCCCTGCCACTTCACTTCAGAAAGACCCAGCACGTGAGCACACTTCCCACCCTCGTCCTGGTCCACGGCGCCTGGCACGGCACCTGGTGCTGGCAGCCACTGGCCGAGCAACTCCCCGACCTCGACATACGTACCGTCGCCCTGCCCAGCAGCGGGCAGGACCCGGCAGTCCTGGGGGGCCTGTACGACGACGCGGAGGCGGTGGCCAAGGCCATCGCGGCTGCCGGCGGACCGACCGTGGTGGTCGGCCACTCCTACGGAGGATGCCCTGTCACCGAAGCCGCCGCGGCAGCCGGCAACGTCGAGCGCGTCATCTACCTCAGCGCCCTGATGCAGGACGCCGGCGACTCGGTCCTGTCCCTGGTCGGCGGCGTCTATCCGCCCTACTGGGACGTGCACGAGGAACCCCAGGGCCACGCCGGCCACGGCTACTTCGAAGCGGCCCAGGCTACGCACGTGCTGTACAACGACGTCGAACCGCACCTGGCGCAGCAGGCAACCGCCAAACTCGGCCGCCAGTCCCTGGCATCGGTCACCCAACCCCTCACCCAGGCCGCCTGGCGCACCATCCCCAGCACCTACATCCTGTGCGAGCAGGACCTGGCCATCCCGCTGCCGCTCCAGGAAGCCATGGCCACCCGTGCCCAGCGCACGGTCCGGCTGCGTTCCGGGCACAGCCCGTTCCTCTCCCAGCCGGCCGAACTGGCCCGCATCCTCCGGCAAGAACTCGCCCTCCGGCCACCGCAGTAGTACTCACCTGCAGTCCGGCAGACGCCGGTCACCGTGCCCGGCGATCCGGTCTGCGCGGGTCCGCGATTCCCCACGGCGCAACTCATCGACTGCAGCCACGTGAAGGTCCGCGACGGCCAGGTCGCCAACCTGCCGGTCCACGTCGCCTCGCAGTCACCGTGGACGGCACCCGCGACACCCTCGGCCTGTGGGCCGGCGACCGCAGCGGGGTTTCCCTCCAACCCGGTTACCTCTTCCGGCCCTGCGAACTGGCGGTGTCTGCCGAGTCCTTCAGCATCCAGCGCTGCACGTGAGAACCGGCGGCCCGTGCAGGTTCAAGCGCTCTGTCGACCAGGTCCTCGTGCCGTCAGACTGGGTGTTTGAACCCTCCCCCTGCTGAAGCAGGGGGATTCCTGGCTCAGGAAGCCCCGCAAGTCAGCGACCCGCAAGGTCTTACTCCCTCAACACCAGCCGGGACGGAACCTGCCCGGTTGCGTACGGCACAGCTGAGGTGGCTCGTGCTTGGTTTCTCGCAACGCGCCGTCGCGCCGGCTTGGTTCTCGCTCAGCACCACGCACACGCTACCCGACGGTCTTTCGCCCTGAGGGCGAAACCCCCTTCCTGCCCTGCTCCGCAGGGGTCCGATTCCACCCCAGCCTGAAGGCCGGGGCATCCTCGGAGGAACCTGGTGAGCGAGTTGTGGAGCATGCTGGCCGCGCCAGGCGGAGCGGTGGCGACCACGTTGATCGGTGTCTTCGTCGGCAGTGTGGTCAGCAGGCGCGCTCAGGACCGGCACTGGGTCCGGGAACAGCAGGCGGCTGTTTGCGCACGGGTGCTGCGGGAGTCGTCAACGGTGCTGGTGGATCTCAGCGACATGGAGTCCTCCCGCCCCGAAAGCATCCCGCAAGGTGTGGTCGTGGCGACCAGCATCGACTGGCGACCATGGAACGAGGCACTGAGCATGGTGAAGCTCGTCGCCGACAAGGACATCGCAGAGGCGGCCCATGCCCTGGACGAGTAGATCTGGCGCGTCCACATCGCGGTCAAGCGCGGCCTGGCCCCCGATGAGGACTGGTTCGCATTGCGCTCGCGCATCATTGCCGCACAAGGCGACTTCATCACCGTTTCCCGCCGCAGACTGTCCCTGACAGGGGACCCGCTCCCCCGGCTGTCCGGCAGGCCAGCCCCGGACGACCCCGTCTGGACCCCGTAGGCCGCGCACCCGGGGGCCGACCGGCGCCAGCCGTACCCGCCCGATCGAGAGGTGCAGCCGCGGCGGTGGTGACGGAGTCCTTTCAGCGTCCGGGGTGAGGCTTGCGGTGGGTACCGGACCGGGCGATGTCCAGATCAAGGAACGACGTCAGGGACGTGCCGCTGTTCCAGAATCCGAGCAGGTCGGTGTCGATGAGCGTCAACTGCTGCTTGCTCGCGAACGCGCGGGCCGGGGAGGTGTATTTACAGGAAGCGACGAAGACCGGAACGTCTGCCCCGTGTTCGGCGCGGGCGGTGCCGTTGAACGTCTGGATGTCCCGGCTGCCGACCGAACGGTGCCGGGCGTAGCGCTTGCACTGGATCACGAGTTTCCTGCCATCGGGCAGGTAGCCGATGACGTCGGCGCCCAGGTCGCCGGCGCTGCCTACCCGGCGGACATCGGTGCAGCCGTCCCGGCGGCACAGCATGGTCACGTACTCCTCGAATTCCCGGTCGTTCATCCGCCAGACCTGGTCCAGCGATTGAACGGCTTGTAGCTGCGCCTGTTCTGCCAGCCGGATCCGTTCTGCAGCAGCCTCCCGGCGGCCCGCCCGCACCAGCCCCGCCACCACCGCAACTACAGCCACCGCGACTGACGCCGTCACCAGCCAGACCACAACCATGACCGGTCCCCCTCCCCCAACACCGGTTGACCCCGCGTCCCCTCATCTCTCCCCCGATCCGGTCCCGGCCTACCCCAGCAGGACCGCGCCGACCGCGGCTTCGAGAGGGCCGGCTCCGCCGGCAGGAGACGCTTGTGCTGCCCTCACGCGCACTTCCGCCAGGCGCAGGCCCCTGCGCAGGCGCCGGACAATCTCCTGGATGCTCACGCGCCTCAGTACTCGCTTCGTCCGTCCGACCGCGAAACGAAGGCCCCCAACTACGCGCAATTGCACGTGCCTTCATGGCGCCGGCGTCGTTGTAAAAGAGACCTTGAATAGGGACGGGGATCCAGTACCCCAAGGGCACGGGTCACACTGCTCGACGGCTCCTCGCCGCTCTACGGGGCACCAACAAGGCTGCCACAAGGGGCTCGATACGGGCTGCCTGGCACGCAACAACAACACACATTGACTCGCGGGTAGGTACTATCCGGCAGCACCACCCCATACACACCAGGAGTGTCGTGTCCAACAACAACACCATTCAGGACCGGTATGCGACGCGTCTCGCAGAGGACCTGGACAACAACGCCGGCGAGCAGGAAAAGGTCCGCACGCAGCTCGCGGAACTCCAAAGCCGGCTGGCTCGGCTCGAGCAGGAGCAGGCGTGGTTGGCCCAGCTACAAGGATCGGTGGCCGGCGCCTCAAGCGTGGTCGTGGAGGAAGAACCGGCAGGTGAAGCGTCTGCCGACAAGGCCGAAGAGCCGAAGGTGACGCCCGCCGCCCAGCAGGTGCCGCGTCCCCGCGGGCGAAAGAAGTCGGCCGGTGAGCCGGCGGCCCGAAAGGCCACCAAGAAGACGCCTGCCCCCAAGACGGCCAGGAAGCCGAAGCCCGGCAGCTCACCGTCGAGCACGGAGCCGACGCTGCGCAGCCTGGTCGTGGACATACTGGCGGGAAGCAGCGAACCGCGCATGGTCAGTGAGTTCGTCGACGCCCTGGCCAAGCAGCACCCGCAGCGCGCCACGCCGAGCGCCCCGGTCGTGCGTAACACCCTGGAGGCGCTGGTGGCCAAGGGCCTCGCCGAACGCGCCCGCCGGCAGGGCAGCGTCTTCTACACCCCCATCACACCCTCGGCCACCAACGCCGGTAACGCGGCGGAGGCGTCCGCAGTCGCAGAACCGGTCCCGGCAACAGGCTGACCCCGAACGCGTGTGGCAGGAGGTGGCGGGCCTTCTGCCACAGGCTGTGGATCGACCGATCTTCCGCGGAGCACCGCCATCCCCATCGTGGTTCACCCAGGAGAGCACCGCGAATCCAACCTTGTGCCGTCCGGGCCCGGGCCCGTCCCGGCGGTGCCGCCGTGCGCCGCGGCCCGCTCGCGCAGCCCGATCAGACCCTGCCCCGTGCCCCCGCCCAGCCGACCGCACGGCCACGCAGAGATAAAGGTTCACAATACAGTAAAAGCCGCAAAATGCATCACTTGCCGCAGTACCGTGGAGACCTGTCCCAGCGCGCAGCCCCGCGACCAGTTCTGGAGGAGGCCCGCATGGCAGATCGACTCGACGTGGCGTCGCTGGCTCCCGGCGATCGCGCGGACGCGATCCGTGAATTCTCGTGGTCCATCAACGGCCGCATAGAGGTGGACCTTCCCCCGGACCCGCATCACCTGAGGGCCAGCGCAACCACCAACGCGGTGGGGTCGGTGAAAGTCTCGGAGATCGGCTGGAACGTGGCCCGCCTGCGCCGTGCTACCGCCTCGGTGGACGAGGACATGGAGCCGCACGTTCTCGTCCATCTCCAGGAAGCGGGGGTCTCCGCCTTCCACCAGGGGGGAAGGCAGGGTGTGATCCGGGCGGGAGATCTCGCGGTGCTCGAGAACGCGAAGCCCTACGAGGTCTTTTTCCACGGCACGATGCATTCGGTCCTCGTGCGCGTTCCCACGCACGTCCTGGGGCTTCGGCCCTCCCTGCTCGACCAGGTCACAGCTGTACGACTCAGTTCGCAACGCCCCGTCGTGGGTGCCACAGCAGCGCTTTTCACCCGGCTGGCCCGTAACCGGGCCGCTGTCGGCGAGGCTGAGACCGCCCTGTTCGCACAGCCCTGTGTCGACCTGATCAGGGCTGTGGTCAGCATGATCCCAGGCCGTGACGATCTGGCCAGAGCGCCTCTGAACAGCACACTTCTTCTCCGTGTTCAGGAATACGTCCGCCTCCATTTGGCAGAACCCGACCTGACTGCGGCGCGCATCGCCGCCGAGCATCACGTTTCCGTACGCCAGCTCTACCTGACCCTGTCCCGGGCGGGAATCAGCCTCGGCGAGTGGATAAGGACGCAGCGCCTCGAAGAGTGCAAGAGAGAACTCGCATCGTCGGTGCATCAGTTCATGACGATCGAGGCGATCGCCCACCGGTGGGGGTTCGCCAGCGCGGCCCACTTCAGCCGGGTGTTCAAGGCGGCGTACGGTGTGAGCCCCCGCGAGTTGCGGTGGCAAACATGCGGCAGTCAGACCGGACTTCCACCGGCAACAATGCCTTCCCGCCAGGGAACTCCGGCCTAATCTGCGGGACCGTCACCGGGCCCGACCGGCGGCGAAGAAGGAGCCGCCCGCTAGAGCAGGCCGAAGCCACGAGACACCCGCCCCGAAAGCCCGGGCAATGTAGCAAGCAAGGGGCAGGAGTGGTCACCGCACGACGCTCACCCGTCAGCCCAGGTAATCGAGTGGACAAAGCGCGGCGTCGCCGACTCTCTTACCGTAGGCGGCACACCGGTCGTCGCCTTGCCTATGCGTGCGCGATCTGTCCGATGACCTGTCCTTTCGTGCACGAGCTCAGGTCCGGTTCCCAGCCCCAAGGAGTCGGCCACCGCAGTCCGGGCATTTCAGCGGCGGGACGTGCCGCCGACACCGCGCGGCCCCACGAGGATACATAC
Organism: Streptomyces sp. NBC_00510; assembly: GCA_036013505.1. Taxonomy (NCBI): domain Bacteria; kingdom Bacillati; phylum Actinomycetota; class Actinomycetes; order Kitasatosporales; family Streptomycetaceae; genus Streptomyces; species Streptomyces sp. NBC_00510. The sequence continues at coordinate 9,818,566 of CP107851.1, read as the reverse complement.
GCGTTACTTCGCTCAGCGCGATACCGAAAATACAGAGCGTGTCCTCCCCGCTGCCCGTCACGGCAGTGAGACCGAGGGGGCTCCGGCCAAGCCGGTTGACGTCCACGGAACGTGCAACGACATTCGGAGTCGCACGCGGCTGCACGGCGGGAAGCCCGCAGTCTCCGGTTCGCACAGCTGCGGATACCCCACGGACCTGCCCGGACCGCCGTCGGCGATCCCGGGGAAATTTTACGGTGGGCGCAGAGAGGGGCTCCCCGGAGCCTCCTGCCCCGGTCGCGTGCACGCGAGTCCAGGAACCGGATGCCTTCAGTCCCGTTCAGGAGGACATCATGATCGCATTCTGCACAGACATCCAACCGCTCGCCGAGCGGGCCGAGTACTGGAGGGACGCCGTCCATAAGGCGTTCACCCGGCTGGAGATCCGCACCCAGGGGCCGGCCAAGCTCCACGGGGCGATACGCCAGGCCTGCGTCGCCGGCGTCCAGGCGGGCTTCCTCGAGGCGAGCCCGCAACGGATGGCACGCACCGCGCCGCTCATCGCCGCCGACGGCGACGGCTCGCTGATCGTGAGCCTGCAACGCACCGGCGGTAGCGTCGCGGCCCAGGACGGCCGGGAAACGCCGGTGGCCGCCGGGGAACTCGTCATCCTCGACAGCCGTAGGCCCTTCGCCTTGAATTTCAGCGGGCCGGTGCGGCAGCACGTGGCCACGGTCCCACGGCAGCTGCTGGACCTCCCCGACTCGCTCCTGCGCCTGGCCACCGGCCGCAACTACTCCCCCGGCAACGGGATCGGTGGGATCCTCGCCTCCTACATCGACGGGCTCGTGACGACGACGGAACACTGCATCTGCGCACAGGACGCGAAGCGGTTCCTGCGGCAGGGCATCATCGACGTGCTCACCGCCCTGATCGCCCTGGAGGGAAGCTCAGGGGAGCAGGCCACGGTGGAGCGGACCCTGCTGCAGCGCGTCCGCGCGTACATCCGCGCCCACCTGGACGACCCCGCGCTCTCCCCGGCATCGGTCGCGGCCGAGCACCACATCTCCGTCCGCTACCTGTACCAGCTCTTCCAGGACGAGCCCGTGACGGTCGTCCGGTGGATCCAGCGCCTGCGGCTGGACGCCTGCCGCAGGGACCTCGTACGACCGGAACTCGCGAGACACACGGTGGCGGCCATCGCGCACCGGTGGGGCTTCGCCAGCCACGCGCACTTCAGCCGCACCTTCCGTGCCGTCTACGGCCACTCCCCCGCGCAATGGCGGCAGACCGGCATCCCGCAGGCCGTACCCCAGCAGACGACCGGCCCACCATCCCGTCAACCCGACAGGTGACAAACCCGCGGTCACCCGTAGTGCCCAGCCCCTCCTCACCCGACCTGATCTGCCGCGGGGTTCACGCAGGAGGTAGGGGAGGTGCACCAGGAGGCGGTGCCGGTGTTCGGCCGGCTCATCGTGCGCCGGCAGCGCCTGGGGTTCATCAAAGTCCGCCGAGGAACGACCTGGGACGCGGCCACCGTGGGCACACAGGTGCCGGCCGATCAGGTCACCGCCCTCGCACGAGACCCGGCCGTCTGGCGGTACGAGGAGCAGCCGGCCGTCGCCATCACCGCAGTGCTCGGGGACCGGGACATCACCGGGCTGGAGGCAGGCATCGGCGCGTAGCCGGCGCGGCCAAGCGGACTGCAGGGACGCCGCCTTTGAGGCCGTCCACCTGTGGTGTCCGTCGTGGCCCGTGGCCTGGCGGCGCGGCTACCGCTTGCATGGCAGCCTCATCGAGAACCGCCGGCTCTTGGCCGGTGCCCCGGGCCAGGCCGCCCCTGCGGGGGGGCAGAGCCAGGGCAGGACTCAGCCGGTGACACCCAGGCCGGACATCGCAGTGCCATCCACGCCGAACCTCACGTGTGTCACCGGTCGTACTTGTCGGTGTACTGCGGCCCGTCCGTCTCGGCCTTGCATCCCTCACTGTTGGTGGGCATGCCGTGGGAGACCACGAGGGCGTAGGACTGCGGGACGAAGTCGCAGCCCTTGCCAGACCACTGGGACGCAAGGAACGTCCAGCCGACGGCAGCGGCGGCGAGCGTGTACTTCGTCTTGGCGTTCATACGAGATCACGCCTCGGTTACGTAGGGTAATCGTGACCCGACTAGGGGTTATGCGTAAGTATGAACGGATTGCGCTCATATGCGCACCCCGGCCTCGGGACCGGCACACCCCAGGGCAGTCACCGCACGGGGCCCGGAAAGCCGTCGCCGCAGGTCAAGCCGCACGGCGGTACCTGTTGGGGACGCCACCGAGGATGCGGGTGCGCAGGAGACCGCGAACGGGTGGTTTCGTTCGTCTTCGCACCGGCCTCCACCTGGGCGAGGGCCACGACATGGCCGTGGGTGACCAGCGGCAGCAGGTGCCGGCACGCCGAGGTGGAACGCGCCCAGCCCTTGGGCGCTTTGCCGTCGAGGGCAACCACGGCGCAGCCGCCCGGGCGCGGGCGCGACCGGCTGCCCCGTGGCCTTGGTGCCGGTGGCGGCGTGGTGCCGGCCAGCCGGGTAGGCGCCAACCGCCCGGTCCAGGCATCACCGTCCATGGCGCCCAGCACGCGCCGGTCGTCACGGGCGAGGGGGTGCGCCGCCACCCAGGCAGAAGACGGCCGATACCGAGGACCGCCGGCAGTCCGCCCGAGGCCCTGGCACTCCATTCGACGTTCCTGGCAGCACTGCCGTAGGCGGTGGGCAGCTGCGGTTCCCGCCGACGTAGGCGTGCCGCCACCCACCCAGTGCCATCGGGCCGGCGTGGGACCGGCCCGAGCAGGCGTGGTCAGCGGGTGACGCGCGGCGGGGTGGCGGTGCCATGCACCCGCTTGGCGTGCCTGGCGTACAGGCGCGGCGCGAGGAACGGCAGGATCAGCCGCGCGGGCGGCGGAGCCTCGGCGAGGACCGCTTTGATCACCTCGGGGTCGCCCTCGTACATCGCCATGCCGAAGGCGAGCGGCAGGGCCTTCTTCGGCACTTCGCTCATGCCGTGCTCGCCGAGCTGCTTCCACTCGGCCGCGGTGACGTACTTCTCGGCCAGGGGGAGGATCCGCTGCTCCTCCATCGCCATGTGCTCCCGCAGTGCGGCCAGCAGCCGGTCGAAGGCCTCCGCGAGCTCGTGCCCGCCGTGTGCGGTGGACCGCCACTGCGGCAGCAGGCGCAGCGCCTGGCTGTTGGCGGCTTCGATGGTGTGATGCTGCTCCTCCATCAGCGGCACGATGGCCTCGGCCTCGGCCCCGCCCCGCTGCTGCAGCAGCGGCCACAGGATCACGTCCTCGCCCTCATGGTGGAAGTGCAGGAGGCCGCAGACGAGCTCGGCGTGGGCGCCCACGACCTCCGAGCGCTGGACGTCGTACGGCGCGACGTCCCGCACGAGTTGCGGGAGCAGGCCGAATTCACGCCGGATCATGGTGTGGGCCATGTACATGTCTCGCACATCGGCCATGGGTTCGTCGGTGCTCGGGTTCACGGGTCCTCGATCGCTGGTGGAACAGCCGACCTCTGCGGCCGGCGAGGAAAGCCTGATCGCGCAGGACACCGGGTGTATAGAACCTCGGCGCCAACAGGACCTGCCGGGTGGCGAAGGATCCGCGGCCGGCGTGTCGTCCTGCGGCACCACCCTCGCCCTGGCCGGACACCGCCGCTGCCGGATCGGGTCGCCATGCATCCGGCACCCGTGGCGAGAGGGGTCGTGGCCCGGCCGAAGGTCATCACCGAGCTCAGCGACCGGTCCACCTCACAGGCCCAGCCCACTCCCGCCACCGCAGCCATCTTGGACAGACCCAGGACCTGCACCGCCACCTGAGCCGGCGCAACGCCAACGCCACACCCTCCACCGCCACCGCGACGTACTCACCGCCCACCGCGAACCAACGCGCCGGCATCCGCCGCGAGGAGAGCATCCGCCGGAGCGGACGCCCTCTCGCAGCCGCAGCCCGAATCCGGATGGGCCCGGGTGTCAGCGTCGCCAGAACAGGTGGTGCGTCACGCCGCTCGGGCTGGGCACGACCTCCAGGTGGAACCGGTCGAGCAGTTCCTCGGGGGACTCCCACAGGCGCAGTCCCGACCCGAGCTTCACCGGCGCGACCGCCACATGCAGGGTGTCGACGAGGCCGGCGTCAAGGAACGCCCGGATGGTGGTGACCCCGCCGCCAAGGCGCACGTCCCTGCCCTGCGCCGCTTCCCGCGCCCGTTCCAGGACCGTGGCCGGGTCGCCGCCGACGAAGTGGAACGTGGTGTCGGAGAGCGTGAACGAAGGACGCTGGTGGTGGGTCATGACGAACACCGGCGTACGGAACGGAGGCTCCTGCCCCCACCAGCCGCGCCACTCATGGTCGCTCCAGGGCCCGCGCTGGGGCCCGAACTTGTTGCGGCCCATGATCTCGGCGCCGATGTTGCGTGCGAAGTCCCGCGTGAAGTAGTCGTCCAGGCCCCGGCTACCACCGGGGTCGGTGCGCATCGGCCAGCTCGCCGTCGCACCGGCCCAGCCGAACAGCCGCTCGGGACGGTCACAGCCGAACGGCCGCTCCAGGCTCTGGTCCTCACCGGCACCGATCCCGTCACTCGAGACATTGAAGTTCATCACTCTCAGCAGCTGATCCACGATCTTCCTCGCCAGGTCCTGTTCGTCTTCATGTGCGGCAGGCCGCCGCACACGAAGACGTCGAACAGGACACGGCCGGATCGACAGCAGCCCGCAACCTTTTTCAGGGGCTGCGTCAGGACGCAACCCCCCTGCGGTTCGGCGCATGTCGCCAGGTTCGCGTGCACTGCACCGACAGCACCGGCGGCACGGGGTTCGCCACGGTTGAAGCCGTCAGCAGCCAGCACCGGACGTTCGTGCGCGAATGCCCGCAAGCGGGAACACCCCTCGCCCATCCAGCCATACGCCACATCTGACACCAGATCAGGCACGACCTGACGGGACGCTGTTGGGGGGTGCCCCGACCGAGTCCAATCAGTAACTCTTAATTTAGGAATTATTATTGACGCGCGCCGGTAACCGCTGCAGGATCCCTGGAAACAAGATCGCAACAGGCGCGCGGGCATGGAGCGGTCCGGGAACCGGCCGCCGCACCCTCCACCAGGGGGCGGCGCCACGGGCTCACGGCCAGGACGCACCGGCACGCCTGATCGATCGGACAGCGAAGGATCCGATGTGAAACGACATCTCACCGCTCTCCTCGCCCTGGTGACCGGCGCATTGGCCGCGGCCGTGCCCGCGCCCGCCCAGGCCGCCCCGGCCGCCGCCGGCGCAGCCGTCACGGCGCCGGCATCCGCGCAGGTGCTGAGCCCGACGCCGTACATGGGCTGGAACACCTACTACGCGTTCGGTGGCGATCCCACCGAGGCCGAGATCAAGTCGACAGCCGACTTCCTGGTCAGCAGCGGCCTGCGCGACGCCGGCTACCAGTACGTATGGATCGACGGCAACTGGGCGGCACCGACCCCGCGCAGCGCGGCCGGCGACCTGACGCCCAACCCCGCTCAGTTCCCGAACGGGCTGTCGCCGCTGGTCGACTACATCCACTCCAAGGGCCTGAAGGCCGGCATCTACACCGACGCCGGCCCGTACATCCCGGGCAAGTGCGGATTGGGCAGCCACGGCTACTACCAGCGTGACGCGGACCAGTTCGCGGCCTGGAAGTTCGACGCGGTCAAGGTGGACTACCTCTGCGGGATCGCCGCGGACCTCGACCCCAAGACCGTATACACCCAGTTCGCGCAGGCGCTGCGGAACAACGCCAGCAAGCGCCCCATGATCTTCAACCTCTGCAACCCGGTGACCTCCCCGGACTGGGGCAACTACCCCGAAGAGCAGCAGTCGACGTACTCCTGGAGCTACGCCCCGAAGATCGCAGAGTCCTGGCGGACCTACACGGACGTGGGCTTCGTCGACGAGATCAAGTTCAAGGACGTGCTGCGCAACTACGACGCGAACGCGCGGCACCCCGAAGCCGCCGGTCCCGGGCACTTCAACGACCCGGACTACCTCGGGCCCGAACACGGAATGTCCGACGAGGAGTTCCGTACCCAGATGACGCTCTGGTCGGTGGCGGCTGCCCCGCTGGTGATCGGCAGCGATGTCACCAAGCTGGGCAAGACCTCGCTCAGCACTCTCTCCGACCCCGACGTGCTCGCGATCAACCAGGACCCCGCCGTCGTCCAGGCCGTCCGCGTCGGCCCCGCCGGCACGACGGAGACCTGGGTGAAGCGGCTCGCCAACGGTGACCGTGCCGTGGTGCTGCTGAACCGGGGCGACAGCCCGGCGACGCTGACCGCGAAGGCGTCGGCGGTCGGGCTGTCCGGGGACCGGTTCACCCTGAAGAACGCCTGGACCAACCAGGTCACCGAGAGCGCCGGCACCATCAGTGCCGCCGTCCCCGCCCACGGCGCGGCCCTGTTCCGGGTCGGCCGAGCCACGGGCAAGCCCGGTGTCCCGCACGTGGTGGCCGGTCTGCCGCAGGTCACCCAGGTCGGCGGCGACACCGTGCCGGCCGGGACCGCCCCGATGGTCGCCGGCGGCGACCAGGCCCGGGTCGAAGTCACCGTCCGCAACGACGGCGCGCAGCCGGTCTTCACCCCGCGGACCGAGCTGACGGTGCCCGCCGGCTGGACCGCCCGACCCCTCGGCACCGCGCCGAAGCTACTGGACTCCAACCGTTCGGTGACCTTCGCCTTCACCGTGACCCTGCCGGCCACCGCCGCGCCGGGCAGCACCGCGCTGACCGCCACCACGTCGTACGAGGTGATTGGCAAGAAACGGCTGCAGCAGGAGACGACCGCGCCCGTCGTGGTGGCACCGGCCGCACCGGACGGCGACGTCGTGCTGTCCCACCACCAGTGGATCAGCGCCACCAGCGGATGGATGAGCCCCACGGTCGACCTCAGCGTCGGCGGCTGGTCCCCGATCAGCATGCTCGGCCAGGTCCACCCGACCGGTATCGGGGTCGCCTCGCCCTCCACCATCCGCTACTACCTCGGCGACCAGTGCAGCCGGCTCACCACCACCGTCGGCATCGACGACGCGGTGCGCAACGTCGGCCCGGAAGGCGGCACGTCGACCTTCCAGGTCATCGGTGACGGCAAGGTGCTGTTCGACAGCGGTGTCCTGACCCGCGACGACACCCGCCAGGCCGACGTCGACCTGACCGGCGTCCGGGTCCTCGACCTCGTGGTCGGCGACGCCGGCGACGGCGGCTACAACGACCGCGCCAACTGGGCCGGCCTGAACGCCACCTGCTGAACCCCGACGGCCGCGCCCAGGTGACACCACACCTGGGCGCGGCTGATCCGCCACAACACCACGACGCCGTGGCGCGCAGTACGCGCCACGGCGCCGCCATGCCACGACACCAGGCCACCAACCCCGAAACAGGCCGGCCCGGGCTGGTTGCGGGCCCGGTGTGGCCGGAGGTCGTTGCAGTGGCTCCGGTAGGCCGGAACCGCGGCGGGCGTGAGCCCTGGGCCGCGGTTCCGGTCCTGCGGGGGCGGGTTACTTCGTCAGGTAGGCGTCGATGATGGTCTCGTCGACGGTGTTGCCCTGCTTGTCCACGGCTTGGGCCTTGAACGAGACGCTGCCGCCGGCCTTGGGGTTGGTGACCTGGACCCGGCCGTCGCAGACGTTGAGCTTCTGCCAGTTGACTCCCTTGTCGTAGGAGGCCCACACGCTCAGGGACTTGAGGTTCCGGCCCGCAGCGGTGCCGTGGACGGTCACCGGCACCCACGTCTTGCCCCGGGCCTTGCCCGTGTTGTCGAGGGACAGGGCGGGGGTGAAGCGCACGACGGAGGTCGGGAGCTTGGTGATCCCCGGAGCGTACTCGGAGGAGAACGTCCAGCTCGCGGTCAGGCTCGTGGAGACGTCGGCGACCGTGCCGCGCTTGACCGAGGTGGTCAGCCGGTAGTCGGCACGTTCGTTCTCCGCGACATAGAAGACGTCCAACGGGTTGAGGCTGATGTTGACGAGCTCGCCGTTGCGGTAGAGGTACGTTCGCGCGCTCTCGATCGGCGAGTGGTTGTTGCTGAAGTTCCCCTCGCTGTCCGAGAAGAGCGGAAGCCGCCCGTCGATCGCCTCGTCCGCCCGGAGCAGCCCGATGAGTCCGGCGCCCTCCGGGAGATCCGGCCCGAAGACACCGACGTTGAACACGTGCTCGTAGGAGCGCCCGGGCTTGAACGTCCTCGCGAGTGCGTCATAGCTGGACTCGTAGGAGTCGTTCGCGTCGACCTGCATGAAGCCCAGCTGCCACGCGTTGGTCCCCGAGAGCAGGTGCAGGGTGCCGGTGTAGGGCAGGCCGTGTACGGCACCGAGGCCGGCACCGCCCTCGGTGATCGGCGTGACGAACCCGAACTTGCCCTTCGCCGGTGCTCCGAGCTTCACCTGGACCTTGGCGAACTCCCCGGACTTGGCGTGGTGGGTGAAACCGGTGAGGTAGCGGTCACCGGTCGGCTGGTACACCAGGCTGTACTCGTCGTGGCCGTTGACGCCGGTGGCGAAGCTGACCGCGAGCTGCTGGGTCAGTGTGTCGCCCGCGGGCGCCTTGGGGCCGAGGTGGGCGGTGCGGTACTTCGCGAGGGAGCTGGTGAAGACCCCGTATAGGGTGTCGGAGCCGTCGGGCAGCTCGATGCCCGCGCTGAAGTGGCCGAATATCTGCTGGGCGGAACGGTCGGGGACGGTGATGTCGAGCGCCTTGGCGGTGCGTGCGTCCACCGTCACCGTGGTGTCCTGGGTGAGGTCGAGGTTGGGCTGGTTGAACCAGTCACCGCCCTGACTGTAGGTGCCCTCCGGGTCCACGCGGACCATGCTGTTGAGGAAGTACCGGCCCTTGGGGAGACGCACCGAGTACGTGTCGCCGTACAGCACGGCACTGGCGCCCTTGGCGAGCCCCGACAGGCCCTGCAGCTGGGCGTCCCAGGCGGGGGCGGGCGCGGGCTCGCCCTTGCGGTCCAGGGGCTTCACCGTGACGGTGTACATCTCCGACTCGCGGTCCACGGCCAGCGCGGTGCCGACGGTCTGCCCGTCGCCGGTCGCCGTGAGCCGCCCGGTGAAGGCACCGGTCGTGTCACCGCCGAGGCGGGTGTCGGCGGTGACCTTCACGGTCGCCTCGCCGTGCGCCGGGACGGTGACCTGGCCGTCGGTGGTGAACATCCCGGCGGGCGCGGGGGTGCCGTCAGGTCCGGTGGCGTCCACGGTCAGCTTCAGGGTGACCGGGGAGTCGCCCGAGTTGCGGTACGTGAGGTTTTTCGCGAGCGGCTGGTCGTCGGTGTGCGGCCACTGCGCGAGTCCGTACGAGAGCGAGGTCTCGCGGGCGACGACGGTCTGCTTGATCGCCTTGCGCAGGTCGACCCGGCCCGAGCCCTGCTCGAAGGGCGTGTACCCGCCGGGCGTCGTCGAGGAGACCAGCGCGTCCTTGATGTCGTCGCCGGTCCAGTCCGGGTGCTGCTGGGCGAGGATGGCGGCGGCGCCGGCGACGTGCGGGGTGGCCATCGAGGTGCCGTTGAGCGCCATGTAGCCGTCTGCGACGGAAGGGGCGACACTGGCCAGGTAGCTGTCGTGCGCGGCCGCGGCCCCGATGGCCACGCCGGGCGCCGTCAGATCCGGCTTGATGCCGCCGTCACCGACACGCGGGCCGGTGCTGGAGAACGGGGCCAGCTTGTCCTGCTTGTCCACCGCGCCGACGGTGAGGGCGGCGTCGGCGCTGCCCGGCGAGCCGACGGTGCCGGGGCCCTGCTCGCCGGTGTTGCCCGCCGCGATGACGAAGAGGGTTCCGCTCTCGGCCGACAGCCTGTTGACGGCCTCCTCCGCCGGATCGATCTCCGGTGAGTCCCAGGTGCCCAGGCTGAGGTTGACGACGTCCGCCTTCTCGGCGACGGCCCACTCCATGCCCGCGATGATCTGCGACATGCTGCCGCTGCCACTGTCACCGAGGACCTTGCCGCTGAGGATGCGGGCCCCCGGCGCCACACCCTTGTACGTGCCACCGGACTTGGCTCCGGTGCCGGCCGTGATCGACGCGACATGCGTGCCGTGACCGAACCGGTCCTCGGCGTCCGGCGAGTCGGAGAAGTTCCGCTCGACGACGACCTGTCCGGCCAGATCGGGGTGCGTGGTGTCGACACCCGTGTCGAGAACGGCGATACGCGTACCAGTGCCGTCAAAACCGGCCGCCCAAGCCTCCGGGCCGCCGATCTGGGGGACGCTCTTGTCCAGGCTCGCCTGCACGACGCTGTCCAGCCACACCGAGGCGATACCCGGAGCGACGGTGCGCTTCGCGGCGCCGGCCGCCCCGTCGGTGACCGCCGCCCACAGTTCCGCGGTGCCGTTCGCGGGCGCGGCGACGGCGTCGGCGTTGACGCTCGGCAGCGTGCGCTCGACCTTGGCACCGCCGGTGGAGCGCAGCGCCGTCCTGGCCGCCGGACGGGCCGCGTCGTACATCACGATGAGCCGCAGGTCATGGCGCTGCTCGTAGGCCGGCGAGCTCAGTGTGGTGATGTCGAACAGACGCCGGTCCACCCGGCCGCTCTGGACGAGGCTCCGGGCGTCGTCGGGCATGGCGTAGGTGTGGCCGTCGCGGGTCTCCACCCGGATGGGTATGTCCTCCCGGCCCTTGGCGGGACGCGCGGCGACGATCTCGCCCTTCGCGTTCACCGCGATGCGGTCACCGGTGATCAGTGGAATCCACCGGTGCGCGCCGGTCCCGGCCGGAGTCCCCTTGATCTCGGGACCCGTTCCGAAGGCCGAGGCCGAGGCCGAGAGCTGTGCGGCCGACGATGCCGTGCCGGTGGGCGCGGAGAGTGCCAGGGACGCCGACGGGGTAGCGGCGACCAGCAGCATGCTGATTCCCAAGACCGTGCCGAGCGCAGGTCTCTTGGACGTGAATTTCACGGTTTCCTCTCGCTCATTCACCCCGCGCCGACGCGTGGATTTCACGGTGGACTTGGGGTGCGCCGCACAGCGAAGCACCAGTCCCGAGAGGGTGTCAACGGGTTGATCTTGGATAGACGAATGATAAACTGGTCGTCAACCGGTTGGTTATCCACCGCATTAGCGAACTTTTCAACCCCAACCTGCCCGCTGTCCCCGCTTTCAGGCCGGAATCCGCAATTTCCCCGCCCGCCTCTCTCGGTACGGCCGGATTCGAAGAGGTCATTCGGGGAGCGCGCGTCCCAGTAGTGCCGTGTCCGGACCACCGCGTCAGGGCAACGTGCGCTCGCGCCCGACCAAGCCGCCGAACGGTGTCGACGTACCCGCCGAGCTTGGACGCGCCGCGGACCAGTTCGCGGGCGGCGGCGAGGGCGGGCCCATGCAGCGATCCCGGCCGCCCGCGTCCGGGGCCCGGGTCGTAGCCGAGTTCGGCGACGACCGCACACGATGTGCCGAGGCCAGGGCGGTGAAGGCCTGCGCCGGCGCGGCCCCGGTGGCCCGCGGATCAGGCGGCTGCCATGCCGTGGTGGCCGGTACGGTCAAGAACCGGCGCCCGGCCGCCGCCGGCTGCATGTGGGCTTTCGCCGCCCCCCGGTGCCCGTCACCCCGAGCCCGCTGTACCGCCGCTCTGCGGATCCTCGTTCAACGAGATCCTCGGCTTCCTCTTCCTCCCGTCCAGCGGCCGGCGCCCCGATCGGCCGGAATTCCAACGTCCTGTTGGACGTGCTGTGGCTATCCGGGTACGGCCATTCGGGAACTTGCGGGAGGCCGGTCGGGCAGCGCAGATGACCCTTTTGGTCACATGCAGGCATCGGCGCAAAGGTGACATGGCGTCAAAGTGACATGCCGGTGATCTCGACACGACCGGCCGGAAGCGGATTCATTCGTCTTTGGTATTTCGCATATCCGCTGGTTCATTTTCAGTTCGGTTGGGAGCTCCTTTGCCTGCTTCACCTGTACGCGGCCGAAGGCTGACGGCGCTCGGCATCGCCTTGGCGCTGCTGCCGTCGCTCGGCGCGGTCACAGCCTCCGCCACTCAGACCGGTGCCCATACGGCGGACACCGCGCTCCCGGCGGGTGTGGCGATCCGCAAGGACGCCGGCGATCCCCGGACCATCACGTTGATCAACGGCGACAAGGTGACCGTCACGGGCGCCGGCCAGTCCGCGGTCACGTCGCTGGAGGACCCCGAGGGCCGGCCGGTGTCGGCGTACTCCGTCACACACGACGACGAGACCTTCGTGTACCCGCAGGAGGTGCTGCCCTACGTCTCGGCGGGAATCCTCGACGAGGACCTGTTCAATGTCACGCGGCTGCTCGCCGACGGCTACGACGACACGCGTAGCGACCATCTGCCGCTGATCGTCCGCTACGCCGACGCGGCCCGCGCGCGCAGCGCCGCCTCGCTGCCCCAAGGCGCCGTGCGCCTGCGGACGCTGACCAGCCTGCAGGGGGCCGCGGTCGCGCAGAAGCGCGACGAAGCCGGGAAGTTCTGGGACGCGCTCACCAAGAACGTGAACACCTCCGCCCTCGCGCGCAGCAGCACGCTGGGTGGTGCGGTGACCTCCAAGCGCGCCCCGGCCCCGCTGCTCGCCGGCGGTATCCAGCGTGTCTGGCTGGACGGCAAGGTGAAGGCCGATCTGGCCGACTCCGTCGCGCAGATCGGCGCGCCCGAGGCCTGGGAGAGCGGTGACACGGGCCAGGGCGTGGACGTAGCGGTGCTGGACACCGGCGTCGACGCCGGCCATCCCGACCTGGTCGGCCAGGTCGCGGCCGCCGAGAGCTTCGTCCCCGACGAGAGCGTCGTTGACCACCACGGGCACGGCACCCACGTCGCTTCGACCATCGCCGGCACCGGCGCCGCGTCCGACGGCAAGGAGAAGGGCGTCGCCCCCGGAGCCCGCCTGCACGTGGGCAAGGTCCTCGGCAACTCCGGGGCGGGCCAGACCTCCTGGATCCTGGCCGGCATGGAGTGGGCCGTACGGGACCAGCACGCCAAGGTCGTCAGCATGAGCCTGGGCGGCGAGCCGACCGACGGCACCGACCCGATGAGCGAGGCGGTCAACACGCTCAGCGCCGAGACCGGGGCACTGTTCGCGATCGCCGCGGGCAACACCGGCCCGCGAGGAGCGGTCAGTTCACCCGCCGTCGCGGACGCGGCGCTGGCCGTCGGCGCGGTCGACTCCGCCGACCGGCTGGCCTCGTTCTCCAGCCGCGGACCCCGCGTCGGGGACGGCGCGCTCAAGCCGGAGATCACGGCTCCCGGCGTCGGCGTGCTGGCCGCCCGGTCGCAGCACGCGTCGGGTGAGGGCTCATACACCACCATGAGCGGCACGTCCATGGCCACCCCGCACGTCGCGGGCGCCGCCGCCCTCGTCGCGGCCGCGCACCCGGGCTGGACGGGGCAGCAGATCAAGGACGTCCTGGTCAGCACCACCAAGGCCACGCCCGACTACTCCGCCTACGACGCGGGCAACGGCCGCTTGGACGCCGCGGCGGCCGCCAAGGCCGACGTGTACGCCACCGGAGTGGTCGACGCCGTGCAGGAGTGGCCGCCGACGCCGGGGGTGAACGTCGACCGCAAGGTGACGTACACCAACGACGGCGACACTCCGGTCACCCTCGACCTCGCGGTCGAGGCCGGCACGGCCCCCTCCGGCCTGTTCACGCTGTCTGCTCCGCGGGTGACGGTGCCCGCACACGGCACCGCCGCGGTCACCGTCACCGCGCACCCGGACCGCGGCGAGGAGGCCATGCTCTACAACGCCCGGATCGAGGCCGCCGACGGCGGCTTGGTCAAGCTCGCCACGGCCTTCGGTCTCGTCACCACGTACGAGCTGCACGACCTCACGATCGCGGCCAAGGACCGCTCCGGCAAGCCCGTCACCGGCGACTACTGGGTCGTGCTTCAGCAGGGCAACCGACCCGGGATCACCATGGCGGGATTCGTCGCCGGATCCGTGACCGTGACCATGTACTCCGGGCCCTGGTCGGTCGTCGCGGCCATCCCGGTGGAGGGCGCCCATGGTCCGCACTCGCGCGGCCTGGCCCTGGTCGCCGATCCGGAGTTCCGTCTCGACGAGGACGCGACGCTCACTTTTGACGCCTCCAAGACCCGCCGGGTCACCGCGGTCACCCCGAAGGAGTCCGTCACCACCTACATGCGGGTCGACTACAACCGCACGCTCGAGGCCTCCGGCACCCACAAGCTGTCCTTCTACCAGTGGCCCACGTACGACAGCGTCTGGGCGCTGCCCACCGGCGAGAAGGTCGCCGAGGGCGAATTGACCATGCGGACCCGCTGGCGCAACGAGCAGCCCCCGCTGAAGCTCGCCTCCCGGCAGGAGGCCGTCGACGACATCCTCGTACGACGCGGCGCCACCCCGCTGCACAAGGGCACGAGCCGGCTCGACGCGGTCTACGCAGGGCAGGGCGCGGCGGCGGACTACAAGGGCCTGCGGGCCAGCGGGAAGGCCGCTGTCGTGGTCCGCAACGACACGGTCACCGCGAGCGAGCAGGTGGCGGCCGCCGCAGCGGCCGGGGCCAAGCTGCTCATCGTCGTCAACGACGGCGAAGGACGGCTGGACCCCCGCACCCAGGCCACCCCGCCGCTGACCGTCGTCACGGTCGGCAAGGACCAGGGCGACCGCCTGATCCGCCGTGCTTCCGCCCCCGGCGGCACGGAGCTGAAGGTGTTCTCCAACCCCACCACCGAGTACCTGTACGACCTGGCCGACGCCTGGGAGGGCGCGGTGCCGGCGGACACGGTCTACCGGCCCGCAGCCAAGGACCTGGCCAGGATCGACGTCGCGTTCAAGAACTACCGGCAGGCCGATGCCCGCGAGACCCGCTACGCCGTCTGGCCCGACGCGCCAAGCCTCCGCGTCGACACCGAACTCCCGCGCCCGGCGCAGGGAACCCGCACCGACTGGGTCTCCACCGGATCCGGCGTCCGGTGGGCGCAGGCCGCGACGGTGCTCGGCGAGATCAGGATCCTGGCCCCGCCGCGGACCTACAAGGCCGGCACCACCACCTCCGACGAGTGGTTCGCACCCGTCACCCGGCCCCGGATCAACACCTCCTTCCCCGGCACATTCAACTTCCGGCAGGACGACTTGCTCTTCGTGAACGTTCCGGGCTGGGGTGACGCCGGCACCGGTCGCGAGGGTTACGCACTGACCCCGGACGCCCGGGCCACCGCCTCGCTCTACCAGGGGGACACCCTCCTCAATTCCAGCAGTGGTACCTTCACCGTCGCCACCGGTCTGAGGCCCGAGCGGCAGGCGTACCGGTATGTGCTGGAGACCGCCCGCGGCGCATGGGGCAACCCGTTCTCCACGGCGACCCGGACGGAGTGGGACTTCACCTCCGCCGCCGGGGCGCAGTACGAGGGCCGCGCCGTGGCGCTGATCCAGCTCGACTATGCCGTCGACACGGACCGCGACGGCAGAGCGCGACGTGACGCGTCCCTGACCGTCACCGCCGAGCACCCGCCGACGTCCGACCCGGGCCAGGACATACCGCCCTCCTCGGCCATCGGGAAGGTCGGCCTGGAGCTCTCCTACGACAACGGCAAGACCTGGCACAAGGCCAACGTGACGCGCAAGGGAGACGGCTGGCGCACCACCCTCGACGCCCCGAGGAAGGCCTCTCACGTCACCGTTCGCGCCACGGCCGCCGACGACCGGGGGAACGCCGTGCAGCAGACCATCACCAGGGCCTTCGGCCTGAGGTGACCTGAACCGCACACCCGAGTGGGCCCGGGACGGAACACCGTCCCGGGCCCGCTGCGCCGGCCGGAGGGATGCGACTCGATCCGCCACCATCGAGTCGTCACATCCACGCCGGGCACGTCGTCTACCTGGCGTGAACACATGGGAAACCGATGGGTCGCTCGCACTGCCGCGGCTGCCGGTGCGTTCGCCGGCCCAGCCTGGGGCCAAGCTGGGCGCTGCTGCGCGATGGCCGACGCCGCCCGCACCGGCCACTCGTTTCGTGATCGGCATCGGTTGTCGGCCGCAAGGGATTGCCCGTGCCGGGTTCCGGACCTCGATGGCTTCCTTGCCTCAAGAGCGCCCGAGCGGAGACCGGACCGGCCTATCACAACGCGACTGTGCGGCAGGGGCTGTGCACGGGGCACGCGCACACATCGCTGCCGCATCGCTTGTTCCAGGGGATCCGCCGCCCCGCAGCCACCACCGCTGACGAATCGAGGCTGGGATCGAGAGGGAACAGTACCAAGGTGAGCGAACACTTCTGGTTCACGGTGTTGGGCCCAGTACGTGCCCAGCGCGGCTCGACAGAGATCGAACTGGGATCCCGTCAGCAACGCGCGGTCCTTGCGGTGCTCCTGCTGCGGGAGAACGGCCATGCCTCGCTCTCCGAGTTGATCGAGGCGGTATGGGGGACAGCTCCTCCACGTACGGCCGGGCAGACAATCCGCACCTATATACACCGTTTGCGGAAGAGTCTGGGACCGGCCCACGATGCGGGCACCTCGTTCATCGTCTCCGCGGGTGATGGCTATGCGCTGCGGGTCTCCCCGGACCAACTGGATCTAAGTGTGTTCCGTCAGCGGGTTGCGATGGCCGAGGGGGCCGTCGGAACGGGACACCACGCCAGAGCCATAGCTCATCTCCGCGATGCCCTCGACCTGTGGTGCGGAGAACCGCTGGCCGGAATTCCCGGAACGTACGCGATGTCTCAGCGCAACCGCCTTGAGGCGCTGCGCCTCGTCGCAGTCGAGCGACGCATCAACGTGGAATACGAGCTCGGCCGGTTCGGCGAGGCCACCGCGGAGCTTTTCGATCTGGTCGCCAAACACCCCCTGAACGAGAGATTCAGGGAGATGCTGATGTTCTCTCTCTGTAAAACCGGGCGGCAGGCAGAGGCGCTTGCGGTGTACCGAGAGGTGTGGAATCTCCTCTCGGAGGACCTGGGCGCGGAACCCGGCCCCCGGCTGCAGGTCCTCCATGAACGTGTCCGGAGGGCTGACCCCGAATTGTTGGTGTCGGACATATTTCCTGATCCTGAAGTCGGCCCCGCCGTCCCCGGGCCCCCAGCCGGAACCGTCCTCGGGGTGTCACCACCCCGGGCTCCGTCCCCGCCGCCCGCCGACTTGCCGACTGTGGTCGGCCGTGACAACGAATTCGGCCTGATCGACGCCCTGTTGGCAGTCGATGCACAAGGTGATGCCACCATGGCGATCGGCGTGATCGTCGTCATGGCCCGAGCCGGCAGGACCACCCCCGCGGTGGTCTGGGCACACCGGATCGCACATCGGTTTCCCGATGGGCACATATATCTTGATCTGCGCGGATGTGATTCCTCCAGCCCGGCCATGACTCCGATGGAGGCATCCGGATCGATACTCCGGTCCCTCGGGGTCGCCTCGTCGCTGCTCCCGTCCGACTTGGAGGGCCGGATAACGCTTTATCGCACTCTGCTCTCCGGCCGGCGGATACTGCTGGTACTCGACAATGCCCGTGACGCGGAACAGATACGCCCTTTGCTGCCCGGCACGCCGAGTTCGCTGGTGGTCGTCACCAGCGGCTGATCTCCATCTTCGACCTACCCCCGGCGGTGCGGCGTGCGACGTATGTGCCGTCCACCCGTCGGGGTCCGTCCAACGAACGGCGCTGCCTCACTTTCGGTGGTGCCGGAGGGTGGTGAGGCGTCGCCCCATGTCCACATCAACGACCTGGACGCCGAGTCGTCACGTGATCGTCCGGACAACTCCCAGGGGGGAGACGACGGCCAGGACCGTGCAGGCGTCCCAGCGCGCGGTGGCGAGGGTGCCGCCGGTACGAGAGGCGAGGTCGTCGATGAAGCCGCTCCCGGTGAGAGGCTCGACGTCGGGGATCTCGGCGGTGAAGACACGGACCGCCTCGACGGGCAGGCAGCCGGCCAGGGCGACGCGCTCGTCGCCGACCACCTGACGTCCGAGTGCGGCCAGCACCGCGCGTACGGCCTCCTCGGCGCGTTCCCGTGTGGGGTAGGCGCCGTCGTACCGCACCCTCTCCGGCATCTGGGGGAACGTCATGGCCGCGGCGGGCCGTCCCTTGTGAGGCTGGGGGACCATCGGTGACCTCCGTGTGGTGACTCGTGGGCCGACTTCCGGCCGTCCGGCCCCCCCGTCACCCAGAGCGAAAGGTCGCTCGCCCCGCACAGTCCGTACAGAGGCGACCGCCAATCGCGCACACCGTGGGTTCTGCGGGCCCTTCCCATCACCCGAGGGATTCGGCAGGAGCCTCGGCAGGGCCGTCGACTTCACCGTCCCGGGTCCACCGCTTGTGGACCCTGCGGATGCTCGGTCTCCTTCACCAGCTGGATGATCACCTCGGAGTCCGGATTGCCGTAGAGCCCGACGTACTTGCGGTATGCGCGCAGCGCCGTGTCGTCGTCGTCCCAGGCTCCCGTGACGGTCGGGCCACCGGGGTGGTTCCCTGTCAAGTTCTTCAGTGCAACCCGGCGGTGCTGCAGACTCATGCGGCATGGCGGCGGTCACGCTTCAGACCGCGGCCTGCAAGTCCGAGCGGAACGACCGGCCGGCCCCGCGCTGCGGTGAACGCCGGGACGAGGAAGACGGCGGCCGGTTCGAGAAGGAGCACGAGCGGCAGCAGGGCCCGTCCCGCCGGTGTGGATGATCATCAGGAACCCACCAACCACAGCCGGTCGTCCCCTTCGGCCTCTAGGCCGTTGTGCAGGCCACGCCGGGCTGCTCTGCGGGAGCCAGGTGTTCGGCACGCCGCTGTACAGCCGGCCCGCGGCGACGTGCCTTGCATCTGCGCCCTACGGCTTCAGTCGTGCTTACCGGGGGCTGTGCACGGTCCATCACCCGGTACATGCCGATGGAGTCGTGCATGGTGGTGGCGGCGAAGCCGAACTTTTCGTAGAGGTGGCGGGCGGGGCCGTCCGCGATCAGCGAGACGTAGGCGGTCGCGGGGCCCGGTGTTCCAGTTCGTCGGTGAGAGCGGCCATGATGCGCCTGCCGAGGCCGCGTCCTTGGTGTCCGGGGTGAACGCATATGTCGACGATCTGGAACGCGGTACCGCCGTCACCGATGATGCGGCCCATGCCGATCGGCTGCCCCTGATGGTGGACGAGCACGCCGTACCAGGTGTTGGGCAGGGCAAGCGCAACCGCCTCGGGGGCTTTGTCCGAGAGGCCGGCCTCGGTGCGCAGCCGGCGGAAGACCTCGACGGAGGGCACACCGGGACTCAACTCGTAAGGGTCGTACACGCCGGTCTCCTTTCTGGTGCGGGCGGGCTTTGGCCTACTGGTTCTTGGCTGGGATCAGCCACAGAGCGATGACGGCGGAGGCTGCGGCCATGCCCGTGGCGGCGAGAAACGCGTTGTCGAAGCCGGAGGCGGCTTGGGCGCCGGCGTGGACGGCGATGCTCGTGGCGGCGGCGGTGGAGGCGGCCGCGGCTCCGACCGAAGCACCGAACTCGTGGAAGGTGCTGACGATGCCTGACGTGACCCCAGCCTCGTGGGGTGCGACGCTGGCCAGTGCGGTGGCGGAGGCGACGACGAACAGGGCACCCAGTCCCGCCGCGGCGACGCTCACCCCGGTGACCATCGCGGTGGTTCCGGACCAGAGCACCGGTACGAGGAACCCGGCCGCTGCCACGGCCAGGGCGGCCACAGCCAGCAGTCGTGCTCCCATCCGGCCGATCAGGGTGCCGGCGACGGTGGCGGCGGCCATGGTCAGCAGCGCCACCGGCAGGAACAGCACGCCGGTCATCAGGGCGCCGTGGCCCTGGCGGTCCTGGAGGTAGAAGGAGCCGAGGAAGAAGACCCCCACCATCAGCGCGGTGGCGACGGCGATCACGAAGGTGCCCGCCACGACCGGGCGCCGGCCGAGCAGGCGCAGGTCCATCAGCGGTGCGGCCGCCCGGCGTTGCCAGGTGGCGAAGGCGGCGTAGGCGGCGGCTGCTGCGGCAACCAGGGCAATGGTGGCGGCGTTGACCCAGCCGTGGTCGCCGGCACGAATGAGGGCGTAGATGAGGGCACCGGTCGCGGCGGCCACCAGGGCGGCGCCGGGTATGTCGAGCGAGCCGGTGGCCGCGCGCGGCAGGCGGGGCAGGATCCGGGCGAGCAGGACGAAGACGATCACGCCGACGGGGACGTTGATGAAGAAGACCCAGGCCCAGCCAGGGCCTGCGGTGATCAGTCCGCCCATCAGCACGCCGAGGGCGGCTCCCCCGCCACCGAGTGCCGACCAGATGCCCAGCGCGCGGTTGCGTTCGTCGCCGTCGAACAGCCGCACCACCACGGACAGAGCGGCAGGCGAGAGCATCGCGGCGCCCGCCCCCTGGACGATCCGGGCGGTGAGCAGCAGCGGGGCGCCGGTGGCGAGTCCGGCGGCCAGGGATGCGACGGTGAAGACGGCAAGGCCGGCCAGGACGACCCGCTTGGGGCCGAACAGGTCGGCGGCCCGGCCGCCGAGCAGCATCAGGCTGCCGAAGGTGAGGGCGTATCCGCTGACCACCCAGGTCAGTGCCGCGCGGTCCAGGCCGAGTTCGGCGCCCATGTGAGGAAGTGCGATCGCAACGACGGTGACGTCGAGGATCAGCATCAACTGGGCGAGTCCCAGCAGGCCCAGGGCCGGCCAGCGCATCGGATGCGGTGTCTGCGATGCGCTGTGGGTGGTTGTTTCCGTGTCGCTCATGACGCTCAACCCCTCATCACTAAACCGTACAGCGATGTTCAGGTTATACACCTGAGGGGTCCAAACCAAACAGGGTTGTTCGAGTTCTGGGGTATCGTGGGCACATGAGCAGCAAGAACACCACCAAGCGCGCCGACGCTCTGCGCAGCATCGAGGCGATCGTGCAGGCCGCGGCCGAATGCCTCGGGCGCAACCCGGACGCGAGCCTGAGCGAGATCGCGCGCGCCGCGGGTGTGGGCCGGGTGACGCTGTACGCGCACTTCACCTCCCGGGCGGAGGTCGTCGATGCGGCGATGAGCCGCGCCCTCGACCGGGGCAACGAGGTGCTGGACGCAGTCGACCTGACCGGTGATCCGCTGCTCGCCCTGGAGCGCTACATCGAGGCCGGCTGGCACCTGGTGGACCAGGCGCAGGCACTGCTCGTCGCCGCCCAACGGGAGCTCCCCGCAGGACGTATCCGGGAGTTGCACGCCGGACCCGCCGCCCGGGTCGAGGCGCTGATTGCCCGCGGACGGGCCGAGGGCGCCTTTCGTACGGACCTGCCCATCGCCTGGCTGGTCAATGTCCTGCAGGCGGTCATGCACAGCGCGACGGAAGAGATCCGCGCCGGCCGCCTGAACCCAGACCGCGCGGCCAGCCACATCACGGCCACGGCGCTCGCCGCCTTCACACCGCCGGGCACCCCGGTACCCGAGCCCCGCGGCGGAGCGTGACACCGGCGGCCCTCCGCGAAAAGCTCACCGGCAGGTCCAGAATCAGCCCCGGATAGCAGCGTGTACGCATCTGGACGGCGTCCCCGGACGGCTGCCGTTCCCGCACCGCTTCTCATCCAGTTGTCCCCAACCAGCACCCGCGGAAGCCGCCCCCTCGGTCAGCGGCCGCCGGTGGATGTCCGGCGATCGCGCTCGTAGCCCCCGTCGGTCGTCGGGCCCGAGGTGACGGTGCCGCCGAACTGGTCGACCCAGTGCCAGATCCACCCGGCGGGCGGGTCGTGCGGAGAAGAGCCGTGAACGATGAGGTGACTTCGAATTACTTTGCGGAGAGCCTGGTCTGTGTCGCCCGGTAGCGCGATGGCGAGATTCCGTATCGGCTGGTGAAGGCCTGGCGCAGCGTCTCGGTGGAACCGAACCCGCACCGAGTGGCCACGCCTGCCAGCGGAAGCACGGTGGACGCCAGCAGGTGAGCGGCCGCCTCGGTGCGGGCCTTGCGCACGAACCGGGCCGGCGACTGCTCGAGGTGTTCCACGAACAACCGGGTGAGGTGGCGTGTGGTCACACCTGCGCGAGCCGCCAAGGCGGTCACGTTCAGGTCGTGGTCCAGATGGCTCGTTATGTGCTCGACGAGCTGTCGGACCACGTCGTCCCTGGGCGGCGGGGAGGCGGTGAACAGGCTCATCTGTGCCTGGTTTCCCGGCCGCTGCAGGTAGGTGACCAGATCCCGCGCCACTCGGCGAGCGAGCTCGGCACCGTGATCCTCCTCGATAAAGGCAAGCGTGAGATCCAGGGCACTGGTGATGCCCGCCGCCGTATAGACGTTCCCGTCGCGGATGTAAATGGGGTCGGAATCCACGGTGATCTTCGGGTGTTGTGCGGCAAGCCGGGATGCGAACCGCCAGTGCGTGGTGGCGCGGCGCCCGTCCAGCAGTCCGGTGGCGGCCAGGATGCCGGCCCCGGTACACACCGAGGCCACCCGGCGGCTTTCTCCGGCCAGGCGGCGGACGTGGCCGACGAGCCGCTGGTCGGCGGCGGCCCGCTCATGTCCCAGGCCGCCCGATACGATCAAGGTGTCGAGCGGACCGGTGAGTCGTTCAAGGGATTGCTGACTTTGCAATGTCAGGCCCGAGCCACAGGTGATCGGTTTGCCGCCCGGACCTGCCACACTGACGCGATAGGGGCGGGCGGGAGTCCCGATCTGATTCGCCATCCCCAGGCTCGTGGTGACGCAGGCGATGTCCAGCAACTCGGCCGATTCGTACCCGACGATCACGATCAGACGTTCGTCCACGCGGCGACCCTACAGCGAAGAGACAGGCACCCCAGGATTCCGGACATCTCATGGGCCGCCGCCTTCTCGTGGGACCGGCCTGGCCAACAGTGGAGTCATGACCGACACCACCGCTTCGGGTGATCCCTTGATGATCGGCTCCGCTCAGGACGACAAAGCCCCTTCCACCTGCGGACGGGACGGTTCCAAGACCGCCACCGCCGGCGTCGCGGCCATGCTCAAGCACCGATGGCCCACATGGCTCGCCCTCGTGTTGGCGGTCGCCACATTCGCCGACGGCCTCCCGGCTCTGGAGTTCCTGGCGTGGCTCCTCATCGTCATGCCGGTCTGCTACCTGATCTTCGGGGCGCTGCGCGGGGAGCTCCGTAAGGCAGGCGCGCTCGTGCTCCAGACGGCAGGGCTGCTCGGCTTCGGTGCCCTGGCCATGGTGGCGCTGGCAATGGCTCACGGCTTCGGCTGGTACGTCCTGGCAACCGGCTGGCTCGGGCACGCCGCCTGGGATCTGCTCCACCACCGCACCAAGGCGGTTGTCCCCCGGGCGTGGGCGGAGTGGTGCTTCGTCGTCGACCTTCTCGGCGCCGCCGCGATGATCTTCATTCAGTAGCCGTACGGCCCTGGACCGCGACACCCTCGACCCGGACCTGGTGCACACCGAGATCCTCGACGCCGTGGCGGACCTGGCCCATCAGCCCCGCGAGCACCGTCAGGTCGCCCGGCGCATCGCTCTCGGCGTGTCCTTCTCCGGTAGCAGCAGCATGTCCCGGACCCTGGCCAAGCCGAGCGCGTCCACCGACGACCCGCGTGACACGGCGATGAAAGCGTTCGAACGTCTCGGCCTGGAACGGGCCCGGGTGCGCGGAGTCTCGGTCCGCCTCGAGCACGGGGTGGACGCGGCAGGCACACCACAGCAGCTCAGCCTCGACCCCGGGCAGGAGAACAGCCGGCGCCTGGACCCGGTCGACGACCGGGTCAACGCGCGCTTCAGGCCGGGCACCGTCACCCGGGACGCACTCGCCCACCGCCGCCACAACGCCTGACCCTGGCCGACGCCGGTCGGCATCGCGCGGGGCGCTCGTTGAAACTCCCCACTTCGTTGAACGCTGGACGAAGTAGGGCGACATCGGCCTTGCGAATCGAAGAGGCCCTACCCCTCCTGAGGTAGGGCCTCTTGGCCGTCTGCACGGGCCTCTTCGGGCCGCTGCACACGGGCTATCGGCGCATGCTCTCCTTGATCGGGAGCGAGACCGGACGACATACCGTCCTACAGGCGGGATGTCAGGATCCGACGCGGATCGGCCCCGCGTCCGATCGGGTCGTCTTTCTGCTCAGCCCATGCGCGCCTGATGTACCTGGCTTCCGATTGAGCCATGAATGAAGCGATAAGTGGGATTAATTGCCGCTTGTCACTCCATCGAGCTCGAAGGAGACGCACGATGCGTCGTTTCAAGGCAATGGCGCCGGTCGCGGCCACGGCGCTCGCCGCGGTCCTCGCCTACGGACCGCTCGCGCAGGCCACCTCCCCGGACCGCGACCCCGGCCCGCATGGTGACGGCGAGAAGGTCATCAAATTGGACGACTCCGTGAGGGAATTCGCCGCCATCGACGTGGGTGGCCCGGGCATGAGCCTCGGCGACGAGGCCATCGGCTTCTCTGACTTCTTCCAGAACGGTCGCAAGGTGGGCACCGGCGGCTTCGTCTGCACCGTCATCAGCCTCCAGAAGAGTCTGCGGCAGTGCGAATCCACCCTCCGGCTGGCCCAGGGCGACATCACCCTGCAAGGCTTCGCGCCTTTCATCGTCAGCTTCCCGACCAGGTTCACGCTCGCGATCACCGGCGGTACCGGCGCCTACCGCGACGCCCGTGGCTACATGGACGGCGTCAACATCGACTCCTCACATGCCAGGCTGACCGTCCACCTCACCAGGTGACCTCCGGGTACCGCTCGCCACGGCCCGGGGTGCGGCGGAACCGGAACGCAGGGGCGGCCTAACCCCGCCGCACCGCCGCATGACGCTCCGCGTCCGGAAACCGGGACCGGAAGCGAGACCCGCCCGCGCGGGAGCGCGCGCCCGCCGCCGTCACCGTATGCGACAAGCCGAAGGGCCCAGGTCACCGAGGTGACCTCGGCCCTTCGTCCTCTCCAGGCCCTGCGCGCCAAGCAGCACGGCGGCGAGGCCTCGGCTCAACTCCTCATCGATGAAGCCGAAGTGATCGAGGGGAGCTGGTCGCCGCCCAACAGGAAGGCCGGGCACCGGACACGGCGTGAGGCGATGGGTCTGGCAGCAGATGAGGGCAGCGGCGGTTCCCGCGGCGATCGCCGTGGCCGGAAGCACGACAGCGGACCTGGTCACCCAGCTCGGTCAGCCGATCGGCGCCTGACCGATCCGTCTATCCCTCCCAGCCCCGCGCGAGCTCCGACTGCGGAACCTTGCTGTCCTCACGCTCGCAACGGTTCTCGTCACGCGCTCCAGAAGGAAAGGCCCAGGCCGGAGGATGGCTTCCCGACCTGGGCCTTGTGCCGTCCAGCGCAATACAGCCGTCCGTATCCGTCCGCAGCGTCCTCGTCGTCCTTCGCTGTCAGCCGGTTACGGCGCTTGGGGCTGCTCGGCCTTCCCGTTCACCGCGCCTGGCGGTGCGGTGAACGGGCCAACCTGCCCTGGCGAGCACTCGCCATCAGGCCACGCAACGGGCGAAGACCTGCACAGTGCCTGAGGTCTTCGCCTCGTTTTGGAATGTGATCTGCCACTGTGTGGCGCTCATCGCACGGTTGTCCGTCACGTCGATGCTGGCGGAGGACACCTTCCAGCCACCGCTGACGGCATTGGTGCCCGCAGGGCAGGTGACAGTGACGGTCTTGCTTTGGTTGGCCGCAATCGACCCGACCGGACTGTTCACGGTGTCGGGGGACGAGGCGGTCACTTCCACAGCCAGCGCAGGGGACGCCAGGCTAAGCGCCAGGGCGGGGGCGGCGGCCAGAGCGAGGAGCTTGGTGCGGGTCATGGTTCGACCTCCTTGAGTGGCTCGCGCATTCGCAACGAATCGAACGCACGACCACCAGACTGAGCGGGGCGGAGGGGAACCGCCATTCGATACCCCCATAAGAGTGACGAAATGCCTACCATTGTTTATTGATCGTGGCCGAGTGCGAGAAGCAACCGCCGACCGAGCGCTGATGCAAGGCTGTTTGCCTGGCTTCTTTGGCCGGTCCAGCCTGGCGCTTACTCGAACAGTGCCTGGCTCAGGACGGCGCGCATGCGTCGCTGCCCGATGGCGGTCCCGATTTCGGGCCCTGACGGGTCACCGCGCAGGCCTCCGCAGAGGACTACGGTCCGGGTGCTTTGCAGCATGTCCCACATCTGGTCGGTCATCCGCACTGCACCGGCGTCGAGGCTCTGGGTCGCGTGCCCCTGACCGCAGGAGTGGAAGATGCCCTTCCAGGACCGGGATGCGGTGTGGAAGATGGCGAACCAGTCCGAGCGGGCTTCGGGCGGTTGCGGGTGGTGCCATACCGGCCAGACGTTGGCGGTCTCCAGATGGCGCAGGCCTTCGTTCTTTTTACAGCCCCGCTCGCAACCGTGTCACTGCGGCAAGGACTCTGGCAATGACCGACAGAGCCGCCAGAAGCTTAAAGAGTGCTGGGTAGCCGCCAAGGGGTGGCGCAAGGGCGCGGTGGCGAAGGGGGCAAGGCGGCGGCGATGGCGAGAGCGATCACCAGCGGGAGAGAACACGGGGTGAGGGCTAGGGCTGCGGTGGTGGATCCGCCAAGGGCGATGAGGGTGGCGGTGCGGGTGGTGACACTCGTGTGGCGGGCGAGGGTGGCGTAGAGAGTGCGGCCGAGGGTTTGCCCAGCGCCGCCGAGGCCGAGGGCCCAGGCTGCTGTGGTGGTTGAGGTGCCGCGTTCGGTGAGGAGGGGGACGAGGGCGATGACGACGGCGTACATCGCGAACCCGGAGATGATCACGGCCTCGGTCAGACTGCTACGCCGGAGCCTTCCCGCTCATTCGTGCGGGACCGATGACGAGGCGGCCGGACGACCCGGGAACTGCAGCGCTCCGTGCTGTGGCTGTTGCCGGGCCCGCCACGCGGAGCCCACCCTTGATGGCGAGCACAGCACCGGCCCCCAGGCCCTGGAGGTGGCGGTGGGTACAGGCTGTTCCCGTCAGTCCGCGCGTTGTTCGTCCTATCTGCGTTGTGAGCGCAGACCCTGTTCCACCTGGCAAGGGCCACGCAGTATTGCCCGCCTCGGTCGCACTGCCATCACCTATCGCGGCTGCCTGCGTTGGTCCGTCGCGGCCTGACTAACGGTTGTCGGACTGCTGGTGGGCGGCGGGGTCGCAGGGGTTTTGTCGTCGACCGGGGTGGTCGCTGCTGTTGTTGCTCTGACCTGGGTGGCATGGACGTTGCGGATCATGCGACTCGCGCCCACCTCCCCAACCCCTGGTGGCGGCCCGGGGCCAGGTGGCGCTAGCGTCTGCGAGCCGCGTCGACCCAAGCCCTGGCCGCCGGGCGACACCATCGCTCTGCCCTGGCCGGAGGATCCCCCGAACGGGGCTGCCGCGATCGCCTGACGGCCCGCTCGCCAACCGCCGGGCCTACTGCCTGCGGCTGTCAAAGGTGGTACCCAACGCCAAAAGCCCAACGGCCACATCCTCTCCCGCTCACCCCTCCGCGACGTCCTAGAAGCTGAGTCGATGCTCCGGGGCGTCCAGGGCAAGGCTGGCCCAGGCCGGCGCCGCGTTACCCCCGCCGAAGCAGCCGCATGGGCCGCCCGGTGGGATGTACGGGCCTGCGAGCCGTGCAAACCCAATCTGCAGACCACAGGCCGTTAACAGTTTCTGTTCCGCTGTTCCTGGGCGGAAGAGGTCCCTGTGCGGCCGAAACGCGGTTGGTTGCGCACGTCAGGGTGCGGTGGAGGAGGCAGCCGTCCGACAGTTGGCACGGGCGAAGGGCCCCTGAGCGGTGGCTTGTTGAACT
This sequence comes from Streptomyces sp. NBC_00510, assembly GCA_036013505.1. Lineage (NCBI taxonomy): Bacteria > Bacillati > Actinomycetota > Actinomycetes > Kitasatosporales > Streptomycetaceae > Streptomyces > Streptomyces sp. NBC_00510. The sequence continues at coordinate 9,790,966 of CP107851.1, read as the reverse complement.
GGTTTGCCGTGCAAAACGAGGGTGCACGTGGCAGTGCCGCCGTCTTTTCCGAGGATGACGGAGATGCCGGTGGAGCGGGCGGCAGGATCCAAGTCGGCTTGTTCGTGCCATGGCAGACGGGTGGTGACGGTGCGCAGGCGGCCGTCGGCGCCCGGGTAAGCGATTTGTGCCAGGCCGTGTCCGCTGACGGTGAAGCCCGCGGGGATAGTTGCCGGGCTCCTGCGCTGCGAGGAGGCATCGCCGTCGCTCGAGTGGTTGACGATAACGGTTACTGCAAGCGCAGCGCAGGCGAGGGTGACGATGCCAGCGACGAGGATACGGACTCGGCTGCGCCCTGGGACTACCCGGCCGGCTCCTGCGGCGGCTGCGGCGGCGTCCCTGCTGCTGTCCGGGGCTTTCGTGTCACCGACCGTGTCCGGTTCCATTCCTGGATCTCCTCGCTTACCGATGTGTCTGAATGCCTCGCGGACTGTGCTGCACGTACCGGTGCCGATTACAGCCAATGCCGTCGAGGGGCGCAAGGGCCGGAGTGATAGATGCCGTTCATCCTGTTCAGGGTCAAGTACGCCCCTCAATAAGACATATGGGGATTGCCATGGCTGGCGAGGACGGGGCGAGGGTCAAGAGTTCGTCAACGCCAAGCAATGAAGATCTTTTGATAGACGGACAATCGTCGTGAACTACCGCTCCAGCTACCGGACTTGCGTCGGTTTTATCGATTACGTGAGCCTGCTTGACCCGGACGCTCACATGGTGTGACAGTCCGCTCGCTGATCACGAGTCACTCGTGGTCGAGGCAACATGACGGTCGGTCACGGCCCATTCCGTGGCCTATTTTGTGCTGCCATTTTCCAGTCACTGACAGGAGTTTTGATGGGAAGACGGCTACGAATAGCGGCGACTTTAACTGTCGGCGCATTGCTGGGGTCTGTGGTGCAGACTCCAGCGTTCGCCGTGACGCCTTCGCCCGGCGGACACGGTCCGGGGATCGTGGACTCGGTGAAGAGCTGGTTCGGTGCTGATCGCAAGCTGCCGATGCCGCCGGTGGGTCCGAAGGATGCGATCGCCGATCGACAGAAGCTGCCCGTCGGCAAGAAGCTGCCGGCAGCGCACCGCGTGAAGGAGCTGACGGCCAAGCGGACCCCGTCGGCGCGCTACTGGAAGATGTCCGACGGGCGGACACAGGCCGAGTACGCGGCGGTTCCGCTAAGTTACCACGCGGCTGACGGCTGGAAGGCCATCGATACCGAGGTCACGGGCACCAGCCGCTCGGGGTTCGCGTTCGCCAACACCACGAACCTGGCCCGGACGTACTTCGGTTCACGTAGCGACAACCTGCTGCGGTTCGAAGTGGACGCGAAGCACACGGTCACGCTGGGACTGGCCGGCACCGCCAAGTCCGTCGAGTCGGCGGCGAAGGGCGACACGGTCACCTACCGGGATGCGACCGCGGGTGCGGACTTCGCATACCGGGTCGGGCGCGGTGAGGTCAAGGAGGATATCGTCCTCTCCAAGGCCCCCAGCAGCCCCGTGTCCTTCACTTTCACTCTGAAGACCGACAGTTTGACGCCCCGCCAGAACAAGGATGGCTCGATTTCCCTGTTCGGAGGGGATGAGTCGGGCCGTGCGGTTGCGGTGATCCCGGCCGCCGTGATGTTCCAGGCCCCGAAGAACGCCGACAACGCTGTCATCGATCTCACCCGTGGCCCCGTTTCGCAGAAGCTGACGCGGGACGGCTCAGCCTGGCGGATCACGCTGACACCGGATGCGAAGTGGCTGGCCGCACCAGACCGCCGGTTCCCGGTGACGGTGGACCCGACGATCGTGCTCTCGCCAACGCCGTCGACGTCGCAGGACGTGATGATCGACTCCTCGCAGCCGACGACGAATCTCAACGGTGTCGGCGGGGCCAGCACGGGTAACTGGCAGCTGGGTGTGGGGACGACCGCCACGGGCAAGCTGCGGTCGCTGCTGCAGTTCCCGCTGACCGGTATCCCGGCCGGTTCGAAGATCGATGCGGCGCGGCTGGGGGTCTATTACAACCAGGCGCACACCACCAACTCCAACAGTGTGCCGGTCGAGGCGCACCGGGTGACCGGGGCGTGGACCGCGACAGGTGCCACGTGGAACAGCACGAACGCGTTGTCGGGTGAGCTGTCGGGAACGACGGTGCAACTGGACGACGGGGACGCGGGCACGGCGGCGAACGGCTCGTGGCCGTACTCGACGAACGGCGCCTTCACGCAGTACGCAATCAACCAGGATTACGCGTACAACAAGGACACCATCGCCGGGGCCACCTACACCTGGCAGCCGACGGTGCCGGAGACCGACTCCTATCGGGTGGATGTGCACTCCATCCCGGCGACGGACCGGGCCACCAACGCGCCGTACACGGTGACCTACAACGGCGGGACCTACAACACCACCGTGGACCAGTCCGCGGGCACCGGTGGGGTGTGGACCTCGCTGAACAACGGCGGTGAGCTGTCGTTCTCCAAGGGCACGGCCGGCAAGGTCGTCCTAGGCGACGGACCGGCCTCCGCGACCACCGCGGTCATCGCGGACGCGGTACGACTGGTCAACCCCGCCGTGGTGTCGAAGGCGGCGGGCACGTACGACAAGTGGCACAGCATCCCGGTCACCGACACCGTGCAGAAGTGGGTGGACGGTACCGCCACCAACTACGGATTCATGCTGCAGACCACAAACGAGTCCACCCTCGGCCAAGGCGGTCCGCTCTACGAGGCGGGCGAGTACGGCTACGGCGGCGAGACGGCGGCCTATCCGAAGCTGACGGTGACCTTCGGCCGGGTCGGTGTCGCGGTGAACGCCCCGACGAAGATCCACGCGGATGGTGCGGAACTGTCCTGGCCCGCGTATGTCGACCCGACCCCGGGTGGTCCCACGGGTGACGACCTGGCCGAGTACCAGGTGCACCGCAGTGTCTTCCAGGGCTTCACCCCGACGGCGGCGACACTGGTCGCGCCCGTCGCGGCGGGCACGACGAGCTTCACCGACACCACGGCGGTGCCCACCCCCGCGGACTCCGCCGACGACTTCCACGCGGTGTACTACGAGGTCGCGGTCAAGACGAAGGACGGGACGGTCATCGGCGGTCCGGTCCAGCTCGCGGACCTGCCGAAGGCGGGGCAGACCCGGCAGATCATCCAGTCCGGGACGGGCTACGCCGATACCACGCTGTCGTCGACCCAGCCCACCACCGGGCACGACACCATCTCCAGCGAGGGCGTCAACCAGAACTGGCTGACTGTCGGTAACAACTCCAGCACCTTCGGCAAGACCCGTGCGGTGCTGAAGTTCCCCACCACCTCACTGCCCGCCACCGCCCGGGTGCTGTCGTCGCAGGTACAGGCCTTCTCGACGATCACCACCAACACCGGCGGCGGCTCGGCCGTCTACGAACTCCACGGCCTGACCAAGGACTTCGACGAGGCCACCGGCAGTTGGAACAACTACACCGGTACCACCGCGTGGACCACGGCGGGCGGTGACTACGCCTCCACCGTCTCGGACATCGTCACCACCGTCACCAACGACCCGAAACGTCAGTGGTGGGATGCCACCAGCCTCACCCAGGGCTGGGTCACCAGCCCCTCCTCCAACCACGGCGTGCTGCTCAAGGTCAAGGACGAGACCACCGGTGGCCCGCAGGAACGCTCGGTCTTCCTCTCCTCCGAGACCAGCGAGGCGCAGCTGCGGCCGCAGCTGATGGTCACCTATGTGGATGCGACGACGGCCTCGACGTACTACGCGCCGCAGGTCCCGTCCCGGATGACGCCGGGCACCGCCTATACCGCCGACGTCGACCTGACCAACACCACCAGCACCACGTGGACCGCGGCTGCTCAGCAGCTGTCTTACCGCTGGACCCTGGCGGACGGTACGGACGTCACCAACGGCGGCAACCAGATCAAGACTGCCCTGCCCCAGGACATTCTCCCGGGCCAGACGGTGACGGTCCACGCGCAGGTCAAGGCGCCGACCAACGCCGACTCGGGCCAGCCGACGAACAAGCGGACGGCGTACACGCTGACCTGGGACACCTGGAACAAGACCAACTCCACCTGGAACTCCGCCACCGGCGGTGTGCCGGGCCTCGCGCAAGCGGTCAGGATCGAGGACCCGACCTCTGACGAGATCGGTCTGGAGAAGTTCTACTCCTACACCGGCAAGAGCACCGGCGCGGGCTCGTCGGTCATGAACAACCTGGCCTCGGGTAACAGCGTCTGGCAGTACAACGCGTTCACGAACCCGGGCCGCGGCCTGAGCACGTTCGCCCGGTTCGCCTACAACTCCCTGGACACCTCCGACACGGTGATGGGCCCGGGCTGGTCTGCGCAGGCCGCCGCGCCGATCCGGCTGGGCGCCGCGCTTGACTTCCACCCCAACCCCAACCCCACCGAGGTCACCCTGACCGACGGTGACGGCACGGCGTCGGTGTTCACCAAGCAGGCCGACGGCAGCTTCAAGGCCCCGGCGGGTGTGCATTACAAGCTGGCGATGAAGGGCGGGGTGGACTGCACCCCGGACAAGGACAACACCGCCGACGCCTGGTCGATGACCCGGCCCGACGGGACGCGGTTCTTCTACGACTGCGCCGGCTACGTCACCTCCGTCGTCGACAAGAACGGCAACACCCAGCTCTTCACGTACGAGCACCGCAAGTCCAACAACAAGCCGGTCGAGTTCCTGCAGTACATCACCGACCCGGCCGCCCGGCAGACGCTGACCGTCACCTACTTCAACAAGGGTGACGCCTACCAGTACGTCGACGCCGCGGGTGCGGTCCAGTCGGGCACCAACCTGACCAACCCGAAGATCATCGACCACATCAAGTCGATGACCGACATCTCCGGGCGCCAGTTGACCTTCCTCTACACCACGCAGGGCCTGATGGCCCAGCTCACCGACGGCGCTGGCGCCACGCAGCCGAAGGTGTTCAAGTTCACCTACGACGCCACCCAGGGCGCCAAGAACGTCAAGCTGGTCAAGATCACTGACCCGCGCGGCAACGCCACCAACATGGCGTACTACGCCCCGCAGGCCGGCGACGACCCGAAGTACCACTGGTGGACCAAGACCGTCACCGACCGTCTGAACGGCACCACCGACTTCACCTACGCCGCCGACGGCACCACCCCGGCGTTCACCGACACCTCCGTCAAGGACGCCGAGAACCACACCACGGTTTACATCGCCGACGACTTCGGCCGCCCCGTCCAGACGACGAACGCCAAGTCCCAGACAACGAAGATGAGCTGGGACGCGGACAACAACGTCACCTACCTGGAGGAGGCGAACGGCGCCAAGAGCACGTTCTGCTACGACCAGAAGACGGGCTACCCGCTCTGGCAACGGGACGCGGAGAGCAACAAGAACGGTATTCCGCCCTCGAGCGACTGCGCGCTGGGCACCTACCCCGCCAACGCGTCGAAGTACGAGTACCAAACGCGCCTGGACGGCTTCTCAGCCGACCTGTTCCGCAAGACCTCACCGGAGGGCCGTATCTGGCAGTTCGGTTACGACACTTTCGGCAACCTGAAGACGGTCACCGACCCCAAGGGTGTCGCCACCCCGACGGCCGCTGATTACACCACCTCTTACGAGTACGACGCCTACGGCGAGCTGACCAAGGCAACCGACGCCAACGGTAACCCGACCACCAACAGCGACTTCGGCCCGACTGGTTACCCGAACACGATCACGGACGCCCTCAGCAAGTCGACGACCTACGTATACGACGAGCGCGGCCAGGTCACCCAGGTCACCGACGCCCTCGGCAAGAAGACAACCCAGACCTATGACACCTACGGGCGTCCGATGGTCAAGACGGCACCCAAGGACCAGGCTGCCGGCGTCGTGATCACCACCCCGGCTCCGATCTACGACGCCAACGACAACGTCACCACCACAACCGCGCCGAACGGTGCGGTGACGACGGCGGTGTACGACAACGCGGACCAACTCCTGTCGGACACGGCACCGAAGGACACGCCGACCGGCCCGGAGCGCAAGACCGCCTACACCTACAACAAGACCGGTCACCTGAGGACGATCACCACGCCCAAGGGGACCGCGACGACCGCGGACCCGAACGACTACGTCACGACCCACAACTACGACGAGATCTACCAGCTGTCCTCCGTGGTCAACGCGACCGGCGACAAGATCTCCTACGAGTACGACAACGTCGGCAACCTCGTCACGGTCATCAACCCGAACAAGAACGCGACCGCCGACACCACCGACTACACCAGCAAGACCGCCTACGACCTCAACCACCGGCGCATCTCGCTCACCGACGCGCTGGGCAAGACAAACTCGCGTACCTATGACAAGGACTCGCTCGTCGTCGCCTCCAAGGACGCCGAGAACAACGAGACCCTGATCACCTACGACGAGCGTGGCAAGCAGAGCGAGGTCAAGGTCCCACACCAGGGCACCAGCCCCGGCATCACCTACCGCTCGACCAAATACGAGTACGACCAGATCGGCAACACCACCAAGGTGATCACTCCGCGCGGTGTGACGACGGCGAACACCGAGGACTTCACCTCCAGGACCGAGTACGACGCGCTGAACCGCCCGGTCAAGCAGTTCCAGCCGTACGACCCGGCGGACACCCGCTACAACAATGCGAACGTCTACACCCAGACGTTCTACGACGCGGTGGGCCGGGTCTCCAAGACCTCGATGCCGCCGTCCGAGGGCCAGACGGTCCGCAACGACGCCACGTACACGTACTTCGACAACGGCTGGGCCAAGTCGATGACGGACGCGTGGGACATCGTCACCACCTACGACTACGACGAACTGGGCCAGCAGACCGCGCGGACCCTGACCTCGGCGGGCGGCTCGTCCAACCGCACGATGAACTGGTCGTTCTACCCGGACGGCAAGTTGAAGTCGAAGACCGACGACGGTGTGCCGGTCGGCAGCGCGGTTCCGCTGGTCGACAACACCGACACCCAGAACACCAGCTCCACCGGCACCTGGACCCACGCCAGCCTCCCCGGCCAGCAGGGCTTCGACCACCAGGTCCACGCCGCCGGGACCGGGACGGACGCGTTCACCTGGACGCTGAACATCCCCAAGGACGGCACCTACACCGCTTATGTGCGCTACCCCCAGGTCGCCGGGGCCGCGACGACCGCGAAGTACACGGTCACCAAGTCCGACGGCACGACCACGAACGTGACTCGCGACCAGAGCACGACCGCGGGCACCTGGGTCAGCCTCGGTACCTTCGCCCTCACCCAAGGCAACGCCGCCAAGCTGCAACTGTTCCAGAACAGCGGCGGCGCAGTCGTCGCCGATGGCGTCAAGCTGGTGCGGGACAACTCGGCCGACACCGACAACGAGAAGCACACCTTCGCCTACGCCTATGACGTCAACGGCAACCTGACGTCGATCAACGACACCTCACCCGGTGCGGCGACAGACGCCTACGCCATCGACTACACCGGCCTGGACCAGATCCAGAAGGTCACCGAGGCGCTCGCTGGGCAGGCCAAGAAGACCACCTCCTACACCTACGACGCCAACAGCCAGCCGGAGACGGTCACCCATCCCGACCAGTTCTCCCGCTACACCTACGACGCACGTGACCTGACCCGGACAATCTCCGTCGGCACGACACCCACGGACACCTCCCCCAAGGTCTCGTCGTACACGTACACCGACCGCGGCCAGGTCCTGCAGGAGACCAAGGCCAACAAGAACACCGTCGACTACACCTACTACCTCGACGGAACGACCAAGAGCACCACGGAGAAGAAGGCCAACGGCAACCTGGTCGCATCGCACTCCTACGCCTACGACGCCAACGGCGGCATGGCGCAGGACGTGGCGAGGAAGATGAACGCCGACAACCACGCGGCGTTCCTCGACTCGACCACCGACTACACCTACGACCCGGTCGGCCGGCTCGCCATGTCGGTCAAGACGGGCAACGGTGCGGGCACCGACACCTATGTCCATGACGACAACGCCAACGTCATCAGCCAGACGGTCAAGAACACCACCACGTCCTTCACCTACGACCGCAACCGGGTGCTGAGCTCTTCCGTCTCCGGTACGTCGTTCCAGTACAACTACGACCCTTTCGGCCGCCAGGAGTCGGTCACCAGCAACGGCAAGGTCGTCGGGCGCAGCGTGTACGACGGCTTCGACCACGTAGTCGAGTCCCAGAAGATGGACGGGACCGGCGCGATGAAGTCGACGACGTTCACCTTTGACCCGCTCGACCGCACCCTGTCCAAGACCGCCGACGGCAAGACCACGGACTTCGAATACCTGGGTCTGTCCAGCGAGGTCCTGGACGAGAAGGTCGCCGGCCAGCTGTCCAAGTCCTTCCAGTACAGCCCGTGGGGCGAGCGGCTGTCCCAGGTCAAGCAGAACACCGACGGCACGACCGAGGACTCCTACTACAGCTACAACAGTCACACCGACGTCGAGGCGCTGACCGACAAGAACGGTGACACCAAGGCCACATACGGCTACACCGCCTACGGAAGCGACGACACCTCCGAGTTCACCGGGATCGACAAACCCGACGTCCAGAACCCCACCAAGGAGGACTACAACCCGTACCGGTACAACGGCAAGCGCTGGGACGCCCAGTCCGGCACGTACGACATGGGCTTCCGTGACTACAGCCCAGGCCTCAACCGGTTCACCACTCGGGACATGTACACCGGCGCGCTGGCCGACATGGGCCTCGGCGTCGACCCCTTCACCGGAAACCGCTATGCCTTCGGCGGCGGCAACCCGGTGAGCAACGTCGAAATGGACGGCCACTTCGCCCTCGTCGACGATCTGGCCGAACTCGCCGTCGTGGCCGTCGCGGTCACGGCGATCGTGGCCTACGAGGTCGTGGTGAACGACGAGGACGTGCAGACCGCCATCAGCGACACCATCGACTCGATCTCGGACGGCATCCACGACCTGTTCGAGGACGACGAGCCGGAGCCGGCCCCGACCCCCCGGCCGCGTCCCGCGCCCCGGCCGACGCCCGACACGGACAACAAGCAGCGGTGTGACAGCGAGCCCAAATCCTCCCGCTTCCAGTACCAGCCGCTGGACGGGGCGGGCCGTTCTCAGGGTGCTACCGCGTTGATCTGCCCGAGCGACCTCAAGGCCCCGCTCGCGGACAGGGACACCGGCACGGTGAACGTGTACGGGTTCCCAGACCCCGCGCAGAACACCCCCAGGTCGGGGAAGGGGAACATCTTTGACCGCACGCACATCGTCGGCGACAAGGTGGGCGGCGACTGGGTGAACGAGAACCTGTTCACCGGGTTCTCGCGCATGAACAAGAGCGGCATGCGGCGTTGCGAGATCAAGATGGAGCAGCAGCTCGCGGCCGGAAAGTGGGTCATGTACACGGGCAAGCTCAACTACAGCCACACCACGGGAATACCGGACAGCATCACGATGTCCGCCTACACCGAGGACGGAGTATTGTTCAACAGCGTCTTGGTCCAGAACAGCACGGATTGGCAGACGACATGCTGAGGGTCGAAGAACTGGAGGCCGCGCTTCCGTCGATGACACGGTGGCGTGTGCCTGGTGGGCGCAACGTGGACTGGACCGCCCTCGAGGCGACCCTCGGGACGGCGCTGCCCTCGGACTTCCGCTCTCTGGCGGAGGCGTATCCGGTCTTGGTCGTCGACGACTTCCTGACGGTCTCCGCTCCCCGGCCCGGTGCCGAGGCGTCATGGGCGTCCGCGTCCAGGGAGGACGAGATCCTTCAGGATCTGTACGAGATGGGCGACACCGAGGGCTACGTTCCCTTCCCACAGCCGGGAGGCCTGATCTCCTGGGCGGAGTCCAATTCGGGGGACTCCTTCTACTGGCGGACAAGCCCTGCGGACCCGGACGCCTGGCCCGTGGTCGTCCGCGGAGACAACGGCGACTGGTCGGAGTTCCCGGTCGGCGTTGTCGAGTTTCTGGCCGGCGTGTACGGGCGCACCATCCACGTGCCGGGCATGCCCAGGGACTTTCCCAGCGACGACCCGCAGGTGCTGGGCCTGAGCGATCGCATCGACTGATCGGCAGCTGATCCGCAGGCACATGTGAACAGCGATCGCCCCCGGGGTTCCCGGGGGCGATCGCCATTCAGCGGTTGCGCGACTTTTGTGACCATTTGGGGGCATTAGGGCCTGTTACGAAAGTGGATTTCTGCAAGAATCACCCCTCCCTGCGCGAACGCGGCTCTGGGCAGCGGTGAGCGCCGCCACGCAGCGACTTTCGAACATGGAGCAAGCAGATGGGGTACTGGGGTTCCCTTGTCGTCGTTCGCCATCGGCATCCGCTGGGTGAGGTGGCGGCCTTCACTGACGGGGTGCGCATGGAGCTGCTCCAGGAGCGCGCTGATGACTGGCGGCTCTGGTCATTGGAAGGGCGGACCTCGCTCGATGAGGAGAGTCTCATCGAACTGGTTGACGTCACTGGCCATCCGGTTCTTGCCGGATTCGTCATGGACAGCGACTGCCTTGTGCTGGAAGGCCGGACCAGGGACCAGGAAACCTGGCGCGCATGTCTCGATCGGACAGCTATGTCCGCCTACATGGCAGAGGATGGCCAATCCGTCGACGACTGGTTCTTGGGGCCGGAGGAGGCTGCGGAGCGTGCTGTGGCCTGGGCGCGGGCGGCTGGCCTGACCCCGGCGCCCAAGGCGATCGCCGATGTCCTGTCGAAGCGGTCCGACCCGTTCGTGGAGGATCTGTTCCAGGAGTTCATGGACGGCTTGGGCATTGAGCTCTGAACTGCCGCGGGCGAAGCGTGCCGATCACAGCCACTCGTTGATGGCCGCTACGAGGACAGTGGCCTCGTAGCGGACCGCGAGCTTGTCGTACCGGGTGGCGACGGCGCGGTGTCTTTTGAGGCGGTTGATCCCGCACTCGACTGCATGACGCTCGCGGTGGTCGACCGGGTCGAAATGCGGTGGCCTGCCACCGTGCGAGCCTCGCTTCCTGTGGTTGCGCGCCTGGTCGGCCTTGTCGGGGATGGTGCAGCGGATCCCGCGGCGGCGCAGGTAGCCGCGGTTCTTGCGGGAGGCATACGCCCTGTCCGCCCGCACGCGATCAGGGCGGACACGTGGCCGGCCCGGCCCGATGCGGGGCACACGGACCTTCTTCAGTACGGGTTCGAACTGCGGCGAGTCCCCGCGCTGTCCAGCCGTCACCACGATCGACATGGGCTTCTGACCTTGCTCGACGGCCAGGTGCAGCTTGGTGGTGAATCCGCCGCGCGACCTTCCCAGCCCGTGATCACCAGGCTCGGTGAACAGGCCACCCGGTGGTTCCTTCTGCAGGTCACCCCGCTTCCGGGCCCCGGCCGCATGCTGATGGGCACGGCAGACCGTGGAGTCGACGCTCAGGTCCCACGTGATCGCACCCTTCGCATCGGCCAGAGACTGGAGCCGGGTCAGGACGCGGTGCCAGGTGCCGTCCCGCTGCCATCGGCGGAACAGGTCGTAGACCCGGCCCCACGGCCCGTACTCGACAGGCACGTCCCGCCACGGAACACCGGTCCGGACCCGAAACCGTATGCCGTCGATCAGCCGCCGTCGCGGCCAGACCGGCGGCCACCCCGCCTTCATTCCTTTCGGCAACAACGGCTCCAACACCGCCCACTGCTCGTCCGTACGATCTCCCCGACCCATGAACCGTGATCATCCAGCACTCAAGATCCACTTTCGATACACGGCCTAGGGCTCTGCGCCCACACGATGGGTCGGATCGTGCCTGGGCATGACGAAGCTGATGGGGCTCGTTGACCGCTTTCGGATATGACTTTCCGGAAATAATAGGACGGTCGCTGTGCGGTCGGCCGAGCTGTATCCTCCGCGTTCGTGCAGACCAGCCCCCGTTCCGATACGGCGTCCCGAAGCCGGGCGCGTCACGGCGCGCCCCGCGAGACCGCCGCCACGCGACCTGTCTTCGTCGACCCTTCCGGTCGGCGGCAACGGCGGGTGCGCCGACTCGGCTGGCTGCTGGCTCTGCCCGCCGGCGCGTACGTCGCCCTGCTGCTGAGCGCCGCCCTCGGGGGTCCGACGGTCTCCGCGCCGTATCTTCCGCTCCCCGCGTCCGACCACCGCCCGGGTGTCTCGGGACCCGGCGTCTCCGGGCCCGACCGGGGCTCACCGACCTCGGTGAGCAGCCAGGGCAGCGCGCGACCCAGCCGTGCGGGGACCAGCACGACCGGAGCCGATGCCCGTCCGGCGCCGGCCGCCACGGCGACCGCTGTGGCGGTCACCACGCCTCCGGCCTCGGCGCCCAGCGCCAAGCCCTCCGCCGCGACGACGCCACCGGCTGCCCAGGCGACCCACGGCAAGAGCACGGCCACTCACCCCGCCCCGGCCCACAGCACTGGCGGCGGCCGCCCCTGACCCGGGCAGCCGATCCGCCGTCGAAGAGAGTCCCCCGATGTCGCACGCCCACACCCACGCCGCTACCCCTCGTTCCCGCAGGCGGGGTGACCGTCGGGGAGTCGCCCGCAACGCGCCGCTGCGCACCCACTGGCTGCTGCTGACGGTGCTCGTCCTGACGCTCAGCGCGGCCCTGCTCATCCAGGGCTACACGCAGCACACGTTCGGCATCAGCGATGACTCCGCATCGGCCGGTGGCCCTTCCGACCACGTGCCCGCCGGCGTCACCCACGGCGGTCCGGTGATCGACAGCGCGGCGGCCACGCCCCGCACCGCCCGCCCCCGGCCGCACACCATCGCCCTCACCTTCGACGACGGCCCTGACCCGACGTGGACGCCGAAGATCCTGGACGTGCTGCGACGCCACCACGTCCACGCCACCTTCTTCGTCGTCGGCACCGAGGTCGCCGCGCACCCGGAGGTGGTCCGGCGCATTCTCGCCGAGGGGCATCAGCTCGGCGTCCACACCTTCACGCACGCCGATCTCGCGGGCATCCCTCCCTGGCAGCGCTCGCTCGAGCTGCGTGAGGCCCAGCTGATGCTGGCCGGAGCCACCGGAAACACCAGCTCGCTGCTGCGCCCGCCGTACTCCTCCACCAACGAAGCCCTGGACAACCAGGATTGGGAGGCGATCCGGGCGGCCGGAGCGGATGGCTACCTGACCGTACTGAGCACGCTCGACAGCCAGGACTGGCAGCGGCCGGGGGCGGACCGGATCGTGTCCAACTCCCTGCCTCACGGGACCGCCGGCCAGATCCTGCTCATGCACGACGGCGGCGGGAACCGGGCCCAGACCGTCGCCGCCCTCGACCGGCTGCTGCCGAAGCTCGCCGCCCGCGGTTTCACCGTGACGACCGTCGGTGCCGCCGCGGACGTCCCGACGGCCGTCAAGCCGGTCGCGGCCAAGGACCACTGGCTGGGCCTCGGCCTCATCGCGGCACTCGACGGCAGCGCGTGGGCGCTGCGCATTCTCGGCTGGCTGCTGTACGCGGCCGGAGCGCTCGCGCTGTTGCGCGCCGGTGCGGTGCTGTTCGCCGCCCGGCGTCACATCCGCCGGCGCGGCACCGCGTGGGGGCACCCGGTCACCGCGCCCGTCAGCGTGATCGTGCCCGCCTACAACGAGAGCGCAGGCATCGAGGCCGCGGTCCGTTCGCTGCTTGCCTCCGACCACCCCGTCGAGGTCATCGTGGTGGACGACGGCTCCACGGACGGCACGGCCGACCTCGTGGAAGCGCTGCGTCTCCCCCACGTCCGCGTCATCCGCCAGGCGAATGCCGGCAAACCCGCGGCCCTCAACACCGGGATCGCCGCCGCCTCGCACGACCTGCTCGTCATGGTCGACGGCGACACGGTCTTCGAGCCCGATGCGGTCCGCATGCTGGTGCAACCCCTCGCCGACCCGCGGGTGGGCGCCGTCTCCGGCAACGCCAAGGTCATCAACCGCGGCGGGCTGCTGGGCCGTTGGCAGCACATCGAGTACGTCGTCGGCTTCAACCTCGACCGTCGGCTGTTCGATCTCGCCGAGTGCATGCCCACCGTCCCCGGGGCCGTCGGTGCGTTCCGGCGTGAAGCGCTGCTCCGGGTCGGCGGCGTCAGTGACGCCACGCTCGCCGAGGACACCGACCTGACCATGGCACTGTGCCGGGACGGCTGGCGGGTGGTCTACGAGGAGAACGCGATCGCCTGGACCGAGGCGCCCGCATCCCTCGGGGCGCTGTGGCGGCAGCGTTACCGCTGGTGCTACGGAACATTGCAGGCGATGTGGAAGCACCGGGGCGCCCTCGTCCAGTCCGGCGCGGCAGGCAAGCTGGGCCGGCGCGGCCTGGTGTATCTGCTGCTCTTTCAGGTCCTGCTGCCACTGCTGGCACCGGTCGTCGACATCTTCGCCGTATACGGGCTGATCTTCCTCGACCCGTTCCGCATCCTCGGACTGTGGCTGGCGTTCCTGGCCCTCCAGGCCGCGATGGGCTTCTACGCCTTCCGCCTCGATGGCGAAAGCTCCCGTCCGCTGTGGAGCCTGCCCCTGCAGCAGTTCGTCTACCGCCAACTGATGTACCTCGTGGTCATCCAATCGGTCGTGACCGCGACCGCGGGATCGCGGCTGCGCTGGCAGCGCATGGAGCGCTACGGCAGTCTCTCGGTACCCGTCCAGACGCCGACGCCGGAGCCTGGACCGGCGCAGCCCGTCTCCGCCGCCACCGCCACCGGCCTGGCCGACTCCTGGATCCGCGAGGCCCGCTCCCCCGGAGGTACGGCCGACGTTCCGTACCTCCACAACGGGCAGACACCGGGCCTGAGCCACGAGCACGGCGGACCGCCCTGGGACACCCGACCCGGCTGGTAACCCGTCTGGCAGTTCGGCCCCGTTAGCGTTTGGCCGCCGCCCGGATGCTCTCCTCCACGTCAGGAGTTGCGCGGAGCAATGAGGCCGGATTCGTAGGCCAGTACCACGAGTTGGGCGCGGTCGCGGGTGTGGAGCTTGGTCATGGCCCGGTTGATGTGGGTCTTCGCCGTCAGCGGGCTGATCACCATTCGGTCGGCGATCTGGTCGTTGGACAGCCCCTGCGCGACCAGGACGACGGCCTCGCGTTCGCGGCCGGTCAATTCGGCCAAGCCGGTGTCGGCGACGGCGGAGATCGGCTGGGTAACGTAACGGTTGATCAGCTTGCGGGTGATGGACGGCGCGAGCAGCGCGTCACCGCGGGCGGCGACACGCACAGCGTGCACGAAGTCGTCCGGCACGATGTCCTTCACGAGGAAACCGGCGGCGCCGGCACGCAGCGCGTCCAGGATGTACTCGTCCATCCCGTAGTTGGTGACGATGACCACGTGCACCTGAGCCAGGGCCGGGTCCGCGGCGATGCGCCGGGTGGCCTCGATGCCGTCGACGACCGGCATCTGGATATCAATCAGCACGACGTCGGGCAGGTGCTGTTCGGTCAGCGCCAGGCCCTCCGCGCCGTCGGCGGCCTCGGCCACCACCTCGATGTCGTCTTCGAGGTCGAGGAGTGCGCGGAATCCGCTGCGAATGAGCGGCTGGTCGTCGACCAGCAGGACACGGATCATGAGGTGTGGTCCAGGGGGAGTTCGGCTTGGACGGTGAAGCCGCGCTCGCTGCGCGGCTGCGCGAGCAGCCGTCCGCCGAGGGCGGTGACGCGTTCACGCATGCCGAGCAGACCCAGGCCGTGCTTCGGCACTGTGTCCGGCGTGGCCTTGCCGTCGTCATCGACCTGGATGGCGAGTGAGTCGGCCCGATAGTCGATGCGGACCGACGCGGTCGCGGCGGAGGCGTGCCGGGCGATGTTGGTCAGCGCCTCCTGAACGATCCGGTAGGCGGTCCGGCCCACCGCGGCCGGCAGGTCGGTCCGCGGTCCCTCGATCGTCAGCGTCGTCGCAAGGCCCGCGCTGTTCGCCTGCTCCACCAGCTCCGGGATGTGGTCGAGCCCGCGGGGCGGGGTGGTGTCGTCATCACGCAGCGCCTCCAGGGTGGCGCGCAGTTCCCGGGTCGCCTCACGTCCGGCTTCCTGGATGGCCAGCAGGGCCTCGGACACCTGTTCACCTCGCCTACGAGCGACGTGAACGGCGACCTCGGCCTGCACCTTGATGATCGAGATCTGGTGGGTGAGCGAATCATGCAGCTCCCGCGCGATGTGCAACCGCTCCTCATCCGCACGGCGCCGCGCGGTCTCCTCCCGGGTGCGCTCGGCTTCGTCCGCCCGTCGCTCGGCCTGCCGCAGCGCCTCCCCCGCGGCGAATGCGGCGATCAACCAGGCAACCTCGAGGACGTGGCGGGCCTGTGCCAACGCCTCGCCCGCAGGCCCGTCGTGGAAGACCAGGGCAGTGAGCTGAAGAGCGACCAACATGGTCACGGACGCCGCCACGGTGACGGCTCGGTGCCCGGCCCGCACCGCGCCGTACACCGCGACCAGGTACGGGACGGAGAGCACGTCAAAGCCGGCCGCCTGATACCCCACCGCACACAGCCCGGTAATGACCAGGACGGTCAGCGGAGCGCGGCGACGCGCGGCCAGCGCGAGGCCGCCGGCCGACAGCAGCGCGTAGCCGATCACGTCAGGGCTTGTGCCGGGGTGCGCCTTGGGCAGCCCGGTGCTCAGCAGCAGGGCCGCCACACCGAGGGCGATCGCCCAGTCTCCGACACCGGCCGGGACGCCGAACCGTCCTTTGGTCATGCGCGCACCTTAACCGGGTGTCGCTGCGGGCAAATCCCGCTCGTGGACGAGCGGGACGCCACCGCGCCCGCAGTATCCACACGGTTTCTGCCACATCCGCAGCAGGCGTCTGCGGCACGGGCGGCAGCGCAAAGTGCCTGCGTCTGCTGGACGACCGGCGGTGCGGTCGGCAGACATGCTCAAGGCACAGCGACACCTTGAAATTGCCGTGCAGAAGGGGAGAGACATGAGCGCATCAGACGTCTTGATGGCGGCTGCCGAGGGCGGAGTCATCGGCGATGGGCGGACGGGGGCCAACCTGGCCCTCGGGGTGGGGCTGGTCGGCGTGGCCATCGGCTGGCTGGCCCTCGCCCGTGCCGCCGCACGGATCAGCACCGGCAACGCGCGCACCGGCGCCATGTCGGCCATGGCGGCGGGGCTGGCCGGCACGATCCTGGCAGTGCTGCACCTGGCCACTTCCAGCGGCGGTCCCGGCACCGGCAACGGCCTCGTCGGAGCCATCGCGGCCATCCCATTGGGACTGATCGCCATCCTCCTCGGCCGCCGGGCGCTGACCCGCTCCCGCCGCACCGTACCGACCGGCTGACCACAGCGAATACGAGCGCGGCCGGACACGGTCGGCCGCGCGTCGCGAGACCGCGCCTGATGCCGTAGGCGACGGCACCAAGAGGGAGCACCGCAGCCCCGGAGATCACCGGAGACGGGCGGGGGCGAAAGCCAGTCTCCCGGAGTACTAGTTCAGCGAATAGCCATGGACAACTTTATAGATAGTTTACAATCTCCTCAAAGGATGACCTGCCCCTGCTCAAGGGGATGGCAAAACGGTTCGACAAGGTCTCATAGAAGGCCTAAGAGATCAGGGAGTCCAGCAGTCGCAGGCGTTGCGCAGAATCGGAGCCGTGTGCGGCGCCGAGGAAGACGACGCGCTGCCCGGAATTCTCCCCCACTTCCAAAGTTTCCTCGTTCAGAGTCAGGCGGCCGACCATTGGATGGTCGATCTCGTACACTCCGTGCGTACATCGACTGACTGGGTGGGCGGCCCAGAATCGGGAGAACTCCGAACTCTTAATGCTCAGCTCACCGATCAACTCGGCAAGCTGAGTGTCGTTAGACATGTCAGTGGTGGCCATTCGCAGGTAGGCAGCAACATCCCGGACCTGGTCGGCCCAGTTGACCATGAGGTCGCGCATCGCTGGTTCGAGGACCACCTGTTTGGCCAGGTTGACCCGCTGCCCCTGAGTTAGGCCGAAGAGCGCATAGCCGAGCCGGTTCGCGCCGAGCAGGTCCATATGTCGTCCGACGACCAGTGCCGCTTGCTCACTGTTGCTCCCGACCAGTGCGAGCAACGAGTCGCGGATCTTTTCGGGCCCGAGGTCTCGTTGGGCGAATTGCCCGGGTGAGGCCAGGCGCAGCAGGTGAAGTCGTTCGTTGTCTTTGAGGCGCAGCGCGTTGGCGATCGCTTCCATTACAGATTCGGAAATTTGGTGGCTTTCTCCCTGCTCGATGCGGGCGTAGTAATTCACACTCACACCCGCGAGCAAAGCCACCTCCTCGCGCCGCAGACCCGGAACCCGCCGAACTGTCCCGTATGTCGGAATATCCAACTCGGCAGGGGTCAGCGCCGCCCGCCGCGACCGCAGGAAGTCGCCGAGTTCCATGTTTCGCTGCTCGCTCATGCCCCCATCCTGCGCTTCCACCCTCGGGACAGCCAACCCACCCCATGGGTACCCACAACGTGGTGAGGCGCCGCACCCACCTGTTGGGCCAGTCTCTTGCACATGACCAAGCGGCCCACCTGCGTCACGCGGACCCGTCGCCGACGAGATTGTCGCCGCGCCGCGATGCTGCGTGGCACATGTGTGAGCACGCTGGCACTTGTCCCACCGAACTGCAGTAAATGATTGTGAGGGCACTCATGCATCAGAAGCTCACAGGTCAAGTCGCCCTGGTGACAGGCGGCTCGCGCGGGATGGGGGCAGCCATTGCCGCAAGGCTCGCGGCTGATGGCGCCGACGTGGCATTCAGTTACGCGGCCGACCCTGAGAAGGGCAAGAAGACCCTCGCGGCCATCGAAGCAACCGGCCGTCGCGGATTGGCTGTCCAGGCTGACCAGGCCGACCCCGCACGAGCACAGCATCTCGTCCGCCGAGTCGCCGATCACTTCGGTCGACTCGACATCCTTGTCAATAATGCGGGAGTTCATGTCACGGGAACAGTCGACGCGCCGGATCGCGACCAGAACCAATTCGACCGACAGTTGGCCATCAACCTTCAATCCGTTGTCAGTACGGTGGTCGCCGCGGCGCCCCTCCTGACGACGGGAGGGCGGATCGTCTCCATCGCCTCCAATGGATCCGCCACCACCAGGGTGCCTTTCCCTGGTCTCTCCGACTATCTGGCGACGAAGGCTGCGGTCGTCACCTACACCAAGGGCTGGGCGCGCGATCTCGCCCCACGCGGCATCACCGTCAACGCGATTCAGCCCGGCGCGATAGACACCGATATGAACCCAGCTGATGCGGAAGATGCCTCGTTCGTCACATCACTCACCCCGATGGGGCGGTTCGGGCGCCCCGAGGAGATTGCCGCCGCCGTCTCCTTCCTCGTCGGGCCGGAGGCTGCATTCATCACCGGAGCCAGCCTTCCGGTCGACGGCGGTTTCAGCTGCTGACCACCGCCGGCTTGTTCTTGCAGATCATCGAATTCGGCTGTTCTAACAACCGGACAATGTCCTGATTGCCGAGCAAGAGTCGTTGTGCCAGCGGCACCACATCCATTGACACAGCAACGGCTATCCGATGGCGGCCGAACAATTTGCATCGACCTTTCCGAGGGTCCGCCGACGGAGTCGGCGGACCCTCTCGCGGACCAATGCTGGGGAAGGCACATGCGCTCCCCACCCGAGCGTCGTTCCTCGCTGGATCGAAGAGTGCGTTGTCGAGAGGATAGACAGAAAGTAGTCGCCTCTTGATCAGTCGCGATAGATGTGCTCAAGAATTGCCGCGATCCTGACGTCGGCGCCGGGCCGGGCCGGGCCGCGGGGAGGACGCCGCCGACGGCGAAGCCGAAGTAGGCCCGCGCGTCCATCCTGCGGGACCACGGGAGGCGCCCGCGGATACCGACTCGGACTGGACGCACCGGCTACGAGTCGTCCAAGCTCGCGTGACAGCGTGGGCAGGGCGTCACGTCGGGCATACGGAACGCAATCTCGACCTCACGCGGGGTGAGCCAATCGCCGGCTGCGTCCGGGCAGTCACCGCGGTGGACCACACCACGGAGCGTCCCGCCCCTGGGTACGTGCTGGAGGCGAAAGCCGACTGCAAAGGAGCCCTCGCGTTCTGCTGACGTAGGTGCGGAGGGCTCACCTGACTCTTCGGTCTCGCGGATCTTGGCGTCGACCGCGTCAATCTGTAGCTGCAGGTAGAGGCGGATCACGTGCAAGGCATCCAGATCAGGAGGCAGGTCACCCACATGACAACTCTAACCTCGCGCTTTCAGGAGTGCGGGTGTCCGAGGCTTGATCAAATAAGCGAGGAGTGCTGCTGACCTGGGACGATGGGACTTGTCTAGGGTCCTGTTCGTCGTCAGGAAAGCTGCACTCCTCAGGTGAAGAAGAGTATCGGGTCCTACCCGCATGTCCGTGTCGAGGGCGGCGGTCGTGGGGTGGCCTCCCAAGCGGGTGGTGTGTTGCTCGTCGAAACGCTCCGCAAGACCGGTCTCGACCGGGCGATATCGACAGCGTTGACGCCGTGGCGCAAGCCGCGGGCGGTGCACAACCCGGGCAAGATCCTGCTCGACGTAGCGCTCGCGGTCGCGCTGGGCGGGGACTGCCTGGCCGACGTCGGCATGCTGCGGGCCGAGCCCGCGGTGTTCGGGTCGGTTGCCTCCGACCCGACCGTGTCCCGGCTGATCGACACCCTTGCCGCAGGCGGCGAACGCGCTCTGGCCGCGATCCGCACAGCCCGTGCCCGAGTGCGCGAGCACGTCTGGCAGGTGGCCGGCCCCGCGGCACCGGACGCGGGCGGGCAGGTGACCGTGGACCTGGACGGGGTGCTGGTCATCGCGCACTCCGACAAGCAGGACGCCGCCGCGACGTGGAAGAAGACCTTCGGGCACCACCCGCTGATGGCCTTCGTCGACCACGGCCCGGGCGGATCCGGCGAGCCGGTCGCAGGTCTGCTGCGGCCGGGGAACGCGGGCTCCAACACCGCCGCCGACCACATCGAAGCCGCCCGACTCGCCCTGGCCCAGCTCCCGAAGCGGTTCCGGCGCGGACGGCAGACCCTGATCCGCACCGACTCCGGCGGCGGCACCCACGCGTTCCTGGCCTGGCTCGCCCAGCCGGGCCGGTGGCTGTCGTACTCGGTCGGCATGACCATCACCGAGCAGATTCACCAGGCCGTCCTCAAGGTGCCCGCCTCGGCCTGGACACCGGCCATAGAACCGGGCGGCGAGATCCGCGACGGCGCCTGGATCGCCGAACTCACCGGGAACATCCTCACCGGCTGGCCGAAGGGGATGCGGCTGGTCGTCCGCAAAGAACGACCCCACCCCGGAGCGCAGTTGCGCATCACCGACGCCGACGGCATGCGGCTCACCTGCTTCGCCACCAACACCCCCGACGTCCCGATCGCCGAACTGGAGCTGCGGCACCGCCGACGGGCACGCGCCGAAGACCGCATCCGTGCCGCACGCGCCACCGGCCTACGGAACCTCCCCCTCCACGACACCGCCCAGAACCAGATCTGGCTGGAGATCGTCCAGATCGCCCTGGACCTGCTCGCCTGGATGCCGATGCTCGCCCTCACCGGCCCCGCCCGTTGCTGGGAACCCCGCCGGCTGCGGCTCCGGCTGTTCTCCACCGCCGCCCAACTCGTCACCACCGGACGGCGCCGCATCCTCCGCCTCGCCGCCCACTGACCCTGGACCGACCTGATCACCCAAGCCCTGCACCGCCTCGCAGCCCTGCCGAACCCAGGCTGACCAGCAAACTTCCCACCCCTACGAACGCACCACCCCGACCGGAGCCGTGGAACCCGGCGCCCACCCGACGCGACAGCCGGGCCCACCGCCTGCCCACCACCAGCCCGAACACCGAAACGGCCCGCCAGAAGAAACCGACGGACCGTCACGAAACATCGAGGCTAATGGCGGTCAGTGGGTTGAGCGAGCGGAGCCGGAGGGGCACCCCTTCAGTGACAGCCACTCGGCGACGAAGTGCCCCGCCCGAATCGCTCAGTTGTCAATCGCCTGAGTGAGAATGGCAGTTGCCGCAGGCCCTGTTGTCGGCGGCAACTCGTTATGCGACGCAGTGCCTCTCAAAGCAGATGAAGCTGCGGGGCCGGGCGTGCGGCTGGCTGGGCGCAGGCACGCGGTGCCGGCGGTAGCCCGCACAAGTGGGGCGACCCCGCCGTGGACAGGGCGGTGAACGCCGACGAGGTCGCGCGGAGCGCCCGACCGGTCCTCACCACGTAACCGGACGGGCTGCTGGGCCCGAGGATCCGTGGCCGCGTCTTCGGCATGGCGGGATACCTGATGCCCTTCGCCCAGACCAACAGCTACGTCCAGAGTTTCGGCTTCTGGGGCGGCCGGTGGGAGATGAGCTAGGACGCGATCGATCCCTTCGGATTTCATAAACTGGTGGAGCCCCCCAAGGACACGGGTGGCATCTGCGACCCGAATGCGGGGAACTGCGCCTGAGACATGCGAGTTCCAGTGACACCCCGGTACCGGCCGGCTGGCCAACCGCGCCGGGTGCCGGTGCCAATTCTGCCCGGCACCCGGTCACTGGGCCGCCAGCTGAGCCGCCTGGTAGGCGTCCCACAGCGGCTGCACCACCGTGCACTGACGAGCGGCCCCATCCCGGCACGTGGAGCACGAGGTGGCATGGTCCAGCCACGCCCGGTACGCCGCCTGAACCGCCTGGTTCACCTGCGCCACACGGGCCCGAACCACGGCACCGGGCCCCGAGCCGGTCTCCAGCCAGCGCTCCGTGAACCCGGACTCCCCCATGACCAAAAACTCCTCAACCTCACCGGATCCCGCATCCGGCCGGCCCCAGCAGCAGACCCCCAATGTATCGACACGTTGCCCGGCACATCTCGAACTGTCGCATCATCTGCACATCTCCGGCGACTTGACAGTGCAACTGGCCGGATCCTTTCGCCCCGTACCCCCTGCGGCAACGAGGAACCCGACTCGCGCGATCCCCGCCGGGCAGCACCTAATACGCGAGCACGAGCGCCCGGGCTCCCCCATCCACTCCACCCGCCCCGCGGCCCCGCACCAGACCGGGCGGCCCTCCCACCAGGGCCATCCCCGATCGCGCACAGCAACCCCACCTGACCAAAGCCTCAGCCCCCTGCCCCCAGTGCCGGCACCCTCCCCCGGACCGCCCACACTCACCCTCCGGCGCCGGCAGCCGTGCGGAGCCCGCCATCGTTATGAGACGCCGGCAGCACACGGAACGTGCGGCCACATCAGCACCAGGGCCGGAAAACGCGTCCGAGAATGCTGATAGGGCTCGTTGAAGTTGGTTCTGGCCGCAGTTTGGTGAAAGGCACTGCCCGGGCAAGACCTGGGCCGCCAAAGTGAAGTGCGATCCGGCTCGGCAGGCCGTAGCGTCCTGGGATGAGCAGCTTCAACACGCACCACAGACGGGTCTACGACGAAGGCCTGCCCGCGCGTGTCCGGCATACAAATCTGAGGTCGTGCCTTGTCCACTTCGCGCCTTACGGCTTCCGAGCCACCTATCACCACCTCTGCCTCAGCGCTGGCATTCCCAAGAATCCGGAGAAGGATCCGAACTCGCTGATACGCGCCGTCGCGGAGCTGCACCACGCCCGACAGCTCTGGCTCGCTGACGAACGTGGTGCCTATGCCAACAGCCGCCGGACAAAGCACGTGGCTTTCGGCAGGCGAAAGCAGACCAGTCATGGCGAGGCTGGCAGCGTGGGTGGGGGAACATTGCCTACTGCCCCGAGCCGACGATCCATCCCGGCGAGCCGCTGCCGGTGGTCGTCGAGCGGGTACTCAGTTCGCCGGTCCCGCTCGATGAAGCTCCTGCCCTGACGTGCCGGGTATGCGGAAACCCGAACAACACCAGCGACTGGCACGACGGCCTCCATTGGATCCATCAGCTGTGCAGGCAATGCGGGGTCAGCCTCGCAGTGCAGCCCGCCGACGCACCCGACCCGCAGTTGGCAGCCGATCACGCCCGGCAGTGGATAGAAATCTGGAGGCTGCGCAACGAATCCCCTCGCAATCGGAGCTGAGTTTCCGCACGAAGGTGGCGTCACGGTCAATGCACACGCCGTCTGGTCCATCGACCACAGGGCCACGGCGCAACCTGCCGAAACAACCCGCACCCTGAAAGGGATGCACCCCGGCCGGGCACCCACCTCAGTGATGCGTGATCGCGCCGGGGCCGGCCGGGAAGCGTCAGCCCAGCCCCAGCCGGGGTATCTCCCGCCCCGGGGAACGGTCCATCACCATCAGCAGGCCCGCATCGCGTGTCCTTGCGTAGGCGGCCTCGTCAATGACGTCCAGCTGGAACCAGACCGCCTTGGCACCGATCGCCACCGCCTGGTCCGCGATACCCCCGGCAAGGGCGGAGTTGACGAACACGTCCACCACATCCACCGCAAAAGGGATCTCCGTCAGCGACGCAAAACCCGGCTCGCCGTGCACCGTCTCGGCCTTCGGGTGCACGGGCACCACCCTCTTACCCAGACGCTGCAACTTCCCGGCCACGCGATAAGCGGCCCGTTCGGGATTGTCAGACAAACCCACCACAGCCCACGTATCGCCGGCAGCAGTCAGGATCCGCCTGATCGTCGCGTCATCGCCATACACCGTCATACCCGACACCCCCTGCGCTCCGCACCGCTTACCGCCAAGCACACGATCACGGGAAGAGCCAGGTCCTTGGACTTCGTCTGCCACATGCAACAACCCTAACCCGCCGGAATACTGTATGCAATGACGCGTGCTGAGCTCCCGCCCCGATGAACGGCAGCCGCCCCCGCGCCGATGCATTGGACGGGGCCTCTCCGTGAACGGAACCCAACACCCCACCCGCGCCCGGGCACTGACCCCGCGCACTGTCCCCCACCCCGATGGGTCGCCGCAGGGCCGACTCCCACCCGGCAACACACCACCCGTCGGACCGAGGTACCGGGAGCTTCACCCGGTCAGGAGGCCGCGGCCTGGCCCACTGCAAGGAACCGGCGAACAACCTCACGCACACCTTCGACGAGAAGGCGGCCTCCAGCGCGGCCGTGAGCAGCCCGCCACAACCGATCGCGCGCCTCCCCCTCCAGCGCCACCAACCGAACCGTGCGCCGGCAACAAGCAGTGGCCTTCCCGACAAGGCACAGCGCATCGGGTTGGCCCACGAAGCGCTCGTGGGCGTCAGGCGTAACTCGACTTTGTTCCTCTGCGCCCGGGCCCGGATCACACCCGGAAGAAGCCGGGCCTGCCGTTCCGGGTGGAGTGTGGTGCACGCACACATGGTGCCCGGCCCGGTCCGCCACCCGCTGCGGGCGGCGGACCCATGGGCAAGGTCAGTTCAGGTCCCGGACCGTTCGGAGGCCAGCAGGTCGCACAGTTCGGCCACCGCCTCGCGGAGCCTGTCGGCGAATGCGCGCATCTGGTCGGCCTCCGGCAGCGGTGTGCTCAGGTAGAGGTGGAACCGCTCGGGCAGCAGGACATAGGCGACTCCGATGCAGCGGCTGCTGGTCGACCCGAAGCCGAAGTACTGGATGCTGGCGGACGGGGCGGAGCTGGTGCTCAGGTAGTCGTCCCGCATCGTCAGCCAGCCCGGGGTCCGGTACAGCGCGGGCTGCTCGGTCACTCCCAGCTCTGCCCCGCGCCGGCGCTGGATCAGTTCCAGCTCCCACAGGTGCTGCTCGGGCACCTGCCCTGCCTGACACTCTTTCGCGCGTTCCGCATGCCTGCCTGCGGCGGCCCGGAACGCGGCGCGCCGGGTCGCCGCGTCCGCCGCCGGGTCGTCCATCGCGGTCACGAAGGCGCGCATCTCGGGGGTGACGACGCGCATCGCCTCGGTCCGCCCGTGGCGGTACTGGCGGGTGGCGATCGATTCGTACGTGGCGCCCAGCAGCCCCTTGGCGCGCCAGTGGGCGAGCTGGTAGGCGACCTGGACGAAGGCGTCCGGCGACGCGCCCAGCGCCTTGGCCGTGTTGCTGCCGAAGTCGCTGAAGGAGACGGTGGTGGTGGCGGTGTTCTCCCCGTATGCGGCGAACGCTTCGGCGGCGGAGCGCACCTGGGCGCGCAGGGCGTCGTCCAGCTCGAATACGATGGGCTCCAGGGCCGGTTGGCCCTGGGGGCGGGCTACTGACTGCCGGGACTGCTCCTCGGCCGGGGTGCCGAGCAGGGCATCGGTGAAACTGAGAATGGTGGTGCCGTCCAGCTCGCAGTGTTCGACGTTGATGCCTGCCCGTCCGTCGGCGAACACGATCACGGACACGGCCTTGTCGAACCAGCGGTTGCCGCGGTCTCCGTAGAGCAGCTCGTCGCAGGCGTCCTGGATGTCCGAGGGCGCGAAATCCTCCAGGCAGACGCAGAACAGCGCGGTCTCGATGTCGTCCAGTGCCTGCGCGTTGGACGGGTGGCGGGCGAGGAGGGACTCGCGGGTGGCCGCCCATTCGGCGCGGGCCATGGTGGTGAGGTGGCCCACCGAGGTGTCCGGGCCGGCCGGCTCGGAGCCGGCCTTCATCACGGCGCGCAGGCCGGTCTCGAGGTCGTCCAGGCTGTGCGGGACGCCGTCGGGGCCGAGTACGTCCAGCCGGAACATGCTTCCCCGGTGGAAGACGACGATGTGGCGGGCCCTGGACGGGCCGGGCGACTGCTCGCTGTAGGGGGCGCGGACGATGTCCTGCTGCGCGCCGGGGATCCGGGTGGTGGAGAACAGGAACTTGTTCTGCACCATCGACTGGGGCCGGCCGCGCAGGGTCACCGGCGGGATGAGCTCCTGGTCGAGCTGCCGCTTGTAGTTGAGGGCCGAGGCGATGAGTCCGGCCGCCCGCTCCACCTGCGCCTGGCCGGTGTCCTGGAACAGGAAGAAGAAGTTGGCGTTGAGCGCGATCCGGTCCCTGCGGCCCAGGTAGCGGTACGGCCAGAAGGTGTCGAGCCAGCTGTGGACGCCGTCTGTGGCGTCGTACTCCTCCAGCGCGGCGTGCAGCACCCGGCCGGGGCTGTCAGGCCGCAGGAAGGCGGCCACCTCCGCCTCGGTCGCTGCCAGTTCCTCGGCGGTCAGCAGCGGCGCGCACCACGCGAGGAACCTCTCGCAGCTCGCCTCCAGCGTCGGCAGCGGCACGCGCGGCAGGCCGTCCTCCTGGGCGAAGGTCGCGACCGCTGCGCTTTCCTGACTGGTGTTCAATTCTGCTCTCTTCTCGAATCGTGCGGACCTGTGGTGTCCTCGCGGGAGGCGAGCCCTCCGGCCTGAGGCCCCGGTGTGCCGTCGTCCGGCCGGGAGATGTAGAGCTGTGCGTGGAGCCAGCCTTCCGCCTCCAGACCCCGAGCATCCACCCCGGCGGCCGACATCGTCTCGAGTACGAGGGCCTGTTCCTCCGGGGAGGCGAACCGTCGCTGTTTGAAGGCCTCGTCGACCCGGATCGTTCGGTACCCCAGTTCGGCCAGGGCGCGTTCGACGGGATCGAACGGGAACATCCGGAGCACGAAGTGCGCCATCCAGGGCCTGCGGCCGCCCTGCGCCCGGACCACGTGGGTGAGCGTCCGCTCGGTGACGTATCCGAGGCACCCCGTGGAGATGATCAGGTCCGTCCCGGCGAGCTGGGCGCGCTGCGGGGGCGTGGGGTCGTGCCGCTCCAGGTCGGCTTGCACCACGGCGTCGAGGAATCCGGCCTCGAGCGCGTAGGACAGCGCGCTGCCGGAGGTGTCCAGGCCGACGAAGCGGATGTCCTGCGCGGGCCGCCGGGACCGGGCCAGCTCCCGGTCCCGGGCCAGGAGCTCCGTGCGCGTCCGGGCATCGGCCGTGGTCGCGGCACCGCCTTCCGCGTCGCAGTAGCGCGCGTACAGCTCGTCCATGGTCGCGTCGTACTTCAGCAGGGCGGCGTTGATCCCGTAACTGCAGCCGATGTCCAGTACCTGCGGCACCGCGACGTGCCGGGACTCCCGGTACTCCTTGATGAGCTTGGCGAAGTAGGGCTTGGCGTGTTGCGGCACGCAGTAGCCGAGCGGGCGGAGCTCGCGGAAATAGCTGCGCGGATCGGGCTGGGTGTAGATGTGGTCAAGGGAGACCTTTCCGGTCGTGTCGAAACGCACGGGGCTCTCTTCCTCCGTGGATTGCAGAGTGGGGGAAACGGCCGGCGACTGCGGGATCTCGCCGCCCGTTAGTCCAGCAGCCGGTCGCCCCGTACGGCCCGGCCCTCGGCCGCCAGGTGCTCGGGCAGGACCCGGCCGAAGAGCTGCCGGGTCCGGGCCACGCTCCCGATGACGCCGGGGCGCTCGCTGTAGGCGAAGATCGCGGAGTGGCGCGCGGCCTCGCCGCGCACGGGGCTCACGCGGTGCAGGGAGTAGCGGCCCTTGAACAGCTGCAGGTCGCCCGGTTGCAGGGCGAGCCGCCGGATCACATGCTCGCCCCCGCCGTCCAGCACGTGCCGTACGTCGTCGAAGCACTCGTTCTGGGCGGACCTGATGTTGGGGCAGTACTCGAAGACGCCGCCGGCCTGCGCCTCCTGCGTGAGCATGCTCACGGTGAACTCGTTGGTGTCGAAGTGCCACGGGTGCTCCATGCCCGGCAGGACGACGTTGAGGACCAGTCCGGAGAGCGGGTCGGCCAGCTCGTGCAGCCGAGGGAGTCCGAAGCAGCGGGCGACGAAGTCCTGGAACGCCGTGTCGGAGTAGAGCCGGCTGATGAGGGAGCTCGCGGGGACACGGTCCCGGGCGACGAAGGCGTTGCCCCGCTGGAACGTCCTGCGGCCGGGGTGGTCCTGCGGCAGCTGCGAGTCCACCGCGATGTTGTAGACGTTGACCGTTTCGACGTCGAAGTGCGCCATGGGGGCGATGGCCGAGCACTCCTGCCGCAGGACGTCGCGGAGCGACGGGCGGATGAAGTCGGGGAGGACGGTGCAGCCGAGAGCGGCCAGTTCGCGCCGGGCGTGGGAGACCACCGCCCGCCCTCCGGCGCTGTCGAGTTCTGTCAGGGGATACCGAGCGGTGTCGACCACTTGGTCAAGCGCGATGGCTTTCGAGGTGCTCATGCGACCCTCTCCGCGTGCGGGCAGACCGTCCTGGGGGATGCTCGATCCCCCCTGGCTCGTCGGCAACTCCATCGAGAGGTACCCGGGTTGAAGCTCTCATAGTGGCCGCGACGTTGTCTGTAACACACGACACTGGGTGGTCGAGTCCGCCCAGCCGCCCGGTCGCCGGTCCGCAGGGGTGCAGAGGTTCTTCCACCGGTGCCGGCGGTTCGCTGACCTGACCGCAGCGGGGAGGGCCCGGCGGAAGGCCTCGCCGTCCGCGCCGGAGCCGTCTCGGCAGACGGTCCCGACGCCGGGGTGCCGGCGCAGTCACCGCTCAGGGCGTCGGCGTCGCGGCCCGGGAGTACGTCGACCCGTTCCCCGGTCTCGACGTCGGTCGGAATCGGCGGCGTAGCAGTGGCGGCGCTTGAGCGCGAAGTCGTCGACGCCGACACGCGCGGCAATCGCAGCAGGCGGCGTTAGCCGGGCGGTCGACCGGGAGATCGCCACGGTGTCAGGGGGCGGGAGAGGCGAGGCACCGCCCGCCCCGTTAACTCCATGGCCACTGAGCCGAGTTGGTCGGCGAGTCGGCGTGTGCGCCGCTGGCAGCGTTCGATCAGTCCGGGCAGGACCTGTTCACGGAACGTCTGCTGGGGGCAGCCCAGGACCAGGCAGACCAGGCGCCGGCCCCGTACCGACACCACGACCCGGCCGCCGTCCGCCGGCACATCGGCCTCGGTACGTCGGTGGAAGCCATGCACCCCGAGCGTCGGCTTCCCGCACGCAGGCCACGGCACCGGCTGGTCCCGGGTCCGGATCGACACCCGGATGACCTCGGCCTCGTCCGCCACCCCCTCGACGACCGGCGACGAAGGTCCCGAAGGTGGCAGCGCGCGGTGCGGGCCCGCGGGTCCGTAGGGGCTCCACCGTTTCGCGGGGTCCGGACCTCGATGGGTAAGGCCGCCGCCCCGATCAGGCGTTGACGTACACCCGGGTCACGAATTCCGCGATCTGCGTGTCTGTGAGGTTGCGCGCGAGGTCGGCTTCGCTGATCATGCCGACCAGTTGGTGCCCCTGTTCCGTGT
Source organism: Streptomyces sp. NBC_00510 (assembly GCA_036013505.1). Classification (NCBI taxonomy): domain Bacteria; kingdom Bacillati; phylum Actinomycetota; class Actinomycetes; order Kitasatosporales; family Streptomycetaceae; genus Streptomyces; species Streptomyces sp. NBC_00510. Next base: position 9,761,013 of record CP107851.1, on the reverse strand, counting down.
CGATCACCGGCAGACGCTTGATCTGATGCTGCTCCATCACCTGCAATGCCTCATCGGCACCGGCGCTCGCGTCGATCCAGCGCAGGTTTCCGGCAAGGGTTCCCGCCTGTACCGTTGCCGGGTCGATGCCCTCTGCGTCGCACTGGACGACTATGTCGCGGTCGGTGATCAGGCCCGTGAGCCTGTTGTCGTCCCCGCAGATGGGCAGGCATCCGACGTTCAGGTCGCGCATCATCTTTGCCGCTTCCTGAAGCGACTGGTGCGCGCCGACGCATTGGACTCCGCCGGACATGATGTCCCTGGCGGTGAGCTGGTCGTTGCCCTTCATGGCTTTCTCCTTCGCCCGCGAAGGCGGCGCGCGGTCCAGGGTTGCACGTGCCTGCGTTCCTGGCTGTCCGGTCCGGTTGCCAGCGGATGCTCATGAGGCTGCCCGGAGACATCTCGTCGATCGTTTCGTACGCCCTGGCGTCGCTCCGGGCCCCTGCTGCAACCTGTCGTTGAGGGGGAAGGGCGCGCTTTCGAAGGCACCCCTCTTTCCAGGATCGGCTCCGTCCATACGGCTCGCATCTGCAGGGGACCTGTCCTGCTGCGGTCTGTGGCATATGCGTCCCGCGGTGTGGTGCAACCCGGCTCGGCCGTGCGGTGGTGGTCGTCGGGTGTCTTTCACTATCCGCCGGTCAGAGCGGGGGTTCCAGGGCCTGAACAACGACGCCGTGATCCTCACCGGCTGCCGAGTGGCCGCAGCAAGCCGCTGACCCTCACCCAGAAAGCCGAGGCCGCGCTGACGGCGCCGACGGGATCAGTCCGGAAGCACAAGGTCGCGCGGCGGATTGACGTAGCCCCCTCTCGGAGAAAGGCCACGGATCCACCCCCGCTCACAGGGATGGATCCGTGGCCTTTCGGGACGTGGGGCGACTGGAGGGTGTCCGCCGCTCAGGCGCAGACCGCCGCGGGCGTCTCGCATTCGGCGGTCTCGCCGGTGGCATTCGCCCGGTGCCCGACCGCCGCCAGGGCGTCCTTGACCTCCCGCGCCACGCGGGCCGCGTCCTCGGGGTTGTTCACCACATCGGTGTGATTCATGTCGACGACGAGGACCTCGCTGGCCGAGTAGTGCTTGTGCACCCAGTCGTCGTAGCCGGACCACAGCGTCCGGTAGTACTCGACGAGGCTCTCGTCCTGTTCGAAATCTCGGCCCCGCAGCCCGATACGGTGCAGCACCGTCTCGAAGTCCGCCTTGAGATAGACCATGAGATCGGGTGCCTTGCGGTACGGCAGGCCGTCGATCTCGCGCATCATCTCGTCGAGCAGCCCCTCGTACACCCGCATCTCGAGGGAGCTGATCCGGCCCAGGTCGTGGTTGACCTTGGCGAAGTACCAGTCCTCGTAGATGGACCGGTCGAGGACGTTGTCGCCCTGCCTGTACGCCTCCTTGATCGAGGCGAACCGCGTCTGCAGGAAGTAGAGCTGAAGCAGGAAGGGGTACCGCTTGGCCTGGATCTCCTCGGGGCTCGCCGTGTAGAAGAGCGGAAGGATCGGATTGTCTTCCACGCTCTCGTAGAAGACTTCGCTGCCCAGTTCCTTGGCGAGCAGTTCGGCCACACTCGTCTTGCCGATTCCGATCATGCCTCCGACGCAGATCACTGACATACCTCACATCTCCGTGGCGGGTCTTCTGTTCACGGGCGGGTGGGCAGGGCGCCCCAGACCACTTGGACGCGCGTCGGCGGTCACGCGATTCCCGGGATCTTCATGATCAGCGTCGTGTCGTCCCCGTCCGGACCCAGGCCCTGACGCCGGCCGCTCTCCTCGACCGGCCGGCCTGGCCGTTCCGCAGTCGCCACACAGCAACGAGCCGCAGCCCCCCGCGGCCGCCCTGAAGTTTAACTGATCGTTTCAGAATGACGTACGGGAGACGTCGCAGGCAGACGATGCTGCGGGCGAGTTCCGGCAGGCCCTGGCGGAGGCCGGCGCGGCGCTCGTCACGGGTCCGGAGGCGCTTGGACTGTGGAGCCGGGCAGAGGTCCCCTCGACGACCAGCGGATCGCGCCCGGGCCGGATTCGGGCGCGACGCCGCGTCGCGCGATTCAGGAGGCCGACTCCCCGAGCGCGCTCCCGGTACTACACGGTCGAAGGCGCCCCCTCACTTCGGCGAGCTCTTTCAGGCGGTGCCCCATTGGCGAAGTTGCAGGGCGATCTCCTTGACGGACTTCTCGCCGGAGATGGCGTCGCGGACCAGGACAGCGGCGTCCTTGGGCGGGTAGGTCAGGGTGTGGCCGTTCACGCGGAGGAACGCGACTGCGGCGAGCCATCCGAACTGGCCGTTGGAGTGCTCGAGGGCCGGGAGCCTCACCAGGGTGTGGAGCAGCGCGGCAGCCTTGAGCCAGATCGAGCCGTAGACATCCCGGCCCATGGCCTCCGCGCGGTGGCGGGCGACCGCGGCGGGAAGTACTCCCAAGTCGTCGGCCTGCGGGTCGCCGAGAATGTGCTCGGCGACCTGCAGCAGCATCGGCACCTCCGCGTAGATCACCCCGTCGGGGCGGGGTGTGCTCACGCGGCGGTCCCGTGTGCCTGGTCGCCGTCGAGCTCGGCCAGGCGGCGGCCGGCCTCCGCCTCCGCGGAGCGGCGCTCCTCGTTCGGACGTCCGTCCTCCGGCAGGATCTCGGCGAACGCGTCCTTGACGTGGGCGTGCGCCTCCACCGCGGCCTGCAGGAATTCGTTCGGGACGGCGTTGGCGAAGCTGAGGGCGGCCCGGCGGATGTACTCGCGGGTGGACAGGCCCGCGGCCGTGGCCGCACGGCGCACCTGGTCCAGTTCGTCATCGTCCGCGAAGGGGACGTTCATACCCTTGGATGTCGGCATGTACTGACGGTACCGCCAGTACAACCGGGGCGCGAGTGGTTCAGTGCTTCCGGGCCAGGTCCGCACCGTGTCAGGAGAGACGGCGAGACGAACCGCACCCCAGCCCCTCTGCGGATCCGGCCCCGTCCGAGCGGGGAGAGGCCTCCGGGAGGTTCTGCCCGCGGTCGATCCCCCACGACGAACGTCCCGCGCACCCGTCCGCCGTGGGGCCATGGGCGAGGGCCCGCGGCTGTACATGCCCCGAGGTGGGGCGGGCACGGCGTCTGCCGCCCCACCCCGATTACCGTTGCGGCTTTGCCTTCGACAGGATGAACCCATGACCGAGATCCAGACCCCCCGCCTGCTCCTGCGCCGCTGGCAGGACGACGACCTGGTCCCCATGGCCGAGATCAACGGCGACCCGCAGGTGATGCGCTGGGTCGGCGACGGCTCCGTACGCGACCTGGAACATACGGCGGAAGCCATCGAGCGGTGGGAGGAGGAGTGGGACGAGGAGGGCTTCGGTCTCTTCGCCGTCGAGATGCTGGCCTCGGGTGAACTGGCCGGTTTCACCGGCCTGTCCCTGCCGGAATTCCTGCCGGAGGTGATGCCCGAGGTGTCCGTCTGCTGGCGGCTGGGCACGCAGTTCTGGGGTCAGGGCTACGCCTCGGAGGCCGCCCACGCCACGATGGAGTTCGCGCTCCAGGACCGTGGCCTGGAACGCCTGATCGGCATCGCCCGGATCGGCGACGACGCCTCGGAGAACGTCATGCGCAAACTCGGCATGGCGCCGCAACGCGAAACCACGCACCCGGAGTACGGTTTCCCGCTGCGCGTCCACGCCATCGACCTCACCGAATTCCACGCCTGAGCCCGACCGGCCGTCCCCGCCAAGAGGCCGGGACACGCCAGCACAGGCCGCGGTCGGCCACCGGCCTCTATCGACAGCATGCGGTCGACCGGCCTGCGGAGACACCTGGACCGCGACTGCCACACAGCGGCCGGCCCGCAGGCCGTCCCGTGCAAGGCGCGCAGCCCCCGCCGGCGCGGGCCCGGGAGCGGCTCCCGGGCCCGCGTCGCGCGTCGGCGGGTGTCGGCGTGCGTGCCAGGCAACTGGGGACGCGCCGATTCACAGACGACGTTCAGCCCAGCCGTGCGTCAAAGGCCAACGCCCGCGCCAGCTCCTCGACACGCCGCTCGGCGAGGCCCCTGGAGACGAACCAGGCACCCACGTTGCGGACATCGCGCTCCAGGAAGGACAGACCCCGCGGGTTCGCGACGACGTCGACGATCTGCGGCACATCGATGACGACCAGTCGGCCCTCGTGGACAAGGATGTTGTAGGCCGACAGGTCGCCGTGCGCATAGCCGTCACGCGCGAGCACGGACAAGCTGCGGCCCAGTTGCTCCCACAGATCCTCCAGATCGACTTCTTCCGAGCGGAGCTGGGCGAGACGTGGCGCGGCCGTCCCCGACCGGTCGCCGATGAACTCCATCAGGATCTCGGTCCCGAGGATCTGCACGGGGTACGGCACGGCCACCCCCGCCGACCACAGCCGCGACAACGCCGCGAACTCGGCGCCGGCCCACTGGCCGGCGATGGCCTCCTTGCCGAAAGCCGTGCGCTTGGCCATCGCCCGGCTGATCCGGGACTCCTTGTGGGCACGCCCTTCCAGGTATCCGGAGTCGCGGTGGAACATGCGGTGCTGTCCGTCGCGGTAGCGTTTGGCGGCCATCAGGGTGCGGCGGTCGGTTCCGGGCACCGCCCGTTCGATCAGGAAGACGTCGGCCTCTTTGCCGGTCTTGACGATCCCGAGTTCGAAGTCGACGGCGGCCAGGTCCGTCACCACCCACGCGGGGCGCGGCTCGGGGCCCTTCTCGGTCGGGGTCGACCGATCCCAGGTGGACCAGCGGTCACCCTCGGCAGGGCCGTCGGTTGAGGGGCCGGGAGTTGGTTCCTCGAGGATGTCCTCGTCGTCTTCGGCACCGGTCTCGAAGACGGTGGAACCGGCGTCCGCGGTGCTGCGGGCATCCCCGACCGCCGAGGGCCGGCGTGCCGCGTACTCGGGGAAGGCCTCCTCGAAGGCCTCGTCAGCGTCGCGGTGACCACGTCGTCTGGTGCCCTTGGGGCGGATACGGGTGAAGGACTCGCCGTCGGCAAAGCGCTCACGCATGGTGATGATCTCCAGTGGAAGGACCCACCGAACGGAGCGTCAGCGAACGCGCGTCGTCAGCCGGTGGGCAGGTAGCGAGAAAAGGCGTCTGGCGCGCACACACGAGCGCGCCGCGTCAGGGCGGCGTCCACGAAGACGCACCTCCTCTCCCACTACGCCGGGCCGTTATTCACGCCCGGCACTCCAGATCGGCACGATCTTAACCAGCCCCGCACACCGCGCAACCGGTTTTCTCAGGCCCCCGCAGGCACGGCTTGACGATCAATCGCCCCGAGGAGCTGCCGGAGGGGACGACCCCGCATTGCGCGGGCGCTCCCGGGCACCGGGTACGCCGTCGTCCCGGCCGGTCCGGAAGGGCTTCGCCGCGGCTGCGGACGGGCGCCGCCCCGCGCGGGACCGCGGACCGCCGGGGAAATCGGACCGGGCGGGTAAACTCGTGGGGAAGTGCGATCCGCGGACGTCGGTACCCCGGCGCCGGCACGCACGACGCAGCTCGACCCCACGCCGTACGGACGGGACCACCCGCTGTCGGTCACCGTCTTGTCTTCGGCTCGTTCTGGCGACTCCCCGGCCGCGCATCCACCGGGAATTCCCTCGATGCGTGCCCCGTCGAGGAAGGTTCGCCCATGAACCGTACGCCCCGGAACGACCAGCGCTCCGGCCAGACCGGCCGTTCCCGCCCGCAGATTCCCGGCCGCTCCGGCGGCAAGGGGCGCCCCACGTCCCCACAGGGCGAGTTCGCGGCACCCGCGACGACGACCCCGGCCCTGCCGCCGATGACGGCGTTCACCGAGCTCCGGCTCCCGCCGGCCCTGCTGAAGACCCTGACCGACCTCGGCGTGGACGAACCGTTCCCCATCCAGGCCGCCACCCTGCCGGACGCGCTGGCCGGCCGGGACGTGCTCGGCCGGGGACGCACCGGCTCGGGCAAGACCCTGGCCTTCGGCCTGCCGCTCCTGACCCGTACAGCCGGGCAGCGTGCCGAGCCCAAGCGGCCCCGCGCACTGGTCCTGGTGCCCACCCGTGAACTGGCGCAGCAGGTCACCGAAGCACTCACCCCCTACGCCCGGGCGCTGGACCTCAGGCTCGCCACCGTGGTCGGCGGCCTCTCGATCGGCCGGCAGGTCGGAGCGATCCGGGCGGGGGCCGAGGTCGTCGTCGCCACGCCCGGACGTCTGAGCGACCTCGTCGCGCGCCGTGACTGCCACCTGGACCACGTGCGGATCACGGTCCTGGACGAGGCGGACCAGATGGCCGACCTGGGGTTCATGCCGCAGGTCACCGAGCTGCTGGACCAGGTGCGGGCCGGCGGCCAGCGGATGCTGTTCTCGGCCACCCTCGACAACAACATCGACCTCCTGGTCCGTCGCTACCTGACCGATCCGGTGGTCCACTCGGTCGACCCCTCGGCCGCGACCGTCGTCGCCATGGAACACCACGTGCTGTACGTCCACGCCGCCGACAAGTACGCCACCGCCACCGAGATCGCCGCCCGTGACGGCCGGGTGATCATGTTCCTGGACACCAAGCACGCGGTCGACCAGTTCACCAGGCACCTCGAGGGTTCCGGTGTCGCGGCGGCGGGCCTGCACAGCGGGAAGTCCCAGCCGCAGCGCACCCGGGCCCTCGCCCGGTTCAAGAACGGCGAGGTGACGACCCTGGTGGCCACCAACGTCGCCGCCCGCGGCATTCACATCGACGACCTGGACCTCGTAGTCAACGTCGATCCTCCCGGTGACGCCAAGGACTACCTCCACCGCGGCGGGCGGACCGCGCGGGCCGGCCGGTCCGGCCGGGTGGTGACCCTCGTGACCACTCACCAGCGCCCCGACATGACCCGGCTCATGTCCGACGCGGGCATCCGGCCGACGGTCACCCAGGTGCGTTCCGGCGACGCGGCGCTGAGCCGGATCACCGGGGCCAAGGCCCCGTCCGGCGTTCCCGTCGCCGGCGCACCGGCCGCGCAGGCGCCGGCACGCGGTGGCGCCCCGTTCCGCGGCCTGGGCACACGCCCCGGCCGGGAGTCGCGCAAAACGGCCGAGGCCCGCCAGATGGCCGCGGCCCGCGAGGCCGCCCGCATCCGCCGGGGCAACTGACCCCACGCACGCTGCGCCGGCCCACCCGTCGACGCGCCGCCATTCGGCGTGCTCGTCCGGAGGCGGGCGTCCGGCAAGCGGCATCGGTACGAAGGCCGTCGAGCAGGAACGCGACGCCGCGGCGCCAGACATCGGGTGCGGCGCTCGCGGAGGCACGGGCGAGTAGGGCGTTGGTCGACGCTCTGCACACGGCGATGCGTTCCGACTTCGCCGCGAACAGAGCGCCGGGGCAGCGGCGTTCACCGAGAAGACGGCTCCATCAGCAGAGGTCGGTGGTGAGCGACGGGGCATACTGTCCGTCGTGACGACGTATGACCACATCGGCGCGACCTACAGTCACACGCGGCGACCGGATCCCCGGATCGCTGCCCAAATCCACGAGGCGCTCGGCGATGCCGCCACCGTCATCAACGTGGGTGCCGGCGCCGGCTCCTACGAACCACCGGCAACGGTGCTGGCGGTTGAACCCAGTTCCTTGATGATCGCCCAACGCCCGACCGGATTCGCGCGGGCCCTGCAGGCATCGGCGGAGTCGATTCCCATCGCCGACGACTCGGCCGACGCGGTGATGGCGCTGCTGACCGTGCACCACTGGACCGACCTGGAAGCCGGCATCGGGGAACTCCTTCGGATCGCCCGGCAGCGCGTCGTCGTCTTCACGTGGGACCAGGACATCTTCCGCAGGTTCTGGCTGCTGGACGAATACCTGCCAGAGGTGGCCGCGTTCGACGGCAGACGGGCCGTCCCGATCGACCGGATGGTTGCGCTGCTCGGAGGCGCGCGCATCGAGACGGTCCCGGTCCCGCACGACTGCACCGACGGATTCGGCGCCGCCTTCTGGCGCCGACCTGAGGCGTACCTCAACCCGAAAGTGCGATCCGGCATATCGATGCTCGCCCAGACCGGTGAGGAGGTCCTCCGCCCGGGCCTGGCCCGGCTGTCCAGCGACCTGTCTTCCGGGCTGTGGCACGAACGCCATGCTGACCTGCTGAACCGCGAAACGCTCGACGTGGGCTACCGACTTCTCGTAGCCGACCTGTAGGAACAGGCGGGGGCAGGTCCGTGCCTTCCGCCCGGATCGCCTGCCAACTGTGCGACATCGGCGTATGAGCGGTCGTGGTTCGCCTCCCGCGATGCGAAAGGCCGAGTTCGCCGGCTCGCGTACGCGACGAATCCAGCTACGGGCGGGAGGGCGGCGTTCCCCCCTCGGCATCGCTGCTCGCTGCGCTGGTGAGGATCGCGCTTGCGACAACGTCGAAGAGGTGATCGGCGCGTGGCGCGAGCGAGGGTTGATCGCCGAGCCAGGCGAGCGCCGCTACCAGGGCGAACACATCGTCGCCGTCCATGTCGGTCCGCGCGGTGCCGGCGGCCTGGGCACGGGTGAGGAGCCGCGCGCCGGCCGCGCGCAGCGTGACGCACGACGCGTGGAGTGCGGACTCGGTGTCCTCGATGGCGGCTGCCATCAGCACCACAGCGCCCCGGTACTCGGTTGTCCACGCGACGCAGTCGCGCAGCCACGATACGAGGGCGTCGTCGGGCGAGCCGGCCGTTTCGAGGGCGCCTGCCTTGGCGGTCAGCTCGTCGAAGCTCGTGCGGAGCAGGGCGTCGAGCAGCGCCTCGCGCGTCGGGAAGTGACGGAGCAGCGTCGCGAGTCCGACATCGGCCCTGCGCGCGATGTCGCGCAGTGACACGTCGACGCCTTGCTCGGTGATGGCGGTGCCCGCTACTGCGAGCAGGTGGTCGCGGTTCTTCCTGGCGTCGGCCCGCATCTGCCCCCCTTGACTATCCGGATCAGTGGTCCATATATTCGGATCAGTGGTCCGGTTATGTGGATCGCTGATCCGAATGAGTCTATCCCGCAGCGCGGGCAGGAGAGAACGATGCCGAAACACACGATGAGGGCGGTCCGGCTCCATGAGCACGGCGGTCCTGAGGTTCTGCGGTACGACGAGGTGCCGATGCCCGAGCCGGGGCCGGGTGAGGTGCTCGTTCGTGTGCACGCGGTCGGCGTCAATCCCCCCGACTGGTACCTGCGCGACGGGATGTCCAACCTGCCTCCGGAGGTGAGGCCGAAGTTCAGCCTGCCCGTGATTCCGGGGACGGACCTGTCGGGCGTCGTCGAGGCCGTCGCCGCGGATGTGGACGGCTTCTCCGTCGGGGACGAGGTCTTCGGTCTCCTTCGCTTCCCCAGCTTCGACGGCAGCACCTACGCCGAGTACGTGGCCGCGCCCGCGTCGGACCTCGCGCTCAAGCCGGCCGGCATCGATCACGTGCACGCCGCCGGGGCGCCCATGGCCGGGCTCACGGCGTGGCAGTTCCTGATCGAGCTCGGACACGATCACCCGTCGCCCTTCCAGGCGGCGCAGCACCGTCCGGTGCCACTCGACGCCGACACGACGGTGCTCGTCAACGGCGCCGCGGGGGGCGTGGGACACTTCGCGCTTCAGCTGGCGAAATGGAAGGGTGCACGGGTCATCGCGGTGGCGTCGGGCGCACACGAATCCTTCCTGCGCGAACTCGGCGCCGACGAGTTCATCGACTACACCAAGAACCGTCCCGAGGAACTCGTGCACGACGTCGACCTCGTTCTCGACGCCGTCGGCGGCCCCCACAGCAAGCGCTTCCTGCACACGCTCAAGCGCGGCGGCTCCCAGTTCCCCGTGTTCTTCGGCGAATTCGACGAAGAGGAGACCGCGAAGCTGGGCGTCACCGTCACGGGCACCCAGGTCCGCTCGAACGGCGCGCAGCTTGCCGAACTGGCACGCCTGCTCGAGGCGGGCACGGTCCGCGTCGCGATCGACAGCACGTTTGCGCTCACGGATGCCCGAGCCGCGCACGAACGCGCCGCCCGAGGGCACATCCGGGGGAAGATCGTGCTCACAGTCGCTTAGGAACGAGCCGTTTCACCGACGCGCAGGTGGTTGTGCCCGATGGCGGCGGTCAGGCGAGGAGTCGCTGCAGGACGCGGACAGCCACGCCGCCGGGTGTGCAGCCGCGGTGGCGTTCGAGGTCGTTCCGGCCCCTGAGGGTGTCGTTGACCGACTCGATCAACTGCCGCAGCGGATTGAACAGCTGCGCTCCGGTCCGTTCGGGTTCGCCCGTGCGGGCCGGAGCGCAGCGGGTGCACATTCGTCAGCTGTGCCAGTCGGCGTTCGGACTCGCGTCGTAGTGATGCCGGTCGCCGATCGGTGTCCGGCCCGGGCGGTGGGCGGTCAGCCGGGTCCAGGCGTCCAGGTTGCCGATCCGGACGGCAAGGTTGCACAACGCCAGGGAGGACCGTGAGCCGGGTTGGCTGTGCTCACGAAGAACCGCCGGCCCAGGCCACCCGGAGCTGAGCGCTTTTTGATATTCCTGGCGCCTGAAAGACGGCGGATTCGATATTCGCCTCCGAAGCACCCACCACTCATTACTCGGCGATGGGGCTGGGGGGACCTGCCAGTACCTGGACCAGCAGGCCAGGGCCAAGGCAGGCCTGCTGGACCGCTCCGGGGCGCCCTTTCGGCTGGTTCTCTGGGATGCACGCAGTCGTCAAGAACCAAGGATTTCCCCATGAACCTGAAGCTCGAAATGATCGTGCTGCCCGTCTCCGACACCGACCGGGCCAAGGCCTTCTACGAGAAGGTCGGATTCCGCCTGGACGTCGACTACACGGCCAACGAGGAATTCCGGGTCGTGCACTTCACGCCGCCCGGCTCCGAGTGCTCGATCATTTTCGGCGAGGGAATGACTCCTATCGCACCCGGCTCGTTCCAGGGCCTGTATCTCATCGTCTCCGACATCGAGGAGGCCCACGCGGAGCTCGTCGGCCGCGGCATCGAGGTCAGCGAGATCTTCCACGACGCCGGCGGGCTGCTGTACCACGGCCACGAGGGCGGGGACGTCACTTACGACCGTGTCGGCCAGAAGCAGCTGGCCGGGCTGCATCCCGAGCGCGCCTCCTACGGCTCCTTCCTCACCTTCAGCGACCCGGACGGCAACGGATGGGTGCTCCAGGAGGTCTCGCAGCGCCTCCCCGGCCGCTGACCGCCCCACGAAGCCACCGCAGGCTGGCACCGGACCGCCGGGCGAGCGCAAGGGTTGCTCTCCGCCGCCCGGCGGTCCGGTGCGGCGGGCGCCGAGAGACGGCTTCGCCGCCGTGGTCGCCCCATCCCGTGACCGCCCCGTCGACCCCGTGTGGTGCGGCGGCCCCGACGCCGTCCGGCAACGGGGGAACGGCGAACGCGGCCGCAATGGACCTTGGACGCCGGAGTGTCCGACCGAGTCACCGAAGCAATGAGGAACGCAACAGTGAGGAACGCAGCAGTGATGAACGAGACAACCCGCACCTACGACGTGATCGTCATCGGTGGGGGGCCGGTCGGCGAGAACGTGGCCGAACGCGCCCGCGCCGCAGGGCTCAGCGCCGTGATCGTGGAACGCGAACTCCTCGGCGGTGAGTGCTCGTTCTGGGCCTGCGACCCGAGCAAGGCACTGCTCCGGCCGGTGGTGGTGCGGGCTGACGCGAGCCGCGTACCCGGACTCGACCCGGCGGTGGCCGGCCCGCTGGACGTCGAGGCGGTCCTCGCACACCGCGACAAGATGTCCTCGTACTGGAAGGACGAGGACCAGGTCGACTGGCTGAACTCGGTCTCCGTCGACCTCGTACGCGGCCACGGCCGCCTCACCGGCCCCAAGCAGGTGGCCGTGCAGACCCCTGAGGGCGACACCATCGCCCTGGCCGCCCGGCACGCCGTCGCCGTCTCCACCGGCACCCGCGCCGCCCTGCCCCCGATCCCCGGACTCGACACCGTCCGCCCCTGGACCAGCCGCGAGGCCACCAGCGCCGACAAGGTGCCCGGCCGCCTCGCCGTCGTCGGAGGCGGTGTGGTCGCCGTCGAGATGGCCACCGTCTGGCAGGCGCTCGGTTCCCAGGTCACCATGCTCGTCCTCGACGACGGACTCCTCGAGCGAATGGAGCCGTTCGCCGGCGAACTGGTCACCGACGGACTGCGCGAAGCGGGCGTCGACATCCGCTTCAACACCAGCGTCACCTCCTTGGCCCGCGAGGGCGGCGAAGACGGCGAGTTGCGGATCACGCTCTCCGACGGCGGGCAGCTGGCCGCGGACGAGATCCTGCTGGCGACCGGCCGCGCCCCGCAGACCCGCGACGTCGGCCTGGAGACCGTCGGTCTCACCCCCGGCGACTGGCTGACCGTCGACGACACCTTCCGCGTCACCGGCGTCGACGGCGACTGGCTCTACGCCGTCGGCGACGTCAACCGCCGCGCGCTGATGACGCATCAGGGCAAGTACCAGGCCCGGATCGCCGGCACCGTCATCGGCGCCCGCGCAAAGGGAGAGCCCATCGACGACGCCCCCTGGGGCACGCATGTCGCCACCGCCGACCACGCGGCCGTCCCCCAGGTCGTCTTCACCACCCCCGAGGTCGCCTCCGTCGGCCTGACCAGCCGCGAGGCCGAGCGGAGCGGGCGCCGCATCGAGGTCGTCGACTACGACCTCGCCCACGTCGCCGGCGCCCACCAGTACGGCGAGGACTACCGCGGCAGGGCCCGCATGCTCGTCGACACCGACCGCAACACCGTGGTGGGCGTCACCTTCGCCGGCCCCGGCGTAGGGGAACTGGTGCACTCGGCCACCATCGCGGTCGCCGGCGAGGTGCCCCTCGACCGGCTCTGGCACGCCGTCCCCGCCTTCCCGACCCTCGGCGAAGTCTGGCTGCGTCTGCTGGAGACCTACCGCGGCTGAGTACGCTCCGGCCGGCATGCGGGGGCGGTTCTGGCCCCCGCCGGCTGACTCGGTCGCGTCCAGGTGAGGAGCGATCCTCCTCTCCCGGTGGCCGGTGGCGCTGCGGGGGCTCGTGAAGCCCCCGCAGCGCCCGCGTACGGAGCGGGAAGCACTCCACACGTGGGAGGGTCGGGGCATCGGATCACGCTGTCCCGCAGCGACTGCGGAGGAGTTCCACACCGGGGCCTGCGAGGTCGTCGCAGTAGGTCGCGCGCCCGGTCGTGGCCATGATCAGGGCCATGGTGGGGCCGGACACGAGCGGCCCGGAACCGGTGGCGAACGGGCCGTCGTCCGCGACGAGTCGCAGTCCGCCGATGCGGCCCTTGGCAAGGACCACGAGGTCCGAACCCTGGTAGTACTCGGCGACCTGCGTGACGACCTGGACCGGATAGTCGTGCCGGATACCCAGCGGGCGCCGGATGTCCTCTCCGTGCACGATCGTTTCACCCAGCATCGCCATGGCAGGCAAGGGAGGCTTGGTGGTGCTCGGGACGACATGCCGGAATCGCTCGAGGGTCTCGGCCGGAGTCGTACCCAACTGCTCGGCCAGCCGCATGGCCACCTGTTTGTCGAAGTCGAACCTGCAGCGGATCACTCCCGCCATCCAGCGCACGGCATTGAGGCTCGCGCCCGCGGTCAGGTGGGCCAGCACCTCACGTACCGTCAAGCCGGTGCACAACGACGGCGTTGCCCAACGCTCGTCCGTCAGATCTGCGAGATCGGCCGCCAGCGCCGCTCGCTCGGCGTGGATCAGGGGCCAGACCCCGGTCCCGCGGCTGCGGTCTGCTGTCAGTCCCGGATCGGTCATATGGCCAGGTCTCCTGTCACGGGTCGCGCTCTGCGGCAACGGCATTCACCAAGGAGACTCCGGCTCCAGCGCAAAGTCATCGCCCGTGCGCGGCCTATCCTCCGGCACCCGTACCTGGATCTCCCGCGCACCGGCAGCGGCCCGGAACGGAGATGTGAGACTTGACTCTCACAATATGTGAGAGGAGACTCTCACGTCATGGATGCCGGTAACCGTCTGGGCGATGTCGAGATCACCGATCCGCGGGCGATGCGGGCGCTGGCGCACCCGGTGCGGCTGGCGATCCTCGAACGCCTTCAGCGGCACGGGCCGGCGACGGCGACACAACTCGCGCCCGGTGTGGGGGCGACCCCGTCGGTGACCAGCTGGCATCTGCGGCATCTGGCGGGCTTCGGGCTGGTCCGCGATGCCGAGCCCGGCCCGGACCGTCGCCAGCGGCGGTGGGAGGCGGTGGCGCGCGGCTTCCGGTTCGAGGCGCCGGAGGACCCGGAGGACGAGGAGGGCAGGACTGCCGCGCGAGTCCTGTCCCGGGAGATGTTCGTGCGCTCCGCGGACCTGGCGAACCGGTGGGCTGCCGAGGTCGAGCCCGATCTCGAACCGGAGTGGCTGCGGCGTGCGGGTCTGGCCAACACCCGCGTCGTCGTCTCCGCCGACGAACTCGCCGCCATCGAGGACGCGATCGAACGCGTCCTCGCGCCCTACGTGACGCGTGACGAGGCCGCGCGTCCGGCCGACGCCCGCGGCGTCCGGCTGCTGCGTTACGCCCTGCCCGAGGGCGCCGAGGAGCAGACCGGCAGGACGTCATGAGCGCCGCGGACCAGGCCGTACCCATACCGCTCTGGCGTGACCAGAGGTTCCGTCGTTTCTGGGCCGGCCAGTCGGTCTCGCAGTTCGGCGACCGGATCACCGAACTGGCCCTGCCGCTGATCGCGGTGGGGGCGCTGCACGCCTCGGCCCATCAGGTGGCGTGGCTGACCGCGCTCATCTGGGCCCCGAACCTGCTCGGGACCGTCCTCGGTGCCTGGGTCGACCATCGCGTCCACAAACGGCGCCTGATGGTTCTCGCCGACCTGGCGCGCGCCGCAGTACTGCTCTCCCTCCCCGCTGCCTATCTGCTGGAGGCGGTGACGCTGGGGCAGTTGTACGCCGTGGCGCTACTGACGGGCGCCGCAGCGGTGCTGTTCAACACCGCCTATCCGCCGTTCTTCGCCCACCTGGTGCCCCGGTCCTCCTACGTGGACGCGAACAGCAAGCTCAGTACCAGCCGGTCGGCGTCATACGTCGCCGGCCCGGCGATCGGTGGTGCTCTGGTCCAGGCGCTGACCGCTCCCGTCGCCGTCGTCGTCGACGCCCTGACGTTCCTCGCGTCCGCGATTCTGGTCGGTCGGGTATCGATCGCCGAACCGCCGACCGTCCCTGACCGAGCGACACCCCCGCTGCTGCGGCGTGCCAGGGAGGGACTGGCGTTCGTCATCCGTCACCCGGTGCTGCGGGCGAGTCTCGGGTGCGTGGCGACCATCAACTTCTTCACCTTCGTCACGGGCACCGGACTGATGGTGCTGTTCGCCAGCCGGAACCTCGGACTGACCGCCGGAGTCATCGGCATGGCGTTCGGGATCGGCGCCACCGGCTCGCTCCTTGGCGCGGTGATCGCGCCGAAGGTCTCGCGAAAGCTCGGCATCGGCCGCACCATCGCCGTGGGCGCGGTGTTGTTCCCGGCACCGATCGCCATCGGCGCTGCCGCGGGCGGTCCCCTGTGGGCTCGCGTCGGAGCCTTGGCCCTGGCCCAGTTCCTCTCCGGCGTCGGCGTCATGCTCTTCGACGTCAACCTCAACTCCCTTCAGGCGGCGGTGATCCCCGATGGCATGCGCAGCCGGGTGGCGGGCGCGTACAGCACGATCAACTACGGCGTACGCCCTGTGGGCGCCGTCCTCGGCGGCCTCCTCGCCACCCTCATCGGCCTCCGGGTGACCCTCCTCGTCGCCGCCGTCGGCGGAGCGCTGTCGCTGCTCTGGCTGCTGCACTCGCCGATACCACGCATCCACTCCCTGACCCCCGACCATCCGGTCACTCCGGACAGCGGCACGGACCGGGACGCGCAACCATCGCCTACCTGACCCGCTACCGAAGCATCCGGGTCCGAGCGTGGGCCCCGCTGCCGAAACGGCTGCCCCTCACCGGCGCGATGGTCAAGCGCCGGTGAGGGGCGGTTGCCCGTGGGTGTCGCCGTGTAGAAGGGTCAGACCCGGTCGGCCGCGATGAGCAGGTACTGGAAGCTGCCGTTGCGGTAGGCGGTCAGGAACGTGTCCTCGATGCCGGTGACCAGGTGGTCCGCCTGCTTGCGCAGCTCCCAGTAGGGGATCGCGGCCTCGGTCAGGTCCTCCACGTGGACCGGTACCAGCCGGTGGCGCGCCATCGCCCGGAAGTACGCGGAGCGCGGGTGGATGTCGCAGATGTAGTGCGCGTTGATCAGGGACACCTCACGCGAGGCCTGACCGTAGGTGTCGTTGTAGCAGCCGGTGACGGTCACGTACCGTCCGCCGCGGCGCAGCAGACGGGCGTGCTCGGCGAACAGCAGGTCCAGCTCGACGTACATGGTGGACTCGTTGTTCCAGGACGCCGCGTACCCGCCGGTCTCGAAGCCCGTGTCGAGCATGTTGCGGTGGTGGTAGCGGACCTTGTCGTCGATGCCCCGGGCACGGGCCTGGTCGTTGGCGAAGTCAGCCTGTTTGGTGGAGAGGGTGACCCCGTCGGCGTGGCAGCCGTAGCGAAGATGCGCCACGACACTGCCGCCGCCCCGTCCGCAGCCGGCGTCGAAGACGCGGTCGGCCGCGGAGAGGTTCCCCAGGTTGGAGGCGAGCAGTTCGGCCTGGGCGTGCTCCAGGCGGTGCAGTTCGGCGGTGATGCGCTTGCGCCGCCGGCCGGGATCGGGTTCGTCGAGGACCGAGGTGTCGGCCTCACCGATGCCGTAGTGGTGGTGGTACAGGTCGTCGATCTTTCCGAGTTCGAGGTTGACCGGGTTCTCCTCGGCGTTCCAGTAGTCCGCGATCCGGCTCTGGTAGGTGGACTGGGCCGGGACCGGAAGGACCGCGGGCCGGACGGCAGGGGCGTGGGTCAACTGTTGCTCCTCGTGGTGCAGGTGCCATGTGCCGGTGGGTCACAGGCGGCGGTTACCAGTAGTCGGGCAGGTGGTAGCGGTGGCTGTTGGTGGCGTGCCACTCGTGGTTGCCGGACACCCAGGCGGCGAGCCCCCGGGCGTAGCGCTCCACGAGGGGCGAGGTGGCGGAGAGCAGGGCCGATTCCTCTTCGAAGGCCGCCATGATCGTGTTGTGGATCTCGACCGACCGGAGGTAGGCGGCCTTCAGCCCGCACCGCTCGTTGGCGGCGACGACCTGGGGCAGGTTGAGGTGTGCCGGGTCGCTGGCCAGCTCCTTGGTGAAGGAGTACAGGTCGTTGACGATCGTCGTGGCGTTGCAGGCCAGGGCCGTGATCCGCTGGATCTCGGGGCGGGCGTAGGCCTGCTCGGGCAGTTCGTAGCCGTCCACGGCGTCCACGATGGACAGGCACGGGCGGAAGTTGTTGAACTGCCGCATCACGAGGTACTCCCAGACCTTCGGCACGTAGCGGGTCTCCGCCCAGGCGGCCTCGGCCAGGTAGCCCAGGTGCAGCCGGGCGACGTCATGCACGAACCGGTCGGTCTGGCTGGGTGTGGCCAGGACGGCGAAGTCCCGCAGCGCGAGGTGGTAGGAGCGCAGCGGGCCGTCCGCCCGGACACCTTGCCGCCACTCCTCCTCCAGTGCGGGGGTGCCGTGGTACGGGTCGAGTGCCGACTGGGCGATGACCAGTCGTCCGCCGAGGCCCTTGCGCGCGCCCCCGCGGCCCTCGTCCTCCTCGCAGTAGCAGGAGTCGACGATGTTCTCGGCGAGCAGCAGCTTGCCGGCGGCGGTGAGACGCTCCAGGTCGGCGGCCCCCGGGTGCTGGAGCACGACGGCACGGCCGAACTGGAAGCCGGCGAAGTCGCCCTGCCAGGCCGCCGGGAACAGGTCGTTGGCGCGGGCCCAGGCCTCCACGCGCAGGTCGACCTCCTGCACCTTCTCCGGGTCGGCGGGCACCGCGGGCCGGTACAGCAGCCCGGGGATCGCGCCGTGGCGCCGCGCTCTCGCGCTCCGGGCGGGGCTGGGGGGTCCGGGCAGGGTGAAGGCGGTGGGGTGTGTGGTCACGGGGTGCTCCAGGCCGTCATTCGGGGAGCCGGCCGACCTGGACGTTCTCCAGGATCCCTGCCGCGTCGGGCACGAGGATGGCCAGCGAGTAGTAGGCGGTGACGAGGTAGCTGATGATCGCGGCGGAGTCGATGCCCATGAACCGGACGTTCAGGCCCGGCTGGTACTCCTCCGGGATGCCGGTCTGGTGCAGGCCGACGACGCCCTGGTCGGCCTCGCCGGTGCGCAACGCGATGATGCTGGTGGTCTGGTCGTCACTGATCGGGATCTTGCCGCAGGGCAGGATCGGGACCCCGCGCCACGCCGGCACGTCGTGGCCGTCGAGGCTCGCGGTGCCGGGCATCAGGCCGCGCCGGTTGCACTGCCGGAAGAAGGCGGCGATCGCCTTGGGGTGGGCGAGGAAGACCTTCGTCTTGCGGCGCATCGACAGCAGCTCGTCCATGTCGTCCGGGACCGGCGGGCCGGCGAAGGTGCTGACCCGCTGGCCGTAGTCGACGTTGTGCAGGAGGCCGAACTCCCGGTTGTTGACCAGCTCCCACTCCTGGCGCTCGCGGATCTCCTCGACGGTCAGGCGCAGTTGCTGCTCGGTCTGGTCCATCGGGTCGTTGTAGAGGTCGGCGACGCGGCTGTGGAGCCGCAGGACGGTCTGGGTGAGGGACAACTGGTACTCGCGCGGGGCGAGGTCGTAGTCCACGAAGCCGCCCGTCAGCGTCGGCTCGCCCACGTGGCCGGCCTGCACCGGGACGTCGGCCTCGCCCTTGCGGTTCATCGGCCGGTGCTGCCGGTCGACGTAGGACCGCAGATGCGCGCCGAGGGAGGGCGCCCGCTGCGTGAGGTCCTCGACGGCGGCCCAGGGCATCGCGAGGACCACCCCGGCCGTCTCGGCCCGCACCGAGGCCGACCACAGCGGGTCGGGCTGTCCCACGGCCTCGTCGCCCAGTTGGTCGCCGTCCGTGACGACCCCGATGATCCCCTCGTCGCCGTACTTGCCGCAGGTGTAGCGCGTGAACCGGCCGTGGACGACCAGGTACACCTCCGTCACGGGCTGGCCGGCCTCGAAGAGCACCTGTCCGGCGCGCACCTCCTGGGGCCGGAAGTGGCCGGCGATCTCCCGCAGGACGTCCGTGTCGGGGTAGCCGCGCAGGATCGGCAACTCCGTGAGCGACTGCGGGATGACGCGGATGTCGTCGCTCCCGTTGTGCTCGAAGTGCACACGGCCACGGTTCGTGCGCAGTTGGAGGCGCCGGTTGACCCGGTACGTGCCGCCCTTGACGTCCACCCACGGCAGGGCCTTCAGCAGCCACCGCGAGGTGATGGCCTGCATCTGCGGTTCGGACTTGGTGGTCGTGGCGAGCTGGCGTGCCGCGCGGGTGCTCAGACTGGTGAGCTGCTCGGCCGCGGGATCAGCGGCGGGTTCTTCGACGGCGGGACCGGTGGCGCTGTCCAGTGTGGACACATTCCCTCCAGCAGGGCTGGTGAACGAACACGGGGCGACCGCCGCGGTCGGTGACGACGTGACGGCGGCGACCCCGTGATCCACTCAATCAGGACGGTCCGGGCGCGGGGTACGGCGTGAACGGGGCGGATCAGCGCTCCGGGGGTGGCAAACCTGCTGTTGGGGGCGGGGGTGGCCGACAGTGTGCTCCTGCGCCTCCGGACCGCTTCCGTGAGCCGTGTGACATCACCCTCCGGAGAAGATTCACCACCACGAAACCACCGCCAAAACACCCGGGACAACAAAACACCGATGCACCTCGCCCCTGATGCCGCCCCGCGCCCCCGCCCAGCCGCCGAAGACCGACGGCGCCCCGGCGAACGTCGGGCCTGGCCGAGGAATCGATCTCCCTGGACTTCTACGCCGGGCACGGCTTCGGTGCGGAGATCGAGCTGATCCCCTCCGGCCGAACCTGCCGCCCTGCGCGCTGCGGCCCTTGGCAATACGGTCGAGCGAATGCGGAACGGTTCAGATGGAGCGTCAAGAAGGCGCGTCGCGATATGACGGCGCTCACCACCGGCTGACGGGCCGACGGGAGAATCCATGAAGGCCAACCATGGCGCCGAAGTTCTATCCTGCGACGTGACGTCGTCCTTCTGCTGATCCCCGCAAGGCACCCACGAGGGCCCGCCGGCTCACCGGCGGACCCGTCGCGTTCGACCGAGCCGGCTGCGGGGGGGGAACATCACGCGGACACCGGCGGTGGCCTCGTCCGTCCAGGTGACGCGACACGCCGCCTCCACGCGCTGCGTGCCACGTCACCCGAACGCGTCCGCGCTTCGCACCTAGGGTGACGCCAGGAGGTGGCGGATGCGAGTGGGGTTGCACGCGCTCGGCATCGGTGACGGTGCCCGCCCGGAGGTCATCAGGACGGTGGCCACAGCCGCGGAGACGCACGGCTTCGCCAGGCTCTGGTGCGGCGAGCACGTGGTGCTCGTGGACGCACCCGCCTCCCGCTACCCCTACTCCCCGGACGGCCGGATCGCCGTACCCGCGGACGCGGACTGGCTGGACCCGCTGCTCGCCCTCAGCTACGCGGCGGCCGTCACCAGCCGGATCGGGCTCGCCACCGGCGTGCTCCTGCTGCCGGAGCACAACCCGGTCGTGGTCGCCAAACAGGCCGCCACACTTGACGTCCTCTCAGCCGGACGCTTCTGCCTCGGGGTCGGGGCCGGCTGGTCGGCCGAGGAGTTCGCGGCACTCGGGGTCCCCTTCGCCGGGCGCGGGCGGCGCGCCGAAGAGTACCTCGCCGCGATGCGCGCCCTCTGGACCGAGGATCCGGCCTCCTTCGCAGGCGAGTTCACCCGCTTCGACGCGATCCGGGTCAACCCGAAGCCGCTGCGCGGTGGCCGGCTCCCGGTCGTGGTCGGCGGCCACAGCGACGCCGCCCTGCGCCGCGCGGTCAGGCACGCCGACGGCTGGTACGGCTTCAACGTCCCGGTGGCCGACGTCGGCTCGTGTGTGGCCGTCCTCGCCGACGAGTGCACCCGCCAAGGTCGCGCCTTCGACGAGCTCACGGTTGCCGTCGCGTTGAGTGACGGCACGCCGGAGCACCTGCCCGCCCTCACCGAAGCGGGCGTCTCGGAACTCGTCGTCGTCGGCGCGCCCCCGCCTGCTCCCGACGCGGCGGCCACCTGGGTCGCGGAACTCGCCCGGACGTGGATCATCCGGAATGAGTGACCGTGTTCGGTCACCGCGCTGACCGGCTGACCCCAGCCCTCCACGCGCAAGCCTCGTGAACCGGAGCCCGCACACCAACAAGGCTGCCGACCGACAAGCCTTCCGGGGTTGCGAAGCCGACGCGCGACCCCGTACACCCCATGGGCGGTGCGTCAGATGCGTCCTTCTGCGAAGAGCCGCACCAAAACCTCCATGGCCGGACCCTGCGCTGGACGGACCGGACGATAATGCCGGGACGTCGATCCGCGGTCCCCGCCGGTGGACCGTGGTGACCGACCAGTCCCCGTCGTCAGAGCCCCGGCACCGGCACCGTCCAGGAGAGCTCGCTGATCACGGCTGCTGCCTTCTGCGGCCGGCGGAGGCTTTCTCGATGTCTGCGCCGGAGCTGACGTGCCGCTGGGTCTCCTGGGGGCCGTGCCAGTCCAGGCACATCACGGTGGCATCGTCTTCGAGCTGGCCGCCGGCGGCTTCCCGGACTGCGGACGTCAGCGTCAGCGCGGTCTCGCGTGGATGCAGGTCCCGGGTGCGCTCCAACAGGGCAAGCAGGTCGACCTTCTGCCCATGGCGTTCGAGCATGCCGTCGGTCAGCATGAGCAGACGGTCGCCGGGGCGCAGATCGATGTCCTGAACCCGGTAAGGGTGCGGCGCGTACACGGAGAGCCCGAAGGGATGGTCCACCTCGCAGGTGATCACCTCCGCGACCCCCTTGCGTACGTGCAGTGGCCAGGGGTGACCGGCGTTGACGAGCTGGGCCTGCCCGGTGTGGAGGTTGATCCGCAGGAGCTGCCCGGTGGCGTGACCCTGGCCGTGGTCGGCCAGGGCCTGGTCGGCCCGACGGGCCTGCTCGGCCAGGCCGGCTCCTGCACGGCGCGCGCCGCGCAGAGCACCCACCAGGACCGTGGCGGCCAGGGCGGCGTCGATGTCGTGCCCCATGGGGTCGGTCACCGACAAGTGCAGGATGTCCCGATCCACGGTGTAGTCGAACGTGTCGCCACTGAGGTCTTCGGAGGGCTCCAGACTCCCGCACAGGGTGAACTGCGCGGCCTCGCAGGACAGCGACGCGGGCAGCAGCTGATACTGGATCTCTGCTGCCAGGGTCGGGGGCCTGGAGCGTTTGCCCCAGGTGTAGAAGTCGGTGAAGCGCCCGTTGGCGATCACGACATAGGCCAGGGCATGGGCGGCTTCCCCGACGACATCAAGGACATCTTCACCGCAGTCAGTCGGCAGGAGCAGCTCCAGCAGTCCAATGGCGTCCCCCCGGTTGGTGACCGGTACGATCATTCGCTGTCCGCGGCTCGTCGCCTCTTGATACAGCCGCTGGGTACGGATCACCTGCTCGTAGACGCTGCCGAACAGGGGGATCCGTTCCGCTTCCCTCTCACCCCCCGCTGCCCCGGCGGTGGACAGCCGCGCCACCGCCTTGCCCGTCAGGTCCACGATGAGGAAAGAGACCTTCGTAGCCTGAAAACGCCGCCGCAGGTCCTCCGCGACCACGTCGACAGCATCCGCCGGCGCCGCTGTCTCGGCCGCCGTCAGCAGCCGGGGAAGTCCACTCTTTCCAGCACTCACGGCCGCGGTCCCTTCGACCAGCCCTCTCACACCAGCTTGGCCACCGCAGCGGTGAGCGTCAATCTGTGCCCGCTCACGGCAGAAGTCGGCACAGGGAACTCCGCGGGTCCCTCAGGCATCAACCGCAACAGGGGCCCCAGCCGGCCCTGCCTGTCGGAGTCACCAGCCACCCCGCGACCGGCGCCTACGACGGTGAGCAGCGTCCGGTCCCTATGGCAGGCGTCGCCGAATCCCTCTGGCTTCGGCCCGGGGTCGGGCATCCGAAGTTGTCCAAGGGACAGGTCTGCTCAGCTCGCCACGAGGATGCCGACTTCGGCGTCGGTGGCCGAATGGCTGCGGATCAGGTTGCCGCAGAGCCCGGCCGTCGAGGCCGTGGCCCGGCCCCTTGCGTGTCACGCTCGCCAGGAGCGGATGCGTTCGGCGGCGGCGAACACGTCGACCTTGCCGCTGACGATGTCGCGGGCGAGCTCCACCGGGGCGCAGGGCGCGTTGAGGGTGTGGCCGCCGGCCGTCATGTAGGCCACCGCGGCCATCGCGCCGAGCAAGGCGTTGCGAGCGGGGAGGGGCGGAGATGGACAGCAGCGAGCCCACAGCAAGAGTCACCCTGCGTTGCATGACGGCCATATTCAGTAGCCGACCGGGTGATCTCTCCCCCCGGGCGCCGATCGGCCGGGGCATCAGCGCGCCTGACGATCGGGACGTGGACCGGGGCGGCGGTCGGCTCAGCCGGTTCCGGCCGTCACGCCACCGGGGCGTCGAAGTCGATCGGGTACCGGAACTGCCAGGCGTTCTTCTCGGGCTTCATCAGCTTGAACATCGTCGGCAGCAGCGCGTCGCGGATCACCCGCGCGACCGGGCCGGCCGCCTTGCGGGCGTTGGTGCGGGCGGTCTCCTTGATGATCCGCTCCACCCTGGGCCAGCGCAGTTCCTCGTAGCGGGCCAACGCCTGAGGCAGGGGCAGGTCGCGCAGGCAGCGGGCGAGTTCGACGGAACTCTCCGCGGCGAGCGAGGCGCCCTGGCCGGAGCTGGAGGAGGGCGCATGGGCGGCGTCCCCGGTGAGGACCATCCGGCCGCGGCTCCAGCGCACCGGCTGCGGCATGCTCTCGGTGCTGCCGGCGAAGAGCATGGTCTTCGGGTCGGTGGCCGCCAGCATCCGTCCGGCCGGGGTGGCGTCGCCTTCGCAGACCTTCGCCAGGTGTTCCAGCCAGTGGGCGCCGCCGCGCTCGCGCTGCTCGTTGACCGAGAGCGGCTGGGCCACCGGCAGGTTGATGAACCACAGGCCCGTGCCGTCGGCGAAGACCTGCCAGGCGAAGAAGCAGCGCTTGCCGAAGGTCATGTGCATCATGCCGTCGGTGGGCGCGACGCCGGCGTCGGCGACCATGGCGCCGAACCCGGCCGTGCCCGCGAACTGCGGTGCGGAGGCGGTCGGGTCGATCAGGCCGCGGACCGTGGAGCGCAGTCCGTCCGCGCCGATGAGCACGTCCGCGGTCGCCGTGCTGCCGTTCGCGAAGCGCGCGGTGACACCGTCGGCGTCCTCGCTCGCGTCGACGATGCGTCTGCCGTAGACGGTGGCCACGCCCCGCTCCTGGGCGGCCTCGCGCAAGGTACGGAACAGCTCCGCGCGGAACACGAAGCGCGTCGGATCGATACCGGGCAGCGTGCCGAACTCGGCCAGCTTCCTGCCGTTCCAGCTCTGCAGCACCATGCCGTTCATCTCGGTGCTGACCGCGCGGATCGCGTCGCCCACGCCGATCGCGTCGAACGCCTGGAATCCGTTCGGCGCCAGTCCCATGCCGCCGCCGACCTCGTCGGCCGGGCCTTCGTACGCCTCGAAGACCGTCGCCTCGATGCCCGCCTGCTGGAGCGCCATCGCGGTGACGGGACCGGCGATGCCGCCGCCGATGACCAGTGCGGATCGGACCTTGCCGTTCGTGGTGCCAGTCGAGTTCGTCATGACTTGATAGTTGCACTGCAACTAGTCTCCGGTCAACTAGTTCGACCGTGGGTAGCATCGAGCCATGAGCACTGCGCCCCGGAGTTCCCCCCTCGCCCTGACCGTCCTGGCCCTGCTGCACTACAAGCCGCTGCATCCCTACGGCATCCAGCGGCTGCTCAAGGAATGGGGCAAGGACCAGGTCGTCAACGTCGGTCAGCGGGCCGGCCTGTACCGGACCATGGAGCGCCTGCTCGCCGCCGGGCTGATCGCCGTCCGCGAGACGGGCCGGGACGCGCAGTACCCGGAGCGCACGGTCTACGAGGTCACCGAGGCGGGCAGCGAGACGGCGCACCGCTGGCTCGACGAGATGCTCTCCACGCCGAAGCAGGAGTTCCCCGAGTTTCCCGCCGCACTGTCGCTGATCATGATGCTGACGCCGGAGGCACTGCGGGATGCGCTCGGCCGCCGCGCCGAAGCCCTGGAGGCCGCCCTCACGAAGCACGACGCGGACCTCGCCCGGGAAGCGGACAGCGGGCTGCCGCGGATCGCGACGCTGGAGCTGGGGTACGTGCGCACGATGACGGCGGCGGAGCTGGCATGGGTCCGGGGCGTCCTGGCCGATTTCGCCGACGGACGCCTGGCCTGGTCACCCGAGGAACTGCTCGCACACGCGGGCGATGACGGGTGATCACCGGGGCGGCCGGGCAGTGCCGCGTCACTTCCCGGCAGGGCCTCCGGTGCCGGGGTCCAGCAGCCCGCGCAGGACGTTGCCCTCCGTCGTCAGATAGCTGGAGCGGTAGTCGAAACGGCGCGCCCGGGCGAACAGCAGGAAGTAGTACTTGGCGTTCTCGCTGAACCAGTACGCCGGGGTCAGGTCCCCCAGCTTCATCGGGGACGCCGTCACGTCCCGGACGACCGTGTAGCCGTTGGGGACCTTGCAGTAGCGCTCCTGGCGGCCGAACATCTCGCGGGCGCGGGCGCGGTACAGCTCCTTCCCGGTGGTGAGCCACAGGAGCAGGCAGGAGTTGGCATACTCCGGGCGCAGCGGATAGGACGGGTCGATCGCGCGCAGGGTGCGGTAGTCGAAGAGGTCCGGCGGCAGGCGGAAGGTGTCGAGCGCGGCGGTCCAGCTGTCGAGGTAGCTCTCGCCGCCGGCGAGGCGGCCGCTCTGGGCGAGCAGGCCGGCGTAGAAGGCGGTCAGCCCGGACTCGACGTGGCCGGCGGGGCGGCCCGTGGCCATCTGCGCCTGCCGGAACCACAGCCGCCCGGTGTCCCGGTCGGCGAGGTACCTGAAGATCCCGGCGGTCAGCGTGGTGTACCAGGTGTGCAGTTCCTCGTCGCCGTACAGCGCCCAGCCGTGCCACAGACTCTCGTAGAAGGAGTCGACCGGCGGATCGAGGGTGGCGGTGGTACCGGTCCACGCCCCGGTCTCGACGTTCATGCTGGTGCCCACGAGGTCCAGCCGCGAGCGGCGTTCGTAGACGGCACGCAGCGCCCGCTTGGCCGCACCGTAGTACGAGCGGTCGCCGGTGAGCCGGGACAACTCCCCGAACTCGGTGATGCAGCTGCCGATCTCGGCGAGGTAGTTGACCCGGCCGCCGACCGCGCCCGTGGAGAGGTTGACGTAGCGGTAGGGGGCGCCCGTGGGCGACTTGACGAAGGCGGGCATCAGCCGGTCCGCGAGGTCGCGGGCCAGATCCAGCAGCACGGGTTCCCTGGTCGCCAGGTACCCCGACAGCAGCCCGCCGACCAGCCGGATGATCGATTCGAAGACCTGGACCGGCACGTCCTGATCGAGGACGAGTTCGTTGCGCACCCAGTGGACGGCCGCGGCCAGGTCCTCGTCCAGCTCCATCAGGTACAGCGTGTCGAGCGCCTCGACGATCGTCAGGCCGAACGTGTGACCCCGGGCGAAGAAGTCCGCACCGCAGCCACGCAGCGGCCGCAGCTCGTCACGGCCCCAGGCCAGCCGTCGGTAGGCGTCCCATGCGCGGCGGAACGAGGCGACGACCTCCTCACCCAGGTCCGCGTACGGATCGGACGCGGCGTCGGCAGCCGCACCGGCCAAGGGCACAGCCGGAACGGCGGCGACCGGCGTCAAGGCGGCGACGGCACTCAGGAGCCTGCGTCGTGACACTCCATCAGGACCCGTGAAAGTTCTCATAACCGCACACATGCCCCAAAGGCGCGATCCTCTTTCCCGGCCCTACGGGACATCACCACATTGACGGGACATCCTTCCGTTGACAACCTCCCCGCCCTATAGGACGGGGATTCCTGGCTCACGTGGGCTGGGGACCAGCGGTCCACCAGC
Organism: Streptomyces sp. NBC_00510; assembly: GCA_036013505.1. NCBI lineage: Bacteria > Bacillati > Actinomycetota > Actinomycetes > Kitasatosporales > Streptomycetaceae > Streptomyces > Streptomyces sp. NBC_00510. The sequence goes on along the minus strand of CP107851.1, from coordinate 9,734,099 downwards.
GCTTACACGATCGGCACCAGCCGGGTTGAGACCAGCCCGGACCAGCATCACGCGGGCGGAGTTCTTGTCCCTGGGAGACACGGCTCCGCACGCGGTGCAGGTATAGGTACGTTCCAAAAGAGGAAGTGCGTGCTTGGTTCTCGCTCCGCACGACGCACAATCCATGGTGGTGTGCGCGGGATGCACCAGGCGGACGTCCCGCCCGTGCTTGCGGCCCATCTCGATCAGAGCCGTCTTCGTGGCCCCGATCGCCGCGTCCGCCGCCTTGCGCGCCATCGTGGTCTTCGCGAGGAACTTCGGCCGGAAGTCCTCCACCGCGAGCACGTCATGGTCGGTCACGACGCGCTTGGCCCACTTGCGGGCAGTGTCCTGCCGCCGACGCGCCACCTTCTTGTACAGCTTCGCCGCCTGATGCCTGGCCTTGCGGTAGCCCCTGGACCCAGCCTGCCCACGAGCAGGCTTACGGCGAGCCATCATCTTCTGGTACCGCGCGAGACGCTGCACGGCGGTCTTCCCGTGCTAAGCGTGCGGCAGGTCGTGGGCGTCGCTGGTGGTGGTCGCGGTCTCACGCACGCCCCAGTCCACGCCGATCACAGCGCCGGTGGCAGGCAGCGGCTCAGGGGCAGTGGCCACGACGAACGAGGCATACCAGTGGCCGAGGCTGTCCCGGTACACCCGCACCGACGTGGGCTGGCTGGGCAGGTCGCGGGACCACACCACCGACACGACGATGCCGCCGGCCAGGTGCAGGCGTCCGTCCTTGAGCCTAAAACCGCGGGTGGTGTAGTTCAGCGACGGGGCGGCCTCGCGCTTGCGCTTGATGCGGGGCATCCCGGCCCGCTGCCTCATCGGCAGCCTCGCCGCGATGTCCTTGATCGCTTTGGTGCGGGATATGGCGAAGTCCCGGATGACCTGCTGCTGCGGCACCGAGCTGCCCTCCCGCAGCCACGCCATCGACCGCCGCGCCTCGGTCAGCATCCTGTCCAGCTGCGCGGGACCGCACGTGGCCTTCTGCTCGGAGGTCTTGTTCAGGCCGTGGACCTTGCGGGACACCGCCACACACTCGTTCCACACCCACCGGCAACGCGCCCACTCCGCCTCCAGACCGGCACCCGCCGACGACGACACCCGCAGCCGATAGGTGAACCGGGCATACCCCGACCCCTGCCCGGCCACCACCGCCGTCGTCATGCCCGGGAATCTAACAGCCCCCACCGACAACGAAGGAGAGCGCAGGTCAGAACAGACACGCAGAGAGCTCCGCCGCTTCGCGGCTCCCACTCAAGGACCCATTCCGCCACGGCCTGAAGGCCAGGGCACCCTGGGAGAAATCAGGTGACCGGCTCAAGCGGCGACGCCGGCCCCGTAGCGGTCAGGAGCTTTCCGCCACCGCGGCGGCGAGACGCGCCACGAGCGCCGCAACCGCGGCACGCAGCTCTTCCCCGCCCTCGACGCGGAAGGCGAACGGCACCCTTGCCAGCCATTCCTGCGCGTACATGTCCGGGTTGCGGGTGCTGCCGACCAGCACGCATCCCTCCCCCGAGGGCTCCAGGCGCCCCATGGGCGGCCGGATCCACGGGGCCACCTCGGCCAGGGGCGCGTCGAACACCACGCGAGTGGAGAACTCCCACCCCAGACCCAGGTTCTCCTCGAGCGCCGCCACCGGGTCCAGGCCCTCGGGCGGCTCGAACCCGTGCCCGGTCGGCCGGACCGCACGGATCCGGTCGAGCCGGTAGGTGCGGATCGCGTCCGCACGATGGGAGTGGCACAGCACGTACCAGCGCCCGTAGCGGACGACGATGGACCAGGGATCCACCTCCGCCTCCCACTCGTTGCCGGCCTCACTGCGGTACGTGACCGACACGCGCCGCCGGGCCGCGACGGCGTCGACGAGTTCGCTGGTGATGGCCGGATCGGGGCGCGCCGCGTACGGGTCCCCTGCGGTCGACGCGTACTCCCGCAGGAGCGCCGCCTGTTGGCCGACGCTCTCCGGAAGCGCCTTGACGACCTTGCCCAGGGCGGTGCCGACCAGGTCGTCGGTGTCGGCCACGGCCGGCTGGGCGCCGAGCACCGCCATCACCAGGCCGAGGGCCTCGGACTGCGTGAAGTGCACCGGAGGCAGCCTCGTCCCGCGGCCCAGCCGGTACCCGCCGTGCGGCCCCCGGGCCGACTCCACGGGGATGCCGGCCTCCCGGAGGATCCCGACGTACCGGCGCGCGGCGCGCTCGGTGACGCCCAGCCGTACGGCGAGTTCGCCGGCCGTCGTACCGGGGCGGGTCTGGAGGATCTCCAGGGCGCGCAGCGCCCGCGCGGTGGGGCTGAGGTCGTTCGGCACGGGAGCAGGTTAATCCGAATGAACCGGCAGTGGATCGTCCGGATCTCCTCCTACGGTGGCGTCCACGAAGTTGGAGAAGGGAAACCGACCATGGACATCCTGCTCATCGGCGGCCTGTGGCTGAACGGATCCGTGTGGGGCCGCGTCGCGCCCGCGCTGGAATCGCTCGGCCATCGCCCCGTGCCGCTCACCCTCCCGGGCCAGGGGGACGGCTCCGTGTCCGCCACCCTCGACGACCAGTTGGCGACGGTGCTCGCCGCGGTGGACGCCGCACCCGGCAAGCCGCTGGTGGTGGGGCATTCCGCCGCCTCCACGCTGGCCTGGCTGGCTGCCGACCGGCGGCCGGAGCGGGTCGCCAAGGTCGCCCTCATCGGTGGTTTCCCGACCGCCGACGGTCAGCCGTACGCCGACTTCTTCGAGGTGACCGACGGCGTCATGCCCTTCCCCGGCTGGGGCCCCTTCGAGGGGCCGGACGCCGCCGACCTCGACGACGGGGCCAGGCGAGAGCTGGCGGCCGCCGCGATCCCGGTGCCCGCAGGCGTGTCCAAGGCAGTGGTGCGACTGACGGACGAACGGAGGTTCGACGTCCCGGTCGTGGTCGTATGCCCCGAGTTCACGCCCCCGCAGGCGCAGGAGTGGATCAGCGCCGGTGACATCCCGGAACTCGCCCGGGCCAAGCACGTCGACTTCGCCGACATCGAATCGGGCCACTGGCCCATGATCACCCAGCCCGCCGAACTGGCCCGGATCCTGGCCCGGGCAGCCGACGCGGCCTGACGGGGGGTCCACCGGGCCCGGACGCAGACCGGCGGAGATCATCCGGACCGCGGTGACCAAGGGTGACCCGCCGAGCTGCAACGAGAACTCATACGTCGCGGCGGGCCCGCACGGCCCCGGTTCCCCACAGGGGATGGAGCCGGGCGGGTGGGTGCTCGATCGGCAGGTCGGGGCGCCAGGTGGTCAGGCACTGGGCACTGGGGACGAACAGGCCGTTCGGGAGCCGGTCGAGCGGCCACCACCGCCAGTCGCCCACGCTCTCGCCGGGTTGGTCACCCGGCTCGCCGTCCCATGCGGTGATCACCGCGGCCACGGTCGCCCGCAGCATGCCCTGGGCCTCGTCCAGGAGCAGGCCGAGCAGCTCGACGTCCTCCTCGCGTACGGTGCAGCCGGTTTCCTCCTTCACCTCGCGGGCGGCGGTGCCGGCGAGGGACTCCCCCCTTTCCACCGAACCCCCGGGCAGCTCCCACGTACCCCGCCGGTGCCGGCCCAGCAGAAGACCGCGGGGGCCGTGGAGGATCGCCCCGACGCCGAGGGCGGTGTTCGGCGGCGGCGGGCCGGTGGTGCGGGGGCGGCTGGTGGCCCGGATGCGCCGACGTACGCGGAACAGGCGGCAGGACGTCGGGACACCCTCTTCCGGCGCGTCCAGGACCTCGATCCGCTCGACGACGAAGCCGTGCTCCTCCAGCAGGTCCCGCCACAACTCCGGTGTCAGGACCCACATCTGCACGATGAGCTGCCCGCCGCCCGCCAGGGGCAGGATCTGCGGGCGGGCCGTGACGGTGTCCGAGGGGCCCTGGCCGTCGGAGGCGGTGTGCAGGACCGAGAACACCAGCCTGCCGCCCGGTGCCAGCGCGTCCGCGACGGCGGGCAGCAGCCGGCGCGGGTCGACGTACGCGAAACCGTGGACGGAGTAGATCACCTCGTACGGATCCGCCCGCCGCAGATGGTCGACCGCGTCGGCCAGGATCAGGCGCAGCCCGGGTACGGCGGAGTAGCGTGCGGCGGCGCGCTCGTACTGGGTGGGCGAGGCTTCGACGGCGTCGACGTCGGCACCGTGCGCACGGACCAGATGGGCGGCATGCCTGGCCAGGCCCGAGCCCCCGTCCGGCCAGAAGCCCCAGGAGATGTCGTCCGCGTCGGGAACGTCGGTGCCCCTGGCCACGTGGTGGGCCCCGTAGGCGGTCCAGGCGTCGGCGTTCGTCACTTCCGCAGGATCCACAGTGCTGTTCTTACCCACGGTGCGGCCGCGCCTGCCCATGACGGCCATTCGACACCACACCACGCGCCGCCGTCGATGAGCGTGCGTGCCCTGGAACCCGACGAGCCGTCAGAACGCCTTCATCGTCGCACCGTAGACATCCGACCTACTCGCGTCACGGAGCCTCGAACCTCGCGCCAGAGATGGGGATATCACGGACTAAAAGTCCATAAGATCAACAGCGACAAGGGCAAAGGTCGGGTTAATTTGGCACCAGCCGTTGACATGGGCGAAACAAGTTGATTATTTATGAATACTTTTCGTGGGCTGCTGTGACCCTGGAAGGGAACCCTTGCCGTGTCCGCTTCTTCCCGACGTGACTTCCTCCGCCTGGCCGGCGCCACCAGTGGTGCTCTCGCCCTGTCGAGCGGCCTCTACCCGTTCGCCGCACATGCCGCTCCCGCCCGTCCGACCAGCGTGGACATCGTCCCGGAGGGGAAGGCCACGTCGATCTGGTACCGCACGCCCGCCAACGAGGCGCGCATCATCCAGGAGGCACTGCCGGTCGGCAACGGCCGGCTGGGCGCGCTCGTCGGCGGCGATCCGGCGGACGACTTCCTCTACCTGACCGACGGCGCGTTCTGGACCGGCGGCACCAACGACACCCTGACCGACGACGGCCAGTTGCCGTACGGTCCGGACGACTTCGGCAGCTTCGGCCTCCTGGCCAAGCTCCGGATCGCGTTGCCCGGCCACTCCGGCAAGGCGGTGAGCAAGTACCGTCGCCGGCTCGACCTGAGCAACGGCGTGGTCTCCGCGGAGTACCTGCACGAGGGCAACCTCCACCGGCGCGAGGTGTACGCCAGCCATCCGGACGACGTGGTCGTCGTCCGGCTCAGCGGCGGGCCGCACACCGGTACGGTCTCGCTGGCCGGCACGCACGGCGAGACCACCGCGGGCGGCAGCGGGAACGTGTCGTTCGCCGGGACGCTGAAGAACGGTCTGCGCTACGCGGCGGCGGTGACCGCGGTCAGCGCGTCGGGCCGGGTCAGTGTGGAGGGCGACAAACTGTCCTTCGCCGGGTGCCGGGAGCTGCTGATCGTGGTGTGCGGCGGCACCGACTACTCCCCCGACGCCGCGAAGAAGTTCCGCGAGCCGGGCACCGATCCCCTCGCGGTGGCCCGCGCCAAGATCGCCGCCGCGGCGAAGGTGTCCGAGAACGAGCTGCTCAAGACCCACGTGTCCGACTACCACCGGCTCTACAACCGGTTCAGCATCGACCTGGGCGAGTCGTCGGCGCTGCAGCGGTCCCTGGACTCCTGGTCGCGCATCGCCGTGAGGTACACCGACGCGACCACGCCGGACCCGGAACTGGAGGCCGCCTACGTCCAATACGGCCGCTACCTGACGATCACCGGCTCCCGCGACTGGCTGCCGATGAACCTGCAGGGCATCTGGGTGCACAACAACAACCCGGACTGGTACGCCGATTACCACACCGACATCAACGTCCAGATGAACTACTGGCTGGCCGACCCGGCCGGCCTGGGCGAGAACGCGTACGCCCTCGCCCGGTACTGCGTGTCCCAGCTGCCGGTCTGGACCGACGTCACCAAGCGGCTGTACAACGACGAACGCAACCGGTTCCGCAACAGCACGGGGAAGATCGCCGGCTGGGCGGTCGCGTTCTCCACCAACATCCACGGCGGCAGCGGCTGGGCCTGGCACCCCTCCGGCAACGCCTGGCTGTGCAACTCCCTGTGGCGGCACTACGAGTACAGCCAGGACCGCGCCTACCTGGAGCTGATCTACCCCGTCCTGAAGGGGGCCGCGGAGTTCTGGCAGGCGCGCCTGATCAGCACGACGGTCACCGGGACGGACGGCACGTCCCAACAGGTCCTGATCGACGACACCTCCTGGTCCCCGGAGCACGGTCCGGACGGGAAGGGCAACACCTACGGGCAGGAACTGGCGTGGGAGCTCTTCGAGGAGTTCAAGGCCGCCTCCCGCGTGCTCCACCGGGACACCGAGCTGGCCGCCGAGCTGAGCGCGATGCAGGCCAAGCTCTACCTGCCCCGGGTCAGCCCGAAGACCGGCTGGCTCGAGGAGTGGATGACCCCCGACAACCTCGGCGAGGTCACGCACCGGCACCTGTCTCCGCTGATCGGCTTCTACCCGGGCGACCGGATAGCCGCCGACACCAGCCCGCCGGAGCTGCTCGAAGGGGTCCGTGCCCTGCTCACCGCGCGCGGCATGGACAGTTTCGGCTGGGCGTGCGCGTGGCGGTCGCTGTGCTGGTCCCGGCTGAAGGACGCGGAGAAGGCCTACCAGCTGTACCTGACGGTCCTGCGGCCGTCCATCACCAACGGCAACGGCACCTCGGCCAACTGGTTCGACATGTACAGCCAGGGCAGCTACACGATCTTCCAGATCGACGCGAACCTGGGCGGTGCCACCGCCGCGCTGGAGATGATCCTCTACTCGCGGCCGGGCGTCATCGAGCTGCTGCCCGCACTCCCCCAGGCCTGGGCGGCCAAGGGTTCCGTGACCGGCGTCGGCGCCCGCGGCGGCTTCGAGGTGGACCTGTCCTGGCGCAACGGCAAGGTGACCGAGGCGACCGTCCGCAGCACCGGCGGGACCGCCACCGAGCTGCGCGCCGGCGCCTTCCGCAAGCAGCTCACCCTCAAGCCCGGCAAGTCCGTGACGATACACATCCCCTAGCCACGGTCTTCGCGACGGCCTGCCGGTTCCCCCGGCGGGCCGTTTCGCATTCCAGGTTCCGTTCCGCGGCCGCATCCGTGGGCCGGTGGGACGTCCGGCCGGTTCCAGCGGACGGGAAAAAGCAAAGGCAAGGAGAAGTCTCTCCTTGCCACTCTCAAGGTATAGCGCACCGGGGGGCTTGCGGCAAGGCCCGGGGGGTGGCGCACAATCGTCGGCCGAGGCCACAACCTGCGGAAATGAGGGCACGACGTGCGTGTGTTGTCGACGGAGGTATCGCGTTGAGCGAGCAGTACGTGATCGATCTGCACGAGGTCGACGAGACGCGGGTCGCGGTCGTCGGCGGCAAGGGCGCGCACCTGGGCGGGCTGTCGCGGATCGACGGCATCCGCGTGCCGGACGGCTTCTGCGTGACGACGGACGCCTTCCGGCGGATCATGGCGGAAGCCCCGTCGATCGACGACCGGCTCGATGAGCTGTCGCGCCTGGACCCGGACGACCACGAGGCGATCCGCACGCTCAGCGCGCAGATCCGCCGGGCCATCGAAGGGATCGCCATCCCGGACGATCTCGCGGCGGCGATCGCCCGCCCGCTCACCCGGCTCGGCGAGCAGGCCGCCTACGCCGTGCGGTCCAGCGCGACGGCGGAGGACCTGCCGACGGCCTCCTTCGCCGGCCAGCAGGACACCTATCTGAACGTCGTGGGGCCGGCGGCGATCCTCCGGCACGTCAGCCGGTGCTGGGCCTCGCTGTTCACCGAGCGGGCCGTGACCTACCGGCGGCGCAACGGCATCGACCACCGTACGGTCCACATGGCCGTGGTCGTGCAGCAGATGGTGTTCCCGCACGCGGCCGGCATCCTGTTCACGGCCGACCCCGTCACGGGCAACCGGAAGCTCGCCACCGTGGACGCCGGCTTCGGCCTCGGCGAGGCCCTGGTCTCCGGCCTGGTGAACCCGGACGTCTTCACGGTGCGGGACGGCGAAGTCGTCACCAAGGCGATCGCCGCCAAACAACGTGCCGTTCACGCCCTGCCGACCGGCGGCACGCACGAAGTGGCCATCGACGCGCAGCGGCAGGAGCAGCCGGCGCTGACGGATGCGCAGGTCGTACGGCTCGTGCAGCTCGGGCGGCGGATCGAAGCGCACTTCGGCCGCCCGCAGGACATCGAATGGTGCCTGGTCGACGACTCCTTCCAGATCGTTCAGAGCCGGCCGATCACGACGCTGTTCCCCATCCCCGAGGCCGGGGACGAGGAGAACCACGTCTACGTATCCGTCGGCCATCAGCAGATGATGACCGACCCCATGAAGCCCCTGGGGCTGTCCATGTGGCAGCTGACGGCCATGGCGCCGATGCACACGGCCGGCGGGAGGCTGTTCGTCGACGCCACCCGGCGCCTGGCCTCGCCCGCGAGCCGCGCCGCCCTCCTGGACGTCATGGGGAAGGGCGATCCACTGGTCAGGGACGCTCTGGAGACCGTCCTCGACCGCGACGACTTCGTCCCGTCACTCCCGGACGCACCTCCCGGCGGGCTCCCGTTCGGCGCTGCTCCCGCCCCGATCGCGACCGATCCGGCCATCGTCACCGAGCTGATCGAGCGCAGCCAGGTGTCCATCGCCGCCCTGGAGCGCGACATCCAGGCGAAGACCGGCCCGGCGCTGTTCGACTTCCTGCTGGAGGCCTTCGAGGAGCACAAGCGGGCCCTCGGTGATCCGCTGAACATGCAGGCGATCATGGCGGGGATGGAGGCCACCTGGTGGCTCAACGACAAGCTGCAGGAGTGGCTGGGCGAGAAGAACGCGGCTGACACGCTCACGCTGTCCGCCCCCGACAACATCACGTCGGAGATGGGACTGGCGCTGCTCGACGTCGCGGACGTGATCCGCCCGCACGCGCAGGTGGTGGCGTTCCTGCAGGGCGTGCAGGACGAGAGCTTCCTGGACGAGCTGCCGAAACTCGCCGGGGGGACCGAGGCACGCGACGCCATCGAGGGCTACCTCGACCGGTACGGCATGCGCTGCGTCGCCGAGATCGACATCACGAGGCCGCGCTGGCGCGAGCGCCCCACCACGCTCGTGCCCGTGATCCTCGACAACGTCAGGAACTTCGAGCCGGGCGCCGCCGAGCGGCGCTTCGAGGAAGGCCGGCAGAAGGCGCAGGAGAAGGAACAGGACGTGCTGGCACGCCTGCGGGCCCTGCCGGACGGGGACCGGAAGGCCGACGAGGCCAAGCGGATGATCGACCGGGTCCGAACTTTCATCGGGTACCGGGAGTACCCGAAGTACGGCATCGTCAGCCGCTACTTCGTCTACAAGCGGGCCCTGCTGGAGGAGGCCGAACGCCTCGTGCAGGCCGGCGTGCTCGCCGAGAAGGAGGACGTCTTCTACCTCACGTTCCAGGAATTCCACGACGTCGTGCGCTCGCACCAGGTGGACGCCCGGCTCATCCAACAGCGCAAGGACGCGTTCCGGTCGTACCAGGCGCTCACACCGCCCCGGGTCCTCACATCGGACGGCGAGGCCCTCACCGGGGCGTACCGGCGCGACGACGTGCCGCCCGGCGCCCTGATCGGCGTACCGGTCTCCGCCGGGACCGTCGAGGGGAGGGCCCGCGTCATCCTCGACATGGCGGAGGCCGATCTCGAGGCGGGCGACATCCTGGTCACGACCTTCACGGACCCCAGCTGGTCGCCGCTGTTCGTCGCCATCGCGGGCCTGGTGACCGAGGTGGGCGGTCTGATGACACATGGCGCGGTGATCGCCCGGGAGTACGGCCTGCCGGCCGTCGTGGGCGTGGAGCAGGCCACCCGGCGGATCCGGGACGGACAGCGGATCCGCGTGCACGGAACCGACGGGTGCGTCGAGATCCTGCCGTGACGGAGAGGGGGTGGTGCGCCGGGATTCCGGCGCACAACCCCCCGCACCCATTTCGGGACCCACGCGTGCGGCGTTACGCGGCGGGGTGGGGGGACAGGAGCCGGGCGAGCCAGTCGGTGCGGGTCCGGCGGGCCGTGGCCGAGATGCGCGCCTGCGGGTACAGGGCGTCGAAGCCGTGGAAACCGCCTGCCCAGACGTGGAGTTCGGCTTGGCCGCCGGCCGCCCAGATGCGGGTGGCGTAGTCGGTGTCCTCGTCGCGGAAGACCTCGGCGGAGCCGGTGTCGACGTAGGTGGTCGGCAGGCTTGAGAGGTCGTCGGCCAGCGCGGGCGAGACGTACGGGGACACCTCGTCGTCGGTGCGGTCACCGAGGACCGCGCGCCATCCGAACGCGTTCATCTCCCGGGTCCAGACGCCGGGCCCGCCGGAGTACTGGCGGCTGGAGGCGGTGGTGTCGCGGTGGTCGAGCATGGGGCAGATCAGCATCTGGGCGGCGATGGCGGGGGTGCCGAGGTCGCGGGCCATCAGGGTGACTCCGGCCGCGAGTCCGCCGCCCGCGCTGGCGCCGGCGACGACGATCCGGGCGGGGTCGATGCCCAGTTCCTCGGCATGTTCGGAGATCCAGAACAGCCCCTGGTAGCAGTCCTCGACGAGGGTGGTGCCGGTGGCCTCGGGGGCGAGCCGGTAGTCCACGGAGGCGACGACCGCGCCGAAGGTGTCGAGCCACTCCAGCGGGATGTCGATCTGTGAGAACCGGTCGCCCATGACCATCCCGCCGCCGTGCATCCAGTAGATGCAGGGTGCGGCCGTGCTGCGATCGGTGTTCGCGGGGCTGAACACCGACAGGGGAAGAGGGGTACCGTCCTCGGCCGGCACGGTGATCTCGCGCCGGTCGATCCGACGGTGGGCGGTGAGGGAGTCGACGGGTGGCGACGGCATCCGGCGCAGTTGCGCGAGTACCTCCGGGCTGAGCTGGGACATCAGCGGCATGTCGGCCAGGAGATCGCGCAGTTCGGGGTCCAGGGCGGGTCGCGGCGTGGTCGTGGAGGTGGTCGCGGGCATGCTCGTGGTCATGGTCGTGGGCCTTTCGTGGGGTGGTGACGGACGCAGCGGCGTCCCGGCTTCAGAAGGCGGCCTTGCCGCGGACCGGGACGTAGTCGGTGTATGCGGGCTCTTCGGCCAGCAGTCCGTCGATCTGCGCCACGATGGCCTGGGCGGCCTCGCCGGCGAAGATCCGGTGGTGGTCCTCCTCGCTGGTCCATCCCTCGGTGACGTGGACGACGTCGGGATCGGAGGCGGAACGGGAGACGAGGTAGACGAGGCAGTGTTCGCTCGCGCCGGGGCTGCCCTCGTTCAGCCCGGTCAGCAGCAGGTCCACCAGCCGGTCGCCCGTTCCGGGCCTGGCGGTCAGGGTGGCGTTGAAGCCGTACTGCACAATCATCGATTCCTTCTTCCCGGTGATGGAGTGGAGTGGTTCCATTCAACCGAGCTGACCTGCGGAAACGTTAGAACGATGCTCGCTCGTCCTTGCACGTTCCTCTCATTCGGGGGAGCTGCCGCACGCAGTGGTGCTGCAATGGGCGCATGCCCTTCGAAGAGCTCCGCACCCTGCTGGCCCGGCACGCCCGCTCCGACTCGACCACGGACATCGACGGCGTCCTGGTCTCGAGGGTGGACCGGCCGGATCCGCCGGCGCCCTCGACGTCCGGCACGGTGCTCGCGGTCATCGCCCAGGGCGCCAAACGCCTCGCGCTGGGCGACCGGGTCTACGAGTACGGACCCGGGCAGTACCTGGTCGCATCCGTCGACCTGCCCGTGACCGGGCAGTTCACCCAGGCGGACCCCGACCGGCCGGCGTTGGGCTTCGGGCTGACGCTGGAACCGTCCGCCGTCGCCGAGTTGCTGTTGCAGGCCGGCCCGGGGGACATCCCCCGGGCCGGCGGGGGCGCCCCGTCGGGGATCGCCGTCAGCGACGCCCCGGCGCCGCTGCTGGACGCGGTGGTCCGGCTGTTGCGCCTGCTCGACGAACCCCGTGACCGCGCCGTGCTGGCCCCGCTGGTCAAGCGCGAGATCCTGTGGCGTCTGATGACCGGCGAGCAGGGTGCGGCGGTGCGCCAGCTCGGCCTGGCCGACAGCGGCCTCAGCCACGTCTCCCGGGCCGTGCGCTGGATCCGCGAGCACTATGCCGAGCCGTTCCGGGTCGAGGACGTGGCGCGTCGCTCCGGGATGAGCGTCTCCGCCTTCTACCGCAACTTCCAGGCGGTGACGGCGATGAGCCCGATCCAGTTCCAGAAGCAGATCCGGCTGCAGGAGGCACGGCTGCTGCTCGCCACCCACCCGGGCGACGTCACCGGAGTCGGCCAACGCGTCGGGTACGACAACCTCTCGCAGTTCAGCCGCGAGTACCACCGCCAGTTCGGCGCTCCCCCGAGCCGGGACGCCGCCCGCATGCGGAACACCGCGCAGACCCCGTAGGCGCGCAAGGGAGCGGGGACGAGGGCCTGTTGGGGCCGCCGGTGGGCGGTGCGCCATCGGCGGCCCGGCCTTGCTCGGTACTTGACCGCTGTCGGAACCGGAGCCTTTCCGTCGTCCGTGCCCACGGTGGCGTTTCCGCTGCACTCCTCCGTGGGCGGCCCGCACGCCGCGCGCATCACCAGTATGGGTGATATCCGCTGCGGTCCCCGGATCCAGGGAGCCGGCCGTTCGTCGCGTGAATGGGGTAATCGGCGCCGTGCGCGCGCGATCGCGCGAAACATTCATTGACGCATCACTGCGCGGCCGATGAGACTCCATTTCCGGTAAAGAATGTGCAAGGGGCAACTATGAAGTCGTTCGTGCATAGAGGACAGATCACGAAAGTGGTCTTCGGCAGCGGAACGCGCAAGGGGCTCGCCGACGAGGTCAGGGCGCTGGGACGCGGCCGGGCCCTCGTGCTGTGCACCCCCGGCCAGACCGACCAGGCCCGGGAGGTGAGCGGGCTCCTCGGCCCGGTCGCCGCCGGGGTGTTCGACCAGGCGGCCGCGCACACGCCCGTACCGGTCACCGAGAAGGCGGTCGACGCGGCCCGCGCGGCCGGCGCGGACTGCCTGGTCGCGGTGGGCGGCGGCTCGGCCATCGGGCTCGGCAAGGCCGTCGCGCTGCGCACCGGGCTGCCGCAGCTCGCCCTTCCCACCACCTACGCGGGTTCGGAGATGACCCCGATCCTGGGCGAGACCCAGGGCGGTGCGAAGACCACCCGGCGGCTGCCGGAGATCCTGCTCGACACGGTCGTGTACGACGTCGACCTCACCATGACCCTGCCCCCGCACGTCGCCGCGGTCAGCGGGCTCAACGCCATGGCGCACGCCGTGGAGGCGCTGTACGCCCAGGACGGCGACCCGCTCGCCTTCCTCACCGCCGGTGAAGCCCTGGACGCCCTGGCCGCGGCCCTGCCGGCGATCCTCCGGGATCCCGCGGACACCGAGGCGCGCGCCGCCGCGCTGTACGGGGCCTGGCTGGCGGGGACCTGTCTGGGCACCGTCGGCATGGCCCTGCACCACAAGGTGTGCCATGTCCTGGGCGGTTCCTTCGGCCTGCCGCACGCGGAGACCCACGCCGTCGTGCTGCCGCACGTCATCGCGTACAACGCCCCGGCGGCCGGGGCGGCCATGGCCCGGATCGGCCGGGCGCTGCCCGGCGCCGACCCCGCCACGGCGGTCTTCGGCTTCGCGGGCGGCATCGGCGCGCCCCGGGCGCTGCGTGACCTCGGCATGCCCGAGTCGGGCATCGGCGAGGCCGCCGACCTGATCGTCCGGGACGGCTACTGGAATCCGCGGCCGGTGCGGCGGGACGCCGTGCGCGACCTCCTGCAACGGGCCTGGGCGGGCGAACCGCCGCGCCGGGCCGCTTCCGACCATTCCTCCGACCCGACGGGAGCCCGTCATGCGTGACCTCACCGATTCCACCATCACCGAGGCCGTCGTCTCCACGGTCAGCGGCGCGAAGGACGACCGCCTCGCCGAGATCCTCGAGTGCCTGGTCCGGCACGCGCACGACTTCGTCCGTGAGACCGGCCTGACCGAGCAGGAGTGGGCACGCGGCGTGGACTTCCTCACGCGTACGGGGCAGAAGTGCACCTCCACGCGGCAGGAGTTCATCCTGCTGTCCGACGTGCTGGGGATCACGATGCTGGTCGACGCGCTCGGCAACCGGCGGGCGCAGGGATCGACGCAGAACAGCGTCCTCGGTCCCTTCTTCCGTGACGACCGCCCGCAGGCGGCCGACGGCGCCGACATCTCCGAGGGGCTGCCGGGCACGCCCTTGTTCTTCGAGGGACTGGTGACCGACGACCACGGCGCGCCGGTCGCGAACGCGGAGATCGACGTCTGGCACAGCGACGCGGACGGCCACTACGACGTGGACGTCCCCGGCCTGTCCGACCCGGCCATGCGCGCCCTGCTGCGCACCGACGGCGAGGGGCGCTTCCGCTTCCGTTCGATCCGCCCGTCGAGCTACCCCATCCCCGACGACGGTCCGGTGGGCGAGATGATGCGGGCCACCGGCCGGTCCGTGATGCGGCCGGCGCATCTGCACGTCATGATCGCCGCCGAGGGGTTCCAGCGCGTGACCACGATGCTGTTCCCCTCCGACGACCTGTACCTCGACCAGGACCCGGTCTTCGGCGTCAAGCAGTCGCTGGTGACGCAGTACGCGAGCCACCCGGCCGGCACCGGTCCGTACGGCACGCGGACCGACCAGCCGTACACGCTGCTCCGTCACACCTTCGTGCTCGAGCCGGGACGGTCGGCTCATGACCCACGGCCTTCCTGACGGGCGGCGCCCGGCCCTGCCGGACCTGCCGGCGCACGTCGTGCCCCGGCCGCGGGTGACCCGCCGCATCCTTCAGGCGCTGGCGGGTCATCCGGTGCTGGTCGTCGCGGCCTCCGCCGGGGCGGGCAAGACCACCGCGGTGCTCCAGGCGGCACGGGCCCTGCCGGGCCCGGCCGCCTGGATCCCCCTGGGCGGGCTCCCCGCCGGGGACGGCACCGGTGAGGTGCTCCGCGCCCGTCTGGCGGAGGCGGTGTCCGCCGCCGGCGCGGGGCCGCCCGTGCTCGTGGTCGACGGGCTGGAGCACGTCGCGGGCCGGTCCACGGCCGAGGAGGCGCTCACCGCGCTCGTCGTGGAACCGCCGCGGGGGCTGCGGCTGGTGCTCGTCACGCGCGCGGAGCCGCCCCAGGGCGTCGGAGGGCTCGCTGACGTCCATCGCGTGGCGTTCCTCGACGACACCGACCTCGCCTTCGACGTCTCCGAGGCGGCCCGCGCCCTGCGTCGCACCGGGCAGGACGGCCAGGCGCACTCCCGGGTGCGGACCACCGGGGGCTGGGTCACCGGTGTCCTGCACGACTGGTGGGCCACGGACCCCGCGGCCGCGCCGGGCAGACTCGACCTGCTCTCCTCCGACCTGCTGCGGCAACTCACCGAGAACGAGACGGCGCTGCTCGTGGCCACCAGCGTGCTGGACGAGGTGACCGCCGAGTCCGCCAACGCGCTGGGGCTGTACGGGCCGGACCGGGTCATGGCCTCCCTCCGCCACCGCCGGCTGCCGCTGACCTGGTCCCGCGACGGCACCTGCATGCGGGCGCTGCCACGGTTCCGTCAGTACCTGCGCAAACGCGCCGATGCCATGGAGGAGGGCGCCCGGCGCGAGCTGAGACGCCGGCACGCCGCATTGCTGGAGACGGCGGGCCGTCACGAGGACGCCGTCACCGAACTGCTGATGGCCGGGGAGTCGGCGGCCGCCCGGCGCGCCGCAGAACAGGTCCTGCCCGGCATCCTGGACCGGCTGGACCTGACCACGGCCGAGAGCTGGCTCGACCGGATGCGGCCGGTGCCCGGGCCGCCCGCCCCGGGGCTGGCGTCCGCCGCGCTGCGCGTCGCGTTCGGCCGTGAGCAGTGCTGGCGCGGGCTGCGGCTGGCCGACCACCACGGACGGTCCTGGTGGGGCCGGCTGCCCGAACAGCCCGGCGGCAGCGAGGACCTGGCGCTGCTGGTGTGGTGCTTCTGGCACGCGGGCAGGCTCGACGAGGCCCGGCGGATGCTGCAGGTGATGCCCCCCGGCCGCCACCGCGACATCGCCGCCGCCCTCATGTCGCTGGCGGACGGCGGCCCCCTCACCCCGCTCCCGCACCTGCGGGCCGACGCCGCGGGCCCGGTCGAGGTCATGCTGATGCGGATCGCCTACATGGGCGGACGGCTCGCCGAGCTCCAGGACGATCCCGCCCCGCGCGGTGCCTGGCGCCGGGCGACCGGCGCCCCGTGGACCGTCGCCGCGCTCCGCGCGACCGGCCGCATCTCCCAGGCCGGCGAGATGTACGCGTCCCTCGGGGACGGCCCCCGGCCGGTGTGGCTGACCGCCATCGACGACGTGGAGCTGATGGCCGACCTCGGACGGCGCGAGGAGGCCTGGGCCGCGCTGGCGGCCGGGCGCCCGGCCATCGCCGCGACCGGCTCCCGCGTGTACGAGATCCTCAGCCTGCTGCTGGAGGCCAAGCTCGCGCTGCGGCTCGACCGCGACCTGGCGCGGGCCGCCCGGGCGCTGACTGCGGCCGGCCGTCGGGGCAGCGCCCGCTACGCCTTCACCGGAGAACTGTCCGGCACGTGGCGCGGCCTGCAACTGCTCCTGGCGGGCCGGGACCAGGAGGCGGCCCGCCAACTGGCCGACGCGGTCGCCGACATGACCGCGGGCGACCGGCTGCTGGAACTGCCCACCGCAGCGGTCTACTTGAGCGAGGCGATGTGGCGCGCCGGTGACATGGAGGCCGCGGACGCCGCGGCCGACCTGGCCCTGGGGGTGGCCGCCGCCCAAGGCGGCCGCCATCTGCTGCTGCAGGCGCTGGACGACATGCCGGCGGTCGCCGTGCGCAGGGCCGACGCCGAGCCCTCGCACTCCTCGCCCTGGCACGAGCTGGTGGCGGCGCGGTCCTCCGGCCCGGCGCTCAGCACCCCCGCCGCACCGCGTCTGGTCCTCGAGGAGTTCGGGGCGGTCCGGCTGTCCGTGGACGGGCGGGAGGTGCACCCGCGCCTGGCCAAGAGCACCGAGCTGCTGGCGTTCCTGCTGGCCAGGCCCGCCGCGACCGCGCGGCGCCCGCTGCTGCTGAGCGCCTTGTTCCCCGGCCGGAGCGACGCCGCGGGGCGCAGCTACCTGCGGCAGGCGGTGTACCGGCTGCGGGAGGTGCTTCCGGAAGGTCTGGCGCTCCTGCAGGACGGTGACGTCTACCGGCTGACGCCCGAGGTGTCCGCGGCGGGCTCCTCGGGCACCTTCCGGCGGCTGCTGGCCGAGGCCGGCAGGCAGGACGGCGAGCACCGGTTCCACACCCTGCTGCAGGCGCTGCGGACCGCGGGGCGCGGCCCGTACTTCGAGGGCGTGTCCACACCGTGGCTGGACGCCCGGCGCGAGGAACTGGCGGCCGCGCTCATCCAGGCGCAGGTCGACGCCGGCGCCGTCGCCCTGCGCCTGGGCCGGATCCGTGAGACGCGGGAGCTGGCGGGAGCGGCGCTGGAACGTGATCCGTACCGTGAGCAGGCCTGGCGGCTGGCGCTGGCCGGCGCCGAGGCGGCCGGGGACGACGACGAACTCATCGAGCTGTACCGGGGTTACCTGCGGGCCATGGCCGATCTCGGCGTGCGCCCGTCGGAAGAGATGAGACGCCTGGTCGAGCGGCTGCGCCGATGAGCCGTGAACCCCCGGCCACACTGCGGTTTCCCTCCTATTAACAGGTGGCGGCGCACAGTTCACCACGTCCACCAGGGCTCGGCACACTCCTTCCCGGAGGTCTCCCATGACTGAAACCCTCGACATGACCGTCGCCTTCCGCGCCACGATGGGACGCCTGGCCACCGGGGTCAGCGTCATCACCACGCGGACCGCAAGCACCCCCGTGGGCATGACGGCCAGTGCGGTCTCCGCACTGTCGCTGGACCCGCTGCAGCTGATCGTGTGCATCGGCAACCACCTGTTCACCCGCACCGCGATCGCCGAGCACGGACGCTTCGCCGTCAACGTCCTGGGCGAGGACTGCGAACACCTGGCCCGCACCTTCTCCGCTCCGGTGAAGGACCGCTTCGCGGGCGTGAGCGTCGACGAGGACCACGGCGTGCCGGTGCTCAAGGACGCGATCGCCACGATGGTCTGCGACGTCTCCCAGGCGCTGCCCGGCGGCGACCACACCATCTTCGTCGGCGATGTCCGGCACTTCGAGCACAAGGCGCAGGCCCGTCCGCTGCTCTATTTCGCGGGCGGATTCGGCGTCCTGAGCTAGGTCCTGTCGTCACAGTCCCCCCGGTGCCCGGTGCCGTGTCGTGCCCGCCGGGCACCGGGGACCCTAACGGCCCGGTGGGAGGCTCCTTGAACACCATTGCCGAGTACAAGCTCCACCCGCCCGCGCGGCCACGGCAGTTCGTGCCGCGGCCGCGGCTGCTGCGTCGTCTGGACGCCGCGGTGGAGCCCGTGGTCGTCGTCTCGGCGCCGCCGGGCGCCGGGAAGAGCGTGCTGCTCGCCGACTGGGCCCGCGCCCTCCAGGCCCGTGACGGCCAGGTGGCGTGGCTGGAGCTGGACGCGTACGACAACACCCCGGCGCGGCTGTGGGCCGGGATCCTCACGGCGCTCCGCCCGTTCCGGCCGGGGCTGCCCACTCCCCCGCCCGCCGCGGCATGGACGCTGGAGGTCTGGGTCGAGGACCTGCTGCCCCGCATCCTGGCGGCGCCGGCGGGCGGATCGCCGCTCACCCTGGTGCTGGACGGGGTGGAGTGGCTCACCGACCAGGCGGCCCTGCGCTGCCTGGGGGACTTCCTGACCGCGCTTCCCGCCGGCATGCGGGCCGTGCTGGCCACCCGCCACCTCCCCGGGGCGCCGGTGCCGGCGCTGCGCGCCCGGGGGCTCGCCGCCGACCTCGCAGCGGACGAACTGCGCTTCACCCCCGAGGAGACGGCCGCCCTGCTGGCGAGCCGCTCCGGCGGCCCGGTGGACGAGCGGAGCGTGCGCGAGCTGTACCACCTGACCGAGGGATGGGCGGCGGGCCTGTGCATGCTGGGGCGCACGCGCGCCGGGTCCGCGGCCGACGCCCGTCCCGGCGGGCCTGCCGTCGACGGCGCCCGCGCGGTCGCCGACTACCTCGGCACCGAGGTCCTGGACCGGCTCACCACCGAGCAGCGCGCCTTCCTGCTGCGCACCAGCGTCCTGGACGAACTGAGCCCGGAGTCCTGTCATGCCGTCACGGGCAGCGACCGCGCCGGAGTGCTGCTGCGCGACCTCGCGCGGACCGTGCAACTGCTCGTGCCCTCGGGTACGGCTGCGGGGGCCTACCGGCACCACCCGGCGTTGCGCGCGCTGCTGACCGGGGTCCTGGCCACCGAGCAGCCCGGTGGGGCCGCGGCACTGCACCACGCGGCCGGGCACTGGTACGGCGAGCGGCGTCGGACGACGCCCGCCGTACGGCACTTCGTGCAGGCCGGCGACACCCCCGGCGCGCTGGCGGCCGTCCTGCAGGCCTGGGAGGAGACCCTGGCCGCGGGCCGGACCGCGGACGTCGCACGGTGGCTGCGCATGCTGCCGGCTCGCGCGGTCCGCGCCGACGCCCGGCTGTGTGTCGTGGCGGCGATGACCGCGTTGTGCGAGGGCGATCCCGAGGCGGCCGAGCGGTGGCTCGACGTGGCGAAGGCCCGGCCGTGCGGGCCGGGCACCGTGGGGGAAGGGGGAACGGTGGCGCAGGCGGGGGCCGTTGCCCGTGCCCTCGTCCGCTGTCTGCGGGGGGAGGGCCCCGCTCAGGTCCGGCTCGACGGGGCGGACGTGCGCCGTCCCGCCGCGCTGACCGCCTGGCGGGCGCTGGCCTGCGTCGCCCAGGGCACCGCACTGCTGTGGCAGGGGCGTACGCAGGAGGCGGACGCCCGCCTGGCCGAGGCGGTCCGCGACGCGCACGGCGCTCGGCACTCGCTGGTCCTGGTCCGCGCCCTGGGCTCGCGGGCCCTGTGCGCGTATCTGGACGGGAACCGGGAACGGGCGCGCACCCTGGTGGAGCAGGCGCTGGAAACGGCCCGTGCCGAGGGTCTGACCGGCCACTTCACCGCGGCGCCCGCCCATCTGTGCCATGCGGGACTGCTGTTGGAGGACCTTGCCCGCGCCGAGGCCGCCGATGCCCTGTCCGGCGCGACACGGGCGCTGACGGCGACCGTCCACGGCGGCGAGCCGCACTTGTGGGCGCTGGCCGGCGTCGTCGCGTCGGGTCTGCCGCGCGGCGTTCGCGGCGCCGTCCCCGTGTCCGTGCCTGAGGAAGGCGGTGCCGTTCCGGAGGTGCTGGGCGGTCTGCTCGCGCGCCTTGGCACGGCACGGCCCGAGCCGGCCACAGCAGCAGCACCGGTGCCGCGAGCGCAGGACCTGTCCCCCGGGGAACGCCGCATCCTGCGCGCCTTGTGCGGTCCGCTGACGCTGCGGGAGATCGCCGCCGAGCTGCATGTGTCCCGCAACACCGTGAAGACCCAGGTCAGTTCCCTCTTCCGGAAGCTCGACGCGCACAGCCGCAGCGGCGCGGTGGCCCGGGCCCGGGAGTGCGGCGTGCTGCATCCCGGGCCCGGCACCTCCTACGACGCGTCCTGCCGGCGGGCGTAATCCGCCTGGGCCGTGTACGCGGTGTCCTTCTCCTCGGCGGGACCGTCGATGCCGCACACCTTCCGGGCGAGGTCGGCGATGGGCCCGCTCGGGGACAGTTCGGCGCGCTTCATGGTGAGCGTGCGGATCGCCAGCAGCGGCGTGCCGTTGAAGTTCTCGAAGGTGCTGATGCGGTCGCCCCAGTCGGACAGGAACAGGTCACGGATCACCCGGCTGATCTTCAGCCGGTCGTGCGGCCTGCCGACCGGGCCGGTCTGCAGTGCCTCCAGCCAGGGCCGCAGCTCCGGGCGCTGCCACTGCCCCTCGGTGGGGAAGATCAGCGAGGCGCGCCCGGCCAGGTCGATCACCTCGTTGACCATGCGGGCGATGTTCTCCAGGTAGTACGCCCTGCCGTAGTCGAACATCAGGACGTTCGGCTTGTACAGGCCGCCCGGGGTGGTGAAGCCCTCGTCCTCGCAGGCGAGCACATGGGCCTTCAGCGTCTGGTGGAACCCGGCGAACTGCGAGATGCGCGCCTGCACCGGGGGCAGCTGGTAGGTGCCGATGTGCTCGGTGATCAGCAGGGTCAGTCCGAGCATCAGCTCGGCGCGCACCATCTGCCGCACGAGCGCCTGGTAGTGCAGCCAGTCGAAGACGCGCTGCGGGTACAGCGCGGCGTGCTGGGGGTTGCCGATGTGGAACACCCGGTCCCAGGGGATCAGCACGTCCTCGAAGAGGATGACGCTGTCGAGCTCGTCGCCCTGCGAGGCGAGCGGGTGCTCGACGTCCTCGCCGTCGCGGACGTTGCTCTCCCGGCAGATGATGGTGACGCCGGGCGCGTTGGGCGGGACCGCGCCGAAGATGACCTGCTCCGGCTGGATGCCCGGGCGGTAGAACACGCCGATGTGGATCCAGTCGCCGAAGGCCGCGCCCGTGCCGATGGCCTTGACGCCCCGCACGGTGATGCCCTCGTCGGAGGTGGCCACGACCTTCAGCGCGGGCGATTCCGCCTGGGCGGACTCACGGGAACGGTCGGTCTGCGGGTCCACGAACGCCGGCGTCGTGTTGAGGTCGCCGTCCCGTGCCTGCCGCCAGAAGTCGAGGATCCCCGCGGTGAGGTCCCGGCCGTCGGTCCCCACGGCCTGGCTGCTCCAGGGCTCGGGGTCGTCGACGTAGGTCAGCAGGACGTAGTTGTTGACGTCGGGGGTGCGCGGGGTGGCGCCGCCGCCCAGCTCGTGCAGCACGGTCTCGATGTAGCGCCGCTTGCGCTTCAGGTCGTCCTTGCTGCGGTGCTGGAACCACGTCATGGACCGGCGGACACCGTCCTCGTCCACGAACGTCATGACGTCCTGGAGGTCCGGGCGGTGGTGCAGGTCGTAGAACTCGGCGATCCGCCGGGCGTACGCCCTGGTCTTCGGGTGCGTGGCGACGTTGTCGACGAGCTCGTCGCCCACCCACACCTTCCGGCCGTCGTCGAGTGCCGCCAGGTATTCCTTGCCTGTACGCACGTCGTGCTCCTTTCCGGGACACGGGATCTGGATGGAATGCAGCCTGCGCCCCAACGGGGTGAGAGCGAGCCCCGCCGCGGCACATCACCCCGGGTGAAACCGCCGGTCACAGGCCCTCCGGCATTGAGGAGGCCCGGTCCCGTGCGGCACGATTGCGGCATGCACGATGCGGTCTCCCGGACGACGCACTCCCCCCACCTGAGGGGCCGCGACGACGAGATCGCCGCCCTGCGCGCGGCCCTGGACGGGGTGCTCCGCGGGGAAGGCGCGTGCGTGCTCGTGGAGGGCGCGTCCGGCACCGGCAAGAGCGGACTGCTGACCCACCTGGGAGAGCTGGCGGGCGCGGCCGGGTTCGACGTCCTGTGGGTACGGGCCGACGAGCTCGACCAGTACGCCCCACTGGCCGCGCTGTACGCCGCGGTGCACGGCCCCTCCGCCGGCGCCGGCCGGGCCCCCGACGCCACCGGCGACCGGCGGCTGTGGCTGCTGGACGGCATCACCGACGCCCTGGAGGACCGCGCGCAGCGCGCCCCGGTGGCGGTCCTCGTCGACGACGCGCAATGGGCGGACCCGGCCACCTTGTTCGCCCTGCGGACGCTGCCCGGGCGGCTGGCGGCCTCCCGGGTCCTGTGGGTGATCGCCGTACGCTCCGGCACCGAACGGACCGACGTCACCCGGATGAGCCGTACGCTGCGAGACCGGGGGGCGCGCGGGCTGACCCTCGGGCCGCTCCCGCCCGTGGCGCTGCGGCAGCTGGCGGCGGACGTCCTCGGGGCGGCGCCCACCCCCGCCCTGTCCCGGCTGCTGGACGGCAGCGCGGGCAACCCCTTCCTGGCGATCGAACTCCTGCGCTCGCTGCGCGACGCCGACGCCGTCGGCATCCATGACGGCACCGCGACCCCTCTGACCCAGGAGATGCCCGCCGGATTCCGGCGCAGCGTCCAGCAGCGGCTGGACCGGCTCCCCGAGGACGCACGGCATCTGCTGCAGATCGGCTCGGTGCTGGGCCGCGCGTTCGACCTCGGCGTCGTCGCCCGGATGCTCGGCAGGCCCGTCGGCGGGCTGCTGTCCGCCGTGGACAGCGTCCTGGGCGCACAACTGCTGGTCAGCGCGGGCCGCCGGTTCGCCTTCCGGCACGACCTGATCCGGCAGGCCGTCCACGACGACCTCCCGCTGCCCGTGCGCGTGGCCCTGCACCGGGAGGCCGCCGACGCCCTGCGCGACGGCGGCGGCGACCGGGCGGAGATCGCCTGGCACCTCGTCCTCGCCGGCGGCACCATCGACGACGCGTCCGTGCACACCCTGACCACCGCGGTCCGGGAGCTGTCGCGGACCGTCCCCGGATCCGCCGCCGACCTCGCACGTCAGGCGGCGGACCTGCTGCCCGCCCACGACCCGCGGCGCGTCGAACTGCTCACCCACGCGGCCGAACTGCTCGGCTGGACCCGGCGGGTCAACGAGGCCCTCGAACTGGTCGACGCCACCATCTCCGACGGACTGCGACCCGCCCAGGAGGCCGCGCTCCGGCTGGTCGGCGGCGAGATCCACCAGGCGGCGGGCGACGACGCGGCCGCGATGAGCCATCTGCGGCGGGCCCTGGAGCTGCCCGACCTCCCGCAGGACCTGCGCGTCCGGCTGCTCAAGGCCAAGGCGACCGCCCACATCCACCGCCGCGAGATCGCGGCCGCGGAGGAGACGGACACCGGGCTGGTCGAGGCGGCGTACCGCAGCGCCGACCCGGCCGTCGTCGTCAGCGCCATGGTCTTCCAGTCGCAGACCGCCTTCTACCGCGGCCACCTGGCCCGCGCCCTCGAACTCGCCGAGAACGCATCCGGACGGGCCGCCACGACCGCCGACGGCCTGCGGCTGCGGCCGCCCCGCATCCCGGCGCTGTGGCTCGCCATCGTGATGCTGTCCACCGACCGGCTGGAGGACGCCCCGCGGGTACTGCGCGAGGGCCAGCGCTCCGCCGAATCCCTCGGCCTGGGCTGGTCACTGCCCCACTGGCACGCCTGCCGGGCCATCGCCCTGCTGGAAGGCGGCGCCCTGGACGACGCGGCCGTGGAGGCCGAAGCCTGCCTCACCGTCGCCGCGGAGCTGGAGACGGCCCGCGCGGTGCCCCTGGTCCGCGCCCTCCTGGCCCTGGTCGACACCGCGCGCGGCGACCTCGCCCAGGCCGGTGCGCATCTGCGGGCCGCGACGGCGGCCGCATCGGGCGGCACCCCGTACGGCCCGTGGACGGCGCTCGCCCACGCCCGCCTCCTGCAGGCCCAGGGCCACGGCACGGCGGCGGCCGAGGCACTCGGCGCCTTCTTCCACGCGGGCGACCGTACGGCCTGGCTGCTCTGTCTGCCCCCCGGCCACTGGCCGGCCCTGGCGCGTACGGCGCTGCGCGGCGGCGACCGGGCGACGGCCGAGGCGGTGGCCACGGTCGTGCGCGCCGTGGCCGAGGAGAACGGCGGCCAGGACGTCGTCCTGGCCGTACGGGACCACATCGACGGGCTCCTCCACGACGACCCCGCGGCACTGGGGGCGGCCGTCGCCGGGCACCGTCTCGGGGGCCGCCTCCCGGCGGTTGCCGCGGCACACGAGGACCTGGGCACCCTCCTGGCCGCACACGGCCGCACCGATGCGGCGGTCGCGTCGCTGGAGGAGGCCGCGCGGCTCACGGCCGCGGCCGGGGCCCTCCACGACAACGAGCGCGTCCGCCGCCTCCTGCGGGACCTCGGCGTACGCGCCTCCGGGATGCCCCGCCGCGCGGCCGCCACCTCCGGCTGGGACAGCCTGACCGAGTCCGAGCTGAAGGTGGTGCCCCTCGTCGCGGAGGGACTCACCAACCGGGCCATCGCCGACCGCCTCTACCTGTCCGTCCACACGGTCAACACCCACCTGAAGCACGTCTTCACCAAGCTGGGCATCAACACCCGCGTGGAACTGACCCGGTTGGCGGTGGAACGGACCCGCGTCGGCACCGACCGGACCTGACCGCGGCCTGATCGCGGCCTGATCGCGGCCTCACCGCGCGGGCCGCCAAGATCCCTTGAATGGGCGATGCCCGCCCATGCCCCTCCTCCCGATGCTGGTGGCGGGGCAGGCCTCCGGTCCGGTGGCCGCCCCACTCAGTTCCGGGAGTGAGGGACCATGACGACCGCGCGCGGATACCGCGGCTCTCTCCAGGGCATCGTGGCGGCCGGCGCGGCACCCCACGGCTACACCCTGGCCCTGTGGACGGCCACCGCCGTGACCGCGTCCGCACGGGACACACCGTCCGGCGCGGAGGTGCTGGCGCTGCTCACCGGCGCCACGCTCACCTACGTCGCGGTGGGGGCCGCCGCCCACGGCGGCCCCGGGCGTCCCCTGGCCCGCACGGCACCACCGGCCGGCCCCGTCTGGGCCGCACTGCACCTGCCCACGGTCGCCCTCGGCGCCGTGCTCAGCTCTCTGCTGGCGCACGTCCTGTCCGGCCCCCTGCTGTGGGGCCTGGTGGGGGCCACCGCCACCGGCGTGTACCTGCTCGGCGCGGGCGCCCAGTTCTGGTGGGCCAGGACCGTACGGCGCCTCTCACCCCCGTCAACCGGACCGACCGTACCGACCGTACCGACCCGAGGAACCGCCATGACGCTCGTACTCGACCCCGCCGCACAGGACCTGCTCTTCCGTGAGGCCCGCACCGCCAACACCTTCACCGACGCCCCGGTCACCGACGAGCAGGTCCAGGACATCTACGACCTGGTCAAGTACGGCCCGACCTCCATGAACCAGCAGCCGCTGCGGGTGGTCCTGGTCCGTTCCGAGGACGCCCGCGCGCGTCTGGTGCAGCACCTGGCCGAGGGCAACAAGAAGAAGACCGCGACCGCGCCGCTGGTCGCCCTGCTCGCCGCCGACAACGAGTTCCATCAGGAACTGCCCGCAGTCTTCCCGCACTTCCCGCAGGCCAAGGACGTGTTCTTCGCCGAGCGCGCGGTCCGCGAGCGCTCCGCCGCCCTGAACGCCGCACTGCAGGTGGGCTACTTCATCGTCGGCGTCCGCGCCGCCGGGCTCGCCGCCGGCCCGATGACCGGCTTCGACGCCGACGCGATCAACAAGGAGTTCTTCCCCGACGGCGACCACTCCGTCCTCGCCGTCGTCAACATCGGCAACCCGGGCACGGACGCGTGGTTCGCGCGCAACCCGCGACTGGCCTACGACGAGGTCGTCAGCACCGTCTGACGCCGGGCACGAGGATGGGCGTGCTCAAGCCCCCGGGGCCGATCCCGGGGGCTTGAGCCATTTCGCGCGGGCCGAATTCAGCCCGATCGTCAGTCGACAGCAAACCAGGCGGAGGGGCCGATTCCGCTTTAGGATCCTCGATGGGTCGGCTGCCGCAGTGGATTCGCATTCCGGAACCCTTCGTATTGCGCGCCGCACATCGCAGAATTCGAACAGGAATAGGAGAGCCGCCATGACCCCGATGGCGTTCCGTCGTGGCATTCTCGCTTTCGGCCTCACCATGGCGGCTGTCGCCGCATGCGCCCCCGCGGCGAAGGTCGGCAACGGCGAGGCGCCGGCTGCCGTCGTCGCTCCGGAAACGTCCATGCGGCCGACCGACAAGCTGTCCGTCCTGCTCGAGCAGGCACTCCCGAACGTCAAGGGCAAGACGTTCACCTCAGCGGTCGTCGACTACCCGCCCGATGGGAGTACGCCCCCGCATCGGCACGGGGATGCCTTCGTCTACGCCTACGTGCTCAAGGGCACGGTGCGCAGTCAGCTCGCCGGAGAGCCGGTTCACACCTACCGCAAGGGTGAGTACTGGGTCGAGCCGCCGGGCGCCCACCACGTGCTGTCGGAGAACGCCAGCCGAACGGAGCCCGCGCAGTTGCTGGTCGTCTTCATCAGCAACACGGGGGATGCGATCAAGGTCGACGATCCGTCGAGCTAAGGCATCGGTTGCGGTCGGCACCGCCACGGCAAGCTCGGAGGAGAAGCATGAGCAGCCATGACGACGCGGATTACGCGGCCAGGGCGGCACGGCTGGGCTGCGCCACGCTGGTGGACGCGATGGGCCGGGTCCACAGCCATCGCGCGCACATCCTCGCCCTGTCCAGCCCTGATCCCTCCAGGACGCTGTTCGGACCGGCCGTCACCATCGCGTACCTGCCCTACCGCGACGATCTGCCGCAGGCCGGGATCGGCTTCGGTGAACTCTTCGACCAGGCGGTCGGCGACGACCCGGCCGGTAAGGTCCTCGTGCTGTCCAGCGGCGGGTACCCGGACATCTCGCACGGTGGCGGTACGAAACTGTCCCGGGTCAAGCGTCACAAGCTCGCCGGTGTGCTGGCGGACGGCAGGCTGCGGGACTTCGCCCAACTGCGCGACCACGGCTTCGCGTCATGGTGCCGGGGCGAGGCGACGCGCTGGGGCGGCGACGTCGTCATGCCGTACGCGGCCGGCGTCGCCGTCGAAGTCGCGGGGGTGTGCATCACTCCCGGTGATTACGTCTTCGCCGACGCGGCGGGAGCCGTGGTCATCCCTCAGGCCGGCTTGGAGCGGGTGTTCCAGGAGGCGGCCAAGGTCGAAGCCGAGGACGCCGAGTCCGTCGCCCGGCTCCTCGACGAACGCCCACCCCGGTAGCGGCGCAGGTTCCCGGCGGCCGCAGGCCACACGTCCGGCGCCCGTGCCTGTCGCACCGTCGGGCAGGTCGCCTCGGTACCGCAGACTGCGACAGGTCGCGCAAACGGACCGGCGCGACGGCTGACCGCCGTCATCGCCGGCACGCACCGCGAACGAGGTTCTGCCTGCGTGCTGTCATCGACGCCCGGGCCGGCTCCCGCCAACGGCCGGGTCCCGCTCGCCGCCTGCGGCGCGAGCGGACTTGACGTGCCGTTCGGCCCGTGGACGGCCGTGGCCTGACCCGGATGCGGCCGTCGTTCCGGCAATTTTTCGATCCCGTCCTCTCCCTTGCCCGGTCGGGCCATCGGTGCCATGCTGCGTATCGCGAACAGGGTGTTCGCAATATGAACTCGCTCTGGCACCGCTCATCGACGGAGATCGTGATCATGTTCCAGCAGCTGTTGAAGTCAGCCGGCCCGCCCGTGGTCGGCACGTTCGTCAAGATCCCCTCACTGGAGATCGCCGAGATCATCGGCACGGCGGGGTTCGACTTCGTCGTGATCGACACGGAGCACGCCCTGCTCTCGGTCCGCGACGTGTACTCCCTGGTGGTGCTCTACTCCCGGATGGACGTCGCGCCGCTGGTCCGGATCACCGACCACGGATACGGCGACGCCCAGCGCTACCTCGACGCGGGAGCGGCCGGGATCCTGGTTCCCCACGTCTCCAACGCCGCGCAGGCGGAGACGACGATGAAGCAGTTCCTGTTCCCCCCCGCCGGTACGCGGGGGATGGGACTGGCAGCCCGGGCCGGATTGTGGGGCAGCATCAGCGGCGGGGCGGCCGAGTACGTGCGCGCGGGTCAAGAGGACGTCGCACGGATCGCGATGGTCGAGGAGCGGGAGGCGGTCGAGGACATCGAGGCGATCCTCACCGTCCCCGGCGTGGACGCCGTGTTCATCGGGCCCGGTGACCTCTCGCTGAGCCTCGGGGTGCCCGGCGGCTCGCCGGCCGTGCACGACGCCGTGACCAGGTCGATCAAGGCCGCGGTCCGCGCGGGCGTCCCGGTCGGCACCGTGGCCCAGGGCGAGGAGCAGATCCGCTTGCGGGCCGAACAGGGCTGCCGGTTCATCCTGGTCGGCAACGACACCGGGATGATCTCCGGAGCCGCCCGGCGGACGCTGTCACAGGCGCAGGACGCCCTGCCGGTGGCCGTCCGATGATCGACAAGATCCGGCCCAGTGCCGCAGACTCCCTGACCCGCATCCGCAGCGGAGCGTCCGTCGCCATCGGAGGGTTCGGCCAGACCGGCGTGCCCGTCGACCTGATCGACGCGCTCTGCGACCGCGATGTGCGCGAGTTGCACGTCATCGCCAACAACGGCGGCCGGGGACTGCCCGGCGAGCGCGGGATCGGCAGGCTGCTCAAGGAGAACCGGGTCCGCAGGCTCTCCTGCTCCTTCCCGGTCAACCCCGACTTCTTCCGGCGGTACTTCGCCGGCGACGTCGAGATCGAACTCGTGCCGCAGGGCACCCTCGCCGAGCGGCTGCGTGCCGGAGGTTCGGGCCTCGGCGGGTTCTACACCCCGACCGCGGCCGGGACGATGCTCGCCGACGGCGGTTTCGTGGTCCGTTACGGCGAAGGGGGCGTGGCGCAGGAGACGCTGACGGAGAAGGAGAGCCGGGTGATCGACGGCCGTACCTACGTGCTCGAGGCGCCGTTGCGCCCGGATTTCGCCCTGGTGAAGGCGCACGTGGCGGACCGGTACGGCAACCTCCGGTTCCGGCTCGGTGCCCGCAACTTCAACCCGCTGGCCGCGATGGCCGCCCGCACCACGATCGTGCAGGCCGACCACGTCGAACGCGGCGGATCCCTGCCGCCCGACGACATCCACCTGCCGGGTCCCTTCGTGGACCACGTCGTGGAAACCACAGGGGAGCCGGTGCGATGACCACCACACAGCAGGGCCTGACCAGGGCGGAACTGGCCCGCCGCGTGGCCGACGACCTGGTGGACGGCTGGTGCGTGAACGTGGGCATCGGTGCGCCGCTGCTCCTGCCGGAACAGACCACGCCCGGAAGGGAGATCGTCTACCACAGCGAGCACGGACTGCTGGGCGTCGGCCCGGCGCCGCAGGGCACGCCGGACCCCGATGTCACCGACGCGGGCAAGAACCCCGTCACACTGCTCGAGGGTGCGGCCTCCTTCGACTCGTCGCTGTCCTTCGCCATCGCCAGAGGCGGCCGGTTGGACCTGTGCGTTCTCGGTGCGCTGCAGGTCGGTGAGAACGGCGACCTGGCGAACTGGCTGGTCCCCGGCGGCAGCCCCGGGGTGGGCGGCGCGATGGACCTGGTGGCCGGCGCCCGTCGCGTCTGGGTGATGATGACCCATCTCGACAAGCACGGAGAACCCAAGCTACGCAAGCGGTGCAGCTTCCCGCTCACCGGACCGGGCGTGGTCGACCGCGTCTACACCGACCTGGCCGTGTTCGAGTTCGTCGACGGCGTCCTGACGCTGCGCGAGTGCGCCCCCGGCATCACCCCGGACCACGTCGCCGCAGCCACCGAGGCGACCCACACCGTCGATCTGCGAGGGGGCCAAACCGCATGACCAGGCAGGTGTCCGTACGCATAGCCGGTGCCTTCGAGCATCCCTTGCGCAAGATCCCCGACCGGACCGTGCCACAGGTGATCGCGGAGGTCGCCTACGGCGCGCTCGGCGACGCCGGGCTCGGTCTGGCGGACGTCGACGGCTTCTTCTGTTCGGAGGTCCCCGGGCTCGGCTCGATCGCGATGGCCGACCACCTCGGACTGACGGACCTGTCCTATGTGGACGTCACGGAGGCCGGCGGCGCCTCCTACCCCATGCACGTCGGACACGCCGCAGCCGCCGTGGCGAGCGGCAAGTGCCATGTGGCCCTGGTCGCCATGGCCGGACTCCCGCTGGGCGGTGGCGGCACCACCGGCGGTGCCCGTGGTCCCGAGCACCCCTATGAGGCGGGGTACGGCATCACCGTGCCTGCCGGATACGCCCTGGCGGCACGCCGGCACATGCACGAATACGGCACCACCTCCGAACAGCTCGCGGAGATCAAGGTGGCGGCCGCGCACCACGCGCAGCACAACCCGCATGCGCTGCTGCGCAAGCCGGTCACGATCGAGGAGGTGGTCAACTCCCCGATGATCTCGGACCCGTTGCGCCGGCTGGACTGCTGCGTGACCACCGACGGCGGCGGCGCACTGGTCGTCGTGTCCGAGGAGGTCGCCCGCACGCTCCCCCGCCGCACGGTGAAGGTCCTGGGACACGGCGAGACGGTGAAGCACAGCGCGATCGGCCGGATCGACCTCACCCACACCGGCGCCGCGGTGTCCGGGCCACGCGCGTTCAGCGAGGCGCGGCTGACGCCGCAGGACGTCGACTACGTCTCGATCTACGACTCCTTCACCATCACCGTGCTGATGAGCCTGGAGGACCTCGGCTTCTGCGAGAAGGGCAAGGGGGGCGCCTTCGTCACCGACGGCACCCTGCGCGCCGACGGCCGGCTGCCGTTCAACACCGATGGCGGCGGCCTGTGCAACAACCATCCGGATTCCCGCGGCGGCATGATCCGCACCATCGAGGCCGTCCGCCAGTTGCGCGGTGAGGCGGCACCGGAGGTCCAGGTGCCGGACTGCCGGATCGCACTGGTCCAGGGCCACGGCGGCAATCTCGGCTTCCGTACCGCGGCGGCAACCCTGTTGCTCGGATCGGAGGACGCATGACCCCGCACGACCCGGTCCTCTCCCGCCTGGAGGAAGGGCTGGCCGAGGGCCGGCTGGAACTCCCCCGCTGCACCGGCTGCGGCACGCTCGTCTGGTACCCGCGCGCCCGCTGCCCGCACTGCATGTCGGACGGCCTCGCCTGGGAGGCGTTGTCCGGCACCGGCACCGTCCACTCCTACACCGTCAACCACCGCGGTCAGGGCGACCACGCCGGAAAGGGTCCCTTCGTCATCGCCTACGTCGAACTGACGGAAGGCCCTCGTGTCCTGTCCCACCTGGACGTCGACCCGGACTCGCTGCGTGTCGGCACGCCCGTGCGGCTCAGCCGGGGGCTCGACCAGGAAGGACGCCTGCACCTGCGTTTCGAGCACCTCGAGGAGAACCCGTGACCTACACCAAGGACGATCCGCGCTCCGCACTGTCCGCGAGGACACCCCAGAGGTCCGGCGAGGCGATCGCCGCACCGGAGTTCCTCGACTTCTCCGTCACCGCCCCCGACGCCGTCACCGAGGCGGGCAGCCGGCAGTGGATCGTCCGGGGCCAGAACTTCGTACTGATCCACACCCAGCCCGAGCCCGGCGACACGATCTTCTCGGCCGAGCTGGCGTCGGAACAGGTCGTGCTGCTGATCGACGGGAACAGCTCGCTGCGCGGCTCCGGATCGGGCGAGGAGCACGCGGTCGACGGTCCGGCACTGGTCGTCGTCCCGCCCGGTTCCAGTGAGATCGTCAGCACGGGCACCGGACCGATCGTGCAACTGATCCAGTCCGACGAGGTCGAGTGGGCGAAACGGGCGGCCAACGCCGACCGGTACGCCGAGCCGCACCCGCGGGTCGCGCCGCTGGAGCCGTGGCCGGAGCCGGTCGGCGGCTACCGCTGGCGCACCTACCTGATGGCCGACGTGCCGGAGGACCCGCAGCGTTTCGGCCGGCTCTTCCGCACCCGCGCCTTCATGGTCGGGTTCTTCAAGCCGGGCGACGGTCCCCGTGATCCGCACCGGCTCTCGCCGCACACCCACGACGACTTCGAACAGTGCAGCCTGGTCGTCGCGGGCACCTACATCCACCACATCCAGACGCCGTGGGGCCCCGACGCCACGGCCTGGCGGCCGGAGGACCACGCCCGCGTCGGCAGCCCCTCGGTCGCCATCATCCCGCCGCCCACCGTGCACACCTCGCAGGCCATCGGGTCCGGCGTCAACCACCTGATCGACATCTTCGCCGGCCCGCGCCACGACTTCTCCGCACAGCCCGGCTGGGTGCTCAACGCCGACGAGTACCCCGCCCCGGTCAACTGACCCCGGCCCACCAGACACCGTGCCTTCAGCGCCGAAGGGACCCCTTGCCATGTCCTCCACCACCGAAGTCAAGGCCAGATCGACCGACTCCGACCTACGGGCCCGCAGACGGCGGGCGATCACCAGCGCCTGGGCCGGTTTCGCCGTCGACTCCTACTCCATCTACGTGGCGTCGACGGCCCTGCTGCCCGCCATGGTCTACTTCCAGTCGAACCTCTCCCCCAGCCAGCTCTCGGTGTTCGTCGGCATGACCTTCGCCGCGACCCTGATCGGCCGGCCGATCGGCGCCCTGCTGTTCGGTCACTTCGCGGACCGGATCGGCCGGCGCAAGGTCGGGTCGATCACCATCTACGGGTTCGGCACGATCTCCCTGCTCATCGCGCTGCTGCCGGGCGCCGAGGTGGTCGGCCCCACGCTGGCCACGACGCTGCTGATCGGGCTGCGTTTCATCGAAGGCATCTTCCTCGGCGGGGAGTACACCGCCGCCACGCCGATGGCCCTGGAGTACGCACCCCAGGGGCGCCGGGGATTCACCGGCGCGCTGATCCAGTGCTCGGCCAGCGGCGGCCCGTTCTTCGTGGCCATGCTCACCTCTATCGTCCTGCTGTTCGCGCCGAACGCCGGGCTGCACTCGCCGTACGTCCAGTGGGGCTGGCGGATCCCGTTCTTCATCGGCGCCCTGCTGTCCTGGGGGGTCGCCTGGTTCCTGCGCCGGCGGGTCGAGGACTCGGACGTCTACAAGGAGACGGCACGGTCCAAGTCGCCGTTGCGCGACATGCTCAAGGGCTCGTCCGGCCGGGCGTTCCTGCAGTCCTACCTCATCATGACCGGCGTCTTCTTCGCGGTGAACATGCTCGGCAGCGTCATGCCGCAGCTGCTGCTGTCCAACGAGGGCTACACCGCGTCCGACCTCGCGCACACCCAGCTGATCAACGCGTGGCCGGGCATGGCGACCTACCTCTTCTACGGCTGGCTGAGCGACCGGATCGGCCGCAAGCGGGCGCTCTACATCGCCGCGACGACCACGGTCCTGCTGACGCCGGTCACGCTCACCCTGATGGGCAGCGGGAACGTGCACGGCTGGCTCGGGCTGACCGCCCTGGCCTCGCTGACGAATGTGTTCATCGTCGGCTCGCTGGGCGTGCTGCCGGCCTACATCAACGAGCGCTTCGCCACCGCGGTCCGATCGTCGGGCTGGGGAGTCGCGTACAGCACCGCGGTCGTCATCCCCGCGTTCTTCTCCTACTACCAGCTGTGGCTGGCCCATCTCGTGCCCTTCCACTACACCGCGGGAATCCTCTCCGCGTTCGGCGGACTGATCATCCTGTCGGCCGTCATGGCCGGGCCGGAGACCCGCGGGGTCGACCTGAACACGGTGGGCGAACGAGCCGGCGCCACGGCATGACACTCCCCACGAAGGCCAGGTATGCGCCCGGACAGGAAATCCACGCCCGTCGCCGTAGCCGTCTTCGTCCTGCAGACCGCGGGCAGCGGTGTGGCGGTGTACGGCATCCCGGTCTACATCGCGGCGTTCCTCCGCTCGGGCACGGTGAGCGCGGCCGGGCTGTCCCTGGCGAGTACCGGGTTCTTCGTGGTGGGCGCCCTGACCGGGCCGTTGTTCGCCCGGCTCGGACAGCGCAGGCCGAACCTGGTGATGCTGGGCGCGGTGCTGGGCGGGACGGCGGCCATCACGGCGATGGCCGTCCGTCCCACCGGGATCGTCGTCATCGCCGCGTTCTCGACGCTGGGCGCCGTCTTCAGCGGCGGACTCGTCGTGGTGGGGACGATAGTGCTGGTGCGGGTCTTCGACGGCAGGCCCTCGGCCGGGATGGCACTGGCGACCTCCGGGTCCTCGGCGGGCGGCATCCTGGTCTCTCCGGTGCTGGCACTGCTGCTGACCACCCAGGCGGCCCTCACCCGGTCGTTCCTGGCGATCGCGGTGGGGTTCCTGGTGATCGGCTGCGGCGCGCTGGCGCTCGGCTCCTGGGCGACGGCACGGCCCTCGCCGGTGCGTGCGCCCGTCGTCCCGGCGAGTCCGGTGCGGCTGCTCCGGCACTGGCCGTTGGTCGTGGCGTTCAGTCTGGTCAGCGCCTCGCAACTGGGCGCGACCTCGTACATCGTGGCGACCGGGCTGTCCCGGGACTTCACCGGCGCGCGCATGGCGGTCTCGGTCGCGACCGCGGCGGCCGTCGCCTCGCGGTGGATCGGCAGCGCCGGCATCCGGCGGCTGGGCCTGCACCGCTGGACGGTGACCAGCTTCTGCGCGCAGGCCGTCGGGGTCGCCCTGGTCGGGGTGGCGCCGTACGGGTGGGTCCTGTTCCTCGGGGCCGTGCTGATCGGGCAGAGCCTGGGCATCACCATCCTGATCCGGTCGCAGGTGATCGTGGAGCTGTTCGGGATCGACGACTTCGCCCGGAAGTTCGCCCAGTTCCAGACGTGGACCAGTCTGGGTTCCGCGGCCGGGCCGCTGGTCCTCGGCCAGATCTACTCGACCACGCAGGACTACGTCCTCGCGTACCTCACGTTGTTCGTGCTCAACGCGGTGGCGGTGCCGTTCCTGCTGCCGTGGATGCGCACGCCCCGACCCCGACCCTGGAGAACCGATGAAGTCCGGCACCCCGACCGTTCCGCGATATGAGGAGCTGCTGCGCCGCACCGACGCCCCGCCGGGGTCGTCGTGGCACGTGTTCGGCCCGGGCGACCAGCTCGGCACGCTGAACTTCCTCACCCCGCAGACGGCCCTGGACGGCGCGGCGCTCGTCCGGCGCGGCCGGGTGTTCAACCTGGACTATCCGCTGAACACGTTCGTGCCCAGCCTGGCCGGCACGCGGCCGCCGACCGCGCACCACATCTTCGCCAACAACCCCCATCACCGGGACGACTGGCTGGACTCGTTCTACCTGCAGTCCACCTCCCAGGTGGACGGGCTGCGGCACATCCGCCACCCCCGGCACGGCTTCTACGGGGGCGTCGAGGAGTCCGACATCGACGTGGGCACTCCCTCGCTGGGCATCCAGCTCCTCGCCGAGAAGGGCATCGTGGGCCGGGGCGTCCTGCTCGACGCCGTGCGCTGGTTCGACAGCATCGGTGAACCGCTGGCGCCCGACGCGCCGCGGGGCATCACACCGTCCGAACTCGACGCCATGGCCCTGCACTTCGGGGTCGAGTTCCGCCCGGGCGACATCCTGCTGCTCCACACCGGATGGGCCGGGCACTGGCTGAACTCCACACCGGAGCAGCGCGCGGCGCGCACCGGCAGCCCGGGCCTGCACCAGTCGGAGGAGATGCTCGCGTGGCTGTGGGACCACCGGATCTCCGTCGCCGCGTCGGACAACGGCGGGCTGGAGTCGTTCCCGGTCGATCCGGGCTCCGGCTGGGTGGACCCGGACGAACCGCCGCCCCTGCGCGGCCCCTCCCACAACGGCATGATGCACCGCCCGCTGATCGCGCTGCTCGGCCTGATCATCGGCGAGCTGTGGCAGCTCGGCGAACTGGCCGAGGACTGCGCCGCGGACGGGGTCTACGAGTTCCTGCTGACGGCCAAGCCGCTCAACCTCCTGGGAGGGGTCGGATCACCGCCCAACGCGCTGGCTGTCAAGTAGCCCTGCCCCGAACACAAGACAAGGACGAACGCATGACGCAGACCGTGAACGAACTGTGGGACCCGACGCTGGACGCCGACCGGCTCCAGGCCGACCCCGAGGTGGACGAGTTGCTCACCGGCGCCGTCGACCTGCACACCCACCCCGGCCCCAGTCCGTTCCCCCGCCGGATGTCCATCATCGACGCGGCCACCGACGCCGCCTCCCTCGGATTCCGCGCCCTGGTGGCCAAGTCGCACCACCACAGCATGCAGACCGACATCCTCGCGCTGGAACAGGCCGGGCTGCAGGACATCCCGGTCAAGGTCTACGGGGGCGTCGCGCTCAACCACACGGTCGGCGGGCTCAACCCCTACGCCGTCGAACTGGCCCTGCGCATGGGCGGCAAGGTCGTGTGGTTCCCGACCATCGCCTCCCGGGCGCACCTGGAGTTCCACGCGCACCACCACAGCGGCTTCCCGGTCGCGGGCGTACCGCTGCGGGAGAACGAGCCGATCAGCGTGCTCGACGGGTCCGGCAGGCTCAACGCCGCCACCCACGACATCCTCGACGTGATCGCGGCCGAGTCCGCCATCCTCAACTGCGGGCACCTGCCGGCCGACGAGATCGACGTGCTGATCCCGGGCGCGCTCGAGGCGGGCGTGACGCGGATCGTGGTCAGCCATCCCGACTTCGTCCTCGGCGCCTCGTCCTCGAGCATCGGCGACTGGTGCCGCAAGGGCGCCTTCGTGGAGCACTGCCTGGCGATGCTGGTCGGCCGGGAACCGAAGGCCGAGCCGTTCGGCCGGATCGCCGAGTTCTACCGGGCGGCCGGTCCCGGCCGGACGATCCTCTCCTCCGACCTCGGGCAGAAGGGCAATCCGCTGCCGGTCACCGCGTACCGCAGGATGGTCCGGGTGCTGCTGGACCAGGGCGTGGCACCCGACGACATCAGGTCGATGACGGGAGGAAACGCCGCTCAACTGCTGTCCATTTGAACCCCGAGCCGGTCGCTCGGTAGAGTCCGCTCGACGTGCAAGCGACGTGAGGAGCGGGCTTGACCAGCGGGGGCGGTACCGGCGACATCCAGGCGGTGCACCGCGTCGCGGAAATCCTGCGGCTGTTCACCCTCAACAAGCCGAAGGTCACCGTCGCCGAGGCCGCCGCGCAGATCGGCCTCAACCGGACCACCCTGCACCGCTACTTCACCTCGATGGTCCTCGACGAGATCCTCGAACGCGCGCCGGACGACGCGTCGGCGTACATGCCCGGGCGCCTGCTGCTGCAGCTCGGCGCCGTCGCCCAGGGCCAGCGGCGGGTGCTGGACATCGCTCCTCGTCACATGGACACGTTGTCGGTCGAGACCGGCCGGTCGGTGGTGCTGTCCTTGTGGGGCGCGTCCGGTCCCGTGGTCTCGCTCGTCTCGGAGGCCGGCACCCACCCGATCCTGATCACCGTCCGGATCGGCTCGACCCTGGGGTCCGACTCGGCGCAGACCCGCCTCTTCGTCGCGCTGTCCAAGGACGAGGAGAGGGTGAAGAGGTACCTGGCCCGGATTCCGGACGAGGCGCGGACGACGCTCGAGGGCACGCTGGAGCCGTGCCGGTCCCGCGGCCTCAGCCGGATCCGGGTGCCCTCGATCGACGGCGTGGTACTGGCCGCGGCCGTCTTCGACGAACACGACGTCGCCGCCACGGTGGCCTTGGTGGGCACCACCTCCTCATTGCCGGAGCACGCGACGGAGATGGAGTCGGCGCTCCTGCGGACGGCCGCCGCCATCACCGAGGAGCTGGGCGGCTCCGGTACCCGCGACGCGGCACTGGGCGACCCGGGCGTCTGAGCCTGTCGCTCGGCCGCTTGCACACGGCCGGGGCGCGAGTTAGCGTCGAATATAGTCACTTATGTTGACTATCGAGGTGTGTCCATCTCTCCGGCTGCAGGAGCGTGCACCATGCCGGACAACAAGTTCCATGAGTTCCTGACCCCCGACAACAGCGCCCTCGTCCTGGTCGACCACCAGGTGGGCCTCTACAGCGGCGTGCGGGACACCGGTCTGCTGGAGCTCAAGCACAACGTGGTGGCCTTGGCGAAGGCGGCACAGGTGCTCGGGGTCCCGACCGTCGTCACCACCACCTCCGCGGACAGCCTGTGGGGTCCGCTGATCGGCGAACTGGCCGAAGTGCTGCCCGACGGGACCAAGGTCATCGACCGCAGCACGGTCAACGCCTGGCACGACGACCGGGTGCGTGAGCGCATCACGTCCACCGGACGCGGCAAACTCATCTTCTCGGGCATCTCATTGGAGGTGTGCGCGACGCTGCCCGCCATCGCGGCCGCCGCGGAGGGCTACGACACCTACGTCGCGCTCGACGCGTCCGGGACGTTCTCCGGCGCCAAGCGGGAGGCCGGCCTCATCCGGCTCCAGCAGGCGGGTGTCATCGTCAGTGACTACGCCACGCTGATGGTCGAGATCCTCGGCGACAACGCCTCGGCCAAGGCCGCCGAGGTGTACGCGGCCCTCGACATGCCGTTCGCCGTGCTCGTCGGCCAGATCTCCGCCGCGTACGGCACGTAGCGCCGCGCGTCTTGTCCCGGTGCCGCCATCGGCCCCGGCACCGGGATGACGCATGTCGGCTCGGCTACTCGCCGGTCTGCTGCCGCAGCCGCTCGTCGAGCCAGGCACGAGCCACGCCCCAGGCGTGCCCGTCCGGGTCGATCACGTCGAAGTGGTCCGCTCCGGGTGACACGACGAGCGTGACGTCCGCTCCCTTGGCCGTGGCCGCTTGCGCGTAGGTCTCCGCGTAGGCCGGCGGGATCACCTCGTCGGCCGAGCCGTGGATGACCAGGACCGGGACCCCGCCGTCGGCGAGTTCGACGGGGGAAGCGACCGCGTACCGGTCGGCGTGTTCCGCGACGCTCCCGCCGAGCAGCAGGCGGACGATGCCGTCCCCTGCCTGGGCCGCCACCGCCGGCCACACGTCGGTGTGGGACGGCGGCGGCGCGTTGGGCGGGACGTCGGCATCGGAGTCCGTCATCCCGTTGCCGAGTGCCACCGAGTCGGCGTGGACCAGGTCCAGCACGCCGGCCAGCGACACCACTGCGATGGGCTTGATCCTGGGACGCGCGCCGGGAACGCCGTCCGGCAGGGCGGAGCGGTGCGCGACCCATGTGGCCAGGTGCCCGCCCGCCGAGTGTCCGACCACCAGAACACGGCTCGCGTCGACCGCCGGGTCGAGGTGGGCGACGGCGTCCACGGCCGCCGCCATGTCGTCGAACGTCCCCGGCCACCCGCCGCCGGGTTCGCCGATCCTGCGGTACTCCACGTTCCAGACGGCGTAGCCGTGTGCCACGAGGTCCTCGGCCAGCGGTACGACCTGCCGGCGGTCGAACATGGCCGTCCACCATCCGCCGTGCACCAGGACCACGACGGGGAAGGGCCCGTCGCCCTCGGGGAGGTACAGCTCCCCGAGCTGGGACGGCTCGGGTCCGTACGCGACGGTCCGCACGGCTCGGGAGCCGTCGGCCGCGTCGTCGTAGCGCACACCGCTGTCCGCGCTGACGAGCCGGTCGATCGTGGCGAAGAACGCGGCGATCTCGGGGAGGTTGCCCCCCTTCGCGCGTGACTCGTCGAAGGCCAGGGCGTCCGCCCATTCGACGACGTCCAGCCAGGTGTCGTCGGCGACGCGCACCAGGCGTGCGCCGATGAAGCCCCTGCGGTCCTTGCGGAACGCCGACAGCATGCCGGAGCGCGCCGACAGCATGTCCGACGTCCTGTCCGGTGCGACGACGAACGTCGTCAGCTCGATCACAGACATCCTCAGCTCCTGACGGGTGATGCACGGAACACGATTAGTGAGCAAACTTGATAGTCACTGATCTTGACTATTCAACCTTAGGTGTCCGCGGGGACGGCGGCAAGCGAGAGCGGAGGCAGGGAGGAGGGCCGTGCGTCATGTGCGTGGTCATCCACCGCGGTGAACACACGGGCGGTGCGCCCCGGATGCACAGCGGGCACCCGGCGAGGCCGCCACACTACGATCGACCATAGTGAGGGACTCCAGACGCAAAGGGGTGGCCGGCCGTGCGGCGCAGTGAACGGAAGGTGACGGATCCCGACATCGGGATCATGTCCGCACGCCTGCTCTTCTCGGTCCAGAAGGAACTCTTCGAGAAGCTCGCCGAACAGGGCCATCCCGAGCTGCGCCCCCAGCACGGCGCGGTGCTGGGATACATCGACGAAGAGGGCAGCCGGGCGACGGAACTGTCCCGGCTGTCCGGGGCCCACAAACAGGTCATCGGCAATCTGATCGACGAACTCGAAGCCCTGGACTACGTGGAGCGCCGCCCGGACCCCAGTGACAGGCGCGCGAAACTGATCGTGCCCACCGCCCTGGGACGCGACCAGATGCGCAAGTCCGACGCCATCGTGGCCGCCATCGAGGAGCGTCACGCCGAGGAGATCGGCAAGCAGGAGTACGCACGCTTCAAGGACGCGTTCCGGCGGATCACCACACTCCAGACCGAGCAGTTCGACGAGGTCACGACACCCCGGCGGCGGCGCCCGGCGGCCGGGGACTGACCGTCTACAGGCGGGCGGCCATCCCGCCGTCTATCGCGAGCGCGGCTCCGGTGATGAACCCGGTCTCGTCGCTCAGCAGGAACGCCGCGAACGCGGCTATCTCCTCCGCCCGGGCCATCCGCCCGAGCGGGTGCATCGCTTCGGCCGAGCGCCAGGAGTCCTCCGGTGCCAGGTCCGGGTCGGCCCGCGCAAGAGCCCGCGACAAGGGCGTGTCGACGCCGCCGGTGACCAGGGCGTTGACCCGGACGCCGGCCGCGGCCGCGTCCAGCGCAGCCGACTGGGTGAGTCCTATGACGCCATGCTTGGCCGCGTTGTAGGGGGCCATGTGCGGGTAGGCGGCGACGCCGCAGACGGAGGCGTTGTTCAGGATCGCGCCCCCGCCGCTCGCCTGGAGCGCGGGTATCTCGTACTTCAGGGCGTAGAAGACGCTGGTGAGGTTCAGCTCCAGGTCCGCGTGCCAGGCCCCGCTGTCGACCTCGGTGACCCTGCCGTCCGCGGTGGGGGCGCCCGCGTTGTTGAACGCGCCGTCGAGCCTGCCGTACCGGCTCAGCGCCTGCCCGACCGCCTCCTCCACATCGGCCTCCACGGTCACGTCGGTGGGTACGAAGGTCGCCTCGCCTCCGGCGGCCTTGATGTCGGCCGCCAGCGCCTCACCGACCTCCCGGCCGCGTGCCGCGAGGACGAGCTTCGCGCCCTCGCCCGCGACGCGCTCCGCCGTCGCCCAGCCCATGCCCGAGGTGGCCCCGGTGATCAGGATGACCTTCTCTGCGAAACGTGCGTACACGATCACTCCCATGGCCGGTCGGGCCGGAAGGTGGAACTCCCACGCGAAACAGAAAGTAATAAGTCTTGATTGTCGCAATTTGTACCATTGAGGCTAAACCGCTTCGCGCCCGGCGGCAACCCTGCCGAAACCGCTCCACCGCCCTAGGCTGACTGTTGTAGGGCAAGCCAGAAGGGAGCAGGTCATGGCCGACAACGCCACGACGACGCACCCCGCGACCCACGCACTCCCCCGCTCCGTCACACGACTGGAGATCCCGGTCGGAGAGGACTACGAGGACTTCCGCGCCCGTTACGAACAGGCCGTTCCCCCGCTCGACTACCAGCGCACCTTCGAACTGGTCACCGAAAGGGCGACGTGGAGCGCCGTGCGCGACCTGGCGGACGAGAACGCGCCACTGGGGTTCATGATCTACTGGAAGTTCGACGCCCAGCCGCTGTTCGGCGTGGCCGGCGACCAGGCCCGCTGCACCGAGTACCTGATGGGCAACCACGTCATCGCCGAGCGCATGTACCGGCACGATGCCGGGGCCCTCATGTACGCCCCCCTGCGCACCACGATCCACGAATCCCCCTCCGGGGAGGTGCTGTTCGCGATCGACCGCCCCAGCGACACGGTCGCCGCGCTCGGGCGGCCCGAGATCACCGACGTGGGACGCGAGCTGGACCGCAAGGTCGGAGACCTCCTGCGTCATCTCGGCGCCCCCGTGCCCGAGGAGCTGACCTGACCAGGCGGCGCTCGTAGGTCCCCGGCTCGCGCTGTCGTACCCCCGGCGTAACATCCGCCCGGAGTCGGGATTGCGGTGTGCGGTGTGCGGCTGACGGAGGCGCGTGGATGACGAGCACGACGGCGGAAGCCGAATTCGACGCCCTCAAAGGCGCCCTGGACCGGCAGCGGCAGCATGTCCTCGGGATCCTCGCCGGCCTCTCGGAGGACGACCTGCGGCGGCCGGTACTGCCCAGCGGCTGGAGCTGCCTGGCCCTGGTGCGCCATCTGACCCTGGACGTCGAACGCTTCTGGTTCTCCGGCGTCATCGCGGGCGAGCCGGCTGTGGCCCGGCAGCTCACGGCGGGGGCGCAGGCACACTGGTCCGTGCCCGGGACGATGAGTGCCGAGGTAGTCTTCGCCGACTACCGGGCGGCCGTCGAG
Source organism: Streptomyces sp. NBC_00510 (assembly GCA_036013505.1). Classification (NCBI taxonomy): domain Bacteria; kingdom Bacillati; phylum Actinomycetota; class Actinomycetes; order Kitasatosporales; family Streptomycetaceae; genus Streptomyces; species Streptomyces sp. NBC_00510. Next base: position 9,691,325 of record CP107851.1, on the reverse strand, counting down.
CGCGCGGACGCCGTCCTGGCCTCCACGGCACTCGAACAGCCGCCTGCCGCCTGGCCCGAGGAGATCTGGCCCGACTGGCGGCTGCCCGACGTGCGCCACATCCTGATCCACGTGCTCACCGAGGTCGCCTGTCACAGCGGCCACTTGGACGCCGCCCGCGAACTGATCGACGGCACGACCTGGCTCGGCGGCGACCCCTACGCCCGTGACTGACCGCAGCGGGGTGTGACGGCCCGTCAGGAAGTCGAGGGGTCCGACCCGGCGCCCGCGATTCCCGCGGCGTCACGCTGGAGGCGGGCGAGGGCGTGGACCGTGTCGCGGGTCGCCGGGTACAGGCCCCGGTAGAGGCTGTGCAGCCTGTCGTACGCAGCCTCCGTGGCCGGGTCCGGTACGCACTGCTCCTGGACGGGGTTCCACGTCGCGGTGGCCGTTCCACCGTCCCATTGGGCGGCGAGCCGGGCGGCCCCGTAGGCGGCTCCGACGGTGACGCTGGGGATGTCCTGGGGCAGCCCGGTGACGTCGGAGACGATCTGCGTCCAGAGCCTGCCCTGCGTGCCCCCGCCGACCGCGACGACCCGCTCGATGTCGGCGCCCGCCTGGCACATGGCCTCGATGTTGTGGCGCACGCCGTGAGCGGTGGCCTCCAGTGCGGCCCGGTACAGGTCGCCGCGGGTGTGCTCGACGGTCAGACCGGCGATCACCCCGCGAGCGTCGGGGTCGGCGATCGGTGTCCGCTCACCGGCGAAGTACGGGAGCATCGCGAGCCCGCGCGCGCCGACGCCGCTGTCCGCGGCCTCCGCCAGCAGGTCCGCGCGGTCGGCTGAGCCGAACAGGCCGCGCAGCCACTCGGTGACCGCGCCGGAGGTGGCCATGCCGCCGGCGAGTGAGCGCGTGCCCGGGAAGGCGCCGACGGTGCTCCACAATTCGGGCACGCGCAGTTGCCCGGTGACGGTGGCGATGAGGAACATCGTCGTGCCGTACATGAGCATCAGGTCGCCCGGTCGGGTCGCGTCGACGCTGACGGCCTCGGCCCAGGCGTCGATCGTTCCGGTGAGGACGGGTGTGCCCGGCGGGAGCCCGGTTGCCGCTGCCGCCCCGGCCGTCACCGTGCCGGCCTGGTCACCGGGCCAGCGAAGCTCGGGCAGTTCCGCGTGCGGCCACACCGCGTCCACCCAGGGGCGGTACCACTCCTGCGCCCGGGTGTCGTAGAAGGGGACCGACTGGCTTGCCGAGTGGTGGTCGAGCACGTAGGCGCCGGTGAGCCGATGGGCGAGGAAGGAGGCCGGCATGAACAGCCGCCGTGCGGCGCCGAACACCTCGGGCTCGTGCTCGGCCACCCAGGCCACCTTCGGCCCCACCGCCTGTGTGGACAGCACGCTGCCGCAGCGGTCGAGGACGGCGCGGCGGCCGAGTTCGGCGTCGAGCCGGGCGATCTGCGCGACGGCCCGCGTGTCCACGCCGTACAGGACGGCCGGACGCAGCGGCCGGTTCGCGGCGTCGGCCAGAGCGACGCAGGGGCCCATGCCGCTGACGCCGACCGCCTCCACGCGCGTACCGCCGGACAGGAGGTCGCGGGTGATGCCGCAGAACTCCCGCCACCACACCTCGGGGTCCATCTCGACGTGTCCTGGTCTCGGGCGGGAGACGGTGTGCGTGCGAACGGCGGTCGCGATCACCGTGCCCGATGCGTCGACCAGGACGCCCTTGCTGCTGGATGTGCCGACGTCGACACCGAGAAAGGCCATACCTGCATGTCACCACACGGGTGGGCCGTGACACCGAAAACGCGGTCCTGCTGTGGACAGGTGCGCATCATTCGTCGCCGGCCCCGCCTCCCGCGTCCCGGCCGCACCCTTCGCGTCGCGCGCCGAAGGCGCCCTGCCCGCTTGCCCGGATAGCGGCCCGAGTCGTCGGCGGGGACATCGGGCGGAGGCGACGGGCCAGGCTGCACACGGCCGCCCGGCCGGCCGCCTCCGCCCGTCGGCTCCGGTAAGTCGGGGGACGGAGCGCCGCGGGCCTGGTAGAACAGGCGCCGATGGGCATCCGGGAGCGCGACCGCAAGGTGTACCGGCCGCTGCGGCGGGCCGGCCTCGAGGTGATCCCGAACGCCGTGCCGGACGGCACGATGCCGTTCGTCCACGGGTACGCGACCGAGGACGTGGACGGCAGCTTCTCCCACCCGTACGACACCCCACGTCTCGTCGAGCGGCTCAACGAGGACTGGTACGACCTCGCCGTCGCCTCAGGACTTTTCGACCATCGCCGCGAATTCCTCGTCCAGCTTCCGCAGGGCGCCCGAACGCACCAGGCCGCCCTGTGGAACCTGCACAACGGCAGCCACGTCGCGCCGGCGGTCTGGTCGCGGGTCCGGCTCCTGGAGCGCTGGGACATCATGGGACGGGGCGCGGCATCGGCGTTCCTCGGTGTCCACGCGGGCCACCCCGGCTTCGCCATGATGGCGCTCGACGGCAGCGTGTACCTCTGTGCCTCGACGGGCGAGGTCGGCGTCGACGTGCTCACGGTGCGCCACCCGGACCGCTCGGAGAACGTCCTGCGGCACCTGGAGTGGATCGTGCTTGACGACAGCCCGTACGTCATCCGCGAGTTCAAGGAGCGGATCGCCGTCTGGCTCGCCGGCCGCACACCGGACGCCGTCGGCCTTCCGGGCGGCTGACGCCGCAATCCAGGGGGCGGCAGGCCGGGGGCGGGGGCGACGGCCGGGAGGCAAGTTGATCGTTGCACCACACACCCATTAGGCTCTTGCCTAATCAAGTAAATTGTCGGACGTGCAGGGCGCTCCCGGCGAACGGTGAGCCGACGAGGACGCCTGACACGCCACCGGTCTGCCACGCACCGGGGAACGACAGGAACGAGCGGCCGGTCAGCGCCGCGCATGTGAGGGAGGAACCGGGGTGTCCGGCAGATCACACAGCCCCTACGGCTTCTGGTACCGGCTGGCCGCGGGCATCGCGAAACCCGTGCTGTTCGTCCTCGTCAGGCGCCGGTGGCGCGGGCACGAGCACATACCCGCCGAGGGCGGTTTCATCACCGCCGTCAACCACATCTCGTACTTCGACCCGCTCACCTACGGGCACTTCCAGTACAACAGCGGTCGGCCGCCCCGGCTTCTCGCCAAGGCATCCCTCTTCACCATCCCTTTCGTCGGCACGGTGCTGCGCAAGACCGGCCAGATCCCCGTCCACCGTGGAACCGCCGACGCCGCGCTGGCGCTCCGTGACGCGATCGCCGCCGTCAACGAGGGCGAGTGCGTCGCGGTCTACCCGGAGGGCACCGTCACGCGCGACCCGCACCTGTGGCCGATGGCCGCCAAGACCGGTGCGGCACGCATCGCGCTGACGACCGGCGCGCCCGTCATCCCGGTCGCCCAGTGGGGCGCGCACCGGATCGCACCGCCTTACGCGCGCGGGGGACGCGGCAACCGCCGGGTGTGGCTGGTACCCCGCCAGACCGTGCACGTCGTGGCGGGACCCCCGGTCGACCTCAGCCGCCACCACGGCAAGGAGCTCACGCCGGGCGTTCTGAAGGACGCCACGGAGGACATCATGACCGCCATCACCGCGCTCCTCGCCGACATCCGCGCCGAGCAGCCGCCCGCCGAACGCCACAGCGTGCGCCGTGCGGCACGCCGGCGCGCCGAGTGACCCGCAACGCTGCGGGGCCGCGCGCAGCGGCAACGGGTACTGCCCGCAGGTGAGTTGGGCGCCGGCCGTGTCGTGATCGCCGCCAACCGGTCGCTCACGGCACGCCACGTGCGCTATTCGCGGCCCCGCCCCCGCGCCGGGGTGCGCGCCGTCACGATGGGCTCGAGCAGCCGCCGCGGGGTGTTGATCGCACTGGAGACGGGATCGTCGTCGGTCCCCTGAGGCTGGAAGCCCGGTCCGGGTTCCATGCGGACTTCCGGGACCGGGACGGCCGCACCGCATTCCTGGCAGCGTCCATCGGGGTCGAGGAGACCCCCGTCGAGGTCATGGCGGATGAGGCGCTTGGTTCCGTTCGGGGAGTAGGCCGGGGCGAGCTGCGCAGCCGCGAGCATGTGGTCGAAGGGCTTACCGCGGCCCCGGCAGCCCTCCAGAAGCTCTTCGACGGCACGAACACGGGCAAGCTCCTCGTGCGCGTCGGCCACCCCTGACCCACCGGTGCCGCGCGGGCCGCCCGGCCGTCCGTGGCGCATCGCCCACTGCAATGAAGAGGTCGATCATGTCGTCCGTACTCATCACCGGCGCGTCCAAAGGCATCGGGCGGGCCATCGCCGTCGAGCAGGCGGCTCGGGGCCATCGCGTGATCGCCACCGCACGCCGCCCGGAGACGCTGGCCGACCTCCCCGCCGACCGGCGCCTGCGGCTCGACGTCACCGATCAGGAGAGCGTCGACCAGGCCGTCCAGGACGCCGGCGAGGTCGACGTCCTGATCAGCAACGCCGGGGAGACGGTACGCGCGCCCCTGGAGAGCGTGCCGCTCTCGGAGGTCGAGCGGCTCTTCCGGCTCAACACCCTCGGAGCGCTGCGGGTGGCGCAGGCGGTGCTGCCCGCCATGCGCGAAAAGGGGGCGGGTCGTCTCGTGTTCGTCTCCAGCATCCAGGGGCGCCTGGTGCTGCCGATGATCGGCCCCTACGGCGCCAGCAAGTGGGCGCTGGAGGCGCTCGCCGAGACGCTCGCCATCGAGACGGGTCACTTCGGCATCAAGGTGAGCGTCGTGCAGACCGGCGCCGTCTCCTCGGGGGGGCGGGGAGCGCGCCAAGGTCTTCCTTAAGGAGGACGATCCCTATGCCCCGCTCTACGCGGCCCTGCCCGTCCTCCGAGGTGAGCTCATCACCCCCGAGGACGTGGCCGCCGCGGTGGCCGACACGATCGAACAGCCCGCGCCTGCGCTGCGCGTGCCGGTCGGCGCGCCTGCCGAGCAGGTGTTGCGGGCCCGCAAGGAGGCCCCGGAGAACGAGCCCTTCCTGACGGCGAAGATCAACTGGTAAGGGTCCCGGAGGCACCCTTGGCCCGCCACAGGTCGCGGAGCAGGGCGATCTCGGCCATGTGGTGGATGAGTTCCAGGTTGCCGCCCGCCAGCACGCCGACGAACGGCTCGTCGGGGTCGGAGCCGTACGGGTACTGCGAGAAGCCGATCGTGTCGAGCTGCTCGTCGGTGACGGTGGCGACGCTCTCGCGCCAGCGGTCGATCACCGCCCAGAACCGCTGGAGTGCCACGGCCGCGGAGGGCGTGAAGTCCACGAGCAGCTTGGGCTCGTGCCGCCGTTGGCCGAAGGTCCACTCCCATCCGCCCGCGAAGCAGAAGTGCATGTGCCCCAGGCGCCACGCGATGGTCGTGACCGGTGTCCGGTCGGGCTCCGGCGGGCCGGTGTGGGCCAGGACCTGCTCGACCCGTTCGACGCTCACGCTCCAGTCCTCGGCGATCTTGTCGACGGTCATGCCTCCTGCGGCCTGCCGGGCCACCTCCGCGTACTCGCTCGCCGGGATGTCCGGGGCGCCCAGGTCCAGCACCCACTCCCCCGGACCGAACGCCCTGGGTGTCGTCGCCTCACCCCGGCGCCGGATCGACCAGCAACCGGGCACGGGCTCCCACAGGTACTCCTCGTCGCCGAGCCCCGCGAGCCGCACCTGGGCCATCTCCCGGGCGTGGTCGAACTGGTCGAGCAGCAAGCCCAGCCGGTCGGTCCGCGCGCCCTCTGTCGGCATGTGTCCGGCTCCCTCCGCGGTCGCGTTTCGTCACTGCGCCCAGGCGAAGCTAACGGCTCACTTCACGGGACGCGACTGATTTCCCGGCCCGTGCCCTCAGCGCTCGGCGCAGGGCACAAGGCGCTCAGATGCGGACGCCGAACTGGAACGGCATGTTGTTGATGGACTCGTAGCGCACGAGCGTGCCGGTGCGCGGCGCGTGCAGGACCATGCCGTTGCCCGCGTAGAGGCCCACGTGATGCAGGTCGCCGTAGAAGAGGACGAGGTCGCCGGGCGCGAGTTGGCTCATCGACAGACGGGTGCCCGCGTTGGCCTGCAACTGGGAAGGCCGCGGTATGTGTGCGCCGGCCTGGGCGTAGGCCCAGGAGGTGAGGCCGGAGCAGTCGAAGGCATTGGGACCGGACGCGCCGTAGACGTACGGCAGGTTGAGCTTGGTCTTGGCCGCGGCGAGGGCGGCGGCGGCGAGGGAGGAGGCCGGGGTGTCGTTGCCCAGGTCGACGCGCTCGTTGGAGCGGTTGGCGCGGGCGTCGGCGGCGGCGAGGGAAGCGCGCTGTGAGGCGGTCAGCGAGTTGAGGAGCTTCTGCGCCTCGGCGAGCTTCGCCTGGACTTCCTTCTTCTTCTTGCCCAGCTCGGTGCGGGTCTCGTCGAGCTCGTTGAGCTTGCTCGCGGCCTCCGCCTTCTGCTGGTTGAGGGTGCGCTTCTTCTCCGCGATCTGCTGGAGCGCCTCGGCCTGCTTGGTGCTCAGCTGGTCGAGGGTGGACGCCTTGTCGAGGTAGGTGTCCGGGTCGGCGGAGAGGAAGAGCTGGAGCGTCGGGTCGATGCCGCCGCTGCGGTACTGGGCGCTGGCCAGGGTGCCGAGGTCGTCCTGGAGGTCGTTGAGCTCCGACTGCTCGCGGGCCACCTCGTCCTGCAGGTCCTCGACCTGCTTCTGCAGCTTCTGCTGCTTCTCCTTGGCGCCGTTGAACTTCTCGGTCGCCTGCTCGGCCTGCTCGTAGAGACCGTCGACCTTGGCCTTGACGCTCTTGACGGACGGCTTGGCCGGCGCGGCCTGGGCTGCCTGCGCGGACAGGGCGACGGCTGCGGCGGCGGTCGCGGTGAGCACGGTGACACGTGTGCGACCGGCCTGCTTGGGACGACGGTGGGACGCCACTGGCGCGAGCTCCTTCTTCCTCCGGCCGCCTGGCGCACGCGTACGGCACTTGAGAATCGGCGGGAACCTCCGCCGCCATCCCGAATGGATGACCGACCGGTCAGAGGTTCGAGTCACGACACTAATCATTGATTCGCGACCGAATCAAACCCCTGGAGGGAAAAGGCCGTCCAGCCACTATTTCTTTACCCGCACCATCCTTCTCCACCGATGTGGCGCAGGTCACACCCCGAAAAGTTGCCTCAATATCGGGCGCATTTCAGCCACATCGGCATCGGCCCCGGATACGCGCCATCAATACCCCTGACGGGTTTCCCGCATTCGGGCCGCCGTGAATTCCGTCTTTCCGGTGACCGGCGTCGGGTCCGTGCAGGGCGGGCGGTAGCCTCTTCTCTGTCCGCGAAGGAGGGGGGATCCACCAAGTGAAGTCCTTGGGAAGCCTGTTGCTGTCGGCGGGGACATCCGCCGCCATGTTCGTCACCTGGGTCTACGGGACGTTCTCCGGTGGCATGGACGTACGGGAGACCTGCGAACTCGTCGCGGGCGAGCGTTACGATCCCGACTACAGAGCAGCACACTTCCAGGAGTTCGCCCAGGTCTTTCCCCTGCACAACAAATGCAACGCCTCATACGACCTGGTTCCGGGATGGGTCAACGCGGCCATCCTCGTCCTGGCTCTGGCGACCGTGGTGCTTCTGGGCAAGGCCAGCGCGGGGACCGTCAACCATTTCAGGTACCGTCGACGCGCAACGGCACCCTCTGTCCCCGCCGGCAGCTGACCATCACATGTGCGCAAGGGGCTGTGTCAGTGCCCCGCCGCATACTGACGCCCATGCAGATGACGGAGCACACACTCGCTCAGGCATGGCAGCGGACGGTCGCGGGTTCCGACCTGCTCGACGACGCCATGCTCCCGCCGATCGGCACGTCCCCCGACCAGTACGCACAGCGCGCGGGCCACCGTGGCGGCCTCCTCCTCGTCCTGGACGAGGACGGCACGGTGCACGGCTACAACGGCCCCTACCAGGAGGTCTTCGCCACCCGGGACGTGGACCGAGTGCTGTACTACGCCGCCGAGCAAGCGGTCCGTCACCTCGCCGAGCACATCGTGGCCCGCTCCCCCGGCCAGGGCCCCGTCGGCAACCTCGTCGCCGGGCAGGCGAAGATGCTGGAGGAGATCAATCCCGCCTGGGGAAGCCGATTCCGCAGCGGCGGCGTGGACGGAACACGGGCACGCCCGTGCGGACGCGACCCGCTGGAAGGCCTCGCCTGGATCGCCCGGACCTGGCAGGATCAGGACCCGTACACCAACCTCGTCTTCTTCCGCGGCGAGGACGTCAGCGCCGAGGAGATCGCGCTGCTGTACGGAGCCGACCCGGAGCATGTCGCCGACGGGACACGTCGGTCGGACCTGCACCGCATCGACGGCCACGGCCGTGACCACTGGGACACCGCCTGGAAGTCCTGCTGCTTCGGGCAGGCGGGCGACTGGGCGTTCCTGATGTACCACGAGACGCCGCCCGGCAACCGGGCCGGCAGAGCGGCACTCTCCCGGCTCGGGGTCACCGAGACGGTGTGCCTGAGCGCCTGCTCCGCGAAGGCCATCTACACCTTCGACTACACGCGCGACGGCGACCGTGTCGACGACGACTGGGGCGCACTGGAACTGATCTGGTACCACCGGGGCCAGGCCCCCTACTACCGGGGCGGCCGGCTCGACTTTCTCAACCAGGCCATACGCCGTGCCGAACTGGACCACCCCGAGCTGACCGACGCGTTCGAACTGTACTTCCACGCCCTGGACGACGCGCTCGGTCTGCGACTTCCCCAAAAGGACATCGAGGAGGGAACGGTCCGGGCCGCGCTGTGGGCACCCCCGGACGAGGGCCGGGGTTGAGGGCCCGGCAGGTCCGGCGCCCGGGACGCCGACTCCGCCGGCCCGGCGCGCCCGCGCGTGCACCCGGGCAGCGGCGACGCCACCCGGGTGCGGCCGGGTCAGTCGCGCGAGAACAGCCCGATGCCTTCGGGAATCGCGCGCTCGGCGCCGCCCGTGGGATGGTTCCGGACGACCGGCGCGCCGGACACGGGGTCACGGGTCACGAGGGTGGAGGAGCCGCCGCCGTCCAGGTTCACGCCGTCTTCGGCGCCCACGGCCTGGAAGACTCCGGCCAGTTCGGCGACCGTCAGTCCGGCGCCCGCCTCCGCGCTGCCGTCCAGCACCAGGAGGTGGAGCAACCGGCCGTTGTCGCCGATGGCGGCTCCGGTCCTGGTCGCCACGGCCTTGTCGTCCAGGCCGGGCAGCGGCGCGCCGTCGCGCAGGACGGGGTACCCGCCGACGGCGAACTTCAGCCGCTTGCCGCTGGTGCTCCGCAGCTTGTCGGAGACGTGGACGCGCTCGCCCACCCGGAGCGTACGGAGTGCCGCCGCCCCGCCCTCGCGGCCGACCAGGACCACCGTGCCGGGTTCGATGGCGCCGGCGCCGATCGTGTCGGACCCGGAGACCACCCGGCCGTCCCGCACGGTCACCTCATAGGCGTCCGTGGTGCAGGCGGCAGCGCGCAGGGTGTCGGTGCCGCACACGGCGCGCCGGCGCGACACGTCTCCCCACCGCGAGTCGAAGGCACCGATCCCGCCTTCGGGGATCGCGTACTGGTTCAGCCCCTCGAGGTCGAACCGCTTGCCCTTCTGGGCCCGTACCGTGCCGTCGAGGGTGAGCTCGTCCAGCCGCGCCTTGTGGTTGTAGCCGACGCCGATGACATCGCGGGTCGACGTCCCGGGGGGCAGACCCGGCCCGAAGCGCTGACCGTTCGGTACGGCCGCCTTGAGCGCCACACCGTCGGAGATCGCCGGTCCGACCGCGGAGCCGGTCGCCTGGACGCCAGGGTGCTGCGTCTCGTCGATGTTGAAGAAGTCGGCGTTGACACCGGCCACCGCGCCCTGTGCCGCGGCCAGTTGGGACAGCTTGGCGCGGGAGGCGACCTTCCCCGGTGAGAGCAGGCCCACCGAGACATGGCGGTCGCGCAGATCGGCGGTGACCACATGGCCGGTGACCGTGCCGTGCGACGCGGTCACCGAGAAGGACTGGTAGGTGATGCCCGGCGCGATCGTCACGCCGTCCGCCACCCGGACCCGCTCGACGGCGTCCGCCTGGCCTGCCCCTGCGCCGAACAGCATCGTCGTCGTCGTGATCAACGCCGCCGCGGAAACGGCTGCCCCGCGGACCCGACCGATCGTTCTCGTCATCTGATGTCCCGTCGTATGTGCGTGCATGACGCACGAGTACTGGCGGAGCCATCAGAAGGGGCTTGAAAGACGTGCTGGTGGCAATTTCCTGACGGGTCGACGAATCCTGGCGGGCCGTGGGCTACATCTCGTCCGCCGCAGGGGTGTTCAGGTCGTTGAGCTCGCGGCCGGTGACCCTGAAGACCGGGGCCATGAGTTCCCGGCGCTTCGCCTTCCTCGCTCCCGACGGCACCACGGAGGAGCCGCATCCCCTGCGGCTGGACGAGAGCCGGATCCGTGAGGCCGACGAGGCCTGGGTACCGGTGATCACACCGGACGGCCCCGCGGTGCTGGTGTGGTTCAACTCGGACTGAACGCCGCGATCAGCCATTCGCCTTGTGCTCGCTGAACCAGGCCCCGCCGGCGCACGGTTGTTCTCCGGTCGAGCGAAACGCCGCTCGGCGACCGACTCAGGCGTCCTGATCTGGTCCACCCACCGACGTTTGGGATCGTCTAATCGGAGTTCTCCCACACGAGTACCCCGGGGCCATCCGGTGTCACGACCGGAACCCACGCCTCGTCCACCTCGGAGAGCCGGGATTCGTCGAGCATCAGCGGCGCAGGGAAGACGTCGTCCCGGTTCGCGGAGCCGAAGACGTGGAAGGCGACCGCTGCCCTCAGCCGATCGAGCAGGTCCGCCGGCCAGTCCAGCCCTCTGGCACCGGTTCCCTGCAGCTCCCCGACGAAGATCTCCTTCAGCTCGTCGTCCAGCCCCCGCCCGAAGACCGGGATCAGGAAACCTTCTTGCTCGTACTGGATGCAGCCGTACCCCCCACCCTGGTTCTGGTAGACCACGCCGGTAGGTGCCGCCACGATGACGAAGACCCAGCCCTGACCGGAACCCGTGTCAAGAGGGTCAAGGAAGATGTGCCGCTTGCCACCACCTGCATCGGTCATGATCAGGAGGATCGCACAGAAGTGCGTGGGGACATGGACGAGGTGACCGTCTTCACGACGCGGGGCGCCCAGGTGAAGTAACCGAACCACCTCGCCCGACGTCCTGTTCAGAACCGGACGAGGTCGAGCGTGGGGAGCGGTCCACCCGGGAACTGCTGGAGCGCGCCGCCCCTGGCGAGGCCGCCGAGGTCGATCACGGCGAACCCGGCGGATTCCAGCAGCCGGCTGACGACGGCCCGGGCTTCGGGTGCGTCGCCGGAGACGAACTGGACGCGCCGGCCGCCTTCGCGGTGCGGATCCGCGGCGAGGAGCGCGGGCCGCCAGGTGTTGAGGGTCTTCACCACGCGGGCACCCGGGAGAAGGTCCTGGACCACCTCGCTCGACGTGCTGCCGTGCAGGTCCGCGGGTACGAAGTCGGGGGCTTGCAGGGGGTTGTTGGTGTCGATGACGATCCGGTCGTTCCACGGTCCCAGCCCGGCGACCGCCCCGGGGATGGACCGCCAGGGGACGGAGAGCAGCACCACGTCGTGCTGGGCGGCCTCGGCTACGGTGCCGGCCGAGGAACGGGGTCCGAAGTGTTCGACGAGCGACGAGAGGGACCCGGGCCCCCTGCTGTTGCTGAAGACCACCTCGTGGCCACCGCGGAGGAAGGCGGTGGCGGACGCTTGGGCGATGGCGCCCGCGCCGATGAATCCGATGCGCATGGTGACTGCTGCTCTCTGTGGTTGGTCGGTCCCTGGGATGGGCGGGGACTGACGCGGCGTGTTGCGCGCCGTCGCCGGTCCCCGCCGCTGGTCGTGCGTCCGGGCGGCCGTAAGCCGTCGCCGGCCGCGGCACTCATGCCGAGAAGCCGCCGTCGACGAGCAGCATCGCGCCCGTGACGAAGGTGGCGTCGGGGCCGACGAGGAAGGAGATCGCCCCCGCGACCTCCTCGGGCCGTCCGAAGCGGCCGAGCGCGTTCATGGAGCGCTGGATGTCGGCGAACGGTCCGGTGTCGGAGTTCATGTCGGTGCCGACCGAACCGACCTGCACGGAGTTGACGGTGATCCCCCGAGGGCCGAGGTCCCTGGACCAGCCGCGGGTGTAAGCGTCCACGGCGGCCTTCGTCGCCGCGTAGTCGCCGAGTCCCTGGAAGGGCGCGCGGTCGGCGGCCGTCGAACTCATGGAGACGATCCGGCCGCCTTCGCCCATCACCCGGACCGCGGCGCGTGTGGTGGCGACGAGGCCCTGGACGTTGATGGCGAACTGGCGGTCGAAGGAGTCCACGTCGATGCCCTCGGCGTCCACCTGGCCGGTCACGAACACGCCGGCGTTGTTGACGAGGATGTCGAGGCGGCCGAACGAGTTCATCACCAAGTCGACCAGGTGCGCGGCCTGTTCGGAATCGGACTGGTCCGCGGCGAAGGCGGCGCCGCGCACTCCGTGCGCCTCGATCGCCTTCACCACCTCCTGGGCCTTCTCGGCCGACGCCTGGTAGCTGATGCCGACGTCGGCGCCCTCACGGGCGAGCCGGACGGCCGTCGCGGCGCCGATACCGCGGGATCCGCCCGTGATCAGCGCGACCTTGCCGGTCAGTGCTCTGTCGGTCATGGGTCCTCCTGTCCCCGGCCACGCCGTGGCCGGGTTCGCATGAGTGGTGGTGGGGCCGGCCAAGTCGCCGGACAGGCGCCTGTCCCGACGGGGCGGCGCCGACGCGCGAGGAGGTGCGGTCCGCAGGTCGCGGCGGCGATGCACGGCCCGCGCGAGGGTTCGCGCTCACGTTCGCGGATGCGGTGCGATCCGTCCGTGAGGCTCCCCGGATGTTTTATTGAGCGTGCGCTCAATATATAGCTCCGGCCATCGGGCCTGTCAAACACCCGGGACATGCCGGGCGAGGGGGCTGGTCCGGGGTGCGCCGCGCGCTCGCTCGGCAACCTGCCGGCGAGGACCCCCGCAACGCCCTGCGGGCGGGGGTGGGTGGACGCAGACGCCTCTGCGTGGGCGCCCCCACGGGTACGGACGGACCGCACCCCTCGGCCCGTCGCCGGGTCGAGGGGTGCGGGAATCACCGCCTGCGGCTCATGCCTCCCAGGGCAGCCGGCGCATCGCCAGGTCGACGAGGCTCAACAGCGTTCCGCGGTCGGCGCCGGATGCCGCCTCGACGGCGATGCCTTCGGCGAGGGCGACCACGTACCGTGCGGCGACGCGGCCGTCGACGCCCGCGGGAAGCTCTCCGCTCGCCTGGGCCACGGCGAGGCGTTCGGCGAGCATGACCTGGGCGGCCTTGCGGCGGGCGCAGAGGTCCTCGGCGACCTCGCGGGACTCGTCACTGGTGGCGAGCGCCCCCTGCACCAGCAGGCAGCCGGCCGGAGTGGCCTCTCCGGTGGCGCTCTCCGCGGCTCCGGTGAGCCAGCGGCGGATGACCTCCCGGACGCTGTCCGCCTCGAGGCCGTCCGGGCCGTAGGAGAAGACGGTGGCGACGTACCGGTCGACGACCTGCTTGAACAGTCCGGCCTTCGACCCGAAGGCGGCATAGATGCTGCCCGGCTTCAGGCCGGTCGCTTCGGTGAGGTCGGCCATGGTCGTGCCTTCGTAGCCCTTGGCCCAGAAGACGTTCAGCGCCGCCTGCAGGACCTCGTCGACTTCGAACTGGCGGGGTCGCCCCCTGGCCATGACTCACCTCCGAATTGTGAAGTGCCCGTTCAATATAACGCGTGCCGTCTGCACCGGGCCATCGGCGGCCGGCCCGGCAGGCGTACCTACGCGAGGGCCGAGCCGGCCTTCCACTGCTCCCAGGGCATGTTCCAGCCGTTGAGGCCGTTGTCGGGCGCGATGGTGTGGTCGTGGGAGTGCTTGACGACGACCACGTCGCCGATGAGGGAGTTGCTGTAGAACCACGCCGCGTCCTGCCCGGAGTCGCCGCCGCCTTGGACGTCGTTCAGGCCCACGCAGCCGTGGCTGACGTTGGAGTTCCCGAAGACGGAGTCGTCCGCCCAGTAGTTGCCGTGGATGAAGGTGCCGGAGGTGGACAGGCGCATCGCGTGCGGGACATCGGGGATGTCGTACTCCCCCGCGTATCCCACGGTGGCGCCGTCCATGCGGGTGGAGATGAGCTTCTGGGAGATCACCATCTGCCCGTTGTACGTGGTGCTGCCCGGTGCGCCGGAGGTGATCGCGATCGTGCGGACGGTGCTGCCGTCGCGCTCGACGCGCATGGTGTGGGCGGCGGCGTCGACGGTGGAGACCTGACGGCGGCCGACGGTGAAGCGGACCGTCTTGTCCTGGGTCCCGTAGGCGTTCGCGGCGCCCTTCACGCCGTCCAGGCGCAGGCTCAGGGTGACCTCGGTGTGCGCCTTCCAGTACGTCTGCGGACGCAGGTCCAGGCGCTGGTCGCCGAACCAGTGGCCGACGACCTCCTGGCCGCCGTCGCTGGTGACGCGTATGCCGCGTTCGACGGCCGCCTTGTCGGTGACCGGCTTGTTGAAGGTCAGCGACACGGGCATGCCGACGCCGACGGTCGAACCGTCCTCGGGGTGAAGGTGCCGATGAGGCGCTCGTCCTTCGTGAGCGTGGTGAAGGACAGGCGCCGGGTCTGCGTCCGGCCGGCTTCGTCCGAGGCGTGGACGACGAGCCGGTACGAGGTGCCGTGGGCCAGGGTGCCGTCCGGGGACCAGCGGCGGTGGTCGGCGGCCACGGTGCCGCGTACCGGATCTCCGGCCGCGGTGGTGAGGGTGACGGACGAGATCTTCCCGCCGGAGACCTCGACGTCGCCCGCGCTGCGGACGGATGCGTGCCGCTCGCCGTCGGCGGCGCCCGTGGTGAGGCGGAAGGCGGCCGACGCGGCCCGCAGCTCGGGCGAGGAGGCCGCGGACGGCGCCGTCCCTTGCGCGGCGGGCGCGGCGGCGGGCTGCTGGCCCGCGCAGGCGGTGAGCACCGACGCCCCGGCGACGGCAAGGGCGATCACGGTGCGGTGGGGAAGGGACGACACGCTTACTCCTGTGGACCGCGGAACTGTCATCGGGCGAGAGAGGCCGCGTCGCCCATGACGACGACGGGGTGGTCGGCGGGCTCGAGGGCCCGCAGCAACTGCTTCATGTGCGACTTGGAGAGGCTGACGCAGGCATGCGTGGGGCCGCCGTGGTCGACGTGGATCCATATCCCGCCGCCGCGGTTCGCGCCCATCGGCTGGGCGCCGTTCATCGGCGACGTACCGGGCTGGCGGTTGTAGTTGATGGCGATGACGTAGTCGAAGGAACCCGCGAGCGACTCGCCCTCGAAGCCGACGCCGCTGATGGAGAAACCTCCGGAACGGTGGTAAGGCAGCTTGGTGCCGGGGTCGGCCAGGAGTCCGCCGGCGTCGGTGAGACCGAACACCCCTATGGGGCTGTGCAGGTCGCCGGCGTAGTGCTCGTCGGTCCAGCCCTTGTAGCCGTTGTGCGCGGCCCATTCCGCACCCGGACGCCAGCCGCCGTCGACACGCTCCCAGAGCACGACCTTCGAGGACGACGACTTCTTGCCGGCTCCCGTGACCAGGACGACCTGCCGGGTGCGGGCCGGGATCTGCGACAGGGTCTTGGGGCCGAGCCCCGGCAGTTGGGCGGGGTACTGCGGCTTCGGGGGCTGCGGCGACACCGTCGTCCGCGGTGTGGCGGGGGCGCCCGCCGGCTGACCGGTCGCCGGGTCGGGGGCGTCCTGGACGACGGAGGCCGTCTCGGGGGAAGGGGTGGGGTTCGCCTCGGGTACGTGCTGATAGGCGGCGATGCCGAGCGAGGAGACGATGACCGCCGCGGTCGCGGATATGTAGGGCCTGTGGAGGCGCATGGGTGCTGGCTTTCTCACGAGGGCGGGAAGTCGGGGGCGGCCCCGTGGCGGGGCGCGCGGTTCCGGCCGGGGACCGGATGGTGTCGGTGGGCGATGCGGCATGCCGGGCATCGCCGCCCGTGTCATGGGCGCGGCCCTGGGCCGCGAAGGGGGTCTCACACCCGTTCAACCGGGCGGACTCCAGTTCGGGTTGCCCGGATGTCGGGGACCCGGGCCGGGACGCCGGGGACACGGGACATGCCGGTCATGCGGGCCGGCGCCCCGGGAACCGCCGCGTCGACTCAGCGGCGGATCCCCGGGTCCGTCAGTCGGTGCTCGACGGGGCGAGTCACCTTTGTGCGTGCTCCTGGTGGGCCGAGGAGAGCTCGGCCGCGAGCTCAGCTGCGGGCGTTCTTCGGCACGGTGATCTGGTGCTCGCCCCAGCTCATCCGGGTGGTCGCGTTGTAGTTCACCGTCGTACCGGCGCCGAGCCCGGCTTCCTTGGCCCGGGCGGACGGTTCGGCCAGTACGAGCACGTCACTGAGCATGGCGCCGGTGGACGGATCCACGATCAGCCGCTCCCGCGTCGTGCCCAGCGGTCCCGGGTAGCTGATGGGGAAGTCGACCCCGACACCCTCGCGTCCCAGGGGATCGGTGACCTGCCCGGTCACCCGGACTCCGGGCAGCTCCGCCATCACCCGGTACGCGGCCGCCCGGACGCCGGGCTTCACGGGCATCGTGATGAGGTTGCCCGCCTGGCGCAGGATCCAGGCGCTGCGCGCCGAGGCGCCGGTGTCGGCGCCGCCGTCCTGCGCGTACAGCCGCTCCAGGTGGCGGCGTAGTTCCGCGCTGGTGGAGGGCAGTGCGCGCAGGTCCTTGTACGTGACGTTGTGCGGGCCGACGGCGTAGATCTTGTCGTCGACGTTCGTCCTCATGACCATGGGCCGCCGCCCGGTGCCCATCACGGTGCTGAGCCTGCCGGTCCCGTTCTTCTTCCCGACCTCGAACTCCACCGTGCCGGGCGAGCCCGCGGCCTGCCAGCGGGCCTTGTCGGCCGCGGTCCGGGGCTCGGTCACGGAGTCCAGGCCGGAGACCATCAGGCTCCCGGTTCCGGGCCGCACGCCCACCGACCACTCGTCGGTCGACGCGCTGCGCACGGCGAAGAGGTGGCCTTCCTCACCGGCGACGTCCACGTTCTCCGAGCGCGTGGTCGTCTGCCAGTACGTTCCCTCGGCGACCGAGGTCTCCGCCTGCTTGGCCGCGCTGAGCAGCTCGATGTGGCCGTCGACACGGATGTCCGCGCCGGTGCCCGGGACCTCCGTTCCGGTGGAGGACCGCGGCTGGGCGGCCTGCCCATCCGCCGGCTCCTGCCAGTCGAGCGTGCTCACGGCCACCACGGACGCCGCCACCGCTGCCAGGGCCACCGCTCCCAGCGGCCGGAACCCGCTCCTGCGGCGCGGCGCGAGGAAGCGTGCCGCGGGGCCGTCCGTCGCTCCGGCGACGATGCGGGCGAGGTCCTCCCGCTTCCGGACGGGGTCCACGAGCCGGGACGGGTCCATTTCGTCGGGCCGTGCGTCCGCGAGCACCTTCATGACGTCGGGCCGCCCGGACGGCTTGTGGGTGTTCTTCACGCGGGTGCTCCTTGGCGGTGAGTGGGGTACGAGGTCTCTGCGGAGGGCTCGGACGGCGGCTCTGCCACGGGCTCTGCCTGAGGCGCCGCGTCCAGGGCCTTCTCCAGTCGGCGGCGCGCCCGGAACAGCCGGACGGTCAGCGTCGCGGTGGTGCAGTCCAGGACCTGGGCCGCTTCCTTGGCGCTCAGGCCGTGCCAGGCGATCAGCGTCAGCAGTTCCCGGTCGGCCTCGGGCAGGCTCGCGAGGGCCTGCAGCGCGTCGTGCCGGTCGGTGACCTGCGCCGCGACGTCACCGGTGTCGGTCCGGGCGCCGCTGCTGATGCGCTGTGCCTCCTCGGCGGCCAGGAGGTACTGGTGGGCGTCCCGGCGACGCAGTTCGCGCACCAGGTTGCGGGCCACGCCCAGGAGCCACGGCAGTGCCGGATGAGGGATGTCCCGCACCCGCCGCCAGGCGACGGTGAACGTCTCGCTGGTGATGTCCTCCCCTACCTGCCGTCCGACCAGGCTGGTGGCGTAGGCAAGGACACGCGGATAGCACTCCTCGTAGACGTCCCTGAAGCGTTGGGCATGTGTCACGCGCCGTCCCCTCATCTCGGCTCTCTCACCATGCAGTGAGCGCCGCGGCGCGTTTCTTACATCCCGGATCGAGAAATTCCGTCGATGTGGTCCACATCACGCCGGAGAATCGGACCCTGACACCGACTGACCCGGAAAGCGGCGTGAAGGCGGGGATCCGCCGCCCCCCAGCCATCGGGGGCGGCGGATCCCCGCCTTCACGCACCGCCGGTCCCGGCGGTCAGTAGCCCGCGGTCAGGGCGCCGTCGATGGCGAGGGCCGCGCCGGTGATGAACGGGCTCTCGTCGCTGAGCAGGAATGCGGCGAACGCGGCGATCTCCGCCTCGTCCGCGGCGCGGCCGGTCGGCTGCTGGTTGAGGAGGGCGCTCGCGGCCTCCGGGTTGCTTGCGGTGAAGCCCTGCCACAGGGGGGTGTTGACCAGGCCGGTCACCAGGGCGTTGACCCGCACGCCGCTCTTGGCCGCGTCGAGCGCTGTGGAACGGGTGAGGCCCACGACGCCGTGCTTGGCGGCCGCGTAGGCGGCGGCGCCCGGGTCGCCCACCACGCCTACGACGGAGGCGTTGTTGACGATGGAGCCGCCGCCGCTGGCGACGATCGCCGGGATCTCGTGCTTGAGGCTGTGGAAGACGCTGGTCAGGTTGAGGGCGATGACGCTGTCCCAGAAGGACGCGTCGATGTCCCCGATCGCGCCCTGGCTGTTGCCCCCTCCCGCGTTGTTGAAGGCACCGTGAAGACCGCCGAATTCCGTGACGGCGACATCGACCAGGTGGGCGACCTCCTCCTCGACGGTCACGTCCGTCGGGACGAACAGGGCCGTACCTCCTTCCCGGGTGATCTCCGCCACGGTCGCCTCGCCGCGCTCCTTGTCGCGGGCTCCGATGAGCACGGTCGCCCCCTCGGACGCGGCGCGCTTCGCGAAGGCCGCGCCCATGCCGGAGGTGCCTCCGGTGACGATGACGACCTTGGACTGCAGGCGGTGGGACATGGGGTCTCCTTTCGTTGCCCGGCATGGCACGCGAAGGTCACGGGATGCCGGGGGTGGGTGTTCGCGGGATACGGAGCCGCGGGCTTCGCCGGTTGCTCCGTCCCGCTGGTCAGTGGACGGGTGCCGGTGTTCCCGGGGCTTCCGCCGTGGCGGGGGTCGCGCTGTGGCCCGGGCGGGGGGCGTTGACCGCGACGAGTGAGAACAGGGCGGACAGGAGCAGGAATCCGGTGGCCCACCAGAAGGCCGTGCTGAATCCGTGGACCAGCGCGGCATCGGTCACCGCTCGGCCGTGGCCACCGTGTCCGTGGGTGGCGAGGTAGGCGGTGGTGGAGCCGGCGGCGACGGTGTTGAGCAGGGCGGTGCCGATCGAGCCGCCGACCTGCTGCGAGGTGCCGACCATGGCGGAGGCGACGCCCGCGTCCTGGGGGGCGACCCCGTGGGTGCCCAGGCTCATGGCGGGCATGAAGGCGGTGCCGATGCCGAGGCCGGTGATGATCTCGGCGACGGCGAGCAGGGCGTAGGAGCTGTCCGCGTCCAGCAGGGCGAGCAGGAGCACACCGACCGCGCTGACGAGGTAGCCGGCGGTCATCAGCAACCCGGGGCGCATCCTCGCGGACAGGCGGGTGCCGAGGACCATGGAGCCGAAGCCCTGTGCGACTCCCAGCGGCACGAACGCCAAGCCGGCCGCGATCGGGGAGTACCCCTTGACCAGCTGCAGGTAGTAGCTGAGGAAGAGGAACATGCCGAACATGCTCATCACGCCGAAGGCGACCGACAGGTAGGCGCCGGCGCGGTTGCGTCCGGTCAGCACGTGCAGCGGGAGGAGCGGCGACCTGATCCTGCTCTGCGTGATCAGGAAGGCCAGGAGCAGCACCACGCCGGCGAGGAGCATGGTGACGGTGACGCCGGAGCCCCAGCCGCGGCTCTCGGCCTCGGAGAAGCCGAAGACCAGGGCAACCAGCCCGAGCGTGGCGAGGACGGCGCCTGGTACGTCGATGCGGCTGCCCTTCTGCGCGTCGGGGATGTCGTGCACCACGGTGAGGGCGCCGATGATGCCGATGACGGCGAACGGGATGTTGACGAACATCGACCAGCGCCAGTTCAGGTACTCGGTGAGGACCCCGCCCAGGAGCAGGCCGAGGACACCGCCTGCGGTGGCGATGGCCCCGTAGATGCCGAAGGCCTTGGCTCGTTCCCTGGCGTCGGTGAAGGTCAGGGAGATCAGGGCGAGTGCGGCGGGCGCCAGCAGTGCGCCGAAGACGCCTTGTCCGGCCCGGGCGACGAGCAGGGTGCCGAGGTTGGCCGCGGCGCCACCCAGTGCGGAGGCCAAGGCGAAGCCGACGAGGCCGATGGTGAAGGTCCGCTTGCGGCCCAGCAGGTCGCCCAGGCGGCCGCCCACGATGAGCAGGCCGCCGAAGGCCAGGCCGTAGGCGGTGATGACCCACTGGCGGCCGCCGTCGGAGAAGTGCAGGGCCTGCTGGGCGGAGGGCAGTGCGATGTTCATGACGGCGCTGTCCAGGAACACCATCAGCTGGGCGATGGAGATGAAGAGCAGCGCCGCCCAGCGGCGCGGATGGGGATGGCTTGGTGCAGGCATGGGAAGGGGGATCTCTCGTGCGGGAGGAGGGGGTGAGGGGAGCATCGGGAAGCGGCGCCCTGTGACGGCACCGCCCCGAGGCCATGTGGGGGGGCCGGTCAGCGCGGTGTGCGGGGGACTCCATGGACGTCGCCCCGCCCCGCCGGCGTAAGCGGACCGGGTGGTCATGTTGACCGTAACACGGAAGCGGACCGGGTGGTCATGTTGACCGTAACACGGAAGCGGACCGGGTGGTCATGTTGCCGGTCACAATGTGACCGGGCGGTCCGGTTGTTCTACAGTGGCCCCGGAAGAGCGGAGGACGTCATGACGAACCCGGCAGCCAAGCCGATGCGCAGCGACGCCGCGCGCAGCAGGAAACTGCTGGTGAGCGCCGCGTCCGAGGCATTCGCCGAGCACGGCACGGAGGTGTCCGTGGCCCAGATCGCGGAGCGGGCGGGGATCGGCAAGGGAACCGTGTTCCGGCACTTCCCCACGAAGGACGATCTTCTGGCGGCGATCGTCTGCGAGAAGATGCACGCCCTCGCCGCGACCGGTGAGCACCTCACACAGGCCGAGGACCCGGCGGAGGGGCTGCGCGAATTCATGAGCGCCGCCGTCGAGCTGCAGGTCCAGGACCGCGCCTTCTGCCAGGTCGTCCACGGGGTGGCCGATGATCACGCCGAGGTGCGCGAGAGCCAGGAACGGGTGAGCGCCGTCACCGAGGCCCTGACCGACCGGGCCCGCCGGCACGGTGCCGTCCGCCAGGACATGACCGGGCAGGACGTCATGCTGCTGATGAGCGGGATCCCCCTGACCGTCTCACGTGTGCACACGACGCAACCGCACCTGTGGCGGCGCTACCTGCGCCTGGTCTTCGACGGCATGCAGACCGGCGACGGCCCGGTGCTGCCGGGCCCGCCGCCCCACGCCGGGACCCCGGACTGACGCCGCCGGCACACGGACAACGGCCGCCGCCCCCTCGTGGGGCGGCGGCCGTCGAGGCGGGGCAGGTCAGTGGGGTGCGGCCGCCGGCTCCAGGACGAAGACCGGGATCTCCCGGTCGGTGTTCTTCTGGTACTCCGCGTAGTCGGGCCACGCCTCCACCGCACGGTCCCACCACGCGGCGCGCTCGTCGCCAGTGACCTCACGGGCCGTCATGTCCTGGCGCACGGGGCCGTCCTGCAGTTCCACCCGGGGGTCGGCGACCAGGTTGTGGTACCAGACCGGGTGCTGGGGGGCGCCGCCCTTGGAGGCCACGACCGCGTAGCTGCCGTCGTGCTCCACGCGCATGAGCGGTGTCTTGCGGATCCTGCCGGACTTGGCGCCCAGCGTCGTCAGCACGATCACGGGCTTGCCCCGCAGCGTGGTCCCGTCGGTCCCTCCGGAACCCTCGTACAGCTCGACCTGGTCCCGGACCCATTGCTCGGGGCTCGGCTGGTACTCACCGACCAAAGGCACGTCGTTCTCCCATCTCGGCATGCGACATCGACAACCTCAACATCCTCACCCACCTCGCACCTTCCCGGCGGCAGCCCCGCTTCGCGCCGCCGGTACCGCCGGCGATCACCCGGATGGCGGCCGCGCGCCCGGCGGGAGCGCGAGCCGAGCGGCGGCGTCGGGCAGGCCCGCCGGTTGCGGGAGCACGTCGCCGCACGGGAGCGGATCGCGTGAAGCACCGCCCGCGCAGGCGGCCACTGCCTCGTACAGGCCATCGAACCCGGTCTCCAGGGGACCGAGTTCCACGAGGCCGGGGAGACCGATGGTCTTCTGACCGGGACACCGTTCGTCGAGCACGCGGGTGGGTAGCACGTAGAAGGTCCACTGGCCGAGGTCGAGCGGGTCAAGGGTCTGCTTCTCCTGGTGGCGCAACAGGCAGAAGACGTACACGTCCGAGTGACGCAGTGCATCCACCGAAGTGGTGTTCGTCGGGGCGTCCCAGCCGCATGCCGGTGCGATGGAGAACGAGATCCGGGAAAGCCGGGATTGCGCCCACGACTGCAGGTACGCCGCCGATTTGACCTCGACGCGCCATCCCGCGGGCGTACGGATGTCGACGGAGTCCCATTCGGTGCGAGTACCGTCCGCAACGCCCAAGGCCGTGGCGACGAGATACTCGGCCAGGACGCCTCGCATGGTGTTGTTGGCCAGGTCGGAACACGCCCAGCGCCAGAACTCGCCGAGGGTCGCGACGGATGCGCCGTCGGCCCTGATCGGCTCGCTGCCACTGCGGCGCCGGATGACCTGCGCGCCAAGCCCGACACGGTCCATGCTCTTCCCGCCGTCCGCCCACTGCCGTAACGGCGACAGAAGTACCACAGCCTGCGGTGCTCCACCGGGTGGCGGCTCCGCGGACCCCTTTCGGCTGGGTTTCGCGTCCGTTCACACACCCGCGGCACGCGAAATCGCTCTGTCATGTTCCGGCCACGCCATCCGTAACAGGCCGCCCTGAAGATCGGCGTGCACACCGGCAGATCGAGAGAGGGCGACTCATGACACAGGGGCAGCCGACAGGACTCGACCGCAGGGGATTTCTGCGCGCCGTCGGCATCACCGGCGGCGCCGGGGCGATGTTCGCCACCATGGGCGCGCTGGGGCTCGCGCCGACCGCCGAGGCGGCCGGACGCGGCGCCGACTTCCGCGCGCCGAGCGCGGCCGACTTCCACCTCACCGGACGCAGGGCGGGCAAGGTCGTCGTCCTGGGCGCGGGCCTGGCCGGGCTGACGGCCGCGTACGAACTGGGCAAGGCCGGATACGACTGTACGATCCTGGAGCCGCGCGACCGGCCCGGCGGCCGCAACTACACCGTGCGCGGCGGGGACACCCACACCGACCTCGACGGGCGTACCCAGACCGCCCGGTTCTCCCAGGGCCAGTACCTCAACGCCGGGCCGGCCCGGCTGGCCCAGTGGATGGTCACCCTCGACTACTGCCGGGAACTCGGCGTCCCCATCGAGGTCTTCACCAACGCCAACGCCGACGCGTACATCTACCACGAGTCAGCGGGCATGCCGCCCGGGCAGCCGGTGCGGTACCGCACCGCCAAGGCCGACACCTTCGGGTACGTCAGCGAACTCCTCGCCAAGGCCACCGACCAGGGCGCGCTGGACCAGGAACTGACCGCCCAGGACAAGGAGCGGCTGCTGTCGTTCCTGGAGGGCTTCGGCGAGATCGGCGGACGGGCCGAGGGCTGGGCGTACACCGGCGGTGCCAACCGGGGCTTCACCACCTGGCCCGGCGCCGCCGGCACCCCCGGGAGCCTGCTCGGTGACCTGCCCACGGCCTCCGAGGTCTTCGCCTCGGGTGTCGGGCGGCACTTCGCGTTCGAGTTCGAGTACGACCAGGCGATGCTGATGTTCCAGCCGGTCGGCGGCATGGACCGGATACCCGGGGCCTTCGCCCGCGCCATCGGCGATCACCGGATCCGCTACGGCTGCCAGGCCACGTCGCTGGTGCAGTCGGCCGGCGGCGTCACCGTCGGCTACATCGACCCCACCGGACGGCAGCGGCAGGTCGAGGCGGACTACTGCGTCGCGGCCATGCCGCCCCATCTGCTCGCCAAACTGCCGCACAACCTCGGTCCCGACGTGCAGACCGCGCTCACCACCATCCGCCCCTCGTCGGCCGGCAAGATCGGCCTGGAGTACCGTAGCCGCTGGTGGGAGACCGACCACCGCATCTACGGCGGCATCACCGAGACCGACCTGGATCTGTCCCACATCTGGTACCCGTCCTACGGTCACCACGGCAAGCGCGGCGTCATCGTCGGCTACTACAACACCGGGGCCAACGCCGACGCCTACGCCGCGCTGACCCCCGCCGGGCGTGAGGCCCGCGCGGTCATGCAGGGCGTGAAGATCCACGGCGAGAAGTACCGGAGCGAGTTGGCGAACTCCTTCTCCATCGCCTGGAAGCGCGTCCGCCACCTCGAAGGCGCCTGGCACAGCATCCCGGGCGGCACCGACGCCGCCGTCTACAGACCCCTGAACGAACCCACCGGACGCGTCCTGTACGCCGGCGACTGGCTGTCCTACATGGACGCCTGGCAGCACGGCGCCATCCTCTCCGCCCGCAAGGCCGTCACCGCGTTGCACAGCCGGGCCCTGAAGGCCTGACCGCCCGTCGCCACGGGCAGAGGCGCTCGGCCGGGGAAACCCGGCCGAGCGCCCGTCCACGCCGCTCGCGGCCTACTTCGTCAGGTAGGCGTCGACGATCGTCTCGGTGACGGTGTTGCCCTGGCGGTCGGCCGCCTCCGCCTTGAACGAGACGGTGCCGCCCGCCTTGGGGTCGGTGACCTCCACCCGCCGTCGCGGACGGCCGTCTTCTCCCAATGGGCGCCCTTGTCGTCGGAGACCCACACCTTGAGGGACTTCAGGTTCCGTCCCTCGGCGGCGCCCTCCACGGTGACCGGCACCCGCACCTTGGCCCGCGCCCTGCCCGTGTTGTCCAGGGACAGCGCGGGGGTGAAGCGCACGACGGAGGTGGGGATCTCGGTGATCCCGTCCGCGTACGCGGAGGAGAACCTCCAGGACGCGGTCATGCTCGTGGAGACGTCGGCCGCCGCGCCGCGGGTGACGGGGGCGGTGAGCCGGTAGTCGGCCCGCGCGTTGTCGGCGACGTAGAAGCAGTCGAAGGGGTAGATGCTCTGGTAGACCAGCTCGCCGTTCCGGTACAGGGTCGTCAGCGCGCTCTCGTAGGGCGAGTTGTTGTCGCTGAAGTTGCCGCTGCCGTCGGAGAACAGCGGGACCCTCCCGAGGAGCGCCTCGCCGTTGCGGACCAGCCCGGCGCCTTCCGGCAGGGAGGGGCCCGAAGACGCCGACGTTGAACACGTGTTCGTAGGAGCGTCCCGGCTTGAACGTCCGGGCCGCGGCCTCGTAGCCGGTCTCGTAGGAGTCATGGGCGTCCACCTGGGTGAACAGCAGCGTCCAGGGGTGCCCGCCGACAGCAGGTGGAGGGTGCCGGTGTTCGGAAGCGGGCGCTCGATGCCGAGGCCGCTGCCGCCGTCCGTGACCGGTGTGACGAACCCGAGCTTGCCCTTGGCCGCCGCTCCGACCTTCATCGTGACGTCGGCCGGCGCGTGGTGTGCTGGGTGAAGCCGGTCAGGTACGTGTCGCACGTGGGCCGGTACACCAGGGTGTAGTCGTCGCGTCCCTGGACGCCACGCTCGGCTTCGGACGAGTCACCCCGGGCCCGTTGTTCGCTCGACACGGAGGAGCTGACCACGCGCAGACCGGGCCAAGGCAGGGTGCGCCTGGTGTGGCGTCCCGCGACCGGCAGGTGGCACATACGGGGCCATTGATGGGCGGCTCGGTTGCCCGGGCACTACGCTCAGCCATCAGCTCCGGCTACCCCCACCGCATGCTCGGGCGAAGCGGGCCGGGGGTGCGTTCTTCGGTCGGCGTTGCGTACAGAACTAGGTTGCGTTCGTAGCGGCGTGCCGCGCGATCGTAGGGACCGGCGCATGTGATCAAAGCCAGCCGGTGGGGGCCGGCGCGTGTGAAGAGGTCACGTGGCAGATGCTCCTGCTGGTACGTGCGCCGGGCGGTGACCCGATACAGGCGTACCTTGGCGTCCGCTCCTGTCACTGTGATGGGGCCTCCCACGGGTATGTCGTACAGTGCGGCGAAGGTGCCCAGCCCGTCTTCGCGGCTGTCGACATGACCCGCTATCAAGACCGTGCCGGTCGCCGCGCCCAGCGGAGCCCCCAGTGCCCACCATCCGCCGGTGTGGAGGTTTTCCGGCAGGTCGAGAGCACCGTCGGCCCGGGCGGCGACAGGTACGACGACGGCGTCGAGACCGGCTGGGCCATGGATGCGGGTGGGTGGCGACGCCTCTTGGCCGTCAAAGGCGGGGCGGTGCACACCGACGGGCAGGGTGCCCGAGTCGGTGACGCCCAGTTGTGGCGTCGTCCACGTCAGCCAGCCGGCGGCCGCCGCGCTCAGACCGCAAAGTGTCATCACAGCGGCGGCCGACCGGTGGCGTTCCACGGGTTCTAGCTCTTCCCGGCCGTTCGGCGGCGGATGCGCAGGAGCCAGGCCGCTCCGCCGGCGGTGAGCAACGCGCCTCCGGCCACGCCGACCAGGCCCGCGGTGGTGGCCGAGCCTTGCGCGGCGGCGAACTGGCCCCCTGATCCAGCGTGGACCATGCCGGTGCCCGAGGGGGCGTGGCAGGTGCCGCCGCGGACCATGTCCAGGTGCATCGCCACCACCGGACGGGCGCTGCGGGCGGCTGCCACCACTTCGGCGTTGCTCCCCGCCTTGATCTCCTGGTCGATCAACGCGAGGGTCTCGCGGTGCCCGACGTCCTCGGTGCTGAGCCATGCCGCGTCGTACGCCGGGCTGCCCGCCTTCGCCTGCACCTCGGCCAGCCCCTTGTCCTGCGCGGTGGATGTGGACGGCGGCAGCGTCACCTTCAGCTTGCCCGCGAGCATTTTCACATCCGCGTCGAGCTTGCTGTGGTCTTGGACGAGCACCTCGCCGACCTGCTTCACGCACTCGGTCGTCGCGTGACCCTGTGCGTCGTTCCCAGCCGCGATCTCGGCGAGGTTCCCTTGGTGGATCTGCGTCAGGAACGTCGTGTCCTGGTCGGTCAGCCCCGCAGCGAACGCCTGGGGCGTTGCTATGCCGGACAATGCCGCCGCTGCCACGGCGGCAGCAAGCAGTCGTGTACGCATCGGTACTGCTCCCTTCGAGCCGGTGGGGCTGCAAGGCGGCACCACACCGGTGGTCAGAACGGGGCGCATGGCACAGCGCCCCCGCACAGATGGCTGCCACCCCGGCACCCAGCCGTACCGATGAAGTCCGGTGGGTCACCCGTCGAGCCGATGTGCGCGTGCTCTGGCCGTGAACGACCGCCCAGCCGCATCGCCGGTGCATCGCCAGACGGTGATCCTTGTGAGTCCGCCGGTCGTGTCGCCAGCGCGAACCGATTCGGACTCCGACTTCAGGACGAGGAGCAGCCCACGGCCGGTCTGCGGGACCACCCGGAGCCCCGGGCGACGGTGCGTCGCCCGGGGCCTCACACGCCCGCGTTACTCGGCGTGCCGCGGCGCCTGGTCCTCGGCCGCCGGCAGTGACCGGATGGCGCGGCCGCTCACCTCGCGCGGCACGACGCGGATCCACAGCTCCCGCGTTCCCCCGGCCCAGGGCTCGGCCCCGGGACGCCGGGCGAGGGACTCCACGACGGCGGCGTCGGTGATCCGGTCGGCGGTGCCCGCCACCAGGACGCTCCAGCCGACACGGCTCACCTCGTCGACATGGTCGGTCTCGAAGGCGAGCTTCGTGCCGGACGCGACCGCTGCCGCGCCGGCCGGATCCGTCCGGTAAACGACCGTTCGCCCATCCACCAGGAAGTTGACCGGCACCAGTACGGGAGGGTCGTCCCCGGTGTCCGGCTCCGGAGCATGGGCCACCCGGCCGATTCCGTGCGTGCCCAGCCGTTCCCAGCACTCCTCCTCGGACAGCCGCTGCAGCACCGGACGGGCCGCCGGCCCACCCCGTCCCGGCGGCGCCTCGCGCGAGCCGAGCGCCAGCTCCTCGTACGACACCCCCAGCACGGCGGCCAGCCGCATCAGCGCGGCGGGGTCGAAACCGGTGCCCAGCTCCTCGACCTGCCGCAGGTACACGATCGACATCCCGGCCCTGGTGGCCAGCTCCTCGCGGGACATGCCCAGCTGCTCCCGCCGCACCGCGACGCGGCCGGCCACGCTCTCACCGTCGAAGGAGCCGCCGCCCGCCGAGCCGGGCCGGTCCGGACCACCCATCACTGCCGCTCACCACCTTCGTCCCGTCTCCCTTCAGCGCAGCAGACCCATCGGCAGCCCGCCAGTCCAGGGACGGGGCCCTTCGGCCCTGACGACGGGCCGTCCGGCCCCGGAGGACGGCCCCGGCTGGACGCGCGGAGCCGTCCCCGGCCGGAAACGCCCGGGAGGCGGTGGGCGGTCAGGCGAGGGCGGGTTCGCGCTTGACCGGGGCGAGTCCCCCGGCCCGGGACAGGAGCTGGACGCAGGCGGCACAGAGCAGGCCGGTCATGGTCAGCGTCAGCCAGGGGAGCCACGGCTTGCCGCTGTGGTCGGCGAGGTCCCAGATGGCGCCGGTGGCGAGGTTGCCCAGGGTGATGCCCAGGCCGGAGACGGTGTTGTACCAGCCGTAGTGCGTGGCGACGAGGCGCTCTCCGGAGAGGGTGACGATGGTGTCCATCTCGAAGGGGTAGACCACCGCGGAGCCCACGGCCAGGACCGCGACGGCGATCACGAGCAGGGCCACCGCGAGACCCGCGTCGAACGTCCCGCCGGACGGGTCGGGGCTCACGGCCAGGGGCGTGAAGGCCAGACCCATGAGGAGGATCCCGCCGACGATGGCCTGCGGTCCGGTCCAGCGGGCACGGACCCACCCGGTGATGCGGAGCTGGCCGAGGACCGACACGACCGCCGAGACGATGAACAGGCCGCTGGTGACGGCCTGTCCGCCGGTGCCGAGGAGTGCGTGGGCCTGCAGGGGCAGGGCCAGGTAGACCTGGAAGGACAGCACGTACGAGCCGACCATGGCCAGGGAGAACAGCATGAACGGCCGGTTGCCCAGCACCTGCCGCCAGGAGCCGAGGACGCCGGCCGCCGCGCCGGGGCCGGCGCCGCGTTCCGGCCGCCGGTCGGGCAGGGCCCGGCACTGCAGGACGGTCAGCACGGCGAAGACGGCCGCGGCCGTCAGGCACACGGCGCGGAAGTCCAGGGCGAGCAGGGCCAGGCCGACCAGCGGGCCGATCAGGACGCCCGCCTGGTAGAAGACGTTGAACAGGGCGAAGCCCTCCACCCGCCGATCCCCGGCCTCCACGGCCAGATAGGCGCGGACCGCCGGGTTGAACAGCGCGCCGGCGAACCCCGCGGCGGCCGAGGCCGCGACCAGCGCGGGCAGGGAGTCGACCAGCCCCAGCAGCGCGAAGCCGAAGGTGCGCAGGGTGCAGCCGATGACGATGGGTGCCTTGTAGCCGAAGCGGTCGGCGATGGTGCCGCCGAGCACGAACATGCCCTGCTGGGAGAAGTTCCGTACGCCCAGGACGAGGCCGACGGCCCAGGCGGCCAGGCCGAGGCCGCCGGCCAGGTGGTCGGCGAGGTAGGGCATGAGCATGTAGAAGCCCAGGTTGATGGCGAACTGGTTGGCCATCAGCAGCCGGGCCGGGGTGTCGAAGGAGCGGGCCTGCCGCCACAGCCCCCTCACCGGGCGGCCTCGAAGGACACGCCGCCGAGTTCGCCGTCGGGCGCGTCGGCCAGTGGGTCCACCACGGTGGTGCAGCGGGTCCAGCGGTCGACCACCGTCTCGCCCGGCTGGGCGATCTCCTGCGGGTGCTCGGCCGGTTCGTGGTGGAGCAGGCCGTGGTCCCGGCAGTAGGCGTCGTCGAAGACGGTGCCGACGTAGCGTTGGGGGCCGTCGGGGAAGATCGTCACGATCCGGGTCTCGGCCGGCAGCGTACGGGCCAGCCAGCGGGAGACCAGGGCCACCGCACCGACGCTCCAGCCGCCGGTGGCGTAGTGGTCGCGGGCGAGGCGCCGGCAGGCCCACACCGCCTCGCCGGCGGCGACCCAGTGCACCTCGTCGAAGGCCGGGTAGTCGACGTTGCGGGGATGGATGCTGCTGCCCAGACCCCGCATGAGCCGGGCGGCGGGCGGCTGGCCGAAGATCGTCGACCCCGTGGTGTCGACACCGACCAGCCGCAGGTGCGGGAAGAACGCGCGCAGCCGGCCGCTTACCCCGGCCGAGTGTCCTCCGGTGCCGACACTGGCGACCAGCACGTCGATGCGGCCGAGCTGGGCGACGAGTTCGTGGGCGAGGGCCGCGTAGGCGGCGACGTTGTCCGGATTGTGGTACTGGTCCGGGCACCAGGCGCTCGGATCGGCGGCCAGGAGGTCCCGCACCCTGTCGCGGCGGGCCTGCTGCCAGCCGCCGAGGGCGTGCGGTTCGGCGACGATGTCGACGGTCGCTCCGTAGGCGGTGAGCAGGGAGACCATGGACGGTTCCATGCCGGGGTCGGTGACCGCCGTGACCGCGTGTCCGTGCACGGCCCCCGCGAGGGCGAGCCCGAGGCCGAGCGTGCCGCTGGTGGACTCCACGATGCGGGCACCGGGGAGGAGTTCGCCGCGAGCGCGGGCCGCCTCGATCATGTACAGCGCGGAGCGGTCCTTGATGCCGCCGGGGTTGAAGCCCTCGAGTTTGGCCCAGAAGCCGCGGCCGTCGGGGACGAAGGGCGATCCGACCCACAGCACGGGCGTGTTGCCGACCAGCCCGGCCGGAGTGCGGCGCGGGGGCGCGGTGGCGGCGAGGAGTTCGGCCGGGGACGCGGGCGTGCCGGGGTGAGGGAGGGTGCTCATACGGTTTTCTCCTGCGGCCGTCGCCGTGGCGCGGCCGTTGCTCGTACGGATCCGGGGGCGCGTGGAGCCGTGCCCGCTGCGCGGTGCGCGGTGCGGCGGGCGGGCTGGGGCCCTGTCAGGTCCGCGATACGCAGAGCAGACTCAGTGTTCCGGGGCCGGAACGGGTGGGTGCGCAGGGCCGTCCGGCGCCGGTGGCCCCGGCCTCATGGGGGTGGATGGCCGGCGCCGGTACGGGAGGTGCCGCCCCGATGCCGGAAACCGTGGGGGTGTCGGCCAGTCGGGGGCGGGGATCGGGGAGCCGGTCGAGGGCGACTCCGCACAGGGCGTGGTGGTCGGCCGGCGGTCCGTCGCCGCGGGCGACGTCCTGGTCCGGGCGTGTCGCGGTGTCCTGTGGCTGGCACGGGGCCGCCGCGGCGGGACCGGCGGTGAGGGTGTCGCGACCCGTGCGGTCCGGCCCGTGCGCGCAGGCCACCAGGTGGATGCTCGTGAACACGAGCACGCCCAGCAGCAGGAGCACTCCGCGAAAGGAGATGCGCCGACCCGCTCGCCACGTCATGTCACGAATCGTAGTCGATCAGTTGCCCTGTGCTGCAAAGGGCCCGCGCTGCGGACCCATTTCATCGGGCCGGCAGGTCGAGCAGGCGGAAGCGACCGGGCGGGACGGACCAGGTCCGGCCGCCGAGGCGGATGCGGACCGGTGCCCCCGCGGAGGCGGGGACGGCGACGCTGATGCGGCCTCCGTCGACGTGGATCCGCACACCCCAGTGACCGCGGTAGCGGACTGTGAAAGCGAAGCGCGACAGCTGCGGCAGCGGCGCCGGATCGAGCCACAGGGCGTCCTCACGGGCTTCCAGGCCCGTCAGGCCGCGCTGGACGAGGTCGAGGGTGCCGGCCATGGCGCCCAGGTGGATGCCTTCCTCGGTGGTGCCGCCCTGGACGTCGGTGACGTCCCCGAGCAGTGCCTCCTGCGCGCAGGACCATGCGTCGGCCCGATGGGCCCGGGCCAGCACCCAGGCGTGCACGACTCCGCTGAGGGTGGATCCGTGGCTGGTGCG
The DNA here is from genome assembly GCA_036013505.1 of Streptomyces sp. NBC_00510. NCBI lineage: Bacteria > Bacillati > Actinomycetota > Actinomycetes > Kitasatosporales > Streptomycetaceae > Streptomyces > Streptomyces sp. NBC_00510. Next base: position 9,659,330 of record CP107851.1, on the reverse strand, counting down.
CCGCAGGTAGTGGTCGACCGTGGACCGCCACGTACCGTCGTCCAGCAGATACCCCAGACGCCCGAACAGGCGGTGCAGTTCGGTGGGAGGGAACAGGTAGCCCAGCATGAGCACGTCGGCCTGCTTGGACGCCTGGTAGCGGTTGACCGAGTCCCCCTCGGCCTCCAGGATCCGGTCCAGCCGGCGGATGTCCCCGTACCGGGCCCGGTAGCCCGCCCAGTCCAGTTCCTCCAGCCCGTCGTAGCCGGCGAACTGGCTGATCACGCCGGCGTGCCAGGGGACGTACAACTTGCGCGAGACGTCCTCCCAGCGGTCCGACTCCTCCGGGCCGAGGCCCGTCCGCTCGCGGAGTTCGTCGCGGCGCGGCGCGGGGAGGGTCCGCCACAGCTCCAGGGTCCGGTCCAGTACCCAGGCGGCGGTGACGTTGGTGTAGGTGTTGTCGTCGACTCCGGGCGTCGCGGAGCCGGGGTTGGCGTCGTGGTACTCGTCGGGTCCGACGACGCCGCGGATGCGGTAGCGGCCGCCGGTGTCGCAGTCGGGGTCCCAGGTGGCGCGGCAGGCCCAGAAGCGCGCGATCTGCAACAGCATCTCGGCGCCCTTGGTGTACAGGAACTCCGTGTCGCCGGTGGCCTGGCCGTACCGCCAGATGTTGTAGGCCACGGCGGAGCCGACGTGGTGCTGGAGCCGGGTGTGGTCCGGCAGCCAGCGTCCCGAGCGCGGGTTGAGGTGGAGGGTCTGGGTCTCCTCGCGTCCGTCGCTGCCGCTCTGCCACGGGTACATCGCTCCCGTGCACCCGGCCTGTTCCGCCGCCCGGCACGCCTCCTCCAGACGGCGGTGGCGGTACTCCAGCAGCCCCCGGGACACCTCGGGGAAGTGCAGGTCGAGGTAGGGCAGGACGAAGAGCTCGTCCCAGAAGACGTGTCCGCGGTAGGCCTCTCCGTGCAGTCCCCTGGCGGGCACGCCCACGTCCAGCCCGGCGGTGTGCGGGGAGAGGGTCTGCAGGACGTGGAAGGTGTGCAGCCGCAGGATCCGTCCGGCGTCGCCGGATACGTCCAGGCCTGCGCGGCGCCACAGCCGCGCCCAGGCGGCGGCGTGCGTGGCGAGGAGGCCGGCGAAGTCCGGGGCCCGTTCGACGCGGTCGAGGGCGGCGTGCAGCGGGTCACTGATCGCCGGGTCCCGGGTGGTGTGCAGGGCCACGGTCTTCTCGACGACGGCCGGCCGGTCCGGCGCGACCGGGACGGTCAGCCGGTGGACCGCGGCGCGCTCCCCCGCCTCCAGTGAGCGGGCGGCCGCCGGATGCGTCATGGCGCGTGTACGGACGGCGAGCGCGATGCCGATGTCGGAGGCGCTCGTACGGCACCGCAGCCAGACCGTGTCCGGTTCGGAGGTCCCGGTGTGCGTCCGGGTGAGGTGACGGCCGTTCAGGTCCCGGTAGCGGGCGACCCCCGCGTTGCCGACGTCGCCGTCGAGCGCGGACTCGACCTCCAGGTCCGCGGACCAGTCGCCCTCCGCGCGGAAGACGGTGCGCAGTGCGGCGAGGTGCGGGTCGTGCATGTGCACCAGCCGGGTCTGCTCGACGGCGAGGATCCGCCCGCGCGGGTCACGCAGCCGGAACGCCCGCGTCAGGGTGGCCCGTTGGAGGTCGAGGTCCTGCCGGTGCTCCAGCAGCGAACCGTCGTCGGGGGTGAACCAGGCCCCGCCGTCCCCGAGCCTGAACCGCAGGGGCAGCCAGTTCGGCAGGTTGACCAGGTCCTCGTTCTGCACTTTCCGCCCGGCGACGGTGGAGTGGAGCCGGTTGTAGCAGCCGGCGGCGTAGGTGCCGGGGTAGTGGTGGGGGCCGGCCACGGTCTCCGGGGCGGCGCCGCGGGTGGCGAAGTAGCCGTTGCCCAGGGTGCACAGCGCCTCGCGCAGGCGCTCCTGGGCGGGGTCGTACCCCTCGTACGACCAGGTCCACTCCCCCATCGTCTCCCCTCTCCGGGATCCGGCGGCACGGGACGGTTCGGCAGGGCCTTCCCGTCCAGTCTCCCCTGGATGCACCGGGCCCGCCCGAGGAGCGGGACGGCGGCACGCGCAGGTCACACGGGCTGAGGGACGACGGCGACCGGGCACGGGGCGTGGTGGAGCATCGCGTGGTTGACGGGGCCCAGTTGAAGCCCGAACGCACTGTCGCGGCGGCGGGCGCCGACGACCAGCAGGTCGGCGTCGTCCAGTGTCTCGAGCAGGACCTTGCGGGCATGCCCCTCGCCCGTGTGCCGGCGGTGGCGAACCCCTGGGTGGGCGGCCGCCGCGGCGCGCAGGGCCTGGTCGAGGTGCTCCTCGGCGCGGCGCCGGTGTGCCGTGACGGCTTCGTCCTCGTAGCCGATCCACTCGGCTCCCTCGCCCAGAACCATCCGCCAGGCATGGACCGCCCGCACCCCGCAGCCATGCAACTCGGCCTCGGAGAAGGCGAATTCCACGGCCGCGACGGAGTTCTCGTCCGGGCCCACGCCGAGCACGATCCAGTGCTCGCCGTCGCGGGCTCCGCTTTCGTCGCGGTCACCCCGCACCACGACCACCGGGCACTCCGCACGGCCGGCGAGGGTCAGGCCGACGGAGCCCAGCAGCAGGCCCGCCATCTCGCCGCGGCCGCGGTGGCCCACCACGAGTGCGCTGGCACGGGTCCCCTCGCGCAGCAGTCCGTACGTGGTGTCCTCCGCCAGTACCTCTGCCGAGACCTCCAGGCCCGGACGGCGCAAGCGGGCCCGTTCCGCCGCGGACTCGGCGATCTGCCGGGTGAGCTCCTGCTCCTCGGTGGGTTTCCGGGTGGAGGCGAGTGCCCGTCCCTCGTACCGCTCCCACAAGGAGGCGTGGACGATCCGCAGCGGAAGGCCGCGCACTGATGCCTCGTCCGCGGCCCAGTCGACCGCTTCCAGGGCGGAGTCCGAGCCGTCGGTTCCCACGACCAGGGGAAGCGCCATGACCTCCACCGCCTCTCGATGCTGTGGTCGCCGTGTTGCCGCCGACACTGCCGGGCGCGGACCGGTACGCCCATGGGCCGCTCGGCCCGTCCGGAGGGACACCCGGCCGTGGCGGTGACCCCACCGGCCCATGTCGGGCCCCGGTGGACGCGACCGACAGTGGGACCGGACCGTACAGGACCAACCGCGCAGGGAGGCGGGGACGATGTACCACCGCAACGTCGGCGATCTGATGACCAAGGCGGTCGTATCGGTACGGCCGGACACGTCGTTCAAGGAGATCGCGAGGCTGCTCGCGGAACACGACGTCACCGCCGTCCCCGTCGTGGACGAAGGGGACCGCCCGGTGGGCGTGGTGTCGGAGGCCGACTTGCTGCGCAAGGAGGCGGGGCTGCCGGACCCGGCCGGCCTGCTGCCCGCCCGGCACCCGCGCCCGGGCGAGCGTTCCCGCATCGCCGCCACGACCGCGGAGGGGCTGATGAGCAGTCCGCCGACCGTCGCGCGGCCGGAGTGGTCCGTGGTCGAGGCGGCCCGGGTGATGGAGCGTCGAGGGGTGAAGCGACTGCCCGTGGTCGACGGGACGGGCCGGCTGGTCGGGGTGGTCAGCCGCACCGACCTGCTGCGGGTCTTCCTCCGCAGGGACCGCGCCATCCGTGAGGAGATCACCGGTGAGCTGCTGGTGAAAACCCTGGGACTTGCGCCCGACGCCGTGACCGTCCAGGTGGCCGAGGGGAAGGTCACCCTCGAGGGCGTGGTGGACCGCCGCAGCCTCGTGCCGGTGGTCCTGGAGCTGTGCCGCGGCGTGGACGGCGTCGTCGACGTCGAGGCGAGACTGGGTTGCAAGGCCGACGACACCGTCCACCCTGCCCCCGCGCACCGGTGAACCGTGCCGGCGAAGGTCGTGGGTCGGAGGGCCGGCCGGCAGGCCCCGTCCGCATGCAGGGGTGCCCACCGGCTTGACGACACCCACGGGCGAGCCGTCGACGCCACGCCCCACGGCGTCACCGACGACCGGCTGCGCACCATGTGAGGAGCACGCCATGTTTGTCTACGACCACATGAACGGCTGGGGCTGGGCCCTGATGTCGCTCGGCTGGCTGGTGCTGCTGGTCCTCGTCGGCCTGGCGGTGGCCGTGCTGGTGCGGCGCACCGCCGACGGCGGTCCCGGCCGGGCTCCCGACCGGCGTGACCCGAGTCCGCGGGAACTCCTGGCCGAGCGGTACGCCCGCGGCGAGATCGACGACGAGGAGTACCGGCGGAGGCTGGAGGTGCTGGAGCGAGCCGCCGGTCACGGGCAGGAGTCGAGGTGACCGAACGCGGCTCGCGGGCAAGATCCACACGGTGGTCAGCCGGACACGACGGGAAGCGTCACCCGGAAGGCGGTGTGCCCGGGGCGGCTGGTGACCTCGACGGTGCCGTGGTGGGCGGTGACGATCGCGTGGACGATCGCGAGTCCGAGGCCGGTACTGCCCGTGCTGCGTGAACGGGCCTGGTCGGCACGGACGAAGCGGGTGAAGACCTCGGGCTGGAGTTCCGCCGGGATCCCGGGCCCGTCGTCGCTGACGGTGAGACGTGCGCCGTCGGCGTCCGAGGCGAGGGCGACCGTCACTTCCGTACCGGCCGGAGTGTGGGTGCGGGCGTTGGCCAGGAGGTTCACGAGGGCCTGCTGGAGACGGTGGCCGTCCCCGGGCACCACGACGGGCTCCTCCGGAAGGTCCAGGGACCAGCGGTGGCCCGGTCCCGCGGCGCGGGCGTCGTCGACGGCGTCGAGGACGAGCCGGGTCAGGTCGACCCGTTCGTGCTCGAGCGGGCGTCCCGCATCGAGACGGGCCAGGAGCAGGAGGTCGTCGACGAGGTGCGTCATGCGCTGCGACTCGGACTGGATGCGTTCGAGGGCGTGGCGGATGCCGGCCGGGACGGGGCCCCGGTGGCGAAGGGCGAGTTCGGCGTGGCCCCTGATGTTCGCGACGGGGGTGCGCAGTTCGTGGCTGGCGTCGGCGGCGAAGTGCCGGAGCCGTTCCTCGCCGGCTTGGCGCCGGACCAGGGCGTCCTCCACGTGCCCGAGCATGTGGTTGAGCGCGGCGGCGACCCGGCCGACCTCGGTGCGCGGGTCGGTGTCCGGCAGGGGCGTTGGCATGGCGAACTCGCCACTGGCCAGGGGCAGCCGGGTGACACCGGACGCGTGCTCGGTGACCCGGTGCAGGGGGCGCAGGCTGACCCGGACCCACAGGGTCCCGGCGACGCCCGTGGCGAGGAGCGCCGCGCCGAAGACCACGGCTTCCACGGCTTCGAGGCGGTGCAGCGTCGCTTCCACGGGGTGCAGGGGGAGACCGGTGAGCAGGACGTCGCCGTCGTCGCCGCGGACCGCCGTGACGCGGTAGGCACCGAGCGAGGCGATGCGGATGCTGTGTCCCCTTCCGTCGACCGGGACGCCGGTCAGGGCATGTCGGTCTCCGGCGGAGAGCGCCAGGGGGCGGTCGGCCGCGTCGTCGACCACGGCGGCATGGGTCACGTCGCCACCCAGCAGGCGGGCACCGAAGGTCGCGTCGGCCTGCCCCCGGGTGTCGGGGCGGTTGTCCGCGTCGGGCGTCCTCTCGTGCTCCAGGCTGGCCGCGAAGCGCCCGCCGGCGGCGGTGAGCTGCTCGTCCAGTCGTCCCAGCAGGAAGCCCTGGAGCGCGAGGACCGTGGTGACGCCCACGGCGGCGCACGCCACGGCCAGCAGGACGAGGAGCCCGGCGGTGAGCTGTCCCCGCAGGGTGCGGAGCGGAAGCCGTCTCATGGTGCCTCGGACTTGAGGACGTATCCGACGCCCCGGACCGTGTGGATCATCGGGGGCCGTCCCGCGTCGATCTTCTTGCGCAGATAGCTGATGTAGAGCTCGACGACGTGGGCCTGGCCACCGAAGTCGTACGCCCAGACCCGGTCGAGGATCCGGCTCTTGGAGAGCACCCGGCGCGGATTGCGCATGAGGAACCGCAGCAGCTCGAACTCGGTCCGGGACAGTTCGACCAGGGTGCCGGCCCGGCGGACCTCCCGAGCCTCCTCGTCCATCGTGAGGTCGCCGACCACCAGCCGGTCCACGTCGGTCCCGGCGGTCATCCCGGCCCTGCGGAGCAGACCGCGCAGCCGGGCGATGACCTCCTCGAGGCTGTAGGGCTTGGTGACGTAGTCGTCGCCGCCCGCCGTGATGCCGGCGACGCGGTCCTCGACCGCGTCGCGGGCCGTCAGGAACAGCACGCACACGCGGTCGGCGTCGCGCCGCAGCTCGCGCAGGACGTGCAGGCCGTCGGCGTCGGGCAGCATCCAGTCCAGGACGACCGCGTCGGGGCGGAAGTCGCGGGCGGTCGCGAGCGCGGACGCCCCGTCGGCGGCCGTCCGCACCTGGCAGCCCTCTCCGGCCAGGGCGGCGGAGAGCACGTCGGTGACATCGGGCTCGTCGTCGACGACCAGGACGCGCACCGGGCTCCCGTCGGGCCGGTGCATGCCGGGGGGTGCTGTGCGGCTCTCTTCCATGGTGAGTACAGCATCCCTCGCGCACGTGCCCCGGAGGCCCCGGGGAACCTCTGCGTTTCCTCTGAGTTCCCGCTGGGCGGCCCGGATCAGAGGAAACACAGAGGTTCGGTGGCGATGCTGGGGCGCCCGACGACGATGACGCTCCTGGGAGCCCCATGGCCACCACCTCCACCACCGCCCGCACCGGTCGCGGACTGCACCACCGGCGGCCGCGCCGCAGCCTCGTCCCGCTGCTCGCGCCGCTCGCGATCTGGGCGGGTGCCGCGGGGGTACTGGCGCTGTGGTGGTCCGACACGACCTCGGTGGTCGGCCCGGCGGGGTGGCTGACCGGTGCGGGCCGCATCACCGGCCTCCTGGCCGGATACGCCTGCGCGGTCCTGCTCGTCCTGATGGCCCGCGTCCCCCTCCTCGACCACGGTGTCGGCACCGACCGGCTCGCCCGCTGGCACGCCTGGGGCGGTCGCTGCACCGTCTCGCTGGCCCTCGCCCACACTCTGCTGATCGTCTGGGGCTACGCCGCGGCCTCGCACACCTCCTTCCTGGCTCAGACCACGACAGTCGTCCTGGACTATCCGGACCTGCTCAAGGGCACCGCCGGATTCCTGCTGTTCGTCGTCACGGGCGCGCTCTCCGCGCGTGCGGCCCGCCGGAGGATGAGCTACGAGGCCTGGCACTACCTGCACTTCGCCACCTACCTCGCGGTCTTCCTCGCCTTCGGGCACCAGCTGTCCAACGGAGCGGACTTCGTCGGGAACCGGGCAGCCCAGGCCGCCTGGTACGCCCTCTACCTCGGCGCCGCCGTCCTGGTCGCCTGGTACCGCTTCGCCGTCCCGCTGCGGCGCGGGCTCCGCCACGGGCTCACGGTCGTCGCCGTCCACCCGGAGGCACCCGGGATCGTGTCCGTCCACCTCACCGGTGAGCACCTGGACGAGCTGGCGGGTGTGCCGGGACAGTTCCTGCGCTGGCGCTTCCTCACCCGCGGGCTGTGGTGGACCGCCAACCCGTACTCCCTGTCCGCCCCGGCCCACCCTCGGCACCTGCGCATCACCGTGAAGTCCGCGGGCGGCCACAGCGGCGCCCTGGCCCGGCTCACCCCGGGCACCCGCGTATGGGCGGAAGGTCCCTACGGCGGCTTCACCGCGGACCGCCGCACCGCTTCGAGCGTCCTCCTCCTGGCGGGAGGCGTCGGCATCACCCCGCTGCGGGTCCTCTTCGAGACCCTGCCCGGTCAGGTGACCCTCGTCTACCGGGCACGCCGTCCGGAGGACCTCGCCCTGCGGAGCGAACTCGACGCGATAGCGCACAGGCGTGGCGCCACGGTCCACTACGTGGTGGACGACCCCGCGCGGTACCACTCACCGCTGACCGCGCAGGCGCTGTCCGCCCTCGTCCCCGGGCTGGCCGGTCACGACGTCTACCTCTGCGGCCCGCCGGCCATGGCGGAGGCCGCCGTACGGGCCCTGCGCGCCGCGGGTGTGCCCGCCCGCCGGATCCACCACGAGTCGTTCGCGTTCTGAGGAGAACCGCATGCGCCGCGCCGTGCTCACCACCACCGGGACCAGCGCCCTCATCGCCGGGATGCTCCTCCTCAAACCCCACCAGCCGTCCGTGGTGGCGGGTGGTCCGGATCCCTCGGCGGACTCGCCCACGCCCCGGCGGTCGGAGCCCGCGTCCGCGGGCGCCCACGGCGCCGCCACCGGCACCTTCACCGGTGCGCCCGTCGACACCCCGTACGGGACCGTGCAGGTGGCCGCCGTGCTCGCCGAGGGGAAGATCACCACCGTCCGGGTGCTCCAGGCGCCGGAGGGCAACGGCAGGGACCGGCAGATCGCCGCCTACGCCCTGCCCCGTCTGACGCAGGAGGCCCTCGGCGCCCAGAGCGCCCGCATCGACGCCGTGTCCGGGGCGAGCTACACCAGCCAGGGGTACGTCCGGTCCCTGCAGAGCGCTCTGGACCAGGCCCGTGCGTAACCCCGCCTCCGGCCTGCACCACGTCGAACACGTCATGGGCACCGTCTTCTCCTTCGACGTCCGGGACCGGGCCACGTCCGCCATCCGCCACGCCCTCGACCGTGCCGTCCGCCATCTGCACACCGTGGACGCCGTGTTCTCCACGTACCGTCCCGACAGCGCCGTCAGCAGGCTCGGCCGCGGCGAGATCGGCCTCGCCGACTGTCCGGGCGAGGTGCGCGACGTGCTGGAGCTGTGCGCCCGGGCGAGCCACGAGACGGACGGCTGGTTCAGCATCACGGCCCGCGGCACCCTCGACCCCTCGGGCCTCGTCAAGGGGTGGGCCGCCGAGAACGCCTCCCGGATGCTCCACGAGGCCGGCGCGCACCACACCTGCGTCAACGGCGGCGGCGACATCCGCCTCCGGGGCCAAGCGGCCCCCGGCACACCTTGGCACATCGGCATTGCCGACCCGCTGCGCCCAGGGGTGCCACTCGCCGTCGTGACCGCGAGCGGGGACCTGGCCATCGCCACGTCGGGCACCGCGGAGCGGGGCGCCCACATCCTCGTCCCGCACGACGCCACCCCGGCCACCGAGCTGGTCTCCCTCACGGTCATCGGACCGGCCCTGACGATGACCGACGCCTACGCCACCGCGGCCTTCGCGCGCGGCAACGCATCCCAGGCCTGGCTGGAGGCCCTGGACGGATACGAGGCGCTCGCCGTCCTCCCCGACGGCCGCACATGGCGAACGTCCGGATTCGGCAACCACGTCCCCTGAGCGGCGACCGCGCTGATCCGCGCGCCGGGTGGCCGGGAGGCGAGGGGCATTGGGCCCGCCCACGGGGCCAAGTGGCCCCATGGCAGCGGTTGCCGACGCGCCCCAGACTGGGTGCGGGAGGTCTTCCGTCCTCGTCGAAGGAGGCGGCCATGAACGCCAACCGGCATCCGGCGACCGTCGGCGACGTGATGACGCGCAAGGTCGTCGCGGTCGCCCTGGGCACGTCGTTCAAGGAGATCGTGCGGACCCTGGAGCAGTGGAAGGTCAGCGCCCTGCCCGTGGTGGCCGACGGGACCCGGGTCGTCGGCGTGGTCTCCGAGGCGGATCTGCTGCGCAAGGAGGAACACCGCGAGGACGACGCCCCGCCGGTCGGCACAGGCCCGGACAAGGCGGCCGCGGTCACCTGCGAGCAGCTGATGACGGCCCCGGCGGTCACCGTGCGCGAGGACGAACCGCTGGCGCGGGCGGCGCGGACGATGGCCGTGCACCATGTGAAGCGGCTGCCGGTGGTCGACGCCGACGGCTCGCTGCGGGGCGTGGTGAGCCGGGGCGACCTGCTCAAGGTGTTCCTGCGGACGGACGAGGAGATCACCCGTGACGTGCGGGACGTCCTCGCGGGCGAACTCCTGCCGGGCGCATGGCAGTTGGTGGAGATCGAAGCCACCGACGGAATCGTCACGGTGAGCGGCCTGCTCGCCGACCGCTCGCTTGTCCCGGTCGTGGCACGGATCGTGCGCTCGGTCGAGGGTGTCGTGGACGTGCGCTTCGACCTCACCTCGAGCCGCGTGTGAGGTGCCCTAGACGGCGACCGTCGGACCCCCCGACGGACCCGACCGGCCCAAGCGGACGCCGGGCGCCCCGCAACACGCTTGCAGCAGCACACGACTCCGTCCGAAGGAGGGGAAGGCCATGAAGGCGTGGGTTTTCCAGGAGCCCGGGCAGGCGCGCTGGCAGGAGGTGCCGGATCCGGACGTCGAGGACTCCGGCGACGCGATCGTCCGCGTCGACTCGGTCACCATCTGCGGCACCGATCTGCACATCCTCAAGGGTGACGTGCCCGATGTACGCCCCGGCACCGTGCTGGGGCACGAGGCGGTCGGCGAGGTCGTCGAAACCGGTCCCGCTGTCACGACGGTGCGTCCCGGCGACCGGGTCCTGATCTCCTGCATCTGCGGGTGCGGCCGGTGCCGCTTCTGCCGCGAGGGCGCCTACGGGCAGTGCCTGGGCGGTGGAGGATGGGTGCTGGGGCACCTGATCGACGGGACGCAGGCCGAGTACGTGCGCGTGCCGTTCGCCGACGTCTCCCTCCACCCTCTGCCCGTCTCGGTGGGCAACCAGGACGCGGTGCTGCTCGCCGACGTCTTCCCCACGGCATACGAGGTGGGTGTCCTCAACGGCCACGTGCGGCCCGGGGACAACGTGGCCGTCGTCGGCACCGGACCCATCGGACTGGCCGCGATCGCCACGGCGCGTCTCTACTCCCCCGACCGGATCATCGCGATCGACCTGGCGGAGGCCCGGCTGGACGCGGCCAAGCGCCTGGGGGCCGAAGCCGTCGCCAACGCCGGCGAGCAACCCGAACGGCTGGTCCACGACCTGACCGAGGGACTCGGCGCCGACGTCGTGATCGAGGCGGTGGGACTGCCCGAGAGCTTCGAACTGTGCTCGCGCATCGTGCGGCCGGGCGGCCACCTCGCCAACGTCGGCGTCCACGGCGCGCCGGCCAGGCTCCACCTGGAGGACCTGTGGAGCAGGAACGTGACGATCACGACGGGATTGGTCGACACGTTCTCCACCCCGGTCCTGCTGCGGATGATGGCGGCAGGACGCCTTCCGGCCTCGTCCCTCGTCACCCACACCTTCGAACTCCACGACATGGCGGAGGCCTACGACGTGTTCGGCCGGGCGGCCGACACCGGGGCGCTCAAGGTCGTGCTGGGCGGCCCGCAGCACACGGCGGTGGCGCTCGCCGGCTGAGCACCGAGGAAAGGACCGAGCGGTCATGACGAAGCACCCGACAGCCACCGCGCCCGGGGACGTCGGCCGGCGCATCGCGATGCGCCGTGCGGAACTGGGTCTGTCGCAGGAGGATGTGGCGCGCCGCACGGGCATCGCCACGGGCTACCTGCGGTACGTGGAACAGGACTCCACCGCCGCTCCGGGCGTCGCGACGCTGCGCGGCCTGGCCATGGCGCTGGACACCAGCGTTTCCGCGCTCAGCGGGGGCGGGGCCGATCTGCCGCCGGGTCGCGGGCAGGCCGCACTCCGCGCCGAACTGGTCGAACTGGGCGGCGCGGAGTGCTGGAGACTGCTGTCCACGCACGGGGTCGGCAGGCTCGCCCTGTCCATGCCGGACGGGCTCACCGTCCTGCCGGTCAACTACAGCGTCGACGAGGGCACGATCGCCTTCCGCACCTCCCCTGCAGCGACCCCCGCGGAGGCCTCCGACACCAGGTGCGCCTTCGAGGTGGACGAGGTGGACGACGCCCTGAGCCAGGGCTGGAGCGTCCTCGTCCGTGGCATGGCGCACACCGTGACCGACCCCGCGGGCCTCCGGCGGCTCGACGACCGGGCGTACACGGGGCCGTGGGCCGGCTGGGATCGCGACCTGTGGGTGCGGATCACCCCGGCGACCATAACGGGGCGCCGCATCATGGTCGGCTGACATGACGGCAAGGGGACGGGGATGACCGGCACCGGATACGGAGCGGAGCTGCTCCGCCCACCGCACGGGGACGTCGTCGTGGGGTTCGACGGGTCGGATCCCGCCGTACGCGCCTTGGACGTTGCCGCCGCCGAGGCACACCGGCGGGACACCGCGCTGCGGATCGTGCTCGGCCTGCCGTGGCCCGATCCGGGCGAGGTCGGATTCGGCCTGGACGCCGATCGTGAGCGCGCGCGGGGCGAAGCGGCCCGTACGGTCCTGGACGTGGCCGCCGCACGCATGGAGGACCGGCACCCGGGGCTGTCCGTCGCGCTGGAGCAGGCGGCCGAGCCGGCTGCCTCCGCGCTGGTCCGCCTGGGCCGGACCGCGGCCCTGACCGTCGTCGGCACCCGCGGCCGTGGCGGCTTCGCCGGGCTGCTCCTGGGTTCCGTCAGCCTGCGGGTGGCCGCCCACACCGCCGGCCCGCTGATGGTCGTCCGCGGCGAGGACACGGCCGCCCGGCGCGGGCTGCTGCACGACAAGGTGCTGCTCGGTCTGGAGGACGAAAGCGACGCTGAGGCCGCCCTGTTCGCCTTCGAGGAGGCCGGACGACGCAGCGCAAGACTTCGGGTGCTGCATACGTGGACCCACCCGCACATCTCCCTGGGCGAGTGGCCCGTTTCCCGCGGCCAGGACCTGGCCTCCCAGGCCCGCCAGCACAAGGAACTCGCCCGGTTCGCCGTGTCCAAGGTCGCCGAACGCTTCCCCGATGTCGCCGTGCGCGTGGACTCCGTTCCAGGACACGCTGCGGCCGCCCTGGTGGAGGCGAGCCGCGCGGCGGACGTGCTGGTGGTCGGCGCCCACCGGCGGGAGACCCGTCCGTTGGGGCTGCACCTGGGCCCGGTCACCCATGCCGTACTGCATCACGCGCACTGCCCCGTCGTCCTGGTCCCGATCGGCTGACCGCCGGGTCCCCCGTCGTGCGGTCTGACGCCTTCGGTACCGGCCGGGCCCCGACAAGGGGCCGGTAGGCCCCTGCGGACGCCGGGTTCCGGGGCACAGGATGTAGGCGAGGGCCGCCGCCAGGGCCGCCCGGTCGACTCCCGCCACATCACCTCGACGGGCTGCATCACGGAGGTGCCGGCCCAGGCGCGGCAGGGCCTGATGGAGTTCGGCTCTGCGAGGCAGATCCGGCCTTCGGCCGGGCCGTGTCCCGCCATGTGCCCCACCGCCCGCCGCAGACCCGCACCCGTCTGCTGGACCTCTACGGGCCCGGGCAGCGGAACCCCACGCTGCCTGCCCGGGCCCATCCCGCGAGGAGGAACTGATGCACGGCAGCCCCCACATCGTCAGCGACGTGATGACCCGGTCCGTCGTCGCCGTCGGCCGGAACGCGTCGTTCAAGGAGATCGTCATGACGATGGGGCGCTGGAAGGTCAGCGCCCTGCCCGTACTGGAGGGCGAGGGCCGGGTCGTCGGTGTGGTCTCCGAGGCCGACCTGCTGCCCAAGGAGGAGTACCGCGACAGCGCCCCTTCCCGCGACGAGCAGATGCGACGGCTGCCGGATCTGGGCAAGGCCGGCGCCACCACCGCCGACGAGCTGATGAGCGCCCCCGCCGTGTGCGTGCACAGCGACGCCACGCTGGCCCAGGCGGCGCGCGCCATGGCGTTCCGCAACGTCAAGCGCCTGCCGGTCATCGACGGTGAGGGCATGCTGTGCGGCATCGTCAGCCGGGGCGACCTGCTGAAAGTCTTCCTGCGACCGGACGAGGAGATCGCCGAGGAGGTCAACCGCGAGATCGCCGGGTACCTCTTCCCCGGCGAACCCTCGTCGGTGCGGGCACGCGTCGACGGGGGCGTCGTCCACTTTTCCGGCGCGCCGGGCGACCCGTCCCTGGTTCCCGTGGCGTCACGGTTCGCACGTGCCGTGGAGGGCGTCGTCGACGCCGTGTGGGACTGACCTACGCCGCACGCGTTCGGCAGGGATGGTCGGGCCCGCCGCCACCCATCCCGCCCACGCCTCCTCGACATCGGTCCCGCGTCGCAACGGATTGCGCCGCCACCGCCGGAAGTTCACGCGGCCCATGGCCGCACCTCCTTTCCCCGCGACGGCGGTCGCCGAAGCCTAAGTCGAGGAGCACGGGCCGAAGAGCCCGATCGAGTGGGCGAGCAGGCCGTTCTCACCGGCTGTGGGGCCCGTTCGGCCCTGTCTCCGCGGCCGCCGGCGGACGACCATCGGAAGGGTCCGACCCCGCACGCGGCAGTGCGCGGTCTCTCGGAGCCTCGGGACGAAGGACGTGAGCAGCATGGCACGGAACCCGTTTCCGGCCGCCCCTGGTGACATGGGGCGCCGTGTGGCCAAACGGCGCGACGAGCTGGGCCTGACCCGTGAGGAGGTCGCGGCCCGGGCCGGCATGGCCACCAGTTATCTGCGGTTCATCGAGGAACAGTCCACCGCGGCTCCCGGTCCGGGAACGCTGGGCACCCTCGCGGCCGTCCTGGACACGACGGTCGTCGCGCTCAACGGAGGTGAGGCCGACCTTCCGCCCGGCCGCCTCGGACGCGCCTCGTCCCACGCACGCCTGGTGGAACTCTCCGCCGAGGAGTGCTGGTCGCGCCTGGACGGCCACGGTGTGGGCCGGATCGCGGTGACCACTCCCGGTCGCGAGGCCATCCTGCCCGTGAACTACACCGTCGTCGACCGGTCCGTCGTCTTCAGGACCGCCCCCGGTTCCGGGCCGGCCGGGGTCACCGGAACGGAGGTCGTCTTCGAGGTGGACCACGTGGACGAGGCGCTCAGTCAGGGCTGGAGCGTCCTGGTGCGCGGCAGGGCCAGGCGTGTCGAGGACCCGGAGGCGGTACGGCACCTCGCCCGGCAGGCGTACAGCGGTCCGTGGCCGGGCGACGACGACCGCAGCGAGTGGGTGCGGATCGAGGCGGGAACGGTGAGCGGCCGACGCATCGACGTCCCCTGACCTGCCCGCTCCGCTGCGATGGGTCGATTCGGCCCTGGCGCACCCGGTCCTCGACGGTGACGATCACCGGAACGCGGGACAACAGCACGGCACACACAGGGCAGGGGCCGGCACGGTCGGCCACGCACTCGCCCGCGGCCCGGCACTGCGGCCGGACGTGGCGATGCTCGACGTGCACCTTCCAGACGGCGACGGCATCGGCGTCTGCCGGGAGCTGCGCTCGCGTATGCCGGGGCTGGCCTGCCTGATGCTGACGTCCTTCGACGACGGCGCCCTGCTGGACGCGATCATGGCCGGTGCCGGCCACGTGCTGAAGCGGATCAGTCGATACGCGACCCGGCGACCACCGCCCGGCTGATGAACAGCCTCCCTCACCAAGAAGAACCGGCGAGTCCACGGGATGAGACAGTGGCCGCGCTCACCCCACGCGAGCGGGAGATCCAGGAGCTGATCGGCGAGGGACTGACGAACCGGCGGACCGGGCCGCGGCTGTCCCTGTCGGAGAAGGCGGTCAACAACCACATCTCCCGGATGCCGGCCAAGCTCGGCGTCGAGCGCCGCATCCAGGCCGCCGTGCTCGCCACCCAGCACCAGCCCGGCCCCCCGTGCCGAGGCCGAGCCCCGCGGTGAGTCGTGCCGAGTGGCCCCGGCCTCCGGGACGACCGGCCCCTCACCCGACGCAGTGGCGGAGCCGCAACCTGGAACCGGATCCCGTTCCCGGTCCGGGAGGAGAGCGCCATGATGCCCACGAACCTCGACGGGGCCACGCTGGAGAGACTCGTCTCCGCCGCCGTCGCCGCACCGTCCTTCCACAACAGCCAGCCGTGGCGCTTCCGGCTGGAGCCGGACACCGCCACGATCCTGGTCCGTGCCGCGGGTGAGCGCGGCCTGCGTGAGGCCGACCCCCTGGGCAGGGCGCTGCACGTGTCCGTCGGTGCCGCGGTGTTCAACCTGCGGGTCGCGGTCGCCCACTTCGGCTGGGAACCCGTCGTCCGGTTGCTGCCCGTCCCGGCGCAGCCGGACCTACTGGCCTCGGTACGACTGGCCGGGCCGCCCCGCAGCGGTGGTGGGCACCACGCGGACCTGTACCAGGCGTTGTGGCGCCGGCACAGCAGCCGCGCTCCCTTCTCGTCGCAGCGGCCTCCGGGACCGGTCATCGCCGAACTGACGGACGCCGCCCAGGCGGAGGGGGCGAGGCTCCACCTTCCGGACGCCGCGGAGACGCGACGGCTGCTGCGGCTGACCGAGGAGGCGGAGCAGCGTGGTGTCATCGACCCCGCGCGCCGCGCGGAGAGCCGGAGCTGGATCCGCGACGACGCTCCGGACGGCCTGCCGCCGACGGCCCTCGGCCCGCGGGACGCCTCGGCCCAGCTGCCCATGCGGGATTTCTCCGCGCTCCGCCCGGAGAACCAGCCGCCCTCCGCGGTCTTCGAGCGGCAACCCTTGATCGCGGTGCTGTCCACCGCTCACGACCGGCGCGCGGACTGGCTGCGGGCCGGCCAGGCACTGGAGCACGTCCTGCTGGTGGCCACGGCGCACCGGGTACGGGCGTCCCTGCTGCACCAGGCGCTGGAGTGGCCCGACCTTCGCTGGGCGCTGCGCAGCGCGGAAGGCGGGCCTGGACACGTCCAGATGCTGGTCCGACTCGGATACGGCCCTCAGGGCCCGGCAAGCCCGCGCATGTCAGCGACGGAGGTCGTGGAGGGGACGTGACGTTCCGGCTGCCTGCCGAGCGGCACGCTCCACTCCAGGTGCGTTCCCCAGGGCGGCCGCCGGCGGGCGGTGAACGACCCGCCGGGCTTCCCGCCCGCTGCACCGGGTTCGGCAGTCCGCTACGGCGGCCGCCTTCGGGCAGCCCCGTCCCGTCGTCGGCCACGGCGGCGGGACGTCGGTGTCGATGAGGCCGTATGCGCCGTGGCGGGGTGAACTCGAGGGCGGCCACCGCCTCCTCGACCGCCTCGGCGATGCGCACGCGCAGTCCCTGACGGGTCGGTCCCGCGGAGGCGCGATGGCCGGCGGTAACTGTCCTTCGCGACGCGACCGGAGCGTGGTGGCCCCGCGGAGGCCGACCGCGGTGAAGCACGAGGGACCCCAACCGGGCGCCGCAGCAGGGACGTTCGGCCCCATGCCGATGGGCCTTCGGCCCACGGCGGACCTCCCCTGCCACGCAGGACAGTGAACACGCAACGAAATCCACCAGGTTAACCCTCCTCCCGGATCGGAAGGGATCAGCACCATGGCCATCCAAGGACACCCCCAGCGGCACACCGGCCTGCGCCTCCCCGCACGGCGCAAGGCGGGCACCGGCACCGCACCGTCCGGCGAGGCTGCTGCCACGTCCGCCACGGCCGTCCGCGCCTACGTCTTCGCGGTCCTGCGCGTCCTGACCGGGTTCGTCTTCCTGTGGGCCTTCCTCGACAAGGCCTTCGGTCTCAGCTACGCCACCGGCTCCGGCAAGGGCTGGATCGACGGTGGCTCGCCGACCCGGGGGTTCCTCAGCGGCGTCGCGGCCGGCCCGCTGCGGTCCGCCTTCCACGCCTGGGCGGGTGCCGGCTGGGCGGACTGGCTGTTCATGCTCGGTCTGCTCGGCATCGGCGTCGCCGTCACGACCGGTGTGGCGCTGCGGATCTCCGCCGTGGCCGGCACCGCGATGATGGCCCTGATGTGGGTCGCCGAGTGGCCCCCGGCCCGGCACCTGGCCGACGGATCGCCCAGCATGTCGGCCAACCCCTTCGCCGACTACCACCTCGTCTACGCGGTCGTACTGGTCGCCCTTGCCGCCGCCTCCGCCGGCACCACCTGGGGTCTGGGCCGCGTCTGGGCCCGGCTGCCCCTGGTCCGCGACCACGCCTGGCTCCGCTGACACCCACCGCAATGCCCGCCACCGGCCCGGAGAGCTCCGCTCCCCGGGCCCTGACGGCTTGCGAGAAGGTGGCCGGCGCTCAGGGGGGGATCACGGTGTTCTTCCGGCGTCCGCGAAGGGAATCTGCGCCGAGTCGGCCGCCGGGCTGCCGAAGGGGTGCCGCCACAGGCCCTGTGCCTGGAGTTTCGGCAGGACCCCCTCTCCGAACCAGTACGCCTCCTCCAGGTGCGGATAGCCGGAGAGGATGAACTCCTCGATGCCGAGGGCGTGGTACTCCTTGATCCGCTCGGCGACCTCGTCGTGACTGCCGACCAGCGCAGTACCCGCGCCACCGCGCACCAGGCCGATGCCCGCCCACAGGTTGGGGTGGACCACCAGGCGGTCCCGGCTGCCGCCGCGGTGCAGATCGAGCATGCGCCGCTGGCCTTCGGACTCGCTGCGGGACAGTCCGGCCTGGACGGCCGCGACTGTCTGCGGGTCGAAACCGTCCAGGAGCCGGTCGGCCTCGGCCCAGGCCTGCTCGGAGGTGTCGCGCGTGATGACGTGCAACCGGATGCCGAAGCGCAGGGTGCGTCCCTGTCCGGCCGCCAGGCCCCGGATCCAGGCGATCTTCTCGGCGACCTGCGCGGGCGGCTCGCCCCAGGTCAGGTAGACGTCGGCGTGCCGGGCGGCGACCTCGCCGGCCACCGGTGAGGAACCCCCGAAGTACACCTCGGGAACCGGGTCGGGCACCCTGGCGAGCTTCGCGCCCTCGACCTGGAGGTGCTCACCGCGAAGGTCGACGGACTTGCCCTCCCACAGCCCCTTCACGACCTCCAGGAACTCACCGGTGCGGCGGTACCGCGCGTCCTTGTCCAGGAAGTCGCCGTACGCCCGCTGCTCATGGCTCTCGCCCCCGGTGACGACGTTGAGGAGCAGCCGTCCGCCGGTCTGGCGCTGGAAGGTGGACGCCATCTGGGCGGCGAGCGTCGGCGAGACGAAGCCGGGCCGGAAGGCCACCAGGAACTTCAGCCGTTCCGTGTGCTGGCTGACCATGGCCGTGGTGAGCCAGGCGTCCTCGCACCACGCGCCCGTGGGGGTGAGCGCGCCGGCGAAGCCGAGGTCCTCCGCGGCGCGGGCGATCTGGCTCAGGTAGGCGACCGTCGGCGGTCGGTCGCGGCCGGACCGGGTGGCCGGGGTGCCGTGGCCGCCTCCGACGACGTGGCGGCTGTCGCCGTTGGTGGGCAGGAACCAGTGGAAGGTGAGGGACACGTGGACTCTCCGATCGGGGTGGTCCGTCACAGCAGGCCGTGGCGGGGCGGCCTGGTGCCGTTGAGCACGTACCGGCCGATGTGCTGGACCTTCCAGCGGGACGGGTCGTGCAGGGTGTGGGTGCGGGCGTCGCGCCAGTGACGGTGCAGGCCCAGGGAGTCGAGTGCCGACCGGGTGCCGGAGACCTCGAAGAGGGCGCTCGCGACCTCCACCGCGGCTTCGGCCGCCGTCACCTTGGCCGCGGCCACCGCGATCGAGGCCTCGGCGGCCGAGGTCTCGGTCAGGTCGGCACGCGCTGCGTCCACGGCCTTCGCCGCGGCGGCCAGGAGCGCGTCGGCGGCCCGTACCCGGATGGCCAGTTCCCCGAACCGTTGGATGAGCAGCGGGTCCTCGGCGGCGGTCTCGTGCCCCTCCTCGACGCTTTCGAACCAGGGGCGGCTCTTGGTGCGGACGAACTCCACGGCCTCCGCCAGCGCGCCGGCGGCGATCCCCGCGTCGATGGCGGTGTGCAGCAACTGGGCCACGGCGCCGTGCAGTTGCGGGCCCCGGAAGGTGAGGTGGTGGGGCACGACCCGTTCGGCGGGAACGGGCACCGACTCCAGGCGTACGGTGCCGCTGGCGGTCGTGCGCTGCCCCATGCCGTCCCAGTCGTCCACGACGGTGAGACCGGGCGCGTCACGCGGCACGTACGCCACGTGGAGGTCGCCGTCGTCGGCGCGGGCGAGGACGGGGATCCAGTCGGCGAACAGGGCGCCGGTGGAGTAGTGCTTGACGCCGTCGAGCGCGTACGTGCCGTCCGGCAGCCGGGTGAGCCGGGTCCGGATGTCCTGCACGTGCCGGGTGCCCGCTTCGGACTGGGCGTTGCCGAACCGCTTTCCGCGCAGCACTTCACGGAAGAAGAACTCCCTCTGCTCTCGGGTGCCCTGCCGGCGCAGCACGTTGACGTACACGAAGTGGCTCTGCGGGATCTGGGCGAGACTGGGATCGGCGGCGGCCAGCAGGTGGAAGATGCCAGCGAGCGTCCCGGTGCTGACGTCCGCGCCGCCGAACTCGGCGGGCACGGTCACCGCGAGGAGGCCGGAGGCGGACAGCCGTTCCAGCTCCGGGCGCGGGAGCCTGCGCCGTGCGTCCCGCTCGGCGGCGCCCTTGCGGAAGTCGGCGGCGAGTGCGGCGGCGACGGCGAGTGCGGCAGCGTCGTCGGCGATGGTGGTCGCGGCGCTCATCCGGTGGCCGCCAGGAAGGTGGGGTGGCCACCGAGCGCACGCGAGAACTGGTCCGTGACCTGACGCAGTGCCTCGGCCGAGGCGGGGGCCACGGTCAGCGTGCCGTCGTCGCCCACGGTGAGGTCCTTGTCGAGGGTGAACCAGCCCGGTGTGATGTGCGCGGGGTTCATGGAGCTCAGCACGGGGCGCAGGGCGTAGTCGATGGCCAGGACGTGGGCGGTGGTGCCGCCGGTGGCCAGCGGGAGGACGGTCTTGCCCGCGAGTGCGTACTGCGGGAGCAGGTCGAGCAGCGACTTCAGCAGCCCGGAGTAGGCGGCCTTGTAGACGGGGGTGCCGATCACGACGCCGTCCGCCCGGGCGAAGAGGGCCACGGCCTCGACGATCGCCGGATGGCCGAAGTCGGCGTGCAGCAGGGCCTCGGCCGGGAGTGTGCGGACGTCCAGCGGGATCACTTCGTGCCCCTGGGCGGTGAGCCGGTCGTCCAGGTGGCGCAGCAGCCGCGCGGTGCGGGACGTTGCGGAGGGGCTTCCGGAGACGGACAGGACGGTGGCCATACCGGGACCTTCCAGGTGTCGGGGCGGGGTCAGTGGGCGGTGCCGGTGAGGACGGCCGTAGCCGGCATGTAGCGGACCCGGCTGAGCGCGTAGTCGAACCCGTTGTCCTCCGCGAGCACGGCCAGTTCGCGGTTGTAGTCGTAACCCCAGTCGGTGCGCTGTTCAATGGTGCTGGTGACCAGTCCGCCGCTGACGTTCGGCACCCAGTAGGCGAAACGGACGGGGTCGGTCGAGGGCGGTGCGGGCATGGGGGTCTCCTGGCGAAGGTGCGCACGGATCAGTGCGTGTGAGGGCGGTGAGGATTCGTCGACTGGAATTCAGGCGCGCGGGAAAGACGGTCCCGGGCGGGCCGCGATCACGGCAGAGGACGGCCGCGGAAGGAATTCACGGAGAGGTCGACGTGCGTGCGAGGGTTTCCCTCGGGCGCGTTCAGGCCCGGCGGCGACAGAAGGAGCTGGAGACACGCTGGAGGTCGACATGGCGTCGCCGCGTGAGGTCCTGTCGCTTCATGTCTTCGATGGAACAGCAGGAACTCCGGCCGGTCAAGAACGCCCGGATGCGATTCCACATGCTGAGAGACGGTATTCACGAGGCTGTGACAGGGATTCCCTTGAACCCGGCCGGCGGCCGACGGCACTCTCGTGCCGTGCGCATCGAACAGCTCGAGTACATCGCCGCCGTCACACGGTCCGGATCGCTGCGGCGTGCCGCCGAGGAACTGCACCTGTCCCAGCCCGCGCTCAGTGAGACCGTACGGAACCTGGAGCGGGAGCTCGGGGTGGACCTGCTGGAACGCAAGCGGTCGGGGGCGAAGATCAGCGACGAGGGCAGGGAGCTGCTGCCCCACATCCTGAGCGTGCTGGACGCGGTCGACCGGCTCCGTGGGGCGGCCGGGGAGCAGCACCGCGTCAGCCGCATGATCCGGCTCGGCACGGTCAACAGCGCCACCGTCCCGTTGCTCATCCCGACCGTGCGCGAGTTCCGGGCCTCGCACCCGGTCACCCAGGTCGAGGTGGTCGGCGCGCAGCAGGCGGACATCCACCGCGGGCTGCTGGAGGGTGGCTTCGACCTGGGGCTGGTGAACTACCTGCGGGGCGACGACATGCCGCCGGGCATCGAGTCCACCGAGCTCCTGCGCGGCCGTCCCGTGGTGTGCATCCGTCCCGACAGTCCGCTGGCGGCGCTGGACGCGGTCGACACCGAGAGCCTCCTGGGCGAGCCGCTGGTCGTGATGCGGTCCGGGTACGTCATGCACCGTTTCGTGCACCGTCTGCTCGGCGGGCGGACGCCGTCCTTCTCGTACTCCACCGACGGTGCGGAGATGGGAAAGCTGATGGTCGCCGAGGGTCTGGGCGCCGCCGTGCTACCGGACTTCAGTGTCGTCGGCGACCCCCTCGAGCGCAGCGGCGCGATCACGGTGCGTCCCCTGGCGGGGGACACGACGGAGGTGCTGCTGGTGGTGCAGCGCCGCCACTCCGGCTCCGTCCCGCGCGCCGTCCGGGATCTCCACGGGATGTTCGTGGGCAACGCCCGGGCGTGCGGTGCCTCCTCGTGACGTGACACGGGGCGGCCTTGACACTCCCGGGGCCCGACGACGTACGTTGAACCGACATCGACCGGACGGGTGGAGGCCCGCTGCGCGCCTTCAGGGTCGGCGACCGGCGCTCCCGGCTGGCCAGGGCCCGCGAGCTCCTCGACCGGGTGGCGCTGCCCGCCTCGACCCTGGACCGACGCCCGGCCGAGCTGTCCGGCGGGCAGCGGCAGCGCGTGGCGATCGCGCGTGCCCTCGCCCTCTCCCCTGACCTGGTGGTGTGCGACGAGCCGGTGTCCGCGCTCGACGTGTCCGTCCAGGCCCAGGTGCTCGATCTGCTCGCCGAGCTCCAGGCCGACACGGCGGTGGCCTACCTGTTCATCTCGCACGACCTGGCAGTGGTGCGGCAGATCGCGCACGAGGTCGCCGTCATGCGGTCCGGGCGCATCGTCGAGACCGGGACGGCCGAGGAGTTGTTCGCCCGCCCCCGCCACCCGTACACCCGCGAACTGCTCGCGGCGATCCCGGGCGGGCCCCGCCCCTCCGCCGCCGAGCCCACCACGCCGTGAGGAGGCACCCATGACCAACCCCAGGATCACCTCCCTGGCGTTCCTCACTCCGGGGAACTTCGAGGACGACGATCCGTACACCGGTCTGGAGCACACGCTGCAGCTGTTCGAGTACGGCGAACGGCTCGGTTTCGACGGCGCCTGGATCCGGCAGCGCCACCTCGAACACGGTGTGGGCTCGGCCGCGGTGTTCCTCGCCGCGGCCGGGCAGCGCACCCGGCGGGTCGAGCTCGGGACTGCGGTCATCCCGATCGGGTACGAGAGCCCGTTCCGGCTCGCCGAGGACCTGTCGCTGGCCGACGTGCTGTCCCAGGGACGGCTCCAGGCCGGTTTCAGCACCGGCATGCCCCACGCCGAGCTGCTCGGCGACCTGGTGCACGACGGCGACTGGCGCAGCCTGGACCTGTCGTACGGCAGGATCGCCCGTCTCGTCGACAACCTGCGCGGCCACTACCTCGGCGGCCCGGACACGGTGATCCAGTCGCCCGGCAACGCCCAGCGTCCGCGGCTGCAACCGCACAACCCCGCGCTGGTGGACCGGATCTGGTACGGCGCCGGCAGCGTGCGTTCGGTCCGCTGGGCCGCCGGGAACGGCCTGAACCTGTTGTCCGGCAACATCGTCAGCAGCGAGGGCACCGACGACTTCGCGACGGCCCAGTCGAACCTGCTCTCCGAGTACCGGCGCGCCCTCGACGGCGCCCGGCCGGCGGCGCGCGTGGCTGTGGGGCGTGTGATCGTGCCTTTGGACAGCGCCGACGCGGTCACCCGTGCCCGCTACGAGCGTTATGCGGCCGGCCGGCGCGAGCGCACCCTGGCCCCGCGGGCCTTCGGCCCGAAGCAGATCCTGTTCGCTCCCGATGTGGTCGGGACCGCCGAACAGATCCTGGAACGGTTGGCCGCGGACCCCGTCCTCGCGTCGGTGACCGAGCTGCGGCTGGAACTGCCGTACGAGTTCCACCGCGAGGAGTACGAGCAGATCCTGCACGACGTACGGCACCTGGTCGCACCCGACCTGGGGTGGCGGCCCGCCGAAGACGATCTGCCCGCCGGACGGCCGCTCCCGGCCGGACGGTGACGCCGCGGCCCGGCCGGACCGCGTCTCGTACCGTTGCGGGCTCGGGCGTCACGGGACGCGGGCGACTCCTGCGTAGATCCCGCTGTCCTCGTCGGACGGCGCCGGGGAGGTCCTGAACCACTCCGGGGCCGTCACCAGGCCGGGGGCGACGAGGTCCAGGCCGTCGAAGAAGCGGGCGACTTCCGGGCGCGTACGGAAGCCGAGGCGGATGCCGCCCTTGGCGTACTCGGCGGTGACCTGTTCGGCGAGCTCCGGGAAGAGATCGGACGCGGCGTGGGACAGGACGAGGTAACTGCCCGGCGGCAGCGCGGCCAGCAGGGGGCGCACGATGCTGTGGGCATCCTGCTCGTCGGGGACGAAGTGCAGCAGCGCGATGAGCGAGAGCGCGACGGGGCGTGTGAAGTCCAGGACGCCCCGCGCGTGCTCGACGATCTCCTCCGGCCGCCGGACGTCGGCCTCGAGGAAGTCCGTGACGCCCTCGGGGCGGCCCGCCAGCAGCGCCTGTGCGTGGTGCAGCACGAGGGGATCGTTGTCCGTGTAGACGACCTTCGCCGCCGGTATCACGTGCTGGACGATCTGGTGCAGGTTGGGTTCGGTGGGGATGCCCGAGCCGATGTCGAGGAACTGGTCGACGCCCTGCGCGGCGAGCCAGGCGGCGGCCCGTTGCATGAACTGCCGGTTCTGCCGGGCCGCGTCACGCGCCTCGGGCGGCAGCCTTTCGCCGACGGCCTCGTCGACGGGGTAGTTGTCCTTGCCGCCCAGCAGCCAGTCGTACACGCGCGCCGGGTGGGCCCTGCTGGTGTCGATCCGCGGTGAGTGGGGGGTGCCGGTCGTCATGACGCACTCCATCGCGCGAGGGGAGTCGGTCGTGCTGTCGATCGCGGCAGTCTCGCACACCATGTCGTACGCGAACACGGGCAGTTGGCCGGGGTGGCCCCGTCCCCGCGGCTTTGGTGTCACAAATGGCGACATCTTCGGGAGCTCCCGAATTCACGGCACAACGGTGGGAGCATTCATTCCCGTCCTCGAAACTTTCGGGGAAAGCGGGGCCCCGGTCGCGTCGGCGGTCGAGTTCTTTTGTTTCCGGTCGGTAAATTTCGCGGACACTCCCCCGGGCCCTTAACCCGCAGGTCACCCGGGCCTCCTGAGGCTCCCTCACCCGGCCGCCGCAACCAGGCCCATCCGACCCGAAAACAGAGAACGCTACATTCCGATAGCCTCAGGTTCAAGCTCTTTACACGCCCTCTTCAGTGGTGATCGAATTCGTGCAATCATCCACGCTGGAGGGCAATGTGAGACCCCCTTCTACCCGAAGATATGCGGCGGCCGTGGCTGCTGCCGTTGTCGTCGCTCTCGTCACCCCTGGAGCGGCGAACAGCGTTCCTCCCTCCCCGTCGGCCACGGCGACACCCGCAACCGCCGAGGCACAACGCACGCCCGCACGGGTCACGTTGGTCACCGGTGACAAGGTGACGATGTCTCAGGGACCGAAGGGCACCGCGCCCGCGGTGGAGGTCGAGCGCGCGCCGGGGGCCACGGGCTCGGTGCGCGTCGCCACCGAGGGCGGGGACACCTACGTGTTCCCCGACGAGGCGGTGGCGTACATCGCGAAGGGGCTGCTCGACAAGCAACTCTTCAACGTCACACAGCTGATAGCCCAGGGTTACGACGACGCGCACCTCAGCGCGCTCCCCCTGATCGTCACCCGCACCGAGGGCGCCGCCACCCTCACGTCCCGCTCCCCGGCGCTGCCGGGGGCCGAGACCACGCGCAGCCTTCCCTCGGTCCGCGGCGAGGCGGTCCGCACCCGGCGGTCGAAGGCGGCGGCTTTCTGGTCGGCCCTCACCGGTACCGCGCGGGCCGACGCCGAGGAGGCCGCGGCGGCGCCGCGGTTCTCCGCCGGCGTCGACAAGGTGTGGCTCGACGGCAAGGCGAAGGCGACGCTCGCCGACACCACGGCTCAGGTCGGGGCGCCCGCCGCCTGGGCCGCGGGAGGCACGGGGGCCGGGGTGCGGGTGGCCGTCCTCGACACCGGGGTGGACGCCACCCATCCGGACCTGGTGGACCGCGTCGTGGCGTCCCGCAGCTTCGTCCCGGACGGGAACGTCGTCGACCGGAACGGGCACGGCACCCACACGGCGTCCACCGTCGCCGGGACGGGCGCCGCTTCCGGCGGCAAGGAGCGGGGGGTCGCCCCCGGCGCCGACCTGCTGGTAGGCAAGGTCCTCGACGACAGCGGATCCGGGACCATTTCGGGGATCATCGCCGGGATGGAGTGGGCGGCGCGGACCGAGCACGCCAAGGTGGTCAGCATGAGCCTGGGCGTCAGCGGCTGGCACACCCAGGACGATCCGTTGAGCCAGGCCGTCAACCGGCTGAGCGCCGAGACGGGTGCGCTCTTCGTCATCGCCGCCGGCAACGACGGGCCCGGTGCCTACAGTGTGGCGGCGCCGGGGACGGCGGACGCCGCACTCACCGTCGGCGCGGTGGACGCGTCCGACCACCTCGCCGAGTTCTCCAGCGCCGGACCCCGCATGAACGGCGACGCCATCAAGCCCGACATGACCGCCCCCGGCGTGGACGTGCTGGCGGCGCGCTCGCAGTACATGGAGTGGGGCGAGGGCTTCTACCGGGTCGACAGCGGCACGTCCATGGCCACGCCCCATGTCGCCGGGGCGGCCGTCCTCCTGGCGCAGAAGCACCCGCGGTGGACGGGCCGGCAGATCAAGGACGCCCTGATGGGCACCAGCGTGCCGACCCCCGACTACAGCCCCTACCGGGCGGGCACCGGCCGGCTGAACGTGGCCGCCGCCTACAACCAGGACCAGGTCATCGCGACCGGGTCGGTCGACGCGGGGCTGGTGCGGTGGTCGCCCGGTGCGCAGCGGCAGCCGGTCAAGCGGCAGATCACCTACGCCAACACCACCGACCGCCCGATCACCTTGCAGCTCTCCGTCGACCGCGGCGACTCCCCGGCACAGGTGTTCGCGTTGTCCGGCGACCGCGTCACGGTGCCGGCGAACGGCACCGCCACCGCCGAGGTCGTGGTGAACCCGAAGGGCCTCGCGGCGGGTCAGTACGCCGCCCGGGTCACGGCACGCCTCGCGGGCGGTGAAGTCCACACGGCGGTCGGGGTCTCCGTCGAGTCCGAGAAGTACGACCTCACCATCCGCCTGAAGGACCGCTCCGGCCGGCCCGTGAGCGGCGAGGTCGAGATCCGGAGCGCGGACGGCGGTTCCACCTACCTGTGGGTTCCCGACGGGTCGCTGACCAGCCGCTGGGCGCCCGGTTCGTACATGGTCGCGTCGCTCGCGGACGTGCGGGGTCTCCACGGGCCCCACTCCCTCGGGCTCGCGGTGCTGACGGCCCCCGAGATCGAGCTCACCGGCGACCGATCCGTGGTGCTCGACGCCTCCCGGGCCCGCCAGGTCAAGGTGGCGACACCGCAGCCGACCAGCGTGGTGAGCAGCAGGATCGACCTGTACCGCTCCTTCACCTCAGGCACTCCCACTCCCGGCGACGGGAGCGCCCTGCGCGAGCGGATCTGGCCCTCGGCGACGTACGACAGCCTGTGGGCGCTGCCGACCAAGGACAAGGTGCGCAAGGGCAGCTTCGTCTTCACCACCAGGATCCGCGCCGAGCAGCGGCCCCTGGAGATCACCTACCGGGGCCACCGGCTCGACGACCCCCTCGTGCAGCCCGGTTCCCGGCCGCTGCGGGACGGCACCTCGCGCCTGGACGCCGTCTTCGCCGGCACCGGCACGCGGGCCGAGTACGCCGGCGTGTCCGCCCGCGGCCGGGCCGTGGTGGTCCGCGACAGCGACGCCGTGACCCCCGCCGATCAGGCCGCGGCGGCGCGGACCGCCGGTGCGGCGCTGCTCCTGGTGGTCAACGACCGTGAGGGCCGCGGCAGCGGCTGGTACGGCGACCCGGACAAGGTGACGACCGGACGGCTCCCGGTCGCCTCGCTGTCCCTGGACGAAGGGGAGGCGCTGATCAAGGAGGCCACCGCCGCGGGCAGGAAGGGTGTGCGGCTGGCGGTCGAGGCGCATCCCGCGCCGAAGTACCTGTACGACCTGGTCGACCAGCACCTCGGAGGGATTCCCGCGGATCCCTCCGCCAGGACGGACGCCCGCAGCCTCGCGCGCGTCGACGTCGACTTCACCCCGCCTCCCGGGCGGCAGGTCACCGAGTCGCGGCTGGACTTCCCGTCGTACGACTACCCGCCGTACAACGGGTTCTCGCCCAACGCGCTCCCCGCCGAGGTGGCCGCCCCCGGGCGGCGCACCGACTGGGTCACCGCCGGGGTCACCTGGCAGCAGAACGCCGCACTGGACGGCTGGGGCGGCTCGTCGACGGACCTGGTGACCTACCGGGCGGGCAGCGTGCAGAAGGACCGCTGGTTCGGGCCGATCACCCGGCCTCGCATGGTCACCTCCGACCTCCCCTACCGGGGCGACAACGCGATGAGCGCCTACATCCAGGGGTTCGGCGACGCGGGGTCGGCGCACAGCGGCGGGTCGGGCATGTACCAGGCGATCTCCTTCTACCAGGGCGACCGGCAGCTGACCCACATGGAGGGCTTCCCCTGGTTCGGCGTCGGTGACCTGGCGCCCGAGAAGCTCCCGTACCGGCTGGTCGTCGACACCAAGGGCGACACCGCGCTCAGCCCCTACTCCACCGCCACCCGCACCGAGTGGCGCTTCAGCTCCGGTGCCCCGGAGGGTGTGCAGGCCGTCCCGTTGGTGCAGTTGGACTACGGCACGGCACTGGACGCCGAGGGCCGGGCGCAGCGCAGGACGGAACTCTCCGTCACTCCGGTGGTGCTCGGCAGCTCGGCCGCCGGGGACGCGGTCTCCTCGGTCCGGCTGGAGGTCTCCTACGACGACGGCACGACCTGGCTGGGGCAGGGGCTCAAGCAGAAGAAGGGCACCTGGCAGGCGGCCCTGAACGCGCCGCACCGGGCCGGCTACGTGTCGATCCGCGTCACCGCCGAGCAGCGCAACGGCGGCGGAGTCACCCAGACCGTCACCCGGGCCTTCGGCCTGAAGTGACACCGTGAGGGGCCGGTGCCCGGCACGACATCGTGCCGGGCACCGGCCCTTTCGCGTGCCCGAAGCCGGCGATCTTGCGTAGAGCACTCAATAAATTGCGTTCCCTCCGAGCATGCGTCACGCCGACGCCGGCTCATCCGACGGCCGTCCTGAAGGTCTACCAGGGTCTATGCCGCCATGGCTCACAGACCCACGCACGCAAGCGCTCCGCAAGTGACGCAAGCACGACTCGGCCTCAACTACCCCTGAATTACAAGCTGTTGACAAACCCGAGACGTACGAGAAACCTAATGACGCGGTTTCCGCAAGAAGTTGACTGACTCACTCAATTGGCGTGCATGGCCGGCTCTCATGTCGGGACGGTCCCCTTCGGTCCCCGCTTCCCCTGCTTCTCCTGCTCCCCCTGGTTCCTCCTCGCCCGGCTGCCGCGCTCCCCGCCCCCCACGGAATAGAGGACCCCATGAATTGGAGACCCCTCGGCCGACGGTCGCTGTCCGCCGCCGTCCTGGCCGGGCTCATGACGGTCGGGCTGTTACCGATCTCCGCCAGCGCCCAGGCAGCCCCCACGGCCTCGGACGCTGCCGCCGCCGACGTCAACCTCGCCCTCGGCCGCCCTGCCACGGCGGGCGGTTCCCTCGGCGCGTACCCGGCCGGGAACACCACCGACGGCGCCCAGGCCTCCTACTGGGAGGGCCCGGCCGGCTCCTTCCCCCAGTGGGTGCAGGTCGACCTCGGCGCCACCCGTGCCGTCGACCGGATCGTGCTCAAACTGCCCTCCGGCTGGGAGACCCGGACGCAGACGCTCTCCCTGCAGAGCAGCACCGACGGATCCTCGTTCACCACGCTCTCCGCCTCCGCCGGCCGGGTGTTCAACCCGGCCCAGGCCAACACCGTCGCCGTGGACCTGAGCTCACCCGTCAACGGCCGGTACGTCCGCGTCAACGTCACCGGCAACACCGGCTGGAACGCCGCGCAGCTCTCCGAGCTGGAGGTCTACGGAGAGGACGGCGGCAGCACCGACCCGCCGCCCACCGGCACCAACCTGGCGCGCAACAAGCCGGTCGAGGCCACGTCGTCGACGCAGACCTACGTCGCCGCCAACGCCACCGACGACTCCACCTCCACCTACTGGGAGGCGGCCGGCCACCCGGCGGACCTCACCGTGAAGCTCGGCTCCGCCGCGGACGTCACCGCCGTGGTGGTCAAGCTCAACCCGGACCCGGTGTGGGGCGCCAGGACCCAGGGCATCCAGGTGCTGGGCCGCGGGGCGTCCGACACCGGCTTCACCTCGCTGCGCGACCGCGCGGACTACGCCTTCAGCCCGGGAACGGGCAACGCGGTGACCATCCCGGTCAGCGGCCGCTGGGCCGACGTGCGCCTGCGGTTCTCCTCCAACACCGGCGCGCCCGGCGGGCAGGTCGCCGAGTTCCAGGTCGTCGGCACCGCGGCACCCGCGCCCGACCTCACCGTCACGGGCCTGACCTGGTCACCGGCCGCCCCGTCGGAGCGGGACCCGGTCACCGTGAACGCCGGGGTCCGCAACGCCGGCACCGCGCGCTCGGCCGCGACGACCGTGGACGTCAGCGTGGAGGGCACGGTCGCCGGCAGCGCCGACGTGCCCGCCCTCGACCCGGGTGCGTCCGCCACCGTCGCCGTCTCCACCGGCACCCGCGCGGCCGGCAGCTACGCCGTCTCCACGGTGGTCGACCCGCGCAACACGGTCGCCGAGCTGGACGACACCAACAACAGCCGGAACGCCGCGGACCGGCTGGTCGTCAGCCAGGCCCCCGGCCCCGACCTCGAGGTGACCTCCATCGCCACGAACCCGGCGAATCCGGCCGTGGGCGCGTCCGTCTCCTTCACCGTCGCCGTGCACAACCGCGGCATCACCGCCGCCGCGGCGGGTTCGGTGACCCGGCTCCAGGCCGGCACCACCACGCTGAACGGCACGACCGGTCAGGTCGCGGCCGGTGCCACGGTCAACGTGGCGATCAGCGGCACCTGGACGGCGACCGCCGGCGGGGCCACGCTCACCGCCACCGCGGACGCCACCGGGGTCGTCACCGAGACCAACGAGAACAACAACGTGCTCGCCAAGTCCCTCGTCGTCGGACGCGGCGCCGCCCTGCCGTACACCGAGTACGAGGCCGAGGACGGCCGCTACCAGGGCACCCTGCTCACCGCCGACGCCAAGCGGACCTTCGGGCACACGAACTTCGCCACCGAGTCCTCGGGCCGCAAGTCCGTCCGCCTCGACTCCGGCGGCCAGTACGTCGAGTTCACCTCCACCACGTCCACCAACTCCATCGTGGTGCGCAACTCCATCCCCGACGCCTCCGCGGGCGGCGGAGCCGACGCCACCATCAGCCTGTACGCCGACGGCACGTTCGTGCAGAAGCTGAACCTGTCCTCCAAGCACAGCTGGCTGTACGGCAGCACCGACGACCCGGAGGGGCTGACCAACCGGCCCGGCGGCGACGCGCGGCGGCTGTTCGACGAGGCGCACGCGCTGCTGTCGCGCACGTACCCGCAGGGCACCACGTTCCGTCTGCAGCGCGACGCGGGCGACTCGGCGGCCTACTACGTCATCGACCTGATCGACCTGGAGCAGGTGGCTCCCCCGCTGAGCAAGCCGGCCAACTGCACCTCGATCACCGAGTACGGGGCCGTCCCCGGCGACGGGCTCGACGACACCGACGCCATCCAGCGGGCGGTCACCGCCGACCAGAACGGCCAGATCTCCTGCGTGTGGATCCCGGCCGGGCAGTGGCGGCAGGAGCAGAAGATCCTCACCGACGACCCGCTCAACCGCGGCCAGTACAACCAGGTGGGCATCAAGGACGTCACCATCCGCGGCGCGGGCATGTGGCACTCCCAGCTCTACACCCTGACCCCGCCGCAGAACGCCGGCGGCATCAACCACCCGCACGAGGGCAACTTCGGCTTCGACATCGACGGCAACACCCAGATCTCCGACATCGCCATCTTCGGCTCGGGCACCATCCGCGGCGGCGACGGCAACGCCGAGGGCGGCGTCGGCCTCAACGGGCGCTTCGGCAAGGACACGAAGATCACCAACGTGTGGATCGAGCACGCCAACGTCGGCGTCTGGGTCGGCCGTGACTACTCCAACATCCCCGAACTGTGGGGCCCCGGCGACGGACTGGAGTTCACCGGGGTGCGGATCCGCGACACCTACGCCGACGGCATCAACTTCGCCAACGGCACCCGCAACTCCACCGTCTACAACTCCTCGTTCCGCAACACCGGCGACGACGCGCTGGCGGTGTGGGCCAGCAAGTACGTCAAGGACACCTCCGTCGACGTCGGCCACGACAACCACTTCCGCAACAACACCGTCCAGTTGCCCTGGCGGGCCAACGGCATCGCGGTCTACGGCGGCTACGGCAACACCATCGAGAACAACATCGTCTCCGACACGATGAACTACCCGGGCATCATGCTCGCCACCGACCACGACCCGATCCCCTTCTCCGGTCAGACCACCATCTCGGGCAACGCCCTGTACCGGACGGGCGGCGCGTTCTGGGGCGAGGCGCAGGAGTTCGGCGCCATCACGCTCTTCGCCCAGGGCACGGACATCCCGGGCGTGACCATCCGGGACACCGAGATCCACGACTCGACCTACGACGGCATCCAGTTCAAGACGGGCGGCGGCTCCATGCCCGGCGTCAAGGTCACCGACGTCCGCATCGACAACTCCGTCAATGGCTCCGGCATCCTCGCGATGAGCGGCGCCCGCGGCAGTGCCACCCTGACCAACGTCACGATCACGAACTCGGCCCAGGGCAACGTACTGATCGAGCCCGGCTCCCAGTTCACCATCACCGGATCGCCGAACGGCGCGTCCGCGGCACGCAGGTCCGTCTGAAACCGGCGGGGTCCCCGGCTCACCGCGAGCCGGGGACCCCGCATGCCGCCGCCGCACCGCACGCCCTGCGGTTCGGCGGTGCGGCGGTTCAGCCGTCCAGCGCCGCCTTGCGGAGCCCGGGGGCCGGCGCGGCCTCGGCGTCGCCCGACGCGGCGCGGGCGGCCGGGATGGCCATGGCGACGAGCGCGGCGACCAGCGCGATGCCGCAGCCGATCACCAGGCCGGTGCGGAAGCCGTTCTCGGAGGTGAAGGTGTAGCCGCCCACGGTCGTGGTCATCTGGGAGAGGACGACACCGATCACGGCGGCGCCCACCGAGGTGCCCAGCGAACGCATCAGGGCGTTGAAGCCGTTGGCGGCGGCGGTCTCCGACAGCGGGACCGAACCCATGATCAGGGCGGGCATCGATCCGTACGCGAGTCCCACGCCGCTGTTGACGACCATGACCGCCAGCATCAGACCCCAGGCGGAGCCCGTCAGCACCAGCGACAGGCCGTACCCGGCGGCGAGGACCAGGGCGCCGCACATCAGGGTGAACTTGGGGCCGCGGGCGTTGGTCAGCTTGCCGCCCAGGGGAGAGACGATCATCATCATGATGCCGCCCGGCAGGAGCCACAGACCCGCCGCGAGCATGGACTGGCCGAGGCCGTAGCCGGTCGCCTTCGGGAACTGCAGCAGCTGCGGGACGACCAGCATCCCGGCGTACATGCCGAAGCCCACGAAGACCGAGGCCAGGTTGGTGATCAGCACCCGGGGCCGGGCCGTGGTCCGCAGGTCGACCAGCGGGTCGCGGGTGCGCAGTTCCCACCAGCCCCAGCCGGCGAGCACGACGACGGCGGCACCGAACAGGCCGAGCGTGGTCGCCGAACCCCAGCCCCAGTCGGCACCCTTGGAGACGGCGAGCAGCAGGCAGACCAGTCCGACGCCGAGGCCGAGCGCGCCGGGCACGTCGAAACGCTGGCCCTTGGCGCCGGCGGGAACCTCGGGGATGAAGAACCAGATCAGCACCGCGACGACGGCGGCCAGGCCCGCAGAGCCCCAGAAGAGCACGCGCCAGTCGGCGTACTGGGCGATCGCGGCGGCGATCGGCAGGCCCAGACCGCCGCCGATGCCCATGGAGGCGCTGACCAGGGCGATGGAGGAGCTGAGCTTCTCCGCGGGGACCACGTCACGGAGCAGGGCGATGCCGAGCGGCACCATGCCCATGCCCATGCCCTGCAGACCCCGTCCGACGATCATCGGCGTGACGGAGGACGACAGGGCGCACACCACCGAGCCCGCCACGAGCGGCACCGAGCAGACGACCAGCATGCGCCGCTTGCCCACCAGGTCGCCGAGGCGCCCGAAGACGGGCACGCACACGGCGGCCACCAGAAGGGTGGCGGTGATCACCCAGGCGGCGTTCGAGGACGAGGTGTGCAGGATCTGCGGCAGCTCCGTCAGCAGCGGGGTGACGAGCGTCTGCATGATCGCGGCGGTGATGCCGGCGAGGGCCAGCGTGGCGACCACGCCCCCTGCACGGGCTTTGGGTTGTGGGGCGTTCATGACGGCACTCCTCGCCTGACGGTCCTGCGTTCGGGATCGATGTGCATCGTACATAGGAAGTGCATCACGCACATGATGTGGCTGGTGCACGCGCTGTGCGAGGATGACAGCGGGCGCCGCACACGCACACCGGCGGCCCGGCGGACGGCAGGAGGCGGAAGACGTATGGGCAGGTCCACCCACGAGGTCGAGTACGAGCAGATGCTCCTCAGCCGCCACGAACTGCTGCGCCACAGGTCCGGCGCCCTGGACCGCAGCGCCTACATCCTCCTCAGCCGCATCCGGGTCCAGGGACCCATGTCGATCGGCGAGCTGAGCGAGGCCTTCGCGCTCGACGCCTCGACCCTCAACCGGCAGACCGCCGCGGCCATGCGCGCCGGGCTCGTGGAACGCATCCCCGACCCGGAAGGCGGCATGGCGCGCAAGTTCCGCATCACGCCCCAGGGCGCCCGCATGCTGGACGAGGAACGCGACGCCATCATCGGCGGCCTGGACAAGGTCATGGCCGACTGGCCGGACCAGGACATCGCCGCCTTCGCCTCCTACCTCAGGCGCTTCAACACCGACATCGAACGCCTCGCCGGACGGCCCTGGCCCCGTCCCTGAACCGCCTGGCGCCCGGCCGGCGGACCGCCAACCCACCTCGCCGACACGATATTTGACGGGTCAAGCACTCCTCGATTTACTTGACGCAGCAATCACTTCTGCGACCGGTCCGGCTCGCCCGCGCCGCCACCCGCGGAAGTACCCGTCATTCCTTGGAGGTTGCGCAATGGGACGTCTACTGGGCCGCGCCGCACTCGTCACCGGTTCGACGAGCGGCATCGGCCGTGCGGTCGCGGAAGCCCTGGCACGCGAGGGCGCCACCGTCGTGGTCACCGGGCGCAGCACGGAGCGCGGTGCCGGGGTCGTCGAGGGGATCACGGCGCAGGGGGGCCGGGCGCACTTCGTCCAGGCCGATCTGGCGGTGGGCGGTGCGGAGGTCCGGCGGCTGGCGCAGGAGGCGTCGGCGGTCGCGGGCGGGCCGATCGACATCCTGGTGAACAACGCCGCCTACCTGGTGCCGCCGCAGTCGATGACGGAGGCGACCGAGGAGCAGATCGACGAGGCGCTGGCGGTCAACGTCAAGGTCCCGTTCCTGCTGACGGCCGCGCTGGTGCCCGCCATGGTGGAGCGCGGCGCCGGATCGGTGATCAACGTGGGGTCGATCAACGGCGTCGTCGGCATGGACTTCGCCGCGCTCTACGGCGCCACCAAGGCCGGCCTGCACTCGCTCACCAAGTCCTGGGCGGTCGAACTGGCCTCCAAGGGCGTGCGGGTCAACACCGTCGCCCCCGGCCCGACCGTCACCGAGGCCAACGAGGTCTACCGCACCCTGCTGGAGAAGCTCGCCCAGAACTACCCCGCCAAGCGGCCGGGCACCGCCCAGGAGGTCGCCGCCGCGGTGGTCTTCCTCGCCGGCGATGACGCCGCCCACATCCACGGCGCCACCCTCCCGATCGACGGCGGCGCTCTCGCCCTCTGAGGCGGACACCCAGGCCCCGCCTCCGGCCCCTTCTCCGGCCCCACCTGCGGTTTCGCGGGTGGGGCTGCGTCGTCACCACGGTCGGCGACCCCTGACTTTCATTATTAAATTCAGATGCTAGCCTGGAACCGCCGCGGACCCCGAAGGGCCGCGTGCCCGAGCTGTGTCCGGTGCCCTGCCGAGAGGGCGTGTCGCAAAGGAAAGCCGTATGGACATCAAGGGATCCGTCGCCCTGGTGACGGGAGCCAACCGAGGGATCGGGCACGCGTTCGCCCGGGCGCTCCTGGAGCACGGCGCGGCCAAGGTCTACGCCGGCGTCCGCGACCCGAAGAGCGTGACCGATCCGGACCTCGTCCCGCTGCGGCTGGACGTGACGGACGAGGCGCAGATAGCCGCGGCCGCCGAGGCGGCGGGCGACGTCTCCCTCGTGGTCAACAACGCCGGCATCGGCGGCGCGACCACCGGGCTGCTGTCGGGTGGCCTCGACGGCGCGCGGCAGGCGATGGAGGTCAACTACTTCGGCACCTGGGCGGTGTCCCGGGCCTTCGCCCCGGTGCTGGCCCGCAACGGCGGTGGGGCGCTGGTGAACATGCTGTCGCTGGCCTCCTGGGTCGGGCAGCCACAGTTCCCCGGCTACGCCGCGTCCAAGGCCGCGCAGTGGTCGCTGACGGACGCCCTGCGCAAGGGCCTGCACGACCAGGGCACCCTGGTCGTCGGTGTGCACTGCGGATTCGTGGACACCGACCTGAGCGCGTGGACGGACGCGCCGAAGATCAGCGCCGCCAGCGTGGCGGAACTGACCATGGAGGCCCTGACCCACGACCGGTTCGAGGTCCTCGCCGACGAGCAGGCGCGAAGCGTCAAGGCCGCCCTGTCCCAGCCCCCGACCGTGGGGCCCGCGGCCTGATCCGGCCGGCCCCGGTCCCGCCGCGCGGCAGGGTCGGGGCCGCCGCCATCGGAGGTGACACCTCCTCATCCGCCCTGCACCGGCGGGGAGATGGCGCACGCGAACGGCTTGTCAGGGTTTCCCTGACGCCCTACGGTGTCAGGGAAACCCTGACAACCCAGGAGTGAGCCGTGCCCCCCTCTGGCATCCAGGACGAATTCACCCGGTGCTCCTTCTGCGGCAAGCCGGACCGCGAGGTCGAGAAGCTGGTCGCGGGCGCGGGCGTGCAGATCTGCAACGAATGCGTGGCGCTGTCCGCGTCGATCATCGACGGGAGCCTGGGCACTCCGCCGGGGCCTCCCCTGCCGCTGTGGGCGTCGCTGACCGACGCGGAGATGCTGGGCCACATCCCGCGCGTCGCCGCGCACATCGACCAGGCCGAGGCCGATCTGCGCTCGTGGGTGCAGGAACTGCGGCGCCGCGGTGTCACCTGGACCCGGATCGGCGAAGCCCTCGGGATCACCCGGCAGTCCGCGTGGGAACGGTTCTCCGGCGAGGAGTGACCGCCACCGCCCCCTGCTGCCCGGCCACGCGACCGACGCGTTCGGAATAGAACGCTCCGGATGAACGTAATAGGGATGTAAAAGTCGCTGGTCAAAAGCACACCGTCCACGGTGGTGGAGTGCGGGTCGCCTGGGAGGCAGGAGTGGGCATACGGCGGACGACCCTTCCGGGCATCGGCACGCAGTACGACGTGACCACACGGACCGGGCGGAACCTGTCGGTGGTGGTCCACCAGGACGGGCGCAGGTTCCTCGGCTTCTACGAGGCCGACGATCCCGACGCGTGCGGGATGTCGGTCCCACTGGAAGCCGACGAGGCCGCCGGGCTGGCGCGGTTGCTGGACCCGACACCGCTGGAGGCGGTGCGGACGGAGGGCATCGGGCTGGTCACCGAGCAGATCCCGGTGGACTCCAGGTCGCCGTACGCGGGACGGCCGCTGGGTGCCACCCGCGCGCGGACACTGACCGGGGCCTCCGTCGTGGCCGTGATGCGGCGGACCACCGCGCACCCCTCCCCCGGACCGGACTTCCGGCTGGCGATCGGCGACACGCTCGTGGTGGTCGGCACGCGTGAGGGCGTGGACGCGCTGGCCGCGATCGTGGCGGGGCAGTGACGATGCACGACACCACCGCGCTGCTCATCGAGCTGGGCGCCGTCATCCTCGGGCTGGGCCTCATCGGGCGCTTCGCCGGCCGGATGGGGCTGTCGCCCGTACCGCTCTACCTGCTGGCCGGACTGGCCTTCGGGCACGGCGGCATCGTGCCCCTGTCGGCGAGCGCGGACTTCATCTCCGTGGGGGCGGAGATCGGCGTGATCCTGCTGCTCCTGCTGCTCGGCCTGGAGTACAGCGCGTCGGAACTGGTCACCAATCTGCGCGCGCAGTACCCGTCGGGGGTCGTGGACTTCGTCCTCAACGCGGTACCCGGCGCGGTGGCGGCGCTGTTGCTGGGGTGGGGGCCGGTGGCCGCCGTCGCGCTGGCAGGTGTCACCTGGATCTCCTCGTCCGGTGTCATCGCGAAGGTGCTCACCGACCTCGGCCGGCTCGGCAACCGCGAGACGCCCGTGGTGCTCGGCGTCCTCGTCATCGAGGACCTGGCCATGGCGGTCTACCTGCCGCTGCTGACCACCCTGCTGGCGGGCCTGGGCCTGGCGGCCGGGGGCGTGACGCTGGCGATCGCCCTCGGCACCGTGGGCACGGTGCTGTACCTGGCGTTGCGCCACGGCCGTCTGCTCAGCAAGGCGGTCTCCTCCGACAACCCCGAGATGCTGCTGCTGGTCGTGCTCGGCCTGGCGCTGGTGGTGGCGGGCATCACCCAGAAACTGCAGGTGTCGGCGGCCGTCGGGGCGTTCCTGGTGGGCATCGCCCTGTCCGGTGAGGTCGCGGCGGGAGCGGGACGTCTGCTCACACCGTTGCGCGATCTGTTCGCCGCCGTCTTCTTCGTGTTCTTCGGGCTCTCCACCGATCCGGCGGCGATCCCACCCGTGCTGCTCCCGGCGCTGGCCCTGGCGCTGGTCACCACGGGAACCAAGATCGTCACGGGCTGGTACGCCGCCCGGCGGGCGGGCATCCATGCGCGGGGCAGACTGCGGGCGGGTGGCGCGCTCGTCGCACGCGGGGAGTTCTCCATCGTCATCGCGGGCCTCGCCGTCGCCACACAGCCCCGTATCGGCCCCCTGGCCACCGCGTACGTCCTGATCCTGGTCGTCGTCGGGCCCCTGGCGGCCCGCTACACCGAACCCGCGGTCACCGCGCTCGGCCGGCGGCTGCGGCGTGACGCCTTCGCGCCTCCGCTGCCGGGGGCCGTCGAGGCGTTCGAGGTGACGCCGCCCGAGGACTCCCCCGCCCGGCGGTGACGGCGGTCATCTCCATCAGAGATGACAGATATCGTGATGCATCTTCCGCACGAGGGAAGTAATCGTCCGGTCGGGGCGCTGCAGCATGCATCCGAGCGGCGCGAGGAGTTGCTCGGTCGCCACTCCACCCGCCCGAACCGCACCTCCGGTTCCCGACACGAGAAGGTCCCTCGTGTCCGCTCCCCGCACGATCAGGTCCGTGCGTCGTCCGGCGCCCGCCGGGGCCGCCCACGGCGTTCCGGGATGGCTGGTCGGGCTGCTGGCCGTCGCCTCCGGGATGACCGTCGCCAACCTCTACTACGCCCAGCCGCTGCTGGCGTCGCTGAGCACGGTCTTCCACCTCGGTCCGGCAGCGGCCGGCACGTTGATCACGGTGACCCAGATCGGCTACGTGGTCGGCATGGTCTTCCTGGTCCCGCTCGGCGACCGGCTGGAGAAGCGCCGACTGGTCACCGTGCTGCTGACCGTCACCACGGTCTCCTTGGCGGTGGCGGGTTTCGCCACGAGCTTCCCGATGCTCCTCATCGCGTCCCTGGTCAGCGGTGCCACCTCCGTCGTCGCGCAGATCCTGGTGCCGTTCGCGGCGAGCCTCGCGCCCGACCGCGCCCGCGGCCGCATCGTCGGGCGGGTGATGAGCGGACTGCTCGCCGGGATCCTGCTGTCCCGCACCGTCAGCAGCCTGGTATCCGACCTCGCGGGCTGGCGCTACGTCTACCTCGGCTCCGCGGTCCTGATGGCGCTCCTGGCCGTGGCGCTGCGCGCCGCCCTGCCGCAGCACGCCCCGACGACCTCCCTGTCGTACGGGCGGGTCCTGCGTTCGACGGTGCAGTTGGTGCGGACGCATCCGGCGTTGCGACGC
Source organism: Streptomyces sp. NBC_00510 (assembly GCA_036013505.1). NCBI lineage: Bacteria > Bacillati > Actinomycetota > Actinomycetes > Kitasatosporales > Streptomycetaceae > Streptomyces > Streptomyces sp. NBC_00510. The sequence continues at coordinate 9,619,267 of CP107851.1, read as the reverse complement.
CGGGGGCTGTACCAGGCGGCCATGTTCGGCGCGTTCAGCGTCTTCTGGACCCCCGTCTCCTTCCTCCTCACCGGCCCGTTCCACTACTCGCCGATCGGCGTCGCGGTCTTCGCGCTCGTGGGCGCGGCGGGTGCCGCGGTGGCACCGCTGGCGGGCCGCTGGGCGGACCGCAGCCTCGTCCGCCCGGTCACGGGGATCGCCCTCGGCGTCGCGGCCGTGGCCTTCGCCGTCGCGGGCTTCGGGCAGCACAGCATCATCCTGATCGCCTTCGCCGCGGTCCTGATCGACATGGCCGTGCAGACCTCGCTCATCCTCGGGCAGCACACGATCTACCAGCTCGACGCCGCCGCACGGTCGCGGCTGAACAGCGCCTTCATCGCGATCTTCTTCGTGGGGGGCGCGCTCGGGTCGCAACTCGGGGCGCTGGCCTACCACGCGGACGGCTGGACGGCGGTCAGCGTCCTCGGTGCGGCGCTGCCCCTGATCGGCCTCGGCTACTGGGCGACGGAGCGTCGCGCCGCCCGCAAGGGCGCGAAGGCCGCGACCGCGCAGGCCCCCTCCCGGTAACGCGTCCGGCAGTCTCCACGAAGTGACCATTCGTCAGGCGTGGCCTTCGGGTCCTTGGTTCGGAGCCGCGAAGCGGCGGAGTTCCCTGCGTGTCCGTGCCATGCCATGCCATGCCGACCGACCCTGGTGATGAGTTGTCGCGCCCGCACCCGTCACACCTACGACGAGGCACGACGAGACGGAAGGATGACGTGATGAGTGCGGACACGCGACTGGAGGAGCTGGGCGGGAGCGGTCTGGGCGGGAGCGGTCTTGGCGAGGTCGACGAGCCGGCGTTCTCGGGGCTGGCGGAGCGGCACCGGCGGGAGCTGCACGTGCACTGCTACCGGATGCTCGGGTCGTTCGAGGACGCCGAGGACACCGTGCAGGAGACGTTCCTCCGTGCCTGGCGGCGGCGGGAGACCTTCGAGGGGCGGTCGACGTTCCGCGCCTGGCTGTACCGGATCGCCACCAACGCCTGCCTGGACCTGCTCGCCAAGCGCCGCCCGGAGCCCGCGACCGGCGGCGAGGTGCTGTGGTTGCAGCCCTACCCGGACCGGCTGCTCGACGAGCTGCCCGCGGCCGACGCCGACGAGCCGGAGACCGTCGCCGTCGCGCGGGAGACGATCGAGCTGGCGTACCTCGTCGCCGTCCAGCACCTCGCGCCGCGCCCGCGCGCCGTACTCATCCTGCGCGACGTGCTCGGCTGGCCGGCGAAGGAGGTCGCGGAGCTCCTCGGCGACTCCGTCCACTCCGTCAACAGCGCGCTGCAGCGGGCCCGCGCCGGCATGCGGGAGCACCTGCCCGCCGAGCGGCAGGACTGGAGCGGCGGCGCCGAGGACTCCGGGACGCGCGAGCTGGTACGTCGCTTCACCGACGCCAGCGTGGCCACGGACGTCGACCGGCTCGCCGACATGCTCCGTGACGACGTCCGCTGCTCGATGCCGCCCACGCCGGGCCTGTCCCTGGGCCGCGACGCGGTGGTGACCGGCTGGGTCGAGGACGGCTTCGAGGGCATGCGGGGACTGCGCGGCGTCCCCACGTCGGTGAACCGGCAGCCCGCCGTCGCCTTCTACCTGTGGAACGAGCGCGAGGGCGCCTGCCTCCCGCTGACGCTCGACGTCCTGCGCGTCACCGGCGGGGTGATCACCGAGATCGTCATCTTCCACGCCGACCGGTTCCCGCGGCTCGGGCTGCCGGAGCGCCTGCCGGCGGACGGCACGGAGTAGTCCCGGTGCGGACGCTCGCGCTGCGCGGTGGCGCCCGTGTCGCGGTGGTCGTGGCGGAATGGTGCGACGCGTTCGGTGTCGTCACCCGCGGGCGGGTGCAGCTGGAGCCGCGTGACGGCGAGCCCGGGCCCGTCCTCGGACGCGACGCCGCGTTCTGGCTTCGCGGCACCGGCGTCCGCGCCCTGCGCAACCCCGGCCGTCGCACGGCGAGGGTGCGCATCGTCACCCCCCAGGGCCGGGACCCTCACCTGCCGGTCAACACACCCCGTACGCCAGTTCCCGAATGACGGAGGAACGACATGAACACCATGAAGGACACCGGGGTCGTCGCGGGCCCGGCGTCGGGCCGGACCAGCCACACCCACGGAATCCGCAGGCTCGCCGGCACCGGCTTCATTGCCGCGCTCGCAGCGATGGTGGCCACCACCCTCGCCGCTGCGCTCGCCCAGGCCGTCGGCGTCGGCTTCGAGGTCCCCGATGGCGGCGAGACGATCCCGTTGTCCGGGTTCGCCGTGGTGACCGGCTTCTTCTCGGTCGTGGGCATCGTCATCGCCGTCGCTCTTCTTCATTGGAGCGCTCGCCCCGCCGAGCGATTCGTGTGGACGGCAGTGTCGCTGACCGCGATCTCGCTGGTCCCGCCCCTCCTGTCCGGGGCGGACACCGCGACCACCACCGCCCTCATCGGGCTGCACCTCGTCCCTGCGACGGTCATGATCCCCACCCTGGCGCGGAGCCTGGGCACCCGGACCGATTGACGATCCCGCAACCGAGCGACGCGCGGCGCAAGGGCGTGCGCGAGCGCACCAACGTGGGTCGAACAGGTTCGCGGCGCACGCCGGCGATCACCCCCACGTGGCCTGCTCTCCGCGTACGATCACCCGATGGCCGACATGACCGAAACCACGCCCGGCTGGCTGTCTCCGGACGACCTGGAGCTGACCCGCGCACGCATGCCGATCCTGTACGTCGACGCCGTGCCCGTGCGGGTCGACGACAGCGGGGAGGTGACACACATCGGTCTCCTCCTGCGCATCGGACCGGACGGGAACGTCAGCCGCGCCCTCGTCTCCGGGCGGGTGCTCCACCACGAGCGTGTCCGCGAGGCGCTCATCCGCCACCTGGAGAAGGACCTCGGGCCCATGGCGCTGCCCCGCATCCCGGTCTCGCCGCAGCCCTTCACCATCGCCGAGTACTTCCCGACGCAGGGTGTGACGCCCTTCCACGACCCCCGGCAGCACGCGGTGTCCCTGGCCTACGTCGTCCCGGTGGCGGGCGACTGCCACCCCCGGCAGGACGCCCTCGACCTGGTGTGGTTCACCCCGCAGGAGGCGTCCTCGCCGCAGTTGCAGCAGGAGATGCAGGGCGGGCAGGGCGTTCTGCTCCGGCAGGCCCTCGCCCACGTCGGCTGCCTCACCTGAGTCCGTGGCGGCCCGGGCGGTCCACCGCCCGCGCCGCCACACGCACGAGGGGCCACCGCGCGGGTACGGGCACGCTCCAGCGGGTACGGGCACGCTCAAGGGGGGCCGGCACCGGTTGCCGGCACACACCGATCCGCGCGGGCCCCGGCCGCCGCCCGGCCACAGGGGCCCCGTCCGGGAGGCACCCTGATGAAGCTGTCGTTCCTGCAACCGCTGTTCGACCGGCCGGGCCCGTGGGCGAGCGCCTACCTGGACACCTCCCGGGACGTCGCGGATCCCGACCGGGTCATCGCACGGCGCTGGCGGCACCTGCGTGACGACCTCACCGCCCACGGCGCCGACCCCGCCACCGTCCACGCCCTGCACGCCGCGGTGGGCATGGACGACGACCTGCCCGGACGGCACGGCCAGGCCCTGTTCGCCACCCGTGGGGAGCTCGTGCTCGCCGCGGAGCTGCCCGAACCGCCCGTGCACGACACCGCCGACCTCGACGACCTGCCCGACGCCCTGCCCCTGGTGGTGCAGCGCGCCCCGGACCTCCCCTACCTGGCGCTGTTCGTCGGCCGCACCGAGGACGGCGGCGGCATCCAGGTCGCCGCCCAGACCGAGCGCTGGCCGGCCGGACGCATCGACACGGATCCGGCCGTCCGGCAGACCGTCCCGGCCGAGGACTGGCAGCGGACCGCGCCCCGGCTCGCCAGGGACCTGACCGACCTCGCCGACCGCGGCGCCGCCGAGGTGCTCGTGCTGGGGCGGGATCCCGGCGACCCCCGGACCGCCGGTGTCCTGGTCGACCACATGCCGGAACGCCTGGGGAACGCCCTCGTCACGGTCGGCACCGGCAACCCCGGCGGCACTCCCGACCGGGCCCTGCTGGAGGAGCACCTCGCCCGCGAGCTCGGCGGCCGCCTCAACGCCGCGGACCAGGCCCGCCTGGAGGCGTATCTGATGCAGCGCGCCCAGGACCGCGCCGCCTGCGAGGGCACCGGAGCCGTCGTCGCGGCACTGGGGCGCGCGGACGCCGAGGCCGTCCTGGTCAACGATCCCCCGCCGCTTCCCGGGCACCTGTGGGCGGGACCCGGGGAACCCGCCGGAGCCGCCCTGCTGCGTGCCGCGGCGTGTACCGGTGCCGAGCTGGTGGTCGTGCCCCGCGGAACCCTCGCCCTGGACGACGGGGTCGGTGTCCTGCTGCGCCGCCGCGACCCCGGCGCGTAGCCCCCGGCCTGCGGAATCGCCGGTGACCCGCCCGTGTTGTACCTGGAGGTACAACGAGAGGGATGGGATGGATACCGTCGACGCAGGGCAGCGGCCGGGCCGGCAGTCCCTGCCGGCCGAATCAGAAAGCTGGGCGCTCTCCTACCGGCCCGAAGCCCCCGCAGAAGCCCGCAAACTCACCAAGGAAGCTCTGCACCGCTGGAAGGTGCCGGCAGCCGCTGCCGACGAGATCCTGCTGGTCGTCTCGGAGCTCGTCACGAACGCCTTCGAATATGCCCGGCCGCCCATCGTGCTCCACCTGGACCGCGACCGGAGCACCGGGCAGGTCCGCGTGGAGGTCACCGACGGCGGACCGGCCGCCTCCGTCGGGGAATGGGCCGCCAGCTGCGGGGCCTGCGAACACGGCCGTGGCCTGACCATCGTGGACCAGGTGGCCTCGGCGCACGGCGACCGCTGGGAGACCGGCCGCTCCACCCACTGGGCCGAACTCGCTCCCGCCGCCGCCTGACCCCCGGCGGCATCGTACGGCGCGGGGTCCGCACCGGATCCCGCGCCCGCGTACGCGGGCGGCGACCGCCACCGGAGGCGGGCGCTCAGCCCTGCGCGGTGGGGCGTACGACGAGTTCGTTGACGTCGACGTCCGCGGGCCGGTCGATGGCGAAGGCGATGGCGTCGGCGATGGCGGACGCCGGGATCGCCAACCGCTCGGCGGCCGCGTGGGCGGCGGCCCGGGCCTCCTCGGATCCGCCGCGGTCGGTCAGCTCGCTCCGGGTGAAGCCGGGGCTGACGACCGTGACGCGGACGTCCCGGCTCTCCTGGCGCAGCCCCTCGGAGAGCGCGGCGACGGCGAACTTGGTGGCGCGGTAGACCGCCGCCGTCGGGTCCACCCGGTGGCCGGACACGGACGAGAGCGGGTCTTCACCGAGCTGACGACCCAGGCCGACGCCGATGAGGACCTGAATTGGGCGGTCTCGGTGGACTGCACCATCGTGCGCACGCATCAGCACGCGGCCGGGGCCCGTGGAAAAGGGCTCCGGCCGGCGAGCCCCACGACCATGCCACCGGCCGCTCCCGCAGAGGACTGAGCACCAAGGTCTGCCGCGCCGCAGACGGGAACTGCCGGCTCCAGGATCAAGAAATAGGCAGTGCGATGCTGTCGATCGCGGCGTCGGCGATTCGGTTCCTGGTCTTCACGTCGACCCCTGCCTTGGCGAGCGCTTCGAGCCCGCGATGCGTGGTGAGGATCAGTCCGCCGAGCGCCTCGGCGTCGGCGGCCGGATCCAGGTGCCCGGCGCGCTGCGCCTGCTCGACAAGCTGGCGGCAGCTGTCGAGCAGCACTTCGAACGCCGCGAGTGACCTGGTCGCGATGGCCTCGTTCTCCGACGCCAGTTCGGCCGTGGCCTTGGCCAGCAGACAGCCGGGCTGACCGGTGTGGTCGTCCGGCGCCGTGAGCCATTTGCGGAGGCGGTCGAGGGCCTGGTCCTCCGGGCCTTCGAGCAGGGCTGCGGCGCCCTCGTCGGAGTTTGCGCAGTACTCCTCGAATATTCGCTGGAACAGGGCCTCCTTGTCGCCGAACGCGCCGTAGAGGCTTCCCTTGCTGAGCCCTGTCGCGCGGGAGAGATCGTCGACCGAGGTTCCGTGGTAGCCGGTTTCGTTGAACTGCCGATGCACAGCGGCCAGGACGTCTTGCTCGCTGAATTTCCGTGGTCGCCCCATGCCTCCATGGTAGGCCGTTCTGAACCATCGGTCCAGATCTTCTGGACGTTCGGTCCAGAACCTGTATATTGGACCGTATGTTCAGAACTGGCACTTCACCCGACACCACCGAGTTCGCAGGAAAGCGCGCGATCGTCACGGGAGGCAGTCGCGGAATCGGCGCGGCCATCGTGCAGCGGCTGCTCGACGGCGGCGCGACCGTCGTCACCACTGCGCGTAACGCCTCCGACGAGACGCCGAAGGCCGCCACCTTCATTCAGGGCGACATCGGCACGCTCGCGGGTGTGCGGGCATTCACTGCGGCAGCGCTCGACGTACTCGGCGGCGTCGACATCGTGGTCAACAACGCGGCGGCGGCACGCGCCCACATCGGGGGCGTCTCATCCATCCCCGATGAGGAATGGATCGACGCACTCGACCTCAACTACCTGTCCGCCGTGAGGGTCAACAACGCGCTGCTGCCGGCGCTGCGCGAGGCCGGGTCGGGCAGCGTGATCGTCAACATCTCATCGGGAGCGGCCCTCACGCCGGCGCCGCCATTGGCTCACTACGGTGCGGCCAAGGCCGCCCTTAACACCTACAGCAAAGCGCTCGCTTCCGAGCTCGCGCCTGCCGGAATCCGCGTCACCACGATCATCCCCGGCAACGTGCTCACCCCGGGCGCCGACGCGATCCGCCAGAACTTCGCCGACGCGATGGACGTCCCGCTTGCCGCCACCACAGCGGGCATCCCTCTGGGTCGTCCCGGAGACCCGCGCGACATCGCCGAGGCCGTCGCCTACCTCGCATCGGACCGGGCTCAGTGGGTCACCGGAGTGAGCCTGACAGTCGACGGCGGTGAACTCCCCCTCATCTAGCTCCCGGTCCGGTCAGCCTCTTGTACGGTCCACAACGACCCCGGCGGCGCGAAAGCTGTCCCACGCCGCCGGGCGTCAGGTCGAGCAGTTGACCGGCAACGCGCCCGACGTCAGGTTCTCCTTCGCCGCCAACACCCCGGTATCGCTGAGCATCGGCAGGGAGTCCGTCACGTCGAAACCGTCCTCGGGCCTCCCCTACGTCCCCGCCGCGACCTGTCGCCCCGCGTCAGGCGCCCGGGACCAGCTCGCGCAGGATCGCCTGTCCGGCCCCGCGGTGCTGGGCGGCGGCGGACGGATCCGTGGCGTCGAGCACCGCGGCGATCCCCTCGTGGGCCAGCGCTTCCTCGTACCGGTGCCCCACCCGGGGGGCGAGGTCGAGCGCCTGCCGGTGCAGCCGCAGGGCCTCCTCCGGCAGACCGGCCAACCGGCAGGTCTCGGCGTAGCCGTTGAGGAAGTGGATCTTCCACTGCTCCTCGAAGAGCTCGTCGAGCAGCGCGAAGGCCTCGCGATGGCTGGCCAGCGCCTCCTCGTAGCGGCCCATCCGTCGCAGGGCGACACCCAGGCAGTTCAGGCACCAGGCCTCGTTGTGCCGGTGCCCGTCCTCACGGGCCAGCGCGAGGGCGTGGTGCAGGTGGTCGGAGGCGGGTCCGGGTTCCTCGCGCGCGATGGCCACCCCGAGGGTGATGAGCGCGGTGAGCGCCGGCGGCCACGCGGGGTCGGCGTGCGGGATCGCCAGCGCTTCGCGGGCCAGGCGCGCCGCTTCCTCGCGGTGCCCCAGCTGCAGCACGGCCCAGGCCTCGTAGGCGGTGGCGTGGGCCGTGCCCATCGGGCAGTCGACGTCCGCGTACAGCTTCCCCGCCAGGCGGAACAACTCCAGCGGCTCCTCGACGTACCCCTGGTCCCACCCCAGGTAGCCGCGCCGCATGGTCAGTTCGGCCTCGGCCCGGACGTCCCCCGCCTCCGCCACCAGGGCGGTGGCCGCCTCGTACGCGGCACCGGCCTCCGCCATCCGGCCCGCGTTGTAGCGTGCGAAGCCCAGATCGCTGTGCGCCTCCCCGAGTTGCCGCGGGTCGCCCAGGCGCCGGGCGGCGGCCAGCGAGCCCTCGAAGAGGGTGTTGAGCTGTGTGGTGCCGCAGCGCCGGGCGAAGTAGGACCTCATGAAGCGCGGCAGTTCGCACACATGGGCGTCGGCCCCGGCGGCGAGGGCCGCCTCGAAGGCGGCCAGCAGATTGGTGTACTCGGCGCCGAACCAGGCGAGGGCGGTGTACTTGTCGGTGAACCGCGGCAGCTCCGCGGGGGCCGGGCCCGCGCAGGCCTCCCGGCTGCGGGACGGGAAGGGCATGGTGGCGTCGGCGGCGGCCGCCGCGTGCACGTAGTAGTCGAGCACCCGGCCCCGTGCCCGCTCCCGCTCGGCCGCCGGGTCCTGCTCGGTGGTGGCCCGAAGTGCGTGCCGGTGCACCAGGTCGTGCAGCCGGTAGCGGCCGGGGGCGGGCTGCTGCACCAGGTGCGCGTCGAGCAGGTCCTCGAGCATCACCCGGGTGTCGCACAGCGGCAAGTCCGCGAGGGCGGCCGCGACGTACTCGTCGAAGGTCGACCCCGGCAGCAGGCTCAGCAGGCGGAACAGGCGGCGCTGGGCACGGTCCAGCTGGTTCACCGACATGGCGAACGCGGTGTCGAACTCGGTCGGGCCCTCGGACATCCGCTCCACGAGGATGCCCACGGTCCAGCCCGGCCGGTGCCTCAGCCGCGCCGCGGCCAGCCGCAGGGCCAGCGGCAGGTTGCCGCACAGCCGCAGCACTTCTGCCGCCGCCTGCGGTTCGCGGGCCAGCCGCCCGCCGGACCCGTCGGGCTCGCCGCTGGCGCGGGCGAGCAGTTCGGTGCTCTCCTGCGGGGTCAGCACGTCCAGCGAGACGGGTGGCACCTCCTCCAGGCCGAGCAGCCGGTTGCGGCTGGTGACCAGGGCGACAGACGGGCCCGCACCCGGCAGCAGCGGGCGGACCTGGGCGGCGTCCGCGGCGTTGTCGAGGACCACGACGGCCCGCCGGTGAGCCAGTTCCGAGCGCCAGCAGGCGGCCAGTTGCTCGACGCCTTCCTGCGGGATCCTCTCGGAGGGCACGTCGAGCGCCGCGAGCAGCGCCCGCAGCGCGGGGTCCGGGTCGAGCGGCCGCCGGCCCTCGGTGAACCCGTGCAGGTCCAGGTAGAGCTGGGCGTCGGGATAGTCGGCGGCCAGGCGGTGCGCGGTGTGCACCGCCAGGCAGGTCTTGCCGACGCCCGCCATGCCGTCGACGGCGACCACCCTGCTGCTGCCGACCGCGGCGAGCACGGCGGCGAGTTCGTCCCGGCGTCCGGTGAAGTCGGGGGCGTCACGCGGCAGATCGTTGCGGGGCGGACGCGGAGCCGACGCGAGCGGCGTCGGGGGGTGGACCTGGCGGCTGGTCCTCGGGGGCGCGGGCAGCGGGTTGGAGGCCCGTTCCCACAGGGGGCGCAGCGGGCGCGGGTCGCGTGCGACGAGGCGGCAGAGCGCGACCACGGCGGGCCAGGGCGGCACGGTCCGGCCGGTGAGGTAGCGCGACAGTGACGACGAGCTCAGGCCCGTGTCCCGCGCCAGGGCCCGTACACCGCGTCCGGACAGCTCCTGGAGCATGCGGAGCCGGGCGGCCAGCTCCTCCGGTGGGTCGGCCTCCGCCGTCCGTTGCTGCGCAACCACCCGTCCCCCGCCTTCCTGTCCCGCCCCGGAAGAACGCCTCCGGGCCGCATCGCCGCTGTACAAGGCCGTTCCGGCTGTCCCACGGTGTCCCACCGCCGTCGTCATGGCAAGTTCCAGGCGCTGTCATGGAGTCACGCCCCGGGGAGCGGGGCACCGAAGCGGAAGAGGGAGAACCATGATGCAGTCCCGTATGCAGAACCCGGCCGCCGTCCTGCCCGGTGCGATGCAGCCCATCCAGGAGCTGATCAAGGCCGTGCACTCCGGTGGGGTGGACGGGCAGACGCTGGAACTGGTGCATCTGCGGGTCAGTCAGATCAACGGCTGCAGCGCCTGCGTCGACGGCGGGGCGAAGACGGCCCGCAAGGCCGGGGTGAGCGACGAGCGTCTGGCGACGGTCGCCGCGTGGCGGGAGGCCCCGTACTTCAGCGAGGAGGAGCGGGCGGCGCTGGCGCTGGCCGAGGCCGCCACGCGGCTGGCCGACCGGCCCGAGGCGGTCGGTGACGAGGTGTGGGACGCGGCCGCCACCTACTTCGACGAGAAGCAGCTCGCCGCGATCGTCCTGATGATCGGCGTGACCAACCTGTTCAACCGGCTCAACGCCACGACCCGGCAGATCGCCGGCGCCTGGGGATGAGGGGCGCGCCGTCCGGTCCCGGGCCGCGTCCACGACGCGCCGCCCGGGACCGGCGTGCCCGGCCGTCTGGGCCTCGCTGTCCCCGGCCGAGGCCTGAGCCGGGTCCCGCGGGGCGGCCGGCCGCTGTCACACCGGCGGGGGCTGTCCGGTCAGGAGGGAGATGGCTCAACTTCTTCTCGCGTCCCACCCGGGCACGACCAATGATTGAACCCTCCCCCTGCTGAAGCAGGGGGATTCCTGGCTCAGGAAGCCCCGCAGGTCAGCGACCCGCAAGGTCTTACTCCCTCAACACCAGCCGGGACGGAACCTGCCCGGTTGTGTACGGCAAAGCTGAGGTGGCTCGTGCTTGGTTCTCGCAACGCGCCGTCGCGCTGGCTTGGTTCTCGCTCAGCACGACACGCACACTACCCGCCGGTCTTTCGCCCTGGGGGCGAAACCCTCTTTCCTGCTCTGCTCCGCAGGTGTCCGATTCCTCCTCGGCCTGAAGGCCGGGGCATCCTCGGAGGAACCTGGTGAGGAGGCGCGCCATGCTGCAGATCACCAGTGCCGTGTCGGCGATCGGGGGAACACGTGGACACGACCAGGAGTACGCCCTCACGCCACGGCGCCCGCACGCGACCGCGTGTCGCGCCACCTCGGCGGACAAATGGCTGGTGGGGTTCAGGGTCCGCACCCGCGGCCCCGCGGCCACCTGGCTCTACTACGTGGTGGACCATGCGGACGACGCGATCGCCGCGAAGGAGGCGGCCATCACCCTGGCCGGTGACGAGATCGACGTCCCGTGCCTGCACGGGCTCGACGGCGTCGGGAGGACGGAGATCCGGCTCATCCACGACGACGGGATCGGACCGCGGCGGCTGCTGCGCTGCCCTTGACCTGGCTCCCGTGGCGGCGGTGTCCTCCGGCGCCGGGAACGCGGCTGCCGCCGGTGCCCCGGACGTGGTCCGGGGCACCGGCGGCAGTGTCGTGCGCGACTGCTCCGTGAGCTACTTCGTGAGCGGGGAGAGCTTCGGGTCGTTGGCGTAGGCCTCGGCCGCGTTTTCCTTGGTCACGATGACCGGCGGGAGCAGGTACGACGGGACGACCTTGCTGCCGTTGTTGTACGACTTGGTGTCGTTGATCGTCGGCTTGCCGCCCGTCTGCAGGGCCTGGACCATCTTGATGGTCTCGGCGACGAGCTTGCGGGTGTCCTTGTTGATGGTGGAGTACTGCTCGCCCGCCATGATCGACTTCACCGACTCGACCTCGGAGTCCTGACCGGTGACGACCGGGACCGGCTTGCCGGCGCCCTTCACCGAGGTGATGATCGCCCGGGCGAGGGTGTCGTTCGGCGAGAGCACGCCGTCGAGCGTCTTCTTGCCGTTGTAGGTGGAGTTCAGCAGCGAGTCCATGCGGCTCTGGGCGTTCTCCGCCTTCCAGCCCTGGGTCGCGGTCTGCTTGATGTCGGTCTGACCGGAACCGACAACGATGTCGCCCTTGTCGATGGCGGGCTTCAGCACCTCCATCGCGCCGTCGAAGAACACCTTCGAGTTGTTGTCGTCCGGCGAACCGGAGAACAGCTCGATCGTGTAGGGGCCCTTCGCCTTCTTCGCCTTCATGCCGTCCAGCAGCGCCTGGCCCTGCAGCTGGCCGACCTTGAAGTTGTCGAACGCGATGTAGTAGTCGACGTCCGGGGTGTTGGTGATGAGGCGGTCGTAGGCGATGATCGTCGCACCGGCCTGCTTGGCCTGCGCCACCTGGGTGGACAGCTGCGAGGCGTCGGTCGCACCGATGACGATGACCTTCGCGCCCTTGGTCACCATGGAGGAGATCTGCGCCTGCTGGTCCGCGACGGTGGTCGAGGCGCCCGCGTACTGCACGTCGGCCTTGAAGCCGGCGTCCTTCAGGCCGTTGGTGAACAGGTCACCGGCGAGCACCCAGTTCTCCGAGGTCTTCGCGGGCAGCGCGACACCGACCAGGGCGTCCTTCGCGAAGCCGCCCTTGGCGTCGCTGGTGTCCTTGCCGGTGGAGCCCTCGCGTTCGTTGGAGCACGCCGTGCCCAGGGCGAGCAGCGCGGCGGCGCCGATCACGGCGATGCCTCTGGTGATGGTTCTGCGCATGTGGGTTGTGCCCTTTCCTGGTGATGCGGGGAGAATCGAGCGCCGCCCTGATGCGGCACCCTGGATTACTGCCGGTCGGTCAGCCTGCGACCGGAGCCTTGTCGGGGTCGGAGGCCTGGTTCGGCGGGTCGACCGGTGTGGACGTCTCGTTCTGGCGGAACGGACGCATCAGGGTGCCGATGATCGAGAAGCGCCCCTGGCTCTTGCTGTAGACGTCGAAGGCGACGGCGAGGAGGAGGACCAGGCCCTTGATGATCTGGACCATGTCCGAGCCGACGCCCTCCAGTTGGAGACCGTTGTTGAGCAGCGCCATGACGAGACCGCCGACGATGGAGCCGCTGATGGTGCCGAGGCCGCCGGAGACGGCGGCGCCGCCGATGAACACGGCCGCGATGGCGTCGAGTTCCCAGCTCAGACCGTCCTGAGGGCCGGACGCCGCGGACCGTGCCACGAAGATCATGCCGGCGAGCGCGGCCAGCACGGACATGTTCATCATGACGAGGAAGTTGACGCGCCGGAGCTTCACGCCGGACAGTTCGGCCGCGCGGGAGTTGCCTCCGACGGCGTAGATGTGCCGGCCTCCGACGGTGTTGCGGGTGTAGTACGAGTAGGCGAGCACCAGGGCGATCAGGATGATGCCGGAGATCGGGAAGCTGGTGCCGACGCGGCCGCCGGCGAAGCGCAGCGTCGCGAAGATGATGACGCCCACCATCACGGCCAGGCGGATCCCCGTGACCCACAGCGGCGCGGAGTCGGCGTGCATGGCGCGCCGGGTCTGCCGGGCCTGCCACTCGCGCCAGGCCACGCCCGCGCAGGCGACCAGACCGAGGAGGAGGGTCAGGTTGTTGTAGCCGGTGTCCGGGCCCACTTCGGGCAGGAAGCCGGCGCCGATGTCACGGAATCCGGTGGGGACCGGCACGGTGTCGGCGTTGCCGATGTACTGGTTGCCGCCGCGGAACAGGAGCATGCCCGCCAGGGTGACGATGAACGCCGGCACCCCCACGTAGGCGACCCAGAAGCCCTGCCAGGCACCGATCGCCGCGCCGACGAGCAGGCCGAGCAGGATCCCCAGGGGCCAGGGGAGCGAGTGCTCCTGCATCGTCTTGGCGACCACGATCCCGGTGAACGCCGCCACCGAGCCGACGGAGAGGTCGATGTGCCCGGCGACGATCACCATCAGCATGCCGATGGCCAGGATCAGGATGTAGGAGTACTGGCTGACCACGGCGATGAGGTTGCCGGAGGTCAGGGTCAGGCCTCCCGTCCAGATCTGGAACAGGAGCACGATCGCGACGAGCGTGGCGATCATCCCGAACTGGCGGGCGTTGGAGGTCGAGCCTCCGAAGAGGTTCTTCTGCAGGTCTGTGATGCGGCTCATGGGCTCGGTGTCTTCTTCATAGAGGTCATCTGTTTCATGAGGAGTTCCGGGTTCGCGTCGCGGCGTGTCACCTCACCGGTGATGGCGCCTTCGAACACGGTGTAGATGCGGTCGCAGAGTCCGATGAGCTCGGGCAGCTCCGAGGAGATGACGACGACGCCCTTGCCCTGGTCGACCAGCCGCTGGATGATCCCGTAGATCTCGTACTTGGCGCCCACGTCGATCCCGCGGGTGGGCTCGTCGAGGATGAGCAGGTCGGGGTCGGTGAACATCCACTTGGCGAGGACGACCTTCTGCTGGTTGCCGCCGGAGAGCTTCACGACCTCCTCGTCCACGCTGGGGGTCTTGATCCTCAGGTTCTGCCGGTACTCCTCGGCGATCCGGTGCTCGCTCACCGGGTCGATGACCTGGTGGCGGGAGATCTTCGACAGCTTGGCGGCGACCATCGAGGTCTTGATGTCGTCCAGCAGGTTGAGGCCGACCGACTTTCGGTCCTCGCTGACGTAGGCGAGGCCGTGCCGGATGGCCTCCGACACGGTCTTGAGGTGGATCTCCTTGCCGTCCTTGAAGACCCGTCCCGACAGGAACGTGCCGTAGGAGCGGCCGAACAGGCTCATCGCCAGTTCGGTGCGCCCGGCGCCCATGAGGCCGGCGAAGCCGACGATCTCACCGCGCCGCACCGTGAAGCTGGACCCCTTGCACACGAGCCGTTCCTCGGATGCGGGGTGCCGCACGGTCCAGTCGCGGACCTCGAAGAACACCTCGCCGATGTCGGGCGTGTGGTCGGGGAACCGGCTGTCGAGTTCGCGGCCGACCATGCCGCGCACGATGCGGTCCTCGTTCACGCCGTCGGCCTCGACGTCGAGGCTCTCGATCGTCCGGCCGTCGCGCAGGATGGTGATGGTGTCGGCGACCGCCTCGATCTCGTTCAGCTTGTGGGAGATCATGATCGAGGTGATGCCACGGTCCCGGAAGCCGCGCAGCAGGTCGAGCAGGTGCTGCGAGTCGGTCTCGTTCAGGGCCGCGGTCGGCTCGTCGAGGATGAGCAGCTTCACGTCCTTGGCGAACGCCTTGGCGATCTCGACGAGTTGCTGCTTGCCGACGCCGATGTCCTTGACGAGCGTGTCCGGGTCCTCCTTGAGGCCGACCCGCTCCATCAGCTCCACCGCCCGGTGCTGCGCGGCCCTCCAGTCGATCGAGCCGCGTTTGCGCGGCTCGTTGCCGAGGAAGATGTTCTCCGTGATCGACATGCCGGGGACCAGCGCCAGTTCCTGGTGGATGATGACGATGCCGGCCTGCTCGCTGGCCCGGATGTCGTGGAACCTCACGGTGTCGCCGCGGTAGACGATCTCGCCGGTGTAACTGCCGTGCGGGTGGACCCCGCTCAGCACCTTCATGAGGGTGGACTTGCCTGCGCCGTTCTCGCCGCAGATCGCGTGGATCTCCCCCTCCTTCACCACCAGGTTGACGTCCGCGAGCGCCGTCACGCCGGGGAACGTCTTGGTGATGGACCGCATCTCCAGCAGCATCGGGGCGCGGCTCATGCGCGGAGCTCCACGCTGCGGACGCCGCGACAATCACGCGGGCCCGCCTCCCCTGGGATGCGACATTTCGTGGACATCAACTTGCCTCCGATGACACTGCGCCGTGCCTCCATGCCGGACCTGTTACGGCTTGGGCACCGGACTTTAAATCCATTTGTTTTACTAAGTCAACGCCCTTGAGCGGTATCGTCATTGCGGTAAGAGAGGAACGCGTGTGCGGCAAGCAGGAACAAACCTCCCCAAAGTCGGGCGGTACAACCGGGCGGTGGTCCTGGACCAGATCCAACTCGCCGACGGCATCAGCCGGGTCGAGATCGCCCAGAAGACGGGGCTGACCCCGCAGACCGTCTCGGGGATCGTGCGCCGTCTGCTGGACGAGGGGATCGTCCGGGAGGACGGGGCCAGTCGTGGCGCGGGCGGCGGCAAACCCCGTACCACCCTGCGGGTCAACGCGGACGCGGGCAACGCGGTCGGTCTCGTCTTCGACCCGGTCGAACTCACCTGCTCCGTGGTCGACCTGCTCGGCCGGCCGCTGGTCGTCAGACGGCACCCCACTCCCCCCGGCACCGATCCGACGCACGTGGTGGCCGCCATGGCCGACCTGGTCGCCGAGGTGCTCGCCGAGGCGGACGTGCCGCGCGCCAACGTCCTGGGGCTGGGCCTCGCCACCCCCGGGCCGATCGACCAGCGCAGCGGCATGATCGTCGCCCCGCCCCAGCTCGCGCACTGGACGCGCGTCCCGCTGCAGCAGATGCTCAGTGACGCCACCGGTCTTCCCGTGACGCTCGACAACGACGCCACGGCCGCCGCGGTCGGCGAGCGCTGGTCCGGCGCGGGCCGGGGCGTGGCGAACTTCGCCTACCTGTTCTTCGGCACCGGCATCGGCGGCGGTCTGGTCCTCAACCACCAGGTCTACCGGGGCGGTTCGCTCAACGCCGGCGAGTTCGGCCACTCGACGGTGCTGTCGGACGGGCCGGAGTGCTACTGCGGCAACCGGGGCTGCCTGGAAGGGCTGGCCAACCCGTCCGCGATCGTGGCCGAGACGCACCGCCGCCTCACCGACAAGCCCGGCGGCAGCGTGCTGTCCCCGGCGTACGACCGGGACCCGGCCTCCGTCGACCACGCCGCGGTCCAGCGCGCGGCCGGAGCCGGCGACCCGATCGCGGCCGCGGTCGTCGACGAGGCCGCGCGTCACGTGGCCACGGTCGCCGTGACCATCGCCAACTTCATCGACGTGGACCTCATCATCCTCGGCGGCCACGGCATCCAGCACGTGGAGTCCCGCTACGTCGACGCCGTCGCCTCCGCGCTGGCCTCACGACCCCTGGCCCGGCACATCCGCGTCGTCCAGGTCGCGGCCTCCCCCCTCGGCGCGGACGCGGCCGTCGTGGGCAGCGCCGCACTCGTGCTGCACGCCACGTACTCGCCGCAGTTGTCGTCGCTTGTGCTGGACTGAGGTGGGCGGGCTTCAGGGCGACGAAGGATCAGGTCGGCGCGCCGGCGCGCCGATGAGGCGCTCGACCGCCGCGACGGCGGGCTTCAGGGCGACGAAGGATCAGGTCGGCGCGCCGGCGCGCCGATGAGGCGCTCGACCGCCGCGACGTAGGCGGCGTGGTCCAGTTCGGGATCCCAGGCGGTCTGCAGCGCCAGCCCCTGGTAGATCGCGACGAACACCCGGGCCAGGCCGTCGGCGGGCCACGCGGCGTCCAGCTCGCCGCGCTCCTGGGCCGCCCGGACCAGGTCGGTGACGACGGCGCGGGGACGGTCCACACCCTCGCGCGCCACCGCGTGCACCCGGGGTGCCCGCAGGGCCTCGGCCCAGATCTGGACGCCGAGTTGCACGCGCTGCCGCTCGTCGGAGCCGGCGAGTGAGCGCAGCAGCTCCAGGTAGCCTCCGGCGACCTCGCTGAGGGCGTCGGCGGTGTGCCCGGCGGGGTCGTCCAGGTGCAGTCGGCGGGCCTGGTCGTCGTGCCACCGGTCCGCGATGGCCACGACCATGGCGTCCTTGTCGGCGAAGTAGCGGTAGACCAGGCCGGCGCTGAATCCGGACTCGGCCGCGATGTCCTGGATGGTGGTGCGGTGGAAGCCCGTACGGGCGAAGCAGCGGGCGGCGGCGTCGAGGATCTGCGCGCGCCGCGCCCGCAGGTGCTCCTCACTGACCTTGGGCATCACTTCACCTCGGCCTGGGCGATCCGGTAGAAGGGCGCGGCCGGCTCGTGCCGCCCCAGGGGCTCCAGGTACCGCCCGGCGGCCTCCCTCGCCGACCGGTCCAGGGTGAGCTCCAGCCCCCGCTCGGTCAGGTACGCCGGGAGCTCGTCCGGGAGGAAGCCGAAGGTGAAGGGTTCCCCGGCCGTACGCACCGTGTCCGCCCAGGCGGTGACGCCGTCGAAGTCACCGGTGCCGTCCAGGGCCCTCCGGTCCATGTAGGTGAGGACGATCCGGCTCCCGGGCGCCAGCGTCGTGGAGAGCGCCGTCAGCGTGGCGTGCACCGACGGCGCGTCGAGGTAGTTCGTCACGCCCTCCCATACCACCACCGCGCGGTCGTCGCCCAGTCCCGCCTCGCGCAGGGCGTCGCCGAGGTCCTGGTGCATCAGGTCCACGGGAACGAAGCGGATGCCCTCGCCCGGCCGGCCCGCCCGGGCGGACCAGGTGGCGGCCAGCCCCCGCTTGACCGCCTGCGTTGCCGGGTGGTCGACCTCCAGGACGGTGACGCCGCGCGCCGCGTCGAGGCGGAAGGCCCGGCTGTCGTAGCCGGCGCCCAGCAGGACGAGTTGCCGGGCGCCGTGTTCCAGGGCGTCCACGACCAGGTCGTCGATCAGCCGGGTGCGGACCACGGCCGAGGCGCGCGGACCTGCGGGCCAGCGCCGGTCGATCCACCGCTCGAGGAAGCCCGCCACGCCCGGACAGCGGGCGATCGTCACGGCCAGGCGGTAGCCGGGACCGAGGCACGAGGCGGCGTACGGGTCCGTGAACAGGCGCGGCCCCCGGCGCACCGACTCCAGTGCCCGGAAGAGCGCGACGTGCTGCGCGGTGCGGCTGGGTGTGCTCTGCATGGCTCCATCATAATGAATGCACATCCATTTTTTATCCAGGGCAGCGGACGGCCTCCGGCGGCCCTGACGCGGCCGGTCCGCGCCCTCACATCCGCAGCTCGGGCGGGAAGCCGGTCCAGCGCAGCTCCGCAGGGAGGTGACGGGTGTCGTTCTGGACCAGGACCGAGACGGGCCGCCCCGGCGCGTAGCGGATGACGGTCAGGGCCGCGTTGCCCTGGTTGACCCCGAGCCACCGCCACGGCGGGGCGTCCATGGCATGCCTCACCAGCCAGCCGACCAGGAAGTTGTGGGTGACGACCAGTTCGTGACGCTCCTGATCGCCCTCGACGGGACCGGTGAACTGCTCGAGCGCGCGCAGGGCCAGCGACGGACCGAGCGCGCGCTCCTGCGCCGTGGCGCCGTCGAGGAAGCGCAAGAGGTGGTCGGCGCTGTCCGGGGGCAGTTCGTCCCGCCGCGGGAAGTACGGGACGTAGTCGCCGGCGGTCTCCGAGGCGCGCAGGACGGCACCGTCCAGGTGCTCCCCGATCAGGGCGGCGGTCTGCGCGGCCCTGGGCAGGGGGCCGTGATGGACCACGGATATCGGGTGGTCCGCCAGCCGGCGGCCGAGCAGGGCGGCCTGGCGGCGCCCGTCGTCCGACAGCCCGCTCTCGTCCGGCACGGCCTCCCCGTGCCGGACGAGGTACAGGTAACGCGTGGCCACAGCCGTCATGCCCGGGCTCCTTCGTGATGCTTCATGATCGAGTGGGTCGTCCCTGGGCACGACGCCCCCGCTGCCGTTCCGGTTCCGGTCCGGGCGGCGGCGTCAGGGCAGGAGGGCGAGGGCGCTGTACCAGACCGGGCCCGGGTTGAGGCGGTCCGGGTGGAGTTGCAGCATCCGGTCGTAGAACGTGCGGGGGCGGGGTTCCTCCGCCAGCAGGCGCTGGGCGTCGAGCAGGTAGTCGCGGGTCTGCCGCAGGATCACGGGGTCGTCGGGCAGGGCCTTGTCCTTGTGGCCGGCCACGACCGCGCGCGGGTGCAGCGCGAGGACGGTGCCGATCGCGGCGAGCCACTTGTTGATGCCGCCGCCGGCGCTTTCCCGGAGGTACTGGTGGACCCCGTTGTAGGCCACGTCACCGGCCACGACCAGGCCGATCGACGGGACGTGCAGGACGGTCGTGTCGTCGGTGTCGGTGTGGCCGGTCTCCACCACGCGCGGCGGGTGCCCCTCCAGGGTGAACCCGTCGTCCGGGACCACCCGGTAGACCACGGGGCTGTCCGGGATGAGTCCGGGGAAGTCCACGTCCCACCTGGTCCGGCGGCCCTCGGTGGCCTGCCTGTGCATCAGCTCGATGGTGCCCTCGGTGGCGTACGGGACCGCCCCGGGGAAGCGTCGCAGCAGCAGATCGGTGCCGAACCAGTGGTCACCGTGACCGTGGGTGGCGTAGACGTACGTCAGTCGTCTGCCGGAGCGTTCGATCCAGTCCCCGACACCGCGCACCTGCTCACGGGTGAACGGCGGGTCGACGAGGACCGCTTCCGCGTCGCCGAGGACCAGCGTCGAGGTCAGCGGCGAGGAGAAGATCGGGCTCCCGTCGGGCAACCGGGGGCCCTGGGCGCGGCGCAACCCGTCACACACGAAGGTGTCGTAGCGCAGATCCGTCATGGTCGGGGTCAGCCGAGCCCGGCAGGCACCGGCGCCTCCATCAGTGTCAGCAGGTGGGCGACCTTGTGGTCCAGTTCCAGGCCCACTCGGGCGATCTCCTCGCTGCCGTAACTGCCGAAGTGGGAACTCGGCTTGTCGATCACGAATCGCGGTGCGTCGGCGCTGCGGTAGATCTCGGTGCGGAGCGGCGCGTGCATCATGGCGGAGGGATCGTGGCGGAACATCCGCTCGGCGATGGCGTAGTTGCCCATCAGGTACATCACGAACGGCGTCGTGTCCCCGGCGATGCCCATGAGCGCCGATCCGTTGTCCCTCCAGAAGATCATGAATCCGTGGGGCGCGTTCCCCTCGGCCAGCGCGAGGGCGCTCTCCCAGGAGCCGCCGGACCGGACGAGGTCCCGGATCTCATCGGCCCGGTACTGCGGCACCAGGGACTCGTAGCGCCGCACGGCCTCCTCGAACGTCCCGGGCAGGGGGACGTCGAACCTGGTGACGCCGTAGTCGACCGTTCGCGCCTCGGACACCTGGACCACCTCGGACGGCACGGCACACCGCCGTGCCCTCCTCCCATCCTCCCTCCGCGGCGCGGCGGCGCAACTCCGCGCTCACACCCAGTTGCGCCGGGCCGCCGCGACGCCGGCGCCGAACCGGTTGGTGGTGCCCAGTTCCGTGTAGAGGTCCTGGATGCGCCGGCGCAGTGTCCGCGTCGATATCCCGAACTGGCGGGCGATGGCGTCGTCCTTGACCCCGGCGGCGAAGAGGGCGAGCAGGTTCCGCTCCTCGTCGGTGGGATTGCGCACCTGTTCGCCGGGGGTGGAGGGCTGCGGCGCCGGCGGCGGCTGCGAGCTCGGCCCGCTCAGTGAGGCGGCACCGGCCCAGTAGTGCTCGAAGAGCTCGGTCAGGGCTTCGAGCAAGGGGGGCGCCTCGGTGTAGAGGGTGTCGGTGCTGTCGGGGCCCAGGCTCAACGACACCATGGCCGCCGAGCGGTCCGCCATGGTCAGCTTGACGGGCAGCGAGGACACGACCCTGGCCTCCTCGCCGCGTGAGACCAGGCTGCCCAGCTCCTGCCCCCCGCCGTCCTCGTCGAAGCTGGCGGCCGCGTAGACGACCCGCACCCGTACGCCGCGCCGTACGGCGGCCTCGTCGAGCGGCCCGTTCGGAGCGAACAGGAAGGGGGGTCGGGCCAGGCCGCACATCTCGTACTTGGCGGCCTGGTGCAAACGGTAGTAGCAGTCCCCGACTTCCTCCGGGCCGCTGATCGTCCGTGTGGCGGGTTCGCCGGCGCTGGACCGCCTGGCCTCGTCGAACAGCGCGCCGAGCGGCCCGGTGGCGTCGCGTACGGCGGCCAGTTGGCGTTCGCGGGACTCCACCAGTGTCCGCAGCGCGTGACGCGGATCCACGGTCAGGTACTCCCCCGAGGAGCGGCGGCTGAGCAGCCCGGAGTGGTGCAGGCGTTCCAGCAGGGCCACCGCCGCTCCGGTGCCCAGCCCGAACGCCGCGGTGACGTCGTCGGCCGTACCGCCACCGTGTGCGAGCAGTTCGCGGTAGACGGCCTCCGCCCCCGCGTCGAGTCCGACCAGCTCCAAGGGTGCGGCGCCTTCCGTCATCGTTCTCCACCTCTGACCTTTGTGCACGCGAGCGAACTGACGTCATGTCAGCAACGTGTGATGGATGTGCCGCGGTGCGGCGGCCGCTCACACCGTGCAGTGTGTCTCGCTTGCCGATCATTGCGCCGCTTTGCGCCGTGTCCACTTGGTGACATGGCACAGAAGTGCCAAAGGGCCGCCTTTACAGCGATGCGAACGGATGGCTGACTGCGTTCCACCCCACCCCATCGAGTCCATGAGGTTCCCTTGCGCATGCCTCCGTCCCGCAGACGCGGGCTGACAGCCGCCGTCGCAGCACTGGTGGTGCTGACGGCCACGGGTCCGGCCGCATCGGCCGACCCCTCGGCGACGTCCCCCTCCCCCGCCGCGACCGGTGCCGCTCCCGCTGCCGTGCGCACCGTCACGCTGATCACCGGCGACAAGGTCACCGTCACCGGGGACGGCCGGGCCCAGGCCGTCACCTCGGTCACCGACCCGCACGGCAGGACCGGCGGCGCCCACGTGATGTCGGTGGGCACCGACACCTACGTGTACCCCGACGCAGCGGTCCCCTACATCGCGTCAGGAGCCCTGGACGAGGGGCTCTTCAACGTCACCGCGCTGCTGAAGGACGGCTACGACGACGCGCGCAGCGACCGGCTGCCGCTCATCGTCACGTACACCGACGCCGCCGCCCGCTCCCGCAGCGCGAAGACCCCGGAGGGCGCGCGCAGGACCCTGACCCTCAGCAGCATCCAGGGCGCGGCGATCTCCGCCGAGCACGAGCGGGCCGCGGACTTCTGGTCCTCCCTGACCGGGGGTGCCGACGCGAAGGCCGCCGCGGCCGCGAATACGGCGGACGGCGGACGGCTCGCCGGCGGCATCGCCAAGGTGTGGCTGGACGGCAAGGTCAAGGCCACGCTGTCGGACACCACGGCGCAGATCGGTGCCCCGGAGGTCTGGGCCGGCGGGGACACCGGGCAGGGCGTGGACGTCGCCGTCCTGGACACCGGCATCGACGCCGCGCACCCGGACTTCGCCGGCCGCATAGCCGCGACGGAGAGCTTCGTGCCCGGCGCGGACGTCACCGACCGGCACGGCCACGGCACTCACGTCGCCTCCACCGTCGCCGGGACCGGCGCCGCCTCCGGTGGCACCGAGAAGGGCGTCGCCCCGGGCGCGTCCCTGCACATCGGCAAGGTCCTGGACGACTTCGGCAGCGGCCAGGACTCCTGGATCCTGGCCGGCATGGAATGGGCCGCCCGCGACCAGCACGCCAAGGTCGTCAGCATGAGCCTGGGCGGCGACGCCACCGACGGCACCGACCCGCTGAGCGAGGCCGTGAACCGGCTCAGCGAGGAGACCGGGGCGCTGTTCGTCATCGCGGCGGGCAACTCCGGCCCTGCGCCCTACACCGTGAGCGCCCCCGGTGCCGCCGACGCCGCGCTGACGGTCGGCGCGGTCAACGGCCCCGGCAAGGGCGTGGACCAGCTGGCGGAGTTCTCCAGCCGCGGCCCCCGCGTGGGCGACAACGCCGTCAAGCCCGACCTGACCGGCCCGGGGGTGAACGTGCTGGCCGCGCGCTCGCAGTACGCCCCTGAGGGCGAGGGCGCGTACCAGACGATGAGCGGCACCTCCATGGCGACGCCCCACGTGGCGGGCGCCGCGGCCCTGCTGGCCGCCAAGCACCCGGACTGGACGGGGCAGCAGCTCAAGGCCGCCCTGATCAGCACCACCGCGAGCACCCAGCGGTTCAGCCCCTTCGAGGCGGGCAGCGGGCGCGTGGACGTCGCCGCCGCCGTGAAGGCCACGCTGGTCGCCTCCGGCGACGCGTACGCGCAGACGCACTACCCGTACACGCCGGGTCAGACGGTCCGCAAGGACGTCACCTACACCAACTCCGGCGCCGCACCGGTCACCGTGGACCTGTCCCTGAGCCCGGGCCAGCTGCCCGAGGGCCTGTTCACGCTGACCGAACCGCGGCTGACCGTGCCCGCCCAGGGCACCGCCTCCGTCGGCGTGATCACCCACCTCGACGCGGCCGAGGACAACGGCGCCTACTCCACCCGCCTCGTCGCCACCGGCGCCGACGGCACGGCACTGGCCCGCACGACGGTCGGGGTGAACAAGGAGGGCCGGCGGGTCAACCTGACTTTCACCGCCAAGGACCGGCACGGCAAGGCCCTGCCCGGCACCCTCATCCTGAAGGACGTGGAGCGCAACACCGCCCCCAAGGCGTTCGCCGTCGACGCCTCGGGCCGCATCGACCTGCGCCTGTCCCCGAGCACCTACTCCGCGTGGCTGAACGCGGACGTGCCCGGCATCGACGGTACGCACACGCTGGGCTTCGCGATGTTCTCCGCCCCGCAGATCGACCTCGACGCCGACCGCACCGTGCGGTTCGACGCCGCGAGCCTGCGCAAGGCGGCCGCCGTCACACCGCAGCCGACCGCCAACGAGTTCATGCGCGTGGACCAGTACCGCACCAACGGCGACCTGTTCCCGTTCCTGGACAGCTACATGCCCGAGTACTGGCGCTACGACAGCCTCTGGGTGACCCCGACGCCGAAGGTCACGAAGGGCTCGTACCACTTCGCGACCCGCTGGCGGCAGATCCAGCCGCCGCTGACCTTCTCCTCCGGCTCGCAGACCTACGACGACGTCACCCTCCAGAGCATGTCCCCCAAGCTGCGGGAGGGCACGGGCACCTACCGCGCGGTCTGGGCCGGTGACGGCTCCGCCGCGGACTTCCGCAAGCTCAAGGTGCGCGGCCAGGTGGCGGTCGTCCGCCGCAGCGACACGGTGTCCGCCCCGGACCAGGCCGCCGCGGCGGCGAAGGCCGGCGCACGGCAGCTGCTGATCCTGAACGACGGCTACGGCAAGTTCGACCCCTGGGCCGACCTGCCCGACGCCGCCCCTCTGCCGGTGGCCTCACTCGGCACCGACGACAGCGCACGACTGCTGAGCCGGCTCCGCAAGCCCGGCACGGCGACGCTGAAGGTGGTCTCGCACCCGTACCCGCGCTACGCGTACGACCTGATCCGCCACCACGACGGAGCGGTCCCGAAGGACCCGTCCTACCGTCCCCGTCCCGGCGACCTGGCCCGCATCGACGAGTCGTTCCGCAACAGCACGCAGGCCGAGGCCGTGGCGTACCGCGAGGACGTGTCGCTCATCTTCAACCGGCCCACGCTCATCCAGGCGACGCGGGTCGCGGCCCAGGGCACCCTCACCTCGTGGGTCTCGGCGGGCGACGACGCCCGCTGGATCTCCTCCGCCGCGATGCGCGACCTCGGCCAGCGGGGCGTGACGCGCACCTACAAGGCGCGCAGCACGAACAACGAGACCTGGTTCTCGGCGATCCAGCACCCGCGGGTGCTCAACGACGGCATCAGCTGGACGGCCCCCTACCGGGTGGGCGACATCATCAGCACGTCCGTGCTGCCGGCCTGGGGCGACTCGGGCGGTCACGCGGGCGTCGCCTGGGTGGACGGCAACACCTCGAAGATCTCGCTGTACCAGGGCGACCAGCTCCTCGGCGAGGACTACAACGAGCGGATCGTGACCGCCGAGGGGCTGTCACCGGACCCGCAGCCCTACCGGATCGTGGTGGAGGGCGAGCGGAACGTGCCGGACCGTCCGTACTCGACCCGCACCCGCACCGAGTGGGGATTCACCTCGAGCACGACGGACTACTCGGCCATCACGCCCCTGCCGCTGGTGCAGCTCGACTACGCGGTGGCCACCGACCTGTCCGGCAAGGCCCAGCGGCGCACCGGGCTGACGGTCACCGCCTCGCACCTGAAGGGCGCGGCGGGCGCGGGGGCGATCCGCACCGTGACCCTCGAGGTGTCGTACGACGACGGCGCCACCTGGCGCAAGGCGACGCTGCGGCAGTCGGGCGGCGGCTGGAAGGCGCAGCTCGACGCGCCGTCCCGGGCCCGCTTCGCGAGCCTGCGGACGACGGCGCGGGACGCGAAGGGGAACAGCGTCGGCCAGACCCTGATCCGCGCCTTCGGCGTCAAGTAGCCGACGGCGGTACGGACGAAGGGCCCTTGTCCCCGGTGCACCGGGGACAAGGGCCCTTCGTGGGGTGTCGGCTCGGGTCGGGGCCGACGCGACGCGGGAGGCGTTGAGGAGGGGGTCGTCCTCCCGCGCCGCGGTCCAGTGGGGTTACTCGGTGAAGCCGATCCGGGTCCAGTCGGTGTCCTGGAAACCGAAGGCGCCGTAGTTGGCCACGTCGGACTTGGTCGCGACGATCTGCGGGCGCTGGTAGAGCGGCAGGTTCGCGGCCAGCTTCCACAGCCCGGCGTCGGCCGCGTCGAGGTCGGCGAGGTAGGCGGAGTGGCCGACCTCGGTGCCCGCCTTGTGCATGTCGGCGTCGATCCCGGCGGTGCCGATGCGCGAGTAGTTCTGGCCGACGTTGCCGTGCTTGGGGGAGACGAATGACGCCGCGCCGTTGGTCAGCGGGAAGAACGGCACGGAGCCGATGCCGCTGAACAGCGTAAGGTCGAACTTCCCGGCGCTGACGTCGTTGAAGAAGTCGTCGCTCGGCTTGACCTTGGTGTCGAGCTTGATGCCCACGTTCTTGAGCATCGCCGTGAACAGCTGTGCCTCGTTGGCGGCGATGGGCGTGCCCGACGGGATGGTCAGCGTCAGCTCCAGCGGCTTGCCGTCCTTCTCACGGACGTCGCCGTGCGGTTTCCAGCCCGCCGCGTCCAGTTGCCGCCCCGCCGCGGTGGGGTCGTAGCGGCCGAGGGAGCCGGCGTTGTCCTTGTAGGCGACGTCGTTGTTGACGAGGAAGTGGTTGTCCAGGGGCTGGGCCGGGAAGGGCAGGCCGTTGAGGTCGGCCTTCCCGATGGCCTGGCGGTCCAGTGCCATGAACAGGGCCCGGCGGACACGGACGTCCTTCAGCAGCGGGCTCGCGCCGTTGACCACCATCTGCCGCAGGTTGGGGGCGCCCGCCACGCGGATGGAGGTGTGCGGCACCTTCTGCGCCTGCTTGTAGGCGGCCACGTCGGGCCCGATGTCCTCGACGTCGATCTCGCCCGAGGCGAAGGCCCCGGGTGTCGACGCAGCGTCCAGGGTACGGAAGTTGATGCCGTCGAGCACCGGCTTCGGGCCCCACCAGTGGGGGTCGCGGACCTCGGAGACGACCTTGGTCGTCGGGTCCATCCTGCTGACCTTGAACGGGCCCGCGGTGACCGGGATCCGGTTCTTGTACCCGGCGTCGAACTTCTGCGGGGTGTCGATCTGCGATGCCGGGTACAGCGGCGAGAACAGCGTCTGCCATTCGGAGAACGGTGTGGCGTAGGTGACGACGACGTGCCGCGCGTCGCTTCCCTCGGCGACCGAGGAGATCTGCTCGTAGCCGGAGGTGCTGACGGGGGTGTACTTGGGGTTCTTCCCGTTCTGCGCCTGCCAGTCCGCGCGGAAGTCCTTCCAGGTGATGGGTGTGCCGTCGGACCACCGGGCCCTGGGGTTGACCGCGTACGTGGTGACCTGCCTACCGTGCTTGACGGCGGTGCTCACCTTGCTGAGGTAGTTCGGGTTGGGGGTCCGCTTGTTGTCGGGGGTGCTGTGGAAGAGCGACGGCAGCAGGGGGGCCATCGTCGTGGTCACGGCGACGGTGTTCTGCGAGGCCGCGTTGAGGCTGTTCCACTGGGTGGAGTACTCGTCGACGGGGAAGTTGAGGGTGCCGCCCTGCCGGAGTGCCGCGGTGTCGACGGGGTTGATCTGGTTGAGGGTCGCCTTCGGCGGGGCCTTGGGCGCCGACGAGCTCGCGCCGCCATTGCCGCTTCCGCACGCGGTGGCGCCGGCGAGGAGACCCGCGGACACCACGACTGCCGTGGCCAGCTTTACGGACTTTCGGTTCAACTGGGCTCTCCTTGTGGGTTCCGTGGGTCGGGTGTCCGCCGGGCAGGACGGCCGGGGGTGCGTCACAGGCCGGGGGTGCGTCACAGGCCGGGGTCGCTTCACAGGACCTCCAGGGCGGCCGCGTGGTGGCAGGCGGCGGTGTGGTCCTCGCCCAGGGACCCGGCGGCGGGGTCCTCGGTGTCGCACCGCCGGGCCTCGGCGGGCCCGAGCTGCAGGTACTTGGGGCAGCGGGTGCGGAACCGGCATCCCGAGGGGGTGTCCGCGGGGCTGGGCAGGTCGCCCTGGAGGATGATCCGCCGGCGCTGCCGCTCCTTGCGGGGGTCGGGCAGCGGCACGGCCGACAGCAGTGCCTGGGTGTAGGGGTGGGCCGGACGGGCGAAGACGTCCTCGACGTCGCCGGCCTCGACGATGCGGCCGAGGTACATGACGGCGACACGGTCGGCGATGTGCCGGATGACCGACAGGTCGTGCGCGATGAACAGGTAGCTCAGGCCGAGTTCGGCCTGCAGCTCGTCGAGGAGGTTGATCACCCCGGCCTGGACCGAGACGTCCAGCGCGGAGACCGGCTCGTCCAGTACGACCAGCTTGGGGTCCAGGGCCAGCGCCCGGGCGATGCCGATCCGCTGTCGCTGTCCGCCGGAGAACTCGGCGGGGTAGCGCTCGGCGTGCTCGGGCAGCAGTCCGACGAGGCGGAGCAGTTCGGGGACCCGCCCGGCGATGCGTTCCCGGTCCCAGCCGTGGGTGCGCAGCGGCTCGGCCAGGATGTCGCCGATCGGCATGCGGGAGTCCAGTGACGCCATCGGGTCCTGGAACACCACCTGGAGGTCCCGGCGCAGCTCCCGCCGCGCCTTCCCGTCCAGTTGCCCGACGTCCCTGCCGAGGACGGCCACGGTGCCGCCGCGTTGCCCGGCGAGGTCGAGGATCTGCAGCATGGTGGTGGTCTTGCCGCAGCCCGACTCGCCGACCAGCGCGAGGGTCTCGCCCTGGCGGATGTCGAAGTCCACGCCGTCGACGGCGCGCACCGTGCCCACCCGGTGCTTGAAGACCGCACCCTTGAGGAGCGGGAAGTGCTTGGTGAGGTGGGTGACCCGCAGCACCTCGGGCCGTTCGGCGCGCGGGGGTCCGCCGGGCCGCCGCGGTGAGGCGGGGGTGGGGAACATGCCCGGGGACGGGATCCCGCCGGGCGTGTCGATCTCGGGTGCGCGGTGGCACGCCGTGGCGTGACCGGCTCCGGTCGCCACGGTCCGCAGACCGGGTTCCTCGGTACGGCAGCGGTCCACGGCCACCGGGCAGCGCGCCGCGAAGGGACAGCCTGCCGGCAGGTCCACCATCGACGGCGGCGTGCCCTCGATGGGGGTGAGGGCCGTCCGGTCCCCGATGTCGAGCCGCGGCACCGAACCGAGCAGGCCGATGGTGTAGGGCATGCGGGGGGTGGCGAACAGTTCGTCGGCGGTCCCGGTCTCCACCGGCTTGCCGGCGTACATGACGACCACCCGGTCGGCCATGCCGGCCACCACGCCGAGGTCGTGGGTGATCAGGAGGATCGCGGCTCCGGTGACCTCCTGGGCCTTGCCCAGGACCTCCAGCACCTGCGCCTGGATGGTGACGTCGAGCGCCGTGGTGGGCTCGTCGGCGATGATCACCTCGGGGTCGTTGGCGATGGCCATGGCGATCATCGCCCGCTGGCGCATGCCGCCGGAGAACTCGTGCGGGAAGGCGTCGACGCGCCGCCTCGGGTCGGGGATGCCCACCAGGTCCAGCAGTTCCAGGGCCCGTTCGCGGGCCTGGGCGGCGGTGAGGTCCTGGTGGATCCGCAGGGCTTCCACCAGTTGGGTGCCGATGGAGAAGACGGGGGTGAGCGCCGAGAGCGGGTCCTGGAAGACCATGCCGATGTCACGGCCGCGGATGGCGGACATCCGGCGGTCCGGCAGTCCGAGCAGCTCGCGGCCCTTGAGGCGTACGGAGCCGGTGACCTCCGCGTCGTCCGGGAGCAGGCCGAGCACGGCGGTGGCCATGACGGACTTGCCGGAGCCGGACTCGCCGACGACGGCGAGGGTCTCCCCGGCGCGGAGCGTGAAGTCCACCCCGCGGACCGCCTGCACCCGTCCGGCCTCGCCGGGGAAGGACACCCGCAGGTCGCGCACGGTCAGGACCGGGTCGCCGGAGGCCGGCCGCGGGGTGGGGACGCCGGGGGCGGCGATGGGGACGGTCACGACGTGACTCCTTCCTCGGTGGGTGCGGCGGTGATGACCGCGGCTGAGGGCTTGCGGCGCGGGACCTGCCGGGCCTTCGCGTGCCGGTAGGTGGGCGCGCCCGGCCGGGCACGCCCCCGGGACTTCGCTCCCCGTGCCGTCGGGTCGAAGGCGTCCCGCAGCCCGTCACCGATGAACGCGACGGAGAGGCCGATCAGGACGAGGAAGGCGGCGGGGAAGAAGAACAGCCACGGGGAGGTGTTGGCGTCCGGCGTTCCGGCGGCGATGAGGGTGCCGAGCGACACGTCGGGCGCCTGGATGCCGAACCCGAAGTAGGACAGCGAGGTCTCGCCGAGCACGATCGCGCCCACCTGGACGGTCGCGTCGATGATGAGGATCGAGGCCGCGTTGGGGAGGATGTGCCGGAAGATGATGACCAGCGGGTGGACGCCCATGTAGCGCGCGGCGAGGACGTACTCCCGTTCCCGCAGGGTCCGGGTCATGCTCCGCACCACCCGACCGGTGATCATCCAGCCGAACGCCGCGAGCAGGACCACGAAGAACAGCCAGGTCCCGTGCTGGAACGCCGGTGACAGGACCGCGAGCAGCAGGAACGCGGGGATCACCAGCATCAGGTCGAGGAACCACATCAGGACGCGGTCGGTCCAGCCGCCGAAGTAGCCGGCCGAGGCACCCACCACCGCGGCGATCAGCGTCGTGAGCGGCCCTCCGACGAGTCCGACGACCAGTGACTTCTGCAGGCCCCTCAAGGTGAGCGCGAACAGGTCCTGGCCCGAGTGGGTCGTGCCGAACCAGTGCGCGGCCCCGGGCCCGGTGTCCAGGCTGGCGAAGTCGTTGTCGTGGTACGTCCAGTGCAGGAACGGCGGTACGGCGTACGCCAGGAGCACCAGGGCGATCACCAGGGCGATGCCCACCAGGGCCAGCCGGTTGCGGGCGAAGCGGGCGAGGACGAGCGCGCCGCGGCTCCTGGTCCGGTGTGGCGCCGCCGTCCCGGCGGCAGTTGCGGGGGTGGTCATGAGGGAATCTCCTCGAGTCGGTCGACGTGGGCCGTCTCAGGTGCGGACCCGAGGGTCGAGCGCCGCGTAGACGAGGTCGGAGAGCAGTCCCGCGATCAGGACGATGCCGGCGGTGAAGATCGCCACGGCGGCGACCGCGTTGACGTCGTTGCTGGTGATGGAGTCGACCAGCCACTCCCCCATGCCGTGCCATCCGTAGATCTCCTCGGTGAAGGTGGCCCCGGTGAACAGCAGCACGACGTTGTAGACCACCAGCGGCATCACGGGGATGACCGCGGTGCGCAGTCCATGCCGCAGGACCGCCTGACGCCGCCGGAGCCCCTTGGCGCGGGCCGTCCGCAGGAAGTCGCTGCCCAGGACGTCGAGCATCGTGCTGCGCTGGTAGCGGCTGAAGAACGGGATCTGGGCGAGCAGCAGCGTCAGGGTCGGCAGCACGAGGTGTTCGAGGTTGTTGAGGACGACCGGGAGGGTGCCGTGCACCTTCGGGTCGTACATCCCGATGTACTGCACCAGCGGCCCGTCGCCCGCGGTGTCCAGGGTCCGCAGTCCGACCGCGATCACCACGACCGGGGTGGCCAGCAGGACGTAGGAGACGATCGTCGACACCCGGTCGGAGGGCCGGTACTGCCGCAGTGCGTTCCAGGCGCCGACCGCGACGCCGCCGACGGCCCCCAGGACGGTCGCGACGAAGAGGAGCTCGGTGCTGACCAGGACGCGGCGGCCCAGCTCGGTGTTGACCGATGCGCCGGCGTAGGTCCTGCCGAAATTGCCGTGCAGCACGATCCCGGTCAGCCAGCGCCAATACCGGAGGTACACGGGCGTGTGCGGGTCGAGGTTGTAGGCGTGCAGGATCGCGTAGATCGAGTGCAGGGGCGGCCGGGGATTCTTCGACAGGTAGTTGATGTCGGGGTGGAGGGTGAAGGAGGCGAGAAAGTACGTCGCGCTGGCCGCGATGAACACCAGGATTGCGTAGTTGCCGAGGCGGCGCAGTAGGTAACGGCCCAATGTGCTTTCTCCTTCGCGTGGCACGCCCTGTGACCAGGGCCGCACCGGCTCCTACGGGGGCGTGACCCGGGTTCGGCAGCGCTACCCGGATGTCGCCGTATCGGAGCGGGGAAACAATGGAGCGTCGCGGTGGGACGGCTCGGGAAATATCCTCCTGCCGCCCGTGTCCATATGAGGCAATACGCGCACAAAGAATTGGCAATACGCATTGCGGGACGGAATTCCGGGAAAAGGGTTCCAGGCCGGGCCGAATTCCCTCTATGAGGTGCGCCACCTTATGTGATGTTGATATGGCGCCGATGCGGCGGCGCCGTTCCGGGCAGCACGAAGGGCGGGCGCGGAGTCGGCTCCGCGCCCGCCCCTGGGGTCTTCCGGGGTCTTCCCGCGTCAGTCCACCGCGAGGGTGAAGACGTGGAGGTCCGTGTTCTCCGGGAGCTTCACGCTCGTGATGGTCTTGCCGTCCGGTGCCGGGAAGGGCTTGGTGGCGAAGACGTACGTGGCCACCGGGTCCTTGTCCGCGCCCGCGACGTTGCGGTAGGCGGTCTTGGCGACGACCTCGTTGCCGAACTTGACGCTGCCTCCGCCGCCTCCCACGGTCCAGTCGGTGAAGGACAGGTCGACGGTACCGGTGCTGCCGTCGGTGTAGGTGACCGTCGCCGTCGTCTGCTGGTCGCCGTTGACGGCGCTGCCGACGAACGACAACCGCGAGGCGGGCGTGGCCAGTTCGATGGTCTGGCCGGTCGCCGAGGCGTTGTCGGGGCGGCCGGCGGGGGAATCCGGCCAGGTGAACGCGAGGCCTCCGGTGACCGTGCCCTGCGTCCCGCCGGTGAGGCCGGCCGCGGCGAGCGCCTGACGGGAGTAGCTCCAGCCGCCGCCGTCGTAGTCCGCCTCGTCGTGGTCACCGGCGTCGTCCGAGACGCCCGTGCTGTTGTACGCCGCGATGAGGGAACCGGGGGCGGCCACCGTCAGGGACACCGGCTGCTCGTACGAGGTGTCCCCGTAGCTCACGGCCACCTTGGCGTCGTAGAAGCCCTGCTTGACGTCGCCGGCGGTGGACAGGGTGATCTCCTGGGAGCCGTCCGTGAACTCCCCCTCCGCGGGCGACGCCGTGACGCCGTCGGGCACCTCGACGCGGAAGCGCACCTTCGGTGCGGCGCCGCCGCGCAGAGACAGGGCGCGGATGCCGACCTCGGTGCCGCCGCCCGGGGCGATCGTCGCCGTGGTCGGGCCGACGCCGACCTGGTGCGGCTGCTCACCCTCCCGGAACGAGGGCGGCGCGTCGGCCGCGTCCGCTCCCCAGGTGCGGTCCGCGGTACGCGACAGCGTGTAGTCGAGCCTGCCACCGTCCTCGACGAAGGAGGCGGGCAGCCACGGCCGGTCACTGGCGCGGCCGTTGACCTTCAGTGACCGGACGTACGGCGCGTCGGCCGCCGCGCCCGCCGCGCGGATGGAGATGTCGTTGCCGGCCGGGCGGTCGATCTCGATCCGCGGGAACAGCGGGGAGCCCAGGACGAGTTCGGCGCGGGAGGGCACCTGCGGGTACATGCCGAGTGCCGAGAAGACGTACCAGGACGACATCGCGCCGAGGTCGTCGTTGCCGGGGATGCCGCCCGGCTGCGTGGACCACAGGGCGCTCATCGCGGCCCGCACGGTCTCCTGCGTCTTGTAGGGTGCGCCGGCGTAGGCGTAGAGGTACGGCACGTTGATCGACGGCTCGTTGTCCATTTCCGACTTCTCGCCGCCGCTGCCGGTGAAGGCCCACTTGCCGTCCGCCGTGTGGAAGAACGCGTCCAGCCGGTCGAGGGCCTCGCCGCGGCCGCCCATCGCGGCGAACAGCCCGGCCGGGTCGTGCTGCACCATCCAGGTGTACTGGGCGGCCGTGCCCTCGACGAAGCCGTTTCCGGTGGCCGGCGTGAACCCGGTGACCCAGCTGCCGTCGGCCGCGCGGTTGGCGATGTAGCCGCCGCTCGGGTCGGCGGCGAGGTTGAAGTTGTTCTGCCACCACTGGGAGCGCCGGGCGAAGTCGGCGGCAGTGTGCTTCCGGCCCGCGGCCGAGGCGAGCTGCGAGAGGGCGAAGTCGGCGCCCGACATCTCCAGCGTCTCGGCGGCGCCGCCCCAGGCGTTGGAGACGGACGGCATGTAGTGCAGCTTCAGGTACTTGTCCAGGGACGGGCGCTGGCCCACGGAGAGGATCGGCTTGCCCACCGGCGACAGGTCGCGCTCCGTCGGCACGGTCGCGGCCTTCACCAGGGAGTCCAGTGCGCCGCGCAGGTCGAAGTCCGTGCCGCCGAAGGCCCGGATCCCGGCGAGGGCGGCCGGTGACGGGTCGCCGTTCATGACGTGCGTGCCGGAGGCGCCGTGCAGCCAGCGGTCCCAGACGCCGCCGTTCTGCTCGGCGAGCTCGTACAGGGACTGGGCGATGTCCGAACCGGTGCGCGGGCTCAGCAGGGTGAGCAGCTGCACCTGCGAGCGGTAGACGTCCCAGCCGGAGAAGGTGCCGTACTGCGCCTGGTGGCCGCGGGCCACCGTGTGGACCTCGCCGTCGCTGCCGCGGTATCTGCGGTCGGTGTCGCTGATGACGTTGGGGTGGATCAGCGCGTGGTAGAGGGCGGTGTAGAAGGTGCTGCGCTCGGCGTCCGTGCCACCGCCCACCTTGATCGCGCCCAGCCGGTCGCGCCACGCGCGACCGGCCGCGTCCCGTACCGAGTCGAAGGAGCGGTGCCGCGGGTTCTCGGCGGCGAGGTTGGCCTCGGCGCCTGCCTGGCTCACGTACGAGATGCCGACCTTGACGTTCACCGGTCCGCTGCCGGGCGCGAACTCCACCCAGCCGCCGGCGCCCTTGCCCGCGACCGGCGTCCCGCCGTGGGAGAAGCCTCCCGTGCCGCCCGAGGCGGTGGTGGAGCCGGGGGTCACCTTGTCGTCCTGCCAGGTGCCGGTCGCCTTGAAGGAGCGGTCGAAGCGGGCGGTGAAGTAGAGGGTGTAGTAGGAGCGCTGGCCCTCCGGGTCGAGGTAGCCGCAGAAGTTCCCGGAGGTGACCGAGCCGGAGACGGTACGGGCCTGTGGGTCGATGGTCACGGTGGAGTCCGTGGACCCGACCTCGGAGTTGGCGGTGCGGATCAGCATCGAGGCGGGCTTGTCCGCGGGGAAGGTGAAGCGGCCGGAGCCGGTGCGCGCGGTGGCCGACAGGTCCGCCGTCACGCCGGAGGACAGGCCGACCTTGTAGCGGCCCGGCTCGGCGGCCTCGTCGGCGTGCTTGAAGTCCGCGGCGTACACCGCGTCCTTGGTGTCCGCGGCGGGCGAGGTGGTGACCTCCCCGGCGTACGGGAGGAACGGGATGTCGCCGCTGCCGCCCGCGCAGCCGGTGCCCGACATGTGGGTGAGGCTGAAGCCCCGGATGCGGGTCGCGTCGTAGTGGTAACCACCGGGCGCCGTGGTGCGGGTGGCGTCGCCGCGGGTGGTCTCGGGGCTCCAGGACAGCATGCCGAGGGGGACGACGGCGCCGGGGAAGACGTTGCCGCCGTTCTTGGTGCCGATCAGGGGGTCGACGTAGGCGGTGGGGTCCTGCACGAGATCGGGTGGCGGCGCGGCGGGCGCCGCGAGGGCGGGAGTGGCACCGCCGACCGCCAGGACGGCGGCCAGCAGAACGGACGTCGTACGCAAACGCATGACGCGGCCCTTCTTCTCTCGGACGGGTCGCGCTCCACGGGTCACACAAGCCGCGGGGACAGTAGCGTGCCCCACCGGTGCGCCGGAAGACCGCCTCGGGTGCACGTCAACTCCCTTGACATCGTTGCCTTCTCAGCCGGTATAGTCATGCCCAGCTCAAATGACAACGTTGTCGCGCACCACGGTTCCACAAGCCCCCCACGCCCGCAGCGCCCTCCCCCGCATCCCTGACGCCGCATGGCACAGACGGACTCGCCATCCCCCGCTCTCCAGCCACCGCCGCTCGCCCGACGGACCGCCCGGGCGGCTGATCAAACCCGCAGCCGGAGCCCCACCGTCCCCCGAGTCTTCGTTCGGCTCGGCGCCGGTCGCCAGAGGCGTGACGGAGCCCGGGAGCATATCCAGCTGCCCGGGCTCCTGTGGTGCCACCCAATTGCGCACGCCGGCGGCGTTTAAGAGTCGCGGATCATTCTGAGATCGACGTGTTCTACCTTTGAACTACCGCGCCATGGAAGAGGCGCAGAGGGGAGTTGAACCCCCATCCATCGATGATCGTCCGCGCTCGGTCGATCCGGCGTTCGGCGGCGAATGCTGAGACTGGAGCGAGAGTCTGAGATTGACGGGGCTGCCTCTACCGGTTGGGCCACCCCGGCGCGTTGTGCCGGGGGAGGGATTCGAACCCCCACTGATACCCCTGATCAGCTTCAACATCAGTTTCAGCTTGCGCTCTCGGCGCACCCCCCGCTCTCACGAGGGGCGTTGATGGGGCTACCCGAACAGGTAGCCGAAGACCGCCTCCCCCACGCGCTGGTCGGTGACGTCCGCGCCGTTGGCCTCCTCGCGGGCGAACTTGACGGCCTGCTGCAGCTTCTCGACCCTGGCGAGCAGTTCGTTCACGCGCCGCGCCGGCAGCGCGCCGGAGAACTTCACGGTCGTCCAGTACCCCACGGGCACGTCCTCGTAGTACACCTCGACCTGGGCCGGGTGCTTCTCCGTGGCCTCGGCCTTCACGTGGTTGCGCGGGACCTTCTTCGTGCGGATCGTCCGCACCGGGTCGGTCTTCCAGCAGTCCGTCGACGGGTCGGGGTTCCACGACTCGGACGCGTCCAGGACCGGCAGCTTGCGCACGAACGTGTGCAGGTCGGTGAGCTGCTTCTCCAGGAAGAGCAGGTACGGGACGGGGACCTGCGCGAGCAGCGCCCTCCCGTCCACCACCACGTCGGCGGCCGCGGTCCGGTTGGCCCAGTCCTTCGTCGCCGTCACGTCGAAGAGCCGCGTCAGGGTGTCCCCGACCGCGTGCAGGACGTCCTCCGCCTTCACCTGGACCCGGGTGGACTCCGGGGGCAGTTGCTCGCCCTCCTCGTCCTTCGGCTGGTACGTCCGCGAGATCCCGGCGAGCAACGCGGGCTTCTGGACGTCGTGATGGGCCTGGGTCAGTTCCTGGAGTGACTTGGACTTGACGCCCTTTTCCACGGCGATGATCTGATTGAGCTTCGGCACGTCAGCGAAATTAGCAGCGTCCGCCCGTACACACACCCGATTTTCGGGCCCCACGGCGACGCATCGGTATCGTCGCCGTATGCCCGAACTGATCGCGCCGACCACCCGTCTGCATTCCGCCTGGCTCGAGGCGCGGGACGAATGGGGTCCCGGCCCGCACGAGGACGGCTTCGGGCTGGAGCCGTCCGACGAGGTCGACTCGCCGGACGGGTTCGCGGCTTGGGTGACGATGCTGGCCGGGCAGTCGGGGCCGGAGGCGGTGCAGGCGGGCCGCGGCTGCTGGTACCGGTGGATCGTCGAGGGCGACCGGGTGCACGGGGGCATCGCCCTGCGGCGGGGGCCCGACGACTACGTGCTGCGGTTCGGCCACATCGGCTACGGCATCCGGCCCTCCTCGCGCCGCCGCGGGCTGGCCACCTGGGCCCTCGGCCGGATGCTCCACGAGGCGCGCGGGCTCGGACCGGACCGGGTGCTGATCGTCTGCGAGGCGGCGAACACCGCCTCCGCCAGGACGATCGAGCGCAACGGCGGCGTGCTCGAGGGTGTCGAGGAGGCCGGGCCGGGTGACGCCGTACGACGCTACCTGGTCACGATCGCCTGACGCGGCTCAGGGGTGCAGCGCCCGCTGCAGGGCCTCGACGGCCAGCGTGCGCGCGACGACGGTCGCCTTGGAGTCCCGGAGGCTGTCGAGCATGAGGAAGTCGTGGACCATGCCGAGCACCCGCACCGCGGTGACGTCCACGCCCGCCTCGCGCAGCTTGGCGGCGTAGGCCTCGCCCTCGTCGCGCAGGACGTCGGCCTCGTCGGTGATGACCAGGGTGGTGGGGAGGCCGCGCAGCTGCTCGACGTCGGCGCGCAGCGGGGACGCGTAGATCTCGGCGCGCTGCCCTGGGTCGCTGGTGTAGGCGTCCCAGAACCACTTCATCCCGTCGCGGGTGAGGTAGTAGCCCTCGGCGAACTGCTGGTAGGACGGCGTGTCGAAGTTGGCGTCGGTCACGGGGTAGAGCAGCACCTGGGCCGCCAGGTCGATGTCGCCGCGTTCCTTCGCCATCAGCGCGAAGACGGCCGACATGTTGCCGCCGACCGAGTCGCCGCAGACGGCCATCCGTGACGCGTCCAGCTTCCGGTCCTCGCCGTTGTTCAGGATCCACTTCCCGACCGCGTAGTTCTGCTCGATCTGGGTGGGGTACTTCGCCTCGGGGGCCAGGTCGTAGACGGGGAAGACCACGGCGGCGTTCGTGCCGACCGCGAGCTCGCGCACCAGTCGGTCGTGGGTGTTCTCGTCGCCGAACACCCATCCGGCGCCGTGGATGTAGAACACGACCGGGAGGGTTTCCGTCGCCCCTTCGGGACGGATGACGCGGGCACGGACGCTGCCGTACTGTCCGGCGTCGACGGTCACCCACTCCTCGTCCACCGCGGGCTTGGGCACGCCCTCGCCCGCCTGCAGGTCGTCGAGGATCTCGCGGCCGTCCGCCGGCGCGACCTCGTAGATGCGCGGGTGCTGTGCGGTCGCGTCCGCCAGTTCCTTGGCCGCGGGTTCCAGGACGGGTGCCGCGGACGGGGATTCGGGCATGGTGGGCCTCCTGCCTGAGAGGTGCCGTTCATGGGCAGCGGAAGCGGTCGCAAGGACCGTGCCGGCCGCTTTTCCATCGTCCCTCGGCGATTTCGCGCCGCAACTCCGGGAATTTCCGCGGTCGCAGAGCGCTCATGCGCGGGGCACACGCTGTCACTCCGCCGTGCGTGGACGTCCGGCGGCGTGGTGTCTCGTGCCCGGCGGACTCCGTTCCCTACGATGCGCGGGTGCGATGCGCGATGTCCATTCCGCAGTTCCACGCGGACGGCGATTTCGATCCGGCCGCCTTCCGCGTCTTCCTGACGCGCGTCGAGGAGTTGGGGTTCGACAGTGCCTGGACACAGGAACAGACGCTGGGCACGATGCCGCAGCTCGCCCCGCTCGAGACGATGACCTTCGCCGCCGCGTGCACCGAGCGCCTGCGCCTGGGGTGCGTGGTCTTCGTGTCCACGCTGCACAGTCCGGTGCACCTGGCGAAGAGCATCGGTTCGCTGGACCAGCTGAGCCGGAGCCGGATCGAGGTGGGATTCGGCACGGGAGGCCCGCATCGGCCCTTCGCGGCGTTCGGCGTCGACCCGGAACGTTATGTGGCCCGCTTCTACGAGGGCATGGAGGTCATGACCCGCCTGTGGCGTGAACCCCGGGTCGACTTCTCCGGGGAATTCTGGCGGTTGAGCGACGCGGCGATGGAACCGAAACCGTTCCAGAAGCCCTTTCCCCCAGTGTGGTTCGGCGGCAGCGGGCGCACCGCGCTGCGCCGCGCCGTGATGAGTCCGGGGCTCTTCACCGGCTTCTTCGGCGCGGGTCAGGTCCGGACGGAGAAGTTCGCCGAGCAGGTCGCGATCGTGCGGCAGGCGCTGGCCGAGTGCGGCAGGCCGGTGGACGGCTTCGGGATCGCCAAGCGCGTCTACATCGCGGTGGACGACGACTCCCGGCGCGCCCGCGCCCGGATCGACGCCGAACTGGCGGCGCTATACATGCGCAAGTCCCCCGAGATCGAGGCCGCCGCGATCGCGGGGACCCCCGCGGAGTGCGTCCGGGCGCTGCGTGAGGTCGTCGCCGCCGGTGCGGAGCTCATCCTGTTCACGCCCCTGTTCGCGCAGGCCGAGCACGCCGAGCGCCTGGCCGCCGAGGTCCTGCCGGAGCTCGTCTGACGCACCCGCCATGGCGAGCCCCCGCTACGAACCGAGCGCGGCGGCCGGCAGATCGCGGGTCGCGCGGTCGCAGGCCACGAGCCTGGTCTGCCGGACCCGGCTCTGCGACGCCCGGAGGGCGGAGACGGCGATCCGCGCCGCTTCCTCCGCCGGACGGTCGTGAACGCCGGTGGCGATCGCGGGGAACATGATGCGCGTGGCCCCGAGCTCGTCCGCGACCTCCGGGCAACGCCGGTAGCAGGAGGCGAGGACGTCGGCCTCTCCGTGGTCGCCGCCTTCCCGGACCGGGCCGACCGTGTGGATCACGTGCCTGACGGGCGGGTCGTTCGCCGAATTGTTGTATGGTCCAAGGCCATTGATCATTGGACAAATCTTTACCTCCCTGGGGGGAACCTTTCATGCACATTCGTCGCCTTCTGGCGATCACGGCTACGACCGGCACGCTCGCGCTCGGTCTCGCGGCCTGTGGCGACTCCGCGAAGGAGGAGCCGAAGGCCGCATCGACGCAGGTCTCCGTCAAGCCGGCGGAGAAGAAGGTGTCCCCCGTCGAAGCCTTGCGGAACGGCATCAAGGCGGTGGGGCAGCAGGGGTCCGCGAAGGTCGCCGTCGACTCCGTCGACACGGAGGTGGGCACCACCAAGTCCGAGGGCACCTTGAGCTGGAAGAAGGGCTCCGAAGGGGCCGAGGTGAGCGTGGACGCCGCTTCCGACCCCGACCTGCAGGACATGGCCGGCCCGGACGGCAAGGTGCACCTGACGATGGCGGACGGCACCGTGTACCTCCCGGTCGAGGGGCCGTTGCTCGAGGCCACTGGCGGCAAGAAGTGGCTGAAGCTCGAGGGCACCTCCGCGGAGGACAACCCGGCCAAGGACCTGCCGCACGGCCCCGCCGCGGCCCTTGCGGCCCTGTCGGCCGCGACGGACCTCGCCGCGGCCGGCGAGGAGCGGGTGGCCGGCGCCGCGGCGACCCGTTACACGGGCACCGTGGACCTCGGGAAGTTCGCCGCGGACACCGCTGTCCTTGAGCTCATCACCAAGGACGAGCGCGACACGTACATCGATCAACTGCACGCCACCGGCTTCGGGAACACCGTCAAGGTCGAGGCGTGGATCGGCGCCGGCGACCTCGCCGTCAAGACCGTGGAGTCCGGCAAGACCGCCAAGGGCCCTGCCAAACTGACGATCGCGTACTCCGGCTATGGCAGGACCTCCGCCATCAAGGCGCCTCCGGCCAAGGACGTCGCCACGTTCGCCGAGATGATCCAGAACGCCGCCCAGGGCTGACCCCTGGCGTCGGTGGGTGCGCCGTGACCGCGTGCACCCACCGACGGAGTGGGCCCGGTCGTCGGCGCGGACCCCTTCGTACGACCTGCGGCCCCGGGAGCCCGGGAGCCGGTAGCCCGGGGCTGCCCGGGCAGCCCGTACCCTGAGGGGGCGATGAACCTCTTCAGCACGCCGTGGGGCGCACTCGAACTGACCCGATTCCCCGCGGAGCCGCGGGAGACCCTGCGGGCGTGGGACGCCGCGGACGACTACCTGTTGCGGCACCTCGCGGAAAGCGGGACGGACCTGACGGGCACGACCGTCGTCCTGGGAGACCGCTGGGGGGCGCTGGCGACGGCGCTGGCGGCACACCGCCCCACGCAGATCACGGACTCCCACCTCGGGCAGCAGGCCACGCGGGCGAACCTGCGGCGCAACGCGCCGGACGCCGAGGTGCGGATGCTGACCACCCGCGACGAGACTCCGGCGCGCATCGACGTGCTGCTCGTCCGGGTGCCCAAGAGCCTCGCGCTGCTGGAGGACCAGCTGCACCGGCTGGCCCCCGCACTGCACCCCGGCACCGTCGTCCTGGGCGCGGGCATGGTCACCGAGATCCACACGTCCACGCTGCGGCTCTTCGAGCGGATCATCGGGCCGACCCGCACCTCGCTGGCGGTGCGCAAGGCCCGGCTGATCTTCGGCACCCCCGATCCGGCGGCGGCCCCCGGGGCGAACCCGTGGCCCCTGCGGTACGCGCTGCCCGACGGCATCGGCCTCCTGTCCGGCCGGACCGTCACCAACCACGCGGGCGTGTTCTGCGCCGACCACCTCGACATCGGCACGCGTTTCCTGCTCGAGCACCTGCCGGACCGCAAGGGCCCGGACCGTGTGGTCGACCTGGGCTGCGGCAACGGCGTGGTCGGCACCGCGGTGGCGCTGGCGAACCCCGACAGCGACGTGCTGTTCGTGGACGAGTCGCACCAGGCCGTCGCCTCCGCCGAGGAGACCTTCCACGACAACGTGGGCCCCGGGGGCAAAGCCCGGTTCCTCGTCGGGGACGCCGCCGACGCCGTGGCCGCCGTCCGGCCCGACGGCGCCGACCTCGTCCTCAACAACCCGCCGTTCCACTCCCACCAGGCGGTCACCGCCGCGACCGCCCACCGCATGTTCGTCACCGCCCGGTCCGCGCTGCGGCCCGGCGGTGAGCTGCTGGTCATCGGGAACCGGCATCTGGGCTACCACACGCGCCTGCGGCGGCTCTTCGGGAACTGCGAGGTCGTCGCCTCGAACCCGAAGTTCGTGGTGCTGCGGGCCGTCAAGCGCTGACGCCGGGCCGCCGGAGTCATGAGGCCGCGTGAACCGGGCAGGCGATCCTCATGGTGGACGAGACGTACGGCGGCGGACCGGAGGCGGGCGGACACCGTGCGGTACCGCACACCGCCGATGTGCGGATAGAGGCGTGGGGGCCCACCAGGGAGCAGTGCCTGGTCGAGGCGGTGCTGGGCCTGGTCGAGTGCTTCGCGGACGTCGCCGGGGTGCGGCCGGCACGCGTGCGGCGGATCCCGGTCGCCGACGCCGCCGACGACGACCTGCTGGCGGACCTGCTGGACGAGGTCATCTTCCGGCTCGAGGTACACGGGGAGGTCCCCGTCGACGTCGAGGCGGAGTCGGACGCCGACGGGCTGGACGTACGGATGGCGATGGCCGACGTGGGGTCGGTCGAGGTCACCGGCGCGGTGCCGAAGGCGGTCTCGCTGGGCGAGCTCCACCTGGCGCCCGGCCCGTACGGATGGACCTGCGCGGCGACGGTGGACGTCTGAACGGCGGCGGTGGACGTCCGGCCGCCAGCGGTCCGCGGAGGGCCTAACCCTTCACCACGCCCAGGGGCACCAGGCGGACGACCTTGCGGCACAGTCCGGCGCCCTCGCTCGCCTCCACCACCGCCGAGACGTCCTTGTACGCCTCGGGCGTCTCCTCGGCGAGGCCGCGCCAGGACGAGGCGCGGACCGCGATCCCGCGGGCCTCCAGCCGGGCCCGCAGCTCCCTGCCGCTGACGCCCCGCGCGGCCTGGTGCCGGCTCTTCTCCCGGCCCGCCCCGTGACAGGTCGAGTGGAAGGCGTCGCCACGGGGAACGCCGGTGAGGACGTACGAGCAGGTGCCCATGGTGCCGGGGATGAGCACGGGCTGGCCGACGCCGCGCAGGTCGGCGGGCAGGTCCGGGTGACCGGGCGGGAGCGCACGGGTGGCGCCCTTGCGGTGGACGCAGAGGGTGCGCCGCGTGCCCTCCACGTCGTGCTCCTCGATCTTCGCGAGGTTGTGGGACACGTCGTAGACGAGGGCCAGACGGACGCCCGCCTCGCGGCGGAAGACGCGGCGGGACAGCTCGCCGAGGAGCTGGCGGTTGGCCCGGGCATAGTTGGCCGCGGCCGCCATCGCGCCGAGGTAGGCGCGGCCTTCGGGCGATTCCACGGGAACGCAGGCGAGCTGCCGGTCGGGGACCTCGATGCCGTACCGCCGCATGGTCCGGTCCATCGCCCGCACGTGGTCGGAGCAGATCTGGTGCCCCAGCCCCCGGGAACCGCAGTGGATCATCACGCAGACCTGGCCGAGCGCGAGGCCGAAAGCGGCGGCGACCGCTTCGTCGTACACCTCGGCGACCTCCTGCACCTCGAGGAAGTGGTTGCCCGAGCCGAGGCTGCCGACCTGCCCGAGGCCGCGTTCCCTGGCGCGTGCGCTCACCTGTCCGGGGTCGGCGTCGGCCACGGTGCCCTCGTCCTCGCACCGCCGCAGGTCGCCGTCCTCGCCGTGACCCTCCTCCACGGCGTAGCGGGACCCGCCCGTCAGCACGCGTTCCAGCCGGCGGTCGCTGCCCAGGTGCCAGACGGCTCCGGTGACGGCGCCGCGGGGTGTGTCCTGGCCCAGTCCGTCCATGATCGCGGGCAGGGCGGGTCCGACCGTCCGCCGGTCGCAGTCGGCCGCCATCAGGCGCACGCCGCAGGAGATGTCGAAGCCCACCCCGCCCGGGGAGACCACACCGCCGTCGGCGACGTCGGTCGCGGCCACGCCTCCGATGGGGAAGCCGTAGCCCCAGTGGACGTCGGGCATGGCGTAGGAGGCGCCGACGATGCCCGGCAGCGTCGCCACGTTGACGACCTGCTCCAAGGCCTTCTCGGCATGACTGAGCAGGTCGCGCGAGGCGAACACGACGCCGGGTACGCGCATCCGCGCGCGCGGGGCGATGCGGAAACGGTAGGGGCCCTCTTCCACGACATCCATCACAGCCTCCGGGGCCGGTGGCCGGTCAACGCCCCCTATGTGTCGCGTTGCCGCGTGCGACGGCGGTAAACGGAGCCCCGGCCGGATCCGGATTCCGGACGTAGCATGAGGAAAAGGGCCGGTGCGCTGTCACAAGCGACGACCCGTAAGGGCGATCCCGGTGCGTCCGCGCCGGGGCACGGTGCCGAATCGGCGCTCCACCAAGGAGCAGCGCATGATCCATTCAGCCGATATCCGCGAGTGGCGCGACCGCGACGTCATCGACCCCAAGGGGCACAAGATCGGCGCGCTGGAGGCGATCTACGTCGACACCGCCACCGACGAGCCGGCGGTGGCCACGGTGCGCACCGGTCTGCCCACACGGCAGCGACTGGTCTTCGTCCCCCTCGACGAGGCGGTCGTGGGGCCCGGTTACGTCAAGGTCACCCAGTCCAAGGGGCTGGTGAAGAAGGGTCCGTCCATCGGGACGGACGACGTCCTGCCCGCAGAGCAGGAAGGGGAGATCTTCCAGTACTACGACATGGCCTACCACCCGGGCGCCGGCGGCGAACGGAAGCTCGCCCGCCGCTGAACGCCTCGCCCCGCCGCGCCAAGGAGGTGTTTCGGCCATGGCGCTCTTCCTGTTCCTGCTTCTGGTGGCCGTGGTCCTCGGGCTCATCGGCGTGGTCGCCGAGGGTCTGCTGTACCTGCTGGTCATC
The DNA here is from genome assembly GCA_036013505.1 of Streptomyces sp. NBC_00510. NCBI lineage: Bacteria > Bacillati > Actinomycetota > Actinomycetes > Kitasatosporales > Streptomycetaceae > Streptomyces > Streptomyces sp. NBC_00510. Next base: position 9,574,400 of record CP107851.1, on the reverse strand, counting down.
GGCATCGTCGTGCTCGTGCTCGACCTGGTGTACGTCGTCGTGAAATGGCGGCGTTCGCGCCGTGGGCTTCTGCGCTGAGACCGGCTCGGAGGCTCTGGACCCGATGTGCGTGCAGCCGGAACCCATGGGGGGAGCACACTTCAGCGCCCGGGCGGGGTAGCAGACATCAGGTACGCAGAGTCCTCCGCGCGAAGTAGGGAATCCGTCATGACGGACCAGAAAGCCGCCGCCCGCCCGATCGGGCCCGACAGCGACCTGGAACAGGTCTTCGAACTCGCCCAGCAGCTCCGGGTGGACTCCGTGCGGGCCAGCACGGCGGCCGGCTCGGGCCACCCGACGTCCAGCCTGTCCGCCGCCGACCTGATGGCCGTGCTGATGTCACGTCACCTGCGGTACGACTGGCAGCAGCCCGAGAACCCGGCCAACGACCACCTCATCTTCTCCAAGGGACACGCCTCTCCCCTGCTGTACGCGATGTTCCACGCCGCGGGTGCCGTGGACGAGCACGAACTCATGACGACCTACCGCACCTTCGGAGCCCGCCTCCAGGGCCACCCCACCCCCGTCCTGCCCTGGGTGGACGTGGCGACCGGATCGCTGGGCCAGGGCATCGCCTACGGCGTGGGCATCGCCACGGCGGGCCGCGACCTGGAGCACGAGCCGTACCGGGTGTGGGTGTTGTGCGGCGACAGCGAGATGGCCGAGGGCTCGGTCTGGGAGGCCCTGGACAAGGCGGGTCAGCGGCTGCTGCCCAACTTCGTCGCGATCGTCGACGTCAACCGGCTCGGCCAGCGCGGCCCCACCGAACTGCAGTGGGACACCGAGGCGTACGCCCGCCGCGTCGAGGCCTTCGGCTGCCGCGCCCTCGTCGTCGACGGGCACGACCTCCAGGCCGTCGACCGGGCGTTGGCCACCGCGGCCGACGGGCAGGCGCCCACCGTCATCGTCGCCAGGACCGTCAAGGGCCAGGGCGTCCCCGAGGTCGCCGACATCGAGGGCTGGCACGGCAAGCCCCTGCCGCCGGACCTCGCGGAGCACGCCATCGAGGAACTCGGGGGCGTGCGTCACCTGACGGTCCGCGGCCCGCGGCCGCCCGAGGCCGCGCCGCGCCCGCCGATGGCCGCGACGACGCCCATGGACCTGCCGCGCTTCCAGCTCGGGGACAAGGTCGCCACCCGGGTCGCCTTCGGCAAGGCGCTCGTCGCCGTCGGCGCCCGCCCCGACGTCGTGGTCCTGGACGCCGAGGTCGGCAACTCCACGCACGCGGAGGACTTCGGCAAGGCCTACCCCGACCGGTACTTCGAGACGTACATCGCCGAGCAACAGATGATCGCCTCGGCCGTCGGCATGGCCGTGCGCGGCTACCGCCCGTACGCGGCGACCTTCGCGGCCTTCCTCACCCGGGCCCACGACTTCATCCGCATGGCGGCCATCTCGCAGATCTCGATGGCCCTCTCCGGCAGTCACTGCGGCGTGGAGATCGGCGCCGACGGCCCCTCCCAGATGGGCGTGGAGGACCTGTCGATGATGCGCGCGGTCCACGGTTCCACCGTGCTCTACCCCAGCGACGCCACCTCCGCCGCGGCGCTGACGGCGGCCCAGGCCGACCTCGACGGCATCTCCTACCTGCGCACCACCCGCGGGGCCTATCCCGTGCTGTACGGGCCCGACGAGACCTTCCCCGTGGGCGGTTCCAAGACCCTGCGCCAGTCCGGCGACGACCGGGTCACCCTCGTCGGCGCGGGGGTCACCCTGCACGAGTGCCTCGCCGCGGCCGACGCGCTGGCCGCCGACGGCATCCCGGCCCGCGTGATCGACCTGTACTCGGTCAAGCCCGTGGACGCCGACGCCCTCGAGCGCGCCTCCCGCGACACCGGCGCCCTCGTCGTCGCCGAGGACCACCACCCCGAGGGCGGCCTGGGCGAGGCCGTCCTGTCCGCCCTCGCCGCGCGGCGCCAGGGCCCGGCCTTCGCCCACCTGGCCGTCCGTGACCTGCCCGGCTCCGGCACCGCGGAGGAACTCCTGGACGCCGCCGGCATCTCCCGCACGCACATCGCCGAGGCGGCCAGGCGTCTGACCTCGGGATGACCCCCGCCTCGACCGGTACGGGCACCGGCGGCCGCCGTCACGGGTGACGGCGGCCGCCGCCGTACCGGCGCGGGCCCGCCCTCGGGGCGTCCCGTCACCTGTACGGGCTAACCGGAGCGCCGGCCGGGGCACCCCCGCGCAGCTCACCGGGACCGGCGCCGGGCACTGACACGCGCCCCCGGCCCGCCGTGCCGCCGCGTGCGACGAGCCCGCCTCGCCGGGCGATCTTCCTCCGCTTCGCCCACGCTGGTGCCGGTGCCCGCCCCACCCGGCGGCGCCGCCGCACGCCAGGGCGGCCTTCACGGCCGCCACGACACCCCACGAGGGAGCAGGCATGACATTGACGACGGATGCGCTCATACCCGCGCTCGAGGATGTGCGGGAGGCACACGCCGCGGTGGTCGACCGGTTCCGGACCGACATGGCCGTCACCCCCGTCGGTCCCCATCGGCAGACCCTGGAACGTCATGCCGCCCAGACCCAGCACCACATCGCCCGCATCGACACCCACGTCCGTGAGATGCGGCCGCGCCACCTCCTGCGGGACACCGCCGACATGGTCCGCACCGCGTCGGCGGGCGCGTTCCACACGGCCATGGCGCCCCTGCACATCGGCACCCGCATGGTCCGCGGCGTCCTGCCGGGGCGCGGGCAGGCCGACGAGCACCAGCTGCTGAGGAACACCGAGGCCGAGTACACCGCCACCGCGCGGGCCCTCGCGGCCTGCCGGGCGGGCGAGAGCATCGCCACCCTGGCCCAGGACGACCGTGCCGCCGCGCTGCTGACCACGCTGCGCCGGCAGGACGAGCAGCTCCTGCGCGACCTGGAGTCCAGCGTCGAGGAACAGGCCCTGGCGGTGGCCACCACGGCGGCCGGCAACGGCCACCACGCCCACGGGGCGGCCGGTCTGGCCGACGCCGCCGTCCGGACGCTCCGCACCACCGCCCAACGGCTCCAGGCCGTCTGGACCGCCGGGCAGCCGGCGCACCGTCCCGCCGCCGGCGCACCGCGCCCGGCCGGGAAGGCCCACGCCCCCGTGGCCCGAAACGTGGACCTCCCGCTGGCGGACTACGACCGGCTCCCCGTCGCCGAGATCATCCAGCGGCTGCGCATCTTCTCGCAGGCCGACCTCTCCGTCATCGAGGACTACGAACGGGAGCACGGCGACCGGGTCGGCATCCTCAACGCCATCGAGAACCTGCGCGCCAACCAACCCTGGCCCGGCTACGACACCATGAGCCCGGACCAGATCACCGCGCGGCTGCGCGGCGCCGAACCGCTGCAGGCCCGGCAGGCCATGGACTACGAGCGGCAGCACCGCGGGCGCCCCGACGTCATCAGCGCCGCCAAGCAGCGCACCCGCGCCGCCGTCTGAGCCGGAGCTCCACGAGGTCCCCGCCGTGGCGCCACGGCGGGGACCCTCCCATGCCCCCACGGACCCGGCCGGCCGTGCCCGGAGCGCTGTTTGGCACCGCCTCGTACGGGCAGGCGCCACCACCGAGAAGCGGAAGCCCGCATCCCGAAGCGGATGCCGACCCGAAAGGTGGGCACATGTCGACGGTTGAGGAGTCGGTCGAGGTCGCGGTGCCGGTCACGACGGCGTACAACCAGTGGACGCAGTTCGAGGAGTTCCCCCACTTCATGGAGGGGGTGGAGCGCATCGACCAGCGCACGCCGACCCTGACGCACTGGGTCGCGAAGGTCGACGGCATCACGCGCGAGTTCGACGCCGAGATCAGCGAGCAGATCCCGGACGAGCGGGTCGCCTGGACCACGGTCGGCGGCGACGTCCACCAGGCGGGAGTCGTCACCTTCCACCGCCTGGACGACCGGCACACCAAGGTCATGCTGCAGCTCGAGCACCAACCGCACGGCGTGGCCGACACGGTGGCCGACAAGCTCGGCGTCGTCAGGCGCCAGGCCAAGGGCGACCTCAAGCGCTTCAAGGCGTACATCGAGGCCCGCGGCATCGAGAGCGGCTCCTGGCGCGGTGCGGTCTAGAAGCGCCGCCCGGAGCGAGCCCCCGACGCGCGGGTCCCGGACACCGATCGGTGTCCGGGACCCGCGCCGTCCTTCGCGCCGCAATGCGCGGCGGCAAGCGGGGTAGGCGTACTTCTGCCACCAACGAGCAGAAGGGAGCTCTCCGATGGCCGACTCGTCGATGAAGGCCGTCGGCTGGGCGCGGTCGTTCCCCGTCTCCGGCGGGGTGCGGTCCGGCCGGCGGTGGACGCGGCAGCACCTCGCCACTCTGGACTGGACGAAGGACGCGCCGGACACGGTCGACGACATCCTGCTGGCCGTGTCGGAGCTCGTCACGAACGCGCACGTCCACGCCCACAGCGACGCCGAGGTCGTCCTCACCTGGGACAGCCGCTGCCTGCACGTCAGCGTCCACGATGACGACGACACGGTGCCCGCCCCGCGCGACGCCGACGCGGACGCCACCGGCGGGCGCGGGCTCGCCATCGTGGACGGTCTCGCCGACCACTGGCACACGCACGCCCAGCACCACGGCAAGACGATAACGGCGTGCTTCACGCCGCCCGGCCGCGAGGACCCCGGTCCGGACGATTCAGCCGAGCGCTGACGCCGCTGCCGCTGCCGCTGCCGCTCAACTATTGGGCGGTGGGGCGACGATCGCAAGGACGCCCTTGGCGACCGTCGTCCGCGTTCCGTCGTGTTCCTGGTAGAGAACTCCGCTGTTGCAGTGGGCCTGTGAGTCGTCGTGTGTCGCCGGGCCGACGCAGTCCGGAATGCGCAAGAGCACCGTGGTGTGATCGTCGAGCCTGCGCAGCATGGTGGCAGAGTCGGTGCCGGCACTCACCCACTTGCCGCCGTCCAGCCGCCACAGGGACGACGGGTGGTGCAGGACCTGGGTGTCGTTGGCCGCGCGCTCGCTGTCGTCGCAGGTCCAGGACGTGATCGTGGCGTACAGGTGGCCGTCGAAGGCCCACCACAGGTCGTTGACCTCCACGCCTCCGGTCACGCCCGGCACGAACCCCGGTGGCAGTGCAGCGGTCATGTCGGTGGCGGTGGCCTTGCCCTGGCTGTCCAGGAGGGAGATGGGGAAGGGAGCCGGGCACGCACCGGGGTTGGTACGCGCCGCCACCGCGATGTGCTCCTGGCCGTCGGTGCGAGCGGCTGCGGCGGGCATGTAGGCGTTTGATTCGAAGAGCGGGAAGGACACCTCTCCCCCACCGTCGGCGTCGACGAGCCGGAGATCCATGGCAGTGCCGCCGCTACTCGTGGTGGCGTACTGAGCCGTGAGCACCCGGGTGGGCGTGCCCGCGAGGAGCCCGGGCAGCCATGTGCTGCCGTTGCCGGCGAACGGGGACGGCTCCGTGCGCGCGGAATGCGCGCCGTCCATGGCGAAGCGGAGCATGCCCGCGCCTTGTTCACCGGCCGAACCCAGGGTGAGGGCGAGTACGTCCCCCTCCCCGACAGGGGCGAGGTCGTAGCAGTGGGCGCAGGACAGGCGCCGTACCTGCCCGGTGGCGGCATTGACGGCGATCAGACGCGTGTCCTCGGGACGGTCCAGGAAGGCGTCGTCGGAGAGGAACGCCACGTAACGGCCGTCGTATGTCCACGCCACCTTGTTGTGCTGCGGGTCGGCCAGGTCGAAGACCCGGCTCACCTCGGCCGCCGGCCGTCCACCGCGCATCAGCACGAAACGCGTCGGGGTGATGTATGCGTACGCCGGTCCCCGCGGCGCCGGCGCTTGGGCGTTGCGGCCCCCGGCCCCGGCCCCGTCCCCGCTGTCGGCGGCGAACCGCGGAACCAGGACGGCCACGATCACCGTGCAGATCACCACGATGGCGACCAGAGCCGCCAACCGGCCGATCGTCACCCCCTGGGTGCGCCGGCCACTCATCGCGAGGTGTCACTCCCGGACGTGGTGACGGCGTGCCAGCCGTCCGGGCCCTCCCGGTACGCCGATCGGTAACGGGCGGACGGGCCTCCGGCGGCGGACGAGCGCACGGGAGCCGTCAGGGTGAAAGGCTTGCCGTGGCGGTCGACGCGCTGGGTGAAGTCGCCGTGGGAGGTGGCGACGACGAGTTCGAGGGAGAAGGAGCAGTGGTGGCGCCGGCTGCTGACGCCGACGCTGAACGTCACCTGCTCACCCGGGCGCAGGCGGAGGGTCTTCTCGTCGAAGTAGTTGCGTCCCGTGGGGACGAGTCCGCCCGCGGTCCGGGCCCGCAGTTCGGGAATGGGGTCGGCGTCGTCGAGGTCGAAACCCAGGGCCACGGTGTTTCCCTCTCCTTGCGAATACCCCTCGAAGTACGTCCCGTCGAGCGGCGCCGTGCACCTCTTCCGCATGGTGACGTCGCTGATCGTCACTTCGTCCGCGTCATGGCCCCGCAAGGTGAAGGTGATGGTGCCCGAACCGACCACCGTCGCCTGGTGGCCGGACCGCCAGGCATCAAAAGCGGCGGAATCGGATGCGACGTCCGTGTTGAATTGCCGGAGTTCGGCAGGGCTCATGCTCAGTGGGTCGGGCAGCACGAAGTCTTTGCCGGCCAGGTCACTGACCGGGCCGGTGACTCCGCCGACGACCACCGGCGGCGAGGCTGAGGACGCGGGTGTGGTTCGGTCGTTCGACGAACCGCCGGTGTGAACCGCCATGACGACGCCGACGGTGGCGGCCATCGCGGCGACCAGGATCACCACGGCGGTCCCGGCACTGACCGTCCTAGGCCGGGCGTCTCCTCGGTCCGCGGCCGGGTACCCGCCGACGATGACGGTCTGGGCGGAACCTACCGCGACCGCGTGGCTCCGGGCCTCGACATGGGTGGTCGCCGGGCTCGCAGCGAACGGAGTCCGTGTGGGCCCGCGATCAGGCTCGGCGGCGGCCGGTTCGGTCAGCCCTGGGTCCGAACCGGCGCCTGAGGGGGGACCAGGCTCACACTCCCATTGACGACACCCGCGGCGACGGACCCTTGTTCGGCATGTATGTCCACGTCGCCTTGGACGTGGAGACCGCCGTCCCAGGTCGAGCCGGCGACCGCTTGGCCCGGGCCCATCGACAGCAGCTCACGCAGCACCCGGGCCGCCTGCTCCTGCTCTGTGCCCCGCAATTGCTGCAGCAGGGTACGGACCCGGTCCCGCCATTCCGTCTCATGACGTGACAGCGCCGCGCCGTCCTCGGACCCGGCCCCCAAGGCGTCAGCGGTGGCGTCGAGTTCTGCGAGCGCGCCTTCCTCCCTCTGCGCGTCGCCGCGTCCGAACCAGCGTCCGAGACCAGCCCGCAGGGTCGACCACGCGTCGGTGCCGGCGGCCTGTGCCACGGCTGTGCCGGCCGTCGCGGCCAGCGCCAGGAGTTCCTCGGACAGCACGGCATCCCCCATTTGTCGCTTGCCGGCTTCGTACGGGAAAACCGTAGCCGCCCCGGCCGCCCCGCACAGCGGAACACGCGTTACCGGGTGGCACCCGCTCGGGTCAGGGGTGGAACGGGTCCGATGAGTGGGTGAGCGGAGCGTTGTGCACGGACGCCGAGTTGTACGTCCAGCGGTCGGCGTGGGCCTGCTCGCGGCGGGCCTGCTCGATGAGCAGGCCGTCCACGTTCTCCGTGCGGCGGTTGCTGCGGCGCAGGAGTTTGACGACCAGGTACGTCACGAAGGACGCGAGCAGGAGCAGGAGAATCCCGAGTTCGACCACAGCAGCTCTCCCCCGTGTGTCGACAGCCACGTGACCTGCATCGTATCCGCGGAACGGTGGCTTGTCCCTCCCGCTTGAGCCTCATTTGAGCTTGCGGGAAACCCGGTTGGCGTCGGAAGGCCGCACGCACGCTCCACGCGGAGGTGGTCGGGCGCACCGCGGACGGGTCGTGCCTGCCGGGGCTGGGCGGGCACTGGGCCCGCCCGTCAGGCGGTCGCCTCGTCCAGCAGTTCCAGGACGTGCCGGTAGGGGCGGCCGGTGGCGCGGGTCATGCCCATCTCGCAGGTGCGGTTGCAGGAGGCGTAGGCGTCGTACGTCCCGGCGGTGATCTCCGCCGCCTGGGCGGCCGTCGCGGACTCCGTGACCTCGGGGTGGAGCAGTCCGCGGTCCCCGGCGAAGGCGCAGCAGCCCCAGTTGTCGGGGACGGTGACCTTGTCGCTGACCGCGGCCGCGACCTGGCGCAGGGCGGCGTCGATGCCCAGGTGGACGGTGGAGCAGGTGGGGTGCAGGGCCATGGTGCCCATGCGGCGCGGGGCGGGCAGGGCGGGGAGCAGGTGCTCGGCGGTGAAGGCGACGCTGTCGACGAAGCGCAGGGCCGAGAACCGGGCGCGGTCGGACTCCGGGAGGGTCTCGGCGAGTTGCTCGAGACCATGGGTGCAGGAGGATGCGTCGCACACGACCGGCAGCCGCCCGCCGTCGCTGGCCTCCCACAGTGCCTCAAGGGTCCGGCCGGCCATGGTGCGGTGCCCGTCGGTGTAGCCCTTGGACTGCCACGGTGTGCCGCAGCACAGGCCGGTCAGGCCGTCCGGCACCGTGACCTGGACGCCGGCGCGTTCGCACAGCCGCAGGAAGGCGGCGGCCGCGCCGCCGGAGTCCCCTTCGGGGGCGAAGACGCTGCCGATGCAGGCGGCGAAGAACACCGCCCGCGCCCCTTCGGGGTGCCTGGGGGCCGGGCGGGCCGGGCCGCCGCGCGGGATGTCGCCGGACCAGGTGGGCACCAGCTCCGTCGCCCCGAGCTTGCGGACCGCGCCGGTGGCGGCGCGGGTGACCGGGGTGGGCAGGACGTGGGCGGTGTTGAGGGCGGCGCGCACACCGGTGACGGCGCTCCCCCAGTGCCGGGCGGTGGTGTTGCCGAAGCGCTGGGCGGTGGGGCTGTGGCGCTGCGCGCGCAGGCGCTTCATGACCGCGCCGGTGTCGATCGTGACGGGGCAGGCGGTGACGCACAGGCTGTCGGCCGCGCAGCTGTCGACGGCCGCGTAGGCGTAGTCCGCCTCCAGGGCGCGGCGGCGCTCCTCGTCGCCGGCGGCGGTGGCCAGGGCGATCTCGCGCTGCAGGGCGATGCGTTGCCGGGGTGTGGTGGTGACGTCGGCGGTCGGGCAGACCGGCTCGCAGTAGCCGCACTCCACGCACGCGTCGACGGCCGGGTCGACCGCGGGCACGCTCTTCAGGTCGCGCAGGTGCGCGGCCGGGTCGTCGGTCAGCAGGACGCCGGGGTTGAGGACGTCGTGGGGGTCGCAGAGCCGCTTCAGCTCGCGCATGACCTCGTAGAGCTCGTCGCCGTACTGGCGGTGGACGAAGGGGGCCATGGCGCGGCCGGTGCCGTGCTCGGCCTTGAGGGTGCCGCCGGCGTCCAGGACGAGGTCGACCATCGCGTCGGTGAAGCGGGCGTAGCGCTCGGTCTCGGCGCGGGTGTCGAAGTCCTGGGTGAGCATGAAGTGCAGGTTGCCGTCGCGGGCGTGGCCGAAGATGACCGCGTCCTGGTAGCCGTACCGGTCGAACAGGCCGATCAGGCTTTCGCAGGTGCCGGTCAGCCGTTCCATGGGCACCGCGATGTCCTCCAGGAGCGCGGTCGTCCCGGCCGGCCGTGCCCCGGCGACGGCCGTGTACAGGCCCTTGCGCAGGTGCCAGAGCCGGCCGCGCACGGCCGCGTCGCGGGTGAGCGCGGACCCGGTGACCGCGGGCAGCCGGTCCAGGACCGGCTGGGCGGCGGCCACGGTCGCGTCGAGCGCTTCGGCGCTGTCCTCGGCGAACTCCACCAGTAGGGCGGCGTGCCGTTCCACCCGCAGCCCGCGCAGTTCCTCGACGGGGTCGGCGGCCTGCTGTGCGACGCGCAGGGAGGCGGCGTCGAGGAGTTCGGCGGTGCGGGCGCCGGCGGCCAGCAGCGCGGGCAGGGCGTCGGTCGCCTCGGCGAGGCCCGGCAGGATCAGCAGGCCGGTGGCGGTGTGCGGGAGCAGGGGGACGGTGCGGAAGACGGCCTCGCCGACGAAGCCGAGGGTGCCCTCGCTGCCGATCATCAGGTGGGCGAGGACGTCGGCGGGGTCGGTGTGGTCGAGGAACGAGTTGAGCCCGTACCCCATGGTGTTCTTCATCGCGAACAGCCGCTCGATGGTGGCGCGGGAGGCGGCCGAGCCGCGGACCCGGTCGCGCAGCCGCAGCAGCCCGGCGTGGAGGCCGGGCTCGTGGGCGCGCAGTGCGGCGTCCGCGTCGGGGGCGGCGGTGTCGACGACGGTGCCGGACGGCAGCACGAACTGCAGCGACTCCATGGTGCGGTAGGCGTTGTCCTGGGTGCCGCAGTTCATGCCGCTGGAGTTGTTGGCGACGAGCCCGCCGATGGTGCAGGCGCTCTCGCTGGCCGGGTCGGGGCCGAGGCGGCGGCCGTGCCGGGCGAGCCGCGCGTTGGCCTGGCGCACGGTGAGTCCCGGCTGCAGCCGGATGCGCAGGCCCTCGTCGAGGACCTCCGCGGAGCGCCAGTGCGTGCGGACGTCCACCAGGACGCCGTCGCCGCCGGCCTGCCCCGCCAGGCTCGTGCCACCGGAGCGCAGTGTGAGCGGTATCCCGGCCCTGCGCGCCCCGGCCATGAGCGCGCCGACCTCGGCGGTGGAGGCGGCGCGCACCACGGCCTGCGGTGTGAAGAGGTACGGCGAGGCGTCGTGGGCGGCCGCGACCCTGCGGGGCACGTCGATGGAGACCCGGGAGGGGTCGGCCACGCACGCCGTCAGCCACGCGGCCGGGCCGGGGTCGGCGGTGCGGGACGTGGTGGCGGGGGTGGCGGCGGAGGTGCTCATGGTTCCTCGGGTACGACGGTACGACGCGGCGGCGGCGGACGGTCAGTGGGCGGGGTCGGTGATCCGCAGCAGGCGGGGCGGCTGTGCTGCGGGTTCGGGCAGACGCAACGGGGCCAGGCCGGGGGTGATGCTGCCCAGCACCGTGGCGCGGCGGGCGCCGGTGCCCGAGGTGAGGGTGCCGGGCAGGCCGTGGACGGTAAGGAAGCCGAGCACGGCGAAGGCGAGGGCCTCCTTGGCGTCGGAGGGCAGGCCCAGGTCGTCGCTGGGGCGCAACGTCACGCCGGGCAATTCCTCGCCGATCATGCGCATCAGCACCGGGTTGCGGGCGCCTCCGCCGGAGACGACGAGGCTGGTGACCCCGTGCGCCCGGCAGGCGTCGGCGACGGTGACGGCGGTGAGCCTGGTCAGGGTGGCGAGGACGTCGTCGGTGCCGGGCGCGGGCACGGCGGCCAGGGCCCGCTGCAGGTACGGCAGGTGGAAGAGTTCCTTGCCGGTGCTCTTCGGTGCGGGCCTGCGGTAGTAGGGGTCGTCGAGGAGGACCTTGAGCAGATCGGGGTCGGTGCGTCCGGCCGCGGCGCGGCGGCCGTCCTCGTCGTAGGCGGCGGCGCCGCCGGTGAAGTGGCGTACGGCCGCGTCCAGCAGCGCGTTCGCGGGGCCGGTGTCGAAGGCCAGGGGCTCGGCGCCGGGGGCGACGACGGTGATGTTGGCGATGCCGCCGAGGTTGAGCGCGGCGGGCACTCCCGGGAGCCCGCGCAGCAGCAGGGTGTCGGTCATCCCGACCAGCGGGGCGCCCTGGCCGCCGGCGGCGACGTCCCTGCTGCGCAGGTCGGACACCACCGGCAGCCCGGTGGCCTCGGCGATCCAGGCCGGCTGGCCCAGTTGCAGGGTGCCGCGGACGGTGCCGTCCTCGACCCAGTGGTGCATCGTCTGGCCGTGGGACACGACGAGGTCGGCGGCGCCCGCGCACAGCTCGTCGAGCGCGCGTGCCGCGGCGTCGGCGAAGGCCTGGCCGATGCCGGTGTCCAGCGCGCACACGGCCTGGGTGGTCGTCGTCGCTGGCGGCAGGGTCGCGCTGATCAGGTCCCGCAGGTCGTCGGCGTAGGGCACGGACAGATGACCGAGCGGCCGCATGAGCAGGGTCTCGCCGTCCAGGGTGAGGTCGGCGGCGGCCGCCTCGATGGCGTCGTACGAGGTGCCCGACATCAGGCCGATCACACGCATGGCTTCTCCCAACTGTGGTGTCCGGGGCGGTCGTGTGGTGCCCGGGGTGGGGGCCGCCCGTCGGCGGCCCCCACCCCGGGGGCCTCACTCGAGGCCGGCGCCCGCCGCAACACGACCGGAGCCGGAGCCGGACCCGGGGCCGCCGTCGGTCAGCTCGACCTCGCGCACCTCGCGGACCTCGGGGGCCTTGTGGAACAGGCTCATCACACCGCCGATGACCAGGGTGATCAGCACGCCGATCGGCACCAGCCACTGGGCGGCGATGGCGGTCGGCACCGTCGCGCCCGCCACGGTGACGTCGATCTTCACCGAGCGCACGATGTAGGTCATCACGCCGACCGTGACCAGGAACGCGACGACCGCGTCGACCTCGTTGGCGCGCCTGATGATCCGGCCGAGCAGGAAGGCGCCGAGCAGCGCCCCGTAGGTGTAGCCCGCGATGGTCAGACCGGTCAGGTAGACGTTGCCGGTGCTGGTGCTGAAGGCACAGGCGAAGATGGCCATCAGCACGGCCCACACCAGCGTCATCACCCGCGCGAGCTTGAGCAGCGACTCCTCCGACGGGGTGCTGCGGAAGAAGCTGTGGATGATGTCGGCGACGGTCGAGTTGGACATGGAGTTCAGCGCCGAGGACAGCGAGCCCATCGCCGCGCCGAGGATGCCGGCCACGAGCAGGCCGGAGATCACCACGGGCAGCCCGTGCAGGATGAAGTTCGGGTAGAGGTTGTCGGAGCTGTGCAGACCCAGCTCGGAGAAGCTCTTGCCCTTGTTGTACGACCACAGCAGCGCGCCGACGAGCGAGAAGGCGGCGAACTGGAGGGTGACGAAGACACCGGAGGCGATCATGGCCTTCTGGCCGTCGCGCAGCGAGCGGGTGGCCAGGACGCGCTGGACGATCAGCTGGTCGGACCCGTGGCTTGCCATCGCGAAGATGGCGCCACCGATGATCGCGGTCGGCAGGGCGAACGGGCTGGTGAGGACGTGCGCCAGGTCGAAGTTGGTGTCGAACAGCTTGAAGTGGCCCGAGTGCAGGGCGTCGGAGAAGCCGCTGCCGCCGACGTGGCCGGAGAGCACGGCGATGGCGAGGATGGCACCGCCCAGGTACAGGCCCATCTGGATGGCGTCGGTCCAGATGACCGCCTTGATGCCGCCGAGGTAGGTGTAGACGACGGTGATCACCGTGAGGACGATGATGATCAGGCGGTAACCGGCGTGCACGCCGAACTCGTCGAGCAGCAGCTTGATCGGGATCGCGGAGGCGAACAGGCGGACGCCCTCGGCGAGGAGGCGGGTGAAGACGAAGGTCACCGAGGCGAGTCCTTGCAGCTTCAGCCCGAATCTGCTGCCCAGGTACTGGTAGGCGCTGACGAACCCGCCGCGCTTGTACAGGGGGATCAGCACGGTGGCGACGACCACGCGGCCGATGACGTAGCCGAGGGCGAGTTCGACGTTGCCGAAGCCCTGACCGCTGTAGGCGCCGCCGGGCACGCTGATGACGGTCAGCACGCTGGTCTCGGTGGCCACCACGGAGAAGGAGACGGTCCACCAGGGCATGTGCCCTTCGCCGACGAAGTAGTCCTTCGCCGTTTTCTGCCGTCCGGCCAGTCGCAGTCCGATCCAGGCGATGGCGATCAGATAGACGACGATCACGACGAGGTCGAGTTGGCGCACGCTCGCTCCTAAGCAGCGGCCGGCGGGATCACCGGCGTGGTGGGGACAGTGGGTGACGTCGTCCGGCGGACTCGGACGACGTGGGGTTCATGCGGCACGGTGGCGTCCCGTGCCAGCAGGCGCGCGCCGTCCAGCGGGTCCCCGAGCGGGGGCCGCGGACTCAGCGGTGGCGCGGAGCCCTCGAGCATCGCGCGCAGCGGCGCCATGAGCGGTTCGCCGAGGCCGGTCAGCCCGCCGGTGACGGTGACGGGCAGGACCTCCCCGGTGATCCGGGCGGCGGCCGCGAGCACGGCCTCGCCCAGTGCGGTGGCGGCGTCCCGGACGATCACCCCGGCGACGGCGTCACCCGATGCGGCGGCGTGGGACACGTCCGGGGCGAAGGAGGCCGCGGTCCGGGCGGGGTTGCCGCCGGCCGCGAGAGCCGCGGGCAGCGCGTCGGGGTCGCCGAAGCGCCGGGTGGCGGCGGCCAGCAGCGTGGTGTCCGGGCCGCGTCCGTCGTGGGCGCGGAGTGCAGCCCGCAGGCCGGTCACCCCGATCCACGCGCCGCTGCCCTCGTCGCCGAGCCAGGGCCCCCAGCCGTCGACGCGGGCGTACGAGCCGTCCTCGCCGATGCCGATGGCGACGGAGCCGGTGCCGATGGCCAGCACCACGCCCGTACGGCCGCCCAGGGCGCCCGCGTGGGCGGTGACGGCGTCACTGGTGACGGCGACCTCGTCCGCGGGCAGGTCCTGGAGGAGCAGTTCGGCCAGGGTGCGGGCGGCCTCCGGGGCCGCGGCCGCTCCGGCGGCGCCGACGCAGACGGCGGCGAGCCGGCCCGGGGCGTACCCCTCGATCAGCGGCAGGACGGCGGCGCGCACGGCGGCGCGCGCCGCTTCGACGCCGCCCTCTGCAGCGAGTCCCGGGGCCCCCGGAACCTCGTGGACGGGACCGACGGTGCCGTCCGTGCCGGTGAGCACGGCACGGCAGCCCGTCTTCCCCAGGTCCACAGCCACTGCTGCTGTCATGCGGCACGCCCTTGTGTCGTACGGGATCCGGCACGTCGGGTGGTCACGGTGGGTGGTGACCGGCGCGGATCGCGGTGCAGCGAGTATCGGAAGGCAGACGTCCGTATGTCAATAAGTAACTTTACGAAATGCATCACGTAAATTTTTGACGCGATCGACGGGGCGTGGTTACGCTGACGCCACCCACTCAGGAGGGAACCCATCCATGGCCTCCCAGGACCCGACCCGCACCTCCGCGCAGCCGGCCCAGGAGTCCGCCACCGGCGGCGACACCCTGGCGCGCATCCGCGCGGCCCTGCCCGGCCTGGCGCCCTCCGAGCGACGGGTGGCCGAGGCCGTCCTGGCCGATCCGGCACAGGCGGCGGAGCTGTCCATCAGCGCCCTCGCCGAACGGGCCACCACCTCGGTCGCCACGGTCATGCGGTTCTGCCGGACGATGAAACTGGGCAACTACCCGCAACTGCGGCTGGCGCTGGCCGCGGCCGCAGCCCGCGAGCACGCGCTCGGCGGCGAGCGCCCGACCCCGGGCACCGACATCAGCGCCACCGACACCCTCGAACAGATCGTCCACAAGATCGTCTACAACGAGGTCCGCGCCCTGGAGGACTCCGGGGCCGGACTGGACATCGAAGCGCTCGGCCGCGCCGTCGACGCCGTCGCGGGCGCCCGGCGCGTGGACATCTTCGGCATCGGCGCCAGCGCCTTCGTCGGCCAGGACCTGCACCAGAAGCTGCACCGCATCGGCCACATGGCGTTCATCTGGACCGACCGCCACGCGGCCCTGACCGCCGCCGCCCTGCTCGGCCCCGGCGACGTGGCCCTGGCCATCTCCCACTCCGGGGAGACCGAGGACACCGTCGAGCCCCTCCAGGCGGCCGCCGAACGCGGCGCCACCACCATCGCCCTCACCAACGTCCCGGGCTCCACCCTCGCCGACGGCGCCGACCTGGTGCTCGCCACCTGCGCCCGCGAGACCCCCTTCCGGTCCGGCGCGACCGTCAGCCGGATCGCCCAACTCGCTGTGATCGACTGCCTGTTCGTCGGCGTCGCCCAGCGCTCCTACGACGCCACGACCGCGGCGCTGCAGAAGACCTACGGGGCCGTGCAACGCCGCAGGCGCCCGCAGCCCCAGCGCCGCACCCCGGCGGACGACTGACCGCCGGCCCCGCACCACACCCCGGCACCACCAGCACCACCGAAAGGACGACCGCGCCGTGGACCTCAGCACACTCGGCACCGAGACCCGCAACGAGCGGACCGCCGAACTGGACCGGATGCCGGTCTCCGAACTCCTGTCCGTGATGAACGCCGAGGACCAGACCGTCGCCCTCGCCGTCCGCGAGGCCCTCCCCGAGATCGGCACCGCCGTCGAGGCCATCACCGAGTCCCTGCGCCGCGGCGGCCGCCTGATCTACCTCGGCGCCGGCACCAGCGGCCGCATCGGCCTGCTCGACGCCGTCGAGTGCCCGCCGACCTTCGGCACCGCGCCCGAGCAGGTCGTGGGCCTGCTCTCCGGCGGCCCCGGCGCGTTCATCGTCGCCGTCGAGGGTGCCGAGGACGAGCCCGCCAGGGCGATCGCCGACCTGGACGAGATCGGCGTCGGCGACCGGGACACCGTCGTCGGCCTCGCCGCGAGCGGCCGCACCCCGTACGTCATCGGCGGCCTCAAGCACGCCGCGACGCGGGGCGCCGTCACCGTCTCCGTGGCCTGCAACCGCGACGCCCTCGTCAGCCGCTACGCCGACGTTCCGATCGAGGTGCCCACCGGCCCGGAGATCCTCACCGGCTCCACCCGGCTCAAGGGCGGCACCGCGGAGAAGATGGTCTGCAACATGCTCTCCACCGCCGCGATGGTCCGCCTCGGCAAGGTCTACGGGAACCTCATGGTCGACGTGCGCGCCACCAACAACAAGCTCGTCGACCGCGCCCGGCGCATGGTCGTGCAGGCCACCGGCGCCGACCCCGACATCGCCGCCGAGGCCCTGAGCGCCGCGGGCGGCCACGCCAAGACGGCCATCGTGATGCTGCTGACCGGCGCCTCCGCCGAGGAGGCCGCCCGGCGCATCGAGGAGGCCCACGGCGACACCCGTACCGCCGCGGGCCAGGCCTGACCTCAGACCCGGCCCCGGGCCCGTCACGAGCACAGGGGAATCTGCCGCCCATCACAGCGGTTCTCCCTCTGAGGAGGCGAGCCTGCTCGCCCATGGCCATGGACGAGACGATCCCCATATGCACGCAGCGGAATCGGGGGGCACACACCGGAGTCCGGAAGCGCACCGAGGGGCGGTCATCTCCGTCGACCCCGAGGGCCGCGTCGACGGATGGAGCGCGGGGGCCGAGAGCATCCTCGGCTACCGCAGGGACGAGGTGATCGGCCGGCCCGCACTGGACCTCGCCGACGACGACGCGCGCCAGGCCCTGGCGATCGGCCTGACCGGCCGCCGCTGGGAGAACCGGGCCGTGCTCCGGGACAAGGCGGGCCGTCCCGTGGAGGTGGACGTGCTGATCCGGCCGGCGTCCGCGGACGGCAGGTCCACCGTCTGGTTCGTCAGCGGGCCGTCCGGTCCGGCGGCGGACGACGACAGCGGCGGCGGCGGCGGCGGCGGCGGCGGCATGGTGGAGCGGGCTTGGTCCCAGTCGTCCGCCGCCATCGTCGTGT
The DNA here is from genome assembly GCA_036013505.1 of Streptomyces sp. NBC_00510. Lineage (NCBI taxonomy): Bacteria > Bacillati > Actinomycetota > Actinomycetes > Kitasatosporales > Streptomycetaceae > Streptomyces > Streptomyces sp. NBC_00510. The sequence goes on along the minus strand of CP107851.1, from coordinate 9,557,037 downwards.
GGTCACCAGGACTGCGCCTGCTGTGGGCGAACGAACGCACCTGCCGGCTGTTCAACGCCGACGTCGACCGCATGCGGGGACGCCGGCTCACGGAGATCCTCACCCCCGACAGCCAGCACTACGCCGTCGAGGAAGCGCTCCGCCGCGCCCGCGACACCGGAACGACACAGTACGTCGTCACCCACGAGCAGGTGCCCGGGGAGAAGCGGCCCCATGAATGGGCCCTCCACATCGACCCTCTCCGGGACGAGGACGGCACCGTGGTGGGCCTGTGCTCCATGGCACGCGACAACTCCGCGGAATTCTGGGCCCGCCGGCGCCTGATCCTCCTCAACGACGCCCGCCGCAGCATCGGGCTCTCCCTCGACGTGGGAAGCACGGCCCAGGAGCTCACCGAGCTCGCGGTGCCCGACCTCGCCGACGTCGCCATGGTGCATCTGCTGCCTCGGGCGCTCGGAGCCGGCGGTGCCGCCTCGCGCGACCCGGTGGAGGTCCGGCTCGTGGCGGCGAGCGGCCGCGCGCTGCCCCCGGCCTCACCCTCCTGGCACGTGGTGGACCGCCGGTCCCTGCCCGGTCGCGCCCTGTCCGAGCGCAGAGCCGTACGGGTCGACCTGCCGCACGAGGCCGCGGCCTGGGCCGGGCGGGAGGGCGGCTTCGACCGGGACGCGCGCGGAGGGGCCATCTGCGTGCCGCTGACGGCCCGGGGCGGCACCCTGGGGGTGGTGACGTTCCTGCGCCGCGGGGCGGCGTTCGACTCCGACGACCTGCTGCTCGCCGAGGAACTGGCCGCCACGACCGCCATCTCCGTCGACAACGCCCGCAATTTCCAGCGCGAGCACAGTACCGCCCTGACGCTGCAGCAGAGCCTGCTGCCCAGGGAACCACCCGCCCAGAACGCGGTCGACGCCGCCTACGGCTACCGGCCCGCCGACCTCGCCGCGGGGGTGGGCGGCGACTGGTTCGACGTGATCCCGCTGTCCGGCGCACGCGTCGCCCTGGTCATGGGCGACGTCGTCGGGCACGGGGTGCGTGCGGCCGCGACGATGGGACGCCTGCGCTCGGTCGTACGTACCCTCGCCGACATCGACCTCCCGCCGGAGGAGCTGCTCACCCGCCTCGACGACATCGTGAACCGGCTGGACCAGGAGACGGAGGCCAACGCCCCCGATCCGGAGGTCGGGGCGTCGGTCCTCTACGCGGTGTACGACCCCGTCTCGCGCCGGTGCCGGATGGCCCGGGCCGCCCACGTGGAACCGCTGCTGGTGCTGCCGGACGGCACGAGCCGCCGGGTGGAACTCCCGGAGGGACCTCCGCTGGGCCTCGGGGGGCTCCCGTTCGAGTCGGCCGAGGTCACCCTGCCCGAGGACTGCCTGCTCGTCCTGTTCACCGACGGGCTGGTCAAATCCCGGCACCAGGACCTCGACGAGGGGATCGCCAGGCTGCAGACGTCCCTCGCCGCGGCCACGTCCTCGATCACGGCGGTCTGCGACGACATCATGGGCGCCCTGCTGCCCGGGGACGGCAGCGACGACGCCGCGCTGCTGGTCGCGCGCCCCCGCGCACTGGGCGCGGCCGACGTCGCCCACTGGGACGTACCGGCCGATCCTTCCGCCGTCGCGGCGGTACGCGAGGAGGCGACCGCGAAACTCGCCGCCTGGGGGCTGGAGGACCGGGCGTTCGCCACCGAGCTCATCGTCAGCGAGCTGGTCACCAACGCCCTGCGGCACGGACGCGCCCCCATCCGCCTGCGGCTCATCAAGGACCGTTCCCTGATCTGCGAGGTCACCGACGGGAGCAACGCCGCCCCTCACCTGCGCCGGGCGCGCACCTTCGACGAGGGCGGCCGCGGACTCTTCCTGGTGGCTCAGCTGTCCTCCCGCTGGGGCAGCCGGCCGACGGAACTCGGGAAGATCATCTGGTCGGAACAGCAGCTGGACCAGGCAGGCTGAGCCCGGCCGTGGCCGCCGCCCTTCCGGACGGGCCGCGGCGCCGCACCGCCGATAGAGTGAAGATCGCGGGGGGGTACCTCGACCGGGGAAGGTGACGAGGCCATGGCCGGACGGTTCGGCTACCGGAGGATCTACGAGGACGCCTCGTCCCAGGAGGGCAAACGCGTCCTCGTCGACCGGCTGTGGCCCCGGGGCGTGAGCAAGGAGCGGGCGCACCTCGACGAGTGGCTCCGCGACGTGGCACCGTCGGCCGACCTCCGTCACTGGTACCACCACGACACGGAACGCTTCCCCGAGTTCCGCGAACGCTACATCGCCGAACTGGAGGACCCCGATCACCGGCCGGCCGTCGAGCACCTGCGCGACCTCGCCGCCCATGACAAGGTCACCTTGCTCACCGCCACCAAGGACGTCGACCACAGCGAGGCGGCAGTGCTCGCCCGGTGGCTGGACACCGCGGGGTCCGAGGGCCGCTAGTCGCCCACCCCGGCGTCGAGTTGGAGGTCCGCTCGGACGTGGCTTCCGGGAAGCAGGGCGGTGGCGGTACTAGCGTGGTGGCATGCGCTACGAGGTGACCGATGCCGACACCGCGACGACGTTGGGCAGCGGCGACGTACCCGTCCTGTCCACACCGCAGCTCGTCGCCTGGCTTGAGGCGGAGACGGTGCACGCCGCGGCGCCCTTCACGGCGGCGGGACAGACGACGGTGGGGACGGCACTGCGGATCCGGCACGTCCGCGCCACACCGGTCGGCGGCAAGGTCGACGTCTTCGCCGAGCCCCCGCCCTCCCCCACCGGCCGGCGCCTCACCTTCCGGGTGCGGGCCGTCGACGACTGGGGCCGGCTCGTCGCGACGGGCGAGATCGACCGTGCCGTCGTCGACAGGGAACGTTTCCTTGCGGCCGCGCTTGATCCGGAGCACCCCGCCGAGCCGTCCTGACGCGGCGGGCGTGCCTCAGCGCGGGAGCCGGTCCAGGAACTGCTGCGGGGTGATCGCGGAGCCGCCCTCGAACGACACGACGGGAACGACCTCGTCGTCGTACCAGACGACCGGCATCCCCACGACGCCGAAGGAAGCGAAGCCGCCGGCCGCGTCCCCCGCCCAGCTCAGGTACGTGTCGTCGGTGACCTTGCGGTCGAAGTCGGCGGACCTCAGTCCCTCGACGCGGCTCGCCAGCGAGAGCAGCACCGGTGTCTCGGAGAAGCGGTCGTTCACGGGCGGGAAGGGCTGCTCGGCGAGGAGCACCGACAGGTAGTCGATGAACTGCCTCTGCCCCGCGTCGCTCGCCGCGGCGAGCGCGCCCAGGCCGCGCTGGGAGCCGATGCCGCCCACCGTGTCGTCGATCTCCGCCGCGAAGTGGAACTTCAGGACCGTGCCGCCCTCGTCGGCGGTCCGCCGCATGGTGCCGAGCAGACTCTCCGCCATGGTGTGGCTGGGCCGGTCGCGCAGTTCGAGGAACACCTGGAGGTCATGGGCGCTGTCCGGGTCCCCGTAGTACACCGTGCCGCCGCCGGCGCCCGTCGTGTTCGCCGGATTCATGCTTCGAGCCTCCCACACATGGCCGGACGGCACGACCGGGCCCCGGCCACCGCCCGGTGGCTTCGTCACGGCTGGTCGTCAGTGCTTGAAGACGTCCTTGGTCCTCTCCTTCGCGCCCCGCATCTTCCCGCGCGATTCGAGGGCGGCGCCCTTGGCCGCGAGCGTTTCCTTGTGCACCGCGTGGGCCGCCTTCCGCACGGTCTTCCCCACGACCTGTTCCATCTTCGCCTTGGCTTTCTCTCCGGCGCTCATCTCGGCACCTCCACGGCCTCTCAACCGGCGCGTGCCCGTGGGGCGGGGGTCGAAACCACGCCTGCCGGTCGGACGACCCCGGCACCGGCACCGGCAGGCCGACCGACCGACCGACCGGGTCAGAGCAGCGACGCGGTCACCGCGGCGAGGCGCCGGCGGTACTCCGTGTCGTAGGCCTCGGCGGCCGCCCGGGCCTCCTTCTCGCCCTCGAAGTACCGCCCTGTGACGCCCGCCAGCGCGGGAGCGTCGACCAGGCGCCGCGTGGCCGCGACGCCCTGCTCCAGGGAGTCGACGACGTCCATCCCCGAGCGCCGGGACATGGCGGTGGGCATGAAGGTCGCCGGGTGCACGCTGTTGACGGTGATGCCGGTGCCGGAGAGTTCATCGGCGAGGTCGAGGCCGTGGCAGATGAGCGCCAGCTTGGAGCGGCAGTAGGCGGCGACGTCGGTGTAGTCGCGGGTGAGTTCGGGGTCGTCGAGGTCGAGCGGCTGCTGGCCGATGGAGGCGACGTTCACGATCCGGGAGGGTGCCGCGCGGTGGAGCAGGGGGAGGAGTTCCCGGGTCAGCATCATCGGTGCCAGGTAGTTGACGGCGAGGCGTAGTTCGTGTCCGTCGGCGGAGGTCTGCCGCCGGGTGCCCTCCGCGTGGAAGCCGATGCCGGCGTTGTTGACGAGCACGTCCAGCCGGTCGTGCCGGGCGGCGATGCCGGCGGCCAGGCGCCGGACTTCGGCGAGGGAGGAAAGGTCGGCCCGGTGGGGCTCGCCACCGGTGGCCGCGGCGACCTCGGCGAGGCGATCGGGGTCGCGGCCGTGCAGCAGCAGGGTGTGCCCGCCGTCGGCGGCGAGGTCCTCCGCGAGGGCGCGGCCGAGCCCGTCGGAGGCGCCGGTGATGAGGATCGTGGCCATGTCGTTCACCTTTCTGGTCCGGGGACAACCTGGGTGCCCTCCGGGGGAGTGGAAATGGGGGTGAGGGGCCGGACCGGTCCGGCAGTGCTCACCTCCTGCGCGTCGTGGCGCGAGACGATGCCGCCGCCGGGCGTGGTCATGCCGAAGCGGGCGAACGCCGCAACGAGAACGAACGCGCCTGCGGCCAGGGCGAAGCAGAGCGTGAAGCGGCTCTCGGCGGGTGCGTGGCCCGGGGGTCCGGCGGCCACGAGGGTGGCCACCAGGGCGCCGGCCAGCGAACTGCCCACGGAACGGGCGACGGAGTTGACGCCGTTGGCGGCCCCGGTGTGCTCCGGCGGCACTGCGGTGAGCAAGGCCGCGGGCAGCGCGGTGAAGCCGAAGGCGATGGCGACGCCCACGAGCACGGCGGCCCCGACGACCAGGGCGCCCCTGCCGTGGGCGGTCGCCGACAGCGCGAACCCGACGGCGCCCACCGCCGCGCCCATGGCCAGGGTGCGTCGCGGTCCGGTCCGGCGTACCAGGAGGCCGCCGAGCCGGGCGGCGGCAAGCGAGGCCAGCGCGGGCGGCAGGAGGTACTGGACCGAGGCACGCAGGACGGAGGCCCCGAAGCCGTACCCGGCGGCGGGCGGTATCTGCACCAGCGCCGAGACGAGGATGAACTGCGAGAACATGGCGTATCCGAGCAGCAACCCGGCCAGGTTGGCGAAGAGCACCGGCCGGTGGACGAGCATCCGCACGTCCACCAGCGGATCGGCCGCGGCCCGCTCCACCCGGATCCAGGCGGCCGCCGCCAGGGCGCCCGCAGCGAGGCAGCCCAGAGTGGGCGCGGAGGTCCAGCCCCACACCGTGCCGCGGGACAGCGGGAGCATCAGCAGGACGAGCGTCGTGGCCAGGCCCAGCGCTCCGAGCCAGTCGAGGCGTCCGCCGGTCGTCACGCGCGACGGCGGGACGACGGCGGCGACCGCTGCCAGGCTGAGCGCGGACATCGCGGCCGCCAGCCAGAAGACGCGGTGGTAGTCGGGCGCGGGTCCTGTGGTGAGGAGGCCGGCGCCCACCAGCGCCAGGCCGTTGCCGAAGGCGAGGGTGCCGCTGACCGTGCCCATCGCCGCGGGCAGGCGCCTGGCGGGCAGTTCGTCGCGGAGCACGGCCTGGGCCAGCGGGAACACCGCGGTGGACGCGCCCTGCAAGGCACGTCCCGCTATGAGCAGGGGCAGTGTCGCGGAGAGGGCGGCCAGGACCGAGCCGATCAGGGTGAGGGCAAGTGCGCCGAGCAGGACGGGTCGTCTTCCGTACTGGTCGCCGGCCCTGCCGAGCAGGGGTGTGCACACGGCGGCCGACAGCAGGGTCGCGGTGGTGAGCCAGCTGACGTCGGCGGCCGAGGCGTTCAGGTCCCGCTGGACGGTGCCGAGGACCGGCACCACCAGGGTCTGCATCATCGAGACGACCATGGCGCCGAGACCGAGGGCGGCGACGAGGCCACGGCCCGGGTCCGCCGTGACCGGGAGCACCGGAGGTGTTCGCATGAGGTGGGTACTTCCGTGGGTCTTTCCGTGGGTGGGCGCGCCGGTCAGCCGAGGGTCTTCAGCACTGCGGCGGCCAGCGCGGCGGAGGACGCCGGGTTCTGCCCGGTGTGCAGGCCGCGGTCGACGACGACGTGCGGGGCCCAGGGCTCGCCCGCCGAGTAGTCGGCGCCGAGCGCGACGAGCCGGTCCTGGAGCAGCCATTCCAGCCGGTCGGCCAGCCCGGTCTGCTTCTCCTCGGCGGCGCTGAAGCCGGTGAGGCGGTAGCCGGCGAACGGCGACACGCCGTCGGAGTCCCGGGCGGCGAGCAGGGCGGCCACCCCGTGGCAGACCGCGGCCAGCGGGGTGCCCTGCGCGAGGACGGTGCGCAGCAGCCGGGCGGAGTCGGCGTCCCCGGCGAGGTCCTGCATCGGGCCGTGGCCGCCCACGTAGAAGACGGCGGCGTAGTGGGCCGGGTCGACGTCCGCCAGAACCAGCGGGGTGTGCAGTGCGGTGACGGCCCGCAGGGCCGCGGTCGCGGCGGCGGCGCCCGCCGGACCGCCGTTGAGTTCGGGCGCGAGGCTGACGGGGTCGGCGGTGGGGACGACGCCGCCGGGGGTGGCCACGGCCACCCGGTGGCCGGCCTCGGTGAAGGCGCGGTAGGGCGCCGTGAGCTCTTCGGCCCAGAAGCCCGTGGGGTGCTCGGTGCCATCGGCCAGCGTCAGGTGATCGGCGCCGGTCACCACGAGAAGGATCTCTGCCATGTCTGCGTACTTCCTGGTCTCCGCCCAGGTACGGCCGTGGCGGGATGTGCGGGGCCGCCGGTTGACCGGCGGCGGAACGTTCCCGACCCTAGGTCGCACAGCCATCGGCCAACCAATAGGATCCTCGACATGGCTCATCAGAATGCCGATGGGAACGCAGCCCGCCCCGACGACGGCGGGACGGCTGCCGCCCCGCCCCCCGGCGCGCCTCTGGACCTGGGGCTGCTGCGCACGTTCCTCGCGGTGTACCGGGCCGGTTCCCTCACGACGGCCGCCCGGATGCTGCGCATCTCGCAGCCCACCGTGACCGCGCAGGTGCGTGCGCTGGAGCAGCAGCTCGACCGGCAGCTCTTCGAGCGGCTCCCGCGGGGCGTGGCCGCCACATCCGTGGCCGACGAACTGGCCGGGCAGGTCGCCGGGCCGCTGGACGCGCTGGCCGAGGTCGCCGGCCGTGGTCGTCCGGACCCGGAGGCGCCCCCGGAACCGGTGCACCTGGCGGGGCCGGCGGAGATGGTGTCCGTCCGGGCGCTGCCCGTCCTCGCGCCGCTGGCGGCCCGGGGCGTCCTGCTGCGCATCACGACCGGCCTCGCCGAGGACCTGCTCGAGGGCCTGCACGGCGGCCGCTTCGACCTCGTCCTGTCGGCGGTGCGGCCGCGGGGCCGCTCCCTGGCCGCCGTCCCGCTGATGGACGAGGAGTTCGTCCTGGTGACGACGCCGGAATGGGCCGCCGGGATCGGGCGGCTCACCTGCGACGACCCCGACCCGCTGCGCGAGGTCCCGCTGGTGGCGTACGCCGAGGACCTGCCCATCCTGCGCCGCTACTGGCGCCACGTCTTCCGTACGCGTCTGACCGCCCGGCCCGCCGTCGTCGTCCCGGACCTGCGCGGGGTGCTCGCCGCCGTCGTCGCGGGAGGAGGTGCGACGGTGCTCCCCCGCTACCTGTGCGAGACGGAGCTGGCGTCCGGCGCGCTCGTGGAGTTGCTGACGCCGGAGGACCCGCCCATCAACACCGGCTTCCTGGTCGGACGGGCGGGCGCGCCCGTCCGCGCGCCGGTCACCGCCGTACGCGAACGGCTCCTGGAGGCCGCCCGCGACTGGTGACGGGCGACGCCGTTGCCCGTCTGGATGCGGCAACGCGCAGCCCCGGCACCGTAGGTGAGGTCATGTCAGGGAGCGGCCGGAGTGCGGATCCGCCAGGAGCACCACGCGGCCGGCCTCGGGGTCGAACCCGAGCACGGGGTTCCCGTCGTCGCCCTCGGCGGACATGAGCACCGGCTTGCCGAGCCGGCGGCCGACGGCGCGGAGGAAGGCGCACAGGACGTCCACGCCCCCTTGGCCCTGGAGCTCGCGGAGGTCGACGTCGAAGCCGACTTCGGCGGCCGAGAACACCCGGAAGATCGCCAGCACGCCCGGGACCGGTGAGACCTGCAACGTCGCTGTCTCCGCGGCCTCCTGACGTGCCAGCGCCTCCGCAGCGCGGGGCAGGGGCCCGGTGACGCTCCCCTCCGCGTACGACCACGCCCATCCGCGCGACCGGACCAGATCGAACACCGCCTGCCAGTCGTCTGCCGTGGTGCCGGGCACGCAGCCGTCCGGCAGAGCCCCCATCACGTCGGGGTCGAAGAAATCCTGGACGTCGTCCCACAGCAGATCCGGCACCGCACCATGCGGCCCGCGCGCACGTCCCGGCCGCACCTTGGTTACGCCGTGTCCCCGAACTCCCGGTCATAGCGGGTCTTGTCGGCACACGGCGGCGTTCGGGCGGCTTCGTGATGACACAACTGTGCCATGGCACAAGAGCGACGCCCCGGGCCCTTGAGCGGGGGCGGGGGCGGCTCGAAGATCAATGGCCGTCCACTCTTCACATGGCTTGAGGAGTTTCCTTGCCCACGGTTCACATCCCCCGGACCAGGTCCGGGGCGATCACGCTCGGCGTGGTCGCCGCCCTGGCACTCGGGGTCATACCGGCCACGGCCGCCGTATCCGCGGACCCCGCCGGTCGCGGGCCCGCCGCCGGCGCCGCACAACGGCCACCCGGCAACGGCGGCACGCACACCGTCACCCTCATCACCGGCGACAAGGTGACGATCGGCACCGCCGCCGACGGCACCACCATCCGGTCCTTCCAAGGCGCGAACGGCACCACCACCGCTTTCCACCGGGCGGTGGTCGACGGGGCCACCTACGTGTACCCCGACGCCGTCCTGCCCTACGTCAGCACCGGGAAGCTCGACAAGCAGCTGTTCAACGTGACCCAGCTGATCGCCGACGGTTACGACGACGCGCACTCCTCCCGGCTGCCGCTCATCGTGAGCTACACCGACGCCGCGGCCAAGTCCCGGACCTTGCCGAAGATGGCGGGCTCCAGCGACGTCCACCGGCTGGACAGCATCCAGGGCGCGGCCCTCGCGCAGAACCGCAAGCAGGCTCCGGCGTTCTGGTCGGCGCTGACCGGTGGCGCCGGTGCGGCAGCCCGGTCGGCGAAGCCGGCCTTCGCGGGCGGTGTCGCCAAGGTCTGGCTCGACGGCAAGGTGAAGGCCGACCTGGCCGACTCGACCGCCCAGATCGGCGCGGACAAGGTCTGGGCGGAGGGCAACACCGGCGAGGGCGTCAAGGTCGCGGTGCTCGACACCGGAGTCGACGCCGAACACCCCGACCTCGTCGACCGGATCGACACCAGCGCCAGCTTCATCCCGGACGAGCAGGACACCCTCGACTACCAGGGCCACGGCACCCACGTCGCCTCGACGATCGCCGGCACCGGCAGCGCCTCCGACGGCAAGGAGCGGGGCGTCGCCCCCGGCGTCCGCCTGGACATCGGCAAGGTGCTCAACAGCGAGGGAAGCGGCCAGGAGTCCTGGATCATCGCGGGCATGGAATGGGCCGCCCGGGACCAGAAGGCCAGGATCATCAGCATGAGCCTGGGCGGCGGCGGTGACCACACCGACCCCATGAGCCAGGCGGTCGACCGGCTCAGCCGCGAGACCGGCGCGCTGTTCGTCATCGCGGCGGGCAACAGCGGCCCGCACACCATCGGCAGCCCCGGTGCCGCGGACTCCGCGCTGACCGTCGGCGCCGTGGACTCCGCGGACCGGCTCGCCGACTTCTCCAGCACCGGCCCGCGTGACGGCGACGCCGGGCTGAAGCCGGAGATCACCGCGCCCGGCGTCGACATCCTGGCGGCCCGCTCCCACTACAAGCGGGGCTCGGGCTACTACACCACGATGAGCGGTACCTCGATGGCGACCCCGCACGTCGCCGGTGCCGCCGCGCTGCTCGCCGCCGCCCACCCGGACTGGACCGGCCCGCAGTTGAAGGAGGCGCTGGTCAGCAGCGCCAAGGCCACCCCCGCGTACTCCCCGTACGAGGCCGGTGCCGGCCGGCTGGACGCGCCGGCGGCCGTCCACACCTCGGTCTTCGCGACCGTCAGCGCCTTCTCCGGCTTCCACGCCTGGCCCCAGAAGGCCGGTGAGACCGACGTCCAGAAGGTGACGTACACCAACACCGGCGACGCACCGGTCAGTCTGGACCTGGCGATCGACTCGAAGGCCCCGGCAGGGCTGTTCACGCTCTCCGAGGACAAGGTCACCATCCCGGCGCACGGCACGGCCTCGGTCTCCCTGACCGCGGACCTGGACCGGCTGCCGCTCGACCAGTCGATCAGCGGCATGATCACCGGCACCGACGGCACCGGCACGGTCCGGGCCAAGACGCTGATCGGCGCCGCCAAGGAAGGCCGGCGGCAGACCCTGACCGTCACCGCCAAGGACCGGTCGGGCAAGCCGCTGGCCGGCCGGGTCATGCTCACCGCCGAGGGCCTCTTCACGACGATCGACCTCGACGCGTCCGGCACCGGCACGGCGCGGCTGCCCGTCGGCACCTACAGCGGCTGGCTCACCGCGGACGTCCAGGGGGCCAACGGCCCGCACTCCCTGGGCATGGCGCTGCTCGCCTTCAACGACGTGCAGCTGGACCAGGACCGGTCCGTCACCCTCGACGGCCGCAAGATGCGTCAGATCCTGGCGCGTGCCCCGCAGCGGACCACCGCCGTCGCCCCGCGCCTGGACGTCCACCGGTCCTTCGGTGACAGCCTGGTCGAGTCGTCCATGCTGCCCAACGAGACCTACGACAGCATCTGGGCGCTCCCGACCGGCAAGAAGGTCACCGACGGCGAGTTCGAGTTCGGTGCCCGCTTCCGCCTGGAGCAGCCGGCGCTGACCGTGGGCACGGCCTCCAGGACCTACGCCGACCCGCTGGTCAAGCGCGGGGCCAAGCCGCTGCCGGCCGGTACCCGGACGCTCACGGCGGTGTACGCCGGTGAGGGCACGGCCGCGGAACTGGCCCGCACGAACGTCCGCGGCAAGGCCGTGGTGGTGCGGGGCGGTGACCCGTCCGGAATCCAGGCGCAGGCGGAGGCCGCAGCGACGGCGGGCGCGCAGGTGCTCGTCGTCGTCAACGACGGCATCGGCCGGCTGCGGCCCTGGGACGAGGGCCCCTGGAGCCCGGAGAGCCCGGCGCCGCTGACGGTGGCGACCCTCGACGCCGACCAGGGCGCCGACCTGATCGGCGCGCTCGGGCACGGCGCGGTCAAGCTGAAGGTCACCTCGAACCCCACGACCGACTACGTCTACGACGTGGTGCACCACTGGTCCGGCGCGGTACCGACGGACCCGACCTGGCGCGTCACGCAGCGCGAGCTGGGCAAGGTGGACGTCTCGTTCCGCAACCACCGCCAGGGCAAGGCGATGGAGTTCCGCCCCGACGTCTGGCGCGGCTGGGTGGTCGGCAACCAGCTCACCGCTCCCGCCCAGGGCGACCGGACCGACTGGGTCACCGCCGACGCCAGTTGGCTGGACGACGCCTTCATCCTGAGCGAGACGGGGCAGCACTCGATGGACGTGCTGCGCTACCCGGCCGGGAAGACCGCCGAGGTCAGCTGGTTCGGGCCGATCCAGCGCCCCCGGATGGGCCCCATCGGCTACCAGCCGGTGCGCTACCTCGACGGGGTCTACATCCCCGCACCCGGCTGGGGCGACTCCGGCTCCGGCCACGTCGGCGAGGCCTACGGCAACTACGACGTCAAGGACTGGATGTCGCTCTACCAGGGCGACCGCCAGCTCAACTGGGGCAACGCCGAGTACCTGCCGATCACCGGACTCGCCCCCGAGCGGCTGCCCTACCGGCTGGTCGTCGACAACGACCGGGCGGCCTGGACCCACCCGTACTCGACGCACACGCTGACCGAGTGGAACTTCACCTCCGCGGCCACCGGGCCCGAGTCGGCGGTGTCCCTGCCGCTGATCCAGCTCGACTACGGCGTGGACACCGACAGGGCCGGCCGGGCGGACCGGCACGCCAAGCTGACGGTGACCGCCTCGCACCTGCCCGGTACGACCGCCGCCATCGGGAAGCCCTCGCTGGAGGTCTCCTACGACGACGGGAAGACCTGGCAGCGGGCCGACCTGGACCGCAGCGGTAGCGGCTGGCGGGCGGGCCTGCGCGCCCCGAAGTCCGCGGGCTTCGCCACGCTCCGGGTCACCGCCCGGGACAACGCGGGCAACACCGTCTCGCAGACGATCACCCGGGCCTTCGGCCTGCGCTGACGCCCCGGCAGTACACCCGACGGGCGGGACCGCGGCCAGCGGCCCCGCCCGTCGGCGTTCCCGGGCGGCCCCGTCGTGTGCATGCCGCGCGTCGAGCGTCGACCCCGCTCGTCCCCGGTCAGCCGTCGGCCGGTGCCGCGGGCGCCAGTCGCGCCGCCGGCGGTAGCGGTGCGTGCCGGGGGCAGGCTTCGAACGCCTGGATCACCAGCCCCGCAAAGCGTCGGGAGGCCGCGACCTGGGTCGCGGTCGATGCGGTGTGGATCCCCTTGTTGGCCATGAGGACGAGGATGAGGTCGTCCAGGACGAAGTCGGCCCGCAGGCGCCCTGCGTCCTTGGCCCGCCGGGCCAGTCCGGCGACCGCTTTCACCGTGTACTCGCGTCCCCCGGCATCCGGCATCCCCGGGAAGGCCGACAGGAAGGCCTCGGTGAAGCCCCGATCGCGTGCGTGCAGCTCACAGATCTTCTCGATCACCAGGCACAGGCCACGCCACGGATCGGGATCCGCGCACCCCTCGTCGACGATGGCGCGACATGCGTGCAGTTGGTCCGCGAAGGCCTCGGCGACCAGCATCTGCTTGGTCGGGAAACGCCGGTACAAGGTGGCAGGTCCCACCCCGGCTCGCCGCGCGATCTCCCGCATCGGCACCTCCAGGCCGCCGGCCGAGAACAGCGCTCGGGCCGCGTCGAGGATGCGGTCGCGGTTGTCCATCGCGTCGGACCGCAGCTTCTGAGGCACTTGGTCGGTCACCCGTCTCACTTTATCCAAACGGACGGGGGCGTCCGATTACCGTCCACGACGTGGAGCCCGCCGAGAGGCGGTCCGAGAACAGGGAGACGACATTGAAGGCAATCGCGATCGGGACGTTCGGAGGTCCTGAGGGTCTGACCGTGGTCGACCTGCCGGTACCCTCACCTGCTGCCGGGCAGGTGCTGATCGCCACCGAGGCGGTGGGCGTCGGTGGTGTCGACGCCGTGATCCGGAGCGGGGCTCTGGCCGCCTACGGATTCACGGAGGGCTCCATCCCGGGCAGCGAGGTGGCGGGCACCGTGACCGCGGTCGGCGACGGCGTCGACGCCTCGTGGATCGGCCGGCGGGTGTGGGGCTCCACCGGCACCGGCGGAGGCTACGTCGAACAGGCCGTCGTACCGGTCGCGCAGATCCTTCCCCTGCCCGGCGACCTGTCCGTCGTCGACGCGGTGACGCTCGGCAGTGCCGGCGCGGTGGCGCACTTCGGGCTTCGCCACGCCCATTTCACCCCCGGGGAGACCGTCTTGGTGCGTGGCGCGTCCGGCAGCATCGGGATCACGGCGGTGCAGCTCGCGGCTCGCGGTGGTGCCGCCGCGGTGGCGGTCACGACATCGTCGGCGGAGCGCGGCGAGCGGCTGCGCCGTCTCGGGGCGACCCACGTGCTGGACCGCTCCGGCGACGGAGGGAAGGAGGCTCCCGCGGGCTATGACGTCATCATCGACATCGTGGCCGGTGAGGACATGCCGTCGTTCCTCGACAGGCTCAACCCGAACGGCCGCATGGTGGCCGTCGGCGCCGTCGCAGGTCAGCCGCCCGCGGACTTCGGCGCGAAGCTCATGGCGGCGTTCCAGAAGTCGTTGTCCTTCGCCACTTTCAGCGCAGCCACCGTCAACCGGGCCGACCTGCGTGCGGTGCGCGGCGAGCAGTTCGCCGCGGCCGGTCGCGGCGAGATCACAACGGTGGTGCACGAGGTGCTGCCACTGTGCGAAGCCGTGCTGGCGCACCGGAAGATGGACGCGGGCGAGGTGTTCGGCAGGATCGTGCTGACGCCGTAGTCGAAGGTTTCGACTACGGGACTGCCACGCGTCGAGGCGCGGGCACGAGGTCAACGGCCCTCGGGCGGCGGGCCGGCGCCGAACGCGGCGACGGCGTCGAAGAAGTGGAGCGCCTGGTCGACGAAGTCCTCCCGGGAGAACGCGAGGCCGCCGTCCACCCAGTTGAGCAGGATCTGGTTGACCCCGCCGACCACGGCCATGGCCATCGCGGTCACGTCGGTGCCGGCGGCGGCCCAGTCCTCGCGGAGCAGGGACTCCACCAGCGAGGCGAGCCGTCGCATGCCGCGGCGTCGTTCGGCGGCGGCGAGCGGTCCGCCGGCGAGTGACTCGACCAGTTTGATGCGGCCCTTGCGCGGGTCGTCGACCACGCCGCCGGCCAGGACGTCGAGCATGCCGCGGGCCCGGTCGCGGCGCGTACCGCCCGCGGCGAGGGCCGTCCGGCACCTGGCGGCCTCGTCCTGCTGGATCTCCTCGAGGATCGCGGCGAGCAGTTCGTCGAGGGAGGCGAAGCTCTCCGTGAAGTAGCGGTCGGGCAGGTGGCAGTGGCGGAGCACCGCGCGCATCGAGGTCCCGCCGTAACCCTGGGTGGAGAACAGCTCGATGGCCGCGTCCATGATGCGGCGCCGCCGCGCCGCGACGCGCTCCTCGGCGGTCATGCCGCCGTACTTCCTCATGCGGTCACCCCGATCCACATCTGAGGGCAGATGCCAGCAGATAGGAGTATTCTCGGCCATCAGTTGCGAAAAGAACGCTTCCCACGCGGCGGAAGCCGCCACCGGCCGCTCGACGGCCGGCTGGACGGACGCACGCCGGCTTCCTGCCGCGCCGGATCATCCGAAGCCGGGTGAAGACGGCCCGGCCGCAGCCGGAAGAAGTACCCATCATGGATGTGAAACGCCTGTTCATCGGGGGGCAGTGGACGACACCGGCCGGTAGCCGGACGATCACCGCCGCGTCCGCCAGCACCGGCGCGTACCTGGGCTCGGTGCCCGAGGCCGTGGACCCGGACGTCGACGACGCCGTGCGGGCGGCCCGTGCCGCCTTCGACGCCCCCGGCGGGTGGCCGCGGTGGGAGCCCGAGCGCCGCGCGTCGGTCATGCTGCGGCTCGCCGACGCGCTCGAGGCCCGGAGCCACCTGACGGCGAGCACGGTCAGCGCGCAGAACGGCATGCCGATCTCCACGGCCGAGCCCTTCGAGGGGACGGTCCCGGCCGCCCTGCTGCGCTACTACGCGGGCCTCGCCACCGGGGCGCCCCTCGAGGAACGCCGCGCCGGGCTGCCCGGCGGCAGCACCCTGGTCCGCAGGGAACCCGTGGGGGTGGTCGCCGCGATCATGACCTGGAACTTCCCGCAGACCATCGCCTTCTTCAAGATCGCGCCCGCGCTGGCCGCCGGCTGCACCCTGGTGCTCAAGCCGGCGCCGGAGACCGTGCTCGACTCGATGGTCCTGGCGGACGCGATCGAGGAGGCGGGCCTCCCCGACGGGGTCGTCAACATCGTGCCCGGCGGCCCCGCCGTGGGCGCGTACCTGGTCTCCCACCCCGGGGTCGACAAGGTCTCGTTCACGGGGTCGACCGCGGCGGGACGGCAGGTCGCGGTCGCGTGCGCGTCGCTGCTGCGCCCGGTGACGCTGGAACTGGGCGGCAAGTCCGCCGCGGTCGTCCTCGACGACGCCGACCTGGACTCGCTGACCGAGCCGTTCTTCATGGCCGGCCTGCTGAACAACGGCCAGACCTGCTTCGCCAGTACGAGGATCCTGGCCCCCGCCAACCGCTACGGCGAGGTGGTCGAGTTCTGCACGGCGATGGCGGGCGGTGCCGTCGTGGGCGACGCCCTGGACCGCACCACGCAGATCGGCCCGCTCGTCAGCGCCAGGCAGCGCGACCGTGTGGAGGGCTACATCGCCAGGGGTCTGCGCGAGGGCGCCCGGCTGACGACGGGCGGCGGCCGGCCGGCCGATCTCGACCGGGGCTGGTTCGTCCAGCCGACCGTCTTCGCCGACGTCGACAACGCCTCGGTCATCGCGCAGGAGGAGATCTTCGGGCCGGTCCTGTCGATCACGCCGTACGACGGCGAGGACGAGGCCGTCGGACTCGCCAACGACTCCCCGTACGGCCTCGCGGGCACGGTCTGGACCGCCGATCCCGAGCACGGCACGCGCGTCGCCCGCCGCATCCGCAGCGGCACGGTGGGGATCAACGGTTACGTGCCCGACCTCGCCGCCCCCTACGGGGGCGTGAAGGCCAGCGGCCTCGGCCGGGAGCTGGGCCCGGAGGGGCTCCAGGCGTACCAGGAGTTGCAGTCCGTCTACCAGCCGTGATGCCCGCGCCATGGCGCGGTGGACCTCACAGGCCCGGCCATCGTCACCTCCTTGACAGGTGACGATCGCCTGTGCGAACGTCGGCAGCAGCCGCGGTGGTGCCCGACTCCGCCGATCCCCCACCGGAGGGTTCCCGTGAAAGTGCTCAGCGTCATGAAAGTGGCCACGGTGGCCGTGGCCGTCGTCACCATCGCCTGCGGGTGCTTCCTCCAGGTCTTCTGAGGACGGCACCGTGAGAGAGAGGACCGGCATGCCGAACACGCAGAAGGCCGTCAAGGTCGTCAAGGTCGTGAAGGTGGTCAAGGCCACGGACAACGGCGCGGTGACGCGCCACGCCCGCTTCGGCGCCCTGCCCGAACGCGTCCGGCCCGAGGAAACCACCGAGGTGGTGCCCATCGTGGAGCGGTACCCGTCGCAGGACCACTACGACCACGAGAAGTG
Source organism: Streptomyces sp. NBC_00510 (assembly GCA_036013505.1). Classification (NCBI taxonomy): domain Bacteria; kingdom Bacillati; phylum Actinomycetota; class Actinomycetes; order Kitasatosporales; family Streptomycetaceae; genus Streptomyces; species Streptomyces sp. NBC_00510. Next base: position 9,539,961 of record CP107851.1, on the reverse strand, counting down.
GCTCACCTGCAGGTGGGTCTAACAGCAGACGCCGCGCCCCCGGCCGGACCACAGTCCGGCCGGGGGCGTGGCGATGTGGCCTACGGGGTGCGCCCCTTCGTGACGTGCAGGGACACCGGGACCGGCGCCAGCCAGTACGGTGTGTCGCTGCGCATCACCAGGGACGCCGTCCGGTCCGCCGGCCCGCGGATCCCGCGGGCGTCCGCCGTGACGGTGAACGTCGCCCGCTCGCCGGGCCGCAGGGTCAGACGGACCGGGCTCTCCGACAGCCAGCCCACGTCCGTCTCGGTCCCGTCCCAGCCCGGCAGTTCCTCCACGGTGGCCACCGGCACGGGGAAGCGGCTCTGGTCGCTGCCGCCCACCCGGTACATGCCGGGGGCGCCGCCGCCGCGGTACACGGCGGTCGTGGTGCGGGGCAACGCGGACCAGGTGCCGCTGCCGGGGTCGTAGGCGTAGCCCTCCGGGGTCAGGACCCTGTTGACGCCGACCCGCTTGAAGCCGCCGGACACCAGGAGCCGCCCGTCGGCGGCGGCGTAGGCGGCCGTCGCCAGGCCCACGGGCATGTCCGTGAGGGGCTGCCAGGCGTCGGAGCCCGGGTCGTAGACGTACGCCGCGGCCGTCTCCACGTACTCGTGGGTGCCGCCCGCGCAATAGAGCTTGCCGCTGATGGCGCCGCACGAGGCCCAGCTGATCGACTGCGGGTAGTCCGCGGCCCTGGCCCACCTGCCGGAGGCCGGGTCGAAGACGTACACGGTGCTCGCGCACTCGGTGTTGGTGCAGCCGCCGACGACGTACAGCCGCCCGTCGAGGACGGCTCCCGCCGCGCCGTAGTGGCCCTGGGGAACGGCCGGGCCCTTCACCCAGGTGTTCCGCGCCGTGTCGTACACCTGCAGGGTGCGGCTGACCGTCTCCTGCGGGCCCCAGCCGCCGACCGCGTAGAGACGGCCGTCGATGATCCCGTGGGCGGTGGCCTGCCGGGGTTCGGGCGCGGGGGCGCCGCGGGTCCAGGTGCCCGCCGACGGGTCGTGGACGTACAGGTCGGCGGTGGGGGTGGAGCCGTCGGAGCCGAGGGCGGAGTACAGCCTGCCGCGGTAGGTCTCCACCGCGTTGTCCATCACCGGGACGGGGAGGTCCGGCAGGGTACGCCAGGCGGTGGCCGGGGGCACGGAGCCCGGGCCGGTGCCGGTGCGTTCGCCGATGCGGAGCGTGGCGGGGGCGGTGCCGGTGTTGCGCACGGTCACCTTCCGGGCCGCCTTGCCGCCGGGTGCGGTGGTGGTGTCGATCCGGGTGGTGCCGACCGACAGCCGGCCCGCCGCGAGGGAGAAGGAGGCCTTGACGGCCCGGTCCGGCCGGACGGTCACGGTACGGGACGCCGTCCGGTAGGCGGGCTTGGCGGCGGTGACGGCGCGGCTGCCGCCACCGGGGACGAACAGCCGGTAGAGGCCGTCACCGGTGCGCGGGTCGCCGGTGGTGGCGGTGGTCGGCGCGGAGGGGCCGTGGGCACCGCCGCGCACCACCGCGCCGACAAGTCCCCGTCCGGTGTTGGCGTCGGTGACCGTGCCGGTGACCACTCCCCCGCGCACGGGGGTGAGGATCCGCCGGCTGACCGTCACGTCGTCGACGGCCCAGAGCATGCCGGGCCCGGTGAAGTGGAAGCGCAGCCGCACCGCGCGCTCGCCGGCGTAGGCGGTCAGCGGGACGTCGACGCGGCCGCTGCTCCACAGCTGGTCCTGGTGCCACACCGTCGTCCAGGTCCTGCCGCCGTCGTCGCTGACGTCGACGTCGCCGCTCTGTTCCGCGGAACCCTGGTAGTCGGTGGCGAAGGCCAGCGCGGGATCGCCCGTGCCGCTGAAGTCATAGGCAGGGCTGATCAGTTGGGTGTCCAGTGCGGTGTCCCAGCCGGCGTGGTCGTTGTCCGCGACGGCGAAGGCGCCTGAGCCGCCCGTGGTGTTGCCGCGGCCGCCCGGATCGTCGAACGCCCAGCCGTGGGCGGTGCCGGCGGCGTCGGCGACGCTCCAGCCCTCGGGTGCCCCGGCAGTGGAGTCGAAGGGCTGCGTGTCGAGGGTGCGCACCGTCAGGCGGTAGGCGGGGTTGCCGGTCGCCCAGGTGTCCGCGGGCAGCGCCAGGCGCAGGCCGCGGTCGGCGGAGCCCACCGTCACCTGCCGTACCAGGGACCGGTAGTGGGAGTCGTCGCTGACGACCCGGAGGGTGTAGGTGTGGTTCTCGGGGAGGTCGAGGCGGTACGCGCCGGTGGAGGCGTCGGACCAGACCGGGGCGCCCGGGACGCCGTCCACGGTGATCTTCGCGTGGAGCGGCCAGCCGTGCCCGGACCCGTCGGTGACGGTGCCCGAGACCCGGTGGGTCGGCAGTTTGCGCAGGACGACGTCCCGGGGCAGCGCCGCGCCGTCGGTGACGTCGACGTCCGCGGCCTGCCCGGGCGCATAGCCGTACGCCTCGACCCGGACGTCGTGCCGGCCGGCGGGCAGCGGCAAGCGGTAGCGGCCGCGGGCGTCGGTGGTGGCGCGGAAGATGCCCGCGGTCACCACCGCCGCGGGCACGGGCGCGCCGCTGCGCCGGTCGGTGACCGTGCCCGTCACGGTGCCGTGCGGCCCCATCCGGAAGGCCCCCGTGCCGTCGGGGGTGCCCAGGCCGGTGGGCCCGTCGTAACCGGGGCCCGCGGCACACAGGTATGCCGGGGAGCACCGGCCGTTGGCGCCGGAGGTGACGTCGTGCAGTCCGGCGCCGCCGGAGGCGTACGGGTAGGTGTTGGGGTAGGTTCCGGCGACCGGGGCGTCGGCGGTGGCGTAGACGCCGGCGATGATCGGCGCGGAGGCGCTGGTGCCGCCCGCCACGCCCCAGCCGCCGCCGCTGTAACTGTCGTAGACGGCGACACCGGTGGCCGGGTCGGCCACGGCGGATACGTCGGCGACCGTGCGCCCCGGGCAGCCGGTGTCCTTCTGGAAGGCGGGCTTGGGCTCGTAGCGGGAGCAACCGGACCCGGTTCCGGCCCCGTCGTGGCTCCACACCGACTCCGCCCAGCCGCGGGCGGTGCCGACGTCCCGCGTGAGGGTGGTGCCGCCGACCGCGGTCACGTGGGGGGACGCGGCCGGGTAGGCGACGCCGTAGCGGGAGTCCCCTGACGAGGCGACGACGGCGACACCGGGGTGGTCGTAGTGGACGTCGGCCGCGGACTCACCCGGGTCCTCGGGGAAGAACGCGTAGTTGGAGCCGTAGGAGTTGGAGACGTATCCCGCGCCGAGCGCCACGGCCTGGTCGACGGCGGCACCGAGGTCGTCGATACCGGCGGAGTCGGCCTCGACGAGCAGGATCCGGGCGTTCGGGGCGACGGCGGAGACCATGTCCAGGTCGAGGGAGATCTCCCCGGCCCAGCCGGGGTCGGGGTCCGGGTACTGGGTACCGCCGCGCTGGTCGACCTTGGTGAAGCAGCCGTCGGCGGTGGTGCAGGCGGGCAGCCCGTACTGCGCCCGGTAGAGGGCGAGGTCGGCCTCGGCGTTCGGGTTGTCGAAAGCGTCGACGACGGCGATGGTCCGGCCCGCCCCGCCGTCGGCGGGCAGGCCGTAGGCGCTGCGCAGGTCGGCGGGCCCGAAGCCCTCCGGGTCCTGCCCGGCCGCCCGCGCGCCCTTGCGCGCGGGGACGTCGGTGCGGCGCAGTCCGAAGCAGGTGAACTCGTGCGGCTTGGGCGTACCGCAGAGCGGCTCGACGTGGCCTCCCGGCGTCTGCGCGGACGTGGGCGGCGCCGTGGTCCGCCCGCCCTCTGCGGCCAGGGCCTGGGCGGGGACGCCGAGCGCGGCGAGGACGGCGGCGCTCAGCAGCCCGGCGCCGAGGGACAGCCGTCTGCGCCGGTGGGGCGGACGGCTCGGGAACATGGACAAATCGCAACTCCTGTCGGCATCCTCGGGCGGCGGCACACACCGCCCCCGGATGGGTGAGTTGCGCGAAGTCCGGCGGAAGTTCCGGGTCCGGCGGGGGAATTTCCCGCGAACCGCGGTCCCGGACGTCTCAGGCCGTGTCCACCAGCCACTGCCGGACCTGTCTGCGCGCCTTGTGCAGCCGCGACTTCACCGTCCCGAGCGGGATGCCGAGGCGCTCCTCGATCTCGCGGTACTCCATCTGGCAGATGTCGCGGTACACCAGCGGTGCGACCAGTTCTGGGCCGGTTGCCTCCAGCCGCTCGAGGGCCTCCAGCAGGTCGAGCCGGGTCCCGGCGACCACGCTGGTCCTGCGCGGGTCGGGCGTGTCGGCCTCGGCCGCGGAGAGGGGCTGCTCGGCGCGTCGCCGTTTGAGTTCGCGGTACTTCTGGCGCGAGCAGTTGGCGACGACCGTGTACAGCCAGGTGTGGAAGAGGCTGCGCCCCTCGAAGGAGCCGATGCTGCGGGCGACTTGGAACAGCACGTCCTGGGCGGCCTCCTCGGCGTCCTCGCGGTGGGGCAGGAAGCGCCCGCAGCGGCGCAGGACCTCGGGCCGGATCCGCGCGAGGAGCAGTTCCAGGGCCGCGGCGTCCCCGGCCGCCGCCCGCGCGGCGAGCTCCTCCGTCTCCTGGGCGGGCGTCACAGGGGTCCTCCTCGGTCCTTCTCGGGGTCGGTGCATGATAGGCACATGCCCCCACCTCAGCAGATCGGCCGCTACCGGCTGGTGCGACCTGTCGGTTCGGGGGCGTTCGCGATGGTGTGGCTGGCCCATGACGACTCGCTCGACGCGCCCGTCGCCGTCAAGGTGATGGCCGAGAACTGGGCCTACCGCCTGGACCTGCGCGAGCGCTTCCTCTCCGAGGCCCGGCTGCTGCGCAAGGCCGCGTCCAGCCGGCTCGTGCAGGTCTTCGACATCGGGGAACTGCCCGACGAGCGGCCGTACTTCGTGATGGAGTACGCCGACGGGGGCACCCTGGACGACCTCCTCGGCCAGGGACGGCCGGCCTTGGCCGAGGCGCTGCGGCTGACGGCGGAGGCCGCCCGCGGTGTCGCGGCGCTGCACGAGGCGGGCGTCGTACACCGCGACATCAAGCCTTCCAATGTGCTGATCACCGGGGCGCGGGAGGGTCAGGAGCGGGTGCTCGTGGCCGACCTCGGCCTGGCGAAGGCTCTCGCCCAGGCCTCCGGTCTGACGATGGCCGCCGGTTCGGCCGGTTACATGGCGCCCGAACAGGCCCGCCCGGACGGGGGCATCGACGTGCGCGCCGATGTGTACGGCCTGGGGGCCCTGCTGTACCACCTGGTCACGGGCTCGGTGCCCGGCCCCGCGGGCAAGGTCGTACGGCCCAGCCGAGTGCGCCCGGACGTCCCGGCGGCCGTGGAGCGGGCGGTGCTGCGCGCCCTGGAGCCGGACCGGCGCAAGCGCTGGCCCAGCGCGTCGCGCTTCGCCGACGAACTGGACGTGCTGGCCGCCCGGTCCGCCGGCCACCAGGAAGGCCGGCCGCGCCGGCGGCGTGGGCGGACCTTGGTGATCGCCCTGTGCGCCGCGGCGCTCGCGGCCGCCGGCACCGGCCTCGCCGCCTCGCGTTCCGGGGCGCCGCAGAAAGCGCCGCCGACGACGGTCAGCGACGCCACCGGCCGGATCCGGGTGGAGGTCCCCGCGGGCTGGGGCCGTGAACTCGTCCGCGGCGGCTGGAGCCCCGGGGTGCTGGGGCTTCCCGACGCCCATGAGCCGGCCCTCCTGGTCGCGGGGGACGTGAGGAGCTGGCAGGACCTGGGCTCCGGCGTCGACGGCGTGTTCGTCGGGCTGAGCGAGCGGGGCGACCTCACCGCGCGGGTGGGTGCCATCCGGCACGGCGGCTGCCGTTACCGGGGCAGCCGCGGCTACGGGACCGAAGGCTCGCCGGGATGGAGCGGGCGGGTCCGCCACTGGACCGGCTGCGGCGCGGAGGGCGGCTCGATCGACGAGATCAGCCTCACCCGGACGGGTGCCGCGCAGCCCCAGGTGTACGTGCAGATCCGGCAGGACGGCGGCCCCGACCTGACCGACGATGTCCTCGGCGGTCTGCGGATCACCGGGTGAGCCACGCCACGGATCGCCGAGAACTTCCGCCGCCCGCGGTGCATCTCACCAGGAGTACAGGATGCGGACCCGGCACAGGCACCAGGCGGCGCCCTGCCGAGGAGGACGGAGACATGCACGTGGCCCAGCACGAGACAAGGCCCATCGAGCGGCTCGACCGGAGCGCGACGCCGGCCGGCCGGCGCACCGGCCGCAGCGCAGTCGTCCCGCTGCTCGCGGGCGGGCTCGTCCTGGCGGCGGCCCTGACCGGCTGTGGGGGCGGCGGCGGGAACGGCACCGCGAGCGCCCCGCAGACCCTCCCCGGCTCGGCCGGTCCGGCGAGCGGGGATCCCGCGAGCAGTGGACCGCCGACCTCCACCACGCCCTCCGAGGACACCGCCGGCTCCGCCCCCGCGGCGCACCCGCCGTCCCCCACCGCCTCCACGCCGCCGCAGGCCGGCGGGCGCTGCCACACCTCGGACCTCAGCGCGTCGATCGGCCGCAACGACCCCGGCGCGGGCCAGGAGAACTTCCCGGTCGTCCTCACCAACCGCTCCGCTCGCACCTGCACGGTCTACGGCTTCCCGGGCGTGGCCTTCGTCAACGCCGCCGGGGAACAGGTGACCGTGGACCCGGAGCGCGCCACGGGTCAGCCGGCACGGCGGGTCTCGCTGGCGCCGGGGGCCAGTGCCTGGTCGGCGATGTCCTTCTCCAACCCGGCCATCACGGGCGTGACCACGGTGACCCCGGCGGCGGTGCTGGTCACCCCGCCGGACGAGACCGTCTCCCTGAAGGTGCCGTGGACCGGCGGCAAGGTCTCCAACACCGGCAAGGCGTCCGTGCCCCGTCTGGGGCCCTTCCAGCCGGGCAGCGGACCCGCGTGACGGGTGCGGCGCGGCTCATCGCCGCCGGGCGGCCCCGAAGAGCCGGCCGAGGGGGCCTTCGTGGAGGCCCTCGCTGGTGAGGGCGTGGTAGATGATCACCACGGCGATGCACACCAGCCCCACCACGGGGGCGATGAACCAGCCGCCGATGCCGCAGACCACGTACAGGACGAGGCCGGTCAGCGGCCGGGTCCGCTGCGAGCGGAGGTAGCCGGGCGACACACCGGGCTCGAGCAGTTCCGGATGGTCGCACAGATAGCCGAACACCCCCCACCACGGCGCCGACATGACGGCCGCGACCAGCGCGTACAGGACGACCGCGACGCGCTGGTCGTGACGGTCCCCCGCATCGCCGAACGCGTCACCGAGGACCGCGGTGGGGAACGGCACGATGACGGCGCTGAACAAGATGGCGAGGTTGATCCACAGCAGGCCGACGTCCATGCGGCGGATCAGACGGAAGAGCCCGTGGTGGTTGAGCCAGATGACGCCGACGTAGACGAACGAGACGAGGAACGCCACGTACGCCGGCCACTTGCCGGCGAGCCCCGGCACGAGTTCGCCGGGCCCGTGGTCCGGATCGTAGAGGTCGAGGACGAGCAGCGTGATCACGATGGCGAAGACGGCGTCACTGAAACCCTCGACCCGGCTGGTGTCCGCCAGGCGCATGCCGTCGTCGGCGGCCGGGCCTGACGGAACATCACGATCCGGTGGGTTTGCCATGGTGTGATCGTAGGCGCCGGGGTACGGAGGCGGCGGAGGCCGCGCAGCATGTTGGTCGTGGGGGCGCCGGCGCGGGATTCTCGCTTTCTTCGCTGGTCATTCGAGGTGCGCATGCCCCATCGGTGGCGATTCGCCACGGCGTTGATCAAAGATGGACTGATGGATTACAGCTTCGAGGTCGTCATCGTGCCGGTGAGTGACGTCGACCGGTCGTCGGTGTTCTACACGGAGCGCGCCGGCTTCACCCTCGACGTCGACTACGCGCCCGGCGACGGCTTCCGTGTCGTGCAGCTGACACCGCCGGGATCGGCGTGCTCCGTGCAGATCGGGGTCGGTCTCACCGATGCCGTCCCGGGGTCGCTGCGCAACCTCCACCTGGTCGTCGATGACGTCGAGCGGGCCCGCCGGGATCTCGCCGAGCGGGGCGTGACGGTCGGCGAGGTCCGGCACAAGTGGCCCTTCGACGGGTGAGGGCGGTTTCCGGCCCGGGCCGGACCCCGAGCGCCGTGACTACGCCAGTTTCGTCGACTTCGCCGACCCGGACGGCAACACCTGGGTGGTGCAGGAGCGCGGTTTCCACCGGGCGGCGTAAAGCCGGGGCGCACCGCCACGGAGAAATCCGGGCGATTTTCGGCTTATGGACGTTTCGAACAGTTCGGATAGATTTTAGACATGGCGACACTGCGGGCGCTGGAGTGCCTGGTGGCCCTGGTCGACGAGGGTTCGGTCACACGGGCCGCGGCCTCCCTGCACATGTCCCAGCCGGCGCTCTCCCACCAGATCGCGGCGCTGGAGCGGGAACTGGGCACATCCGTGGTCGAGCGGCTGGCCCGCGGTGTGCGGGTGACGGCGGCCGGCCGTGCCGCGGCCGAGGAGGCCCGGATCGCCCTGGCGGCCGCGACCCGGGCCGTCCGGATCGGACGGCAGGTCGGCGCGGGCAGCGGCGGGCGGCTGCGGATCGCCTGCGCGGAGACCATGACCGCGTGGCTCCTCGTACCGGTACTGCGCCGCTGGCGCTCGCACCGGCCCGAGGTCCGGCTGGAACTGGCGGAGTTCAGCAGCGCCGACCGCATGGTGGAGCACCTGATGAACGGGGCCACCGACCTGGTGGTGGGACCGGAACCCACCGCGACCACGGCGCACGCGGAGGTGCTGGGGCGGGAGGAGATGGTGGTGGTCACCTTCCCCGGCCACCCCTTCGCCGCGCGGGCATCGGTCGCGGTCAAGGAGCTCGCCGACGAGCCCTTCGTCCACTACGACCCGGACAACGGGATGGCGGTCTGGGTGGACCGGTTCGTCACCTCGCACCAGGTGACCCTGAGTCCCGTGCTGCGCACGCGCAGTCCGCGCACCGCCGCCCAGCTCGCGGGAGCGGGCATGGGGGTGAGCCTGGTGCCGGTGTCGGCCCTGGCCGGCCGTCCCGCGGCGGTGGTCCGGCGGCTGGAGCCCCGCGTCCACCGCGACATCGTGGCCCTCACGATGACGCCCTCGGACGCCCTGGTCCGGCGGTTCATCGCCGACCTGCGCAGCCGGGGGCTCCCGAACGTGGACACGGCCGCCGCGCTCCCGACCGCATAGCCCCGCCCGGCCCCGCCGCCGCCGGAGCCCGCCCCCACAACAGCAACCGATCACAGCGCCGAGGAGGTCAGAGATGACCCGCACCGTCCACTACCGCACCACCGAGGTCAACGGCCTGGAGGTCTTCCACCGGGAGGCCGGTGACCCCCGGGGCGCCCGTCCTGGTGCTGCTCCACGGGTTCCCGACGAGCTCGGCATGTTCCGGAACCTGATCCCCGCCCTCGCCGACCGCCACCGCGTGATCGCCCCCGACCACATCGGCTTCGGCCAGTCGGCCATGCCGGCGGCGACGGACTTCCCGTACACCTTCGACGCCCTCACCGAGGTGACCGCCGGGCTGCTCGAACAGCTCGGTGTGGACCGCTTCGCCGTGTACGTCCAGGACTACGGCGCCCCCATCGGATGGCGGCTGGCGCTGGCGGACCCGCGGCGGATCACCGCTGTCGTCAGCCAGAGCGGCAACGCGTACACGGAGGGGTTCGTCATGCCCTTCTGGGACGGGCTGTTCGCCTACGCCAAGGACCCGAACCCCGAGACGGAGGCGCCGGTGCGCGGCGCGCTGACCCTGGAGGTCACCCGCTGGCAGTACCTGAACGGGGTGGCCGACCCCAGCCTGGTCAGTCCCGACAACTGGGTCCACGACCAGGCGCTCCTGGACCGGCCGGGCAACGCCGAGATCCAGCTGAGCCTGTTCCGCGACTACCCGCGCAACGTCGACATGTACCCGGCGGTCCACCAGTACTTCAGGGACTCCCAGGTCCCGCTGCTGGCCGTGTGGGGCGAGCACGACGAGATCTTCGGGCCCGACGGTGCCCGCGCCTTCCGGCACGACCTGCCGGACGCCGAGGTGCACCTGGTGGAGTCCGGGCACTTCGCGCTGGAGAGCCATCTGGAGCCCATCACGGAGTACATCCGGGGCTTCCTGGACCGGGTCCCGGTCTGAGCGGCGGGTCGCCGCCCCGGGCCGGCAGCTCATCCGGCCGGGGTGCGGCCGGAACGGTTGCGTTCGTAGTGACGTGCGACGCGGGTCCGGTTGCCGCAGATGTTGCTCGCGCACCACTTGCGGCGCCTGTTCCCCGCCAGGAACAGCATCGAGCACTCCGGGTTGGCGCAGCGCCGCAGGAGCCGCAGCCGGTCCGGGCTGCCCAGCAGCGCCACGGCCTCGCCCGCGATCACGGCGAGGGCGGCGTTCCCGCCGTACTCGGTGTGCCGCCGGACGGTCTCCCGGAGTCCTTCGCCGGTGACGACGAGCCGGGGGCTGACGGGCGCGGAGGAGGCCGCGGCATTGATGTCCTCCACCGCGGCGGGATCCACCGGCCGGCCCTCCAGGTGCGCGTCGAACGCCTCCCGGACGGCCGCGCGGAGCCTGCGGGTCGCCACCGGATCGGGGGCGGGGCCCGGCGGGAGCCTCCTCGCCTGGATCTCCCACCAGGCAGCGGCCGCGGCAGGGGTCCCGATCAGGTCGGCGGCCGGCTCCCGGGCGGTCTTCACCGTGTCGGCGAGGTCCAATACGACCAGGGGCTCCCCGCCCATGGGGAAACCCGCGGCCTGCAGCTCCTCGATCCCCACACGAACGCCCACAGATGAAAGATATGCATTAGAGCACCGGGAATCCAGCGGATCCCGGACCGTCGAATTACGACGTGATCGCCCCCAAAAGACGAATCCTTGATCGCTTGTTCCGCGTCACTAACGGTTCTAGCGTCGAAGTATCCATTACGACCTCCGACGAGGAAGGAAGAGCCATGGGACTGTCCTGGCAGCAGGGACCGCTCTCCACCACCCGGATCGGACACTTCCTGGTGCCCGATCCGCTCCCCGAGCGCATGCTCTTCGCCGAGCGCCTGCGACGCCGCATGCGGGTCCGGTTCGCGGGCGAGTGGATCGCCGACAGCGAGGACGTGGTGCTGCTCCACGAGCCGGGCCGCTATCCGGTCGCGTACTTCCCGCGCTCCGATGTCCTGCCCGAGGCGCTGGTCGCCGGGGACCACGTCACGCGGCACAAGGACCTGGGGGACACCGCCTGGTTCGCGGTACGCGCCGGCGGGCGGACGGCCGAGCGCGCCGCCTGGGAACTGGTCGCGCTCCCGGAGCGCGCGGGCGACCTCAAGGGGCGGATCGCCTTCGCCTGGCGGGCGATGGACGCCTTCTACGAGGAGGACGACCGCATCCTCGGCCACGCCGCGGACGCGTACCACCGCATCGACATCCGCACCACCTCGCGCACGCTGGAGGTCCGCTCCGAAGGCCGTGTCGTGGCCCGGTCCGAGCATCCCGTGGTGCTGTACGAGTCGGGTTTCGCGCCCCGGTGGTACGTGCCGCGCGCGGACGTCGACGAGAGCGCGCTGACGCCCGCCGAGGACCGGACCTTCTGCCCGTACAAGGGGATCGCCGCCTACTACGACATCGGCGGTGCCCGGAAGGCGGCGTGGTCGTACCGCGACGCCTACCCCGAGGTCGGCCGCATCGACGACCTGGTCTCCTTCGAACCGGACAAGGTCGAGGTCACCCTCTACGGCAAGCGGCTGGAGCCTGAGCCGGGCCAGCAGGTGATCCCGCACGGCGTGGACCGCGGCCTGGACGCCGATGAGGCCCGCGGCCGCTAGGCACGGCGCCCGGCACGGTCGCCCGCACACCGGCGCACCCCCACACACGACGAGATCAAGGAGAGAGTCCCATGACGGCTTCCCTGCAGGACAGGACCGTCCTGGTGGTGGGCCGCGGCAGCGGCATCGCCCGGGCGGTCGCCGACGCGGCGCTCGCCGAGGGCGCGCACGTCGTCGCCGCCGGGCGGACACCGGGCGACCTCGAGGACGCCTACAAGGGCACGGACGTCACCGTACGGCGGGTCGACCTCACCGACGAGGGCACGATCGCCGCGCTCGCCGAGGACCTCGGCAGCGTCGACCACGTGGTCTCCACGGCGTCCGCCCGGGCCCGGGGGAAGGTGAGCGAACTGACCCCCGAGGCGATCATCCTGTCCTTCCACACCAAGGTGGTCGGGCCGATCATGCTGGCCAAGCACTTCGCCCCGCGCATGCCCGAGGACGGATCCTTCGTCCTGTTCTCGGGCGTCGCCGCCCTCGAACCCGACCCGGGCTTCCTCGGGGTCGCCGCCACCAACGGCTCGGTCAACACCGTCACCCGGTCGCTGGCCGTCGAGCTCGCCCCGATCCGCGTCAACGCCGTGTCCCCCGGCACCATCGACACCGGCGCCTGGGACGGACTCGGCGACGAGGGGAAGTCCGAGCTCTTCGCCCGCCTGTCCGGCAGCAACCCCGCCCGCCGGATCGGCACGCCGCAGGACGTCGCCCAGGCCGTGGTGTTCGCGATGACCAACACCTTCATGACCGGGGTCTCCCTCGCGGTCGACGGCGGCCAGCCGCTGGTGTGACGATGACCGATCAACGCCACTTTTCCTTCGTCCTCGACCCCAACGGCCGGGCCCTGCACACCGAAAGTGCCGCGCTGCGTGCCCGCGGCGCGGTGACGAAGGTGCTGCTGCCCGGCGGCGTCGAGGCGTGGTCGGTGAACAGCCACGCCGCGCTGGAGCACCTGCTCACCGACCCGCGGGTGTCCAAGGACCCCCAACGGCACTGGCCGCGCTTCGCGTCGGGCGGGATCACCCCCCCGTGGCCGCTGTACGCGTGGGTGGCGGTGCGCAACATGTTCACTGCCTACGGCGACGACCACCGGCGGCTGCGGCGGCTGGTGGCACCGGCGTTCACCCCGCGCCGGACCGCGGCGATGCGCCCGCGGATCCAGCGGATCGTCGACGCCGCGCTGGACGGGCTGCCCGCCGCGGCGCGCGACGGGGTGGCCGACCTGCGCAGGCACTTCGCGTACCCGATCCCGGTACGGGTCATCACCGAACTGATGGGCGTGCCCGAGGGCGAGACGGCCACCGGACTGCGGGGGTGCATCGACAACCTCTTCACCACCTCCCTCGGGGCGGCCGAGGCAGCCGCCAACCACCGGTAGACCTACGCGCTGCTGGACGAACTCGTCGCCCTGCGCCGCAGGAAGCCCGGCGACGACCTGACCAGCGCCCTGATCGCCGCGGAGGACGACGACGAGCACCTCACCGGCGCCGAGGTGACCGACACGCTGCTGCTGATCATCGCCGCCGGGCACGAGACGACGGTGAACCTCCTCGACAACGCCTGCTTCGCCCTCCTGACCTCCCCGGCCCAGCTCGACGCCGTCCGTGCCGGGCGGGCCACCTGGGGCGACGTGATCGAGGAGAGCCTGCGCCGGGACGCACCCGTCGCGCACCTGCCCCTGCGCTACGCGGTGGAGGACATCCACGTGGCGGGGAGGACCATCGCCAAGGGCGACGCGATCCTCGCCTCGTACGCCGCCGCCGGCCGTGACCCCGGCCGGCACGGACCGACCGCAGACGACTTCGACGTCACCCGTTCCGACAAGGACCACCTCGCCTTCGGGCACGGTGTCCACTACTGCCTCGGCGCCCCACTGGCCCGCCTGGAGGCCGCCATGGCCCTGCCCGCGCTCTTCGAGCGCCACCCCGCGATGGCGCTGGCCGAGGAACCCGGCGCCCTGGAGCCGGTGACGTCGTTCATCGCCAACGGGCACGCCCGGCTGCCGGTCACCCTCACCTGAGCCGCCCGGCGCCGCGCGGCGCGAGGACGTCCAGCTGCCGGTCGTGGAGCCCGCTGAGCAGCAGCAGCGACAGCACGGCACCGACCAGGGCGCAGAACATGTCCCACTGGGTGTCCCAGACGTCCCCCTGCGTGGCGAGGAACGCGTCCGCGGCGTCCCCGCCAATCAACGCGGCCCACCACTCCAGCAGTTCGAAGAACGCGCTGAACGCCATGCAGGCGCAGACGGTGAGCGGCGCCAGCCACCGGCTGCCGCGCAGCGGAGAGGTGCGGACGAGGATCTCGCGGACGAGCACGGCAGGGACGAAGCCCTGCATGAGGTGGCCGATCCGGTCGTACGGGTTGCGCGACAGGTCCAGGGTGTCGCGCAGCCACTCCCCGAACGGGACCTGGGCGTAGGTGTAGTGACCGCCCACCGACAGGACCAAGGCGTGCAGGGCCAGCAACGCGCACAGCAGCCCGGTCAGCGGGAACCGGCGCCGCAGGGCGACCGCGAGCGGCAGCCCGATCACGATCCAGAAGGTCTCCAGCACCCATGTGCCGCGCTCACGGGGATGGATTCCGGACACCACGAGGGCGGCGAGCGCGAAACCGGCGGCCAGCACGGGCAGCCCGACGCGCCGGACGGGGACGGTGAGGTCTGTCATGTCCACCAGGGTCGCGGGGCGCGGCACACGGGCGCATGAGTACGCCTACTCAATCCTGAGACGCGGCTCACACCGGACCGTGTCACTGGCGTCGGGGCTGCCTCGTCCCAAGGGGTGGAGCCGTGGACGACACGGACGGCGGACACCGGAGGAGCACACCATGGACGCGCGACTGGACTACCTGGCCGACCCGACCGCGGGCAAGGCCTTCAAGCACTTCATGGCGGTGGGCAGGTCGTTCAAGGAGTCGTCGCTGCCGGCCGCGACGCAGGAACTGGTGGCGCTGCGGGTGAGCCAGATCAACGGCTGCGGCGCCTGCATCGACATGCACACCAAGGAGGCCGCCGCCGCGGGCGAGACCCCGGTGCGGCTCCACCTGGTCGCGGCATGGCGGGAGGCCACGGTCTTCACCGAGGCCGAACGTGCCGCGCTGGAGCTGGCGGAGGAGGGCACGCGGGTCGCGGACGGCGGCGGCGGAGTCGGCGACGAGGTGTGGGAGCGCGCCGCACGGCACTACGACAAGGAGCAGCTCACCGCCCTGGTGATCCTGGTCTCGTTCATGAACGCCGTGAACCGGCTGAACGTCATCGCCCGGCAGCCGGCCGGCGACTACGAGCCCGGCCGGTTCCACTGAACACGACCAGGGGAAGGGGATCCGGCATGGGCAAGGTGGAGGAGTTCGAGGAGCTGCGGCCGCTGCTGTTCTCGATCGCCTACCGGATCCTGGGCAGCGTGGGCGAGGCCGAGGACGCGGTGCAGGAGGCGTGGCTGCGCTTCGACGGCTCGCCGACCCGGCCCGTGTCGGTCAAGGCGTTCCTGTCGGCCACGGTGACCCGGATCTCGATCGACGTGCTGCGCTCCGCGCGGGTGCGGCGGGAGGCGTACGTCGGGCCGTGGTTCCCCGAGCCGCTGCTGAGCGATCCGTACCAGGATCCGGCGCGGTCGGCGGAGCTCGCCGACTCGGTGTCGATGGCCGCGCTCCTGCTGCTGGAGCGGCTCAGCCCGCTCGAGCGGTCGGTGTTCGTGCTGCGGGAGGTGTTCGGCTTCGGCTTCGACGAGGTCGCCCAGGCGGTCGGGCGCTCGGAGGCGGCGTGCCGTCAGCTTGCGGTGCGGGCGCGACGGCACATGGAGGCGGGGCGGCCGCGGTTCGCGGCGGACCGCCGGGCACGGCAGGAACTGGCGCGGCGGTTCTTCGACGCGTTGAAGGACGGCGACGTCGACGCGCTGCGGGACCTGCTCGCCGCCGACGTGCAGCTCGTCGGGGACGGCGGCGGCAGGGCCCCTCAGCTGGCGCGGGCCGTCGTCGGCGCGGAGAACGTGGCCCGGGTGCTGGGCACGGTCTTCCCCTGGCTGATCCGGATCGACGTGACGTTCGAGCCGCGCGAGGTCAACGGCCAGCCCGGAGCGGTCTTCCGCGACCGCGACGGCAAGGTCCTGCACACCCTGGCCCTCGACGTGCTCGACGGGCGGATCCAGGCCATCCGCACGGTGCTCAACCCCGACAAGCTCGGCCACCTCGGTCCGGTCGCCGACGCCTGGGCGGTGCACCGGGAGGTGAAGCGGGCGCGCAGGCAGGGGAACTGACGGCACTGACCCGGGCGGGTCGGGTCGTCAGGGCCGGCGCGGCCCGATGAGCGCGGCCTCCAGGGCCTCACCCGTCATCTCGACGACGACGGCGGCGTCCCGCATTCCCGCCGGAAGGTGCGCGTACTCCTCGGCCCGGCACACGACGACGCCGTCGCTCGGGTCGAGGACGACCGCGCCGAGCCGGGAGACGAGTTCCGCGACGATCCCGAACACCCCGCCGGTGTGCGGGCGCGAGACCATGATGTCGCGCTCGCCGACGTAGACCTCGGCCTCACCGCCGTCCGCGGCCCGCACCAGGAAGTACAGCCCCTCGTCCGAGGCCGCGGTGAGCCGCGGATCCCCGACAGCGTGCGGCTCCAGGACGGCCCGCACCAACGCGCCGTCGACGGGCACGGGCACCTCCGCACCGTCGACGAACGTGAAGATCAGCGGACTCCACCCCACGACGACCCCTCCCCGCTCAAAACCGTGTGCGCCGGCCGGGACGGGAACCTACCCTCCGGGCATGGGTCTTCGCGAAGAGCTTCCGGACGACGCCGAGTCCGTACGTCAGGTCCACCTGCGGGCCTTCGGCCACGACCACGGCCCGGTCGTGGCCGATCTGGTCGACACCCTGCGAGGGAGCGTCACGCCCACGGACGGTCTCTCGCTGGTCGCCGAACACGACGGCCGGGTCGTCGGGCACGTGATGTTCACCCGCAGCCTGCTGGACGCCCCCCGGCGCCTGGTCGAGGTACAGGTCCTCAGCCCGCTGGCCGTCCTGCCCGAGCACCAAGGGACCGGGATCGGCGGGGCCTTGGTCCGGCACGGATTGCGGACGCTCGCCGAGCGGGCGGTCCCCGTCGTCTTCGTCGAGGGCGACCCCGCCTACTACGCGCGCCTCGGGTTCCTGCCCGGCGGCGACCACGGCTTCCGCAAGCCGTCCCTGCGCATCCCGGACGGTGCCTTCCAGACGATGGCGCTCCCCGCGTACGAACCCTGGATGACGGGCACCCTGGTCTACGCCGAGGCGTTCTGGCGGCACGACGCGGTCGGCCTCCGCGACCCGGCAGCACGGGAAAACCACGTGCCGCGCGGCGACCGGTCGTCGACGATCCGCCCGTGACCATGATGACCGCCGACAGGACGGAACGCGGCCCGTCCACCCGGGCCTCACTGACCGCGCTGGCGGGACGCGCCTACGGCGCGATCCCGCCCACGGCACTGGTCCTGCTCGGCATCGTCAGCGTCCAGGTGGGCTCGGCGTTGGCCAAGCACCTGTTCAGCGCGGTGGGCAGTTTCGGGACGGTCGCGTTGCGGCTGTTCTTCGCGGCGGCGGTGCTGATGCTGTTGTGGCGGCCGTCGCTGCGCATGAGCCGTCGCACGTGGACGGTGGTGCTCGGCTACGGCGTGACACTCGGCCTGATGAACCTGTGCTTCTACCTGGCGCTGGCCCGGATCCCGCTGGGGATCGCGGTGACCGTCGAGTTCCTCGGGCCGCTGGCGGTGGCCCTGGCGGGATCGAGGCGATGGCTCGACGCGTTCTGGGCCCTGCTCGCGGCCGGCGGTGTGGTCCTGCTGATGGAGGGACGCGGCGAACTCGACCTCGCCGGTTTCCTGTTCGCCCTCGCCGCGGGGACGTGCTGGGGCTTGTACATCCTGGTCGGCGCGGCGCTGGGCCGCCACACCACGGAAGGCAATGGCCTGGCCCTGGGCATGGCCGTCGCGGCCCTGGTGGCCGTGCCGTTCGGTGTGGCCGACAGCGGAACGGCGCTGATCCAGCCGTGGGTCCTGGTCGCGGGGCTCGGCGTGGCACTGCTGTCGTCGGTGATTCCGTACTCGCTCGACCTGGAGGCCCTGCGCAGGATCCCACCGCGCGTGTTCGGCATCCTGATGAGCCTCGAACCGGCGATGGCGGCCCTCATCGGCTTCGTCGTGCTCCATGAGTCGCTGCACTGGGTGCAGTGGATCGCGGTGCTGTGCGTGGTGGCCGCATCGGCCGGCGCCGCCCGCGGCACCACCCCGGAGGCCTGACCGCCCCATCCGCCATCGCCACTGCGCCGACCGAGCCCCGCGTCGTCGCCGGCGCGGATCACGGTGAGCACGTCGTCTTCGCGCTCTCGCTGCGACTGTCGGCGGCGCTCGCCGGGGCCGAGCCGTCCCGGCTGCGGGAGGTCGCCGTGGCGTGGGCCGGGCAGCGCGCGGCGGACGGTGAGGTCATCGAACCGGACGTCGCCCGGGCGATCGTGGATGATGTGGCCGCCCTCGTCGGCGAGGCCGGACGCCGTGGCGAGGGCGTCCACTGCCGGGTCGGGTAGCCGGCAGTGGACGCCCGCCGTCCCCGGCCCCCGGACCGGTCAGCGCGCGGGGACGGGGAAGAGCATGCAGCTGCTCGTGGCGTGGGCGAGCAGGCGGTCCGTCGCGTCGAACAGCTCGGCCTGGGCGAGGGCGGTGCGGCGGCCCTGGTTGAGGACGGTGCCGACGGCGCGCACCTTGCCGGTGTCGACGGTGATCGGGCGCAGGAACTTCAGGTTCAGGTCGAGCGAGGTGTAGCCCATGCCCTCCGGGAGGACGGACTGCACGGCGCAGCCGGCGGCCGAGTCGAGGAGGGTGGCGTAGACGCCGCCGTGGACGCTGCCGATGGGGTTGTAGTGCTCCTCCCCCGGTTCCATGGCGAAGACCGCCCGGCCCTCCTCGACCTCCTCCAGGGTGAACCCGAGGGTCGAGGCGATGGGCGGTGCGGGAAGGCGCCCGGCCAGCACGTCGCGGAGGAACTCCAGACCGCTCGTGCGGCCGACCGCGGCCGCGGAGACCCTGGGGTCCCCCCATTCGAACGTACGCGACCTCGCCATTGGACGTGCCCTCCCTGACCTACTGACTTCGACATCCGAAGTTAGCCAGCCGCACCTCTGGATGTCAATGCCGAAGCCAGCCTACGATGACCGCATGACCTGGCTGGAGACCGGTACCGAGAACTGCACGGTGCAGCGCACCCTCGACCTCGTCGGCGAGAAGTGGTCGCTGCTGGTGCTGCGCGACGCCATGAACGGGGTACGCCGCTTCGACGACTTCCGCCGTCACATGGGGCTGTCCGAGGCGGTGCTCGCGGACCGGCTGCGCAAGCTGGTCGCCGCGGGCATCCTGGACACCGTCCCGTACCGCGAGCCGGGCAGCCGTACCCGCAACGAGTACCGGCTCACGTCCAAGGGCTGGGACCTGTGGCCCGCGATGATCGCCCTCAAGCAGTGGGGCGACCGCTACACCGCCGACCCGGAGGGCCCGCCCCTGGAGGTCCGCCACCGCGACTGCGACGAGCCCGTCGAGGCGGTCGTCGTCTGCGCGGGGGGCCACGACGCGCTCGCCCCCCGGCAGGCCTACACCCGGCCCGGCGCCTCCGCCCGCATGCGGGGCTGAACAGCGCGCGACGGCGATGGGTCACAAAAGCACCGCGTCCTCGTGGTCGGCCGTGGTGGGCGTCGACACCCTCTCCCCCGAACCCCCGTACCCCCCGCCGAGGGCGTCGACGTCCAAGCCACCGATCGGGACACTCCCCCGGTCCCTGATGGCCCACGAGCGCGAAGCCGGACAGGACGGGGCATCCCCGCCCTCTCCCGCTTCGGGCACTGGCTCCGTTCCCGGCGCCGTGACGATGCTGGCAGGGCAGGTGGCCGGTACACATTGCCGGTTCCCGGCAGTCTTGACGCCTTGTTGACGGCCTGTTGACGGCGCAACCTTTTGCGCTAGAGCGGTTGGTCGGGCCAGCCGAGCAGCCGGGCGCCCATCGCCGCGGTCTCCAGGGTGTAGCGGTGCAGCGGATCGCCCGGGTCGTAGCCGGTCAGCACCTTGATCCGCTCCAGGCGGTACGTGAACGTCCGCACCCCGAGGCCCAGTCGACGCGCCGCCTCCGCGTTGACGTGCCCGGCCTCCGCGTGCGCGGTGATCGTCTCCAGCAGCGGTCCGGCCCCGCCCCGGGCCTGCTCCAGCGGCCCCAGCACGGTGCGGACGAGGTCGGCCATGGCGGCCCGGTCCCGCATCAGCACGGGGAAGACCAGCAGTTCCTCGGCGCGCAGCACGGGGGGATGCAGGCGCAACCGGTCGGCGACGTCCAGTGCCCCGAGGGCCTCCTCGTAGCTGCGCACGATGCCGCTCGTGCCGGAGTGGGTGCGGCCGACCGCCACCCGGCGGGCCGCCCCGTACCCGGGCCCGGGGCGCAGCGCCGTGTCGGCGAACGCCTCGAAGACGGCACGCTCGCTGCCGGGGGCGATGCACACCAGCCGGCCGTCCTTTCCGGCCACCAGGACGTCGCGGTCGCCGAAGCGGCCCGCCAGTTCCCGCTCGATGCGCCGCACCGCGGGCTGGCTGTCCTCGTACGCGTCCACGCCGCGCGCCACCGCCACCGCGTGCCCGCGGCCCAGCCGCAGCCCGAACCGCTCGGCGCGCTCGGCGAGCCGTCCCGGGTCGCTGCGCCCGTACAGCAGGTCGTCGACGAACTCCCTCCGGGCCGCCTCCTCCTGGCGGACCAGGAGCCGCTGGGCGCGTTCGTGGCCCTCGCCGAGCGCGACCACCGCGGCGTCGAGGGCGGTCAGCACCGCCTCGCCGGCCCGCTGCACCTCGGTGGCGGTGTCGGCGGCGGCCACGCCCCGCAGCGAGCCCCACGCGTCGCGGGTCGCCGTCAGGTAGGCGCCGACGAGGTCGCGCAGCCCGTACCCCCGACCGCCCGTACGCTCACCGCAGGCGCGGAGCGCGTCCAGCTCGTCCCGTCGCAGCCGCCGGCCCGTCCCCGAGACCTCCCCCAGCACGCGTGCGTACGCCGCGAGTTCCTCCTCCGGTACGCCTACGCCCCGCATGGCCGCGTCTCCTCTCCAGGCACCCGTCGTTGCCGTCCCCCGGCAGCCTGGACCGTACCAACCCTGCCCGGTCCTGTGATCATCGCCCTCGCCTCGGACGACGTACCGGACCGGGGCCAACTACCCACCCACGCCCCCGACTTGACGTACGGCCGTTCGAGGGACGATGATCTCCGCACACTCCCCAGGTCTCCCCCCGTGGCCTGGGGAGTGCCGCGTTCAGCCGTCCGCACCTCCGGCGAGGAGGTCCCCGGAGGCGGTGCGCCGGTAGACCACGCGCCGGTCGACACGGGTGCCGGTGACCAGTCCGGCATCCCGCAGCACCGCCAGGTGGCCGCCGACGGTGCCGAGGGACAGGCCGAGGTGGGCGGCGAGTTCGCTGGTGGTGGCGGGGCGCTCCAGTTCGTGGAGGATCGCCGCGCGGCCGGTGCCGATCAGCCGTCCCAGAGCGGGCCCGGGTTCCGCGCGTTCCGCGGCCGCGGCGGCTCCGCGGGCCGGGTAGACCAGCGCGTACGACGCCGGGCGGCGCCTCGCACAGCCACGTGCCCCGGGACACGGCGGCGACCGGTACGAACAGCATGCCCTCGTCGCCGACGACCCGGTCCGGGGAGCCCCGGTGGCTGAAGCGGATCGCGTCCGCGCCGACCCAGGCGCTGTGCCGGCTCATGTGCTCCAGGGCGCGCGGCCAGCCGTAGGCGGCGAGCAGCCCTGCCCGGTAGGTGACGTCCCGCTCCAGCAGGGCACGGCGGCGCGGCCAGTCGGGAGCGACGTGCGCGGTCCAGGTGCGCCGGAAGAGCTCGGCGGTCCTGGCGGCCCAGCCGCGTCCGGTCAGCCAGTCGAGGTCGTGCTCCTTCCAGCTCTGCGCCACCGACTTCTCCAGCTCGGCGCGCACCTGCGCGTCGGGCACCCGGGCCACCTCGGCCAGTTCGCCGTCGATGGCGGTCCGCATGCCGCCCGCCGGCGGCAGGACGATGTGCGCCGGCATCCACTTCGTGGACGCCAGCAGCCGCACCAGGCCCTTCGCGAAGGGGTCGGCGTCGAGCGCGGTGCGGAACGCGCCATGGTGGCGGTCGTACCAGGAGGCCAGCCACGGGTCGCAGTACCCGGCGCCCAGCACGCGCAGCGACGCCAAGGTCTCGGCCAGCGGCGACAGGGCGAACCGGGACCGCGACAGGGCCAGCGGACTCAGCCGCAACAAGGTCATCTTTCGCCTCCCGCCGAAACGATAGTGCCCCGCCCGGCGCCTCCCGCAGACTCCGCCCGTGCTCGCATCCCTTCCGCCGCACCGGGACTTCCGCTGGTTCCTCACCGCCCAGACGGTGTCCCTGCTCGGCACCGCGATGGCCCCCGTCGCCCTGGCGTTCGCGGTCCTCGACGCCTCGGCCGCCCTCGGCGACCTCGGTGTCGTCCTCACCGCGTACATGGTGCCGCTGCTGGTGTTCCTGCTCGTCGGGGGCGCCACGGCCGACCGTCTGCCGCGCCGCACGGTGCTGGTGGCGGCGAACCTCGGTTCGGCCGTCACCCAGGGCGCCGTCGCCGCGCTGCTGCTGACCGGGCGGTACGCCCTGTGGCCGGTGGCCGCGCTCGGGTTCCTCAACGGCGTCCTCGCCGCCTTCACCACGCCCGCGCTGCGCGGCATCGTGCCCGAACTCGTCCCCGGGGACCGGATCCGGCAGGCGAACGCGCTGCTGGGCTCGGCACGCAACGTCACGAAGATCCTCGGGCCGAGCCTGTCCGGCGTCCTGGCGGCGTCCGTCGGCGGCGGACCGGCCATCGCCTTCGACGCGCTGACCTACCTCCTCGCCGCCGGGTGCCTCACCCGCCTGTCGTCCCTCACCGCCCCCACCGCCGCACGTCGTCCCTCGGGTCTGCTCGCCGACATCCGCGAGGGCTGGGCCGCGTACCGCCGGATCCGCTGGGTGTGGACGGTGTCGCTGTGCTTCTGCGTGGTCAACCTGGTGCAGGTCGGCACCTGGCAGATCCTGGGCCCGGTGCTCACCCGGCAGATCGCCGACGAGGCCGCCTGGGGCTTCGTGCTCAGCGCACGCGGCGCCGGACTGCTGGTGATGAGCACGCTGATGTACCGGCTGGCGGCCCGTTACCTGCTGCGGCTGGGTGTGCTGGCGGGTGTGCTCGGCGCGCTGCCCCTGCTCGCGCTCGGTGCGCACCTGGGTGCCCCGTGGCTGATCGCCGCCGCCTTCACCGCCGGGCTGGGCTCGTCGGTCGCGGGCGTCGGCTGGGACACTTCCCTCCAGGAGCACGTTCCGTCCGGCACCCTGTCGCGTGTGTCGTCCTTCGACGACCTGCTGTCCTACGTCGCCATTCCCATCGGCCAGCTCAGCGTGGGGCCGCTCGCCGACCGCATCGGGGGGTTCCGGGTCGCCGCGGCCGCCGGAGTCGTGTACGCCGCCGCAGCCCTGGCGCCGATGGCCTCCGCGGCCGTACGCCGCCTCCCCCACGGCCGCCCGGCCGCCGCGCCCACCGACCCGGCCCCGGCGGCGCCGCCCGAGCCGATCGGGCGTTGACGGCTCCGACCGCGCACGGGAGGGCGCTATGCGGTGAGCCACAGGGGCAGCGCCACTCGGTTGTGCCGGCTGCTCACTGCCTACCCACGAGCAGCCCGCCGCTGTCAGCGCGCCGGCAGCAGGACACCCGGGTTGAGGATGCCCGCCGGGTCCAGGGCGGACTTGGCGGCGCTGAGGGCGGCGGCGAAGGGGTCGGGGCGCTGGGTGTCGTACCAGGGGCGGTGGTCGCGGCCGACGGCGTGGTGGTGGGTGATCGTGCCGCCGTGGTCGGCGATGGCCTGGGAGACGGCGGACTTGATGTCGTCCCACTGGGCGACCGTGCTGCCCCAGCGGCCCGCGGCGTAGACGCCGAAGTAGGGGGCGGGCCCGTCGGGGTGGACGTGGCTGAACCGGCAGGTGACCACTCCGGTGCCGCAGGTGGTGCGGATCGCCTCGTTCGCGGCGAGGGTGACCGCCGCGTGGAGTTCCCCGAACCGGTCCCAGGTGCAGGCGGTCTCGAAGGTCTCCACGACCAGGGACTGCTGGGCCAGGGCGTCGCGCTGGTAGGGCATGCGGAGGAAGGACGAGCGCCAGGACCGGTCGGTCCCGGCGCCTCCGCCCCCGCCCGCGTCGGCGTCGCCGCCCGCGCCGGTGTCGGTGTGCCGGGCCGGCTCGGGCACGTGGCCGCCGTGGTCGCGGCACAGTTCCAGGGCCCGGTCCATCCAAGGTCCCAACGGGTGGTCGGCGGACTCGAAGGCCAGGATCAGGACGCTGCCGCCCGTGGTGACGCCCGCGTTGACGAGTGCCTCGGCGGGGTCCAGCAGGCGGCAGTTCGACGGGTGGAGCCCGGACTGGGCCAGGGCGCGGGTGGCGGTGACGGCGTCCGTGAAGTCGGCGAAGTGGACGGAGGCGTTCGCCCGCCACCGGGGGCGTCGCTGAAGGCGCATCCAGGCCTCGGTGATGATCCCGAGGGTTCCCTCCGAACCGAGGAACATCCGGTCGGGCGAGGGCCCCGCGCCCGAGGCGGGCAGTCGCCTCGACTCGCCGGTGCCGGACGGGGTCACGACGCGCAGTGCCTGCGTCAGGTCGTCGATGTGGGTGTAGAGGGTGGCGTAGTGGCCGCCCGCCCGGGTGGCCAGCCAGCCGCCGAGGGTGGAGTACTCGAATGACTGCGGGAAGTGGCGCAGCGTCAGGCCGGAGGGCTGCAGCTGGTCCTCCAGGTGCGGGCCGAGCACGCCCGCCTGGATGCGGGCCGACCGGCTCACGGGGTCGGTCTCCAGGACGCGGTCGAGGCGCTCCATGTCGAGCGTCACCGCTGGGCGTCCGTCGGGGAGGCGGGGTTCCACGCCGCCGACGACGGAGCTGCCGCCGCCGAAGGGGATGACGGCGATCCCCTCGCGGGAGCACCAGTCGAGGAGGTCGACGACGTCCTGCTCGGTGCGGGGGCGGGCGACGAGGTCGGGGGCGTGGCGCAGGTCGCCGTGGAGGTTGCGGACGACGTCCCGGAAGGCCTTGCCGTGGGTGTGCGCGGCGCGGTCGTGCGGGGTGTCGGAGCACAGGTGGGCCAGCGACGGCGGGGCCTTAAGCCGTACCGGCGGCAGGGCGAGGGAGGCAACGTCCGGAGGAAGGTGGACGGTGAGGTCGGCGTCCGGGAGCAGTCCGGCCACCCGCCCGGTCAGGGCGGTGCGTTCGGCGCCCCGCACCGCGTCCTCGACGGTGCCCCATCCCCACCACGACCGTGTGCCCGTGCGCGTCATGCGTGTCCCGCCCTTCGCCTCTCCTCGATATGACCGATGGGTAAATTACCACTGGGTCATATCGTTGGGAGGGGTGAACTGACCTCGCGGTCAGTTCGTTGCCTACAATCACGGGCGTGGCGAGCGCGAGAACCCGTACCGCCGGGACCAAGGGCGTGCCCCGCGCCGAGCGCGAGGAGCAACTGCTGACCGCGGCCGTCGAGGAGTTCGGCCGCCGTGGCTACGGCGGTGCGTCGATGGCGGCCATCGCCGAGCGGGTCGGGGTCACCAAGCCGCTGCTGTACCAGTACTTCGGGTCCAAGGACGCGCTGTACGCCGCGGCCTTGGAGCGGGTCGCCGGCTCGCTGACGCGCGCGCTCACCGACGCGCTGGTCCCGGGCGTCACCTCGCTGGGGACGCCGTTGTCCGTGCTGCGCGCGATCTTCAACACGCTGGAGGGGCAGCGCCACGCCTGGTTCGTGCTCTACGACCGGACGTTGCCCGCCACGGGTCCGCTGCGCGCGGCGGCCGAGCGCCACCGCACCGCCATCGACGGGCTGGCGGCCGCGGGCAGCGCGGAGTTCCTCGCCGCCCGCGGGATCGGGGACCCGCTGGACTCCGACGCGCTCAAGCACCTGTGGACCGGCACCGTCAGCACCATGGTCACCTGGTGGATCCACCATCCCGGCGAGTCCGCGCAGGCGATGGCGGAGCGCTGCCGGCGGCTGATCACCGCGATCGTCACCTGAGCCGCAACGCCCCGCCCCCGCCATGCGGACCGCTCAGAGGGTGACGAGCCGTACCGCCGCGAGGAGGGTCAGGGCGACGGTGACGCGCTCGAAGACCTTCGGGCTGATGCGGCTGATGGTCGCGCGGCCGGCGGCGGCCCCCGCCAGCACCGCCGGGGCGGCCATCGCGCCGAAGGCCAGCGTGTCGGGCGTGATCAGCCCCAGGGCGACGCTGAAGGGCACCTTGAAGGCGTTGAGCAGCAGGAAGAACCAGGCGCTGGTGCCGAGGAAGCCCAGCATCGGCAGCCCCACGGCCAGGAAGTAGAGCGCCATGATGGGGCCCGCCGCGTTGGCCGTCATCGTGGCGAAGCCCGCGAGGATCCCGGCGCCCGCGGCGACGGCCCTGTGCTGGGCGACCGGGTCGTCCGGGCCCCGGCGCCGGCTCCACCAGTGGACGGCGAGCATCAGCAGCAGCAGCGCGCCGATGAGTTCCCGCATCCGCGTGTCGTCGATCCGGTCGACGACCAGCGCGCCCAGCAGCACCCCGGCCACCACCCACGGGAAGAGCCGCACCAGCCGCCCCCAGTCGGCGTGCCGGCGGTAGGCGGCCACGGCCACCACGTCGCCGACCAGGAGCAGCGGCAGCAGCACGCCGGTGGACAGCTTGGCCGGCAGCACCAGCGCGAACAGCGCCACCCCCACCGTCCCGGCGCCGGACACCCCGGTCTTGGAGTAGCCGACGAGGAAGAGGGCGAGCAGCGCCACGGCCCACTGCGCCGGGTCGAGCGAGGGCATCAGGGCCGCCGGGGGACGGAGGGTACGAAGGTCACGCCATGTTCTTACCTGTCCCCCACGCCGCCGCTGCGACCGGGGTGGGTCCGGCGGCGCGGCCGCGCGCAACTGCGACCTGCTCGCGCTCGGTTGTCACCGAGGGTTCCCCGAGGGGCCGTCGTCGCGTGGGCCGCCCGTACCCGTGCGGGTCTGTGATGACATCAAGGACCGGGCCGCGCCAGGCGCCGCCCTCGGTGGAACCCAACGTCAGGAGAGCGTATGTCCGTCACAGCCGCCGAACCGCGCGACAGGTCGAGCCGGGTGGGGCAGACCGCGCGGAGGGGGGCGGTGTTCGCCGCCGCCCTCACGCTGGTCGCCGTCGTCCCGACGACCGTCGCGGGGGCGCAGTCGCCCGCCGTTACCGGCACGCACGGGATCGCGTGGACGACGCAGCAGGTGGCGCCCGGTCTGCAGGTCCGCAGCGGCGTGCTGCGGGACCCCTCGGCCGCCGGGGTGTGGACGGTCACCGTGCAGGCCCCCGCCGTCAACCGGCTGACGGGAGCCGCCACCTGGGCTCCGCTGGGTGACCGCGCCTGGGCCGACGCGACCGCCGCGCGGCTGCGGGCGGCCGGGTTCGAGCCGCGGCTGGAGTCGGTGGAGTGGGACACCTACGCCGACACCCCGCGCGGTGTGATGGGCTGGCAGGTCCGGGTCGGCCGGTACGCCACGCAGGCCGAGGCGGGCCCGGCGAACACCGCGGTCACGGCCGCCGGTTTCCGTACGTCGACGGAGTGGACCGGTTACGACGGACGGCAGGCCGCCAACGGCGAGCGCATCCACGTTGCCGTGGTGGACCCGGCGCGGCTGCGCGGGTCGGTCGAGGTGAGCGACGGCGGCAACGTCGCCGACCGGGAGAAGACCTCCGCGGTCGCCGGCCGGCTGGGGTCGCTGCTCGGCGTCAACGGCGGCTTCTTCATCACCTCGGACGCCGACGGCGTCCAGGGCACCGTCGCGGGTCTGTCCGCGGTGGACGGCCGGCTGGAGTCGTTGGCGGTCGGCTCGCGTGCGGCGCTCGTCCTCGGCGACGGCGGGCGGCGGCCGCGGATCGCGGACCTGTCCACCACGGTCACCGTGCGGGCCGGCTCCGCCCGGTACGCGGTGCAGGGCATCAACCGCGTGCCGGGCAAGGTCCGCAACTGCGGCCGCCCCGGCGGCGTCCCGACCGAGCAGCCCCGCCACGACACGACCTGCACCCTGGCCGACGACCTGGTGGAGTTCACCCCCGCCTTCCGCACGACGCTGCCCACGGGCAGCGGTGTGCAGGTGGAGCTCGACGCGCACGGGACCGTACTCTCCACCGGCGCCCGCGGCGGCTCCGTCCCCGAGCGCGGCACGGTGCTGCAGGGCACCGGCGCGGCGGCGACGTGGCTGACAGAGCACGTGCGGACCGGCAAGCGGCTGGTCGTGCGGGAGGTCGTCCGGGACGCCGAGGGGCGCCAGGTCAAGCTCGGTCCCGGCGACAGCATCGTGAGCGCGGCGCCCACCCTGGTGGAGGACGGCCGCGTCCACATCGACGCGACCACCGAGGGCACCCTGGACCCGCTGGACCTGTCGTTCGGTTTCGCGTGGTCCAACGTGCGCCAGCCGCGGACGATGGCCGGCATCGACCGGCGGGGCCGTCTGCTGCTGGTCACCGTGGACGGGCGGCAGCCCGGGGTGAGCGAGGGCTTCACCCTCGGCGAGGCGGCGCGGTTCATGCGGTCGCTGGGCGCGGTGCAGGCCCTCAACCTGGACGGCGGCGGCTCGTCGGCGATGGTGGTCGAGGGCGCCCTGGTCAATGTCCCGTCCGACGCCACCGGTGAGCGCGCCGTCGGCGACACCATCCAGGTCCTGCCGGGTCGCCACGGCCAGGACTGACAAGGGCCGGCACCGCCAGGCCGCCCCTGACGACCTCCGACCACCCCGGGCCGCGCTCCGGGGTGGTCGGCTGGTCCGTCCGGCCGGAAGGACGACCTTCCTTCTCTTTTGCCCCGGTATGATGCGCTTCGTGATCATGTCCGGATGGCCGCGGCGCCGACGCGCCCGCCTCGACGGCCGCTGGGAGGCTCCCTGGCTGTCCCCGGTGATCCTGAGCGTGCTCATCGCCGCCCTGGCGTTCGCCACCCCGCGCGAAATCGCGATCAGCCGCCTGCTGCCCGTCGCGCCCGCCCTGGCCGCCGCGATGTGGCCGGTGCTGCCGACCGTGCTGCTGGGCGCGTTCTGCCTGCTGGTCATGGTGGGCCTGAGCTTCGTCTACACCGACCTGGGCACCCCGTACACCGGGGCCGCGATCGTCGCGGTCACCCTGGCGGCGGCGTACGCCAGCCACGTGCGGATCCAGCGCGAGGAGGCGCTCTTCCACGCCCGGATGGTCGCCGACGCGGCGCAGACGGTACTGCTGCGGCCGCTGCCGCGGCGCATCCAGGGCCTGGAGATCGAGTCGCTGTACCTGGCGGCACAGGAGCAGGCGCGCATCGGCGGCGACTTCTACGAGGTGGCCGACACCTCCCACGGCGTGCGGCTGCTCATCGGCGACGTGCGCGGCAAAGGGCTGTCCGCCGTGGGCGCGGCCTCCGCGCTCAGCAGCTGCTTCCGCGAGGCGGCACACGACGAGCCGGACCTGCGGGGCATCGTCCGCCGTCTGGAGACCAGCATCATCCGGCACAGCTCCGGCTATCCCGGCCCGGACCTGCCGGAGCGCTTCGCCACCGCCGTGATCGCCGAGATCCCGCACGGCGGCGGCCGCCTGCGACTGCTCAACTGCGGGCATCCTCCGCCGATCCTCATGCACGCCGGCCGCATCCGGGTGCTGGAGCCGACCGCCGCCTCCCCACCGCTGAACCTCGCCGACCTCATCGGGGACACGTACGTCGTGGACACCCACGCCTTCACCGCCGGCGACCAGCTGGTGCTCTACACCGACGGCGTCACCGAGACCCGCGACCGCGCCGGGGCGTTCTTCGCGCTGCCGGACTGGCTGCGGCGCCAGAGCCCCGCAGCGCCCCGCGAACTGCTGGACCGGCTGCACCGGGAACTGGTGCACTACAGCGGCGGGCGGCTGGAGGACGACATCGCCGCCCTGGCCCTGCGCTCGCCGCACGTCGCGAGCCGCGACGCCCCGTAAATCCCTGTCGCGCGGACACGGCCCGGCCCTACGCTCACCGCCATGCCCCGACCTCACGGATTCTCCTACCACCGGCGCGGCGACGGCACCGTGGTCGTCACCCACGGCGCGCACACCGCCGCCGTCCTGCGCGGGGAACGTGCGGAGCGGTTCCTGGAGGAAGTGGAGCGCGGTGACGCCCAGCTGGTGATGGCCCGCTGGACCGGCAACTACAAACGGGGCAACGAGCGCACCGCCCGCGCCCATCCCCGCAACCACGGCTGACCCGCCGCGGCGGGCCCACCGTCGCCGTACACAAAATGTACAGATTGATGTCGTTTTGTAGACTTTCCTCATGGAACGTCGTCGGCCGGCGGATGCCGGATCCGCGACCACGGTGGGCGCACCGCGGGTGAGCCTGCGCGCGCAGCAGCGGCACCTGACCCGCAACCGGGTCCTGGACGGGGCGGTCGAGGTCTTCGCCGCCAAGTCGTTCGTCGCCGCCACCATGGAGGACATCGCCCGCGCCGCCGGGGTCACCCGGGCCACGGTGTACGCGCACTTCCGCGGCAAGGCGGAGGTCATCGCCGCCCTGACGGACCGGGTGTACCAGGTCACCGACGGCCTGTACGCCGAGCTGGCCGCCGTCCCGAAATGGACCCGCTCCGGCGTCCGCGACTGGCTGGAGCAGGCGGCGGCGAACTGGCGGGCGCTCGCGCCGACCATCCGCGTACTGCTGGCCGCCACCCTGTCCGCGGCCGGTGACGACGGCAGCGCCCGCGACCGCTACCTGGCGGCGCACGAACGCTACGTCACCCTGCTGACGGCCCCGCCCCGGCGCTGGCAGGGCGTCACCCCCGCGCAGGCACGGCAGCGGGCCCTGATGGCGGTGCTCCAGACCGGGTCGTTCCTCACCGCCTGGATCGCCGGCGGCCTGCCGGTCGACCCCGACGACCCGCTGGAACTCCTCGCCGACGACCTGTGCCACCTGCTGCGCCCCGCCCTCGCCGACCGGCCCGCCGCGCCCCGGCGTCCCCGCGGGCCGTCGTGAGGACCGGACCCGACTCCCCGAGCTCACTGGAGGCATGCGCCATGGCCGCGACCGAGCCCCGAAACTACCCCTTCACCGAAGCCGACCGCCTGACCGTCGACCCGGCCTTCGCCGAACTGCGCAAGGACGAGCCGCTGTGCCGGGTCCGGTTCCCCTACGGGGAGGCCGCCTGGCTGGTCACCCGGTACGAGGACGTCAGGACCGTCCTGGGCGACCCCCGGTTCAGCCGGGCCGAGGCCGTCCACCGCGACGAGCCGCGCCTGCGGCCGCACCGGGGCCTGGAGGGCAGCATCCTGGACCTCGACCCCCCGGACCACACCCGGCTGCGGCGCATCGTGGCCAAGGCCTTCACCGCCCGGCACATCGAGTGCCTGCGGCCCCGCACCGAGCAGATCGCGGCCGAACTGGCCGACGGCATGGTCGCGCGCGGCGCGCCGGCCGACCTCGTCGCGGACTTCGCCCTGCCGCTGCCGGTCACCGTCATCTGCGAACTGCTCGGCGTCCCCCTGGCCGACCGGGCCGACTTCCGCACCTGGTCCGACGCGCTGCTGTCCACCACGAAGTACACCCCGCGGGAGGTCCAGGACTGCACCGACGCCCTGATGGCCTACATGGCCGGCCTGATCGCCGAACGCCGCGCCGCGCCGCACGACGACCTCCTCGGCACCCTCGTCGACGCCCGCGACAACGACGAACGGCTGTCGGAACGGGAACTGCAGGTCCTGGCGATCTCCCTGCTCGTCGCGGGCCACGAGACCACCGCCTCGCAGATCCCCAACTTCGTCTACACGCTGCTCACCCACCCCGGGCAGCTCGCGGCACTGCGCGCCGACCCCGGTCTGGTCCCCGGCGCCGTCGAGGAGCTCATGCGCTACGTCCCCCTGGGCAACGGCGCGGGCATGCCCCGCTACGCGCTGGACGACGTCGAGCTCAGCGGCGGCACCGTACGCGCCGGGGAGGCGGTGGTCGTCTGCCCCGTGTCGGCCAACCGCGACGAAACGGTGTACACCGACCCCGACCGGCTCGACGTGCTGCGCCAGGAGGCCTCCCACGTCGGGTTCGGGCACGGACCGCACCACTGCCTGGGCGCCCAGCTGGCCCGCATGGAGCTGCAGGTGGCCCTGCGCACCCTGCTCGACCGGATGCCCGGACTGCGCCTCGCCGGACCGGACGAGAGCGTCGTGTGGAAGTCGGGCGTCGCCCTGCGCGGGCCCGAGCGGATGCCGGTCATCTGGGACCGGACCTGACGACAACACCGGAGGACACGCATCATGACCTGGCACATCGAGGTGGACCGGAACACCTGCATCGGCACCGGCTCCTGCGCCGGAATCGCCCCCGGGCATTTCGAGCTCCGCGACTGCAAGTCCTGCCCCAGGCACCCGACGGCCGAACCGGACGAGCTCCTGATCGACGCCGCGGAGTCCTGCCCGGTGGAGGCCATCACCATCCGGGACGCGACCAGCGGGGAACTGATCGCGCCCCAGCCGTAGGCCCGAACGGCCCTCAGACCAGCGTGCGCGGGCGGAGCTCCGGCTCGGTGGAGGCGTCGGTCATCACGGCGTAGACGCTGCCCTCCTGCCCGGCCGCGCCACCGTGCCGCCCGTCCGGGGTGAGCGCCAGTGCCCGCAGCTCGGACCGGTACTCGTCGGGCAGGCCGGCCGCCTCCTCCAGGGCGACCCGGCACGCGTCGGCGGGCTCCTTGCCCAGCGCCAGCAGGTCGACCACCGTACGCGCCGTCCCTCCGCGCAGGCTCAGCTCGCCGCGGCCGGTGCACGCCGCCCCGCCACCGCGCAGGTCGCACCAGTTGCCCGCCCCCGGGACGGCGGAGTCCCCCACCCGTCCCGGGTACTTGAAGGGGTAGCCGGAGGTCGAGACGCCCACGCACATCTCGCCGTGCGCGTCCAGGGCGATGATGTTGATCGTCCCCCACGGCCCCTCGTGCGGCGCCATCCGCCGCACGAGCTCCAGCGCCGCCCGCCGGTAGCGGTGGTCACCGTCCACGGCCGGGGTGTTCTCCCCCTCCACCGCCTCGGCCGCGGTCAGCAGCTGCTCGCGCCACATGGCCCGGGACTCCTCGGTCAGCAGTTCGGCGCCCTCGAACCCGTTCTCCCGCGCGAACAGCGCCGCGCCCTCCCCCACCAGCAGGCAGTGCTGCGGCAGCCGCTCCATCACCGCGCGCGCCACCGATATGGGGTTGGGGAACCCGCGCAGCGCGCCGACCGCGCCGAACCTGCGGTCCGAGCCCGTCATCACCGACGCGTCCAGCTCGACCACGCCCTGCGCGTTGGGCAGCCCACCGGTGCCGACGTAGTGGTCGGTGAGGTTGTCCTCGCAGCGGCGCATCGCCGCCTCGACGGCGTCCAGCGCCGTCCCGCCGCGCCGCAGGGCGTCCATCCCGGCCGCCAGTCCGACCTCGCTGCGCTCGCTTCCGATGATGACGGGCTGCGTCATGGGATCCCCTTCGCTGGTGGGTCGGGCCGTGCGGGCGCCGGCGGGCCCCGGCACCCGCGACGAGCTGGTACGACGTCGTCGCGAGCCTAGTCCCGGGCTCGCGCGGGCCGGACAGGGGCCGGGTGCTGCCGCGGGGGCGCGCAGTTCGTCGCGGATCCGGCCCACGGAGGCATGCCGGCCGGTGCGGTCCTCGTCGGGCAGCCCGCCGGTGCCGTCCAGGAGGACAGGCCCCACCGCCGTACCGCCGCGTCGGCAGGTCGCCGGTCGCCGGTCGCCGCGACGGCGGAACGGCCCCCGGCCGCGGGCGGATCCGCGCAGCGCCTGGTACACCGTTCGGCCCATCCCGAGAGGGAACAACCACGCCCCTTCGCCCCCACCCGGCATCTCCATGCGCATCCCGTACCCAGGCCCCGGGGGCCCGTATTCACCCGTCCGGCCCTTTCGCCGAGCGCGGAGGGAAATCCACGCTGTCTGCGGACGCGGTGACAACGCGGATGATCACAGTTGCCACTGCGCCGCCCGTAGTTGCGCCATCCACGCCGTTCGCCCGGGTCCCACGATCGGCGCAGGTGACACCGCCCGCACCGCCCCCGCGCGGTTTTCCCGGGCTGCCCCGGCCCGGCCCGCCGCCCAAGCTGGAGTTGACGGATGCGGTCAGGACTTGTCGACGAAGACCTCGAGGTGAGCAGATGGCACAGACGCCGATTACCCCCGAGAACGTGCGCAGGATGCAGTTCACCACCGTCCGCCTCCGCGAGGCCTACGACGAGCGCGAGGTCGACGACTTCCTGGACGAGGTGCAGTCCGAGCTGACCCGGCTGCTGCGGCTCAACCAGGACCTGCGCGCCGCGCTCTCCTCCGTCGAGTCCGCCGCCAGGCAGCCGGAGGAGCCCGAACTCGAGGTGGCGTCGGCACCGGAACCGGCCCCCGAACCGGAGCCGGAACCCGAACCCCAGGCGGCGCCCGAACCCGTCCCCGTCCCCGTCCCCGCCGCCGAGGTGGCGGAGCCCACGCGGCTCGCCGAGCCCGCGGAAGCCGAGGAGGCCACGGAAGGGCAGTCCGGGTTCGCCGTCGACAGCACGGCCCGCCTGCTCGCCCTGGCCGAACGCACCGCCGAGCAGGCCGTCGCCGAGGCCCGCGCCGAGGCCCACAAGATCGTCGGCGAGGCCCTCGGGCAAGCCGAGAGCCTGCGCCGGGACGCCCGCGACCGGGCCCTGGCCCTCGAGCACGAGGCCCGCGAGAAGCACCGTCAGGCGATGACCACCCTGGCCTCCGCCCGCACGGCGCTACAGCGCAAGGTCGAGGACCTCCGCACCTTCGAGAACGCCTACCGCACCCGCCTGACCGCCCACATGCAGTCCCAGCTGCGCCGCCTCGACCGGGACCTCGCCCGTTCCCTCGCGCCGCCCCCCGCTCCCCCGACGGTCTCCCTCACCCGCGCCACCGCCAAGCGCGCCGCGGAAGCCCGGCCCGTCCCCCCGGCGCCCACCCCGGCCATGGCCACCGCCCCGGACCCGGCCGCCTCACCGGCTCCGGCCCCGGCCCCGGACACCGCCACCCTCACCACCGCGGGCTCCCTGAGCGGCGAGGAGGACTAGGAGGAGTTCCGGAACGCGATCGACGTCGAACCGGCAGTCAGGCATGTGCGCCCAGTCCACCATTCCGGCATTGAACCGTGCCGGGGCAGTGGGGGGAGGCGACCCGGTCACCCTTCGGCGGCGGGGAGCCGGTAGACGGAGACGTGGGAGCGTGACTCGGCGGTGAACTCGGCCCCGTGCCAGTCGGCGTGGCGGGACTCCAGCGTGAATCCGGCCAGCTGGGCCATGAGGTCGAGCTCCGAGGGCCAGATGTAACGGTGCGGGGAACGGAACAGCCGGGTCGGCTCGCCGTCGGCGAACCGGAAGTGGTGCGAGACGACCTGCTGCCCCAGGACGTCGTAGGTGTCCAGACCGATGTAGCCGGATTCGGAGTGGAAGACGACCGCCTGCTGGCCGGGTGGCAGCTTGCGCAGCTCGGGGACCCACAGTTCGATCACGAAGCGCCCGCCCGGCTCGAGATGGCGGGCGGCGTTGCGGAAGCACGCGACCTGTGCGGCCTGGGTGAGCAGGTTCGAGATGGTGTTGTAGACGAGGTACACGAGCCGGAAGGTGCCCGCGGCGCGGGCGGCGGTCATGTCGCCGGTGACGACCGGGATCGTCGCGTCGTCCGCCTTGGTGCGCAGTCGGTCGATCATCGGCTGTGACAGCTCGATGCCGCTGACGGGTACGCCTCGCCGCGCGAGCGGCACGGCCACGCGGCCGGTACCGACGGCGAACTCGAGCGCCCATCCACCGTCGGCGAGTCCGGCCAGGCGGTCCACGACCGGCCCCAGTACGTCCGGGGCGAACATGCCGGTGCCGGGGGTGTCGTAGTTCCGGGCGATCTCCTCGCCCCAGATCTCGTCCTGTCGCATGCGCCCGACGATCCACGAAGCGGGCGGCGAAGTCGAAGGAATTCCGCGCGGGGCATCACGCGGCGAAAGGCGGGGAAGACGGATCGAACACCGTTCTGCGGGGCATGGATGTCCCAACACGGCGACGGGACCCGGGGAGGCGCCCGTGAAGGTGGCACTGCTCACGCGGGAGTTCCCGCCGTACGTCTACGGCGGGGCGGGCGTCCACGTGGAGTTCCTGGCGCGCGAGCTACGGTCCCTGACGGACCTTCAGGTCCATTGCTGGGCCGGGGCGGACGGCGCGGACGCGACGCGCGGCACGGACGACGCGGACGGCCCCGGCGTCAGCCGGCATGCCGCCGCCGCGGAGCTCGGGGGCGCGAACGAGGCGTTGCGCAGCCTGTCGGTCGACCTTTCGATGGCCGCCGCGCTGGCCGGCCAGGACCTGGTGCACTCGCACACCTGGTACGCCAACCTCGCCGGCCACCTGGCCAAACTGCTGTACGGCGTCCCGCACGTGATGACCGCCCACTCCCTCGAACCGCTGCGCCCCTGGAAGGCCGAGCAGCTCGGCGGCGGCTACGCCCTCTCCAGCTGGGCGGAGCGGACGGCGGTCGAGGCCGCCGACGGCGTCATCGCCGTCTCGCACGGGATGCGCGCGGACATCCTGCGGAGCTACCCGGCGCTCGACCCGGCGCGTGTGCACGTGGTCCACAACGGCATCGACACACGCCTGTACCGGCCGGACGAGTCCACGGGGGCGCTGACCGCGCACGGCGTCGACCCGGGCCGCCCGTACGCGCTGTTCGTCGGCCGGATCACACGGCAGAAGGGGGTCCCGCACCTGCTGCGGGCCGCCCGGCGGATCGATCCGGACCTGCAGATCGTGCTGTGCGCCGGGGCACCCGACACCCCGGCCATCGACCGCGAGTTCCGCGAACTGGTGGAGGAACTGCGGGCCGTACGCGGCGGGGTGATCTGGATCCCGCAGATGCTGCCGCGCCCCGAGGTGGTGCAACTGCTCACGCACGCCGCGGTGTTCGTGTGCCCGTCGGTCTACGAACCGCTGGGCATCGTGAACCTGGAGGCGATGGCGTGCGGCACCCCGGTGGTCGCCTCGGCGGTGGGCGGGATCCCCGAGGTGGTGGAGGACGGGGTGACCGGGCTCCTGGTGCCGTACGAGGAGAAGGACCCGGAGGCCTTCGAGGCGGGGCTGGCCGCTGCGGTCGGCGCGCTGGCCGGCGATCCCGCGGCGGCGGCGCGGATGGGGGCGGCGGGACGCGAGCGGGCGGTGGCGGAGTTCGGCTGGGACGCGGTGGCCCGCCGCACCATGAGCCTGTACGAGGAGATCTGCACGTCACAAGGGCGGTAGCGGCAGGCGGCAAAGGGGGCAGGGATGCGCGGCGGACCTTCGGTGCTGGGAATCGTGCTCGCGGGCGGCGAGGGCAAGCGGCTGATGCCGCTGACCGCCGACCGCGCCAAACCGGCGGTGCCGTTCGGCGGCGCCTACCGGCTGGTGGACTTCGTCCTGTCCAACCTCGTCAACGGCGACATCATGCGCATCTGCGTGCTGACGCAGTACAAGTCGCACTCCCTGGACCGGCACATCACCACCACCTGGCGGATGTCGAACCTGCTGGGCAACTACGTCACCCCCGTCCCGGCGCAGCAGCGGCTGGGCCCGCGGTGGTTCCTCGGCAGCGCGGACGCCATCTACCAGTCGCTGAACCTGGTGTACGACGAGCAGCCCGACTACATCGTCGTGTTCGGCGCCGACCACGTGTACCGCATGGACCCCCGGCAGATGCTGCGCCAGCACATCGAGGCGGGCGCGGGCGCCACGGTCGCCGGCATCCGCATCCCTCGTGACCAGGCCTCCTCGTTCGGGATCATCACCCCGGGACCGGGTGGGGTGCGGGTGGAGCGGTTCCTGGAGAAGCCCGCCGATCCGCCGGGCCTGCCCGGTGACCCCGACCGGGTGTACGCCTCGATGGGCAACTACGTGTTCACCACCAAGGTGCTGCTGGACGCGCTGGCCCAGGACGCCGAGGACGACTCCTCCGTGCACGACATGGGCGGCAGCATCATCCCGCTGCTGACCGCCAAGGGGCAGGTGCAGGTCTACGACTTCGACGACAACCACGTGCCCGGCGAGACCGCCCGCGACCACGGCTACTGGCGGGACGTGGGCACGCTGGACGCCTACTACGACTCCCACCAGGACCTGATCTCGGTCCACCCGGTCTTCAACCTCTACAACGACCAGTGGCCGCTGTACACGCACTCGCTGCGGCTGCCCCCGGCGAAGTTCGTGGCCGGCGGGATCGCGGGCGAGTCGATGGTCAGCCCGGGCTGCATCATCTCCGGGCAGGTCACGCAGTCCGTGCTGTCGCCGGGGGTCGTGGTGGAGGAGGGCGCGGTGGTGCAGGGGTCGGTGCTGCACGACAACGTCCGCATCGGGCGCGGCGCGGTCGTGCGCCGCGCCATCCTCGACAAGAACGTCGTCGTGCCCGCCGGCGCCACCGTGGGCGTCAACCCGGAGCGTGACCGCGAGCTCTACCACGCCTCCGCCAACGGCGTCATCGCGCTGGGCAAGGGGCAGCGCGTGCTTTGACGGGGCGGCCGGGCCGGGCGCGGGCCGGAGTCACACCGGGGTACGGCCCGGCACCGGCGTCCCTTGCAGCGGGGTGCCCGGGTGGAGTTGCCCGGTGACGAGGGTGACGGCGGCCGCGGCGCCGGCCAGCAGCCCCAGGGCGGCCACCAGGAAGCGATGGTCCTGTTCGAGCAGGTCCTCGTACTCCGCTCGGGGCACCTCGACGACCTCGTGACCCGGCCTGTCGGTCCGCACGGCGTGGTAGCGGCCGTCTGCCGCCTCGCCTGCCCGCAGCGAGCCCTGGACGAGGACCGTCGCCACGATGAGCGCGATCCCCGCGGCGAAGACCGCGGCCAGGGCCACCTGGACGGTCCCCGGCAGGCAGCGCAGGGCGAGCCACTGCAGCGCGCGGTTGCCCCGGGCGTCCACCCCGCGCGCGGTCAGGGCGAGCGCCCGTACGGCCGCACCGAGCAGCAGCGAGCAACGCGAGGGCACCGCCCAGCACCGGGCCGCCGTCGCCCGGCCATGACGATCCGGGCAGGAAGGTGAGCAGCCCCGCCACTTGGCAGAACGCCCCCAGGGCCAGCGCCGCGCCCGCGTGCACGATGAAACTCGCCTTCACGGCGGTCGCCGCCCCTCCCCCGTTGCCGCTGCTTTCGCCGCCATCGTAGGACTGCTCGCACCAAGGCTGCGCAAAGTCCTGGCGGGGCATGAGACGGCATGACGGGCCACGGCGTATGGAGGGTGCAGTTCTTCACGTCCCCCTGCCCGCCGGAGGTAGCACGCCCGTGACCGTCACCAAGGATGCCCCGGCGCCGGCCGGGACCGCACGGCAGGACGCCGGGCGGCCGGATCCGGAACAGGGGTGGCGGGTCAGTTCGCCGCTGGTGCTGACGTTGCTGCTGCTCGTCGCCCTGATGCTGCAGGGACCGGTCCGCGGGGCGTTGTCCGCGCCGGTGATGCAGAGCTGGATGACCGTGTTCGTGGCGGTGGTGGTGCAGGCACTGCCGTTCCTGGTGCTGGGCGTCGTGCTCTCGGCGGTGCTCGCGGTGTGCGTCCCGCCGTCGTTCTTCGCGCGGGCGCTGCCGCGCCGGACCGCGGTGGCGGTGCCGGTGGCGGGCGTGGCGGGGGCGGTCCTGCCGGGTTGCGAGTGCGCGTCGGTGCCGGTCGCGGGGGCGATGGTGCGGCGGGGGGTGGCTCCGGCGGCGGCGCTGACGTTCCTGCTGTCCGCGCCGGCGATCAACCCGGTGGTGCTGACCGCCACGGCCGTGGCCTTCCCGAACGAACCGCGCATGGTGGTCGCCCGGTTCGTCGCGAGCCTGTTGGTGGCCTGCGCCATGGGCTGGCTGTGGCAGCGTCTGGGGCACGCCGACCGGTTGCGCCCCGCGGCGCACCCGTCGGCCGAGGGGCAGGGCAAGGGCGCGGCGTTCTGGGGTTCGGTGCGGCACGACGTGATGCACGCCGGCGGGTTCCTGGTGGTCGGGGCGATGGCGGCGGCCACGCTCAAGTCCTTCGTGCCCGAGGACGTCCTGCGGCTGGCGTCGGGCAACCCGGTGGTGTCCGTGCTCGCACTTGCGGTGCTCGCGGTGGTGCTGTCGATCTGTTCGGAGGCCGACGCGTTCGTGGCCGCGTCCTTGTCGCAGTTCTCCCTCACCGCCCGGCTGGTGTTCCTCGTCGTGGGGCCGATGATCGACCTGAAGCTCTTCGCGCTGCAGGCGGGCGCGTTCGGACGCGCGTTCGCGGTGCGGTTCGCGCCCGCCACCTTCGCCGTGGCCGTCGTGGTGGCGTCCCTGACCGGGGCGGTGCTGCTGTGAACCGGGAGGCACAGGCCGCCGTGCTGCTCCTGACCGGGGTGGCGATGCTCCACGCCGGGCTCAGCGACCTCTACCTGCGCTACGTCAAGGCCGGTCTGCAGCCGCTGCTGCTGGCGGCCGGCGCCGTGCTGGTCGTCGCCGCCCTGGCGACCGTCTGGTACGAACTGCGCCGCCCCCGCCGCGCGCGCCGCACCGAGCCGGGCTCGGACGAGGGGCACGCGCACGACGCGGGGCATGCGCACCCGCACCGCGAGCCGAAGGTCGCGTGGCTGCTGGTGCTGCCGCTCGTCGCGCTCGTCCTGGTCGCCCCGCCCGCCCTGGGCTCCTACTCCGCCGCCCGGACCGGCACGTCCGTCCCGCGCCCCTTCGGATTTCCCGCCCTGCCCGCGGGGGACCCGCTGCGGATGGAGACCGCCGACTACGCCGGCCGTGCGGTCTACGACCACGGGCGGTCCCTGAGTGGCCGTCAGGTCACCCTCACCGGTTTCGTCAGCATCGGCCGCGACGGCACCCCGTACCTGACCCGCATGGTGCTGAACTGCTGCGCGGCCGACGCCCGCCCGGTCAAGATCGGCCTGACCGGGCAGGTGCCGCCCGTCCTGCGGCCGGACTCCTGGCTGGACGTCACCGGGACCTACACCGCGCACCGGGCGAAGGACCCGGTCAACGACGGTCCCATCCCGTTCCTGGACGTGAGCCGGGCCCGGCCGGTGCGGGCGCCGGCGGAGCCGTACGAAGGCTGACGCACCGGCCCCGGTCAGCCCGGCTGGCTGCTGTCCTTCAGCGTGCCCCAGCCGTGCCAGCGCTCGATCTCGATCAGGCCGCTCACGCGCTCGCGGTCCCGCTGCGGATAGGCGCGGCCCAGGTACTGCTGGGCCAGCCGGTCGATGTCGGCGAGGCCGCTGTCCTCGCGCAGTTCGGCGACGCGCCCGACCAGGGTGACGTGGGTGTACCAGTTCCCGTCGTCCAGGACCGTGAGGGTGACCCGGGGGTCGTTGCGCATGTGCTCCAGACGCTTGCGGCCACCGTCCATGTTGACCAGGACCCGGCCGTCGTCCCAGAGGTACCAGGTGGCCGTGGACACCGGCTGGCCGTCGGCCCTCAGCGTCGTGATCACGGCCGGGTTGGGCTTCTTCAGCATCTCGATCGCGGCCGGGGGAAGCGGGGGCTTGGACACGGGAACTCCTTCTCGGTGATCTTCGGCGCTGCGCCCTCACCGTGCCACATCGCGCCCGGCCGGACGGCGGCCCGGACCCGGCGCGCCCCGCGGTGTCCGTCGAAGGGGCGCGCCCCGGGCGCGTCAGCAGAACCAGCGGTCCTGGACCCAGCCGTGGCGGTTGATGTCGCCGTAGGCGAACCCGTGGGCCCAGTCGCCCTACTTGCTCTCGACGGTGAAGGTCCGGCCCTTGTAGAGGGTGCCCGTCCAGGCGCCCGGCGGGGCGGTGCGGACGTACAGGTCCTGGGCACGGACGGTCTCGCGCCGGCCGGTCGTCCCGTCGGCGGCCCGGGCGAACTGGCGGAGCTCATGGGGGAGTTCAACTGGTGCTCGTCGACTGGTGCGCGCTGCGCCGCGAGGAGCCGCCGTAGCCGGTGGCCTGCCGTTTCGCGGCGGGGGGCTCACGTCCACACGCCGGGGCCGGCCCCGCGCCATTCGACGAGGTCCGGGTCGGCCAGGTCGATGGCGTCGGGATCGAGGCCGGCGCGCCGCAGGAACTCCTGGAAGTCGCGGAGGTGGTACGCGATCCCCAGGATCTCGCCGTCCACGCGGACGCGCCGGCCGCCGCCCATCGATGGCGGCATCACGATGACGCGACGCTGCATGCCGTAAGGATGACCCGTCCGGCCCTGCCCCGCATCCCGGCCGCCGGGCCGGGCCCCGGGAACGGCACCCGGATGGTCCGGCCGCCGCTGCCGGGGACGGACGGGCGTGACAGGCTGGCCGGAACCCGTCAGCGCACCGAGGGAGCCTGCGGCCATGACCGAACGGACGATGCGGGCCGTCGCCTCCTACCGGGGCCTGCCCGTGGAGGACCCCGACAGCCTCGTGGACGTCGAGGTACCGGTGCCGGAACCCGAGCCCCGTGACGTACTGGTGCGGGTGCGGGCGGTGTCGGTCAATCCCGTCGACATCAAGGTCCGCGGCGGGCTGCCCGCCTCCGACCGGCCCCGCATCCTCGGCTTCGACGCCGCGGGCGTGGTCGAGGCGGTGGGTGAGGGGGTGACCACCCTTCAGGTGGGGGACGAGGTCTGGTACGCCGGGGACCTCACCCGCGCCGGCAGCAACGCCGAGTTCCAGGTCGTCGACGAGCGCCTCGTGGCCCGCATGCCGCGCAGCCTCGGCTTCGCGGAGGCCGCCGCCCTGCCCCTGACCGGCATCACCGCCTGGGAGACCCTGTTCGACCGGTTCACCCTCGACGCCAGGTCCACCGGCACCCTGCTGGCGCTGGGCGGCGCCGGCGGTGTGGGCTCGATCCTCATCCAGCTGGCGAAACAACTGACCGACCTGCGGGTGCTGGCCTCGGCCGGCCGGCCCGAGACGGCGCAGTGGGTCACCGGGCTCGGGGCCGACGCCGTGGTCGACCACCACGACCTCGCCGCGACCGCCGCCGCGGCGGCCCCGGAGGGCGTCGACTACCTGCTCTCCCCGCACTCCGCCGGCAACATCGGGACCTACGCCCGGATCATGCGGCCGGGCGGGCACATCACGGCGATCGACGAGCCCGAGGGGCTGGACCTGCTGCCGCTGAAGGCCAAGAGCATCGCGTGGCACTGGGAGTTGATGTTCACCCGGCCGATGTTCCGGACCCCCGACATGATCGAGCACAAGAACCTGCTGCAGAAGATCGCGGCCCTGGTGGACGACGGCCGCATCCGCAGCACCGTCACCACGACCATCGAGGACTTCTCGGCCGCCGGGCTGCGCCGCGCCCACGAGATGGTGGAATCCGGCCGGAGCATCGGCAAGGTCGTCGTCACCCGCTGACAGCTCCCCGGCGGCGGACGCGGTACTTCTCCGGCGCCGCCGCCACGGCAGCTCTCGGAACCTTAGGCTCTGACCGTGATCAATCTCCAGGTCCGCAGCGAGAGCGGCACGATCGAGGCTCGCGCCAAGCATGGGGTCTCCTGGGGGCCGGAGCTGGCCGGTCTCGACCAGTCGGCGTTTCCCATGCTGGGACACCTGTTGCCCTACGCGGACACGGTTTTCAACAGCCGCCAGGTGGCCACCCTGCTGGACGAGGTACCGCGGCTGCCGCCGGGCGTGGTCACCGATGCGTTCGCGCGTGAGCTCGTGGACCTTGGCCGGAGGGTCCTCGACGGACAGCACCTGTACCTGTGGTTCCTCGGCGACTGAGACGACAAGTCCCCGGCCGGCGACAGCCTGATGCGGGGGGCACCCGCCGCCGGGTCGGCCGACGCGGTGCCTAGAGCGCTTCGCCGCCGTCGTGGCGGCGGATGGTGACGTACTCGCTCGCGTCGCGGCCGGCCAGCCGGCGCTGGAGGGATCCGGCGACGCGGCCGGCCTGCCGCTTGGCGAGTTCGGCCTTCTCACCGTGGAAGAGCCCGTCCACCGTCAGGGTCCACAGCGCCAGCCAGCGGGCGAAGTGCGCGGGGCTCAGCGGGGCCATGCGGTGCAGGGCCAGATGCGGGGCCAGCGCGTTGCGCCGGTACCGGCCGGCCGCGAACAGCACCGACTCCCAGAAGTCACACATGACCGGCAGATGCGCGTCCAGGTCCATCCGGGCCACCTCGGTGAAGACCGGCCCGATCAGGGGATCGGCGAAGGCCCGGCGGTAGAAGGCGGTCACCAGCCGTTCCACGTCCGCACGGTCCGCGAGGTCACGACCCGTCCCGCCCTCCACGGCGACGGGCCCGGGCGCGCTCACAGCCGCTCCAGGACGAGCGCCACGCCGCATCCTGCCAGGCACAGTGCCTTGACCACCTCGAGCGCGACGTACCGCAGGTGCGCGCGGCTGCGCGGGCCGGTCTCCCCGGCGAGGACGGCGGCCGTGCGGCGGTTCAACGCGGGCCGGACCACGAGCAGTTGTGCCAGGAGCACGGCAACGGCCCCCGCGCCCAGGCCCAGCGCCACCGGCCCCGGCACCTCCCACGCCACCGCCACGGCGGCGATCGCCGCGAGCACGGCCTCGACGCGGTTCAGCGCACGGAAGACGATCCGTCCGATGCCCAGGCCCAGGGGCACGGTGATCCCCTCGGCGCGGAACTTGAGGGGCGCTTCCAGGAACGAGATCCCGAGCACCATCCCCAGCCACACGAAGACCGCGGCCACCTGCGCCAGGACGGCGCCGGCGTTCACCGGGCCCTCCGCTCGGGGTGGCGCCGGGCGGTGCGCACGGGATGCCGTCGGATGCGGTGAAGGTCCATGTCCTCACCCTAGCCTAAATTTGCATTTCAGATGCACATTTGAGTCGGCCGTCACAATCTCCTCAACCCGCTTGGGGAACAGGCGGATCGGCGCCGAGAATGGTCCGATGACCTCGCCCGATCTGCTGCCCGACCACCGGCTCGAGCGCACCGCCGTCGTCGCCAACAACACCATGAACCGCGAGCGGGGTCTGACCGGCGCCAACAGCTACGCCCGCGAGCTCGGCTTCGACCCGGTCGGCCACCTGCTGGCGCGCACCCCCGAGCCGCGCTGGCTCGACCTGTGCAGCGGGGAAGGGCTGGCCCTGCGGGAGGCCG
Organism: Streptomyces sp. NBC_00510; assembly: GCA_036013505.1. Lineage (NCBI taxonomy): Bacteria > Bacillati > Actinomycetota > Actinomycetes > Kitasatosporales > Streptomycetaceae > Streptomyces > Streptomyces sp. NBC_00510. The sequence goes on along the minus strand of CP107851.1, from coordinate 9,495,178 downwards.
CAGGCCGCCTGCCGGCGACGGCGCGGCTGACCGGCGTCGACCTGGTGGGACCCTGGCACCGGCGCCCCTGCCGCCCGCCGTGGAGCTGGTCACGGCATCGGTGACGGACTGGGAGCCCACCGCCCCGTACGACCTGATCACCTGCGTGCACGGCCTCCACTACGTCGGCGACCGGCTCGCGACTCTCCCCCGCGCCGCAGGCTGGCTCCGGCCCGGCGGTCTGCTGACCGCGCACCTCGACCCCGCCTCGATCCGCTGGGCGGACGGCGGCCCCGCCGGACGGTTCGTCCTGGCCGCCCTGCGGGCCGAGGGGTTCGCCTACAGCGCGCGCCACCACCGCCTCGCGCTCACCGGGCCACGCACCGTCCGCCTCCCCCTGCACTACGTCGGCGCCGACCCGGACGCGGGACCCAACTACACCGGCCAGCCCGCCGTCGCCGCCCACTACCGGCGCGCCGGCTGAGCCACGGGCTGCCCGCGCCCCGAGCGGCGACGTTCCTGTCAAGTCCCGAAATCCAGCGACATGACACGTGAGCGGCGGCACGGCTTACTGGACACATCAGCACTTCTCCGGCTCACGGAAGAGAACACGTCGTCGGCGACGACAACGCCACCAACGCCGGCTGACGACTCCCCGGCCCGCCAGGGCCTGCCGGAGGCACGGGCCGCAACGGCCCGCCGCGGACGGGGGCGGAGGTCCTCACGCCCTCCTCGGACCTCCGCCCTTCCGCGACACCCCTCCCCGCACTCCTCCCGGAAAGAAGCACCTGCCATGTCCAGGCACACACTGCAGCGGCCCGTCGCCCTGGTGATGGCCGCCCTGGCGGTCGCCGCCGGCACCACGGGTGCCGCACACCTGACCCACACCTCCGCCGACCGCCCCGCCCCGTGCTCACGGGAAGGGATTCCCGGGGGCGACAAGGGCGCGGCGGGTCCGGGCGGCCTGCCCGGCCTGCCCGTAGCGGCGGCCGCGTCCGGATGCGCCGTGCCCGGCGCCCTGCCGGACAAGCCCGAGGACCAGCTGTCCGTCGTCGACAAGACCCGGATCGTGGTGCTCATGGCCACCGGCGAGGCCCGCGGTTCCGAGGTGGCGGCACAGTACAGGGTCTCCGAGGACCAGGTCGCGACCTGGAAGGCGCAGCTGCTCATGGGCGACTGGTTCGGGCTCCTGCTCCCCGACGCCCGCCCCACCCTCTGACCGCCCCACCTCGCACGGCGGGGACCCGGTGGGGCCTCCGCGAAGCCCTGGGGCCGGCCGCCACGCCGGGCCGTGAAGGACTCGCCCGCGGGTCCTTCCTTCCGGTCGCGTCCATGGCCGCTCCCCGCGCGCCGGCCGAGGCGTTCCGTCCGGGCCGGTACGGCGGCGCCCAAGCCCGCCGCGTGCGGCGAGGACGGCTTCACGCCCGACGGGCCCCGACGGTGCGGGCGCCCGACGTCAGCCCGGCCCGAAGGCGCCCATGCCGCGCCCCCTCCCCCAACACGGCGCGGTTCACCCGGCAGGTGAACCGCGCCCTCTTGCATGCCGCCGCCGGATCATCGACCGACCGCACGTCATCCAAGGCGCGGAAATATCCGGTTGGCCAACGGAGCGGTGTGCGTCACCATCGCCCCATGGGAGCACTGGACGCGGTGGCGGGCAGGTTGGCCGGCGGGGCGAGCGTCGAGTTCCGGCCCAGCGGCTATTCGATGGTCCCCTTGATACGCAGCCGCGGGCTGGTGACCGTCGCCCCGGCCGACCCGTCGAAGCTCGAGGTCGGCGACATCGTGCTCGCCCGTGTCGCGGGCACGGTGTACCTGCACCTGGTGTCCGCGGTGGACCCGGCCAGGAAGCGGGTGCAGATCAGCAACAACCGGGGCCATGTCAACGGCTGGACCGGATACGGCCGGGTCCACGGGATCTGCACGGCGGTCGACGGCGTCCCCCGCCCTCGCACGGCGGGCAAGGTCCTCGCCTCGTGACACGCCTGTGACAGTCGGCGGACGGGGTCATGACGTCGCAGCGCGAAGGTGGTCCATAGAGGGCAAAACGCCTTAATCGGACATCGACCTCCTGCTTCCGAGGGCGTGAGCAGGGACCGCAGCCGCCGAACCGCCGAAGGACACCCCATGAGCTCCGCACCCGCCACGCCCCAGGCCGACCCCAGCCCCGACACAGACACCGCTGAGACCAGCGGCGACGTCCCCGAACTCGCCCCCCGCGAACGCGAGACCCTCCGCCACATCGCCGCGGGCCGCACCTACCTCCAGACCGCCCGCCACATGGGACTGTCCAAGCACACCGTCGACGCCTACCTCCGCCGCATCCGCGCCAAGCTCGGCATCTACAGCACCGCCGAACTCACCCGCACCGCCATCGCCCTCGGACTGTGACCCCTTCCGCACGGAAGGTGACCGCACCCGGGCGGCGGGCGCGGTGCCGCCGCGGCGACACCGACCCCGCGACCACGCCGGCACCACGGATCACGACGTCGCACCCGCCTCCTCGTGCGCGGCACGCCGCGCACGCGCCAGGTTCACGCCGCTGGCGATGATCCCGATGTGGCTGAACGCCTGCGGGTGGTTGCCCGCGAACTCCCCCGTCGTGGGGTCGATCTGCTCCGACATCAGCCCGAGCGGGCTCGCCCGGCCGCACAGCGAGGCGTACAGCTCCTCGGCCTCCTCGATCCTGCCCTGGCCGGTCAGGTTGTCGACGAGCCAGAAGCTGCACAGGACGAAGGCCCCCTCGTCACCGGGGAGGCCGTCCGGCGACTCGTCGTGGAGGTAGCGGTGGAGCAGTCCGCCGCCGGCCGAGAGACGGTCGGCGATCGCCGCGGCGGTGGCGACCACGCGCGGATGGCCGACGGGGACGACCTGCCGCAGCGGGAGCGCGAGCAGGCTGGCGTCGAGTCCACCGCCGCCGTCCAGGTACCGGCCGAGGGTCCGCGCGTCCTCGTCCCAGGAGCGCTCGAGGATCAGCCGGCGCAGTTCGTCCGCGGAGGCCCGCCACGCGGCGGTCCGCCCGGGCAGGCCGAGCCGCTCGCCGATCGATGCCGCCCGGTCGAGGGCCACCTGGCACATCCCCGCGGAGTAGGTGAACACCCGGCCTTCGCTGCGCACCTCCCAGATGCCCTGGTCGGGTTCCCGCCAGGCCCGGTCGGCGGTCTCCGCGAGCCGGCACAGGCCGCTCCGCAGGGCGGGCCCGAGGGCGCCGCCGGCGAGCAGCCACTGGTCCGCGCAGTCCAGCACCTCGCCGTAGACGTCGTGCTGACGCTGGTCGGCGGCTCCGTTGCCCCACCGTACGGGGGCCGAGCGCCGGTAGCCCTCCAGCCCGGGGTCCTCGACCTCGCCGGGCACCGGGCAGCCGTCGACGTCGTACATGATGCGGGGCCGCCGGCTGTGCTCGAACGCGTCCAGGACCCAGCCGAGGAACGCGTCCGCCTCGCCGCGGAAGCCGATGCGGCGCATGGCGAACACGGTGAAGGCGGCGTCGCGGATCCAGGTGTAGCGGTAGTCCCAGTTGCGGATCCCGCCGACCGGCGCGGGAAGGGAGGACGTGGGCGCCGCGACCAGGGAGCCGTTCGCCCAGTCGTCGCACAGCTTCAGAGTGATCGCGGACCGGCGGACCAGGGGTTCCTCGGGGCCGTCGTAGGCGAAGTCGGTCATCCAGCGCCGCCAGGCGTCGGCGGTGCCGGCCACCATCGCCTCGGCGTCGAACCGGTGGTGCCGGTGGAAGCGGCCCCAGGACAGCACCAGGTCGAGGCGCTCGCCCTGCCGCAGGTCATGGGCGCTGTGCAGGGACTCCAGCGGACGGCTGGAGCGCAGGTGCAGCCGCAGGTCCGGCCGGCGCGGCACGCGGACCTCCAGTCCGCTGAACAGCGCCTGGGCCTGCGCACCGCCGCGCGGTTCGACGTCGACGCGCAGGCGCACGCGGCCGTCGAGGACGACGGCCGAGCGGACGAGTTCGCCGCGGTCGGCGGGGGCGTCGTCGGTCAGGTCGGCGCCGGAGCGCAGCACCAGCGCGTCGGTGACGCGCACCGTGCCGGTGGGGCAGCGCAGTTCGGTGACGAGGACGCCGGTGTCGGGCCCGTAGCGCTGGCGGGCCTCCCGCAGTTCCTCCGGCGCCACGGTGAAGTGCCCGCCGCGGGCGGGGTCGAGCAGGCCGCAGAAAAGGGGTGCGGCGTCGAACCGGGGCAGGCACAGCCACGGGAGGGAGCCGTCGAGGCCGACGAGGGCCGCCGTCCTGCCGTCACCGATGAGGCCGAAGTCCTCGAGCGGCAGGTAGCCGTCGTGCCTGCGCACCTGCCGGAACGGCGGATCCAGTTCGAGCATGCCGCCTCGCTTCCACGCGACTTCGACCGACCCGGATTGCCGCGGGCCGCCAAGCCGGCTGCGCGAAAGGGGGGTTGGGTTCGCCGGGGTCAGGAGTCGTCGGCGTGGAGGTTCTTGACCTTGATCCAGTCACGGCTGCGGCGACCCGGAAGGTACGTGCTGGTCAACCGCTTCGCCACCACACCGTCATACCCCTCCTGACGGATGTAGTGCAACGCCTCACTCGCCATCGCCGGCCAGTACGGCGGCACCACCACATGCGGCCCCGACACCCCCAGATCATCCAGCAACGCCCGCCGCGCCGTGTACGGCGAATGCAACACCGGCTCCCCCAAGTGCAGGATGTCGTACACCACCAACTGCGCCGGCATCGCCTCCGCCGCCTCCGCCACCGCCGCCGGATGCCGCAGACTCATCCGCCGCTGCAACCGCTCCACCGACACCCCACCATGCTTCCCCAACGCCACGATCTCCCCGTCCAGCACCCCCACCAGACCCGGCGGCAACAACCCCGGCAACCCCCGCAACTCCGGATACCCCGCCGTCACGTCCTGCCCGATCCCCGACACCAACCGCACCTGGCCGTCCCCCGGCAGGTACACCAGCACCCGGGCACCGTTGAACAACGGCTCGAAACCGTACTCCGCCTCCGCCCCCGACCCCGGCAACGGCCCCGCCACCGCCAGCATCGGCGACCACCCGGGCAACTCCGCCCGAGCCACAGAATCCGCAGGAACGCGCGTACTCATATACACCAGCATCCCCCCACACCCCCCGACCGGCGAATTCAGACACCACGGACCCCCGCACACCCGCGTACCCGGTCGCCCGTCGCCGGCCGCGGCACACTGGAGGCATGGACGCAGACGGCGGGGCCGGTCCGGCCAGGGGCCGCGTGACGGCCGGTCCCGCGGGCGCCTGTGCCTGGACCTCCGCCCGGATGTCGTGGCAGGCCGGGGACGTCGGGAGGGCCCCGGCCGAACTCGCGGCGCGGGGCGCGGCGTTCGAGCCGCGCACGGCGTACGGCAACGGCCGGCCGGTCCGCTGAGCCACCGTCCGTGGGAGCCGCCATGAGTTCGACCGCGATCGCAGACTACGCACTGATCTCCGACCGGCACTCCGCCGCGCTGGTGAGCCGGGACGGCTCCGTCGACTGGTTGTGCTTCCCCCGGTTCGACAGCCCCTCGGTCTTCGCGCGGCTGCTGGACGGCGCGGCCGGTCACTGGTCGGTCCGGCCGTCGGTCCCGTACGAGGCGACGCGGACCTACGTGGACCGGTCCATGGTGCTGGAGACCACCTTCCGCACCGCCTCGGGAACGGTCACGCTCACGGACGCCCTGCTGACCGGCCCGGACGGCGACGAGCACAGCCTCGGGGCCGGCGCACCGCACCTGCTGGCCCGCAGGCTGACCTGTGCCGAGGGCGAGGTGCCGGTGGAGACGACGTACCGCCCGCGACCGGAGTACGGGCTCGTCGCGCCGATCCTGTCGGGGACCGCGGGCGGGGTCACGTCCCGGGGAGGGGCCGAGTGGCTGGTGCTGACCACTCCGTACCGCATGGACTTCGCGGACGCCACGGCCAACGGCGCCTTCACCCTGCGGGCCGGCGAGTCCGTCTGCTTCGGCCTGCACCGTTCGACGCTCGAGGAGCCCCCGGCCCATGTCTGGACGCAGGAGGAGCTGTCCGGCCGCCTGGACTCCACCATCGCGGCATGGCAGTCGTGGTCGGACATGCACCAGGCCTACGACGGGCCCTGGCGCGACCTGGTGCACCACAGCGGCCGGGTGCTGCAGGCGCTGTCGTTCCAGCCCAGCGGCGCCATCATCGCCGCCGCGACCACCTCGCTGCCGGAGGGCGTGGGCGGCGAACGCAACTGGGACTACCGCTACACCTGGGTCAGGGACGCCTGCCTGACCATGGAGGCCCTGTGGGTGGCGGCCTGCCCCGACGAGGCGCACGACTTCTTCGCCTTCCTGGCGACCGCCGCGCCGTCGCTGAGCGAGGACCGGACACTGCAGATCATGTTCGGCGTGGGCGGCGAGCACGACCTGAGCGAGCGCACCCTCCCCCACCTGCGAGGATGGCGGAACAGCCGGCCGGTGCGGGTGGGCAACGGAGCGTGGTGCCAGCAGCAGATCGACGTCTACGGCGAGCTCCTCGAGGCCGCGTACCGCCTCTCGGACCAGTTGCACCGGATCGACGACGACACCCGGCGTTTCCTCGTCGCGTGCGCGGACGCCGCGGCGGAGCGCTGGACCGAGAAGGACCAGGGAATCTGGGAGGTCCGTGGCGAGCCCCGCCACTTCCTGTACTCCAAGGTCATGTGCTGGGCGGCACTGGACCGGGCGGTGCGGCTCGCCGAACGCCTGGGCGCGCGCCGGGACAAGGTGGCGGACTGGCGGAGGACCCGGGAGGAGATCCACCGGACCGTGCTGCGGGAGGGCTGGAACGAGGAGGCGGGCGCCTTCACGCAGTACTTCGGCTCGACCGCCCTCGACGCGTCGAACCTGATGATGCCGATCGTCGGTTTCCTGCCCGCCGGCGACCCGCGGATCCGCGCCACCATCGACGCGACGGAGCGGAGGCTCACCGACGCCGCGGGGCTGGTCTACCGGTACCGCACCGCGGAGGGGGTGGACGGCCTCGCCGGCGAGGAGGGCACCTTCCTGCTGTGCACCTTCTGGCTGGCCCAGGCGCTGGCCCTGTCGGGCCAGGCCGAACGCGCCAGCGACGTCTTCGCCCGGGCGGCGGCGTACGTCAACGACGTGGGCCTCCTGGCGGAGGAGATCGACCCGGCCACCGGTGAACTGCTCGGCAACTTCCCCCAGGCGTTCAGCCACATCGGCCTGGTCAACGCCGCCTGGGCGATCAGTGAGGCCCGGCAGCCCATCGCCGCATGACGATCCGTCAGGAGGCTTCTTCCGTGGTGGAATCGCCCGGGGGCGGAGGCATGACACACGAAGCGGGCCCGGGGCCGTTCATCGAGGGCCACTCCGGGGCCCCGGGCCGCTGACCACATCAGACACCCGTCGAGGGGTTCCTGCGAGCCGGACTGACCCACCCGGGCTCAACCGGCCACGGCCACACGCGGTGTGACGGGGTGTCCGGAGCCAATCGGCACCCCGGGGTCCTTTGGCACGATCGGCGCCGGCCGGGAAGGGGGGCCAGGCCGGCGCCGGATCGAAGCGGGGCCGTTCTCCTGCTCGGCGGCACTCCGTGGGGGCGGACCGCTCCGCGTCCCCGTGGAGTCCTGTGGCAGGTCTCCCGCGCCTGGTCCAACCGTGAACCGGAAGCGGTCATTCCCCGTCGTCATTCCCCGTCGCGTCCGGTGCCCGGGTGACGCGTCTCCCAGTCGGTGGCGAGCAGACCGAACAGCAGGTCGTCGGTCCACTCCCCCTTGATCCAGGTGTGGGCCGGGCGACGGCCCTCCGGCCGGAACCCGACACGCTCCAGCAGACGCGCCGAGGCGGTGTTCCGCGCGTCGCACTCGGCGGAGACGCGGTGCAGGCCGCTCACGGTGAAGAGCCGGTCCAGCAGCGCGGTGACGGCCTCGGCGGCGTAGCCGTGGCCCTGGTGCGCGCGGGCGAGGGTGAAACCGAGGTCGGCCTGCATCCGGTTGTCGTGCAGGCACACGCCGATGTCGCCGATCAGCTCGCCGGTGGCGGCGAGCTCCACCGCGTACTGGAACCAGCCGGGCTCCTCCGGATCCCCCGCGGCGAACCGCGCGACGAGGTCCGCGGCCGCCTGAGGGGACACCGGCTCGCTCCAGCCCTGGTAGCGGGCGACGGCGGGGTCGGACCGGTAGGCGGCCAGGGCCGGCGCGTCAGCGGGGCCGAATCGGCGTACGCGCAGCCGGGAGGTCTCCGGGAACATGCCCGCGATGCTCTCATGCCGGGGCACCCCTGCCGATGCCCTCCCAGGGCCTCGCCCGGCGCCCGCCCCGCCCGTTGCGTTGGTGCTCACCCGTCACAGGCACGATGCTGGTCAGTGGATGCCCTGGCCGAGCCCGGTTCCCCCGCCCCCGCGGGGGAAAGAACCTAGCGAGGGCGAGATGACTGCCATGGAGCCACTTCCCAGCGCCGCCGGTGGACAGCCGGAATCCCTGGGCACCGACGGCGGCACCGCCTACACCGCGTCCGCCACGCTCGACGACCACGGGATCGTCACCGGCTGGAGCGCCCAGGCCCACCATCTGCTCGGCCACACGCCCGCCGAGATCATCGGTCATCCCGCCACGCTGTTGCTCGCCGAACCCCCGCCGCACGCGCCGCCCCCTTCCACGCCGCGCTGGGCCGGGACCCTCGCGCTCCGCCACCGGGACGGACACACCCTGCGCCTGCGCCTGCTCGCCCACCACCGCGAGACCTCCGGCCGGCCACCGGACGACACCGGGCCCGGGCACAACGGCGACGGGCACGACAGGAGCGGCTGGCTCGTCGTCGCGGCGGTCCCCGGGACCCCCGGCGACCCGCCGGCGCACGACGCGGTGTGCGGCTGGGCGTTCACCCAGTCCCCCTGCCCGCAGGCCGTCTTCGACACCGGGCTGCGGCTGACGCGGGCCAACGCCGCCTTCGAGGACACCCTGGGTCTGCGCGAAGCCGAGATGCGCGGCCTACGGCTGGCCGACCTCGCCCCCGGTGACACGGCCCGGCAGACGGAGGCCCACATGCGGAGCGTCCTGACCAGCGGACGCCCGCAGCACGCCCCGGCCCCCTTCACCGCGGAAGGCTCCACCGCCGCCGGAGACGACGGCGGCCCGGGCACCGCGCCGGGGGACACCGACCGGGCGCGGGACGGGACCGGCGCGGGTGACGGCGCCGACGGGGAACACGCCCTGCACGCGACCCTCACCCCGCTCGCCGACCCCGCGGGGACGGTGCGCGGGGTGGTGCTCACCACCCACCCGGCCGCTGAGGACCCCGAGGTGCGGCGCCGTTCGAACCTCCTGCACGACGCCGCGACCCGCATCGGCACGACCCTGGACACCACCCGCACCGCCCAGGAGCTCACCGACCTCGTGGTGCCAGAGCTCGCCGACTACGCCGCCGTCGACCTGATCGAGCCCTCCACCGGCGCCCGGGCCGCCGGGTCGGACGGTCCGGTGACGGTGACCCGCACCGCCGCCAGGTCCATCCTGCCCGGCACCCCCGAGGCCCTCATCGCCCTCGGCGACACCGCGACCTACCCCCCGGGGTCCCCTCCCGCGCAGACGCTGGCCACCGGCAAGGCCGCGCTGTACGACATCACCGAGGCCACCCTCGCCCGCTGGGCGGCCCAGGACCCCCGGGCCGCGTGGATCCGCGAGGCGGGCACCCACTCGGTCATCGCGATCCCCCTCACGGCCGGCGGCGGCACCCTCGGGCTGGCCGTCTTCAGCCGCCACCGCAACCCGGTCCCCTTCACCGCCGACGACCTCGCCCTCACCGAGAAGCTCGCCCATCAGGCCGCCACCGCGATCCACAACGCCCGCCGCTACGCCCGGGAGCGCACGACGACGATGACGCTGCAGCGCAGCCTGCTGCCGCACACCCTGCCCGAGCAGGACGCCCTGGACATCGCCACGCGCTACCTGCCCGCGACGACGCACGCCGGGGTGGGCGGCGACTGGTTCGACGTGATCCCCCTGTCCGGCGCCCGTGTCGCCCTCGTGGTCGGCGACGTCGTCGGGCACGGCATCCGCGCGTCGGCCACGATGGGGCGGCTGCGCACCGCGGTGCGCACCCTCGCCGACGTGGACCTGCCACCGGACGAGCTCCTCACCCACCTCGACGACCTGGTGATCCACCTCTGCTCCGACGACGCCGGGGAGGACCAGGACGCGGAGACCGCGGGCGGGATCGGCACCACGTGCCTGTACGCGGTGTACGACCCGATCACGCGCCAGTGCAACCTCGCCCGCGCGGGGCACCCTCCGCCCGCCGTGGTGACCCCCGACCACGCCGTCCACTTCCTGGACGTCCCCGCCGGCCCCCCGCTGGGCCTGGGCGGCCTCCCGTTCGAGACGATGACCACGAACCTCCCCGAGGGCACGGTCCTCGCCCTCTACACCAACGGGCTGCTGGACCCGCACCACAACGACATCGACCAGTCCCTGGACAAGATGTTCACAGCCCTCGCGCACCCGGCCTCGTCGCTGGACACGGTCTGCGACCGGGTCCTGACCACCCTCATCACGCACCGCCCGACCGACGACATCGCCCTCCTGGTCGCCCGGACCCGCACGCTGCCCTCCGACCACATCGCCACCTGGCAGCTGCCCAACGACCCCGCCACCGTCGCGCACGCCCGCCACCACACCACGTCGCAGCTGACGACGTGGGGCCTGGAGGAGACCTCGTTCACCACCGAACTGCTCGTCAGCGAGCTGGTCACCAACGCCATCCGCTACGGCAAGCCGCCCATCCAGCTGCGCCTGATCCACAACAACACGGCGCTCATCACCGAGGTCACGGACACGAGCAACACCACCCCGCACCTGCGCCGTGCCCGCACGTACGACGAGGGCGGGCGGGGTCTGCTCCTCGTGGCGCAGCTCGCCCAGCAGTGGGGCACCCGTCACCATCCGCGCGGCAAGACGATCTGGACCGAACAGGTCCTGACGCCCGCCTGACGACCACAGCCGCACATACCCCCACCCCGTATTCCCGTGCCGCCCTCATATACCTTGGCACATACCCCCAGGGGGTATAGCGTGGAGCGACGCGCCCACCCGGCACGCGTCCCCATGCCACGGCACCCACGGAGCAGCCTTGAACACCGGAACGAAGATCACCGCGTTCGCCGTCGCCCTGGCGGCCTCGTTCGGCACCGCCTACGGCGTGGGTGCGGCCTTCGACCCGGTCCGCCCACCGGCCGCCGGCGCGAACGCGCCGGGGCCGGGACACGCGCATGACACCGCCGACGACGAGGGCGCCGCCCAGCCCGCGGGAGGCCTGGCGATCAGCGAGGCGGGCTACACCCTCGACCTCCGCACGCCACACGTCGGTTTCGGTCGCCCGGCCGAACTGCGCTTCCTCATACGCGACGCCGACGGTCACCCGCTCACCTCGTACCGGCGGGCCCACGAGAAGGAGCTGCACCTGATCGTCGTCTCACGCGACCTGACGTCCTACCGCCATCTGCATCCGGTCCGGGCCGCCGACGGCACGTGGAGCACCCCCGTCAGCCTCCCCCGCGCCGGGGACCACCGGATCTTCGCCGACTTCACCCCCGCCGCGAAGGGCAGCCGGAACCTCACGCTGGGCGCGGACCTCTCCGTGGCCGGGGACCACCGGCCCGGCAGCCCCGCGCCGGTCTCCCGGACGGCGACCGTGGACGGCTACACCGTGACGCTCCACGGCGGCCTGCAACCCGGCGCCGCGCGGGAGCTCCGGCTGACGGTGACGAAGGACGGCCGCCAGGTCACCGACCTGCAGCCGTACCTCGGTGCGTACGGCCACCTGGTCGCCCTGCGCGCCGGCGACCTGGCGTATCTGCATGTGCACCCGGGCGGCGCCCCGGGCGACGGCGCGACCGCGCCCGGGCCGGACGTCTCCTTCACCGCCACGGCCCCGAGCGCGGGCACGTACCGCCTCTTCCTGGACTTCAAGCACCAAGGGACGGTCCGCACCGCCGCGTTCACGGTCACGGCCGGTCCGGAGGACGGCCATGCCGGCACGGACGGCGGCGGGACGGGCGGCCACGACCACGGCCACTGACGTCGGGCGTGGCTCGCGGCAGGCCGCTCAGCCGGAGCGGCGCCGCAGGCGACGGGCGCCGAGGAAGGCGGCCGCGCCGGCGGCCAACGCGCCCCCGGCGGCGCCGGCCAGAGCGCCGACGCCCGGCCGGTGCTCGCCGGACCCGGTGTCGGCCAGCGCCGGGCGGCCGGACTCGGCGGCGGTGGCGGCCTGGAGGATCAGGTCGGCGACGGCGTCGGGCCGGGCGATCAGGGACACGTGGCAGGTGTCGAGCTCCACGGTGTGGGAGTGGGCGCGCTCCGCCTGGAAGCGCTCCTGGTCCGGGTTGATCGTCATGTCCTGGCGGCCGACGAGGGCCCAGGACGGGATCGTCTTCCAGGCCGCGACCTTGGCCTTCTCCGAGAACGCGGTGGTGGCCGCGGGCCGCTGGGTGACCGCCAGCAGGTTCGCCTGGCTCTCCGGCAGGCAGGCGGCGAACACCGGGTGCACCTTGTCGCGCTTGAGGTAGAGGTCGGTACCGCTGACTCCCCCGCCGGCCCGGAACGGCACGGACTTGGTGGCGGTGCCCAGCGCGCTGGGGAACCGCTCGGACAGCGACATCCCGCTCTCACCGACGTCGGGCATCAGCGCGGAGACGTACACCAGCGACTTCACCTGGGGGTTCCCCGCCGCGGCGGAGCTGATCACCGCGCCGCCGTAGGAGTGGCCCGCCAGGACGATGGGGCCCTTGATGCTCTCCAGTACGGAGGCGATGTAGGTGGAGTCGCTGTACAGCCCGCGCAGCGGGTTCGCGGGGGCGATGACGGGGTAGCCGCGGCTTTCGAGCCGTTCGATCACCCCGTTCCAGCTGGAGGCGTCCGCGAACGCCCCGTGGATCAGGACCACCGTCGGCCTCGTCCCGGTCGTGTCCCCGTCCGCGGCGGCCGGGGCCGCGGCGGACGCGCAGAAGGCCAGGGCGCAGCCGGCCGCGGCGACGTGGGCGCGGCGTATGCGACGCCGCGAGCGGGAATCCAGAGTTGCCGCCATGCCGTATCTCGCTTTCCTCGGTGCTCAGGGCGGGGGCCCTACGGCACCTGAGTGTTCACGGCTCGGCGGCGACAGGCCCGGCCGCGTATGCCGACCGGGTCACGGCCATGGGCCGTCGGGGTGAAAGCCGCCCCGAGGGGGTGTGCGGCCCGCGGGGCGCACCGCGCGGCCGGGCTGCGGGGGCGGTTCCGGGTCGGACGGCGACGGCCTCGTCCATCTCTTCCTCCGCCTCACGCCCGACCACATGAGGGAGCGCGGGGGCTGCCGCGGCACCCGGCTGGCGACGCTCTTCCTGCTCGGCACGTCGACCGCCGGCCGCCGCATCGCGGTAATGGAGCGCAGCTACAACGCGGCCGCCGGGACGCTGCGCGCCATCGGCGGAGTCCTCGTGCCGAGGAGCCGGATCCTGCGTCAGTCGTGGTCCAGGAAGCGGTGCGGATGTGCCGGGTAGACGCCCATGATCCGCACCTCGGAGGAGAAGAAGCGCAGTTCCTCCAGGGCCAGGGCCACGCTGCTCTCCTCCGGGTGGCCCTCGATCTCGATGTAGAAGCGGCTGGCCTTCAGCCCCGCGCCCACCTGGTAGCTCTCGATCTTGGTGAGGTTCACCGCGTTGCTGGAGAAGCCGCCGAGCGCCTTGTAGAGCGCGCTCGGGATGTTGCGCACCGAGAAGAAGAGGCTGGTCATCATCGGCGTGCCCGAGTCCGGCGGGAACACGGCGTCGCGCGAGAGGACGACGAAGCGGGTGGTGTTGTCGGAGGTGTCCTCCACGCCGCCGCGCAGCACCTGGAGCCCGTACAGGTCCGCCGCGCCGGGCGGGGCGAGCGCCGCGTGCCGCGGGTCGCCGAGCTCCGCGACCTCGCGGGCGGCGCCCGCGGTGTCGTCGCTCACCAGCGTCTGCCAGCCGCCCTCGCGGATGATCTTCCGGCACTGCCCCAGGGCGTGCACATGGCTGCGGACGCACACGACGTCCTCCAGCGTGGCCCCGGGCACGCCCATCAGGTCGAAGCGGATCGGCAGGAAGTACTCCGCGATGATCGAGAGGTCCGCCTCCGGCAGCAGGTGGTGGACGTCCGCGACGCGACCGGCGGCGGAGTTGTCCACGGGGATCACGGCCAGCTCCGCGCTCCCCACCGCGACCGCCTCCAGCGCCTGCTCGAACGTCGTGCAGGGCAGCTCCCGGCTCTCGGGGTACAGCCTGCGGGCCGCGGCGGCGGAATTCGATCCGGGTTCTCCCTGGTAGGCGATGGTCACCATGTGCGCGTCGGTATCTCCGGATCGGTGGGCGGTGCGTGCGGCGGGGCCGTCCTCGCATGCTACTGCGCGCCGCGCGCGCACCTCGTTCCCGTCCGAGGGCCGGACGGCCGTGGCCGGACCGGGACCCCGGCTCGCCCCGGGCGCGGGCGGGTGGCCCACGGGCGGCCCCCACCACCCGTGGGTTCCGCGCCGGCCCCGGCGGCCGGCGCGGAGATCATCACCACGGCAACTGCGCGGTGAGGTCGCCGAAGGTGCCGGTCGGGCCGTCCGGGCCGACCGTGGCGTAGCGCACGATCGCCTCGGCGCCCTCCTCCGGGGTCTGGATGCCGTGCCCGCTCAGACCGTGCAGGTCGGTGGCGCTGAACCCGGGCTCGACGGCGTTGACGCGCATGTGGGGCAGGCCCTTGGCGTACTGCACCGTGAGCATGTTCACCGCCGCCTTCGACGCGGAGTAGACGGGCGTGACGTACCGCGACTCGTTCTTCCCGGGGTCGAGGACCGTACCGAAGGAGCCGAGCCCGCTGCTGGCGTTGACGATGACCGGCTCGGCGGACTCCCCCAGCAGGGGGAGGAAGGCGTGCGTCACGCGCACCAGGCCGACGACGTTGACGTCGAGGACGGTCGCCATGTGGGCGCCGGAGGCCTCCGCGGCGCCGACCATGCCCTCGAAGACACCCGCGTTGTTCACCAGGACGTCGAGCCGGCCCTCGCGGCGCCGCAGCTCCTCGGCCGCCGCGGTCACGGAGGCCTCGTCGGTGACGTCGAGCAGGAGCAGCTCCGCGCCGAGCTCGTCGGCGGCCGCGCGTCCGCGGGCGGCGTCCCGGGAGCCGATGTAGACGGTGTGCCCGAGCTTGATCAGACGGCGGGCGGTCTCGCGGCCGAGGCCCTTGTTGCCGCCGGTGACGAGCGTGATGGTCATGGGGTGCTCCCTTGCTGGTGCTCGTGACGCGCGGGTGACCGCGCGCCGACGTGTCGGGGGGTGTGGTGGGAAACGGTGGGGGGTGGGCGGGGTGGCGTGAGTGTGGCGCCGTTCAGCCGGCGATGCCGTCGAGTTCCGCGACGGCGTCGGCAGGCAGTTCCAGGGCGGCCGCGGCGACGTTCTCGCGCAGGTGCGCGAGCGAGGACGTCCCGGGGATCAGGACGGTGGTCGCCGACCGGCGGAGCAGCCAGGCGAGGGCGACCTGCTGCGGCGACGCGCCCAACCGGGCCGCCACGCCCGCGAGTTCGCCCGACTGGAACGGGGTGAAGCCGCCGAGCGGGAAGAAGGAGGCGAAGGCGATGCCTTCGGCCGCGCACCGGTCGACGAGGGCGTCGTCCTGCCGCTTGACCAGGTTGTAGAGGTTCTGCACGGCCACGACGGGGGCGATGGACTGCGCCTCGGTCAGCTGGGCGTCGGAGACCCCGCTGAGGCCGAGGTGCCGGATCAGGCCCTGCTCGCGCAGTTCCGCGAGGGCGCCGAACTCCTCGGCGATCGGGTCGTCGCCGGTGCCCTCCACGGAGCCGAGGCGCAGGTAGACCACGTCGAGGGTGTCGAGCCGCAGGCGCCGGAGGTTCTCGTGCACCTGGGCCTTGAGGTCGTCGGGCGCCAGGGAGGGGATCCAGCCGCCGGTGCCGTCGCGGCGTGCGCCGACCTTGGTGGCGATGCGCAGGGCGTCAGGATAGGGGTGCAGCGCCTCCTTGATGAGCTCGTTGACCACCGCGGGACCGTAGAAGTCGCTGGTGTCGATGTGGGTGATCCCCCGCTCGACCGCCTCCCGCAGCACGGCGAGGGCCTGGTCGCGGTCCTTCGGGGGACCGAAGACACCGGGACCGGCCAGTTGCATGGCGCCGTAGCCCATGCGGCTGATGACGAGGTCGTCCGCGAGCCGCAGCGCACCACCGGGGAGATTCCTGGCATTGCTCATGTGTCGCCTTTCGCGCAGTGGTGTGGGGGGGGGACGAACCGGCTGGCTCCGGCCGCCCTCCACTGTGCGCGGCGTGGGGCGCGGGTGGCAGTGCCCCGCTGTTCCTGGGGGTGAGGGGACCAGCCACCTCACCCGCCAGGACGCATCCCGGCGTCCGTGCGGCGCGTCGCGCGGCGATCCGGCCGGTCCGTCACGTCGCCTGGTCACGACGACCGGCGACGGCACCCACCCGGAAGGCCCGACATGAGCACGTACCTGATCAACCACCTGCGCATCCCCGGCGGCGTCCCGAACGACGAGGGCCTGACCTACCTGGAGCGCGTCGACGCCACGTTGCGGCCCTACGGCGGCACGTGGCTCGCGAACGGTGAGCCGACCGTGGTGGAGGGCGCCTGGCCCGGCCTGGTCGTCCTGCTGGAGTTCCCCGACCGGGCCGCGGCCCAGGACTGGTACAACTCGCCCGAGTACCAGGAGATCCTGCCGCTGCGCACCCGCAACGCGATCTCCGACCTCGTGCTGATCGACGGTCTTCCCGCGGACTACACCGTCGCGGGCTTCGCCCGGCAGGTCCGGGCGTCGGTCGCCGGTGCGTCCGGCGCATCGGGTGCATCCGGTGCGTCCGGTGCGGACGGCTGACGCAGGCTCAGAGGCGCCCTGGCCGGGGCGGGTCGATCCCGCCCCGCTGGTGTGCCCGGTCCCCGGCCTCGTTCGCGCCCGGCTGCCCGGCCGTCCACGAGGCCAGGATGCGCAGGGCGTCGTACGACGGGCTGCCGGGCTCGGCGGTCAGCACCATGAGGCGCTGACCCGAGCCGTCGGGACTGCTCCAGGTGTCGCAGTCGAGCGTGAGGTCACCGACCAGGCGGTGC
Source organism: Streptomyces sp. NBC_00510 (assembly GCA_036013505.1). NCBI lineage: Bacteria > Bacillati > Actinomycetota > Actinomycetes > Kitasatosporales > Streptomycetaceae > Streptomyces > Streptomyces sp. NBC_00510. The sequence continues at coordinate 9,478,144 of CP107851.1, read as the reverse complement.
CGGTAGTGCTTGGTGCCGTAGCTGGTGGTGATGACGCGGTGCTCCGCCCACCAGGTGCGGAAGTCGGCGTCCTGGACCGACAACTCGCCGACGAGACGCGCCAGTTCGGGATCGTCGGACTCTGCGGCGGCCTGCATGCGCAGGGCGGCGACGGCGTCGCGGGCATCGTGCTCCCACTGCCGGTGCATGCCGCGGACGGTCGGGTGCGTGAAGAGCAGGTGCACGTAGTTGCGCCGGCCCGGCGGGACCGCCGAGAAGTCGGTGTACAGGGCCGCGGCGGCGTCGTTCCAGGCCAGGACGTCCAGCCGCTTGCCGAGGACGACGGCGGGCGTCGCCGTGAGCTGGTCGAGCAGACGCCGCATCGCGGGCCTCACGCCCTGCGCGGGACGGCGGCGCCGCGGCTGCGCGTCGGCCTTGCCGGCGAGCTCGTACAGGTACCTCTGCTGGTCGTCGTCAAGGCGCAGCGCACGGGCCAGCGGGGCGAGGACCGAAGCCGACGCCCGGACGCGGCCCTGCTCGAGCCGTGTGTAGTAGTCGACGCTGATCGCGGCGAGCTGCGCGACCTCCTCACGGCGCAGGCCCGCGACCTTGCGCCCGGAATCCGCCGGCGGCAGACCGCATTCGTCCGGTGCCAGTTGCGCCCGGCGGGCTTTCAGGAAGGCTCCGAGTTCGCGAGGGCCAGATGCCGCAGTCATGTGCCCCATTCTCCCGCGCGCTCCCCCTGCTGTGAGGGGGCACGTTTCTTCCCCGGCAGGAACCCGCCTCTTTTGCCCACCCCGGCCGGGACGGATGGTCGAGAGGTGCCCGGCACCGTTCCGGGCGGCAGAGGGCCCGCCGAACGGGCGCGGCCCGCCACGACAGCGAACACGGAGCACCCTGTGGCCAAGACCACCGTCACCTTCGACAGCGCCGGCATCCCGCTCGCCGGCCACCTCTACACCCCCGACCACTCCCCCGACGAGCAGGGCCCGCGGCCCGCGATCGTCGTCGGCCACCCCGGCACCGGCGTGAAGGAACAGGCCGCCGGCCTCTACGCGCGGCGCCTGGCCGAGAAGGGCTTCGTCACGCTCGCCTTCGACGCGGCCCACCAGGGCGAGAGCGGCGGCGAACCCCGCGGCCTGGAGGACCCCGCCCACCGTGTGGAGGACCTCAAGGCGGCCGTCTCCTACCTCACGACCCGAGGCGACGTTGACGCCGGGCGCATCGGCGCCTTGGGCATCTGCGCCTCCGGCGGCTACGTCCTCCCCGCAGCGGCCGGTGACCGGCGGATCAAGGCCGTCGGCACCGTCAGCGCGGTCGACGTCTCCCGCCAGTTCCGCCTGGGGGCGGACGGGACCCAGGACGCGGCCGTGTTCCAGGGCATGCTGGAGGCCGCTGCCGGCGCACGTACCGCCGAGGCCCGCGGCGAGGAGCCGCCCGTCCTGACCTTGTTCCCCGACACCGCGGACCAGGCCCGCGCACTGGGCGGGGAACACGGGGTCGAGGGCTTCGACTACTACCGCACGCCGCGCGCCCGGCACCCCCGGGCGGCCGACTTCTTCACCTGGTCGAGCGTCGACAGGATGGCGGCCTTCGACGCCTTCGCCGCCGTCCCGCTCATGGGCCCGCGCCCCCTGCTGATGGTCGTGGGGTCCCGCGCGGTCACCGCCTGGATGAGCGTCGACGCGTTCCAGCGCGCCACCGGCCCCAAGGAGTTGCACTGGATCGACGGCGCGAGTCACGTCGACCTCTACGACCGGGAGCGGTACGTCGACCCCGCGGTCGAGAAGCTCGCCGGCTTCTTCACCCGGAACCTGGGCCCTGCCGCGGGCCACTGACCCCGGCGCCCGGGCCGGGTGCGCCGGTAGGGTCCACGCATGCGTGAAGTGGCGACCGGCGTCTGGCACTGGCAGACGCCGCACCCGGAGTGGACGCCGGACGAGCGGTGGCCGCGGGAGGTGTCGTCGTACGCCGTCGACGACGGCACCCGGCTGCTCCTCCTCGACCCGCTGTCCGTGCCGCCCTGGCTCCTCGCGCTCGCCGCCGACCGGGAGCCGGTCGTGGTGCTCACCGCTCCCTGGCACGAGCGCGGCACGCGGAGCCTGGTCGAGCGCCTCGACGCGCCGGTGTTCACTCCCCCGCCCGACACCGCCGACGACCTCGTGCGGAAGTTCGGCGTCACGCGCGAACAGGCCGGTGACGGCAGCCCCGACCTCGCCTGGCTGCACACCGGCGACGGCGGCCATGGCCGCCTGTACACCGCGGGCGACCGACTCCCGGCGGGGATCGTGGCGTTCGCCGGGAGGGAGCACAACGACCTGGTCCTGTGGGACGGCCGTGTGCGGGCCGTCATCCCCGGCGACACCCTGGTCGACTTCGGCCGCGGGCTGCAGATCAACGACTGGCTGCGGGACGGCGTCACGCGCGAGCAGGTGGTCCAGCGCCTGCGGCCGCTGCTCGCCCTCCCGGTCGAGCTCGTGCTCCCCGCACACGGCGCGCCAGCCGACCGGGCCGCACTGGAGCGTGCGCTGTCCCTCTGACCTCACCCCGGTCCGGCACAATGCGCGCGTGATCCTGGACGCCATCGACGCCGTGGACTGGTCGGCGATACCCAACCCGACGTCGTGGCCGGGCGACGAGCCCGCACGCGTCGCCGACGCGCTGCGGCGGCTGACCGTGTCGACCACGGCCAACGAGACAGGGAGTGCGGCGGCGGCACTGGGGGGCAGCGGCTTCACCTGCGGCCACGCCGCCATGGTGTTCCCCGCGGCCTACCCCGCCACGGCGATCCTGCTGGACCTCGTCGAGCACGGCCGGCGCCCGCGCATCAAGGACGTGGCCCTCTCCCTCGTGTTCGACGCACTGTGCTTCTCCCCGCTCGCCGGCCACAACCGCGTGGACACGCCCTACGGCACCGACGTCCCGCTCTGCTGCGCCATCGCGCGGCAGATCCGCAGCCGTGCCGGCGCCCTCCTCGCGTACGGCATCCACGGGAAGCACCTACTGGCGCAGGCCGCACTCCACTGGCGGCTGGCCGTTGAGGAGTCCGAGCCGCAACCCGACGGCACCACGACCGCCTTGGCGGTCCTCGAAGGCAAGCCCTTCGACACACCGGCCGAAGCAGAAGTGCACACGACGGGGCCGCAGAAGACGTTTCCGGCCGTGCGCGTCGAGTCGCTGACGGCGGATGCCTCCGGCGCGGCGTACGTACGACTGGCGCACGCACCGTCCAGCGTGCTGTCGCCGGGGTGCGTCCTCTACGACGCCGAGTGCGGACTTCGCGAGCACTGAACTCACCCGTCGCGGCGTGCGAAGAGGATCCCCCCGAGCCTGCTCTCGGCCGAGGTGAGCGTCATCTGCGACTCCACGGTGAACCCGGCGTCGCCGAGCCACGCGGCCATGCGGTCGGGCCGGCGCAGGTGGACGCGGATCTTCATCGGGTGGCCGCCGTAGCCCTGCGTCTTCAGTCGCGTGCCCTCGCCTGCATGGAAGGCGAGCAGGAGCGGGCCGCCCGGCCGCAGGGCGCGCCGGAAGTGCGTGAGGACGGCGCCGACCGCGTCGTCGGGGACGTGGATCAGGGAGTACCAGGCGACCAGGCCCGCCACCGAGCCGTCGGGAAGGTCAAGGTCCGTCATGGACCCGACGTCGAACCGCAGGCCGGGGTGTTCGCGCCGGGCCACTTGGATCATCGCGGGCGACAGGTCGATCCCGAAGGCGTCCACGCCCAGTCCGTTCAGGTGGGCCGTGATCCTCCCGGACCCGCATCCGACGTCCGCGACCGGCCCTCCGCCACTGCTCTTGACCAGGTCGGCGAAGAGCGCCAGGACCGCGCGCTCGTAGGGTGTTTCGTCCATGAGGCCGCGGAGCTGTTCGGCGTAGTCCTCGGCGACGGTGTCGTAAGACGTCCGGGTGTCCGCGAGCCAGTCGTCGGTGTCCATGGCCGGCCACGGTAGTTCACCGGGGGAACGGGTTCTCGGGCGGCACCCGCGCCCGGTAGGTTCGGTTGCCGTGACCGACGACGCGTGGGAGATCGGCCGGAGCCCGGCCGGGGGGCCGGAGCCACCGCTCGCCGGGGGCGAGGCCGCGACGCTGCTGGGCTCGCTGGAGCGGCAGCGCGCGACCTTCGCGTGGAAGTGCGGCGGCCTGGACGCGGCGGGCCTGCGGGCGACGGTCGGTGCTTCGTCGGTGACGCTGGGCGGCCTGCTGAAGCACCTGGCGCACTGCGAGGACGCCTCGTTCTCCCGGAAGTTCCTCGGGCGGGAGCCGGGTGCGCCGTGGGACACGGTGGACTGGCGCGCCGACCCCGAGTGGGACTGGCACTCCGCGGCGCAGGACGGCCCCGAACAGCTCATGGCGCTCTGGCAGGACGCGGTCGCCTGCTCCCGCCGCGTGGTCCGCGAGGCCCTGGCGGTGGGCGACCTCGGGCAGTTGGGCCGATACACCACCGCTGACGGGCGGTCACCGAGCCTGCGGCGCATCCTCGTCGACCTCATCGAGGAGTACGCGCGGCACGTCGGGCACGCCGACCTCATCCGGGAGTCCGTCGACGGGCTCGTCGGCGAGGACCCGCCGGGCTGACGGACCGCGGCGGGCGACGCGGCGGCGGGCGGACGATGCGACGCGGCGGCGCTCAGGCGGGGAACCGTACGCCCGTGAGCCGCTCGCTCTCCGTCCACAGCCGCTCGCCCTCGGCCGGGTCGTCCGCGCCGCGCGGCAGCCGTACCGGAACGGGGGTTCCGGAGGTCTGGTCGCGTCCGGCGGGGCCGAGGAACTGCCCGCTGCGGACGTCGGGGCTGGTGGCGGCGTACAGCGACGGCCAGGCCGCGCCTTCGGGCGACCCCATCAGCGCCCGCGAGGCGACGGCGACGGCCATCCGGGCGAGCGGGCCGCTGCTGTGCCGCTGCAGGTTCGTCATCGCCGAACCGGGATGGACGACGACCGCCTCGACGGAGGTGCCCGCCAGGCGGCGCGCCAGTTCCCGGGTGAACACGACGTTGGCGCGCTTGGACTTGGCGTAGGCGCCCATCGCTCCGTACCGGCGCTCGCTGTTGAGGTCGTCGAGCCGGCCGCTGCGCCATCGCGCGGCGACGGCGCTGACGGTCACGACGCGGGCCGCCTGCGACCGGAGCAGGGCCGGCATGAGCCCGGCGGTGAGGGCGAAGTGGCCGAGGTGGTTGGTACCGAAGGTCAGCTCGAAGCCGTCGGTGGTGGTGCGGCGCTCGGACACGTTCATGACGCCCGCGTTGTTGATCAGCAGGTCGACCGCCCCCGGCCCCGCGGCCAGCCGCTCGCCCGCCCGCCGGATCGAGGCGAGGCTGCCGAGGTCGACGACGACCGTGCCGACGTCGGCGCCGGGCTGCTCCGCGGCGAGGGCGGCCGCCGCCGCCTCGAGCGTGTCCTGGCTGCGTCCGGCGAGGATCACGCGGGCGCCGTGGCCTGCGAGCACGCGCGCGGTCTCCAGGCCGATGCCGCTGTTCCCGCCCGTGATGAGGGCGGTGCGGCCGCGCTGGTCGGCGATGGCGCCGGGGGTCCAGTGGGGGGTGGCGGCGGTGGTGGCGGGCATGCCCGTACTCCTATCAAGTGAACGTTCATTTAGTAGCTCGACAGTGCCCCGCCCCTGGCCGAGTTGTCAAATGAACGTTCAATAGCCGAGGATGCGTGCATGCGCACACGTGATCCGGAGCTGAAGCGGCGGCTGCTGCTGGAGGCGGCGCTGACCGAGTTCGCCGAGTACGGCGTCGCCGGGGCACGGGTCGACCGGATCGCCGGACGCGCCGGGGTGAGCCCCGGCCTGACCTACTCCTTCTTCGACGGGAAGGAGGGCCTGTTCGAGGCCGTCTACGACGCCGTCGTCGAACAGGCCGTCGCCGGCATCCCCATCGACGCCGACGACCTGCCCGGCTACGCCGGCCGCCTCTACGACGCGGGCCTCGACCACCCCGAGGTCATGCGCTTCGTGGCCTGGTACGCCCTCGAGCGCGGCGACGGCCGCGAGGTCCGGCCCGTCGTGGCCGCGTCCATGGCCGACAAGGTCGCCGCGGTCGAGGACGCGCAGCGGCGCGGCACCGTCACCGACCGCATGGGCGCGGGCGAACTCCTCGCCCTCGTCCTCGTCGTCGCCAACATGTGGCAGCGCCAAGGGGAGGACGTCCGCTCCCTGGTCCCGGCACCGGAGCGCAGGAGGGTCGTCGTGGAGTCGGTGCGGCAGCTCGTCACCCCCTGATCCGACGTCCGTACGCGTCGAGGGGCGCGAGTCACCCGCGCGCACCCTCCCTACACGGCACGGAGGTTGACCCCTGCCCGTCCTGACGCCGCGCTCACGACACGCGGCGCCCCCCACCCCGTCCGGCGCAATCGCGACGGCCTCCGGCCTGCGCGGCGATCGCCCACGGGGCAGCCTGGGAAGCGGAGCCCGCCCGGTCGTCCTCGCACGCCGACCGGGCGGGCCGCCGCGTCGGGGGCAGCCGGGATGACCTCGCGGGCCGCGGCGGTTGTACGGGGCGGAGAAGTACACCGCCACGCGAGGGAGCTGCGGACATGACCGCTCAGGACGTCGAACGCACCGGCTTCACCGAGCAGTGGGAGCGCTGGCACCGCGGCAAGGAGGAGGTGCTCGCCGGTCCGCACGGCTTCCTGGCGATCACGAGCCTGCGCTGGCTGGGACCGCGACCGGAACGCTTCGAGGACGCCCCCGGCACCTGGTCGGTCGCCGACGGCCACGTGGTGGTCGAGCTCGGCGACGGCGAGGAGTTGACCGTCGACGGTGCGCCGGTGCGCGGCCGGTACGACTTCGGCGTGATCGGCGAGCGCGACGGTGTCCACGCCGGCTTCGGCGACGCCGTCATCGAGGTCGCCAAGCGCGGCGGGCACGACATCCTGCGCCCACGCCACCCGGACAACCCGCTGCGCACCGGCTTCACCGGGACGCCCGCCTACGCGCCCGATCCCCGCTGGGTCCGTGAGGGCCGGTTCGTGCCCTACGACGCCCCGCGTCCGGTGACCGTGGGAGCGACGGTGGAGGGCCTGGAGCACGTCTACGACTCTCCGGGCCAGGTGGAGTTCGACGTGGACGGCGCGACGTACCGGCTCACCGTCTTCAACGGCTCGCGGCCGGGCGCCCTCATGGCGCTGTTCACGGACGCGACGTCCGGGGTGACCACCTACGCGGCGAACCGCTCCCTGCAGATCGACCCGCCGGACGCCGGGGGCGGGGTGAGCCTGGACTTCAACCGGGCGGCCAACCTGCCCTGCGCGTACACCGACCTCGCCACCTGCCCCCTCCCGCCCGCCGGCAACCGGCTGCCGTTCGCCGTCGAGGCGGGCGAGAGGATCCCCCTGGAGCGGGGCGGCCGGGCCTGAACCCGGGGTCGCTCAGCCGCGCAGGACCTCCCGGCCGAGCCGGCGGCGGGCCGGGTCCAGCGCGGCGTCGACCTCCTTGTTCCGCGCGACGTCCAGCACGACGGCGGCCCGATGGTGCTCCCGGCGCTCCACGGCGGCGCGGCGCAGGTGGGTCGGCGGGTGCGTCTGGTCCTCGGCGTGGGCGGTCAGCGCGGACAGCCGGCGCCGCCGCTCCAGCTCGTGCACGGGAATCGACGCCACGTACTCCTTGAGCCGCTCCCAGACCGCCTCGTCGGGTTCCCTGTCGGCGCCGCGTGTGGCGCGGTGCACGGTGCCGGCGGTGACGTACTGCTGGTCGAGCCAGAAGGAGACGGCATCGGCGAGCAGCAGGACGTCGAGCCCCCCGATGGCAGCCTCCGTCGAGCCGATCTGCGCTTCGAGATCGTCCGCGAGGTACTCGGCCTGCTGACTGGCGCGCAGGGTCAGGTGTGCCAGGACGTGCAGGAGCAGCAGCACGGCGGAAGCGGGTACGAACATGAGCAGCCGTGCGGCGATCTCGATCATTCCCAGGCCGCTGGTGTCCTGCTGCGGACGCAACAGCACGTACCACTCGACGAGCGTGCGGTGAGCGGAACCTATGACGAGCGTCTGGCTGGTGTCGCCGTTGACGAAGTGACCGAACTCGTGGCCGAGCAGGCCGACCCGCTGCTGCGGGGTCAGCACCTCCCACAGCCCGAGTCCGATCGTCAGCACCTTGCGACGGCGCAGGCCGACCGCCTGGACAGAGGCGTTGACCTGGGCGTCCACCACGACCACGTCCGCCCGTGGCGCTCCGAGGGCGTCGGCCACCTCGTCCAGCAGCGCGTAGAGCGCCGGCGCGTCCGCCCGGTGCAGCCGGTCCCCGTGCCGCGGCATCCGCCCCAGCCGCGGACGCATCAGCCATGCCAGGCCCAGCAACAGGACGCCCAGCACGGCGGGGATGATCGCCCGCCGGCCCGTCGCCAGGAGGCACACACCGGCGCCGGCCACGGCCAGCGTCAGCAGGTGCACGAGGCCGGCGATCGCGTAGGCGCCGACGTATGCCGCGCCCCGGCCGGGCCTCGGCGGCCGTTCCGAGGTCATCCTGGCGAACAGTTCCTCGCCGTACGCCCGCGACAGGCGCCGGCGCAACGCGTCGATGGGGCCGTCGTGCTCCTCGTCGTCCTCGTTCCCGCCCCGCACGTTCCAGTCGCACGCCGCGCACCAGACGACGAACCGGTCGTCCGCCGTCAGCCGCTGCCCGCACTGCGGGCACGGTCTTCCCCGGCCTGTCTCCATGCCGCCCCTCCCCTTGATCATCTCCAGCCGGGGCATCGTAGTGGCGGTCCGGGCACTCCGCGCGCGTGGGGCAGGCCACCGCCCGCCCCCGGGCGAAGGGTTCACCCGGGGTCCGTGTGGTTCACCGCCAGACCGGAAGATCCGTGCCCCAGCGCCCCGGGGGGCGGGTCCAGTCCGCCGGGGCGCCGTGGTAGCCCAGGGGCGGGAGGGCGTGGACCAGGCGTCCGTAGGCGGAGTCGGCGACGGCGAGCCGGCGCGTGGGGTCGTGGTCCCCATCGGATCCGGTTCCGGTCCGCGCGTCGCCGGGGCCGATGCCGTGCGTCAGCCAGGAGGCCGTGGCCGTCAGCGACAGCCGCAGCAGCCTTCCGCCGCCGTGGCGGCGGGCGTCGGCCAGGGCGCGCAGGACCGCCGCGGCCAGCAGGTAGCCGGTGCCGTGGTCGAGGGCCTGGGCGGGGAGGACGCCCGGGCGGCCGTCCGGTCCGGCCTCGATCGAGGCGATGCCGCAGCGCGCCTGCACCAGGCTGTCGAAGCCGCGCCGCCCCGCCCAGGGACCGGACCGCTCCCAGGCGCGGAGCTGGGCGACGACCAGCCCCGGCCGTCGCTCGCGCAGCGCCTCCGGCGAGAGGCCGAATCGGTCCAGTGCGCCGGGGCGGTAGCCGGTCACGACCACGTCGGCGGAGGCGAGGAGTTCCTCGAGGACCGTCCGGTCGGGACCGGAGAGGTCGAGCCGCGCCGACCGCTTCCCGAAGCCGGTGTCGGCGTGGGCCGACTCGTCCTCCGGCAGACGGGGGCTGTCCACCCGCAGCACGTCCGCGCCCAGCAGTGCCAGCGTGCGCGTGGCGACCGGTCCGGCGATGACCCGCGTCAGGTCGAGCACGCGGACGCCCGCCGCGGGCAGCCCCGCCGGAGGCAGGGGGCGCACCGCAGCGTCGTCGGTGCGCTCGGTCTCCACGAGCGGCTGCGTCGCCGGGCCCGGGTCCCGTACGGCGACGGCCAGTCCGCCCGCCGCGTAGACGGTCTCCTCGACCTCCGCGGCCGTGCGCCCGGCCAGCTCGTCCGCCAGCCGTCGGGCCAGGGCGTCCTCGTCGCCGCCGTCGCCACCGCCGGGAAGGCCGAGGGCGGCGGTCAACCGGGCGCGGTGGTGCGGGTAGTTGGCATGGGTGCGCACCCACCCGTCCGCGGTGCGCCAGAAGCCGGACAGCGGAGCGAAGGACGTGGCCGCCCGGCCGTCGATCCGCAGATGCCGCTCGCTCACGAACGCGGTGGCCACCGCCCCCTCGTCGACCAGCACCGGGGGCGGCGGCCCACCGGAGCGCAACGCGAGCAGCTCTGCGGCGGCGAGGGAGCAGACCCCGACCGTGGCCCGGGCCATCCGGCGTACCGGCAACCGGGCGGGCAGCACCCCGGCCACCTCCCGGTACGCCACGTGTTCCGCCCGCTCGGGGGCGCCGCCGAGGGCCTCCCAGGCGTCGGCGGTCGGGCGGTCGGTCGGCTGCTGCTGCTGCTGCATCGTGTCGTTCCTTCCTCGGAGGGCGGCCGTTCAGCGGGGCGGGCGCCGCCGGTACAGCCCCTCCTGCACGACGGAGGCGACCAGGCGGCCGTCCCGGGTGAAGAACTGACCCCGGGCCAGGCCCCGGGACGACGCGTACGTCGGGCTCTCCATGGCGAACAGCAGCCACTCGTCGGCGCGGAACGGCCGGTGGAACCACACGGCGTGGTCGAGCGACGCGGCCTGCCGCACGCCGGGGTGGTCGGCGTAGGGCAGGCCGGCCGTCGCGAGCAGCCGGATGTCGGAGAAGTAGGTCAGGGCGCAGGCGTGCAGCAACGGCCCTCCTGACAGGGCGTCGCGGGTGCGGACCCACAACTGCTGGCGCGGTCCCTGCCCGATGCTGGGCAGTCCCTTGTCGGGGTCGCCCACGCAGCGGGACTCCAGGACGGCCTCGAAGACGGACACCCCCCGGCGCGCACGCCGGAGCTCCCACAGTTCGGGCAGTCCCTCGGGCCCGGGCGCCACGGGCGCGTCCGCCTGGTGCTCGTCGCTGTCCTCCGGGCGGTGGAAGGAGGCGGAGAGGCTGAAGATGGCCTCGCCGTCCTGGATCGCGACCACCCGCCGGGTGGCGAAGGAGCGTCCGTCCCGGGTCCGGTCGACCTCGTAGACGATGGGCCGGTCGGTGCGGCCCGCGCGGATGAAGTAACCGTGCAGGGAGTGGACGAGCAGGTCAGGGGCGGGCAGGGTCGAGCCCGCCGCGATCAGCGACTGCGCCGCGACCTGGCCGCCGAAGGCCCGGGGCGGCATCCCGGCGTGGCAGAAGCCGCGGTAGAGGTTCTCCTCCAGCCGCTCCAGGGTCAGCAGTTCCGTGAACGAGGTGGCCGTCTCGGCGGGGTCCGGGACGTTCTGCTGCATGGGTCCACCGCCAGGGTGCGTACGGCCGGGCGCTCACCGCTCGCCCACTTCTGTGCATGACGCACATGGTAGGGCCGCCGACCTGCGCGGACCCGGCGGGGTCGGACCGGCCTCACCGGTCACCGGCGGTGCGGGGCCCAGCGGTTGAGGGTGGTGCCGTCCGCGGCCAGGGTGAGCCAGGTGCCGTCGCCCAGCGCGACGGGGTGGTCGCCCTGGTCCGGATCCTGGTCCGGGTAGGCGACCGGGCCGAGCGGGCACGCCGGGATGGTCGCCGGACCATCGGGCGCGGCGTGCCGCCGCACATGCCCGGCGGTGGCCTGACGTCGTCGGAGTTCCCCGGGATCCACACCCGCACCCTAGTGCCCGCGCGGCGCGGTGATGTCGTACGAGATGCGCCCGGCGGGCAGGTAGAACAGCGCGATGAGGGCGCCGCCGCGGACCTCGGGGTAGTGGTGGCTGCCGGGGGCGGGGGCGGTCCAGCCCGGCCCCTGCCAGCCGCTGGGACCGGCGAGCTGCGCGTCCCGGTCGACGGGCGCCACGAGGTTGATCTCGCCGTAGGGGTGGGCGTGGTACTGGCCCCGGTAGGGGGCCTGGCTGTTCATGTACACCGCGGTGATGCTGAAGTACTGCGTCTCAGCCGAGGGCGGTGCGATGAGGCTGCGCCGGTAGTTCGGGCCGTCGACCTCGGCGTTCGCGGCCCAGCCCTCCTCGACGCCGAGCTTGATCAGGCGCGAGAGGTGTCCGTACAGCCCGCTGTGCGGACCGTGGGTGTCGTTCAGCCAGCCCTCGAGTTCCTTGCCCGCGGTGCGGTTCCTGACCGCGTCCAGGAACGGGATGCTGCGCTCGACGAGCTCGCGTTGGTGATCCATCGTCCGTCCTCCTCGGCGCCCGGGGTGGCCGTCGCACCCCGTCGATGCCAGCGTGGCAGCGAGTTTCGTTATAGTCAATAGCTGTAACGAAACGCCGATCCGGACGGAATCCCCGCACGTCGATCAGCGTTACAGTTCCTATCTGTAATGAATTTTCCCCTGTGACCCGTCTCCCCCGTCGTGGGGCGGCGGGCCGGCCGAGGAGGCGAGGCCCGTGCACGAGCCCATCAAGCGTGCGGGGAGCCATCACACCCATGGCCGTACGGCGCTCCGCGGGCGGAAGCGGTCCAGGTCCTGGCGGGCGTGGCGGGCATGGCGGCTGTCCGAGGTCGGCACCCCCGTCGCACTCGTGCTGATCATCACGACGATCGGTTTCCTCGCGCCCTCCGACGTGCACCTGGCTTCCCTGCTCATCGCCGCGCCCGCCCTGATGGCGGCGATCTCGACGGCGCGCGCCACCACCGGGGTGGCCGCGCTGTCACTGGCGGCCGCGGTGACCTGCGACGTCCACGACGGCCTGCTCCGCTCCCCCGTCCTGCCGACGCATGTCGCCGCCCTGCTGGTGGTCTCCGTCTTCCTCATCGCGTTCTGCAACACCCGCGACCGCAACCGCCGGGAGGCGAGCCAGCTGCGGGCGATCTCCGAGGCGGCGCAGCAGGTCGTCCTGCGGCCCCTCCCCCGGCGGATCGAGGGCCTGCGGGTCGCCTCGGTGTACCGGGCGGCCGAGACGATGGCCGAGGTCGGAGGCGACCTGTACGCCGCGGCTCGGACGCCGTACGGCACCCGGCTCCTCATCGGCGACGTCAAGGGCAAGGGCCTGCAGGCGCTCGACGACACGGCGGCACTGCTCGGCGCCTTCCGCGAGGCGGTGCACCAGCACCCCACCCTGCCCGGCCTGGCCGCGGCGCTGGAGGGCAGCGTGCGCCGGCACGTGGCCGAGGCGTCCGAGGCCGACGCCGACGCGCCGGAGCGGTTCATCACCGCACTGCTGGTGGAGTTCCCGGCCGGCGGGGGCCTCGTGCGCACGGTCAGCTGCGGGCACCCGTTGCCGCTGCTGCTGCGCGACGGCCGCATCACCGCCCTCGCGGGCCCGGCGCCCGCGCCGCCGCTCGGCCTGGCCGGCCTCGACCCCGCCGCGTACCGCGTGGACCGCTTCCCGCTCGCCCCGGGCGACCTGCTCCTGCTCTACACCGACGGCCTCGCCGAGGCCCGGGACCGCTCGGGCGCCTTCTACTCCGTGGCCGACCTCGGGATCCCCCGGGACACGGCCTTGCGCGACCCGGAATCCCTGCTCCAGGAAGTCCTGGCGGACCTGCTCCGCCACACGGATGGGCGGCTCAATGACGACGTGGCGCTGGTGGCCGTGCAGTGCCCGCCCGCGGGCTGACGCATGGCTGCGCCGTCCCGCTCAGGAAGCCGGACCGTCCGGCTCGATGCGGGCACCGTCAGCGTCCGGCGGCCACAGGGGCTCGGGCACCCGGGCCCCGAACGACGCGCCCCACCGGTTGCGCGACGAGACCTCGTGGACCGGACGCCGGTTGGCGGCGACCCCCCAGCGGCCCAGTGGATACCCGAACGCCAGCATCGCGATCATCCGCCAGCCGTCCGCGGTGGGCACGCCCAGCAGGTCGCAGACGGTGTCGGCCTCGTAGCGCAGGACCGTGGTCAGCACACTGCCGATGCCCTCGGCCCGCGCGGCCAGCAGCGAACTCCAGATGGCCGGGTAGATGTTCGCGCCGCCGTGGTCGTCCACCGCGAAGACGAAGACCAGCAGGGGGATCTCGGCGAAGTGCTCGACGAAGTGGTCCCCGGAGCTCTTGATGCGCCCCAGGGACTGCGCCCGCCGTGCGGGGTCCTCGTGCGGTGCCGTACCGAGCCTGCCGGCCTCGATGTCGGCGTACTCCCGCTGCCGGCAGGACGCGTAGAGCTCGGCGAGCCGCGCCTTGAGCCCGGGGTCGTCGACGGCGAGGAAGTGCCAGCGTTGCGTGTTGCCGCCGTTGGGCGCCCGGATCGCGGCGTCCAGGATCCGGCACTGGCTCTCCATCGGGATGGGATCCGGCTTCATGCGCCGCATGATCCGGGTCGTGTAGAGCGCTTCGTAGACGTCCACCGGTCAACTCCCAGGGCGCGAGCGGCAGTTACGTTACAGATATTCACTGTAACATGAACGGATACCGACCGCCCGCGCCCCGGACCGCCCCGGCCCGCACCGCGCCCGGCCGGATCAGGCGGAGCCGGCGGGGCGCACCGCGATGGCGGGCCAGACGGTGGCGACGAGGCGGTCCGGGATGTCCGCACCGGAACCACCGGTACGCAGGTAGTCCGCGAAGTAGCTGCCGAAGCAGAGGGTCACGACGGTGTCGAGGTCGACGTCCTCACGGACCTCGCCGCGCTCGCGGAGCCGCCGCAGGGTCTGCACCAACTCGTCGCACCGGGGCCCCACTCCGTGCTCGCGCAGCTGCTCCAGCAGGCCGGGCGCGCGTTCGACCTCCGCCATGAAGTTGCCGTGCAGGGCCATCGCGCCCTTGTTGTGGTACCGCGGATCGAGGCGGCGCACGGCCTCACGGAAGGCCTCGACCGCGGTCAGCGCGTCCATGTCGACGTCCGGGTACGCCTCGCGCTGGGCGCGGAGTCCGTACCGGAGGGCGTCGACGACCAGGTCGTACTTGTTCGCCCAACGCCGGTACAGCGTGGGCCGCGTGACCCCGGCGTCGGCGACGATGTCCCCGATGGTCATCTGCGCGTACCCGTCGGCGACCAGCCGCTTGCGCGTCGCCCGGATGATCGCCTCCTCGATCGCCGGGTCCCGCGGCCGGCCACCGACCCGCGAGCCGGCGCCGCGGTCGGCCCCCTTGTCGTCCTTGGCGCTTCCGGTGCGGTCGTCGCCGCTCATCCGCGGTCCTCTCTGTGCCCGGACGCGGCCCCATGCCATCGATTGCGGGCATTACATTACATAAGTGTAATGTAATGGGCCCTCATTTCACCACGCGGACGCCCCTCGCACGAGGGTGCGGGCGCCGCGCCGGTGGGGGTGCCGAGCGGGGGCGCCGCAGCTATCGTACCGACTGGACGGTATGAGCCGATCCCCCGCGAGCCCCCAAGGAGCCCCCGCATGCCGCGCGCGAAGTCCAACGGTATAGAGCTCGAGTACGACACATTCGGCGGCGCCGGCGATCCGGCGCTGCTGCTCGTCATGGGCCTCGGTGCGCAAATGACCCTGTGGCGGCCGGAGTTCTGCTCCGCGCTCGCGGACCGCGGCTTCTTCGTCGTGCGCTACGACAACCGCGACGCGGGCCTGTCGACCGGTCTCGACGAGCACCCCGTCCCGGACATCGGCGCCGTACTGTCGGGCGACCCCTCCAGCGTCCCCTATCTGCTGGGCGACATGGCGGACGACGCCGTGGGGCTGCTGGACGCGCTGGACATCCCGGCCGCGCACGTCGTCGGCGCCTCGATGGGCGGCATGATCGCCCAGCAGCTGACGATCGACCACCCCGACCGGGTGCTGTCGCTGTGCTCGATCATGTCCACCACCGGTGACCGGTCGGTCGGCCGCGCCTCGGCGGAGGCCATCGCCGCGATGCCCGGCTCGAACGGCGTCCCCCTGACGCGCGAGGCCGTCATCGACGAGGGGGTGCACAGGTCGGCCGTGATCGGCTCCCCCGCCTACCCGCCGGCTCCGCGGGAGCTGCGCGAGCGCATGACCGCCGCCTACGACCGCGCGTACCGCCCGGAGGGCTACGTGCGCCAGTACGCCGCGATCCTCGCCTCTCCGGACCGCACGCCGGGCCTGCGGTCGGTGGCGGTACCGACGGTGGTCGTGCACGGCGAGCAGGACCCCCTGATCGACCACAGCGGCGGGCGGGCGACGGCGGCCGCGGTCCCCGGCAGCGAACTGCTGCTGATCCCGGGCATGGGCCACGACCTGCCGGAGCAGGTGTGGCCGGCGGTCGTCGACGCGATCGCCCGCAACGCCGCCAGGGCCACCGCCTGAACCCGGACACCCGGAGCGGTCGCGCCTGGCGCCGGGTCGGCCTGCCGTCTGCGGCCGGCCCGTCGGAGCCGGCCGGGACACCGCACCTACCGCACCGACGCCGCCGGCGGGCGCTCGCGCAGGGCGCCGTAGCCGATGAAGTACGCCGGCACCCGCTTGAGCCAGGGTGTGGAGTTGAGCAGGCCGGCGAGCCGCCCCGCGCGGTCGGCGTCGCCGAGCGGTGAGCGTCCGGCCAGCACCGGGGCGACGAAGCGGCGGTGGGCCAGGCGCTGCAGGGCCTGCGTGGCGGCCGTGGTCGGCCACCGGCGGAGCTGTACGCCGCGGACGTCCCGCAGCCCGACGCTGCCGCGGCGCAGCGGCTCCACGAGATGGCGCGCGGTGGCGACGGCGTCCTCGACGGCGAGGTTGATGCCGATCCCGAAGACCGGCGACATCGCGTGGGCGGCGTCGCCGATGCACAGCAGCCCCGGGCGGTGCCAGCGCTCCAGCCGGTCGCAGCGCACGTCGAGGAGCTTCACCTCGTCCCAGGAGCGCACCGCGCGCACGCGGTCGCCCAGCCACGGCACCGCGGCCGAGTACGCGGCGAGGAAACGGTCGAGGCCCGCGGCACGGCGGTCGGCGTCGCTGCCCTTGGGGATCAGCGCGGCGCACTGCCAGTACTCCCCCCGGTCGATCATCGCGGTGAGGAAGCGGTCGCCGACTCCCGCCACCAGCCCCTGCGGGTCGCCCGGGTGCCGCGGCACCCGGAACCACCACGCGTCCATCGGACAGCCGAATTCCCGCAGGCCCAGTTCCGGCCGCGACCTTGCCAGTGACCCGCGGCCGTCGCAGGCCACGGTCAGGGTGGCCCGCAGTTCGCCGCCGCCGCCGTCCGCGGTGCGGTACCGCACGCCGGTGATCCGGCCGCGCTCCTCGAGGAAGGAGGTCGCCTCGGTGCCCATGCGCAGGGTGAACGTCGGCTCGCGGCGGGCCTCGTCCGCGAGGAGGGCGAGCAGGTCCCACTGCGGCACCATCGCCACGTAGTTGTACGGGCCCCGCAGCGTGCCGACGTCCGAGACGGTGACCAGGGACCGCCCGGGGCCGATCGGCAACTGGACGGTGGTGACGCGGCGTTGCGGCAGGGCGGCGAAGCGCTCGGCGAGGCCGAGTTCGTCCAGCAGGGCGAGGGTCGAGGGGTGCACGGTGTCGCCGCGGAAGTCGCGCAGGAAGTCGCCGTGCTTCTCCAGGACGGTGACCTCCACCCCCGCCCTGGCCAGCAGCAGGGCGAGCACCATGCCCGCCGGGCCGCCGCCCACCACGCAGCAGGTGGTCCGTTCCATCGCAGCCCGCCCTCCGCCGTCATCCTCATCCCGGCCCCGATATAACGGGACATATTATCCTTGAACGGTGCACATTGATGCCGTCATGAGGTGCCACGCACTCCCGGAGGCCTGATGAGCCAGCAGCCGGTCACCCTGCCCTTCACCGATCCGGCCTTCGTCGCCGATCCCTTCCCCCTCTACCAGGAGCTACGCCAGGAGGGCCCGGTGCGCCGCGCGGTCATCCAGGGCGAGCTGGAGGCCTGGCTGGTCACCCGGTACGAGGACGGCCTGGCGGCCCTGACCGATCCACGGCTGAGCAGCGACGTCCGCGACGCCGCGGACCCGCGGCTCATGGCGCGGCTGCCCACCACCGAGCGCGAGTCGATGATCCGCACGATGCTGCGCGCCGACCCGCCCGACCACACCCGGCTGCGCCGGCTGGTCTCCAAGGCGTTCACCGCCCGCCGGGTGGCCGAGCTGGAGCCGCGGGTCCAGGCCGTCACCGACGAGCTCCTCGACGCGATCGTCCCGGCCGGGCGCGCCGACCTGGTCGAGGACTTCGCGCTGCCGCTGCCGGTCACGGTCATCAGCGAACTGCTCGGCGTGCCCGTCTCCGACCGCTACGACTTCCAGCGGTGGACCGACGACATGGTCCTCCAGGGCCCCCGGCCGCCGGACCCGGCCAAGATCGAGGCGGCCTGGAAGCAGATGCACGGCTACCTCACGGCCCTGCTGGACGCCAAGCGGGCGCACCCCGGGGACGACCTGCTGAGCGCGCTGATCGCCACCCACGACGACGAGCAGCGGCTGGACCGGCACGAACTGATCGCGATGGCCTTCCTGCTCCTGGTCGCCGGGTACATCACCACCGTCAACCTCATCGGCAACGGCATCGCGGCGCTGCTCACCCACCCGGACCAGCTGCGCATGCTGCGCGAGGACCCTGGGCTGCTGCCCGGCGCGATCGAGGAGTTCCTGCGGTACGACGGGCCGGTCAACCCCGGCATCGCGCGCTTCGCCCGCGAGGACCTGACCATCGCGGGGGTGGCGATCCCGCGGGGCGCGACGGTGGTGGTCGCCTCCGCCATCGCCGACCGCGACCCGGCGCGGTTCGGCGACCCGGACCGCCTGGACATCACCCGGGAGGACAACGCCCACCTCGCCTTCGGGCACGGCATCCACTACTGCCTGGGGGCGCCGCTGGCCCGGCTGGAGGGCAGGATCGCCATCGGCACCGCCCTGCGCCGGCTGCCCGGACTCGCGCTGGCCGTTCCGCCCGGGGAGCTGCGCTGGCGGCCGCGGGTGCTGCGCGGCCCCTCGCGGTTGCCCGTCACCTTCGGTTCCACCGACAGCTGAGGCCGGGGCGCCCGGACCGGGCGCCGGCCGTGTCCGCACGCGTACCGCCGGGCGAGCCGTACAGGAGGCTCGCCCGGCGGGGCGGATTCGGCGGGAGCCGGTCAGATGCGTGAGCCTCCGGTGGGGCCCCTCATGTCCGAGGACTTCCCCCGGCCCGTGCCCGGCCGCATCGAGGACGCCGCCAGCGCGAGCGCCAGAGCGATGACGCCGACCACCACGTTGTTGACGATCGTGCGCGTCGTGCTGACGTTCCCCGCGATGCACCACGGCGAGATGATCGTCCACAGGCCGATGATGGCGGCGGCCCACGCCATGGAGTGCGTGCGCTCGAACGCCCTGCCCACGCCGCCCATGAGCATGGCGTACGCGATGCCGGCTATCAGGTTGCCGACGGCTATCGTCGACAGGCCGTTGAAGCCCACGATCCAGGGGGACGCCGCCAGGTAGGTGCCGGTCACCAGGCCCATGGCCTCGATCGCCTGGCCCCGGTTGGTGGCGGTCGTCCGTTCGTACTCCGCGCGCAGCGCCAGCAGGTCGGGGTGCTGCTCGATACTCGGTCGCGTAGAGGCCATCTAAACCATCCCCACTCATTTCGGACGTTTCACCCCACACTTACCCACGATGCGGCGGTCGAGACGTGGAGATTCACGCGGGACGGTACGAGCGGCCCGGAACGCCCTGGTCACGCGGTCCAGGAGCGTGCGACGGGGCGGGTCAGACGATCTGCTCGGTGTCGATCCGGGCGTCCACGCGCTTGTAGGCGTCGGGCTGCTGGGTGAGCACCGGAAGACCGGTGGACAGCGCCAGGTGCGCGGCGTGGGCGGTGGCGATGTCCGTCGCGCGCTCGTGGGCGATCTGCGCGACGGACCAGCAGGTGGCCTCGCCGAGCGCCCGGAAGACGAAGCACGGCGCCGCCAGGGCGTCCTGGAGGCGTTCGTACACCTCGCCGAGGACCGACTCGGTCAGGCCCTGCGCGAAGGGCACCGCCGGGACGTACAGCGGCACCGCGGTCTGCGCCGAGCGGATGACCCGGGCGACCATGTACGGCCGTCCCAGGGCGAGGGCCCGGACGGCGGTGTGGTCGAGGATGTACCCGCCGCTCACGCCGCCTGACCCGGGTCCGCGGGAGGAGCGGTCTCGAAGCCGCGCCGCGCGTCGGCGGAGGCGACGGCCTCGAGGGCGGCCTCCCACTCGCCGGGGTGGTCCTGGCGGGCCCGTGCGGCGAGCCAGTCGACGGCGCGCAGGGCGCGTTCGGTGCGCTGGAGCCGTTCGGTGACGGCCGCCTCGATGAACGCGGACCGGTTGCCGCCGGGGCCACCGGCCAGCTTGTCGACCGCGGCGACGGTGTCCTCGTCGAGGGTGATGGTGACCTTCTGCTTCGCCATACGGTCACCATACCGATGTATGGCCGCACGGGGGACGATCGTCACCCGACCGGACGAACCACGTGTCGGACCCGGATGGGACGATGTCCCCGCAGTAACGGACTCAGGGGAAGGCTGCACCGGCCATGTCGCTCATCCACCACACGACGCTGACGCCGACCAAGCTGGAGCTGCTCACGCAGTGGCTCCCCCGGCAGCCCTGGTACGCGGGCACGGGACGGGCGCCGGAGCTCGTGAAGGCGGGCGGTTTCCGCCTGGACGACCCCCTGGGCGAGGTCGGGGTGGAGTTCATGGTGGTCACCGACCAGGACGGCGCCGCGTACCACGTGCCCATGGCCTACCGCGGCGCGCCGCTGGCCGGCGCCGAGAACGCGCTCATCGGCACCACGGAGCACGGGGTACTGGGCAAGCGCTGGATCTACGACGGCGCGCACGACCCGGTCGTGGTGGCCCAGTTGACCGCCCTGGTACGAGGTGAGGCCGAGGCGCAGGCCCAGAGCCTCAGCGACACGCCCGACCCGACTGTCGCCCGCCACTACGCCGGCCCGGTGGACGCCGCCGTGTCCGGCGCCGGATCCGTGACCGACGGCCCGGAGGCCACGACCGACGTCACCCTCGACGCGGGCCCGGCCGGGCGCCTGGTCCTCCGCGTGACGCGGGCGCTGCGCCCCGGCGCTGTCGACGGCACCGCGGGCGGCGCGCTCGGTCACGTCGACGCCCGCTGGCAGCAGCCGGACGGCACCGAGGCCCGAGCGGTCTTCGCCGCCCTCAGGAAGGCCGCCGCCGGCTGAGCGGCGGGGCGACTGAGCCACGGCGCCGATCGCCGAACTGCCGTGCGCGCAGGGCGCTTTCGGTAATCTCCCGCCATGAAGATCATGGGGGGTGTGGCGGTGGGAGCCGTCTTCGGGACGGTCACCTCGCTCGTCAACGCGCTGTCGTCGCCGTACACCGAACTCGGGGCCCCGGTCACCGGCACCCTCTGGGGCGGCGCGGCCAAGGTGCTGAGCCTGCTGCTGGACGCGGGCTGGTCCTGGGCCGCCCTCGCGGTGGCCGCGGGCCTGCTCGCCGGGACCCCCGCCCGCGGCATGCCGGCCGGACCGCTGGCGCTGGTCGCCGCCACAGCGACGTACTCCGCGATGGACCACCTCCTCGTGAACGCGGGCAGTGACGTCCTCATCTGGGCGGTGGTCGCGGTGTTCTTCGGACCGTTCCTCGGCATGACGGGCGCGGCCATCCGGCGGCCCGGCCTGACCGGCCTCCTGGCCGCGTTGACGGTGCCGGTCGGTGCCGCCGTCCAGATGGTCGTACTGCCGCCCCGGCCGCATATGACGGTGACCCCGGCGATCGCCGTGGCCGAGGCCCTGGTCTGGACGGCCGCGGCGGCAGGCGCGGCGTGGGCCGTCCACCGCTTCCTCGCCGAGCGGCGTGCCGTCAGGACCGGGTGACGGCCCCTGCTCACCGAGCGGGGGGAGGCCGCCTGGCGGAGACTGGGGAGAGCACGGTCGTGCCGCCGTGATCGTCGAACGGGTCGCCCCAGGGAGCGGACATGCGCATCGACCTCACCGGACGGACCGCCTTGGTGACGGCATCGACGCAGGGCATCGGAGCGGCCATCGCGGCCGGGCTCGCACGGGCCGGAGCCCGCGTGGGCGTCAACGGCCGCGACCCGGACCGGGTGGACCAGGCCCTCAAGCAGCTGCGCGACGAGGTACCGGACGGCGAGTTCGTCGCCGTCGGAGCCGACGTGGCCACCGACGAGGGCGCCGAACGGGCCCGCGAGGCCGTGCCGGACGTCGACATCCTCATCAACAACCTCGGCGTCTACGGCGCCAGGGACGCACTCGAGATCGACGACGCCGAGTGGCGCCGGTACTTCGAGGTCAACGTCCTGTCCGCCGTCCGCCTGACCCGGATGTACATGCCGCGGATGCTGGAGCGGGATTGGGGCCGCATCCAGTACATCTCCAGCGAGTCCGGCATTGCGATCCCCGTCGAGATGATCCAGTACGGCATGACGAAGACGGCGATGCTCGCCCTCGGGCGCGGCTTCGCCAAGAAGGCCGCGGGTTCGGGCGTCACGGTGAACTCGGTCCTGGTCGGGCCGACCCGTACCGCGGGGGTGGAGGAGTTCGTCCGGGGGCTCGTCGGCAGCGAGTTGCCCTGGGAGGAGGCGCAGCGCGCCTTCATGCGCGAGCACCGCCCGCAGTCGCTGCTGCAACGCCTCATCGAGCCGGCGGAGATCGCCAACATGGTGGTCTACCTCAGCTCCGACCTCGCCTCGGCCACCACCGGCGGCGCCGTGCGCGTCGACGGGGGCTGCGTGGACGCCATCATCCCCTGAGGCGGCGTCAGGCGCCGGGTCGCGTCATCCGTGCCGTGCGCTCCAGCCAGGCGGCCGTGACCGAGCTGTGTCGCTCGACGACCTCCTCCGGTTCCCCGTTGAGGAGGGCGAAGGCCACCTGCTCCAGGCCGAAGGTGAGGTACCACGTCCACGCGCGGTGCAGGGTCGGCCGGTCGACGGCCGCCGCCACCTTGTCCCAGCCGTGCCAGGCCAGGCAGGCGGCGTCGACGGCCGGGTCGAACGGCTGGGCGAGGTCCCAGTCCAGCACGCCGACCACGCGGCCGTCGTCGCTCCAGTGCAGGTTGCCGCCGGCCAGGTCGCCGTGGACCAGGGACGGTTCGACCGGGGGAAGGTCCAGGGCGGCGCCCACTCGGCGGCGCGCCTCGGACCGCCACGTGCGCGGCAGCCGGGGAACGACGTCGCGCTCCATCATCTCGGCCCACCGGTCACCGCCCGCGTATTCGTGCGCGGCGCCCAGCAGGCCCTGGAGGTCGCGGCAGTCCACGCCCTTCAGTGCCCGCAGCAGCCCCGCGAGGTGTTCCGGCTCCCCACCCCCGCCCCGTGGTGCGGGCGTTCCTCCCACCCAGGACAGCGCGACAGCGGTGTGCCCCGCCACCCGGACCACGTCGGACAGCGGGCGCGGCACGGCGAAGGGCAGGTCCAGGGCGCCCAGGCGGCGCAGCAGCTCCATGCGCCGGGACAGCGCCGCGACCGCGGTGGCGTTCCTGGCGACGCGCACGACCGCGACGCCCGGAAGCAGCACCACATGGTGCGAGCCACCGACCGCGAGGGTCGCGCCGCGCAGGTCGCGTCCCGGCAGCAGGGCCGCGGCGACGCTCAGCAGTTCCTCGGGCACGTGATCGGACATCACCGCAGCGTAGGGCCCCCGCGCGTGACGCGATAGCCTTTCGATCATGGCGGACTGGGACATACGGCCGGCTGCGGCCACGGACGTCGAGGCGGTGGCGGAGCTGCGCGCCGTGGTGATGCGGGCCGACCTGGAGCGACTCGGGCGGTACGACGAGCACCGCGTGCGGCAGCGCCTGCGGGACGCCTTCGCGCCGGAGCACACCTGGGTCATCGACGTGGGCGGCGCTGTCGCCGGCTGCGTCGCCCTGCGGCCCGCCGGGGACGCCCACTGGCTGGAGCACTTCTACCTGGACCCGCGTCTGCAGGGCGGCGGCATCGGCACGGCCGTACTGCGGGAGCTGCTGGAGCGGTGCGACCGGGACGGCGTCCCGGTCAGGCTGAACGTGCTGCGGGCAGCGCGGCCCGGCGGCTGTACGAGCGGCACGGGTTCACCGTCGACACCGAGGATCCGGTCGACGTGTTCATGGTGCGCGAGCCCGCCGCCGTGTGCGGCGGTTGATCCCCGGGTGTCGCCGGAGCGATCCGGTCAGCCGCGCGGGCGCTCGACGCGCCGTCCGACACGGGGCGGCCTGGCCGTTCCGTTCAGCTTCTTGGCATAGGCGCGGTACCGCCTGCGGCAGCGCATCGGCATGAGCACACGGACGCGCAGCGGGGCGCCCTTCAGGAGCCCCTTCATGACGACCGGGTCGCCCTCGTAGAGGGTCATCCCGAACCGCGGGTCCAGCCGGTCACGGGGCGTCATGGACGTGCCGTGGCCCCCGAGTTCGGCCCACTCCGCGGCCGTGATGTGCCGCTCGGCCGGCGGCAGGATCGTCTCCTCCTCCAGCCGCATGTGCTCGAACGCGATGCGGTTCAGCCGGTCGGTGATCCCGGCGACCGCCGCTCCCTGCGCGGAGGAACCGCCGACGCGCCAGGCCCGGACCGCCCCGGCCAGTTCGCCGCAGACGGCGTGCAGCTGCTCGTGCTGCGCCTCCATCACGTGCACCAGCGGGACGAGTTCGTCGCTGACGCGCTCCAGGAGCCGGGGCCACAGCCCGATGTCCTCGCCTTCGTGGTGCCCGATGAGCGCGGAGAGCATGATGTCGAGGTGCTCGGCCACGACGCGGGCCCGCGCCAGGTCGCCGTCGGCGACGCCCCGCACCAGCGCGGGCGTCAGCCCGAACTCCCGGCGGAACATTGTGTGCACGACGTGCATCTCCTGGACGTTGGCCATCGGCACGGCGTTGCCGGTGCTCATCTGCTCTTCCCGGTCGAACACGTTGCACGGCGGCCCCGGGCACGGCGAAGGCCCGCATCACCCGGAAGCCAGATACTTGCTTCATCAAGTACATAACCGGCCCGCCGCGCATGTCAACCCGGCCCCGACCGTCCCGGCCCCGCCGTGGAGTAGTGGTCACTGGGTGGGCATGCCGCCGTGAGGACTGTTGACCACCAGGGACACCGATCCCTCGACGAGGTAAGGGTGCCCCGGGAAGTAGTCGACGTGGAGGTGACCGCCGTCGGTGGCGGTGCCCATGGCGTGGAGATTGTCCGCGAGGATTTCCCTGGCAGCGGGGTCACCGCTGATCACGAGGATCCGCCGCGCGGCGTCCACCTCGATCCGCACCCCTGGACCGGCCGCCGCCCTGACGTCGGCCCCCACCAGGGCGTCGCGGCCCGCTGGTGACGTGGCCCCGATGAAGCCACGGGCACCGGCCACCGCGTCCGCCAGGGCTGCCAGTTCTTCCGCGGACGCA
This sequence comes from Streptomyces sp. NBC_00510, assembly GCA_036013505.1. NCBI lineage: Bacteria > Bacillati > Actinomycetota > Actinomycetes > Kitasatosporales > Streptomycetaceae > Streptomyces > Streptomyces sp. NBC_00510. The sequence goes on along the minus strand of CP107851.1, from coordinate 9,453,254 downwards.
GTGAGATCCACTTCTCCGTACACCGGATCGACAGTCAGTCGCACGCGCAGGACTCCTTCACGGTCGGGCCTGGTCCCTCATCGCACACCCTCCGTCCCACTCCGGCCGGACTTTCGTTTCCGTCCACCGGGCCCGGGCCGGCTACGCCCAGACGCGGGACGCGTAGTCCAGGAAGTTGCGGCCGAGGATCTTCTCGATGCGCTCGGAGCGGTAGCCGCGGCGTTCCAGGAGACGGACGAGTTCCCGGAACTGGTCGACGCCACGGAGGTCGACGACGAACGGGTAGGTGTCGGCGCGCTCGCCCGCGGCACCGACGCCCGCCTCGCGGCGCCGGCCGACGTGTTCGGCGAGGGCGGTGCGGTAGGCGTCGAGGTCATCGACGGGGGTGATGGTGCCGTCGGTGCCGATGCCGACGTGGTCCTCGCCGCAGACGTTGACCGCGTGGTCGATGTGCTCCACGACGTCGGCGGCACGGGCGTGGCCGGAAGGGTTGAGGAAGGGCATGAAGTAGATGCCCACGAAGCCGCCGCGGGAGGCCACGAGGCGGAGTTCCTCGTCGGTCTTGTTGCGGGGCAGGTCGGTGAGGGCCCGGCAGCCGGTGTGGTTGATGGAGACGGGCTGCCGGGAGGTCTTGGCGGCCTCCAAGCAGGTGCGTTCGCCGCTGTGGGAGAGGTCGACCATCACGTGCTGCTCGTTGAGCGCCTCGACGACCTCGTGGCCGAAGGGGGTCAGGCCCCGGTTGGCGGGGGCCATCGATCCGTCGCCGATGTGGTTGGCCTGGTTGTACGTCAGCTGGATGACGCGGACGCCCGCCTCGGCGAAGGTGGCGACGCGTCCGGGGTCCTCGCCGACGGCCACGGCGTTCTGGAAGCCGTAGATGACGCCGATCCTGCCGTCGGCGTGGGCGCGGTGGACGTCGGCGACGGTGCGGACCTTGGTGAGGTCGGCCGGGTGGTCGCCGATGATGGCGTCCCAGACGTCGATCTCGCGCAGGGTGTGCTCGTACGGGGGCAGGTCGCCCATCGTGTAGCCGAGGGTGATGTTGACGGCGGTGAGGCCGCAGGCGTGGGCGTCGGCGAGGGCGCGGGCGTCGATGGTGAGCTGGTCGCTGGAGGGGTTGAGGTGGGCCGCGGCTTCGGCGGACGCGGGGGCGTTGGGGTTGTCGAGCTGACCCAGCGCGTTGACGATCACGGGGGTGGGGTTCACCGGCGCTCCTCGAACTCGGCGCGGTCGAAGCGGTGTCCGCGCTTGACGGTCAGGGTGACGCTGCGCAGGTTGGCGATGTCGCGCAGCGGATCCTCGTCCAGGACGACGAAGTTGGCCAGCTTTCCGGGTTCGACGCTGCCCATGGAGTCCTCGGTGCCGGCGGCACGGGCGCCGATGAGCGTGGCCGAGCGCAGGACGTCCGCGCTGGGGATGCCGCAGCGTTCGACGAGGAAGGCCAGTTCGTCGTGGAGGGCCGGGAAGGCGGCCCCGGGGGCGGTCTCGTGGTCGGTGCCGGTGGAGATGGCCACGCCCGCCCGGTGGGCCTGGGCGGTGACGGCGGCGGCGAGCGCGGTGTTCGCGCGGGCCCGGGCGGCGTCCTCGGGTCCCCCGCCGGCCAGTTCGTCGCTCTCCCACATGCAGGCGGTGGCGTCCAGGACGGTGCCGCGCCGGCGCATGAGGGCGAAGAGCCGGTCCAGGTGCGGGTCGTCCCCGGCGGTGAACCGGGCGTGGTCGACGGGGGGTTTGCTCTTGTAGCTGGTGAGCCCGTCGGGGGTGCCCTCGAAGGCGAGCAGGGTGACGTGGGAGACCGTGTCGACACCGGCGGCGACGACCTGGCCGGGCGTCGCCGGGAACACGGTGGCGTGCGCCCAGACGGGGATGCCCTGGCGGTGGGCCTCGGCGGTGACGGCGGCGACCAGGTCCGCGTCGAGGTCCGCGTAGACCTTGATGGCCGCGGCGTACGTACCGCGGGCCATGGCGACCGCGAGGGGCAGGTCGGTGGCGGCGGTGACGGCCTGCATCCAGGGCACCTCGCCGGGCACGGCGCCCTGGGAGACCTGGTGGGTGCGCGGGTCGTCGAAGAACCCGGGGCCCGCCATCAGGGCGGCGTAGCGGATGTCGGGGCCGGGGATCTCGCCGACGAGGGTGGCACGGGCGAGGTCGCCGATCTGCCGCAGGTCGTCGGCCATGTCCCGGACGGCGGTGATGCCGCTGTGGACGTGACGGCGCAACGCCGCCTCGGCCGCGGGACGGTCGGGCGGGGTGGCGAGGTGCTGGTGGGTGTCGATCAGCCCGGGGATGACGAAGCGTCCGTCGAGGTCGAAAACCCGGGCGCCCTCGGGGAGCCGGGAGGCGAGGTCGGCGTCGGGCGCGACCGCGGTGACCTTCTGCCCGTCGGTGACGATGGTCGCGGGCCGGGGCGGCCGGCCGGTGCCGTCGAAGAGGGTCGCGCCGCGGTAGACCGCGGTCGTGCCCGCGGCGGGCGCCGCGTAGGGGGTGGGGGCGCCCTGGGACTGGTCGGCCATGCTCACCTCGACTGTTGCAACCTGCGTAACATCTGTATCGTCTGGGGAAACGCTCGGTACTGTACTGCAGCCGCCGGAGATCGAGAAGGAGTGGCCGCGATGCCCGAGGCCCCGCGTACCGCGGTGGACAAGGCGCTCGACCTCGTCGAGGCCGTCACCCGTGCGCCGCGCCCCGTCCGCCTGACGGACCTGGCCGGCGAGGTCGGCCTGCACCGCGCGACGGCCTACCGGATCCTGCTGGACCTGGTGCGCAGGGGCTGGGTGCTGCGGGCGGGTGACCGTTATCTGCCCGGCACCGCGGTGCTGCGGATGTCGGCGGCCGCGGCGGGGAACTCACTGAACGCCCTGGCCCGCCCGGTGCTGCAGGAGCTGTCCGACCTCACGGGGATGATGGTCAACCTGCAGGTGCTGGAGGCCGACCGGGCCCGGGTGATCGACGTCGTCCGGCCGGGGCGCCTGGCCATGATCAGCCACTTGCTGGGCGAGGCGCTGCCGGTGCACCGCTTCGCCGGGCCGCTGGCGCTGGTCGCGGCACTCGACCCGGCGGCACGCGCGCCCTACTTGCGTCCCGCCGAGGCCGAAGGGCACCCGCTCGACGGGGACGACGGACTGCTGGCCGACATCGCACGGACGGCGCGGACGGGGGTGGCCGTGGAGCGCGGACGCAACGAGAAGCTGGTCGCCTCGATCAGCCGCGCCGTGACGCCCGGCCCGGGCGCCCCCGTCTGCGCGCTCACCGTCGTCGGGCCGGACGCGGAGTTCGGTCGGGCCCGGCTGCCCGCCCTGGAGCAGGCGCTGCGTGACGCCACCGACGAGCTCCGGCGCATTCTGACCGATCCTCAGGGAGCCACGTCATGAGCGGTCTCCTCGTCCTCGACCGGGCGCAGACCCGGGCCGCGCTCGACGCCCGCCGCGTCGTCGACGCCGTGGCCACGGCCCTCGTCGCGATCAGCCGCGGCGAGGTGTCGGCGCCGCCGCGGATCGCGGCGCGCACCCCGGCCGGGTTGCTGGGCGCGATGCCGGGCCATGTTCCGGGGCTGGGCCTGGCGGCGAAGCTGGTGTCGGTCTTCGGCGATCCGGCGCTGCCCGGGCGCAGTGCGCACCGGGGCATGGTCGCGTTGTTCGACGATCACGACGGGCGCCCGTTGGCCCTGATGGACGCCGAGTCGCTGACGGCGGTGCGCACCGCCGCGGCGGCCACGATCGGGGCGCGGGCGCTGGCCCGCCCCGGGGCGCTGCGCCACACGGTGGTCGGCACCGGGGCCCAGGCCCGCGCCCAGATCGACCTGCTGGCGGAACTCCATCCGGCCGCGGAGGTCGTGGTCGCCGGCCGTGATCCGCGGGGCGCCCGGGAGGCCGCGGCCCGCCATCCCGGGGCGCGCGTGGCGGAGGGCATCGAGGAGGCGGTGCGCGGGGCAGACGTCGTCTTCTGCTGCACCGGGGCGACGCGTCCGGTCGTACGCCGCTCGTGGCTCGCGCCGGGCACGCTCGTGAGCTCCGTCGGCGGTTCCCACGGCCCCGAACTCGACGCGGAGACCGTACGGGACGCCGCGCTGTTCGCCGAGTGGCCCGGCGCCGCCGGCTCCCCTCCCCCGGCCGGGGCCCACGAACTGCAGGGACTCTCCCCCGGCCGCGAGGTCGTCCTTCTCGGCTCCGTGCTCGCCGGTGACCACCCCGGACGCGGCGAGGCCGGCGGGCTGACCGTCTTCAAGTCCACGGGGCACGCGGCGCTGGACGTGGCCGCCGCCCATGTCGTCCACGCCGTCGCGCGTGCGGAGGGACTGGGCACGACCGTGGACATTTGACATCCTCCCCGTCCTAAGGGACGGGGATTCCTGGCTCACGTGGGCTGGGGACCAGCGGTCCTCCAGCGCTTACACGATCGGCACCAGCCGGGTTGAGACCAGCCCGGACCAGCATCACGCGTGCGGAGTTCTTGTCCCTGGGGGACACGGCTCCGCACGCGGTGCAGGTGTAGGTACGTTCCGAGAGTGGCAGTGCGTGCTTGGTTCTCGCTCCGCACGACGCGCAGTCCATGGTGGTGTGCGCGGGATGCACCAGGCGGACGTCCCGCCCGTGCTTGCGGCCCATCTCGATCAGCGCCGTCTTCGTGGCGCCGATCGCGGCGTCCGCCGCCTTGCGGGCCATGGTGGTCCGGCTGAGGAACTTCGGCCGGAAGTCCTCGACCGCGATCGCGTCGTGGTCGCGCACGACGTGCTTGGCCCACTTGCGGGCGGTGTCCTGCCGCTGCCGCGCCACCTTCTTGTGCAGCTTCGCCGCCTGATGCCTGGCCTTGCGGTAGCCCCTGGACGCGCCCTGCCCACGAGCAGGCTTACGGCGAGCCATCATCTTCTGGTACCGCGCGAGACGCTGCACGGCGGTCTTCCCGTGCTGAGCGTGCGGCAGGTCGTGGGCGTCGCTGGTGGTGGTCGCGGTCTCACGCACGCCCCAGTCCACGCCGATCACAGCGCCGGTGGCAGGCAGCGGCTCAGGGGCAGTGGCCACGACGAACGAGGCATACCAGTGGCCGAGGCTGTCCCGGTACACCCGCACCGACGTGGGGACTGCGGGCAGGTCGCGGGACCACACCACCGACACGACGAGGCCGCCGGCCAGGTGCAGGCGTCCGTCCTTGAGCCTAAAACCGCGGGTGGTGTAGTTCAGCGACGGGGCGGCCTCGCGCTTGCGCTTGATGCGGGGCATCCCGGCCCGCTGCCTCATCGGCAGCCTCGCCGCGATGTCCTTCAACGCTTTGGTGCGGGATATGGCGAAGTCCCGGATGACCTGCTGCTGCGGCACCGAGCTGCCCTCCCGCAGCCACGCCATCGACCGCCGCGCCTCGGTCAGCATCCTGTCGAGCTGCGCGGGACCGCACGTGGCCTTCTGCTCGGAGGTCTTGTTCAGGCCGTGGACCTTGCGGGACACAGCCACGCACTCGTTCCACACCCACCGGCAACGCGCCCACTCCGCCTCCAGACCGGCACCCGCCGACGACGACACCCGCAGCCGATAGGTGAACCGGGCATACCCCGACCCCTGCGCGGCCACCACCGCCGTCGTCATGCCCGGGAACCTAACAGCCCCCACTGACAACGAAAGAGAACGCAGCTCAGAACCGACACGCAGAGAACTCCGCCGCTTCACGGCTCCCACCCAAGCACCAACACCTCCCCGGCCTGAAAGCCCGGGCACCCTGGGAGACACCATGTGCACGATTCCTACCGCAAGAGACCAGGAGCGCGAGCCTTGCAGCAGTCACAGCAGCCGTCACAGCACCGGGCACAGCGGCAGCCACTGGACGGCGTGACCGTCGTCTCCCTGGAGCAGGCCGTCGCCGCGCCGTTCGCGACCCGTCAGCTGGCGGACCTCGGCGCACGGGTGATCAAGGTCGAGCGGCCGGGCGGCGACTTCGCGCGGGAGTACGACAAGGCCGCCAAGGGTGAGTCCGCGTACTTCGTCTGGTGCAACCGCGGCAAGGAGAGCGTGGTCCTGGACCTCAAGGAGGAGGGCGACCGCGCGCTGCTCGACCGGATCCTGGCGGCGGCCGACGTCTTCGTGCAGAACCTCGCCCCCGGTGCCGCCGAGCGGCTGGGCCTGGGCGCGGAGGCGCTGCGCGCGCGGCATCCGCGGCTGATCTGGTGCGGTGTGTCGGGCTACGGCGACGACGGGCCCTACGCGGCGAAGAAGGCGTTCGACCTGCTGGTGCAGTGCGAGTCGGGGCTGGTGTCGCTGACGGGCACGCCGGGGAGCCCCGCGCGGGCCGGGATCTCCATCGCCGACATCGCGGCCGGGATGTACGCGTACACCGGCGTCCTGACCGCACTGTACGAGCGTGAACGCACCGGCGAGGGCAGCGCCTTCGACGTGGCGATGCTCGACGCGCTCGGCGAGTGGCTGGGGCAGCCCCTCTTCCACGGCCTGTACGGGAGCGCGCCGCTGACCCGCAGCGGCGCCCGGCACCCGTCGATCTCGCCGTACGGCCACTACCGGGCGGGCGACGGCGGGGAGGTGTTCGTCAGCGTGCAGAGCGACCGCGACTGGGTCGCTCTGTGCGAGAAGGTGCTGGAGCGGCCCGGGCTGGTCCGTGATCCGCGGTTCGCGGACAATCCGCTGCGCCACGCCCACGACGACGAGCTCACCGCGATCCTCGAGGAGGACTTCGCCGCCTTCACCGCCGACGAGGTCCTGGAGCGCCTGGACGGCGCCGGGATCGCGAACGCCCGGTTGCGGTCGGTCGCGGAGTTCGCGGCTCACCCGCAGCTCGAAGCCCGCGACCGCTGGCGGGAGTTCGGTACGCCGTCCGGCCCGCTGCGCGGGCTGCTGCCGCCGGTGACGGTACGCGGACGGGAGGCCGTGATGGGGGCGGTGCCGGCGCTGGGCGAGCAGACGGACGCCGTTCGCGCCGAGTTCTCCGGCGCGCGGGAAGGGACGGAGGGCGGCCGGTGAGCGACCACGCGGCGATCCGCTCGATGCTGTCGGTGCCGGGCATCAGGGAGCGATTCATCGACAAGGCCGAACAGGTCCGGGCCGACGCGGTCCTGTTCGACCTGGAGGACTCGGTCGCCGCCGCCGACAAGGCCGCGGCGCGTGCCCTGGTCGCGGCCCGGTTGCCGGCGTTCCCCAAGCGGGGGCGGCTGCTGTACGTACGCCCGAACGCGCTGGACACCGGCCTGCTGGAACTCGACCTGGACGCGGTGACCGGGCCGGGTCTGGACGGCGTCCACCTGCCCAAGGTGGAGTCCGCGGAGACGCTGCGCACCGCCGACCACTACCTCACGCTGCTGGAGCGGGTGCGCGGGCTGGAGCCGGGACGGATCCGCATCATCGCGTGGATCGAGTCGGCGCTCGGGCTGACGCGGGTCGAGGAGGTCAGCCGGGCGACCCCGCGGCTGGCGGCCCTCTCCCTCGGCGCCGAGGACTTCACGGCCTCGCTCGGGGTGCAGCGCACCCGTGAGGCGCGCGAACTGGAGCACCCACGGGCACGGCTGGCCGTCGCCGCGGCGGCCGCCGGCATCGGCGCGATGGACGGCCCCGAGTCCGACTACCGCGACACGGAGCACTTCGAACGGCAGGCCCGCCACGCCCGCTCGCTGGGATTCCGGGGGAAGTACTGCATCCACCCGGACCAAGTGGCCGTCGCCAACCGGGTGTTCCTGCCGTCGCGCGAGGAGGTCGCCTGGGCCCGCCGGGTGGTGGCCGCCTACGAGGAGGGCGAACGGCAGGGGCTGGGGGCCGTGGGCCTGGACGGCTCGATGGTCGACCGGCCGGTGTACCTGCGGGCGGTGGCGGTGCTGGAGCGCTCGGCGGGCTGAGCCCCCGCGAGCCCGGGCCGTAGACAGTGTCTACGGGCTGCTGGTAGACACTGCCCCATGACCGATGGCGGCTCCCTGCGGGAGCGACTTGTCGATGCCGGCGTGGACCTCGTACTGGCCGGGGGCACCGCGTCGGTGGGGCTGCGCGAGATCGCCCGCCGGGCGGGGGTCTCGCACGGCGCGCCGCGCCGCTACTTCCCCACGCACGATTCCCTGCTGTCCGCGATCGCCCGGCGCGGCTTCGAGGAGCTGCACGCCCGCTTCGCGAGCGCGACCGCTGACGCGACCACACCGCGCGCCCGGCTGGCGGCCGCCGCACGGGCGTACGTCGGGTACGCGCTGGACCACCGCGGCATGTTCGAGCTGATGTTCCGTCACGACCTGCTGGACGGCGCGCCGCAGGGGGACAGCGGTCCGCGGCTGCGGGAGACGTCACTGCCCCTGTTCGGGGCCCTCGTCGAGCTCGTCACCCGGTGCCGGGCGCAGGACCCCGCTGCGGCCGCCACCGCGCCGCCCGCCCCGGTGACGGCCGCCGCCCTTTGGTCGAACCTGCACGGGCTCGTCCAACTGTGGACCTGGGGCAGCCTCCAGGTCGTCCTGGGCGCCGACGACCCGGGCGAGGAGTCGCTGCGCCACGAGCAACTCCTCGTAGCCGTCCTCGACGCCCACCTCGGGCCGGTGCCCGCGTGATCTCCCCCGCGCGGCAGCGGCTCGCGCTGGCGGCCAGCGCCGCAGGGGCCGCGATCGTCGCCCTCGACGGTGGTGTCCTGTTGGTGGCACAGCCCAGCCTGCAGCGGGATCTCGGCGCGAGCGTGGCCGAGGTCCAGTGGACCAGCACGGGCTACCTGGTGGCGGTGGCGGCGCTGCTCGTGCTCGCGGGCCGGCTCGGGGACCGCTACGGGCACCGGCGCCTGCTCTGCGCCGGGGTGCTGGGTTTCGGGGCGGCGTCGGCCGGGATCGCCGTCGCGGGCGGCGTCGGGTGGGTCATCGCCCTGCGCGTCGCCCAGGGCGTGTTCGGCGCGCTCCTGCAACCCGCGACGCTGGCACTGCTGCGGCTGGCCTACCCCGAGGACCGGCTGGGACGGCCGATCGCCGTCCGGACGAGCGCGCTCGCGGTGGCCGCGGGTGCCGGTCCCGTCCTCGGCGGGCTCGTCGTGGCGCACCTGGGATGGCGCGCGGTGTTCTGGATCAACGTCCCCCTCGCGCTCGCGATCGCCGTGCTCACGCTCGCCGTCCGGGTGCCCGTGCCGCGGCGGCCGGACGAGGGCGGAGGGAGGGTCGGCACGGCCGGGGCGGCCCTGCTCGCGCTGGCGCTCGCGGCCCTCGTCCACGCGCTGGCGGGCATACCCGAGCGGGGGTGGACGGGTGCCGGTACGGTGCTCGAACTCCTCGCCGTGGCGGGCGCCGTCGCGGTGCTCACCGTGTACGAGCGGCGCGCACGGCATCCCAACGTACCCCGCGCGGTGGCTCGTTCGGTACCCGTGACGGCTTCCGTCGCCATCCTGCTGGTGACGACCGCGGGGCTGTTCGGCACGTTGTTCCGGGCCACGTTCTACCTTCAGGACGTGCTGCGTCTCGACCCGCTGGCCACGGGCCTGAGGGTGCTCCCGCTGACGGCACTCATGGTGCTCGGCACACCCGTCGCGAGCGCCGCGCTGCGCCGCTACGGCCCGCGCCGCACCGCCCTGTGCGGCACGCTCCTGGTCGTCCTGGGCATCTCGCTGCTCTCGCGGTCCGGGCCGGGCAGCACGTGGGCCGCCATGGCCGCCGCGTTCGCCGTGCTCGGCGCGGGCTTCGCCACCGTCATGGTGACCGCCACCGCCTCCGTGGTCGGCGACGCACCGCCCGGGTACGCCGGGGTCGTCGGGGGCCTGAAGCAGACGGCGATGAACGTCGGCCCGACCCTCGGCATCGCGGTCGCGGCCGGCACGACGGGCACGGCCGGGATGCCGGGCGCGACGATGAGCACCACCCTCGTCCTCCTCGCCGGGCTCGCCGCCCTCGGCCTGCTCCCGGCGTCGCTGCTGCCCCGGCCCGCGAGGGCATAGGCCTCGCCGACCGCCCCACCGCCTGGGAGACGTCGAGGACCATTGCTGAACGCCGCCGCCCCGGCCGGCCGCACGGGGAGGTGCGGCCGGCCGGGGCGCGTCGTACGGGCCGGGGTCAGGCGCCTTCGCGGTAGGTCGAGGTGAACGTCCAGTCGCCGGAGCCGACTTCGTAGATCCGCTCCCCGTCGGCGGAGCGGACGAAGCGGGCGCCCTTGGGCGCGGCCACGTCACCTGAGGTCACCGGCACGTGCACCTCGGCCGTGGTGCCCGCGGGCACGGTGAGCCGCAGCCGGTACGCGTCCCCGTTCAGGCGCCAGGAGGTGCTGACGGTGCCGTACGGGGTGCGGTACGACCCGGAGGCGGAGGTGAGGCCGGCGACGAGGGCCGGGTCGACGAGGAGTTCGCGGTAGCCGATGGAGCCGGGCGCCTGCTGGATGCCCGCGAGCCTGCCGGTGAACCAGGCGTCGATCGCGCCCAGCATGAAGTGGTTCTGCGACTGGCCGGGGCCGCCGTCCCAGCTCTCGCCGAGCGTGGTGTTGCCGTGCAGCACCTGGTAGCCGTAGCTGGGGCTGGTGGTCTGGGTGGCGATCCGGCCGACGACGTCGTCGTGCCCGGACTCCGAGAGCACCCGGAAGGCGGCGGGCAGCGAGATCTCCCCCAGGTTCAGGTGGAAGTCCGCCGCCTCGACGCTCGCGACGAAGTGGCCGAGCAGCCGGTCGCGCTGGTCGGCCGGGACGGCTCCCATGTCGAGGGCGAGCGCCTCGGCGCCGTGCCCGCCGCCGCCGAAGGTGCCCTTCGCGGGGTCGTAGTACTTGTCCGCGAGGGCCTTGGCGCTGGCGTCGGCCTTGGCCCGGTACCCGGCCGCGGCGTCCTGGTCACCGAGGAGCGCGGCGATGCGGCTCATGGCGTCGACGACGCGCCAGTAGCCGTAGGTGCCGGCCACCGCGCGGGGGAAGGTGGTGTCCGGGGTGAACCAGTCGCCGAGGCCGTAGTCGAGGATGCCGCCGGAGACCTTCTCCTCCAGGAAGGTCACGTACTTCCGCATCTGCGGGTAGTACGTGGCGAGGGTCTCCTGGTCGCCGTAGGTGGTGTAGAGCTGCCACGGCACGAGGACGAAGGCGCCGCCCCAGTTGGAGTCGTTGCGGTAGCCGCCGGGCAGGGCCGTGTACTCCGGGGTGGTGGAGGTGATCAGGCCCTCGGGCGTCTGGCCGTCGGCCATGTCACGGACGATCTTGCGGAGCTGGGACTCCATGTCGTAGTTGGCGGCGAGGGTGGGGAAGACGAGCTGGTCCTGCTCCAGCCAGCCGAGCTTCTCGCGGCTCGGGCAGTCGGTGAGGACGCTCATCATGTTGCCCTCGATGGAGCGGCGGATGATGGAGTGGATGCCGTTGACCAGGTCGTTGGAGCTGGTGAAGTCACCGGCCGAGGTGTTGTCGGTGTGCAGGACCTTGCCGCGGACGGTCACCGTGGCCCCGGCGGGCAGGCCCTTCAGCTCCAGGTAGCGGAAGCCGTGGTAGCCGTACTCGGGGTGCCAGGTCTCGGCGCCGGAGCCGCTGGTGGTGTAGCTGTCCCACAGGGGCCCGCCGACGTTGCTGATGGACTGGAAGGCGTGACCGTCCTTAAGGCTCTCGGCGGGCACGATGCGGACGGTGGTGCCGGCGGGTGCCCGCACCGTGACCTCGGGCCAGCCGGCGATGTTCCTGCCCAGGTCGAAGACCCGGCTGCCCTCGGCGCCGGGCACCTCCGTGCCGGTGAGGGTCTCGACGACCCGGATCGGTTCGGTCTCGCGGGCGCTGAGCCGGGCGGGCGCGTCGGCGGTGCCGGGACCGGCGACGGTCACGGCCTTGTCCCAGCCGGCGCGGCTGCCGCGGGGTTCGTCCCAGTGCGGGACGGCGCGGCGCGCGTCGTAGTCCTCGCCGCCGTACCAGTTGGAGGAGGTGGTGGGGCCGAGCGTGGTCCGCCAGTCGTCGCCGCTGCTGATGCGGCGCACGGTGCCGTCGGCGAGGGTGACCTCCAGCTGGGCGATCAGCTTGGGGTCGCTGATGTTCCCGTAGAGCTTGCGGTAGCGGTCCGCGGTGCTGACGACGTTGGAGATGCCGTTGCCGAGGGAGACTCCGACGGTGTTGCCGCCGGTGCGCAGCAGGTCGGTGACGTCGTAGGTGGCGTACTGGACGCGCTTGGTGAAGGTGGTGTTGGCGGGTTCGAGGACGGCGTCGCCGACCTGTCTGCCGTTGATGGTGGCGTCGTAGATGCCGAGGCCCGAAACGTACAGGCGGGCGCTGCGCACGTGCTTCGGCAGGGCGAAGTCCTTGGTGAACAGCGGTAGTCCGGACGGCAGCCAGGGCTTCGGCGGCTGCTGGCCGGTGACGGCCGCGGCCTGGGTGAAGGGCCCGGTGGAGGTGTCGGCGGTGGCGAGGGTGTAGTCGGTGGGGAAGCCGGGGACGCGGCCGTCGTCGGTGAGGACGTCGGCGCGGGGGTAGAGGGCGACCTCGTCGAAGGTCTTCACGGACTTCAGGTCGAGGGTGAGCGTCACGGGCTGCTGGGAGACGTCCGGTCCGGTGTGCGCGGCGCTGGAGTAGCCGGCGGCGGTCTGGAGGGCGCTGTTGGGCAGGCCGTCCACGGCGAGGGCCGGTTCCCAAGTCTTGCGGAGGGTGTTGGACTCGGATGCGGTGACGGCGGCGCCCTTGGCGAGGCCCGCGGTGCCGGCGGCGGCGTCGCGGACGTCGATCTCGCCGAGCTGGAGGCGCCAAGTGCGGTCCGGGAAGTCCTCCTGCAGGGGCAGGCCGAGGCGGGTGACGTCGAGGCGGAGGTAGCGGGCCGTGGTGCGGGGCAGTTTGACGACCACGGGGGTGACGTCGCGCTTGCCCAGCTGCCAGTCGGCGTTGGTGATCCAGTCGGCCTGCCAGTCGCTGCTCTTGGTCAGGCCCGTCTCGAAGGACGCGGGCGTGCTCCAGTCGGCGGCGTGGTCCGCGCCGTGGGAGCCCGCGGCGGACCAGAGCATGACGCGCCAGTAGACCCGGGTGCGGGAGCCGAGCTGCTTGCCGGCGTAGACGGTCTGCGGGACGGCGGAGGCGACCTTGCCGGAGTCCCACAGGTCGGGGCGGCCCCGCCGGAGCCTGGTGGGCGAGGTGGCGGCCTGGACCCGGTAGGCGGTCTGGACGAGCCCCGGTGAGCGGCCGGTGAGGGCCCAGCTCAGTTCGGGGGTGGTGTCGTCGATGCCGAGGGCCTGGGTGAGCTTCTGGGTGCGCAGGGTGGTCGCGGTCAGCGAGGCGGGCGCGCCGGCCTCCGCGGTGACGGCGGTGGGCAGGATCGTGACGAGCGCGGTGAGACCGGTCGCGACGGCGAGGGCCGGGGTACGCCGGGTGCCTGCGCGCGGGGGTCGGGGCATGCGGGTGCTCCTTGACGGCGGTGCGGTGGGCGGGTGCTGCGGGTTCGCCGCTGCGGGGGACGGCACGTCAGATCCGGCGCAGGGTGGTGGTGACCTCGCGGTACGGCCGCAGGGTCACCGGGCCGAGGAGTCCGGACGGCAGGGGCTTGTTGCGCTCGTTCGAGAGGGTGTTGGACACCCGCACCGTGAGGGTGTTCCGGCCCGCGCGCAGCAGCTCCGTCACGTCGGTGGTGTACGGGGCCCACGGCAGCGGGGGCAGTTCGGTCCCGTTGACGGTGACCGAGGCGACCTCCCTGACCTGGCCGAGGTCGAGGCGGAAGCCCCGGCCGTCGAGGGTTCCGGCGTCGAGGACGAGTTCGGTGGTGTAGGTGCCGCTGCCGGAGAACAGCGGTTCCACGGTCGTCCAGCTGCCGAGCGGGCCCGTGACCGGCGTGGCTCCGGCGCGCTGCAGGGTGAGCGTCCAGTCGCCGTCCACGGGGAGCGGGGCGAGCGGGTCGGTGACGCTTACCGTGCCCCGGTAGGTGCGTCCGCCGTCGGTGCCGGTGAGGACGTGGTCGCCGGGTGCGTCGAGGACGGCGGTGACGCGCAGGGTCTGACCCGCGGCCTTGACGGAGGTGATGGACGCGGCGGGCAGGGTGCTGTCCGTGAGGTGCGGACCTTCCTTCGCGCCGGCGCGCACGACGACGGCGAGGGTCTCGTACGGGGCGAGCCGCAGCGGCAGGCGGATGCCACCGTGCTTCTGCTCCCGGTGGACGGGCGCGGGCCGCACGGTGCCGGTGACGGGGTCCCAGAGTTCGGGGGCGCCGGTGGCGGGGAGCACGGCGACGGTGTCGACCTGCACGGCGCTCTCGTTGTTGAGGAGGAAGGCGACGTCCTTGCCGCGGGTGGTGCGCAGCACCCGTACGGCCGGCGCCCGCGGTTCGAGGACGGCCGCCGCGACTCCCGCGTCCCGCGCCGCGTCCCCGAGGGCGGCGGTGTCCGCGACGCGGACGGCGGTTCCCGCGCCGACACGGTGGCTGCCGGGGACGGCGTCGCCGAAGAGGCCGTTCAGCGCGCGCTCCAGGGTGCGGTCGCGTCCGCCGGCGTCTTCCTGGGGCAGGGTGCCGACGGCGACGACGGTGCCGCCCTGCCGGGCGAAGGCTTCGAGGCGGGTGACGGCGGCGGCGTCGAGGGTCGGGGTGACGGGGAGGACGGCCAGGTCGTAGCCCGCCTCGCCGACGACGAGCCGTCCCTGGTGGACGCGGGCGTGGGCGAGCAGCTCCGGGTCCCCGGAGAGGGCGCCCTCATGGACGAGGTCGAAGTCGACCTGGGCGCTCTCCAGTGCGTACGCCGCGTCGGTGAAGGCGCCGTCGACCTCGCCCTGGCGGGTGGTGCCGCGCCACTGCTCGGCGGCCCGCTGCGGCTGGATCAGGGCGGTGCGGGCGCCGGAGGTGCCGCGGGCGACCTCCATGACGCGGCCGATCCAGTCGGCGATCGGCTCCATCGCCCACCACCAGGGCGCGCGCGGCCCGAACGGCGGCGGGAAGAAGACACGTTGCTCGTCGGTCCACAGTGCGTGCAGCACGGTGAGGTTGACGCCGCGGGCGGCGTTCGCCCCGACCAGCGCCCGCACGAAGTCGGGCGCGACCTGCCAGCCCATGTTGCCGAAGCATTCCAGCAGGGCCCGGTCGCGGCCCATCTGGTGGGCGACGCTGACCGGGTTGCGCGGGATCATGGTGGGCTGTCCGGCCACGTACTCGGCGGTGATGATGTCGCCGCCGGGCACCTGCGCCCACTGGTGGACCTTGTGCAGGTCGCCGGTGGAGACGATCCGCTTGGAGGGCGAGGTCTCGTCGTACAGCGGGTTGGTGATGAGTGCGACGCCGCGCTCGGCGTACCACTGGGACTGCTTGCGGAAGTAGCCGGCGAAGCGGTCCGAGACGGCCTGCCAGTAGCGGCCCCGGGTGATGCGGCCGGTGCGGCCGAGGTCGTCGAAGGCCGTCGCGTAGGCGGTGCCGGGCTCGGTTCCGGTCTTCCGCAGGGCCGCGGCCAGGGTGGGCGACCACGGGAGGCGCTTGAAGTGCGCCTCGGCGGAGGCGAAGAACGGCTCGTCGTCCCAGAAGCCGGGGATGACGTTGCCGAAGTAGCGGGCGAACCTGCGGTGGTACTCGCCGGGCACGATGTCGAGGAACAGCTCCACCGGCTCGTCGTCGAGGAGGTCGACGTAGCTGCGGCTGTAGCCCTGGGAGTCGTCGACCAGCGGGGTGCCGCCGAACACGTCGATCAGCCAGTCGCCCTCGGGGACGCGCCAGGTGCGGCCTTCGCCGAGTTCCCCGGTGAGTTCGACGACCTGGTCGCTGGAGGTGGCGCCGACCGGGCGGGCGGCGGCCGCGGCGGGGGTCGCGGCGCCGGCGGGCGGGATCCGGGCAGGGAAGTCGCCCGCGGCGGCGGGGTCGCCGAAGGCGGTCCGGGTGTAGAGGGCGGCGCCGTCGGCCGCGGTCACGACCAGGCTCGCCCACAGGGCGCGCTGCGTCCCGGTGGCACGGACGCCGGCACCGCCGGCGGGGTGCGTGGTGTCGGTGACGGTGCCCTTGGCCTTGCCGTCGAGGGTCACGGTCAGGGTGGGGCCGCTGACGGTCACGGCGAGGGTGTGGAACTTGGTCTTGTTGAAGCCGTCGGTGCGGGTGGAGCGGGCGAGTTCGACGGGGTCCCGGTCCTTCGCGAGGAGCGACACGGTGACCACGCCGGTCTGGTCGAACTCGACGGCGTAGCCCGCGGTGCCGTCGGCGATGGCGCGTACGACGACTCCGGCGGACACCTGGTCGGCCCGGCCGCTGCCGGTGACGGTGTAGTCGCGCCACTCCTCTCCCCCGCGCAGCACGGCCGCGCCGCCCAGGACCGCGGCGTCGGCGACCAGCGAGGTGGTGTCCACGCCGACGCCGGTGGTGGTGCGCAGGTCGACGGTGGCAGGTCCGGAGACGACGGTGCTCGACCGCCACAGGGCCTTGAGCCGCAGGTCGGGTCGGGGCTTGTAGGTGCGCGAGCCGACCTGGCCGCCCTTGACGATGTACTCGCCGGATCGGCCGCTGGGAAAGTGGTCGTCGTTGAAGATCCACACCCGCATGCCGGTCTTCTCGGCGGTCTGCAGGACGTGGCCGACGATCGCGAACCATTCCTCGGTGAAGAAGACCGGTTGCATCTCCGCGTTGTCGAACGGGAAGAGGACGACCTCGTACATCCCCTTGTCCCGCAGGTCCGCCATCTGGGCGTCGACGAGCTCCGGGGTGACGGGGCCGTTCCAGTACCAGTAGACCGTCGGGCGGCTGTCCTTGGCGGGGTCGGCGAAGCGGGCGGGCGACCAGGTCGTCCCCGTCGCGCCGTGGTGCTGCTGCGCGGCGTACGCCGGGAGGGGCAGGCCGGACGCCAGCGCGGCTCCGGTCACCCCTGCGGCGACCACGAAACGGCGTCTGGACAGGGGAAGTTCAGGCATGGCGGTACTCCGTGAGGTGAGGGCGGGTGCAGGCGGATGGGCGGGCCGTGGCGCTCGCGCCGGCCGTGTCAGGGGGCCGCGAGGGCGGCGACGTCGGCGGGCGCCAGGGCGCGGTTGTGCAGCCTGAAGCCGGCGACCGCACCGGTGAGGTAGGGGTGCGTGGGGTTCTGCGAGCGGCCGAGGTAGTTGTGCGTGGTCGTGCCGAGCAGCAGCGGACTCGCGGCCATCGCCGCGTTGCGGCCGGCTTCGGCGCCGTCGACGTAGAGGATGCCGGTGCCGTCGCCGAGGGTGAGCGCGACGTGGGTCCAGCGGCCGGTGGGCAGGGGTGCGGCGGCGTCGATGACGTCCTCGGCCTCCATGCCGGCGATCTTCAGGGCGGCCCGGGCGCGTCCCGCGCCGGTGCGCGGGGTGAGGAACAGATAGGTGTCCTTGTGGTAGCCCAGGTCGAAGACGCGGGCGGAGTTGACCAGGACGTCCACCCGTACCCACATGCTGACGGTCAGCTCGGACAGCCCGGCGGGCAGGGCGGGGGCCAGCG
Organism: Streptomyces sp. NBC_00510; assembly: GCA_036013505.1. NCBI lineage: Bacteria > Bacillati > Actinomycetota > Actinomycetes > Kitasatosporales > Streptomycetaceae > Streptomyces > Streptomyces sp. NBC_00510. Next base: position 9,435,989 of record CP107851.1, on the reverse strand, counting down.
CGACGTGGCCCCCGGCGCCGTCGAGGGCGACGGCGGTCCGGCCGCCCGGCCCGTCCGCGGTCCAGGAGGCGCCCGCGGTGAGCGTCGCAGGGGCGAAGGTCCGGGTGGCGTCGGCGGCGCTGGTGCCGGTGCCCTCGTCGAGGGGGTAGCGGGCGACGTCCCGCTCGCGGCCGGCGCGGGGGGCGACCGCCCAGTAGACCGTGTAGTTCTCATGGTGGACCTGGTGGAACGGCTTCAGGGTGACCGCGCCGCCGGCCGCCTCGGCGGTGAACGCGCCGTCGCCGCCGCGCACGGGCCGCAGGGACTCCGGCCGGATCTCGGGGATGGTGTTCAGTTCCGTCGGGCCGTAGGCGCCGGCCAGCACGAGCGGACCGTACGACACCGAGCGCACCTGCGGGTTGTCGGGCGCGGGGCGCCACACGGGTTCGCGGGGCAGGGTGAGTTCGACCGTGTCCCCGGCCCGCCAGCGCCGGTCGAGGGTGAGGTGGCTGCCGGGCTCGACGCGGCCCGTGTAGGGGCGTCCGGCCACGCGTACCCGGGCCCGCCCCCGGCCGTCCGCCAGCCAGCCCGGTATCCGGACCTTGAGCGCGAAACGGCCGCCGCCCTCGGCGACGGTGATGCGCACGGTGTCCTCGGAGACGGCGTGCTGACGGATCGTCACCCCGTCCGTCGCCCCGTGGGGCCGCCAGTCCGCCTCGGAGGGGATGAAGAGGTTGACGTAGAGCGCGTCGCGGGACTGGAAGTAGATGCTGTCCGCGAACTTGGTGTGGGTCTCCAGACCGGTGCCGTGGTCGCAGGAGAAGTTGTCGTAGTCGCCGCTGTAGCTGCCGGGCGCCGCGCCGAGCCCACCCTTGGGCTGCCGGTGGGAACCGGCCCACAGCCCGGTGTAGTACGTGACGAAGCCGTGCTCGGAGTCGGGGTCCTGCTCGCCCAGCATCTGGTTGTACAGGGTCCACTCGTAGTGGTCCATGTAGGCGGTGCGGGACGGCTCGTGCAGGAACAGCTGCCGGCCGAGCTTGAGCATGTTGTAGCTGTTGCAGTTCTCGCAGGTGTTCTCCGACAGACGGCTGACGATCTCGTCCGGGGGCCCGAAGAACTCCAGGTTGGAGTTGCCGCCGATGGCGTACGTGTGGTGCTCCACGACGGTGTGCCAGAAGGCGCGCGCGATGTCGAGGTAGCGGCGCTCCCCGGTGGCCTCGTAGCCGAACGGCGCACCGACGACCTTGGCGATCTCGGTGTTGGCGTGGCGGCCGGCGAGTTCGTCGCGTCCGGCGGCGAGCGGCGCGTAGAGCTCCTCGTGGTCGAAGCGGCGGGCGGTGCGCAGGTGCGCGGGGTCGCCGCTGACGAGGTGGAGGCGGGTCAGGACGTCGTTCATCCCGCCGAACTCCACCTTGAGCACGGACTGCATGCGCTCGTACGGCAGCGGCGCGGTCCGCGCGTCCGCCCAGGCGGCCATCCCCAGCAGCACGGTCATGGCCTGCCGGTTGCCGCTGAGGGTGTACTGGTCGAGCAGCCCGGCCATGATCTTGTGCAGGGTGTAGTACGGCGCCCAGGGCTTGCCGCCCGCCTCCAAGCTGTCGAAGACCGACTCGGGGAAGGCCGACAGGTAGCCGTCGTGGAACCCGGCGGCGGGCGCGGCCGCCTGGCACTCGGCGAGCGCGGCGACGAGGACGCGGGCCTTGTCGGCGTAGACCTGGTCGTCGGTCTGGGCGTGGGCCTGGGCGAGCGCGGACAGCAGGTGCCCGGTGGTGTGGCCGCGCAGTTGGACGTCCGGGGCCTCCCAGCCGCCGCAGGGCTCGGCGGACGAGGGCAGTCCGACGTTGCGGCGGAAGGTGTGCAGGAGCCGGTCGACGTCGACGAAGCGCAGGTAGGCGCAGGTGCGCAGCATGTTGTCGAGGAACGGGCTGTCCAGCAGGCGCACGGCGGACAGCGGCAGCGGGTCGAGCTTCGGACGCGCCGCGGGCACCGGCCCGCTCCGGAGAGCGCCCGCCCGCTCGGGGGCGCTCGGCGCAGCGGCGGCCGGGGTCGCCTGGACCGCCTGCGTGGCAGCCGTGAGGGTCGCGGCCGCGGCGACGCCGGCAGTCAGCACGTTGCGGCGGGACGGCTGGGACGGGGGTGGTGCGGACATTCTCGGAACTCCTTCCGGGCGCGGAGGAGTACCACCGGTCGGCGGTTGTCCGGCGGCATGCGGCCGTGGAACGCGGTTGCCGGGCAGCCCGATGCCCGGCCACTGGCCTGAGAGCGAATGAATCGTTTTTAGAGCCAGCGGCAACCTAGGGTGACTCCGCGGAGACCGTCAAGAGTGACAGGTCAAACCACTGCCTGTGGGGACCAGGCTGCCGACGGACCGTCACAAAGCCTTGCAGAAGGGGTGACAGGGTGACGGCAAGCCGCCTCGCGAGGGCGGGACGGCGGCTTCAGGTGCCGGGCGTCTTGTCGCGGTGGCCGCCGCCGCGTATGTTCCTCCCCGTCATGTACTGAATCGTTCAAGTACGGAGGCGGAACGGCAAGCGCGGTCAGTGCGCCGCACCGGGGGTTCGCGGGTGGCGGTGGCCGTCCCGGCCCGCTCACCGGCGACGGAAGACGTCGGGGGATACTCCAGGCCGGCGAAAGGAAACAGTCACCCATGACCACTGGCAGGATCTCCGCGGCCGCCGCCGGCACCTGGCTCCTCGGCGACATGAAGGTGAACCGGATCGGCTTCGGCGCGATGCGGCTGACCGGCAGCGCCGCCTTCCACCTCGGCACGCCCAGCGACCGTGACCGCGCGATCGGCGTGCTGCGCCGCGCCGTCGAGCTCGGCGTCGACCACATCGACACCGCCGCCTTCTACTTCTCACGGCTGCGTTCGGCCAACGAGCTCATCAACTCGGCCCTGGCGCCGTACCCGGAGGACCTGGTCATCGCCACCAAGGTGGGGCCCGCACGGGACGCCTCCGGGGAGTGGGCCACCGCCGCCCGTCCCGACCAGCTGCGCGGCCAGGTCGAGGAGAACCTGCGGCAGCTCGGCCGCGACCACCTCGACCTGGTCAACCTCCGCTTCATGGGCGGCACTTCCGTCGCCGAGCACTTCGGCGCCCTGGCCGAGCTGCGCGAGGCCGGGCTCGTCCGCCACCTGGGGCTGTCCAACGTCCGTCCCGAGCACCTGGCCGCGGCACGGGCCATCGCCCCCGTGGTGTGCGTCCAGAACCGCTACGGCGTCGACGCGCGCGAGAGCGACGACCTGCTGCGGGAATGCGGTGCCCAGGGCATCGCATTCGTGCCCTTCTTCTCCATCGCCGGCGGGGGCCGCGAGCAGGGGCCCGGCGCCGGCGGTGCCGAGAGCGACGCGGTGCTCGCCGTCGCGGCCGCCCACGGTGTCTCGCCCGCGCAGGTGCGGCTGGCGTGGACGCTCGCGCAGGGCGACCACGTGCTCGCCATCCCGGGGACCGGCGATCCGGAGCACCTGGCCGACAACCTGGCGGCGGGCGCGCTGCGGCTGGCGGACGAGGAGACGGCGCTCATCGACGCGGTGGGCCGCCCCACCCGCTGACCCGGGACGGCCTCGGGCGTGACGACCGTCAGTCGTGCGGGACGACCGCCACGGGCGCCTTGGCATGGTGCAGCACCGCATGGGTCACCGGGCCGATGTGCAGGCCGGCAACCGCGTGCCGGACACGGCGGCCGACGACGACCAGTGAGGCGTCGGCCGCCGCCTCGACCAGATGGTGCGCCGCCCCGCCGACCAGGGAGTGCTCCACGACCTCGACGGCGGGGTACTTGGCCCGCCACGGCGCCAGCGCCTGCGTGAGCGCCTTCGCCTGGGCGTCGGTCAGCTCGTGCTCCAGGTCCAGGGCGATCGCCGCGGGGTTGAAACCGTAGGAGCCCGGCAGGTTCCAGCCGTGGACGACGCGCAGGCCCGTCCCGCGCAGCACGGCGGCCTCGAAGGCGAAGGCCAGCAGATCGTCGTGGGGACGGGCCAGGTCGATGCCCAGCACCACGTCACGGAAGGGCGTGTACTCCGAGACCAGCCCGTCGAGGTCCGGCCGGTGCTCGTCCTTGCCCGTCTCACCGGCCCGTACGAGGACGACCGGGCGGACGGCCTGCGCGACGGTCGCGGAGGCCACGGAGCCGACGAGGAAACCGGCGAGCGCGCCGAGGCCCCGGGAGCCGAGCACCAGCAGCTCCGACTCCTCGGCGGCGGCCGCGAGGGCCGCCGCGGGCTGCCCGCTCACGAGCCCGGCGGAGATCTCCAGATCCGGGTGACGCCCGGCGAGCTCGTCCGCGGCGTCGCGCGGCACGGACTCGGCCCACTGCCGCTGGGCGTCGGGATCCACCGCGGCCACCGCCCCGGCCAGCGGGGCGTAGGCGGACGTGTACGGCTGCCAGTCGTGGACGTGCACGAGCCTCAGGGGCAGTCCGCGGCGCAGTGCCTCGCGGGCGGCCCAGTCCGCGGCGGCCAGGCTCTCGGGTGATCCGTCGAGACCGGCGGTGACCGTACGGGACATGACGTGCCTCCTGGCGAACGGGACGAAGGGCGTGGGCTGTTCGCCCCCAGCTTCCCGCCGGCGACGGGCCTCCGGCAGGGGCCCGCCGGGCCCGTCCGGGGGCCGACCGGCCCATGGGCGAGGGCATGCGCCGCCCGGGACAGTGGGAGCAGGTCACCGCTGTGATCAAGCGTACGGGGCGTGTACCGGCGCGGTGGCGGGGGGTGGCGGCCGTACCTGTGCCCGTCGGTCCGGCCCGGACGCCGTCCCAGCGGCGCCGCCGCGCCGGCCGCGGGACCCTGGAGGGGACGCATCCGCGACGTACGGAAGGACGTGACCGGTCATGACGCAGCAGGACGCGGCCGCCGCGGCCGGGGACATCGGGCGCCGGATCGCGAGCCGCCGGGAGGAACTGGGCCTGTCCCTGGAGGAGACGGCGGAACGCGCCGGCATCGCCCCGGGCTATCTGCGGTACGTGGAGCAGGAGCCGACCGCGGCGCCGGGCAGCTCCACCCTGCACGGGCTGGCCACGGCGCTGGGGACGAGCGTGTCCGCGCTGAGCGGCGGCGAGGCGGAGCTGCCGCCCGGCCGGGGACGCGCGGCGGGCCGGGCGTCACTGGTGGAACTCGGCCCCGGCGAGTGCTGGGCGCTGCTGTCCACGCACGGGGTCGGCAGGATCGGGCTGGACACGCCCGACGGGCTGGCGATCCTGCCGGTCAACTACACGGTCGCCGACGGCGTGATCGCCTTCCGCACCCATCCCGGGGCCACGCCCGCGGCGGCCGCGGACACCAGGTGCGCCTTCGAGGTCGACCAGGTCGACGAGGCCCTCAGCCAGGGCTGGAGCGTGCTCGTCCGCGGTGTCGCCTCCGCCGTCACCGACCCGGGGGCCGTGCGCCGGCTGGCGGAGCGCGAGTACGCCGGCCCCTGGGCGGGCGGCGACCGCGACCTGTGGATCCGCGTCGTCCCGGCGAGCGTGACCGGACGCCGCATCCTGGTCGGCTGAGCACGTTCCTCACCGCCGACCGCCCGAGCACCCCGGCCACCGCTCCGCGGAACGCATGTGCAGCGCCGCGCGGCCGGGCGCGGGGCGGCGCGCCCGGTGCGGACGGCCAGCCCGCCCTGCGGGCTGCGAGTGCAGCGGGCCCCGCGCGGGCCACCACCACGACCTGCCGGACCCGGACGTCCCGGCGAAGGCACCCCGGGCGCCCCATCATGGAGCGCCGCGCACCGCCCTCACCGTGCGGCGGCGGAGCCGCGCACCACGGCGACCGGGCAGTGCGCGTGGTGCAGGACCGCCTGGCTGACGGAGCCGAGCACCAGCCCGGAGAAACCGCCGCGTCCGCGTGCGCCGACGACGAGCAGCTGCGCGGTCCGGCTCTCCTCGATGAGGGTCTCGCGGGTCGCGCCACGCACCGTTTTCGTGCGGACCGCGACTCCGGGGTAGCGCTCCCGCCGTCCCGCGATCGTCTCGGCCACCAGGCGTTCCTCGGTGCGGGCGAGTTCGCCCGGCTCGCTCGCGTACGGCATCGCGGGGTCCTGGGGCGGCGGTACGGGCGTGTGCCACGGGGTCCACGCGTGCAGGGCGAGGAGTTCGGCGCCGCGCAACGCGGCCTCGGCGAAGGCGAAGTCGACGGCGTCCGCGCCGGCCGGGGAACCGTCGACGCCCAGCAGGACCGGACCGCCTGCGGCCGGCTGCTCCCGGACCACCAGGACCGGGCACTGGCCGTGCGCGGCGAGGTGCACCGCCGTAGAGCCCAGCATCAGGCCGACGAAGCCGCCCATGCCGCGGGATCCCACGACGACCAGTTCCGCGGCGCGCGACTGGGCCTCCAGCACGGTGAGGGGTTCCCCGGTCACCACGGCGTGGGTCACGTCCACCTCCGGTGCCGCGCGCCCGGCGCGTTCCACGGCCTCCGCCACCACCCGCTGCGCGGCGTTCCGCAGGCCGCCCTCGGACGGGCCCAGGGCCGGGGGTCCCAGCGGCACGTGCATGGCCGGCCACAGAAAGGCGTGCACCACCCGCAGTCCGGCGCCGCGCCATGCGGCCTCCCGGGCCGCCGTCTCCACCGCGGCAAGGCTCGAGGCCGAGCCGTCCGCTCCTACGACCACCAGACCGCTCACCGCGCCTCCTCGTCCGCCCTGCCCGTCGTCCGCCGCCGGTTTCCCCGCGGCGCCGGCCGACGTCCGGGCCCCGCGCGCCGGTCAAGGGGGCTGTCGGGGATCAGGCCCTGCGGTGACCCCATGAGGGGCCGCTTTCCTCCCACTCGCGGCCCCAGGCCGCGGCGCGCCGGCGGTCGATCCGCAGGCGGACGACCCAGCGCCCGGCGAGGACCAGCGCGCAGGCGCCCGCGGCGGCGACCGAGCCGAAGACGACGCCCTGGGCCTCGGCCTGCGCGGGGGTGAGCCGGTTCTGCTGCAGCCGGCCGTTCGCGTCCAGCCAGACGGACGTGGTGGATCCCGCGGGACTGCCCGGTTCGACGCGGGCCTGACCGGTTCGGGCGGAGCCGTCGGACGCGGTCCACCGGACGGTGGTGAGGACCTTTCCGATGGAGCCGGTGTACGGGTTCTCCACGGCCTTCGCGGCGTCCTCGGTCAGGACGGCCGTCGCCAGGTGGGTGCCCTGGCTCCGCCGCAGTTCGGACTGCTCCACCGCGGCCGCCGTGGCCGCCCCGGCCGCCGGGGCCCCGGCGGCGATCAGCAGGGCCGCCGCCACGCCCGTCCAGGCCTCCAGGACATCGGACCGTCGCCGCAGCGGATTGCGGCGCCAGCGCCAGAACACCGCCCTGCCGCTCATGGCCGTGCTCCCTTCCCTGTCCGACGACCGTCGCACGCGCCGGCACTGCCGCAGCAGGGGCCACACGGATCATTTCCGCCGCAGGAGGGGGCCGACCGGCCCCTGTGCGCGTACGCGGCCGGCCCGCCGCCGGGTTGTGACGACCGTCACTCGCCGGCGATCGAACTTGCCGCGCCGCCCCGCGTCCTGTCGGTGTCCTCGACACCTTCCGGATACGGAGCAGCGATGCCCACCCCCCTGACCGACCCCCTGTCCCCCGGCACCCACACCTTCGAGGTGGACGGGGTGGCCCAGCGTTACCACGTCCACGGCACCGGACCGGTGTGCATCGCGCACTCCGGCGGGCCGGGCGTGTTCTGGGAGTACCTGCGCATGCCCGAGGTCGAACGCCACCTGACGGTCGTCTACCCGGAGCCGGTCGGCACCGGCGGCTCGGGCCGTCTCCCCTCGCACCCGCACGGCTACACCCGTGAGCGCTACAGCCGGTTCCTGGACGCGCTCGTCGACCACCTGGGCACCCCGCGCGTGCACCTGCTGGGGCATTCGCACGGCGGCTTCGTCGTCCAGTACCACGCGCTGCACCGGCCCGCGCGTGTCGCCGGGATCGTCCTGTACGACAGCGCGCCGGTCACCGGCCCCGAGCACGGCGCCGAGGCGATGCGCATGGTGGAGGAGTTCGCCGCCCGGCACGCCGGTCACCCCGGTCTGGCGGAGGTCCTGGAAGCCTTCCAGAAGGTGTCCGCCATCTCCGACGACGCGGGTATGACGGCGGTCCTCAAGGGGCTGCTGCCCGCCTACTTCGCGGACTACTGGGGCCGGGAGGAGGAGTTCGCGCCCTTGAGCGCCGCGGTGTCGGGCACCCACATCTCGGGGCTGGGCGAGGACCTCGTCCCCGATGCCGTCGACGACCGCGGGCGGTTGGGGTCCCTCAGCGTGCCGGCGCTGGTCGTGGTGGGCCGGTACGACGTGGTCTGCGGGATGCGCTGGGCCGGTGAACTGCACGAGCTGATCCCCCAATCGGAGCTGCTGGTCCTGGAGGACAGCGGGCACTTCGGCCACATCGAGGAGCCCGGTCGCTTCGCGGAGGCCGTGGTGGGCTTCGTGACCGCCCGCGAGCGCGCGGTCCCCGCGTGACGGGCCCCGCGTGACGGGCCCCGCGTGACGGGCCCCGCGTGACGGGCCCGGAGAAACGGGCGCGACGCGACGGCCGCGCGGCCGTCGCGTCGCAAGGCTGAACGGGCCTCACCCGGCCGGTGGGGCCGGGCCGGCGGATGGGGGGACGCCGTGGCGTCCCGGCCACCGCCGGCCCGGACCGTCACCGGGGCCGCAGCCTCAGGTGATGACGTCGTACTCCCCGTAGGAGTGCTGGGGCGTCATCGTGGCGTCGAGCCCGTTGGTGACCCAGGTCCCCAGGACCATCTCCGCGGTGATGCCCGGGCCGAAGCCCGCCAGCAGTCCGCGGTGCCCGTCGAGGGCGGAGCCCTCCTCGAACATCCGGTACAGGGCGTCGAGGACGACGGCGCTCGCGATGTTGCCGTACTCGGTCAGCGTGGCCCGGCTGAAGCGGAACGACTCCGGCGGGACACCGAGGAAGCGGCAGAGGTCGTCCAGGATCCGGGGACCGCCGGCGTGGATGATGTAGTAGTCCAGCTTGGCGGCGTTCCACGTGTGGTCCTCCGCGACCTGGCGCAGCACCGGTGCCAGGGGCTCCATGGTGCCGGGTACGCGCTTGTCGAGCTGGAAGTGGAAGCCCGTCTGGCGCACCGCGTAGGAGATCCACTCCTCGGTGTTCGGGATGAGGTAGGAGGCGTTGCGCTCCAGCCGCATCCCGGTGCCACCGCTGCCCCGGACGACGGCGGCGGCGATGCCGTCGCCGAACAGCCCGTTGGACAGCAGCGTTCCGACGCTGAGGTCCGTGGGCTGGTAGCACAGCGAGCAGAACTCGCATGCCACGATGAGGGCGTTGGCCTCCGGGTACGCGGTGCAGAAGTCATGGGCGCGGTTGATGGCCGCGCCTCCTGCCGCACAACCGAGCTGCGCGATGGGCAGTTGACGGGTGTCGTGGCGGAATCCCATCTTGTTGATGAGCCACGCCGTCAGCGACGGCATCATGAAGCCCGTGCACGAGACGTACACGATGATGTCGATCTCGTCGGGCTCCAACTCGGCCTGGTCCAGCGCCTGTCGTATGACGGCCGGTACCCGTGCCTTCGACTCCGCCTCGTAGATCTGGCTGCGTACGTCGAAGCCCGGATGTTTGAGCACCTCTTCGATCGGCTGGATCAGGTGCCGCTTCTGAACGCCCGTGTTCTCAATGAGCCTGAGGGTCAGGCCGAGTTGCGGGTGGTCCTTGTGCAGCCGTCGTGCCAGCTCAAGCGTTTGTTCGCAGGTGATAACGTTGTCGGGAACCGAGATCACCGGCTTGCACAGAACAGCCATGCGTGGCTCCATTTCCTGCCCCTCGGCGGGCTATGGTCCATGTGGCGCGCTGCTCCGGGATTTCCGGAGCAGGCCCGTACCTGTCACGAAAATGCGGTAGGGGGTACGAGCGCATTCATGTGCGCGCCCACAGAAGGCCTGACGTTCACGAGGTCCCGGCAAAAGACGGTTCACAAAGGGGGACCGGCTGCTGTCGAAGTGGGATTCATGGCCTGTTCAGATTTGCGTCCACCAGGAAAACGTACGTCACTTGGGCGGATTCCGCATGTCGGAGCGGCCTGCACCCGCCGTCACGAGGGAGAACGGGACGGAACCGGCCCCGCACCCGTGCGGGTGCGGGGCCGGAACGGAGGACGGAGCGGGGGGTCGCAGCGGACAGCTCACCAGGCGACGTGCAGGGCCACCGGGTAGCGCCAGATCGACGTGGCGCTCCAGCGCACCTCGTCGGCGGGCTTGGCCAGCCTCAGGTCCGGGAAGCGGCGCAGCAGCTCCCTGAAGGCCACCTGGAGCTCCATGGTCGCCAGCGGCGCGCCGAGGCAGTGGTGACCGCCCCAGCCGAAGGTCATGTGGGGCGTGCCGGTGCGGTCCAGGTCCAGCTCGTCGGGGCGGTCGAACTTCTCCGGGTCACGGTTCGCGGTCAGGTACGAGACGTGGACGACGTCGCCGGCCCGGATCAGCACGCCGCCCATCTCCACGTCCTCGACGGCGATCCGCGGGATGCCGACGCCCTTGCGGAACGGGATGTACCTCAGCATCTCCTCGATGGCCTGCGGGATGCGGTCCGGCTGCTCGCGCAGCATGGCCAGCTCGCGCGGGCGGGTGAGCAGGGTGTAGGCGATGTTGCCGATCTCGTTCGACGTGGTGTCCTGGCCCGTGATGAGCAGGACCATGGCCATGACGGCGAGTTCCTTGTCGTTGAGGATCTCGTCCCCGTCACGGGCGGTGGCCAGCACACTGACCAGGTCGTCGCCCGGGCGGGCGCGCCGTTCGGCGGTGAGCTTGGTGAAGTACTCCCGCAGGTAGGCCTTGGAGTGGACGGCGTTGTCCCGGTTGTCGGGGCTGAAGTCCATCATGGTGCGGGCGTGGCCCCGCAGCTCCCAGCTGTCCTCGTCGGGGATGTCGAGCACCTCGCAGATGGCGGCCAGCGGGAGCGGCGCCGCCAGGTGCTCCACGAGGTCGGCCGGGGAGCCGCTCTCCTCCATGCCGTCGAGCAGTTCGGCGACGACGCGCTCGATGCTGGTGCGCATGTGCTCGACGTTCCGGGGCGTGAAACCCTTGGAGACCAGCGAGCGCAGCCGGCTGCTGTCCGGCGGGTCCATCACGTTGATGGCCTCGTCCTGGACGATCGGCTCCGGCGTCATGCGGGGGAAGTCCTTGCCGACGACGGCGGCGCGGCTGAAACGCCGGTCGGTCGTCACGGTCCGCACGTCCTCGTACCGCGTGACGAGCCAGGCCTCACCCTCACCGTGCGGCAGCTTGATGCGGGAGATCTGCTCGTTCTCCAGGAAGTGCTTCAGCTGCGGGTCGAACTCGAGGGCTTCGGCGAAGTCGAAGGGGCAGTTGTGCGCGGAGGAACCGGATTCCATGCGAATACTCCAGTGCACCTGGGCGTCGGGGGGACATATCACAACCAATCCCCCGCGCGCGCAGGTGACCACTGCAGGCAGCCCATCCGGGCGACCCGTGCCCATGAGGGTGCCGCGCCCTCGGGGACACAGGGCGCGGCACGTGCTCGGGCTCACCGGCCGTCAGTAGTAGTGGCGGCGCCCCGCGACGGCGTGTCCCATGGCACCCAGGACCCAGAGCACGAGGCCGATGACCACGAGGATGGCTCCCAGGGTCCACAGGATGGAGATTCCGGCGAGGAATCCGATGATGAGCAGGATGATACCGAGGATGATCATGTTGTACTCCCTTGCGCGGCCCTGGTCGCCGTTGCCCTGTGCCGGGCCGGTGGCACCGGGGGTGCGAGCCCCGGGGCGGTGACCGCACGGTGCGCGGTCACGCCGGGCCTCGCTCAGCCGGGACCGGCCGTCGGCGTCGCCTGCCGTCCACGCCTCCGACGTGAACCTGCCGGCATCGCATTCACCCCCATTCGTACACGGATCGGCTACCCAGGTCTCCGCGTTTCATGACCGCCGCATTCGGCCGGGGTGGTGTCCGCCGGGGCCGTCGCCCTGGCTCTGAGAGCGCTCTCAGCAGCGCGAACGCGGTCGACAGGACATCCTGGCCACGCCATCAGCCGCCCCCAACACCCGCCCTCCGGCTGTCTTTTCCCGCCCGCGGCACGACCCGGCCCACCCTCGGTCGGCGCCACTGACTCCAAGCAGTGAAGGCAGGAAACCGCGCGCGACTTCTTTTGTTCCATGTATTGACCGCGGTTCCCCCTGGCGGGAAGGTGTTCCCGCCACATGAGAGCGCTCTCAGACGCTCTCCACCCGGAACCGCACCCTTCCCCGGCACCGATCCCGAGGAGGCATCACCCGTGACCGCGCGTACGACCACCGGCAGGCGGTACGCCGCCAGACCGCTCACCCTGATGGTGGCCGCTGCAGCCACCGTCGCCGCGCTCTGCCTGGGCCTGCTCGGCTCGGCCAGGGCCTCCGTCCCGCCGGCACCGTCCGGCTGGACCACCGTCTGGAGCGACGACTTCAGCGGGGCCGCCAACACCCTCCCGTCGAATGACAACTGGATCATCGACACCGGCACCAGCTACCCCGGCGGCGCCGCGAACTGGGGAACCGGCGAGGTGCAGACCTACACCTCCAGCACCGCCAACCTCCGCCAGGACGGCTCGGGCAACCTGCGCATCACCCCGATCCGGGACTCCGCGGGGAACTGGACCTCCGGGCGCGTCGAGACCCGCCGCAGCGACTTCGAGCCCCCGTCGGGCGGCAAGCTCCGCATCGAGTCCCGCATCCAGATGCCGAACGTCACCGGCGCGGCCGCGGCGGGCTACTGGCCGGCCTTCTGGACGCTGGGCGCGCCGTACCGGGGCAACTACTGGAACTGGCCGTCCATCGGCGAGTTCGACCTGATGGAGAACGTGAACGGCGTCAACCAGGTCTGGGGCACGCTCCACTGCGGCACCAACCCGGGCGGCCCCTGCAACGAGACCAGCGGCCTCGGCACCACCCGGGCCTGCCCCGGCAGCGCCTGCCAGGGCAACTTCCACACCTTCGCCTTCGAGTGGGACCGCAGCGTCAGCCCCCAGCAACTGCGCTGGTACGTCGACGGGGTCCAGTTCCACTCGGTGAACGCGAGCCAGATGGACGCGTCCACCTGGAACGCGGCCACGGGCCACGGCCACTTCATCCTGCTGAACGTCGCGATGGGCGGGGCATTCCCCGACCCGGTGGCGGGGTACAAGACGCCGACGGCCTCCACGGTCTCGGGCGTACCCATGCTGGTCGACTACGTCGCCGTCTACAGCTCCGGCGGCGGCAGCACGCAACCCCCGACCTCTCCCCCGCCGACCGGGGGCACGGGCAGCGCCTACGGCACCCTCCAGGCCGAGTCGTACACGCAGCAGTCCGGCACGACCGTCGAGACGACGACGGACAGCGGCGGCGGCCAGAACCTGGCGTCGCTCGCGAACGGCGACTGGGCGCTCTACTCCGGCGTCGACTTCGGGACGACCACGGCCCGGCAGTTCAAGGCCCGGGTCGCCTCCGGGGCCGCGGGCGGCGTCAGCGGCCTGGTCGAGGTCCGGCTGGACAGCCGGAGCAACGCCCCGATCGGCAGCTTCTCCGTCGCCAACACGGGCGGCTGGCAGAGCTGGACGACGATCCCGGCGAACATCTCGGGCATCACCGGCAAGCACGACGTGTACCTGACGTTCACCAGCGGCCAGCCGGCCGACTTCGTGAACGTCAACTGGTTCACCTTCAGCACCACCTGACCCTACGCCGCCCGCGGTGTCCCCGGCCGGCTCCGGCCCGGCCGGGGACACCGCGCGGGCGGCACCCTGCGCCACGGCACGCACAGGGCGGCAGGGCGTGCCGACGGCCGTGTCAAGCCCCGGCCACGGCAACCAAGCTTCGCCGGGTGGTGGCAAACGGCACCTGTGCGGCGCCCCGGAGTGCCGACATGCTGTTCCCATGTGGATGTTCCTGGTGCCCCTCGTCCTGGTCGTGGCGCTCGCTTCCTGGGTCGGCTGGAAATCCCGCCGGCACGGCGAGCATCCCTATCGCGACGGCGCAGCCATGTCACGGGACGTACGGGACGCCCGCCGCGACATGCACGCCTGGAAAGCGGGGTCCCTGGGACACAGCGGCGAGGACATCTCGTGGATGAAGAGGCGTTCCTGACCCGCGGCCCCAGCCGCGCGTCCGCGCCTTCCGGGCGGGCCGCAGGCCGCGGGCCTGAGCCTCAGGCCAGGAACGCCGCGGAAACGAGGACCATGGCCCCACCGGCGGCTCCGGCACCCACGAGCAGGGCGAGCACGGCGTACGCCCTGTCCCGCACCGAACGGGCGAGCGCGACGGGGAGCAGGACACCCACGCACAGGCAACAGCCCCGCCATGGACGCTCTCGGCCAGTGGCCACGGGCACACAGACCCATGAGGAAGGCGGCCATGACCCATGAGGAGCCCGAGTTGACCAACGCGTGCCAGCCGCCCGGTGCGACACCCTGACCGAAGGACGTCAACGCTCCCCCGATCAGACCGACCGACGAAGCGAGCGCGGCCACCGGCCACGCACGGAGGCCGGTTGAGCGGCGGACGGTCATCTGCGCCGGGGACTCAAGTACGGACAAAGCGGCACTTCCCATCGAGTTGCGTCAAGCGAGGTCGCAGGTAGTCGAGATGGGCCACCGGGATGTGACAGCCTGGAGCCTGCGGATCGACGGCGGCTCGACTGCCGCCGGAGGAAAGCGGGATGTGCCGATGCGCGGACAACACACTGAGCGCACAGGATGGCAGGATCCTGACCGTGAACCCAGACCTCGGACCGGGTGAGGCCGACCGTATCCTGGACGACGCTCTCCGCCTCGTTCACGCACAGGTGCCGGAACTCGTCGCCGAACGCGTAGTGGAGGGCGAGACCGCCTTCCGGCTCCACATCGAAGGGAGCCTCGAAGCGGTTGACGTCGACTGCCAGGCGGGCGGTCAGCCTGTGTTCATCGTCTCCGACGAGTACTCGTGGATTCAGGCGAACGATGCCACCACGACCGCCCGGGCCATCCTCGATCTCCTCAAGGCGTAAGCACGGTGGCGCCGGCTGCCGCTGCGAGCCGGCCGGCCTGCCGGCAGCCAGGTGAACGCCACCACCAGGGCGGCCGCTCAATCCGCAAGCACGACCTCGGATCGCAGGACCGAGTACACGACCATGTCGCGCCACTTCCCGGCACGGAAACAGGCCCCGCGCTGCACACCCTCGCGCGTGAAACCGGCCGACTCCAAGGCCCGCTGCTCCGCGACGTTGGCGACGTCGGTACTCGCCTCGACCCGGTTGACCCTGGTGTGCGAGAAGAGGTACTCGGCCAGCTGACGCTGGGCATGCTTGCCGTATCCCTTGCCGCGCTCCGCCGCCAGCAGCGCGATGCCGATGTTCCAGCACGGTGAAGCCGGGCCGAGCATGACTTGGTGCCACTGCACCTCACCCACGAAGCAGTCGTCCTTCCCGACGACGGCGAGCCTGCCCCCCTCCTGGGAGAGGAAGCCCTTCTCCGACCACTGCCGACGGAGGGCCCTCGGGTTGCGGTGACCGAAGAAGGCCGACTCCGCCGCCTCGTCCGGGTCCTCGAAGAGACGTTCCAGCAGGTCCAGGTCGCGCTCGACTATGGGACGCAGACGCACGGGATTCGACATGGCGGCCAGATTAGCGCCGCGAAAGTTTGCAGGCAGCATCGAGTCGGCGGCGGACCTGCCCTTCGGGGATCCCCTCGGAATTGATCATCTAGGCGTCGCGGCGTCGGTCCCGCACCTCGGGGAGTCGCCGGAAGCCGGCTGACGTGTAGGTGGCGACGGCGGCGACATTGGAGCTCGGGGTGCAGACGATCGCGCTCGACGAACCCAGCCCCTGGAGTGCGGCGGCCGCGGCGAGGGTGATCGCCTTGCCCTGGCCGTGGCCGCGGTGTTCCCGGTCCACGCCCATCGGCTCGAGCAGCCCGGGCTTGCCCGGACCGGCCGACCACACCGTCACCGCCGCCACCGCGTGGCCCTGGTCGTCGTACGCCACCAGGCACCGGGCGTCGGCGTACGGCAGTCCGGCGGCCATCGCATGCCAGCGCTCCTCCGTGAACGTCGACCGGTCGAACGACGCCCGCTGCACGGCGGCCCGCACGTGCGCCTGCTCCGGCCGGACCACTTCGATCCGCACGCCCGGGTCCTCCACCGGTTCCGTGAGGTCGCGGCGCAGCGGCGTCCACGGCTCGTCGGGGTTCCAGCCGTCCTCGGAGAGCAGATCGTGGACCAGTGCACCCTTGGGTGCCTCGACGTACGCCTTCCCCTCCGCCAGTACGCCGCGCTCCGGCTCGGTCACGTCCGCGACCAGTTGCCGCGCCAGCTCCTCGTCCCGCCGGGCGTCCGGGGCGATCGTCATCCGCAACAGCTCGGGCCCGTCCAGCAGCCCGACGGCGAGAATCCTTCCGTCCCGGCTCCAGGTCCGGACCGCCGCGGCCGTCGCCTCCGCACCGAACCGCCAGTACCAGCCCAGATCCCCCGGATGCAGCTGCATCGGCGCCCCGTCGTACTGCCACTCCCGCAGCACGCCCACGGCCTCGCCCAACCCGTCGACTCCCGGCGTGCCCAATACGATCGCCATGCCCCCGATCCCACACCACCGCGCGGACAGCTCGCATCTGGTTTCCGCCCGGCCGGCAGGGCGAGCCCGCGACGCCGGCCCTGCTCGCCGACGGCTCGGTCGATCGTCTCCCCCGCAACTCCACCGTGTCGTCGAGCGAACGGAAGGCCTCAGTGACGGCATGAGGGGCTCCTCTAAGCTCCTCGCATGACGGCCCGTCAAAACTCCCTGGTCAATCAGGAATCCGCACCTCCATCGAAAGCGCTGTGGCGCAACCGGGACTACGTGGGGTGGTGGGTCGGTGAGACGGTGTCGGGTTTCGGTACCGCTCTGTCGGCCTTTGCGTATCCGCTTCTGATTCTCACCGTGACCGGATCCGCAGCGAGTGCGGGTATCGTCGGCTCGACCGTGAGCATCGGCGCTCTCACGACGATGCTGGTCGGCGGCTCGCTCGCCGACCGCCATTCACGGCGGATGCTTCTGCTGGCGGGCTCGCTGCTCCAGGCTGTCGCGGTCGGCTCCGTCTGCTGGGCCGTGGCCTTCGACCATGTCAATGTTGCGTATGTTGCTGCGATGGGACTGTTTCAGGGCTTTGTCGGGGGACTGACCTCCGGTGCGTCTCGTCCGGCCCTTCGGCGAATCGTGCCGCCAGAGCAGCTTCCGACGGCCTTCTCGCAGATGCAGGGTCGCGACATGGCGGTCAGACTGGCTGCGCCTCCTACTGGGGGCTTCCTGTTCTCCCTTGCTCGTTGGGTGCCGTTCCTCGGGGACGCCGTCTCCTTCCTTGTGAGTGCCCTGGGCGTGCTGTTGATCCGTCAGCCGCTGGGGCCGGACGTCAGGGAAGCGCGGAGGGAGTCCGTCGTGGCAAGCATCCGCATGGGACTCGCATACATACTCCGTGATGCCTATTTGCGGTTCCTGACCATCTACACCGCCACGTTCAACGCAGCGGTGGCCGGCATGTTCCTCCTGGTGATCGTGCTGGTACGTGGTCACGGTGGCGGCCCGATGCTTGTGGGCTGGGTGAATTCGATCGGTGCTGTCGGAGGTCTCGCCGGAGCCGTGTTCGCAGGCCGTGTCACCAGGCGCTTTCACGGCCGTGCCATCGTGATCCTGCTCTCGTGGGTCAGTGTCGTGGTCTTCGCGGCGATCGGGGTCGTCCCCCTGCCGTGGCTGATAGGTGTGCTGGTGGCCGTACTGCTGTTCCTGGTGTCGCCGATCAACGTCATCTTCGCCACGTACGAGACCCGGATGATCCCGGACGAACTCATGGGCCGGGTCAGCAGCGCGATCGACTTCGGCGCCTCCTCACTGCGATGGCTCGGCCCCCTCTCCGCGGGAATCCTGTCATCCGCGTTCGGCCCGACCACCGCAATGCTGCTCCTGACGGCAGTGGTCGCCCTTGTGGCCGTGGGTACTCAAGTCGCCCGCGGACTGCGCGTGCTGGACGTGCCTATCGGTGACGTACGACCCGGCAGCATCTGACGGCCGGCCCGCCGTCCACTCGAGCGCCTGCGCCGAGGAACGAGGTCAGCGACATGCGGTCATCGCCCAGTTCGGAGGGTGCGCTGCGCTGATCCTCCATCAGCCCACAACTCGGTGATCGCACCCGCGACGAGTTCCACATGCCACCGGCTCGGTGGACGAGCGACAAGCTCCATGCCCACGATGTACATCTGCCTCGGACCGACCATGGACTCGTGCAAGCTTGTTCGGCGCACCGCCGGTCACAGACCCGGCACGTCACTCCTCGACGCCCGGAGCCAGCGCCCGTCCTGGAATTCCACCGGCACGTCGTCCATGGACGGGTCGATCCCGCGGCCCTCCAACTCCTCGAACCACCGGTCGCGCTGGCACTCGGGCAGGCGCTGACCGCACCACGGGCAGAATTCGATCGTGATGACGGCGCTGCCGCCGTCGTGGATGATCAGGCCGTACTCCTGGAACTTCGCGGTGAAGCCGACGAGCGCGTCGGGACAGTCGAAGGCGTCGGCGTGCTGGTCGCAGTGCCAGTTCACGTGGGTGGTCATGGCTTCACAACAGTGCTCGGTCACGGGCACAGCATCTCTCCTACGACCGGTCTCCCGGAAACGGGGGTCACCACCGTCATGGCTAGGGTGGGCGGCTCCACGGCGACCGACCGATCGTCCGCGGTACCGGAGGAGGGGACCTGCGATGAATGCTGGGCTGAGGGCGGCCTACGACCTCGGGTTGGGTGTGGCCCTGCTGCTGGTGGCGCTCAACGTGGGCGATGCGGCGGGGCGGCTTCACCGCTGTGTGGCGCGTCATCCGAGGGCCGGCGCCGTCCTCGCTCCCCCGGTGCTGAGGGCCGTGGGTGCGGTCCTGGGCCTGATCGGGACGACGATCGGCGCGGTCCGTCTGGTTCATGCCGCGGCATAGGTGCTGACCGCGACGTCGGTCACGCATCCTTCGGGCGCGCGATGAGGAGGGCCACGTCGTCGCGGTCGGCGGGGTGGCGCAGGGCGGCGAGGAGGCGGTCGCAGGTTTGCTCGACCGGTTCGTCGGGGGCGTCCAGGAGGCGGAGGAGGTCGTCGAGGCGCTCGTCGATGGCGCGGTCGCGGGTCTCGACCAGGCCGTCGGTGTAGAGGACGAGGCGGTCCCCCGGGACGAGGTCGACGGTGGTGCTCTCGAAGGGCACGCCGCCGACCCCCAGGGGGGTGCCGGTGGGCAGTTCGAGCAGTTCCGGGCGCTTGCCCGCGCGGACGACGACCGGGGGCAGGTGGCCGGCGTTGGAGAGGTGGCAGACTCCGCGACCGGGGTCGTGGACCGCGTAGACGCAGGTCGCGATGTAGGGGTCCAGCCCGTGGGTGATCCGGTCGAGGTGGCCGAGGACTTGGGCGGGGTCGAGGTCGAGGCCCGCGAGGGTGGAGGTGGCGGTGCGCAGGCGTCCCATGGTGGTGGCCGCGGGGACGCCGCTGCCCATGACGTCGCCGATGACGAGGGCGACCCTGCCGTCGTCGAAGGGGATCACGTCGTACCAGTCGCCGCCGACCTCGTTGCTGGCCTGCGCCGCGCAGTAGCGGGCGGCGAGTTCAAGGCGGGGGTGGGCCGACGGAAGTCGCGGGAGGAGGCTGCGCTGCAGGGTCTCGGCGGTGCTGCGCAGCTGCTGGTGGAGGCGGGCGTTGTCGATGGACACGGCGGCGCGGGAGGCCAGTTCGCAGGCGAGGGTCTGGTCGTCCTCGTCGAAGGGTTGCGGGGTGCGGGCGCGGGCCAGGCCCAGGACGCCGAGGATCCGGCCGCGGGCGATGAGCGGTACCGCCATGGCCGTGTGGACGCCCGCCCGGGCCAGCAGCGTGGCGGCGTCGGGGTCGCGGGCGATGCGCACCAGGCTCCGCTCGTCGGCGTGGGTGATCAGGCCGGGGCGGCCGGTGTCCAGGCATCGGGCGGCCAGGTGGTCGGGGCCGTAGGAGACGAGGCGGCCGGGCCGGCCGAAGGCCTCGGCCGCCTCACTGGCCTCGGTGCACTTGGAGGAGAGCGCGCGGAAGCGGGGGCGGTCGTGGCCGGGCTCGCCGCCGTCGTCGCGCAGCGCGGAGTCGAGGACGTCGACGGCGGCGAAGTCGGCGAGTTCGGGGACGACGACGTCGGCGAGTTCCCGGGCGGTGTCCTCCACGTCCAGGGACGTGCCGATGCGGGCGGAGCTGTCGGCGATCACGGCGAGGCGCGCCCGGGCGCGGTCGGCCTCCTGGGCGGAACGGTGCCGGTCGGTGACGTCCACCACGGAGGTGGCGATGCCCAGGACGTGCCCGTTCCCGTCCTCCAGCCGGAAGTAGGACACCGACCAGGCGCGGTCGGTGGCGGGGTCCGCTGGCGTGCGGCCGACGACGTACCGGTCGACGATCGGGGTGCCCGTCCGCAGGACCTGCCGGATCGCGTCCTCCGCCATGCGGAACCTGGCCCCGGGGAGCACCTCGCGGAAGGGGCGCCCGATGTGGTCGCCCTCGGCGAGGCCGTGCATCTCGGCGAGGGCGGGGTTGACGGAGAGGTAGCGCAGGTCGGTGTCGAGCACGGCGAGCCCGATCGGGGACTGGGAGACCAGCTGGAGGGAGAGGGCCAAGCCGCGTTCCAGGCGCTGCAGTACGGGCCGGTCGGTGGCGATCCCCAGGGCGTAGACGCGGCCGCGGCTGTCCGTGAGGCGGACGTTGCGGAACTCCGCCAGCCGGGTGCTGCCGTCCTTGTGGCGCACGGGGAACGCTCCCGACCAGCTGCGGCCGGTCTCCAGCACCTCCGCGAACAGCCTCATGGCGTCGCCGCGGTGCTCGGGGCGGACGAGCAGCGGCGCGGCGTACCGGCCGACGGCCTCGCCCGCGGTGTAGCCGAACAGTTGTTCCGCCTGCGGGCTCCACATGTCGATGCGCCCGTCCGACTCGAGCAGCACCGCGGCGACTCCCAGGAGGTCCATGAGTCCGCTGGGGCCGAGTGCCCTGGCCTCGAGCTGATCGGCCCCGAGCGGTGGCCGCGCTTCGCTCATCGCAGGCTCCCTCTTCGCCCGCCCCCTGGCCGATCCCTTCCGCTTTCCGTCCGTCCGCCTACCCCGACTCCGGCGAGTGAGTCCTGCTCGTGGATGCCTCCGGCGGCCCCCGGTGACCGGGTTTCCCGGGCCCGCTCCCGGGCAGGCGCCCTTATCGCACGAGAAGCACACAGAAGAGGGAAAAAACCCATGGCTGCAGATTTCGCGGGCGGCCGCCGCGTCCTGGCGGTCGTCTCCAACTACGGGGTCGAGCAGGACGAGCTGGTCGTCCCCGTCGAGCACCTCCGTGACAAGGGCGCCGAGGTCACCGTCGCCGCGACGCGCCGCGACGCCGTACGCACCCTGGTCGGGGACAAGGATCCCGGCAAGGTCGTGGAGCCGGACGTCACCCTCGACGAGGTGGATCCCGCCGGTTTCGACCTGCTGCTCATCCCCGGCGGCACGATCAACGCCGACAACCTACGCCTCCAGGGGAAGGCGATGGACGTCGTGCGGGCGTTCGCCTCGTCGGGGCGTCCGATCGCGGCGATCTGCCACGGTCCGTGGGCGCTCGTGGAGGCGGGCGTCGCGAAGGGGAAGACGCTGACCTCGTACGCCTCGGTGCGGACCGACCTGCTCAACGCGGGTGCCGTGTCCTGGGTCGACGAACCCGTGGTGAGCGACGCCTCCGCGGGGTACCCGTTGGTCACCTCGCGCACGCCGGAAGACCTGGACGCCTTCCTGGGCGAGGTCGACAAGCTCCTCGTCGGGTCCGCCGGGTCCGTCGGCTCCTGAGCGCCGTCGTGGTCAGGGCTCGATGAGCCCGGCCCGGATCGCGTAGCGCGTGAGTTCCAGTCGGTCGCGCAGGCCGAGCTTCTGCAGGAGGTTGGCGCGGTGACGCTCGACCGTCTTGACGCTGATGAACAGCAGGCCGGCGATCTCCTGGGACGTGTGGCCCTCGGCGACGAGCTTGAGGATCTCCTCCTCGCGTTCGGTGATGGCCCGGGCGGGCAGGGGCTCGCCCTGGCGGGCACGTTCGAGGTAGGTGCGGATCAGGGTGGTGACGGCGCCGGGGTAGATGAAGGGCTCGTCGCGCACGGCGGCCCTGCAGGCCTCGACCAGGTCGCGGTCGGCGACGGACTTCAGGACGTACCCGCTGGCCCCGGCTTTGAGGGCCTCGAAGAAGTACTGCTCGTTGTCGTACATGGTCAGGATGAGGATGCGCAGGTCGGGGCGGAGCCTGCTCAGTTCCCGCGCGGCCTGCAGGCCGGTCATCCGGGGCATCGCGATGTCCAGGACGGCCAGGTCGACCTGCTCCCCGCGGGCCTTGGCGACGGCCTCGGCGCCGTCACCGGCCTCGGCGACGACGGTCAGGTCGGGTTCGCCGTCGAGGATCAGCCGGACGCCCCGCCGCACCAGCGCGTGGTCGTCGGCGAGGAGGATCCGGGTGGGCGGCGGGGCGGTCATCGCGGGCCGTCCGACGCCGGAGCGGGTACGCCGAGGCGGACGTCGGTGCCGCCGCCGGGGGCGGCACCGACCGCCAGGCGGGCGCCGATGAGCAGGGCGCGTTCGCGCATGCCGCGCATCCCGGCGCCCTCGGGGACCTCGCCGATGCCTTTGCCGTTGTCCCTGATCAGGAGTTCGGCCCCGCCGCCGGGAACGGCGCCCAGGTGGATCTCCACCCGGTCCGCGCAGGAGTGGCGGGCCGCGTTGGTGACCGCCTCCTGGGCGACCCGGTAGAGCACCAGCTCGGTCTCGTGGTCGAACGCGGGGAGCGCGGGGCCGAAGCGGTCCACGACCGTGAGTCCGGGGGCGGTGAACTCGCCGGCCAGGGCGCGCAGGGCACTGTGCAGGCCGAGTTCCTCCAGGACGCCGGGGCGCAGGCGGCGCGCGATGCGGCGGATCTCGTCGAGTCCGGCGCGGGTGGTCTCCTGCACCTGCCGCAGGTCGTCCTTGAGGGGATCGGGGGCCAGGTCGGCGCTGCGTCCCAGTTGCAGGACGACGGCGGTGAGGGTCTGGCCGACCTCGTCGTGGAGCTCCTGGGCGATGCGCTGCCGTTCGTCCTCCTGGGCGGACAGCACGCGGGCACTGGTGGTGGCGCGCTCGGACTCCAGGCGGTCGAGCATGGTGTTGAAGGTCGTGATCAATGCGGCCATCTCCCCCGATCCGGTGACGGCGGGGCGGCCCCCAGGGCGGAGCAGGTCGGCGGAGTTCATCGCCCGACTCAGCCGCTGCAGCGGTGCGAGCCCGACCCGGAGCAGCAGGGCGTTGGCGACGAGCATCGCGACCAGTCCCACGCCCAGCACCAGCGCTTCGCCCAGCAGCACGGGGGTGGAGACCGTGACGGGGCCGAGCAGGAGAACCGTGGCGACGACCAGCACCGCGCCGTTCAGCAGGAAGATCCGCCAGTACAGCGACATGGTCCCGCCTTCCTCGGGGGCTTTCCTCCACTGTCCCCGCCGCCATCGCCGTGACGTCCTGCGCGTGCCCTGCCGCGCTGCTCCCGCCGTGGGTGGTGGGTACCCGGGTCCCGCTTCCAGCCTGCGCCGGGCCGGGGGGCCGCCGCCATCGGGGCCGGCACCCATTTCCGCGCCCCGGGATTGGGTGCCGGCCCCGATGGTTCCGTGCGTGTGCGCGGGCGACGGTGGAGGGGACAGGGCCCACCCGGCTCCGGGAGGAGGACACCATGCCGTACCGACACAAGGCCATCGAGGACATCGAGGCCGAGACCCGGCGCACCGACCCCCGCTTCGCCGAGGGGTTGCGCACCGGGCGCCCGTGCGCGCCGCGCGAGTACCGGCGGCGGCTGGGCTGGTTCCTGCTGGCGGTGGCGCTCGCCTGGATCCTCGTCGGCATCGTGCTCCCGCAGGGGCTGCTGATGGCGGCCGGACTGGTCCTGGCCGGAATCGCCGCGGGTGTCCTGGACCCCCGCCACGACACCGTGGGAGGGGGCCGCAGGCGGGCGTGACCCAGGCGCGTGGCGGACCGGATCGGGGGCCGGACGGGTGGCGGGCCGCTCCGAAGGTTGTTCGCGGGGCCCGCGTGTGGCGCCGTCGCGTGCGGCTCCGGCGGGCTATTGTGACGCCGACCAATAAATTGCGCAAATCGTCACATTTTGGAGCCCTACGTGATCGAAGGCATCGGCAGGCGCCGCTTTCTCGCCGCGGGGGCGGCCGTCGTCGGGGCGGGCGCGACGAGCAGGGCCTGGGCGGGCACACCGCTCGCCGATGTACCACCGGGCGGGATCCTGCGGAGCAAGGTTCGGCTCCCGCGCCCGTACCAGGTACCCCTGCCGGTCCCGCCGGTCCTCGAGCCCATGTTGCGGACCGCGACGACCGACTACTACCAGATGACCCAGCGCGTGGCGAAACTGGAGATCCTCCCGGGACTGCGCACCAGCTGCTGGACGTATGACGGCCTCTTCCCCGGCCCCACGCTCGTCTCCCGCTCGGGGCGCCGCGCGATCGTCACGCACCGCAACGAGCTGCCCCAGCCGACCGTGGTCCACCTGCACGGCGGCCACACGCCCTCCGACAGCGACGGTTACCCGATCGACCTGACGATGCCCGTCGGCAGCAGCATGTCGTACGCCGACGCGATGGAGGGCATGCCGGAGATGCACGGTTCCTCCGGCCAGCTCAGCCACGGCCAGCGCAGCTACACGTATCCGATGCTGCAGCGCGCGGCGACGCTCTGGTACCACGACCACCGCATGGGCTACACCGGCCCGTCGGTGTACCGCGGACTGGCCGGGTTCCACCTCCTGACCGACGACGAGGAGGACCAGCTCGACCTGCCGCGCGGCTCCCGCGACATCCCGCTGCTGCTCGCGGACCGGGCGTTCGCCGAGAACGGGGCGCTGATGTACCCCGCGGCCGACTCCGGCATGCACAAGCCCGGCGTCGTGCACGCGCACCACTTCGGCATGATGGGCGACGTCATCCTGGTCAACGGCGCCCCGTGGCCCGTGCACCGGGTCAAGCGGCAGCGCTACCGGCTGCGGTTCCTCAACGGCTGCAACGTCCGGGACTTCCGCCTGGAGCTGGACCCCCCGCCGCCGGGCGGCAAGGGCCTGCTGCAGATCGGCAGCGACGGCGGACTGCTGGGCAGCCCGCTGGCGCACGACAGCCTGCGCATGGCCCCCGCCGAACGTTTCGACGTCATCGTGGACTTCGCCCGCTACCGGCCCGGCACCAAGGTGCGCCTGGTCAACCGGTACGGCAGCGGCAGCACCGCGCAGGTCATGCGCTTCGACGTCTCGCCGTCGTCCCGGAAGCCGCACGACGACACCCACATCCCCAAGCGGCTGTCGCGCTACCCGGCCACCGTCCTCGACCCCCGCAAGGCCGTGGCGCACCGGACCTTCGCCTTCCGGCACTCGCGGGACGGCTGGACGATCAACGGCCTGCCGTACAAGCCCGGGCGCGCGCTGGCCCAGGTGAAGCTCGGCACGATCGAGATCTGGAAGTTCACCTCGGTGTTCTTCCATTCGGTGCACGTGCACCTGGACGCCTTCCGCGTGCTGTCCCGCAACGGCAAGAAGCCGGGCGCGTTCGACGCGGGCTGGAAGGACACGGTGGCGACGGGCCCGGGCGAGACCGTCGAGGTGGCGGTCCGCTTCACCGACTACGCCGGCAAGTTCATGATCCACTGCCACAACCTCGAGCACGAGGACATGGCGATGATGGCCGACTTCACCACGCATTGAGGCACGGCGACCCCGGCCCGGCCGCGTCCTAGGACGCGGCCGGGCCGGACGGCTGTCCGGGGGCGGTGCCGCCGGGCGGGGGGCTCTCCCCTCCCGGCGGACCGGGGGTGCCGGGGGCCGGGCTCTGCGGAACGGGGCCCGTGCCGGGCGGCGGGGACTGCGGGGCGGTCCTGCCCTGTTCCCCCGTCGGTGTGGAGGGGCCCGTCGAACCGCCGCCCTCGTCCGGGGCGGCCGGTGAGCCGCCCTGCGGCGACCCGGACGGGCTGCCGGACGGGCTGCCGGTCGGCGCGTTCTGCGGGGGTGTGGTCCGCTCGTCGCCGGAGGCCTTGCCGTCGCCGCTGTCGCGGGTGAACCACTCGCCGGTGCCCGGGTCGCGGACCACGAACTTCTTCACCGGCTCGGGCGCCGGGGCCACCACCACCGTCCTCGACGGCTGGTAACCCGGCCACGCCCGGCCGACGGTCCTGGCGCCGTCCCTCTGCTCGACCGGACCGGTCAGCGGATTGCCGCAGGCGCAGCGCACCCGGGGCATCCCCCGGTCGTCCACCAGGACCGCGGTCCCGGCCTGCAGCACCGACTGGAAGGCGGTGGGCCTGCGGTCGCGGTAGCCGTGGTTGGTGACCCTCGTGTCCGCGCGGAGCTGGAGCGGGGTCAGGCCCCGCAGGTACGCCGGGACACCCGCGGGCGTGAGGCCCAGCACCGAGGCGAACGCCCTGTTCTTCGACGGATCCGACGACAGGGTGCTGATCTGCTTCTCCACGTCGCAGCTGGCGGCGTCGCGCGTGCCGCCGTACAGACCGGGCATGCCGCCGCTGTAGACCTGCCGTACGGTGCCCCCCGTCGTCGAGGGGGTCGGCAGTGCCGGTGTCGCCGAGGGCGCGGCGGTCTCCTCGGCCGTCGACCCCGTGAACGGGTTCGGTCCCGCGCTGCCCGCCGTCTGCAGGAACAGCTCGCCCTGCTTCCCGCCCGAGACGCCGCCGGGCCGGGTGAACACCACGGCCAGTGCCACCGCCGCCACCACCGCCGCGGTGATCGCGGCCACCTTGGGCACCGAGCGCCACCAGGGCCGTTCGTGTCCTCCGCCGTCCCCGCCGCCGTCTCCCCCGCCCCCGCCCCCTCCGCCGCCGTCGTCCGGTGGTCCACCCGGTGGCGGGGGCGGTCCGCCCACGACGACCGTCGGCGTCCGGCGCCGCCGTCCGGGCGAGTCCCGGTCCTGGCCGGGTGCCCTCGCCTCGTCGGTCCCGTCCGGTCCGGACAGCGGGCCCGAGGGCGGGCCCTCGGGGCGGGCGAGCGAGGGCGGTAGAACGCTCACAGGGCTTTCCTCCACTCGTCCCGGGCCGGCACCCCGGCCGGACGGCGTCGCCGGTCGCTTCAGAAGCCCCACCTGTTGACCATTGTGTGCGTCCCCCTCACAGTCCCCGCAAGCCGACGCCCGCCGGGGACGGCGCGTCCGGGCGGCCCCGGGAGGGGCGCTTGCGAGGGGTGCGCCGCCGCGTCTTCGGGGGGACCATGGAATCGCGTCGGCACGGGCGAGAGGGGACGGCGGACCGACCGGCCGGAACGGCAGGCGGAAGAGGCGCCCACCATGAGCGACACGGATCGGTACACGACCGGCCCGGAGCGGCTGGACGGGGTCTCGACGAGCCCGAGCGGGCTGATGGACCTCCTGGGTGTGGCCGCGGTGCTCCTGGAGGGCGACGGCCGGGTGGACATGTGGAGCCCGCAGGCCGAGGCGCTGTTCGGCTACACCGCGGAGGAGGCCGTCGGCCAGTACGCCGCCCACCTGCTGGTCCACGACGCGCAACGCAAGCTCGTCATCGGGCTGTTCTCCGAGATCATGAAGACCGGCGAGAGCTGGGCGGGGTCCTTCCCGGTGCGCCGCAAGGACGGCAGCCGGCGGCTGGTGGAGTTCCGCAACATGCGGCTGATGGACAGCCTCGGCGACTACTACATCCTCGGGCTCGCCACCGACCAGTCCACCATGCGCGAGGTGGAGCAGGAGGTCGCCCTGTCCACGCGGCTGATCTCGCAGTCGCCGATCGGCATCGCCGTGCTGGACACCGGCTTGCGGTACCTCAGCCTCAACCCCGCGCTGGCGCGGTTCCACGGCACCTCGGTCCAGGACCACCTGGGAAGGCCGTTCCGCAGCGTCCTCCCGGGCCACGACTACCGGGCGGTGGAGGCGGAGATGCGGCAGGTGCTGGCGTCGGGGGTGCCGATGGTCGACCGCTACACCGTCGGCCGGACCCCGTCCGACCCGCGCAGCGAGCACGCCTGGGCGGTGTCCCTCTACCGGCTGGAGGACCACCGCGGGCACGTGCTGGGCCTCGCCGAGGTCGTCGTCGACATCACCGAGCGGCACCGCGCGGCCGCGGAGGCCGACCGGGCCCGGCGGCGGCTGGCGATGATCGCCGACGGCTCCGCTCGCATCGGCACCGCCCTGGAGGTCGAGCCGACGGTACGGGAACTCGTCGAGGTCGTCGTGCCCGACCTGGCGGACCTGGCGGCGGTCGACATCCTCGACAGCGTCCTGGACCAGCGCGCCCCCGCCGGCCGGCAGGACCCGCCGGTGTTCCGCTCCCTGGCGATCAGGGCCGCCTACGCCACGGAGGCGGCCCGCGCCGTCCCGGCCCCGGGCGAGGTCGTCACGTACCACGCGGAGCATCTCTCCGCCCAGTGCGTGCGCACGCTCCGCCCGCACATGATCGCCCACGCCGGTCAGCACGACCTCGAGCGCATCACCCCCGACCCCGAATCGGCGCGGCTCCTCGCCGACGCCGGTGTGCACTCGTGCATGGCGATCCCGCTCATCGCCCGCGGCGAGGTCCTGGGCGTGCTGGGCATGAGCCGGGCCCGTACGCACGCTTCCTTCGACGAGGACGACCTGACCCTCGCCTGCGAGCTGGCCGCGCGTGCGGCCGTGTGCATCGACAACGCCCGCTGGTACCAGCAGGTGCGCAACACCGCCGAGACCCTGCAGCGCAGCCTCCTCCCGGAGCCGCAGCCGTACCATCCCGGTCTGGAGGTCGCCGCCCGCTACCGGCCCGCGCAGGCCAGGAGCAAGGTGGGCGGGGACTGGTACGACGTCATCCCGCTCGACGACGAGCGGACCGCGCTGGTCGTCGGCGACGTCATGGGCAGCGGCATCGACGCCGCCACGACCATGGGGCGGCTGCGCACCGCCACCTCGACACTGGCCGAGCTCGACCTGGACCCGGCCACGGTGCTGGGCCACCTCGACAAGATCACGCGCGGCCTCGACCCGTACATCGCGACGTGCGTGTACGCCCTGTACGACGCGCGCACGGCCGAGTGCCACCTGGCGACCGCCGGGCACCTGCCCCCGGTCCTGGTGCACGGCGACGGCTCCCCCGAACTGCTCGACCTGCCGACGGGGACGCCCCTGGGCGTCGGCGGCGTGCCGTTCGAGAGCACGAGCATCACGCTCGCGCCCGGGGACCGTCTCGTGCTGTACACCGACGGGCTCGTGGAGACCCGCGACGACCCGATCGACGAGCGCCTCGAACTGCTCCTGACCCTGCTCCGCACACCGGACGCCTCGGTGGAGGAGACCTGCGACCGGCTCCTGCGGGAGCTGAGGGGCGCCGACGACCACGACGACGTCGCCCTCCTGATCGCCCGCGCGGACCCGCACCGCCGGCCGCGGGGGCGCCTGTGATCAGGTGCCGCCGGGCGGGTGGTGACCGCGTCCCCGGGTGGGCTCGGCACCGGCAGGGTGGAATGCATGGGGTTCGGCCCCGGCGCACGCCCGGGCCGTACTGCCGCACGGAAAGGCGTGAGGGAATGGGACACGGCGGAAACGTGATCGCTGAGCTGCTGGCCGACCACCGCGAGGTCGAGGAGATCTTCGACCGCATGCAGTCGATGTCGACCGGCGACCCGGCGCTGCGGGAGCTGGTGGACGAGGTGACCATCGAGCTGGTGCGGCACTCGGTGGCGGAGGAGCAGTACCTCTACCCTGCCGTCCGCGAGCACGTCGAGGGCGGGGACCGCATCGCGGACAAGGAGATCGCGGACCACGCCAGGATCGAGGAACTGCTGAAGGAGCTGGAGCAGCTGCCACCGAACGACGGCCGGTTCCACCCCCTGCTGATGCGGCTGATGGACGAGGTCACCGCGCACGTCCAGGACGAGGAGGGCACGCTCTTCCCCGGGCTCAGCAGCGCCTGTTCCCCCGAGGCGCTCGACGACCTGGGCGACAAGGTGCGCCGCGCCAAGTCCCTCGCCCCCACCCGGCCCCACCCGGCGGCACCGCACACCCCTCCCGCCAACAAGCTCCTCGCCCCGGGCGCGGGCCTCGTCGACCGGGCCCGCGACTTCGTGAGCGGCCGCGGCCGGTCCTGACCTCCGGCCGCAGGGGCGGCGGCGCAGGGTCCCCGTTCCTCCGGGAACCCTGCGCCGGGTCCTCGCCCGGAGCCGGCGTGATGCGGCTCATGTCGCGAAAGCACGACTTTGCGTACGCTGGCCGCGCCGCGCGCCGGACGGGCGCGGCACCCACGCGCACGGAGGACGGTTCGTTCGGCATGCACAGTGAGTTCTCGTCGGTCATCGCCGCGGCCACCCGGTGGCTGCTGGCCGCCTATCCGGCGACCGGCGGAGCCCTCAGCCGTGCGCTGGCCGAGGCGCAGGCCCGCCAGGCCGCCATGGTCGCCGCCGCCCTGCGCTACCCGACGGCGGTGGACGCCGCCCTGCTCGGACTGCTGCCGCCCGGCGGCGCCGACGGGCTGGACCGGGTCGCCGGCGCCGGGGTCGTCGACGAGGACGCCGCAGACGTCGAGGCCGGCTGGCGCACCTGGGTGGACGAGGTCGTCGTGAGCTGGGCGGCCTGCCTGCTCGCCGACCCGGAGCTGGCCGCCTCCGCGGTGACGGCCCTCGCGGCCACCGAACACGGTGCCTCCCTCGCCGGTGACGCCCTCCGGCTCACCACCCCCGGCGCCCACGACCGCGCGGCGGCCGCCCTCCTGCGCCACCCGGACCTGGTGGCCCCGATAGCGGGCCTGCACCGCGCGGAACTGACGGCACTGCTGGAGGCGGCGCCGCTCGACAGCTTCCCGGCGTAGCCACCGGTTCCTGCGGCGGCCCCGACCCGATGCCCGGGGACCGGGAGCGACATCCGCAGGTATACGCGGTTTTTGTTCGGGAAAAGGCAGAAGATGCCTATATGTGATGCCGTGACCTGGTTGGCCCGCCGCAGCCGGGACCCGGTGGTCACCCTGACGGCGCGGGCCACCGTCGCCGCGACCATCTCCTACGTGATCGCCGTGCACGTCAGTAGCGAGTCTGCCCCGCTGACGGCGCCGCTCACCGCCCTGCTCGTCGTGCAGGTGACGCTCTACTCCACGCTCACCACCGGCATCCGCCGGGTGAACTCCGTGGTGGTCGGTGTGCTGATCGCCGTCGGGTTCAGCGCGCTGGTCGGCCTGACGTGGTGGAGCCTGGGGCTGATCATCCTCGCGGCGCTGGCCATCGGGCAGTTCGTGCGGGTCGAGGAGTTCGTCAACGAGGTGGCCATCAGCGCGATGCTGGTGCTCGGGGTGAGCCAGTTGACGGAGCAGGCATGGGACCGCGTGCTGGAGACCCTCATCGGGGCAGGGGTGGGCCTGCTGCTCAACGTGCTGTTCGCGCCGCCCGTGTGGGTGGGGACCGCCGGGGCGTCGATCGAGGACCTCGCCCGCCGTATGCGTCATCTCCTGCTGTGCTGCGCCGAGGAACTGGACTCCCCCGCCGCGGTGGAGCGTGCCGCGGCACGGCTGCACGAGGCGCGGCGGCTGGACCAGGACGTCGCCGAGGTGGACGCCGCGCTGCGCCGGGCCGAGGACAGCCTGCGGCTCAATCCCCGGGTCAGGGAAGCGCTGTTGTCGCGGGTGGTGCTGCGGACCGGTCTCGACACCCTGGAGATCTGCGTGGTGGTCCTGCGCGTCCTGGCGCGGTCGCTGACCGATCTCGCCAAGCGGCGCGGCGCGGACGAGCCGCTGTTCGACCGCGATGTGGCGGTCGCCCTGGAGGAGCTCTTCGCCCACCTCGGCGGGGCGCTCGTCAGCTTCGCCGTCCTGGTGACCACGCAGGTCAGCAGCAACGCGGAGGAGGCCGAGGCCCGGCTGGCCGCGGAGCTCGCGGCGGCCCGCGCGAGCCGGGAGAAGGCCGCCGACATGCTGCTCGACCGCGTGCGGCAGCATCCGGGGGCCTGGCAACTGCACGGGTCCCTGCTCGCCGAGGTGGACCGCATCCTGGACGAGCTGGCCCTGGAGCACCGTTCCCACCGGCTGATGGAGGAGCTCGACGAGGCCGCCCGGGCGCAGCAGGACCGCTTCGCCGTGCTGGCCGGGCTCCGGCTGGTGGCCCGCGGTGAACGCGTCCGGCGCCGCCGTCACGGGCGGGGTGCGCCCGGCGGGGAGACGCGGACCGGACCGCCGCCGGTGCCCTCGGCCCGGGCGGACCGGCCGGGCCGGGCGCCGGGGGACCGGAGTCGTGCGGCGCGCGACCGGTCGCGCTCGGGGTGACGCGGGTCAGGGCGCGGGCGCGGCGCCGCGGACGGCTCAGCCGCGCGCGAAGTCCAGCAGGTCGGCGTTGAACCGCTCGGCGAACTTGGGCACCATCGCCAGCCCGTGCGGGGCTCCCTCGTACACCTTGTAAACCGCTCCCTTGACCAGCTTCGAGCTCTTGGCACCGGCAGCCACGATGGGCACGATCTGGTCGTCGTCGCCGTGCACGATCAGCGTGGGGACGTCGATCTTCTTGAGGTCCTCGGTGGTGTCCGTCTCGGAGAACGCCTTGACGCAGTCGTAGGCGCCCTTGATGCCCACCGTCATGCTCCACAGCCAGAACTCGTCGCGGGTGCCCTGGCTGACGGTCGAGCCTTCGCGGTTCGCGCCGTAGAACGCGGCGCTGAGGTCCCTGTAGAACTGGGACCTGTCCGTGGCCACGCCCTCGCGGATCTCGTCGAAGACCTCGATCGGAAGGCCCTCGGGATTGGCCTGCGTCTTCAGCATCAGCGGGGGGATCGCGCCCACCAGCACCGCCTTGGCGACCCTGCC
Organism: Streptomyces sp. NBC_00510; assembly: GCA_036013505.1. NCBI lineage: Bacteria > Bacillati > Actinomycetota > Actinomycetes > Kitasatosporales > Streptomycetaceae > Streptomyces > Streptomyces sp. NBC_00510. The sequence goes on along the minus strand of CP107851.1, from coordinate 9,403,309 downwards.
CGTCCCGTGCCGGCCCATGTAGCGGGTGACCTCGCCGCCACCGGTCGAGTGCCCGACCAGGATGACGTCGCGCAGGTCGAGTTCCTCGATCACGGCCGCCAGGTCGTCGGCGTAGGTGTCGAGGTCGTTGCCCTCCCAGGGCTGACCGGAACGCCCACCGCCACGACGGTCGTGGGCGACGCCCCGGAAACCGTGGTCCACCATCCACTTCAACTGCGGGTCCCAGGCGTCCGCGGTCAGCGGCCATCCGTGGGAGAACACGACGGGTTGCCCGGTCCCCCAGTCCTTGAAGAAGATCTGGGTCCCGTCCTTCGCTGTTGCATACGGCATGATCCTGAGTCCTTCTCGCTCCAGGGGAACGCAGGGTTCCGGGGTTGCCCATACCCAAGCCCGACCCCGACCGGGATGAGTACGCCGTTGGTCAAACCGTAGTGCCGGGGCGGAGTCCCGGCGCGTCGAGACGGCTCAGCGCTCCGGTGCCACGGAGGCGTCCAGCAGCGGGCCGAGTTCACGGGCCACGGTGGTCAGGGCGCGTACGTCGCGCTCCGCCCTGGCGATGACGACGGCGCCCTCGACGGCGCTGATCATCAGCGTCGCCAGCGACGCCGCCCGCCCGGCCGGCACACCCATCTCCTCCAGTGCCCCGGCGACGGGCCCGGTCCAGGTCGCGAAGGCGGCGGCCGCCGCGGTACGGGTGGCCTCGGAGGTCCCGGCGCAGTCGACCGTGGCGGCCGCGACGGGGCAGCCGGCGTCGTAGCCGGAGGTCAGGAACTCGTCCGTCCACTGGCCGACCATGGCGGTGAACAGCCCGCCGGGAGTCGGCTCGGGCAGGGCGGCGAGGAAGCGGGCCACGCGGTTGCCGGCGTAGCGGCCGGCCCAGCCGACGGCCTCGTTGACCATCTGTTCCTTGCCGCCAGGGAAGTAGTACTGCAGCGACCCGCGGGGCGCCTGCGCGTGGGCGGCGACCTCGCGCATGCCCGTCGCCGTGACGCCGCCGCGGCGGATCAGCTGTGCGGCGCTGAAGACCATGCGCTCGCGGGGACCCCGCTCGGAACCGGTCATCGCCGACCTCCCACCGTCTGCCCTTCTGCCCGCCCGCGCAAGGGGTGGCGGCCCTGCCCCGGTGCGCGCCGGCCCGGCGACGCAGTTCGCGCACGCGGGCCGGCGTCCGGCGCCGGGGTCTATTATGACCGCTGTCATAGCGTGTATGACAGCCGTCATAACGCGCGGGTCGAGCGGTCGGACGGCCGGGACGGCGGTGGGCAGTGGACGTGGGATTCATCGGCCTGGGGATCATGGGGCAGCCCATGGCGCTCCGTCTGGCCGGTTCGGGGACGCCGCTGGTGGTCTGGAACCGCACCGCCGCCCGGTGCGCCCCGCTGCGCGCGGCCGGGGCCGAGGTCGCGGACGGGCCCGGCGAGGTCTTCGACCGGGCCCGCGTGGTGGTTCTGATGCTCGCCGACGGCGCCGCCGTCGACGCCGTCCTCGGTCGCGGCACCCCGGACTTCGCCGCGCGTGTGGCCGGGCACGTCGTCGTCCACATGGGCACCACCTCGCCCGCGTACTCGCGCGGGCTGGAGGCCGCCGTCCGCGCGGCGGGCGGCCGCTATGTCGAGGCTCCCGTCTCCGGCTCCCGCAAGCCCGCCGAGGCGGGGCAGCTCGTGGCGATGCTCGCCGGGGATCCCGCGGCGGTGGAGGAAGTGCGGCCGCTGCTCGCGCCGATGTCCCGGGAGTCCTTCGCCTGCGGTCCGGTGCCCGGCGCGCTGCTGATGAAGCTTTCGGTCAACCTCTTCCTGATCACGATGGTCACCGGGCTCACCGAGGCGTTCCACTTCGCGGAGCGGCAGGGCCTGGACACCGGGCAGTTCCTCTCCGTCCTGGACGCCGGGCCCATGGCCAGCGCCGTGTCGCGGATGAAGGCGCCCAAGCTGAGGGAGCGCGACTTCTCCGCGCAGGCCGCCGCGGCGGACGTGCTGCACAACAACCGCCTCATCGCCGAGGCGGCCCGCGCGTCCGGCCTGGCCTCGCCGCTGCTGGACGTCTGCCACGCCCTCTTCGACGAGACCGTGGAACAGGGCGACGGACGCGCGGACATGGTGGCCGTCCTGCGGGCGATCGAAGCCCGCACGGACGTCGCCGGCGACCTGGTCGCCGAGGTACGGGGCGGAGGCGTCCGGTGAGCCGGATCGTGACGCCCTCGGAGGCCGCCGTCACCGCCCGGCGCATGTGGCGGCTCGCCGAACCGGTGCACGCCGTCACCTACTTCACGCCCGAGGCACGCGCCGCGTACGAGGACGCGGGGCTGCGAGGTTACTGGCGCGGTTACTTCGCCGGTCGCGCGGCCCCCCTCGGCCCGGTGGGCCCGGAGCCCGTCGTGGCCGCCTTCTTCGGCTTCGCGCCCGCCATGGTGGCCCGCGCGCTGCCCGGCGTGTGGGCACTCGCCCCGCCCGAGCGCGCCTTGGAGGCGCGGCGGCGCGGTGCGGGCGCCGCGCTGCGGCGGCTGCTGGCGGGGCAGGAGACGGCGGTGGCGGAGGCGGTGGACCTGCTGGCTCCGGTCGTCGCCGGCCTCGACGTCGCGGGGCGGGTGCTCGCCGCCGCGAATACGGCGCTCCCCTTCCCCGGCGACCCGGTCGACGCGCTCTGGCACCAGGCCACGCTGCTGCGCGAGCACCGCGGGGACGGTCATGTCGCGGCGCTCGTCGCGGCCGGGCTGGACGGGTGCGAGGCGCTGGTGCTGCGCACGGGCATCGACCTGCCGCGTACGGAACTGCAGCCGCACCGCGGGTGGACCGACGAGCAGTGGGCCGGCGCAGCGGCCCGTCTCACCGCCCTCGGCCTGCTCGGCGCGGACGGCGCCGCGACCGCCGCGGGGCGGGAGGCCCACCGCGCGCTGGAGGAGGCCACCGACCGCGCCGCCGGGCGGCCCTGGGAAGCCTCGGCACCCGAGGCCGTCGAGCGCCTGGTCACCGTGCTGTCCGCTGCGGCGCGGGCCTGCGCGGGGGCGCTGCCGTACCCGAACCCGATGGGCGTGCCCGCTCCCTGAGGAACGCCTCAGGCCGAGAGGAGCCCTGCGATGCAGGCGTCCCAGTCGATGTGGCCGCCCTCGGTGCCGAGCGGGACGAGTTCCGCGGTCGCGGCCAGGAACCGGGCGAGTTCACCTGTGGCGACCTGCAGGACGGCCGTGCCGCCGGGGGCCGCGAGGGTGATCAGGGTGTGGGCGTGGTCGCCGGGTTCGACGTGCACGTCGCCGTCCCCGGCGGAGGCCGCGAGCCCGGCCAACAGCAGCTCGCGGGAGAGCACCCACTCCGCCTCGTCGGCACCGTCGCCGTGGCCGAAGCGCATCCGCACGATGTAGGGGTCGTCGGAACGGTACCGGCAGTCCGCCGACAGATCGAGGAACCGCCGGGTCCCGATGATCAGCCGCAGGGACAGGTGTTCCGTGAGTGCTCGCATGGACGCCCCCTCGTGGGCCCGGTTCGGCCGCGTTCGCCGTTCAGCAGCATGTCGTTGCCGTGCGTTTGCCCCGTGACGCATGGTCCGGGCCGGGGCGACGGGAAAGATTTCGTGAAGGCTCGCCCTGGACGACCGACTCCGGGGTGCCCGGTCAGGAGCGCCGGTCCTGCGCCATGACGTCGGCGGGTCCGGGGAGTTCACCGCCGATCGCGGGGACCGGGTCCGGGGCTCCGTCCGTCGGGCGCAACGGCAGCGGTACCCCGGCGACGGCCGCCGCCCGTTCGGTGCTGTCCGGGGAGCAGCCCAGCCATGCGCAGAACAGCACGGTCGCGTCGTCCTGGAATTCGCCGACCTGGTGGTCCGAGACCCGGCGCATGAGACGGCACAGGGTCTCGGGGAGGGGCAACCGGTCGGCGTGGTGGCGGATGAGGAAGTCCAGGAATCCGGAGAGCCCGAACTCCCCGCCGGTGGTGGTACGGGCCTCCGGGATGCCGTCGGTGTAGAACACGAGGCGGTCGCCCGGCTCCAGTTGCTCACGGCACACCTGCGGTGCCACGCCCAGTCCCAGGCCCATGGGGTCGCCGGGCGAGCAGGCGAGTTCGGCGACCCAGCGCCCGCCCCGGATGAGGATCGGCGGGTGGTGGCCGCGGTTGACCCATTCGAAAAGACCGGTGCCCGTGTCGAGCCGGGCGACGACGCCGGTGGCGTAGCGCGTCCCCTCGAACTGCTCGACCAGCACCTTCTCGATCTCCTCGGTGACCTCGACCAGTTCCGCGTGGCGGCGGCGGGCGTTGCGGCTCGCGCCCATGGCGAGGCTCGCGGTCAGGCCGGCCGCCGTGTCGTGCCCCATCGCGTCGAAGATCGACAGATGGACCAGCGGGCCGTCGAGCGCGTAGTCGAAGGCGTCGCCTCCGACCCGGTAGGCGGGTTCCAGCGCCGCGGAGATGACGACCCGGCCGTCCGAGTACGAACGGGGTGGCAGCAGGCGCCACTGCATCTCGGCGGCCACGTTCATGGTCTCGGTGCGCACCGTGCGGGCGTACGCGTCGCTGTAGTCGCGCTTGGCGGTGACGATGAGCGCCACCGCGTCGGCCAGCGACTGCACGTCCTCGCGGGTGCGGTCGTCGTCCCCCTCGGTGGTGACGCGGAGCAGGCCCAGCCGCTCGGAACCGCCCAGCAGGGGTGCCCACCAGCGGCACTTGCCGGGGCACGCGGAGACAGCGGGGAGCAGCCGGCCGTACTGGAAGGCGCGGCCGGGCACCGTGCCCTCGATCCGCAACTCTGAGCTGTGGTTGCGGTGGCCGCACTCGCCCGCCCCCTCCTCGGCGAGGTTGCGCAGCACATGGCGCTGGAGGTCGGAGAGGTAGATCGTGACGTGGGCGAGGCCGGCGGGTTCCGCGTGCTCGGCCACCTTCGCCGGCAACTGTTCCAGGGCCATCAAGTGGCTTTCGGCCAGCAGGCCCGCCAGCATCCGGCGACTGCGCCGATCCCTGTCCTGAACCGTCACCCTTGCTCCTCGCCGCCCGTCGGCGGGTCCGGGGTTCCGGCGACCTCGCCCGGGCCGGGTGGCCCCCGCCTCGAACCTTTCCCATCGTACGCATACCACCTATAGGTGACGTAACGGACACCTTCCGTCACGCATGGGCCGTGACCGGGGCGCCGGGCGCGGCGATGACGTACGGCGGTACGCATGGCCGGGCGCGCGGCGGACCGCCGTTACGTAGCTTGACGGACGCCTTTCGGCGGCTTTCGCCCTAGTTTTTGCTGTGTCCGCGGCCGGGGGCCGGGCGACCGCGGACGGGTCGACTCGGAGGTCTGGGATGACGGCATACGACTACATCGTCGTCGGTGGCGGGACCGCGGGGTGCGTGCTCGCCGCGCGGCTCTCGGAGGACGGGCGGGCCCGGGTGCTGCTCCTCGAGGCGGGGCCGGCCCGGGCGGCGAAGCGCTCGGCCGCGCCGCCGCGGTGGATGCGGTTGATCGGCAGCGGGATGGACTGGGGCGACCGGACCGTGGCGCAGCGCGGGGCCGGCAGCGCCGTGCTGCCCTATCCGCGCGGGAAGGCGCTGGGCGGATCGAGCAGCATCAACGCCATGGTCCACCTGCGGGGGCACCGGGCCGGCTACGACGCGTGGGAGAAGGCCGGCGCGACCGGCTGGAACTTCGGCACCCTGCTGCCCTACCTGCGCCGCAGCGAGCGGGCGGCGGGGCGCGACCCGGAGTTCCGCGGCACCGAGGGCCCCATGCGGGTCGCGCCGCCGCACCGGGTCCACCCGCTGTCCCCCGCGTGCCTCAGCGCCGTTCAGGCGGCGGGTCACCCCATCAGCACCGACCTCAACGGCCGCCACCAGCAGGGCGGCGGGTGGCTGGACCTGAACATCGTCGACGGGGCCCGGCAGAGCGCCGCCGACGCCTACCTGCGGCCGGTGCTGCACCGGCCGGGCCTGACCGTGGTCACCGGGGCGCAGGTCCACCGGCTCCTGCTGCACCACGGGCGGTGCACGGGCGTGGAGTACAGCCGTGACGGGGTGCTCGAACGGGCCGAGGCCAACCTGGAGGTCGTCCTCACCGCCGGCGCGGTCGGCTCGCCGCACCTGCTCATGCTCTCGGGCGTCGGGCCGCCCGACGAGCTGCGGTCCCACGGCATCGGCGTGGAGGCGGACCTCCGCGAGGTCGGGAGCAATCTGCACGACCACCCCGTCACGGTCGTCAACTTCTCCGCGGCCCGGACGGTGCCCACGCCGACGGGCCCCGCGTTCGACGCCGCCGCGGCCCTGTGCAGCACCCATGCCGACACCGCCCCCGACATCCAGGTGCTGTTCCTGTGCGCGCCGTACGTGCCGCCGCCGCTGGAGGGCGCGGAGAACGGCTACAGCTTCGTGGTGGGCCTGATGACGCCCCGCAGCCGGGGCTCGGTCCGGCTGGCCGGGGCCGACCCGCGCTCCGCGCCGCTGGTCGACCCGAACTTCCTGTCCGCGCGTTCCGACGTGGAGAGCCTGATCAGGGGGGTGCGCATGGCCCAGGAGATCGGCAGCGAGCAGGTGCTGAAGGTATGGCGGAAGGAGGAGGTCCTGCCGGGGCCCGCCGCGTTCAGCCACGGACTCCTGGAGGACTACGTACGGCGCAGCGTCGGCAGTTTCTACCACCCGGGGGGCACCTGCCGCATGGGGTCCGACGACCATGCCGTCGTCGACCCCGAGCTGCGGGTGAACGGGGTGTCCGGGCTGCGGGTCGCCGACGCGTCGGTGATGCCGTCCGCGGTGTCCGCGCACCCCAACGCGACCGTGCTGGCCGTCGCGGAACGGGCGGCCGACCTCATCAGGGGCGAGGGGGGCGACGGCCTGACCGGGCGGGCCGCCGCGTGACCGGTGCCCCGTCCGGCTTCAGGACCCCGGTGGGAAGAAGCGGGCCAGCTGGCTGCGCGAGGTGACGCCGAGCTTGGGGAAGATCCGCGTCAGGTGGGTGCTGACCGTCCGGTGGGACACGTAGAGCCGTGCGCCGATCTCCTTGTTGGACAGGCCCTCGGCGGCCAGCATCGCGATCTGCAGTTCCTGCGGCGTGAGCCGGTCGGCTGCCCGGGGCGACCGCTGACGGGTGGTCTCGCCGGTGGCCTCCAGTTCCTGCCGCGCGCGGCGGCTCCATGCCGCGGCTCCCAGGTCGTCGAAGGTGTCGCGGGCGGCCCTGAGCGGTGCGCGGGACTCCAGGACGCGGCGCTGTCTGCGCAGCCACTCGCCGTACGCGAGCCGCAGGCGCGCCCGCTCCAGCGACCAGCCCGTGAGGTCCGCCTCCAGGGCGGACGCGAAGGCGGCCTCGCCCTCTTCCTCCCCGGCCAGGACCGCCCGGGCGTGGCGCGCGGCCAGCCGCACGCGGGCCGCGGGCGTCCGGCGGGCCAGCGGCGCGAGCCGCTCCAGGACCCCTCGCGCGTCGTCCTTCTCGCCGCAGTGCGCGGCCGCCTCGGCGAGGTCGCCCACGGTCCACAGGGCGGTCATCACGTGGTGCCCGGCGTCGGCCGGGTCGGTCAGCCGGCGCAACTGGGCGTACGCCTGCACGTGGTCCCCGCTGCAGGACAGTGCCGTCCCGCGCGCCATGCGCACCGTCGCGTGCAGCAAGGGGGAGTTCAGCCGGACGGCGATGGCCCGGGCCTGCCCGATCAGCCGGTGGGCGGCCGCCGCGTCGTCGCGCAGGGCGGCGAGGCAGCCGAGCACGGCGAGCGCCGTCGCCTCCCATTCGGGCTGACCGGTCTCCCGGGCGAGCCTGCGGGCCTCGTCGGCGTCCAGCCGCGCCGGATCGCAACGGCCCGTGGCCGCGCGTCCCGAGGCGCGCAGGGCCAGCGCCTCCGCCAGCGGTGCCAGCCGCCCCTGGTGCCTGAGCCGTTCGACGGCCGCGGTGAGGAAGGGGTCCGCGCGTTCGGGCGCGCCGACGCACCACAGCGCGCGGGCCGTCGTGTGCAGCGCCGCGGCGTCGTCCGTCCGCCGGGCCACGGCGCGGGCCGCTTCGAGCACCGAGGAGGCGCGCTCCACCGGCGCGGCCTGCGCGGCGATCAGCACCATGGCGGCGCCCCCGGTGTCGCACCGGCCGTCCCGCTCGGCGGCCAGCCGGTCGGCGGTGCGCAGGACCTCCCCGTGGAGCGCGGACTCCCCGTTCCCGCGGTAGAGGTGGGCGGCAGCGGCGCTCGTCAGCCGGACCGACAGGGCCGTCTCGCCGTCGGCGCGCATGCGTTCGGCCGTACGGAGCAGCGTCCGGACGGCGACCGGCTCCCGGCCCCCGCAGACGGTGAGCGACTCGGAGATCCACAGCAGGCGGGCCGTGTCCTTGCCGGTCAGCTCCAGCCGCTCGATGGTGCGCACCAGGCGACGGACGAGGTCGCGTCGGCCGAGGCCGACGGCCAGCTCCGCGCTGCGCAGCATGAGGTCGACCTGTCGGCCGCCGTCGGAGGTGAAGGCGGCGGCGTGCTCGAAGGCGTGCACGGCGGCGACGACGGCGCCGCGTCGCAGCGCGTGGTCGCCGCACCGCTCCAGTCCCCGCGCGACGGCCCCGTCCGGGGGAAGGGTGGAGGCCGCCAAGTGCCAGATGCCGAGGTCGGGACGGCCGGTGTGGACCGCCGCGAGCGCGGCGTGCACGGCGTTGCGCTGCGTGACGGACGCGGCCTGGTGGATCGCGGAGCGGACCAGGGGGTGCCGGAAGCGCACGGCGTGCCGGTCGACACGGACGAGACCCGCGTCCACCGCGGGCACGAGTCCGTCGACGGTGACGGGGGCCCCGGACACGGCGCCGGCCGCGGTCAGGACGTCACCCGTCGCCGCCTCGGCGTCGAGCGCGGCGGCGAGCAGCAGGGTGCGCGTGGCGTCCGGGAGTTCCAGGATCCGGGTCTCGAACGCGCGCTGCAGATTGACGGTCAGCGGGAGCCAGCGGGGGATGACCGCGACGGATTCCAGGCCCTCGGCCGCCAGGGGGAGTTCGACGAGGGCCAGTGGATTGCCGTCGGCCTCCTCCAGCAACCGTGCGCGGACGAAGGGCGCGAGTGCCGGCGCGCCGGCGTCCAGCAGCCGCGCGGCGTGGTCGGCGTCGAGCCGGCCGACCGGCATCTCCTCGACGCCTTCCCATGCGGGCGCCTCCGTCTCGCCCTGGGTGGCGGCGGCCAGCAGCACCACGGGGTCCGAGGACAGCCGTCGGGAGACGAAGGCGAGCAGGTCGCTGGTGGACCGGTCGAGCCACTGGAGGTCGTCGACGAGCAGGAGCAGCGGGCGGTCGGAGGCGCACTCGGCGAGGAGGTCGAGCACGGCGAGGGCGATGCGGAAGGGCTCGGGGCGGCCCACGTCGTGGAGGCCGACCGCGGCCAGCAGCGTCTCGCGCTGGGGCTCCGGGAGGCGGCCGGTCTCCGGGAGCACCGGGCGCAGCAGTTGGTGGAGTCCGGCGAACGGCAGGTGGGACTCGGACTGCACGCCGGCCAGGCCGAGCACCCGCCGTCCCTGCTCCGCCGCCCGTTCCTGGGCGAGCGCCAGCAGCGTCGTCTTGCCGATCCCCACCTCGCCGCGCAGCACCAGGGCGCCGCCGCGGCCGTCCGCGGGGCGCAGGAGGGCGTCAATCGCCTCGGTCTCGGCCTGTCTGCCGATCAGGGAGGGGATCCGTGTCGCCATGGTCCGCCCTCGCGGTATCCCGATACTCGTACACGAACCACCGTACAAGGGGATGAAAGGGTTCATTCTTCCGCTTTTGACGGACAGTCCGGGGGGACGTCCTCCGCGGACGCGGCCCTGTCGCGCCCGGCGCGGCTGTCGGCGTAGCGGCCGGCAGTGGCGGACCAGGCGGCGGCGGCCAAGTGCGGCACCGGCCAGGCGGTCGACGACCCGGCGCGCGAGCGGCAGGTACTGTCGGCCGCGGCGGCCCCGGGCACGGGACCTCGGGGCGGACCCCGCGGCGGTCCAGCGGGTCTTTCGCCGGACCAGATCGAGGCGAACAAGGTCGTCCGGCACGGGTTGCTGCGGCTCTGGGAGCGTGACCCGTCGTTGCGCCCGCGCGAGCGGCCCGACCTGACGACGGAGGTCCCCACGCCTGGACGCGGTGGGACGCAGCCCTGGTGCGTGCCGTCACGGCGGCCCAGCTCCAGCGCACCGGTCCGCGCTGCGCGGCCGGCACCCGGCGGGCGGTGTCGGAGGAAGCGGCCGCCGCCCGGCTGGACGCCCTGCACCGGAAGGGCCTTCCGCGGGCCCTGCCCACGCCTGCGCGGACCCGGAGGACGCCGCCGCACGCACGCACTGAGTGAGAGACCGCCCCCGCGACCCGCACGTCCGTCCCCGGACCCCACGAGGACGCGCGACGCGCCGCCCCGCAGCAACGCCCGGCCGTCCGCGGGCAACGCCCTGACGTGCGGGGACGCGGGAGTCGCCCTGCGGTCAAGGGCCGGCCTAGCGGGTGCCGCCGCGTCCCGCTCACGGCGGCCATGCGGCCGGCCGCCGCCGGTGCGGCCGAGGGCGGCGGAACGGGCGTCCGGCCCGGCCGGTTCGGTCAGGCCTCTGCGGGTACATGGGCGTCCTTCAGGCGCCCGGCGACCGTCGTCAGGAACTCGTCGGACAGCTCCGGGTCGGCGACCGCGCGCGAGATCAGCAGCGCGCCGACCAGGGCGCTGAGGGTGAGCATCGCGTCGGCACGCGCCTCGCCGGGGTCGTCGCCCTGCGCCGCCTCACCGATGAGCGCGAGGTAGCTGCGGACCTGCTTCTCGTACGCCTCCTGCAACTCCGCCTCGCCGCGACCGGCCGCGGCGCCCAGGGTCACCAGGGCGCAGCCGGTGCCGGGCGCGTCCCGGTGGCGGGCGCTGAGGTAGGCGTCGATCAGCCCCGAGCGGGGTTCATCGGGGTCCCGGCGGGCGGCCTCGGCCATCTTCGCCTCGCCGTCGGCCAGCGCCAGCGCCGCCGCCTGACCCATCAGGTCCTCGCGCGAGGCGAAGTGCTTGTAGAACCCGCCGTGGGTCAGTCCGGCCTCGTTCATGAGGTCCGCGACGCCGGGTCGGGTCATGCCCTCCTCGCGGATCCGGCGGGCGGCGATCCGCAGGACCTTCTCGCGCGACTCGGCCTTCGCTGCCTGCGAGTGACCCATCGCATGACCTCCCGGGTGTGCGTCGGGCTGACCCGACCCAATGTGGATGACGGACATCATACACCCCTCCCGGAACCCCCCCGGGGCTTTGACATGCAGGATGACACGCATCATCCTGCATGTGTGGATGACATCAATCATCCAGACCTCGGCACGAGCCTCCACCGGAGCAGGCCCGCCGCCTCTCCCCTCCCGCCCGCGAACCCTCCGCGAGGACCCATGACCACCGCAGCAACCCGCCCGGACGTCAAGCGGGGAACCCTCCCCGTCTTCGCCACGGCGACGGCGATCACGGTCGCCAACATCTACTTCACCCAGCCCCTCCTCGACCAGATCGCCCGCGGCTTCGGCATCTCCGCGTCCGCCGCCGGCCTCGTGGCCACGGCAGGACAGATCGGCTACGCGCTGGGGATCGTGGCCGTCGTCCCGCTCGCGGACAGGGCCCGGCTGCGCCGACTGTCCAGGGTCCTGCTGGCGGTGACCGCCGTCGCGCTCCTGGGGGGCGCCCTGGCTCCGTCCGTCGCCCTGCTGGGGATGGCGACCCTCGTGCTCTCGGCGAGCACCGTGCTCCCGCAGGTGATCATGCCCACGGTCGCGTCGATGGCCGCCCCCGGCCAGGCCGGGCGGGTCCTGGGGGCGGTCGGCACGGGGCTGACGATGGGCGCCCTGCTCTCGCGCACCGCCTCCGGGCTCATCGCCCAGGCCGCGGGCACCTGGCGGGCCGGCTTCCTCGTCGCCGCAGCGGCCACGGCGGCGCTGCTACTGGTCCTCCCCCGCTACATGCCGGCCGGGCGCCCGCCGGGGGCCGCGGCCTCCGGCGGCTACGGGAGCCTGCTCGCCTCACTCCCCCGACTGCTCGTGGACCACGCCCCGTTGCGCCTGTCGGCCGCACTGGGGGCGACGGCGTTCGCCTCCTTCTCGGCCTTCTGGTCCACGCTCGCCTTCCACCTCACCGCGCCGCCGATCGGGCTGGGCCCCGCCGTGGTCGGCCTCTTCGGCCTGTGCAGCGTGCCGGGCGCCCTGGCCGCCCGCTACTCGGGGCGGCTCACCGACCGGTGGGGGCCGCTGGGGGTCAACGCCCTCGCCGTCGCCTCGGCACTGGCCGCCTTCGTGCTGTTCGGGGTCGCGGGGCGGTCGCTCGTCGTCCTCGCCGTCGGCTGCAACCTCCTCGGCTACGGGGTGACGAGCGGTCAGATAGCCAACCAGGCACGCATCTTCACCGCCGGGCCGGAGATCCGGGGGCGGCTCAACACGGTGTACATGTTCGCGGTCTTCGGTGGCGGCGCCACGGGTTCCGCCGTCGCCGGGGTGCTCTTCTCCGCCTTCGGCTGGCGTGGCGTGGTGGCGGGCGGCCTGGGCTTCCTGCTCCTCGCGTGCCTGACGCTCGCCTGGCACGGCCTCCGCGCCCGCCACACGGCCCCCCGGCACAGCGACGACGCCGGCCCCGGACAGGCCGACGCGGACGCCTCCGCCACCCCCGCCCTGCGGGGATGACCACACCCGACCCCCCGCGGAGCGCGGGCCCCACCGCCCGCGCTCCGCACCCCCCTCCCCGGGGCCGCCACTACCGCCCGTCGCGCTCCCAGGTCAGGACGCCGGTGCGCAGCGCCCCCCAGATCCTGGCGGCGCCGGGCAGGCTCAGCCGGAGCCTGCGGCCGTCCAGGTCGGCGATCCGCGTCTGGGAACCGCCCACCCAGTTGGGGAACAGGCTCAGCTCGACGTGGTGGACGACCGTGTCCCCGGCCGGGACCTCGAAGGTGCCGGCGTACGCGAGGTAGCCCGCGGCCGCCGCGGTCAGTTCCTCCGGCAGCCCTTCCTCGAGCCGCCCGTGACGGAAGCCCGGCCGCCCGACCCGCATGATCTGGGCCGCCATGTGGCCGTCCGGCCCGTACGTGATCAGCCCCCGGGGCCGCGGCCCGAAGGGCTCGACGACCTCCCCGGTCCCGACGTCGGCGGCCTCGTAGGACACCAGACGCCAGGCGCCGATCAGGGATGTGCGCAGTTCATCGGGGGTCATCGCCGTACCTCGCTCACGTGCCGGGCGCCCGGGGGCGCCGTCCTTGACTTTCAGGATGACGAGAGTAATCCTGAATGAGGAATGAGGATGATGCAAATAATCCAGATTGGGAAAGGACCCGTCATGACCGACACCTACGACCCCACGCGCACCGCGATCCTGCTGGTCGACCCCTACAACGACTTCCTGTCGGAGGGAGGCAAGGTCTGGCCCGCGCTGGAGGGCGTCGCCACCGAGGTCGGCCTGCTCGACAACCTCCGCGCCGTCGTCGGAGCGGGGCGCGCGGCGGGCCACAAGGTCTTCTTCGTCCCCCACCGCCGCTGGCAGGAGGGCGACTACGAGGACTGGGAGCACCCCAACCCCACGCACCGCATCATCCAGGAGCGGCACACCTTCGCCCTCGGCACCTGGGGCGGCGAGTTCCACCCCGACTTCCGGCCCGCCGACGGCGAGGTGGTCATCCAGGAGCACTGGTCGCAGAGCGGGTTCGCCAACACCGACCTGGACTTCCGGCTCAAGCAGCACGGCATCACGCACGTGATCGTCGTCGGCCTGCTCGCCAACACCTGCATCGAGTCCACCGGGCGCTTCGCCATGGAGCTCGGCTACCACGTGACGCTCGTCCGCGACGCCACCGCGGCCTACCGCCCCGAGATGATGCACGCCGCCCACGAGCTCAACGGCCCCACCTACGCCCACTCCATCACCACCACCGCCGACCTGCTGGGGACCCTGGAGAACGGAGACCACTGACATGCGACTGACCGGAGAGATGCTGATAGGCGCGTCGTCCGTCCCCGCGTCCGAAGGCACGATGAAGGCCCTCGACCCGGCGACCGGCGAACTGGTCGGACCGGAGTTCGCGCTCGGCGGGGCGGCCGAGGTCGACCGCGCCGCCCGCCTGGCCGACGAGGCCTACGACACCTACAACCGCACCGGCCTCACGGAGCGCGCCGCCTTCCTGGAGCTGGTCGCGGACCGGCTGGACGGGATCAAGGGCGAACTGGCCGAGCGGGCGGCGCTGGAGACGGGCCTTCCGGCCGCGCAGCTGGAGGCCGAGGCGGCCAAGGCCGCCGGGCAGTTCCGGCAGTTCGCCGACGTGGTGCGGCAGGGCCGGTTCCGGCAGGCCGCCGTCGACCCGGCCCAGCCCGATCGGCAGCCCAGGCCGCGCATGGACCACCGCATGCAGAAGATCGCGATCGGTCCGGTGGCCGTCTTCGGCGCGAGCAACTTCCCGATCTCGTACTCGGTCGCCGGCGGCGACACCGCCGCCGCGCTCGCGGCGGGCTGCCCGGTGATCCTCAAGGCCCACAACGCCCACCCCGGCGCCTCTGAACTGATGGGCCGCGTCATCCAGGGCGCCGTCGCCGACTCCGGGCTGCACGAGGGCGTGTTCTCGATGGTCCGCGGAGCGGGCAACGCGATCGGCGAGGCCCTGGTGGACCACCCGCTGGTCAAGGCGGTCACCTTCACCGGCTCCGAGGGCGGCGGCATGGCCCTGTACCGCCGGGCCCAGCTGCGCCCCGACCCGATCCCGGTCTTCGCCGAGATGACCAGCGTCAACCCGACCTTCGTCCTGCCGGCGGCGCTGGAGGCGCGCGGCGGCGAGATCGGCGACGGCTTCGCCGAGCGCATGCTCGTCAACGTCGGCCAGGCCTGCCTGAAGCCGGCCGTGCTGCTCGCCGTCGACGGCCCGGGCTACGCCGCGATGCGCGAGGCAGCCGCGGCACGGGTGAGCGCGATGGGCGCGCGGACGATGCTCACCCCCGGCATCCACGACGCGTACGGCCGCGGGGCGCAGCGCCTGCGCGACTCCGGGGCCGCGACCGTGACGGTCGGCCCGGAGCCCGAGGGCGCCCACGAGGGCCGCGCACAGCTCCTCGAGGTCGACGGCGACCGGTTCCTGGCCGAACCCGCGCTGGCCGAGGAGGTCTTCGGACCGGCCGCGCTGCTGGTCCGGCTGTCCGGCGTCGAGCAGATGACGCAGGTGGCCCGGAGCTTCCGCGGCCAGCTGTCGGCGACGATGCACCTCGAGGAGGAGGACCACCCGCAGGCCGCGCGCCTGCTGCCGGTCCTGGAGCGCCGTACCGGCCGGATCGTGGTGAACGCCTTCGCCCACCCGCAGGAGGTCGGCCACGCCACCATCCACGGCGGCCCGTTCCCGGCCACCACCGACAGCCGCTTCACCTCGGTCGGCATGAGCGCGATCGACCGCTTCCTGCGGCCCGTCACCTACCAGGGTTTCCCGGACGCGCTGCTCCCCGAGGCGCTGGTCCCGGCCAACCCGCTGGGGCTGTGGCGGCTGGTCGACGGGCAGGTCACCCGCGACTGAACCGCCGGGCGCGACCCCGTCACGGGAAGCGGGCGAGTTCCTCCCGGGTACGGGCGATCCAGGGGTGGTCCTCGCCGAGGTGGCGCACGCGGTCCTGGAGGACCTGGCGCAGCAGGCGGGCGGCGCGTGGGGCGTCGCCCACGGCGCCGACCGAGCAGGCGTGGGCGTTGCGGCTGTTGAGGGTGGAGGGGTGGTCGTCGCCGAGGACGCGGGTGCGGTCCTGGACGAGGATCTCCAGCAGGTCCGCGGCCTCGCCGTGCCGGCCGGTGGCGGCCAGGCAGCGGGCACGCCCGCCGCGTGCGGTGAGCGTCTGGGGGTGGTCGTCGCCCAGGCGCTCGCGGCAGTCGCCGACGAGCTGTTCGTACCGGGCCGTCGCCTCGGCCGCCCGGCCCGCCCTCAGGACGCAGCGGGCGTGGGCGGCGCGGACCGCGAACAACTGGGGGTGCCCGTCGTCGAGGATCTCGCCGCTCTCGGTCAGCAGCGCGCCGAGAAGCCGTACGGCCTCCTCGGCCGCCCCGGCCTCGCTGAGGAAGACCGCCTCGTAGCGCCGCCACAGCAACGGGATCGGGCTGTCCGGCCCGTGCACGGCGGCTCCGCGACCGTCCTCGATCAGGTCGCTGAGAAGTGCCGATGCGCGGCCGGGGTCGCCGGCCTCGCCCAGGAACCGGGCGTGACCGTGCCGGGAGGCGAGGGTGTCCGGGTGGAGCGGGTCGAGGACCTTCAGGCAGTCCTGGAGGAGTTCCCCGAACAGCCCGGCGGCGCGGGCGGCATGCCCCGCCTCGCCGAGGAAGTGGGCGTGGTGGCGGCGGTTGTTGAGGGTGTAGGGGTGGTACGGGCCCTGGGTGCGTGACCGGTCGGCGACCAGGCTGTCGAAGAGCCGGGCGGCCTGTGCGGGGCGGCCCGCGTCGCCCAGCAGGTAGGCGTAGCCGTACCGGCTGCTGAGGGTGTGCGGGTGGTCGGCGCCCAGCAGGCGGGTCCGGTCGGCCAGCACGGACTGGAACTCGGCGACCGCCTCCTCGAGCCGTCCGGTCTCGCCGAGGAACAGCGCCAGGTTGTTGCGGCTGTTGAGGGTGTGGGAGTGCTCGCGGCCGAGGATGCGCGTGCGGTCCTCGATGACGCCGCGCAGCAGGTCGACGGCCTCGGCGGGGTGGCCGGCCATGCCGACGTAACGGGCGTGGGAGTTGCGGTTCTCCAGCGTCTCCTTGACGTCGGGACCGCCGCCCCGCTCGGCCTCTGCGACCAGTTCGCGGTACAGGTCCGCCGCGCGCCGGGGATCTCCGGCCTCCCCCACGCACGTGGCGTACCACTGCCGGGGCAACTGCCCGGGATCGGCACCGGCCTTGTCGAAGGCGGCCATGGCGTGGTGCAGGTCGCCGCGCTGGTAGGCGGTCGCGCCGATGTCCAGGGCGCGCACCGGGTCGGCGTGGTCGATGAGGATCTCCCACACGGCGTCCGGGATGCGCGGCGGCGGCACCTGCTCGTCCAGGGTCTGGTGCAGGTAGTCGAAGGCCAGGTAGGCGCCGTCGTCGCGGGGCAGCAGCAGGCTGGAGGTGGCGTGCAGGGGGTCGGTGGCCCAGCGCAGTGCCTCCTCCCACGCCTCCGGCCGCAGGCTGGTGCCGCCGCGCAGGTCCAGGTGGATCTCGTGCAGGCGGCGCAGCACGCCCTCGGGCAGCGGCTGGTGGTAGCCCGCGCGCCGGGCGTCCACAGCCCCTGCGACGAGGGCGGCTGCCCGCGGACGGGCGCCGGCCGCCCACGCGTTGCTGAAGTCGTCGAGCAACTGGGGCGCCGCGGCGAGGTACTCGGCCACCCCGCGGCTGCCGGACCGGGCGTCGTTGACGGCGGCCCTGATCCTCGGGTCGTCGGTGTGGTGCCGGGCCCGGGCCAGCTCCGCCTCGCTCCACGTACGGTCCACCCGCACGACCGAGGCCAGCCGCAGCACCTCGCGCCCCGAGCGCAGCACGTCGCCGCCGGGCTCGTCGTCGGCGGCGGAGCGCGCGCCGAAGCGGATGTGCTGACGCGCGCTCATGGTCGCCACGACGGCGACCCGCGCCGGCCCGGCCTCCAGCAGCCGCTGTACGTGACCTGCCGTCAGCCCGCCCGCGCCGAGGTAGTTCTCCAGGTCGTCCAGCCACACCACGGCCTGCTTCAGCCGTGGCACGGTGTCCGCGAGGGCCACCATCGCCTCACGGCTGTCCGGGACGACCAGCCGGTAGCGCGGGAAGTGCTTGCGCACCACCTCGTAGGCCAGGCGTGTCTTGCCCGCCGTGGAGTCCCCCACCAGCAGCAGGAAGCCCTGCCCCCCGCTCAGCACCGCCTCCGCCTGCGGCATGGCGTCCCGGCCGACGAACACCGGGACACGGCCGAAGCCCGCCGTCCCGCCGCCGCCCGGCGCGGCCGGGTGGACGCCGAGACCGATGGGGTCGTCCACGTCCGCCACCAGCGGCGCCGTGCCGCGCCGGGAGATCCGCAGCAGGCCCGGCAGCGCCCGCCTGCGGCCCGCCGACTGCTCCAGCGCCCTGCCCCCCGAGGCGGCCACGGTCTCCGTCGCCGCCCCGGCGACCGCTCCCGCCGGGCCGAACAGCAGGGTCAGGGCGGGCCGGGCCAGACCGGCGAACACCCTGAGCAGGTAACCCGCCGCGCCCGTGGTGCGGTCCCTCCCGGCAGCCATCGCGTACTCCCCCGTTCCCCCGGTCCTCCCCTGCCGTGGTGCATTCCCGGTGGCGCCGCCGGCTACCCACCGGGGGCGCGGTAGCGGGCGGAGGCCAGGGAGAAGTCGAGGAAGCCGCGGGCCCAGGCGTGGATGCCGTCCGCGTACTGGCAGACCGCCGCCAGCTGCCCCGGGGTGAGGTCGGTCGCGAGGGCGGTGGCGTACAGGTCGCGTGTCGCGGTGCGCAGGGCGGCGACGCGGCGGGCGTGCCACAGCCGCGTCTCGTCGATCGCCTCGTCCAGCGTCAGGCCGTGGTGGTGGCGCAGGACGAGGACCAGGTTGGTGGTCTCCCCCGAGCGCAGCTCCTTCTCCACCGAGAACAGGTCGTTGGTCCAGCCGATGACATCGGCGGCGGCCTCGCGCAGCGCGCGGCAGGCCGGCGAGAACCAGATCGCCGGGGGCAGTTCCGCCTCCTGGGCGTACTCGATGAGGTCGAAGCACCAGCCGGTCGCGCCGGAGACCCGCCGCCAGGAGACGTAGGCCTCGGGGGTGGGCACCTCGTCGCCGGCGCGGATCCGGATCATGTCCTGGTTGGTGCGGATCCACCCGAGCAGGTGACGGCGGAAACGGTCGCCCCAGGCGGGCCCCATGGCGCCGGTCACCCGCGGCAGGAGTTCGCCCAGGACGCGGACGGCCGGCGGCGCCGACGCGGGGACCTCCCACCCGCAGCCGCCGACGGCCCGTGCCATGGCCTCCAGTTCCGCGCCGGTCCCCGTGGACGGGCCGACGTCGCTGCCGTCGTCGACGGCGAACATCCACAGCGTCAGCCGGGCCAGCTCCGTCAGACGGGCCGGGGTCGCCCATGGCCACACGTGCGCGGCCATGGCGACCTGCCGTTCCCGGCCGGCCTGCCCCGAGGCCGGCGCGGACAGCAACCCGGCCCGCCGCGCCCAGGCCATGACGTGCGGCTCCACCTGCCGCAGGCCGGGGTTGAGCAGCGACGGGCCCGGTACGCGGACGGGCACCCCGGCCCGGCCCCGTGCGGTCCCGCTGTGCGCGGCCCATGCCCCCGGGCCGTCGATACGGACGAACGCAGATGTCTTCCCCACCGGATTCCCCCCTTCCCGGGCCGTCGGCGACCCGGGCAAGGACTACGACTTCCAGCCATCCCCGTCCCGGTTCCTACCCAGCGTTCGACTTCCGGACGCCCGGAACGGGCAGCCGGCGTCAGGGCTCCGTCGAAACCGGGCGGACGGGAACCCGGTCCGTCCACGATGCGTCATGATCCGGGCGGGCACCGACCGTCAGCACCGTTCGCGTTCGCCTTCGTGTTCACCTTCGTGTCCACGTTCACGTTCATCAAGGAGAGAAGTGCACAGACACCGCCGCCCGTACTCCGCCGCCGTGGCCGCCGCGCTCCTGGCCGCCCTGCTGGGTGCCTGCGGGAGCCCGGACTCCGGCGCCGTGGCCGGATCGGGACCGTCGGCCGCCGCTTCCGCCGGCACCCGCACCCCGGTCGCGAAGGCGGACCCGCCCGTCACCGGAGCGCTGGACGACCACCGGCACGTGGCGCGCAGGACGGCCCCCGCGCGGCGCCCGCACATGGTGCAGCGATGCACCGACCGCACCCGGCGGGTGAAGCACACCTCCTCGAAGGGTTCCGGCAAGCGCAAGTCGACCCGGACCTGGTACACCACCGAGCACTACCAGGACTGCCGGAAGGTCCAGCAGGGCACCGAGTCCTACACCCGTGTGGTGTCGGCGGAACGCTGGTGCGTCGAACTGGACGACGTCGGCGGCGACCGCACCCGGGACGACGTCTGGTACAAGGTGGACTCCACGACCTACGGTACGGCCGTCCGCGCCGAGGAGGGCACCCCGATGTCCTTCACCCCCCTGGCGTCCGGCTGCTGACGGCGCACCGCCGGGCGGCGCCGGGCCCGGCGTAATCAGGATGCGCTCCGCCCGGCGCCTCTGCCATCCTCGCGCCCATGTCCACGTTCCAAGATCTCCTCGCCGAAGGGGAGGCCGTCCCGACCGAGGGATGGGACTTCTCCTGGTTCACCGGCCGCGCCACCGAGCAGCGCCCGTCCTGGGGCTACACCGGGCTCCTCGCCGAACGGACGGCGCGGGCCGAGGCCGTGCTCGACATCCAGACCGGCGGCGGGGAGGTCCTGGCGACCGTGCCGACCGCCCCACCGGTGGTCGCGGCGACGGAGTCCTGGGCGCCCAACCTGGAGATCGCCCGCCGCAACCTGGCGCCCTTGGGCGCCACCGTCGTCGAGGCCGATGACACGGCCGACCTGCCCTTCCCCGACGGCCACTTCGACCTGGTCGTCAGCCGGCATCCGGTGGTGACCCGCTGGGACGAGGTACGGCGGGTGCTGCGTCCCCGGGGCACCTACCTGTCCCAGCAGGTCGGCGCCGGCTCGGTGCGGGAGCTGACGGACTACCTGATGGGGCCCCGGCCGGTCGCCACGCACACACGGGACCCCTTCACGACCACGGCCGGCTCCAGCGGGGTCGAGGCCACCGCACGCGCCGAAGCGGCGGGCCTGGAGGTCGTGGACCTGCGCCAGGAGGCACTGCGCATGGAGTTCCACGACATCGCCGCCGTGGTCCACTTCCTGCGCAAGGTCATCTGGATCGTGCCCGGCTTCACGGTGGACGCCTACCGCGAGCAGCTGGCGCGGCTGCACGACTTCATGGAGCGGCACGGACCCTTCGTGGCGTACTCGCAGCGCTATCTGATCGAGGCCCGCAAGGGCTGACCACCGGAAGGAAGACACCCCCGTGATCGCGCCGACCACCAGGCCGTTCGCGGCGTCCGACGTCGATGCCGCGTCCGGCCTGCTCGCCGCCCGCCACCGCCGCGACCTCGCCCGGGACACCGCGCTCGACCCGGGTTTCACCCAACCGGCCGCCTGCGCCGCCCTGCTGCGGGACGCCTGGGAGCAGGGCGCGCGGGGCGCGGTCGCGGAGACGGCGGACGGCAGGCCCGCCGGGTACCTCCTCGCCGTACCCGGCGACGACGGCCGGGGACGGCACGTCTGGACGGGGCCCGGGCACTACGCGGCACGCGACGAGGACGTACTGCGCGGGCTCTACGCGGACCTGTCGGGTCCGTGGCTCGCCGACGGGCGGCTGCACCACTACGCCGTCGCGGCCGCCGGTGACCTGCCGGTCTGGCTGTCGCAGTGCTTCGCGTACGAGCAGGTCCACGCCGTGACGGACCTGGCGGCGGGGGCGGGCGGCTGCCACGACGACGTGCGCGCCGCGGGGCCGTCGGACCTCGCCGCGCTGGAGCCGCTGTTCCGCCTGGTCGCCGACGCGCACGCGGGCCCGCCGGTCTTCGCCTTCATCGAGCCGTCCTTCTACGAGGGCCTGCGCCCGGGCCACTTGGAGCTGCTGGAGGACCCCGCCGTGTCGTACTGGCTCGCCGAGGGGCCGGAAGGGGTCCGGGGCTTCTGCGTCATGCGGCCGGTGCCCGAGGACGAGGTCTCGCTGACGGCGCCGCGCGGCTCGGTCGAACTGCTCCTCGCCGCGACCGTTCCGGAGTACCGCGGCAGCGGTGTGGGACGCCGGCTCACCGAGCACGCCTTCGCGGACGCCGCCCGGCGCGGGTTCCGCGTGTGCGTGACGGACTGGCGGGCGGCGAACCCGCTGTCCTCGGCGTTCTGGCCGCGTCGCGGCTTCCGTCCCGTCGCCCACCGGCTGCACCGCCTCCTCGACCCGCGGCTGCTGCGGGGCTGACCTCGCGCGGGGCCCACGCCGAGGAGGCGACCGGGTGGTCACTCGACGACGCCGAAGTCCTCCGGGAACGTCTCCAGGAACGCGCGGCGACGGGGGTCGGCCTCGGCTGCCGCCATCGCCTCGAGCACGTCGAGCAACTCGGCCCGCTGTGCTTCCGACATGCGGTCGACCACGGCCGCGACGCCCTCCAGTGCCGTCACGGCGTCGTCCTCGTCCATCTGTTCGTCGTCCGTGCCGTCGATGAACCAGGTGACGTCCACGAGCGCCTCCGCCAGGGCGTGGGTCAGCGAAGGGTACTGAGGCATGGGCGTGTTCTCCCCGGAGATGGTGGCTGCGGTGTTCTCCGGTATCCCATCACAGGCCTCTGACAACATTCTTCCGGGTCAGCGTCGAAGGTGCGCGAGCGTGACCTCGGGCAGGGCGTACGGGCCGCCCTGGGGCGCGGCCGGGTCCGGTACGGCGTCGCCGTCCGCGGTGGTGAGGCGCGAGGCGTGCTGCTCGGCGTCGTCGACGGGGGTGTAGCCGAGCACCGACGGGTCGGGGAGTTCCCAGAAGCGGCGGGTGTTGGCGGAGACGGCGTACGCCGTGGCGTAGCGCACGCCGGGCGGCGCGGTGAGCGCGGCCCGGATCCAGCCGACGGCGTCGCGGTGGCTGAGCCAGGTCGCCAGGTGGCGGGGCTCGCCGGGTTCCGCCTCGAAGCTGCCGATGCGCAGGCAGATGACGGAGAGCCCGAACTTGTCGGCGTAGAGCCGTCCCAGCGCCTCGACGGCCGCCTTGCTGACCCCGTACAGGCCGTCGGGGCGCACCGGTTCGTCCGGAGCGGTGCGGTGCCCGGCGGGGTAGAAACCGGTGACGCGGTTGCTCCCGGCCAGCACGACGCGCCGGATGCCACCGCACCGGGCGGCTTCCAGGACGTGGTGGGTGCCGAGGACGTTGGCCTCCAGGAGGTCGGCCAGCGGGGCCTCGTCGGGGATGCCGCCGAGGTGCAGGACCCGGTCGACGCCCACCAGGGCGGACCGCACGGCGTCGGCGTCGCGCAGGTCGACGGTGTGCACCTCCTCGTTCGCGGCTTCCGCGACCAGCGGGACCCGGTCGAGCAGGACCAGCCGTGCCGACTCCCCGCGCAGTGCGGCGCGCGCCACGGAGCCGATGGTGCCCGCCGCGCCCGTGATCGCCAGCGCTCCCGCCGTCATGGGCAACTCCCCTTCCTCCGAGGCCCGTTCCATCGCGCACCGATCATTCCACGGGGCTGGTGACGGTTTTCCCTGACGGGGCGTCATTCACTTTCCGTTGGCATGGCGTTCCCGTGCGGTTTCGCAAGGCGGGCACGCCGGGGGCGGATTGGCGCGGGCCCATGGGGGACCGTTTATGCTCTGCTCCGTCATTGGATAGTTGTGAACTCAACCACGTTTGGCCGTCGAGGGGACAGCGCGCCATGAACCGTCCGGGGATGTCGATCAATCAAGTGCGGATAGCCGTGGCCTTGCTCAGCCTCGCGCTGTTCTCCCAGACGGCGTTCTGGCTGCTCTACGACATCGTTGTCCGCGGTCTGCCGGGCGCCTGGTCGCTGTGGACCACCGGATGGGTGCCGGGGCTGTCGGCGACCTCCTCGCTCGACCTCGGCCTGGCGGCGCTGCAGCTCTGCGCCGGTCTGGCGGCGCTGTTCCGCACCCGCGGCGCGGGCGGCCTGCTGGTGACCGCGTGCACCGTGACCCTCGGCTTCCGCCTCCCCGCGGTCTGGTACCTGCTGCTCGACTCGCCCTCCGACCCGTGGTTCGGCACCCTGAAGGGTGCCTCGCTGAACGCCGTGGGCAGCACCGCCGTCCTCGCCGTGGTGCTCACGCTCATCCTGGGAGCGCTCCTCCTGCTCGCCCGGCACATGGAGTACGAGGCCGCCGCCGCGGACGCGGTGACGGGCGGCATCCGCCCGGTGAAGGTGACGGCCACCGCCTCCGGGCTGCTGCTCGCGGTGCTCAACGTCTTCTACATCGGCCGGAACGCGGTGACGGCCGTTCAGGTGGGGCCGGGTGTGCTCAGCGACCTGATCGTCGGCAAGGGCAGCGGGCGGGCGATCCTCGCGGTGCCGTCGCCGTACCAGTGGGTGTGCCTGACCGTGCTGTGCGGGGCCGGCATGCTGCTCGCGGCCCGGCGGCGACCCACCGCCCCGGGCTTCTCGGTGGGCCTGTCGCTCTTCATGATGCCGTCGGCCTTCACGGAGCTGTGGGGCTACGCGGTCGGCACGATGCCCGTGACCGCCGTGGACACCTCGCAGAGCCTGCTGGAATTCGTCGGTTCCGCGGCGGTGGTGGCCCTGATCGTCGGCGACGTCCGCCGCGACCGCCGGCCCGACGACGCCGACCTCGACGTCATGGCGCCCGCGGTGCCGACGGGGGTCGCGGCGGCCGCAACGGCCGTACGAACCGCCCCCGCCACGCTCGCCACACCGTCCGTACCGGCCGTACCGGCCGCACCCACCGCCGAGGACGCCGACGCGACGGAGGAGGCCGGCGGGGCCGTGGAAGTCACCGTCCCCGCCCAGCGCGACACAGACGCCGACGCCGAAGCCGACCGTCCGGCGACCGAGGCTGCCGACGCCTGACACGGACACCGTCCCCGCCGGACCGGCTCCGCCGCGAAAAACATTTGCGCGGGGCCGGCACCGGTACCGACAGTTGCGGCATGCCCATCACCGTACGGCCGGCCGCCCCCGAGGACGCGCCCGTCATCTGCGAGTTGCTCAACGCCGTCGACGTCGTGGAGCTCGGGCAGCCCGAGACCGACCTGGGGACGGTCGAGTCGTCACTGGTCCACCCCGAGGCCGACCTGGAACGCAACTCCTGGCTGGTCTTCGAGGACGGCGTGCCCGTCGCGTTCGGGCTGCTGTGGGACGACTCCGGCGCCGAACGCATCGACGTCGACCACTACGTCCTGACCGCGCACCAGGAGGCCGGGGAGCGGCTGCTGGACCTCCTGGAGGACCGGGCCGCCGAGCGCGCCGCGGAGAACGGCGTGGCCCGGGCCGTCGTCCATCTCGCCCTGAACACCGCGCCCACCATGGACACGTCCCGCCTGACGCGGCGCGGCTGGAAGACCGTACGGCGCTACCACGTGCTGACCCGCCCGCTGTCCGCGGCCGCGGACACCGTCCCCGAGCCGCCGCCTGGGCTGACGCTGCGCGACTGCGCGGAGGAGGCCGACCGGCGCCGCGCCCACGAACTCCTGCAGGAGACCTTCGCGGAGCACTTCGACCACCAGCGCCGCACCTACCCGCAGTGGCTGGACGACCTCGGCTCGGGCATCGACTGGTCCCTGGTGTGGATCGCCTCGCTGGAGGGCGCGGGGGACGTCGGCGTGGCGCTGACCCGTGACGACCGCGCGGCCATGGCGTGGATCCGCAGCCTCGGGGTGCGCAAGGAGGCGCGGGGCCGGGGCGTCGCCGGCCACCTGCTGCGCCACGCCTTCGGGGTCTACGCCGCCCGCGGCCGCGACACCCTCGGCCTGGGGGTGGACACCGACAACACCACGGGGGCCCTGCGCCTGTACACCGCGCACGGCATGGGTCTGCACTTCGCGGTGGACACCTGGGAGGTGACGCTGCCCGCGGCCGCCCGGGCGTGAGCGGGGCGGGCCGGGGCCGGTGAGGACGGACCCCGCCCGGTGAACTCGCCCTCCGCGCCGGGCTGTCCGCGTCGGCCGGGCACCGACCGCTCCCGGCCGTCCCGCCACGGGAAGTGCCCGTCGCCCGCCTGGACGCCCGGCGCGGCGTCCGGGAACAGTTCCGCCACCTCGGGCATCGCGGGCGGTGGTGCGCGCACGTCGTACTCCCCTGCCAGTACGAGCACCGGTCCCGCGAAGCGGGCGAGCGCCGTAAGCGTGCTCTCCGGTTCCCAGGCGCCCTCCGAGCCGAAGACGGCCGCCGCCGCGTCGTACCAGGGTTCGCCCTGCCGGGGCCGGGCCGTGGCCGGCAGCGCGTCCGTGCCGATGTCGAGACCGACGTGGCGGGCGGCGTGCAGCGCCGCCAGGCAGGTCGACGGTGTCGGGGCCGCGGTGCGCGCGCAGCGCCTCGACGTCGTCGACGGGGCGGTCGCAGCGGTGGCTCGTGGTGTCCCGCGAGGCGTCCGCCCCGCCGGTGCGCGGTGGAGCCCGCCGAGGTCGCGCAGGTGGGCGGAAGCCCGCACCGCTCCCCCGGGCAGGCCGATCACGGGCGGGCACTCCTGGTCGCCGCACAAGCAAGCGTCGTGCCGTCGGGAGCCGCGACCCGTCCGCGGCCTCCGCCCGGCGCCATCCCCGGGCCGCGCTCACCGGTTCATGCGCGGTTCACGTTCCGGCCACCCCCGCGAGAACAGGGTTCTTTACCGTCCCTTGGGATTCGCTATACCGGAACATAGACTTGGAGGCACTGTGCGGCCGCACAGACTTCTTCCGCTGCTCCCCCGCCACGACGGTGGCAGGTCCGCCCTCACCTGCCGGTTCAAGTGCGGTGACGCCTGCGCCCACGAGGCCCCGAACACCAGCGGCAACGCCTACCTCGGCGACGTCGTCGCCGACGCCCTCTCCCGCCGCACCATGCTGCGGACCGGCGCCGTGGTCACCCTGGCCGCCGCCGCAGGAGGCATAGCCGTCACGTCCGGCACCGATGTGGCCGCCGCCGCCCCCGAACCGAAGCACGGGGGCCACGGCGGTCACGGCGGCACCGTCGACCCCGACGCCGCCAAGGGCCTGCGCTTCCGGCCCGTCGAGCCGAACACCGTGGACGCCCTCGTCGTCCCCGAGGGCTACGCGCAGAGCGTCGTGATCCGCTGGGGCGACCCCATCCTGCGCGGCGCCCCCGCGTTCGACCAGGCGCGGCAGACCGCCGCGGCGCAGGCCGGCCAGTTCGGCTACAACAACGACTTCCTGCACCTGTTCGACCTGCCCGGTGAGCGTGGCCGTCAGGTACTCGTCGCCAACCACGAGTACACCGACGAGATCCTCATGTTCCCGGGCTACGACGCGGCCGACCCCACCCGCGAGCAGGTCGAGATCGCGTGGGCCGCGCACGGCCTCAGCGTGGTCGTGGTCGAGGAGGACCGGCACTCCGGCCGCCTGTACCCGGTGAACCGGCACGGCCTGAACCGGCGGGTCCACACCAAGACGGCCTTCCGGCTGACCGGCCCCGCCGCGGGCAGCCCCCTGCTGCGCACCAAGGCCGACCCCACCGGCACGAAGGTCCTCGGCACCCTCAACAACTGCGCCGGCGGCACCACCCCGTGGGGCACCGTGCTCTCGGGCGAGGAGAACTTCAACCAGTACTTCGGCAACGCGGCCTCGGTCACCGACCCGGTCACCGCGGAGCGGCTGAAGCGCTATGGCATCGCCGGCGCGGCCAGCGAGCGCAAGTGGGAACGGTTCGACGACCGCTTCGACCTGGCCAAGGAGCCCAACGAGGTCAACCGCTTCGGCTGGATCGTGGAACTCGACCCCTTCGACGCGGACTCGACGCCGCGCAAGCACACCGCCCTCGGCCGCTTCAAGCACGAGGCCGCGCAGCCCCGGCTCACGGACGACGGCCGCCCCGTCGTCTACATGGGCGACGACGAGCGCTTTGACTACATGTACAAGTTCGTGGCGAGCAAGGCGATGCGGCACGGCACCGGACGGGCCGTCCGCGAGCACAACCTGTCGCTGCTGGACGAGGGCACGCTCTACGTCGCCAGGCTCACCGGCGACAGCCCGGCCGCGGAGTTCGACGGCAGCGGGAAGCTGCCCTCGGACGGCGAGTTCGACGGCTCCGGCGAGTGGATCAAGCTGGCGAGCGGCACCACCTCCTTCGTGGAGGGCATGACCGCCGAGGAGGTCTACCTCTTCACCCGGATGGCGGCGGACAAGGCCGGCGCCACGAAGATGGACCGCCCCGAGGACGTCGAGCCCAGCCCGCGCACCGGTCGCGTCTACGTGGCGCTGACCAACAACACCAACCGCGGCAAGGCCGGCTCCGCCGGCCCCGACGAGGCCAACCCGCGGAGCAACAACAAGCACGGGCACGTGCTGGAGCTGGCGGAGTTCTTCGACGACCCGGCCGCCGACCGCTTCGCGTGGCGGCTGTTCCTGGTCGCCGGAGACCCCTCGGACCCCGCCACCTACTTCGCCGGCTTCCCGAAGGACGACGTCAGCCCGATCTCCTGCCCGGACAACGTGGCCTTCGACCCGCACGGCAACCTGTGGATCTCCACCGACGGCGCGCCGGGCACCCTCGGCACCCACGACGCCCTCTTCGGCGTCGCGGTCAAGGGTGACAAGCGTGGTCAGGTCCGGCAGTTCCTGAGCGTGCCCAAGGGCGCCGAGACCTGTGGCCCGATCGTCCAGGACCAGCGCGTCCTGGTCGCGGTGCAGCACCCCGGCGAGACCGACGGCTCCACGTACGAGAACCCGTCCTCGCGCTGGCCGGACGGTGGCAAGCGGATCCCCCGCCCCTCCGTCGTCGTGGTGTGGCGCAAGGACGGCCGCGACATCGGCGTGTGACGCCACGGCCCCGCCCGGCGTGCCGGGCGGGGCCGCTCCGCGGTGGCCGTCAGGGGGCCGGGGCCGCCGGACGGCCGAGGGCCGGTCCGAGCCGGGTGGCGATGTCGGTGAGGATCTGCACGTAGTCCTCGGGTTCGAAGGCGAACGGCAGTGCGAAGGCGACCTCGTCGACCTCGCGGAAGGCCCCGTGCGCGGAGAGCCGCTCCGCGATCTCCTGCGAGGTGCCGACCAGGTCGGGGGCGAACAGCAGCCGCCCGGGCCCCTGCGGGCCGGCGGTGCGCGGCAGCCGGCGGCGGGCGTACTCCAGGTACTTCTCGCGCTGGCCGGCCGAGGCGCTGTCGGTGGGGACGACGACCAGTCCCTGGGAGACCCGGGCCCGTTCCCCGTCGGGGTGTGCGGCCCGGAAGGCGCGGATGTGGGACAGCTGGATCGCCGCGAAGTCCTCGGACTCCTCCGCCTTGACCACGCTGCTCGTCAGGAGGTTCATCCCGTGCTCCCCGGCCCACCGCGCCGAGCGCAGGCTCCCGCCGCCGTACCACATGCGGTCGCCGAGCCCCGGGGAGTACGGCTGGACGCGGTCGGAGAAGACCTCGAAGCCCTCGGTGCCGCTGAAGGCGGTGGCCGGCTCGCCCCGGACGAAGCCCAGCAGGCGCTGCACCCGGGTGTAGGAGAAGTCCTCCTGGCCTGCGGTGTCCGGGTAGAGGGCGCCGCGGACCTCGTCGAAGTGCATCGGCGGGCCGACGCTGACGCCCGGGTTGAGGCGGCCGCCGGACAGCAGGTCCACCGTCGCCAGGTCCTCGGCCAGTCGCAGCGGGTTCTCCCATCCCAGCGGGATGACGGCCGTGCCCAGTTCGATGCGGCTGGTGCGCTGCGAGGCGGCGGCAAGGACGGCCACCGGCGAGGAGATGCCGAACTGCAGGTGGCGGTGGCGCACCCACGCGCTGTCGAAGCCCAGTCGCTCGCCCAGCTGGATCATCTCGAGCGTCGTCTCGTGCCCGCGCCGTGGATCGGTCTCGTCGAACAGCCCGATGGTCAGGAAGCCCAGCTTGCGCAGCGGCATGCCGTACGACGGCACGGAGCCCTCCTCGTCGCGGGGTCGGACGGGACCGGCACCGCCCCGCTCCGGCTCGAGCGGGGCGGGACGGTGCCGGACACCGACGGTAGGTCAGTTCACGGTGACCGGCAGCTCGTACAGGTCGTTCTGGGTGACCACGGGCTTGTTCCGCAGCTCCGTCGCCGGCACCGCCAGGTCGAGCTTGGGGAAGCGCTCGAACAGGGCGGGCAGTGCCACCGAGGCCTCCAGCCGGGACAGCGCGGCGCCCGGGCACACGTGCGGGCCGTGGCCGAAGGCGATGTGCCGGATGGGGTGCTCGCGGGTGATGTCGAAGACGCCGGCGCTCGGACCGTGCTGCTTCTCGTCGCCGCCGATCGCCGCGTAGGAGACGATCAGCGCCTCGCCCTTGGCGATGACCTTGTCACCGACGGGGACGTCCTCGGTGGCGAAGCGGATCAGCACGTGCGAGGTGGGCGTGGAGTGGCGCAGCGTCTCCTCCACCACCGACTCCCAGCTCGCCTTGCCCTCCCGCACCAGCGCGAGCTGGTCGGGGTGGGTGAGCAGGTTGACGACCGCGTTCACGATGAGGGAGATCGTGGTCTCGTGGCCCGCGGCGATCATCAGCTGCAGGGTGCTCTGGATCTCCGCGTCGGTGAGGTGGTCACCGTCCTCGGAGGCCGCGATGAGCGCGCTGGTCAGGTCGTCGCCGGGCTCGGCGCGCCGGTCGGCGACGGTCTTGGCCATCAGGGTCGCGAGCTCGCCGAGGGTGGCGATGACCTCGTCGGGCGGGGTCTGGGTGGAGAAGAACTTCTCGAACAGCACCTTCAGGCGCGGCAGGTGGGCCTCGTCGATGCCCATCAGCTCCTGCACGACGTACATCGGCAGCGGGTAGGCGAAGGTGGCCTTCAGGTCCAGCACCTCGCCCTCACGTGCCGCCTCCTCGACGCGCTCCAGGAGACCGGCCGTCAGCTCCTCGATGCGGGCCCGCATCTGCTCGACGCGGCGGGGGGTGAGCGCCTGGGCGACCAGGGCGCGCAGCCGGCGGTGGTCGGCGCCGTCCACGGTGAGCATGGAGCGGCCGGGGTTGGCCAGGCCGATCAGCGCCCAGTCGGCGGGTATCTCACCGCGGGTGAAGGCGTCCCAGTGGGCGATGTCCTTCACCAGCCGCGGGTCGGTCAGCAGCGCGCGGGCCTCGGCATGGTGCGTCACGGCCCACACCGGCACCCCGCCGGGCAGGACGACCGCGGCCAGCGGGCCCTCCTCGCGCAGCGCGGCGCTCTCGGCGACCAGGTCGCCCACCAGCGGGTCCAGCACGATCGGGGAGGCCGCGCGGTGGCCGGTGACCGGGCATTCCATCAGAGTTCTCCTAGCACGGGGGTGGGTGTGAAACGCACGGGGAGCTTGGTCATGCCCCGCAGCCACGGGGACGGACGGCGCACCAGTTCGGCGGGGTCGACCGCCAGTTCGAGGTCGGGCAGCCGGTCCAGCAGCACCTCGATGCCGGTGCGGGCGATGGCCTCGGCGATCTCCTGCGCCGGGAACGGGCAGCGGTGCTCACCGTGGCCGAAGGAGAACCAGGCGTTGTTGCCGTTGGTGGAGGCCCCGGCCTCCAGGTGCACCTGAGGGTCGGCGTTGGCCGCGGCGAAGCCGAGGATGAGCAGGTCGCCGGAGGCGATCTGGCGCCCGCCGAGCCGGGTGTCGCGGCTGGCCCACCGCCCGGCGATGTTCTGGCTGGGGGTGTCCTCCCACAGGACCTCGTTCATGGCCTGCCCGACGCTGTTCCGGCCGCCGGTGAACGAGGCGGCGAAGCGGTCGTCGGTGAGCATCAGCCGCAGCGAGTTGCCGATCCAGTCCGCGGTGGGCTGGTGCCCGGCCACGGTCATCACCATCAGGTCCTGCACGATCTCCTCGTCGGAGAAGTCGTACCGGTCGGCGAGCATCCGCGAGACCACGTCCGCGCCCGGCTGCTCCTTCTTCGCCTCGAGCAGCTCGGTCATCGCGGAGTAGACGTACATCTGGCCGGCGATGGCGTCCGCGCCGCCGTCGACCAGGTCCTTGACCGCCTTCACCAGGCGGGGGCCCTGCTCCTCGGGGAAGCCGTAGAGCCGGGCCAGCACGCGCACCGGGAGCAGCATCGCGAACTCGTCGAGGATGTCCGCCGTGCCGCTGCCGCAGAAGGTGTCGACCAGCCCGTCGGCGTAGCGCTCGGCGTGACGGCGCAGTTCGACCGCGTCGATGGCCTCCATGGCGTTGCCCATCATCGCGGCGCGCTGCCGGTGCCGCTCGCCCACGGTGTAGAGGATCGACGGCTGCTTGCGCCCGATCATGGGCAGCAGCGGCCAGTCGTCGGGGATGCGGTCCCACTGGTTCCACAAGTCCGAGTCGCGGCTGAAGAGCACCGGGTCGCCGGTGACGTGCAGCAGTTCCCGGTAGCCCAGCACGAGCCAGGCCGGTATGCCGCCGTCGAGCTCCACGGGGGCCAGGGCCCCGTGCTCGCGGCGCAACTCCCGGTACAGGGCGGCCGGTTCGACGTGGAAGCGCGGACCGCTGAACGGCACCGCCCCGGCGAACGGGCAGGCGCCGGCGGCCGCGGAGGGCTGACTGGTCACGGGGCGGTCCTCTCCCGGGGGCGCGGGCGGGCGCCGGACAGGGTCTGCAGGTGCTGGACGAGGGTGATGAGGACGTCCTTGGAGGACTGCCGGGACCGCGCGTCGCAGTCCACCAGCGGCACCCCGTCCGCCAGCGACAGCGCGTCGCGGACCTGTTCCTCGGTGTGCTTCGGCCCGCCGAAGTCGTTGCGGGCCACCACGAACGGGGTGCCGTGGTGCTCCAGGCGGTCGATGGCGTACCAGGAGTCGTCCAGCCGACGGGTGTCGACCAGCACCACCGCGCCGAGCGTGCCGGAGAACAGCCGGTCCCACAGGAACCAGAACCGTTCCTGCCCGGGTGCGCCGAACAGGTAGAGCACGGTGCGCGCGTTGACGCTGATCCGGCCGAAGTCGAAGGCCACGGTGGTGGAGGTCTTCGCCCCCACACCGGCGAGGTCGTCGACCCCGGCACCGGCCTGCGTCATGGTCTCCTCGGTGTTCAGCGGACGGATCTCGCTGACCGAGCGGACCATGGTCGTCTTCCCGACGCCGAACCCACCGGTGATGACGATCTTCAGCCCGTTGTCGGCGCTCGCGTCGAGCGGCGCCCGCGGCCCCGGCGGGCCGGGAACGAGGCCGGGGTCAGAGGTTGCGTAGTCCAACGAGCACCTGCTCCAGGATCTCGGGGTCCGGCAGTTGAGCCGCCGTCCGGGCGGTACGGGGGTGCCGGGCGCTGATCCGGCCGGTGTCCAGCAGGTCGCACAGCAGCACCTGGGTGATGCCGACCGGGAGTCCCAGGTCGGCGGCGAGCTCCACGACGGCGGTGGGCCGGCGGCAGATCCGCAGGATCGCCGCGTGCTCGGACTGCATCCCCGGGACCGGATCGCATTCGGCGACCACCAGGGTCACCAGGTCGAACGCGTCGGACGCGGGCCGGCTGCGGCCCGACGTGAGGGTGTACAGCCGGTCCGGATCCTCCTCCCGGCCCGGGCGGGGTGTCATGCGCCGTCGCCGTCCTCACCGGGCACCTCGCGCGGGGGCGCGCTCAGGTGCTCACCGAGCTGTTCGACCAGCTCGTGCATGTTGTGACCGATCAGGCCGACCTCGGCGTCGTCGGCGGCGACGACCGCGAGGTGGGCGCCGTCACCGGCCTCGACGATGAACAGGATCCCGCCGTAGAACTCGGCCATGGCCTGCCGCACGCCGCCGCTGCCGTCGCCGAACTCCATGGACGCGCCCTGCGACAGGCTCTGGATGCCGGCGGAGATCGCCGCGAGCTGGTCCGCCTGGTCCACCGAGAGCTCGGGGGTGCGGCACAGCTTGAGCCCGTCCCGGGACAGGACCAGGGCGTGGCGGGCACCCGGGGTGCGCTCCAGCAGGTTCTCCAGCAGCCAGTTGAGCCGCTCGTCCGTACTGGTGTGGCCGGTGGCCGGTGCGGTCATCGCGCGTCGCTTTCTGGGGATGGGGCCGTCGCGTTGTGCTCGTCGCGGTCCGCGCCGGGCGCGGACGCGGGTGACGGGTGGTCGGGGGCGGGTGCGGGTGCGGCGGGGGTGGTGCCGTGCACCGCGCTGCGGAACGTGCTGAACCGTGCGGCCCGTTCGGCCGCCGTGCCGTGGCCGCCGGAGCTCGAACCGGTCCGTGCGGCGGGCCGGTCGTGGCCGGCGGAGGACAGCGTCTGGCCGCGGCGGCGCTTGGGCAGGCCGCTCTCACCCAGGGCCGGCGCCGTGCGCCGGGCCTCCTCGTCGCGGTCGGACGTCTCGGCGGGGGCCGGGACGGACGGGGCGGCGGCCGGGGCCTCCGGGGGCAGGACGGGCTCGGCGTCGGGACCGGCGTCCATGCCGGGACGCGGGACGGTGAGCATCTCCTGCGGGATCATCATGACCGCGCCGGTGCCACCGCGGGCCGAGGGCCGGAAGGACACCGTCAGCCCGTGCTTGCGGGCCAGCCGGCCGACGACCGTCAGCCCGAGCCTGGTCCCGGACAGGCCGGTCAGGTCCCCGGACCCGGCCGCCACGGCGCTCTGCGCCCGGCGCAGCGCGACCTCCCCCATGACCAGACCGCTGTCCTCGACCGTGATGACCGCGCCCGCGGGCACCTCCTCCACGTACACGTGGACCTCGGCGGTGGGCGGGGAGAAGTTGGCGGCGTTGTCCATGAGTTCGGCCAGCGCGTGCATCACGCCCTCGGCGGCGTGGCCGACGACGGCGACCTCGCTGGTGGAGTGGAGCCGCACCCGCTGGTAGCCGGCGATACGCCCCATCGCGCCGCGCAGGATCGACTCCATCCGGATCGGCTTGGCCCACCGGCGTCCGGAACGGGCCCCGGTCAGCACGGCGATGCTGTCGGCGAGGCGGCCGGCCTGGGCGGTGCGGTGGTCCAGGTGCAGCAGGTCGTGCAGCACGGCCGGGTCGCTGTGGCGGTGCTCCATCTGCCGCAGGTCGGCCAGCATTCCGGTGGCCAGCGCCTGCATGCGTCCCGCGGCGTTGGCACCGACGGCCATCGCCGCGGCGCGGCGCGACTCGCTCGTCCCGACCCGGTCGGCGATCAGGGCCAGCATGCGGCGCTGCGGGCCGGTCAGCGGCTCCCGCACCCCGGTGAGTACCCGGTCCACGGTCTCACCGGCGGCGATCCGGCCGACGGCGGCCGGCAGCAGCTCGTCGGCGAATCGTTCCGCCTCGGCCCGTAGCGCGTCGAGCTGTCCGGCGAGGCGCCGGGCCCGCCAGCGCTCCTGCGCCGCCACGGCCACGGCGCAGGCCAGCGCCAGGATCCCGGCGGCCGCGCCGATCACCGCGGGGGCACGCAGCGACCCGGGGGCGGCGACCACCAGCCACACGGCGACCGGGACGGTGACCACCAGGGGCACCGCCAGGGCCCGCGCCAGGTACGCGAACGGAGCGCGCTGCTCACGCCGCCGTGCCGGGATGCGCAGGCGCCCGGTCCGCGGGCGCGGGAGCGCGGTCTGCGCTGTCATCGATCAGGACCTCGGGGCCGTACGGACGGATGGGATGGGCGAAGCGGAATCCAACAAAAACGGGCACCACCGCGAACACGATTCCCGGACGGGCTCCGTGTTGGCGGGGAACTCGCGGTCACTATATGCGAGTTGCCAGCGGTGTTGATCAATGCGCCGATGACATTTGTTGGCTGGTGAGGATATGTGAGGTTGCCGCGGCACGCCGGCGCCCGAGCGAGGGGGAACCGGCGCCTCCGCTCCCCGCGGGCGCCGCCACCGCCGCGTCCACCGCCGCCACGGCTCCTCGGTGCCGCTGACCACGTCGTTCGCCATACCGAACGGGCCGGGGTCACAGCACGCGCCCGGCGGTCGGCGGCCGGGACCCCGCCGGGCGCGGACCGCGGGCGGCGGGAACCTGACGGCGTGTCCACTGTGCGACATGTCGCAAGCGCGCCACGCCGTTCGCCCTCGGCCCTCCTCAACCCGTGACCGAGGCGCCCCCGGCGCCGGCCGCGCGGCGCGCGGCTTCCGCGTCCGCCTCCGGCTCCGCTTCCACCTCCAGGGGCACGCCCGCGCGGACGAACCGCGCGGCGACGGCGACGACCAGAGCGAGGACCAGGGCTCCCGCACCCATGAGGAACAGCGTCCGGTGGTCCTGACCGGTCCGGGCGAAGACGTAGGAGTAGAGGTAGGCGGAGAGGGCCAGCGACAGCGCTCCGGCGACGGTCGCCTTGCCCCATGCCGCCGACTGCGCCTCGGGGTGCCGCGGTACGAGTTCGTGGACGCGGCCCAGCACGACGGGCACCACCCCGGGCGGGAAGGAGCCGATGACCACGCTCAGCACCGCGATCTCGGGCAGGCCGTGCGCCGCGGCGAGCGCGGCGAGGGCCCCCGCCTGCACCAGGGTGATCAACAGCAGGGCCCTGGCGAAACCGAGGCGGTCGCCGAGGAGGCCGTAGAGGGTGGGCCCGACGAGGGCGCCGAGCCCGTACAGGATCCAGATCATGGAGCCGCCGGCGGAACCGCGGCCCAGGCCCCGGCTGACGAAGTCGGCGAGGAACGCCATGGCCGGGGTGAGACCCATCGAGATCAGCGCGTACTCCACGAGCAGCAGCCGCAGCCGCGGCGAGCGCGCGGGCTTCCGCTCCCCCGGCACCGGCCCCGGCGCCGCTGGGACCGCGGACGGCGACGGGGCGGCGGCCGGCGTCGGCCAGCCGTTCCAGCTCAGTACGGTGAGGAGCGCGCACAGGACGGCCAGCCCCGCCCAGGTCCCGCGCAGTCCGAGGTGCAGCAGCAGGGGCACCAGGGTCCCCGTGGCGGCGATGCCGACACCGAGCCCCGCGAAGATCGCCCCGCCCGCCAGCCCGCGCCGCTCCCCCTTCAGGTACGGGAGCACGGCACCGGCCACCCGCACCATGATCACGCCGCCGGCGAGCCCCGAGGCCAGGCGCCAGAGGAAGAACCACGGCACCGAGACGGGAACGCTGCAGGCCAGCAGCGCGAGCGTGGCGAGCGCCATCATCCACCGCAGGGCCCGGCGGTCGCCCAGCCGGCGCCCCACCCACCGGGCGCTCAGCGCGCCCGCCAGGTAGCCGGCGAGGTTGGCCGCGCCCAGGTACGCCACCGCGGACGGGGAGAACCAGTGGGCGTTGATCAGTTCGGGCACCAGAGGCGTGTAGGCGAACCGGGCGAGGCCGATGCCGACGAAGCTGGCGCTCGCGCCCGCCGCTATGGCCCGCCATGCGGCGGGTCCCGGTGGTGTGGTGGTCATGTGCTCGCTTCCGCCTTCCGCCCGGTCCGTCAGCAGTCCGGGCCATCTTTGACAACCCCGTCATGTTTGACAGCCTTGCAAACTTTGACGGAGCCGTCAAAGATGAATTACCGTGGGCGCATGGCTGGACGGCGTCAGTTCGATGAGCAGCACACCCTGGGCCGGATCCTGGACGTCTTCTGGAACCAGGGGTACGGAGCGACCTCCATGCAGGACCTGGCGACCGCCACGGGCGTGCAGCGCGGCTCGCTCTACAACGCGTACCGCGACAAGGAGACGCTGTTCCTGCGCGTCTTCCAGGACTACGCCGGCGCCTTCGTCGCCGAGGCCGCCGCCACGCTGGACCAGCCGGACGTCCGGCGGGCGCTGGAGGACTTCTTCGACTTCACCATCGCCTCCATGACCCACGGCACCCCCGCCCGCGGCTGCCTGTCGACCAAGACCGCCACCGACACCCAGGCGGACGCCGAACCCATCCGGGCCGCGATCCGCGGCCTGCTGGACCGGCTCGAGGGCGTCATGGCCGAACGGCTCTCCCGCGGCGACGCGGCCGGCCTGCTCGCCGTCCCTCCCACCGAGGCCGCGCGGGTCCTGGTCACCATGACCCGCGGCACCGTCGTCATCGAGCGCGTCTACCAGGACGCGGACCGGCTCCGGGCCACCGCGAGGTCCCTGATCACGATGGTGCTCGGCGCACGGCAGCAGGCCACCGCCTGATCAACGGGCCCGGTAGGGTGCCCTGATGACGGCGACGGAGGAGAACGAGCCCGGCTGGACGGCCACCCGCGCCTGGGTGCAGCGGCACCTGCGCGACGGGGAACACCTCGAGTCCGCGGAGCGGCTCCGCGGCGGCTGGACCTCGCAGATGCGCCGCCTGCGGGTCACGGGGCCGGGAGGCGGACGCCAGTTGGTGCTGCGTTCCTTCGTGAAGCCCTTCTACCTCCGGCACGCGGAGGGCCTGCTCACCCGTGAGGCGCGGATCCTGGCGCTGCTCGGCCCGACCGCCGTCCCCGCCGCCGAGTTCCACGCCGTCGACGCGACGGCGGAGCACTGCGACCATCCGTCGCTGCTCATGTCCCTCCTCCCGGGGGAGGTACGCCTGGAGGACACGGACGCAGGGGCGCGGGCGTGGCTGCTGGCCCGTCAACTCGTCCGCGTCCACGGGCTCGACGTCGGCGAGACGGACCGGCCCCGCACCTACCAGGCCTGGACGGCGCCTGAGCGCGTCCGCCCGCCCGAGGCCACGAGCCGTCCGGACCTGTGGGCCCGCGCGGTGGACGTCATACGCCGTGACCCGCCCGCCCACGAAGGCCTGTTCCTGCACCGCGACTTCCACCCGGGCAACGTCCTGTTCTCCGGGCACGGCGGCCACCTGCGCATCTCCGGCGTCGTCGACTGGGTCGAGACCTCCTGGGGTCCCGCCGACCTCGACGTGGCCCACTGCGCCACGGCACTCGCGCTGTTGCACGGACCAGGGGCAGGACTGCGCTTCGCCGACCTCTACACCGCCGCGGGCGGCCGGCTGGCGGCCTCCCCCGGCGCCCACCTCTACTGGCGGCTCCTGGACGCCCTCGCCTTCGCACCCGACGCCGAGAAGGTCGCCGTCCCCTGGCGCGAACTCGGCCGCACCGACCTCACCCCGGCGACGCTCGCGACGCGCCTGGAGACCTACGTCGCGGCGCTGCTCGCCCGCTACGGCGACGCCTGACCCAACAGGCAGGCGTCCGGTGCCGGACACCGTTCCCATCTGTGCAACTGCGCGTACTCCCCCCGGCTTTCGTCTTGTCACCCGGGTGTGATCACCACGAGGGTGCAGGGCGAGCCGCGGGCGCGAAGGTGCGCCGTGCATCCGATGTCCCACTACCGAGCCCGGGTCACTCCGGGCTGCCGGAGGCATTCGTCCATGTCAACACGCATACGGCCCAGACCGGTTCACCGATCCGGCCGCACCGGCCTGTCCGTCCTGCTCGCCGCCGCCGTCGCCCTGGGCGTCACCGGCCTGACCGGCCCCGCCCACGCCGCCGACCCCACCACCGGCACCGGTACCGGGGCGGTGCCCGCGCCGCAGCCGGCCACCGACACCCCCGCCCTGATCGACGGCCTCGCCGACGCGGCCGACGCCTCCGTACCCGCCGCCACCGCCGCCCGCACCCACCTGGCAGGCCACCGGAACCGCTACCGCATCCCCGCCCCCGACCGCGACCTGACCACCGACGCCGTCACCACCGACGCCGACGGCACCGAGACCGTCCGCCTGGGCCAGAAGTACCACGGCATCCCCGTCCTGGGCGCCCAGTACGTCGTCCGCATGAACCACAAGAACGGCAAACGCACCGTCACCGGCACCTCCGGCTCCTACTTCACCGCCCTCGACCTCGACACCACGCACCCCACCCTCCCCGCCCCCACCGCCGTGCAGCGTGCCGTGCGTCAGGTGGAGGACTCCCTCGCCCGCGGGCCGCGCGCAACAGGCGGCGGGGCCGCACCGTCCCGGTCCGCGGCCACGGCCGCTCTGACCGGCACCGACCGCGGGCTGACCGTGCTGCCCACCGGCAAGGGCGTGCTCGCCCGCCACGTCACCGTGCGCGGCACCGACCCGGCCACCGGCGCGCCCGTGGTCCAGGAGGT
This sequence comes from Streptomyces sp. NBC_00510, assembly GCA_036013505.1. Classification (NCBI taxonomy): domain Bacteria; kingdom Bacillati; phylum Actinomycetota; class Actinomycetes; order Kitasatosporales; family Streptomycetaceae; genus Streptomyces; species Streptomyces sp. NBC_00510. Next base: position 9,364,019 of record CP107851.1, on the reverse strand, counting down.
CTACGTCGACGCCGCCACCGGCGTCCTCCGCTTCGAGGCCGGCGCGCTGCGCACCCTCACGGCCGCGGCACCCGCCACCGCAGCGGCAGGGAACGGCACTTCGACGAGAGCCGCGACATCCACCGCTCCCGCGACCGCGCCGGTGGGCGTCACCGGCAGCGGCAGGCTGCTGAACGGCACCACCGTGCCGCTGAACCTCAGCAAGGACGCCGCCACCGGTCAGTACCTGCTGCGCGACACCGCGCACATGGCCGACAGCAAGACCCACAACGTCATCCAGACCTGGGACGCCTCCAGCCTGTGGTGGATGGACCTCGACGGCGGGTGGCCGGAAGGCGTGGTCCCGTTCGCGATGCCGACCACGAAGGCGCCGCAGGAGATGACCGACAGCGGGGCGGTGGACGCCCACTGGGCGGCCGGGAAGGTGTACGAGTTCTACCGCGGCACCTTCCGGCGCGACAGCCTCGACGACGAGGGCATGGCCATCAACTCCCTCGTCGGCGTCACCGCCGAACTCGGCTACCCCTGGGTGAACGCCTTCTGGGACGGCAGCAAGATGGTGTACGGCACCGGTGACGACGAGTACCGCTCCCTCGCCTCCGACCTGGACGTCGTCGGCCACGAGATGACGCACGGCGTCGTCGAGCACACCGCCGACCTCGTCTACGCCGGCCAGTCCGGCGCCATGAACGAGGCCATCGCCGACTACCTCGGCAACGCCATCGACGTCACCGTCAGCCGCACGCGCATGGACGACCCGGACGCCGGTCTGATCGGCGGCGACCTGTGCCGCACGCTGACGCCGAAGGAGTGCGCCTTCCGCGACCTCAACGACGGCGCGGGCACCGGGGACTTCATCAGCATGCCGCTCGGCTCGCGCAACGACCAGGGAGGTGTGCACCTGAACTCGCACATCTTCGGCGGCGCGCTGTGGGACATCCGCGAGAGCCTCGGCGGCGAACTCGCCGACAAAATCGTCTACAAGGCCCTCACCTCCTACATCACCCCCCTCGACGGCTTCACCGAGGGCCGTGACGCGGTCATCGCCGCCGCCAAGTCCCTGCACGTCAAGGGCGACCGCCTGGCCAAGGTGAAGAAGGCCTTCGACGCCCACGGCATCGTCCCCGGCTGGGAGCAGAACCTCGGCCTCGACAGCGACGTCCTGCTCGGCCGGCTCGGCACCCTGGAGACCGGTCTCGCCAACGACATCGGCCCCGCCACGGGCGGCGGCTGGTGGGCGGTCCCCCGCTCCAGCGCCGACAGCGCGGCCCCGTACGCCGTGTGGACCGGCCGCACCGACGGCAAGGCCAAGGCCCGCCAGGTCTCACCGGAGGACGGCCGCTACCACCTCAGCCCCGTCACCGACGGCAAGCGCGTGGTGTGGCTCGCCGTCGGCGACACCTACGACCTCATGTCCGCCCCCGTGACCGGCGGCCCGGCGAAGCGGCTCTACAGCACCGCCTCCGCCTCGATCGGCAGCCTGAGCATGGACGGCGACACGGTCGCCTGGTACGAGAACGACGACCAGGCCCACACCACCCTCCGCTACCTCAAGGGCTCCGACCCCGCGCCGCGCACCGTCCCGCTGAACCGCCCCGACGCCACCGCCGGCGACGCGGACGTCCGGGCCGAGTCGCCCTCCGTGAAGGACGGGCGCATCGCGTACACCGTCAGCGGCTGGTGGGGCGACGACCCCGGCCACCGGCGTGCCGTCGTCGACGTCTACGACACGCGGACGGGCAGGACCGCCCTCGGTACCCCGGGCCGCGCGGTGTGGACCAGCCCGCCCGTGGCGACCTCCTCCGGCGTGTACTGGCTCGCCGACGAGGACCCCTTCGACGAGGGGCAGTCGGCCCTGCGCAGGAGCGGCCTCGACGGCACAGGCACCACGGACGTCATCCGCGCGACCTCGTCCGCGACCATTGGGGCCTGGACCCTGACCGCGTCGGACACGGCCGTCACGCTCACGGTCGACCCGATGTCCCCGACGGGCCTGCCGTACCTGGACACGAAGCTCTACCAGTACACGGCCAAGGGCGCGCCGCTGGGCCGCGTCTCGTGCGCCCCGGGCCGGCAGACGCACGCGGTGGCCGCCACCGGCGGCCGTGTGCTGTGGCTGGACACGACCACCACGTCCTTCGACCTGGTGACCCGCGACCGCCCGGCAGGCGACTGCCGCTGACGGTACGTCCGGTGGGCCGGCGGCGCACGCCGGCCCCGGCCCACCGGGAACGGGAGCCGTCAGCGCGGCATCGGCAGCTCCACCAGAGCGGCGAGTTCGGCGCGCGTCGCCGGCCGGAGCGTCGACAGGACCCGGCGGGCCACGGGCAGCCCGGCCTCGCCGGATCCGTCCAGGTTCACGGTGTGGACCAGGCCGTCGCGAGGCAGCCGCAGTTCGCGGGTGGGATGGTCGCCGCCGTGGACGATCAGCAGGCGGCCGCCCCCGTCGTCGCGGCAGTGGATCTCCTGGCCGAACGGGACGGGGCAGCCGCGCGCGTCGACGCGCCGTGTGTCGTGTCCGGCACGTTCGACCTGGAGGCCCAGGGCCGGCGAGCCGGCGCTCTCGTAGCGGGCGCCGAAACCGTCGGCGCTCGCACCCCCGACGTGCAGCGTGTAACCGGGCGGCGGGTCGCCGACGCGCAGCAGGGCGCGGTCCACCCCGTTGGCGCTCAGCCACGCGTCGAGGGTGGGCGGGCGCGCGGCGTCCCAGGCGGCGTACGCCCCGCCCGCCGCGAGGACGGCGGCCGCGGCGAGGGCGGTCAGCCGGGCCCTGGCGCCGGGCAGGAGGAACGCGGCGGCGAGCGCGTGACAGGTCCCTCCGGCGGTGAACAGCACGCCCCAGTCCGCCAGGTGGTCGACCTGGTGGAGCACCACCGCCACGGCGAACGCACCACCGGTGCCGGACGCGTACACCCCGGCCGTCCAGGCCCACAGCCCCGCCGCCCGGCGGGTGAGCGGCACGACGCTCCGGGCGGCCCTGCCCAGGCCCGCGAGCAGCGTCGCCGCCAGGGCCGCCCCGCAGGCGAGCACGATCGCCAGGACCGCCGGCCTGCCGAGGAACAGCGCGAAGAGCACCGCCTGGAACTGGACGCCGGTCAGGGCCCAGCCCACGCACCAGACCGCCGCCAGATGTGCCGCCACAGCGGTCGCGTCGCTCTTCCCGATCATGTCCATTCACCACGCGCGGGCCGGTGTCCCGGTTCCCTCGCCCGCGGGAGGGTGCGGCGGGAACTCCTGATCGTTCAGGTGTACGGGCACGCACCGCGCCCGTCGTACCGACACCGTGGAGGAGCAGGCATGACCGCTGGAGAGGACGGCCGGACGGGGTTCCGCGGCACCGGCGAGGACGCACCGGAGGCGCCGGCCCGCCGGAGACGGCCCCGAAGGGTCCGGGCGCAGCGTCCCTGGTGGCAGGAGCTGCCGATCCTGGTCGTCGTGGCACTGGTCATGGCGCTGGGGATCAAGACCTTCTTCGTGCAGGCCTTCTCCATCCCCTCGGGTTCCATGCAGAACACCCTGCAGGTGGGCGACCGGGTCCTGGTCGACAAGCTCACCCCGTGGTTCGGGGCGACCCCGCAGCGCGGCGAGGTGGTCGTCTTCCGCGATCCCGGCGGCTGGCTGCGCGGCCAGCCGCAGCAGAGCGGCGGCAACGTGATCACGAAGGCGTTCGCGTTCATCGGACTGGCGCCCTCCTCCGACGAGCGGGACCTCATCAAGCGCGTGATCGCGGTCGGCGGCGACACCGTGGAGTGCGAGCGCGGCGAGCCGGTCACGGTGAACGGGAAGCCGCTGGACGAGCCGTACGTCTACCCCGGCGCCACGCCGTGCGACGACCTCCCGGTCGGAAAGGTCACGGTCCCCGAGGGCCACCTGTGGGTGATGGGCGACCACCGCGACGCCTCGTGGGACTCACGCGCCCACGTGAACGAACCCGGAGGGGGCTTCGTGCCCCTGGACGACGTGGTAGGCCGCGCCTTCGTCGTCGCCTGGCCGGTGCCACGGTGGTCCACGCTGCCGGTGCCCGCGACCTTCGACCGGTCCTGACCTGCGGCGGCCCGGTCCCGCACGGCAAGGCCCGCCTTGCTTGACCCCTCGCGGCACGGCACCGACAGTAGGGAGGTGCCACGATGCGGGACCGCTTCCCGCCATGCGAGGACGAGAGAAGGCGATGCGCCCATGAGCGCTGATCGCGATCGCAACGGGGCGGCGAACGGCTCCGTGCAGGTGGTCCGGAAGTCCGCCGAGATCCTGGACTGCTTCTCCGTGACCACCCCCCGCCTCCAGGCCTCGGAGATCGTCCGCAGGACCGGGCTGCCGTCCTCCACCGTCGCGCGCATCCTGCGCACGCTCGTCCGGGAGAACCTCCTCCAGCGCGAGGGGACCGTTTACAGCATCGGTCTGCGGGTGATCGCCTGGTCGGCCGCGGCCACCGCCGCCTCAGACCTCATCGCCACGGCCAGACCCCTCGTGACGGCCCTGCGGGACCGGTGCGGCGAGTGCTGCGGCCTGCAGGTCCGGCAGGGCGGCAGGCGCGTCACCGTGATCTGGGCGCAGTCGACGCACTCGATCGTCTACCGGGGCCACGTCGGCCAGGTCATGCCCCTGCAGCCCAGCGCGGCGGGCAAGGTCTTCATGGCCTTCGACGCGGAGGTCCTCGCCCTCGTCCTGGACGAGGGCCTGACGGCCCGTACCCCGCGGACCGTGGTGGACCCGGCGGTCCTGCGGGGGCAGCTCGAGGAGGTCAGGGAGCAGGGCTGGGCGTTCTCCGAGGAGGAGCTCGAGCCCGGCCTGAACTCACTGGCCGTCCCGGTCCGCTCCAGCGACGGCCGGGTGATCGCCGCGGTGAGCCTCGGGGGACCCTCGCACCGCCTCACCTCTGCCCGGGCCAAGGACCTCGCGGTCCAGGCGATCGACTGCGCGTCGGCCATCGCCGAGGGGCGGATGTGGCGGGGCAACGACGGCTAGGCCGCACCCGCCGCGTCCCGGCGCCGACCCGGTTGCCTTGACGATGTCCCATGCGGGTCGCACAGTGGATACCGCATTGCGGCAATGGCTTCCACGATGCGGCAAAGTGAGGACGGTGGAGCCATGATCCAGACGAGTCCGCGCGCCTGCCGGTGCCCGGACACAGCCGGTACCGGCTCCGTTCACGCGCCCCTGGCACCCGGCGGTGCCGGATGCCCCGTCACGGACCGGCGGCTGCCGGTGTTACCGCCCGCCCCGTACGGCCCCGCCCGGGCGGCCGTGTCCCAGGCCGCCGCGCAGGCCGCAGGCCGCCCTTGACCGTACCGGCCGACCGGCCGGATCCCCACCGGGCCGGGTGACGTCCCGTCCGTCCGCAGGGACGCGGCCACGCGTTCCCACCGTGCCGGAAGGCGCAGGCGCACTGCACGCGTCCCGTCCGCGCACGGCGTACGAACCACCCGCAGGACCCCCCATGAATCTCTTCTCTTCCCCCGTCCCGACAACAGCGCAGGCAGGGCCCCGCATCCGCCCATCCGGAGCGCGCCTCGCCGGCGGACGGGGGAGGCACCTCGGGCGCACCGGCCGGGCCGGCGAGCGCGTCCCGAAGCCGGGCATCCACACCCAGGTGTCCCTGCCGGCCGGACTGATCGCGGCGATCACCCTGGCCGGGTCCCTCGCCCCCGTGGCCATCCACCTGTCCCCGCTGCTGGTGGCCGCCCCCACCTCCACGGCCGCGTTCGCACGCGCCCGGTTCACCGCGTTCGTGGCCCTCGTCGCCAGCGCCGCGATGCTGGTCGTCGACCGCCACGACGGGCTGCTGCACTCGTCGGTCCTGCCCATCCACATCGGTGCGCTGCTGGCGGTCTCCGGGTTCGTCATCGCCGCGCGCACGCTGCACGACCGCGACCTGAGGGAACTCAACGAGGTGCGGGCGGTGTCCGAGGCGGCCCAGCGGGTGCTGCTGCGGCCGATCCCGCCACGCATGGGCCCGCTGCGGGTCGCCTCCGTCTACCGTGCGGCCGCCGCGCACGCCCTGGTGGGCGGGGACCTGTTCGGCGCCGCCCGCACCGGAGGGACGACGAGGTTCCTGATCGGCGACGTCCGCGGCAAGGGGCTGCCGGCCGTGGAGGACGCGTCCGTCCTCCTCTGCGCGTTCCGCGAGGCCGCCCACCACCACGCCACCCTGCCCGGGCTGGCGGCCTCGCTGGAACTCAGCGTCGAAAGGCATCTGGCCCAGCTCACCGAGGCCGACCCCGAGGCCGGTGAGCGCTTCGTCACCGCCCTCCTGGTGGAGGTGCCCGACGACACAGACGTCGTACGGGTCGTCAGCTGCGGGCACCCGCCGCCGCTGGTGCGGCACTGCGGCCGGGTCACCACCCTGGAGGCGCACCGGCCCGCACCGCCCTTCGGGCTGGCGGGCGACGCCCCGGACGACTACCGCCTCGACACCTTCGCGTTCGGAGCCGGTGACACCCTCCTGCTGTACACCGACGGTGCCATCGAGGCCCGGGACGCCTCGGGCGGCTTCTACCCGCTCCACGAACGGGCCGGCACCTGGAGCTGGGAGGCGCCGGACGAACTGCTGCGGAACGTCGGCGAGGAGCTGGACGCCCACACCGGGCGGCACCTCGACGACGACCTCGCGATGGTGGCGGTGCAGCGCCCGTGCGTGCCGGGCGCCGGTCAGGCTCCGCCCGCGCCCCGGTCGCCCCATCCGGCGGAGGCCGCCCCGTGAACGGCGGGCGGACGGTGCGGGCGAACGGACACACCGGTCACGGCAGGGTGCTGGCGAGCATGACCGCGCTCCGGTTCCCGTGGGGCATCGGCCCCCTGCTGCTCCTCGGCTACCTCGGGGCCATCTGCGCGGTCCAGCTGGAGGCGTCCTCGGGCGGCCTCGTCCGATGGTCGGAGTACTCGGCGTTCGTGCCCCTCGTGGCAGCCTCCCTGCTGCCCGTCAGGCGCACCTTCGTCATCGGCGCCGCCACGCTCGCCGCCAGCGTGGTGATCTACGGCTTCGCGATCCACGGAGTGTCGGTGGGCGGCCGGACCGTGGTCATCCTGGCGGCCGCGCTGTCCTTCGCCCTCAGCCTCGTCCTGTGCCGGGTCCGCCTGTGGCTGCAGGGCCGGCAGTGCGCGGCCGCGGGGTCGTGCTTCCCCGCGGAACCCGCCGTCACGGCGTCGGCGGAACCCTCGCACAACGGGGGCGAGACCGCCCCGGCGCCCCCCGACGGCCTTCCGGTCACGTCCCTGCCGCGGTCGGCGGCGGTGGAGGTCGTCGGCCGCTGCCTGCCCGCCTGCGACCATTCCGGGCCGAGTGCCCACTGGCTCGACGCCATCCCGCTGCCCGGCGCCCGGGTCGCCCTCGTGGCCGGCTCGGTCTCCGCCGAGGACGGGTCGGCGGCGGGCGAGGCGGCCGCCGAACTGCGGGCGGCGGTGCGCACGCTGGCCGACATCGACCTCCAGCCGGACGAGTTGCTCACCCATCTCGACGACGTGCTCGGCCGGCTGCGCCCCGCGGGCACGGGCGTCAGTGCCGCCTGCCTGTACGCGGTCTACGACCCCGTGTCCGGCCGGTGTTCGCTCGCCGGCGCCGGACACCCCGCGCCGGTCGTCCTCACTCCCGACGGCGCGGTCACGACGGTCGCGCTCCCGCCGTCCCGGCCGCTGGGGAAGGCGCGGCCGTCCTCCGAGGCCACCGAGCTGGACCTGCCGGCGGGCAGTCTCCTGCTGGTGCACACCGACACCCGCCTCGGCGGGCCGGCCACCGAGGAACTGCTGCGCACCCTCACCAGCGTCCGGCAGGAAGGCCCCACCCTCGACGCCGTGTGCCGCTCCGTCCTGCGCGCGCTGCCCGAGGCCGACCGGCCCCGCACCGCCGTCCTCGCCGCCCGTACCCGCACCTTCGACAGCTGCGCCGTCGCCACCTGGGACCTGACGGCCGACCCCGCCGCCGTCTCCCACGCGCGCAAGCACGTGGCGGGGAAGCTGGCCGCCTGGGGGCTCCCGGACGCCACACCGACGACGGAACTCATCGTCAGCGAACTCGTCACCAACGCCATCCGCCACGCCCTTCCGCCGGTCCGGCTCCGTCTCATCCGCCACGACGACGGCCTGACCTGCGAAGTCTCCGACAGCAGCAGCACCACGCCGCACCTGCGGCGGGCCCGCACCCTCGACGAGAGCGGCCGCGGACTGTTCATCGTCGCCCAGCTCACCCAGCGCTGGGGCTGCCGCCACACCCAGGAGGGCAAGACCATCTGGGCCAAACAGCCCTGCTGAGCCGTCATCGCCGTCGCGGCACGGAACGGCCGCCGGAACGTGGAATGAGGAACGACGAACGTGGCGGTCCCACGCCCGGGGAGCCCGGGCGCGGGACCGCCGTGTCAGCCGCTCGCAGGAATCACTTCCGTACGGTGAACTCCCCCGTCAGCGCGCCGAGCCTGACGCTGTAGGTGCCGGCCGTGCCACGGCGCACGGTGAAGTCGACGCGGACGTCGTGCCCGGCCCGGACACGGACCGTGCTGCGCTGCTCGACCGCGTCCCCGACCAGGAGCACGGCCTCGTAGTCACCCGTCCGCTCGCCGACGTTCTTGACACGGGCGGAGACGTGCACCGCCTTGCCGGGCCGGGCGCCGTGCGGGGTCACGGACAGCCCGCTCAGCGCGAAGACCGGTTCCGGGCCCGCGACCCGGTCGTGGACGAAGACGTCGTACCGGCGGTTGGTGTCGTCGGCGACGAGGTTCGTCGCGGCGCTCTCGAACGCCACGTACCGCCCGTCCCCGCTGAGGGAGGGGAGGTCGGACGCGCCGTCGGCCTCCGCCCCCTCCAGACCGGTGGACACGCGCTCGGTCGTGCCGGCCGTGCGGTCGCGGACGAAGACGTCCAGCTGCCGGTTGGTGTCGACGGTGGCGAGGTTGGTCGCGTAGCTGTAGAAGGCGACCTTGCTGCCGTCGTCGCTCAGCGCGGGTGCGAAGGCCCAGTCGTCGGCCGGGGACTCGGCGGAGTTCACGGAGACCTGCTCGGAGGTGCCGGTCCGCAGGTCCTGGGTGAAGAGCTGCCAGTTGTTGGTGAAGGCGACGACCCGGCCGTCGGCGCTGATGACGGGACCGGTGTTCTCGCCGGGCCGCGGACCGGGCACCAGGGTGGTCGTGCCGGTCTGCGTGTCGCGGACGAAGACGTCGAGCTCGCCGTCGGTGTCGCCGGGCACCAGGTTGCCCGCGGCGCTCTGGAAGGCGACGTAGCGTCCGTCGGCGCTGACCGACTGCTCCCTGGAGGCGCCGTCGCCGGGCGCGCCGCCGGGGGCCTGCGAGATCCGGCTGGTGGTACCGGTCTGCCGGTCGCGGACGAAGACGTCGGTGGTGTTGTTGGTGTCGCCGGGCACCAGGTTGTCGGCGTCGCTGTTGAACACCGCGTAGCGTCCGTCGGCGCTGAGGGCGGGGGCGGAGGACAGTCCGTTGCCCTGGGTGCCGTCGGAGGCGACGGACACGCGTTCCGTGGTGCCGGTCCTGCGGTCGTGCACGAAACCGTCGGTCTGTTGGTTGGTGTCGCCGGGCACGAGGTTGGTCGCGCCGCTGTTGAAGCCGACCCACCGCGCGTCGGCGCTGAGCGTGGGCGTCAGGGAGAAGCTGTCCGCCTGGGCGCCGTCGGAGGCGACCGACACGCGCTCGGTCTCCCCGGTGTGGAGGTCGGTGACGAAGACGTCGAGTTCGCCGTTGGTGTCGCCGGAGGCGAAGTTGGAGGCCGGGCTGGCGAAGGCCACCGCGGAACCGTCGGCGCTCAGCTTGGGCCACCACGCCTCGTGGTTGCCCTGCTTGCCCTCGGAGGTCAGCGACACGCGTTCGGTCGCGGACGGCCGGGGCAGTCGCAGGGCGGCGCGGGCCGCAGGACCCGATCCGCGGACGACGACCCGTACGGGCTTGGAGCGGGAGATCCCCGGCGCGTTCGCGGACACCTCGTAGGCGCCGACGGGGACGTCGCGGATGGTGTAGCGGCCCTCGCGGTCGGTCGTCGCCTTCAGCGGGTCGGGGACGTCGAGGACGGTGACCGTCGCCCCGGGCACCGTGGAGCCCGTCGGTCCGAAGGTGACCCGGCCGGTGATCACCCCGCGGCGGGTCGGGTCGAGCCGCGGGGAGACGTCGGTGTAGCGGTCGGCCCGCACCCGCGCGGTGAACTCCTGCGCCACGTAGCCGAAGCGGGTGAGCCGCAGTTCGTGCGTACCGGCCGCGAGGCGCAGCTCGAAGCGGCCGTCGGCACCGGTGGTGATGGTGCGTCCGGTGCCGGTGAGGGTGACGGTGACACCCGCCAGCGGACGGCCGGTCCTGGCGTCCTCGACCGTGCCGCGCACGCCGCTGCGCAGCGCGGCCTCCTTCACCGCGGCGTAGGCGTCGATGCGGCCCCAGCCGTAGCGCGGGTTGGGGCGCGCGCCGTAGCGCTGGTCGAAGAAGGAGGTACCGGTGAGGATGCCGAGGGCGTCGTCGACGGTGAGGCCGGGGCGGGCCTGGAGCATCAGCGCGACCGTGCCGGACACGTGCGGCGTGGCCATGGAGGTGCCGCTGAGCAGCCCGTACTCGCCGCCCGGCAGGGTGGACAGGACGTCGACACCGGGGGCGGAGACGTCGGGCACCACGTACGACTGCGGCCATTCGGCGGGCGCGTCGATCCAGTCGCTGCGGTCGACGACCTCGCCGCAGGAGAAGTCCGCCACGTCGTCGGCGTCGTCGGTGGCGCCGACGGACACGGCCTCGTACACGTTCCCGGGGCTGGCGGAGCCGCTGACGCACTGGTTGCCGATGGCGAAGGACGGGAACACGCCGGCGCGGTAGATGTTCCGGGTGGGCTCGATCAGTTCGTCCGCGTAGCCCTCGGCACCGAGGGACATGCTGACGACGTCGGCGGGTTCACCGGCGGGCCTGCCCTGCGCGTCGTACGGGGCGATCGCCCACTCCATGCCCGCGATGACCTGGGCGAGCGTACCGGAGCCTCCGGGGATGATCAGTCCGGCCATGAGGTCGGCGCCCGGTGCGACGCCGATCGCGGTGCCCGAGGCGTCGCCGCCCGCGATGGTGCCGGCGACGTGGGTGCCGTGGAAGCTGCTGTCGTGCGGGAGGGAGGCGACGGGCTCACCGCTCCCGCTGAACTCCAGCCAGCCGCCCGGGTGGGCGGGGTCCTTGGCGTCGTCGGTGGTGAGCTTCCCGGCGAGGTCGGGGTGGTCGATGTCGACGCCGGTGTCCAGGACGGCGACGCGCACGCCCTCGCCGGTGGGCCCCTGTTCGGCGCGCACCTTGTCGACGCCGATCTTCGTCAGGCCCCAGGTGCTCGGCGCGGCGGCCGCCGCGCGGGTCGCCTTGGCGTCCTCGTCCGGCTCGGCGGGGGGCGCCTGGAGGGTGAAGTTGGGGATGATGTGGTCGACCGGGGCGAGGGAGGCGAGCTCCTGGAGGGTCTGCGGCGTGACCTTCACCAGGACCATGTTCTTGAGCCAGAATGTGTTCAGCACCTGGTCGCCGCGCGACCGCACGAGGTCCACGACCGGGGACTGCACGGACCGCGCGCTGCGCGTGAGTTCGTCCCGCACCGCACCCGGGTCCGCGCCCTGCCCGGGCAGTCCGGCGCGGTCGCGCAGCACCACGGCCGCCTCGACGCGTCCGTCACCCCGTGCCCGGACGGCGTCCATCCTGCGCAGCAGCGTGGGGTCGATCTTCTCCCGGCCGGCCTTCACCGGGCCCGGCGCCGCCGGACCGTTCTCCTGTGCCGCGGCCGGGAGCGCCGTGAGCAGCAGCGTGCACAACCCGAGGGCCGGCAACCAGGCGCGGTGGCGCCGTTGTCGGAGCGAGCGGCGGTCGGGCAGCGGCATGAGCGCTCCTTCGTGCGACGTGTGTCCACGTCCTCGAACCCGAATGTCGACGTACCGCGGGGAACGCTGACATCCGGTTCACCGGGCTGACAAGATGATCGCGGGGCGACTTCCCGTCAGGTGACGGGAGTACGACACATGAAGAGAGCGCGAAGGCGGACCGCGGACCATGCTCGAATCCATCGGCCTGAGCCGGCAGGACGAATCGGTGTACGAGTCCCTCGTGCGCCGGGTGCACGCCACGGTCGCCGACCTGGCCCACGACTGCCGGCTGCCCGCTCCCACGACGCGGCGCAGCGTGCGGTCGCTGGTCTCCCTCGGTCTCGCCGTGCGCTCCACCGGACGCCCCGTCACCTACGCCGCGGTCTCACCGGACAGCGCCCTGGAAGCCGTACTGCGCGACAGGGAACGGGCGTTGAACGACGTGCGCTCCCATGTCTCCGGCCTGATGGACCTGTACCGCGCGGGCACGCGCTTCGTGAACCCCGGGGAGCTCGTCGAGGTCGTCTCGGGGCGGGACGACGTCAACCGCCGCTGGGCACAACTCCAGCAGAGCACGCGCACGCAGGTCCGGGGCTTCGACCGGCCACCGTACGCCTCGGTCGAGGAGCACACCGAGCCCAACCCGATCGAGCTCGAACTGCTCAAGCGCGGCGTCGCCTACCGCGTCATCTACGACAGCACCGTGCTCGCCCTGCCCGGCTGGCTCGCGGACGTCACCGTCGGCGTCCGGCACGGCGAGCAGGCCCGGGTCGCGGCCGGCCTGCCGATGAAGCTGGCCATCTCCGACGACCGGCTGGCCATCATCCCCCTGCTGCGCCCCGGCGACGACGCGGTGACGGCGTCCTACCTGATCCACCCCTCTCCCCTGCTCGACGCGCTGATCGCCCTCTTCGAGGCGGTGTGGGAGCGCGCGGTGCAGGTACGCCTCCCGGCGAACGGCGCCTCCCCGGGAAGGCTGGAGCCGGCGCCGGACGGGCTGTCCGCCGAGGAGGCGAAACTGCTGACGCTGCTCGCCGCGGGCGCCACCGACAAATCGGCCGGCCGCGCCCTGGGCTGGAGCGAACGGACCGTCCAGCGCCACGTCACCCGGCTCATGCAGCGCTTCGGCGCCCAGACGCGTTTCCAGATCGCCATGGAGGCCACCCGCCGCGGGTGGATCTGACAGGGCTTCGGCCGACGACCCGGGGCCCCATGGCCTTCGGAAGGCCGCGGCAGCCGCCGTCGCCTGCGCCGTCACCCCGCCTCGACACGTCGTGGCATCGGCTCCGGCCCCGCGCTCCGGCGCCTCCCGCGCCGCGTCCCGGCGAGAACCTGCCGATCCTCCGAGCGCCGTGTCGCTTCCCGCGGACCGGACGGGATGTCACAAAATGTCCGGGGTGCCGCGGGCACCGCAGATGTTCCCCCGACGAGCCGCCAGGGAGTCCTCTTGGGTACCACCGTCGCAGATGTCATGGTCGCGGCTCTCGCGTCCTCCGGTGTACGGCGGGTGTACGGCCTGCCGGGGGACTCGCTGAACGGCTTCACCGACGCCCTGCGCCGCAACGGGACCGTCGCGTGGGCCCACGTGCGGCACGAGGAGACCGCCGCCTTCGCCGCGGCGGGCGAGGCCGCGGTCACCGGGCGGCTCGCGGTGGCGGCGGGCAGTTGCGGACCGGGGAACCTGCACCTCATCAACGGGCTGTTCGACGCCCAGCGCAGCCGTGTGCCGGTGCTGGCGATCGCCGCGCACATCCCGCGGGCCGAGATCGGCGGCGAGTACTTCCAGGAGACGCATCCGCAGGAGCTGTTCCGCGAGTGCAGCGTCTACCGCGAGATGGCGAGCCTGCCGGAGCAGGTCCCGCGGTTGCTGCGCATCGCGATGCGCTCGGCGCTGGAGCGCAGGGGCGTCGCGGTGCTGGTGATCCCGGGCGAGCTGTTCCTGGCCGGCATCGACCTGCCCGTCCCGCCCCGGCCCGTGGTCGGGACCTCCTCGCACGTACGACCGGACGACGCCGCCCTGGCCCGCGCCGCGGAGGTCCTCAACAGGGCGGAAAGGGTCACCATCCTCGGCGGCGCGGGCTGCCACGACGCGCACGACGAGGCGGTGGCCCTGGCCGACGCCCTGAAGGCGCCGATGGTGCACGCGCTGCGCGGCAAGGAGTTCCTGGAGCACGACAACCCGTACGACGTGGGGCTGACCGGCCTGATCGGCTACAGCTCCGGCTACCGGGCGATGGAGCACTGCGACGCGCTGCTGATGCTCGGCACCGACTTCCCGTACCGCCAGTTCTACCCGGGCCCCGACGTGCCGGTCGTCCAGGTCGACGTGCGCGGCGAGCACATCGGGCGGCGCACCGACGTCGACGTCCCGCTGGTCGGCACCGTCAAGGACACCGCCGCCGCGCTGCTCCCGCTGCTCCGTCCCCGGGCCGACCGGTCCTTCGCCGACCGGATGACCGGCCACTACCGGAAGGTGCGCGGCCGGCTGGACCACCTCGCGGCGGCCGGTCCTTCGGACTCCCCCATGCACCCCCAGCACGTCGCCGCCACCGTCGACAAGCTCACCACCCCGGACGCCGTCTTCACCGCCGACGTCGGCACCCCCACGGTGTGGGCGGCCCGCTACCTGACGATGAACGGCCACCGGCGGCTCATCGGCTCGTTCAACCACGGCACGATGGCCAACGCCCTGCCGCACGCCATCGGCGTCCAGGCGTCCCATCCGGGACGCCAGGTCGTGGCCCTGTGCGGGGACGGCGGCCTGAGCATGCTCCTCGGGGAGCTGCTCACACTCCGTCAACTGGACCTGCCCGTCAAGATCGTGGTCTTCAACAACACCGCGCTCTCCTTCGTGGAGCTGGAGATGAAGGCCGCGGGCATCGTCAACTTCGGCACCGACCTGGGCGAGGCGGACTACGCCGAAGTCGCCCGGGCGGCGGGGCTGTTCGGTGCCCGGGCCGAACAGCCGGGTCAGCTCGCCGAGGCGCTCTCGGCCGCGCTCGACCACGACGGCCCCGCCCTGGTCGACGCCCGTACCGCGCGCCACGAGCTGTCGCTGCCCCCGAAGATCACCTATGGCCAGCTCAAGGGGTTCACCCTCTTCGCGACCCGCACGATCCTGTCCGGGCGGGCGGACGAGATCGTGGAGCTGGCGAAGACCAATCTGCGGGATCTCGGCTTCGACTGAACGCGAGGCGGGGGCCCCCGCGGACGCCCGCCGGGTGCCGCTCAGCGGGGTGCGTCCGGCCCCACCAACGTGCGGACGAGCGGGACCCGGACCAGGACGAACGCGCCCGCCACCACGAGCAGCGCGCCCAGCAGCATGGGCAGGAGCCACCAGCCTCCCCGCAGCTGCTCCTCGAACACCGTCACGCCCAGCGCGAGGCTCACGGTCGCGTCCCCCAGCGTCAGCGCGGGCTGGGAGGCCACCAGGGGCCCGGACTGCATGGCGTTCTCCAGGAGGAAGACGGCCGCGACCCCGACCAGCGCGAACCCGTACGTCTGCCACACGGTGAAGAAGGCGGCCGCCCCGTCGGTGGCCCACACCTGCGTGGCGTCCTTCAGGAGCCCGGCGGTCAGCGCGTAGCAGATGGCGGCCGACAGGCCGAAGCAGGCGGCGCGCACGCGGCCCTCGGGACGCCGGACGGCGGTGCCGACGAGCACCAGGACGGCGGCGGCACAACTCGGCACCGCCATCGCCCACAGGCCGGTGCGCGGCCGGTCGACCCCGCCGCTCGGTGACGCGGCCCACAGCCCCACGCCCAGCCCCACCACCATGGCGGCGACGGCGGCCCAGCCACGCGGCGGGAGCCGGCGGCGCAGCACCAGGCCGCCGATGAACAGGGCGAAGGGCAACTCCAGGACGAACAGCGGCTGGACGAGCGAGAGCGCGCCGTTGAGCAGGGCCAGGGCCTGGAACGCGGCCGCCGCGATCACCGCGCCGAATCCGGCGAGCCACACGGGCTTGCGCAGCAGTTCGCCCATGAGGGCCGGACGCAGCCCCACCGAGAGCGGGACCGTGCGGGCCGCGTAGCGCTGGAGCACGGTGGCCAGGGCGTTGCTGACGGCCGCGAGCAGCGCGAACAACACGGCAAGGGTGGTCTGCACCAGGGCTCTCCTCCGGATCCCGGCCCACGCTAACCGCTGCGCTCCCCCACCGCGCCGCGCGACGCGTCGCAGGCCCTCCGGCCTCCGGCAAATGCGGTTGACGCCGCTCGCCGTCCACCGGTTTCCTGCTGCGATGTCGACCCTTCGCATCGAACGGCCCCACGGCGACGCCATGCTCGAGGACTGGCGGTTCGTCCACAACACGATCATCCCCACCGGCCCGCTCTCCCTCGACGACGTGCGCGAGCGATCGCAGCGCAACCACCTGGAGGTCGCCTACCTCGGTGACGCCGTCGTGGGCTGCACGACCGTGCGGCCGCCCACCGGGGAGGAGGGCACGGCCACGGTCATCGCCCGGGTGCTGCCCGACCACCGGGGGCAGGGCTTCGGCATGCGGCTCTACACCCGGGGGATCGACCGGGCGCGCGAGTTGGGCGCGGTGGCGGTCGAGACGGTCGTCCTGGCATCCAACACCGAGGGGCTGCGTTTCGCGGAGGCGCGGGGCTTCGTCGAGGTCGAACGCTACGTGCTGCCCGGGGACACCATCGCCTACGTCACCCTGCGGCTGGCCTGAGGCCCGTACCCGCGCACGTACCCGCGGCCCGTGCCCGATCCGCCGGGCTGACCCCGGCAGAGCACGGTCAGGAGCGGTCCGCGGGAGCGCTGCGGCGCAGGTAGCGCTCCGCCACCTCGCGCAGCCGGTCACGGCCGAAGCTCCGCCCGTGGCCGGGGTGGACGACGGAGACGTCCAGGTCGGCGAGGAAGGCCGCGGTGCGCCGGTAGGCCGGCACGTCGGACTCGGGCAGGTCGTCGACGAGGTAGCCGTCGTAGACGGCGTCGCCGGAGTACAGCGCCCCCGTCCGCTCCTCGAGGAGGGCGACGGAGCCCGGCGTGTGCCCCGGCAGGTGGAGGACGGTGAGGGTGCGGTCGCCGAGGTCGATCCGCTCGTCCCCGCTCAGGGTGCGGGTGAGGGTCACCGGGCCGATGCCGTAGCTGCCGGGGTCGTACCCGGGGCCGGGCAGGGCGTCGAGGAGGAGGTCGGGGAAGGACGCGCCCACGTCCTCGGTGCCGAGCCGTTCGGCGAGTTCGGGCCCGTACAGGCTCGCCGGCACGCCGCGCGCCAGAGCCGCGGCGTCCGCGGTGTGGGCGACGCGCTCGGGGAACTCGCGGGCGCCGCCGACGTGGTCGAGGTGTGCGTGGGTGAGGAGCAGCAGCGGGTCCCTCGCGAAGACGTCCGGAAGCTCCCGGCGCAGGGGCACCACCCCGAGACCGGCGTCCACGACGAGGTCGCGTTCGGAGCCGCGCAGCCACCACACGTTGGCCTTCACGATCTGGTGGGCGTGCGGCTCACTGACGCGGACGATTCCGTCCTCGACGTCGCGTCGCTCGTACCAGTGCGTCATACCGCCCCAGTGTCCTCGCCCCGGACGCCGGCCCGGAGGCGGGGTCCACAGGTGGGGCAGGCGCGGGACCGCAGACGGGGACGGGGTGGCCGGGCCTCCCCGGCAGCCATGTGCGCGCTGCCGGTGACGACCCGGCCACCCCGGTCGTGGACCTCAGTTGCGGATGATGTTCTCCGCCTGCGGTCCCTTCTGTCCCTGGGTGACGTCGAACGTCACGGCCTCACCCTCGACCAGTTCGCGGTAGCCGTTGCCGGCGATGTTCGAATAGTGCGCGAACACATCGGGGCCACCTCCGTCCTGTGCGATGAAGCCGAAGCCCTTTTCCGAGTTGAACCACTTCACGACGCCTGTCGCCACCGCGTCCATCCTTCACGTGCCAGCCGCCGAGCCACGCCGACTGCGTGACCCGGAGTCGCCTCCTGACGGAGACGGCCACGGAGCCCTCTTTACCCGACGCAGGGCGTTTTTACGCCGGGTCCTCGCATCTGTACGTCCCCTGCCGCAACGGACCGCCCCGCGGCGGGCACCCTGGGCCCCCGCCCGGCGGGCGGACCGCGCGTGGGCGCAGGCACGAAAGGGCCGTGATTCCCCAGGCCGCTCCGCACCGACTTCCGCACATTCGTGGAGCAATGCCCGAAGTCCCGGAGGAGCCCGGCGGACTTTTTCACGGCACCGGGTCGACACGCGTAGATGTTTTAGGTTAAATGGTGCATACGCAGCCGCGGCAATCCCTCGGGGAAGGCCTTGCGGGCCCCTTGTGACGAGTTCGTGTGCGTGATACGTTCCCGGCGTCAGCGGGGAGTGTGGGCGGAAATGCATAAAAGGCAATCTGTCGACCGTGTCCAAGAAGCGTCCGGTGATCTCGGACCGAACACGTTATTAGATTCGGACGAATTCAGTCCGAAGTTCCTCATGCTCGGACCGGTGAGGATAGCGGACGGCGGCAACGTCATTGCACTTCAGCCGTCGAAGCCCGCAAATCTCCTCGCGGCTCTCCTTTTGCATCCCAATTCCACGGTGTCCGCCGAATTCCTGCAGCGGGTGGTCTGGGGCGAGGAGCGCCCCGTCAGCGCCAGGTCGGCCCTGCACACCTGCGTGCAGCGATTACGGCAGCTCTTCACCAAGTACGGCATCGCCGGCACCCTCATCGAGGCCGTCCCCGGGGGCTACCGGATCGGCGCGGACGCCGGCTCGCTGGACCTGATCGCCTTCCGCGACCTGCTGCGCGTGGCCGACGAGACGTCCGGCCCGGAGCGGGAGCTGCACATCCTGCGGACCGCGCTGGCCCTCTGGCAGGGGCCGCTGCTGGCCAACATCCACTCCGACATCCTCCAGCGCGAGGTCGTACCCCGGCTGACCGAGGAGCGGCTGCGCGCCATGGAGCGGGTCTTCGACCTGGAGCTCGCGCTGGGCCGCAGCCGCCAGGTGCTGTCCGAGCTCTGGCCGGTGGCCCGCTCCCACCCGGCGCACGAACCCTTCTGGGCACAGCTCGTCGAGGCGCTCCACCGCACCGGGCGGCGTGCCGAGGCGCTGTGCGAGTACCGGGTGGTGAAGGAGTACCTGCGCACCGAGCTCGGTGTCGACCCCGGGGCCGCCCTGCAGCGGCTGGAGCTCGCGGTGCTGCGCGGCGAGGACCTCTCCGCCGGCCCTCCCGGGCGTTACCGCCCGCATTCCGGCGCCAATGGTCGAGACCATTCCCGGGGTGGTTCCGATATCACCCCCACCGCACCTCCGACCGGAAAGCCTTTGCTGTCCCGGGGCGCCGCGCAGGTCCTCGAAACGCTCGTCGGGGCGGGCCTCCTGGAGGAGGGACCGGACGGCCACTACCGAATGCACGACTCTCTCCGGATTCTCGCCCGCGGGGCGATGGAATTACGGACGGAGGCGTCCGGTCCCGATATGTCCTCCACTCTTTGAACGCCGTTCCCCGGTGGTTCGGGAATGTTACCGCCGGTATCCGTTGTCCGCTGACCGCGTCCGAATGGGAGTAATGACGGCATGACCGCTGCGTACGAGGAAGTCGCGCATTCGTATCCCCGTATCCGCCGTGATGTCCTTTTCACCGAGACTCCGGACGGTGTCGTATTCCATAACGCCCACGGTGGATTCAATCTGCGGGGCAGATCGGCCTACCGGTTCGCCACGCTGGTCGTTCCCCACCTGAACGGGACGAACCGGGTCGAGGAGATCTGCGCGGGCCTGGGCGAGCGGCAGCAGGCCATGGTGGGTGAGCTGGTGGGCGCCCTGTACGGCAGGGGCTTCGCCCGCGACGTCCTCCCGGGCAGCGACGGCCTCGACGAACTGGCTCCCGAGGTGGCGGAGCGCTTCGCGGCGCAGGTCGACTACATCGACCACTACGCCGGGGAGGCCGGGAGCCGGTTCCGGCGCTTCCGCGACACCCGCGTCGCGGTGCTGGGCGACGACCCGGTGGCCCGGTGGTGCGCGCTGAGCCTGGTCCGCAACGGCTGCGCCGCGCTCGCGCTCCCGGCCGCCACGGGCCCGGGCGCCGACCCCTTCGCCGAGGCGCTGCGCGAGGTGACGGGGCTGGAGGGCGAGGGCTGTCCCGTGGAGGTCGTCCGGTGGGACGTGACGGGCGACGACGGCTGGGACGACCTCGCCGGCTACGACGTGGTCCTGACCACCGGGGCCCCCGGGGCCGCCCTGCGGCTGCTCGAGGCCGGGGTACCCGAGGGCGTGCGCCTGCTGCCCGCCTGGACCTTCGGCGACCAGGCGGTCGTGGGCCCGGTCATGACGGCCGGAACGCAGGGGTGCTGGTCCTGTGCCGCGCTGCGCCTGGGCGCCAACGGCGAGCCCGGCGCGGCCGCCGACCTGTGGAGCGCGGTGCGCCTGGACGACCCCGAGCAGGCGGAGCAGGGGCGGATCTCCGGTCCGCCCGCGGCGATGCTCGGCAACCTGCTGGCGTACGAGGTGTTCCGGCTGGTCACCGGCGTACTCACCCCGGAGACCGAGGGACGCCTGGTGCTGCAGGACCTGGACTCCCTCGACGTGGTCACCGAACCCCTGCTGCCGCACCCGCGTTGCCCGTTCTGCCGGGAGGACGAGGAACCGGCAGGCGAGGACGCGCTCACCGTCGGGGACCTGACGGGCGGACAGGACCTGCGCGAGACCGGGCCCCGGGAGGTGACGCCCGAGGCCGACGCGGACGCGGCCCTGGCCGCGCTCGACGCCCGTTCGGTGCTGACCCACCCGCGTGCCGGGGTGTTCGGCGCCTTCACCGACGACGGATGGGAGCAGACCCCGCTCAAGGCGGGGACGGTCAGGCTGGCCGTGGGGCACGGCGACCCGCGCGAGATCACCGCGTTCGACGTGCACCACGTCGCCGGGGCCCGGCTGCGGGCGCTGTACCGGGCCGCGGAGGTGTACGCCGAACACGTCGTCCCCCAGCGGGGGGTCGTGGCGGGCGCCGCGCTGGAGGTGGCGCGCGAGAAGTGGCCCCTGCTGGCCCCGGCCGCGCTGGACATCGCCTCGGGCACCGGCGCGACCGCGGACGCGGTGCGCGCCTGGGTCCCGGCCGCGTCCCTCGGCGAGGCCCGTACCGCGCTGGTGCCGGCGGCGGCGGTGCGGACGTTCGGCGGCCACAACCACGAAAGGCTGTTCGTGCCGACCTCCGCCGGGTCCGCCGCGGGACCGTCCCCGTCGCGGGCCGCGGTGCGCGCCCTGTACTCGGCGGTGGCCTTCCACACGCTGACCGCCGCGCTGCGGTCCCGCTGCACCGTGGCCCTGACGGGCCCGCAGTGGGCCGCCGACGACGCGGAGGTGGTCTTCCTGCGCCGTTCGGCGGCGAACCTCGGGCTGGCGGCCGAACTGCTGGAGCTGGGCGGCCCCGGCGGCGCCGCCCCGGTGATGTTCGCCCGCGCCGAGGACCCGCACACCGGACGCGTGCTCTGGGCGGTCGACGCCGCCCCCACCCCGCGCGAGGGCGCGGTCGGCGCGCTGCGGGACCTCCTCGGTCAGGTGCAGCTCGGCCGGGACGAGGCGCCGGCCGCGCCCCTCGACACCGGTGACCCCTTCCTGGGGGACCTCGACCCCATGGCCGTCGCCGTCACCGGGGAGGCCGGCGAGGGCGGCACGGCGGCCGCCGACGGCGCCGAAGTGCTGCGTTGCCTGCGGGAACGCGGCCTCGACGCCCTTGTCGTCGCCACCGGTTCGGCCGACCTGCGGTCGGCCGGTGTCCACGTCGCCCGGGTCCTGCTGACGCGCGGGGCCGTGGATGCCCTCTGACGTGAGCGTGCGGCCGCCCGCCGCCGGCGTCGTGGAGGGGCTGCTGGGCGACGGCCTGCGCCGCCACCCGGGTGCCGCGGCGCCGCCGCGGGTCACCTTGCTCGGCTTCCGCGACGAGCAGCGGGTCCCCGCCGGTGAGGCGCCGGGCTCCGCCGCGCCGGTGCACCTGTACGGTCACCACGCCCTGGTGGGACCGGTGACCGGCACGGACGGGGCGGCGGCGTGCACGCGCTGCCTGGCGCGGCGGTGGCAGGCCGTACGGCCCGGAATCCTGCGCGACGCCCTCGAACTCGGGTCCGACACGCGGCCGACGGGGCCGTGGCCGTTCACCACCGCCTTCGCGATGGACGCCGTCGCCGCGCTCCTCGCCGCCGCCACGGAGCCCGCCCGGAGGACGGGGACGGCGGGCCGCTATCCCGTCGTCCACCTCCTGGACCTGGAGAGCCTGGAGGTCAACCGGGCCGTCGTCGTCCCCGACGCCGAGTGCCCGGACTGCGACCGGCGCGTCCCCGACTCCGCCGAGGGCGCGACCCTCACGCCCCGCAGCGTGCCCAAGGCGGATCCCTCCGGCTTCCGCGGCCGGCCGATCGAGGCGTACGACCTCCCGCTGGAGGCCTTCGTCAACCCGGTGACGGGGATGCTGGGGCCGTCGGTGGCCCCGGATCTGACCTCGGCGTCGACCGCCTCCACCGTGGGCGCCTTCACCCTGCGCTCGGGCGCGTACCTGCGGGAGTCCTACTGGGGCGGCCACACCGGCAGTTACGCCCGCAGCGTGCGGGTCGGGGTGCTGGAGGGCATGGAACGGCTGGCCGGGATGCGGGCCCGCGGCAAGCGGACCACCGTCGTGGCCCCGCTGACCGCACTCGGCGACGACGCACTCGACCCGCGGACCTGCGGGGTCTATTCGGACGCCTTCTACCGGGCCCAGCACATCGTGCGGCCGTTCGCGCCCGACCGGCCGATTCCGTGGGTGTGGGGGTACTCGCTGCGCGACCGGCGCCCGCTGCTGGTCCCCGAGGTGCTGGCGTACTACCACGCACCCGGCGGCCTGGAGAACCGCTTCGTGCAGGAGAGCTCCAACGGCTGTGCCTCCGGCGGCAGTCTGGAGGAGGCCGTGCTCTTCGGCCTGATGGAGGCCGTCGAACGGGACGCCTTCCTCATCGCCTGGTACGCCGGGCTGCCGCTGCGGGAGATCGACCCGGCCACCAGCGGCCGCGGCGCTACCCGGCACATGGTCGACCGGCTGGCGATGTACGGCTACCGCGCCCGCTTCTTCGACACGCGGATCACCTTCCCCGTCCCTGTGGTCACCGCCGTCGCGCAACGCGTGGACGAGGGCACGGGTGCGCTGTGCTTCGGTGCCGGGGCGGCCTGGGACCCCGAGGCGGCCCTCGCCGCGGGCCTGTCGGAGATCGCCACCGACGCCGTCAAGCTGCGCCGCCGCACCGAGCGGGACCACGACCGGCTGGCCGCGATGGCGGCGGACTTCGGCACGGTCCACGTGCTCCACGACCATCCGCTGATGTACGGGCTGCCGGAGATGGCCCGGCACGCCGCCTTCCTGCTGGACCGGGAGGAGCGGGCCGCGACGGCGCCGCTCGCCGTGGCCGACCTGCGGACCGGCCGCCCACCGGCCGCGGACCTGCGCGAGGACCTGGAGGCCGCCGTGGCCGCGGTCACCGCGCGCGGGTTCGACGTCGTCGTGGTGGACCAGACGATGCCGGAGCAGCGGGACGCCGGCCTGCACACGGCCTCCGTCCTGGTGCCCGGGCTGGTCCCGATCGACTTCGGCTGGCACCGCCAGCGCGCCCTGCACATGCCCCGGCTGCGCACCGCCCCGCGCGAGGCCGGGTTCACCGACCACGACCTGCGGACCGACGAGCTGAACCTCGCCCCGCACCCCTTCCCGTGAACCGCCGCCCGCGCACAACGGCAGGACAGCCGCCGACAGAGAGGACCGGACATGGGGCACACCCATGAGTACGCGACCGCGGTGATGCGGCGCGGCAGGGTCGCGATGGAGCCCGCCGACTTCGTACCCGACTGGGTGGACCGGCCCAGGAAGGAGAAGTTCTACCCGGGCGCCGAGCGCTTCCCGCTGCCCGACGGGGACTTCCCCGACGACGCGGGCGTCGGCCGGGGCCTGTCCGGGCCGCACGGCGACGCCCCGTTCAGCCTGCCGCTGCTGGGTGGCATGCTGCGCGATTCGTACGGGCTGGTCGGCCGCCGCCTGGCGGTCCAGGCCAACACCGACCTGGGCACGCTGCCGATGTACACCCAGGCCAACTGGTCGCGGGGCACGGCCTCCGGCGGCGGACTGTACCCGGTGGGGGTGCACTGGGTCAGCGGTGCCTCCGGCCCGATGACACCGGGCGTGTACCACTACGCGCCCTCGCACCACGCCGTGCACCGGCTGCTCACGGGCGACGTGTCGGGCGAGGTCCGCGCCGCGGTCGGGGACGCCCGGCTGCACCGGGACACCGACCAGTTCCTCGTCCTCGGTGTGAAGTTCTGGCAGAACTCCTTCAAGTACAACAGCTTCAGCTACCACGTGGTGACCATGGACACCGGGGCGCTGTTGCAGACCTGGCGGATGTGGGCGCAGGCCCGCGGGCTGCGGATCGACCCGGTGCTGTGGTTCGACGAGCCGCGCTTGGGCCGGCTGCTGGGGGCGGAGGCGGACGACGAGGGGGTGTTCGCCGTCGTGCCGCTGCGCTGGGACGGGCCGGCCCCCGCGGCCGCGAGCGCGGTGGTCACCTCCGGGGTCCGCCGGGTCGAGCAGGAACGGTCACGGCGCGTGCTGGCCTTCGAGACCGTGCGGCAGGTGCACCGCGCCACGCTCGACGGCGCGTCGGTCCGTCCGGCGCCGGACGCGCTGCAGGACGCGGCGGCCCCCGCCGTGCCGCCCGGCGGACAGCGGCGACCGCTGCCGCCCGCCGCACCGATGGAGCTGAGCGTGCGCCGCGCGCTGCGGGAGCGGCGCAGCAGCTTCGGGCGGTTCACCGGCATCCGTCCGCTGTCGGGGGAGCATCTGGCCGCCGCGCTGGAGGCGGCGGAGGCGGGTGCGGCGCTGGCGACCGACGTCACCCCGGCCGGGAGCCCGCGGCTGGCCTCGCTGTACGTCTTCGTCAACCACGTCGAGGGCGTCGCGCAGGGCGTGTACGCGTACGACGGCGGGACGGGGGAGCTGAGGCTGCTGAAGCAGGGATCGCCGGGCGCCTTCCTGCAGGCCCACTACTTCCTCAACAACTACAACCTGGAGCAGGCCGCCGCCGTGATCGTGCCGGCCGTCCGCACCCACGCCGTCCTCGACGCCGCCGGGGACCGGGGCTACCGGCTCGTCAGCGCCGCGATCGGCGCGGCCGCGCAGGCGGTCTACACGGCCACCGCGGCTTCGGGCACCGCCTGCGGTGTGGCGCTCGGCTTCGACAGCGTCGCCTTCGCCGAGGAGCTCGGGCTCACGGGCACCGGGGAACTCCCGCTGCTGCTGATGCTCGTCGGCCACGAGCGGCCGCGCCCCGCCGACTTCCGCTACGAGCTCGTGCCGTCGGCGCGGAGCCGCGACGCACGGGGCGAGCAGGTCGGCCGGGAGGACGGGGCACGGTGAGCATCTCACTCGAACGGCCCGCCGCCCCGCGGGCGGCGGCCCTTTCCCCGCGCTTCATGCTGCGGCTGGCCGGTCTGCCGGTCGAGGCCGCGCAGCGCCTGCGCAGCGCGGACGCGCGCCGGTGGGCCGACCACGTCCTGGACGAGGAGCACCGGCTCGCCGAGGCCGGCGCCCGGCTGAGCGACCCGCTGGCCGCGCTCGTGGCGGACAACGAGGACGACGCGATGCGCCGCGAGGTGCTGCGGCTGCGCCGCGCCGTGTTCAACAACCGCCTCCCGCAGGACGGGCCGGGCGCCCTCGCGCTCGCTGCCCGGCTGGACGGCCCGACCGGCACGGAGCTGCTGGCCTGGTTGCGCGCCCGGCAGGCGTGGGAGCAACAGCGCGCTGCAGGCGCGGTCGTACTGGCGGATGCCTTCGCCGAGGGACGCGCGGAACTGCGCCGACTGGCAGCCGGGGAACAGCTGCGGACGGGGCTGCTGCTGGCCTCGCCGACCCTGGACGGGCAGCTCGACGCCTACATCCGCGGCGACGCGGCCGCGGCCGGCAAACGGGGCCGGAAGATCGAGCGGTCGCTGCTCGCGTACCTCTACCGCACCGCCTGCAAGACCAGCCCGTTCAGCACTTTCACCGGGGTCGCCGTCGGCGAGTTCCGGGCGGACGGCGTGGACGGCGCGGACGCCTCGTCCGGCGGGAGCGTCCGCGTCGCCGAACGCTGGACCGGGCACGCCCGGCTCAACGTCGTGGTGCTGCGGCGGCTCGCCGAGGCGATCGCCGCCGACCCCGGGCGCCGCGGCGACCTGCTGGTCTCCCTGGCCTCGGGCTGGGAACTGGACGACGAGCGGGTCCGCTTCGTACGGCGTTCGGTGACCGCGGGCGACGACTCCGCCGCCGTCAGCTTCGACGCGGCACGCGACCGGCTGTTCTTCCTCCGCCGCAGCGGCGTCCTGGAGGGTCTGCTCGGCCTGCTGCGCGAGCGGACGCGGCTGCGCCACCGGGAGCTGGCGGCCTGGCTGCGCACGGAACGCGGAGCGACCGCCGAGGACGCCGAGCGCTACCTGTCGGCGCTGCTGCAGCTCGGCATGGTGCAGCTCAACTCCCTCCACCCGGACGTCCACAGCCGCGACCCGCTGCGGGACTTCCAGGAGGCGCTGCGCGAGGTCGGCCGGCCGTGGGCGACCGGGCTCGCCGAGCGGCTGGAGGGGACCGCGGCCGGCGTCGCCGCGTACGCCGGCGCGCCGCTGGACCGGCGGCGCGAGCTGCTGACCGGCTTGCGCCGCGAACTGCCCGCCGTCGTGGAGTCGCTGGGCGCGTCCACCACGACGCTGCCGCAGACCCTGCTGTACGAGGACGCGCGCGCCGCGGACGGGCCCGTCACCGCGGACCTGCGGCAGTGGACGGAACTGGCCGAGGGCCCGCTCCGCTCGCTCGCCCGCGTGCTGCCCGCCTTCGACGTCTCCCTGGCGCAGCGGCTGACCTTCAAGGGCTTCTTCCTGGCCCGGTACGGCCGGGGCGGCCGTTGCGACGACCTGCTGAGACTGGTCCACGACTTCCACGAGGACCTGTTCGAGCAGTATCTGCTCTTCACGTCCCAGCGCCCGCCGCACGACAGCCGGGAGGGCCACCAGCCGGAGGAGAACTGGCTGGGCCTGCCCCAGATCACCGCGCTGGACCGGGCCCGCGCCGCCTTCGTGGAGGGCATGCGGGAACGCTGGCGGAACCGGGACGCGGACGCGGCGGAACTGCGCGTCGACGAGGAGCTCGTCGACGCGGTCGCGGGCGAACTCGCGCCGCTCCCGGGCGGGTTCGCCCCGCAGAGCCACTTCGTCCAGCTCGCCGACCGTGCCGTGGACCCGCTGGTCGTCCTCAACGGGTCCTACGGCGGTCTGTGCTTCCCCTTCACGCGCTTCACCCACTGCTTCGACACCGCCGGGGACTCCCCCGGTCTGTCGGAGCGACTGCTCACGACGCTGCGCGCCGCGCAGCCCGAGGGCGCGGTCTTCGCCGAGATCACCGCGGGCTCGGCGACCACCAACCTCAACCTGCACGGCCGCCTGACGGACTACCAGATCCTGTGCCCCGGGGAGACCGGTTCGGCGCCGCCGGAGGGTCGCATCCACCTCGACGACCTCTTCGTGGAGCACGACACCTCCGAGGACCGGCTGGTCGTGCGCTCGCGCAGGCTCGGCAAGGAGGTGATCCCGCTCTACCTGGGCTACCTGGTGCCGATGGTGCTCCCCGAGATCCCGCGCACCCTGCTGCTGCTCTCCCCCACCTCCAAGACGGCCCTCGACGTGTGGACCGGCGTCCCCGAGGCGCCCGCCGTCGACGGGGTGACGACCCGGCCGAGGGTCCGCCACGGCTCCGTGGTGCTCAGCCGGCGCCGCTGGACCGCCGACGCCACGGCGCTGCCGCGGCGTCCGGCCGGGGAGGACGACGCCGGCTGGTTCCTGCGGTGGCAGCGCTGGCGCCGCCGGCACGGCGTCCCCGCCCGGGCCTTCGCGACGGTACTGCCCGGCGCCGCAGCACCCGCGGGCTGGGCGGGCGGCTCCAAGCCGCATTACGTCGACTTCGACAGCCCGCTGTCGCTGCTGGCCCTCGAGGGCCTGGTGAAGGACCCCGAGGGTCGGGTCGTGCTGGAGGAGATGCTGCCGGCCGAGGACGACCTGCACGTCACCTCGGACCGGGGCCGGCACGTCGCGGAGCTCGCGGTGGAGCTCTTCCCCACCGGCCCGGCACATCCCGTACCCGACGAGGAAGGACATGGTGAGCGGGCATGACCTCACCCGCCCGGACCGGCCCCGCGGCCCCCGGCAGCCCCGGCGCGCCCGGCGACTGGCAGGCCCTGCACGTCTTCTACGCGGCGAGCCCGCGGCCGTTCCTCCTGGACTGCGTCAGGCCGCTGGTCGACGAACTAAGCCGGGACGGGCTGCTCTCCGGCTGGTTCTTCATCAACTACTGGCTGCAGGGTCCGCACGTCCGGCTGCGGCTGAAGCCCTCGTCGGCGGCCGCGGACGCCGAGGTGCGCGACCGGGCGCTGGCCGCGGTGCAGCACTTCCTCACCACGCGCCCGGCGCTGTACGAGGTCAAGGCCGGTTTCCTCGCCGACCTCTACAACACCCTGTTCGAGCTGGAGTACCCGCAGGAGCAGCGTGAGAGGCTGCTCGGCCCGGACGGCCGGATGCTGCTGCGGGACAACAACTCGGTGAGCTTCGAGCCGTACGAGCCGGAGTACGGCAAGTACGGCGGCCCGGCGGGAGTCGCCCTGGCGGAGTGGCACTTCCAGCGCTCCAGCGACCTGGTCATCGAGGCGCTGCGCACGATGAACCTGCACGTCCGCACGGTGCTGCTGGGGACGGCCGCGCAGCTGATGATGGTGATGTCCGCGTCCTTCCTCGACGACGACGAGGAGCTGGCGCACTTCCTGGAGCGCTACCACGCCTTCTGGGACGGCGCCTTCTCCGAGACCAACTTCACGGCCCGCAAGGGCTACGACCGTGCCTACGAGGACATGGGCGCGGAACTCGGCCGCCGCTTCACCGCCGTCAGGGCGGCCATCGCGGGCGGCGCGGAGGAGGAACTGCCGGCGTTCCTGCGGGGCTGGGCGCTGCACTGCCGCGAACTGGCCGGGCGGGTGCGGCAGCTGGCGGCCGGCGGCGAGCTGGTGTTCCGGCGCTGGAGCGGGGGCGATGAGTTCGGCATCGGCGACGAGCGGCACGCGCTGGCGATGCTCATGTCCCCGTACATGCACATGACCAACAACCGGCTCTCGGTGACCATCCGCGACGAGGCGTTCCTCGCCTACGTGCTCGCCCGCACCCTGCGCGAGGGCGCTGCCGCGGCGCCGGGAGGGACCGGATGACAGCTCCCGGCATGCTGGAGGCGCGGCCGCGGCGGCGCCCGGACCTGCGCGTCGGCCCCGCGGTGCTGCGCGGGGCCGTGGAGATCCACCCGGTCAAGGACCCGGTCAGCGGCCGCCGTCACGAGCTGCGGGCCAAGGAGTTCTTCGTCCTGGACCACCTCGACGGCGAGCGCACCCTGGCCCAGGTCGGCGACGCGTACGCCACGCGTTTCGGGGCCCGTCTCGGCGAGGCCCAGTGGCGGCAGTTGCTCGGCCTGCTGTACGGGCGGCAGCTGCTGGCCGGCGCGGAGGCCGCGGCCCCGGCGGGGGCGGGCGGACCGGCGGGCGGACCGGCACCGAAGGGCGCGCTGACCGGCCGGTCCACGGTGCTGAACGGGCACGTCCGCATGGTCTCCGACGCCGGGGCGCTCATCGAGGACCTGCACCGGCGCACCGCCTTCGCCCGCACACCGCTCTTCCTGGGCACGGTGGTGCTGCTGGTGTGCGCGATGATGATCCATTTGGCCGCGGAGTTCGGCACACTGGTGCGCGACATGAACCAACTGGCCCACCACCCGCCGCTGTTGATGGCCATGGGCGTCGGACTCTGGGTCAGCATGGCCCTGCACGAGCTGGCGCACGGCCTGGTGGGCCGTGCCTTCGGAGGCACCGTCACGGAGATCGGGCTGCGCTGGCGGCTGCCGGTGACGTACATGTACTGCCTGGTGCAGGACGTGCCGTTCTTCGCCCGGCGCCGCCACCAGGTGGCGACCGCCGCCGCCGGACCGGCCATGAACCTCGCCCTGCTCCTGCCGCTCTGGCCGCTGTGGACGTGGGCACCGCCCGGGGCCCTGCACTCCGCGCTCGGCGGGGCGCTGCTGGTGGGCCTGGTCTTCGCGTTCGCCAACCTCGTGCCGCTGTCCCCGCTGGACGGCTACAAGCTGCTCGGGTACGGCCTGGGCGTGGAGCAACTCGCCGCGGGCAGCCGCGCCTACCTGGGTGCCGCCGTCGCGGGCCGGTTCGGCCGCGGCCCGGGCGCCGGCGCCTACCCACCGCGGGCGCGTGCCGTCTACACCGCGTACGGCCTGCTGGCCGGGGCCCTGACAACGGGGGCCGCCGCGCTGCTCCTGCTCTGGGCCTCCAGGACACTGGCCGACCGCTACGGCGCCGTGGCCGGCTCGGCCCCGGTGCTCCTCCTCCTGGCCGCCGTCGTGCTGTGGCGGCTGGGCCTGGCCGCGCGCGCCAGGCGTGTGCAGCACACACCGCCGGACGGGGACCAGGCCGCGCGGGAGTCCGCGCGGCCACCCGGGACCGCGCCTGCCGTGACCGCGGATCCGCCGCGCGTCCCGGCCGGCGACGACCATCACCCAGCAAGGGAACCAAGGGAACAAGTGATGACGCCAGTGCAACCGGCCGCCGAGGCCGTGGTGATCGACGACGTGCGCAAGCGCTACGGCGACGTACAGGCCGTGGACGGGGTGTCGCTCACCGTGCGCCGCGGGGAGTTCTTCGGCATCCTCGGGCCGAACGGCGCCGGGAAGACCACGCTCATCGAGATGGTCGAGGGACTGCGCCGCGCCGACGGCGGGAGCGTGTCGGTGCTCGGCTCGTCCCCGTGGCCGCGCAACACCGGCCTGCTGCGGCGGCTCGGCGTCCAGACCCAGGCCTCCGCGTTCTTCACCCGGCTGTCCGCGCTGGAGCACCTGCGCACCGTCGCCACCCTCTACGGCCTCGGCCCCGAGGCCGCGGACCGCGCGCTGAAGGAGGTGGGCCTGACCGAGCAGGGCAACGCCCGCGTCGACGACCTGTCCGGTGGACAGCGCCAGCGCCTGGCCATCGCCACCGCCCTCGTCCACGAGCCCGAGCTGATCATGCTGGACGAGCCGACGGCCGCCCTCGACCCGGAGGCCCGGCGCTCGCTGTGGAGCCTGCTGCGGGGCCTGAAGGGCGAGGGGCGCACCATCGTCCACACCACGCACCACCTGGACGAGGCCGAGGCCCTCTGCGACCGGGTGGCGATCATGGCCCATGGCAGGGTCATCGCCCTGGACACGCCCGCCAACCTCGTCCGTTCGCTCAAGGCGCCGACCCGCGTCCTGGTGCCCGCCGACCGCATCTCCGTAGAACGCGCCCTGGCCATCGAGGGCGTGGAGCGCGCCGAGGTGGAGAACGGCGAGGTCGTCATGGAGACCCACGTCGCCGGCCAGGTGATCGTCGCAGTGAACGAGATCGCCGGGGCCGACGCGGTGCAGACCCGCACCGCCACACTGGAGGACGCCTACCTCGCCCTGACCGGATCGGAGCACTGACGTGAGCGCGTACGCCGCACTGACCCGGGCCAACTACCGCGCCGCGGTCAGGGACCGGACCACCGTCTTCTTCACCTTCGCCTTCCCCCTGCTCTTCCTGATCGTCTTCGGCCTGATCTTCAAGGGGCAGACCGTCCAGGACGACGGCCCCCCGTACATCGACTACATCGCCCCCGGTGTGCTGTCGTGGGGCGTCGGCAACGCGGCGATGTTCGGCGTGGCCTTCACGCTGATGCACTGGCGCCGCGACGACATCCTGCGGCTGATCTGGCGCACACCCGCCTCCCTGTCGTCGGTGCTGGCGTCCCGTTACGCCGTGGCCGTCGGCGTGGGGCTGGCGCAGGCGGCGCTGTTCATCGGCGTGGCGCTGCTGCCGATGTTCGGGCTCCACCTGGCGTCGGGCTGGCCGCTGGTGATCCCGGTGCTGGTGCTCGGCATCACCGCGTTCATGGCGCTGGGGCTGGTCGTCGGGAGTCTCGCCGACACGCCCGAGGCCGTGGCGGCGATCGCCAACTGCATCATGGTGCCGATGGCGTTCCTGTCCGGTTCGTTCTTCCCGGCCGACCTGATGCCGGGCTGGGTGCGCGACCTGTCGCTCGCCCTGCCGCTGCGCTACTTCAACGACGGCGTCCTCGGCGTGCTCTCCGACACCCACCACGGCAGCGCCTCCGACTACGCCCTCGCGTGCGCCGGACTCATCGGATTCGCGGCGCTGTTCGCGCTGATCGCCGCCAGGACCTTCCGTTGGAGCAGCCGCGGATGACCGCCGACCTCGCCCCCACGACGGCGCCGCCCGCGGCGCTGATGGACACCGCGGCCCGCGCGCTGCGCGAAGCCCTCGCCGGACGCCACCCCGCGGCGCCGCCCCTCGTGGTGCCGCTCGGCACCGCCGACACCCTCGGACCCGGGCGCGATCCGCACCACGCCGAGCGCCCGGCCGCCACGATCCACCTCACCTGGGACGCCGTGCTCATCGGCCCCTGGCGCGGCACCGACCCCGCGGAGCGGGCGTGCGGCCAGTGCCTGGCCATGCGCTGGCAGCGGCTGCGCACCCGTTCGGAGCGCGAGGCCTGGGAGACCGGCACGGCCACGCGGGCGGCGGGCGACTGGCCCGCCCTGCCGGGCTACGTGGTGGACGCAGTCTCCTCCCTGTACGAGCGCGCCCTGACCGCCGGCCCGTCCGGGCCGCTGCCCCGCGTCACCCGGCTGGACCTGGCGACCCTCCAGGTCACCTCGGTGCCCCTGCTGGGCGAGCCGCTGTGCCCGCACTGCGTCCCGGAGGACGGGACCGCGGCGGCGGAGCCGGTGACGGCCCCGGTACCCCGGCCCAAGCCGTCCCCGGAGACGTACCGGCTGCGCTCCCCGCGCTCGTACGCGCTGCCGGCCGACGCGCTGGCCAACCCGGTGTGCGGGGTCCTCGGCGCCACCACCTGGACCGACGTCAAGTCGCCGACGACCGCGCCGGTCGCCGGGAGCGTCTTCATGCGCGGCTACGCGGGCCTGACCGACGTCACGTGGAGCGGCCAGGCCAACTCCTTCCGGGCCAGCCGCGACCTGGCGTTCCTGGAGGGCCTGGAGCGTTACGCGGGCACCCACCGGCGGCGCCGCGGGCCGCTGCTGACCGAGGCGTACGACGTGCTCGGCGACCGGGCGCTGGACCCGCGCGAATGCGGCCTGTACGCGCCGGAGACCTATCGCAACGACCCGATGCTGAGCCCCTTCGCGCCGGACCGCCCCATCCCGTGGGTACGGGGCTGGTCGCTGCGCGACGAGCGGCCGGTCCTCGTCCCGGCCCGGCTCGTCCACTACAGCGCGGGCCTGGCGGCGGACAACTTCGTCTTCGAGTGCTCCAACGGCTGCGCGATCGGCAGCTGCCTGGAGGAGGCGGTCCTGTTCGGGCTGCTGGAACTCATCGAGCGGGACTCCTTCCTGCTCGGCTGGTACGGCAACGCCCGGCCGACGGAGATCGACCTGGGCTCCTGCACCCGCGGGGCCACCCGCGCCATGGTCGACCGGGCCGCCCTGCAGGGCTACGACGTGCACGTCTTCGACAGCCGTGTGGACCTGCCGGTGCCGGTCGCCACCGGGCTCGCGGTGCGCCGCGACGGCGGGCCCGGCACGCTGGCCTTCGCCGCGGGGGCCGCCTTCGACCCGGAGACCGCCGTGGAGTCGGCGGTGGCGGAGATCCTCACCTACATCCCCCACCTGCCGGGGCAGGTCCGCGAGCGCCCGGAGGAACTGGCCGCCATGGCGCGGGACTTCGGTCTCGTCCGGCGCCTGCCCGACCACGCCGCGCTCTTCGGGCTGCCCGAGATGGCGGAGCACGCCGCGTCCTATCTGCGGCCGGCCGCCGTACGTCCGCTGGGCGAGTTGTACGCGGACTGGGAGCGGCGCCTGCCGCGCACCGGTGACCTCCTCGACGACCTCATGCTGTGCCGGGACGCCCTCACCGGGGCGGGCTTCGACGTGATCGTCGTCGACCAGACGACGCCGGAGCAGGAACGGATGGGGCTGCGCACCGTGTCCACCCTGGTCCCGGGGCTGCTGCCGATCGACTTCGGCTGGACACGTCAGCGCGCCCTGCACATGCCCAGGCTGCGCACGGCGTTCCGCCGGGCCGGGCTGCGGGGAACGGACCTCGGCGAGGACGAACTGCGGCGCGTCCCGCACCCGTTCCCCTGAGCCTGCCCCGCCCGCACCGAGCACGGCAAAGCCCTCTGCGCGGCGGCGCGAGCCGCGGCGCAGAGGGCGATGACCAGGATCCGGAGGATCAGGCGGTGCAGCTGGTGGTGCTGGTGGTGCTGGAGCAAGTGCTGGTGCTCGAGCAGCTGGTGGACGAGCCCAGCATGACCTCGCTCGCGTCCGAGTAGTCGGTGATCTCGAAGGTCTCGGACTCCAGCTCGAGGATCTCCTGGGCGAGCGACTCCAGCGAGTTCTGCGGCATCGTGTCTCCTCCTGAGGGAACGGGCCGGTCGGCCCATGGGTGAACGCGACGACAAGGGCGCGGCTCGGGGCGCCGGTCGCGGACGACCGCACACCCTTGCGCCGTACCCGGGTTCCTTTCTAACGGGGTCCGCTGGCAGATCCGTGCGCGTCCCGCTGTCACCCCGCTGTCAGCCGTCCGGCGGCCGTGCCGCCCCGAACACCTCATCGACGGGAGTGAGTTGTGACCCCCTCCGCGAACGGCCCGTACCGCCCGGTCCTCGACGGCCTGCCCCGGATCCTGCGGCCCACCGTGGCCGACTACCTCGACCTGCACCGGCATCCCGAGCTGTCCGGTGCGGAGGAGCGCACCGCGGCGCGGCACGCGGAACGCCTGCGTGACGCCGGGCTCGAGGTCACCACCGGCGTCGGCGGGCACGGCGTGGTCGGCGTGCTCCGCAACGGGCCCGGCCCGGTGGTGATGCTGCGCGCCGAACTGGACGCGCTGCCGGTCCGGGAGGCCACCGGTCTGCCGTACGCCAGCGAGGCCGTCGCCCTCGACGGCGAGGGCCGCCCGGTGCCCGTGATGCACGCGTGCGGCCACGACCTGCACCTGGCGTGCCTCGGCGGTACGGCGGCGCTGCTCGCCGGCGCCACCGCTCACTGGTCGGGCACCCTGGTGACGGTCGGCCAGCCCGCGGAGGAGACCCTCGACGGGGCCCGCGCCATGCTGGAGGACGGCCTGTACACCCGCTTCCCGGTCCCCGACGTCGTCCTGGCCCAGCACACCGCGCCGCTGCCGGCCGGGATGGTCGCCCACGCGCACGGACCGGTGCTGGCGGGCAGCCGGCTGCTCGAGGTCGTCGTGCACGGCTCGGGCGGCCACGCGGCCAGCCCGCACCTGGCGGTGGACCCCGTGGTCGCCGCGGCCGCGATCGTGCTGCGGCTGCAGACCGTGGTGTCGCGGGAGACCAGTCCGGCCGAGCAGGTGGTGCTGACGGTGGGCTCGCTCCACGCGGGCACCCGGGGCAACGTCGTACCCGCCTCGGCGACGCTGGAGGTCTCGGTGCGCGCGTTCGGCGACGAGGCGCTGGAGCGTGTGACGGCGGCCGTGCACCGCATCGTCGCCGCCGAGTGCGCGGCCTCCGGCTGCCCGCGCGAACCCTCCGTCCGGGTCCTCTCGCGGTCGCAGCCCACGCTTCCGGACCCCGGCACCGCCGCCGCCGTGCGGCACGCTCACGAGCGGACCCTCGGCGCCGCACGCGTCGCCGTCTGGCCCGCGTCCACGGCCACCGAGGACTTCCCGCTGTACGGCCCGGCCGGGGCCGGTCTGCACGGCGCGACCGGGGTGCGCACCGCCTACTGGATGCTCGGGTGCGTCGGCCCGGAGCAGTGGGCGCGGACCCCGGGTACGGGCGCCGCGGCCAAGATGGCGGCCCTGCCGCCGAACCACTCCCCCGGGTTCCGTCCCGATCCGCGGCTGGCCGTCCCCGCGGGCGTGACCACGCTGACGGCGGCCGCACTGGCGCAGCTGGCGGAGCCGGCGCGGTGAGGACGCGGTGACGACGCAACCAGCCGCCACCAGCGCGGAATTCGCCGCTCCAGCCCCCGGAGCCGTACCGGCGCGGCCGTGACCGATCGGGTGCTCTCCGCAACGATCTCGTCAAAGGATCTTGACTTGCGGGCACGCGGGGCCCTGAATAGGACGGCGCCCGCCCGTCTCCGGGGAGGCACAGCAGTCGATCCGGGGAATGAGGAGGGTGCGGTGTCGATGAGGGGTGGAGGTACGGATTGAAGACGCAGAGGAAGGTACGCAGAACGGGAGTGCTCGACGTCGGGTGCCACAGCGCCCTGCTCACGATCGTGGAACGACGGGCCGACTCGCCGCTGGAACCGGTGCTGGCACGCAAGGTGCGGCTGCGGCTGCACGAGACGCTCGACGCGGCGGGACGGCTCGACAGGTCGGGGGTGCGCAGTGTCCAGCACGCGGTGGCGCTGACCCTGGCGGCCGACGGGGGGCATTCGCTGCCCTCGGTGTACGCCTTCGCCACCTCCGTCATCCGGGACGCGCCGAACCGCGACGAGGTCATCGCGCAGGTGGCGCGGACCACGGGCATGCGGCTGCGGGTGCTGTCGGGCGAGGAGGAGGCCCGGCTGGCCTACGTGGCCGCCCGCCAGTGGGCGGGCGGGGACGGAGGGCCGCTGCTGGTGCTCGACATCGGGGGCGGTACGCTGGAGATCGCGGCCGGCACCGGGGAGCAGCCGCACGCGGTCCACTCGCTCCCCCTCGGAGCCCGCGCCGTCAACCGCCGCTGGGACCTGGTGGACGCCGTCACCTCCAAGCGGCGGCTGCACGAGGTCCGTGACCGTCTACGCGCGTCGGTCGGCGAGCTGGGCGACGCCCTGCCGCGGGCGCCGCGGGACGGACGGGTGCTGGCCTCCTCCAAAACGTTCACCCAGCTGGCACGGCTCGCGGCCGCCCGCGGCACGTCCGACGAGGGCCCGGACCGGCTGACGCTGAAGCAGGTGCGGGAGATCGTGCCCGTCCTGGCCGCGAAGGGCCCGGCGGGGCGCGCCAAGCTCCCGGGCATCTCACGTCACCGCGCGGGTCAGTCGCTGGCGGGGGCGCTGGTGGCCGAGACCCTGATGGAGATGTGCGGGGTGGACAGCGTGGAGATCTGCCCCTGGTCCACGCGCGAGGGGCTGCTCCTGGAGCGCCTGGAGTCAGTGGCCCCGGCCGTTCACCGCCGCGCCGGCTGAACCGTCGGCGGGCACGGCCGCGCCGTCACCCGCCGCGCCCCAGTCCAGGCGCAGCACCGCCAGGTCGTCCGTGTGGCGTTCCTCGTCCAGGTCACGGACCTGACCGATCAGCGCGTCGAGGTGCGCGTCGGGCGCCGTCACGGAGGTCCGGGCCAGCAGGCGCAGCAGCCCCTCCGCGCCGAGCCGCTCACCGCCGGGGCCGGCATGGCCTTCGATGAGGCCGTCGGTGTAGAGCGTCAGGGTGCCCCGCTCCGGCAGGTCCAAGGCCGTGGCGGGCCACTGGTCCAGGCCCGGCGCGATGCCGAGGGCGACGCCGTGGGCCGCCTCGACCGGTCGCGTGACGCCGCCGGTGGTCAGCAGGGGCTCGTGATGCCCGGCCAGGTGCACCGTGGCCCGGGACGCGGCGAAGTCCAGGGTGAGCAGGGTGCACGTGGTGAACAGGTCGGGGTGCGAACGCTCCGCGACCAGCATGCGCTCCAGCAGGCGCAGGAGTTCCGGGCCGCGGTGGCCGCCCAGGGTCAGCGCGCGCCAGGCGATGCGCAGGCAGACGCCGAGTGCCGCGGCGTCGGGGCCGTGGCCGCTGACGTCGCCGATCACGGCGTGGACGCGCCCGTCGTCGGTCTGCACGACGTCGAGGAAGTCGCCGCCCAGCAGGGCGCTCTCCCGCCCGGGGAGGTAGCGGCTGGTGGCGGTGACGGCGGGGGTGGCCAGCAGGGGCTGCGGCAGCAGGCCCCGTTCGAGGCGGGCGTTCTCCTGTGCCCGCAGCCCTCCGGCCTGCAGGTCGGCGCCGGCCCGTTCGGCCTGCTTGCGCTGGACGGCGTAGCGCACGGCGCGCTGCAGGAGTTCCGGTTCGACCTTGCCCTTGACGAGGTAGTCCTGGGCGCCGGTGGCCAGGGCCTCGGAACCGGCCTGCCCCTCGGCCAGGCCCGTCAGGACGATGACGGCGGTGTTCGGGTCGGCGCGCTGGATCTCGGCTACGGCACCGGGGCCCGCGGCGTCGGGCAGGTGCAGGTCGAGCAGGACGCAGTCGGCGGCCCGCGCGGACAACTCGAAGCAGGCGTCCGCCAGGGTCTTGTGCCAGACGAGCGTGTACCGCAGCGAGGTGTCGGCGAGCATCTCGGTCACCAGCAGGGCGTCGCCGGCGTCGTCCTCGACGAGCAGGATCCGGTGGTGCGTGACGGGGGTGAGCGGCGTGGGGGGTGTCGTCACGGTCGGGGCTCCCCCGTGCCTCCGGCGTCGTCCGCCGCGGCGGACGCGGTTCCGGACTCCTGCCCGGGGTCGGGCCCCTGTGCGGGGAGGGTGAAGGCGATGCGGGTACCGGGGCCGTACTCCGGGTCGATGCCGATGGTGCCGCCGTGGAACTCGACGATCTTCTTGCACATGGCCAGCCCGATCCCGTTGCCGGGATAGGCGTCCTTGGTGTGCAGCCGCTGGAAGATCACGAAGACCTTCTCGGCGAACTCGGGGTCGATGCCGATGCCGTTGTCGGTGACGGAGAACCGCCACAGGTCGCCGTCGCGCCGGGCCGCGACGTGGATCCGCGGTGCCCGGTCGGGGTGGCGGAACTTCACCGCGTTGGAGATCAGGTTCTGCCAGAGCATGCCCAGTTGCGTGGTGTCGCCGACGACGGTGGGCAGCGGGTCGCGGGTGATCTCGGCGCCGGACTCCTCCAGGGCGACGCTCAGCGCCTCCTCCGTCGCGCCGGCGATCCGCTCGAGGTCCACGGTGCCCTGCTGGTTGTGGACCCGGCCCACCCGGGAGAACGCCAGCAGGTCGTTGATGAGGGTCTGCATGCGGTTCGCGCCGTCGACGGCGAACGCGATGTACTGGTCGGCCCGCTCGTCCAGCTGCTCCCCGTAGCGGCGCTGCAGGAGCTGGGTGAAGCTCGACACCTTCCGCAGCGGCTCCTGCAGGTCGTGCGAGGCGACGTAGGCGAACTGCTCCAGCTCGGCGTTGGAGCGCTTGAGGTCGGCGGACTGCTCGTCGAGGAGCTGCCGGGCCCGCTCGGCGAAGGAGAGCTCCTCCGCGAGCCGGCGCCGCATGCCCTCCACGTCCCCGCCGAGCCGGCGCAGGTCGGCCGGGCCGTTCACGGTGATGGGGTGGTCGAAGCGGCCCCGCGTCACGTGCCGGACCTCGGTGCCCAGCAGCTCCAGGGGCCGGGTGATACCGCGGCGCAGGCCCTCGAAGACGAGCACGGCCAGCAGCACGATGACGGCGGCGATGGCGGTGAACACCACGTTGCGCAGCCGCACGGCGGCGTCGAGCTGGGTGCCGGCGGTGATGCGGGCCTGCCGCAGGTGCTCCTGCTGGGAGCCGAGGGCGTCGCGGACCCGGTCGAAGGCGGCCCTGCCCTCGTCGGCCCGCTCGGTGGCGAGCGGCACCGGCTCCCCCGGCGTGGCCGAGGCGGAGGCGACGGGCCGCGCGATCAGCCCCTGCCAGGCGGTGCCCGCGTCCACGACGGCGTCGAGGTCGTCGCGGGCCCGCGCGTCGCCCTGGACGAGGGGACGCAGCCGGTCGAGGGCGGTCCGCTCGTCCGCCAGCCCCTGGGTGTACGGGTCGAGGAACTCCCGCTGCCCGCTGAGCCCGTAACCGCGGACACCGGTCTCCTGGTTCACCAGCGCCGCTTCCAGCCGGACCGAGTTGACCAGGGCCGGGGAGCGCACGTCGACCAACTGATCGGTCAGGGCCGAGCTGCGGTCCAGCGCCCAGATGCCGAGCGCGCCGAGCGCGGCGAGCACGGCGAGGGCGAGGCTCACCCCCACCCGGAGCCACCGCCGGGTGGTCCACGCCGACAGCCGGCCCGGGCCCCGGGCGTCATCGGGCACGCGCGCCGCCTCCGGCCCGCCGGCCGCCTGCACGATCGTCTCGCCCGTTGCCACGCTGTGCGCCCTCCGCTTCGCTCGCCGCCGCCGGATGCCCGAGGGCGGAACCACTGTATCGGCCACCCGACAACACTTGTTGTCGTGCGATTGTGCAGGTCCTAAGGTGGGGGCCATGCCTGGCACCCACTTCGCTCCGCGCCTGCCGGAGGACGAGCTCGCCGCCCTGGCGATCGGCGCGGTCGACGACCTCGCCCGGCGCCTTGCGCGTCGTGCCCTCCGCCCGCTCGCCGTCCCCGGGGCCACCGACGACGGTACCGAAGCCCGCGGAGACGCCCTGGCGTACCTGTACACGCTCAGCCTCCTCCAGCAGGCGGTCGAGCACCTGGAGAACCAGGCGGCCGAGCAGGCGGCCGCCGCAGGTGCCGGATACCCCCAGATCGGCCGGGCCTGCAACATCAGCCGCCAGGGCGCCCGCCGCCGCTGGCCCGGCCTGGTGACCAGCGACACCCCCCACCGTCCCCCGCGGCGCACCGACCCGACCCGGAGCCAATGATGATGATCGCCCCCGCCCGCCCCCACGACGTGCTGCTGGTCGAGGACGACCCCGCGGACGCCATGCTGATCGGGGACGCCCTCGCCGAGCGCGGTGCCCGCAACCTGACCCAGGTCGAGGACGGCCTCGCGGCGCTGGAGTACCTGCGCGACCCGGCCAACCGGCTCCCCGACCTGATCGTCCTCGACCTCAACATGCCGCGGATGAACGGCCACGAGCTGCTCTCGATCCTCAAGAACGACGAGGAACTGCGCGCGGTCCCGGTGGTCGTCCTCACCACCTCCGCGGCGCCCGACGACGTGGCCGGCGCCTACCGGCAGCACGCCAACGCGTACGTCACCAAGCCGGTCAACCTGGACGACTTCGAGCGCGCCGTGCACAGCATCGACGCCTTCTACCTGGACACCGTCACCAAGCTCCCCCGCCAGTGAACGTGACCGGAAGCGGATGAGCGTCAGTCGCGGAAACCGGGGTAGACGGACGGCTGGCCGCGCCTGAGCGCGGCCGTCCGGTAAGCAGTACGAAAGGCACCACCATGGAACCGAGGCTGGACGGCCACCCCGCCCACCTGGCCGACTGGCCGTGCATCCACGCCGGATTCGCGCACGAGGGCGACTCGGAGGCGATCTCCGCGGCGCGGCGCTTCACCGGCGGGTTCCTCGCCCGCGTCCAGGGTGAGCACGGCGTCCCGGTACCGGTGGAGACGGTCGAGACCGCACAGCTCGTCGTCAGCGAGCTCATCACCAACACCTGCAAGTACGCTCCGGGCCCCGGTCTGCTCGACCTCGAGGTGGACGTCGACACGGCGACGCTGCTGGTGTCCGTGTGGGACACCAGCAGCGCCCTGCCCCTGGCCCGCGCCGCCGAGCCGGGACGGATCGGCCAGCACGGCCTGGAGATCATCCTGGCCCTGTGCGAGGGCTACGACGTGCAGCGGCAGCCGGTGGGCAAGCGCATCACGGTCCGCATCTCCCTGGAGCCCCGGACCCGCTGAGCCGCGGCACGCCCCGCCGTCACGGCGATCGGGTGAACCCCCGGCCCCGCCGGATTCACCGGCGGGCGCGCATGGAAGGTGCCTCACGCGCCGGTCCGCCGCCTCCGGCGCCCCGCCCGGCCACCGGAACAGGACCGTCCAGGAGCAACGCCATGACCAGGATCGCCATCATCCTCGGCAGCACACGCCCCAGGCGCCTCGGCGAGGCCGTCGCCCGGTGGGTGTACGAGAACGCCGCGCTGCGCGGCGACGCCGAGTACGAACTGGTGGACGTCGCCGACTACGACCTCCCGCTGCTCGACGAACCGCTGCCGCCGTCACTGGGCCAGTACAGCCGGCCGCACACCTTCGCGTGGGCGGAGAAGATCGGCTCCTTCGACGGCTACGTCTTCGTGACGGCCGAGTACAACCACTCGATCCCGGGGGCGCTCAAAAACGCCATCGACTACCTCTTCGCCGAGTGGAACAACAAGGCGGCCGGGTTCGTCGCGTACGGCAGCGTCGGCGGCAGCCGCGCGGTGGAGCACCTGCGGCTGGTGATGGCCGAACTGCGGGTGGCCACCGTGCGTGCGCAGGTGGCGCTCTCCCTCTTCCGCGACTTCGCCGACATGAGCCGCTTCGAGCCCGGCCCGCGCCGCGCGGGCGAGCTCGGCGTCGTCCTCGACGAGGTCCTGGCCTGGACCAAGGCCCTGGAGCCGCTGCGCCACACGCCGTCCTGACCCAGGTCCCGCCCCGCCCCTCCCGTACCGCACGGCCCCTCGTAGGGTCCTGTCATGCACGGACGACAGGGGGGCGGTACGCCGGCGTGCGAACGCTGCGGTGGGACGGTGGCCCCGGACGGTTACTGCTGGGACTGCGGCGTCGCCCAGGCGGCGTTCCGGTCGCGGGTGGAGGTCACCGCGGGCGGCGCGGCGGGCGTCAGCGACCGGGGGAAGCGGCGTGAGGTGAACGCCGACGCGATGGCCGTGACCACGGCCGGCGCGTGGACGATCGGCGTGGTGTGCGACGGGGTGTCCATGTCACCCCGGTCCGAACGGGCCGCCAGGCTCGCGGCCGAGGTCGCCTCGGACGCGCTGGCCTCGGCGTTGCGGGCGGGGACCGTGCCGGAGGTCGCGCTCGAGGACGCCACCCTGCGCGCGGGACGCGCGGTCGCGGCACTCGCGGTGGCACCGGAGGAGGCACCGGCCTGCACCTTCGTCGCGGGCGTCGCCGGTCCGGGCGGCCTGTGGTGCGCGTGGATCGGTGACAGCCGCGCGTACTGGCTGCCGGACGAGGGCCTGGCCATCGCGCTGACCGAGGACGACACCGGCGAACTCGACGCCCTGACCGGCTGGCTGGGCGCCGGGAGCGGCGAGCCCGTACCGCGGGTGCGCAGCGGCCGGCCCGCCGTGCCCGGCCGCCTCCTGCTGTGCACCGACGGGCTGTGGCGGTACCTCCCCGGCGCGGAGGCGCTGCGGGACCGGCTGGCTTCCGCACCCGGCTCCCGGGGCGGCGGCGGGCCGCTGGACGGCGCGCGCTCACTGGTCGGGTACGCGCTCGACGCCGGCGGGCACGACAACGTGACGGCGCTGCTCCTCCCGGTCCCCGCCGACGTCCCGCCACGGGCGGGGGCGACGGGAGGGGTGTAAGCAAGAGGTATGCGTTTTGCACCACGCGCAGGCACGTACTGGTCCGCCGAGCGGAACCCTGCCCTGATCGCGGTCCCGGTGCTGCTGATCGTGGCGATCGTCATCAGCGACCTCGTGATCCCCACGGAGGGCCACCTGGGTCCGCTGCTGGTGGTGGCGCCGGCACTGACCGCGTCGTTCGGCGGGCTCCGGCTCACCGCCCTCATCGGGGGTCTGGCGGTGGCGGCGCTGACCGTGGTGTCGGTGGCCGACGGCACCATCACCACGTCGTACCGGCAGAGCGAGATCATCGCGCTCGTCCTCGTCTCGGCCTTCACCGTGCTCTTCTGCCGGCTGCGCGAACGGCACCAGGCCGAGCTGCAGCAGGTGCGCTCGGTGGCGGAAGCCGCCCAGCAGGTCGTCCTGCAGCCCCTGCCGGAGCGCATCGGCCCGCTGCGGATCGCCTTCGACTACCAGGCCGCCGAGGACCAGGCCCGGATCGGCGGCGACCTGTACGCGGCGGTGCGTACGCCCGGCGGCACCCGGCTGCTCATCGGGGACGTCCGCGGCAAGGGCCTGCCCGCGATCGGCGACGCCTCGCTGCTGCTCGGAGCGTTCCGCAGCGTCGCCTACCGGGCCCCGCCGCTGCCCGCGATGTACGCGCACCTGGAGGCGACGGTGTCCTGGAAGGCCGCGCAGGGCTGCGCCGACGGCCTGGAGGAGGACACGGCGATCGAGTCGTTCATCACCGCGATCCTCGTCGACTTCCCCGACGACCGTCCCGAGGTCCGCATCCTCAACTGCGGCCACCCGTCCCCTTTCCGACTGGCCGCCGACGGCCTCGCGCCCCTCGACCCGACGCAGCCCGCGCCGCCCATCGGCCTGGGGCTGCTGCAGCCCTCGCACCCGGGCGTGGACACCTTCCCCTTCGCGCCCGGCGACATGCTGCTGCTCTACACCGACGGCGTCACCGAGGCCCGTGACGCGTCCGGCCGTTTCTACCCCCTCGCCGAGCGCATCGCGTCGTGGCCGGGTCAGCAGACCCCGGAGGACCTGGTGCGGCACGTACGCGAGGACCTCCTCGTGTACTGCGGGGGCCGACTCGGCGACGACGCGGCGTTGATCACCGTACGGCGGGAGCCGCTGGGGCTCGGCCTGTCGTACGAACCACGGGCGGTCGACGGGCCCTCGGCCCTGTCCGGCGGCCCGGAACCCGGTCCCCCCACGAGGGTGCCGCCCTTCGGCCCCGAGCGGGAATGACCCGCCCCCGCGCCCCGTCACCCCCGTCCGTGTCCCGCTGTCGGAGCGCTGATCTACGCTGGGGCCGCCCATGCGACCGGCGGCCCCGACGCACCCTGCCCAGGGGCCCGCCCGACCGGAAGGACGGTCCATGA
This sequence comes from Streptomyces sp. NBC_00510, assembly GCA_036013505.1. NCBI lineage: Bacteria > Bacillati > Actinomycetota > Actinomycetes > Kitasatosporales > Streptomycetaceae > Streptomyces > Streptomyces sp. NBC_00510. Next base: position 9,319,664 of record CP107851.1, on the reverse strand, counting down.
ACGAGCAGCGCCCGATCGACTGGGACGAGCCCACGTGGCTCAACACCCCGCAGGAGGCCGCGGCGGACGGATCGGGGATGCTCGTCACCACCCGTGACCGCAGCGACTTCTGGCGCACCACCGCTTACGGCTTCGTACGCGACGACGGGCACGCCCTGCTCACCGCCTTCCCGGGGGACACCTCGATGGAGGTGACCTTCCGCGCGGACTTCGACACGCTGTACGACCAGGCCGGGCTCATGATCCGCGTCGACGCCGAGAACTGGGTCAAGGCCGGGATCGAGATGTCCGACGGCGTGCCACACCTCGGCGCGGTGGTGACCCGCGGGGTGTCCGACTGGTCGCTCGCGCCGGTGCCCGACTGGGCCGGACACGCGGTGACCGTGCGCGCCAGCCGTTCCGGTGACGCCGTCACGATCCGTGCCCGCCGCGACGACGGTCCCTGGCGGCTGGTCCGGCTGGCGCCGCTCGCCCCGGACGCCGCCGCCACCGCGGGGCCCTTCTGCTGCTCGCCCGAACGCGCGGGGCTGCGCGTGGCCTTCACCGGTTTCACCCGGGGCGCGGCCGACTCGGCCCTGCACGTGGAGCCGCAGCAGGCGGGCGCCGGGGACCACTGAGGGCGGGTGAGGAGGCGATGGGGTTCGTGGGCGGGATCTGGCGGGTGCTGAGCGACGGGGAACCCGTCGGGGACATCACGATCGAGGAGGCCGACTTCCCCTGGTTGTCGGGGCGGTTCGAGCCCACCCCGGCGTTCGACCGGGTCCGGCCGCTGTTCGCACGCGAGCTGGCCCTGATGCAGTCGGCGATGACCGCGCCGGCCGAGGAGGACGAGCCCTGGGCCGCGTGGGAGGCGGCGTACGGCGAGGTCCGGCGTCAGGTGTCGCTGCACTCGCCCTCGGGGCCCGTGGCCGAGTTCCTGCTGCACATCGAGGACGACCAGGCCTGGTTCCGCTGGAGTGACGAGCCCTTCGACGACGACTCGCCGAGCGACTGACGTCCCCGCCCCCGGCACCCCTTCCCCCTGAGCCTGGTAGTGGCACTACCAGGCTCGCTGCTTGACGTCACGACCTGGCGGTCGCAGCGTGGGGAGCGTGGACGAATAGTGGCAAAGGCAACATTTCGAACATCACCTACTTGACTGTGGGACCTCACAACCCGCAGAGCGGTGGGGCGCCGCTCTTACTGTCCGGCGCTGTGGCCTTTGAACCTCGTCCACGCCCAGGAACCGACCGGGCTAGGAGAGTTCTCATGCGTATTTCCAAGTGGCCCCTCGCCGCAATGGCAGGCCTCGCACTCGCCCTTGGGGGTGCGGCCTCAGCGGCCGTCGCGGCACCGACGAGCTCACCGGCCTCAGCGGTCAGCTACGCCGAACACGGCGGTGGCGGCGGCGGTGGCGGCGGCCACGGCGGTGGTGGCGGTGGCGGCCACGGCGGTGGCGGCTACGGCGGCGGCGGTTACGGTGGCGGCGGTTACGACCGCGGCGGCTGGGGCGGCGGCTACGACCACGGCTACGGCGGTGGCTGGGGCGGCGGCTACGACCACGGCGGCGGCGGTGGCGGCGGTCACGGCGGCGGTGGCGGCGGTCACGGCGGCGGTGGCGGCGGTCACGGCGGCGGTGGCGGTGGCGGCCACGGCGGTGGCGGCGGCAACGGCGGCGGCGGTGGCGGCCGGTAACACCCCGACCGGGGACCGGTCCCCAACCAGCCCCCGACACTGGCCGAACATCTGGCGACCGGCCACAGCAGGCCTCTGACCAGCGACTGGACGGTCGCGCACCTCACGGAAGCGGAAGCCGCGCCCACGGGAGACCGGTGGGCGCGGCTTCCGCTCTTCGCGCCTTCGTGCCCCGGCACATCACTTCCGTGCGCCGAATCGCCCGATAAGGAATGTTTCCCGTGAAACATTCCTTACGTACTATATTGACACTGTGCTCATATCGCCGGATCCGGCCGATGGGGTGGCGGCGGTCCGGCCGACCTCAGGGAAACGCCATGTTCGACCTGTCCTCAGCAGTCTCCGCGGGAACCGGCCAGGGCTTCTACATCGGCGGCCGCTGGGTCTCCCCCAGCGGGACCCGCCGCACCCCCATCGTCTCCCCCTCCACGGAGGAGGAGTTGCTGCACGTGCCGCTCGCGGACACCCGGGACGTCGAACGCGCGGTCGCCGCCGCGCGCACGGCCTTCGACGAGGGTCCCTGGCCGCGGATGTCCGCGCCCGAACGCGCCACGCACCTCAGACAGCTGGCCGACCAGGTGCGCCGGCGGCTGCCACTGCTGGCGCGCCTCTGGACGGCCCAGGTCGGGGCGCCGGTCGCCTTCGCCGAGGGACTCGTCCAGGCCGGTGAGGGCCGCTTCGACTACTTCGCCAAGCTCGCCGGCTCGTACGCGTTCGAGGACCGCCGTCCCACCTCCCGGGGGCACGCCCGCGTGACCCGTGAACCCGTCGGCGTCGCAGCGCTGTTCTCCCCCTGGAACGCCACCTTCAACATCTTCGCGCACAAGATCCCCGCGGCCCTGGCGGCAGGCTGCACGGTGGTCGTGAAGTCGCCGCCGGAGAGCCCGCTGGACGCCCTGGTGATCGCCGAGTGCGCCGAGGCGGCCGGGTTGCCGCCGGGGTCCTCAACGTGATCACGGCGGATCGCGAGGGGTCGCGGGCGCTGGTGGCCTCCCCCGGCGTGGACAAGATCAGCTTCACCGGCAGCGTGCCGACGGGCCGTGCCGTCGCCACGGCCGCACTGGAGCGCTTCGCCCGGGTCACCCTCGAGTTGGGCGGCAAGTCCGCCGCGATCCTGCTCGACGACGTCGACCTGCAGGACACCCTCGACACCCTCACCCCGCTGAGCATGCCCTTCGCCGGACAAATCTGCTTCGCCCAGACCCGCATCCTCGCGCCGCGCTCCAGGATCGCGGAGGTCGTCGGGGCGTACGCCGACCGCGTGCGCCTGCTCAGGGTCGGCGACCCCTGGAGCCGTACGACGCAGGTCGGCCCCGTCCTCAACGCCCGGCAGCTGCGACGCGTCCTGGGCTACATCGACAGCGGCCGCCGCGAGGGCGCGAGGGTGGTGACCGGCGGCGGACGCAGCCCGGGCCACGAGCACGGCCACTACGTGCTGCCCACGGTGTTCGCCGACGTCGAGCCCGGGATGACGATCGCCCGCGAGGAGATCTTCGGCCCGGTCGTGACCGTCCAGGCGTACGAGGACGTCGACGAGGCGGTGGCGATCGCCAACGCAACCGACTTCGGCCTCAGCGGCAGCGTCCACGGCGCCGATCCCGAACGCGCCTACCAGGTCGCACGCCGGGTGACGACCGGCCAGCTGAGCGTCAACGGATTCGAACTGGCACCCTCGGTCCCGTTCGGCGGCCGGAAGTCCTCGGGCCTGGGGCGCGAGGGCGGCCCCGAGGGGCTGGAGGCCTACCTGGAGACCAAGGCCGTCTTCATGCCGGGTCCGTGACATGGCCGCCGACGCCGTGCAGCAGATTGCGCACGATGGTCTCCGCGAACCCCTCGCTGACGGGGTGGTCGGCCACCAGGAGCCGGAAGTAGCAGGCCCCCCACAGTTGGTCGATCAGCACCTGCGGATCGATGTCCGCCGCCAGCTGGCCCCGGTCCCGCGCCCGCTCCAGGACGGCGGCCATGCGCGCGCGGCGCGGCCCGGAGTAGCGCTCGCGGAACAGTTCGCCGAGAGGGGGATCGGTCTGGGCGCAGCCGATGAGCTCGGACACGACCCGTCCCGCGGGGGTGCCGCACAGGTGCCGCACGAACTTCCGCATGTGGGCCGTCAGGTCCGCCTCGATGTCGCCGGTGTCCTCGAAGACCAGACGCTCGTCGACGACGGCGACGTAGGCGTCGAGGGCCAGCGCGCCCCGCGACGGCCACCACTTGTGGATGGTCATCCGGCTCGCCCCGGAGCGCCGCGCCACCTTCTCGACCGTGAAGGCGGCCATGCCCTCGGCGAGGAGCAGTTCGCGCGCGGCCGCGAGCACCTCGCCGCGGACCAGGGCGGCCGGCCGGCGGCCCTGCCCGGGCCGCGGCGCCTCGTCGGTCCCCTTGGCCGCCCGGGCGCCCGCTCCGCGCGCTGCGCTCATTCCCGGCTCCGTCCTGCGGTCGGCCCGCCCGCCCCGCGGTGGAGCGCCCCGTGCGGGCCGATCACGGAAATCACTGCCAACGAGCCTATATCGGGCATCCCGTCGATTCCCCGGAGCGACAGGACCGTCCCGGACCCGGACTCCGAGAGGAACACTCGATGATCGTGTACGACAGGCTGTACATCGGTGGTGCCTGGACCGCCCCGGCGCATCCCGGGCTGCTGGACATCCGCTCACCCCACGACCGCTCCCTGATCGGCCGCGCCGCCCAGGCCGCGCCGGGCGACGCCGACGCCGCCGTCGCCACGGCGCGCGCCGCCTTCAACAGCGGGCCGTGGCCGCACCTGGACCCCAAGGAACGGCAGGAGGTGATCCGGCGGGTGAACGGGCTGCGCGAGGAGCGTGCGCAGGAGGCGGCCGCGCGGGTTTCCGCCGCGACCGGGACGCCCCGCCGGTCCACCGACGCCGAGCAGGCCTCCCTCACGCGGCGGGTCGACGCCTGCCTCAAGGCCGCCGAGGAGCTCGGCTGGGAGGAGGTCGTCCATCCCTGTGACCCCAGCCCGGGGTTCGACACCATCGTGCGGCGCGATCCCGTCGGCGTGGTCGCGGCGGTCATCCCCTGGCACTGCCCGTTCTCGGCCGCCACGGCGCGGCTGACCCCGGCCCTCCTGGCGGGCAACACCGTCATCCTGAAGGTCACGCCGGAGAACTCGCTGGGCATGGGGCTGCTGGCCGAGCTGTACGCCGAGGCCGGGCTGCCCGAGGGCGCGCTGAGCGTACTGCCCGCCGACCGGGACACCGGCGAGTACCTGGTCGCCCACCCGGACGTCGACGCGATCGCCTTCACCGGCTCGGCCCGGGCCGGCCGCCGCGTCGCCGCCCTCGCCGGCGAGCAGCTCAAGCGGGTCCGGCTGGAACTGGGCGGCAAGGCGGCCGCGATCGTCCTGGACGACGCCGACGTCCCGCGGACGGTGCGGGGGCTGTTCACGTCGCCCGGCGACGACGGCGGGACGTGCGCCGCGCTGACCCGCGTCCTCGCCCCGCGCCGCCGGTACGAGGAGGTCGTCGCGGCGGTCGAGGAAACCGTCACGTCCCTGAAGGTCGGTGACCCGGTGGCACCGGACACCCGCATCGGGCCGATGGCCGGCCGCGAGCGGCAACAGCGCGTGATGTCGTACATCGAGCTGGGCATCGAGGAAGGCGCCCGGCTGGTGACCGGCGGTCCCCGTGTCCCCGCCGGCCTGGAGGAGGGCTACTACGTGGCACCGACGCTCTTCGCGGACGTCGACCCCCGCATGCGCATCGCCCAGGACGAGGTCTCCGGCCCGGTGGTCACGGTCATCCCTCACAACGGGGACGACGACGCGGTACGGATCGCCGACGACTGCGAGTACCGCGTGTCCGGCGGAGTGTGGTCCACCGACCCCGAACGCGCCGTCGCCGTCGCGCGCCGGCTGCGCACCGGCCCGGTGACCGTCAACGGAGCCCCGGCGGGCCTCGACGGGACGGCCGGCGTCGACGCGTACGTCGGGCACCGGACGATCACCCGGCCCCGCTGAGGGCACCCGGGCCACCGGGGGGTCAGGGCACGACGCGGCCGAGGAAGCCCCGCACGTACCCGGCGACGGCGTCCAGGTGGCTCTCCAGGGCGAAGTGCCCGGTGTCGAGGAGGTGCACCTCGGCCTCGGGCAGGTCGCCGAGGAAGGCGCGGGCTCCGGCCGGGGCGTAGACCTCGTCGTTCGCGCCCCACACGGCCACCAGCGGCACCTGACTGGCCCTGAAGTACTCGTGCAGCGCCGGGTGGAGGTCCACGTCCCGCGTGTGGTCGCGGAACAGCCGCAGCTGGATCTCGTCGTTGCCGGGACGCTGCAGGAGCGCGACGTCGTGGGCCCAGGTGTCCGGGCTGACCAGGCCCGGGTCGGGGACGCCGTTGAGGTACCGCCAGCGGACGGCGTCCGGGGTGAGGGCGTAGCGCACGGCCTTCTCGTTCCCCGGTGACGGGTCGGCGGCGTAGGCCCGCACGTCGGACCAGAAGGAGTCGACGAGGCCCTCCGCGTAGGCGTTGCCGTTCTGCGTGACGATCCCGGTGATCCGCGCCGGGGCGCGCAGTGCCAGGCGCCAGCCGATCGCCGCCCCGTAGCCGTGGACGTACAGCGCGTGCCGTCCGACGCCCAGCCGGTCCAGCAGGGCGGCCGTCACGCCGGCGAGGGCGTCGAAGGAGTAGGGGAAGTCCTGCAGGGACGGCATCGAGGACCGGCCGAAGCCGATGTGGTCGGGCGCGACGACCCGGTAGCGGTCCGCGAGCAGCGGGATGAGGTGCCGGAACATGTGGGAGCTGGCGGGGAAGCCGTGCAGCAGGACGACGACGGGGGCGTCGCGGGGGCCCGCCTCGCGGTAGAAGACCTCCCGGTCCGCGACGGCGGCCGTGAGGTGGTGGACCGCGACCATCTCTGACCTCCTGGGAGTACGACCTTCCTGTCGCATGCCACGTCGGGCACGGGAATCACGTTCCGGCGGACGGATTCACGCGGTTGCTGCTCCGTGCTCCGGCAGGGGCTCCGGCAGGCATGCGATTCGGCCCCCGCGCCACAGCACCGGGGCGCAGGCGGGGTGAGTAGCCGTACTCATGCCCGCGGGCCGACCGGGCGGGAGGATGGCAGCAACGAACCCTCGGACGCAGGAGGTTGGAGACGGCCATGGGGAGATTCCTCGGCGCGGTGCTGGCGCTGGCGGTGACCGCGGGGGCGCTGGCACTGGTCTACGCGGTGGGCGCGCCGCTGCCGGTGGTCCTGGGCGTGGGCGCCGGGGTGCTGTGCCTGCTGTGGCTGCTGGTGCTGCTCACGGTGCCGTGGAACATCTACTTCCGGGCGCACGCGGTGCTGGCCGAGATCGCCGTGAGCCGGGAGAAGGGCCTGGTGGTCCCCCAGGCGCGGGACGCCGAGGCCGCGCGGATCGCCCGGACGATGCTGCGGGTCGCCCTGGCGGGGCATCTGCTGACGACGGCCGGGGTGGTGGCGGTGACGCTTGCGACCGGTCACGGCGCGGGGTACTGGGTCGCCGGGTTCTTCCTGCTCAGCACGGTGTTCCGCCCGGCGGGCGCGTGGTTCGGGCAGCTGCGGAAGCGGCTGGGCACGCTGCTGAAGGACGTCACCTACCCACGCGATGACGTACTGGAGCTTAAGAAGGGCGTCGAGCGCACGGACAGCGGCATCAAGGTCCTGGAGGAGAAGGCCGAGGAGCAGTACCGGGCCCTGGCGGAGCTGCGGCGCACGGTGGACGTGCTGGGCGTGTCGGCGTACGAGCGGGCCGAGGACACCGACCGCCGGATCACCGCGCTGGCACGCGAGTTCGAGGCCACGGTCAACCGGCTCACGGACAACGAGGAGATCATCACGGGTCTCAAGGCCTTCCTCCGGCTGCTGCGGGCGGGCGACGCGACCGCCTGACCGGAGGCGTGACGGTCTCCACCTGCGGCCGAGGGCCCGGTCCTACGCGGACGGCGCGTCCGGGCCCGCCGCCGAGGAGCTGAAGCCGGTCAGCTTCGCCGGGTTGAGCACCCACATGAGCTGGTCGATGCCCTGCTCGGAGGCGCTGATGGCCAGCAGGGCCATCGGCGTGCCGGCCTGGGACACGAGCGCCGCGGTCTGCCCGTTCGCCTCGACCCACGCCACCTCGGTGTCGGGCCAGAAGCGCGGGGCGAAGGCGGTGATGAACTTCGCCACCTTGGCGCTGCCGACCACGGGGAACTTGGAGGCGTTGCGCACAGCGCCACCGCCGTCGCCGTAGTTCACCACGTCCGTGGCGAGCAGCTTCTCCAGGCCGGCCAGGTCGCCCGCCCTGGCCGCCGCCACGAACGCCTCGAGGAGCCGGCGGTGCTCCGCGGTCCCCACCTGTTCGCGCCGCCCGGCGGCGATGTGCTTGCGGGCGCGGCTGACGAGCTGGCGGGAGTTGGCCTCGCTCAGGTCCAGCACGGTGGCGATCTCCCGGTACGGGTAGTCGAACGCCTCGCGCAGCACGTACGCCGCCCGCTCGGTGGGCGTCAGCCGCTCCAGCAGGAGCAGGACCGCGAACTCCACCGCCTCGCCGCGCTCGGCACCGAGCACGGGGTCGGCGCGCGTGTCGACCGGCTCCGGGAGCCAGGGCCCGACATAGCCCTCGCGCCGCACGCGGGCGGACTGGGTGACGTTGATCGCCAGGCGGGTCGTCGCGGTGGTCAGGAACGCGGTGGGATTCTCCACGGCGTCGCGGTCGGCGGCCTGCCACCGCAGCCAGACGTCCTGGACGACGTCCTCGGCCTCCGCGGCGCTGCCGAGCATCCGGTAGGCGATGCCGAACAATCGGGGGCGCAGGGCCGTGAACACCTCCGCGGCCTCGTCGAGCGAGCCGTCGCGTTCCGCGTCGCCTGGCTGCATCGTCGCGTTTTCCTCCACCGTCAGATCCGCCCGACTGCCCGTTCCAGCCTACACAGACGGCGATTTCCTCCGGGCCCGGGGGCACTTCGCCCGGGCCCTTTCCGCGCAGTTGAGAAGCGCCGTCACCGTACGGCAGGCATTTCCCGCGCCGCGCCCGAATTGCCGTGGCGGGCCCGCGGGGGCCCTTCCCACCGGGTCGGGGAATTCCGGAGCCATTGCGGACCCCATTCCGGTCGCGGCCGCCGGGCGCACGGGCCCCAAAATCTGACCGGGCAGCGTCTCCGTTTGTGACAGCCGGATTCCGCCGGTGATCCCGGCCGGTTCCGCGCGGCGTGCTCACGGATCTTCACGGAATTTCGCACACGCGTTCCAAAAAGGCCGCGGAGCAGGGTAACGTTACGTATCGCAGCAAGATCCGCACAGGGAGGGACGGGGCATGGAGCCCACCACTACGACAGTGCGCCGTGGGCGCCCGCAGGGCTCGGACAACCCCGGCCCCGACGGGCTGACCAATCGTCAGACCCGTATCGTCGAGGCGATCCTGGGCTCGGTGGAGAGCCGCGGTTTCCCGCCGTCGATGCGCGAGATCGGTGAGGCCGTGGGGCTGGCGAGCACGTCCTCGGTCGCCCACCAGCTGGCGGTGCTGCAGCGCAAGGGCGTGCTCGAGCAGGATCCGCACCGGCCCCGCGCCTACCGCGTGCGGTGCTCCTGGCCGTCCCAGCACGGCTCGGAGCCGGGTGCGGAGCCCGTCAGCGCCTCCCCGTCCGCGCGCGTGCCGGTGATCGGCCGGATCGCGGCCGGCACGCCGATCCTCGCCGAGGAGCAGGTCGACGAGGTCTTCGTACTCCCGCGGCAGATCGTCGGCGCGGGCGAGCTGTTCGCCCTCAAGGTCGTCGGCGACTCCATGACGGGCGTCGCGATCTGCGACGGCGACTGGGTCACGGTGCGCAGCCAGGACGCCGCCGACCACGGCGACATCGTGGCCGCGATGATCGACGGCGAGGCCACCGTCAAGCGGCTCAAGCACGAGGGCGACCGGGTCTGGCTCATGCCGCACAACCCCGCCTACGACCCGATCCCCGGCGAGGAGGCGGTCATCCTGGGCAAGGTGGTCGCCGTGCTGCGACGCCTCTGAGGCCGGGCGTCGACGCCCGCTCAGTCCGTCGCCCCGGGCAGCACCGACCGGAGCCCGCCCAGCAGATGGGCCCGGAAGCCCGCATCGTGGTAGGCCTGCGCGGAGTGCCCCAGCGCGGTGTAGAAGACGGGCCCTCCGCCGTACTCGTGGCACCACACCAGCGGATGGTCCGCGCCCATCGAGCCGCCCGTGTACGAGGACTCGTCCGCGGAGGCCAGGACCCGCACCCCGGGGCGGGGGCTGCGGTCGAAGTCGTACCACTCGTCGGTGACCTTCCACGCCGCGCCCAGGTGCGCGGTGGCCGGATGGGCGGCGTCCTCGACGAGGACCGTGCCCGCCTGCAGGGGCGGGTGCCCCGTGAAGCGCGCGCCCAGCAGCTCCCCGTAGTAGGGCCAGTCGTACTCCGTACAGGCGGCGGCGTGCACGCCCATGAACCCCGCGCCGTCGGCGTGGTGCGCCGCGAGGGCGGCCCGGCCCGCGTCGCTGAGCACCTCCCCGCTGGTGGAGAGGAACACCACGGCGTCGTAGGCGCGCAGGCCGGCCCCCTCGAAGTCCTCGGGCCGTTCGGTGGCGTCCACCCGGAAGCCGTGCCCGGCTCCCAGCTCGGTGAGGGCCCTGACGCCGTCGGGGATCGACTCGTGCCGGTAGTCGGTGGTGCGGGTGTAGACGAGCACACGGGGGTCGCGGCGGGACAATCGGCTCTCCCAGGACGGTGACGGACGACGGGCAGCGCCCACCAGTCTCCCCGGCGCGGTCCGGGCGTCGACGGCGGCCCGGGTCCCGTCAGTGGCCGATGCTGTCGATCAGCTCGCGGGCACCCTGCCGCAGCAGCGCCACCGCGACCGACGTCCCGAGGGTGGCGGGGTCCAGCGGTCCTGCCCATTCGTGGGCGTCGAGGACGGTCTTGCCGTCCGGGGAGAAGACCCGGGCCCGGAGCGAGAGCCGGCCGTCGCGTTCGGCGTGGGCGTAGCCGGCGATGGGGCTGTTGCAGTGGCCCTGCAGGACGTGGAGGAACATCCGCTCCGCCGTGGTCTCCCGGTGCGCGGCCGGGTCGCCGAGGTCGCTCACGACGTCGATCGTCTCGGCGTCGCCCTCCCGGCACTGCAGGGCGAGGACGCCGGCGCCGATCGGCGGGATCATCGTCTCGACCGGGAGCACCTCGCTGATCACGTCGGTCCTGCCGATCCGCTCGAGCCCGGACACGGCCAGCAGCAGCGCGTCCGCGTCGCCCGCCGCGAGCTTCTCCAGGCGGCGGTTGGCGTTGCCCCGCATGGGGACGCAGGTGAGGTGCGGGTGCGAGGCCATGATCTGCGCGATGCGGCGTACGGAGGAGGTGCCGATGCGCGTGCCGGGCGGGAGCCGGTCGAGGGTCAGGCCGCCGGGGTGCACCAGGGCGTCGCGGATGTCGTCCCGCTTGAGGAAGGCGGCGAAGACCGTCCCGGCGGGCAGCGGCCGGTCGGCGGGGACGTCCTTCACGCAGTGGACGGCCAGGTCGGCCCGGCCCTCCAGCAGCGTGGCGTCGACCTCCTTGGTGAACGCGCCCTTGCCGCCGAGCCGGGCCAGGTCGCCCATCCAGCGGTCACCGGACGTGGTGACGGGCACGACCTCCGTCCGGATGCCGGGGTGGAGCGCCGCCAGTTCCGCGCGTACGCGCTCGACCTGGGCCAGCGCCATCGGGGAGGAACGGGAGACGATGCGGATCAGCTCGGGGACTGCCATGCGCCCACGGTACGGCGTCCGGCACGCGTCCCGCGCAACACCCCGAACCCCACGCGCCGTGACGAGGGCGGGGCTAGTGTGTCCCGCGGCGCCCACCGGGAGGGCGCCGGCGCGGAGCGGTGGCGCCACAGGGACAGGCGACGGGGTAAGCGCACGATGACGCAGGAACGACCCTCGCCCGCCGCGCTGTCCCCCGAACCGGCGACGCCCACCACCATCGCCACGGTGCCGGTGCGCCGGTTCCCGGCCGGTCTGCGCCACCGGCGTCCGCTCTACGTCCTGGCCGTGCTCGTGCTCCTGGCGCAGATGGCGTTCGCGATGGTCACCACGGCCGTCCAGCAGACGCCGACCATCGACGAGCCGGTGTACCTGGGCACCGCGACGGTCTATCTGCGCGAGCACAGCCTGCGCTTCAACCCCGAACACCCGCCGCTCGGCAAACTCGTCATCGCCGGTGGTCTGGCGTTCGCCCACCCCCACCTCGACCCGGCCTTCGAAGGCGACCAGACGGAACTCGGCCGCAGCGTGCTCTACGAGTCGGGCAACGACCCCTGGCGCCTGATGCTGGCGGCCCGGCTGCCGATGATCGCGCTGACCCTGCTGTTCGGGCTGGTGGTGCTCGCGTTCGCGCGCGATCTCACCGGGCCCGCCGGGGGGCTGCTCGCGCTCGCCCTGTACGCGTTCTCGCCGGACGTCATCGCGCACGGCTCGCTCGCCACCCTCGACGTCCCGGCGGCCGGTTTCCTGCTGACGTCGGTGTGGGCGCTGTGGCGGGCCCGGGACCGTCCCCGGCGGTACCTGCCGCTCGCCGGTGCGGCGTTGGGCGCGGCGGTCGCCACGCGGATGAGCACGCTCCCCGCGGTGCCCGTCCTGTTGCTCCTGGCAGCGCTGTCGGTGTGGCACCTGGCTGCGCGGGGCGCGGAGCGGCCCGGCACCGCCCGGTCGCTGCGGCGTGCCGCGATCGCGGCGGGCGGGGTCGGGCTCGTCGCCGTCGCGGTGGTGTGGGCGGCCTACCTCGTCGTCGACCCGCGTCTGCGCTGGACCGCGCCGGACACCCTGCCGGCGCTGCACGGACTGCGGGGCTGGGCCGTGGACGCGCTCCCGCTCCCCCGGGCGTACCGGGACGGGATGGCCGTCCAGTTCGGCTTCGAGGACTCGACGTTCGAGGGCTTCCTCTTCGGCCGCCACTACCGCGGGGGGCTCTGGTACTACCTGCCCGCCGCGGTGCTGGTGAAGACTCCGCTCGGGATGCTCGCCCTGTGGCTCGCCGGAACCGCCGTGCTGCTCGCCCACCCCCGGCTGCGCCCCGCCGCCCCGTACCTGCTCGTCCCGGCGGCCGTGCTGACGGCCGCCGCCATGACCGGCTCACGGGACTTCGGCGTCCGCTACGTGGTCTTCCTGCCGATGTTGGGTGCGGTCGCCGCGGCCTGCGTCACCGCCCTGCGGCGGCGGTGGGCGGACGTGGCGGCGGCGGCCCTCGTCGCCTTCGTCGCCGTCAGCTCGCTGCGGACCTTCCCGTACTACCTGCAGTACTCCAACGAGGCCTTCGGCGGCACGTCCAGGACCCATCTGCGCCTGCACGACTCCAACGTCGACTGGGGCCAGGACCTGGGCCGCCTCGCGGACCGGCTCCGCGACCGCTACCCCGGCGAGCGGGTCTGGCTGGTCTACAAGGGCAGCGGGGTCCCCGCCCACTACGGCATCCACGCCGCCGATCCGCGCCAGGTCCCCGAGGACCAGGTCCACGGGCTGCTCGTGGTGTCGGACTCCTCGGTCGCGAAGGCGGAGGGGCGGCTGGCCGAGCTCATCGCCGGCAGCGAGCCGATCGACGAGGTGGGGCACTCGATCACGATCTACCGCCGCGGCTGACGACCGCGCCGCCCCCGTCCGCGAGGGGCGGCGCCGGGCACGGCGAGGTCAGGGCTTGCGGGCCACCACGGCGTAGACGTTGATGTCCGCGTCGGTGACGTCGGTGATGCTCCGGTAGCGGATCGCGTCGATGTCCTCGAGGCCCTCGATGAACTCCGGCGAGGCGTCGGCGTGGGTGGCGAGGGTGTCGTCGACGTCGTCCGGGCGCCAGTGGTGGACGGGGACGAGCCCGGGCTCGACGATCTCCAGGCCGTTGTCCGTGACGAAGCGCAGGACCTCTGCGTGCTCGCGGAGCACGAAGGAGAAGCCGCGGTCCTGGTAGGTCTTGGCGACCTTGGCGATCTGTTCCGCGTTGAGGTCGGAGGTGAGGTGGCTCAGCACGACGTGGCTGCCCGAGGGCAGCGCGTCGACGAGGTGCTTGACGATGCCGTACGCCTCGTCGTCCTCGACGAAGTGCAGGACGGCGACGAGCACGAGCGCGACGGGCTCGGTGAAGTCCAGCGTGCCGGCCGCCTGGCGCAGGATCGCGGCGGGGTCGCGCAGGTCCGCGTCGATGTAGTCGGTCCGCCCCTCCGGGCCGCTGGTCAGCAGGGCGCGCGCGTGGGCCAGGACGACGGGGTCGTTGTCGACGTACACGACCCGCGCCTCGGGGGCGATCCGCTGCGCGATCTGGTGCACGTTCTCCTGCGTGGGCAGTCCGGTGCCGATGTCGAGGAACTGGCGTGTGCCGGTCTCCCCCGCGATGTGGTTCACCGCGCGGCGCAGGAAGTCCCGGTTGTGCCGCACGTCCAGGTAGCCCCGGGGATTGGCGGCCAGCGCGGCCGCGGCCGCCTCGCGGTCGACGGGGTAGTTGTCCTTGCCGCCGAGGAAGACGTCGTAGACGCGCGCCGGATGCGCCTTGGAGGTGTCGATCCGCCGGCGGAGCTGCTCGGCGGAGTCGTAGTCGTCGGGAGCGTCACTGCCGCTGCTCATGGCCATCCCCTGGAGACTCGAATACGCGATCTGATCTGCACACAACTTAGCTGGTGAAACGGCGAGTTGGCGCCACCCCCGCCCACTCGTGCGGGCGGTCCGGGCAGGAGCGCGCAGAAAGGCCGGAACCTGCCCTCCCGTTGGCCGTCCCCGCTCGTTGACCTTGGTGACCGCACACCCCCGGAGCTCCCCTGGAGGCTCGCTTGACGTCGATCCACGACGGTGCACCGGCCGCCGGTGAACCGCGCAACGCCTCGGTGCTCATCCACAACGACCGGGGCGAGTACCTCCTGCACCTGCGCGACCACCGCCCGGACATCCGGAACCCCGGCGCCTGGTCACTGCTCGGCGGCGGCCGTGAGCCGGGCGACGTGTCCCTGGAGGCGACCGCCCGGCGTGCACTGCGCGAGGAGGCGGGGCTCGACCTGCCCGCGCTGCGCGCCTTCGCGGTGGAGCACGTCCACGAGCCGGACGGTTCGCTCCTGCCGGTCCAGGTGTTCACCGGCCGCTGGAACGGCGATCCCGACGCCCTGGAGCTGACCGAAGGCGTCCTGCTGCGCTGGTTCCGGCCCGAGGTCATGCCGCGGCTGCGGTTGGGCCACGCGACCCTGGAGCTCGTCCGCCGGCACGCCGGCCTGGCCGTGCCGCCCGGCACCGGGGCCCCGGCGGCCGGGCGGGGCGTCCTCCACATCGTCGGCGCGCACCTGTACCTGGAGAACGCCGGGGGCGAGGTCCTGCTCGGACTACGGCACCCCGACTCCGCCTTCGCCGGTGGCGAGTGGCACTTCCCCGCCGGGCACTGCGAGCAGGAGAGCGCCGTCGCGTGCCTGGTCCGCGAGGCGGACGAGGAGACGGGCCTGCGGATCAGGCCGGAGGACGCCGAGTTCGCGCACGCCGTGCACCTCATCGACGCGACGGGCGGCCGCCCCCGGCTGCAACTCGTCTTCCGCGTACGCCGCTGGCAGGGCGAACCGGTGGTCCGCGAGCCCGACAAGTGCCTGTCCTGGCGCTGGTGGCACCCGGACGCCCTCCCCGAACGCCTCGTGCCGTACACCCGCGCCGCGATCGAGGGCATCCGGGCCGGCCGCCGCTACACCGAGTCGGGCTGGGCGTGACCTGCGGACCGGGCCTGCCGGAACCCGAGGTGCGGCGGTTCGCGGAACGCGCGCTCGGCCCGATCGAACGGTGGACGGACACGTCCTGGCCCCGCGAGAGCAGTCGGGTGTGGCGGGTCCGCGGCGCGGACGGCCTCGTCGGCTACGTCAAAATCCACCAGAACGACCGGTTCCACAGCCGGGAGGTGACCGCCTACCGGACCTGGGTGCCGACCCTGGGGGCCGCCACGCCACGCCTGGTGGCGGCCGACGAACGGCTGCGCGCGGTCGTCGTGACCGCCGTCCCCGGACGCCCGCTCCACGTCGGCGTCCGGCCCCCGGAGGAGGAACGGGCGGTCTTCGTCCGCATCGGCGCGCTCGCCGCCGCCGTCCACGGCAGCGCACCGCCACGGCCCTCCTCCGGGGACAAGGGGCCTGCCACGGGGAAGCTCGACCTGCACCTGGACGGCGCCCGTTCCCACCTGGCCCCTGGTGACGAGGAGTTCGTCCGCGCGCTGACGGCCCGGACAGGCGCGCTTCCCGCTCTCGACCTGGTGCCCACGCACGGCGACTTCCAACCGCGCAACCTGTTGTGGTCGGGCCGGCTCGCCGTGATCGACTTCGAGCGCAGCGAGCCGCAACCGGCGCTCCGTGACTTCGTACGGCTCTCCGACGCCTGGTCCGGCCGACCGGACCTCCACGAGGCCTTCCTGACCGGCTACGGGCGGGAGCTCACCCCGCTCGAGCACGAACGCCTGGCTGTCGACTCCGCCCTCGACGCCGTCTCGGGCATCCGGTACGGCGCCGCGCACGACGATCCCGAGGTCCTCGAACGCGGCCTGCGCACCCTCGCCCGGCTCCGCGCGGCCGGCCACTGACCCGCCGGCGCCGGGCGGCTCAGGCGTCGGCCGTGCTCTCCCGCTCGTCGAAGCTGAGCTCGGGCGGCGGGGTGCGGAAGCCGCGGGTCAGGTAGGCGAGGTAGGCGACGCCGAGGGCGAGCCAGATGGCGCCGAGGGTGAGGGCCTTGCCGTCGAGGTGGAACAGGAGCCAGAGGTCGATCAGGGCGCCGACGGCGGGGACGACGGCGTAGCCGAACAGGCCCACGTGCTCGCCCGCGCGGCGCTTGCGCAGGTACGTCGCGATCACGCTGAGGTTGACGAAGGTGAAGGCGGTGAAGGCGCCGAAGTTGATGAAGGAGGTGGAGGTGGCGACGTCCAGGCGGAGGGCGATCAGCCCGACCACGCCGGTCAGGAGGATGTTGAAGGCCGGCGTCAGGTGGCGGGGGTGGAGGTAGCCGAACACCTTGCGCGGCAGGACGTCGTCGCGGCCCATGGCGTACAGCAGGCGGGAGGTGCTGGCCTGGGCGGCGACGCCGGAGGCGAACTGGGCGACGACGAGTCCGGCGAGGAAGACGGACGAGAAGAGGTCGCCGCCGATGGTCCTGGCGATCTCGAAGGCGGCCGAACTGGGGTCGTCGAACCGGCTGCCGGGGTGGGCGAGCTGGGTGGTGTAGGCGAGCGCGATAAAAATGCCGCCGCCGATGAGGGCGGTGAGCATGATCGCGCGGGGCATGGTCCTGCGGGGCTCGACGGTCTCCTCGGTGAGCGTGGTGACGGCGTCGAAGCCGAGGAAGGAGTACGCCGCGATGGCCGCGCCGCCGGAGATCCCGGCCAGCGTGGTGGCGTCGTTGTGGAACGGCCCGGTGCTGAACAGGCCCCCGGCGCCCTCGATGTGGAAGACGTGCCGCAGCGAGAGCAGCGCGAAGATGACGATGACGAGGATCTGGAACGCCATCAGCAGGGAGTTGGCCCGGTCCGCGGCCTGGATGCCGAGCAGGTTGAGCGCGGTGGTGGTGAGGATGAAGGCGAGGATCCACACCCACATCGGCACGCCGGGCCACTGCGCCTGCAGGTAGGCGCCGCCGATCAGCCAGATGACCATGGGCAGGAAGAAGTAGTCCAGGAGCGTGGCCCAGCCGACGAGGAAGCCGGCCCGTCCGTCGATGGAGCGCCGTACGTAGGTGTAGGCGGAGCCGGCGACGGGGTGCTCGGCGGCCATCTTCCCGTAGCTGTAGGCGGTGAAGAGCATGGCGACGAGTGCCAGGGCGTACGCGGTGGGGACCGCGCCGCCGGTCTTCTCCGCCACGACGCCGAAGGTGCCGAGCACGATCAGCGGGGTCATGTAGGCCAGGCCGAAGGAGACGACGGCTCTGAGTCCGAGGGTGCGGGACAGCGCGGGGGCCGTGGTCGCGGCGCGCGCGGCGTGGTCGGTCATCGTGGGGCTCCGGGGATGGTTCAGCCGCGGCGGGCGGGGCGCCAGCTGCGAGGGTCTATGCGCCCGTCGTACAGGGGGAGTTCGAGGGGGCGGTCGGTGTCGGTGAACTGGGACCACATGCGGTTGAGGCCGGCCGTGCCGTAGGTGCGGACGCGGGTCACGTCGTCCAGGTCCAGGACGTCGGTGAGGGCGGTGGAGGCGCTGTCGGGCGCCTCGGTGCGGACGCGTCCCTCGGGGTCGACGACGAGGCTGCGGCCGGTGCCGAGGGGGCCGGCGGTGTTGACGCTGACCACGTAGACCTGGTTGGTGATGGCGTTGGCGCGGGCCAGGACGAGTTCCTGGGCGCGGTCGCCGGTCGTGGTCATGACCGGGTTGACGATGACCTCGGCGCCCATCCAGGCCAGGTGCCGGGCGACCTCGGGGAACCACGCGTCGTAGCAGATGGAGAATCCGACGCGGCCGGCCTCGGGGATGTCGAAGACCACGAACCGGTCGCCCGGGGTGTAGGGCTCGCGGGGCCGCCAGGGGAAGACCTTGCGGTAGTGCGCGACGAGCCGCCCCTCGGGCGAGAAGGCGAGCGCGGTGTTGAACAGCTCGCCGTCCGGGCCGCGTTCGCAGATGCTGCCGGGCAGCAGCCACACGCCCAGGTCCCCGGCGATCTCGCCGAGCTCCCGTACGAGGCGTCCGTCCAGCGGCTGCGCGCAATCGCGCAGGTGCCGCTCCGTGTCCTGCGGCCCGCCGTCCACGCCGAACAGGTGCAGCTCGGGGAAGGCCAGCAGTCGGGTCTGCGGGAAGCGCGCCAGCAGGGTCCCCGCCTCTGCCGCGAAGCCGGACGAGGGTTCCCCGGCGGGGCGGGGCCCGGCCTGGGCGAGGGTCACGGGAAGGGGTCGGGACATGGTGCACCTGCTTCGTTCGAGTGCTGAGGAAATTAGAGCATTCTGATCAGATAAACAAGAGTGCTCAAGGTGAGATGTTTTCCGGTACTACAGTCGGTCCCATGCCCGACACGGAGAACCGGACCGGCCAGGTCACGGCAGCCGCCGGCCCACCGCTGAGCACCCCGGCCCTCGGCGGCATCCGCCGTCTGTCCGCGCTGGACACCGTCCGCGCCCGGATAGCCATGGCCATCGACCTGGGCCTGCTCGCCCCCGGGGAGCGGTTGCCCGCCGCCGGCGAGATCGCCGCGGCGCTGGACGTCGGGGAGATCACGGTGCGCCGGGCCCTGGTGGCCCTGTGCGACGACGGGCTGCTGGAGCGCCGCCGCGGCCGCAACGGCGGCACACTGGTCGCCCGGCAACCGGCGAAGGGCTCGGTCAGCGCCGTCGGCAGCTACCGCTCCGACACCGACGCGGTGCGCCGGCTGATCGACCACCGGCTGGTCCTGGAGTGCGGCATCGCCCACCTCGCCGCCGGCCACGCCGACGACTCCGCGCTGCGCGAACTGGAGCACCTGGTCGACCTCATGGACGCGGTGACCGGCTGGGCCGAGTTCCACCGCCATGACGAGGAGTTCCACCTCGCCGTCGCCTCCGCCACCGGGACACCGTCGGTCGTCGTCCCGTACGCGGCCGTCGTCCGCGAGCTTTACCGGTACTACCTGCCCTACCCGCTCGACGCGCTGCGCGCCTCCAACGCCGAGCACCGGGCCCTGGTCCGCGCCCTGCGGCAGGGTGACCGCGCGACGGCCGCCGCGGTCGCCCAGGTACACGTCGAGGCGCTGCACCGGACGATGTTCATCGGTCTCCCCGAGGCCGCGCCGGGAGCCGCCACCACCGAGGACTGAGGCCCGGCCGCGTCGCCAGTGCACACCAGTACAGTCGAGCCACACGTGCGGCGCGTGCCGCCACAGGGGTGGAGGAGACGTCCGTGGAGGGGCTGGCGCTCGTCGCGCTCATGGTCGGTGCGGTGCTGGTCACCGCCGTCGCCCGGCGTCTGGGGGTGTCTCCCCCGCTGCTGCTGGTCGCCGTCGGCCTGTGCGCGTCCTTCGTGCCGGGCATCCCCGCGTACGCCATCGAGCCCGAGCTGGTGATGGTGCTGGTCCTGCCCCCGCTGCTGTACTCCTCGGCGCGGGAGAGTTCCTACCTGCGCTTCCGGGAGAACCTGCGCCCCATCGGGCTGCTGGCCGTGGGACTGGTGCTGTTCACCACGGTGGTGATCGGCTACACCGCGTTCTGGCTGGTGCCGGGGCTGCCGCTGGGCCCGGCGCTGGTGCTCGGCGCGGTGCTGTCGCCGCCCGACGCGGTCGCGGCGACCTCCATCGGACGCCGGCTGGGGCTGCCGCGCCGGCTGCTGACCGTGCTCGGCGGCGAGAGCCTGGTGAACGACGCCACCGCGCTGACGGCCTACCGCGTGGCCATCGCGTCTGTGGCCGGCGCCGGCTACACCCTCCTGCAGGGCGTCGGGGTCTTCCTGATGGCGGCCGTCGGGGGCTCGCTGATCGGTCTGGCGATCGGCTGGCTGGCCCGCATCGGGCACCGGTTCCTGCCCGGGGACCTGGCCAGCGCGCTCGGGCTGCTCGTGCCGTTCCTCGCCTACCTCGTCGGCGAGGAGGCGCACACCTCGGGGGTACTGGCCGTGGTCGTGGCCGGCCTGTACCTGGGACACCGGTCCCCGGACGTGGAGGCGACCTCCCGGCTGCAGGTGTACGCGGTCTGGAACGCCCTGGACACGGTGCTGGAAGCCCTCGTCTTCGCATTGATCGGCCTGCAGGTGCGGGGCATCGTCGACACGGTGGACACGGGCGTGGGGCGGCTGGTGGCCGCCGGTGCCGCGCTGACGGCGGTGACCGTCCTCGCGCGCGTCGTGTGGGTCTACCCCGCGACCTACCTGCCACGGCTGGTGTTCCCGCGGATCCGGGCGCGCGATCCGTATCCCGTGTGGCAGTACCCGGTCGTGCTCTCCTGGGCGGGCATGCGCGGCGTGGTCTCGCTGGCCGCGGCCTTCGCCGTGCCGGAGACCACCGACAGCGGCGCACCGTTCCCCGGGCGCGACGAGATCCTGTTCCTGACCTTCTTCGTCACGGTCGCCACGCTGCTGCTGCACGGGATGACGCTGCCCCCGCTCATCCGGCGGCTCGGCATCTGCAACAAGGAGGCGTACGAGGACGCCCTGGCCGAGGCGAGCGCCCAGCACAGTGCCGCCCGGGCGGCACTGGCGCGCCTGCAGGAGCTGGCCGGGGACAAGCGCTCCCACCAGGCCGTGCTGGAGAACCTGCGGCAGACCGCGGAGGCCCGCCGCAACGCCGCCTGGGAACGGCTGGGCGGCCCGACCGGCGGGGGCGCCGAGCCGCCGAGCGTGGCCTACCGGCGGTTGCGCCGCGCGATGCTGGAGGCCGAACGGCAGGAGTTCGTGCGCTTCCGCGACGAACGGCTCATCGACGACGAGGTGCTGCGCCGCGTCATGCGCGAACTGGATCTGGAGGAGGCGGCGCTGCAGCGCGAGTAGCCGTGGGCCCGGGCCTCAGTCCATCGACTCGTGGACGAAGCACCAGCGCCAGTTCTCGCCCGGCTGGTAGGAGCGGATCACGGGGTGGCCGGTGGCCTCGTAGTGCCCGGTGGCGTGCCGGCCCGGCGAGCTGTCGCAGCATCCGATGTGGCCGCAGGTGAGGCACAGCCGCAGATGGACCCAGTCGTGGTGTCCG
Organism: Streptomyces sp. NBC_00510; assembly: GCA_036013505.1. Lineage (NCBI taxonomy): Bacteria > Bacillati > Actinomycetota > Actinomycetes > Kitasatosporales > Streptomycetaceae > Streptomyces > Streptomyces sp. NBC_00510. The sequence continues at coordinate 9,298,461 of CP107851.1, read as the reverse complement.
GCGGCCAGGCAGTCGGCGCAGCCGTCGACCGGCGGCGCGGCCGCGACGTCGGCCGGGGCCTGCTCGAGATCGGGACATGCTGCTGTCGTCACGCCGGCCCCCTGTGCCGTCTGCGGATCACTGCCGATGGACGCCCCAGGCTACGTCAAGCGCACGCCGTGCGCGATCAGCGTGCCGGGGCGTCCCACCGTGGCGGGCCCGCGGCTCAGTCGAGGAGTTCGCCCTCCAGGAGGCCCATGGTGAACATGTCGTACCACCGGCCGTCGCGCCGGAAGACCTGGCGCAGCCGGCCCTCCTCGACGAAGCCGACCTTCCGGTAGACGTGGTGCGCCGCCTCGTTCTCGGTCACGACGGTGAGCGAGATCTTGTGCAGGCGCATCTTCTCGAAGCCGTAGCGGCACATCGTGCGCATGGCGTCGGTGGCGTAGCCGCGGCCCCAGTACTCCTTCTCGCCGAGGTAGATGTCGAGTTCGGCGCATCCGGTCTCGGGCTCGGCGTCGCGCAGCCGCACCAGGCCGATGAGCCGGCCGTCCTCCTGCACCTCGATCCCGTGGAGCACGTCGCCGTAAGCGTTGCGGGGCCGCTCCTCCATGCGCTTCCTCACCTGTGCGAGGGGCTGGGCGTAGCCGTCGTCCATCCAGCGCATGACCTCGGGGTCGTGGTTCCAGCGCCACAGCGCATCGGCGTCCGCGGGCTCCATCGGGCGCAACTTCACCAGTCGTCCGGGCACCATGGGGGCGGCCCTCCTTCGGGTCGGCATGATCGACGTCGTGGAACCCGAAAGGGTTAGCACGGCCGCCGTCGGCCGCTCAACCGATTTGCCCGCCGGGAGCGGGCGTTCAGCTCGCCTCCGCCCTGCCCTGGCCGTCCGCCGCGAGCACGCGCTCGACATCGGCCCACGACGCCCCGTGCTCGGCGAGGACGTCCGCGACCACGCCGGGGCCGATGGTGAGGGCGAGCAGGACGTGCTCGTCGCCGATGTGACGGTCGCCCCGGGCCACGGCGGAGCGCAGGGAGCGCTCCAGGACGCCCTTGGCCCCGCGGGTGAAGGGCCGTCGTCCGGCGGGCCGCCACCGCCGGGGCCCGCGGCGGGCGGCGAGGGCCCCGGCGCCGTGGGCGTCCTCCACGCGGGCGACGATCGCGGCGACGTCGATGCCGAGCCCGGCGAGCGCCTCGGCGTCGGCCCGTGAGACCCCGCCGCGCCGCCGGGTCTCCCCCAGCGCCTCCTCCAGGGCCTCGCGGCGCCGGTCGACGCCGAGCGCGGCCAGGGCCGAGGAGGCCCGGGTGCCCTCCAGGTCGAGCAGCGACAGCAGCAGGTGCTCCTCGCCGATCGTCGGGTCGCCCGCCCGTTCGGCGTGCCCGACCGCGCCCTCGACGACCTCGCGCGCGCTCTTCGTGAACCTCTCGAACATCCTCAATGCCTCCCGTACTTCTTGTGCACGGCCTGCCTGCTGACGCCGAGTTCGTGGGCGATCTCCTGCCACGACCACCCCTGCGCCCGCGCGCTCCTGACTTGTACGGTCTCCAGCTGCTCCAGCAGCCGCCGCAGCGCGGCGACGGCCCGCAGCCCGACCCTCGGATCGCGGTCGCCCGCCCGCTCGGCGAGATCGGTTGCCTCGGTCATGTCTGTCAATTTACGTTGACAGACATGACGACGTCAACCCTGGTTGACAGCGGACCGTGGACGCGGGGCGGGGACGGGGTCGGGACCTCAGGCGTGCCCTTGCGCGGCGGCGCGGCGCTGCCGCTTGCCCAGCGGCGCCTGGGAGAGGTCCTCGGCCTGGGACCTGAGGTTCTTGTAGCCGTAGCCGCGCTCGTCCAGCCACGCCCTGGCCGCATCCTCCGCGCGTTCGGTCGCGTCGAGGATGTCCTCCTCCGCCTCGCCGGAGTCCACGAAGCGGAAGGTGAAGGCGGGGCGTGCCGCGACGTCGTAGCTGAGGTGGCCCTCGGGGGTGAAGGCGGCGTGCAGGACGTCGTGTTCCGGTGCGCGGGCGAGGAGTTCGGCGCGCTGCTCGGCGGTGAGTCCGTCGAAGGCGCCGCGGACGGTGACGCGGAAGGTGCGTGTGCTCATCCGCCGACCTTAAGCAGCGGGCTCCGTCCGGCTCCACCGCATTTCACGGGGCCGGTGCGCGGCGCCGCGGGACCGCGCGGGGGAGGCGTCCCGCGGCGGCGCGCCCGCACGGTCAGCCGGTGGTGGACAGTGGCTGGGCGGTGGCGTTCCGGGAGGTGGGACGCGGGCCGCGCAGGCCGGTGAGGCCGGTGAGGCCGGTGAGGCCGATCATGGCGGTGGCGAAGCGGCCTGTCCGGCGGGCCGGCCGAGAGCGGCGGCAGGGTTGTTCTCCGTCGTGGAGCGGGGCCGAGGCGGTCGGCGACTCGCCCGGAGGGCAAGGGACCGCTCGAGAGCCGGGCGGGCGCCGCCTCAGCTGTCGCGCGTCACCGCGAGGAACGCCATGTCGTCGTCGGTCGGACCGCCCGCGTGCCGGTGCACGTCGTCGAGCAGCGCCTCCAGCAACTCGGCCGGACCGCCGCGCTCCACCCCGGCCAGCCGCGCCAGCGGGTCGTAGAAGCGCCCCTTGGAGTCGCGGGCCTCGGTGAGGCCGTCCGTGCACAGCAGCAAAGTCGAACCCGGCGGGAACGGCACCGTGTCCACCACGGCCTCTCCTTCCCCCAGGCCCTCCACCAGCAGCAGCCCGTACTGCGAGGGCTCGGCGGCGCGCACCTTTCCGCGCCGCAGCAGCAGCGGTGCCGGGTGACCGAGGTTCACCAACCGGACGTGGTCGCCGCCGTGCGGGAACTCGGCCAGGACCGCGGTGGCGAACCACTCCAGTTGCTCGCCCTCCTCGCGCCGGCCCACCTCCCGCCACAGGGCCCGCATCATCTGCCCCGCCACGTCCGCCAGGGTCGCCTGCTCGTCGGCCGCCATCCGGAAGCTGCCGAGGACCAGCGTCGCCTCCTCCACGGCGTCCAGACCCTTGCCCCGTACGTCCCCGAGGATGCAGCGCAGCCCGTACGGCGTGTCCTGGACGGCGTACAGGTCCCCGCCGATCTCGGCCTCCGCCTCCGCCGCCTCGTAGCGGGTCGCGATCCGCAGGTCCCGGACCCGCGCGGGCGGTTCGGGGAGCACCGCCCGCTGGACGGCCGCGGTGATCGAGCGGGCGGAGCGCAACCGGTCCTCACGCGCCTCCAGCAGCCGGTTGATGAACACCGCGACCACGGCGACCAGCGAGACGGTCAGCAGCTCGCTCATCCCGCTCAGCCCCCGCAGCCGGCCGAAGTGGGCCAGGATCGCCGCGTCCGCGACGATCGCCGCCAGACCGACCACCATGGTGCCCTGCATCGACAGCAGCGGGGCCGCGAGCACGGGGGCGACGGAGTAGAACGACGCGCTCGTGTACTGCGTCGGGGTGAGGAAGTCCACGACGAGGCCGCCGACGAGCACCACGACCGGGAGCAGCCGTACGTACCAGCCCACCTCGGCCGGGCCACCGAAGATCTCGTCGTCGGCCCTCCCCACGCACCCTCCCGGTATCTCCCGCTGGCGATCCCTACACGCTCCCCGGCAATCGCCCCCGCAGCCACCGCAGGCCCTCCCGTGGAGTGAACCGCCCGGTCAGGTACCCGTCTGGCCCCACGCGGCTACAGGCGGGGGCCGAAATTGTCGATCATTGCAGCAGGACGCACGGACCTGGTTCCCGCCACCGCCGAGGAGTCGCGCCGATGACGACGTGGACGAAGGACGAACTGGACCGCATCGAGCACGCCGACGAGCTGGCCATCGCGCCGCGGCGCGACCCCGGCATGCTGGACCCGCCGACCACCATCTGGGTGGTGCGCGACGGAGCCGACCTGTACGTACGGGCCTACCGCGGGCGCGGCGGCACCTGGTTCCGCGCCGCGCAGGCGCGGCACGAGGGCCGGATCACCGCCGGCGGCGTCGAGCGGGACGTCACCTTCGTCGAGGTCGACGACCCGGACGTCAACGAACGCCTCGACGCCGCCTACCGCGGCAAGTACGGCCACTACAGCGCGGAGTACGTGGAGCCCATGGTGGCCGGGACCGCGCGCGCCGCGACGCTCAAGCTCGTGCCGCGCTGACATGACGACCATGGTCATCGTCGGGGCGGGGCAGGGTCTGGGCGCCGCCGCGGCGCGCCAGTTCGGCTGCGACGGCTTCGACGTCGCGCTCGTCGCCCGCGACCAGGACCGCGTGGACTGCCTGGCAGCCGACCTGGACAAGGACGGCGTGACCGCGCGGGGGTTCGCCGCCGATGTCCGCGACCCGGTCGCCCTCGGGGCCGCGCTGGACGCCGCCGCGGCCGCGCTCGGGCCGATCGAGGTCCTGCAGTACAGTCCCGCGCCGCACAGGGACTTCATGAAGCCCCTCCTGGACAGCACGCCCGCCGACTTCGCGGGGCCGCTGGAGTTCTCCCTGTACGGCGTGGTCACCGCCGTCCACGCGGTGCTGCCCGACATGCGCTTCCTGGGCCGCGGCACGATCCTCCTCGTCAACGGAGGCAGTGCGGTACGGCCGCTGCCGGCCCGCGCGGGGACCTCAGTGGCGTACGCGGCCGAGACCGCCTACGCGCGGATGCTGCACGACACGCTGGCCGCCGAGGCCATCCACGTCGCGCAGATGATCATCCCCGGGGTCATCGCGCCCGGGCACCCGAGGAACGATCCGGCCGCGCTGGCGCGCGCCCTGTGGGCGATCCACCGGGAACGGACCGGGTTCCGGCACTTCGCGGGCGTCCTGGAGGGCGAGGGCTGAACGACGGCGCGGGTGACCACCGGGCCGCAGCGGCGGCCGTCCCGAACGGGTGTCCCGAACGGCCGTCCCGGCGGCGAGCCGACTTCGGGGGTGACGGTACGTGAGGTAGACAACCAGCGCGGACACGGAGCGTGTGTGCCCGCCGCTCACGTCGCCGCCCCGAGGAGCCAACCGTGACCCAGGAGTTCTCCGGATCCACCGCCCTCGTCACGGGCGCCACCGCAGGGATCGGGCGGGGGGTCGCGCTGCGGCTGGCGGCGCTGGGCGCCGAGGTCGTCGTCCACGGGCGGGACACGGAGCGCGGTGCGGAGGTCGTCGCGGAGGTGGCGGACGCGGGCGGGCGCGCCCGGTTCGTCGCCGCCGACCTGTCCGACCCCGGCGACGTGCTGCGCCTCGCCGAGGCGGCGGGCGCGGTGGACGTGCTGGTCAACAACGCGGGGATCTACCGGTTCGCGGGCGCCGCCGACACCACGGCCGGGATGTTCGACCTCCACATGGCCGTCAACGCCCGTGCACCCCTGCTGCTGGTCGGGGCCCTCGCGCCCGGCATGGCCGCGCGCGGCCGGGGCGCCGTCGTCAACCTGAGCACCCTGGCGGCGAGCGTCCCCGCCCGCGGGGCCGCCGCCTACGGGGCCTCCAAGGCGGCGCTGGAACTCATGACCCGCGTGTGGGCCGACGAGTTCGGCGCCCGCGGGGTACGCGTGAACGCCGTGGCCTCCGGTCCGGTCCGCACCCCCGGAACCGTCGGGATGGGCGAGGACGCGCTCGCGGCCGTCGCGCGGAACACCGTCCTGGGCCGGGTCGCCGAGGTCGACGAGATCGTCGAGGCGATCGTCTTCCTGGCCTCGGACCGCGCGGGGTACGTCACCGGCGCCGTCCTGGACGCGTACGGCGGTCAGCCGGCGATCGGCTGACGGCACCCCCTCTGGAAGGACCCTCACCCATGAAGGTGCCGCCGCATCCCGGCCTCGGCGGGGACTCCGTCTACCTGGACCACAACGCCACCACGCCCGTCGACCCGAGGGTGGTGGAGGCGATGGGGCCCTGCCTCACCACCGGGTTCGGCAACCCCTCCAGCGGGCACGCCTGGGCCGCGGAGCCGGCCGCGGCGCTGGCGCGGGCGCGCCGCCAGGTCGCGGCGCTCATCGGGGCGACCGCGGAGGGGATCGTGTTCACCGGGTCGGGGTCCGAGGCGGACAACCTCGCCCTGCGCGGCGCGGTGCTCGCCGCGGGTACCGACCGTCCGCACGTGATCACCCAGGTCACCGAGCACCCGGCGGTGGTGGAGACCTGCCGCGCGCTGCGGCGGCTGCACGGGGTGCGGGTGACGTACCTGCCGGTGGACCGGGAGGGCCGGGTCGCCCCGGCCGCGCTGGCCGCGGCCCTCACCGGGCGCACCGTGCTGGTCTCCGTCATGGCCGCCAACAACGAGACCGGCACCCTCCAGCCCGTCGCGGAACTCGCCCGGCTCGCCCGCGCCCGGGGCGCGCTGTTCCACTGCGACGCCGCCCAGGCCGCCGGGAAGGTCCCGCTGGACGTGCGCGGGCTGGGGGTGGACCTGCTGACGGTGGTGGGGCACAAGATGTACGCGCCGAAGGGGGTCGCAGCCCTGTACGTGCGCCCCGGGCTCCGCCTGGAGCCCCTGGTGTACGGGGGCGGGCAGGAGGGCGGGCTGCGGGCCGGCACCGAGAACGTCGCCCTCGCGGTGGCGCTGGGGGCCGCCGCCGACCTGGCGGCCGCCGAACTCGCCGACGGCGGGCCCGCGCGTGCCGAGGCGTTGCGCGACCGCCTGCACCAGGGCCTGACGCGGGCGCTGCCCGGCCGGGTCCACCTCAACGGGTCCGTCCGCCACCGCCTGCCCACCACGCTGAACGTCAGCATCGACGGCGTCCCGGCGCACGAGCTGCTCGCCTCGGTGCCCCGGCTGGCGGCGTCCACCGGCTCGGCCTGCCACAGCGGCAGCCGTACCGCGTCCCCGGTGCTGCGCGCGATGGGCCTGGACGACGCCCGTGCCCAGACCGCCGTACGCCTGTCGGTGGGGCGCTGGACCACCGCGGACGACGTCGACCGTGCCACCGGGCTGCTCGCCGCGGCCGTCGGCGCCCTCGCCTGAGACGGGGGCCGCCACGGACTTGCGGGCGGCCCCCCGAGCGGTAGCGTCGAAAAGGCGAACGAAGGGCACGGCCCCCGCACGAAGGAGCACGCGGATGGGCGTGAAACGGTGGATCGAGGCATGGCCGGTGTACCGGCAGCTCACCGGGACGGACCCGCTGGGCCGGGGAAAGGCCGCGCAGTCGGCCCGCTCGGCCACGCTCGGGGCCCGCACGGAGAGCGCCGACCGGGTCGTGGGCTCTGTGTGCCCATACTGCGCCGTGGGCTGCGCGCAGCGTGTGTACGTCAAGGACGAGAAGGTCGTCCAGATCGAGGGCGACCCCGACAGCCCGATCTCCCGCGGCCGGCTGTGCCCGAAGGGCTCGGCCAGCAAGCAATTGGTCACCGGGCCCCAGCGGGAGCAGCGGGTGCTCTACCGCCCGCCGTACGGCACCGCCTGGCAGGAGCTGGACCTGGACACGGCCATGGACATGGTGGCCGACCGGGTGCTCGACGCACGGCGCAAGGGCTGGCAGGACACGGACGCGGACGGCAGGACGCTGCGCCGCACCATGGGCCTGGCCAGTCTCGGCGGGGCGACGCTGGACAACGAGGAGAACTACCTCATCAAGAAGTTGTTCACCGCCCTGGGCGCCCTGCAGATCGAGAACCAGGCCCGCATTTGACACTCCGCCACGGTTCCCGGTCTGGGAGCCTCGTTCGGACGTGGCGGCGCCACCGACTACCAGCAGGACCTGGTCAACTCCGACTGCATCGTCATCATGGGATCCAACATGGCCGAGGCCCATCCGGTCGGGTTCCAGTGGGTCATCGAGGCCAAGGCGCGCGGCGCCAGGGTCATCCACATCGACCCGCGGTTCACGCGGACGAGCGCGCACGCGGACCAGCACGTCACGATCCGGGCCGGCACCGACATCGCGTTCCTCGGCGGCGTGATCAACCACGTCCTCACGCACGACCTCGACTTCCGGGAGTACGTGGAGGCGTACACCAACGCGCCCTTCCTGCTGGGCGAGCGCTACCAGGACACCGAGGACCTGGACGGGCTGTTCAGCGGGTACGACCCGCACACCGCCGCGTATGACGCGTCGAGCTGGACGTACGCGAGCGTCCCGGCGGAGGCCAAGCCGGGTCACCATGCGAAGGAGACCTGCGAGCCCTACCAGCACGGCGCCAAGGGCCCGTTCGTCGAGCACGCCACCGGCCGGATCGCATCCGACCCCACCCTGGAGCACCCGCGCTGCGTGTTCCAGGTCCTCAAGCGGCACTTCTCCCGCTACACCCCCGAGATGGTGGAGCGGATCTGCGGCGTGCCCCAGGAGCTGTTCCTCCAGGTGTGCCGGGCCTGGACGGAGAACTCCGGCCGGGACCGCACCACCGCACTGGTGTACAGCGTCGGCTGGACCCAGCACTCGGTGGGCGCCCAGTACATCCGGGCCGGGTCGATCATCCAGCTGCTGCTGGGCAACATCGGCCGCCCGGGCGGCGGGATCTTCGCGCTGCGCGGACACGCCAGCATCCAGGGCTCCACCGACGTGCCCACGCTGTTCAACCTGCTGCCGGGCTACCTGCCGATGCCGAACGTCACCCACGAGGACCTGGCCACGTACCTCGACGGCATCCGAGGCCGTGGGCAGAAGGGCTTCTGGGGCAACGCCGACGCCTACACGGTCTCGCTGCTCAAGGAGTACTGGGGCGACGCCGCGACCGCGGAGAACGACTACTGCTTCGACTACCTGCCCCGGATCAACGGTGACCACGGCACCTACCGCACCGCGATGGACATGGTCGACGGCGGGAAGGTCTTCGGCTACTTCCTGCTCGGGCAGAACCCCGCGGTCGGCTCGGCCCACGGCCGGCTGCAGCGCCTGGGCATGGCGAACCTCGACTGGCTGGTCGTCCGCGACCTCACCATGATCGAGAGCGCCACGTTCTGGAAGGACGCGCCGGAGATCGAGACCGGGGAGATCGCCACCGAGCGGTGCCGCACCGAGGTGTTCTTCTTCCCGGCCGCCTCGCACGTGGAGAAGGCCGGCACCTTCACGCAGACGCAGCGGATGCTCCAGTGGCGCGACCAGGCCGTCGAACCGTCCGGGGACCAGCGGTCGGAGCTGTGGTTCTTCCACCAACTGGGCGTGTTGCTGAAGGAGAAGCTGGCCGGCTCGGCCGACGAGCGCGACCGCCCCCTGCTGGACCTGGCCTGGGACTACGAGACGGAGGGCGACGAGCCGTCCCCGGCGGACGTGCTGCGCCACATCAACGGCATCGACCTGCGCACCGGCCGGACGGTCGACGGCTACCTCGACCTGAAGGCCGACGGCACCACCGCCTGCGGCTGCTGGATCTACAGCGGCGTCTACGCGAACGAGACCAACCAGTCCCGGCGCCGGACCTCCCGCTTCGAGACGGGCCCGTACGACGCCGAATGGGGCTGGACATGGCCCCTCAACCGCAGGGTGCTCTACAACCGCGCCTCCGCCGACCCGCAGGGGCGGCCCTGGAGCGAGCGGAAGAAGCTGGTCTGGTGGGAAGCGGAGGCCGGTGAGTGGACCGGCCACGACACCCCGGACTTCGAGAGGAACAAGCCGCCGGACTACCGGGCGCCGGAGGGCGCGTCGGGCGTCGAGGCGCTCGACGGCGACGACCCGTTCATCATGATGCGCGACGGGAAGGGCTGGCTGTTCGCCCCGGCCGGGCTCGCGGACGGCCCGCTGCCCACGCACTACGAGCCGCACGAGTCGCCGATGCGCAACCTGCTCTACGGCCAGCAGGGCAACCCGGTGCGCAAGGTCTACGGTCGCCCCGACAACCCGTCCAATCCGGCCCCGCCCGAGGCGCACTCCGAGGTGTTCCCGTACGTGTTCACCGCGGCACGGCTGACCGAGCACCACACGGCGGGCGCGATGAGCCGGCAGCTGCCCTATCTGGCGGAACTCCAGCCGGAGTTGTTCGTGGAGGTCTCGCCGGAGCTGGCGGCCGAGCGCGGGCTGCGCCACCTGGACTGGGCCCATGTGATCACCAGCAGGACCGCGGTCGACGCGCGCGTGATGGTGACCGACCGGATGGCGCCGCTGCGCGTCGACGGACGGGTCGTCCACCAGGTCTGGATGCCCTACCACTGGGGCCAGACCGGGCTCACCACGGGCGACGTGGTCAACGACCTGATCGGCGTGGTGGCCGACCCGAACGTGTTCATCCAGGAGAGCAAGGTGCTGACCTGCGACGTCCGGCCCGGGCGGCGCCCGCGGGGGCCCGAACTGCTCGCGTACGTCGAGGACTACCGCCGCCGCGCCGAGATCACGCCGGAGACCGGCACCCGCATAGCGACGGCCGGCGGCCGCGCCGAGCGGGCGCACCTCGAACCGGACCCGCCGGAGGAGCCGTCATGACGCAGGACAACAGCTTCTACGGGCCGCTCGCGGACCCCGCCGAGGACGCCGGCCACCGCGACCACCCGCCCCGTATGGGCTTCTTCACCGACACCTCCGTGTGCATCGGCTGCAAGGCGTGCGAGGTGGCCTGCAAGGAGTGGAACGCCATCCCCGAGGACGGCATCGACCTGCTGGGCATGTCGTTCGACAACACCGGCATGCTCGGCGCGAGTTCGTGGCGGCACGTCGCCTTCATCGAGCAGCAGCGCCCGCTCGGCCGCCAGGACGCGGGGCTGGCGGGGCTGCCCGTGGGCCCGTCCGCGACGGAGGCGACGGAGGAGGTGGTGGCCGACGCCCTGGAAGTCGCGAAGCGCGGTGGCGGCGACCTGGGCACGGCCCCGGTGGACCTGGGCTTCCCCTCCTTCGACCTGCCGGGCGCCGGGACGGGCGCGGAGGCCCGTACCGAGTTCCGCTGGCTGATGTCCTCGGACGTGTGCAAGCACTGCACGCACGCCGGCTGCCTGGACGTGTGCCCCACCGGCGCGCTGTTCCGCACCGAGTTCGGCACGGTCGTCGTCCAGCCCGACATCTGCAACGGCTGCGGCTACTGTGTGTCCGGCTGCCCGTACGGCGTCATCGACCGGCGGCCCGACGACGGCCGGGCCTGGAAGTGCACCATGTGCTACGACCGGCTCCGCGACGGCATGGAACCGGCGTGCGCCAAGGCCTGCCCCACCGACTCCATCCAGTACGGCCCCCTTGACGAGCTGCGCGAACGCGCCGACCGGCGCCTGGAGACGCTGCACGAAGCGGGGGTGCCCGAGGCCCAGCTGTACGGACGCGACCCCGGCGACGGGGTCGGCGGGGACGGCGCGTTCTTCCTGCTGCTCGACGACCCGGAGGTGTACGGGTTCCCGCCGGACCCGGTCGTGCCGACCCGCGACCTGGCCTCGATGTGGAAGCACGCGGGCGTTGCGGCGTCGGCGCTGCTCGCGGCCTCGGCCGCGGTGTTCCTCGGCGGGCGGCGGCGGTGAGCGGCGACCGGGCCGCACGGCACGGCCGGGGCGGCCGCGACGACGACGGGAGCCGCGAGCGCCCCATGGTGCCGCGGGCCACGTTCCGCTCGTACTACGGGCGTCCGGTGCTCAAGCCGCCGGTGTGGGAGTGGAAGATCCCCGCCTACCTGTTCACCGGCGGGCTGTCGGCCGGCGCCGCGCTGCTCGCGGCGGGCGCGGACCTGACGCGGCGTCCCGAGCTGGCCCGGGCGGGCCGGGTCGGCGGCTTCGGCGCCCTGCTCGCGAGCATGTACCTGCTCGTCGCGGACCTCGGGCGGCCGGAGCGCTTCCACCACATGCTGCGGGTCGCCAAGCCGAGTTCGCCGATGTCGGTGGGCACCTGGATCCTCGTCGCGTACGGGCCGGGGAGCGCCCTGGCAGCCGCGGCCGAGGTGCTGCCGGCGGGTGTGCGCGCCACGCTGCCCGGGAAGCTGCTCCGCGCGGCCGCGCGCCCGGCCGGACTGTCGGCGGCCCTCCTCGCGCCGGGCGTCGCCTCGTACACGGCCGTGCTCCTGTCGCAGACGGCCGTACCGGCGTGGCACGACGCCCGTCGCGAGCTGCCGTTCGTCTTCACCGGCTCGGCGGCCGCGAGCGGCGCGGGCCTGGGCATGCTCCTGGCCCCCGTGGCCGAGGCGGGCCCCGCGCGGCGGCTCGGCGTGGTCGGTGCGGCGGCCGAGGTCGTCGCCTCCCGGCTGATCGACCGGCGCCCGGGCCTGGTGACGGAGGCGTACACCACCGGCCGGCCGCACCGCCTGCGCAAGGCGTCCGAGTACCTCACCCTGGGCGGTGCGCTCACCGCGCTGACCCTCGCCCGGCGCAGCCGCGTCTGCGCCGCCGTGGGCGGACTGGCCCTGATGGCGGGCAGCGTGCTGCAGCGCTTCGGCACCTTCGAGGCGGGCGTCACCTCCACGAAGGACCCCGCCTACGTGGTGAAGCCCCAGCGCGAACGCCTCCAGGCACGCGCCGAGGACGAGAACGCCTCCGGCGGGGGGTGAGCCCGGGGGTGCCCCGGTTGTTGTGTGCGGGTTGTTTGCCCCTGCGGCGGGCGTCCACCCGCCCTCCCGCCCGATTGCCCGGCACGGTCAGTGACCGCCTCGCGGCGTGCGTGGTGGGCCGGGGGCGGGGCCTCCGGGGCTGCACGTCCTGGACTGGGTTATTTACGTGCATGACGGGCGGTACTTGTTGTGCCGTCTCTGCCGCACACAAATATCCCGCAGCGTCCAGAACATCCACCCCTCCAACCCCGCCCCCTCCGTATCGCTGGGCGACTGACGGCCGGAGGGTGGTGAGGAGCGGTCCGGGGTTGCCGCACCTGCCTTACTGAACGCCCACGGCCGTCCGGCACCGTGGGCCAGAGGGGCTTTCGGGGCGCTCGGGCCGATGCAGGCGGAAGGGTGACCGGGCGCCAGGTCGGCCGTTCGCTGGAGGTCAGGGGTGCGCCCCCCGGCGCTCGCCGTGACGCAGGCAACCCTGCGGGAGGTGCCCCCGGCCACCGATGCGTGCACCCTTGCTCGGCCTGCGGCCGGGGGACCCCCCTGGTGGGCTCAGCTCCCGGCGGTGCGGGGAGGGGCGCCCCCCCATCACCCCCCACCGGCCGTTGGTCGCCCGCGATACGGAGGGGGCGGGGGAGTTGGGGGCACCCCCGGCCGAAGGCTGGGGGAGGGTGGGCGTTCTGGACGCTGACGTGTATTTGTTGTGCGGCATCCGGGGCCCGACCCGGACCGCCCGCCATGCACATAAATATGCGGTCCAGAATGCCCAGCCCCGCAGGCCCCGACCCCGGCCCACCACGAACCGCGCGCAGGCCCGCACCAACCGCGCCGGGCAATCGGGCGGGAGGGTGGGCAACCCCCACGCCAACCACAACGCACCCGCACACGACAACCGGGCCCCGGGAACCGCGCCGGTGTGGCGGGAGCGCCCCGCGGCCGCGGCCGCCGTACCCTTGGCCGCAGCCAGGCCAGAGCGAAGGTGCTGCTGATGGACCGCGACCAGACCTCCACCGCTCCCTCCCCGCCCGCCGACGCGCGCCGCCGGGTGCCGCGCACGGACACGCTGCTCGCCGATCCCCGGCTCGCCGCGGCCGCGGAGCGGCTCGGGCGGACCGTGGTCAAGGAGGTGGTGGCCGGGGTCCAGGAGCGGGTGCGGTCCGGGGAGGTCCCCGTCGACGAACTCGCCGAGCGGGCCGTCGCGGCGCTCCCGGCGACCGCCGCCGGGCTGCGTCCGGTGCTCAACGCCACCGGCGTGCTGCTGCACACGAACCTCGGTCGTGCCCCGCTGTCGGGGGCGGCCCGCGACGCGGTGCTGGCCGCCTCCGGGACGACGGACGTGGAGCTGGACCTCGCCACCGGCGCGCGCTCCCGCAGGGGGCGTTCGGCACTGGAGGCGCTGCTGCGGCAGGTGCCCGCCGCCGAGGCGGCCCATGTGGTCAACAACGGCGCCGCGGCGCTGGTGCTGGCGGCCACGGCCCTCGCGCAGGGCCGGGAGATCGTCGTCAGCCGCGGTGAGCTGGTGGAGATCGGGGACGGCTTCCGGCTGCCCGACCTGCTGGTCTCCACCGGCGCCCGGCTGCGCGAGGTGGGGACGACCAATCGGTCCGCGCCGGAGGACTACGCCGCGGCCGTGGGGCCGGACACCGGGTTCATCCTGAAGGTGCACCCCTCCAACTTCCGCATCACCGGCTTCACCCGGGACGTGCCCGTCGCGGACCTGGCGCGGCTCGGCGTGCCCGTGGTGGCCGACATCGGTTCCGGCCTGCTGGTCCCCGACCCGGTGCTGCCGGACGAACCCGACGCGACGAGCCGGCTGCGCGCGGGGGCGTCCCTGGTCACCGCCAGCGGCGACAAGCTGCTGGGCGGACCGCAGTGCGGCCTCGTGCTGGGCCGCGCCGACCTGGTGCGCAGGCTGGCCCGCCACCCGCTGGCCCGTGCGCTGCGTGTGGACAAGCTGACCCTGGCGGCCCTGGAGGCGACCGTCCGCGGCCCCGCCACCCCGACCCGGACGGCGCTGCACGCCGACCCCGCACGGCTGCGGGACCGCGCCGGACGTCTCGCCGCCAGGCTGCGCGCCGACGGGTTCGACAGCCACGCGTGCGACACGCTGGCGGTCGTCGGCGGTGGCGGTGCCCCCGGCGTCACCCTGCCGAGCGCCGCCGTGTCGCTGCCCGCCGCGTACGCGGTCCTGCTGCGACGGGCCGATCCCGCCGTGATGGCCCGTGTGGAGGAGGGCCGGTGCCTGCTCGATCTGCGGGCGGTGCCGGAGGAGGCGGACGAGGAACTGGCGGTGGCCGTGCGCCGGGCCGGCATCCTGCCGGGGACGGGGGGCTGACGTGCACGTCGTCGCCACCGCGGGCCACGTCGACCACGGCAAGTCCGCGCTGCTGCGGGCCCTGACCGGGATGGAGCCCGACCGCTGGGCGGAGGAGCGGCGGCGCGGCATGACACTGGACCTCGGGTTCGTGTGGACGCGGCTCCCCGGCGCGGGGGACCTGGCCTTCGTGGACGTACCCGGCCACGAGCGCCTGGTGGGCAACATGCTGGCCGGTGTCGGCCCGGTTCCCGCGGTGCTCTTCGTGGTCGCCGCCGACCAGGGCTGGCAGCCGCAGTCCGAGGAGCACCTCGCCGTCCTGGACGCCCTCGGCGTGCGACACGGCGTCCTGGCCGTCTCCCGCTGCGACCTGGCCGACCCCGACGCGGCGCGCAAGGAGGCCGGGGCCCGCATCGCGGAGTCCTCGCTCGGCGACGTGGAGTGCGTGGCCGTCAGCCCCGTCACCGGCGCCGGGCTCGACGAACTGCGGGCGGCCCTGGTCCGGCTGGCGGGCGGGCTGCCCGCCCCCGATCCGGCGGCGGACGTACGGCTGTGGGTCGACCGCGCGTTCACCGTGCGGGGCCGGGGCACGGTCGTCACCGGCACGCTCGCGGCGGGCACCGTCCGGGTCGGCGACCACCTCCATCTCGCCCGTGACGGACGGCCGTTGCGCGTACGGGGCCTGGAGTCCCTGAAGGAGCCGAGGCAGGACGTGGGCGCGGTCGCCCGGGTGGCGGTCAACGTCACCGGGCCCGCAGCGGGCGACCTGCGGCGCGGGGACGCGCTCCTCACCCCGGACCGCTGGCTGACCACCGACCTCGTCGACGTGCGGCTGCGCGGCGACCCCTCCGGCGACCTGCCCCGCGAACTCATGCTGCACGCCGGCTCGGCCGCCGTGCCGGTGACGGTCCGTCCGCTCGGCGACGACAGTGCGCGCCTGCGGCTGGCGACGGCGCTGCCCCTGCGGGTCGCCGACACGGCCCTGTTGCGCGACCCGGGGCGGCACCGCATCCCCGCGGGGCTCACCGTCCTCGACGTCCGTCCGCCCCGGCTGACCCGCCGTGGCGCGGCGGCGGCGCGGGCCGCCGAACTCCGGTCCGCCGCCGGGGTAGCGGACGGGGCGGCGGAACTGCGCCGCCGTGGCCTGGTCCGGCGCGCGGAACTGCTCGCCATGGGGGTCCCGGCACCGGGCGACCCGGTGGCGGGCGACTGGCTGGCGGACCCGGAACGCTGGGCGGCGCTGCGCGAGCGGCTGCGGGAGGCGGTCGAGGAGCACGCCGTACGGCATCCCCTGGAGCCGGGCATGCCCTTGGAGGCGGCCCGCAAGGCGCTCGGCCTGCCGGACCGCTCGCTGGTGGAGGCACTCGCCTCGGCCGTACCGGGCCTGCGGCACGGCGACGGCAGGCTGTACGGGAGCCACGCGCGCCCGACGCTGCCGCCCGCCGCCCAAGCCGCCGTCGAGGCGGTGCGCGCCGATCTGGCACGTACGCCGTTCCGCGCGCCGGAGGCCGAACGGCTGGAGCGGCTCGGGCTGACCCCGAAGCTCCTCGCGGCGGCCGAATCGGCGGGTGCGCTGCTGAGGATCGGCGAGGGCATCGTGCTGCTGCCGGGCGCGGACGCACGGGCGGCGGCCGTACTGGCCGGGCTGGAGCAGCCGTTCACCGCGAGCGAGGCGCGCAGGGCCCTGGACACCACCCGGCGCGTCGTCATCCCCCTGCTGGAGCACCTGGACCGGCAGGGCCGCACCGTCCGGCTGGACGGTGCCGTCCGCCGCTGCCGCGGGGCGGACGCCGCGAAAGCGCCGGGCGAGCCCGATGAGGGGTGAGACACCGGGGCGGGCCGGCCCGCGGAGACGGACGGGAATCGAACCCGCCTGCCCGAGTTGCTCGGACACCTCGGTTTTGAAGACCGGGAGGGCCACCAGGCACCCTTACGTCTCCCCGCCGGACCGGAGGCCCATGGAACAGCCGCCCACCACCCAAGTCAACCCGCCACACGGCGATGTCACCCGGGCCCGCGCGACCACGCCCGACCCCACAGCGGAAGGACAACAGCAGCCATGACGGGAACCGGCGTCCGGCAGGACAGCGTGCGGCTGACGCAGTACGCCCACGGCGGTGGCTGCGCCTGCAAGATCCCCCCGGGTGAACTGGAGCAGATGGTGGCGGGGCTGTCCCCCGAGGGCATGGCGGGCGCCCTCGGGGCCGACCTGCTCGTCGGCCTGGACACCGGCGACGACGCCGCCGTGGTCCGGCTGCCCGGCGGATCCGGCGCGCGGGCGGTGGTGACCACCGCCGACTTCTTCACCCCGGTGGTCGACGATCCGTACGACTGGGGCCGGATCGCCGCCGCCAACGCCCTTTCCGACGTCTACGCCATGGGCGGCACCCCGCTGGTGGCGGTCAACCTCCTGTGCTGGCCGCGGGACGTCCTGCCGCTGGAACTGGCCCGGGAGGTGCTGCGCGGGGGGCTGGACGTCGCGGCCGAGGCGGGCTGCGCCGTGGGCGGCGGGCACAGCGTCGACGACCCGGAACCGAAGTACGGCATGGCCGTCACCGGCACCGCCGACCCGGACCGCCTGCTGCGCAACGACACCGGCCGGCCCGGTGTGCCGCTGTCGCTGACCAAGCCCCTGGGACTGGGCGTCCTCAACAACCGCCACAAGACGACCGGCGAGGTCTTCGCGCAGGCCGTGCAGACCATGACCACGCTCAACCGGGACGCCGCCGAGCGGGCACTGGCGGCGGGCGCGGTGTGCGCGACCGACGTGACCGGCTTCGGGCTCCTGGGCCACCTGTACAAGCTCGCCCGCGCCTCCGGGGTGAGCGCCGTCGTCCACGCCTCGGCGGTCCCGTACCTCGACGGCGCCCGGGAGGCCGCGACGGACGGCTACGTCAGCGGCGGCACGCGCCGCAACCTGGACTGGGTCGCCCCGCACACCGACTTCGGCGGCGCCGACGAGGTGACCCGGTTGTTGCTGGCGGACGCCCAGACCTCCGGCGGCCTGCTGGTGGCCGGGGAGGTGCCCGGTGCCCCCGTCATCGGGGAGCTGGTACCGGCCGGTGAGCACCGGCTCGTCGTCCGCTGATCGTCCCGCCCGCGGCCCGATCTGCCGGAACAGTGGTTGTTACACTGTTTCTCCGGACGACGACTCCATCACCCGCCCGGAGAGAACCGTGACCATCACCCACGCCGACGTACGGGCCGCGGCCGCCCGCATCTCCGGGCACATCCGCCCCGTCACGCTCGCCCCGGTGGACCAGGGGGCGTTCGGCGCCGCCGTACAGGGCGTGCTGGCCCTGGAGTTCATGCAGCACACGGGGTCGTACAAGGCGCGCGGAGCGTTCAACTTCGTCCGGAGCCACGTCGAGCGGGACGCCATGCCCGAGGCCGGCGTGGTCATCGCCTCCGGCGGCAACGCGGGACTGGCCTGCGCCTGGGCAGCGGCCCGGCACGGCGTGCCCGCCACGGTGTTCGTCCCCGAGACGGCACCGGCGGTCAAGATCGGGAAGCTGCGCGAACTCGGCGCGGACGTCCGCCGGGCGGGCAGCGAGTACGCCGAGGCCCTGGAGGCCTCGCAGAAGTACGCCGCCGAGAGCGGCGCCCTGGAGTCCCACGCCTACGACCATCCGCTGATCGCGGCCGGGGCGGGGACCCTGATGGAGGAGATCGTCGCGGCGCTCCCCGGCCTGGACAGCGTGGTCGTGGCGGTCGGCGGCGGCGGGCTCCTCACCGGGGTCGCCGCGTCCGCGCTGGAGCACGGGGTACGTGTGGTGGCGGCCGAGCCCGAGGGTTCGTGCGCGCTGCACGCGGCCGTCGCCGCCGGCGAGGTGGTGGACGTACCCGTACGGTCCGTCGCGGCGGACTCCCTGGGCGCGCGCCGGGCCTCCCGCATGGCCCTGGAGTGGGCACTGAAGGACGACGTGCGCTCCGTCCTCGTCCCCGACGAGGCGATCGTCGCGGCCCGCCGCACGCTGTGGGACCACCGCCGCCTCGCCGTCGAGCACGGCGCCGCGACCGCCCTCGCCGCCCTCGCCTGCGGCGCCCACCGGCCCGCCCCCGGGGAGCGCGTCGCCGTCATCCTCTGCGGGGCCAACACCGATCCGTCCGACCTGACGCGCGCCTCCTGAGGACCCGGGGCCGCAGCCTGCCGTAGTGACGTACGACGGCCGGCCGACGGCGCCGATCCGAACCTCGCGGATCCCTCCGGGCACACGCCCATGGACGCGGCGCGGATATACCGCCACGAACCGGCGGCGTGCCTGCTGCTGCGGCACATGCGCGGGTGGCGGCGTGCGGTGGCGCGGCGCGGCCGCGTGGGCCGGCCGTGACGACTGCGCGAAAGGTGACCGCGTACGCCCGCGCCGCGCCCGCGGGCCGTCAGCGGTGCCCGGCCGGGAGGTGCTCGGTGCGGGCGGCGTGGATGAGGGCGCGCAAGGCCTCGTAGTAGACCTCGTGGTCGACCAGGGCGGGGAGGACGACGTTCATCGCACCGGTCAGCGTGGGGAAGTCCTCGGGGTCGAGCGCGGCCAGGGCCGTGCGGGCGGAGGCGACGACCTTCTTCTCGTCGCGGTGGTCGCCGAAGGCGACGGCGCCGAGGGTGAGCAGGTAGAGCCTGCGGTAGACACGGATGGCCGTCGCGGCGTCCATGCCGGCGGCGACGCTGTGGGCCATCTGCGGTTCGACGAGCCGGCCCAGCATCTGCGGGCCCAGCCAGGACCGGCCGGCGCGCAGCGCCACCAGTCCCGGGTGCCGGGCGAGCAGGCGGTACAGGCCGGTGAAGCGGGTCTCCGTCGCGGCGGCCCAGTCGCCCTCCAGCGGCACCAGGGCGAGCGACGCGGCGACGTGGTCGGCGCAGGCGCTCAGCAGCCCGTCAAAGTCGCCGCAGCGCCGGAAGACCGTGGCGTGCGAGACGCCGAGGCGCGTGGCCACGGCGCGGAAACTGAGCCCGGCGGGACCGTCGTCGTCGATGACGGCGAGCGCCGTCTCCGCGACGGCGTCCAGGGTCGGCTGCTCGACGGCCGCCTGCTTCCTCTTCACGCGCGACAGCGTATCGAGCGGTGTGTCAGACGGTGGCGACGTCGAAGCGCACCTTGCCGCGCGGCTCGCCGTTGACCTGCAGTTCGAGGGAGTGCTCCCCGGGGTGGAAGACCCGGGTGCTGATCGGCTTGAAGGAGCGGGTGCCGGTGTGCTCGCTCCGCTCCCCCGGCTGGAGGGTGCGGGTCGTCAGCTTGTAGACCTTGGGCGCCGTGGTGCCGTTGGCCTTGCGGTAGTGCACGACGTAGTCGACGACGAGGCGGAGCGGCGTGTCACCCTGGTTCTCCAGGGTGAAGGCGAAGCGCAGTTCCCCGCCCACGGCGACGACGGGCCGGGCCACGGAGGGCCCTTCGACGGTCAGGCCCGTGGCGGGCTCGAACCCCAGCAGTGCCAGGGCTCCCTGGTCGCCGCGCTTGACGGCGGTGCGCAGCGCGTGGCGGACGAGCCGGGGCGTGTGCGGGTCGGGGGCCACCGACCACCGCCGGGCCGTCTCCACGGCCAGGTCCACCCGGGCGTGGCTGATGTCGTTGACGTGGTTGGCGACGGACCTGCGGACGTACTCCGAGGGGTCCTTGTAGAGGGCGCCGAGGATCGGCAGGGTCGCCTCGGGCCGGGCGAGGATCGCCGGTACGCGCACCGCCCACGGCAGGCGGGGGCGGGTTCCCTCGCTGGCCAGGCGGCGTACGTGCTCGTCGGGGTGTTCGGTCCACCGGGTGACGACGGCGAGCGCCCGGTCGAGGTCGGCGTTGAGCAGGCGGCGGATGGCGAACTCGGCGGTCAGGCGCGGGGTCAGGTCCGCCAGCAGGTGGAGTCCGTCCTCGAAGGCCGTGCCCTCAAGGGTGCCGGAGGCGAGGGCGGCGACCGCCTCGGTGACCGGCCAGATCATCCAGCCGGTGAAGCACGGGTCGGGCAGCGCGGCCCGTACGACGGCCTCCAGGGCTGCGGGATCCGTCGGGCCGGAGGCGAGCATCGCGTCCCGGACGAGGTCGCTGCGTTCACGCAGTGCCAGGCCGTCGAGCGCCGGAAGGGTGTCGCGCACCGCGGCGGCCATCGGTGCCGGGCCGGCCGCCGCCAGGCAGTCGGCGAGTCCGGCGACGGCGGCGGGGCCGAGCAGTTCGTCCGCGGTGGGCACGGGACCTCTTCCTCCGGTGGGTCAGGTACGGTCGCGGCCCGCGTAGCGGGCGCGCATGATCTCGCTCGCGGCAGGCCCCGCGGCGTAGACGAAGGCCTCGCTGTCGTCGAGCCGCCGGCCCGTGGCGGCGTCGACCACGACCGGCTCGACCTCCTCGCCGGTCTCCGCGTCGACCAGGATCATGCTGCGCTGCTTCGGCGCCAGGCGGGAGTTGCCCCATGCGGCGAGGGCCACGACGACCGGGCGCAGCGAGCGGCCGAGGTCGGTGAGGAGGTACTCGTAGCGGGTCGGGTGGGTCTGGTACGGCCGCCGTTCCAGCAGCCCGTCCTCGACGAGGGTCTTCAGGCGGGTGGTGAGCATGCTCGACGAGATGCCGAGGTTCTCCTGGAACTGGTCGAAGCGGGTGTACCCGTCGAAGGCGTCGTGCAGGATGAGCAGCGTCCACCACTCGCCGACGTGCCCGACGGTCGTCGACAGCGGGCACTCACGGTCCTCCAGCCGGATGCGGCTCACCATGTCGACCACCTCCGCGCGGTTGGTGCCAGGGTCGGCGTACGCTGTGGCTTTCATGTTAGCAGCAACCTTGGCACCACC
Source organism: Streptomyces sp. NBC_00510 (assembly GCA_036013505.1). Lineage (NCBI taxonomy): Bacteria > Bacillati > Actinomycetota > Actinomycetes > Kitasatosporales > Streptomycetaceae > Streptomyces > Streptomyces sp. NBC_00510. Next base: position 9,277,086 of record CP107851.1, on the reverse strand, counting down.
CGTCGGGCACGGCCCCGGGGGTCAGGCCCCGATCACCAGGCGTTCGATGAGGCCGTCGCGCAGGGCGAACCTGTAGCGCAGGTCGACGGTGCCGCCGGGGAAGTTCCCCTCGAGGTGCTGGAGGGCGACGTAGTGGTGGGCGTCGGCGCGCTCGGCGCCGGTCAGTTCCGTGGTGTAGGTGTACTCGCTCGCCGCGGTCTCCAGCCATTCCCGGATCGCCGCCGTGCCGTGCCGTGTCGCGCCCTCGTCCGTCACGACCGCGTCGCCGGTGAAGGCCGAGAGGGCGGTGGCGGTGTCGCGGACGCGGTGGGCGGCCAGGTAACGGGTGATCACCTCGGGGAGGCCGGTGGTGGGGATGGACTGCGGGCCGGTGGTGTTCATCGTGGTCCTTCCAGGGGAGGGGGTCGGTCAGAGGGTGGGGACGGTGCCGCCGTCGATGACGTGTTCGGCGCCGACGATGGCCGACGCGCGGTCGGAGACGAGGAAGGCCACCAGCTCGGCGACCTCCGCGGGTTCGTTGGGCCGTCCGAGGGGGATGCCGCCGAGGGAGTCCATCAGGCGACCGAGGGCGGCCTCGGTCGAGATGCCCGCCTCGCGGGCGATGCGGTCGACGAGGGCGTCCGCGGCCGCCGTCCGGACGAAGCCCGGCGAGACGGTGTTGACGCGGACCCCGTGCGGCGCGACCTCGTTCGCCAGGCCCTTGCTGTAGGTCGCCAGGGCGGCCTTGGCCGCGGCGTAGGCGAGGGTGCCGTTCCACAACGGCATGCGGCGCTGGATCGAGGTGACGTGGACGACGGCGCCCCCACCGGACTCGATCATGCCGGGGAGAAGTCCGCGGTCGAGGCGGACGGCGGCGAGGAGGTTGGTGTTCAGCTCCTTCGCCCAGTCGTCCTCGTCCAGCGCCGCGAAGCCCCCGGCAGGCGCCTCGGAGTGGCCGAGGTTGTTGACGAGGACGTCCACCCCGCCCACGCGGTCGATGACTTCGCGAACGACGGCGGCGGCCCCCTCGGGGGTGGTCAGGTCCGCCGCGACGAAGGTCTTCGGGTCGGCGTCCGCCGGCTCGCGGCGGGCCGTCACCAGGACGGTCGCACCGGCCTGGGCCAGCCGGCGGGCGATGGCCGCGCCGACGCCTTTGGTGCCTCCGGTGACCAGGGCACGGCGGCCGGCGAGGGATTCGTTCGGGGCGACGCTCACACTGCACTCCGGGTGACTGCTAGAACAGAAGTTATGGCTTCGACCTTAGCAGCTACTCGGGACGCCGCCACCCCTCCGCCTTCGAACAACCCCACGGCGGACCGTCTATTGGTATAATGGTCTGACATTAATGCGGTACCGGGAACCGGGAGGGGCCACAGTGGGCAGCGGAACGCTGATCGTGGGCGCGAGTCAGGCCGGTCTCCAATTGGCTGTCTCGCTACGGCAGTTGGGCGACACCTCAGCCATCACCCTGGTGGGCGAGGAGGAGCACGCCCCCTACCAGCGGCCCCCGCTGTCGAAGGAGTTCCTCGCCGGGGAGGTGGGGCCGGAATCGCTCGCCTTCCGTGCGCCCTCCTTCTACGCCGACGCGGGCATCGACCTCGTGAGCGGCGAGCGCGTCACTGAGGTGTCGCTGGCCGCCGGGGACCGTCCGGGATCGGGCACCGCGGTCACCGCGAACGGGCGCACGCTGCGCTTCGGCCGGCTGGCCCTCACCGTGGGGTCGAGCCCGCGCCGGCTGACGGTGCCGGGCTCCGGGCTCGGCGGGATCTGCTACCTGCGCGACCGTGACGACGCGTCGGCCCTGCGGTCACGGCTCGGCACGGCGTCGCGGGTCGTCATCGTCGGCGGGGGCTTCATCGGCCTGGAGGCCGCGGCGGTGGCCCGGGCGCTCGGCAGGGACGTGACCGTCGTCGAGGCGGCACCACGGCTCATCCCCCGCGCCGTGGCGCCGGTCGTCTCGGAGTTCTACCGGCAGGCCCATCTGCGCCGCGGCACGGACGTCCTGCTCTCCCGCGCGGTGTCCGCGTTCGAGGGGGCCGACGGCAAGGTCGGCGCGGTGCTCCTGGCCGACGGCACCCGCGTGCCGGCCGACCTCGTCCTCGTCGGCGTCGGCGTCGTCCCCCGTACCGAACTCGCCGAGCAGTTGGGCCTGGAGTGCGACAACGGCATCCTGGTCGACGCCCACGCCCGCACCAGCGAACCGCTGGTGGCCGCCGCCGGGGACTGCACCGTCCAGCCCCACCCGACGACCGGCGAGGGCAGGGTCCGCCTGGAGTCCGTGCAGAACGCGGTCGCGCAGGCGACCGTGGCCGCCTCCACGCTGCTCGGCAGGCCGCGGGAGACCAGGAGCGTGCCGTGGTTCTGGTCCCACCAAGGCGACCTCAAACTGCAGATCGCCGGGCTCTCCACCGGATACGACACGCACGTGCTGCGGGGCGAGCCCGGTAGCGAACGCTTCTCGGTCCTCTACTACCGGCGCGGCCGGCTGCTGGCGGCCGACGCGGTCAACAGCCCGGCCGACTACATGGCGGTGCGCAAGGCGCTCTCGCAGGACGCGACCATCCCCCCGTCCCGGGCCGAGGACACCGGGACACCGCTCAAGTCGCTGATCACCGCGCCTCCCGAGGTGCTGAAGTCCGCCTGACGCGCCGTCCGCGTCACGTACGGCCGTACCTCTGAAGGGCCCGGCACCGGTCGACAGGGTTCCTGGCCGGAAGGCACGCGCGCCCGTGCCGAGGCGGCGGCCGGGGCGGGCGACCGGGTCGTGGTCACCGTCCCGCTCAAGGCCGTACCCCAGGTGCCGCACGCCCGGCTCCGGGAGGACCCGGGCAGCCCGGACGGCCTCACCGAGCTGCGCCGTGCCCTCGACGCCGCATAGCGCGGCGCGGGCTACCCCGTGGTGCCGAAGGTCACCCGGTAGTCGCACCTGCCCTTGCACGCCATGGTCGCCGCGTCGTCGTAGGCGTACGAGTACGCGTACGGCGCGGCGTCCTTGAAGACCCGGGTGTAGTCGACGGGCCACTTCGACGGCACGCAGTGCTCGCGGCCCGCCCAGGCACCGCGGCAGCAGTAGACGTCGCCGCCGAAGGCCGCGCAGGGCGGCTTGCAGCCGATCACCTGCCCGCCGGCCTTCGCCTGCATGGCGGCCGGGCAGTCGACCGGCTCGGTGCACGCCCCGCGGTAGCAGCCGTCGGGGCTGACCGGGTCGCGGGTGGTGGTGTGGGAGATGTTGATGTACATCGGCAGGTTGGCGCCGTCGACCATGCTGACGTCGTAGAAGTCCATCCCCGCGTAGGCGTCGAAGCTGAACTCCCCCAGCGTGGTGGGCGGGTTGGGCCCGGTGCACACGGATGTGCAGTCCCCGGTACGGCAGGGCCCCGCTGCCGTGGAGTCGCATCCCGTCCGGCCCCAGATGCGGCCGCCCCAGCCGTCCGGCACCGTGAGCGAGGTGCCCTGCCGGGGGGCGAGCCGGCGTCCCCGTGGGTAGGCCGGCGAGTCGGTGACGACCGCCCAGACCGTTTCCTGCGTGCGGTTGACCAGGGTGATCAGCCGTGTGCCGGGCGGGGCGGTGGCGGCGGGCGTCCGTCGCGTCCCGGGGGCCTTCGTGGCGGTACCGGCCGTAGGGCCGGGCGTTCCCGAAGGACGGGCGCTCCGTGAGGGGAGCGTGGCCGAGGGCGAGGGCGACGCGGACGGACGCGTCCCGCGTGACGGGGCGGCGGACGTGCCATGGGCCGTGGTGGCTCCGCGCCCACCTTCGGCCGTCGCCCCGCCGGGCCGGAACGGTGACAGCGTGCCCCCGGCGATCAGCGCCGTGACGACGATCCCGGCCGCCGCGAGCACCGCGACGGCCGCCCACCGTCCGCGCCCGGTCCTGGATCCGGTTCCGTGCCGGCTGTGTCGTGCCATTCTTGTGCCTTCCTCGTCCTCGCCTGGTGCGTACGCACGTATCGGGGACCGCCGGAGCCACCGGCGGACAACACAAATCCGCTGACGGACCCTGCGGGATTTGTGTTGTCCGGGCGCGCGCGGCCCGTCTCCTCTACGTGGAGGCATCGCGGCCGCCGGGCGGCCGCGCGGTAGTGGACAGCGAGACCAAGTAGGGAAGAGTGGGGCCAACATGCGCAAGACGCACCGGAGCGGACCCGGCGCCGGGGTGGTGGTGGGGGCACGCTCGGGCGATCGGCAGGCCCTCGACCGGCTGGTGGCGGAGTGCCTGCCGCTGGTCTACAACATCGTCGGACGGGCGCTGGACGGCCATGCCGACGTCGACGACGTCGTACAGGAGACGCTGTTGCGCATGGTGCGGGGGCTGTCGGAGCTGCGGGACCCGGCGGCGTTCCGGTCCTGGATGGTGGCGATCACGATCCGGCAGGTCCGCGACCGTGAGCGGGACCGTGCCGTGGCCCGGCACCGCAGCGCCGGCCTGGAGGACGCCGAGCGCATACCGGACCCGGCCCTGGACTTCGCGGGGCTGACGATCCTGCGCCTCGGGCTCACCGAGCAGCGCCGTGAGGTCGCCGAGGCCACCCGGTGGCTGGACGAGGACGACCGGGAGCTGCTGTCGCTGTGGTGGCTGGAGGAGACCGGGGAACTGGACCGGGCCGACCTCGCCGCCGCGCTCGGCCTGTCGGACCGGCACGCGGCGGTACGGGTGCAGCGCATGAAGAAGCAGATGGAGGCCTCCCGCGTGGTCGTCCGGGCGCTGGCCGCGGCGCCCGGCTGCGGCGAGTTGCGGGCGACGGCCGCGACCTGGGACGGCGTGCCGAGCCCGCTGTGGCGCAAGCGGTTCGCCCGGCACATCCGCGGGTGCGGTGTCTGCGGCGGGATGGAGGAGGGGCTGCTCCCCATGGACCGGCTGCTCAGTGGGCTGCCACTGCTCGCGGTGCCGCCGGCGCTGGACCCGGGGCGGATGGTCGCCGCGGTGACCGGGCAGGCCGGGACCGGGCCGGCACCGGTGCCCCGTCCGGCCGCGCGCGGCGCCCACCGGGCCACCGGCCGGGCCGCGTCGCGCGGGCTGCGGACCCCCGTCCTCGGCGGGGCGGCCGTCGCGGCGGTGGTGGCCGCGGCGCTGGTCGCCACCCGGCTCCTGACCGGTCCGTCGCCGGCGCCGCAGGCGGACGCGCTCCCGGCGGCCTCCGCCCCGGCGACGGCCACGGCCTCGCCCCGCTCCCCCAGCCCGTCGCCCTCGCCGAGCCCCTCCAAGAAGCCCACGAAGAAGGCCCCGTCACCGAAGCCGACCCGGCAGGCACCCGCGGTGCGGGTCGCCTCGTCCGGCAAGAAGGGCGTCGGCGTGTGGACCTTCCCGGGCGTGGGCAAGGCCCTCGCCTCGTCCGGTGCGAGCTGGTACTACACCTGGTCAACGGGCCACCAGGACGTCGCCTCGCCCCCGTCGGGCCGCTTCGTTCCCATGATCTGGGGGCCCGCCTCCGTCACCGCGGACTCCCTGGCCCAGGCGAAGGCGCAGGGCCCGTACCTGCTCGGCTTCAACGAGCCCGACATGGCCCAGCAGTCGAACATGTCGGTGGAGCAGGCCCTGACCGTGTGGCCGCGGCTGATGGACGCCGGCCGGATCCTGGGCAGCCCGGCCGTCGCAACCAACGGCGCCACCCCCGGCGGCTGGCTCGACCGCTTCATGTCGGGCGCCGCTGCCAAGGGCTACCGCGTCGACTTCGTCACCCTGCACTGGTACGGCGGCGACTTCCGCTCCGCGGAGGCCGTGTCGCAGCTGACGTCGTATCTGGAGGCGGTCCACCAGCGCTACCACAAGCCGATCTGGCTGACCGAGTACGCCCTGATCGACTTCTCCCACGGCACCCGTTTCCCCACCCCGGACCAGCAGGCCGCCTTCGTCACCGCCTCCACCAAGGCCCTGGAGGCGCTCCCCTACGTACAGCGCTACGCCTGGTTCGGCCTCGGCGCCGACCCGGCCAAACCCAGCAGCGGCCTGTTCACCGACGGCACCCACACGACCCCCGCGGGCCGCGCCTTCCAGGCGGCGGGCTGATCCGCCACGCGTGAAGGCCGCGCCGGCGACCAGGGGGGGTGTGGTCGCGGCGCGGCCGTACTGCTCGGGTTCCCGGGTGAGGCGGGTTCATGCAGCCGGTTCCGGAAAAGGGAACCTCCGCCCGGACGAGGGAGGTCGGGGGAACCGGACGAACAACGGGACCTTCGTGGAGTACCTCACCGCGGGACTGGACGTGGCGCGCCTGCTCACGGACCTGGACCCCACCCTCAGATGACCGCCGCCTCCAGCGACTCCGGGGCGAAGAGCTCCTCCGGGGTCCAGCGGCGGCGGGAGAGGCCCTGCTCGTGGTGGTAGCGCAGGAAGGTGGCCAGGGTGTCGCGGTTGGCGCCGAGCCCGTACGACCAGTAGTCGCGGCCCAACAGGGCTCTGGCCTCCTCCAGTTGCGGGGTGAGCCAGGGCAGCATGAAGCGCAGCGCCGAGGTGTCGTAGAGGGTGGCGTACGCGGCGTCCTTGGCGGCGAGCAGCGCCTTGTGGAGGGACTGGGCGACCCAGGGGTGGCGGTCGTACACGTCGCGGCGGACGACGACCACGTGCATGATCGGGAAGATCCCCGTGGCCGCGTGGTACTCCTTCTCGGCGGTGACGACGTCGGGGAAGACACGGCGCACCCGGGGGTCTCCGGCGCTGAAGGGACCGGGGACGCGGGGCGTGCACAGGGCGTCGATCTCCCCGGCGGCGAGGAGTTCGGAGAGGGTACGGCCCTGCGCGACGCGCTCGACCCGCACCGTGCCGGGGAGGTCGACCGCGGCCTTCTCGACGCGGCCGGGGGTCTCCTGGCCGCCCGTGACGTAGGTGACGGAGTCGAAGGGCACGCCGTGCCGGTCGGCGAGGATGCCGCGCATCCACACGCAGGCGGTGAGCTGGAACTCGGGGGTGCCGACGCGCTTGCCGCGCAGGTCCTCGGGGCCGGTGATGCCGGAGTCGGCGTGGCAGTACAGCGCACCGTGCCGGAACATGCGGGAGGTGAAGACCGGCAGGGCCACGAAGGGCGAGGGCTCGGTGCCGTCGCCGAGGGACAGGACGTACGAGGAGAGCGACATCTCGGCGACCTCGAACTCGCGGTGCCGCATCATCCGGAAGAAGGTCTCCTCCACGGGCAGCCGCAGGTAGGTCAGGTCGATGCCGTCGGGGCGGATCGTGCCCTCCTCCAGGGCGCGGGTGCGGTCGTAGTCGCCGCAGGCGAAGGTGAGGTGCAGTCGGGTCATGGTGCGGGCTACCTGCCTTCCGCTGTGAGCCGGGCGTCCAGCCGCGGGTAGACGCGCCGGGCGTTGCCCTCGTAGACCTTGCGCAGTTGCTCGTCGTTGAGGCCGGCCCGGTCGACGTACTGCTTGGTGTCGTCCCAGGCGATGCCGGTGGCGGGGTCGACGCCGCGGACGGCGCCGAGCATCTCCGAGGCGAACAGGATGTTGCCGGTGTCCACGACCCGGTGGAGCAGGTCGATGCCGGGCTGGTGGTAGACGCAGGTGTCGAACCAGACGTTCTTCATGACGTGTTCGGCGGGGTCGGGGCGGCCGAGGCGGACGGCCAGGCCCCGGTAGCGGCCCCAGTGGTATGGGACGGCGCCGCCGCCGTGCGGCACGACGAAGCGCAGCGCGGGGAAGCGGGCGAAGAGGTCTCCCTCCACGAACTGCATGAAGGCGGAGGTGTCGGCGTTGAGGTAGTGCGCGCCGAGGGCGTGGAAGGCGGGGTTGCAGGAGGCCGACACGTGGATCATCGCGGGGACGTCCAGTTCGGTCATGGCCTCGTAGAGGGGGTACCAGTACGGGTCGGTGAGCGGCGGTGAGGTCCAGTGTCCGCCCGAGGGATCGGGGTTGAGGTTGCAGCCGACGAACCCGAGGCCGGTGACGCAGCGGCGCAGCTCGGCGACGGCGTCGTCGAGCGGGCCGCCGGGGGTCTGGGGCAGCTGGCACACTCCGGCGAAGTGCCGGGGGAAGAGGGTGGTGACGCGGTGGACGAGGTCGTTGTTCGCGCGGGCCCAGTCGCGGGCGGTGGCGGGGTCGGGGACGTGGTGCTCCATCCCCGAGGCCTTCGGGGACAGGAGCATGAGGTCGGCGCCGCGTTCGCGGAGCAGCTTCAGCTGGTGGTTCTCGATGCTCACCCGGACGGCGTCGTCGCTGATGGCGGTGGGCGCCGGGACGGGGAGTGCGGGATCGCGGAGCCGGGCGAGCTGGGCGTCGCGGTAGGCCTGGTGCTGCGGCGGGGCGGTGGTGTAGTGGCCGTGGACGTCAATGATCACCGGTGGCCTCCTGGTCGGCGTCGGCGTAGGTCAGGCCCTTGCGGGCGAGGCGGTCGCGCATGGCGTTGACGTCGAGCCCGAGTTCGCCGTTCGCGTAGCGTTCGCGGGTGCCCGCCTCCTTCTCCTCGCGGGCGCGGGAGGCCGCCAGCACGTCGGCGGCGCGCAGCCGGGGGACAACGACCACGCCGTCGTCGTCGGCGACGATCACGTCTCCCGGGGCGACGTGCTGCCCGGCGCACACCACGGGGAGGTTGACGTCGCCGAGGGTCTCCTTGACGGTGCCGAAGGCGCTGATGTGCCGTGCCCAGACGGGGAAGCCCATCCGCTGCAGGTCGGCGACGTCGCGGCAGCCGGCGTCGATGACGACGCCGCGCACCCCGCGGGCGGCGACGGAGGTGGCGAGCAGGTCCCCGAAGTACCCCGCTTCCGAGGGGGAGGTGGGGGCGACGACGAGGACGTCGCCGTCGCGGCACTGCTCGACCGCGACGTGGATCATCCAGTTGTCGCCCGGCGGCACGGCGACGGTGACGGCGGTGCCGGCGATGTGCGCGCCCGGCCAGACGGGGCGCAGCGCCGGGGAGAGCAGCCCGGTGCGCCCCTGGGCCTCGTGGACGGTGGCGACGCCGTACGCGGCGAGGGCGTCGGCGGTGGCGCGGTCGGCGCGGCGGGGGTTGCGGACGACGACGCTCATGCCGCCGCCCACGGCAGCAGGGAGACGTGCACGGCGTCCTCGCCCGTCTCCCCGCCGACGGTCCTGATGGCGCGGTCGGCCTCGGCGAGCGGGAAGCTGTGGGTGCTCAGCTTCTCCAGGGGGAAGCGTCCGGACGCGAGCTGTTCGAGGGCGAGTTCGCAGGAGCGGTAGCTGTGGCCGCGGGCGCTCTTGAGGCTGATGGACTTCTCGGTGAGCTTCTTCATGGGGAAGTCGGGGAAGGCGGCGAGTTCACCCTGGACGACCATGACGCCCTCGCGGCGCTTGAGCGCGTCGATGCCGAGGAGGACGGGTGCGGTGCCGGCGCCCGCGGTGCAGTCCAGGACGACGTCGACGCCGCGGCCGCCGGTGATCTCCAGCACGCGGGTGAGGGCGTCCTCCCGCTGGACGTCGACGACGTGGTCGGCGCCGAGTTCACGGGCGAGGGAGAGCCGCGCGGCGTCGCGGGTGGTGCCGGTGACGACGACGGTGGCGGCGCCGGCCTGCTTGCAGGCGACGACCTGGGACAGGCCCTGTTGCCCGGGCCCCTGGATGAGGACGGTGGAGGCGTAGCCGACGCCCGCGGTGACCAGGGCCCATTCGATGCCGTTGGACAACGGCGTGACCAGTCCGGCGAGTTCGGCGGAGACCCCGTCGGGGACGCGGTGCGTCACGGCGTTCCAGGGCAGGTAGAGGTACTGGGCGAAGCCGCCCCACAGGTGGTAGGGGTGGTCGGCCGAGGTGTAGCCGTAGCGGCGGGCGTCGGGGTTGGTGCGCCAGTCGGTGGCCTCGCAGTGCCGGTACTCGCCGCGGTGGCACCATTCGCAGCGGAAGCAGCCGACGTAGTGCTCGGCGAAGACGCGGTCGCCCTCGCGCAGGCCCTTGCGCTCGGTGAAGGTGCGGCCGGCCCTCGCGATGACGCCGACGTTCTCGTGGCCCATGATCACGGGATCGGCGAAGGGCGGCTTGCGGTACATCTTCACGTCGGTGCCGCAGATGCCCGCGACCTCGACCTTCAACAGGGCTCCGTCGTCAGGGACGTCGGGCATCGCGAACTCGCGCACCTCGGTCGTGCCCGGGCCCGTCCTGACCGCCGCCAGCACCTTTTCGGCCATGGCCTCTCCTCGTGTAGGGGGCTGTTCGCGAGGCACCTTAGCCTATGGCCTTATGGTCTGACCATGGTACCTTTCTCTGCGTCAGGAAGCATCAGAAGGGCGGACGGTATGGACGGGACACCGCGGCTCAGGACGGTCACGCGCACGCAGGGCAACAACGAGGCGCTCAAGACCGGCGCCGTCACCCCGCACGGCTTCCGCTTCGACTTCGAGGAGGTGCCCGTCCTCGTCGACGCCTTCCGGCGCATGGTCCGCGGGCTGGAGTTCGACGTCAGCGAGATGGCGCTCACCACCTACCTCGTGGCGAAGGCGCACGGCGCACGGTTCACGGCCGTCCCCGCCTTCCTCGTCCGCGGTTTCCACCACGGCGCGATCCACCACGACCCCGCTTCGGACGTCCGCGGGCCCAAGGACCTGGAGGGCCGCCGGGTCGGCGTGAGCCGCGGCTACACGGTCACCACGGGCGTGTGGGCGCGGGCCGTCCTGCGGGACGAGTACGGGGTCGACCTCAGCCGGGTGACCTGGGTGCTCTCCGGTGACGAGCACGTCGCCGACTACCGGCCGCCGGCCAACGTCGTCCCGATGGAACCGGGACGCTCCCTGGAGGAGATGCTGCTCGCCGGCGAACTCGCCGCCGTCATCGGGCCGCCCCCGAAGTCGCCCGCCCTGGCGCCGCTGATCCCCGACCCGCAGGAGGCGGGCTTCACGGCCCTGCGCGAACGCGGACTCTACCCGGTCAACCACCTCGTCGTCGTCAAGGACGAACTCCTCGCCGCACGGCCCGAACTGGGTGCCGCGGTCTTCGACGCCTTCGCGCGCGCCAAGTCGCGCTACGTCGAGGGGCTGCGGGACGGCACCCCCGGCTCCGGCACGGCGACGGACCGCATGTACCGCCGGGTCATGGAGACCACCGGCGCCGACCCGCTGCCGTACGGCATCGAGCCCAACAGGGCGGTGCTGGAGGAACTGCTGCGGCACGCGGTGGACCAGCGCATCCTGGACCGCGCGGTGCCGCTCGACGGCCTGTTCGCCGAGACCACCCGCGACCTGACCGCCTGACGTCCCCCGAAGGAGGAGACACGGTGCGCATCGCCATCGCCGGGGACCACAACGGGGTCGCCCTCAAGGCCCGGCTGACCGCCTGGCTCACCGCCCGCGGCCACACCGTCGACGACCGCGGCAGCCACAGCGCCGAGACCGTCGACTACCCGCCGCTGTGCGCGGACGTCTGCGACCGGGTCGTCGCCGGCGCCGCCGACCGCGGCATCGTCCTGGGCGGCAGCGGCCTGGGCGAGACCGTCGCCTGCAACAAGGTCCCCGGCATCCGGGCGGGCCTGTGCCACGACGTGTGGAGCACCCGCATCTCGCGGGGGAACAACGACTCCAACGTGCTCGTGCTGGCGGCGATGGTGCTCACCGCCGACCTGGCCGAGGAGATCGTGGCGGCCTGGCTGGAGACCCCGTTCAAGGGCGGGGTGCACCAGCGCCGCGTCGAGCAGATCGCCGCCCTGGAGCGGCGCCCCTCCCCCACGGTGCCGGGATCCCCGGGGGCCTGACCGTTCGCAGACCCCCGGACAGCTGCGGCGCCGCACACGGTCAGTCGGGGGACGGACCCGAGGTGCTGTGAAGGTTGCGCAGCACCCGCCGTGCCAGGTCGCCCTCGGACCCGAACGGTGGTGCCACCACCGGAAGCAGGGTGAGCGGAACGGCGTCATTGACCACGTGATCGGCCAGCGCCCGAAGCTGTTCGCGCTGCCGCCCGAGCAGCGTCGGCTGAGCGGTCGCGTGACCGGACGGAGGCAGCAAGGTCCTGGCCCACGTCGCCGGCCCGGCCAGAACAGTCGCGTCCCGCAGGAGCTCCTCAGCCGATTCGAGTTCGCCGACGGCGGCGAGCAACGAACGGGCGACGGGTGCCAGAGCGTTCTCGACGTTGCGCAGCACCGGTTTGGTGAGCATCGCCCTGCAGAATTCACGCAACTGCCGTACCTGCCGGGGCTCAAGCTCACGAGCCAGGGAGAGCGCGCGCAGCCGGACCCACGCACCGCCGAGATGATGCACCTCGGGCTCCCCCACCCACGCTGTGGCAAGCTGCTCGGTGTGCAGGCTGGCCGCCGCACGTCGGCCGATCTGGTGCAGATACAGCACGACCACCGGATCCCAGTCCCGGTCCCGGCCGGCGAGCGCGTCCATCACGAGCGCCCCGGCGAGCAGGGGGGCGGCATCCATCTCCTCGTCACCGATCAGGTTGAAGACGGCCCGGCCGTGGGCGGCCATCCAACGAGTGGTCACCTCGCGGAGCTGCCGCACGTCCACCTCGGCTCCGTCGACCAGGTCCCCGGCAAGGCGTACCACCGCCTCGGTCGGCGCGTCGCCGGTGACTCCGCCCCTACCCTCCCGGTACCAGCGGCGGTACTCGTCGAACCGGCCGAGGGCGGCACCGGGGCTGCCGTCCTCGACGATCGCCTGGTGCGCCACCGTCAGCCAACGAGGGAGATCGAGGGTGACTCGCCGGCTGTTCGCGTCCACCGTCGTCACCGACGGCTGGCCCCCTCGGTCGACGGTGTCGACTTCGGTCAGACGGGAGGTCCCCGGCGTCAATTCCGGGTCGGTGGACACATAGGACATCAGGATCGGAGGCATCTCGAGTCTGGCGATGTACCGCCACGTGCCGTCCCCGGCAGGCCGTGGACGTCCCTCGCCCAGCACGAGCCGGAGGGACTGGCCCAGCTGCAAGCGCCTGAGCTGGTGGGAGACGGCCGGGCGGGTGTTGACGGACAGGCTGCCGTCGGGGCGGAGCCGCGCCGTCAACCGGTTGGCGCGTGCCAGGTTGGCCAGCAGGTCCCCGGCCGCGACGTCCCGTACCCACGAGGCCTGGTCGGCCCCCAGCCAGTGGAGCCTGGAGGTGGCCACGTCCCGGCACACCACGCCGACGGCTGCCCCGTCGATCGCCACCTCGGCCTCCAGCACGACGACCACGTCCTGGGGTCCCGCGTCGCCGGCCGACTCGGCCAGTCCCGACTGCCGCACACCTTGCTCGTCCACCCGCCACCAGAGCACGAGGGGGCGGCTGCGCGTCGCTCCGTCCAAGGCCGCGGCCACCTGCCCGGCGAGCGTCGTGGGAACGCCGAGGACCGCCTCGTCGAGGGAGACCGAGTACACCGCCGCGCCGGACCGGAGCAGCAGTTGCCGACCCGACGCGGCGAGCAGTTCCGTTCGCACCTGCCGGGCACGCGGCCAGAAGCCCGACGGCTGCCGTTCCCGCGAGACGGTCACCACGGGCCGGTCGATGCCGACACTGTGCACGGTGACGGGGAGTTGCCCGTCGAAGGCCTCGAGCAGGTTCCGTCGGCCGGAATCATGCGCGAGTCGCCGGTGCAGCCAGTCGTACCCCGGCCAGTTGCGGTCCCCCCGGGGCGCGACCCGCACCTCCACATCGGGCAGTCCGGCCACGGTCAGCCGGCCGTGCTCGTCCGCCATGAGCAGCACGGTGTCACCTGGCCGGACCGATCCGGCCGTGTACGGCTCCACGTCGTTGCGGGCGTCGAGCCATACTGCCTCGACACCCTGCAGCGCGGTCAGTGCGGTCCTGTCGAGCGGGTAGACCAGTCTCCCCTGCCCGTCCGCAAGGTGGAGCGCCCCGCCTCCACGGTCGGTACCTCGCACCGGCAGCAGGACCCGGGCGTCACGGTCGTCACGGGGCAGCGCTCCGGTCACCGTGGTCCGCCAGGACGTGAGCACCAAGGACTCCTGACTCGCCTCCCAGCCGTGGGCGTCCTGTGAAGAGTCGTCCTGGGACAGACCGATCTGGTCCCCGGGGGCGAAGGCCGGCCAGTCCAGCCCGGTGAGGGCGGTACGGCCTTCCGCTGTGACGAGCGCACCGCGGATCTCCACCAAGCGCCCCGGCCCGAGTTCCACCCAGACGCCCCCGCCGTCGGCGGACACGCCGGCCACGGTCAGGGGGCGCTCGCGTGCGGGTCCGTCCAGCAGTTCGCCGGCGGGAAAGCCGAAGGCGGCGAGTCGGTCCGGCCCGTACCGCAGCGTCCAGCCGGCGTCGTCATCGAAGGCGACGCCGTCGAACAGGAGGCTGCCGGGGCTGACTTCATACGGTCCGACGATCCGATCCCCGCGGGCGTGCCCTGTGTACCGGTCATGGTGCTGCCACCGGAGCGCGGCGCACGCTCTGGCGATGCTGCCGGCCGTGGTGTAGGTGAATGACATCCGGGCCCACGGCATGGGGAGGGTGTCGCGCTCCCCCCGCGGCTCCCCGGGCAACACGCGAGGCCGCACCTCCGCGGGCCGGTCGGCGTCGCGCCGCACCAGGCGGGCGACACGCGCCTCGTTCGGGGAAGCCAGTCGGAGCTCAACCGAGCCGTCGCGCGATTCCCTCAACCAGCAGATCTTGGGATGGGGAGCGGCAAGGACCTCGGCTCCGGCACCGTTCACCGGCGACGCCTGCACATCGGGCAGGCCGGACACCACGAACCCGGACCCCATGTCGCGACGGCGCTCCGGTGAGTTCCGCCGCAACAGGTCCGACTTGGGGAAGACAACCGCGGCGCGGCCCTTCGCTCCGACGTAGGACTGGTCGGCGGGCAGCGCGGTCGTCAGGACCACCCGTCGTGCGTCGTCGAGTACGAGGCGGACCACCGAGCCGTGTCGGGCTTCCTCCGCGCCGACCACACCGGCCGTACCGTAGAGGACACCCGGCGCGATCTCCAGACGTCCCGCACCACGGGTGGCGACCCTGCCGAACACCGCGTAGCAGGAGCCACCACGACTCGCGAGATAGCTGACGAGGGTCTCGGGCCGCCGCGCCGGGCCGTCCTTGATCGAGCCGTGACGCACGCCCTTCCGGTTGGGGGCGGTGAGCCGGACGAGCATCACGACCTCCGCCTTCTCCACGTCCAGCCCCCGGGCGAGCAGTCTGGCGAGGGTGCTCTCGCGGAAGGAGAACTCCCGCCGGTTCACGCGGACGGAGAGGTCTTCGGTGTTGAGGGCGTCAGGAATGCCGAAGATCACGGTGAGCTCGTTGCTGGTCTGCTCGATCTGTCGGGCCGTCAGAAAGACGCGGTCCTTGTCCCTGAGTCCGGCTCCGTCCGCTCGGACGGCCTGGAACATCCGTTCCCGGCCACCGGTGGAGATCGCCGTCTCGTTGTCGAACCTGGCCAGGATCCGGCGCCGCACCAGACCCGTCTCGCCGCTCTGCCGCAACTGCTCGAGCACCAGTTTCCGACTGTCGTCGTCGAGGGTCGCGGGGAACGGGACCCATTCCGCGCTGCGGAACGGGTCGTCGCCGCGACGCCGCCCCGCCTGCGCCCTCATCACCCGCAAGGTCCCCGTGGCCACGCCGACCTCGACGTCGAGCAGGTGCAGATACTGCTGGCGCCGCTCGTCGACGATCTGCGTGACGTACCTGGGGCGGATGTCACGCCAGGCGATGACCATGACGGGGTCACCGCCGTCGTCGGCCGCCACGAAGCTCGCGGCCTCGATGCGGTCACCGTGGAACAGCGGCGGCAGTCCGCGCCGGTCCGGGGTGCCCGCGACGCTCAGTCTGCCCGCCGGCACAGCGACGGTCCACCCGTATCCCCACTCGAAGACGTGGGCGTCCAACTGGGCCGTAGGAGGGGACACGTAGTAGAGGGCATCGGCAAAGGGCCGGCTCACGTCGCCTGCGGTGACCTCCTGATGCATCAGGCGCATGAACTCGGGCAGAGTCTTCGGGGTGGCCGTGGCATACGACGCGGCGTATCCGTCCCCGTGCGGCACGAGCCTCACCCGGACGCCCAGGGTGCGGTAGGGCACCCCGGCGACCGCGGGCTCCTCACCCGGCAGCAGGGGAAGCCGGGCGGAGAGCTTGCCGTCGGGCCCCGGGGGCCTGAGGCCGCCCGTGATGTCGACGTGCGTCTTGGCAAGACTCCCCGTCACGTGATCGTGCCCCGCCGCGAGGAATCGCTGCCATCGCCCGGCGTGGTCGACCTGCTGTACGCGGCGGGGGGCCGAAGCCGAGCGTGCACGGAGGGAGAAGGTGCGGCGCGCGCGGACGCGGTCCCCCCGGCCGGAGCGCGACGGGGTGAGATCCAGCCGGACGCCCACGACCTGGGCGTCGCCGACGTCCTCACGGAACGACGAGCCGCCGAACAGCACCACCGAGTCCTTGCGGGTGCGCACCGCCACGGTGCGCATCGTGATGGGCCGGCGGTCGAGCAGTGTGACGTCAGCGGTGGCCAGGTCCAGCCGGCGGATGGCGTCTCCGCCGGCCGCGGGGCGGCGCACCAGCACGGGTCGTGTCGGGTGCTGGTAAAGATCGGCGGTACCGTCGGAACCGACGAAGACCTCGGGTCCGTCGACATCCGCTCCGGTCCGCACCTCGAACAGGGCGCGTACGGTGATCTCCCTCGGAGAGAACCGGAAAGTCCACTGCGCACCGTCACGCGTGCCGACGAACGTCTGGCCCACCAACTGGGCGATCGTCGCGCCCAGGTGCTCCTGGGGGAGCTCGACGTAATGGACCTGGTCGCCGAAGCGGCACCACGTGCCGTAGATCGTGTCCCCGCCCTGTCCCGGCGCGGAGGCGCGCGCGACGACCACACCTTCCGCCACGTCGGCCGACGAGACCTGCCGGCGGACCTCCGCCGTGTCCGCGCCGTCCGTGTGGACGCGCGTGGCGAGCTCCTCGACCGTCATGGCCGAGCCCGGTGGCCGCGGCACCGGCAACTTGTACACCCGGACCACGTCGGCGGCCCGGCCGCTGACCATGCCGCCGGCCGACCTCCCCACCTCTTCTGGATTCAGCAAGGTCAGCGAGTCGGTCTCCAGCCGCACGGCGACCCCGGTCGACGTGGTCGCCCACACCAGCGCGTTCTCGAGACTGTGCGAGAAGATCCGCCGGAGCGTCACCCGGGCGCCGACGGCCACACCGCACACCTCCTCGAACCGCTCCACCGTCGGGAAGTGCCGGTCCTTCACCCCGCTGACGGGTACCAGCGTGACCGTGACCTCGGCCAAGCGAGCCTGCCGCTCGCTCCACGGGGCGGTGATCACGTAGGCGCGCTGCGGGCCGCCCTCCGCTCCGCGTGCCACGACCGCGGGGGGAAAGCCTTCGGGAGGATCGACCTCGATTCTGTATCCGCGGTCGCTCTTGGTGGCGATGGTGAATTCGTGCTCGTTGCCGCTGAACAGGCGTAGCCACCGTACGTTCCGGCTGTCGTCGGCGGTGACCCGCAGACGCGGCCCCCCGGTGGCAGCCCGGTCCACTTGCAGGATGACCCCTCCCGGCTGCCCGTCGAGCAGTGCGGCGACGGCCTCGGGGTCCTCCCAGTCGGCGTCGGTGAGGCGGTAGAGGAAGCCCGGCCGGGTGACGAACAGATCGCCACCCGCGTGGACCAGCCGTGCTCCTTCGGGAGAGTCGAGTTCCTTGACGATCAGTTCGCTGAGCGAGCGCTCGACCGGCACCCAGTGCCGGAGTTCACCGTCCCACCGGACGGGAACGGTCACCGGCCCCCCACCCTGCCCGCTGAACGCCCGTGACAGATCGGGATCCCAGCGTCGGCGAACCGAGTCGGCCACCGCACCGTCACCGTTCGGATACACCGCACCGCTGACACCGTCCACCTCGACCCGTAGCCACGGACGTGTCATCCGTACCGTGGCCGTGCGCACTTCACCGGGCTCGGGCTCGGGCCACGGCAAGCGCCGGACGGAGACCACGGCGGCCGGCCCCCCGCGGATCTCCGCGGCCACGACGTCACCGGTCCGCACTCCGAGACCTTCAGGAGCCCCGTCGTACGGCAACGGGGTGCCGAGCCCGGCGTTCAGCCAGACACGGGCGTCCTCGACCTCCGTTACGACGGCGAAGACCGTGCGCACCGACTTCGTGATCTCCTGCAGCATCTGCTGCCGGTACCGCTCGCTGGGGAACAGGTCGTGAACCCGGCCGGTGCGCCTCGGGCTCCGCACCGTCGCCGGACTCACCACGTCGAGCAGATAGGAGATCTCCTCCGCTCGGAAGCGGTCCGTGGCCGTTGCGGCCACGATCAGTTCCGGTACACCCTCGCCCCGTCGGTGGCGCCGGTCCGTCAGCGGCACGCGTGTTCCGCTCAGAAGCGGTCGCAGCTGTGTGCGGGCCCACAACGCGTGCGCGCGCTCCAGCACGGGCACGCGCTCCGACTCCTGATGCGCCGATGCCGCGATGCCGTCCAGATACCGGCGTATGGCCAGCTCCCGGTTGACGGCCGCATCTCTCTCCCGGCGGACTTCCGAGACGCCCCACAACGTCAGCTGCTGCCCCCGGTACTGTCTCTGGCGGTAGATCGTTTCCAGGGCACGCAGACGCAGGCGGTCGGTGGCCTCCCGCGCCAGGCCGACGGAGCCGGCGAGCTGCTCCAGCAGCATCTCGATGTGACGGGGCGTGGACGAGCCGAATTCCATGATTGCATCGACCGTCGCCCCGTGCACCGAGGACAGGAGTCTCTCGTAGTCCACACCGCCGCCCGGTACGGCAGGTGCGAGCAATCGGATCATGATGGCCCGTACGTCGAGCGACAGTTCCTCACGGCGCTGCACGGCGTGGATGCGGTCGAGCCAGTCCTCGATCCATTCGCGGTACCCGTCCGAGGCCACGGCCTGGTGATCCTGCAGGAGTGCCACCAACCGCAGCGCGCGCATCGTGATCGGCGCGCTGTCGACGCGTGCCCAGCCCTCGAGGTCGGGGGTGGACTCACGCCACACCTGAAGGGGATACCGGGGCGACAGCAGCAACCGCTCGGCACGCACAGTGTTGACGGTGACCGCCTCGGGATCGTCTCCGGCCCGTCGCAGGCGCGGCTCGTACAACTTCCGCAGTCCATCCCGCTGGCCGTACCAGTCCAGGTCCAGCTGCGGCCACCGACTGCCCACCGGGTCCGGCCAGTCGGCCGGGTATATCTCCTTCAGCAATTGCGCCGTCGGCATCAGGTCCGGCGTCCACAACCCTCGGGTCAGCGACACCGAACGGGTCCGCACCGGCTCCGCGGCAGTGCCCGGCTGTTGCCGTGCTCGCTCCTTCTCGAGCTTCCCGCGACGCCGCGACTCCTGCTGCTTGAGGGCACGAAACTGCGTCAAAAGCAGACTGAGCCGGTCCAGCCCCGCCATCAGCACGCGCAGCGCCAGGGGCGGGTCGCCCAGGAACCAGCGCCCGGGCCCCTCTTCCGGGCGGATGGCGCTGGACTCCACCCAGGCGCGGCGGATCCACATCGTGCAGATGGCGCCGACTGCTTGGCGCGCCAGTCGTGCGGACTGTTCGTTGTCCTCGAGGTCGGCCGACGCGTCGTCCTCCAGCACACGGGCCGCGAAGGCGGCGAATCGTCGGGGATCGACCCGGGGATCGTGGCCGGCCCCGGTCTCCTGGAGAACCCGGTACACATGCCAGACAAGGGAGGCGAGCGCCGGACCGAGCGGGTGGTCGCCGGTGTACTCGCCGAGCTCCAGGTCGGTGAGCAGCGTCGCCTGGTCACGGAGAACGTCGACGGTGTGGAGCACCAGGGCGGTCAGGTGATCGTGCTCCTGCTCCTCCCTGGCCTCGGGCAGTGCGGCAAGCAGGGACACCGACAGGGATGCGGCCGCGAGCAGGCGCACGAGGGGTTCCGAGGGCCCCGAAGACCCGAAGCGGAACGCAGGTCCGTTCCTGCGCATGTGGTCCCAGCCGTCGTGCCACCGGTCGACCCACGGCGAGCAGACGGTCGAGCCGGCCCGTTCGCCGGTCTCATCGACCGGCGCCTCGTCGACCACGACACGGCTGCCCGGCGCCCGGCTCAGTTGGTGGAGCAGTGAGAGGTGTTCCGTCGCACGGGTCGTCATCCTGCCGACGTGCACCGTCACCGTCTCTCCCGGTGTCCGTCGCGGCGTCCGCCACCAGCGTGCCAGACGTGCCGCGGCCCCCGCCGGGTCCACCTCGGCGGCGAGCGACCACAGCACCGACTGCCACAGCACCGCTCCCATCGCGTCCCAGGCTCCATTGGTGTGCCCGGTCAGCAGGGCGTAGAACTCGGCGCACGCCGACGTGTCATGACGCCTGGCGCGGGCCCACAGTGCCAGATCGTCTCCGGTGACCGCCTCCGTTTCCAGTTCGGCCACCGACGGCGGGTCCTCTGTGTCGGGATGACCGAACCAGAGGCGGGAGAGCGCGTCCAGCAGGTCCGGCTGCAGGTGCGGAGCGCCCCTGCCGTCGAGCCACAGGTTGCGCCAGACCTCGTCGCGTGCCTGAGGGTCGGCTCGGCCCGAGGCCTCGACCGCTGTCAGCAGCGCCAAACGGCCGTACTCACCCCGCAGCGCGGCCGCGGCGACCGGGTCCGCGTTCTCCCCGAGCCAGTCCTGTGCCGCCGACGTGGGGCGACGGCGGGTCAGTTCGGCGAGCGCGATCACCGTGACGGTGGGCACGATGTGGTCGTTCAGATCGTGGTAAGGCGGGCTGGGATCGGGACCCAGTGCCCCCCTTGGCTCCTCGGCGAGGGGCTTCGTGATGTCCTTCAGCAGTACGCGGCGCGCTCCGTCGGCATCCTGGATCACCGCCCCTAGAACCGTGCCCAGGTGGGCGGCCAACGGATGATCCGTCGTGGCGAGCACTGCCTCGCACAGCTCGCCGATGCGCCGTCCCAGCTCGGCGTCGCCGTACCCCGACTGGGTCCTGCCCTCCTCGACGCGTTCGGCGGCCCGTTCCCTCCGCTCCGCAGCGACCTCGGCCCCCTCGGGGCCCGGAGCTCCGTCGGCGGTTGCCGCCGTGCGGTCGGCCAACCGCCCGTGAGCGGTCAGCAGCGGACGCAACGCGTAGAGCTGCAGCCAGGAGGGTGACGACTTGAGCGCCTCCGCCGCGTCCAAGAGGTCGGCCCGCTCCGCGTCGGTGCGGCGAAGGACACCCAGCGTGTCGAGGAATGCGTGGGTGTCGGCCGGCGACAGACGCATCGCCGTACAGAAGTACCAGTCCGCGAGCAGGCTCATCCCATCGCTTCCTTTCCTGGCAGCGGAGGCCACATCGCCATCCGCATCTGGTGCGTCAATTCGGCGAGGTCCGGGTCCGTCTCGCTCCGGTCGACGGTGAACCCGGCCACACGGCGCGACTCCACGCTCAGGGCGGCAAGAGTCCTCACGGCGGACTCCGTCAGGGGCCTGCGTCCCAGCACCGCCCACCAGGCCTGTGACGCCTGGGGCACAGCGGTTCCCCCGTTGAGCAGGTGGTACTGCTCCGCCCTGAGGGCCGCGACGACGGTCCCGGCCGAGGCGTGGGAAAGGAACTCGGCCGCCGGGCGGTCCGACGCCAGGTAGTCGGCCAGTTCCTGGACTGACTGGCAGCGTCCGTTGGCAGCCGCCTCTCGCCATGCGCCGACATCGCCGGCTCCCGTGCGCAGCAGTCCGAGCAGAACGGACTCGACGATCCGGCGGTCCCGGAACAGGCGCGGCACCCGCGACGGCGGGTCCACCTCGGGCACGGCTTCCAGCCAGATCGTGACGTGGTCGTCGATCCCGGCCACCGCGGAGAGCGAGGCCCACCGTGTGCGACCGGATCGGTGCGCCGCGTGCCGGCGGAGGAGAGCGGGAAAGTAGCGCGGAGCGAAGTCGCGGACGAGACCCAGCGCATGGGCCTCACGCTCCGGCGGCCCCCAGGCCGCGCTGCGGTTCAGCATCTCCACGACCGCACTGGCCACCGCCATCGGATCCGTCTGCGGTGGCAACGGTTCACCGTCGTACGGGCAGGGAGGTGCGGCCAAGGTACGCATCTGCATCTCCGCGGCGACGGTCGCCATCAACCGGTGCCCGTCGGGCTCCGCTGTTCCGTGCGCAGCCGTGCCGGACGACTCGTCAGGGGGCTCACCAGGACGTATCAAGGTCAGAACCTCCACCCGCTCGCCGGTCCGCCCGGCGCGGAGGTCACGGCCGATGTGCGTGGCGGTAGCGATCGCATCGACGGCCTGCTCCGCCTCCACCAGCACGACGACGGACGCGTCAGGGGCAGCCGCACGTATCTGGGCCCGGACCTCCCGGACCGACCTGGCACCCGTCGGCCCTCGTAGGTGGACGCCGACGGGCCATGGCACCACGAAGCCGGTCACCGCCGAAGTGGCGGGCAGGTCGCGCAGCGCGGTCTCGGCGTCCACCACGCGCCACGAGCGTTCCGGAAAGTCCCTGGCGGGACCGCTGCCACGCCGGACCGGCCCTTCCTCGACCGCCGACAGCGCCGCCGCGAGCGCGGTACCCGGCCGAGCCGCCACCACATTGGTGGCCGGACCTCGTTCCAGACACAACAGCGCGCCGAGGTCGGCGAGGTGGGCATCGTTCACCGGGCACGGACCGCCACCGGGGATCCAGTCCACCGGCAGCCGGTAGGCACGCAGCCCGGGCAGGGCGGGAGAGGGTGCCGGCCGCGGCTGCGCCCGTGGGACGGTCGCGTCGGGCAGGGCTGCGGGATCGATGCCCAGCATGTCGCTCAGACGTCGGCCATCGGCGTCCTGCGCGTCTTTCAGGGCAAGGTCGAGGCGTGCTCCGGTCAACCGGGCCAGACCCTCTTTGAAGTCGTGCTCGGTGACGATCCCGATGATGCGGTCCGCAGCCCACACCGCGGCTCCGGACATCGCCTCCCAGGGCGAACCGTCCGAGGACCGAGCCGGAGCCCCGCTCAGCGTGATCTCGAGCGTCCCGCTGCGTCGGTTCGACAACGGCGCGACACGGCCGAACGCCTGGTGCAGGTCACGGAATCTCTTGTTGTCCCCGTCCTTGCGCAGCTTCCACTTCGGGAAGCCCGCGGTGTGCACCTCGATCTCCTCGTGACCGGCCCCCAGACGAGCGAAACCCGCCGGGACGGCGACGGTTGGACGTTCATGGTCGAGAGTCAGCAAGGCGAGATCGCGCGTGTTGTCCAACCACTCGACGGTGCTGAGCGACTTCCACTGTTCGGGCTGATCTGCGTCAAAGCGAACCGCGACCATTTCCGCGTCCGCGACGACATGCGCCGCCGTCAACACACGTGAGCGTGAGATCTGGTAACCCGACCCGCGTCTTTCCCCGTCGGAAAGCAGGACGATGATCTCCGCGACCTGGCCGACGTGAAACGTACTCACCGGTCACCGCCGAGCCACGGACTATTTCTCGTCGTCGACCGCCGCACCGCCGATGAGGGCCGGATCGTCCGGTGTCGCCGCGAAGACGGGTAGCAGGGTCAACCGCATGGTCTGTGTGGACACGTTCTTCCGCTGCGAGCCGACTCCGGCGTCGAATACCCAGAACTTGACCTTCACATTGGGGTCGCGAACCTTCTCCACCCCGACCGTCAGTTCGAGTTCCACCTTCTCGGCCTTGAACCTGAGGTCCTTGTGCTCTCCGCCCCAAGCTGCCCGAGTGAGCTCCGACCGCAGCTTCCAGATCACATCCGCCAACTCAACCGCGTCGTCCACCGATCCCCCATGCTGTTGCGCCCCGTCCATGCTGACCAGGAACTGACGTGAATTCAAGGGCCCGTACACCGGTATCCGTTGGCGAATGCCAGAACATGGTCAGGTCCAGGCATCATAGCCCTCATCGGGATGTCATTCGGCGGTATCCACTGATTGCCCGCGCGGGAAGAATGGTGGCTACAACCCTCGCGGGCAGTGTTCGGCGGAGGGCCGATGAGTGCATCCCGCCGTTCACCCGCTGCCGCACCGTCCGCACCCCCCGCTCCGGTGGCGCGGTGCGGGGTCCGGCGCGTTACTGGAAGGTATGCACGCGACGACCGGCACTCCCTCCACCCGGCGCGACGGCGCGCCCGACCGTGGCGCGGTGATCCCGTGACGGCCCGCAACGGTTTCGGACCCGTGCACGGGGTGCTGTGCGGGGCGGCCGCGGGCGCGGCGGGCACGACGGCGCTCAACACCGTGGGCTACCTGGACATGCTGCTGCGCGGCCGCGCCGCCAGCTCCGCCCCGGCGACCACCGTCGAGCGGCTCTCCGAGTCCACGCACGTACCGATCCCCGGCGACGACGGCGCCCGCCGCAACCGCATCTCCTCGCTGGGCGCCCTCACGGGCATCGCGGCCGGGGCGGGCATGGGCGCGACGCTCGGGCTGGCCGTGGGCTGCGGCTGGCGCCCGGCCACGGCCGTGCTGACGGCGACGGCGACCGTGGGAGCGCTGATCGGCACCAACGGCCCCATGACCGTGCTGCGCGTGACCGATCCGCGCACCTGGTCGCGGTCGGACTGGATCTCCGACCTCGTGCCGCACGTGGCGTACGCCCTGGTCACCACGGCCGTCCTCACGGGGCTCCGGGCGGGACGCGTACGAACCGGCCGATGAGCGCCAGCAGCGCCATGAGCGCGGCGCCGGGCCGGCGCACCGAGGAGTAGGCGACCCCCAGCGACCACTCGAGGGGCCCGTCCGCGACGGGGCGCACGCACACGCCCGGGTCGTCCGCGGCGACCGCGAAGGACGGCATGATGGCCACGCCGAGGCCCTGCCGGACGTAGTCGGCGGTCATGGTGATGTCGGTGACCTCGATGACCACGAAGCGCTCCAGGCCTGCGGCGGCGAACGCCCGATCGACGACCAGGCGGTTCCCGAAGCCCACGGGCGAGTCGATGAAGCGCTCCCCCACCAGGTCGGCGAGGTCCACCGAGGATCCGGCTCCAGCCGGATGGCCGGCGGGCAGGACCGCCGTGAGCGGCACCGTGGCCAGCGACCGGACGGTCAGCCCGGCCGGCGGCCTGCCGGGCAGCGAGACGAACGCGACGTCCAGCTCACCGTCGACGAGGCCCTGGACGAGGCCCGCGGTACCGCCGATCGACGCGCTGAGGCGGATGCCGACCCGGGGATGGTCGGCGTGGAAGCGGCCGAAGAGCCCCGGCAGGTCGATGAGGGCGATGGAGGTCATCGTGCCGACCCGTACGGTGCCGCGCAGCCCCCCGGCGACCTGGCCGACGGCGTCCCGGGCCGCCTGCGCGGCGGCCAGTGTCGCCCGGGCCTCGGGGAGCAAGGCCTCCCCGGCGGCGGTGAGGGCGACCTGCTTGGACGTGCGCTCGAACAGCGGCGCCCCCAGCTCGTGCTCCAGGGCCCGCACGGCCGCTGACACCCCGGACTGCACCACGTGCAGCCGGCGGGCGGCGCGCGTGAAGTTCAGCTCCTCGGCGACGGCGAGGAAGTACTCGAGGTGGCGGAGCTCCATGACTGACCATCCATCAGATTGATCGATGCAAGCACGAATCATCGTTGGACGCGATGGTACCGCCCGACGCACTCTTTGAGCGTTCAATCATTTCGTCTGCTCAGGAGAAGATTGTGTCCCCCCAGACGGCCACCGCTCGGCACGCCGGCAGGCCCGCCCCCCGCGCCGGCGTCACCGCCCGCCCTCCCGTCCGCTCCGACCGCCGGCGCCCCCTCGGGCACGGCTCCGGCTTCTGGGTCATCGCCTTCGCCTTCCTCGTGGCCATGGCCTTCACCGCCGTCCCGGCCCCGCTGTGGGCGCTCTACCAGGCCCGTGAGGGCTTCTCCACCTTCATGGTCACGGTCGCCTTCGCCGCCTACGCGGTCGGGGTCGTCGTGAGCCTCTTCCTCGCCGGGCACGTCTCCGACTGGCTCGGCCGGCGCCGCGTCCTGCTGACCGCCGTGATCGTCGAGGGCCTCTCGGCGGTGATGTTCCTGACGTCCACGTCGCTCGGGGTCGTGATCGCCGCCCGCGTCGTCTCCGGGCTGGGCGTCGGGATGATCACCGCCACGGCCACCGCGCACCTGTCGGAGCTACACACCACCGCGCGGCCGCATGCGGGACGGGGCCGCTCCGACCTGATCTCCACCACCGCCAACATGGGCGGCTTCGCGGTGGGCCCGCTGCTGTCCGGACTGCTCGCCCAGTACGCGGGCGCGCCGCTGCGCACCCCGTACCTGGTCTTCCTCGGACTGCTGCTGCTCGCCGCCGCGGGTGTGGCGCTCGTACCGGAGACCGTGGAACGGGCCGAGGAGCGACCCGCCTACCGTCCGCAGCGCGTCACGGTCCCCCCGGCGGCGCGCCCGGCGTTCTTCGCCGCCTGCGGGGCGACCCTGGCGGCCTTCGCGGTGCTGGGCCTGTTCACCTCGGTGGGGCCCTCGTTCGTCGCCGGTACGCTGCACCACCCGTCGCGCGCGCTGGCCGGTCTGGTGCCGTTCCTGGACTTCGGTTGCGCGGCCGGCGCGCAGGCGCTGCTGCTGCGGGTCGGCGCCCGGCGTCAGCTGGCGACCGGCCTCACCTCGATGGTCACCGGACTGGCCGCGGTGACCGCCGCCGTGTGGCTGCCGAGCTTCGGCCTGTTCCTGGCCGGCGGCATGACCGCCGGTGCCGGTGCCGGCGTGCTCTTCAAGGGCACCGTGTCCACGGTCGTCTCCCTGGCGGAGCCGCGCCGCCGCGGCGAGGCCCTCGCGGGCCTGTTCCTGGCCGCGTACATCGGCTTGGCGGTGCCCGTCCTCGGGCTCGGCGTGGGCACGCTGTACGTCTCGCAGCGGCTGGCGCTCCTCGGTTTCGCCGCCGTGCTGATCGCGATCTGCGCGATCGTCAGCCGCCGCCTCCTGCGCCGCTGAGCACAGCCGAGGGGCCGGGCGGGCCCCCACGGAGATACGGGGGCCCGCCCGGCCGGTGCCCGGCACCACGCCGATGACGCCGCGACGGCCGTCACCCGCCGTCCGCGCCGCCCAGGAACCCCAGCACCCGGTCCGCCGCGGTCACCGCCGTCTGCTCCGCGACCGGGACGTCCCAGAACTCCGAGCGCGTCAGGCACTCCTGGAGGTAGCGGGCCGCCGAGGGCGCGTGGGAGTCGTCCTGGCCGGGGACGACCAGGGCCGGGACGTCGAGCAGGAGCAGGTCCTCGGGCTCGGGGCCGGGGACCGTGTCGCGGTCGAAGAGCAGCCGGGCCGACCCGGCGACGGTCACCCGGTACCGCTCGGGGTCGGTGCGGGCGTAGGCGTCGGCGAACTCCGCGTCGCCGCGGATGACATGGGCCCACGGTCCGACGCGTGGGTCCGCGGTGAAACCGGCACCGGTGGTCCTGGCGAGGTCGACGACCCCGCCGAGCCCGTGCTCGGCGGCGTACGCGAGGTGGCGCTCGAAGCGGGCGTGCTGCTTCATCCGGTAGCTCACCCCGCCCGCCGGGGAGTACAGCACCATGCCCAGCACCCGTTCCGGGTGGGCCACCGCGAGCGCGGCCGCGGTCGAGCAGCCGACGCAGCCGCCCATCAGGTGGGCCCGCGCGATGCCGAGGTGGTCGAGGAGGCCGCGGCCCTGGGCGGCGTAGGCCGCCCAGGACAGGCGCTCGACCCGGCCGCCGGAGCGCCCGGACTCGCGCCGGTCGAAGGTGATGCAGGTGTACCGCTCCGTGAGCCGGTCGAGCAGCCGCAGCCTCCGGTACACCCCGACCGTCCGCCAGCCCTCCAGGCTGGAGTCGAAGCCGCCGGGCGAGAACATCAGCAGCGGCGGCCCTGAGCCGGCCGTCTCGTAGCGCGTGGGGATCCCGTCGATGACGGCGGTGGGCATGCGCGGCGGTCCTCTCGGTGGTGCGGGTCAGCCGGCGGGCGGGACGGCGGGCGGCACGGGCACGCCGCCGGGGATCTGCCGGGCCGCGCGGACGTCCGCCGCGTACGCGGTGATCGCGTCGAGCGTGACGGCGGCGACGTTGGCGTACGTCTCGGGCGGGTCGTCGATGGCGTCCGCGGAGTAGCCGATGGCCGCGTGGGCCATCCGCATCCGGCCGTCGAGCCAGGGGCCGCCGCCGAATCCGCCGACGACCGGGACCGAGACGGCGGCGGCGACGGCGGCGCCGACGACGGGTCCGGAGTTGGTGAAGTTGAGCAGCGCGGCGCCGGCGTCCTCCAGCCGTCTGGCCTCGGCGACGAGGGCGTCGGTCATCTCCTCCGGCACTTGGTCGGCGGCCGAGGGGACCGCCCGGTACGCGACCCCGTAGCGCAGTGCGGTCTGGGGCGTGATGCCGAACTGGGCGAACACCGGGATGCCGGCGCGGGTGACGGCCTCCACCGCCTCCAGGAAGTCCGGGGCGCCGTCGAGTTTGACCATGTCGACGCCCGCCTCCTTCACGAAGCGGATCGCCGCCCGTACGGCGCTGCCGGTGCCCTCCTGGAGCGGGCCGAAGGGGAAGTCGGCGCTGAGCAGGGCCCTGCTGACGCCGCGCCGGACGGCCTTGGCGACGACGAGCATCTCGTCCATCGTGATCTCCAGGGGGTTGGCGTGCCCCCACAGGTTGACCCCGACCGTGTCGCCGACGGAGACCAGGTCGACCCCGGCCCGGTCCACGATGCGCGCCATCTGGTGGTCCCAGGCGACGACGCAGACGATCTTGCGGCCCTCCTCCTTCATGCGCCGCAGATCGCGCAGGCTGGTCTTGCCGGGCATGCCACGTCCTCCTAGACCCTGAGTGCGGTGAGCAGTTCGAAGACGTCGCCCTCGTCGGCGGAGAGCAGCAGCACCCGCGCGTAGGGGCGCAGCGCCGCGACGGCGTCGTCGGCCTCGAAGCCGTCGCCGAGGACGACGCCCGCGGTGGTGATGCCGTGCTGCCAGCAGAAGCGGCCGATGGTCGCGGCCGTGGCCCGGCCGCCGTCCTCGGTGGCGAGGACGACGACGACGTCGCTGCCGTCCAGGACCGCGGGCAGCGACGCGGGCGTGCCGTCGAGGGCGTGCAGCAGGGGGTCGTCGGTCCCGGCCGGGCGGGGGCCGCCGCCGGTGTAGAACCGGGCGTGGGCCCAGGGGTGTTCGGCCAGCCGGCGGGCGACGGCGGTCGCCCGGCCGTCCAGCCCGATGACGCGGGCGGCGCGGGCCGGCGCGATGGGCACGCGGATCCTGAACCGGGCCTCGCCGGCGGAGGCCGCCCGCGCGCTCTCGCTCGGGTACACGGTGGGCGCCGCCATGTCAGACCGAGGCCTGGGGGACGCCGGGGGTGACCTTGACCGCGTCGCGGCAGGAGTCGAGGAAGGACTCCGCCTGCGGCAGGACCACCGCCGCCGAGCGGACCCGCTGGTGCTCGGGGTCCACGCCGGGCGGTGTCACCCCCTGGTCCCGCAGGGCGAGCGCGGCCTTGCGGAGCTTCTGGCGGGCCTTGATGATCCCGCTGTCGGCGGGGACGAGCCGCTCGCGGGTGCGGTCCACGACCGGGCCCATGCTCTCCTGGAGCGAGGCGTCCTGCATGGCGATGCCGGCCACGCCGGAGTAGGTGTCGCCGCGGCGCTGGGCCTCACGGTCGATCAGGTAGTCGTTGTCCATGTTGGCGACGGGCCGGTAGGTGCCGGGGATGTTCTTGCTGTGGACGCCGTGGCCGTCGGCCATCGCCTGCCGCTCGGTGTCGGTGAGGGCGCGGACGGGGTGGTAGTCGAAGGAGTAGGTCCAGCAGTTCTCGTCGTCGATCGGCACCCAGAAGTGGCCGTGCACGGGGTGGTCGCCGCGGGGCGGCACCATCGTGAAGGCCGGCATCACCCAGGGCGTGATGCGCCAGTAGTAGGTGCCCTCCTCGGCGTTGCGACGGGCACCGACGAAGAGTCCCCCTTCGCTGTCGGCGACCTCGAAGAAGGGCTTGGTGTCCTTCATGTTGTACTCGTTGCCCTTGGCGCCCTTGAACAGCGGGTCGGTCTTCAGCCCGCCGGAGTGCAGGAACGTCACGTGGCTGGAGTCGATGCCGCCCTCGAAGGCCTGCAGCCAGTTGCACTGCTGCCAGCGCTTGGAGGTGTAGGTCTGCTCGGCCGGCACGTGGCACCACTCGAACTCGGGCAGCGGCGGCTGGGTGGCCTTGTCGCCCATGTACGTCCACAGCACGTCGCCGATCCTGACCAGCGGGTACGAGGTGAGCTGGACGTTCTGGCAGAAGCTGCTGTTGTCGGCCTCGGAGGGGACCTCCACGCACTGGCCGGTGACGTCGTACTTCCAGCCGTGGTACGGGCAGCGCAGCCCGGAGCCCTCGTTGCGGCCGAACCAGAGGGAGGCGCCGCGGTGCGCGCAGAACTCGTCGATCAGGCCGTAGCGTCCCTCGCTGTCGCGGAAGGCGACCATGCGTTCCGACAGCAGCTTCACGCGCACCGGCGGGCAGTCGTCCTCGGGGAGCTCCTCGGCGAGCAGTGCGGGGATCCAGTACTGCCGGAACAGCTCGCCCATGGGCGTGCCGGGGCCGGTCTGCGTGAGGAGCTCGTTGATGTCTTTTCTGAGCACGGCCGTTTCCCTTTCGGAACTGACCGCCGGGCGGCGGCGGATCGGTGGGTGAGCGTGCGGTGCGGCAGCGCCGGCCGGGCCGGCCGGGCGGTCAGGGCTGCTGCGGGGGGATGTCGACGGTCAGTCCGCCGAGGTCCTGGGTGACGCGGATCTGGCAGGCCAGACGGCTGGTGTCGCGCCGCTCCTCGACGGCGAGGTCGAGGAGGTCGTCCTCCATCCCGCCGGGCGGGCCGACCAGGGCCGCGAACTCCTCGCGGACCCACACGTGGCAGGTCGCGCAGGACTGGTTGCCGCCGCATTCCGCGACGATCCCGGGGACACCGTTCCTGACCGCGGCCGACATGACCGAGTCACCGACCGCCGCGTCGACGGTGTATTCGGGACCGTCACTGCCGACGAAGATCACCTTGGGCACGGTCCCTCTTTCTCTCGTGGTGGGACATTGCCGAAGCGATGGACAGGCCGAAAGACCATGGCCATCGGTTCATGGTCTGTCCATTAGACCAGATGCCGTGAGAACGAAACAAGGGACCGTCGCGCGGGCCACAATCGGCGCCATGCGAACACTGGTCCTGCTCCGCCACGGCGAGAGCGAATGGAACGCGGAGAACCGGTTCACCGGCTGGGTCGACGTCGGCCTGACGGCGCGCGGCGAGGAACAGGCCCGGCATAGCGGCCGGTTGCTCCGCGAGACGGGACTGCTCCCGGACGCGCTGCACACCTCGGTGCTGACCCGCGCGGTGCGCACCGGCGCGCTCACCACGGCGGCGGCCGGCCGCCCCGGCGTACCGGCGACGCACCACTGGCGGCTGAACGAACGTCACTACGGCGCGCTCCAGGGCCGCGCCAAGCACGAGACGCTGCGCCGCTACGGCGAGGAGCGGTTCCGGCACTGGCGCCGCTCGTACGACGGCACCCCGCCGCCGATCGCACCGGGCGACCCATGGGACACCTGCGACGATCCCCGCTACGCGCACCTGCCACCCGCCCTGCTGCCGCGCACCGAGTCGCTGGCGGACGTCACGGAACGCCTGCTGCCGCACTGGCGCGACGCGGTCGTGCCCGATCTCCGCGCCGGGCGTACGGTCTTGGTCGTCGCCCACAGCAACTCCCTGCGGGCACTGGTCGCCCACCTGGACAGACTCGGCCGCGAGGAGGTGACGGCACTGAACATCCCGACCGGGAACCCGCTGGTCTACGGCCTGGACGAGGACCTCCGACCGGTCCTGCGCGGGGGTCGTTACCTCGGTCCGGGCGCCGCCGCGGCCGCCGCGGAGGTGGCCGGGCAGGGGCGCGAACCCAGTGCGACACAGCGTTGACGGGCTTTCACGGTGGACTTATGGTTCTACCAATCTGCCACCCACTCAGCCCACTCAGTGATGTGAGAGCCGAACCACGAAGGGCCGACGCATGGCCAAGGACGCGATCGTCAACGAGAAACTGGCGGCCAAGTTCGCCACGGAGAAGGAATCCCCCTACACCCGCTGGGTCGCCGCCGAAGGGCTGGACATCATCGCCGCCCACTACGTGCCCGACCTGCGCACGGTCGAGCTGAAGCCGTGGGAACGGCGCGGCGGGCGCGGCGTGTTCATCAACCACGAGGCCACCCGGACCTCGAACGACTGCTACGTGTGCGAGATCCCGGCGGGCGGGAGGCTGGCGCCCCAGCGGCAGCTGTTCGAGGAGATGATCCTCGTCCTCGACGGACAGGGCTCGACACGGGTCTGGAACGACGCCGGCGCCGAGGTCACCTTCGAGTGGCAGGGCGGGTCGATCTTCGCGATCCCGCTCAACGCCCACCACCAGCACTTCAACGGCTCCGGCCGGAAGACCGCACGCTTCGTCTCCTCCACGAACCTGCCGCCGGTGATCAACCTCTACGGGGACGCCGACTTCGTCTTCCACACCCCCAGGGACTTCACCGACCGCTTCGCCGGCGAGCCGGACTACTTCTCCCCCAAGGGCGAGCAGAAGGGCCTGCTGCTGGACACCAACTTCGTCGCGGACGCGGTCAACCTGCCGCTGGTCGAGGCGAAGGAGCGCGGTGCGGGCGGCGGTCACATCCGCTTCGCGATGGCCAAGGGCTCGATGAACAGCCACATATCGCAGTTCCCGACCGCCACCTACAAGAAGGGCCACCGGCACGGCCCAGGCGCCCACGTGATCATCCTGTCCGGCGAGGGCTACAGCCTGATGTGGCCCGAGGGCGAGGAGCCGCGGCGCTACGAGTGGGGTCCCGGCTCGCTGATCGTGCCGCCCAACATGTGGTTCCACCAGCACTTCAACACCGGCCCGGAACCCGCCCGCTACCTGGCCTTCAAGCACGAGGTGGTCTCGGTGCGCAACGCCCAGGGCGTGCCCAAGGCCTGGATCAGCCGGCGCATCGGCGGCGACCAGATCGACTACGCCGACGAGTCGCCCTTCGTGCGCGAGACCTTCCGCGAGGCACTGTCCAAGCACGGCATGGAGCCACGGATGGACGCCGTGTACGAGGCGGAGATCGCCACGCTGCCGCCCGCGCCGACCGGGGAATCCGTCTCCGCCTGACGACCGACACAGCCAAGGAGCGGGAACCGTGCGGCACTCCGGTGACCACAGCGACGACGACGGGGTGCGCACGGTCCACTCGGCGCACACCCCCGCCCACGACCACGTGCACGACGACGACGTGGCCGGCGCCCTGGAGGACAACCCGATCTGGCGGCAGGACAACGTCACGCTGCACAGCGTCGGGATGGACATCGGGTCGTCGGGCACCCAGGTGGTCTTCTCCCGGCTGCACCTGCGCCGGATCGGGGAGGACCTGACGAGCCGGTACCTGGTGGTCCGCAGGGACACCGTGTACCGGTCCCCCGTCGAACTGACCCCGTACGCGAGCGCCGAGCACATCGACGCCGGTGCGCTCGGCGCGATCATCGACAAGGCCTACCACGACGCGGCCGTGGACCCCGCGGACGTCGACACCGGGGTGGTGATCCTCACCGGCGAGGCGCTGCGCCGGCGCAACGCGGAGGCCGTCGCGGGCGTGCTGGCCGAGCGCGGCGGCGAACTGGTGACCGCGACGGCGGGCCACCACATGGAGGCCATGCTCGCCGCGTACGGATCGGGCGCGGCGCAGGCCTCCTACGACCGCGGACAGCGCATCCTCAACGTCGACATCGGCGGCGGGACGACCAAGCTCGCCGTGGTCGACCGCGGGCAGGTGGTGGCCACCGCCGCCGTGCACGTCGGCGGGCGGCTGCAGGTGACCGACGAACGGGGCCGTCTCGTACGGCTCGATCCGGCGGGCCGCCGGCACGCGGCCCGCGCGGGGTACGGCTGGGAACTCGGCGACACCGTGCAGGACGCCGAGTCCGAGCGGGTGGCGGAGACGATGGCCGACGCCCTCGTCTCCCTGCTGACCGCTCCCGGCGATCCGCCTCCCCCGGACGCCGGCCGGCTGTACCTGACCGATCCCCTGCCGGACGCCGGTCCCTTCGACGGGGTGATGTTCTCCGGCGGCGTCGCGGAGTACGTGTACGACCGGGAGCGGCGGGGGTTCGGCGACCTCGGCCGCCCGCTCGGCCGTGCGCTGCGCCGCCGGGTCGAGGACGGCGCGCTGCCCTTCCCGCTGCTGCCGCCCGGCGAGTGCATCCGCGCCACGGCGCTCGGGGCCTCGGAGTACAGCGTCCAGCTCAGCGGCAACACCGGGTGCGTCACCGATCCCGGTGCGCTGCTGCCACGCCGCAACCTGCAGGTGGTCAGGCCGGTGTACGAGCTCGGGGAGACCGTCGACCCCGAGGCGGTCGCCGCCGCGGTCCGCCGCCGGCTGGTCGCGCTGGACGCGGGGCGCGACGACGCCGACGTCGCCCTCGCGATGTCGTGGAGCGGGCCGCCGGGCCACGACCGGCTGCTGCCCTTCGCCCGCGGCATCCGCGACGGCCTGGCGGAACGCATCGACCGCGGACTGCCGGTGTACGTGATGCTCGACGGGGACGTCGCCATGACGCTCGGCCGGCTGCTGCGCGACGAACTCGACGTGGCCGTGGACGTGCTGGTCGTCGACGGGCTGAACCTGCGGGACTTCGACTGGATCGACATCGGGCGGATGCGCCACCCGTCCGGCACGGTGCCGGTGACGATCAAGTCCCTGGTGTTCGGCGAGGACCCCTACCAGGGGGGCTTTGCCGACGCTTGACGGTGCGTCAACCCCGACCGGTAACAATAACGTAACATCCAAGTCCGATGGTTAGACCATAAGACCTAACCTCCTGTTTCATGCAGGGACAGACCCGGCTACCGGAAGGTGACACCGATGTGTGACAGCGGCCGGCCGGGCCGGCGGACCGAAGGGCCCGGCGGCCACCGGGCGTCGTCCCCGACCGGCCGCCACCGGTCGTGAAGGACCCGTCCCGCTGACCGCGGGCCCGCCCCCGGTCCCCTCCCCCCACGGCTTTGCGCTCATCCGACTGCTCTTGACGACCCCGTCCGGCTTTCGTCCAAGGAGTGTGCGATGCGTCATGGTGCCCTCACCGCCGGCCTCCTGGCCGCCGGCCTCGTCCTCGCCGGCTGCGGCTCCGCGCCCACCACGACGGGGGCGGGCGGCCCCGCACCCGAAGGGGCCGACCCCTACGCCGACTACGCCGCGCTGACCGGCAGCCGGCGCACCGAGAAGCTGCTCGCCGACGCCCGCTCCGAGGGCGGGGTGCTGGACCTCTACACCTCCAACACCGACATCCAGGACCTCGTCGACGGCTTCGAGAAGGCCTACCCCGCCATCAAGGTCCGGGCGTTCCGCGCCAACTCCGAGACCGTCCTGCAGCGGGCGCTCCAGGAGAACCAGGCGGGCAAGCCGCAGAACGACGTCGTGGACACCAACGACCTGGAGCTGCGCGCCCTGGACTCCCAGCACCTGCTCACGCCCTACGACGGGCCGGCCGAGCAGGGTCTGAGGGACGCCGCAAAGGAGTTCGGCGGCTGGACCGCCGAGCGCTTCAACGCCTTCGTCGTCGGCTGGAACACCGACCAGGTCCCGGCCGGCCAGGAGCCGAAGGACTTCGCCGACCTCGCCGACCCCCGGTGGAAGGGCAGGCTCTCCGTCGAGATCGGCGACTGGGACTGGTACGCGTCGATGCACACCTACCTCACCGACGAGAAGGGCATGAGCCCCTCCGCCGTCGACGACCTCTTCCGGCGCATCGCCGCCAACGTCAAGGTCACCAAGGGCCACACCGTGCAGGGCGAACTGCTCAGCGCGGGCCAGTTCTCCGTGGCCCTGTCCGTCTACTCCCACACGATCGACAAGGCCGCCCGCAAGGGCGCGCCCGTGACGTACAAGCCGGTCGTCGAACCGGTGATCCTGCGGCCCAACGGCGTGGGACTGATGGCCCACCCGCGCCACCCCGCCGCGGCGCTGCTGTGGACCGACTGGGTGCTCAGCGAGGGCCAGAAGGTCATCGCCGGGTCCCTGCGCATCCCGGCCGCGAAGGCCGTCGAGGGCTTCAAGGACCCGATCCCGCCGGGCACCACCACGTACAGCCTCTCCAAGACCGCCGAGACCGACAGCAAGAAGTGGAACGACGCCTACGACGCGCTGCTGCGCGGCGTCCCCGCGACCGGCTGACCGCACACCCACACCCCCTCTCGCACCCTCGATACAGGAGAGCTCCACATGAGGACCCGCAACTCGACTCTCGCCGTGGCCGGACTGCTGGTCGCGGCCGTCACCACAGGGTGCGGCGGCGCCGTCCCGGGCGCTTCCAACAGCCAGGCCGAGTCCGTCTACTCCCAGATCGCCGGGCTGCCCAAGGAGCAGCAGGTCGCCAAGGCCAGGGAACTCGCGGGGAAGGAAGGGAGAGTGCTCTCCCTCTACACCTCGATGACGGCGGACATCGCCACCCCCATAGGCAAGGCCTTCGAGAAGAAGTACGGCATCCACGTCAGCGTCTTCCGCGGCAACTCCGAGACGGTGCTGCAGCGCACGCTCCAGGAGGAGAAGGCCAACCGGCCGGGCGCCGACGCCGTCGAGACCAACTTCCTCGAGATGACCGCGCTCGCCGACAACGGCTACCTCGTCAAGTTCAACGGCTCCGCCCTCGACAAGGTGGAGAAGGCCGGCACGTTCGACCAGTGGACGGCCAGCCGGCTCAACGTCTTCCAGCCCGCCTGGAACACCGAGCTGATCAAGCCCGCCGACGAACCGCAGAGCTGGGAGGACCTGGCCCGGCCCAAGTACAAGGGCAAGATCACCCTGGAGCTCAGCGACAGCGACTGGTTCGAGAACGTCACCAAGTACTGGCTGGCGCACGGCAAGACCCAGGCCGAGGTCGACACGCTCTGGAAGCAGATCGCGGCCAACTCCAAGGTCGCCAAGGGCCACACCACGATGATGCAGTTCCTCACCGCCGGCCAGACCCCGATGGAGGCGATGAACTACACCTACATCACCTACCGGGCCACCCAGGAGGGCGCCCCCGTCACCTACCTCCCGCAGGGCGGCGTGTCGAAGATCCCCGCGTTCGCCCGGCCCAACGGCGTCGGCATGATCAAGGGTGCCCAGCACCCCGCCGCCGCCTGGCTGTTCTACCACTGGCTGCTCACCGACGGGCAGAAGGAGCTGGTCAAGCTGGGCCTGACCCCCTCCACCAAGGTGCCCGGCGACAAGAGCCTCGACGGCCTCACCCTCGTCCCCTTCGACGTCGAGGGACTGAGCAAGGACGACGGCAGCTGGGACAAGAAGTACGACGCGCTGCTGCGCGGCGCCGCCACGGTGGGGAACTGACCGCCGATGACCCTCGTACCCGCACCCGCCGCGTCCCGGGACGACGACCGGGCCCCCGGGACGGACACCGTCCCCGAGCCGGCCGGCACCGCCGGACCGGGCCGCCTCGCCCGGCTGCTGAGGCGTCCGCTGTCCCTGCAGGGCCTGCTGGTCGGCGCGGCCGTCGTGATCGTCGGCTACCTCGCCGTCGTCCCGCTGGGCTACCTGGTCCACGACACCTTCCTGAGCGCCGACGGCGCGGGGGTGTCCGTCTCGGCCTTCTCCCGTGCCTACGGGGGCAACTCGCAGGCCGGCTCGATGATGCTGAACTCGCTGTGGTTCGCCTTCGGCTCGGCCGCGCTCGCCCTCGTGCTCGGCACCGTGCTCGCCTACGTCCAGGTGCGCACCGACACCCCGTTCAAGGGGCTGTTCTTCGCCGCCTCGCTGGTACCGCTCATCGTGCCCGGCATCCTCTACGCCACCTCCTGGATCTTCCTCGGCGACCCGTCGAGCGGCGTGCTCAACTCCCTGGTGTTCAAGCCCCTGTTCGGCACCACGCCGATCAACATCTTCAGCGTGTGGGGCATGATCTGGGTGCAGGGGCTGCACCTCGCCCCCGTCGCGTTCCTGCTGATGGTGGCCGCCTTCCGGGCGATGGACCCCTCGCTGGAGGAGTCGGCCGCCATGTCGGGGGCCGGCCGGCTCACCGTGCTGCGGCGCGTCACCGTCCCGCTGCTGCGCCCGGCGATGATCTCGGCGGCGCTGCTGATGTTCGTGCAGTCGCTGGAGAGCTTCGAGGTGCCCGGCCTGCTCGGACTGCAGAACGGCATCTACGTCTTCACCAGCCGGATCTACTTCGTGCTGCGCTCCTACCCCGCCGACTACGGTGCCGCCGGGGCCTACGCGATCGGCCTGCTGGTCATCGCCGCGGCGGGGGTGCTGGTCTCCGGCTGGCTGCAGCGCTCCTCGCGCAACTTCCAGACGGTCACCGGCAAGGCGTTCCGGCCCCGCCCGGTGGAACTGGGGCGCGCCCGGCCGTTCGTGGGCGCCGCCGTGATCGGCTACTTCCTGCTCACGGTCGTCCTGCCGGTCGCCGTCCTGGTCTACGCGAGCCTGCTCAAGTACTACACCGCTCCCTCCCGGAAGACGTTCGGCTCGATGACGCTGGACAACTACCGCGAGGTCGCCGACATGCCGCTGGCGTTCACGGCGCTGAAGAACTCGCTCATCGTCGGGGTGGGCGCCGCGACCGTGGTCATGGTGCTCACCGCGATCGTCTCCTGGGTCGTGCTGCGCACCAAGGCGCCGGGCCGGCGGCTGCTGGACCTGCTGGCCTTCACGCCCATCGTCATCCCCGGCCTGGTCCTGGGCCTCGCGCTGTCCTTCGTCTACCTGCGGATGCCGCTGCCGATCTACGGCACGCTGCTCATCCTGCTGGTGTCGTACTGCACGCGCTACCTGCCCTACGGCATGCGCTACGCGTCGTCGGCGATGGCCCAGATGTCGCCGGAACTGGAGGAGTCCGCGGCGGTGTCCGGGGCCTCGTGGTTCCAGACCTTCCGGCGGGTGCTGCTGCCGCTGATGAGCAGCGGCATCCTCGCCGGCTGGGTCTACATCCTGGTGGTCTCCTTCCGGGAGTTGTCCAGCACCATCCTGCTGTACAGCCCGGGCAAGGAAGTGCTGTCGGTGCTGATCTGGGAGCAGTTCGAGAACGGCCAGTTCACCACGCTCGCCGCGCTCGGCGTCTGCATGGTCGTGCTCCTCGTCCTGCTCGTCTCCATTGCCTACCGTCTCGGCGCCCGCTTCGGGCTGCAGGGCGACTCCGCGAACTAGCGATAGGAATCACAGGGATGCTGACGGTCGAATC
Organism: Streptomyces sp. NBC_00510; assembly: GCA_036013505.1. NCBI lineage: Bacteria > Bacillati > Actinomycetota > Actinomycetes > Kitasatosporales > Streptomycetaceae > Streptomyces > Streptomyces sp. NBC_00510. The sequence continues at coordinate 9,238,265 of CP107851.1, read as the reverse complement.
CCTCAAGAAGAGCTACGAGGAAACCGGGGGACGCGCCTCCCGCCGCAAGGCCGCCGAGGGCACGCGGGTCTACGCGGTCGGCGGGGTCGACTTCGAGGTCCACGACGGCGAACTGTTCACGCTGCTCGGCCCCTCCGGGTGCGGCAAGACGACGACGCTGCGCTCGGTCGCGGGCCTGGAGCGGCCGACCGAGGGCCGGGTCACCCTCGGCGGCCGGGTGCTGTTCGACGCGCGGCAGGGCGTCAACCTGCGCGCCAACCGCCGCGGCTTCGGCATGGTCTTCCAGTCGTACGCCATCTGGCCGCACATGACGGTCTTCAAGAACGTCTCGTTCCCGCTGGAGGTCATGCCGCGCGCGAAGCGCCCGGGACGGCAGGAGATCGAGGAGCGGGTGCAGCAGGTCCTCGAGGTCATCGAGCTGGGCGCGTACGCCGGGCGGCCGGCCACCAAGCTCTCCGGCGGCCAGCAGCAGCGCCTGGCGCTGGCCCGCGCCCTGGTGACCCGGCCCGAGCTGATGCTGCTGGACGAACCGCTGTCCAACCTGGACGCCAAGCTCCGCGAGTCCATGCGCTTCGAGCTGAAGCGGCTGCAGCGCGAGCTGAACCTCACCGCGATCTACGTGACCCACGACCAGTCCGAGGCGCTGGTGATGTCGAACCGGATCGCGGTGATGAACGAGGGCCGCATCGAGCAGATCGGCAAGCCCCGCGAGATCTACACCAAGCCGGCCACCCGCTTCGTCGCCGAGTTCATCGGCACGTCCAACTTCATCGAGGCGAAGGTGGTGGGCGTGGACGGCGACGAGGTCGTGGTCGACACCGCGCCGGGCAGGCTGGTCGCCCGGAAGGTGGAGCGGGTCCCCTCGGTGGGGGACACGGTGCTGATCTCGATCCGCCCGGAGTGCGTCGACCTGTCCACCGACCGGCGCGGCGACGTCCCCAACGAGCTGTCCGGCCGGGTGCTGACCCGCGCGTTCATGGGGGACGTCGTCGACCACATCGTCGGGGTGGGGGACCTGGAGATCCGCAACCGCTCCAACCCCAACCTGTCGATCCCGCCGGGCACCGAGGTCCACTTCTCCATCGCCCCGGACAAGGTCACCCTGGTCCCGGTCGACTGACCGATGGCGATACCCGAGGTACTGCGCAACCGCGACTTCGACCTCTACTGGGGCGGCGTCGTCCTCTCCCAGATCGGGACGAGGGGCGCCGTCGCCGCCAACCTCTACCAGGTGTACGAGCTCACCGGGTCCACCGCGCAGGTGGGCCTGGTGGGTCTGGCCCAGGCCGTGGCGCTGCTGCTGCTCTCCCCCGTCGGCGGGATCTACGCCGACCGCCTCGACCGGCGCAGGCTGCTCCAGGCGACGCAGGCGCTGGCGCTGCTGGTCTCGGCGGGCCTGGCGGCGCTCACCCTGACCGGTGCCGCGACCGTGGGGACCGTCGTCGTGTCGTCGCTGCTCGCCACGGCCGCGGCGACCTTCGACCAGCCGGCGCGGCAGGCGCTCATCCCCGCGATGGTGCCGCGCGACCGCCTGGTCGACGCCTTCGCCCTGCTCAACCCCTCGCGGGAACTGGCGATCCTGGTCGGGCCCGCCTTCGCCGGTGTGCTGATCGCGCTGGGCGGACCGGGGGCGGTGTACGTCTTCGACGCCGTGACGTACGCCGTGCTCGTCGTCGTCCTCGCGCTGCTGCGGGTGCCGCCGCTCGCGGTCGACGGCAGGCGGCGGCCCCTGCTGGAGAGCCTGCGGGAGGGCGTGGGCCACGTCTCCGGGCGGCCGGTGGTCTGGCAGTTGATGGGGCTGGACCTGGCGGCCACCGTCTTCGGCGCGTACCGGGTGCTGCTGCCCGCCTTCGCCGCGGACGTCCTGCACGTCGGCGCCACCGGGTACGGGCTGCTGTCCGCCGCCCCCTCGGCGGGCGCTCTGATCGGGTCGGCGTGGGTGTTCCGGCTGGTGCGCACGGCCCGGTCGGGTCGCATCGTGCTGTGGGGCACGGCCACGTACGGGCTGGCCGTCGTGGGCCTCGCCCAGGCACGGGTGTTCCCCGTGGCGCTGCTGGCGGCGGTCGCGCTCGGCGCCGCGGACGCGGTGGCGACCACGGTCCGCCACGCCGCGGTGCAGTTGGAGACCCCGGACGAGCTGCGCGGCCGGGTCTCGGCGATCTACCAGATGTGCTCCCGGGGCGGACCCGCGCTCGGTGACACGGCGATGGGCGCCTTCGCCGGCGCCGTCGGGCCGGTGGCCGCGCTCACCGTCGGCGGACTCGTGCCCGCCCTCGCCTCCGGGCTCAGCGCGGCACGCAGCCGTACCGTCCGCGAGTACAGCGTGGCCGGGGCCACCGGCTGACCCGCTCCCCTGTTCCCTTCCCCGCGCGTACGTGCAAGCGCACGTCGGCGCTTCGTCCGTCCACTCCAGTCGGGAGGCACGTTGAGTACCCGTACCACCACCGGGGTCACCCATTACCACGTCCAGAAACGCCGCCGGGCCGAGTTCATCGAGCGATGGCGGGACAACCACCGCACCGTCGTCGCCCTGGATGACGTCACGATGCACCCCACCGCACGGGGCAGCCGGGTCGGCGTCTACACCGGCGCCGACGGCGACCGACCCACCCGCACCATGGACGCCCTCGCCCACGAGTTCGAGCCGGGGACGACGACCACCGTGCACCGGCACTCCTGGGACGCCATGGTGTTCGTCGTCGCCGGGCACGGCTGGACCGAGATCGACGGCGAGCGCGTCGACTGGGGCCCCGGCGACTCCCTCCACCTGCCCGCCTGGTCCTGGCACCGCAGCGGCAACGACGGCGGCACGACGGCGCGTTACCTGACCTTCTCCAGCGAACCGCTGCTGGAGACCATGGGCATGGCCGTCATCGAGGACGCGGGGCACACCCCCGTCGCCGAACTGCCGCCGCGCCCGCCGTACTCCCCCGGCCACGACGGCGCCGACCCGTACGCCGCCCGCCTGCGCCGGCTCGCCCGCGACCAGGAGGCCCGCCGCTCCGGGCGGCTGCACACCGCCTGGGACGAGCTGGAGCTGCGCAACACCCCGCGCGGCACCCGCACCACCTTCCTCCTGGACCGGGCCATCGGCTACCAGGCGTCCGGCATCACGATGGCGATGTTCGAGATCGGCCCGGGCCGCGCCCAGTCGATGCACCGCCACCCGGGCGAGGCGTGGCTGTACGTCGTGGAGGGCAGCGGCGAGAGCTACCTGGGCACCGAACCCGAGGGCGGGGAGCGGCACCCGTGGAAGAAGGGCGACATCATCGTCGTCGACCACTTCCTGTGGCACCAGCACGTCAACACCGATCCGGAGCGGACGGCGAAGGTCGTACGGATCCACATGTTCGACAGCCTGCTGGAGACGATGCGGGCGCTGTGCGATCCGCTGGTCCTCTTCGAGGAGCCGCCGGACCACATCCGCGACGCGCAGGCCGGCGACCCCTCGACCGTCGAGTGGCCGGCGCTCGAACGCCCCACCTGGCCGTGAGAGGGGAGCGCACGCGGTGACCACCGCACTGCCGCACGGCGTGGCCGGGATCCACGCCCTGCCCGCCGACCACCACGACGGGCCGTGGGACTCCGTGATCACCGACCCACGGGTCAAGGAGCGGCTGCTCGCGACCGCCGTCCTCGTGCTCCGGCACGGGCGGCGGCTCGCGGGCTCCCCCGTGGCCCCGCACGGGCTCGTGGTGCTCGCCGGGCCTCCGGGCACGGGCAAGACGACGCTCGCGCAGGGCGTCGCCCAGGCCGCGGCCCGGACGCTCGCGCCGCACGGCGCGACCACCCTGGTGGAGGTCGATCCGCACGCCTTCCCCAGCGAACTGCTCGGCGAGAGCCAGCGGGCGGTGTCCCGGCTCTTCCACGACACCCTGCCCGAGCTGGCGGCCCGCCGGCCGCACACCTTGGTGCTCGTCGACGAGGTCGAGGCCCTCGCGGTGCGCCGGCACGCCGCGTCCTTCGACACCAATCCGGTGGACGTGCACCGCGCCACCGACGCCGTCCTCAGCGGCCTGGACGCGCTGCGGGCCCGGCGTCCCGGGACGCTGCTGGTGGTGACGACCAACTTCGCCGAGGCGGTGGACGACGCCTTTCTGTCGCGGGCCGACCTGGTCGTGCGCACCGCGCTGCCGGACGCGTCGGTGGTGCCGCTCATCGTGGCCGATTCGCTGCGCGCACTGGCCGCGCAGTGGCCCGAGTTGCGGCCGCTGGCCGAGGATCCGGCGGTGCACGCGCGGGTGGGCAAGCTGCTGACGGGCCTGGACGGGCGGCGGATCCGCAAGACCGTGCACGGCGCGCTCGCGCTGCGCCTGGAGACGGCGCGTGACCCCGCCTCGCTGCGCGTCGAGGACCTGCTCGCCGCCGCGGAGGAGGCGGCGGCCGGGGCGGAGGCGGGGCCGGCGCGGCGCCCCTGAGCCGGGGTCCCGGGCGGTCCGGGATTCAGGCCGGCGTCGCCGGGGGTTCCCCGCGCTCTGCCCGGCGTTCACCCGGGCGGAGGAGTGTGCCGGAGTCCGTGCATAAACCACCCGTTCGGGAGAGCCGCCGTGTGCCAGCCTGGATCCCGTGAACACCGTCACGAACCGTCCCCGACCCCGCACGGGACGGGCGCCGGGACGTCCGGCCTGGGCCGCCGGGCCCTGCTGATGGCGAGCGGGATCGCCGGCGCGGCGGGCGCCCTGACGCTCGCGCCCGTCACCTTCGCCGAGGCGGCCGAGGCCGGTGCGCCCGAGGGCGGCGAGGTCACCAAGGTGATCACCGGTCACCTCGGCACCGGAGTGGCCGACTTCGTGTACCTGCCGGTCGAGGTCCCGCGCGGCGTCCACCAGATCTCGGTCTCGTACACCTACGACAAGCCGTCGGTGCCGGCCGGCACGCCGGGCAACTCCTGCGACATCGGCGTCTTCGACGAGCGCGGCACCGCGCTGGGCGGCCGGGGCTTCCGCGGCTGGTCGGGCGGGGCGCGCACGTCGTTCGTCGTCAACAGCGACAGCACCACGCCCGGTTACCTGCCGGGGCCGGTGAACCAGGGCACGTGGCACATCGTGCTGGGCCCCTACCAGGTCGCCCCGCAGGGCATGGAGTACTCGGTGAGCGTGACCCTGCGGTACGGCGCCCCGGGGGCGCCCTTCGTGCCGTCCTATCCCGCCGAGCGTGCCAAGGGCCGCGGCCGGGCCTGGTACCGGGGCGACGCGCACCTGCACACCGTGCACTCCGACGGGAAGCGGCTGCCGTCGGAGGTGGCGGCCGGGGCACGGCAGGCGGGCCTGGACTTCATCGTCTCCACCGACCACAACACCTCCTCGGCGCACGGCGTGTGGGGCGAGTACGCGGGACCCGACCTGCTGATCGTCACCGGCGAGGAGGTCACCACGCGCAACGGCCACTGGCTGGCGCTGGGCCTGGAGCCGGGCACGTGGATCGACTGGCGCTACCGGGCCCGCGACGACGCGTTCTCCCGCTTCGCCCGCCAGGTCCACCGCCAGGGCGGACTCGTCGTCCCGGCCCACCCGTACTGCCCGTACGTGGGCTGCCAGTGGAAGTTCGGCTACGAGGACGCCGACGCGGTCGAAGTGTGGAACGGCCCCTGGACCTACGACGACGAGTCGGCGGTCGACACCTGGGACGCCATGCTCGGCACCGCGATGCGAACCGGGAACGACTGGCTGCCGGCCGTCGGCAACAGCGATGCCCACAGCGTCCCGCAGGTCATCGGCCTGCCGCAGACGGTGGTGTACGCCGAGGACCTCAACCGCAGGGCCGTGCTGACCGGCATCCGCGAGGGCCGGACGTACGTCGCCGAGTCCTCCTCGGTGACCCTCGCCTTCACCGCCACCGGCGGCGGCCGGCAGGCCGGCATCGCGCAGACGCTGCGGCTCCGCGCGGACGCGCCGGTCGACGTGCGCCTGGAGGTCTCCGGCGTCCCGAACGGCACCGTACGGTTCATCACCGACGAGGGCCAGATGCACCAGGAGTCGCTGGACGCGAGCGGGTCGGGCACGGTCGTCTGGCGCACCACCGCCTCGCTCGCAGCGTACGTGCGGGCCGAGGTGCGTCACCCCAAGGCCGACGGCACGCCCGGCAAGGGCAACACGATGGCCCCCGACCTGCAGTGGGGTGCCATGGCCGCGCTGACCAACCCCATCATCCTGCGCCTGAAGGACTGACGTTCGGGCGCTCCGGCCCCGTGGCCGCCCCGGCCCCGCACCGCCTCGTGCGCGGTGCGGGGCCGGGGCCGTCGTGCGTGGTGGGCGGCCGTCAGTCCCGCCGCGCCGCGGTGTGACCGGGGGTGTACCCGGGGGCGTCCTCGAGGAAGTGGACCGTGTCGTAGCCGAGGTGCTTGAACACCCGGTTCTGCGCCGACAGCAGCCGCAGCGGCGTGCCGTCGTGGGCGAAGAGCTGGCAGACGTGGTTCTGCGGCACGTACAGGGTGTCGCCCTTGGTGATCTCGTGCCGGGTGGGTTCGAGGGCGACGCGGGCGTAGTACTTCTCGGCGATCTCGGCCTCGACCTCCCACTGGAGGGCGTAGCCGCCGCCGTCGAGGACGTAGAGGACCTCGTCGGCCATCTTCCAGTACCTGCCGGAGCGGCCGCCCTCGGGGATGTCGAGCTCGAAGGCGTCGACGGAGAAGATGCGGGCGTCGGTGCGCTCGGGCGAGGACATCACCCGGACCCTGCCGAGCGGGGTGTCCTCCCAGACGGTGTCCGCGAGGCCGATCACCTTCTTGCGGTCCGCGACGCCCGGGGTCCAGATCCGGGACCAGTCCTCGCGGGGGCCGAACTCGGCCTCGCGCTCGACCGGACCGCTGCGGCCCTGCTGCAGCAGGCCCATGAACATCCAGGTGCTCTTGGCCTTCACGACGAGGGCGGTGGCGGTCTCGTCGTAGGGGTTGAAGTGGCGGTGGACGGAGTCGGTGTGGACGAAGACCAGGTCGTCCTCGCTCCAGTCGTACCGCTGGTCGTCGTGGATCTCGTAGCCGCGGCCCTGGAGGATGTAGAAGGCGGCCTCGTTCTGGTGGCCGTGCCCGTGGTTGCTGGACCGCGGGGGGAGTTCGACGAAGTGCACCTGGATCGTCTGGGTCAGGAACTCCTCGTCGCCGGGACCGACCCGCCACCAGGTGCGGGACTGTTCGCTGTCGCCGGAGTGGCCCACCTTCGCGTCGTCGACGACGACGGAGTCGTCGCGGACCCGCTTGACGGCGAGCTGTTGCCGGCGGAACTCGCCGAGTCCGTACGTCTGCGAGGTCAGACCGCGGACGAAGACTCGTCCCTTCTTGCCCATGGATCCTCCTGTGATGACAGCGCTCCAATGGCCTAACCATAATACCTGTGAGCCAAGCCAGACCAGTGCCCCGGCGGATCCCGCCCAGCACCCCCGGGCACACGAAAGCGCCCCGGACCCTCCCTCAGGTCCGGGGCGCTCCCCCGCCGGTGCCGCCCGTCCGGGCCGCGCGGCGGTCAGCCGTCGCCGTCCTCCTTCACGCGGGACGCCGTCCGCTCCAGGTGGGTGCGCATGATCCGGCCCGCCGCCTCCAGGTCGCGCGCCGCGACCGCCTCGACGAACTCGCGGTGCTCCTTGGAGCCCCGCCTGCCCATGGCCGGCTCGACGGACTGCGCCTCGCGCAGGCTCATCAGCAGCGGCCCGTGGAAGGACTGCACGAGCATCACGATCGCCGGGTTGTGCGTCGCGGCCGCGACCCGGATGTGGAAGGCAGCGGAGAGCTCCATGGAGTACTCGCCCCGCTTGAGGGCCTCGGCGTGCTGGTCGCACATCGCGCGGAGCTCGGCGATGTCCTCGTCCGTGGCGCGCTCGACGATCAGCGGGACGATCCCCAGCTCGAAGACCAGCCGCGCCTCGGTGACCTGGGCGGCGGTCAGCGGCGAGAGGCTCAGCAGGTCGGCGAGGCCCTCGCTCACCCGGCGCGAGGTCGGCGCGGTCACGAAGGTGCCGCCGCGGGCGCCGACGCGGATCTCGACGAGCCCGCTCGCCTCCAGGATGCGCAATGCCTCGCGCACGGTCACGCGGCTGACACCGAAGTGCACGCACAGTTCGCGTTCGCTGGGCAGCCGGTCGCCGGGCTTGAGCCGTTCCTCCTTCAGCAGGAGGCGGATCTGCTCGACGATCACCTGGGAGACACGGCTGGAGGAGACGGTCTTGAACAGGTCGTCGGGCACGGGGATCGGCCTGGCGGACGTCCCCTCGGCGGTCACGGCGTCCGGAGACTGGCTGGGTCGCGATGGCATGAGCGCATTCTCCCACGGTGAACGGCCTTGTTGACGGCTTCCCGACTAACGGATTAACGTCATACCAAAATACCAATGAACCGAGGGGGACGCCCATGACCGGGACGGACGATGAGTGAGCGGCCGGCGTCCTCCCTCGATGCGCTGCGCGAGCGGGTGGCCGAGGCGTGCCGCGTCCTGGCCGTGACCGGCCTGGTGGAGCACATCCTCGGCCACGTGAGCGCCCGCACCGGGCCGGAGACCTTCCTCGTGCGCGGCCGCGGCCCGCAGGAGCGCGGACTCGCGTTCACCGTCGTCGAGGACGTCCAGGAGGTCGGCCTCGACGGCACCGGCAAGGTCCCCGACGGCTGGACGGCGCCCGGCGAACTGCCCATCCACAGCGAGGTGATGCGGGCCCGCCGCGAGGTCACCGCCGTCGTCCACGCCCATCCGCCCGCGGTCGTCGCCGCGTCCGTCGCCGGGCTCCCCTGGCTCCCGGTCGTCGGCTCCTACGACATCCCCGCCGCACGGCTCGCCCACGACGGCATCCCCGTCTGGCCCCGCTCGGCGCTGGTGCGCCGCCGTGACCTCGCCGAGCAGATGACCGGCGCCCTCGGGGACCGACCGGTCGTGGTCCTGCGGGGGCACGGACTGGTCTCCGTCGGCACCGGCGATCCCGCCCATGCCGTCGCGGCCGCCGTCACGCAGGCCCTGGCCGTGGACGCGCTGGCGAGGACGAGCCTGGCCGTCGCCGCCACCGGCGCCCCGCTGCGGGCGATCCCCGACGAGGACCTGGCCGAACTGCCCGACCTCGGGCCGTCGTTCAACGTCTCGGCCATGTGGCGCCATCTGGCGGCACGCGCCGCCCACGAAGGACCCCCGGTGCCCCTGCGGCCCTGACGACCGGAGGATCATGCTCGTCCTCGACAACCACGTGACCGCCGCCGTGCTGACCATGCCCGACGTCGTCCGCGCGCTGGAGGACTCCTACCGGGACCTGGCCACCGGCGACGGCGTGTGCCGGCCCCGGATCGACCTCCGCCTGCCGGTCGACGACCACCGGGTCTACCAGTGGGGCACGATGGAGGGCGGCTCCGCCCGCACCGGCTACGTCGCCATCCGCATGAAGTCCGACGTGCTCCTGGAGACCGGCACCGGCGACCGCCGCACCCAGGAGAAGTACTGCGTGCGCCCGGGGCGCTTCTGCGGTCTGGTGCTGCTCCTCGACGCGCGCACCGGCGAACCGCTCGCCCTGCTCAACGACGGCCTCCTGCAGCACCTCCGGGTGGGCGCCGACTCCGCCGTCGGCGCCCGGTTCGCCGCCCGTGCGGACGCCTGCGTCCTGGGCCTGTTCGGCTCGGGCGGCATGGCGCGCAGCCACGTCGAGGCCTTCCTCACCGTGCGCCCCCTGGAGCGCGTCCAGGTGTACAGCCCGACCCGGGCCCACCGCGAGCGCTTCGCCGCCGAGATGCGCGAGCGGCACGGCCTGGACGTCGTCGCCGTCGACGGCCCCGGGGCGGTGTACGAGGGCGCGGACATCGTCGCCGGCTGCACCGACGCGGTCGGGGAGGTCGTCCACGGCCGCGAACTGCGCCCGGGCACCCACGTGACCTGCATCGGCGGCCGCCTCGACGCGCGGGCCCGCGAACGCTTCGACGTCTGGCTGCGGCTCGGCACCGCGGGCACCCCCGACGACCTCCCCGCCTGGGCCACCGAGGAGGAGTACGTGGCCTACCGGGCCCGCCCTGGCGCCCCGGTCTGGGGGCTCCACTCCCACGGGAAGGGCTCGCGCCGGCCGCCGCGGGGTGCCCGCGTGGTGCTCCTCGACGACGTCCTCACGGGCCGCGCCCACGCCCGGGACGACGACGAGCAGGTGACGTTCTCCGAGCGCGGCAACATCCAGGGCGCGCAGTTCCACGCCGTCGCGTCCGTCGTCTACGAACGCGCCCGCGAACGCGGGCTCGGCCACGAGATACCCACCGCCTGGCTGCTGCAGGACATCCGTGACTGAGGTCTTGGCCGAGGGCGGCGCGGCCGCCGGGCGGTGCTCTAGGCTCGCGCCATGTCGATCTCCTACGAGTGGCGGGGCGACTTCGACAACGCGGCCCTCAACGCCCTCCATTCGGAGGGTTTCGACGATCGGAGCCCGGATGTCGACTGGCTGTCCCGCGTCCACCGCCACAGCCTCGGATGGGTCTGCGCACGGCACGACGGCGACCTCGTCGGCTTCGTGAACGTCGCCTGGGACGGCGGCCTCCACGCGTTCATCCTGGACACGGTGGTCGCGGCGCACTCCCGCCGCTCGGGGATCGGGGCCGGACTGGTGGCCGAGGCGGCTCGGCAGGCCCGCGCGGCCGCGTGCGCATGGCTGCACGTCGACTTCGAGGACGACCTGCGGTCGTTCTACCTCGACGCCTGCGGGTTCAGGCCCACAGCCGCAGGCCTCGTCGCCCTCTGAGGTGATCCGGCCGCGGGCACGCCGCCAAGCGGTCAGTAGCCGGGGAAGAGCGCGCGCAGGTCGTCCAGGGTGACGCCGTCGCGCGCTGTCACGGCGTCCCGGGGGTGGTTCCGGCCGTAGACGAGGCGGAGCACCGCCTCGGACGGTCCGGACACCGCTCCCGAGGGTTCGGCCCCCTCGCAGGGGAGGATGTGCAGCTCGGAACCGAGGGCCAGGCACAGGGTGCGCTCGGGGTCGGTGAGTTCCACCGCGATCTGGCGCGGGCCGAGCCGGGTGAGGGTGTCCCCGTCGCGGCTGCGCGAGGCGACCATGTCGACCCGGTCCCACAGCAGCGCCACCTCGGGTGCCGGGATGGCGGCGGCCTCGTCCAGCCCCACCTCCACGTCCCAGGTGTGCACGGACTGCTCCGACAGCCAGTAGCCGGTGAAGTCCGTGAAGCCGACCGGACCGGTGAAGTACGGCACCGTCACCGACGCGCGCACCCCGGCGTCGAAGGAGTCCAGCAGCCGCAGCAAGTCGGATTCCGCCTCGTGCCACGCGTCGCGCTGCGCGACCGGCCTCAGGGGGATCCACCGCTCGTACACGTCGGTGATGTCCTCCCGGGAGGGCCTGGTGAGGTCCCCGGTGAGACCGCGGCGCACGGCCGCGGTGCACAACTCGGCCCCCGTGCCCAGGTGGACCAGCACCTGCGCGATGCTCCACCCTTCGGCGAACGAGGGCCGGAGCAGTTCCTCACCGGTGAGGCCGCCGACCGTGGCGCCCAGGCGCCGCGAGACCGTGTGCATCGCCGCGAGTCGGACGTCGGCGGTGTCCATGGACTTCCTCCTCACGAGGTCGCTCCGTACGGCCGGGAGGTCGTGCGCCCCCTTCTCCCAGGCAACCTCGCGCGTCCCCCGATCCCAAGCGGGTGGCCATGCGCGCCCCCGAAGGACGCCATAAGCAGCGCTTCTGCCGGTTCGTGGCAGGGGCGCGGACGGCATGGTGCGATGGGCGCATGGACATGCGGGAGCTGCGCGCGTACGTCGCGGTGGTCGAGGAGGGGGCGCTGTCGGCGGCGGCACGCCGGCTGCACCTGAGCCAGCCGGCCCTGTCCCAGACCATCGGCGGACTGGAACGGCACCTCGGGGTGAAGCTGCTCGTGCGCAGCAGCACCGGGGTGCGGCCGACGGACGCGGGGGCGACCCTCCTGGGGGAGGCGCGGGCCGTGATCGCCCGGCACGACCAGGCGGTGCGGGCGATGGCGCGGCACACGGGCGTGGGCGGCGGGGTGCTCCGGATCGGCATCCCGCTCGAACTGCCGACGGGACTGCTCGTCGCCCCGCTCGCGGAACTGGCCGAGGAGTTCCCGGAGACCCTGGTGCAGGCCCGGCACCTGTCCACGGCGGAGCAGCTCGCCGCGCTGCAGGCCGGGGAGCTGGACGTGGCGCTGCTGCGGGAGCGGCCCGCCGGGCCCGGGTTCGACGCCCAGCTCGTCGTCCGTGAGCGGCTGGGCGTGCTGCTCGCCGCCGAACAGGCCGCGGAGCTGGCCGGCCCGGACGGCATCGCGCTGGAGGCCCTCGCGGGCCTGCCGTGGGTGGGCTTCCCGCGTTCCGGCAGCCCCGCCTGGTACGACGAGCTGACGGCAATCCTGCGCAGTCACGGTCTCGACCTGGGCCCGGACGCCCCCGAGGGGCAGAAGCTGATCGCCGAGGTGAAGCTGGCCGCCGTCAGCGCGGGCCACGCCTTCGCGCTGGCGCCGCCGGACTGGTCGCAGCCGATCCCGGAGAACGTCGCCTGGTCGCCCCTGGTGGGCCACCCGCTGATCCGGCGGACGTGGGCGGTGTGGCCGGCCACCTCCCGGCGGCGCGACCTGGGACGGCTGATCGCCGCGTTCGAGCAGCCCACGGGGGCCTGAGGGCCGCGCGCGGGGGCACGGCCCTCAGGGTGCGGCGACGCCGCCGGCGGAGGTCAGACCGCCGTGCGCCCGCCGTCCACGGGGAGCACCACGCCGTGCACGAAGCTCGCCGCGTCGCTGGCCAGATAGGCGATGGCCTCGGCGATCTCCTCCGGTGCCGCGGGCCGCCCGGCCGGCGCCTGGGAGGCGAGAGCCGCGAGGTCCTCCCCCATCCCGGAGGTGCCCTCGGTCCGGGTCGGCCCCGGCTCCACCGCGTTCACCCGGACCCCGCGCGGTCCGTACTCGGCCGCCCACGACTTGGTGAGCAGGTTCAGGGCCGCCTTGCTGGACCCGTACAGCGCCATGCCCGCGGCGCCGTAGTCGGCGACCATGGTGCTGACGTTGACGATCGCGCCGCGGCCGCGCCCGGCCATCGCGGGCGCGAGCTCGGCGACCAGGTAGAACGGCGCCTTGACGTTGAGGGCGTAGACGGTGTCGACGTCGCTCTCCGGTGTCCGCTCCGTCGGCCCGAACGGGTAGACGCCCGCGTTGTTCACCAGGATGTCGACCCTGCCCCCGCCGAGCGCCACCGCCTCGCGGGCGAGCGCCCGGGCCGACCGGGCGTCCCCCAGGTCGCCCGCGACGAAGTCGGCCTTCCCGCCGCGCCCCCTGATCGCGGCGACCACTGCCTCACCCCGTCCGCCGTCGCGGCCGGAGACCAGTACGTGCGCGCCCCGCCCGGCGAGCGTCACCGCGGTCGCGGCGCCGATCCCGCTGGTCGCCCCGGTCACGAGGGCGACGTCGCCGCCCAGGTGTGCTGAAGTCATGTTCCAACCCTGTTCTCTTCCGAGCGCTCTGTGCGCCGTGCCGAATTCCGGATGATCACGTCGCGCACGAGGCACGTCGTGACCGCCTGGAAGAGCACGGGGAGGACACCGGCGATTCCGTAGCGCCCATCGGCGGATGCTATGACCGGCATCATCGCCGCCTACCGCACTGATTCCGCCGCCGGGCGCCGAGTTGGCCTGCGGCACGGCGTCACCACCCCACGTCGACGGAGGCCTTCAACGGCGTGCCGGTGGCGGGCGTCCGTTCCGGCGTGTGGCGCGCGGGAGCCCCGCCCGCCCAGGGTTCACAAGGTGGCGTCGAGATCCTCGGCGTAGTAGGCGACGGCCTGCCGGTAGCGTGCGATGTCCGGGTCGGAGCTGCTGTCCGCCAGCAGCGTCAGCAGGAGCCGCATGGCCTCGCGGTGTCCGCCGGTGTTGTACAGGGCCATCGCCAGGAAGGTCCGCAGCGCGCCGTCGTGGGGGAAGTCGATGAGGGCCACGCGCAACAGGCGGACGGCCTCGTCGTACCGCCCGAGGATCCGGTAGGTGCTGCCCAGGCCCAGCAGCGCGCCGCGCCGGTCGTCCTCCGACAGCCCCGTGCCGCGCAGGGCCTGCTCGTAGAAGGGCACCGCCTCCGCCTCCAGGCCCAGTACGTCGTGCGCCCACGCCGCCTGGTAGGCCACCTCCGCGTCCCCCGGGAACCGCTCCGCGAGGGCGACCAGCCGCTCCCTCGCCGCCTCCGCCTCCCCGCGCTCGCGCAGCCCCACCGCGGCCGCCAGCAGTTCGTCCCGCCCGTGATCGTTCTCGTTCATGCGCACATCCTGGCAGCCCCGCGCCGCGGCGATGCACGACCCCGGCACCCGCGACTATCCGAAGGAATACGCCCGTTGTCGACCGGTTGCTTCGCTTCGGACGCCAAGTCACCGGAAGCCCGGCTCCGGTTCGCCTCGAATGGTTTGATACCTCGCAAGACGCCGACGGGGGGCCGGAAACCCGGCACAGGCGGGCGGTTCGGCGCGCATGGTCCGCGCTCCCGGTGGGGCGGAGGGTCCCGGAACTCACCTTCCACGAAGGGCGCAGTTCCGACGCGCCGCGCACGTGCCCCGCGCGCGGCCCCGTCCCAACAGGGGGGATTCCCATGACCAAGCACGTCCGTATCGGCGTGGCCGCGTTCGCCGCGGCCTGTGCGACCGCCGTCCTCATACCGGTCCAGGCACACGCCGCCGAGTACAGCTCCGCCCTCAAGATCCGCGGGGCGCAGTACGACGCGCCCGGACGGGACTCCAACAACTGCTCCTCCGGCAACACCCGCGCGGAATACCTGACGATCAGGAACTACTCGGCCTCGGCGACGGTCAACCTCAAGGGCTACGTCGTCAAGGACGCCACGGGCAACCGCTTCGCCTTCACCGCGAACCACTACCTCCAGCCCGGCGACTACGTGAAGCTCCGCGGCGGCCACGGCACGGACTCCGACAAGAACAACGTGGCCTACCGCGCCAATTGCAACTTCATGTGGAACAACGACGGCGACACGATCTACCTCTACAAGCCCTCCGGCAGCCGCTCCGACGTCCACGCGTACACCAAGCGCGGCTCCGACGCGGACGGCGACGGCTACATCCGCTTCCACAGCTGAGGCGCGGCCACCCCGCCCCGGCTCACGCGGCCGCGGCGCCCGGTATGGGCACGGGGCGGGGGTGGTGGAGCCGCAGGCCGTCGACCCGGCCCGCGGCGTCGTGGGTCATCAGCCAGGCGACGGCGGGCGGGCAGTGCCCGGGGTTGTCCGGCGGGTTGACGATGTCCATCTCCCAGACGGTCAGCGAGCGCCCGGCGACGGCGTGCACGAGGCGCTGGCGGACCCCGGCGGTCAGGTCGGAGTCCATGCCGCGGATCAGCAGGCCCCTGCCCCCCACCCGCTCCCTCCCGCTGAACAGGCCGACCTCGGGTGACCAGCGTTCCCGCAGGAAGCCGGCGAAGTGGCCGCGTTCGGCCGCGGCCAGGGTCTCGTGGGCCTCGGTCCTGCTGGCCCTGGTGCGCCGGACGCTGTCGTCGTGGGCGCCGTCCGCGGTGTCGGCGAGTGCCTGGGCGAGCTTGGCCCGGGCCTGGCTGAGCCGGCTGCGGACGGTGCCGACGGGAAGCCCGCAGGCCGAGGCGATCTGCTCGTACGAGCTGACGCCAGTAGTGAAGTGGCGCAGTACCAGCGGCAGCCGCAGCGTCGGGGAGAGCTGCTCGATGGCCTCCCAGATCCAGTCCCGCAGCGCGGCGGACTCCAGCCACCGCTCGGGGCCGGAGTCCGCCGCGCGCAGGACGAGGTCGTCGACCGGGCTGGTGGGGACCGTGCCGCGCAGCAGGGAGCGGGCGTTGTTGCGGACGATCATCCGCAGCCACGGCCCCACCGCGGCGGGATCGCGGACGTCGCCCACGCGGCGCAGCGCCGTCAGCGAGGCGTCCTGCAGCACGTCGTCCACGTCGGGCCCCGGGCCCAGGACGCTCAGGGCGACGGCGCGCATGCCGGCCCGGTGACGCTCCAGGAGCAGACCGAGCGCCGTGACGTCACCCGCCTGCGCGGCCCGGGTGAGCGCCACGTCCTCGGCACGGGCTGCCACGGATTCGTCCAAGCCCATCGCGTCCCTTCCGGCGTTCGTCCCTCTCCAGCGGATGCTACGGCGTCACCGCGGCCACCCGGAAACGCCTCCGCACGGGAGGCCTCAGGGGCCCGCCGGGGGCAGCACGGCCGCACGGCGGCACACGACGGACCACGTGGCCTGTGCGGGAGCGGCGCCCTGCGGCAGCCGGCGGGTTCCGGAGAGGAAGGTCACCGTGCGCCGGCCCTCCAGGTGGCACCAGACGGACATCTCCGACAGGCCCCCGGCCACGGGCTGCTCGTAGAAGTACCACCGGGTGGTGACGTGCCGGTCGTCGCCGAGGAAGGGCTGCTGGAGGAAGCGCTGGGCGCCCGGTGGCAGGTTGCCGAGGAAGTCCCGGGCCTCCCGGGTGAGCTCGGGTTCGGCGCCCTGGGCGCCCTCGGCGTCGGCTGCCGCGGGGGAGTGCGTGGGCGCCGCCCGTCCTGAGAGCAGCGAGGCGGCGGCCCCCAGACCTGCGGCGCGTGCCGTGGGAGTCGCCGGGCCGCTCCGGAAGGGCCGGGTGACGAAGGAGTCCGGGTCGAGCCGGAGGGTGCGCACCGAGGAACCCGGGCCGTCGGCGGGTTCTGCCACGCCGAGGCCGTCGGTGCCGAGCACCACGGCCTGGACCCCGCCGCCGGCCGCCGCGTGCGCCCACCACTCAAGGACGGTGCCCGTGCCGTGCGTCATGCGCGCGCGGACGTATTCGGGCAGCAGGGCCCAGTAGTGGTGCCGGTCGGGACCCGGGGAGACGCTGAGATCACCGGGCCGGTGCAGCCGTCCCCGCGGCGCTCCGGCCGCCCCGCCCGGACCGCGTGAGAGCGGTCCGCCCGGCCCTCGCGTCATCCCGTCCATCGGTCTCCCTCCCCCAACCGGCCGACGTTCCAGCCTAGTCGGCCTCGCGGACCTCCTCCACGTACCGCAGCAGGGCCCGCATCCGGTCCGGGGGCCACGGCAGGTTCCGCGCGAGTTCCTCCCCGCGCTCGTCCCACAGCTTCCGCGCGGCGGCCCTGGTCGCCTCGCCGTCCTCCCCCGCGGCGTGGAAGCCGCTCCCCACGGCGTCCCAGCGGCCGACCAGGGCCCTGACCTCCGGGTCGTCGGCGTGGGTGCCCGCCTCGACGTGCGACAGCAGCGCCTCCACGAGCCCGGTCCACTCGGTCCTCGCGGCCTCGACGCCCTCCGGGCCGATCTCGGCCCGTCGCGCGGCCAGTTGCTCCCGCTGCCCGGCGGTGAAGTGGGTCTCGAACACGGACATCAACTCCAAGGTCGTCATGAACTGTTCGGGATCGGGCATCGACGTCTCCTCGATCCGCCCGAGGAGCCCGCGGAGCTGCGCGGTGAGCTGCCGGATCCGCCCGGCATGCGCCTCCAGCGCGGTCAGCTGGGCGGTCAGCAGGTCGCGCATCGACCCCAGGTCCTCCCCGCTGTCCGCGAGGACGCGCTGGATCTCGTCCAGCGGCAGCCCGAGCGCGCGCAGTGCCCGCACCCGGTAGAGCCGGCGCACGTCCCGCTCGGTGTAGCGGCGGTGTCCGGCGGCGGTGCGTGCACTCGCCCCGAGCAGGCCGATCTCGTCGTAGTGGCGCAGCGTGCGGATGGTCGTGCCGGTGGCGCGGGCCACCTCGCCGATGCTCCACAGACGCCGGTCGTCGTCGTTCCCGATCACGCCGACCACGCTATGACCTCCCGTTACGGCCGGTTCAAGCCCGCCGCGCGGGCTCTGGCAGGATGAGGCGGTGTTCGACTTCGCCGGCGAGCAGTTCGAGGTCAACCACTCCGGTCGACTGGTTCGATCAGGAACGGGCCCGGCCGTCAGGGGCGTTCGGGTTTCTCCGCGAGGAACGTGGCGACGGCGCGCTTCGCGCCCGCGCCGGGCTCCTGCACCAGGCGTGCCGTGACGGTGAGACCGGCCTCCTCGATCAGAGCGGCGATCCGCGGGGCGGGCAGCATGTGGAGCCCGTACGAGACCGGGTGGCCGCCGTACGCGTGCTCCGGGCGCAGGTGCTCGTCCTCGCCCACCCAGCCGGCGAGCATCAGGTGGCCACCGGGTGCCAGGACGCGGCGGAACTCGGCGAAGACGACGGGCAGCAGTTCGGGCGGCGTGTGGTGGGTGGAGTAGTACGCGAGGACGCCGCCCAGTTCGCCGTCGCCGATGTCGAGCGCGGTCATGGACCCCACGGTGAAGCGCAGGTGCGGGTGGGCCCGCCGGGCCAGCTCGACCATGCGTGGCGACAGGTCGACCCCGTACGCGGGCACCCCCTGTCCGGCGAGGTGCGCCGTCACGTACCCGGGGCCGCATCCCAGGTCCGCCAGTGGGCCCCGGCCGGCCGTGCGCACGGTCTCGGCGAAGGCGGCCAGCATGGCGCGGGAGAGCGGGTCGAGTCCGTCCGGGGTGCTGACCTGTGCGGCGTAGTCGGCGGCGACGGTGTCGTACGACTCCCGGACCGCGGCGAGGTAGGCGTCTTCGGGCACCGGGCGAGCCTACCCACGGCGGGGATCAGCACAGCACCCGGAGTGCTCCCGGGCGGATCCGCGCGGTGACCGGGAGGGCGGCCTCCACCTCGCCGTCCGCGCCGTACGGGACCGCGCGGTCGGCCTCGATGCGGATCTCCTTGCCGCGCACGATCTCGACCTCGGGGCGCTCGACGTGCGCACCGGTCTTGAGCTCGTTCATCAGCGTGAAGAAGAGCCGGCGCGGCGCGTCGTGGATCATGACGACGTCGAGCAGCCCGTCGTCGACCCGGGCACCGGGCGCGATGGCCCGGCCGGAGCCGTAGTAACCGGAGTTGGCGGCGACGACGGTGTAGCCGCGGCGTTCGTGGACGACGCCGTCGACGGTGACGCGGTAGGCGGCGGCGCGCCAGCCGGCCACCGCGCGCAGCCCGCCGGCGTAGTAGGAGGCCGGACCGCGCAGCAGCCGGGCGGTGTTGGCGTGGTGGTTGGCGACCGCGTCGACGCCTGCGTAGACGCTGCCGAGGACGACGGTCCGGTCGTGGACGGCCGACTCGACCTCGATGGTGTCGACGGCGCGCGGCTCGTCGCGGAGCAGGATCCGGGCGAGTTCGGCGGGCCCGGAGGGCAGGCCGAGGGCGCGCGCGAAGTCGTTGCCCCGGCCTGCGGGGACGAGGCCGAGGACGGTGCCGGTCCCGCTGAGGGCGCCGCCGATGCCGCCCACGATGCCGTCGCCGCCGACGGCGAGGACGACGCGGCCGCGCTCGCCGGCCCGGCGCGCCAGGTCCTGGGCGTGCCGGAGGCTGTCGCTGTACGCGGTCTCCAGCTCCGCGCCCGCCTCCCGCAGCAGTTTCGCCAGCGGGAGGAGGGCTGCCGCCCCGGTGGAGCCCCCGGCGGTGGGGTTGACGACGGCCGTGAACTGTCGCATGGGTGTGCCTCCGGGGGCGGCGGGCGGGGTCAGCGGGTGGGCAGCAGGATGCCGGGGTTGAGGAGCCCGTCGGGGTCGAGCGCGTCCTTGACGGCGCGCAGGGCCTCGATGCCGAGCGGACCCGCTTCGCGGACGTACCAGTCGCGGTGGTCGGTGCCCACGCCGTGGTGGTGGGTGATGGTGCCGCCCGCGGCGAGGACGGCCTCGTTGGCGGCCTCCTTGGCGGGGGTCCAGTGCGCCACGGGGTCCTCGCCCTGCGCCGAGACGACGGTGAAGTAGAGCGAGGCGCCGTTCTCGTAGACGTGGGAGATGTGGCACATCACCAGCGGCGGGGTGCCGGCCGCGGCCAGCGTCGCGGTGAGCGCCTCGCGCACGGATTCGTACAGCTCGGGGATCCGGGACCAGAAGGTGGCGGTCTCCAGGGTCTCGGCGAAGGCGCCCGCGTCGAGCAGCGAGTCCCGCAGGTAGGGGGCGGAGTACCGGCCGTGGGCCCAGCGCTCGCCGGGCTCCTCGCCCAGGTACGCGCCGCCGCACTCGCGCAGTACGGCCGCGGCCTGCTCCCGGCGCAGGGCGGTGTCCTCCGCTGTGCCCTCGTAACCGGCGATCGCCGTGCAGCCCGCGGACGCGGCCCCGTCCGAGCCGATCGCGTCGGGCTGGGCGAGGCCGACCATCGTCTCGGTCTCGTCGGACAGCCGCAGCACCGTGGGGCGGGGGCCGTCCTGGGCGAGCCGGCGCAGGGCCGCGGCGCCCTCGGCGAAGGAGGCGAAGCGCCAGCCCTCGTAGACCTTGACCTGGGGAAGCGGGCGGATCCGCACCGTCACGGAGGTGATGACGCCCAGCGCGCCCTCGGAGCCGAGGATCAGCTGGCGCAGGTCGGGGCCGGCCGCGGAGCGGGGGGCCCGGCCGGCGTCGAGGGTGCCCTGCGGGGTGGCGACGGTCAGACCCAGCACCATCTCGTCGAAGCGGCCGTAGCCCGCGGAGGCCTGGCCGCTGGAGCGGGCGGCGGCGAATCCGCCGATGGTGGCCCACTCGTAGGACTGTGGGAAGTGGCCCAGGGTGAAGCCCTGTTCGGCCAGGAGCGCCTCGGCCTCGGGGGCGCGCAGCCCCGGCTGCAGGATCGCGGTCCGCGAGACGGGGTCCAGCGACAGCAGACGGTTCATGCGGCGCAGGTCCAGGGCGACGAAGGGGCGCCGCCCCTGCGGGGCGAGGCCTCCGACGACGGAGGTGCCGCCGCCGAAGGGGACGACGGCGAGGCCGTGTTCGGCGCAGACGGCGAGGACGGCCAGGACCTCGTCGTGGCCGGCGGGCAGCACGACGGCCGCCGGGGTGTCGTCGACGTCGCCGCCGCGGATGCGCAGCAGGTCGGGGGTGGACTTGCCGCGCGTGTGGCGGATCCGGGTCTCGGCGTCCGTGCGCACGTGGACCGGGTCGCCCACGCAGTCGGCGAGGTCCTGCCGGGCCTCGTCGGTGAGGGGGGACCCGGGTACGGCGATGTCCTGCAGGGCGGCGGGTTCCGCGCCGCGGGGTTTGACGCCCAGCAGATCGCGCAGCAGGCCGATCACGGTGTCGGGCAGCGGGGCCGCTTTGGCCGGGTCGCCCCAGCCGCTCCACAACATGTCCACGGGCTCGTCCTCACCGGTCGTTTCTGGGGGTGCCGTCTCCTGCGTCCCCCCACAGGGCGTTACACTGTGACACATGGCGCCTATTCGTCACAACACCTCGGACAGCGATCCGGTGCTCGACGCGGTCCGCGACTGCGTCCTGGCCGTCGGCGTCCGCCGCACGACCCTGACCGACGTGGCCCGCCGGGCCGGCGTGTCCCGCATGACGCTCTACCGGCGGTGGCCCGACGTGCGCACGCTCGTCGGCGACCTGATGACCCGTGAGTGGGTCTCGGTCGCGGTGGACGCGATGCCCGAGCGGCACGAGGGCACCAGCATCCGGACGTACATGGTCGAGGGGCTGGTGGCGGGAGTGCGTGCCTTCCGCCGCCACCCGCTGTTCGTCAAGATCCTCGACGTCGACCCCGAACTGCTCCTCCCCTATGTGCTGGACCGCCGCGGCGCCAGCCAGGACGCACTGCTGGAACGGATCGCCGCCGCCCTGGAGGAGGGCCACGCCGACGGCTCGGTCCGCGCCGGCCACGTCACCCGGCAGGCCCGTTCCGTGCTGCTGGTCGTCCAGTCGTTCACGCTCTCGTTGCGCACCATGACCGACGAGGACGACCCCGACCTGACCTCCGCGGCCTTCCTCGGGGAGCTGCGGGACATCCTGGAGAGGACCCTCGCCCCATGAGCCCCATGAGCCCCATGAGCCCCATGAGTCCCGTGAGCAGCCCGGCCCCCTCCCCCGTATCCTCGCTCAGCGCCGCGCGGCGCGCCCGCGAGCTGGCGGAACTGGCCGCCGGCGAGCAGGTGGACGTCCTGGTCGTCGGCCTCGGCGCCACCGGCGCGGGCGCGGCCCTCGACGCGGCGTCCCGCGGGCTGTCGGTCGCCGCGATCGACGCCCACGACCTGGCCTTCGGCACCTCCCGGTGGAGCTCCAAGCTGATCCACGGCGGCCTGCGCTACCTGGCTTCCGGCCAGTTGGACGTCGCGTACGAGAGCGCGGTGGAGCGCGGCGTGCTGATGGAGCGCACCGCCCCCCACCTCGTCCGCGCCCAGCCCTTCGTGCTGCCGCTGACCCCGCTGGTCTCGCGCGGGCAGGCCGCACTGGCCTGGTCCGGTTTCCGGGCCGGCGACGCGCTGCGCCTGTCGGCGCGGACGGCGCGGGCCACGCTCCCGGCGCCGCGCCGGCTGTCCGCGGTGGAGACCCGGCACCTCGCCCCCGCCCTGCGCACCGCGGGGCTGCGCGGCGGCCTGCTGTCCTGGGACGGCCAACTCGCGGACGACGCCCGCCTGGTGACCGCGATCGCCCGGACCGCCGCGGTGCACGGGGCGCGGATCCTGACACGGGTGCGCGCGGTCTCGCTCAGCGGCTCGGGCGCCGTCGTACGCGACGAGCTGACCGGCGAGGAGCACACGGTCCGGGCCCGCGCGGTGGTCAACGCCTCCGGCGTGTGGGCGGGCGGCCTGGTCGACGGCGTACGGCTGCGTCCGTCCCGGGGCACGCACCTGGTCCTGCGCTCGGAGGGCCTCGGCGGCCTGCCCGCGGGCCTGCACATACCGATCCCCGGGGAGTCCAACCGGTTCGTGCTCGTCCTGCCGCAGGGCGACGGCCGGGTGTACGTGGGACTCACCGACGAGCCGGTCGACGGAGCCGTCCCCGACGTGCCGGAGGTGCCCGAGACGGACATCGGCTTCCTGCTCGACGTGCTCGGCACGGCGCTCGACGTCCCCGTCCACCGCGACGACGTGGTGGGGGCGTTCGCCGGGCTGCGCCCGCTGCTCGACACCTCCGCCGACGGCTCGGGCCGTACCGCCGACATCTCGCGCAAGCACGCGGTGCTCACCTCCGCCGAGGGCGTGGTGACCGTCGTCGGCGGCAAGCTCACGACCTACCGCCGCATGGCCCAGGACGCCGTCGACGCGGCCGTCACGGCCCGCGGGCTCGGCGCCGCTCCCTGCCGCACCACGTCGCTGCCGCTCGTGGGCGCCGCGGCGCCGCACGTGCTCACCGGTCTGCGGGCCCCGCGCCGCCTGGTGCAGCGCTACGGCACCGAGGCCCCCGCCGTGCACGCCCTCGGGGCCGCCGATCCCGCCCTGCGGGAGCCGGTCGTGCCCGGTCACCCCGTCACGCGCGCGGAGCTGGTGTGGGCCGTGCGCCACGAGGGGGCGCTCGACACCGGCGACCTCCTCGACCGGCGCACCCGCGTGGGCCTCGTACCGGCCGACCGTGAGACGGCCCTGAAGGCGGCGGAGGAGGCACTGGCCGGGGCGTGAACCCGGCCCGGGGTCACGGGACGGCGGCGGCCCCCGGGGCGCGGTCCGGGGCACGCCAGCCGGCTTCGAGGCGGTCGAGGAGCGTGCGGAACGTGGGGTCCACACGCTCCTCCTCACCATCCGCGAGGAATGCGAGCAGGAGCCCGAAGACGGCGTCCACCAGGAGGGATGCCTCGATGCGCGCACGCTCCCCTGCCATGCCCAGGCCCTCGAAGACAGGGGCGAGGAGCTCGGTCCACTCGGTGACCAGTCCGTACATGTGGGGGCCGTGGCGCTCGGGTCTCAGCATGGCGGCGGCCATCAACTCGAAGTACAGGGGCAACAGCGCAAGGCGCTCGGGGCTGCGGATCTCCCGCCACAGCGCCTCCGCCAGGCGTCGCATCCCCTCCGCGTCCCGGGGCGTGCCGGCCACCGCGAGGACCTCGCGGAAGCGCAGGATCGGCCGGCTCGCGTCCAGGGCGAGTGCCTCGGCGACCAGGCGATCCTTGCTGCCGAAGTAGTAGAGGAGCATCCGGTCGCTGGTGCCCAGCGCCTTGGCCATCGGCCGCAGGGACAGATCCGCCAGGCCGTGCGCGACCACGTACTCCCGCACACGGTCGAGGAGTTCCCGCCGCTTGTCGGCATCGGCCCGTCGCGGCATGACACCCTCCCGAAGTCCGTATTGATCACTTTTGCCAGCTTATTTACCGTAGCACCCGCTACATGTATATTTAATAGATGTAGCGGGTGCTACAGGAAAGACTCTCGCGCCTCGCACTCCCGACAGCGGAAGGGAATGATCACCATGGCCGCCCAGGCCATCGGCACAGACGGGACGCGCACCCCCGCGTCCTGGCTCGCCCGGCAGCTCAGGCTGTGGTCACGCACCCTGGAGCCCGTGCGCCCCCTGCACGCTCCGGCCGGACGCGCCTCCGCCCGGGACGCCTCCTGGCCGCTGGAGCACGAGCTGGCCTCGGTGGGCCGCGCCCGCAGGCTGGCCACGGCGCAGGTGCATGCATGGGGCCTTGGCGACCTCGCGGATACGGCGGAACTCCTGGTCAGCGAACTGGTCACCAACGCCCTGCGGCACGCGCGCGGTCCGGTGCGGATGAACCTGCGCGTCGCGGAGAGGCACCTGCGCTGCGAGGTCGAGGACATCAGCTCCCGGGCCGCGGTCCGGCGCGTCGCGGACACCGAGGCGGAGGGCGGACGCGGCATGGAGATCCTGGACCTGCTCAGCGACGCCTGGGGCTCCGACCGGACGGCGACCGGCAAGACGACGTGGTTCGAACTGTCGCTGGCCGCCGCCTGAAGGGACGCCCGCGAAGCCTCCCCTCCCACCGGTGCCGTGACACCGGACTTACCCACCAGTAGCCTCTATCCCGTCGTCAGCGGGCGGGAGAGCAGCGGTGAGCATGCCGGACCACAGTGATGTCGAGGCCTTCTTCGAGCGGGTGGCGGACGAGCGCTTCGTCCCGACCGGGTACACGCGCGGCCCCTGGGACGCCGCGAGCCAGCACGCCGGGCCGCCCGCGGCCCTGCTCGGCCGCGCGGTGCAGACGCGTCCGGGCGCCCGCGAGGACATGCGCCTGGTCCGGATCACCTTCGAGATCCACAGCCCGGTGCCGCTCGTCCCGCTCACCGTGACCACCCGTGTGCTGCGCGAGGGGCGCAGCGTGGAACTGGTCGAGGCCTCCCTGTCGCCCGACGGGGGCGCCGAGATCATGCGGGCGCGGGCCCTGCGCATCCGCACCGCGCCCGGCACCGTCCCCGCCGCGGGCCCCGCCACGGATCCCGGCGACGCCGCCCCGGAACCCCCGCCGTTCCCCGGACCCGCGCAGGCCCGACCCGAGCCGTTCTTCCCCGTGCCGTGGGACACCGGCTACCACACGGCCATGGAGACCCGCTTCGCCGCCGGTTCCTTCCTCGACCGCGGCCCCGCCACCTGCTGGCTGCGGATGCGCGTCCCGCTCGTCGCGGGCGAGAAGACCGCTCCCCT
The DNA here is from genome assembly GCA_036013505.1 of Streptomyces sp. NBC_00510. NCBI lineage: Bacteria > Bacillati > Actinomycetota > Actinomycetes > Kitasatosporales > Streptomycetaceae > Streptomyces > Streptomyces sp. NBC_00510. The sequence goes on along the minus strand of CP107851.1, from coordinate 9,213,026 downwards.
GGACCGTGTCCTGATCGCGGCGGACTCCGGCAACGGCGTGAGCAACGTGCTGGACTTCTCCGAGCACCTCTTCGTCAACCCCGACCTCACCGTCCACCTCCACCGCCACCCCGCCGGCGAGTGGGTCTGCCTCGATGCCCGCACCACCGTCGACCCGTACGGAGTGGGCATGGCCGAGGCCTCGCTCCACGACGAACAGGGCCCCATCGGCCGCAGCGTGCAGAGCTTGTTCGTCGCCCCGCGTCGCGGCGCCTCGGCCTGACCCCACCCCGGGTAAGCGGTCGTCCGACGGGACGTCAGCCGAGGAGTTCCCGGACCACCGCCGAGGCGACGGCGGCGTCGAGGGCCCCGACGCCCGTGAGGTCGGCGATCGTCACGGTGGCTTCCGTGCGGTCCCTGCGGTCCGAAGGGGTGCGGAGCAGGGCCCCGAGGGGGACGTCGGCGTCCTGCGGGACCGCACCCGCGCGCACGGCGTGCGCGAGGTCGCCGTGGTGGAGGCACTGCTCGTGGTCGTCCGTGGCGATGACGCCGGCGAGGGCGAAGAGCGCGGGCGGCAGCTCGTTCTTGTACGGCATGTCCGCGCCGACGGCGGTGACGTGCGCGCCGGGGCGGACCGCGTCGGCGTCCAGCACCGGGGAAGTGGCGGGCGTGGCGGTGACGACGATGTCGGCGCCCGCGGCCTCCGCGGCGGAGGCGGGGCCGGCGCTCAACCCGTGTGCGGCCAGGTGCTCGCAGAGGGCGGCCGTCCGGCGCGCGTCGCGGCCGTGGACGAGGACCCGGCCGACGGGGCGCAGCATCGCCAGCCACCGCACCTGCAGCCGGGCCTGCTCGCCGGTGCCGAACACCCCCACGCTGCGGGCGTCGGGGCGGGCCAGGGCGTGGCCGGCGAGGGCTCCGGCGGCTGCCGTGCGCCAGGCCGTGAGGCGTCCGCCGTCGTCGAGGACGGCGCGGACCCGGCCGGTGTGGGCGCTGATGACGCAGACCAGGCCGTGGTTGACGGGTTCGCCGTGCTCCGGGTTGCGGTAGGAGCCGGAGGCGATCTTCACGGTGAAGTCGTCGGACCCGTCGATCCAGCCCGTCTTCACGTGGCAGTCGCCGTCCGCGGCGGGGAACGTCAGATGGGTGGGCGGCGGTACGGTGGTGCGGCCGGCCGCGTGGGCGATCAGCGCGGCACGGACCGCGTCCAGCACCAGCGCGGGCCGCGCGGCGGCCTCGATCTCCTCGGGGCCCAGGACGGGGACGGTCATCGGCGTGCTCGCAGCCAGCCGGCGAGGGCGTCGAGTCCGGGGGCCGGGTCGCGGCGCCCGACGCCGACGCGGAAGCGGTCGGCGGGCGTCTCGGTGAGCTCGGAGCGGTAGATGCTCGCGGGCAGCAGCAGGACCCCGGCCTGCTCGACGAGTTCGGTGCAGAAGTGTTCCACGCCGTCGGCGCCGAGGTAGCGGGGGTAGGCGACGCAGCCGCCGTCCGGGGCGCGCCAGCTGAACAAGGCGTCGAACTCGGCGAAGAAGGCGTCGAAGAGCGGGAGGTTGGCGGCGATCAGGGCTCGGTTGCGGTCCAGGATCCGGTCGCGCGCCTTGAGGGCGATCCGGGCGAGCACCTCGCTCGGCGCGGCGTTGCAGATCGTGGTGTAGTGCTTGGCCCGCTCCAGGCGCGAGCGCAACTCCCGGTCCCGGCAGGCGATCCAGCCGATCCGCAGCCCGGGCAGCCCGAGCGACTTGGACGTCACGTTCAGCGACAGCGCCCGTTCCGACAGGTCGGCGGCCTGGGGCAGGGTGCGGGCCGGGTCGCGTTCGAGGCCCCGGTAGACCTCGTCGCTGAACAGGTGGATGCCGCGCTCGTCGCAGAGCTCGGTCAGGCGCGCGAAGTCGGCGGCGTCGATGACCTTGCCGGTCGGGTTGTTGGGGAAGTTGACGGACACGACGCGGGTGGTGGGGCGGAGCGCCGCGGCCACCCGGTCCACGTCCAGGGCCCAGTCCCGCTCGGGGTCGAGCGGCACGCCCGTCACCTCGCACAGGGAGAGCGGCACGGTCTCCGCGGCCTGGTAGTTGGGGGTGACGACGACGGCGTGGTCGCCGGGGCCGAGGAGCACCTGCATCGCGAGGTAGAGCGCCTCCTCCGCGCCTGCGAAGCAGATCACGTCGTCGGCGCCCGCCCGTTCGTACGTTCCGGCGATCGCCTCGCGCAGCCCGGGGTCGCCGAAGGTCCGGGTGTAGCCGAGGGAGAGCGTCTCCCAGGCGTGCCGGTCCTCGGCGTCGGCGAGTTCCAGCAGTTCGGGGAGGGTCATGGACTGCGCGTCCGAGGCGGTCAGATGGTGACGGACGGTGAACTCCCAGCGGGAGAAGTACGTTTCCAGCCGGAAGTCGGGAAGTCGGCTCACGGGTGCTTCCTCTGCGCTTTGAGATCGGCGAGCAGGGCGTAGACGGTGGAGCGGGACGCCTGCAGGGCGCCGGCCACGACGGGCACGGCGCGGCGCATCGCGAACACCCCGGCCCGGTCGAGCTCCTCGAGGATCGCGAGGCGGTCCTCGCGGCCGAGGCGTTCCACCGGGCAGCCCCGGTCACGGGTGTAGGTGCCGACGGTCCGCTGCACGTGCTCGGTCCAGTCCTGCTCGAAGAGCGGCTCGGGGTGCGGCACGGTGGGCGCGGCGAAGGCGGAGAGCACGGAGGCCGCCTGCTCCAGCGGGGTCCGGTCGAGGTTGACGCACAGCACCGCGGAGGGCTCGCCGTCGCCGTCCCGCAGGACCGCGCTGACGGACGAGAGCCGGCGCCCGTCGGCGAGCGGCTTCTCGTACGGGCCGTACACGTCGTGCGCCGACGGGTCCAGCCGCTCCAGCTCGCCCAGCAGCGAGGGGTCGCCGGCGGTACGCCGCGACATGGGGTTCCAGATGCCCAGCACGCGGTCGTCGGCCACGTCGTGCAGGACCACCTCGGCGTACGGGCTCAGCAGCAGGGCCACGGCCTGGCAGACCGGGGCCCACTGCCGCACCCGGGGGTCGTTCTCGTCGAGTCGCGCCTTCTCCATGGCTGGACTGTACGTCCAGACTGGACATTCAGTCCAGCCGTTGCGTGGAGGGGCGGACGCGGCGCGCTCCTAGGCCGCGTCGAGGTCCTGGTGGACCGCCCGGGAGACGCCCTCGATGGTGGCGATGCCGGAGGCCATCGTCGCGTCGTCGTCGGTGAGGACGGTGATGCTGTAGTCGTGCCCGCCGCCGGTGAAGGCGCCCAGGCTGTGCACCCGCCAACCGTGGGTGGCGCGGGAGAGCCAGCCGTTCTTGACGTGGACGACCGCGGATTCCGGGGCGCCCGCGGGGGTGCCCCAGCGCTGGGAGGGGACGACCTCGTTCATCAGCTTGAGGGCGTAGGCGCGCGCGTTGTCGCCGAGCACGGCGTTCGGCGCCGTGAGCAGGTCCATCAGCTTCTGCTCGTCCCCGGCGGTGATCTGGGTGAGACCCCAGGCCCCGGCGCCGTCCGGCACGGTGTGGCTCATCCCCGCAGCGGACAGGAAGTCGTCGACCTTGGTGACGCCGAGCTGCTTCCACAGCGCGGTCGTGGCGTCGTTGTCCGACTTCGTGATCATGGCGGTGGCGAGCCCGGCCTCACGGGAGGTGAGGTGGCGGTGGTGCTGCTGTGCGTCCCGGAGCAGGGTCGCCAGGACGGTGACCTTGACCGTGCTGGCGGAGTCGAAGTGCTGGTCCGCGCGGAGCGTGCACGACGTGCCGGTCGTGCGGTCGTGCACGGAAACGGCCGTGCGGGCGGTGCCGCCCTCCAGCGCCGACGTGATGTCCCGCTGCAGTTTCGCGGCCAGTCCGGGCGCCGCCGAGCTGCAGCTCACCTGGGGCGTCGCGGCGGCGGCCTCCGCCGTCGCGGCTCCTGCCGCCACGGGGACCGCCACGCCTGCGAGGACCGCGGCGGCCGTGGCGCGCCGGGATATTCGGGTATGACCCATGTCACTCCGTCCATCGGGTTGCTGCCGGCCGGGCTGACTGCCCAGTGTGGGCGGACGGTTGGGCAGAACGGGATGTGACGTCGACTACGTCCGGCCGGGGCCGCGACGGCCCCGGCGGGGCCCGTCGCGGCCACGTCCCCGGGTGGCCGGACGGTTCACCGGGACGCACCCGGGGGCCGACGCGCGGCCGTGGCGTGACGCCGTTCCGCGCCGCCGCCTTGGCGTGCCGGATGCACCAACTCTCGTGACGCGACGTGTCGTTGTCAGCCGGTCGGCCAGACGGAAGCGGCCGCCGCAAGCCGTCGCCGCCACCCGGGAGGGCGACCGTCACCCCGGCCGCCGGCGATCTCCCCAGGGGTGCCGTTGCGCCGGGCCTCGTAGCCTCGTCCGAACCATGCCGATATGACCCGAATGTGATGAAGCTCGCACGCCCCTCATTACCTCCGGCGTCATCGACCGGCCCGCACGGGCCCGGCAGGATCAAGGACGTCCGGCAGGACGCACACCGGACACCACGCACCACGGACCACGACCCCAGGGAGCATCCATGACCGCCTACGCCGTCGGCCACCTTCGTCCCGCGCAGCCCCACGAGGAGGTCTTCACCTATATGGAGCGCATCCAGGACACTCTGGACCCTTTCGGCGGCCGCTTCATCGTCCACGGCGCGACCGTGGAGGTCGTCGAGGGGCGGTGGCCCGGGACGATCGTCCTGATCGAGTTCCCGGACATGGACCGGGCACGGGCCTGGTACGGGTCGAACGCCTACCAGGAGATCCTTCCGCTCCGCACGCGCCATCTCGAGGGCGAGGTCATCCTCGTCAACGGCGTCGGACCCGGCTACGACGTCACGAAGACCGCCGCACGACTCAGGGAGGAAGCCACGCGGACGGGCGCGTTGCCGGCCTGACGGGCCGCAGGCCCGGGCGGGTTCAGCCGCCGAACCGGCAGCCCGAGGTGTGGGAGGCGGCTTCACCGGCCGCCAAGGCCGCGTCGCCTGCGCGGACTGCGTCCAGCAGACGCGCGTGGTCCATGTAGTCCTCCGGGCGCAGCGCAGGGGCGCCGAAGTGCTCCTTCAGCGAGTCCCTGACGACCTGGCCCAGGTCCGCGTAGAGCTCGGCCAGCACCTCGTTGTGCGAGGCGGCCACCACGGCCAGGTGGAAGGCGCTGTCCGCGTCCACGAAGGCGTCCCGGTCACCCGAGGCCCACGCGTGTTCCCGCTGGTCCAGCAGCGTGTCGAGGCGGGCGAGGTCGTCCTCCGTGCGGCGCGTCGCGGCCAGGCCGGCCGCGGCCGACTCCAGGGCGCCGCGCACCTCGGTCACGTCCCGCTGCCCGGCTTCCTCGAAGCGGCGCTGCATCACCCCCGCGAGCTCGCTGGTCGCCGCGACGTACGTCCCCGAGCCGTGGCGTATGTCCAGCAGCCCGTTGTGGGCGAGCGCGCGGACGGCCTCGCGGACGGTGTTGCGGGCCACGCCCAGTTGCCGGACGAGTTCCGGCTCGGTCGGGATGCGCGAGCCCACCGGCCAGGCCCCGGAGGTGATCTGGCGGCGCAGTCCGGACACGACCTGCTCGAAGAGCCCGGACGGACGTGGCACGGGACGTAGACTCATCCCATGATTATACGCCGGAGGGTTCCGAGCCGTTCCGCGGAACGGCGGAACCCGGGACGGCCCCGTGCCCGCACCGGCGGCCTGGCGGTGGTGGCGCTGCTCCTGGTGGCCTTCAACCTCCGCCCCGCCGTCACGAGCCTCGGGCCCGTCCTGGCAGAAGCGCGCGCCGCCCTCGGGATGAGCGGAGCCGTCGCCGGGCTGCTCACTTCCGTGCCGGCGCTCTGCTTCGCCCTGGTCGGCTTCGCCGCGCCCGGGCTCGCCCGCCGGTACGGGCCCTCGGCGGTCGTGGCGGCGGGCACGGCCGTGGTCGCCGTGGGCCTGGTGCTGCGGCCCCTCGCCGGGGGCACCGCGCTGTTCCTGGCGCTCAGCGCAGTCGCGCTCGCCGGGATCGCCGTGGCCAACGTGCTGCTGCCGGTGGTGGTCAAGCAGCGCTTCCCCGATCAGGTCGGCCGTATGACCGGCCTGTACTCCATGGCCCTCAACCTGGGTGCCTCGGTCGCGGCGGCCGCCACCGTGCCGCTGTCCGGGGCTTTCGGCGGCGACTGGCGGTGGGGGCTGGGGGCCTGGGGCGTGGTCGCCGCCGTCGCCGTGCCCCCGTGGCTCGTGCTGGCGCGCGTCCGTACGGCGGACCGGACGCCGCAACCCGCACCCGGGCCACCCGGCGCCGGGTCCGGACCCGGCGTGCGGATGACCCGCTCCCCCACGGCATGGGCGCTGGCCGCGTACTTCGGCCTGCAGGCCGGTGCCGCCTACGTCGTCATCGGCTGGCTGCCCCAGGTGTTCCGGGACGCGGGGCTGTCGGCCGGGACCGCGGGCCTGTTGTTCGCCGTCACCTCACTGCTGGGCGTGCCGCTGTCCTTCGCGCTCTCGGCCCTCGCGGGGCGGCTGCGGCGGCAGAGCGGCATCGCGGTCGTGCTCGGGGTGTTCGGGCTGGCCGGGTACGCGGGGCTGTGGGCGGCACCGGCTGCCGCGCCGTGGGTGTGGGCCGTGCTGCTGGGCGTCGCCAACTGCTCCTTCCCGCTGGCCCTGACGATGATCGGGTTGCGCGGCCGGAACAGCGCGACGGTGGTGCGGCTCTCCGCCTTCGCGCAGAGCGCCGGCTACCTGCTGTCGATCCCCGTCCCGTTCCTGGTCGGCGCGCTCTACGAGCACACCGGCGGCTGGCGGGTCCCGCTGGTCCTCATGGCCGTCCTGATGGTGGCGCAGCTGGTCGCCGGCCTGCTCGCGGGGCGGGACCGCAACGTGGGCTGACCGGCGGCGCCGACCGCGGGGATCACCAGGGCAGGGCGCCGTCCGGCCCGGAGAAGGTGCCGGTGGGACCGTCCGGGCCGAGGGTCGCCAGCCGGACGATCGCCTCGGCGCCCTCCCCGACCGTCCCGTTGCCCGTTCCGAACGGGTCGGCCCCGGTCAGCCCGGGCTCGGCGGCGTTGACACGCAGGCCGGGCAGGGCCTTGGCGTACTGCACCGTGAGCATGTTCAGCGCCGCCTTCGACGACGCGAATACCGGCAGGAGGATGCGGGCCTCCGGGCGGCCCGGGTCGGTGACCAGGCCGAACGAGCCGAACGCCGAGCTCACGTTGACGATGACGGGTGCCTGGGATACCGCCAGCAGGGGCAGGAAGGCATGCGTCATCCGCACGACGCCGAAGACGTTGGTCTCGAAGACGTGGCGCATGACGGCCGCCGTGACCTCCTCGGCCCCGCGCATGCCTTCGAACGCCCCGGCGCCGTTGACCAGGACGTCGAGCCGGCCCTCCCGGCGGGTGAGGTCGGCCGCGGCCGCCGTGACGGAGGCGTCGTCGGTCACGTCGAGGGGGACGAAGTGGGCGCCGAGCTCGTCGGCGGCCGCACGGCCGCGGCTCTCGTCGCGGCCGCCGACGTGCACGGTGTGCCCCAGCTCGATCAGCCGTCGGGCGGTCTCCCGGCCGAGGCCCCTGGTGCCTCCGGTGATCAGTGAGACGGTCATGGGTCTCCCCTGCGCTGTGCGGATCTTCTGTCGCCGCAGGGATCCGTACCGCGTATGGGTCCCGTCAACGCCGCTTCCCGGGGATCCGCCCTGTCGCCGGCGTTGACGACGCCCGGCGGGGTGGCGCCGGAAGAGCGCGGGGAGTGGGTCGGTGCGCGGGTTCGCGGGGGCGTCGCTGGTCGCGGTACTGGCGGCGTGCGCGATGATCGGGCTCGGCCTCTGTCTCGCCCTGGTCCCGGCCCGTACGACGCGCTTCCTCAACAAGGCGTTCGCCGTGGTCCCGGCGATCGGCGGCCGGCACCGGCGCCTGCAGCGCCTCGTCGCCACGGCGGTCGGCGTGGCCCTCGTCCTGTACGGCATGTACTTCGCCGACCACGTCCTCGCGGGCGGCCGGATCCTGTGGCAGCACGTGGACACGAGCACGTGAACCCGTGGGCCCCGCGGTTCCTCCGCGCCGCGGGGCCCACGCCCGCCGTCACGGCGCCTGCCGCGCGCTCCGGGGTACGAAGGGGAGCAGCAGGTAGGAGGGGTGGGCGGGGCCCGAGACGAGGGTGGTCGTGCCGGTGAAGACCTCGTCCGGGCGGTCGTCGGGGTCGTTGTGCAGGAAGATGCCGTGTCCTTTCATCGGTACGCCGTAGGTGCTGGGCCAGGGGCCGTCGCCGGGCAGTTCGAAGTCGCGTCCCATGACGGTGAGGGCGAAGCGATGGCCGGCGGGCACCACGACGGAGGTGGGCCAGATCTCGACGTCCAGTGCGACGACCTCGCCCGGCGTGAGCGGCTGGGGACGGTCGTGGGTGTGCCAGGGCCGGTACGGCAGGCTGCGCCCGGGGTCGGTTGCACGGTGGGAGGCCCTCAGCCAGCCCGCTCCGATCACGCCCGCGGGATCGAGTCCGCTGACGAAGGTGACGTCCTTCCCGTCCGAGTCGAGCACCCGCAGGGTGAGGAACAGGTCCGCGTCGGCCGTCGTGGAGGCGATGTGGAGGCGGGCGGCCGCGGGCCCGGTGATCTCGGCGTCCTCGGGGAACGGCTCGGTGGTGAAGGTCAGTCCGTCACCGGCCGCGTCGAAGTCGGCGCTCCGCTCCTGCGGGACCGCCTCCGTGCTCAAGGCCATCGTGCCCGGCTGCAGGTGGAGTTCGGTCCACCGGGTCCGCGCCAGGGGCCATTCCTGCTCCTGACGCCGCTCGAACGTCCCGTCCACGTGACGGACGTTCAGCTGGACGGGCGGCTGCCGGTCCCAGCCGGTGTCCTCGTCCTTCAGGAAGTGGCCGAAGAAGCGCTTCTGCAGGGCCACGCCGTAGTCGGTGTAGAACTCCGCGAAGTGCTCCAGGCCGTGCACCTCCAGCCACTTCTGCGCCGAGCCTGCGCGGGCGAACCCTTCGAAGCCGCCCCGGGTGTGCAGGTGGTGCGACCAGTTGGTGGCGGAGAGCACGGGCACGGTGATCTTCCCGAGGTCCGGTGAGCGCTCCCGGTAGTAGGTGTCGTCCAGGGGGCGGGAGAGCAGTTCGGCGGGGGCGTCGGTGCGGAGCCCCACCAGCTCCGGCTCCGGACGCGTGCCCGGGCCCGCCACATACGCGCCGGTGGTGGGGTTGCGCGCGCCGCGCTCGCCGACGCCGTGCTGCACCGAGGCGACCTGAACGGGGTACCACACGGAGGTGAAGGTGTTGAGGATCCCGCCGTGGCGGGCGAACTCCCGGTAGAGGTCACTGGCCCCCTCCCAGGGGCAGATGGCCGCCAGGTGCGGTGGCCGGAGCGCCGCCACCTGCCACTGGTTCACCGCGTAGTACGAGATGCCGAGCAGGCCCACCTTGCCGTTGCTCCACGGCCGGGTGCCCGCCCACTCGATGCAGGCGCGGTAGTCCTCGGTCTCCCGCGGGGAAAAGATGTCGAGGACGCCGGGGGAACGCCCGGCTCCGCGCGAGTCCACGCGGACGCACACGTACCCGTCCGGCACTCACTTCTCGGGGTCGACGGTCTCCCAGTTCTGGTACCGGTTGGACGAACCGGCGGTCACGTCCGGGTACTTGGCGGACAGCGGCCCCCACATGCCCGGGTAGCCCTCCTGGAAGGCCAGTCCCTTGGCGTAGGGCCCGTGGGTCATGATCACGGGATGGCGTCCCTCCGTCACGGGACGCAAGACGTCGGCCCGCAGCACCACTCCGTCGTCCATCGGGATCGGGACGTCCCAGTCGATGCGCATGCCGTCCCGGACCTCGCTGCTGTGGCTTCCCATCGTGCTCTCCGTTCGTCGGCGGGCGTTGAACGCCCCTTGCGGACGACGGGAAGGCCCCGCCGCGCGAGGCCGCGCGGCGGGACTCCCGTCGGAAGTCGGTGCTGGCGCCGGCCCCGGTGTCCCTCAGCCCAGGATCGTGGCGGCCTGGGCCGATTTGACGGCCGCGTCCGACCACAGTGCGCTGTCCCAGACGGACGTCATGCGGGTGATCAGGCGGTCGCGGCCCAGTTCGAGGACGGTGGCGCCCAGCGGCAGCCGGGTGCGGCTGATCCACTCGAAGGCGCCGCCGCGGGCGCTTCCCACGACATGGCGCACCGTGACGCCGCGCCCGTAGGGCAGGGTCGGCAGCGTGCGGGCGAAGAAGGCTGCCGCCCGCTCCCGGCGACTCCCTGTCGTCGTCCCCCAAGGAATCCTCACGTGATCGACGGACCCCTTGCGAAGGCTGCTCCCGCCCCGACTTCCCCCCCGGCCCCTCACGCGCGCCTGTGTCGCCCTCGGCTTCGCGATGCTGTGCGTCTCGTACATGGTCAACGCGATGGACCGGCAGGTCTTCTATCCCCTGCTGCCGGAGATCCGTGCGGAGTTCGGGTTCTCCCTCGACCAAGGAGGGCTGCTCGCGACCGGTTTCACCCTCGGCTTGGCCCTCGTGGGGCTTCCCACGAGCTATCTGATGGACCGGCTCGGCCGCAAAAGCGTCATCGTGATGAGCGTCGTCGTCTACTCGCTGGGCACCTTGGCGATCCCGCTCGCCGCCGGTTTCGCGGACATGGGCGCCTACCGGCTGGTCTCCGGCGTGGGCGAGGGCATGCAGGCCACCGCCCTGTACGCCGTCATCGGTGCCTACTTCTTCCACCGCAGGGCGGTCGCCGCCGGCGTCGTCGGCGTCGTCGGCGTCGCCTTCGGCGCGGGCGTCTTCCTCGGCCCCCTGATCGGCAATGGCCTCGCCGGTACCTGGGGCGGCTGGCGCGGCCCGTTCTACCTGTTCGCGGCCGTCGGCCTCGGGATCGCCCTGCTCATCGCCGCCACCGTGAGCCGCACCATGACCGAGGCGGTCACCGGCACCGGGACCGGGACCGGTACGTCGGTCGGCCGCTTCGACCACGTGCCGGCCAGTCCGTACAACCGCAACACGCTCGGCATGGGCGTCGCCTGCGCCGTGACCGGACTGGTGAACTACGGCTTCCTGGGGCTCTACCCGACGTTCCTGCGCGAGCACCTCGGACTCGACGCCGGGCAGGCGGCGCCGGCCGTCTCCTTCTTCGGCTTCGGCTTCGGCTTCGGCTTCGGCTTCGGCTTCGGCGCCATGATGGCGCTGCCGGCCGGCTGGCTCGGCGACCGCGTCAACCAGCGTCTCCTGCTGGCCGTCGGCTTCGTGACCACGTCCGGCACCGCGGCGCTGGCCTACCAGTACGCCACGTCAGCCCCGGCCCAGTACGCCCTCGCCTTCCTCATGGGCACCTTCGCCAGCGGCATCCTCTTCACCAACTGCACGACCGCCATGCAGCGCGCGGTGCGCCCCGAGCTCGTCGGCCGGGGCTCGGGACCGTTCATGCTGACCTACTACGTGCCGGCGGCCTTCTCCGGGCTGCTCTTCGCCCGGCTCGTCGACGCGCTCGGCTGGGGCGGCGCAGGACTCTGGCAACTCACCGTCCTGCCCCTGCTGGGCCTCGCCGGGCTCGCCCTGGTCGACACCTCCAGGATGGTCGTACCGGGCCGGGCGGCCGTCCGGGGTGGTAGGACGGGGCCGGCAGGACGGGGCCGGTAGTCCCGGACCAAGAGGACGGCGGCCACCGCGTGATCACCCGCGGGTGTGCGGACTCCCGCAGATCGCGCGGTGGCCCCCCGGGCCGGGGAGGAAGGGCTCAGGCCCCTGTCACTGGCCCACCCTGCCGTCGACGCACTCGCGCAACAGGTCGGCGTGCCCGCAGTGCCGGGCGTACTCCTCGATCCGGTGCACCAGCAGCTCCCTGATGGCGATCCCGTCCTTCCCCACGCGCTCCCCCAGGTCGGGATGCGCCGCGAGCGCCGCGTCGGTTGCGGCCTGCTCGCGTTCCAGATCGCGGTACGCGGCATCGACCACGGCCTGGTCGGCGACGGCGTCGTCGAAGTCCGCGTCCCGCCTGCCGTACAGCTTCGGCAGCGGTTCGCCGTCGCTGATCCAGTTGCGCCAGTCCCGTTCCACCTCGGCGAGGTGCCGGACGAGGCCGAGCAGCGACATCGTCGACGGTGGGACCGAACGACGGGCCAGTTGCTCCGGGTCCAGGTCCTGGCACTTCATCCGCAGAGTCATGCGGTAGCTCGTCAGGTAGTCCTGAAGGGTGGCAAGCTCACCGTCCGGACCGGGGCCTTCGCTGTCGCGGGGGTCGTCGTCCGGGTCGACCCACATGTCGGGGTAGACGGTTGCCCGGGTCCATCGTGGCGCTTGGTCGCTCATGCCCCGCATGGTGGTCCGTGACGGCCCGGGTGCGCCACCGAGTTTGTGCCGCCGGACGCCGGCCGTCAGCCGAGGTGCTCGGCGACGCTTTCGAACTGGACGGCCATGCTCGAGAGGGAGGCGGAGTCGACGTGGTCCATGACGCGCCTGCGCGAACTGGCCAGGAGCGACGGATAGGCGGCCTCCAGCCGTGCCAGCCCGCCGGACGTCAAGGTCGCCACGCTCCCCCGCGCGTCCACCTCGTGCCGGCGCTTGGCCACCCAGCCGCGCGCCTTGAGGGAGTCGACCACCCGTGAGATGCGGCTGGCCGACAGTCGGGTGAGCTCGGCCAGGTCGATCATCCGCAGTTCGCGGTCCTTGGCCTCGGACAGGAACATCAGCACCGAGTACTCGGACAGCGTCAGCCCGGTCGACTTCAGAAGGTCGTCATCCAGAGCCTTCGGCAACGCGGTCATCACGCGCTGCAGGGCACGCCAGAAGCGCTCTTCTTCTGCGTCCAGGGGAGCATCCGCCGTCATTGCGACAGCTTAACCCGCCGGTATACCGCCTACAGCCTCCCGTCACCAGGGAAGCGCGCCCTTGCGGTCGAAGTAGCCGCCGGTCGGGCCGTCGGGGCCGACGAGCGCCATGCGGACGATGACCTCGGCGCCCTCCTCGACCGTCTGGAAGCCGGTGTTGCCGTTCAGGTCGGTCTTGGTGAAGCCCGGCTCCACCGAGTTGATCCGGAAGTCCGGCAGCGCCTTCGCGTACTGGACGGTGATCATGTTCACGGCCAGCTTCGACGCCGGGTAGTCCAGGCCCGGGAACATGTGGGCGGGCTGGTCGGGGTCCGTGACGTGGTGCAGCGAGGCCAGGCCGCTGCTGACGTTGACCACGGCCGGGGCGGTGGACTTCCGGAGCAGCGGCACGAACGCGTGGAGGACCCGCACGACGCCGAAGACGTTGGTGTCGAAGGTCGTCCTCATCGCGTCGGCGGTGGTCTCCACGGTGGGCACGACGCTGTTGTCCGGCCGGCGCACCTCGATGCCGGCGTTGTTGATCAGCACGTCCAGGCCGCCACCGGCCTCGATCGTCCGCGCGGCGGCCGCGACCGACCCGTCGTCCGTCACGTCGAGCCGGACGAAGGACGCCCCCAGCCGGTCGGCGGCCAGTCGGCCCCGCTCGGCATCGCGGGCGCCGATCCACACGGTGTGTCCCTCCGCGATCAGGCGTCGCGCCGTCTCGTACCCCAGCCCCTTGTTGGCCCCGGTGATCAGTGTCGTCGTCATGGTGTCGCTCCCGTCTCGGTGTTCGTTCTACGACGCCTCCAGATTGCGGCGGGGCGGGGCGGGCAGGGAGTCGTCCCGTTTTCCTGGGACTCGCGGTACCAGCGTGCTCGCCGCTCGCGCCGCGGTCCGCGGGCTGTGACGAGGTCCACAGGCCACCGGAGGCCGTACCGGACCCTGGAGTCCGGTACGGTCGATGCATCCGGACCCAAGGGTCCACATAACCCCTCCCCCGAAGGAGCACCTGGGATGACACGCGCCCGCATCAGCGAAGCCCTCCGGGCACTGGTCTTCGAGCCCGAGCCCGGCGTCGCACTGGACGAGGTCCTCGACCGGTACTACGCCCCCGACTACACCCACCGCAGCGACGGCGACGTCCTGACCCGCGAGGAGTTCGCGGCCATGGTCGCCGGCATCCGCCCCCGGATCACCGGCGGCACGGTGACCGTCATCGACGAGGTCGGCGACGGCACGACGTACGCCGAACGGCACGTCTTCCACCTCACCCTGACCGACGGCTCCACCCAGCACCGCGAGATCGCGATCTTCGGCACCCACGCCGGGGACGGCCGCTTCTCGCACCTGAGCGAGACCGGCTTCGACCTCCCCGCCGAAGCCCGCTGACGCCCCCGACCACCCACCCCAGGAGCACACCATGCCCCGCCTGACCGACCCGGACCCGGCGTCCTTCCCCGACGACGTCCGTCAGTACCTGACGGCGCTGCCGCCGGACCCCATGGTCAAGATGATGTCCCACTCGGCCGGCACCGTGAAACCGTTCGTGGAGCTCGCCCGGGCCCAGTTCACCTCCCTGCGCCTCCCGGCCCGTTCACGCGAACTCGTGATCCTCACGGTCGCCGAGTACACCGACTGCGCCTTCGTCGCGGCCCAGCACGAACCCATGGCGCAGGCCGCCGGTGTCGACGAGCCGACCCGCCGGCTCATCCGGGCCCGGGACCTGGACAACCCCGCCATCCCCCTCCCCGACCGCGCCCTGCTCCGCCTCACCGCCGAAGTGGTGCGGCAGCCCCGCGTCAGCGACGAGGTGTTCGACCTGGCGCGGTCCTTCCTCAGCGAGCGCGAGTTCGTCGAGGTCCTTCAAGTGGCGGGCTACTACTGGTCGTTCGGCCGAATCGCCACCGTTCTGGACGTCGAGGTGACCACGGTCTACGGCGACGAGGTCCTGGACGCCCCGACGGACGCCGACAGCGCCTGAGACGTCGATTCCCCGAGCACACGCGGGGATACTTACGGCGTGCTGCTGACATCGATCGCCGAGATGGCCGAGGAGCCGCTCCTGCTGGAGCCGGCCGACCGCCGGGTCGAGTGGGAGACCAACACCTGGTGCCTGTCCGCGGAGGTGGACGACCGGCGGTCGGTCTCGGCAAGGAATTCCTCAACGACCGGGAACCGGGCCTGGTCGCCTGGCCGGACCTTGACGTCGTGGGCGACCGGTCGGAGCCACCGTCGCCCGAGCGGGAGGCGGCGCCTCTTCCCGTATGGGTGAGCAGCGTCGGGCCGGTCGCGCACTGATCCTCGCACGCCGCCCCAGCGCCTCGACCTGACCTTGGGAAAGGCCGGGTGCGGTACGATCGCGCATGGCGTCATGGAAGTCAGCGCCTGTGCAACACCGTGCGGATTCCGGTCTGTCGTGCCTTCGCTGTCGATTCGGCCGCGCGCGTGTGCACCGACCCGCCGGGTGTGCCCGCTCTCAGGATCTCCAGAGCGCATCCTTCCGACCGTGCGCTACCGGCCGGCGTCGATCCGCACTGCCGGCGCGAGCCTCGCCCATCGGTCGTCGACCGGTGCGCAGGCCCTTTTTGGAGACGACGTGAAAATCCTCCCCGAGATTTCCCGCACGCTGAGTGAGTACCTCCTCATTCCGGGCCTGACCACGGAAGACTGCACGCCGGACAACGTGGATCTCGGGGCGCCCCTGGTGCGTCACCGGGTCGGCGAGGAGCCGGGGATCCGGGTCGCCACCCCCATGGTTAGCGCCATCATGCAGGCGGTGTCGTCACCGACGCTGGCGGTGGCGCTGGCGCAGGTCGGCGGGTTGTCGTTCATCCACCAGAACCAGCAGGTCGAGGACCAGGCCGCGGACGTGCGGACGGTGAAGCGGCACAAGGCCGGCTTCCGGACCAGCGACGTGACCGTGGCGTCGCAGACGCCTCTCAGCGAGGTGGCACGGCAGTTGTCCGACACCGAGCAGGGCGTGGCCGTGGTGACGGAGAACGGGGAACCGGACGGCGAGTTCCTGGGGATCATCAGCCTCGACGACTTCCACCTGGAACGTCACGGAACCGCCGAGGCCGCCGGCAACCGGATGCGGGGCCGTGACGATCTGGTCACCGCGCCGGCCTCGATTTCGCTGTCCGAGGCGAACGAGCTGATCTGGCATCACCACCTGGACGTTCTGCCGCTGCTCGAGGACGGCCGGGCCGTCTCCCTGGTGCTCAAGAGGGACTATCAGGCCCACAAGACGTATCACCGCGCGAGCGTGGACGGCGAGAAGCGTCTGCGGGTGGGCGCCGGCATCAATTCCCGTGACTTCAAGGACCGTATTCCCGCTCTGCTGGAAGCCGGCGCGGATGTGCTGTGCCTGGACTCCTCCGACGGCTATTCCGTGT
This sequence comes from Streptomyces sp. NBC_00510, assembly GCA_036013505.1. NCBI lineage: Bacteria > Bacillati > Actinomycetota > Actinomycetes > Kitasatosporales > Streptomycetaceae > Streptomyces > Streptomyces sp. NBC_00510. Next base: position 9,196,946 of record CP107851.1, on the reverse strand, counting down.
ACCAGGCGAAGACCCTCGAATTCGCGCGGGAGACGTACGGTGACGACGTTTTCGTCGGCGCGGGGAACGTCGTCGACGGCCGGGCCTTCCGTTACCTGGCCGATGCGGGCGCGGCGTTCGTGAAGGTCGGGATCGGCGGCGGGGCCATCTGCACCACCCGCGCGCAGAAGGGCATCGGCCGCGGGCAGGCCTCCGCACTGCTCGACGTGGTCGAGGCGCGCGACGCCTACGCCCAGGAGACCGGGGTGTACGTGCCGCTGTGCTGCGACGGGGGCCTGCTCAACGACTCGCACATGGCGATGGCGCTGGCGATGGGGGCGGACTTCATCATGCTCGGCCGCTACTTCGCCCGGCTCGACGAGAGCCCGTCGCCGAAGCTGCAGATCGGCGGCCAGTGGTACAAGGAGTACTGGGGTGAGGGCTCACGGCGCGCGCAGAACGCGGCCCGCTACGGCCAGCGCGGCCAGATGGTCTTCGAAGAGGGCGTCGACGGCTACGTGCCCTACGCCGGCAGCCTGTACGACAACGTGGAACGGACCCGGGCGAAGCTCACCTCGACGATGATCAGCTGCGGGTCGACGAACCTGCGGGAGTTCCACCGCGACGCGGTGCTCGTCCCGGTGTCCGCGGAGTCCTTCAAGCAGACCGGCGCCGAGGTGCAGTTGCGCCGGCCCGCCGTCCACTCCGGGGAGTGATCCCACCGGCCCGTGCCCCGGCCCTCACCAGGGCCGGGGCACGGGGCCGTCCTCACGCGGGCAGGGTGAAGAGCCGGTACGCGGACACCGTCGTGAAGCCGAAGCGCCGGTACAGGGGTTCACCGGCGGGGCTGGCCGCGAGGGCGGCGGAATGCATCCCGCGGTCGCGTCCCACGCGCAGGGCAGCGGCCGTCAGGGCGCCGCCGATTCCACGGCGGCGGTGGGACCCGGCGACGTGGACGAGGAAGATCCCCGCGTGGCCGTGGGCCGTGATCACCACGGTCGTACCGACGATGCGACCGTCGAGCACCGCGGCGAGCCGTACGACGTCCGCGTTGTCGGAGCGCTGCGCCTCGATGCGCACCATGTCGGCCTCGAGGGCCTGCGGGACGCCCATCGAGGTGCTGTAGGTGCGGACGAACTCCGCCAGGCGGGCGGGCTCCTCCACCGTCTCGATCCGCAGGCCGCCGGTCGTTCCCCGGCCTCGACGAGCCGGTCGAGCGGCCGGACCATCACCGGGACGGAGCCGAATTCGACGAGTCCGTGACGGGCGAGCTCGGCCGCCGTTCCCTCCGGGCTGTCGGGACCCACCCACCACCACCAGGGGACGTCGGCGAGCCGGGTCCTGGCCGTGGCGGCCGCCCGCCCGACCACGTCCGGGGAGAGGGTCCGGACCACGCCGTTGAACTGGGGGGTCGCGAGTCCGCTGCGGTAGTAGTCGAGGTCCCCCTCGCCGCGCTCCGCCTCGCCCCACCCGAGCAGGTACTGGCGGAAGTTGGCGGTCACCCGGGTCAGGTCCACGCCGTCCCCGTGCACAGGCGTCTCCGCCGGAATTCGTCTGTCTGTCATCCTCGTTGCTTTCGCCGTCAGGGTGCCGTGTGCCGGAGCATCCGGAGTTGTCGGGCTTCGTGGGACCGGGGACCGGCGCGCTTCGCTCACAGCTCCGGCGCGCTCAGCCGGTCCCTGTTCCAGCCGGAGGTAGTAGTCCGTGCTGATCCCGGCGAGCATCGCGACCTCTTCCCGTCGCAGACCCTCGACCCCGACGCGTCCCTTGGGTGCCGATGCCGACGTCCTCCGGCCGGACCAGGCGCCTGCGAGCCCGCAGGAACTCACCCAGCGCATTCGAAGCGTCCATACCGACGACCGTAACCCCGCTCCGCGCGCACGTGCCTGGCCCCCTTGGTACCAGGCACGACGGGCCAAACGGCCCGCACGAGGTGTTCACCCCGGGGCGGCGGCGCCGTCACCGTCCGTACCGGCGTGACCCTCGCAGCAGGTCGGGCACGTGTCGGCGGGTCTCGGTAGCCTGAGTTGTGGTGCGGCCGTGAGCCGGCAGGCGTCTCGCGGGCGCCCGGGGCATCCCGGGACAGCCGGGATCGTCACCTTGCGTGACAGGACATGAGAATGGGCAATCCCTCCGAGGCTCCCTACGGACGCCGCCCCACGGGATCGTCCGGCGACGAGGACGTCGCCGGATTCGTCCTCGATGACGGCGGCGTCGTCTCCGCGTGGAGTGCCGCCGCCGAGCGGCTCTTCGGCTGCCGCGCCGCGGACGTCGTCGGACGCCCGGCAGCCGAGTTGTGGCCGGAGGCGTTCGCCGGACCCCCGGGGCATGCCGACGGAGCACCCGGGCGGACGTCCTCCTCGGGCCGTCGTGCCGTGCTCGCGCGCCGCCGTGACGGCGGCCCCCCCGACGTCGTCCTCCACATGTCGCCGTTGCTCGAGCCGGGAGGGCGCGACGGCGGGGGCACCGTGGTCATCGCGGTCCCGGCAACCCCTTCGGCCCTCGCGGAGGGCGAGGCGATCCTGGAGGCCCTCTTCACCCAGGCACCCATCGGCATCGCCGTGTACGACCGGAACCTGCGCTTCGTACGGGTCAACGCCGCCCTGGAACGCATCCACGGGTTCCCCGCGGAGAAGGCCCTGGGCCGGCCCGTCAGCGAGGTCCTCCCCGGACTCGACGCCATGGCGATCGAGCGCAGGCTCAAAGGGGTCCTGGAGAGCGGCCGGCCGGTCGTCAACGCCGTCCACCAAGGGCGCACCTCGGCCGATCCGCACCGGGACCACGTCTGGCACGTCTCCTCCGTCGTCCTGACCGCGCCGGACGGCGACGTCCTCGGGGTCACCGACCTGATCATCGACATCACGGACCGCCACCGGACCAAGGAGCGTCTGGCGCTCCTCGACGAGGCCGCGATGCGCATCGGCACCACGCTGGACATGCGGTGCACGGCGGAGGAACTCGTGGACGTGCTGGTTCCGCGGCTCGCCGACGTGGCGACGATCGACCTCCTCGACGACGTCATGGAGGGCGCGGAACCGGAGCCGATGGGCTCCGGGCCCGTCGCGCTGCGTTCCCTCGCCCGCACGGCCGTCGACCCGGACGTCATCAGCGCGCTCCGGAACCCCGGGGAACGGCAGGACTATCCCCCCGACTCACCGCACGTGCAGAGCCTCGCCGACGGCCGGCCGCGGCTGATCCCCGTCGTCGACCTCAGTGCCCCCTGGCTGCGGGACACCGCCGACCAGCGGGTCAAGGCGATGCTCACGTACGGGATCGACTCCTTGATCCTCGTACCGCTGCGCGCGCGGGACGCGACCCTGGGCCTGGTGCACCTGTACCGGGGGCACGGCACGGAACCCTTCGAACCCGACGACCTCGTCCTCGCCCAGGACATCGTCGCGCGCGCCGCCATCTGCCTGGACAACGCCCGCCGCTACACCAACGAGCACACGGCCGCCCTCACCCTCCACGCGAGCATGCTGCCGCGCAGCGTCCCGGAGCAGAGCGCGGTCGAGGTGGCGCAGCACTACCGGCCGTCGCGGGTGCACGCGGGGGTGAGCGGCGACTGGTTCGACGTGATCCCGCTGTCCGGTGCCAGGGTCGCCCTGGTCGTCGGCGCGGTGCCCGGCACGGGTTTCCAGGCGGCGGCGTGCATGGGGCACATCTGCTCCGCGATCCGCACGCTGGCCCAAGTGGACCTCACCCCGGACGAGTTGCTCGGCCAGATCGACGACATGGTGCCGCGGCTCCTGGAGCGCGAGCACTCCACCGGGTTGGCGCCCGTGGTAGAGGCCCTGAAGGGCTCGACCTGCCTGTACGCCGTCTACGACCCCGTCTCGCGGCGGTGCGTGATGGCCAGTGCCGGACACCCCCCGCCGGCCGTCGTCGGCCGGACCGGGGACGTGGTGATCCCCGATGTGCCGGTCAACAACCCCCTCGGCCAGGGGGACCCGGTGTTCGAGCCGCTGGACCTGGAACTCGCCGAAGGCAGCACCCTGGTGTTCTCCAGCCACAGCCTCCAGCGCGCCACGGACACGTCCGAGACGCTCGCCGCCCGCCTCAGCACCGTCGTCGCCGACCGGGCCCGCCCGATCGAGGAGACGTGCCGCGCCATCTCCGACCTGGTCGCCGCCCAGCTCACGGTGGAGGACGGCCTGGCCCTGCTGCTGGCCCGGACCCGCCCCCTCGACCCGGGGAAGCTGGCCACGTGGACCGTGCCCCCCGTCCCGGCGGCCGTCGGCGACATGCGCTCGCTGGTGCTGCGGCAGCTCGACCTGTGGGGGCTGGAACACCTGGCCTTCGCCACCGAACTCATCGTCAGCGAGCTCATCACCAACGCCATCCGGCACGGGCACGACCCGATCCGGCTGCGCCTGATCCTCGACCGGACACTCATCTGCGAGGTCAGCGACGCGGCGAGCACGTCGCCCCACATCCGCCGGGCGGCCACCACCGACGAGGGCGGACGCGGGCTCTTCCTGGTGGCGCAGTGCTCCCATCGCTGGGGCACCCGGTACGCCCTGGTCGGCAAGACCATCTGGGCCGAGCAGACCCTGGAGCCCGTAGCGGCCGCCTGAACACCGGGGCCACAGCACAGGGGCGTGGCGACGCGGAGCGCGGCCGGTCAGCGGTCAGCCGCTGTCCCTGCGACTGCATGGGGGAGAGTCCTCCCACATCACGTTCCCGGGAGGCCGCGTGGAGGCGCGGCCTCCCCGGTGCGGCTGTTCCCCGGGTGATCCCCACTGGGCACGCCCCCGGTCCCCGGTGGCAGTGCCCCGGCGGTCCTGGGAGCAGGGGGGACCAGTCGCCTCGTCATCACGGTGACGGGTGGTCCCGGCACTCCCAGGAACACCGGTGCCTTCACCCCCGGACGGCGGGACAGCAGGCTGGGCACGGCCTACGGCTTCGCCGCGGGCTCCTGACGTGGGAAACGGCCGTGTCCGGCATGCCTTCCAAGGCGAACGAAGGGTTTCCATGAAGATCGGGTTTGCGCTTCCGTACCTGCACAACGTGGCCCACCAGGTCGACCGGGCGGCCGAGTTCGCCCGGGAGGCGGAGAAGGCCGGTGCGGCCAGCCTGTGGGCGGGCGACCGGCACTTCGCCGCCGTCGACCCCACGATCGGGGCCACCGGTCCCGGCACCACGATCCCGGTGGAGTACCGGACCGCGGCCGACCCCTTCGTGCTGCTCGGTGTCGCGGCGGCGGCGACCGAGCAGGTGCGGTTGGGCACCAACGTCCTCATCGCGCCGGTCTACGCACCCGCACAGCTCGCCCGCAGTCTGACCACGATCGACCGGATCAGCGGCGGGCGGCTCATCCCCGGCTTCGGCGTCGGCTGGTCGCCCGAGGAATTCGCGGCGGCGAACGTGGACTTCACCAAGCGCGGCGCCCGGACCGACGAGATGCTGGACGCACTCGAGCTGCTCTGGACCCAGGACCCGGTGGAATACCACGGCCGCCACCTGGAGCTTCCGCTGCAGTACGCGCCGTTGAAGCCCGTGCAGAAGCCCCGCCCTCCCTTCTACCTCGGTGCGCCGAGCGGGGCCCCCGCCGCGCTCAAGCGCATCGGGGAGCGCGCGGACGGCTGGCTGCCGGCGTGCGTCGCGCCCGTCTTCGTGGACGCCGACACGGTGCTGGCGCAGCGCGCCCTGATCGACGAGTTCGCCGGTGCGGCGGGACGCGACCCTTCGCTGCTGGACACGGTCATGCGGGTCAACGTCGTGGAGGGGACCCCGCTGACGCGGGTCGCGGACGCCATCAAGTCGCTCGCCGACCGGACGGGCATCCAGCACTTCATGGTGGAGTCCATGTCCCTCCCCCACGTCGACGCCTCGCTCGAACTCGTCACGGATCTGCTGCCGCTCGTCCGGCGCGGCTGATCCCACGCCCGTCACCCTGCGCGATTCACCCGTTCGGCGGCCTCTCGGTCGCGGCTTCGGGGCGGGCGGCGTCTCATGAGCGTGACCGCATACGCGTTCGAGTGGGAGGTCGCCGATGTACGACATGCGCGCCGAACCCATAGCGACGGAAACCGGATCCGCCCAGTTGTGGCACGTGCTCCGGCTTGACGGAAGCACCCTGTGCGGCCGTGCGCTCGCCGGCAGGCCCGTTCCGGCACCCGACGACGACTACCGCGACGAGTACTGCACCCCCTGCATGACGGCGGTCGCCACAGCGGCGTCCCGCCGCGGCAGGGTCCGCCCCATGGTCTGAATCCCCCCTCGCACCCCCGGCCGACAGGGTTGGACCTGTCGGCCGCCCACTTTTCATTTAATTGCGTACGCACACACGTCACGCGCACACGACACAACAGCCCGACAACGCTGCCTGCCGCCTCGATTTCCGGCGAAACGGACTCCGGGGTCCGATATCATGGCCGCCGGACCCAAGGGGCCGAGCCCCTCATCGAACCAGACAGGCCACCCGTCCCATGAGCCCTGCGAACCCGCCCGACCCGGACCGGCAGACCTCCACGCCACCGCGACGGGCGGACGCCCGCCGCAACCACGAACGCGTGGTCGCCGCCGCGGTCGACGTCTTCCGCGAACGCGGCACCCTGGCCACCGTCCCCCAGATCGCGGCGCGGGCCCAGGTCGGCAAGGCGACCGTCTACCGGAGCTTCCCCACCAAAGAGGACCTGCTGGAGACGATCACCCGGCTGAGTCTGGAGGAGCTCGAGCGACGCACCGCGGCAGCCCAGGACGAACCCGGCCCCGACGAGGCCTTCCGCCGCCATGTCCGCGAACTCTTCGACGTCCTGGCCCGCGACCGCCTGCTCGCCGAGCGCCTGGCGGACGGGGCGTCCCCGGCCGCCGTGTCGGTCCTGGAGTCGCTGACCAAAGCCATGGAGACCGCGCGTGCGGCGGGGACGCTGCGCGAGGACACCACGCCACTGGATCTGCGGGTGCTCCTGTGCGGCGCGGCCCTGCAGCTGGTGCGGCTCGAGGAACGTGAACCGTCGGTCTGGCACCGCTACGCGGACATGGTGCTCCGGGCACTCGGCCGCTGACCGCGACAGGACGCCTCAACGACCGTCCGGGGTACGGAGGCTGCCGCGGACCTGTTCGAGGAAGCGACGGGCGGCCGGGCCGCCCGCGTCTCCCCCGGGAGAGACGAGGTCGACGCGGCGCCGCAGCCGGAGCGCGGCCGCGGAGCGTGAGCTCGACGGAAAGTCCCGGCCCTCCGGTACCAACGCGATCCCCGAGCCCACGGCGACCAGGTCGATGACCGGGGGCCATTCGTCGACCTGGACGCGGATCGCCCAGTCGGACGGGGTGTCGACGAAGCGCGCGGGCCACCTCAGACGGTACGCAGCCACCGCCGCAGCTCCAGCCGGTCCAGGTCCGGCAGTTCGAGGCCGAGCAGGACGAACTCCGCCTCGTGCACGAACCGCAGGGCGTCCAGGGGCCGGCCGACCCTGCCCACGGTGTGGCCGCGCTGGGCGAGGGCCGTGCCGGGTGCGTGGGCCATACGGCCTCGTCCTCAACCGGTAGCGCGTGCATCCGTGGACCGCTGCCGTTGCTCAGAGCCTCAGCGGCTCTCAGCATTCCGGGCATTTCTGCCTGGAAGGTCCGTCACATCACCAAAGCGTGAGGGCTTCGGCTTGAGGACGGTCTCTCGCTTCTGTCTGCCGCTGGTGCGGCAGGGTTGCGCCACCTGCCCGCCCCGCCTCCGCCTTGTGGCGGGGGCGGGTGGCGCGGGTCTTACGGTCGGCTCCACGAGGCTTCGACACCACCGGGGCGGTGTCCTGGTCTCCGGCCACTCCGGTACCAGTCATGCAGGCCGCCGCGAGTGCGGCAAGGTTGAGTGCGGCGTTGTCGTCCCGGTCGACGACCAGGTGGCAGGCGTCGCATTCGTAGGTCCGGACGTGCAGCGGCAGCTTGGCTTTCACCGCGCCGCACCCGGAGCAGGTCTTGGAGGACGGGTACCAGCGGTCGGCGGCCACGATGTGGGTGGCGTGGCGCTGGCGGGTCTTGTAGGTGAGCTGGCGGCGGATCTCGCCGAACCCGGCGTCGGCGATCCGGCGGGCGAGGCGCCGGTTGCGGAGCATCCCGGCAACGTTGAGGTCCTCGACCACGATCGTGCTGTACTCGGCGGCAACGCTCGTGGTGAGCTTGTGCAGGGCGTCCGCGCGGAGGTTCGCGACCCGGTGGTGCACGCGGTTGCGGGCGGCGTTGGCTTTCTCCCAGCGGCGGGAGGGTTGCTGTCCGGTGCGCCGGTCGGGGCCCTGGCGTCGGGAGACGACGCGGGAGGCGCGGCACAGCTGCTTGAGCGCGGTGTCGTAGTGCTTGGGGTTGGCGACGGTGCGGATCTCGCCCGTGCTGTCCGCCATCACCGCGAGGGCCTTGACTCCGAGGTCGATCCCGACCGCTGTGTCCGGACGCTTGACTCGCTCGATGTCCCGCTTCACCTCCACCTGGAAGGAGACGAACCAGCGCCCGCGCTCGTGTCGCACAGTCGCAGACAGGATCCGCGCCGTCCCGGCCTGGACGCGGGCGAGGAGCTTGAGGGTGGGCTCGTGGGTACGGATCGTGCCCAGCCTCGGCAGCGTCACATGCCGGCCGTCGGCGTCCACGCGGATCGTGCCGGTGGTGAACCGGCAGGCAAGGCGAGCCTTCCGCTTCGACTTGAACCGCGGCGCACCCATCCGGGCGCCCTTGCGCTTGCCGTTCTTCGACTTCGCGTAGTTGTCGAACGCCGCCGACGCGTTCGCCAGACCGGTGGAGTACGCCTCTTTGGAGTTCTCCTCCCACCAGTCCGCGAACCTGGGGTCGGTGTGCTTGGCCTCGTTGAACGCCTTCCGCAGCGACGGCAGCGACCACGGCCGCCACTGCGTTAGCGCGGCCTCGGGGACGCCGTAGGACTCCTCCGCGCGGCGCTGCCACCACGAGGCGGTCACCCAGCCAACAGCCCAGTTGTACGCCGCGCGGGCCGCGCCGCAGTGCGAACGCAGCGTACGCTCCTGGACGGCGTTCGGGTCCAGAGCGAAGCGGTACGCCTGCGCCACGAACCCGGACTGCGGCCGGAACTTCTTCACTCGGAGGCCTCGCCGGTTGCCACAGCCACCGCGCGAGCGGCCCGGTTCTTCGCCGCCCGCCGCCCGTACAGACGCGCACACATCGACGTCAGCACCTCGGTGATGTCGCGCACCAAGTCATCTGCTGTCTCGGTGGGGTCGAGGACGACTAGGCGCCGCCCGGACGCCGACAGGACCGCTTCGAGGTGCTCGACGCCGAACCGGGCCAGCCGGTCGCGGTGCTCGACCACGATCACAGCCGCCTGTGGGTCGGACAGAACCCGGTGCAGCTTGCGGCGCCGCCCGTTCAGCCCCGAGCCGACCTCGGTCACGACCTCCGCAACCGGCAGGCCGAGACCGGTGGCCCCCTGGACCACGCGGGCCACCTGCCGGTCAAGGTCCGGCTTCTGGTCCGCCGACGAAACCCGGCAGTACGCCACGACGCGGCCGGACGTCTCCGAGGCGGGCTCGTCGACCAGCCACGTGCCGGATGGCGTCTGGCGCACTGGGACCGGCATACGGCCCTCTTTCGCCCACGCCCACGCGGTCTGGTAGTGCACGCCGTTGCGTGCCGCCCACTCGGAAAGCTTCACGCGTCAAGATAGCGGATGAGAAAGGCTGAGATTCACTAACGAATCACGCAACAGCTGGCGGCCCCCCTGTCCGTGCAGTGGCGGTTCCGACCTGGCGGGTGGTGCACCACCGCCGACCGGGAAAGTCTGCGCGTTCTGTCAACCGATCTTCGCCGAAACGCGGTCTGGGAGGTGGAGGGGGCATGTGAGCCCCCGGTGCGTTCGTTTGACAGTCTGCAAGGAGTCTCGTCCATGACCCGGATGAAGAAGTTAGCGGCGGCCACGATGACGGCGGCCCTTCTGTCAGGGGTGCCGACAGTGGCCTACGCGATGACGCCGTCCACGGCGTCCGCGGGTACGTCACAGGCCACCGCGGCCGCCGGCGCCCCCGCCACGAAGGGCGGGTGGGCGAGGGTCGTGTCGCCCGGTGAGCGCGTCCACGCGGCTCCCGGGGTGGTCCTGTGGCTCACCGAGGAGGGCAAGCACTGGTCCACGCCCAACCAGCCGGACCAGTTCCGCAGCGTGGTCGACGGCAACATCGATCCCACGCGGCCCAGCGTGAGCCTGCAAGCCGAACCGGTGGGCGACCGGTACTTCCTGTCCGGGGTGTACGTCATCCCGGACGACGCCGCCGACGCGGCCGACGCGGCCACGGTCAGGGTCGTCACCGGTCTCGGGACGGTCACCGGCACCGTCGTCCGGCTGCCCGGACACCCCGGCTGGGGCGCCTGGTACGCCACCAGCCCGCTTCCTTCGTCCCTCCCGCTGCCGGGGAGCCCCTTCATACGCAGCGTCACCGTCTTCGACGCGGGCCACCGCCCCCTCGCCACCCTGGCCATCGGCTGACGCCTGGCCACCGGCAGGGACCCGGCACGATCCGGGTCCCCGCGTTCCCGGGCCCGCAGTCGCCGCGTAAGGCGGCGGCGCCCCCCACCGGTCACCTGCTCCTCGATCAGAAAGTCCACCATGCGCATCAAGAACGCGGGCATCGTGCTCGCAGGCTGCACCGCGACGGCCGTCCTGGCCGCCACCCCCGCCGGCGCCGCCACCTCCTCCCTCCCCGCCCCTTCCGTCAGCGCCGTCCTCGACGTGCAGAAGCAGGCGATGGCCAACGGTGCCCCGGGTGCCCTGACCCGTATCGACTCCGGCAGCACGAGCTACCGCATCTCGTCCGGGCAGGCGGACACCGTCGCCCGCACCGCGATGGACGCCGACCGCCGGTTCCGGGTGGGCAGCGTCAGCAAGTCCTTCACCACGGTGGTGCTGATGCAGCTGGTCGCCGAGGGGCGTATCGACCTCGACGCACCGGCGAACACCTACCTGGCCCAGCCGCTGCCGGACGACCGGATCACCGTGCGGCACCTGCTCAGCCACCGCAGCGGCCTGTGGGACTACACCAACGACATGTTCGACTCCACCGTCCCGGGCTTCGAATCGGTACGGAACAAGGTGTTCACCTACCAGGAACTGATCGACCTGTCGACGGCCCACCAGCCGACCAACGAGCCCGGCGCGGCCTACAGCTACTCCAACACCAACTTCGTCGTCCTGGGGCAACTCATCGAGCACGTCACCGGCGTGCCGATGGCCACCCAGTACCAGCGGCGCATCTTCCAGCCCCTGAACCTGAAGAACACCACCTACGTCCACCCGCAGACCACCATCTCCGGCTCCTACGCCCACGGTTACCTCCGCCCCGACGACGCCACGCTGCCGCTGGTGGACTCCACCGAACAGACCGTCTCCTGGGCGCAGTCCGCCGGCGCGGTCATCTCCAACGCCAACGACCTCAACCGGTTCTTCTCCGCACTGGTCTCCGGCACGCTCGTACCCGCCGCCCAACTCCAGCAGATGATGACCATGGTCCCCGTCAACGCCGACGGCACCCAGTCCTACGGGCTGGGCCTGCGCGCCAGGAAGCTGTCCTGCGGCGTCACCGTGTACGGCCACACCGGCACCGTCCAGGGCTTCTACACCTACGCGTTCACCACCGCCGACGGCAAGCGCAGCATGACGTCCATGGCCAACACCTCCAACAACGGAACCGTCAACACCATCCTCGGCGGCACGCTGGAAGCCGCCTTCTGCGGCACCACCTCCGCCAAGGCGCTCACCGCCAAGTCCTCCGAGGGCGAGACGTTCACCGAGGACATAGCCCCGCAGGTCGTCCGCCGCTGACCGACCGTCGTGCTCCCGATCCCGGCGCCGCGTCCGGGATCGGGGGCCGCTCAGCTCGGTGGGGGCGGTACTACGCCTGCGGCACCACGCCCTCGGCCGGCGACCGTGCGGGCGGCGGCGCCGGGTCGCCGGCCGCCTCCTCGGCGCGGCTGAGCGCGGTGTTCCTGGTGTCGGGCATGAGGACGTAGGTGACGAGGGAGACCAGCGCGCACGCCGAGACGTACCAGAAGAAGGCCGTCTCGTGACCGGCGTCCTTGAACCACAGCGCCACGTACTCCGCGGTGCCGCCGAACAGGGCGTTGGCGATCGCGTACGGCAGCGCCACGCCCAGCGCCCGGACCCGGGTCGGGAACAGTTCGGCCTTCACCGCGGCGTTGATCGAGGTGTAGCCGGTGACGATCACCAGCGCGAGCAGCGAGAGGCCGAGCGCAGGCCAGTACGAGGAGGCCGAGCCGAGCGCCGTCATGATCGGGTAGGTGCCGAAGGTGCACCCCACGGCGAAGGTGATCAGCAGCGGTCGGCGGCCGATCCGGTCCGACAGCGCACCGGCCAGGGGCTGGAGCAGCGCGAAGACGAAGAGCGCGGTGAAACTGACCAGCGTCGCGGTGTTCTTGGCCATGCCGGCGCTGCCGATGAGGTACTTGGTGAGGTAGGTGGTGTACGTGTAGTACGCGACGGTGCCGCCCAGGGTGAGCCCCATGACCAGCAGCGCCTGACGCCGGTGCTGCCACAGCAGCCGGAGCGAGCCGCGGGCATCGTCCTGTGTGCCGGCCTCCTCGGCGAAGGCGTCGGTCTCCTCGAGCCTGCGCCGGATCCAGAAGACGACAAGGGCGAAGACCGCGCCCAGCAGGAAGGGGACGCGCCAGCCCCAGTCGTGCAACTGGTCCGTGGTCAGCACGTGCTGGAGGGTGATCAGGATCGCCAGGCCCAGGAGCTGTCCCGCCGTCATCGACACGTACTGGAAGGACGAGCCGAGACCGCGCCGGTTGCGGGCCGACGCCTCGGTGAGGTAGGTCGCGCTGGCCGCGTACTCACCGCCGATGCTCAGGCCCTGCAGCAATCGCGCGAGCAGCAGGACGAGCGCGCCGGCGTAGCCGGCCTGACCGTACGTCGGCGCGACCGCGATCAGCAGGGCGGCGACGGACATCATGGTGACGGTGAGGGTCAGCGCGCTCTTGCGGCCGTGCCGGTCGGCGGCGCGGCCCAGTACCCAGCCCCCGACGGGACGCATGAGGAAGCCGACCGCGAAGATGCCGGCGGTGTTCATCAGCTGGGTGGTCGGGTTGTCGCCGGGGAAGAAGGAGTCGGCGAAGTAAAGGGCGAAGCTGGCGTAGACGAACCAGTCGTACCACTCGACGAGATTGCCCAGCGAGCCTCCCGCGAGGGCGAGGCGGCGCTTGCCGCGCTGCTCGGCGGACGGGGGCGCGGGCATGGCGGAAGTCGGCGACATCGGCGGCTCCAGAGGGAAAGGCCCTGATGGGGGACGGGGCGAAGTGCCCAGAACGTGGGGGTTCCGCGCCTCGCCCGGACAAGGTCCGGTGCCCAGATCTAACGTCGCGCCAGGAATCCGGGTCACGGCTGCCCGGCTGCCCGGGGGCCCGTCGGCGCGGTCGTGCTCGCGTACCTGGTGGTCGCCGCCGAGCTCGGGCGAGCGCTGGATCACCACCATGGCCGCGTCGTCGCGCAGCGGCCCGCCGACGTGGTGGACCAGGTCGTCGCGGAGGTGTTTCAGCAGGGCTGACCCACATGCGTCGCATGCCCCGTGCGACCCGGATAGCACGGATGACGCGGCCCCGCCGCCGCGGGCTACGGAACGCCCAGCTCGAAAAGCACGTATCCGGCGTACGAGCCGGAGGCCAGCGCGGCGAAGCCCAGCAGCGCGGCCCGCGCGGCGGGCCGGGTGCGGGCGAGGGCCAGCGCGGGCGGCACGAACAGCGGGAAGGCGGGCAGCAGGTAGCGCGAGACGTTGCCGAAGATCTGCTGCGTGCCCAGGACGGTGACGACGGTGAGGACCGTGTACACGACCAGGACGAGCGGCGGACGCAGCCGCACGAGGGCCGGGATCAGGGCGAGGGCGAGCACGACGACGCAGACCCCGACGATGTCCTCGACCGGACACGCGGACAGGTAGTCGAAACGGCCCACCGGTACCGAGGTGAAGACCTCGAAGGTGTGCCTGCCCCAGTCGAAGGTGTGGGCCCAGGCGCCCTCCTGCAGCCTGAAGTAGCCCGCGGGATCGCCCATCCGGTGGCCCACCCAGCCGAGGTAGCCGGACAGACCGAGCGGGGCGACCACGATCGCGGTCAGCGGACGCGCCACGCCGTCCGCGCGCGGCCGCCGCAGGGCGAGCAGTCCGGCCAGGACGAGGGCGCCGATCAGCGCGGTGGCGGTGGGCCGGGCCAGGCCCGCGGTGAAGGTGAGCAGGCCGGCGGTGAGCCAGCGGCGGCTCATGACCGCGTGGCAGGCCCATACCGCCAGGGCGACGTACAGGGACTCCGAGTAGCCGGACCACTCGGTGCCGGAGCCCGGCCACACCGCCCACAGACCGGCCGCGCAGAGCCCGGCGCGGTGGCCGCCGAGGCGGGCGGTGACGGCGTACACGCCGAGGGCGGCGACGAAGGAGGCGAGGACGGAGACCAGCATCCCGGCCCCGTACGGGCCGAGGCCGGTCACCTCGGAGGCCAGACGCATCGCGGCCGGGTAGAGCGGGAAGAAGGCCGCCGAGTTGCCCTGCAGGGTGATCGGGCCGGTCGCCCCCGGTACGGGGACCAGCGCCGGATCGTATCCGTGGGTGGCTATCTGCTGGTACCACCAGCCGTCCCAGCTGGCGAGGACGTCCCAGGGGTGGGCGCCGCCGCCGAAGCGCGGGTTCTTGGCGCGGAAGTCGCCGGTGTGGTCCAGCAGGTACAGGAAGACGGCGAAGCCGGCGAGCTTGAGCGTGCCGTAGACGGCGACGGCGCGCCCCCAGCGGGCGGTGCGGGAGGGCTCCTCACGCGGGCCGGCGGTGGCCGTGGCCGGGGCGGCGGCGAGCGTGCTGGTCATGAGGGGGTGGTTTCCGTCCGGCGGTCGCGCCGGCCGCGGAAGACCCAGGACCGGAAGAGGAGGAAGCGCAGGAGCGTGGTGGCCAGGTTGGCGACGACGAGCACGGTGAGTTCGGCCCGGCGGCTGACGGCCGGCGCCGCATGGTGCAGGGCGGTCAGCGCGCCGCTGGTGAGCCCGAGGCCGACGAGGAACGCCAGCAGTCCGCGCGCATGGTGGCGTACGGCGCCGGAGCGGCCGCGTACGCCGAAGGTGAGGCGGCGGTTGGCTGCGGTGTTGGCGAGGGCGCAGGCCAGCAGCGCCAGGGCGTTGGCGGCCTGGGGGCCCGCGGGTGGCCGCAGCGCCGCGTAGAGCAGCAGGTAGCCGAGGGTGCTGACGGCACCGACGGCCGCAAAACGCAGCAACTGGGAGAGGAGCCCGGCCTGGGTCTCGGTGCCCGCGCGGCCGTGGCGCAGTTCGGCGAGCGGGAGCCGGCCGGTGGCGAGCGCGCGGCCGATGCGTGCGATGCCACGGAGGTCGGCCAGGGCGGTCGGGACGATGCGCACCCGGCTGTCGGGATCGTCGACCCAGTCGACGGGGACCTCGTGGATGCGCAGCCCTGCGCGTTCGGCGATGACGAGGAGTTCGGTGTCGAAGAACCAGCCCGAGTCCTGGACCAGGGGCAGCAGCCGCTCGGCGACGTCGCCGCGCACGGCCTTGAAGCCGCACTGGGCGTCGGAGAAGCGCACGGCGAGCGTCGAGCGCAGCAGGACGTTGTAGCAGCGGGAGACGATCTCCCGCTTCGGTCCGCGCACGACCCGGGAACCGCGGGCCAGGCGGGTGCCGATGGCGATGTCGGAGTGCCCGGATATCAGCGGCGCGACCAACGGGAGCAGCGCCGCGAGGTCGGTGGAGAGGTCCACGTCCAGGTAGGCCAGCACCGGTGCGGGCGACTGCGACCAGGCGGCGCGCAGCGCCCGTCCGCGCCCCTTGTCCGCCAGCCGCGTCCACGCCACCTCGGGCAGCTCCGACGCGAGGCGCGCGGCGATCCGCGGGGTGCGGTCCGTGCTGGCGTTGTCGGCGACGGTGATGCGGAAGGCGTACGGGAAGGTGTCGCGCAGGTGCGCGTGGAGGCGCCGGACGGACGGCTCCAGGTCCTTCTCCTCGTTGTGCACGGGAACCACGACGTCGAGGACGGGATCGGCGTGGCGGGCCGGGAGGGGTGCACGCTCCATCACGGCGACCGGTCGGTCTTTCCTCATGTTCTGTCCGCTTCTGTTCACTGGTGCAGGGCATGCCGAAGGCAGGCGGGACGGGCGGGAGGCGGCCCGGGACGGGGTGTTCGCGAAGGGGTGTCCGGGCGGCCCGGGATCAGGGAGTCGAAGTTCCGCTGGGCGGAGGGCTTCCGGTCGGCGGACTCGTGGCGGTGCTCGTGGCCGTCCCGGTCGGGGGGCCGCCGTACGGGTCGGCGCCGGTGGACCGGCTGCCGGGATGCTCTCCGGTGCCGCTGTACGGGGGCGAGGGCGTGTCCGTGGGCGCGTCCGAACCGGTCGCGGAGGAGTAGGCACCGCCCTCCCCCATGGCCGGGGAGGCCGGGCTCGTGCTCGCCGCACCGTCGGGGCTCGGAGAGAGCGTTCCGGTCACCCGCGGGGTGCCGGCCGGCTGCGGGGCCGGGACGGCGGGCTCGTTCGCGGCGAAGGCACCCGGCAGCAGGGCCAGTCCGACGGCGAGGCCGGCCACCGCGACGGCCGACCCGCCGGCCCGCCAGGCGGCGCGGGCGCGGCGGCGGGCCCGTAGGCCGTCGCGCAGCCGTTCCCGGTGCCGGGGCTCAAGGGGGGTGTACTGCTCGGAGTCGCGCAGCATGCGCGACAGCTCGCGCTCGAAGTGGTCCATCGCTTCTCCTTCAGCCCACCGGCTCGATGGCGTCCGACAGGATCCGGCGCAGTCGTGCCACGCCCCGTGCCGCGTGGGACCGGGCGGTGCCGAGGGGGCACCCCAGGGCCTCCGCGACCTGCGCCTCCGGCAGGTCCTGGTAGTAGCGGAGCACCACCGCGGCACGCTGCCCGGCCGGCAGCTGGCTCAGCGCGGCCTCCAGCCGGGACCGCTCCGCAACGGCGGCGGAGACGTCGCCGACGGCGGGCGGTTCCGGCAGGTGCTCGACGGGGCGCTCCCCCCACCAACGCCGCCGGGCCGAGCGGGCCGCGGCCCGGGCCATCACCTTGCGCACGTACGCCTCGGGTGCCTGGTCCGCGACGCGCGGCCAGGCGAACCACAGCTTGACCAGGGCCTCTTGCAGCAGGTCCTCGGCGCGGTGCCGGTCACCCCCGGTGAGCAGCCGGGCAAGGTGGAACAGGGCGGACCACCGGGCTGCCATGAACTCGTCGAACCCCCCATCGGTCCGGGAATCCCCCATCAGCACCGCCCCCTGGTCTCGCCACGCCCTTACGTCATGGGAAAGACGCCGGGGGGCGGCCCGCTATGCAGGTGAGGCCTGTGATCCGGGTCACGCGGGCGGGAACAGGAGGAGGCCACGCGGCAGGCGAGGGCGTCGTCGTCCTCGGCCGGTACGACGTGGACCGGGGCAGGACCGCGACTCCGGCGGGGCGTATGGGGTGGCGGTCGGAAGGCCGACGCCGTACGGCCGGCCGCGCGCGGCGCAGCGCCCGATCCAACGGCTGCCGGTCACCGAAGGGCGCGCCCGCGTCGGGGCCGTTCAGCGGGAGGGCATGGCGCGCCGGCCGGGCCATGGCCTCCGGGTCGGGCGGCCGGTCCGCGGAGTGCCGGATGGCCACCGTGTCAGACCGGCAGCCCCTTGCGGGCGCGGCGTTCCAGCGTGCGGCGGCGGCGTTCGGCCGCGACGGCCGCAGCTCCTCCTCGCGGCGCCTGTTGTACCCGGGGGGTTACACCGTGAACAGGCACAGTCCGCACACGTAGCCGCCCTCGGGGCCTTCGATCACCAGGTTCCTCCGAGGATGCCCCGGCCTGCAGGCCGGTGAGGAATGTGGGTTTCGCCCCCAGCGCGAAAGACCGTCGAGTAGCGTGGGTGTGGTGCTGAGCGAGAGCCAAGCCGGCGCGACGGCGCGTTGCGAGGACCAAGCACGAGCCACCACAGCTTTGCCGCACACAACCGGGCAGGTTCCGTCCGGGCTGGTGTTGAGGGAGTAAGACCTTGCGGGTCGCTGACCTGCGGGGCTTCCTGAGCCAGGAATCCCCCTGCTTCAGCAGGGGGAGGGTTCAAGGGTTCCAGGCAACGCTCGCAGTCCATCGTCCAGTCGAACCCCATCGCTACGGTCGCGGGCCAGCGGTTCCGGCGAGGTCGCGGACACCGCGCACGCCGTCAGAGCCTGACGCTGCGCCGGCTGACGGGGACGCCGTCGCCGTCGACCCAGCCGAGGTCCAGCCGGCGGAACTCCGTGTGGCTGATCATGCGGGTGGTGGTGTCGGCGGAGCCGCACTGGGCGCCGATCTCCCGGCCCTGGCCGCCGTCCTCGCCGTCGTCGGTGGCGAGGTAGAGGGGTCGTCGACCTCCTTGGTGACGAGGGCGTCGACCTCCCAGCCGCGCCCGACCCGGTGGACGGTGATCACGGCGTGGCCGACGCGCCCGGAGTCGTACACGGCGAGCCGTACGCTCCGGCCGCCGTCGCGGTGCGGCGTCCAGCTGTCCGCGGCCTGTACGGAGGGCGCCACGGCCACCAGCATCGCCACGGACAGGACGGGCACAGCGACAGGGCGGACACGCACGACCAGGTCGGATGCGACGGCCACCGGTCCGCGGCCGCCCCATCCAAACCCCCGGACCCCGGCCGGGCCCCGGCGCGGCACGCCGGGCGGGCCCGTGATCACTCCGCTGGCGGGTCCCCCGCCGAACGGGCCAGCAGCACGAGCGCGGCCGCTCCGGCCACGGCGGCGGCCGTGCCCGCGGAGCGGAAACCGTGCGAGGAGCGCCAGGACAGGACCGACCAGCGCGACCCGGCGGACAGCAGTGAGCCCACGCTCAGCCACGAACCGGTGGACAGCAGCGACAGGGCGGAACCGATGGACCCCGCGGAGAGGGCGCTGCCGACTGAGCCGACGGACAGCACCGAGCCGACGGAGCCGATGGAGAGCACGGAGCCCGCCGAGCCGATGGAGAGCACCGAGTCCTTGGACCACAGGGACAGGGCGGAGCCCCGGCAGGACGAGCCCGGCTGCGGCATGGAGGTTGTCTTCATGGTCCCCATCCTGCCGAACGCGGCGTGATCCGGTGGGGCCTGAGGTCACGTCAGGAGGGGACGGTGATCGCGCGTGAGCCGGTGCGGACCGGGAAGGCGCGCAGTGAGGGGGCGAGCGGAAGACGGGACGTGGTACAGACGGAGGCAGGTGAAGGCCCGTGTGCGCGACCGAGCACCGCGGTGGCGGTGACGAACGGGTGGGCGAACTGGTGTCCCGCGCGTCGGAGCAGCTGTCGCGATTGGTACGCGAGGAAATGCGGCTGGCCCAGGCGGAGATGGCCCGGAAGGGCCGCCGCTTCGGCCGGGGCGGCGGTCTGTTCGGCGGGGCGGGCCTCTTCGCGGTCCTGATGCTGCAGGGGCTCGCCGTCGCCGCCGTCGCGGGCCTGGCGCTCGCGCTGCCGGTGTGGGCGGCGGCGCTGGTCGTCACGGGAGTCCTGGCCCTGGTCGCGGCGGTACTGGCCGCGGCGGGCCGCAGGCAGTTCGGCCGGGCGGCCCCGCCCGCGCCGGAGGCCACCATCGACAGCGTCAAGGCCGACATCGCGGAACTCAAGGAAAGGGCACACCGATGACGAGCGACAAGTCACCGACGACCGACGAACTGCGTGAGCGCGTCGAGGCGACGCGCGAGGAACTGGGCCGCACCGTCGCGGCGCTGACGGCGAAGACCGACGTCAAGGGCCGGCTGGGGGGCCGGGCCGGCCAGGCCGGCGCCAAGGCGCACGAGGCGGCGTCCCGGATGGGCGAGTTGGTCCGGGAGAAGACCCCGGAGCCGGCCCGGGACAAGGCCGTCAAGGCGGCTCGGCACATGCGGCTCCAGGCGGTCCACGCCGGGCGGCTGGCCCGCGCGAAGGCCCCGGCGGTACGAGCGCGTGCCGGCCGGACCGCACGCGCCGCCCGGTCCCATCGCGCGCCCCTGCTGGGCGCCGGCGCGGCGATGGGGGTGTTGCTGTTGGTGCGCCGCGCCAGGAGGAGGCGCGGGTGAAGGCGTCGAAAATCGTCTACAAGCCCGTGGGCCTGACCCTGGGCGCGGTCTCCGGGCTGATCGCCGGCGCGTTGTTCAAGCGGGCGTGGAAGACCCTAGGCCACGAACAGGACGCGCCCGACGCCACCGACGAGGACCGCTCCTGGGCCGAGGTGCTCACCGCGGCGGCGCTGCAAGGCGCGATCTTCGCCTTCGTCAAGGCGGCGGTCGACCGCGGGGGCGCGACCGTCACCCGGCGTCTCACCGGTGTCTGGCCGGGCTGAGGTTCACGTCGCGCGGGCGGTCTCCCGCAGCCGGGCGCCCTGGCGGGAACACCCCGCGGCCCCTGCCCACCGTTGGCTGCCAGGCCCCCCCCCCGGGGCGGACGTTGCTGCACCCGCCGGTTGTCAGTGGCGGCCCCTACGGTGGTGGGTGTCCCCATCCGTGTGGCTTCTCGGAACCGGACTCCCGGAGGGCCGGCTCTGTGGCGGGGCCGGCCTCCCACCGCCTCTTCGACACCCATCTGTTCTGGGTCGGGCACCTGCACAACTGCGCGCATCCGGGTCGGTGGGCCCGAGCGGCTCGCGGCCGCCGCCCTGTCGGCGGAGCAGGGGCCGTGCGGTCCCGTGCGCCAGGATCACGACCGCGGGCGGCCACCTGATCAACCACGGCGGGTACTCCTCCCGGAACCCCGCGGGCGGGGCCACCCTGCCCGTGAACCGCCTGGACAGGCTCGCTCAGGCCCCGGCTCCCTGAGCCCCGCCCCCTCGGTGCCCGCGTACGACCGCCGACCGGGAGGGCGGCCCCGTCGCGACGCGCGGACGGACGCTCCCGGCACACCGGGCGCCAACCCGCCCTCCAGCACATATCATGCCGATGTCACCCCTTTGCCCGGAAATGTTCATGCGGGCCTCCGGGTGTCGTTCACGTTTTCCGATCACTCCACGCCGAGATGGTGCACGCACCGGCGAGCAGCGAAAGTGCAGGAGGTACGGCATGTCGGACCGGTTTCCCGATCTGCGGGTGCACTCCGTTCCCGCGGGACCCGAACTCGCCGGGCAGCACGAGTCCCATACGCGCCTGACCATCCTGCTCAGTCCCCGCGGCGCGGCGCGCACCGAAGCCGTCCTGATCGGCGAGCTCGACGCCGCGACCGCGCCGGAAGTGCGCCACGCCCTCTTCGCCGCCCTGGAGGCGGGGGACGGCCTCGACCTGGACCTGCGCGACGTCACCGGTTGCGACGGCGCGGGGCTGAACGCCCTGCTGGAGCTGCGCAACCGCGCCATGGCCGCGCACCGGACGCTGACCGTGACCGCCGTGAGCGACACCGTCCTGCGGCTGCTCGACCTCACCGGCAACCGCGGCGCGCTCACCCCGTCCCGCCCGTCGGCCCATCGGCTCGGCGCGGACGTCCGGCGCCTGTACACGGCGGTGTGCCTGGCCCTGCTGGACGCGGGCCTGCCGCTCGCACAGCACACGGGCGGCGAGGACCGTCCCGTCGTGGAGGCGGGGCCGCGGGGCGTGGTCGTGCGCTGGGGCACCCTCCTCGGCACCGATGTGACGGCGCGGCATGCGGCCGGGCCGCACCGCCGCCCGCTCCACAGGGCGGTGCTGGACGCGCTGGCCCTCGCCGGGTTCCGCACGGTCGAGGACCGCACGGCGACCCGCGAGATCATCGTCACCGCCCTGCCGGAGCGGACCCGCCGCTGATCCCGCACCGCGCTCCCCCTGCGTGCCCGGACGAAGCCGGGGTAGGCGGCAGCCAGGTACGCGGCTTGACCCCATGAACCGCCCCGCAGGAGGACGATGTGCTGCTGGCCCACCCCGCCGTGCTGAACGACCTGGTCGACCGTTACGAGACGCTGAGGATGCTCGGCCCTGGGGACCCCGAGGTGCGCCGCCGGATGGCGGACGTCTCGTACACGCTGTGCGTGGCGACCGGCACGCGGGACGTCGACACGGCGCTGATCGCGGCGCGGCTGCGGCTGCCGGGGGCCCGCCCGGAGGACGATTCGGTGCTTGCCTGAGTCGCGTCCGCGTCCCCCGCGGCCGCCGGGAAGGAGAAGCGTTGCGCACGGTCGGTGTGGAGGAGGAACTCCTGCTGCTGGACGCGGAGTCCGGGGAGCCGCGGGCGTTGTCGACGGCGGTGCTGGCGTCGGCCCGCCGTGACGGCACGGCGGGCCGCCAGGTGTTCGAGGCGGAACTGCAGCGTCAGCAGGTGGAGTTCGCCACCCGGCCGCAGTCGCGGATGGAGGACCTGGCGGCGGAGATCGTGCGGTGGCGGGCGGAGGCGGCACGGCACGCTGAGGAGTCCGGTGGCGCGGTGGCGGCGCTGGCGACGTCGCCGTTGCCGGTGAGCCCACAGCTGAGCACCGGGGAGCGGTACGGGTGGCTGCGGGAGCGGTACGGGCTGACCGCGCAGGAGCAGCTGACGTGTGGCTGTCACGTCCATGTGTCGGTGGAGTCCGACGAGGAGGGCGTCGCGGTCCTGGACCGGATCCGCTGCTGGCTGCCGGTGTTGCTGGCGCTCAGCGGGAACTCGCCGTTCTGGCAGGGCCGGGACAGCGGCTACGCGAGCTACCGCAGCCGGGTGTGGGGCAGGTGGCCGTCGGCCGGTCCGGTGGAGCCGTTCGGTTCCGCCGCCGCCTACCACGAGCTGGTGCGGTCCATGATCGCCACCGGCGCGCTGCGCGATGAGGGCATGGTGTACTTCGACGCCCGGCTGTCGCACACCTACCCCACCGTCGAGGTCCGCGTCGCGGACGTGTGCCTGGACGCGTCCGGTACCGCGTTGCTGGCGACGTTGGTGCGGGCGCTGGTGGAGACCGCGGCCCGCGCGTGGCGGGCCGGTGAGCCGCCGTCGGCGCACGGCGTGGCCCTGCTGCGGCTGGCGACCTGGCGGGCGGCCCGCGAGGGCATCGACGGCCGCCTGGTCCACCCGGTGACCATGGAGCCCGCCCCGGCCGAGGCCGTGGTCCGCGCGCTGTTCGACCGCGTACGCGACGCCCTGGAGGACAACGGCGACCTGGTCCCCGCGCAGGACGCCCTCGCCGGACTCCTCAAGACCGGCAACGGTGCCCGCGTCCAACGCGACCTGCTGCGCCGCACCGGCGACCTCCGCGAAGTCGCCGCGGCCTGCGTCCGCCTCACCCACACCTGACAGGGGTGCCTGGCCCTGCCGGGCCAGGCACCCCTGTCAGGTGGCGGCCTAGAAGAAGCCGAGCTTCTTCGGGGAGTAGCTGACCAGCAGGTTCTTGGTCTGCTGGTAGTGGTCGAGCATCATCTTGTGCGTCTCGCGGCCGATGCCCGACTGCTTGTAGCCGCCGAAGGCGGCATGCGCCGGGTAGGCGTGGTAACAGTTGGTCCACACCCGGCCCGCCTGGATCGCGCGGCCTGCGCGGTAGGCGGTGCTGCCGTCGCGGGTCCACACGCCGGCGCCGAGGCCGTAGAGGGTGTCGTTGGCGGTGGCGATGGCGTCGTCGAAGTCGCCGAAGGAGGTGACGGCGACGACGGGGCCGAAAATCTCCTCCTGGAAGACGCGCATGCGGTTGTCGCCCTCGAGGATGGTCGGCCGGACGTAGTAGCCGCCGGCCAGTTCGCCGCCCAGGTCGGCGCGTTCGCCGCCGGTGAGGACCTTGGCGCCTTCCTGCTGGCCGATGTCGAAGTAGGAGAGGATCTTCTCCAGCTGGTCGTTGGAGGCCTGGGCGCCGATCATGGTGGAGATGTCCAGCGGGTGGCCCTGGACGATCTTCTCGGTGCGGGTGACGGCCGCCTCGAGGAAGGCGTTGTAGTGGCCGCCCTGGATCAGCGCGCGGGACGGGCAGGTGCAGACCTCGCCCTGGTTGAGGGCGAACATCGTGAAGCCCTCGAGCGCCTTGTCGTAGAAGTCGTCGTCGGCGCTGGAGACGTCGTCGAAGAAGATGTTGGGGCTCTTGCCGCCCAGCTCCAGGGTGACGGGCCTCAGGTTCTGCGAGGCGTACTGCATGATGAGCCGGCCGGTGGTGGTCTCGCCGGTGAAGGCGACCTTGGCGACGCGCGGGCTGGAGGCGAGCGGCTTGCCGGCCTCGACGCCGAAGCCGTTGACGATGTTGACCACGCCGGGCGGCAGCAGGTCGGCGATCAGGCTCATCCAGAAGTGGATGGAGGCCGGGGTCTGTTCGGCCGGCTTGATGACGACGGCGTTGCCCGCGGCGAGGGCCGGGGCGAGCTTCCACGTCGCCATCAGGATCGGGAAGTTCCAGGGGATGATCTGCGCGACGACGCCCAGGGGCTCGTGGAAGTGGTACGCGACGGTGTCGTCGTCGATCTCGGCGAGGCTGCCCTCCTGGGCGCGGATGGCACCCGCGAAGTAGCGGAAGTGGTCGATGGCCAGCGGGATGTCGGCGGCGAGGGTCTCCCGGACCGGCTTGCCGTTCTCCCAGCTCTCGGCGACCGCCAGTTCCTCCAGGTGCGCCTCCATGCGGTCCGCGATCCTGTTGAGGATGTTGGCCCGCTCGGTCACCGACGTACGGCCCCACGCCGGCGCGGCCGCGTGGGCGGCGTCGAGGGCCCGCTCGACGTCCTCGGCGGTGCCGCGGGCGACCTCGGTGAAGGTCTCGCCGGTGACCGGGGTCGGGTTCTCGAAGTACTCGCCGCGGGCGGGCGGCACGTACTCGCCGCCGATCCAGTGGTCGTAGCGGGGCTGGTACTTCATGATCGCGTCGTCGGAGCCGGGGTTGGCGTACCGGGTCATGGGGCGGCCTCCCATTGCGAGCCGCCCGCTCCGTTGCGGACGGCGTTCGACGCGACCGTAGGACACCCAAGGTTGCAACAGGGTTGCGGCGGAGCGCCACCGCGGAACTACACTCGGCAGCACCCCACCCGGTGCCGCCGGGCACCGGTCCGTGCCTACTTCCGGGGACGGCCATGACAGTCTCGTACGCGGCGTCCTACGCGGCCTGGCCGCCGGGAACCGATCCGGACCTCCTACGGCGGGACGTGGCGCGCGCCCACGAGGAGTTCCTGACGACGGGTCGCCCGCCGCGGCCGGTGCGCGACGTCGTCCGCGACTCCTGGCAGCGCTCGCTCAGCCGCGGCGTGGACCCGGAGGCCGACGGCCCCCGCTCCCCCGGGCTCGGCGCCGCGGAGCTGCGGGACTACCGGCGGCAGCACCCGATGGCGGCCGTGCTGCCCGTCGTGCGCAGCCTGCTCGTCGAACCGGCGCAGGACAGCGCCCAGTTGGTGGCGGTCGGCGACGAGCACGCCCGGTTGCTGTGGGTCGAGGGGACCCCGGGGCTGGCGGCGCGGGCCGAACGGATCGGCTTCGTCGAGGGCGCGGAGTGGGCCGAGGACGCGGCCGGCACCAACGCACCCGGCACCGCGGTCGCGCTCGGGCGGCCCCTGCAGATCTACGCGGGCGAGCACTTCATCCGTCCGGTGCACCCGTGGAGCTGCTCGGCGGCCCCGGTCCGCGACCCGGACACCGGCGCGGTGATCGGCGTCATCGACCTGACGGGCGGGGACCACATCGCGGCGCCGCACGCACTGGCCCTGGTGCGGGCCACCGTGGCGGCGGCGGAGGCCGAACTGCGGCTGCTGCGGCTGCGCGGCGTGCTGCCGGCAGCCCCGGCACCGGGGACCGCGACGGCACGGCTGGAGGTGCTGGCCCGCGACCGGGCGCGGCTGACCTCCCCGTACGGCACGGTCGAACTGAGCCCGCGCCATTCGGAGATCGTCTTCCTGCTGGCCCGACATCCCCGGGGGCTGGGCGCCGACGCGCTGGCGGTCCGGCTGCACGAGCAAGAATCGGCCCAGGTCACCATGCGGGCCGAGATGTCGCGGCTGCGCCGGCTGCTCGGCCCGCAGGTGCTGGGCTCGCGCCCGTACCGGCTGCTGCTGCCGACCACCACGGACGCGGACGAGGTCCGGGCCCTCCTCGCGCGCGGCGCCCACCGCCGGGCCCTGGCCCGCTACCCCGGGGCGCTGCTGCCCGCTTCGGATGCCCCGGCCATCGTCGACGCGCGCGAGGAACTCCACTGCGGGCTGCGCCGCGCCCTGCGCGACCGGGGCGACGCCAGGCTGCTGCTCGACTGGCTGGACCGGCCGGGCAACCACGACGACGTCGACCTGCTGCAGGCGGCGCTGCGCGCCCTGCCCCGCGAGTCGCCGCGGCGTCCGGTGCTGCGCGCGCTGCTCGACCGTGCCCGGCAGTGACCTGCCGGGGCACACTGGTGGGGTGGATGATCCGAACATCGCGCACGTGAGCGCCGCGTCCCGGCTGGCCGACCCGGCCGAGGGCATCGGCATGGACGAACTGGGCCTGGCGGCCCGCAACCACGCACTCCCCCTGGAGGCCCTGCGCTACGAGGTCACACCACCCGGCCTGCACTACGTACTGGTCCACTTCGACATCCCGCCGGCCGACGCCAGGACCTGGCGGCTCACCGTCGGCGGCAAGGTCCGCACCCCGCTGGAACTGTCCATGGACGACCTGCGCCGGTATCCGGCCGTCACGCACCGGGTCACCATGGAGTGCGCGGGCAACGGCCGTGCCGGACTGACCCCGCGGCCGGTCAGCCAGCCCTGGCTGACCGAGGCGGTGGGGACTGCCGACTGGACGGGCGTGCCGCTGCGCACGCTGCTGCGGGAGGCGGGCGTGGAACCCGACGCCGTCGAGGCGGTCTTCACCGGCGCCGACCACGGTGTGGAGCGCGGGGTCGAGCAGGACTACCAGCGCTCGCTGACGGTCGCGGCCGCGACCGCCGAGGACCCCGAGGTCCTGGTGGCGTACGCCATGAACGGCGCACCCCTGCCGCCGCAGCACGGCCACCCCGTCCGGCTGGTCGTCCCCGGCTGGTACGGCATGGCGCACGTGAAGTGGCTGCACGACATCACCCTCACCGACACCCCGTTCACCGGCTTCCAGCAGTCCGTCGCGTACCGCATCCGGCAGGAGCCCGACGAGCCGGGCGAGCCGGTGACCCGGATCGCGCCGCGCGCCCTCATGGTGCCGCCCGGCTTCCCCGACTTCATGACGCGCACCCGCGTCGTCCGGCCGGGCCCGCAGCGCCTGGAGGGCCGGGCGTGGTCCGGCCGCGCGCCGGTCGTCGGCGTCGAGACGAGCACGGACGGCGGCCACACCTGGCAGGCGGCCGCACTCGGCGACGAGGGCCACCCCTGGGCCTGGCGGCACTGGCACACCACCTGGGAGGCGACGCCCGGCGACCACGTGCTCAGCGTCCGCGCCACCGACGCGGAGGGCCACACCCAGCCGCTGGAACAGCCCTGGAACCGCGGCGGCTTCGCCAACAACCTCGTCCAGCGCGTACCGGTGCTGTGCCTGGAAGCCGGCGCCTGAGGTCCGCGCGGCGCGGGGTCACCCGTCGAAGTGCAGCCAGTCGACGGCGTCGTGGGACAGGGGGCCCAGGCCACCGCGGTCGGTGGCCGCGGCCCGTACGTCGAACCGGTCCTCCCTCCAGCCTTTCGAGACGCTCAGGACGAGCCCGGGTGCCACGTGGAAACGCCTGGCCGCCCGGGGCTCGAAGGGCCGGAGGGGAACCGGGCGCAGTTCCCGGGTGAGCGGCTCGACCTGTACTCCGGTGATGCCGTGCGCCATCGCCACGTAGTCGGCGCCCATCGCGGCTTCGTAGAGCGCGAACTGGAGGAGGAAGCCGCTGAGCAGTTCGCGTTCGGCGACCGGCGGTTCGTCGTGCACCCTGTACCAGACGGTCGGATCGTCCTCGGGCTCGCCGGGCGTCCACGGCGTGGACCAGTGGAACCCTCCTTGGTTCTCGACGCCGATGACGCGCATGTCGCCGCAGCGGTCGGTCTCGCGACGGGGGTCCTCGACGATGCGGTTCTGGACGCCCAGGACGCCGGGGCGCCGTACGGCCAGCCGGTAGAGCTGCGTGAGCGCGGTGGGCAGGTCGGTGGAGCCGCCCGGTACGAACGGCGGCTTCGCGGCGCCGTCGGTGGCCGGGTACCAGCCCGTGACGAACCGCTCCAGCGCGAGGGCACGGTCGCCGTTCACCTCGTCCAGCCACTCCAGGCCGGGGCGGGCCGCGACGGGGCGCGGCGGGCGGACCCGGTCGAGCAGCGCCCTGCTGAGGGACGTCTGCAGCCGTACCGTGCAGTCGTCGAGTTCGTACACGGTGGCGCCGGGCGGGAGGTGCGAACCGATCACTTCGGCGTGGCCCGTGCCGAGGTGGAGCAGGCCCTCGTCCACGCGGGCCATCAGATGGAAACCGGGCGGATCCCAGAGCCGCTCCAGCACCGGAGCCGGCGCGGGGCCGAGCAGCCGGATCTCCTGGGCGTTCCACACACCGCTGCGCCCCGGTACGTCCCCCGCGTCCACGATGATCAGCGTCCCGGCGGAGCCTATGGTCATCGTCGCGCCGCCGACCGGAAGGTCCTCGGCGCCGGAGGTGGCGCCGATCAGCGCCCGTGCCTGCCCGTCGTCGAGCACGTCCCCAAGGGCGGGACCCGGGTTCTCGTCAGCCATGCGCCATGGTCCCAGACGGTCACGGCCGGGCCGTTCCTGGGGGCGGCAGGGCCAGGCACGGGGGCGGGGGGCGAACTAGCGTGGGGCGCATGGACGGCTCGAATGTGATCGGTGACTTCCTGCGGGCCCGGAGGGAACTCGTCCGGCCCGAGGACGTCGGCCTGGGCGGCGGTGGGCTGCGGCGCGTGCCGGGGCTACGGCGCGAGGAGGTCGCGATGCTCGCGGGCATCAGCTCGGACTACTACCTCCGGCTGGAGCAGGGGCGGGACCGCAATCCGTCCGTGCAGGTCCTGGAGTCGCTCGCGGGCGTGCTGCGGCTGGACGCCGACGCGACGGCCTACCTGATCGGGCTGGTCGGACCCAAGCCGCGCAGGACCAGGCGCCCCGCCCAGGAGAAGGTGCCGGGGCACATCATCCAGTTGCTCGGCCAGTTGCCGATGCCGGCACTCGTGCAGGGGAGGTACCTCGACGTCCTGGCCGCGAACGCCCTGGCGCGGGCGCTGTCGCCGAACAACGTGCCGGGGGTGAACCGGCTCCGCGCGGCGTTCCTGGACCCGGAGGAGCGGGAGCTGCACCGGGACTGGCAGACCGCCACGGTGAACGCGGTGGCGAGTCTGCGCGCGGTGGCCGGGCCCGATCCCGACGACCCCCGGCTGGCCGCGCTCGTGGGCGAGCTTTCGCTGAAGAGCGACCGTTTCCGGAAGCTGTGGGCGCGCCACGACGTGCACCGGCGCGAGGGCACGCTCGCGCGGATGCGGCACCCGCAGGTCGGCGACATGGACCTGTACCGGGAGAAGCTGAGCGTCAACGGCGCCGAGGGCCAGGTCCTGGTGATCTACCACGCCGAGCCGGGTTCGGAGGCGGCGCGCTCGCTGGCCCTGCTCGGGTCGCTGGCCGCCGGCACCGCCGACGGGACCGTCCGACCCGCGGCCCCCGCCCGGGCGGGCGAGGACCGGGAGCGGACAGACCGGGGTTAGGCCCGGCCTCCCGGTGCGCGGACCAGCAGGAACAGGGTGCGACGGCGGTGGCTGAAGCCGATCGACTCGTAGAGCCGTACCGCGTTGGTGTTGCTCGCGGCGGCGTGCAGCAGCGGGGTGTCCCCGCGCTCCTTGATGCCCGCCGCGACGGCGCTCATCAGGCGGGTCGCCAGGCCGCGGCCGCGGTGGTCCGGGTCGGTGCAGACGGCGCTGATCTCCGTCCAGCCGGGCGGCTGGATGCGCTCCCCGGCCATGGCGATCAGCCGGCCGTCCTCCCGGATGCCCAGGTACGTGCCGAGTTCGAGGGTCTTCGGCAGGAAGGGGCCGGGCCGCGTGCGGGCGATCAGGTCCATGACGTCGTCGACGTCGGCGGGGCCGAGGCGTACGGCCTCCGGGGCGTGCTCGGCGCGGAGTGCGGTGTCGACCATCTGCATGCCCTCGCCGCCCTCCACGACCTCCCAGTCCTCGGGGATCACCGGTGAGCCGGTGACCAGGGCGGTACCGCCGGGGCCGAGCAACCGGGCCAGGTCGTCCCAGGCGGCGGGGTCGGCCGGGTCGGCGAGGCCCGCGAAGACGGACACGTCGGACCGGTAACGGGCGGCTCGGCCGCGGACCTCGGCGAATCCGGCGTGCGGGCCGGTGAGGGCGGCCCACACCGGGTTGTCCAGGGCAGGTGCGGCGTCGGCCCGGGCGGGCTCGCCATCGGACTCCGCGGGGTGGGCGTGATCAACGGTGGTGGACATGGGTGGTGCTGGTCTCCGTCCATCGAGGGGCCGGCGGCTGTCGGGTGGGTCAACACCGTCGTGCCCGCCCGCAATCCCGGCCGCCAGGGCCGGGATCCCCACCCTAGGCGGTGGTGATCGCGGGGCACCGCCCGCCCCGGGGGGCCGGGGACCGTCCCCTCGGCCGGGTTGCGCGGCACGATGGGCGTAATACGGTGGCCGGGAGGCGGGGGCTCGCGCTACGAGGGAGATGGCGCATGGCCACACTGGTCGCCGTGAGCGTCGGTATGCCCAATAACGTGCCGTGGCAGGGCCGGACGACGTACACGGGCGTCTGGAAGGAGCCGGTCTCCGGGCCGCGCGTGGTCCGGCGGCTCAACATCGACGGCGACGGGCAGGGCGACCTCGGCGGGCACGGCGGGGAGCAGCGGGCGGTGCTGGTGTACCAGCTGGACTCGTACCGCCACTGGCAGAAGGAGCTCGGGCGGGACGACCTGACCTTCGGCAACTTCGGCGAGAACTTCACCGTGGACGGGCTGCCCGACGACGAGGTGTGCATCGGGGACCGGTACCGCATCGGCGGCGCGGTCTTCGAGGTCACGCAGCCGCGCGTGACCTGCTACCGGGTCGGAATGCGCATGGCGGAGCCCAGGATGGCCGCGCTGCTGGTGGCCCACCGGCGCCCCGGCTTCTACCTGCGGGTGCTGGAAGAGGGTGAGGTCGCCGCGGGCGACGACATCGTCAAGCTCGGGACCGGGCCGGAGGCGATGACGGTCGCCGACATCGACGCGCTGCTGTACCTGCCCGGGCATCCCCGGGACCAGGTCGAGCGCGCCCTGCGCATCCCGGCGTTGAGCCCGGGGTGGCAGGCGTCGATGCGGGCGCTGCTCGACGCCCCGGCGGGGGACGGGGGCGGCGCGGCGGGCAACCCCGGGCTGACCGGCACGGCGGCCCCTCCCCCGGCGTGGCCGGGCTTCCGCCCGCTACGGGTGGCCCGGGTCCGGGACGAGAGCAGCAGCATCTTCTCGCTGACGCTGGCCGCGCAGGACGGCCGTCCGCTGCCGGCCGGGATGCCGGGCCAGTTCCTCACCGTCCGTATGCGGCCTGACGCCGACGGGCCGCCGCTGATCCGCACGTACTCCCTGTCGGGGCGGCCCGGCGCGGCGGAGTACCGGATCAGCGTCAAGCAGGAGCCGCACGGCGCGGGCAGCGGCTTCCTACGCCGGCACGTGCGGGAGGGCGACCTGCTGGACGTCGCCGCGCCGCGCGGCACCTTCGTCCTCGGGGAGGGCGACACGCCGGTGGTGCTGCTCTCCGCGGGGGTGGGCGCCACACCGGTGATGGCGATGCTGTACGCGCTGGCCGACGCGTGCGGCCGGCGCGAGGTGTGGTGGCTGCACGTGGCGCGCGACGGCGAGAGCCATCCGTTCGCCGCGGAGTCCCGGGCCCTGGTGGGAAAGATGGCGGGCGCGCACGCCTACATCGCCTACAGCAGGCCGCGCGCGAGCGACCGTGCGGGCGCGGACTACACCGGGGCGGGCCGGCTCGACACGGCGCGGATCGCCGCGCTGGACCTGCCGCCGGACGCGGACGCCTACATCTGCGGACCGCAGGGCTTCATGGACGACATGGCGGAGGCGCTGGCAGCGGGAGGACTGGCCGCGGACCGCATCCACCGGGAGACGTTCGGCGCGCTGTCCTCGATCAACCCCGGCGTGGTCGACGCGACGGCCCGCACCCCGCACCCGCCCGCTGCCCCTCCCGGCGAGCCGACGGGACCATCGGTGTCCTTCGCCCGCAGCGGCCTGAGCGTGCCGTGGCACCCGGCGTACGGCACGCTCCTCGAACTCGCGGAGGCGTGCGACGTGCCGACCCGCTGGTCGTGCCGCACCGGGGTCTGCCACACCTGCGAGACCCAGGTCCTGACGGGCGGTGTCGCATACGCGCCGGAGCCCGTCGACGAACCCGCCGAGGGCAACGCCCTCATCTGCTGCTCGCAGCCGCGCACGGACCTGGTGCTCGACCTGTAGGAACGCCCCGCCCCGCAGCCCCGAATCCGCGTTGACGTGCGTGTTCGCATGCCACACAGTGGTGCGGCCCCGACCGGGGCGCACGACTTCAGGGGCGGACCACATGACGACGACGGACGAGTACCTCGGTCTTTGCGCCGACCTCCACGCCGCGGGCGGCCACGCGGCGGTGCGCAGGACCGCCCGGGAAGGGCTGCGGCAGGACCCCACATCCGCCGACCTCCACTGCTGGCTGGCCCTCGGGCACGTCGGCGAGGACGAGGACGACCACGACGACGAGGCGGAGAAGGCCTTCCGGGCGGGTCTGGAACTCTCCCCCGACCACCTCGGACTGCTCGCCGGGTACGCCGAGTTCTGCCTCGCCGCCGACGCGTTCGAGCACCCGGGGCGGGCCGCCCGCGCGCGGACCCTGCTGGAACGGCTCGAGCGCCTCGCGCCCGGCGCCCCGGAGACCGAGCGCGCCCAGGCGGCGCTGCGGTGGTCGCAGCGCTCGTGGTGGGAGGACGTCCGCATGCAGGCGGCGGCCGCCCAGCTGGAGCAGGGCAGCGCCCAGGCGCAGAGCGACGACCTCGCGTACGCCCTGCGCGACAGCACGGCGGAGGAGGCCCGGCACCGCGCCGAGGCATGGTCGCGGGGCCGGCCGGAGGACCACCGGGCCGCCGTGCTGGCGGCCACGCTCGCCGAACTGTCCGGCCCGGCGAAGGCGCCCCTTCGACTGCTCGCCCGCCACCGGGCGCCTGCCTGGGCGGCCGCAGCCGTCCTCGCCTACGGCACGAACGCGCTGCTGCGCTCGCTGGACCTCGCCCACGGGCTGGTCGTGTGGGGCTGGGCGTGGCTCCTGCCGGTCTTCGTCCTCGACCGCAGGCTCTCCGCAGCGCGCCGCCGAGCCCAGGAGCACGTGGTGGCCCGGATGGAGACCCGCCTGACCCCCACCGCGCCCGCCCCCGGCGACTGAGGCCTCCCCCGGGGATCGGCCACGGGCCGCGAGCTGCGCGAGGTCCTGGGCCACCAGGACACGAGTGTCCCGCGTCCCGAGAACACGCGCCAGGATCCGCCGGGCAGACCCCCCGCGGTCAGCCGCGGGTCGCGGGCTGGGGGAGGTCCTGGTCCTGCAGGGCCATGAGCTGGTCCGCGGTCGGGTCGTCCAGCTCGGCGACGCGCTGCGCCTGCCGTTCGGTCATCTCCTGGAACATCTGGCGCGCGGAACGGCCGTTGCCGAAGCCCTCGCCGCGCGGGAGGAGCTCGAAGAGACGGGTGAGCTCCTCGCGGGCGGCGGGGGTGAGTTCGTACTGGTGCTCCGCGGCCTGGTACTCGACGATCGAGACCAGTTCGTCCGCGGCGTAGTCCTCGAAGAGGAGCGTGCGGCCGAATCGGGAGGACAGGCCCGGGTTCGAGCTGATGAAGCGGTCCATGTCGCCCGGGTAGCCGGCGGCGATGACGACGACGTCGTCGCGGTGGTCCTCCATGAGCTTGACCAGGGTGGCGACGGCCTCCGTGCCGAAGTCGTTCCCGGCCCCGACCGGGGCGAGGGTGTAGGCCTCGTCGATGAAGAGCACGCCGCCCAGCGCGCGGTTGAAGGCGGCGGTGGTCTTGGGGCCGGTGTGGCCGACGTACTCGCCGACCAGGGCCGTACGGTCGACCTCCACGAGGTGGCCCTCGCGCAGCAGTCCGAGGGCCTTCAGGAGCCTGCCGTACAGGCGGGCCACGGTGGTCTTGCCGGTGCCGGGGTTGCCCGCGAAGATCAGGTGCCGGCTGAGCGGCGGGGCGGGCAGCCCGGCCTCCTCGCGGCGCCGGACCGTCTGCATCAGCTTCACCAGCGAGCCGACGTCGCGCTTGACGCGGTCGAGGCCGACGAGGGCGTTCAGCTCGCCCAGCAGGTCCTCCAGGGTCTCCTCGGGCTCTTCCTCGTCGTAGGCGGCGGCGGGCGGGCGCGTCCCTGCCGGCGGGGCGCCGGGTACGCCAGGGGCGGCGGGCACCGCCGGGGCGGCCGCGGGTTCTCCGAACGTCAGCGGGACGCCGTCCGCGGTGCAGTCGTCGAGCTGCGGGGCCGCTCCCTCGTCCGTGCCAAGCGCGTCCGCGCAGTCGCGGATCCGGCAGTGCCGGAGGACGGGATCCGCCCCCGCGCCCACGTGGAGCGCGGGGAAGCCGGAGCCGGACACGTCGAGGGAGGTGAAGGTGCCTCCCGCGCCCTCGGCGAGGAAGACGCCGTTCTTGGCGGGCCGGTCGATGCGCAGGTCCGCGACCGTGGAGCGGGCCCCGGTCCACACGACGACGCCGGAGCCCGCGCAGTCCTCCACCGAGCCGCCGTTGACGGTGGCTTCGGCTCCCTTGTCCACGACGACGCCCGCCGCGCCCGCCCCGGTGACCCGTATGCCGGTGAGGACCGCGGTACCGCCGGTCGCGACCCGCACCCCGATGTCCTTGGTGCCGGTGACCGTGGTGTGCTCGACCCTGCTCTCGGAGGCCGAGCCGATGCCGATGCCCGTCGCGACGTCGTCGATGCGGCAGCCGGTGACCGTCGCCACGGCCTGCTCGTCCACGGCGACGCCGGTCATGGCCACGTTCCTGATCCCGCAGTCCGCGAGTTCGAGGCGGGCCTCGCCCGCCGCGTGGACGCCGTGCTCGGCGCAGTCGCGGACGAGGCAGTCGGTCAGCTGCCCGGTGGCCGTGCCGGACAGGTGGACGGCGCTGAAGGCGCTGCGGTCGATCCGGCAGTCCGCGAGGCGGGCCTGCGCGGCGCCCGTGACCAGCAGCCCGTTGGCGCCGGCGTCCGCGACGGCGCAGCCCTGCGCGTTGAGCACGCCGTTGTCCTGGACGACCACCCCGCTGGCGGAGGCGCCGCGGATCCGGCAGTCGGTGAGCTCGGCGCGCGCCGTGCCGGTCACGTGCACACCCGCCGCGCCGGGCGACTCGATCCGCAGTTCGCCGGCCGTGGCCTCGGCGGCCTCCTCCAGCAGCAGCCCGGCCCGGCCGGTGCCGGTCAGCGTGGAGTCGGCGAGCCGCAGGCGTGCGCTGCCGCGCAGCCGGACGCCCGAGCCCGTCGTACGGTCCAGGCGCAGCCGGGCCGCGTCCAGCCGGGCCGTACCCGACAGCACGACGCCCGTGCCGTCCACGCCCGTGACGCTGGTGTCCTCGACCCGGGCGCGGACCGCCCCGGCCAGGTGCAGGCCGGCCAGCCGGGCGCGTTCGAGGCGGCAGCGCCGCAGGATCAGGGCGGTCGTCCCGCTCTCCTCGTCCTCCGGGCCGCGGGCCTGGATGCGGCCGCCCTCGACGGCGCAGTCCTCCAGCACCAGCCCGGCACCGGGCGAGACGGCGATCGCGGGGGCCCCGTCGTCGGCGCCCCACACGGTGACGCCGTGCACGGCGCAGTCCGGGCCGTCGACGGTCAGCGCGGGCCGGTCCCCCGGCGGCGCGGCCAGCACGACGCTCCCCCGGCCGTGCTCGGCGGTGAGCACGACGGCGCGGTCCAGCACCACGGCCTCGGTCCAGGTGCCCGGGGCGATCACCACGACGTCGCCGGGGGCGGCGGCGCGCACCGCGTCGGCGATCCGGTGGAAGGCCCCCCGGCCGCCTTGACCTTTCGGGGCCACGGTGTGACGCGTCATGTTCCGGATCCTCTACTGCTTCTGCTGGGTGCCGGCCGGTGGTGCCTGGTACCAGGACGGGTTGATGCTCGCACGGTACGCACCGGTCAGGTAAACCGACTGGATCGACTTCTCGAAGATCTTGAAGGGTAGCTGGATCCAGAAGTCCGTGAAGCCCTGACGGTGGAAGAGCCGGCTGCCGCCGCCCAGCACCACCACGTTCTTCACCAGGGCAGTGGAGGCCGCGGTGGTCAGCGCCGCGGTGGCGTTGATGCCGCCGTCCAGGAAGGCGTCCGCGCCGCTGAGCTTGACCGTGGTCCCGTCGGCGTTGCTCACGCCCCACACGGCGGCGTTCATGGCGCCGTTGACCCACCCCGAGACCACGCTGGTGCCCGCGCTGAAGGTGAAGTCGTAGATCCCGCCGCGCCAGCGGGTGGGGGTCTCGTTCCCGGCCCACTCGTTGGTCCAGGTCTTGTCGTGGTTGAACGGCCTGCGCTGCGGGTGCTTGCCGCCGTCGATGTTGGCCAGGGTCGCCTTGAGGTTGCCGGAGTTACGGAACCAGGGAATCCGGTTCTCGTGCGCCGCGATGCCGAGACCGGTCTTGACGCCCGAGGACACGGCGGCGTTGGCGAAGGCTTTCAGCGCGTCCTGACCGGTGAACGGCTTGTTCTGAGCCGCCGCCACGATGCCGTTCACGATCAGGTTGGCGCCGAACTCCAGCACGAACTCCTGGCCGAACTCCACGGCGGCCTTGTACGCCACCGTCCGCCAGTACGGTTCGTAGCGGGCCTCGCGGAGCGCCGCACCGGAGCCATCGGGTACCACCGTGCCGGACCACGGCATGCGCTGGGCCTCGCGGATCCGGCGCCCCCAGCCGCGGATCTCGGTCAGCGGCCCGCAGTAGTCGTACTCGTTGCCGACCAGCCGCATCTGGCCGAAGGGGCCCCGGCGCTCCCAGACGAGACCGCTGTCGGTGCGCTGGGCGACGAGGCGGCCGTCGGCGTCGTAGCGGTTCCACTGGCCGCGCCAGGCGTCGGTCTCCAGGTAGCCGGTGACGGTGCCGTCGGCGCCCCTTTCGGCCTTGCGCTCAC
The DNA here is from genome assembly GCA_036013505.1 of Streptomyces sp. NBC_00510. Taxonomy (NCBI): domain Bacteria; kingdom Bacillati; phylum Actinomycetota; class Actinomycetes; order Kitasatosporales; family Streptomycetaceae; genus Streptomyces; species Streptomyces sp. NBC_00510. The sequence continues at coordinate 9,160,127 of CP107851.1, read as the reverse complement.
GGACGACGGACTCGTGGTCGAACTCCTTCCAGACCGAGTGCGGGGTCGCGGCCGCCGGATCGTACTCGCGCACCCGCAGCGGACCGCCGAGGCCCACCGGGACCTCGCGGAGCCTGACGGTGGCGCCTTCGGTGCCGGGCAGCGGCCGCAGCTCGTCACGGAAGTGGCGCGCACCGCGCGACCACTGGTCCTGCCAGGACGTGCCGTTCCACCAGCTGCGCACCTGCAGCCCGGGGCCGGGGTCGATCCGGTTCCCGGTCCGGTCGTACGCCGCCGTCAGCCAGCGGTTGTCGTCGGCCGGGTCGCGCCAGGCCTCCACGTAGCGGCCCTTGTCGAGCATGCGGCGCTCGCGGACCAGGCGGCCGGTGGCGTCGCGGTCACGGAAGGAGTCGTCCCAGGCCAGCTTCGGGTCGCTGGAGCCGCGGAAGAACTTGCGGGTGCCGGAGGGGCCCAGGGAGGTGCCCTCGGCGTTCACCTCCCGCCACGTCCACTTCGCGGAGTCCGTCTTCCCCACACCCTCGATGAAGCTGTTCGCGGTGCCGTTGGGGTTCGGCTGCCGCATCCCGGTCAGGTTGCCGTGCGCGTCACGGGTGACCCAGGTGCCGTGGCCGGCGGGGGTGTCCACGGCCCGCGGGGTGGTGTACTCGCGCACCACCCCGCCGGGGAGGCCCTCGCGGGCGACGTGGCGGGCGCCCAGGGCGTCGCGGAACTCGTCCTGCCACAGGAGGCCGGTGGCCGCCGGGTCCTGCGGCACGCGGTAGCCCCGCGACTGCCCGGCCTCCCACGGCTGGTGCGCCGCGGCCGCGGGTTCGTACGCGGGACGGCCGGCGTGGTCGCCGACCTTGATCGTCGTGCCGTCGTGCAGCTTGGTCGTCAGGCGCGCGAAGTCGCCGTTCGCGGTCAGGTCGAGGATTCCGCCGTCCAGCCCGACGTACCGCACACCCGAGGTCCCCTCGCCGGTCGCGGTGCCGATCGGCCGCTTCTCCCAGGTGAACAGCTGGTGGGCGTTGTCGCCGAGCACATGGGCGTACCCGCCCTCCGCGTGCCGCGCACCCGGCAGCCCGGCCTTGCGGACCCAGACGGGCGGGCGCTGCTCGCGCCACCGCTCGGTGACCAGCAGGTGGCCGTCGACGACCTCGGCCTTGCCGACCTCCTTGCCGTGCGGGGACTGGCGCTGCCAGGTCCCGTCGGTCCTCCACCCGCCGGGCGCACCGGCGTCCTGCACGAGCTTGTGCTCCTCGTACTGGCCCGCGTGCTCCGGCAGGCGGCCCATGCCCCACTTGCGCTGGACGAGGGTCCGCCCGTCGTCGGCGAGGTCGGTCCAGCCGGAGTCGAACCGGTCCGGGCTCCGGGGGCCCTCGGCGAGTTCCTCGCCGGCGCCGTCGAAGCGGTGCCAGCGCAGCTCGCCGTTCCCGTTCCGCAGCGCCAGCGTGTGGCCCGTGCCGTTGGCGTGCTTCTGCAGGCCGGCCTGGTACTCGTGGACGACGTCGCCGCGTCCGTCGAGGTCGCGCCAGCCGGTGCCCGCGGTGTCGTACTGACGGACCCCCGAGCCGGAGAGGGCGGCCTCGTCGCCCCAGCGCGCCCAGCTCGTACGGGGGTTGGTCCGGCCGAACGCGATGCTGTCGGTGCGGCGGGAGGAGTCGAGGAGCCCGCCGCCGGGCAGCACACGGCGCTCGAAGACGGGAACCGGAGCCCCGGTCGCGCTGAGCAGCACCACCCTGCCGTTCGCGGCACCCGTCAGATCGGCCTTGCCGTGGTGGAAGACGCCCAGGGGGGCGCCATCGGGGCCCCCGGTACGGGCCCACGTGCCACTCCGGTGGTCCAGGACGTACTGGTACGGGGTCGTCCTGCCCTTGTCGAGGACGTTGAAGCCCTGCCGGGCGACCACGCCGTTCGGGTCCAGCTCGAGGAACTCTCCGCGGCGCGCTCCGCCGGGCAGCGTGCACTCGATCCGCACACCGCCCGTCGGCTGCCCGGTGGCGTTCCAGTGCCGCAGGCGGTTGCCCGCGGGGTCCTCCAGCCAGTGCGCGCCGTTCGGCGCGTCCGCGCTCGGCGCCCGCGTGACGAGGACGCGTCCGCCCGCCCCGTCCGGCAGCGGGGTGCCGTGGGCGGTCAGGGCGCCGCCCAGGTCGTGGCGGGCGAAGGAACCGTGGGCCGCGGTGACCTGGTGGCCGCCGCCGGGCAGCGGGGTGACCTCCCGGACCAGGTCCCCGGTCGTGCCGTGGAACACCTGGTGGCCGCCCCCGGGCCGGGCGATCTCGATGTGGCCGTTCCCGTGGACGGTGACGGCCCGCTGGGGGTCGGGCGCGAACGCGTCGTCCAGCCACCGCTGTCCCCCGCCCGCGGCCTGGTCCAGGTGGCCCGCCGGTTCGCCGCCGCGGCCGGTGAGGCGCAGGCCGTCGCCGGTGAAGGCGCCGTCGGCCGCGAACGTCCGATAGCCGGTGGCGTGGGTGACACGGAAACCGCCGTCGCCGGGCAGGGCCTGGACCCGCTCGGGCAGGGCGGCGCCCGTGGCGTCGGTGAGCCGGTGGCCGCCCGCGGCGTCCGGGACGACGAAGCGGGCGCCGCGCCCGGTCGCCGGGTCGGCGAGTGCCGTCCCGGTCTCGACCGGACGGGCCTGGGCGTCGTGGAGCACGGTCCGCCCCGTGGTGCCGTCGATCGTACGGAGCCGGCCGCCGCCGACGTCCATCACACGCTCGGTCAGCGGATTGCCCAGGCCGTCCGTGAGACGCAGCCCGCCGGAGCCGTCCGCGACCGCGACCCTGGCCCCGCGGGTCCCGTCCGCCGGGTCCGCGAGGGCGGTCCCGGCGTCCTGCCAGCGGCCGTCCGGGGTGTAGCGGGATGTCGCGCCGGTCCCGTCGTCGATGATCCGGAAACCGGCGCCCCCGGGAAAGGCGGTGACGTCGCCGCGCTGCGGGACGCCGAGGGCGTTCGTCAGCGTGTGGGTGCCCGCACCGTCGCGGGCCAGGAACAGGTCACCGCGTCCGCCGTCCGCGCGGGTGAGCGACACTCCGCTCTCCTGGAGCCGGCCGGCCCCGTCGTGGCGTACGGACGCACCGCTGACGTCGTTGGTGATCCGGAAACCGGCGCCGTCGCCCAGGGGGGTCACCGTGCGGGGCACGTCGCGCCCCTGGACGTCGGTGACGCGGGTGGTGCCGTCCTCACGCACCAGCACGAGGTCTCCCTCGGCCGGCGCCCCGTCCGCTCCCCGCAGCCGCAGGCCCTCGTCGATCGGGCGGCCGCTCGTGCGGAAGCGCGTGGTTCCGCCGGTACGGATGTCGGTGACGCGGACCGCCCCGTCCTCCAGCGGTTCCGCGAGGTGGTGCTCGGCGTCCGGGCCGGTGAGGCGGACCGCCACGGGGCGGCCGCGGCCGTTGAGATCGGTGTGCAGCCGCAGGCCGTTCGGGACCTCGGCCGCGTTCCGCAGCGGCACCTCCTGGGCGGTCCTGACGCCCGACTCGTTGTAGCGGACCACCGTGTCCGACGCGGTGTGCCGCACGTCGAACCCGCCGCCACGGAAGGCAACCGTCCGGCCCTCGTCGGGCTCGAGCCCACGGCCGAGGACGCGGTGGCTGACGCTGCCGTCGCCGGCCTCGACGCGCTCGATGACCAGTCCGTTGTTCCCCTCGATGCCGGAGTCGCTCAACTCGACCCGGGTGACGCTCCCTTCGGGGTTCCCGGGCAGTTCACTCAGCCTGCCGGCGCCGGGGGTCGCGCCGCGGTCGACGGCGGCCCGCTCGTTGAAGCCCCGGATCCGGTTCTCGACCTGGTGCGGGTCGATCCCCTGGTCCCGCAGGCCGTCGATCGCGGACGTGACCCGGTCGCGGGCCGCCAGCGTGTCGGAGCGCAGTTGCTCCTCGATCGTGCTGAGCCCCTGGGATGTGCTCGCCTCCCCGTGCGACAGCGCGTCCTCCGCACTGCCGAGGTCCTGCCGGGCCCGGGTCAGATCGTCCCAGCCCTCCCGGCGGGGATCCCCCTCGCGGCCGAGGAGTTCCTCCACCCGGCGGTAGTCCTCGGCCCAGGGGACGTCGTCGGTGCCGCGCCCTGCGGCCGCCGGGGCGGGGGCCGGCGTTGCCGGTACGTCGTTCCCCGCGAGCAGGCGCAGGGCGCCGGCCTGGCGTTCGGTGTCGGTGAGCGCGTCCTGGAGCCGCAGGCGGGTCGCCTGCGTGAGGTCGTCGCCGGCCAGGACGGCACGGACGCGGGTCGCCAGGTCTTCGAGGGCGGCCACGCCGCGGCCGTGTCCCGTGCCGAACGCGCCGTGCTCCTGCAGCAGCCGGTAGGCGCCGCTCTCGGACCGGGCCTGGACCAGCACGCGCTCGACACCGGCGGCGCCCGGTGCACCACGGTGAGCGGTCAGGAAGTCGTCGGCGGCCGCGGTCAGTTCGTCAAGCGCCGTGATCCGCCCGGCGAGGTCCGTCCCGTGCACGTCGTGGAGCTCGGCCATCCGGCGTTCGACGGCGTCGATCGCCGAACCGGAGCCGGACGTCTGCGTCTTGAAGACGGCCGGGTCGAGCAGGTCGCGTTCCCCCGTGCCGCCACCCGGTGCGATCACGTCGTCCGAGGCGGCGGTGAGGTGCGGCACGTGGACGTGGTCGTGGCTCGCGACCTGGCTGTGGATGAGATCCAGGTAGCGCGGGCGCAGTCCGCCCTGGGACAGACCCTCCAGGGCGGCGTTGTGGTAGTTGCCCATCAGGCTGCCGTCGACCTCGGGCCGATGCCCGGCCGTGGTGTCCCGGTACTCGTCCCGCAGACCCAGCTGATGGCCCAGCTCATGGGCGAGATCCTGCTCCGTGGCATCAACCCGCCACTGATGCTGGTTCATCGCCCCCTGCGGCCGCCCCACGGTCACGTTCAGATGAGCATCAGCGGCGTTGCCCGCGACCCGCTCCAGCGTGACGTGCAGAACACTGCCGTCACGCAACGTCTCACCAGGGTAGTTGAAGACCCGCTCCACACCGTTCAGCGCACGGTCCCACAGCGCGTCCACCTCGGCCGGCGACAGACCCTCACCGGCCAGCCGCACCCGCACCGTCAGATCCGTGACCGAACGCCCACCGACCTCGAACCTCCGGACGTCATAACCGGCCTGCACCTCGTACCGCGGCGCATGAGCGCCACCACCCCGCGGCGTCGACACCGGATCCACCCACGAATGCTTCACCGAGTTCGGCGCCGCCGCACCACGCGCCGCATCCCAGCCCGCGTCCAGCGTCAGATCCACCCGACCCGCACCCGGAACCGAACCATGGAAGACGTCGTCCACCACACCGGCAGACACGGAACCGCTCCTGGGCGACACGCCGTTGGAGTCGCTTCGGACGGGGAACGACTTGTCCCCGCTCTCCAGACGTACCGTCACTGTCTCCGTACCGGAGCCGTGCACGACGGCGTGGCGCACGTCCTGCTGGAGCCGCCCGAGCGTGTCCAGCAGATCCTCCGGCGGGAAACGCCTCTTCAGCACCTCGAGCAGGCTGTCCTCCGAGACACCCAGCTCCTGCGCCAGGTTCCTGAAGTGACCACGGTTGTTGTTCCAGCCCGTCGTGGCGTTGCCCGGGCCCACGTGGATGGAGTTGTCCGCGGTCAGGATGGACGGTCCGTGCTCGTCGATCAGGTCCTGGGCGGCCTTCGACCGCGCGGTCAGGTGGAAGTCGCTGCCCTTGATCGTGACCGACGACCCGCCCGGCACCCGCGTCTCGTGGCCAGAGGTGAGGACCACGTTCAGGTGGACGGCCACCTCCGCCTGCGTCCCGCCGTCCTTGACCGTGACCACGATCGGCCGGGAGATGAGGTTGTTGCCCCCGTTGTTACGGGTCTCCACGCCGAACTCGAAGCCCCCGAGCGTACGGCGCGCGTCCCCGGGCCTTCCGCCGCCCCCGCCGATGATGACGTCCAGCACCCCGTCCCCGGTCAGCCGCGTGGAGCCCGCGGCAGCCGGGGCGGCCGCCGAGACGGACTGCGGCAGGTGCTTGTTGATGCCGCCGACCAGGGCGTTCCGGGTGTCGATAGACATCTGGACGAGCTGCTTGAAGGTGTCGTTGACGCCGCCGGTCGCCGAGCGAACCGCCGTGAACTCGCCCTTCAGGAGCGTGGTGAGTTCACTCCCCTTCATCACCCGGAGTTCCGTGCCGTCCAGCCGGATGTCGTGGAAGGCGATCGCCGCCAGGTTCTTCCCCACGTGCTGGTCCTTCGTCAGGACGTGAGGGTGGTGCAGCTTGAGGTAGTGCTCCATCTGCTCGGTCCACGTCTTGGGGTTCGCATGACTCTGCGTGAGGCCCGTGAGGAGCGACCGCGAGTCGTCGCCGACTTCCAGGGCGATCCGCTCGCCGTCGGTGACCAGGGCCAGGCCCGAGTCGAAGACAACGGCCTGGTTCTCCCGCCCCTGCCACAGGTGACGGCGGTTCTTGACGAGGCTGTCGAGGAGGCGTTCTCCCTCCCTGGCCTCGTAACTGACGGCCCTTCCGGAGACCTCGCCGAACCTGATGTCCTTCTCCAGGCCGAGGGAGTTGGCCGGGTCGACACGGACGAACGTGTTGGGCTCGGGGAAGTAGACCGTCCGCGCGTCGGTCTTCGCCATCGCGTCGCGCACGGCCAGGTCGAGGTCGGCGGCGTTCTTCGCGGCACCCCCGGGGAGGGTGTAACCACCGCTCACCATCTCGGGGGCGAACCCGTCGTTCTGCGCGCTCAAGGACTCGATCTTCGCCGCCGCGCGCTCGAAGAGCGGCTCGCCTCCGACGACCATGCTCTTGACGTCGGCGTCACCGACGTGCAGGTACACCTCTCCCCCGGCGTTCAGTTTGACCTTGTCGAGCATGCCACGGGTGAGGTCGTCGCGGACGACGGCCTCACGCAGCGCACCGTAGGGAATCTCCTTCTGGGCGCCGGCCTCCACCAGCTTGGGATCGGGCTGGCGCCACGTGAAGCCGGTGACGGAGACCTCAAAGTTGCCTTCCTGCTCCCACTGCTGGGCGAACGTGCGCACCGTGTCGGCGATCTCGGTTTCCTTGCCGGCGCGCCCGTTCACACCGATGACCAGACCCAGCCGCTCACCCAGGACCGACTCATCCGTGAACGCCGTCCCGTACGTCTTCGCCAGCGTGAGCAGATCGGTGTCCGGGGTCGCGATGACGGTGGCCACGAAACGCGTCCCGTCACCGCCCTGGAGCCCGCCCTTGGCCGCACCGTCGTACTGGGCCACCGGCTTCAACCGGTAGTGGCTTGCGATGTCGCCGTAGCCGTCGGTGAATCGCACGGCGTCGGTCTGCTTCGTGAAGGTGGGCGGGACGGCTGCGGGCCGCGCGGGATTCGGCTTGGCCTTCTTCGGCGCCTGGGGGGCGATCCCGTCGACCGCGTCGACGTCGGCGTGCGGCACAGGGACGTGATCGTGACTGACCACCTGGGCGTGAATGAGGTCCAGGTAGCGGGGGCGCAGCCCGCCCTGCGACAGATCCTCAGGGGCCGCGTTGTGGTAGTTGCCCATGAGACTGCCGTCGACCTCCGGGCGGTGCCCGGCGGTGGTGTCCCGGTACTCGTCCCGCAGACCCAATTGGTGGCCCAGCTCGTGCGCGAGATCCTGCTCGGTGGCGTCGATCCGCCACTGGTGCTGGTTCATCGCGCCCCGCGAACCACCGACATTCACGTTGAGGTGGGCGTCGGAGGCGTTGCCCGTGACGCGCTCCAGCGTGACGTGCAGAACACTCTCATCGCGCAGCACCGCACCAGGACGGTTGAAGACCCGCTCCACACCCGACACCGCACGGTCCCACAACGCGTCCACCTGGGACGGCGACAGACCGTCACCGGCCAGCCGCACCCGCACGGTGAGGTCCGTGACCGAACGCCCACCGACCTCGAACCTGCGCACGTCGTAACCGGCCTGCACCTCGTACCGCGGAGCATGGGCGCCACCGCCCCGCGGCGTCGACACCGGATCCACCCACGAATGCTTCACCGAGTTCGGCGCCGCCGCACCACGCGCCGCATCCCAGCCCGCGTCCAGCGTCAGATCCACCCGACCCGCGCCAGAACCGGCACCGAGGAAGAAGTCGTCCGCCACACCGGTCGGCGCGTCGACCGCCCGCGCCGACACACCCGGGGACTTGCCCTGGACCGGGAACGACTTGTCGCCCCGGAACTCCACCGTGATGACCTCGGAGGCGGAGGCATGGACGATGGCGCGCTCCACGTCCCGCTGGAACAGCGCGACGGTGTCGAGCAGCTCGCCCGGCGGGAAACGGCTGTCGAGCGCCTTGACCAGGCTGTCCCTCGTGATGCCGAGTTCGTCCGCCAGGTTCTTGAGGTGACCGCCCCTGTTGTCCCAACCGGTCTTGGCGTTGCTCGGCCCCACATGGATGGAGTTGTCCGCGGTCAGAGCGGACGGCCCGGACCTGTCGATGAGGTCCTGAGCGGCCTTCGACCGCGCGGTCAGATGGAAGTCCGACGCGTTGAGCGTGACCGCCGTTCCGTCGAGCCTCCCGCTCGGGGTGACCATCACATTGAGGTGGACGGCCACCTGGACCGACTTGTCCCCCTCGGTGACCGTCATCAGCACGGGCCGCGAGATGAGGTTCGTGCTCCCCGTGTCCCGGACCCTTCCGAACTCGAAGCCGCCGAGCGTACGGCGGGAGCCGTCGACCGTGCTCGATCCCGTGATGCTGTCCAGGATCCGGACGGCGTCCGGGGTCAGCCGGCCTCCGCCCGTACCGGCGCCCGCGTGAGCGGCCGTGGACGTACTCGCGGCCGGGGCGGACGGGGGGACGGACTGCGGCAGGTTCCTGTTGATGCCGTCGACCAGGGCGTTACGGGTGTCGACGGCCATGTCGAGCAGTTGCTTGACGGCACCCGGGTGGTCGCCGGCCACCTTCTTGAGCGCGTCCGCCTCTGCCGGAAGTGCCTTTCCGAGCTCCTTGCGCGTCAGGGTCTTGAGGGCCGTGATGCCGTCCGCCTGGATGTCGTGGAAGGCGATGGCCGCCAGGCTCTTCCCGAGGTTCGCGTCCTTCACGAGCACGTCCGGGTGGTGCAGCTTGATGTAGCGCTCGATCTGCTCGGTCCAGGTCTTCGAGTTCGCGTGGCTCTGGGTCAGCCCGTTGAGGATCGACCGCGGGTGGTCCCCCACCTCCTTGGCGATCCGCTCCCCGTCCGTGACCAGAGCGAGATGCGAATCGAAGACGAAGCCCTGGTTCTCCCGCCCCTGCCAGAGGTAACCGCGGTTCTTGAGGGAGCTGTCGAGGAGCCGCTCCCCCTCCCTGGCCTCGTAGCTGATGGACTTTCCGGAGATCTCGCCGAACCGGATGTCCTTCTCGAGGCCGAGTTTCGGGTCGACACGGACGAACGTGTTGGGCTCGGGGAAGTAGATCGCCCGCGTGTCGGTCTTCGCCATCGCGTCGCGCACGGCCAGGTCGAGATCCGCGGCGTTCTTCGCGGCACCCCCGGGGAGGGTGTAACCACCGCTCACCATTTCCGGAGGAAGCTTGTTGTCGGCGCTCAGCGATTCGATCTTCGCGGCGGCACGCTCGAAGAGCGGCTTCCCACCGATGACCATGCTCTTGACGTCGGCGTCACCGACGTGCAGGTACACCTCTCCCTCGGCGTTCACCTTCAGCTTGTCGAGCATGCCCCGGGTGAGATCGTCACGGATGACCGCCTCGCGGAGCGCGCCGAACGGCACCATCTTCTGGCCGCCGTCCTTCAACAGGTTGGGGTTCCGCTGCTCCCAGGTGAAACCGCTGACGGAAACCGAGAAGTCGCCCTCCTTCTCCCACTGCTGAGCGAACTTCCGCACGGCGTCGACGATGTCGGCGTCCCTGCCCACCTGTCCGTTCACACCGATCACGAGGCCCAGCCGCTCGCCGAGGGACTGCTTGCCGAATGCCGTCCCGTACGTCTGCGCCAGCTTCAGCAGATCCGTGTCCGGGGTCGCGATGACCGTGGCGACGAAGCGCGTCCCCTCACCGCCCTGGAGCGCGCCCTTGGCCGCACCGTCGTACTGGGCCACCGGCGTCAGCCGGTAATTGTCCACGATGTCGCTGAAGCTTGCGCTGAAGCGCCCGGCGTCCGTCTGCCGCGTGAACGTGGCCGGGTCGACCGCCACCCGCGAGGTACCCGCCTTGGCCTTGGCCTTGCCCTTGTCGGGTGCGTGGGGGGCGACCGCGTCCACCGCGTCGACGCCGACGTGCGGCACGTGGACGTGGTCGTGGCTCGCCACCTGGGTGTGGATGAGGTCGAGGTAGCGGCCACGCAGCCCGCCCTGGGACAGACCCTCGGGCGCGGCATTGTGGTAGTTGCCCATCAGGCTGCCGTCGACCTCGGGCCGATGCCCGGCCGTGGTGTCCCGGTACTCGTCCCGCAGACCCAGCTGATGGCCCAACTCGTGCGCCAGATCCTGCTCCGTGGCATCGACCCGCCACTGATGCTGGTTCATCGCCCCCTGCGGCCGCCCCACCCTCACATTCAGATGAGCGTCCGACGCATTGCCCGCGACCCGCTCCAGCGTCACGTGCAGAACACTGCCGTCACGCAACGTCTCACCAGGACGGTTGAAGACCCGCTCCACACCGGACACCGCACGATCCCACAACGCGTCGACCTGAGTCGCCGAAAGCCCCTCATCGGCCAGGCGCACCCTCACCGTCAGATCCGTGACCGAACGGTCCCCCAACTCGAAGCGCCGCACGTCATAACCCGCGCGCACCTCATACCGCGGCGCATGCGCACCACCACCCCGCGGCGTCGACACCGGATCCACCCACGAATGCTTCACCGTGTTCGGCACCGAAGCACCACGCGCCACATCCCAACCGGGATCCAGCGTCAGATCCACCCGCCCCGCACCCGGAACCGAACCATGGAAGACGTCGTCCACCACACCGGCAGGCACGGAACCGCTCCTGGGCGACACGCCGTTGGAGTCGCTTCGGACGGGGAACGACTTGTCGCCCTGGAAGTGGACCCGCACGTCCTCCGCGCCGGAGCCGTGGACGACGGCGCGCTCCACGTCGTCCTGGAACCGGTGGATCGTATCGACCAGTCCGCTCGGCGGGAACCGGTTGTCGAGTGCCTCGATGAGCTTCTGTTCCGAGACGCCGAGGGCCTGTGCGAGGTTCCTGGTGTTGCCCGGCCTGCTGTTCCAGCCGGACTTGGCGTTGCTCGGCCCCACGTGGATGGACTTCGACGCGGTGTCGCTGGACGGGCCGTGCAGGTCGATCAGGTTCTGGTCGGTGTGCGGTCGCGCGGTGAGGTGGTACTTGCTCCCGGTGATCGTGACTTCCGTCGTGTTCGCGAGCTTCTTGCCCGCCACCGTCACGTCGGCCTCGTTGCCCGAGCTGAGCATGACGTTCAGGTGGACGGCCACCTCCGCTTCCGTCTCGCCGTCCTTGACCGTGACCACGATCGGCCGTGACACGAGGTTCTTGCCGTCGTTGCTGCGGGTGCCCGCGCCGAACTCGAAACCGCCGAGCGTACGGCGCTCGTCACCGTTGCGGCCGCCCGTGCCGACGACGACGTTCAGGATCTGGTCATCGGTCAGCTTCGCGGAGCCCCCAGAGGCGGACGGTGCCGCCGGGGAGACGAACGAGGCGTCGCCGGACCGCTCGACGCGCAAGGCCGTACCGGTGAAGAGGTCCGCCCTGGGCGCACCGCTCTCGTCGAGGAGCGAAGCCGTGAAGCGGAGGTCCTCGTAGTTCTCGTGTACTTCGTCGGCCACGCCGCCGGACTTGCTCCCGCCCGGCGCGGGCGGCGTGTCGGGACCGCCCGGGTGGCCGCTCACCGGCCCGGGCGCGTGGGCCGGCGCGGGCCCGGGGCCACCCGTACCGGCCGGGTGGGTCCCACCGGATCCGGGGGGCGCCGGGGGCGCGGGGTGCACTCCGGAGGCGGAGGCCGCGGCGCCTGGTCGCGCGCTGTGGACCTCGACCGTGAACGAGAGCCCCTTGTCCTTGGCGAACTGCTCCAGCTGCAGCTTCTGCGCCTGCAGTCCAGCCGGGTTGAAGCCGTCGTTCACGAGCACGACGCGGTCGAGGTCGTCCCACTTCACGCCACCGTGGAGCTGGGCCTCGAAGTACCTGTTGAGCTTCCCCTCGAGCTTCCCGGCATCGCGCAGGCCGCGGAACGCACTGTCGTACTGGAAGTCGGTCGCCTCGGCGAAGGCGAGCCGGACCAGCACCTCGGGGCCGTGGTTGAGCAGCGGCAGCATATTGCCTCGCCCGGTGACGCTCAGGGCGCCCTCCAGGCCCTGGCCGAAGCTGTCCGCAGGCGTGAACGTGGCCCGTTCCATCAAGTTGGGCTTGAGGTGGAAGACCGCCTGCCCGTACATCTTCACGCCGCTGGGCCGGTACTTGGAGGTGAGGGCGGCGTAGTTCGGGAGGTCCACGAGGTCGGCAGCGGTCGGGGCGAACGCCTTGCCGCCCTGGCCCGGGTAGATCCCGGAGGCCTCCGTCGTCCGCTTCACGGACGCCGGCAGGCCGAGGGCCTCTTCCGTGTTGCCGCGCGTGACGTAGTACCCGGCCCCGGCGTTGTCGATCTCCCATGCGTTGCGGAGCAGCTGCTGGTCCGCGGTCATCGCGTCCAGCAGCGTCCCGCCGCCCGGCAGTTGGTTGCCGAGCTTGAGGTTCACCGTGAGCGAGAGCTCGTCCTGCAGATGCTTGTGGACCTTCGTGATGAGTTCACCGGCCTCCGCCCCGTCAAGCCGGTAGCCCTTCGCCCACTCCCACTCGTCGCCGCGCAGCTTGGTGGTCAGCTGGTCCGTGTCCGCCGCGAGCGTGCGGATGGCGCGCCGTTCGGCCATGACGATCGCGGAGAGCTGCGGCATGCGCAGGTTCCGCAGTTCCGTTCGGCCTTCGAGGGCCTGGAACAGCCGCGTGTTCTCGTCGAACGACTTCTGCTGCTGCAGCAGCACCGACTTCAGCGCGTCGTCGTGCTCCGCGCGCGCCAGCCCCTTGGTCAGGATGTCCTGGTGGGCCTTGAGATCGCCCTCGTAGGCCTCCTTGCCCTGGCCCTTGGGCCAGCCGTGGGCCGACTGCGGTTCGCTCAGCCAGTGGGCCACCGTCAGGTCCTGACCGCTGGGCACCAGGGCGTGGCTGAGCTTCCCGCCCTCCAGCGGGGTGACGACGTGGGTCGCCGACGGGACGTGGTCCACGGACTGCACGATTCCCTCGGGAGCCGGGGGCACCGCGTCGCCCCGGCCCTTGAGGTGCAGCAGCGAACGCAGACCGTCCGGAAGGCGCGGCGCGCCGCCGCCGAGGCCGTGGCCGGTGTAGGACTGCACCTCGGGGAGCGGTGCTCCGCCGGTCAGGTCGTTCCAGTGGGCCTCGGCCCGGGCCAGCGCGGCGTCGGCCTGCGTGACCTGCTGCCACGACTCGAGGTAGCGGAAGCCGTCGACCTCGGCGGAGGTGCCGACGCCGTCCACGTAGCGCGTCTGCAGGTCGTCGCGGATCGTGCGGGCGTTGATCAGCTCGCGGCGGGCGTCGGTGATGGCGGCCGACGCGTCGATCTCCGACAGGTCGTCCGTGAAGTTCCCGCGCACGCCGCCGTGGTCCGATCCGGTGCCGGTGGTGTCCAGGGTGCCGCCGGGCGGCTTGCCCTTGCCCTTGTCCCCCGCCACGAGCGGCGCGTCCGTGACATCGGCCGTCACGTCGCGCACCGCCCTGCCGGCCGAGCCATCGGGCACCGCCGGCCGCGCGTCGAGCACCGCGTTCATGAACCCGTCGGTGAACCGGCCCGCGTCGGTGTGCCACAGCGGCAGGTTCCGGGCCGCGTACAGATAGGCGTTCTCCAGCTGTGCCGCCGTGATCCGGTGCTCCTCCACGACGTGCGTCCCGCCCGCCGGGGCCCCGTCGGCGGTGCCGCGGACAGCACCGAGCTCGCCCGGCGCACCCGGGCCCAGGGGCACCGGCGCGTCCCGGCCCGGCAGCAGGACCGTCAGCGAACGCGCGCCCGTCGAACCGTCGGTCCCCAGGACCAGCCGGATGTCGGCCGCGGGGTCGGCGATCGCGTGCTCCAGGTGCTGCCGCACCGGCCGAGTGTCGTCCATGAACCGTGCGAGGTCGTCCCCGCCGGTGCCGACGTGGACGCCGCCCCCGCCCGTCCCCGGGTGCACGGGTGACGGGGGACCGGACGGCAGGTCGTCCAGCGACGAGCGGAACAGGCCCATCTCGTCCAGCATGTCGTCGATCTCGCCGAACATGTGCTGCACGTCGGACGGGTACTGCACCGGGGACGGCGGCAGGTGACCGGCGGAATCCCCCGCGGCCGACCCGCCGGGGCTCGGCACCGGCTCCGGCACGCTGTCGACGGAACCCCGCCCGATCCCGGAGAGCGAGTCGTCGGCGGCGGGCACCGTTACGGACGGTCCCGGCAGATCGGACAGTCCCGGACGGAGCGTGCCGTACGTCTCGCCCAGCTGACGCGACAGCTGGCGTCCCGCGTCGTCACCCGAGTTGAGGATGGTGTGCGTGATCATCTTCTCGAACTGCTCGAGGATCTCGAGACGTTCCCGCTGCGGAACCGTCTTGACATTGCCGTCGATCAGGGGACGCTGGTGGTCGAAGAGCACGAAGGTCTTCGCCTGGTCGGTGGCGCCTTGGACCCCGTCCGGGTCGACACGCCGCCAGTCCTCCACCTCCCCGAAGGCGTCCTGGTACCGGATCGTGTCGTCGGCGGTCAGCTTGGCCACGGGCGACGTGCCGTCCGCCCAGTGCCAGGCGCCGTCGCGGCGCAGCATCGTGTCGACGAGACGGTACGGGGCCGCCACCCACAGGTCCGCGACGGACTTGCCGAGCGCGGCGGACACGAAGCCCTCCGCGAACCGCACGCAGTTGTAGCGGAACAGGTCGTACACGGCACCGGAGTTGGCCATCGCGTACCGGTACCCGTCGAACAGCTGCGCCGCCGTGATCCGGTAGGTGCCCAGTACGCGGACGTGCCCGGAGACCAGGTATTCGGCGTCGTTGACGATGGCACCCGGGTTGCCGAAGAGGTGTCCTTCCTCCGGATAGAAGCCGATCGTGAGCGGCTTGCGCTCGCCCGGCAGCATCACGGCCACCATGGCGTGGCCGACGTCGTCGGAGAACTCGCGCCACGTACGGCCTCCGGGGCTGGCCACGAGGGCCACTTCGATGTTCGCCGCGGGGTTGTCGATGGACTGTTCCACGTGCTGCCGCAGCGGGCGGATCAGGTCGACGAACTCCGAGAAGCCGTCCAGGTCCTCGGTCCCGTGCTCACCGACCGGGGAGCCGGGTACCGAGTCGTCGTCCATGTCCAGGTGCGAACGCATCGGTGCGCCGGTGTCGTCCAGGTCCACGTCATCGAGCCCGTCGAGCAGGCCGCTCTCGGGCCGCGGCGGCCGCGGCGGGACGGGCGGTGCGTGGTGCCCGCCGGGCCCGGGGCTGGTGGGCGCGTCGTGCGTGAGGTCGGTGTCCCTGACACCGCCGGGGAGGTGCCCGCGTTCCGGGCCTGCAAGGTGCACGGCCAGCTGGTCGGCCTGGGCCCGGATGTCGACCTTGGTGAAGGCCGCGCCGCGGAGGTCCTCCAGCACCTGGCGTGCGGCGGTGACGGCCTCCACCGTCACCGCGCCGGATCCCATCTTGCCCAGCTTCAGGTTGACCTCGTGGAACAGTTCCGCCTGATGCGAGTGCACGCGCCCGCCGCCCGACCCGGTCGCCGGTGCCGGGGCGGGGTCCTGACGCAGCGGCACCGCGACGTGTCCGTCGCCGCTGACGGCCGCCTTGCCGTGCGTGCCCGGGGTGGCGACCACGTCGTCGGTGCTGCGCGCGGGCGCGCCGGCGAAGGCGTGCCCCGTGTCGGCGTCCACGGCCTTCCCCGTTCCGGGAGCGCCGGCGAAGGCGGGCCCGTCGACGGGGCGGACGCCGCGGCCGTCGTCGAGGAGGTCGAGCGCGGAGCGGGCCGCGTCCTTGGGCGGTGTCCCGTGCACGCCGCCCTTGGGCAGGCCGGGAGCAGGGACGCCGTGGGCGGTGGAACCGGGCACGGTGTCGGTGACCACGGAGCCGGGACGGCCGCTGCCGGCGGGCCGCACGATCTCGTCCAGGGCCATATGCGCCTGGTTGGCGCGTGCGGCCCCGGCGACGTTGTCGCCGAGGTCGGCCCCGATGTGCGAGGGCACCGGGTTGTTCGGCGTCCCCTTGGCGCCGCCCGACAGCAGGTCGAACACCGAGCCTCCGGCGGCGCCGGTGCCGCTCTGGTGCCCGGGGACCCCGGTGAGCGGGCCGTGGGCGCCGCCCGTTCCGCCCGGAGCCGCGAGCAGGTCGTGCACCCCGGCTCCGCTCGGCGGCGCCGGGACGCCGGTCAGCGCGGAGTGCGCGGCGCCCGTCCCCGCGCCCGGGGCGCCGGGGGCGGCGAGCAGGTCGTGGAGCCCTGTGGCGCCGGGGGCGGGAGCGGGTACTCCGGTGAGGGCGGTGTGCAGCGCGCCGGTCCCGCCGGGCGGTGCCGTCAGGACGCCCGTCGGGCCCTGCGCGAGCAGGTTGCCCCCGTTGCCCTTGGCGACGAGGGCGGCGACGTCCACGCCTTCGTGTACGACCGGGGTCCCGGCGGAGCCGGGCACGTACAGGCCGGAGGAGTGCGTCACATGGCCGCCCGGGGCAGCCGCGCTCACCCCGAGTCCCCCGCTCATCTGGCCGGGCGCCGCGTCCATGGCGTCGATCCTCATCCGGCTCATCTGTGTACCGGCGATGTCGACCACGTCGTCCATGTGCCGCACTGCCCGGAATCCCGCCGTCGAGTTGTCGAACACGGCGTTCGCACCGTGCACCGCGACGGGGTTGACCGTGCCGACCCGCAGCCCCGTCAGGTCGACGGTGCTGACGGGCGCCACGGAGAAGGAGGACGGGCGGACGGAGGTGTGAGTGTCGGCGAAGTTGCCGAAGCGCAGGTTCTCCAGGTCCATGCGGGCCATGTTGATGTTGGCGTGCCCGAGGTCCAGGTGCGGGGTCGCGCCGTGCGGGCCCATCGGCACGGTGCTCGCGGTGTGCGCGACCGTGCCGCCCACCGGCAGGTCCCACACGCCGCGGCCCATGACGCCGCGGTCCCAGAAGCCCATGCGCAGGGCGCCCTTCAGCCCGTACTCCGCGATGTCGGTGTGCGTCACGGGCAGGATCAGGCGCGTCCACTTGCCGCCGCCCATCTGGCTGCTCCAGGTCTCCTGGGCGAAGATCCGGAAGTTCTGCCAAGCCCCGGGGGCGCCGGCCCGTACGGCCGACCCCCACCCGCGCACCACCACGGGGATGGAGCGGACGCCCTGCACGACGACGAGCCCGCCCTTGACGAACACCGAGCCGGCGAGCGCGGGCACGTTGTGGAAGTTCTGCATGACCCACAGCCCGCCCTCGCGCACCCAGGTCAGGCTGATCCGCGCGACGTCCCGCAGACCGGTGAAGACAGTGGCGAACCGGAACCCGGTGACCAGGTCCTTCAGGGACAGGAAGCCGTTGCGTCCCCACTGGAGGACGGCCTTGAAGCCGGACTTGATGAGGCCGCCGATGGCGAAGATCGGCAGCGCCTTCGTGGTGGGGGCGATGATGCCGAGCCCGGCGAGGAACAGGTCGAGGAAACCGATGTCGCCGCGGGCGAAATCGATGGCCGCCTTCACGAACAACGTCATGTTGACGCCGAGGGCGAGCAGGGCGACCGGACCGCCGAAGATCAGCGCCGGGACGATGAGGATGATCGCCAGGATCTGGAACATCTCCCAGAAGACCTGGCAGTCCGAGATCGGCAGCCGGATGTCGGAGGCGTTCCTGATGGAATTCGCGGTGGTGTTGCCCACGTCGGCGAGCTCCGTGCCCGCGCTTTCGGCGGTCTGCCGGTGGACCTCCACCTGCGGGTCGTCCTTCGCCAGGCCGCGTGCGGCCGACAGGGCGCCGTCGGCCCGCCGCTGGGCATCCTCGATGTGGTTCGCCCAGGCACTGAGGTTCTGGGAGACCTCCCAGAAGGAGTCGGCCACGTCGTTGATGTGGTTGCGCAGCCTGTCGTCGACCTTGCCCCGCAACGCGTCGGCGGTCTTCCCCGCGAAGACACTGCTGTCCGCCGTGTTCATCACCTGGTCGATGGCCTTCGCGATGGACCTCGCCTGCGTGCCGATCTTGACCAGGTCATCGACCAGCAGACGGATCTGGACCGGGTCTCCGGGGGTCGGATCCCCGTGGAGGCCGAGAACGTTCCAGTCGCTCGGGCGAGGCATGTGAGGGATCCCTCCCAGTTCGGAGCGGAGGAGCACGGCGGAGCTCTCCACGTGGACCACGCTCGGGGCACGTCTGTGGTTCATGTGACGTGGGTCAAACCCGCGCGCGGCGGTGAACCGGCGGGGGGCGTGGTGCGTGGTCGTGGTGACCGGATTCTCCAAGGACCGTCCGGAGGTCCCCTGTGCCCGAGATCAAAATCGACTACGACGTCCTCAACGCGGCCAAGCGCGACCTGGACGCCCTGGCGGGCGAGATCGACCCGCTCATCACCAAGGGCGTCTTCGGCCGCCTCGGCTCGGGCAGCGGTGAGGCGGAGGCGATCCTCGGGCACGAGGGCGTCGCCAGTGCGATGTCGCTCTTCCACACCAATGCGAGCAGCACCATGAAACGCGCGGACAAGGGCCTGAAGGAGCTGGCCGGCGCCTTCGGCGGCGTGGGCGAGGCGTTCCGCGAGTTCGACCGCGAGCTGGGCGCCGAGATGGGTGTGATGAGCGCCAATCTGCACGTTCAGAACTGGCGGCAGCAGAAGGACCTGTGGGACTACAAGCAGAACCACCTCAAGGAGTGCGAGGGGCCCGGCAAACTGCCGGACTTCTGCTCCGCCACGAATCCCGGTGACACGCCGCCCGACTTCCACGTCGACACGCCGAACGGTTCGATCGACTCCCACGTGGAGGTCGACAAGGACGGCAAGGTCATCAAGGAAGTGACCACCGTCAAGTACGACGGCAGCGAGTACACCTCCACCACCAACTACAACGGTCCGAGCTACACGACGGACACCAAGTATCCCGACGGCAGCACCTCGCACACGGTGGCCAACATCAACGGCGACGGCAGCGGCTCCATGACCGTCACCGGCAGCGACGGCAGCCACACCGAGTACACCCGCGGCCCCAAGGGCGCCGACGGGAAGGCACCGGAGTGGACGTGGTCCGGCGGCGACAAGCCGGGCGGCGGCCCCGAAGACCCGAAGAACCCCAACAACCCGGACACTCATCCGCAGAATCCGGGTACCCACGGCGGCACCAACCCCAGGATCGCCTGATCGGGTACACCACCCCCAGGCCGGTCATCACAACAGAAAGGCGACGCAATGCCTGCGATTCACATCGTTCCCGAGGACGTCCGGCAGCGGGCGGCGACTCACGCGGCCACCTGCCAGGAGTGGATGACCCGGCTCGGGAGCCTGAAGGGGCAGGTCGAGAGCATGCTCAACGACGAGCTGGTGCTGCCCCAGGCCAGCCCCGCCATCCGTGACGCCTACGAGCAGTTCACGGGAAGCCTCACCCAGGCCATCCACGGCCTGGAGAACTTCGGTGAGGCGTTCACCTCGATCGCCAAGGGCGCCGAGGACTTCGACACCCAGGTCGCGAACAACTTCAACAAGAAGTAGGGGACGCGCGCGAAGGGCCGGGCGGGAGTCGTCTCCCGCCCGGCCCTTCGCGGTGTCCGGGGCCCGTGCCGTGGCCCGCACCGCGGTGCGGGCCACGGCACGGGCGTCACTCCGTGCGGAGCGAGGTCAGCGGCACCTGGAGCGCCATCACCTCGTTGCCCGGCCCCGCGGTCCAGCCGCGGCCCGCGTGGGGTGCCACCCGGGTGACGGCGTGCGGCAGCCGCACACCGATCAGGTCGCCCTCGGTGGTGCTCTTCGGGCCGAGCAGCAGACCGCGGCGGGCCTTGCGGGCGCTGGACATCCAGCCGCTCATGCCGCCCTGGACACCGTCGGCGGTCGCGGCGTAGACGAGGCCGAGGCCCTGGTCGCGGCCGGACACCGTGATCTCCTTGAGGAGCTTGTCCGCGCCGGACATCGCCAGCAGGTCGGCGTCGTCGACCATCACCACCCGCGGGCCGGGCAGCGCGGCGAGCGCGGAGCGCACCGCCTCCTCGGTCGGTTCGGTGTCGGTGATGACGCGGACCGTGGTGTGCCGGCTGAGTCCGCGCAGCGGGGACTCGCGCGGGGTGAGGACGACCAGCGAGGTACCCCCGGCGAGCAGCGAGACCGCCAGCGAGGCCAGCGTGTTGCTGCGCCCGGACCCGGTGGGGCCGATGACGCCGAACACCGCGGACGCGCCCGCGAGGTCCACGCCGACCGGCTCTCCCCCGTCGCCGCCGATGCCCAGCAGGCCCCACAGGGGCCGCCGCTGCCCGGCGGGCACCTTGTCGTAGACGTCGGCGAACTCCGCCGACCGCGGCAGCGAGGCCACCGTGAAGGGGCGCCGAGCCTGCGGCACCCGCGCGTCGCGCTTGAGTGCCGCGGCCCCGATCTTGCGCAGCGCCTCGACCTGCTCGGTGCCGCCGCCAGGGGCGAGCAGCGCGATCTGGGTCTCGGTGCCGGTCAGGACGTGCCAGCCGCGGCCGGGCGGGATCTCCGCCGGCAGCTTGCCGGGCTTCATGCCGACGGCCTGAACGTCGGAGCGGTCGCCGGGCCGCAGGAGCAGCCGGTGGTCGTTGTGCGCAGCCATGCGGCCGCTGAGCAGGGAGCGTTCGGAGGTGCCGACGAAGTGGATACCGGCGCCGGCGCCTTCGCGCACCAGGCGGACCATGTCCTGGTACATGTGGCTGTACTCGTGCTCGTCGAGCATGGCCGACAGGGCGTCCCAGCCGTCGACGAGCAGCAGGATGTGCGCGGGGCGTTCGGCCTTCGGGAGCACCTTGCGCAGCTCGTCGATGCCGGTGGCGCTGTGCTGCTGCGCCAGTTCCTGGCGGTTGACGAGTTCCTGGTTGAGGCGGCGCAGCAGCCGTTCCAGCCGCTCGGTGTCGTGGCGGGGGACGACCGCGCCGCAGTGCGGGAGGGTGGTGAGCGCGGCCAGGCCGCCGCCGGCCGCGTCGATGCCGTAGAAGTGCACGTCGGCGGTGCTCTGGTGGCGGGCGGCGGAGCCGGCCAGGGTGCGCAGCACCTGGGTGCGGCCGGAGCGCGGGGCGCCGATGACGTACAGGTGGCCGAAGCTGCTGAGGTCGGCCGCGGCCACGTGGCGCTGCTGCAGCTGCGGCACGTCCTCCAGGGCGTACGGGATGAGCAGGCGTCCCTCGCGGACGGGGTTCATCGCGTCGAGGTCGTCGAGCAGGACCCGGCGTTCCAGCGCGGGCAGCCAGGGACTCGGCTGCGGGGTGTAGTCCTCGAGCCGGTCGGCGGCCCCGCGGATCTCGTCCACCAGCACCTGCAGGTCGGTGGGGGCGGGCGCCTGGACGCTCTGGGTGAGGACGACCTCGGACGCCGCCGGCGCCGCGGCCCGGCCGAGCGCGTCCCAGGACAGCTCCGACGCCACGACGGGCTTGCGGGTGCCGCTTTCGGCCTCGGTCTCCTCGGCGGACTTCGGGCGCGGGCGCTCGGCGCCCACCCACGCGGTCTGGAAGGGGTCCGCGGACTTGGGGCCTCGCCTGACGAGGGCACGGCCGGGGGTGGTGGCGGAGATGTCGACGGCGTCGTTGACGTCGATGACGTCCTGGCTCTCGGACTGGTCGGTGACCCGCAGCGCGATCCGGAGGTTGGTGTTGGCGCGGATGTCGGCGGTGACCACACCGGCGGGACGCTGGGTGGCCAGGATCAGGTGGATGCCGAGCGACCGTCCGCGCTGGGCGATGCTGATGAGTCCGGGGACGAAGTCGGGCACCTCGCGCACCAGGGTGGCGAACTCGTCGATGACCAGCAGGAGCCGCGGAAGCGGCGCGAGCGTGGGGTCGGCGGCGCGCTTGGCCTGGTACTCGGGGAGGTCCTTGGCGTCGGCCGCCGCCAGGACGTGCTCACGCCGCATCAGCTCGGCGCCCAGCGACTCCAAGGCGCGCTCGACCAGGTGGGCGTCGAGGTCGGTGACCATGCCGAGGGTGTGCGGCAGGTTCGCGCACTCCTTGAAGGCGCTGCCGCCC
Organism: Streptomyces sp. NBC_00510; assembly: GCA_036013505.1. Lineage (NCBI taxonomy): Bacteria > Bacillati > Actinomycetota > Actinomycetes > Kitasatosporales > Streptomycetaceae > Streptomyces > Streptomyces sp. NBC_00510. Next base: position 9,138,078 of record CP107851.1, on the reverse strand, counting down.
TTGTAGTCGACGAGAACGAAGGCCAGTTCGTCGGGCCGGTTGGCGGCGGCCAGGGAGGCGACGAAGGTCTGCAGCAGCTCGGACTTTCCGGAGCCGGTGGTACCGGCGACCAGTCCGTGCGGGCCGTCCTGGACGAGGTCGAGGGAGAACGGGCCCTCGAAGCCGCTGCCGAGCACGAAGGAGGTGGCGGCGGGACGGGACCGCCAGCCCGCCAGGATCTTCTCGGCGCTGGGCGGTTCCTGGTTCAGCAGGTCCAGCAGCTTCACGCGCTGCGGGAGTCCCGCGTCGTGCTCGGGGCTGACGTCGCGGACCGGCGCCACCGCGCGGGCAAGCTGCTCGCACCACTCGGGCGTGACCTGGTCCGCGCGGACCCCCGGGATCTCGGGCGTGCCGGGACGCTTGACGGTGAGCCGGCCGGCCTCGGCGAGCACCACTCCGGTGCTCTCCTCGGGCAGCAGCCGCTCCTGCTCGTCGAGGCACAGGCTGAAGACACGCGCGGCCGGGCCTTCGGTGAGGACCTGGACCATGCCGGGCACGTCGCGCAGCCGCCGGGCGCCGTCGGCGATCACCAGGACGTCGGGGCCGACGAGGACGCCGTTGCGGTCGGAGCTCGTGGCCCGCTTGCGCACCTGGATCTGCGCGACCAGTTCCGACACGCGGGCCGCGGTCGACTCGGGGTCGTTGCCGATCAGGACGAGCGGGCCCCCGGGCGCGGCGGGCCGCACGTGCGGCAGCCAGCGCACCCAGGCCCAGTCGCCGGCGCGGCTGGAATCGGTGAGCAGCACGATCCGCAGGTCGCGGGGGCTGTGCAGCACCGCCGCCTGCACGGCCATCCAGCGGGCGAGCGGCTGCACCTCGGCGGCGGGGCCGGCCACGCCCACCACGCCGTGGCCGGTGAGGTCCATGCCGATGGGGGCGTCGGGGATGTTCCAGCGGATGGTGCGGTGGTTCTCGTCGCGGGCGGGGTCCTCGAGTTCGCGCAGCGAGGGCTGGTCGGCGGTGCCCAGCCGCAGCACGAGGTGGTCGGGGTCGTGGCGGCGCCGCTCCCACAGCCGGCTGCCCGGCCCGGTGGCCATCAGGGCGACGGCGGCGGGGTCGGGGGCGGTGACCTGGCGTATCCGGCGCTCGCGGGCGACGGCCTCGCGGACACCGTCCTCGACGACGGTGCGGCGCCGGTTGTACTGCCGGTCCGCCTCCTCGTACTCCTTGCGGGCCGTGCGGCGGCCGGTGACCCAGTTGGAGACCATCATCATCGGGCCGAGCAGGATGAAGGCGAGGAAGTAGTACGACTTGAAGATGGCGACCATGAAGAAGCCCATGATCACCGGGGCGATCATCATGGCCGCGGGGAAGGGCCGCTTGGCGGGGGGCGAGGGCGGCGAGGGCAGCCGCACCCGCTCGCCGTCCAGGTGCGGGGCGATGCGCGGCGGGCGGTTGTAGTCGATGCCGAAGCCGTCCGCGGACTCGGTGACGGCGGCGTCCGCCTCGACCGGAGCGCTCATCCTCAGCAGGACGGAGCCGACGGTCAGGTCCTCGCCGGGCGGCCACGGCACCAGCTGTCCCTGGGCGGCGGTGCGCTCGGTGGTGACCTTGTGCGGGCGGGTGCGGCGCAGCGCGGTGACCGCGTCGTCGGGCGGGGGCGCGGCGACCCGGCCGCGCACCTCGTCGCCGGGCGCGGTGCCGGTGCGGTGCCAGTGCGCGGAGCCGTCGGCGCCTACCGTCACCCACAACCCGCCCGCGGGGACGCCATGGCCTTCGAGGCGGATCGCGCACAGCGGTCCGGAGCCGATCTCATGGCTGCCGAACCCGAGCAGCCAAGTGCGTCCGGCCTGCGGTCCGGAGACCACGTGGACCTCGGCGAGCACCGGCCCGGTGTCGGTCTCCGCGGCGACCCGCACCCGGTCGGGGTCCGTTCCGGCGGAGCCGAGGCCCAGGACGCCGCCTTCGCGCAGTCCCGCCGAGGCGACGGGCGCGTCCGGGTCGAGCCGGCGGCCGTCGAGGTAGAGGTCGCGGGTGCGCGTCCCGTCCACGGCCTCGGCGAGGTCCGCGACGGTGGTGCGCGGTGGCAGCCCTACGAGGTGGTCGCGGCGCGCACCGTCCGCGCCGTCGACGGTGGTGATGGTGAGGTTCACGGTCTTCCCAGTTCGGGCGTCACGAGGACGAGGAGCGTGCGGTGGCGGCGGAGACGCCCGCCGGTCCGAATGCGGTCGGCTCGGCGAGGTCGCCGTCCTCGTCGCCGTGTTCGGTGGCGGCGGGGGCGGGCTCGGGGCGGGGGGCGGCCGGGGCGTGCCCGGGGCGGGGGGCGGTCGCGGAGACGGCCATGGCGGTGGGCGGGAGTCCGGTCTCGACGAGGTCGTCGTCGGCCGACAGGATGCCGAGCGCCTTCGGCCGGTTCGTACCGGAGCCACCGTCGTCCCCCGGGACGGGCGGCAGGGTGCGTACCAGCCGGGCGACGGCGCGGGCCAGGGGCAGCGCGTCGACGGTGAGGGCGGGCGGGCCGCCGTGCAGGCGCAGGTGACCGTCCCGGTCCGCTTCCAGGATCAGGGTGCTGTGGTGGGCCACGCCCAGGGTGAGCAGGCGCACGCGGGCCGGCCGGTTGCGCTCCGGTGCCTCGGCGCTCACGGCGTAGCCGGCGTCGAGCCGTTCGAAGACGTCGGTCGGGCCGTCGTGCCGGGGGTGCACCCCGGCGCCGACCACGACGCGGCCGGCGGGGAGGCGGGCGTCGAGCTGGGCGGCGAGGGCCTGGAGGACCGCGCGGGCGGTGCGCCGCTCGCCGGTGACGGAGACCGCCGGGGGAACGGCCGTCAGGTCGAGGAGCACCGCGTCGGTACCGGCCCTGCCGAGGCAGACGAGCACGGGGGCCTCGCCGCCGTGGCCGGTCTCCGGTGCGGTGCCGAGGTCGGCGCGGCTGATCCACCACAGGCGCGGTTCGGCCGCGTCGCGGGCCCAGGGTTCGGGCAGCGCGCCCTCGCCGTGGCCGTGGGCGACGTACACGCCGACGACGTCGGAGCCGAGGAGCGTCGCGTACGGCCGGGCGCCCGGCCGTTCGGCGGCGGCGCGGCGCAGCGCGGTCGCGGCGTCCGTCCAGCCGGAGGCGTCGCGCAGGAGGCGGGTGAGCACACGCAGGCCGCCGCGGTGCCGCAGTTGCGTGCGGACGGGCGTGGCGAAGGCGCGCGCGGCCGTCGTCAGTTCGCGCACGACGCGGCGGCGCAGCGCGCCCCAGCCCCCGTTGCGGCGGACGAGCCAGTGCGCCACCACGACGAGGAGGATCAGCAGGCCGATGAGCGCGATGAGCCGGGTCCAGCCGGCGGGGACGTTCACGCGGCCACTCCGTCCACGCCGCGGCGGGCGAGTTCGGCCCTCAGGGCCCGCACTCCGTGGTGGGTCCGGGACTTGACGGTGCCCCGCGGCACGCCCATCTCGGCGGCGGCGTCGGCCCCGGTCTGGTCCATCACGTGCACCCGGACCACGGCCTCGCGGTGCGCGGGCGGCAGGGCGCTCAGCGCGGCGAGGAGCACGGAACGGTCCTCGACGAGACCGGCGTGGTCGCCGGCGTGGTCGAGCGCGGTGCCCGCGAAGTCCGCGGCGGTGATGCCGACGGGCACGGAGCGGTCGCGACGGCGGTGGTCGACGACCAGGTTACGGGCGACCCGGAAGAGCCACATACGGACCGGACGCTCGTGGACGTCCAGCCGCCCGGCGCGCTGCAGGGCACGCAGCAGAGTCTCCTGCAGCACGTCCTCCGCGGCATGCACGTCGCGGCCCATGAGGCCGGTGACGAACCTCCGGAGACTGTCCCGCTCGGCGATGATCAGGCTGGCGACAGCACTGTGTTCGTCGGCGCCGCCGGTGTCGTGGTCCGCGAGGATGTCCGCCTCGCCCTCACGACAGTCGGACTCGTTCACACACATGGCGTAAAGATTAAGCTGCTGAACGAGATGCTCTGACCACAGTGTTGGCGCATATTCGATCATTCGCTGTCACACTTGGTGAAATCTTAAACTATTGTTCACCTTGCCGAAATCGAAGGGCGGACGCGCGCCCTACGCTTCCGCGCAGATTCCCGAGCCGACAGGAGACCACGTGCCTCCCCATCCCGATCCACGGGACCCCGAGGTTCTCGACGGGGCCACGCCCCGTTTCGCGGACACCTTCGCCCGACGCCCCTCGCTGCCGCACCGGCGGCTGCTGCCGGACAGGCGGGCGTGGAGCGTACTGGCGACCACGTCGGCCGTCATCGGCTGCGCGGTGCTGGTCGTGCCCTTGATGGCGCGAATTGACGTGCTGCCCGACGGGGGTGGCAAGGGTGACCCGGTGGCGGCCGTCGAGCCCAGCGCTTCGCAGAGCGGTGTCCTGCCGGCGTCGCCCGGCACGAACGGAATCAAGGGCTCCCCCGCCGGAGGTGGCAACGTCCCGCCGGCCTCCGGGTCCCAGGGAGGCACGAACGCCGGCAGTGCGGCGGGCGGGACCGGCGGCACCGGCGGCGGCCTTCCGGCAGTGGGCGGTGAACCCGGCAGCACCGGAGGCGGCGGGAGCAGCGGGAGCGGCGGGAGCGGCGGCGGTTCGGCCACCGGCGGCGGTTCGACCTCCGGCGGTTCCGGCGGTTCCGGCTCGTCGGGCTCCACATCGGGTTCGTCGGCCGGCCAGCCCACGCCCAGCAAGACGCAGCAGCCCGCCACCGTGCCCGGCGTGCGGATCCGCAGTTCGGAGAGCGGCCGCTGCATCGCGGTCAGCGGCGCGAAGAACAGCACCGGCCGCGACGGCGCCCGGCTGCAGATCCAGGACTGCGACGGCGGCGCCTGGCAGAAGTGGGACTTCCGTTCCGACGGGACCGTACGCGCCTTCGGCATGTGCATGGACCTGGCCGGCGCCTCGTTCACGGACGGTGCGGTCATACAACTGGCCCGCTGCAACGGCGGGTGGGCCCAGCAGTTCAGGCTCAACACGTCCAGCGACCTGACGAACAAGAACAAGTGCGTCGACGTGCTCGACAAGGGCACGTCCGCCGGCACCCCGCTCCAGCTGTGGACGTGCTACGGGACGAAGAACCAGAAGTGGTACAAGTCCTGACAAACCTCACATGACAGACCGCACATGATGCCGTCCCCGCCCCTCTTCGGGGCGGGGACGGCGTTCGGGTTACGGCGGACGGGGTCGGGGGTCGGGGGACGTAGGTCGGCCCGGCCGTCAGCCCAGGCCGTCCGCCAGCACCACCGAGCGCGTCAGGTGGCGGGGCGCGTCCGGGTCGAGGCCGCGTGCGGCACCGAGCGCGGCGGCCAGCCGCTGGACGACGACCAGATCGGCCAGCGGGTCGCGCCCCAGGGCCACCAGGCGTCCACCGGTGCGGTCGATCTCCCCCGCCAGCCCCGCCGGGAGGTCCGCGGGGTCGCCGAACCACCAGGCCACCCGGCCGGGCCCGGTGACGCTGATCGGGCCGTGCCGGTACTCCATGACCGGGTACGCCTCCGTCCAGGCGCCGGCCGCCTCCCGCATCTTGAGCGCCGCCTCCTGCGCGACGCCGTAGGCCCAGCCGCGGCCCAGGAAGGTGAACTGCTCGGCCTCCAGCAGCCCGTCGGGCAGCGGCACGGCGAGCGCCGCCTCCGCCTGGGCGGCCAGTCCGGCGAGGTCCTCCCCCAGCAGGGCCCGCAGCAGGACGAGTTCGGTGGTGGCGAAGCGCGTCTGGACGACCGAGGTCTCATCGGCGAAGTCCAGCACCACCGCCGCGTCGGCCAGTTCCATGACCGGGGTGGCGGGATCGGCGGTGACGGCCACCGTGGGGGTGGTGCCGCGCAGCCGGGTCAGCACCTCCAGCACCTCGGTCGTCGTGCCGGACCGGGTGAGGGCGACGACCCGGTCGTACGCCCGGCCGGCCGGCATCTCCGAAGCGGCGAAGGCGTCCGTCTCTCCCTGCCCCGCGGACTCGCGGAGCACGGCGTAGGCGTGGGCCATGAACCACGAGGTGCCGCAGCCCACGACCGCCACCCGTTCACCGGCCCGGGGCATCGCGGCGCGCCACGCCGTCTCCTCCCCGTCGCCCGCGAGCGCGACGGCGCGGCGCCAGCACTCCGGCTGGGTCCGTATCTCGGTCTCGGTCCTGCTCTCGCTCATCGATGGACTCCGTCCCTGTCCGGCGGCCCTTGACACCGAGCACACCCGGTCGAGCATCATGTGTGAAGTTGTTCGACTCTAGCAATTTTCCTGCAGAAAATTGCATGCTGCTTCATACGGTGGCGGGACGGTGGAAGGGGGAGACGGCCCGTGCGACGGCAGGCCCGGTCAGGCGCGGACGACCTCCACGCCGGCCGCCGCGAAGGGCTCGGTGAGCGCGGCCGGAGCGGTCCCGTCCGTCACCAGGACGTCGACCTCCTCCACCGGGCAGATCCGCGCGAAGGCCCGCTTCCCCAGCTTGGAGGCGTCGGCGACGACCACGACCCGCTCGGCGCGTCGGGCGAGGGCACGGTTGATGCTCGCCTCGCCCTCGTGCCGGGCCGCCGCGCCATGGGTGACGTCGATGGCGTCCACGCCGAGGAAGACCAGGTCGAGGGTGAGCTGCGCGAGGAGTTCCGCGGCCAGCGGCCCGATCAGCTCGTACGAGGCCGGCCGGGCGACGCCGCCGGTCACCACCAGCTTCACGTGCCGCCGGACGGCCAGTTCACCGGCGATGTTCAGCGCGTTGGTGACGACCGTCAGGGCGGTCTCGGTGCCGCTGTCGGCGAGGTCGGCGCGCGCGGCGAGGGCGCGGGCGACCTCGGTGGTCGTGGTGCCGCCGTTGAGCCCGACCACCGTGCCCGGCTTCACCAGGGCCGCCGCCGCCCGGGCGATGCGCTCCTTCTCCGGGGCGTTGCGGGCGGCCTTGTAACGCAGCGGCAGGTCATAGGCGATCGCGTTGATCACCGCGCCGCCGTGGGTACGGGTGACCATGTTCTGCCGGGCCAGTTCGTCCAGGTCGCGCCGGATCGTCGCGGCGGACACCGCCAGTTCGGCCGCTGCGGCCTCGACCTCGACGCTCCCGTCGCGGGTCAGCATCTCCAGCAGCGCGCTCCATCGGGCCTGTGGTCCCGCCATCTCCTCGCCCCCTGTCGGTGGGTGTGCCGGCCCGGTGCCGCACCCACGCACGGCAGCGCACATTTCTGCGCCTTTCCCGGATCGAACCATCATGTTCACGCAACATCATTCCATCGAGAGGTCGCCGCGTCATGCCGCTGGTCCCCACCGCCGAACTCGTCCGCGCGGCGCACGCCGACCGACGCGGGATCGGCGCCTTCAACGTCATCACCCTGGAGCACGCCGAGGCGGTCGTCGCCGGCGCGGAGGCGGCCGGACGCCCCGCGGTCTGCCAGATCAGCGAGAACGCGGTCCGTTTCCACGGTGGTTCCCTCGCCCCGATCGCCCGCGCGACCGCCGCGGTGGCCGAGTCGGCCGCGGTCCCCGTGGGCCTCCACCTCGACCACGTCACCGACGAGGCCCTGCTGCGCCGTGCCGCGGACTGCGGCTTCGGCTCCGTGATGTACGACGCGTCCGCCCTCCCCCACGACCGCAACGTCGCCGCCACCCGCGCCGCGGCGGACTGGGCGCACGACCGCGGCCTGTGGCTGGAGGCCGAACTCGGCGAGATAGGCGGCAAGGACGGCGTGCACGCCCCAGGGGCCCGCACCGACCCCGACGAGGCCGCCGCCTTCGTGGCCACCACCGGGATCGACGCCCTCGCGGTCGCCGTCGGCAGCTCGCACGCCATGACGACCCGCACGGCACGGCTCGACCACGACCTGATCGCCCGTCTCCGGGGTGCGGTGCCCGTCCCGCTGGTCCTGCACGGCTCCACCGGCGTCCCCGACGACGAACTGCGCCGCGCCGTCGCCGGGGGCATGGTCAAGATCAACATCGGTACGGCACTCAACATCGCCTTCACCGGCGCGGTGCGCGGCTTCCTTTCGGCCGACTCCGCCACCGTCGACCCGCGCCGCTACCTCTCCTCCGCGCGCACGCAGATGGCCGCGGCCGTCGAGAGCGCCCTGCGGGTCCTCGGCTGACGCCGGACGCCGGACGGCGGACGGGTCAGCGCCGGCCCGCCGCCTGGAGTTGCCGGAGCGTCCAACCGCGCCCCCGCGCGTCCAGCGGGCGCGTGGCGGCGGTGAACAACTCCGCGGCACGCCGGTAGGAGAGCCGCCCGCGGCCGGTGCGGAACAGCGGCCCGTCGACCCGCCCGAGGGCGAGCAGTGGCAGCAGCCGGGCCGATCCGTCCCCCCAGTGCAGCGGCACCCCGGTGCGCTCGCGGGTGCGGCGGCCCGGCAGGTCGAGGTCGTCGACGTTCAGCGCGAGCAGCCGTTCGATGGTCGCGCCGGTCTCGTGGAGCAGATGCCAGAACGCCTGCTCCCGCAGCGGCGCGGACAGCCGGAGCACCTCGCGCACCTGGTCGGCGCCGAGTCCGGCCCCGGCTCGGCGTGCCTTCGGCACGGGCAGCGCCCGCAGGCCCTCCGTGGGGTCGCCCGACAGCCAGCCCTGCGCGCACCACCACGTCACGGCGCTGCAGAGCACCGACAGTTCACGGTTGGCGGTGCGGGCGCCGACCGCCGCTGACCGTGCCGTGAAGGCCTCGCGTAGTCGCCGCGCGGTGCCCGGCGCGTCGAGCAGGGCCAGCGGGACCGCCGGGGGCTCGGCGTTGCGGCGCCCCCCGCCGACGGGCAGGGGGCGGTCGACGAGCCCCCACGTCCAGGTGGCCAGCGCGATCCGGTAGACCCGCCGCGAGCCTGCGCCCAGCCCGGAGGCGGCGAGGAAGCGGTCGACAGCGACGACGTACTCCACCGGCTGGGTCATGCGATGGCCCTCCCCTGTCGATCCCGAGATCGACCGCAGTAAATCACTCTGCGGTGCGAACTGGAGCCATCCTAAGTTGATTCGACCCGACTCAATAATTTTTTTCGCGGGCCTGGCGTGTCGCCGCGCGCCCCCTGCACGCTGCGCCCATGGCACTCGATCTCCGCCCCGCGGTCCTGCGCGAACGCGACTTCCGGCGCTTCTTCATCGGCTACACCACCTCGCTGTTCGGATCGTCGATGGCGTCCGTCGCACTGGCCTTCGCGGTCCTGGAAACGGGCGGCGGGGGCACCGAGCTCGGCCTGGTCCTCGCGGCCCGGATCCTGCCGCTGGTGCTGGTCCTGCTCGCCGGCGGCGTCCTCACCGACCGGTGGGGCAGCCGGCAGGTGATGCTCGCCGCGGACGTCACCCGCTGCCTCACCCAGGCCGGCCTCGCCCTGACCCTCCTCGGCGGCGATCCCCACATGGCCACGCTGATCGCGCTGGTCGTCGTCTGGGGCGCGGCCGAGGCCCTGTTCACCCCGGCTCTCGACGCACTCGTCCCCCGCATCGTGCCGGGTGACGCGCTCTCCGACGGCAACGCGCTGCTCGGCGTGGCCCGATCGGCGGCCTCCATCGCGGGCCCGGCGATCGCGGGCGTCCTGACGGCGGTCGCGGGCGCCTCCGCGGTCCTCGCCGTGGACGCCGTCAGCTACGGGGTGAGCGTCGTCGCCCTGCTCCTGCTTCCGCGGACCGTCCGGGCCGCGGGGCCGGCCTCGTCCTTCGCCGCGGAGCTGCGCGAGGGCTGGACGGAGTTCCGCTCCCGGACCTGGCTGTGGGTCACCTCGGTCCACGTCTGCCTGTTCAACCTCTTCGTGTGGGCGCCGTTCCTCGTCCTCGGGCCGCTGGTCGCCCAGCGGAATCTCGGCGGGCCGACTTCCTGGGGCCTGGTCATGGCCCTGTACGGGGCGGGAGCGGTGGCGGGGGGCGTGGCGATGCTGGGGCGCCGGCCCCGCCGGCCGCTGTTCGTGGGCACGGCCGCCACCCTGGGCTGGGCCATGCCGTCGGCCGCCCTCGCCACCGGGCTGCCGCTGCCGTGGATCTGCGCCGCCGCGCTGGCGGCCGGAGTCGGCTCGGCCGTGTGCGGCACCCTCTACGCCACGGCCACGCAGTCCCAGGTGCCGCCCGGTGCGCTCGCCCGGGTCAGCGCCTACGGCACCTTCGGCGCCTTCGCGCTCGGGCCGGTGGGCCTCGCGGCGGCCGGCCCGGTGTCCGTCCTGTTCGGCGTCGCGGGGGTGCTGGGCTTCGGCGCGGTCTGGCAACTCGCGGCCGTGGCCCTGGTCCTGACGCTTCCCGCCGTACGGGCGGCCCTCCCGCGGCCCGGGACGGCGGCCCCGGCCCCCGGCCCCCGGCGGGGAACAGGGCGTGGGCAGCCCCTCCCCCTCGTCCTGAGCCCTGCGGGGCCCGGCCGACCCCGCCGGCGCCGTAGCCGGTCTCGTCGTTCCAGCCTCCCGGCCCGTCGACGAGGCCGAAGGGCCGCCCCCGGGCCCGGTGACGAAGCCGTCGAGGGAGACCGCGATGTCCCGGGCCGACGGATCCGAATGCGGTTGCCGTCGACCTGTGGGAACCGTTAGCGTCCCCCAGCCGACCGGGTGTCACCGGCCGGCTTCGTCGACGAGGAGGTGTGCGGCACATGCGCAGGAGTGCTCGGCAGTCGGTCCCGCGTTCCCTTTCCCACCTCCTCACGACGGAGACACCTTGTCGATGCGCATCACCCCACTGACCGATCCCGCTCACGGCCCGTCCGGCTTCCGGCTGGCGTGGCTGGCGAGCGACGCGGACGCCATTCCTCTCGGATCGGCGTTCCTGCGCCTGTTCAGCGGTCCCGGGCAGGAACACCTCACCGAGCTGAAGCTCCACGTCCATCCGGTCGAGCGGCGCCGCGGCGTCGGCTCGCGGCTGCTCGCCGCGGCCGTGGCTGCTGCCCGGGCGGACGGCCGGCGTTGCGTCATCGCCCAGGCCGAGGCCGGTTCGCCCGGCGACCGTTTCCTCCCGGCACAGGGTTTCCGCAAGGCCCTCACGCTGACGTTCACCCGGCTGCCGATGGCCGACGTGGACATCAGTGCCCTCGGTGAACTCGTCGAGCGTCCACACCCCGGATACCGGCTGGCGTCGTGGCACGGGACCGCGCCCGATGACCTCGCCACGACGTTCGCCGCGTCACGACGGGCCATGGACGACATGCCGATGGACGACGTCGCCTACGGCACGGTGGCCTGGGACGTGGACCGGGTCCGTGCTGCCGCCCAAGCCGTCGAGGCGCGAGGGGAGTTGCTGCACACCGTCGTGGCCGTCGACGATTCGGACGGCTCCATCGCCGGGTTCACCGAGCTGGTCGTCCCCGGCGACGGCAAGGGTGACGGCCAGCACTACGGCACCGCGGTCCTGCCCGAGCACCGGGGACACGGCCTGGGCCGGTGGATGAAGGCCGAGTCGATCCGGCAGGCGCGCGAGCGCCACCCCGGACTCGACGGTCTGCTGACCGATACCGCCGACGGCAACCGGCCCATGCGGAACATCAACGACGCGCTGGGCTACCGACCCACGCACCAGGCGATCGAGTACCAGCTCGACCTGTAGGGCGCCGGGACGGGGCGCGGGCTCCTCCCTCGCCCCATCTCAGACGAGCTGCAGCAGGCAGCCCGCCGTGAAGACCGCGACGAGCAGGAGCGCGGCGAAAGCCGTCGTCAGCGCGACGGATGCCGCCTGGTCGCCGTCTTCGCCGTCCCGCCGGGGGCGGTCCAGGGGCAGGTCGGCCCAGCAGATACCGGCGCCGGGGCGGACCGTCAGGCCGTGGTCCGACGCGAGGGCGGCGATTATCGGCAGGCCCCGGCCGTGTTCGTCCGGCGGCACGGCCTCCCTGTCGCCGGACGAACACGGCGCCGCGTCGGTGACCTCGATCCCGCGGGGCGCGGCGTCCCTCCCCCAGGACGAGGCGCAGCTCGGCGGGCGAGGTGCCGTGCGTGACGGCGTTGGTGACCAGCTCGGAGACGACCAGGAGGGCGTCGTCCGCGGCCTCCTCCGGCATCTCCGGCAGGTCCAGGGCGCTGCGCACCTGCCGCCGAAGGGTGCCGAGCTCGCGCGGGTCGTGCCGGACGGGGAAGCACAGGACGGCGTCGCGTGCCCGCCCGTGGCGCAGCCGCCACGGGCGGGCAGCCGCGGGCAGGACGTCCAGGAGTCGTTCCAGGCCGTACCTGGCCGGACGGCCCGGTGGGCACGCCACGACCGGCGTCCTCCGCGGCGGAAGGCCCTGCCTCCCACCACGGCGGAGGCCGCCGCACGTCAGCGGCCCGCGCTCTGGCCGCCGTCGACCGGGAGCACCACACCGGTCACGAAGGGCGCCCTCTCCAGGTACAGGACGGCCTCGACGATGTCGTCGATCTCGCCCATGCGCCCCACCGGGTGCAGGCCCGCCAGCATCTCGTGGGTCTCCACCGGGTGCATCGGGGTCTTGATCGTCCCCAGCGCCACCGCGTTCGCCCGGATGCCCTGCGTCGCGTACTCGGTCGCCAGCGCCCGGGTCGCCGACTGCAGGCCGCCCTTCGTCAGCGACGCCAGCACCGACGTCACCTTCGCGTCCGGCTGGTCACCGAGGCTGCTGGAGATCTGGACGACGTGTCCCCCGCCCTGCTGGAGCATCCGCTCCACCGCCAGCTGCGTGACGCGGAAGAAGCCGTCCAGGTTCACCGCCATCACCGCCCGGTAGTCCTCCTCGGTGTACTCCGTGAACGGCTTCGCCACGAAGATCCCCGCGTTGTTGACCAGCGTGTCCACCCGGCCGAACCGCTCCACCGCCGTCGCGATCACCCGCTCCGCGGTGCCCCGCTCCGCGATGTCCCCCCGCACCGACACCACCCCCGGGTCCGCCGAGTCGCCGATGTTCCGCGACGTGGCCACCACCGCGTACCCCAGCTTCCGGTACGCCTCGACCAGAGCGGCACCGATGCCCTGCGACGCACCGGTGACGACCGCGACCTTCTGACCCTCAACGCTCATGACCTGCTCCCGATGGATGGGGTGGGGACTGCGCCGGCGAGATAGCCGACCGGTCACCTACAACGGCGAGGACCGAGCGACAATTCCGGCATACAGCCGAAAATCTATCGCTTGTAGGGATCTCCGTCGGGGAGCCAGACGCCCGGGCCGTGGATGCCGAGGTCGCCCACGCCCTCGGCCAGGGCGTCCACCACGGCCAGCACCGAGTCGCGGACCTCGTCGGCGCGCCACACCAGCGACCAGGTCCAGTAGACCTCGGGCGCGATCACCGGCCGTTTGACCAGGTCCGGGGGGAGCGGGGTGGTCTGGCCCTTGGGGGAGTTGACGACCGGACCGCGGCAGCGGCGGACGTGGTCGAAGAACCCGCTGCCGGTGATCCCGCCATCGGAGGTACGGATCGTGCGGGCCCCCGTGTCGGCGGCGAAACGCTCCGCGTAGACGTTCCACGACTGCCAGGTGGTGGTGTCGTCGTCGAGGAGGACGACGGTGTCCTCGGCCCGGACGGCACTGGTGTCGTCGCCGGTGGAGACCGCGTAGAGCAGATCCGCGCCCAGGAGCCGGGACCGCAGGCCGCACCGCTCCAGGTCCGCCGTCTGCACCCAGCAGATCGCGAGGTCCAGGCCGCCCTCGGCCACCCGGGCGGCCTGGGTGTGGGAGGGCCCGATCCACGCGTCCACGTGCAGCCGGGCCACCGCGGACGCACGGGCCGCCAGGTCGGCGGGGAGCCAGTTGGTGTAGCCGAGCCGCACCGCCTCCGAGCCGGCCAGCTGCTTGGCGCGGCGCCCCACGTCGTCGGCGCGCTCCAGCAGCGCCCGGACGTGCGGCAGCAGCGCCGAGCCCGCGGGGGTGATCGACACCGAGCGGCGGTCGCGGTCGAAGAGCCTGACCCCCAGGTCGCGTTCGAGCGCCTTGATCTGCTGGGACAGTGAAGGCCCGGCGATCAGGAGCCGTTCGGCCGCCCTCCCGAAGTTCAGCTCCTCGGCGACCGCGACGAAATACCGAAGTTGACGCAGCTCCACGCCGCCATGCTAGGGCCTGGCCTGCTGGATCTCCGCCACGGGGGGCGTGTGGGAGTCGCAGCCTCGCAGCAGGGAGGAAACCGGTCCTGGCGCGCGCCCCGCCGGCGCGCCCAGGATGGGGGCCGGTCGGGATTCCCGGCCGGGGGAAGCAGGGGGACCGGCCGGTCGACGACACAATAGTCGATCGGTCGTATACTGCTGTCATGGGACGCACAAGTGATGCCAGGGAGAAGATCATCACTGCCGCGCAGACGCTCATCGAGCAGCGCGGCTACTCCGCGCTGGGGGTGGCCGAGATCTGCAAGGCGGCCGGGGTGCCCAAGGGCAGCTTCTACTACTTCTTCGAGTCCAAGGAAGCCCTCGCCCTGACCGTCATCGACGAGCACTGGGCGGCGCAGAGGCGCGAGTGGACCCGCATCCTGGGCGCCGACGAGGCACCCCTGGAGCGGCTGCGCCGGCTGTTCGAGGCGACCGAGGAGAGCCAGCACGCGGGCCAGCAGTCCTGCGGCACGGTCTCCGGGTGCATGTTCGGCAACCTGACGCTGGAGATGAGCAACCAGACCGAGTCCATCCGCGGACGGCTGCAGGAGATCTTCGAGACGCAGGTCGACATGATCGACGAGGTCGTCACCGAGGCCCGTGAGCGGGGCGATGTCACCGTCGCCGACACCCACGCGGCCGCGGCGTCGATCGTCGCCCAGCTCGAGGGACAGGTGCTCTTCGCCAAGCTGTACAACGACACCGGGCGCCTCAGCCCGCTGTGGACGAACTGCCTGGCCATCCTCGGCGTGACCGGGCCTCAGAAGGCCGTCGCCACCGTGTGAAGGTTCTGGCGCCGCGGGCGCGGCGCGCGCCCGCGGTGCGGAACCGTACGGCGCCAGGAGCGGAGGTCAGCGGCCCGGCAGCCGCTCCGTGATCTCCTGGAACACCCATTCGTTGCCGTCGGGGTCGTTGAACGACGCGAAGGAGCAGTAGCTGCGTCGCTCCGCGTCGGCGCCGGACACGCGTCCTTCCGTCCCGGCACGGTGGAAGATCCCCCCGGCGTCATGGAACGGTTCGCTCACCTCGACCCCGCGCCCCACGAGCTCCTCGCGGGCGGCGACCACGTCCTCCACGATCAGGTGGAGGCCCTGGACCGAGCCGGGCGCCGCCGAGCTGACCCCGGTGCCGAAGATGACCGAGCAGAGCGAGCCGGGCGGGGTCACCTGGACCACGCGGAAGTCCTCGCCGGTGGTGAGGTCCGCGTCCAGCCGCCAGCCGAGGCCCACGTAGAAGTCCTTGGCCCGGTCGACGTCGGCGACGGGCACCACCACGACCTCGAGTTTCATGTCCACAGGGGTTGCTCCTTTCCCTTGCCCCGTCCGGCGTGCGGGGGCACGTCGGACGTCCACGGTCCGCGGGGATGATCCCTACCCCCGCGCCCCCACGTGCGGACGGGGCGGACGGGAGCGCCACCGCGTTGGCGGTGCGGCGTCCCTAGCGGGCGAGGAAGGGAAGCAGCGCGGCCGTCACGTCGGCGGGGGCGTCCATGGCGACGAGGTGGGCCGCGGCCGGGAACTCGGCCAGGGTGGCGCCGGGGATCGTGGCGGCGTAGCGGCGGGCGATGTCCTGGAAGTCCGGCACGTCGAGGAGGCCGATGCCGATCAGGGTGGGCACGGAGAGGGCCGCGACGTCGCCGTCCGCGCGGCCCTGTGAGTGCGCCTCGACCGTGCCCTGGTGGATCAACGCCGTCCGCAGCGGCCCACGCAGCCGGTCGGCCGCCCCGGCGGGGACCTCGTCCCATCCGCGGGCCGGGCCGCGCAGCCACATGTCCAGGTTGACGCGGACCGCGGCCTCGTGGTCGCCCGCCGCGAGCGCCTCGGTCTCGGCCTCGTCGTAGGCGATCATCTGCGGCGACCAGTCGTACCCCGGCCACGGCGGGGAGAAGACGGCCAGGGAGTGGACGCGTCCGGGGTGGGCGAGCGCGAAGTCGAGTGCCACGCGGCCGCCGAAGGACGCGCCGACCACGCGGGCGCGGTCGAGGCCGAAGTGGTCCAGGACGCGGCGCAGGTCGTCGTGTTCGCTGAACGGGCCGGCCGGTGGTGGGGACTGGCCGAAGCCGCGCAAGTCGTAGCGGATGACGGTGTGGTGCTGCGCGAGGCCGGGCACGACCCCGTCCCACATCCGGTGGTCGGCGACGCCGGCGTGCACGAGGACGACGGGCGGCCCGTCCCCCGTCACCGTGCAGGCGAGACGTCCGAGTTCGTCGGCGAGTATGAGCATCCGCAGATGCTCGCACGGAAGTGCGCCGCGCCGCGCATCGCAGGCACCGGCACCGGCACCGGCACCGGCCTCAGCGCGTCATGTACGTGAGGTAGGCGAACTGGCCGACCCGCTCGACGCCCGTCAGCCGCAGCCGGGCCGAGGTCAGCCGCCTCGGCAGCAGCGGTGCGCCGGCGCCGAGGGTGACCGGGGCGACGCCCAGGATCAGGTCGTGCAGCAGCCCGTGATCGGCGAAGGAGCCGACCAGTTCACCGCCGCCCACCAGCCAGATGTTCCGGCCCCCGGCGGCGGTGGTCATGGCCTCGTGGACGGGGCGGACGTCGTCGCGCACGAAGGTGACGTCCGCCCCGGGGACGGCGGGCAGGTCCCGGTGGGTGAAGACCCAGGCCGGGGTGGTGCCGTAGTACTCGGTCCACTTCCCGGGCCGCTCCAGGAGCCGGTCGTGGTCCAGGATCCACTCGTACGTGGTCGCGCCCATCGCGAAGGCCCCGACGCCGGCGAAGAAGGCCCTGAAGCGCTCGAAGCCCTCCCCCTCGACCTCGAAGAGCCAGTCGAGGGAGCCGTCCGGGTCGGCGATGAAGCCGTCGAGGCTGGTCGCGGTGAAGTACTGGGTCCTCGTCACCCCCTCAGCTTCGCATCGGGGGGTGACCGACCGTCGGCACTACAGCAGTCCCTCCGCCACCGGGCCGAGGGACAGAACGGGCAGGAAGTTCAGCAGGGCGAGGATCAGGGCGGCGCCGGTGGCCAGGACGACGAAGTTGACCCCGTGCGGGCGCAGCGTGCCGACCGTGACCACACCGGCCCGCTGGCGCGCGAGGCGTCCCGCCAGGGCGAGGACGAACACCACGGGGACGTAGCGGCCGATCAGCATGGCGACGACCATCAGCAGGTTGTGCAGGTCGGTGGCGCCGTTGAAGCCGGCCATCGCGCTGCCGTTGCTGGCCGTGTTGCTGGTGTACGCGTAGACGAGTTCGGTCAGGCCGTGCGGGCCGGGGTTGCCCATCGAGGAGCGCCCGCCGGGCAGGGCGACGGCGATGGCCGAGCACACCAGGATCGCGGTGGGCGCGACGAGCGCGTAGAGCACGACGTACCGCATCTCCCCGGTACCGATCCGCTTGCGCAGGTACTCGGGCGTGCGGCCGACCATCAGGCCGCCGACGAAGACCGCGACGAGGACGGCCACGAGCAGTCCGTACAGGCCGCTCCCGGTGCCGCCGGGCGCGATCTCGCCGAGCATCATGCCCGCCAGCAGGACGCCGCCGCCGAGGCTGGAGAAGCTGTCGTACGAGGAGTTGGCGGCGCCGTCCGCCGAGGCCGTGGCCGACACGCCGAACAGGGTGCTCGCCGGGACGCCGAACCGGGTCTCGGTACCCTCGGTCTGGCCGCCCACCGCGGCGCTGACGGTGCCGGTGTGGGCGCTCTGGGCGAGGTTGGCGGCGGCCAGCAGCAGGCCGAAGAGGATGCCCACCACCGCGAGGAGGGTCCAGCTCTGCTTCAGGCTGCCGACGAGCCGGCCGTAGGTGCGGATCAGGGCGGTCGGGATGAGGAGCATGAGCACGATCTCGAGCGTGTTGCTCCACGCCGAGGGGTTCTCCAGGGGGTGGGCGCTGTTGGCGTTGAAGACACCGCCGCCGTCGCCCGACATCAGCTTGATGGACTCCCACGAGCCGACGGGGGCGGCGAGCTGGTCGCTCCCCGACAGGTGCTGCGGCACGCCGAGGGCGATCAGCAGGAGTCCGGAGACGACCGCGAGGGGCAGGAAGACGCGGAAGACGCTGCGGACGAGGTCGACCCAGAAGTTGCCGAGCCGGTCGGTGTCGCGCCGGACCAGCCCGCGGACGAGGGCCAGCGCGACGCAGATGCCGACCGCGCCGGAGGCGAACGCCTGGGTGCCCAGGCCCGCCATGACGGCGAGATGGCCGGTGGTGGACTCGCCCGCGTAGTTCTGCCAGCTGGTGTTGGTGGTGAAGCTGACGGCGGTGTGCAGGGCGAGCCGCCACGGCATGCCGTCGCGGCCGAGCGACCACGGCAGCCGGTCCTGCAGGGTGAACAGGGCGAACAGGGCGGCGATGCTCACGGCCGAGAAGGCCAGCAGCGCGAACAGGTAGTGCCGCCAGTCCTGTTCCTTGTCGGGGTCGACGCCGCACAGGCGGTAGAGGGCGCGCTCGGGTCCCAGGTGGCGGCCGCCCTCGAGGGCGCGTGCCATGTGGTCGCCGAGCGGGACGTGGAGGCCCACCACGACGGCGATGACGAGGGAAGCCTGGATCCAGCCGTACATGTCTGCTCTCACGCTCCGCGCGTCGGGTGGGTGCGGTCCAGGGCGGCGTTGAGCTCGACGACGTTGACGGCGGGCTCGCCGAGCACGCCGAGGGCGCGGCCGGTGGTGTACTTCGCGATCAGGGCGCGCACGGTGTCCTCGCCGACCGCCCGCTCGCGGGCGACGCGGGGTGCCTGGAGGCCCGCGTACGCGGCGCTGATGTCGGGGTCGAGGCCGCTGCCGCTCGCGGTGACCGCGTCGGCGGGGACCTCGGGGCGGGCCGGGGCGTCGCCGCGTACGGGGGTGACGACGGCGCGGGTGTAGTCGGCGCCGGGTTCCGCGCAGCGGACGGCCACGTGCTCGTAGGCCGTGAGGAACGGCCGGGCGGGGCAGGGCTGGTTGAGGCTGACGACGCGGGTCACGCGGCCCGTGGTGCCGCCCTGGCGGAAGACGCCGAGCACGGCGCCGACGCCGTCGGGAGTGCAGTAGGGGCGCGAACCGTCGACGTGCTCCCGCTCGCCGACCGTCTTGCTGCGCGAGCACACCTGGGTGAGCAGGCTGGGCTTGTCGGGGGTGTCGACGACGCTCTCGGCGCCCTGGTTGCCGGCGCCGGAGGCCGCGGTGTCGTAGCCGTCGCCCGCGTTGGAGGGGCGCGACTGGAAGTAGCCGGGCAGCGGGTCGCCCTGGGCGTCGGCGTAGGCCCTGCCGATGAGCGTGTCGCGTGACGAGGCGTCACGCAGGCCCGGCACTTGGGCGAGCAGCGTCATGCCGAGGGGGTAGGTCAGTCCGACGAGGAGGGTGAGCGCGAGCACCATGCGGACGGCCGCGAGGTGGTGCGCGGCCCAGCGGGGCAGCGTGGAGGTATCAGCCATGGTCAGATCCCCGGGATGAACTGGACGAGGGCGACGTCGATGAGCTTGATCGCGAGGAACGGCACGACCACCCCGCCGAGGCCGTATACCCACAGGTTGCGGGTGAGCAGCGCCGAGGCACTGCTGGGCCGGTAGCGGACGCCCCGCAGGGCGAGCGGGATCAGCGCGACGATGACGACGGCGTTGAAGACGACGGCAGACAGGATCGCCGAGGCGGGCGAGTGCAGCCGCATGATGTTCACGGAGTCGAGGGCCGGGTAGACCCCGCCGAACATCGCGGGGAGGATCGCGAAGTACTTGGCGATGTCGTTGGCGATCGAGAAGGCCGTCAGCGCGCCACGGGTGATGAGGAGTTGCTTGCCGATCTCGACGATCTCCACGATCTTCGTGGGGTCGGAGTCGAGGTCGACCATGTTGCCGGCCTCCTTGGCGGCCGAGGTGCCGGTGTTCATGGCGACGCCCACGTCCGCCTGGGCCAGTGCCGGGGCATCGTTGGTGCCGTCGCCGGTCATGGCGACGAGGTGGCCGCCGGCCTGCTCGTGCTTGATCAGGGCGAGCTTGTCCTCGGGGGTCGCCTCGGCGAGGAAGTCGTCCACGCCCGCCTCCTCGGCGATGGCGCGGGCGGTCACCGGGTTGTCGCCGGTGATCATCACGGTGCGGATGCCCATCCGGCGCATCTCCTCGAAGCGTTCGCGCAGCCCGGGCTTGACGACGTCCTTGAGGTGGATGACGCCCAGGACGCGCGCGGGGCCGCCACCTGCCGGGAGTTCGGCGACGGCGAGCGGCGTCCCGCCCGCGGCGGACACCTGCTCGACGTACACGTCCATGCCCGCGGGGACCGTGCCGCCCTCGTCGCGGACCCAGGCGGCGACCGCGGCGGCGGCACCCTTGCGCAGCTTCCTGCCTCCGGGGAGGTCCACCCCGGACATGCGGGTGGTGGCGCTGAAGGCCACCCACCGGGCGTCGGGCAGGTCGATCTCGTCGGCCTTGTGGTGGGACAGCGCGTAGTGCTCGCGGGCGTGGGCGACGATGGAGCGTCCCTCTGGGGTCCGGTCGGCGAGGCTCGACAGCAGCGCGGACCGGGCGAACTGTTCCGGCTCGACGGCCCCGACCGGCAGGAAGGCGCTCGCCTGCCGGTTGCCGTAGGTGATGGTGCCGGTCTTGTCGAGCAGGAGCGTGTTCACGTCGCCCGCGGCCTCGACGGCACGGCCGGAGGAGGCCAGGACGTTGCGCTGCACCAGGCGGTCCATTCCCGCGATGCCGATGGCCGACAGCAGGGCGCCGATCGTCGTCGGGATGAGGCAGACGAGCAGCGAGACCAGGACGATGCCGGTGACGCCGTCGGCGGTCATCGCCGCGCTGTCGGGGGCGGCGCCCATGAAGCCCTTGGAGAAGATCGCCATGGGCTGCAGGGTGACGACGGCGACCAGGAAGACGAAGGTCAGCATGACGAGCAGCAAGTTGAGGGCGAGCTCGTTCGGCGTCTTCTGCCGGTTGGCGCCCTCGACCAGGCCGATCATCCGGTCCAGGAAGCTGCGTCCGGACTCCTGGGTGATGCGTACGACGATGCGGTCGGACAGCACCTTGGTGCCGCCTGTGACGGCCGAGCGGTCGCCGCCCGCCTCGCGGATGACGGGTGCGGACTCGCCGGTGATGGCGGACTCGTCGACGCTGGCGACGCCCTCGACG
Organism: Streptomyces sp. NBC_00510; assembly: GCA_036013505.1. Taxonomy (NCBI): domain Bacteria; kingdom Bacillati; phylum Actinomycetota; class Actinomycetes; order Kitasatosporales; family Streptomycetaceae; genus Streptomyces; species Streptomyces sp. NBC_00510. The sequence goes on along the minus strand of CP107851.1, from coordinate 9,117,130 downwards.
ACGTCGCCGTCACCAGGGATCGTCTCCCCGGCCTCGACGACGATGGTGTCACCGCGGCGCAGCGCGATGGCGTGCACCACCTTCTCGCCGTCCTCCGTCAGCCGGCGGGCGGTGGTCAACTTGCGCATGCGGCGCAACGAGTCGGCCTGGGCCTTGCCGCGGCTCTCGGCGACGGCCTCGGCGAGGTTGCCGAAGACGACGGTCAGCCAGAGCCACACCGTGATCAGCCAGCCGAACACGGTCGGATGGACGAGGGCCAGCCCGGTGGTCAGGGCCGCGCCGACCTCGGTGACGAACATGATCGGGTTGCGGACCAGCGTCACCGGGTTGAGCTTGCGCAGGGCGTCGGGAAGGGCGAGCCACAGCTGTCCGGGGTCGAGCAGTCCTGCGCCGACACGGCGCTTCCCGTCGGCCTCGGGGGGAAGGGCGGGGCTTTCACGGTCCGGTCTGACGGGTGCGGGTGCGGTGGTCATCGGATTCCCTCCGCGACGATCAGGCGGACGGTGTACTCCACACTCACCGGACTCTCTCTTCTCGTGGATCGGGACCCGTGGACCGGGCCTCTTGGAACGGAAATGGGCATGGCGCACCTCCGGGCAGGGGGACGCGGGGACATCACCTGCCCGGAGGGCGTTCGGACGGCGTCGTGGACGCCTGGTCGTGGGGCCTTGGGGGCCCGGGGCTCAGAGCCCGATGTCGCGGTTGCGGAAGTCGGCCAGCGACTCGCGGCGGACCAGCAGCCGGGCCCGGCCCTCGTGGACCGCGACGACCGGCGGACGGCCGACGAGGTTGTACGTGGACGCCATCGACAGGTGGTAGGCGCCCGCGACCGGCACCGCCAGCAGGTCCCCGGGCCGGACGTCGGCCGGGAGGGGCACCGCGGAGGCGAGGATGTCACCGGCCTCGCAGTGCCGCCCGACCACGGTCATCAGGGCCGGCTCCTCCGTGGAGTGACGGCCGATCAGCCGGGGGCTGTAGCGCACCCCGTACAGCGCGGGCCGGGGGTTGTCGCTCATGCCGCCGTCGACGGCCACGAAGGTCTGTCCGCCGGTGCGCTTGACCGACAGCACGTGGTACAGCGCGACACCGGCGGGGCCCACGATCGCGCGGCCGGGCTCCACCGTCAGCCGCGGCACCGCCAGCCCGGCGGCCGCGCAGCCCTCGGCGAGCTCGGCGCGTATCCGCGCGGACAGCGTCGTCAGGTCCATCGCCGCCTCGCCCGGCCGGTAGGCGACCGCGTGCCCGCCGCCCAGGTCCAGCTCCGGCAGCGTGACGCCGTGCTGCCTGCGTACGGCGGCCAGCAGCCCGACCAGCCGGCGCACGGCCGCGAGGTACGGCTTGACGCTGCTGATCTGCGAGCCCAGGTGGCAGTGGAGACCCACCAGTTCCAGTCGCGGCTGCTCCAGCACGCGCGCGATGGCGTGCTGCGCCGATCCGTCGGCCAGGGACAGCCCGAACTTCTGGTCGTCGGTGCCGGTGCGCACCGCGTTGTGGTGACCGGCGGCGATGCCCGGCACGATGCGGAGCAGCACCTTCTGCCGGTCCCCCGGCGGGACGTGGGCGGCCAGCCGGGCGATCTCGCCGGTGCTGTCGATCACGATCCGGCCCACGCCGAGGCGGAGCGCCGTGGCCAGGTCCTCCGGGCTCTTGGCGTTGCCATGGAGCAGGATGCGCTCCGGCGGGAAGCCGGTGACGACCGCGAGCTCGAGCTCCCCGGCCGAGCAGACGTCGAGGCCGAGGCCCTCCTCGTCCACCCAGTGGGCCATGGCACGGCACATGAAGGCCTTGGCGGCGTACAGCACGTCGCCGTCGGGGAAGGCCGCGCGGTAGGCGCGGCAGCGGTCGCGTACCTCGCCCTCGTCCAGGACGTAGGCGGGGGTGCCGAAGCGTTCGGCGATCTCCGTGAGGGCGACCCCGCCCACGGTGACCTCACCGTGGGGGGCGGAGGAGGCGGACGCGGGCCACACCGACAGGTCGGCGTCGGGGTACGCGGTCTCCAGGTGCTCGGTGACGAGAGTCATGACGGCGCTCCTTTCAGCCGATCCACAGGGCCAGGGCGTCGACCAGCGCGACCGCGCCGGTGACCCTGAGGACCCCGAGAGTCTGGGGGTCGAGCCGGCGACCGGTCTCCTCCGGTACGTCCGACACGGCGGGTGCGGCGAACTGCGGGTCCACGGTCAGTGCCGTGACGCCGAGCGGCCGGGCCAGCGACCGCAGCGCGGATTCCGACAGGGTGATCCACTGCTGGTCGGGGCCGAGCGTCTCGGTGAGGCGCTCGGTGGTGGTGAAGCCGACGGCCGTGCGGCCGCCCAGGGGCGTGCGGAACATACGCGCGACGCATCCCACGGGTCCCGGCCGGACGGGGACGTACAACGTCTCCCGGTGTCGTCCGGCCGGGGACGGATCCGAAGGCTCGGGGTCGTCCCCGTACATGAGCTCTGTCATGGTTTCCTCCTGCTGCGGCACCTGCTGCGGTTCCTGGGGCGCCCCGGCCGGGGCCGGCGGTCCGGGACGCACCAGGGACGCTATGCCCGCCGTCCGGGGGGTGGGTGCGATCCCTGACGCGACGTTTACGGCGAGCGCGCGAACGTTAACGGCGCGGGTCGCGGGGGCGGGGCGGACGGCGTCAGGATCGCGACAAGGACCCCTGGTCCGCGCGTTTCCGGGCGTTTCATGGAAGGCATGAGTGAGGTCCGCGAAGAGTGCGTCGTCGTCGGCGTCAGCGGCTCCCCCGGGAGCGTGGCGGCGCTGCGCCGGGCCGCCGAGGAGGCCCGGCGGCGGGAGTGCGTGCTGACCGTGGTCACCGCCTGGGAGGCGGCCTGGGACGGTGCCGGTGCGACCCAGAGCCGGTGGCCGCCGCCCCCGCCGGACCCCGACCGGTGGCGCCGGCTGGCCCGGCGCCGGCTCCTCATGGCCCTGGACGTCGCCTTCGACGGCGACCTGCCGCTGGACCCCCCGCTGCGTCCGGTCCTCGCGCTGGGCCGCCCGGGACCGGCGCTGGTGGAGGTGGCAGGCGAGGGCGCGGGACTGCTCGTGATCGGTGCCGGTGCCCACGGCCCCTGGCGGCGGCTCTTCGCGCCGTCCGTCGCGGCCCACTGCTTCACGCACGCCCGCTGCCCGGTCCTGGCCGTGCCGTCCGCGCCCGGACTGCCCTCGGGCCGGGGTGGCGGGAGCGGCCGGCGGTTCGGTGCCAGGTGGCGCCGGGACGGATTCGTCACCCCCTGAGCCCTGCACCACGTGGGTCACCGCCGTCAGGGCCTTGCCCTGCGCCGGTCCAACGCCGCACCCAGCGCGGCGGGTTGGAAAGCGGTCAGCGGCACGCGCCGGCCAGGGCCGCGCCCGGGACCGGCACCACGCGGAGGAGGACGGCGGTCCGCGGGTACGGGCTTGGCTCGCGACCAGGACGCGATATAGCGTTAGTTCGCGACCTGTGTATCGCGTCTCACCGAAGCCGCCGACCAGAACGGGGTGGGGACATGCCGGAAGAGATCCCGCCCGCGGGTGGGCCGTCCGCTACGGGCGCGCCGCTCGCGCCGCCCCCGTTGCGGGCCTCGCACGCGGACCGGGACCGGGTGGTGGACGTCCTGACCGTGGCCGCGGGCGACGGACGGCTGTCCGCCGACGAGTTGGACGAGCGCCTGGAGGCCGCCCTGTCGGCCCGTACGCTCGACGAACTGGCACCGCTCACCGCCGACCTTCCGGCGGCCGCGGGGGTGCCGGGCGTGGCGGCCGCGGACGTCAAGGACGTGGTCCGGGTCGACCACCGCGGGGGTTCGTTCCGCCGCGTCGACCGGTGGGTCGTGCCACGGCGCATGGAGGTCCGGTCCGAGTGGGGCGAGGTGCTGCTCGACTTCACCCGCGCCGTGATCACGCAGGACACCCTCCGCATCGACGTGGACGTCCGCGGCGGCTCCCTGGTACTGGTGACGCGGCCCGGGATCGTGGTGGACGCCGACGCGCTGACCGTCAGCTTCGGCAAGGTGGACATCCGGCCGGCGGCCGGCCCGGCGACACCCGTGGCCCTGCGCGTGGAGCTGGTGGGTGAGCTGGAGTTCGGGCAGGTGCGGGCGCGTGCGCCGCGGCGGACGTTCCTGCGGTGGCTCTTCCGCCGTCCCGCCGCGCTCCCGGCGCTCACCGGCTGATCCGGCGCGCGGCCACGGTGCGGGCGCCCCCGGTCCGGCCGTCTCGTCCCGCGGCGGGACCGGAGCCCGCGATACTGACCGACGATGAGCCTCCGCATGGTGCCCCTGCGCTTCGGCATGCCCTACGGCGCGCCCTCCACCGGTCCGTCACGGGAGGTCTACGTCCCTCCCGTCGAGGCGGGGGACGACGGGTTCAGCGAACTGATCTTCGCGGCCGAGACCGTGGCGATCTGCGTCGTCGCCGCGCTGTTGGTCGTCTTCCTGGTGACGGACCGCCGGTCCCCCAAGCGGCGGGCCCGCCACCGCCGTTGACGCCGGCGGTCAGGCCGGAGCGCCCGGGCCCCGGGACTCCTCGGCGGGGAACAGGATCGGGCTGACGAGGTGTCGCGTCCGCCCGGGCGCCGGACCGTTGGCCAGACGGGGCAGCAGGACCCGCCGCAGGTCGGCGATGAGTGCGGCGCGTTCCTCGTCGCTCAGCCAGAGCGCGTGCTGCCGGTAGCCCACGAGGTCGGCGGCCGGGTCGGCGCCGTCCCGGTCGAGGTAGGCGTTGAACTCGGCCATCAGCGCCGCCATGGCGACCGCGAAGACCCTGCGGTGGTCCTCCCGTGACACCGACGCCGCCGTCTCCGCGTCGACCACGGCCCGTTCGCGGCGGAGCCGGTAGTGGCGCTCGACGGCGCCGCGCACCCGCTGTTCGTCCTCGACCTCGAGCACTCCCCCGTCCGCGAGGAGACCGACGTGGCGGTAGACGGTGGCCTTGGAGACGTCCGGCAGCAGGTCGCACAACTGCGACGTGGTGAGCGTCCGGTTCCCCGACATGGCGTGCACGATGCGCAGCCGCACGGGGTGCAGCAGCAGGTCGACCGTGTCCATGGACGTACGATCTCACGTCGGATACCTTTCTCAAAGTTGAGAACGTAGAGTGTATGGGAGGAGACCGGATGACCCGCCAGCCGCACACCGAGGACCGGCCCGGCACCACCGTCCCCGGGGCGCCGCCGCTCGGACGGCTTCACGACGTCGACGGCGGGCGGTTGCTGCTGCACCGCTCCGGCACCGGCGGCCCCGCCGTGGTGCTCGTGCCCGGCGCGGGCATGGTCGGCCTGGACTACGTGAACCTCCACGACCGCGTCGCCGCCCTCACCACGTCCGTCCTCTACGACCGCGGCGGCACCGGCTGGAGCATCCCCGTGCCGCTCCCCCGCACGGCGGCCGACGTCACCGGTGAACTGCACGCCCTGCTCCACACGGCCGAAGTCCCCGGTCCGTACCTCTTGGTCGGCCACTCACTGGGCGCCGCCTACGCCCGCCGCTTCGCGCAGCGGTACCCCGGCGAGGTGGCGGGGCTCCTCCTGCTGGACCCCTTCCACGAGGACATGTACGCACGGGCGTCGCAGGAGATCCGCGACAAGGTGGAACGGATGCGGAGCGCCGAACTCCCCGAAGCGACGCAGGAGCAGATCGAGCAGTCACGGGCCGCCCTCGCGCGGCACTTCGCGCGCTGGCCGGACGGCGTCCGCGAACCGCTCGCCGAATACCACCTCACCCGGTGGCGGACCGGCTGGGACGAGGACAGGAACGTACACGACGTCGTCGCCGGCGAACTGCGCGACGCCCCCGCCCTCCCCGACGTACCGCTGATCGTGCTGTCCGCGATGGGCGTCGACCCCACCCAGGCCCACCTGTGGTCCGAGGACACCGTGCGCGAGATGAACGCCGCCAAACTCGACCTCCACGCACGCCTCGCCGCCTCCGTCCCCCGCGGCGAGCACCGCGTCATCGGCGACGCCGGGCACGGCTGGCTCCACGAAGAACGACCCGACGCGGTCCTGGAGGCACTGCGGGACCTCCTGCGCTCCGCGCGGGCGGCCTAACGCGGGGCGCCGAACTCCATGCGCCAGTCGTTGCTGCGCATCAAGGTGCCGCTGCCCCTGGGGTACTCGAAGTCGCAGGCGCCGCGCAGGGTGAACCCAAGTCGGCGGCACAGGGCGTTCGACGGAGCGTTCCGCACGGACGGGAAGGCGTGCAGCGCGTGGGGAGCCCCCGGGGTGCGGGCGGCCTCGCGCACGACGGCGATCAGCGCGGCACCGGCCGCGGCGGCGATGCCCCTGCCCTGGTACGGCGGCAGGACGTTCCACCCGGTTTCGTAGACCGGTTCGCCCTGCCAGTCCCGGCGGTGGTACGCGATGCTGCCCACCGGCTCGTCGCCGAGGAGCACGGCGTACATGCGGCCCAGCCCGGCTTCCGGCAGGGCCAGGTAGCGCTCGTGCCGGGCGAGCAGCCGCTCCTCGGGCTCCGGGCCTCCGACGTGCCGCCGCATCTCCGGGGTGTTGATCCGCCGCAGGAGCGGAAGGGCCGCCTCCGACCAGGGCTCCAGGTGAACGTCCATGCGGAGCAGCCTGTCAGGGCCCCGTGGCGCCCTGCACCTCGGTTTCCCCGGGGGCGCACCCGGCGCGGGTACGGCGCGTGGCGGCAGGTACGATCTGCCGCGATGCGCAGTGACGGAGGAGCCGGCCGAGGCGGTGCGATACCCGCCCGCCTGAGCGGTGTTGTCCTCGTCCTGTGCGGGCTGTTCGCCGCCCTCACGGTCTGCGGCCACTCCGGGGCGCCGGACGACGCGTACGGCCCCGCGCGGACCCTCGTCTCCTCGCACGTCGCGTACGTCGCCGACGAGGTGTGCACGGACGGCCATGACCCCGGCAGGCGCGGCAACGGCTGTTCCCCAGCGGAGCACACTCCGGTGACCCTGGGCTCCGCGCCCCTGCCGGGCCTCGCCGGCGCGGAACCGCCGTCGGTGTGGCCGCCCGCGGTCGCCGCCGCGGGACTGCGTGCGCCGTCCCCCGGCACCGTGCGCTCCCTCGACCTGCACATGCTCCAGATCCAGCGGACGTAGAAGGGCCGACCGCGCCGGCGGCGACCGCCGGTGCGCGCCGTACGTCATCCGACCCTTCACCAGCACCGCCGTGTCACCGACGCGGCGGGGAATCAGGACATGCCATGGGTTCCCCCCATTCCAAGGCCAGGGCCACCGACCGCCGTGCGCGCGTCGAGGAGATACGCCGCCAGGAGCAGGCCCGCGAACGCCGCAACCGGATCATCACCATCACCGCCTGCACGGCCATCCTCGTCGGGCTGGTCGGTGGCGGCGTCTACCTGGTCAACTCCGCCGGCGACGACGGCGGGGACAGCGGGAAGACCGCGGCCGCCGGCTCCATCAGCGGGGAGAAGACGTGGTCCGGGCTCACGCAGAACCACGTGAACAAGACCGTCGACTACCCCATGAGCCCGCCCGCCGGCGGCGACCACAACCCCGTCTGGCAGAACTGCAACGGCGACGTCTACGACAAGCCCGTCACCAATGAGAACGCCGTGCACGCCCTGGAGCACGGCGCGGTGTGGGTCACGTACACCGACAAGGCGTCGGACGCCGACGTCAAGACGCTCGGCGCCCGCGTCTCGAAGACCCCGTATTCCCTCATGAGCCCCTACGCGGACCAGGCCTCACCGATCACCCTCACCGCGTGGGGCCACCAGTTGGGCGTCACCAAGGCCGACGATCCGCGCGTGGCGACGTTCTTCGACACCTATGTGCAGGGCGACCAGACCCCCGAGCCCGGCGCACCCTGCACCGGGGGCAAGGCCTCGTGACCGCCGCCCGGGGCGCGGGCAGGCCGCTGCTCGCGCTCGCCGGCGCCATGGCGCTGGTCGTGGTCGCGGCCCTGGCCTTCACCCTGCTCACGGCACGGCCCAGCAGCGGGGGCACCCCGGCCACGGACTCACCCGACGCCGGCTTCGCACGCGACATGGCGATCCACCACCAGCAGGCGGTGGAGATGTCCCTGATCGTCCGCGACCGCACGGACGACGAGGACGTCCGCAGGCTCGCCTACGACGTCATCAACACCCAGGCCAACCAGCGCGGCATGCTGCTCGGCTGGCTGGACGTCTGGGGGCTGCCCAAGTCGTCGTCGAAGCCGCCCATGACGTGGATGGGCCACGACATGGCCTACGCGCCCCACGACGGGTCGCTGATGCCGGGCATGGCCACGGACACCGAACTGCGACGGCTCGACGCGGCCCGGGGCAAGGCCGCCGCGGTCCTCTACCTCCACCTGCTCACCGCCCACCACAAGGGCGGCGTGGAGATGGCCGCCGCGGCCGCCGACCTCGCCCGGACCGACCAGGTACGGCGCTTGGCGGCGGGCATGGTCCAGGGCCAGGAGGCGGAGATACGCCTGATGGCCGACATGCTCGCGGCCCGCGGCACGAGCCCGAACGCCTGACCCCGCCGGGGGCGCTCCCGGAGGCCGCCCGCCTCCGGGGCCCCCGGCGGTCCCGCGTCCGGAGCCGGCCGCGTCGTGATCGGCCGGGCGTCGGTGCAGGTCACCGCCGTCTTATCGAAGTTGACAACGGTCACCGGTGCAGTCTTTGCCGATCGGCGTGCCGATGTGTTTCCCTGCGGGTGTCGTACCTGGAACGGGGAGGTCGCCGCACCATGAACGCGCACGATCACGAGCATGGGCATGGGCATGGGCATGGACACGGTCACGGGGTGGCCGAGAACGCCGACCGGCGCTGGCTGGGGCTCGCGCTGGGGCTGATCGCCGGCTTCATGGCCGTCGAAGTCGTCGTCGGTCTGCTGGTGGGGTCCCTCGCGCTGCTCTCCGACGCCGCGCACATGCTCACCGACGCCGCATCGATCGTGCTGGCGCTCGTCGCGATGCGGCTGGCGGCGCGCCCGGCGCGGGGCGGTTTCACGTACGGGCTCAAGCGCGCCGAGATCCTCTCGGCGCAGGCGAACGGCATCACCCTGCTGCTGCTCGCCGCGTGGCTGGCGTACGAGGCGGTGCGGCGGCTTGTCTCGCCGCCCGACGTGGCGGGCGGCCCGGTGCTGGTCACCGCGCTGGCCGGAGTGGTCGTCAACGTCGGCGCGGCATGGTGCCTGTCGCGGGCCAACCGCACGTCCCTCAACGTCGAGGGCGCGTTCCAGCACGTGCTGAACGACCTGTACGCCTTCATCGGCACCGCCGTGGCGGGCCTGGTCGTCCTGCTGACCGGATTCGTCCGCGCCGACGCCATCGCGACGCTCGTGGTGGTCGGCCTGATGCTCAAGGCGGGGTGCGGGCTGGTGCGCGACTCCGGGCGGATCTTCCTGGAGGCGGCCCCGGCAGGGCTGGACCCGGACGAGGTGGGCGACCGGCTCGCCGCCCACGACGCCGTCACCGAGGTCCACGACCTGCACATCTGGACCATCACCTCCGGCCAGCCCGCCCTGTCGGCGCACGTCCTGGTCGAGCCGGGCGGTGACTGCCATGCCGTCCGGCGCGACCTGGAGCACCTGCTCGGCTCGGACTACGGGCTCACCCACACCACCCTGCAGGTCGACCACGCGCCCGCCGAACTCCTCACCGTGGGCGGTGCCCCGGACGCCGCGGCCGGTAGGGCGGACGGCCACTGCGGCGAGGCGCACGGGCCGGTGCACCGCGCCGCGCCGCACGGGCACTGACCCACCGCTCAGCCGAGGCCCGGCACGAACTGCACCACGGCCATGTCGATGAGCTTGATGCCCAGGAACGGCAGGGCCAGCCCGCCGAGTCCGTACACCAGCAGGTTGCGCCGCAGCAGGTCGCCCGCCGAGGACGGCGTGTAGCGGACGCCGCGCAGCGCCAGCGGGATCAGCGCCACGATGATGAGGGCGTTGAAGATGATCGCCGAGGTGATCGCGGACGCCGGGCTGTGCAGCCGCATGATGTTGAGGGCGGACAGCCCGGGATAGGTCGCCGCGAACATCGCGGGGATGATCGCGAAGTACTTCGCCACGTCGTTGACGATGGAGAAGGTCGTCAGGGCACCCCGGGTGATGAGCAGCTGCTTGCCGACCTCGACGATCTCGATCAGCTTGGTGGGGTCGGAGTCCAGGTCCACCATGTTCCCGGCCTCCTTGGCGGCCGAGGTGCCGGTGTTCATGGCCACGCCCACGTCGGCCTGGGCCAGCGCCGGGGCGTCGTTGGTGCCGTCACCGGTCATCGCGACCAGGTTGCCGCCGGCCTGCTCCCGCTTGATGAGGGCCAGCTTGTCCTCCGGGGTCGCCTCGGCGAGGACGTCGTCGACGCCGGCCTCGTCGGCGATGGCGCGCGCGGTGAGCGGGTTGTCCCCGGTGACCATCACCGTGCGGATGCCCATCCGCCGCAGTTCCGCGAAGCGTTCGCGGATGCCGTCCTTGACGACGTCCTTGAGGTGGACGACACCGAGGACCCGCGCGCCGTTCCAGTCGTCGAGGGCCACCAGCAGGGGGGTGCCGCCCGAGGCGCCGATGGCGTCCACCAGGTGGCCGGCCTCCTCGGGGACGTGGCCGCCGCGACCGGTGACCCAGCCGGCCACCGTGCCGGCCGCGCCCTTGCGCACGGAGGCGCCCGCGCCATCCTCCCAGCGCAGGTCGACCCCGCTCATGCGGGTGCGGGCGGTGAAGGGCACGAAGCGGGTCTGTCCGAGCTCGCCTTCCGACGGGGCGCGCAGCCCGTACCGTTCCTTGGCCAGGATGACGATGGAGCGGCCTTCGGGGGTCTCGTCGGCGAGGCTGGAGACCTGCGCGGCCTGCGCGAGCTGCATGGCGTCGACGCCGGTGAGCGGGATGAACGCGGCGGCCCGGCGGTTGCCGAACGTGATGGTGCCGGTCTTGTCCAGCAGCAGGGTGGAGACGTCGCCGGCGGCCTCGACGGCGCGCCCGGACATCGCCAGGACGTTGCGCTGCACGAGGCGGTCCATGCCGGCGATGCCGATCGCCGACAGCAGCGCGCCGATCGTCGTCGGGATCAGGGTGACCAGCAGGGCCACGAGGACGACGGTGCTCTGCGCCGCGTCCGCGTAGGCGGCCATCGGCTGGAGGGTGACGACGACCAGGATGAAGACGATCGTGAGCGAGGCCAGCAGGATGTTGAGGGCGATCTCGTTGGGCGTCTTCTGCCGGGTGGCGCCCTCGACCAGGGCGATCATGCGGTCGAGGAAGGTCCGGCCCGGGCGGGAGGTGACGCGCACGACGATGCGGTCGGAGAGCACCTTCGTGCCGCCGGTGACCCCCGAACGGTCGCCGCCCGCCTCCCGGATCACCGGGGCGGACTCGCCCGTGATGGCCGACTCGTCGACGGCGGCGATCCCGTCGACGACCTCGCCGTCGCCCGGCACGGTCTCCCCGGCCTCGACGAGGACGACGTCGAACGGCTTCAGCTCGGCGGCGGGGATCGTCCGCTCGGTGTGGTCACGGCCGTAGGGGCGCCAGCCGGTCAGCCGCCGGGCGACGGTGTCGGTCCTGGTGCGGCGCAGCGACTCGGCCTGGGCCTTGCCGCGGCCCTCGGCCACGGCCTCCGCCAGGTTGGCGAAGACGACGGTGAGCCAGAGCCAGGCGCTGATCACCCAGGCGAAGACGCTCGGGTGCACAACCGCCGAGGCGGTGGTCAGCGCGGCGCCGGTCTCGACGACGAACAGGACGGGGTTGCGCACCATGCGGCGGGGGTCGAGCTTGCGCAGCGCCTCGGGCAAGGCCTCCAGGAGCAGGCGGGGATCCAGCAGGCCGGCGGACACCTTGCGCCTGCCGCCGGGGCGTACGGGCGGCTGCGTGGGCGGGGCCGGGGTGCGGTCGGTCGAGGGAGCCAGGGGCTGCATGCTCGGGGTGCCTTCTGCTGGTCTGTTCACCGGTGGACGGTCACCAGCACACCGTCGCCGGGAGGACCGCGGCACGCTCCTGACAGGTCCTTTGCGGTACGGGAGGGCGATTCTGACGCGGCGTTGACGTGCCCGTACGCGCGCCGGTGACGCCGCCACGGCGAGCGGGCGGGGCGCGCGTCAGGGCGTCGTCAGGAATCGCCGCCGGTCCTTGTCCGCGGATCCGCCGCGGCATTGGATGAGGTGTGTGAACAGCGGTCCGCGCCATGACGACCGGCCACCCCATCGGGTGCCGCCGGTACCGCGCGCTGTCCTCCCGCCGGGGTCCTGAGGGCGCCGGTGTCCCGTGGCCGCCCCTGGCGGCCACCCCTGTTCCCCGTACGCGAGCGCCGTCACCCGTGTGTCCGGCGCGATGTGGCGTACCGATCCACGGAGTGGTCCATGTCTGCGTCCTTCGTCCCCGTCGTCCCCCCGCGCACCGCCCTGGTCACCGGGGCGACGTCCGGCATCGGGTGGGAGACCGCCCGGCTGCTCGCCGAGCGGGGCTGCACGGTCATCGTCCACGGTCGCGACACGGAGTCGGCGCACCATGCGGTGGAGCGGCTGGTGGCGGCCGGCACCGAACGCGTCCGGCTGCGCCTGGCGGTCGCCGACTTCACCCGGCTCTCCGAGGTCCGCCACCTGGCGGCCACCGTGCGGGGCCTGCATCCCGCGCTGGACGTCCTCGTCAACAACGCCGCGGTCGTCGCGCCGGAGCGCCACACCCTCACGGCCGACGGCCATGAGATCTCCTTCCAGGTGAACTTCCTTGCGGCCTACCTGCTCACCCGTGAGCTGGCGGGCCCGCTGACGGCGCGCCCCGGCGCCCGGGTGGTCAACGTGTCGTCCGCGACGCACCGGTCGGCCTCCCTGGCGTGGAGCGACCTGAACCGTTCCCGCCGCTACTCGCGGCACGCCGCGTACGCCCAGTCGCAACTGGCCCTCACCGTCTTCGCCCGGGCGGCCGCGCCCGCCGGCGTCACGGCCGTCAGCGTGCACCCGGGGGTGTGCGAGACGCGTCTGCTGCCGCTGTACGCGCACGAGGGCGAGCCCGCCGCAGAGGGCGCCGCGCGGGTGGCCCGGCTGTGCGACCCGGAGACCGAACTCGTCCCGGGCGCCTACTACGACCGGGCCGCGCTCGCCCCGGCCGCCCGGACCGCGGTCGAGGACCGCACGGTGCGCCGTCTGTGCAAGGTCGCCGACCTGCTCGTCACCGCCTGAAGGGAGGACCACCGTGTCGAAGCGTGCCCGCAAGAAGAGGGCCAGGCGCAAGAAGGGCGCCGGCCACGGCAACAAGCCCGGCCAGGGCTGATGTCCTCACGGCGGTGCGGACCGCAGGGTCGACGACCCCGGTCCGCACCGCCGTCCGTTTCGCAGCACGTACCACGGCGTACGCGGAAGGTGTGGTCACCGGTGATCGAAGTCCCCTCCCTGGACGGCTGGTTCCCCTCCGGGGTGCCCGGGCCCGTGGCCCTCGCGGAGCACGTGAAGGCGACCGGCAACGGGCAGTGGTGGGCCGACCGGGCGGTCGGGCCCCGCGCGGTCGCGGTGGCGTGCGCGGACCACGTGCTGCTGGAGGGCGATCCCCGGTACGTCGACCCGGACGCGCTCGCTGCCCTGGGGCACGACGGCTACGTCCTGGCGCGCCCGCGTTTCCTGCCGGTCCTGGGGGCGGCGTTCGACCGGATCGTGCCCTGGGAGCGGATGATCTGGGTGCAGTCGCGGCCGGTGCCGCGGAGGCTGCCGCCGCGGGACGTGGTGGTGCGCAGGCTGGCGCCGGGTGACGGAGCGGCCGTGGTCGGCGCGGGCGACGACGCCGCCTGGATCACCCGCAGTTGGGGCGGTGCGCACGGGCTCGCCGCGTCGGGCCACGCGTGGGGGGCGTTCCGCTCGGGACGCCTGGTCTCGCTGGCGTGCACGTACTTCCTCGGCGGCGTGTACGAGGACCTCGCGGTCGTCACGCTGCGGGGACACCGCCGCGAGGGCCTGGCGCTCGCCTGCCTGTCGGGCCTGTGCGGCGACGTCGCGGCCCGCGGTCGCACAGCCAGCTGGACGTGCTCGCGCGGGAACCGGCCCAGCCGGCGGCTGGCCTGGACGGCGGGTTTCCGGCTGTTCGGCGAGTACGTCCACTATGGCGTCGGGCGGCCCGCGGGAGCGGGCCGCCCGGGTGGGATCACGCGCGCCGTCAAGGCACGTTGACCGCCGGCCCGGCCCGCTCCGACGCGGGCGTCGCGGGATGACGACGAACGAGCGCACCCCGCCTGGTGGACGCCACCGGGCGGGGTGCGGTGCGTCGGCTCAGGGCTCGAAGCGGTAGCCCATGCCCGGCACGGTGATCAGGTGGCGCGGGTGGGCGGGGTCCGGCTCCAGCTTGTGCCGGAGGGTGGCGAGGTAGACCCGCAGGTAGTTGGTGCGTTTCTCGTTGCCCGGGCCCCATACGTCGCGCAGCAGCTGGCGCCCGGTAATCAGGCGCCCGGGGTTGCGCAGCAGCGGGGCGAGCAGCCGCCACTCGGTGGGCGTGAGCCGCGGGGCCGCGCCCTTGCCGGAGCGGCGTTCGACGGTGAACGCGCCCAGGTCGACCCGGTAGTCCGCGATCGTGACCGTCTCCGGCTCCTCCAGGACGGGCGGGCGGCGCAGCACGGCGCGCAGCCGGGCCGCCAGCTCGTCCATGGAGAACGGCTTGGTGACGAAGTCGTCGGCCCCCGCGTCCAGCGCCTCGACCTTGTCGGCCGGCCCGGTCCGCCCGGACAGCACGATGATGGGCAGCGGGCTCCAGGCGCGCACGCCGTGGATGATGTCGGTGCCGGACATGTCGGGCAGGCCGAGGTCGAGGATGAGGGCGTCGGGCGGCTGCCGGGACACCAGCAGCAGTGCCGTGGTGCCGTCGGGGGCGGTGGCGACGGCATAGTGACGTGCCGTCAGGTTGATGTCCAGCGCCTTCAGGATCTGCGGTTCGTCGTCGACGATCAGGACGCGCCTCATGTCAGCGCCTCCTCCCCGCCGACGGGGGCGGCGGGTACGTCGGCCGGACCGCCGGCGGTGGGCAGGGACAGGACCATGGTGAGACCTCCGCCAGGGGTGTCCTCGGGGGTGAGGGTGCCGCCCATGGCCTCGGTCAGGCCGCGCGAGAGGGCGAGCCCGAGGCCGAGGCCGGTGGTGTTGTCGGTGTCGCCGAGCCGCTGGAAGGGTTCGAAGACCCTTTCCCGGTCGGCGGGTCGGAGGCCGGGGCCGCGGTCCGCGACACGCAGCTCGATGCGCGGGCCGAGGGCACTGGCGCTGACCAGGACAGCGGTGCCTTCCGGGGCGTACCGCTGGGCGTTGGTCACCAGGTTGGCGATGACGCGTTCCAGGAGCGGCGGGTCGGCCAGCGCGAATGGTACGTCCGCCAGGCCCCGGGTGGTGACGGGGACCGTGCTCTCGGCCAGGCTGTCGAGGGCGAGCGAGGCCGCTTCGGCCACGGAGGCCGGCTCGAGGGCCAGGCTGAGCGCGCCGGCCTGCAGCCGGCTCATGTCGAGGAGGTTGTCCACCAGCCGGTTGAGCCGGTCCAGGGACACCTCCGCGGTGACCAGCAGTTCCTCCTGGTCCTCGGCGGAGAACTCGACCTCCCGGCTGCGCAGCGAGCTGACGGCCGCCCAGGCGCCGGCCAGCGGGGTGCGCAGGTCGTGGCTGACCGCCGCGAGCAGCGCCGTCCGCATGCGGTCGGCCGCCCTGACGGGCTCCACCTCGGCGGCGGCCTCGGCCAGCCGGGCCCGTTCCAGCGCGGAGGCCACGTGCCCGGCGAAGGCGATGAGCACACGCCGCTCCGAGGCCGCCAGGCGGCGGCCGCGCAGGACGAGGACGTCGTCCGGTCCGACGGGCACGGCCACCACGCCGTCCGCGGGGTCGTCCACCGGCGCCGCCCCGCCGTCGGAGCCGTGCACGAGCTCGGCCGACTCCATGCCGAAGGCCTCCCGCGTACGGTGCAGCAGGGCCTCGACGGCCTGGTCGCCGCGCAGGATGCTCCCGGCGAGGGAGGACAGCGTCTCGGCCTCGGCGGTGGCGTTGGCCGCGCGTCTGGACAGCCGCAGCGAGCGGTCCACGATCGTCGCGACGGTCACGGCGACGAGCGCGAAGACGGCCAGCGCCAGCATGTTGTTGGTCTCGCCGATGGTGAACCGGCCGATGGGCGGTATGAAGTAGTAGTTCAGCAGCAGGGACGCGGTCAGGGACGCGAGCAGCGCGGAGACGACGCCGCCGATGCAGGCGACGCCGACCACGGTCAGCAGGAAGAGCAGCGCCTCGCTGGTGAGGTTCAGGTGGCCCCGGCTGTTGGCGAGCACCGCGGTGAGCAGGGCGGGCAGGACGAATCCCGCGACGGGGCCCGCCACCTTCCGCGCCGTGGGCAGCGAGCTGCCGGTGGCGGGCAGGAGGCGGCCGCGTCCCGCGCGCTCGTGGGTGACCATGTGGACGTCGATGTCGCCGGAGCGTTCCACGATGGTCTCGCCGACCCCGCGCCCGGTGAGGAACTGGGACAGCCTCCCGCGCCGGCTGGTACCCATCACCAGCTGGGTGGCGCTCTCGGCCCGCGCGAAGTCCAGCAGGGCATCGGGGACGTGGTCGCCGACGACGGAATGGAAGGTGCCGCCGAGGCTCTCCACCAGGGCCCGCTGTTTGGCCAGCGCGGCGGGCGAGGCGTCGGCCAGTCCGTCGCTGCGCACGATGTGGACGGCGAGCAGGTCGCCACCGGCGGACCGAGCGGCGATCCGGGCGGCGCGGCGGATGAGGGTCGCGCCCTCCGGGCCGCCGGTCACGGCGACCACCACGCGCTCCCGGGTCTCCCAGACGCGTCCGATGCCGTGCTCGGAGCGGTACTTCTGCAGCGCCTCGTCCACGCGTCCGGCGACCCAGAGCAGGGCGAGTTCGCGCAGCGCGGTGAGGTTGCCGACGCGGAAGTAGTTCGACAGGGCCGCGTCGACCTTCTCCGGTGCGTAGACGTTGCCGTGGGCCATCCGGCGGCGCAGGGCCTCGGCGGGCATGTCGACGAGCTCGATCTGGTCGGCGCGGCGGACGACCTCGTCCGGGACGGTCTCCCGCTGGGGCACGCCGGTGATCTTCTCGACGACGTCGTTGAGCGACTCCAGGTGCTGGATGTTGACGGCGGTGATCACGTCGATCCCCGCCCTGAGGAGCACCTCGATGTCCTGCCAGCGCTTGGCGTGGCGGCCGCCGGGGATGTTGGTGTGGGCCATCTCGTCGACGAGTGCCACCTGCGGTGCGCGGGCGAGGACGGCGTCGAGGTCCATCTCGGTGAAGACGGTGCCCCGGTAATCGCGTTCCGCGCGGGGCACGACCTCCAGACCGTCGAGCATCTCCTCCGTGAGCGGCCGCTTGTGGCACTCGACGTACCCCACGACGACGTCGGTGCCTCGGGCGCCCCGGCGGCGTGCCTCGTCGAGCATGCGGTAGGTCTTCCCGACTCCGGGGGCCGCCCCGAGGAAGACCTTGAGTCTGCCGGGCCGTCCGTGGGGAGTGCCGGCCGGGGCCGGGACGACTGGCTGCGTCACCGGGAGTCCTTCCTTGTACGGGTGTCACGCCGCCCGGCGGCGCAGGTGGTCCCTGCGCCGCCGGGCGGCGTGGTACGGGCGGTTCGGTGGTGACGGGACGTCACTTCAGCTCGGTGAGCGCCTGGTTGAGTTCCACCACGTTGACGCGCTCCGCGCCGAGGAAGCCGAGGGTCCGGCCCTGGACGTGGTCCTCCACCAGCTTGCGCACGGTGGCGGCGTCCAGGCCGCGGGCCTGGGCGACCCGCTCGACCTGCTCGCGGGCGTACTCGGGCGAGATGTGGGGGTCGAGGCCGGAGCCGGAGGCCGTGACGGCGTCGACCGGCACGTCCTCGGGGGCGACGCCGTCGAACTCGGCGACCGCGGCCCGGCGTTCCTTGATGGTCTTCACCAGATCCTCGTCGTTCGGGCCGAGGTTGGAGGCGCCGGTGACCAGCGGGTCGTAGCCGCCGGGTCGCGGCTGGAACCACTTCGGGTCCGGCTGGGCGACCTCTTCGGCGTCGTCCGGGTCCTTCTTGGGGAGGGTGAAGTTCTGGCCGATGAGGCTGGAACCGACGGTCTTGCCGTCCTGGGTGATCCTGGAGCCGTTGGCCTGGTCGGAGAACGCCGCCTGGGCGACGCCGGTGACGGCCAGCGGGTATGCGATGCCCAGGAGCACCGTGAACACCAGCAGCATCCGCAGGGCGGCCACGTGGTTGCGGACCACGGTGGGCAGGGAGCCGAACATGATGGGTTGCCTTCTTCTGTCAGCTGAGGCCGGGGATGAACTGGATGATCAGGTCGATCGCCTTGATGCCGACGAACGGCAGCACGAGACCGCCCAGGCCGTAGACCCAGATGTTGCGGGTCAGCAGCGCGGAGGCCGACGACGGCCGGTAGCGCACGCCGCGCAGGGCGAGCGGGATCAGCACGACGATGATCAGGGCGTTGAAGATGATCGCCGAGGAGATCGCCGACGTCGGGCTGTGCAGCTGCATGATGTTGAGCTTGTCCAGACCCGGGTAGGCGATCGCGAACATCGCGGGGATGATCGCGAAGTACTTCGCCACGTCGTTGGCGATGGAGAAGGTGGTCAGCGCGCCGCGGGTGATGAGCAGCTGCTTGCCGATCTCCACGATCTCGATCAGCTTGGTGGGGTTGGAGTCCAGGTCCACCATGTTCCCGGCCTCCTTGGCGGCCGAGGTGCCGGTGTTCATGGCCACGCCCACGTCGGCCTGGGCCAGCGCCGGGGCGTCGTTGGTGCCGTCACCGGTCATCGCGACGAGCTTGCCTCCCGCCTGCTCCCGCTTGATCAGCGCCATCTTGTCCTCGGGCGTCGCCTCCGCCAGGAAGTCGTCGACCCCCGCCTCGTCCGCGATCGCCTTGGCCGTCAGCGGGTTGTCACCGGTGATCATCACCGTGCGGATGCCCATCCGCCGCAGCTCGTCGAACCGCTCCCGCATGCCCTCCTTGACCACGTCCTTCAGGTGGATGACACCCAGCACGCGGGCCGCGCCGTCCTCCTTGACCGCCACGACGAGCGGCGTACCGCCCGACTGCGAGATGCGGTCGACCATGGACTGCACCTCCTCGCCGGCCCGGCCGCCGTTCTCGGCGACCCACGCGGTCACCGCGGACGCGGCTCCCTTGCGGACCTGGCGGCCGTCGATGTCGACGCCGGACATGCGGGTCTGCGCGGTGAAGGGCACGAACTCGGCGTGGCCGAGCTCGCCCTCGTGGCGGGCCCGCAGACCGTACTTCTCCTTCGCCAGGACGACGACGGAACGGCCCTCGGGCGTCTCGTCGGCCAGTGAGGACAGCTGCGCCGCGTCGGCGAGCTCCGCGTCCCCGACACCGCCGACCGGGAGGAACTCCGCGGCCTGGCGGTTGCCGAGCGTGATGGTGCCGGTCTTGTCGAGCAGCAGGGTGTTCACGTCGCCGGCGGCCTCGACGGCGCGGCCGGACATGGCGAGCACGTTGCGCTGCACCAGGCGGTCCATGCCGGCGATGCCGATCGCCGACAGAAGACCGCCGATCGTCGTCGGGATGAGCGCGACGACGAGCGCGGCGAGGATGACGATGCTCTGCTCGGCGCCCGCGTAGATCGCGAACGGCTGCAGGGTGACGACCGCGAGCAGGAAGACGATGGTCAGCGAGGCCAGCAGAATGTTCAGCGCGATCTCGTTGGGCGTCTTCTGCCGGGCCGCACCCTCCACCAGGGCGATCATCCGGTCGATGAAGGTCTCACCGGGCTTGGAGGTGATGCGCACGACGATCCGGTCCGACAGCACCTTCGTGCCGCCCGTGACCGCGCTGCGGTCACCACCGGACTCCCGGATGACCGGGGCCGACTCACCGGTGATCGCCGACTCGTCCACCGACGCGACGCCTTCGACGACATCGCCGTCACCGGGGATGATCTGCCCGGCCTCGACGACCACGTGGTCGCCCAGCTTCAGGCCGGAGGCCGGGGCCTCCTCCTCACGGAGCGAGGTGGCCCCCGGCCGCCAGTCGATCAGCCGGCGGGCGACGGTGTGGGTCTTCGTCCGCCGCAGGGTCTCGGCCTGCGCTTTGCCGCGGCCCTCCGCGACGGCCTCGGAGAGGTTGGCGAAGATCACGGTCAGCCAGAGCCACACGGTGATGACCCAGGCGAAGACGCTCGGGTCCTTGATCGCCGAGAGGGTGGTCAGGACCGCGCCGACCTCGACCACGAACATGACCGGGTTCTTGATCATGACCCGGGGGTCGAGCTTCTTGACCGCGTCCGGCAGCGAGGTGAGGAGCTGCTTCGGGTCCATCATGCCGCCGGAGACCCGGTGCGGCTGCTGCGGCTCGGTCGGGGCGCCCCCCGGCGACGCGGGGGGTTCGAGGGTGGTCAGGGACATCAGGACAGACCTTCCGCGAGCGGACCCAGCGCCAGGGCCGGGAAGTAGGTGAGGCCGACGACGATCAGGATCACGGCCGTCAGCAGGCCGACGAACTGCGGCCGGTGGGTGGGCAGCGTGCCCGCCGTGGCCGGCACCGGCTGCTGCCGGGCCAGGGAGCCGGCCAGCGCCAGGACGAACACGATCGGCAGGAAGCGGCCGAACAGCATGGCCAGGCCGAGCGCGGTGTTGTACCAGTCGGTGTTGACGGTCAGGCCCGCGAAGGCCGAGCCGTTGTTGTTGGCGGCCGAGGTGAAGGCGTACAGCACCTCGGAGAAGCCGTGCGCACCGGAGTTGAGCATGCCCGCACGCTGACCCGGCATCGCCATGGCGAGGCCGGCACCGATCAGGACGATCGCCGGGGTGGTGAGGATGTACAGGGAGGCGAACTTCATCTCCCGGCCGCCGAGCTTCTTGCCCAGGTACTCCGGGGTGCGGCCGACCATCAGACCGGCCACGAAGACCGCGATGATCGCCAGGATGAGGATGCCGTAGAGACCGGAGCCGGTACCACCGGGGGCGATCTCACCGAGCATCATGTTGAAGATCGTCATCCCGCCGCCGATCGGCGAGTACGAATCGTGGAAGGAGTTGACCGCGCCCGTGGAGGTGAGCGTTGTCGACGCCGCGAACAGCGCCGACCCCCACACACCGAACCGCTGCTCCTTGCCCTCCATCATGCCGCCCGCCAAGTGGCCGGCCTGGCTGCTCACGCTGTGCAGCTCGTTCACCGTGATGATGGCGACCGATGCGGCCCAGATCACGCCCATCACGGCGATGATCGCGTAGCCCTGGCGGTTGTCGCCGACCATGCGGCCGAAGGTGCGCGGCAGGGAGGTGGCGATCACCAGCAGGAGGTAGATCTCCAGCCAGTTGGTGAAGGGGTTGGGGCTCTCGAAGGGGTGGGCGGAGTTGGCGTTGTAGAAGCCGCCGCCGTTGGTGCCCAGCTCCTTGATGACCTCCTGGGAGGCCACCGGGCCACCGGTCATGCTCTGGTGGTCGCCGACCAGGGTCGAGATCGACTCGACGCCGTGGAAGTTCTGCACCACGCCGCCGGCGACCAGCACGATCGCGAAGACGAAGGCGAGCGGGAGCAGCACGCGCACGACGATCCGGGTGAGGTCCACCCAGAAGTTGCCGATGCGGTCGGTCTTCTTGCGGGTGAAGCCCCGGATCAGGGCGGCGACGACGGCGATGCCGACGGCGGCCGACACGAAGTTCTGCACCGCGAGACCGGACATCTGCACCAGGTGGCCCATCGTGGACTCACCGGAGTAGGACTGCCAGTTGGTGTTGGTGACGAAGGAGGCGGCCGTGTTGAAGGACACGCCGGGCGTCACCGCGGGCATGCCTATGGACAGCAGCAGGTGGTTCTGCAGCCGCATGAAGCCGTAGAGGAAGAGGACGGAGACGGCCGAGAAGGCCAGCACGCTCCGCAGGTAGACGGACCACTTCTGGTCCGCGTCGCCGTCGACCCCGCCGAGGCGGTACGCGAAGCGCTCGACGCGAAGGTGCTTGGCGGAGGTGAGGGTGTGGGCCATGTAGTCGCCCAGCGGCCGGTAGGTCAGGGCCAGCGCGCCGACCAGCGCGAGGATCTGGAGCCAGCCCGCGAGGGTGTCGTTCACTAGAACTTCTCCGGGTAGATCAGTGCCAGCACCAGGTAACCGACCAGGGCCACGGCGACGACGAGTCCGACGACGTTTTCGATGCTCACAGCCGCTCCGCCCCCTTGGCCACGAGGCCGAGCACGGCGAAGACAGCGACGGTGAGGACGATGAAGGCCACATCTGGCATGCGGAGACACCCCGGAAGTCGTGTGGGGACGATGCCGCGTACCCGGTCGGGACCGCGGCGCCGGTGAAAAACCGGTGTACGTAGCGAAGCGCCCCGCAGTGCCCCCGACGAGCTTCGTTAGCGGGTTCCTGACGCGGCCCCGGAGCGGCTTGACGGCACTTTGACGCCGCCCGGCCGAACGGGTGACGGGGGTGACGTGGCGCGTCGGCGCGATCGAGCGGTGCGGTCGGGCGGGGCTCAGAGCCCCGGTACCCACTCCTCGGGCGGCGGCGGGCTGTAGCGGGCGCCCAGGTGACGGCCCGGGCGTCGCTGTAGACGCCCTTCACCCGGAAGTTCTCCAGGTCCTCGGACCGGACGACCGTGCGCACATGGCGGCGCGTGTTGCCGCGGTGGTACCCGACCGCGTGGAACCGGCCGTAGCCGGGATCCCACCGGGTGGGGAGGAGCCACAGCTCGACCCCGGCGGAGAAGCGGTTTTCCCGCTCAGAACCGCACGTAGACGTTCTTCGGCTGGGTGTAGGACTCCAGCTCCTCGATGCCCTCCTCCCGGCCGACGCCCGAGTTCTTCACCCCGCCGAAGGCGGTCCCGGGGATGTGCGCGGAACTGGCGTTGATCCACACGTAGCCGGTGCGCAGGTCGCGGGCCGCGGCCATGGCGGTGTGCAGGTCGGTGGTCCAGACGCTGGCGGTCAGGCCGTACGGCAGGGCGTTGGCCTCGGCGATCGCCTGGTCGTACGCGTCGAAGGGCGCCGCCACCAGCACCGGCCCGAAGATCTCCTCCCGGAACAGCGGCCCGGAGGGGCCGGCGTGGGCCGCGAAGAGGGTGGGCCGTACGTAGTAGCCGGGCCGGTGCGGGGCGCTGCCGCCCGCGACGAGGCGGAGGGCGGGGTCGGACAGTCCCGCCCGGATGTAGGAGGTCACCTTGCGGTAATGCTCCTCGGAGACCAGGGGGCCGATGTCCGTGGTGGGGTCCGCCGGGTCGCCGAGGCGCATGGCATCCATCCGCCTGCCCACTTCCTTGACGACGCGCTCGTACAGGGAGCGATGGACCAGCAGGCGTGATGTGGAGCCGCAGCTCTGGCCCTGCCAGGTGAAGTTCATGCCCGCCATCGCGCCGTCCACGGCCGCGTGCACATCGGCGTCGGCGAAGACGATCAGCGGGTTCTTGCCGCCCAGTTCGAGGGTGACCGTCTTGACCGCGGAGCTCGCCGCGCGCGCCTGGACGCGGCGTCCCGTGATGGACGAGCCCGTGAACGCGATGCGCGGGACGTCGGGGTGGGTCACCAGCCGTTCGCCCGCCACGGAGCCCAGGCCCGGCACGATGTTCAGGACCCCGGGCGGTACGAGGCCCGCGGCCAGTTCACCCAGCCGCAGGGCGGACAGCGAGGTCGCCTCGGCGGGCTTCAGGACGACGGTGTTGCCGGCGAGGAGCGGCGCGGCGATGCGGGCGGCCGCGAACATCAGGGGATGGTTCCACGGGATAATCCGCCCGACGACGCCGAAGGGGTCGCGCAGCGTGTAGTCGAGGGCGTCGTGGTCGGCCATGGGGACGGTCTCGCCGCGCAGTTGGAGGGCGAGTCCGGCGAAGTAGCGCAGCTGGGCGGCGGCGACGCGGAAGTCGCCCCGCATGACCGCGACCGGGCTGCCGTTGTCGATGGTGTCGATCCAGGCCAGTTCCTCGCCGTGCTCCTCGATCGCCTCCGCGAGGGCGACCAGCACCCGCGCCCGGTCCGTCACGGAGGTGGCCCCCCACGCGGGCGCCGCCGTTCGGGCCGCCTCCACCGCGTCGTCCACGTCGACGATGCCGCCGAGGGGTATCCGGGTCACCACCGTCTCGTCCGCGGGATTGATCACGTCC
The DNA here is from genome assembly GCA_036013505.1 of Streptomyces sp. NBC_00510. Taxonomy (NCBI): domain Bacteria; kingdom Bacillati; phylum Actinomycetota; class Actinomycetes; order Kitasatosporales; family Streptomycetaceae; genus Streptomyces; species Streptomyces sp. NBC_00510. The sequence continues at coordinate 9,093,195 of CP107851.1, read as the reverse complement.
AGGGTCTGGCCCGAGGCCGCGTCGGTCGCCTCCCCGCCGATCAGCATGTGCCAGGGCCGGTCCACGATCTCGCCCGCGGCCGGTCGTGCGCCGGCCGTGCCGTACGGATTCGACAGCTCCGAAATGCGCATACACTCCAGGTTTGCACCCGTATGTGCCGTATACAGTGATTGAACGTTTTATATCGGCAAACACCGTGTATAGCGCAGCCCAAACGGCCGGGGAGGGCCGCGGGCGGCCGGCTCAGCCGTCGAGCCAACCGCGTTCATGGGCGAGGAGCGCGATCTGGAACCGCGTCCGGGCGCCGAGGGCGGTGCCCGCCTCGCTGACGTGCTTCTGCACCGTCCGGCGGCTCACGCCCAGCACCCTGGCGATGGCGTCGTCCTTCATCCCCGTGGCCATGAGGTGGAGGATCTCCCGGGTCCGTTCGTCGGTCTCCACGGTCTCCCGCTCACGGCGCGCGACGGGCCAGTCCTGGCGGCTCTCCAGTGAGACCGGTGTCGCGCGTTCCCAGATGCCCTCGAAGAGCGCGACGCACACCTCGATCAGGGCCGGGGAGTGCACCACCAGCGATCCCGCCGAGGGCCGGTCGCCGTGGAGCGGGAGGAGGGCGGCGGTCCGGTCGAACAGCGCCAGCTTGACGGGGAGCCGGGTACCGAGGCGGAACTCACCGCCCACCGCGGTGCCGCGCAGCGCGGTCTCCAGGGACACCTCGTCGGTGAAGCCGTCGGCCTCGTACACCGACCGCAGCCGTACGCCCGGGGCGACGGCGGTGCGGTCCGGGTCCCGGTGGCCCGAGTCGTCCTCGGTCCCGGTCACGTAGGGCGGCTTGGCCAGGTGCAGCACCTCGTTCCTGCTGCCCTTCAGCAGGTACGCGTAACGGGCCGCGACCTCGTCGCCGTGCTCCAGGACCTCCACCAGGTTCGGCGCGCCGGGGTGCGCGACGGAGCGGTAGAGCTCGTCGAGCTGCTCCATGAACAGCTCGGTACGGGCCAGTTCGCTCCGCCGGCGGGCGAGCAGGGAACCCAGTGAGGAGCGCGGCGGGCCGGCCTTCCAGCGCGGGGACCCGCCGGGGATGCGGATGACCAGGAGCTCGTCCTCGAGACCCCGCAGCGCCCGTTCGGCCTCGTCGGCGGACGTGCCGACCGCCTCGGCCACCGCGGCGGCGTCCGCCGAGGGGTGGCTCACCAGGTACTCCAGGACCCGGCCGCCCAGGGGGCCCAGCCCCGTCCCCGCCCAAGGACCGCCCGATGAGACATCCATGCAGCCTGCCACCCCTGTACGTCCGCGCCCCGCATGATGATCGTACGCCTCGCGGAAAGACCGGCGGGGGCCCGGTCCGGCGTGCGCCGGTCCGGGCCCCCGTCGGGGTGGTGCGGTGTCGCGGCCGCTCAGCGGCAGGTGCCCGCGGGGCCGGCCCGGGTCACCAGGTCGGTGTCCGTGGTGGTGGTGTCCATCCACAGGACGCGGCTGCCGGTGCCTGCGGCGGCGTTCGACTGCTGGCCCTTGCTGCAGGAGACCCGGCCCAGCGGGGTGCCCTGCGGGGTGAACTGGTAGAGCTTGGCCAGCGAGTCGTTGTAGTCGTCGAAGACCTGTGAGAACGAGGCGTACACGGTCAGCGTGACCGCGGTGTCCGACGCCGTGAGGCCGAACGCCCGGACGGGGCGCGGGCCCTTCTCCGCGATGACGTCGGTGACGGTGGAACCGTCGACGGACGCCCGGCGCAGGGTGGTGAAGTCGTCGTCGGTGTAGTCGGTGTCGATCAGCCAGTACACCCCGGCAGCGGTGATCACCGGCGTGCTGATCCACTCTGGCTGCGAGGGCGCGCCAAGGGTGGCGGTCTTCCCGGTCCTGGTGTCGAAGACCTCCACGACGACCCCGTAGGTGCCGTCGAACAGACCGTCGTGGATGTACGCGATGCGCCCGTCCTTGACGGCGGGCTCGACGGCCTGGTTGTAGTCCCGGCCGAGCGGCACCTGACGCGGCGTGGTGTCGCCGCCCTTCAGGTACAGGACCTGCTGCAGCGAGGTCGCCTCGTCACGGCGGGACCAGGCGACCGTGTCGCCGTCCACGCTCAGGCCGCTGATCTCCGAGGTGGTGCTGTACAGCGTCTTGACGGCGCCGCCGCCCACGGGCGCGGACAGGATGTCGTAGGTGTGCAGCCAGGGGTCGTCGCCGGGGACGTCGCCGACCGCCACCCACACCACGCGCTTGCCGTCGGTGACCGGGCTGAGGTGGGAGCGTCCGTCGACCGGGGAGATCCGGCGGGGCTTGCCCTTGCCGTCGGTGCGGCCGGTCCACACGGCGTACGGCTCGGTGCCGTCGGCGCTGGACTTGGGGGCGGCCCACCAGTCGCCGTGGGCGCTGGGGCTGTTGCCGGTGCCGACGTACTGCATCAGGGTGCCGAGCCTGCCCATCAGCACGTCGCTGTCGAGGCCGAGGTCCTGCTCCCAGCCGGGGACGATGCCGTGGGCGTCGAAGGCCTTCTTCACCTTGGCCAGGCGGTCGCCCTTGACGTGCAGCGACTTGGCGGCGGCGATGACCGCGTCACGGCCCTCGTCGAAGCCGTCGAGGGGGGTGATGTAGGAGGTGAGGGCCTTGTAGACGATTCTGTCGGCGAGTTCGCCGCCGAGGCTCTCACGGATGTCCCACAGCGAGCCGCTGAAGATCGTGGAGTTGACGTGCACTCCGCCGTTGTCGTAGGACGAGCCGAGGGGCAGCCCGAGGAAGCCCTTCGTGGTGGCGCCGTCGTTGAGGTCGCGGAATGCGCAGTCCTTCGGCGCCCGGGTCCGGCAGAGGTCGCCGCCGATGAGGCCGGCCTCGGGGTCGGTCATGGAGGTGCGGTTGACGGTGACGTCGATGACGTTGCCGAAGTAGTCGGCGATGGCCTCGTTCATGGCGCCGGACTGACCGGCGTAGACGAGGTCGGCGGTGTGCTCGACGACGCCGTGCGTCATCTCGTGGCCGACGACGTCCAGGTCGGAGGCGAGGGAGCGGTACTCGTCGTCACCGGTGCCGTACACCATCTTGGTGTGGTCCCAGAACGCGTTGACGAACGGCGAGCCGAAGTCCGTCACGCCGACCAGGGAGTTGATGGCCATGCCCTTGCCGTCGAGGCTGTCGCGCCCGAAGGTGCCGCGGTAGAACTCGTACACCTTCCCGGCCGCCCAGTGGGCGTCCACCGCCCCGCTGTCGGTCATCTCCTGCGGCGCATTCGTGGTCGGCATCGCGAACGGCACGACGCTCTCCGGCCACTGGCCCGACACGTCCTGGTACCAGACGCTGGAGGCGTCCCAGGTCTGGATGACGTTGTGGCTCGTGCTGTCGGCCATGTGCGCGGTGTCGCGCATCAGGTACTGACCGGTGGCGGCGTCCTTGCTGAGGTTCAGCGGCACGGTGGTGCCGCTGAGCAGGATGCCGCTGCCGGTGACGCCCGCCGATCCGGTCGCGGCCGCGGGCGCGCCGCCCCGCATCGAGGTGCCGCTGCGCATGGACGTGCCGCTGCGGTGCGTGGCGCCGCCGGCGGAGCCGGTGGGCGCGAACGTGGGCAGGCCGCCGTACTCGAAGACCGCGACTCCGGTGGCGGCGTCGACGTAGACCTCCTGGACCACGGGCGCGCCGGTGGCCGGGTCGGTGCCGCGCACGGTGACGTGGCGGGCGAGCACGCCCTTGCCGGTGGGCAGCACGGTCAGCCCGCGGTCGGTGCCGGTCAGGTCGTCCTTGGCGCTCTTGGCGTGCGCGGGACGGTATCCGCCCTTCGCCAGCTCCGCGCGCACCTGACGCACCGCGCCCTGCACGGCGGTGGGGGCGGGGAGGGTGGGGCGGGTAGTGTCGAGGTCGAGGGCGGTGAAGTAGGAGCCGGAGGTGCCGGTGACGGTGCGTTTGCCGTCCTTGTGGTTCATGCGGACGACGTACTGGGCGCCCAGGACGGGGATGCCGCGGTACTTCTGGCCCAGGCGGACGGTCTCGGTGCCGTCGGCGTCGGTGGTGACGGCGTCGGTGGTCAGGTCGCGGTCGGGGGCGGGGATGCGGTAGCGGTCCCGGTGGCCTGCCAGGTGGGTGCGGGCGGCGGTGGCGGCGGGCACGGAGGCGTCGGCCGCGTCGGCGAGGCCGTCGATCAGGGCGGGGGTGTCGGTGGCCGGCTGCGGCGCGGGCACCGCCCCGGTGCCGGTGGTGGGGTCGGCGGCGTGGGCGGGGCCGGTCAGGCCGGTGACGCCCAGGGCGACGGCGGCGGCGAGCAGGACGGACAGGCCGGTGCGGCCGGATCGGTGAACCGGTCTGGGCCGTATGCGTGTTGACATGGACGAATGCCTCCGGCAGCCCGGAGTGACCCGGGCTCGGTAGTGGGACATCGGATGCACGGCGCACCTTCGCGCCCGCGGCTCGCCCTGCACCCTCGTGGTGATCACACCCGGGTGACAAGACGAAAGCCGGGGGGAGTACGCGCAGTTGCACAGATGCGAAGCCGGAGGGCGGGCAGAGGGCGCCGAAGTGCCCGGTGTGGTCCCGGTTCCGGAGGAACGGCCGCTTCGTACGGCCCTGACACCCTCGTCGCGTACGCCCCGCGGACTTCCCCGGGCTCCGGCACCCGGGCGCCCGCACCCGCCGTGCGGCGGCGGCCGGGCCGCCGGATACTGCTCACGAGCGACGCTGGAGGCCGGCAATGGGGCGTTTCGACGGGAAGACCGCGGTGGTCACCGGTGGGACCAGCGGCATCGGGCTGGCCGCCGCCGAGCGCCTGGCCGCGGAGGGCGCGCATGTCTTCCTCACCGGCCGCCGGGAGCCGGAACTGCGCGGCGCGGTCGCGGCGATCGGCCCGGACAGGGCCACCGGTGTGCGCGGCGACGTCGCCGTCCCCGCCGACCTGGACCGGCTGTTCGCCCAGGTCGAGGCCGCCGGACGGCGCATCGACGTCCTCTTCGCCAACGCGGGCGGCGGCAGGCTGGCCCGCCTGGAGGACGTGACGGAGCAGGACTTCGACGACACCTTCGGGGCGAACGTGAAGGGCGTGCTCTTCACCGTCCAGAAGGCGCTGCCGCTCCTCAACGACGGCGCCTCGGTCATCCTCACCGGCTCGACGGCGGGCAGCGGCGGGGCCGAGGGGTTCACCGTCTACAGCGCCTCCAAGGCCGCCGTGCGCTCCTTCGCCAGGACCTGGGCCAACGAGCTCAAGGGCCGGGCCATCCGGGTGAACACCCTGAGCCCCGGACCGGTCGAGACCCCGGGGATCAACAGCCTGGCCCCCGACCCCGAGCAGAACCGCCGCCTGCTGGACACCCTGGTCGGCACGGTGCCGCTCGGCCGCATGGGCCGGCCCGAGGAGGTCGCCGATGCGGTCGCCTTCCTCGCCTCCGACGAGAGCACCTTCGTCACCGGGGTGGAGCTCTTCGTCGACGGCGGCCAGCAGCAGGTGTGAGCCCGCTCCTCCCCCGCTTCCCCCGCTCCGCGAGGCCGCTTCTCAGGCCGTGAAGACCCAATGGTTCCGTACCGTGCGGTCCAGATCCTCCGGAAAGGCGGCGCTTGACACTCCCCGCGGGTCGACTTAGTTTCGTATCGACCACTACATAACTCGCCACCCCCACCCCCTCCTCGCGGCCTCCCGAACGGGGCACGAGGAATACCGGAGGGAGTCCCCTGCGGCGATATGTAACAGATCTTGTTACGTCGGGGGCCGTGGCGATCACTCATCGCGATTCGGAGCAACACCATGGGACAGCTTGACGGCAGGACCGCCATCGTCACGGGCGGCACCAGCGGCATCGGCCTGGCCACCGCGCGGCGGTTCGCCGCCGAGGGCGCGCACGTGTTCGTCACCGGCCGCCGCAAGGACGCGCTCGACGCCGCCGTGGCGGAGATCGGACCCCGGGCCACCGGTGTCCACAGCGACGTCTCGGACCTGGCCGGTCTCGACCGGCTCTACGCCGCGGTCGCCCAGCAGGGGCGGCGCATCGACGTGCTCTTCGCCAACGCGGGCGGTGGCAGCTTCTCCACCCTGGAGCAGGTCACCGAGCAGCACTTCGACGAGATCTTCGCGACCAACGTCAAGGGCCTGCTCTTCACCGTGCAGAAGGCGCTGCCGCTGCTCAACGACGGCGCCTCGGTCATCCTCACCGGCTCCACCGCGGGCTCGGTCGGCAACGAGGCCTTCGGCGTCTACGGGGCGTCCAAGGCGGCGGTGCGCTCCTTCGCCCGGACCTGGGCAGCCGAGCTCAGGGGCCGCTCGATCCGGGTCAACTCCATCAGCCCCGGCACGATCGACACACCCGGCATCGACGGCCTCGCAGCCGACGCCGAGCAGAGGGCGCAGCTCAAGGGCTTCCTCGTCGGCCAGATCCCGCTCGGCCGGATGGGCCGGCCCGAGGAGGTCGCCGCCGCGGCCGTCTTCCTCGCCTCCGACGAGAGCACCTTCATCACCGGCATCGAGCTCTTCGTCGACGGCGGCACCAACCAGGTCTGACCGTCACCGAGGCCTCCCCGTCCGCGGTGGGGAGGCCTCGGCGCCAGCCGTACGCACCGGCACCACCAGCACAGACGGGACACACGCGATGGACATGGGACGGACAGGGATCTGGAGCATCGAGCTGCGCACGGCCGATCCGGGAGCGATCGAGGACGCCGCAGCCGAACTCGACGCGATGGGCTGGGGTGCCTTGTGGATCCCGGGACTCGGCGGCGGCGACATCCTCGGCGACTCGGAACGGCTGCTCCGCGCCACCCGCACCGCGCGCGTCGCGGTCGGAGTGCTCAGCATCTGGCGCCACCGGGCAGCGGAGATGGCTGCGGGACACGCGCGGCTGCAGCAGCGGTACGACCGCCGGCTCCTCCTCGGCCTCGGCGTCAGCGACGCGGCAGCCGCACGCGGCGCGGGGCACCCCTACCGGCCGCTGTCGGACATGGACGCCTACCTGGACGAGCTCGACGGCGCCCCGGCCCCCGTACGGGCCGAGGAGCGCGTCATGGCCGCGCTGGGGCCGAAGATGGTCCGGCTCGCGGGACGACGCACCGCGGGTGTGCACCCGTTCATGGTCACCCCCGAGCACTCGGCGGCGGCCAGGGAACTGCTCGGACCCGGCCCCCTCCTGGCGCCCTATCAGGCGGTCGTGCCGGAGCGCGACCCTGCCAGGGCCCGTGCCGCCGCCCGGGACTTCCTCGGGGCGTTCCTCGCCATGGATCACTACGCCCGCAGCCTGCTCCGCCAGGGCTTCACCGAGGACGACCTGGCCGGCGGCGGCAGCGACCGGCTCATCGACGCCGTCGTGGCCTGGGGGGACACCGAGGCCATCGGCGCCCGCGTCCGCGCCCACCACCAGGCCGGCGCCGATCACGTCTGCCTCCACGTCATCACCGCGGACTCCGCCCTCCCGCTGGCGCGGTGGCGGGAACTCGCCGCCCTCGCCCGCTGAGCCAGGGGCCGGTCAGCGCCGCTGGGCGAGCGTGTCGCGGAGCACGTCGGCGATGGGCTTGGTGTTGACGCTGCCCGCGATCCGCTCCGACGCGGCCGCCGGGCCGTCGTCACGCTGGTCCATCGCCGTCCACGTGAGCACGTGGGCGGCGATGGTCAGCCTGGTGTTGGCGCTCACGCCCGCGGACCTCCCCTTCGGCGGTGTCAGCCGGCCGCCGGCTCCGCGGGCCAGGCGCCCAACGCGAGATCGACGACCCGGTGCAGTTCCTCACGGGTCGCGCCGCCCGCGGCCTGCACGGCGACGCCCTGGTACACCGCGATGAAGTAGCGGGCGAGATCGGCCGGATCGGCGTCGGCGGGCAGTTCCCCGTCCGCCCGCGCCTTCTCCAGCCTCAGCCGGAGCGCCGCCTCGCCGGCCGCCCGGCGGGCGGTGAGTTCCGCGCGCACGGTCTCCGACCCGGGCGACGCGGCGAGGCCTCCCTGAACGGTGAGGCAGCCCGGAGGACAGTCGGGCCGGGTCGTGGCGTCCGCGGCGCCGTGCAGCAGCCGCTCGACGACGCGGCGCGTGTCGGACTCGGCGAACGCCTCGCGGATGTAGCGGGCAGGGCCGTCGGCGTAGTGGTCGAGGACCCGCTTGAACAGCTCCTCCTTGTTGCCGAAGGCGCCGTACAGGCTCGGCGGGTTGATGCCCATGGCCCGGGTCAGGTCCGAGATCCCGGTGCCCTCGTAGCCTTGGCGCCAGAACACCTCGAGCGCCCGGTCCAGCACTTCGTCGACGTCGAAGGCGCGCGGCCGTCCTCCCGCCATGGTGGCCTCCTGCCCGGCGATCTGTAACGACCGTTATGATACCGCGCCGGTCAGGGGCGCGGGAGGCGGGCCGGCGCCGCCCGCCCGATCCGCAGCAGCCCCGACGCGTCCATGCGGGTCTTGGCGAGGAACTCCATCCTCTGCAGGACGGCCAGCATCAGCCTGCCGAGCTCCCGCGGATCGGCCCCCGGATCCAGGTCTCCCTCCCGCTGCGCCTCCTCGACGCACGCGGGTTCGCCAGGGACGCCGCCGGAGGGTCCGGCCGGCCCTCGGATCCACAAATTGCAAAAATCTTCAATTCGCTACATGATGATCCCGCTGTGCCGTAACGGGAAACGCGGGGCACGGCTGCGGGCCGTTCCCGGCAACCGGCCGGGGCGAGGGACGACGGGGCCGGTGTCTTCGCACGGTGACTTGGCTGGCAGGGCGAATCTGGGGCTCCGTACGCGCGTTGCTGCCCGCGCGGGGCGATCTGACGGCGATGCGGCGGCAGCCCCGCCGCGACCTGCTCGCCGGATTGACCGTGGCGGTGGTGGCCCTGCCGCTCGCGCTGGCGTTCGGAGTCTCCTCAGGGCTCGGGGCGGAGGCCGGACTGGCCACGGCTGTGGTGGCGGGGTCGGTGGCGGCCCTGTTCGGCGGATCGAACGTGCAGGTCTCCGGGCCGACCGGGGCGATGACCGTAGTGCTGGTCCCCATCGTCGCCCGGTACGGGCCCGGCGGGGTCCTGACCGTGGGCCTGATGGCCGGTGCGCTGCTCATCGGGCTGGCCCTGCTGCGCGCCGGCCGGTACATGCGCTACGTGCCGGCGCCCGTCGTGGAGGGCTTCACCCTCGGGATCGCGTGTGTGATCGGGCTGCAGCAGGTGCCGGCGGCCCTCGGGGTGCCCACGCCGGACGGCGAGAAGGCCGCGGCCGTGGCCCTGCGGGCCGTACGGGAGTTCCTGGCCCACCCCCACTGGGCGTCCCTCGCGCTCTCGGCGGCGGTGGCCGGCACCATCTTGGCGGGTGCCAGGTGGCGCCCGCGCCTGCCGTTCTCGTTGCCGGCCGTCGTCGTGGTCACGATCGCCGCCGAGGCCGCGGACCTTCCGGTGGCACACATCGGGCACCTGCCGTCCGGCCTGCCCGCGCCTTCCCTGGGGTTCCTCGACCCGGGCGCGCTCCCCTCACTGCTGGCACCGGCCGTGGCGGTCGCGGCCCTGGCCGCCCTGGAGTCGCTGCTGTCGGCGACCGTCGCGGACGGGATGACGCGCGGACAGTGCCACGACCCGGACCGGGAATTGTTCGGCCAGGGCCTGGCGAACCTGGTCGTCCCGCTGTTCGGCGGGGTGCCGGCCACGGCGGCGATCGCCCGCACCGCCGTCAACGTCCGTACCGGAGCGGGCTCGCGGCTGGCCGCGCTGACCCACGCCGCCGTCCTGGCGGTGATCGTCTTCGTCGCCGCTCCGCTGGTGGGGAGCATCCCGCTGGCGGCGCTAGCAGGGGTGCTGCTCGCCACCGCGATCCGGATGGTCGAGGTCGGATCGCTGCGAGCGATGGCCCGGGCGACCCGCGCCGACGGCGCGGTCCTGCTGCTGACCGCGGCCGCGACGCTGGCCGTGGACCTGACGTACGCGGTCGTCATCGGGCTGGTGGTGGCCGGGGCCCTGGCGCTGCGCGCGGTGGCGCGGCAGGTCCGGCTGGATCGGGTGCCGCTGCACGAGGGTCCGGCGGACGGGCACGGCGCCGGGGAACACGCCCTGCTCGCCGAGCACATCGTGGCCTTCCGCATCGACGGACCCCTGTTCTTCGCCGCCGCCCACCGTTCCCTGCTCGAACTCACCGAGGTCGCCGACGTGTCGGTGGTCATCCTGCGGCTCTCCCGCGTCACCCACGTCGACGCCACCGGCGCCCTGGTCCTCAAGGACGCCATCGAGCGGCTGAACCGCCGCGGCATCACGGTGCTGGCGTCCGGCCTCCGGCCCGGACAGCGGCACGCGCTGGACGCGCTGGGCGTGCTGGACGCGCTGCGGGACGCGGACCTGGTGCACGCCACGGCCCCGGAGGCCGTCCGCGCGGCCCGCGCCCGGTTGCACCGGGCCGGTGTGCTGCGGGGGGAGGCCGCCGGATGAGTCCCGCGTCCCGCATGACCGACCTGACCGGGGCGGAGGCGCTGTGGCTGCTGGAAGGGGCCGGCAGCGGCCGCCTGGTGTACCTGCTGCGCGGCACGGTGGTCGTCCGCCCCGCCGTACACGTCCTGGAGTACGGCGCGCTCGTCGTCCGCGCACCCGTCCCGCTCACCGCGGTGACGCAGGGCGGCGACGTGACGTACCACTGCGACCGGTTCCACCGGGCCTCGGGCACCGGCTGGTCGGTCACGGCCACCGGACCCGCCCAGGACCTCAGCGACGCCCACGAGGCCGCCCACTACCGGCGCACGCTCAGCGGCTGGGTCCACGGCCCGCACGACACCCTGCTGCGGATCCACCCCCTCACGCTCCAGGGGCACCGGCTCGGCGGCGCCCGGTGACCGCTCGCGCCATGCTGCAGCGCCGCCATGTGCTGACCCTCCCGACGGCGCCCCTGTCCGTGACCGTGGCCCGCAGGACGGGCGAGTACGTCTACACCTCCTGGGGCGTCGGCCCGGGCGACGCGGTGCTGGGCCGGGCCCTGCTGATCCTCAGCGAACTGGTCGCGAACAGCGTCCGGCACGCCGCCGGGGTCTCCCCCAGCCTGGACGTCGTCTACGCGACGGGCGGCGGGGTGCTCGCCCTCGCCGTGTACGACCTGCATCCCCACCGGCCGGACCTGCTCCGCGCCGCCGCGACCGGAGGCGGGCTGGCCATGGTCGCCGAGGTCACCGCCGAATGCGGGGGCACCGCCGCGGTGCTCCCCGACCCCGGCACCGGCGGCAAGGGCATATGGGTCACCCTGCCGCTGCACACGGCGTGAACCCGTGGCCCCCTCACTTGGGAGCGTGCTGCCCCAGGTAGAACAGCAGGGTGATGAAACCGGCGATGAAGTGGGTGACGAAGACGTAGACGAGGACGCGCAGCAGCCCCGCCCGCTGCTTGTACTTCTCGCCGCTCGTGTCCCTACCGGAGCCGGTCCCGGCGCTCACGCGGCGTCACCGGCCTTGCCGGGCGGGCCGGGCGGGCCGGGCGTACGGACGGCGGGGCCTTCCTCGGTCTGCTTCAGCTCGGCCAGCAGGTCCTGCTGCCCGGTCAGCAGCTCCGTGAGGATCCTGCGGGCCGCCCGGAGCAGTTCCGCCACGTCGCCGCCCGCCAGCTCGTACACCACGGTGGAGCCGGTGCGCGTGGCGGTCACGATGCCGGAGCGGCGCAGTACGGCGAGCTGCTGGGAGAGGCTGGAGGGCTCGATCTCCATGGCGTTGAGGAGGTCCCGCACCGGCTTGGGCCCGTCCTGCAGGAGTTCCAGGACGCGGATGCGCACGGGGTGCCCGAGCATGCGGAAGAACTCCGCCTTGGCCTGGTAGAGCGGAACCTGCACCCGGACCACCCGTACCTTCTGGAGAGATTCGCCAATTGAAGAACTCTTCAATCCTAGCCCACCGTGATGCGGGGGCCTGGCGCGAGGCCGGGGTGAGAGCCTGGCCTCCACGACCGCGACGCAGGAAGTGGGCATCAGTGACCGACGACGACCGCGTGGGCCCGCCGCTGCTCGGCGGGGAGCGCGAGACGCTCCGGGCGTTCCTCGACTACCACCGGGCCACGCTGGCCATGAAGTGCCGGGGGCTCACGGACGAGGAACTGCGGCGGCAGTCGATGCCTCCGTCCACGCTCTCGCTGCTCGGGCTCGTCCGGCACATGGCGGAGGTGGAACGCGCCTGGTTCCGCCGGGTGTTCGAGGACAACGACGCGCCCATGGTCTGGTCCGACAGGATCGACTTCCAGGCGGCCTACGACGCGAGCGCGTCCACCCGCGCCGAGGCCTTCACGGCCTGGGAGGCCGAGGTGGCGAACTCCCGGCGGATCGAGGAGGCGGCCGGGTCCCTGGACCTGGCCGGGCACCAGCCGCGCTGGGGCGAGGACGTCTCCCTGCGGATGGTCATGGTGCACGTGCTCCTGGAGTACGGCCGTCACAACGGGCACGCGGACTTCCTCCGCGAGGGCGTCGACGGCGCCGTAGGGGCCTGACCGGCCCCGCGCGCGGTCCGGGAACCGGCCGTCAGGGAACCGGCCGCATGTCCGCGCCGTAGAGGGTGCGGTAGTCGGGGACGACGACGCGCGTCGCGGGCGACTCGCGGCGGACCTGCGCGGTGAAGGCCCCGACGTCCGCCGACGGGTCGGGCCTCGGCTCCAGGTCCAGCGGCCGCTCGAAGTCGTCCCAGTGCACGGGCACGACGACGCCGGGGTCGCCGAGCGCCCGCAGCAACCGGGGGACGTACTGGTGCGTCGAGGCGCTGGTCGGTACGGCGACCATGGCCAGGTCCGGGCGCAGTCCCCGGGCCGCGCGCTCGCTGAAGTCACTGGCGCCCATCAGGAACGCCGAGGGCCCCTCGGCACCTGCCGTGACCTGGAAGGCGAGGGTGTCGCCCTCAGGAAGGTCGGCGATGGTCTCCGGGCGGGCCGGGGGCGGTGCGGCGTGCCTGCCGGGGGCGAAGTAGGAGTACCCCTTGTTCCGGCTGTGGAGGCTCGCGACGACCTCCACCACGATGCCGTCGAAGTCCAGCACTTCGCCGCCCTTCACCACCGAGATCCGCGCCGGGTCGACGCCGAGGGCGACCAGCAGGTGGTAGGTGGTCTCCGTGCCGACGACCCGGGCGCCGGTGGAGGAGGCGATGTACGGCACGTCGGCGAGGTGGTCCCAGTGCGAGTGGCTGACGAGCACGAGTTCGGGGTGGCCGACGCGCTCCCGGACCGCGGCCTCATCGGTCCGCAGCCGGGTGGCGGGGTCGAAGGCCCCGGTGAAGAGCCCGGTGGGGAACCGTGTGACGTAAGGGTCGAAGAGCACGGTCCGGCCGGAGACGTCGATGCGCCAGCCCGCGGTGCCCAGCCAGCGGAAGGTCGCCGCGCCGGCGTCCGGGGCCCCGCGCCGGGCCGCGGGTGCCGCCGCTGCCGCCGTGGACACCGTGCCCGGCAGCAGCGGGGTGGTCGCGGACAGCGCGGCACCCCGCAGCATCGTGCGCCGTCCGAACCTCTTCACGTCTCGTGCGTCACTGTCGTCGCTCATGGCCTCAGAAGATCAAGGCAGGGGCGCCCGCGTCCAAGACCGGAATTCCGCACGCCTGATACGCGATCCACTATGAGTGCAGGTCAGCGGCGGTTGGCCCGCAGGAAGTCCACCGCGATCCGGGCGGCCGCGCCGATCGCGGAGTCCACCGCGGGGCGTACCGCGGTCAGTTCGCGGGTGCGGGCGAAGACGGCGACCGCGTAGCGCCCGCCGTCCGGGTGGCCGACGACCCCCGCCTCCAGGTGCAGACCGGGCAGCGTGCCGGTCTTGGCGGCCACCGTCACCTCGCCGGGGAAGCCGGAGACCATCCGGTGCCGGAAGACCTGCCGGCCCATCAGCTCCCTGACCCAGGCGCAGGCCTGCGGCGGGCCGGCCTCGTCTCGCCAGATGAGCCCGAGCAGCCGGGTGATCTCCCGGGGCGTGCCGGCGTTGGTCCGCGTGGGGTCCAGGACGGCCAGCCGTCGCTTCCGTTCCTCCGGCAGGGCGGGCCAACGGGCCGCGAACTCCGCTTCGGTGCCGGCCCCGACGTCGGCGAGCATCGACTCCAGGACGTCCCGGGGGCCGCCCACGAGCCGGATGCCGGTGAGCCCGAGCTCCTCGACGAGGAGCCGTACGGTGTCCAGTCCGATCCGGGCCAGCAGCAGGTCCGCCGCGGTGTTGTCGCTGACCGACATCGCGAAGTGGGCGAGATCGCGGAGCGAGAGTTCGACGTCGTCGGCGCATCCCGCGGTACCCCAGCCGCCGAGCCGGTCGGCCTCGGTGACCCGTACGCGCTCACGGGGGTCGAGCTGGCCGGCGGCCACCTGGCGGGCGAACTCCAGCACCAGGAGGATCTTCACGACCGACGCGAGGACGACGGGCTCGTCCGCGCCGACGGCGACCTCGGCCGTGTCGCCGGCTCCCGCACCGACCGCTACGGCGTGCAGCAGCCCTTCGGCGCCCGCCGCCGCGAACACCTCCCGGATGTCCTCCTCGACCATCAACAGCCTCCTCGCGTAGGGTCCTTGATCGTGGATCTCTTGCGCCACCTGCGTATCTTCGTCGCCGTCGCGGAGGAACTGCACTTCGGCCGCGCCGCCGACCGGCTGGGCACGGCACAGCCGCCGGTCAGCCAGGCGGTGCGCGCGCTGGAGCGGGAGCTCGGTGCGGAGCTGTTCGACCGGTCGCGGCGCCGTACCGCGCTGACCTCGGCGGGGACGCTGCTGCTGGAGGAGGCGAGGGAACTCCTGGCCCGTGAGGACCGCCTGCGGGCCCTGGCGCGGCGTGCCGCCGACGGGGGCCTGGGCACCCTGCGGGCGGCCGTACCCACCGGCACCACGGCGGCGGTGGTCTCCGCGCTGCTCGCCGCGTGCACGGAGCACGCGCCGGGTCTGGCGGTCGATCTGCGGGAGGCGACCACCGCGGAGCAGCTACGGCTCCTCGGTGCGGGCGGCCTCGACGTCGGCCTCGTCCACCGCCCGGTGGAGGCGGCCGGACTGCGGCTCGGCCCGGAGGTCGCCTTCGACCTGGGAGTCGTCCTCCCCCGTGCCTCGCCGGTGGCCCGCGGTCCGCAGGTGTCCCTCGCCGATCTGTCCGGCCAGGATCTCGTGGTGTTCCCGCGCGACGAGGCTCCCGGCTGGTACGACCGGCTGCTGGAGGGCTGCCGCGCGGCGGGCTTCGTCCCCGGTGGCGTCCGGCACGCCTCGAGCCCCGAGTTCCTGCTCGCCCTCGTCGCGGCGGGCGGCGGCGTCGCCTTCGACCAGGGCGCCGCGGCCCGCAGGGAGCCACGCGTGGCCTGGCGGCCGCTGTCCGGACGTCCCCTCGCCCGCCGGATCGGCGGCGCCTGGCCCGCCGGCCCCTCCGCGCACCCCGCGGCCCCGCGCTTCGCGGCGCTCGCCGCGCGCGTGCTGGCCCGGCACGGTGCGGTGGCCCACGAGCGCCGCGCAGGCCCGTCGGCCCCGCCGGACGGGCCGCCACGGCCGTGGTCGGTGGTGTTCGGCTGAGACGGCGGCGTGCCCCGGGCACGGCCGGGGTGGCCGATCACGCGGACGCCGGAGAAGCTGGGCGTACGGAAGCCCGTGAACGGACCGAGGTGATCACCGATGGCGGACGAGAGCGTGAACCATCCGGGTCTGATCGTCCCGGTCGGCCACGTCGAACCCGTCCCACGGCGCATCCGGGCGCTGGTCGGGGGCCGTACCGTTTTCGACACCCGGCATGCCATGTACGTGTGGGAGTGGCCCGGCTATCCGCAGTACAGCATCCCGGTCAAGGACCTGACCGAGGGGGTGCTCACCGACGACGGCCGGGCCGGCCGGCTGGGCCCCGGCCCGGCACGCCGCCACTCGCTGCGCGTCGGCTCCGAGGTCCGCGAGGGCGCGGCCTGGGTCTGGGACGAAGGCGCCCCGGACCGACTGCTGGGCACCGCGCGCTTCCGCTGGGAGGCCCTCGACGCCTGGTACGAGGAGGACGAGCAGGTCTTCGTCCACCCGCGGAGCCCCTACACCCGCGTGGACGCCCTGCGCTCCTCCAGCAGCGTCCGTGTGGAGATCGACGGCACCGTCCTCGCCGACGCGCCGCACGCGGTGACGCTGTTCGAGACCGGCCTGCCGACCCGCTACTACGTCGAGCGCGTGCACGTCGACTGGACCCGACTGCGTCCCTCCGACACGGTCACGCGCTGCCCGTACAAGGGCACGACGAGCGGCTACTGGTCGTTCGACGGCGACGTCGCCACCCACAAGGACATCGCCTGGGCGTACGACTTCCCCACGGTGGCGTGCGCCCCCGTCGCGGGGATGGTCGCGTTCTACAACGAGCACGTGGACCTGTACGTCGACGGCGCGCCGCTCCCCCGCCCCACCGCGATGTCCCGGGCGGAGTGGGACCGGCGTCGCCTCGGAAAGCCCTGAAACGCCCGCGCCGGGCACGGCGGGCGGCGAATTAGGCTGGCCGCATGTCTCAGCAGGTCGAAGTCGTGCAATTGCTGGTGTCGCCCGCGCACCGGTACACGGGGCGGCCGTCGGAGGGGCCGTCGGCGGCGCCGGACGGGGAGCTCGTGCGGAGCGCCGAGGTGCGGAGCGGGCTCGGGCTCGTGGGCGACCGCTACTACGCGCGGCCGGCCCATCGGAACGCCGCCGTCACCCTCATGGCGGCGGAGAGCCTGCCGCTGGACATCGCCCCGGAGACCGACCTGCGGCACACCCGCCGCAACGTGCTGCTCCGCGGCGTCGACATCGACGCTTACGTGGGCACGACCGTGTCCCTGGACACCGGGGCGGGGCCCGTCCTGTTCGCGGTGCGGCGCCCCGCCCGGCCCTGCGCCTGGATGGACGCCGTCATCGGTCCGGGGGCGCAGCGCGCGCTGCGCGGCAAGGGCGGGGTGCGGTGCACGCCGCTGAGCGACGGCGTGCTAACGCTGGGGCCGGCGGAGTTCCGGGTCGTGGAGGACGAGAGGGAGACGGCGTAGCGGGGGTGTGCCGGCCCCGTCACGGGGTGCCACGGGAACCGGATCCCGCGGCCCGGCGTCGTTGCTGCGTGCGATCACTGAGGCGGACGGTTCACGAGCGGGCGGATCACGGGCGGATGGATCAGGGGCGGATGGACGCGGCGGGGAACGGCCGCGGATGGCGCGGCCCGCGGCGGTGGGACGGGCTCCTGGTGGCGCTTCCGCTCCTGCTGGCGCTGCTGCTCGTGTGCCACGCCTCGGTGCCGAACGGCCCCGGCCGGTGGGGGAGCCTGCTGGAGACGTTCCTGCCGTGGCTGGGGCTCGGCATCCCGTTGCTGCTGTGCGCGGCCCTGTTGCGGCGCTCGGGAGTCGCCCTGTGCGCGCTCCTGGTACCGCTGGCGGCATGGCTCGCGGTCTTCGGTGATCCGCTGGGCCCGCGCGGCGGTTCCGGGGACGACCCCGTCGCGGTGCAGCACAACGTCAGTGACGAGAACGCCGATCCGGCGGGTACGGCCGGGCAACTGGTGGCGGCGGAACCGGACTTGATCGCCCTCCAGGAGCTGACGCCGGCCCTGCTGCCGGACTTCGGCGCCGTCCTGGACGCGGCCTTCCCCCATCACGTGCGCTTCGGCACGGTCGGGCTGTGGTCCCGGTATCCCCTGGTGGACGGGCGCAGGATCGACATCCGGCCCGCGGACCTCGGCGAGGACTGGGACCGGGGCCTACGGGCGACCGCCTGGATGCCGCAGGGGGACGTCGCCGTGTACGTGGCCCACCTGCCCTCGCTCCGCCTCGGCCCGTCCGGGTTCGGTTCCGGCAGGCGGGACGAGAGCGCGGCCCTCCTCGGCGCCGCGATCGCGGCCGAGCGGCTGGACCGGGTGATCCTGCTCGGGGACCTCAACGGCACGGTCGAGGACCGCGGGCTCGCCCCGCTCACCTCGCGGCTGGACGCCCCGGAGTCGGGGCTGGCGTTCAGCTGGCCGGGGCGGTTCCCGCTGGCCCGGATCGACCAGGTCCTGGCGCGGTCCGCGACGGTCTCGGACGTACGGACCCTGCCGGCGACCGGGAGCGACCACCTGCCCGTCGCGGCCCGCATCCGGTTCTGATCGCGGGCGGTCGAATCCCGTTCCCGGACACGGGCCTGACGACCCGTCCGAGGTGGGGCGGACTTCGCTCCGCAGCCATGTCGGGGCACGGCAAAGCGCACTGACGAAGTGTCAGCCAATGTGGGGTCCGATGCCCCGAGACTCCACCGCCCTGCTGCCGCAAGATTAGCTGATGCCTCGTCACCCGGTTGGACATCTCTTCACATTTTTCTTATTCGGGCCATCACGCCGCCCCTGACCTGCATGAACGTCCCGGCTGCGGCACGGCCCCACCCCATTCGGCCCTACCCCTCCGCCGGTCTCGGGGTGCGGAGCGGCTGCGGATGATCGCCATATAGGTCTCGAGGACGCGCTGGCAGTCGTGCCGGGGGCCACATCCCGCCTGCCCCGTCCACAAGGAGGTTCAGCTCCATGCGTGGTGCTCGCATCCTGGCGATGGCGACGATGACCGCTGCGGCGGTCGTCCTTCCGAACGCGCAGGCCTTCGCCGTGGTCGACGTCAACGTCGCCCAGAACGGACGCTCCGTCACCGTCACCGCCAGTTCGGAGGTTTGCCAGGCGCCCGGCGCGATGGTGAACGCCAACGCCTTCCCGTCCGGCCTGCTGCGCAACGCCCTGTCCCTCAGCGCGGCGACCCCGGGCGGCCCCCTGACCGGCACGTTCACGATTCCCGACGACGCGCCGGCCAACACGTACACCATCACCGTCAGCTGCATGATCGGCCCGAAGTCCGACCAGGGCAGCGTCGGCACCCTGACCGTTCCGACTACGACCAGCACGGAGGGTGACCGCGACGGCGGAACCACCACGGAGAACAACGGCACCAACACGAACAACAACACCAACAACAACAACAACTACGACAACGACGACGAGTACGGGGACGACTACGAGGACGACTACGGCAACTACGGCCGTGGCCACAGCCGCGACAAGTGCTCGTGGGGCGGGCAGGGCCGGGGCGGCCACGGCGGCCGGGGTGACGACCGCGGTGACGACGACAACGGCCGCGGCGGCTACGGCGACCGGGGTGGCAACGGCGACCGCGGCGGCTACGGCGACCGGGGACGCGACCACGACCGCAAGTGCTACAAGAAGCGTCACCACGGCCACGACCGTGACAACGACCGGGACAACGACAACGACTACGGCAACGACAATGACAACGACAACGACAACAACGGCGGCGCGCCCGACACCGGCTTCGGCGGTTCGACCGGCATGAACACCGCCGAGAGCCTCACCGGCGCCTCCCTCCTCGCCGCCGCGGCGGCGGGCGGCGTGTTCCTCCTGCGCCGGCGTCGCACGCAGGGTGGCGAGGCCTGACCCTCCCGCATCCCCGCGCACGGCACTCCGCCCCGGGCCCGCACACGGGCCCGGGGCGGGCTGCTGTCCGCCGCCGGCCGGCCGTACCGTACCGCCCCCGTCACGGCCCGGGCCCGCCCGCCCGCGGTTCACTCCACCGGGCTACGCGAACGCTCCCGCCGGACACGCTGCGTGGTGCACTGATCACGCACCGGAAGGTGAAGGAGAGACGTGGCGATGAAGGCAGCCCGGACCACCGGCCCCATATCCCCCGGACCCCGGCGCGGGCTCCACCACGCGGCGCTCGTCGCGCTCTGGGCCTGCGCACTCCTGCTGACCGCCTGCTCGGCCGGTCCGCCGGGGCGGAGCGCGGGGCACGGCCCCGCGGGGCCGCCGGGCACCGCCGCCGCTGCGACCGTTCCTCCCGCACTGGCCGGCTACTACCGGCAGAGGCTCGACTGGAAACCCTGCACGGACGAGCCGTCGTTCCAGTGCGCCACCCTGCGGGCCCCGCTGGACTACGCCCGTCCGTCGGCGGGCGACATCCGGCTGACCGCCACCCGCAAGCAGGCCATCGGGACCGCCTCCCAGCGCATCGGGTCGCTGCTCTTCAACCCCGGCGGCCCCGGCGAACCCGCGATCACCTCGCTCTGGTCCTACGCCGGGACCTTCTCAGCAGCCGTACGGACCGCATACGACCTGGTCGCGGTCGACCCGCGCGGGGTCGGCGACAGCACCCCGGTGCGCTGCGGCACCGGTACGGCCGGCACCCCTGCGGGGGTGCGGGGCCTGCCCGGCGCTGACGCGCCGGACTTCGCCGCGGCCGACGAGTCGGCACGCGACACCGCCGCCGCGTGCGAGCGCGGCGCGGGGCGTCTGCTGTCCCACGTGGGCACGCTCGACTCGGCCCGGGACATGGAACTCGTGCGCGCCCTCCTCGACGACGAGCGGCTGCACTACCTCGGCTTCTCCTACGGCTCCTACCTCGGTGCGAGCTACGCCGACCTCTTCCCGTCCCACGTCGGCCGCATGGTGCTGGACGGCGCCGTCGACCCCACGCTCGACGGCGTCCACAGCCTCCTGGGACAGGCCCGGGGCTACCAGATCGCCTGGGACTCCTTCGCCGCCGACTGCGCCGCCCGCCCGGCCTGCCCCGTGGGTCACTCCGCCGCCGAGGCAGGCCGCACCCTCGACGCCCTGGTCGAGGCCCTCGACCGGAGCCCGTTGCGGCAGGGCAAGGACGTCGTGGTCGACGGCGACGCCCTCATCAGCGCGGTCACCACGGCGCTCATGGCGCCCGCGTGGGAGAAGCTGCGCGCCGCGCTCGGCGAGGTGCGCTCCGGGGGCACCACCACCGTGCAGGAACTGGGCGGGGCCTTCGACGACTCCGGTTTCAGCGGTGACGCGTACGTCGCGATCAGCTGCCTCAGCGGCACCCTGGGACCACGGGCCACGCCCGCGCAGGCACGCGCGGCGTTCCCCGCGTTCGTCCGCGCCTCGCCCCGCTTCGGCACGTACTTCGCGGACCAGCTGTCCACCTGCGCCCACTGGCCGGTCCCCGCGGACCAGCCTGCCGGTGCCCTCACCGCGTCCGGCGCCGCGCCGATCCTGGTCGTCGGCACCACCCGCGACCCGGCGACCCCCTACTCCGAAGCGCGGACCCTGGCCCGCCTGCTCTCCTCGGGCCGGCTCCTCACCTACGACGGCGACGGGCACACCGCCTACCTCAGGTCGGTCGGCTGCGTCGACGACGCCGTCGACGGCTACCTGACCCGGGGCCAGTTGCCGCCCGCCGGCACGGTCTGCGCCTGACGTCCCCGACAAGGGTTCGGGGGCGGCTCGGGGTGGACCCTGATGCCCCGGGGGCGGCGCGCACGATGTGCTGGAGGCCCGCGCCACCACCCCCGCACACCAGGAGGAGCCCCATGCCCGTTCCGAGGGCGCTCGCATGAACCCCGGCGTGCTGTCCCTGGCGGCGGCCCTGCTGTCGGCGGTCTGCTACGCGACGGCGGCGGTCGCCCAGGAACGTACGGCCGCCGCCGGGCGGAAGCCGACGGGCGGCCTGTGGACGCTGGCGCTGGTCCTCCAGGCGGCCGGGGCGGGGCTGCACGCGGTCGCCCTGCGGTACGGGTCGCTGACCGTGGTCCAGGCACTGGGCGCGCTGACCCTCGTACTGGCGCTGCCGCTGCACGCCGCCCTCGGCCGGCGCCGCGTGCGGCCCCGGGAGTGGCGCGGGGCCGGGCTGACCGTCCTGGGGCTGGTCGCCCTTCTGCTGTCCACGGCGCCGCCCGGTACGGAACGGGCACTGGGTGGTGCCGAGTTGGTCCTACTGGCCGCGATCACGGCGGCGGCGGCGCTGGCGCTGACCCGGGTCCCGTGGGGGGCCGACCGCTCCGTGGTGCGCGCGCTGCGCTTCGCGACGGCGGCGGGCGCGGCGTTCGGGATCGCCTCGTGCCTGACCCAGGGCCTGGTGGTGCACCTGGCCGCGAGCGGGCTCGGAGCGGCCGTCGCCGACCCGATGCTCCTGGTGGCGGCCGGCTGCACCGGTGTCCTGGCGACCGCGGGGATGGTGTGGTCGCAGGAGGCGTACCGGGGTGGGCTGGGCGTCGCGCTGGCAGCGGTCACGTTGGCGAACCCCCTGGTCGCGGGGTGCGTCGGTGTCCTGCTGCTCGGCGAGGGTTTCCGGGGCGGCTCGGTGGGCCTGGCGGTGGCCCTGGCGGGGGCGGTGGCGGCGGGGCGGGGCGTGGTGGTCCTGTCCCGGCCGGCACCCCCGGCGGGCCGTACGCACCGGGTCCCCGGTCCGCGGGCGGCGTCGCCCGCGGTCGCCGACTAGTCGGCGGCCAGGGGGGCGAATTCCCGGCGGGCGGTGGCCCCGTGGGTGCAGCATGTCGGCAGTCCGGTCGAGGCCGGGCCGCGCGCCTCGTCCGAGGGGGGTCCCATGTTGCTCTGCACCTGTCCTGCCGTGCTGCCGTCCCGGTGCCGCCCGTGCGCGCACACCCTTCCGCGGCTGGCCGCCTCCGCGCTGATGGTGCTCGCCGTACTCGTCTCGGCCTGCGCGGGGTTCGCCGTGCACCGGGCGGAGCGCGCGCAGGCCCTGGCCGAACGGGGCCACCGGCACCTCGTGGAGGGCACCGCGCTGACCTCGACGGGGCCGGTCTTCCATGAGCACGGCATGCGGTCGTTACCGCCGGTGAGCGCCGGCTGGGAGTACCCGCACGGCCGTTCGCACACCGGACGGGTCCCGGTGGGGCGGCCCGTCGAGGCGGGCGAGCCGGTGCGGATCTGGGTGGACGACCGGGGCTCGCCAGCGCCGGAACCCCGCAGTACGGCCGGAGCGCGGGGCGCGGGCCTGGTGCTGGGCGTCACGTGCTTCCTGCTGTGGTCGGCCGTGGCCTGGGGCGTGCACCATGCCGTGGGCGCACTCGTGCTGCGCGGGCGGCTGAGGGCGTGGAAGCGGGAGTGGGCACGCGTCGAGCCGGTGTGGTCCGGCCGGGCACGCTGACCGGCGTCAGCGGAAGAGCCGCAGCACCCGCAGGCCTCTGACGTGGTCCTCGCCGGGGCCCGCCCTGAGTTCCTCCGGGGGTTTCCAGTCGGCGTGCAGGGCGGCCCAGAAGTCGGTCCACGCCTGGGTCTCCGTCGGCCCGCGCCCGACCGCGTCGGTTCCCGGACAGGTGACCACGTAACCGTCGCCGTCCTGCCGGATCGTCACCGCTGGCTCGACCATGGCCACCTCGCGTCCCGGTGCACCCGAATCACGTCAAGGGTCACCCGGTCGGCGCCGACGCGCAACAGCGCTCCGCGTGGGCCGTCCGGGGGACCCGGCAGCGGCCCACCGCGCCCCCGGGCACCGGGGGCGCGGCGGTATCCGCCGGCGCCGTCACCCGGCCAGGGCCACGCGGCGGAAGCCCTCGGCGAGGTAGCGCAGCCGTCTCACCACGTAGGCGAAGACCGGGCGGAAGGCCGGGACGGTGCTCCCCGGCCGGTAGGACGTGTCGCTCATCTCGGGCGACCCTTCTGGACGTGCACGGTGTGCGTCGGGGGTGGGTGTCAGTACGGGAGGGGCTTTCCGGACGGTGTCCGCAGGTCGATCGGAGGGCGCGACGGCGCCGGCTTCTTCGGTCGCTGGACGCGGATGCGGCGCATGGTCATCACTCCTTCGGAAACGCGGCCCGTGGTGGGCGGACCCTTCCAGTCCTACGCCGTGGGCACTGCTGCCCGCGTCAGGGAACGTCCCTGAAGCCACCCCTATGCCCGGCTTGTCCCTCCTCCCATGGGGTGAGTCACGCGTCAGGGTGCGTCGTGGCTGCTCAGGGGGGCCGCGGGGCGGAAACGGAGATGTCCCTCACAAGCGGCCAGACCGGCAATCAAGCGAGCCGTCCGGTGCGATCACCGAGGTC
The DNA here is from genome assembly GCA_036013505.1 of Streptomyces sp. NBC_00510. NCBI lineage: Bacteria > Bacillati > Actinomycetota > Actinomycetes > Kitasatosporales > Streptomycetaceae > Streptomyces > Streptomyces sp. NBC_00510. The sequence goes on along the minus strand of CP107851.1, from coordinate 9,069,583 downwards.
ATCAGCGGGGAGTTCGGCATCTCACGGCCCGCCGTGTCCCAGCACCTGAGGGTCCCGCGGGAGAACGGCTTCGCCGTCGTGCGGGCGGAGGGGACCCGGAGGCTCTACGCCGTCCAGGCCGCGCCGCTGCGTGAGGTCGACGCATGGCTGGAGCGCTTCCGCGGCTTCCGGGAGCAGCCACGAGATCAACGCCGTCCACCGCTCGACCGGCAGCCGGGAGGTCTCCGGTGAGGAGGCGCGCACGGTGCCGCTGCGCCGTACGTACGACGCCCCGGTCGAGGACGTGTGGGACGCCTGCACTCCCCGCCGGCGTTGCCCTGCAGCCGGCACCGGCCGCCGAGCCGCAGATCGCCGGTGACCGGCAGGAACCGTGGCCGCCGCGGTCACCGCCACGACCGGCTTCTACGTCCCGGCACGGCCCGCGTAGCCCGTCCCCCCGGTGCGGCGTTTGCCCCGCCCGACCTCTCGGTTTAAAGTCGAAACCGGGAGAGGGCGATGCAGAAGAAGGACTTCAGTGACGGACCGTGCCCGGTCGCGCGGACCCTGGGCGTCGTCGGCGACTGGTGGTCGCTGCTGATCGTCAGGGACGCGCTCAACGGGGTGCGCCGGTTCAACGACTTCCACCGCGGCCTGGGCTGCGCCAAGAACATCCTGAGCAGCCGTCTCACCAAGCTGGTGGAGCACGGGGTGCTGCGCACGGTGCCCGCCTCGGACGGGAGTCCGTACCGGGAGTACGAACTCACCGAGGAGGGCAAGGGCCTGCGGCTCGTGCTGCTCGCCCTGCGCCAGTGGGGCGAGGCCAACCTCTTCGAGCCCGGGGAGGAGCGGACCACCGTCGTGGACCGGGCGACCGGTCGCCCGGTGGCCCCGCTGGGGATGCACGACGCCGACGGCCGGCCGCTCGGGCCCGACGACGTCGAGTTGCGGACGCCGGCGCCCTGACGACCCGCGGGGTGCCGGACCGCGACGGGGGAAACGCGGTCCGGCACCCGCACCGCACGTCTGTCCGCGATGGTGCCGTTCATGCGCACCGGGCCGCGCCCGGTGCGCATGGCCCCCGCGCCGCGCTCAGTGGGGTCGGGCCGCCGGCTCCAGGACGAAGACCGGGATCTCGCGCTCGGTCTTCTTCTGGTAGTCCGCGTAGTCGGGGAAGGCCTCGACGGCCCGGTCCCACCACAGGGCCTTCTCCTCTCCGGACACCTCACGCGCCGTCATGTCCTGGCGCCGGAGGCCGTCCTGGAGCTCGACCCGGGGGTCGGAGACCACGTTGTGGTACCAGACCGGGTTCTTGGGGGCGCCGCCCAGCGAGGCGACCACGGCGTACCGTCCGCCGTGCTCCACCCGCATCAGGGGCGTCTTGCGGATCTTCCCGCTCTTCGCGCCGCGGGTCGTCAGGATGACCACGGGCAGGTCCCGCATCGTGGTCCCCTCGGTGCCCCCGGAACTCTCGTACCGCTCGACCTGCTCGCGCGCCCACGTCTGCGGGCTCGGTTCGTACTCGCCCTCCAATGGCACGGGCTCCTCCTCGGTCTCGGTGGTGCTGTCCCGTCCCATCCTCCCTCGCCCGCCGCCTCGTTGCGACGCACACCCCACCGCGTGCGCGTGCTCACCCGGCCGCGTCGCGCAGCAACGGCCGCAGGGAGTGCGCGAGTTCGACCTGGTGCGTGAGGTAGGGGGCGTGCGCGCCGGGGAAGTCGACGGTCGCCGCCAGACCCCCCGTTCGAAGGCCCGGCCGAACCGGGCGCGCACCTTGCCGGGATCCGAGCTCACCGACAGGAACGGGGGCTCGTGGACGATGGCCGCCCGCACCGTCTCCGGGTGGCGCAGCGCGAGGTTGAGCAGGATCACCGCCCCGCTCCCGGACCCCGGGGCGGCCGCCGCGGGGTCGCCGAGGCCGCGGAGCGGCCCGGCGGCGTCGTCGGCCTGCTCGCCGATGGACATCGAGGTCCGTCGCGGCGGACGCGGACTGCGCGGGTTCCCCCTGCGGTCGTAGGAGACGACGGTGAACTCGTCGGCGAGCGTCTCGGCCGTCCTGGCCCACACACCCGAGTCGCCGCCCGCCCCGGAGATGCACACGAGGGGCAGCCCCTGGCCGCGGCGCTCGCGGTGGAGGGCGACCGCGCCGACCTCGATCAGATGCCCATGGGGAGGGTCTTCCCGCCGCGGCGCTCCTCCGGCGTGGGCCGTCCGGGTGAGGCGGCCGCGAAGAGGTCGGTGCAGCTCGGCTGCCATGCACCCTCTGGTGGCGGTATGTCACGAGAAGCGCTTTTCGTCCGGTGGTGATTTGCTGCGCATGGCGGCGGACCGGTTCTGGGAGCCCCCTCCACGGAGCCGCCGTCTCATCCCTTTCCCGTCACAGCTCAAGGAGGAGCTTGATGTCGGTCTACACCCCCCAGCAGTACGGTCAGCAGCTGCAGCAGCCGCACTGGCAGCAGTCCGGTCAGCAGCAGTCGCAGCCGTGGGCAGGCCAGCAGGGCTACGGACAGCAGGGCATCGGCCAGCCGTTCATGGGTCTGCAGGGCTACGGGCAGCAGCACTTCGGCCAGCCCGGAATCGGGCAGGGCCAGCAGCAGCTGCCGCTGCTGGTGACCGAGCTGTCGCTGCGCTGTGCGGCCACCGCGGTCAACGCCGTGGTCGAGCAGGTGCGCATCGACCCGCAGATCATGATGGGCATCCAGGCGCAGGGCCAGATCCCCCCGCACGCCTGGAGCAGCGTGCTCACCGAGTGCGCCCGCCGCATCGCGCCGGTCGTGCACAGCGCGCTGAGCCAGATCGCCCAGGGCCAGTCCCCGTTCGGCCAGTACGGCCAGCAGTTCGGCCAGCAGTTCAGCCAGTACGGCCAGTTCCCGGGCCAGTTCCAGAACGGTCAGTTCCAGAACGGCCAGTCCCCGTACGGGCAGTCGCCGTACGGGCAGCACGTCGGTCAGATGCCGCTCGGCATCTGAGCGGTCTCCCGGTCGGCCGGGGCGGCCCCTGCGGCTGCCCCGGCCGACCGGGCCGTCCGGCCGCGGCAGCGGCGCGGTGTGGTCCAACGCAAGGTGATCGGTGAAGGCGGAAGCGTGATGAGTGAGCAGCAGGGCAACGGCGGCATGGCGAAGGGACACGGCGGCGCCAAGGGCGGCCGCAAGCCCGGTGCCGGATCGGAAGCCGGCGGGGCGAACGGACCGGTCACGGGACCGGGCGGGACGAAACAGGGCCCCGAGCACTACATGGGGATGGCGGGGACGCACGCCGGGCACCCGGGCCGCGCGGGCTGGGGCCGGTACCTGGTGGCGCCCCGGCCGGCCCCCTGGCTGACCGCGGGCGTGCCGCCCGTCGAGGCCTCGGCGCTGTTCACGCTGCTCGAGGAGGATCCGGAGGTGGAGGTGGTCGCCCAGGTGCACCCCTCCCGCTCCCGCGGCCTGGAGGCGATCGCCGAACCCCACCCGGTGTGCCCCCCGGTGGCCGTGGTGACGATGCCCCACGAACGTGCGCGGGCGCTGGCCGCCAACCCCCAGGTGGTGGTCGAGGCCGACCAGCCGCTCGCCTACGCGCCGGCCCCCGCGGGGCGGCCGGCCGCCTGGGCCGTGGACCCGGCGATGGAGGTCACCCTCCAGGAGCCGCCGCGCATCACGGTGCGCGTGACGAGTCGCGGTCAGGGCGTACCCGACGCGCAGGTGTGGGCGACGGGCACCGGCGCGACGGCGTACGCCGTCACCGGCGCCGACGGCCGGGCGCAGCTCGTCCTGCCGGCGGACACCCCTGCGACCCTCCGGTCCCTGTACGTGCGCCCGGCGGGCGACCACTGGCCGGTGCGCACCGGCCGCCCCTTCCCGGACGACGACACCCTGTCCGGCGCCGAGGTGGAGGTGGTGGTCCGCTCCCTGGCGGAGACCTTCGAGGGCTTCCCGGACCGGCCGCTCACCGGCTGGGGCTGGCAGGCGATGCGCCTGCACGAGATCCCCCCGACCTACCGCGGCCACGGCGTCTCCGTGGCCCTGCTGGACTCCGGCGTCGACACCTCGCACCCGGACCTGAAGGACACCGTCCGCTCCGGCGCCGACTTCACCCCCGCCGCCGACGACGCGGGCTGGCGGACGGACGCGACCGGGCACGGCACCCGCTGCGCCGGGATCGTGGCCGCCGCCGACAACCGCACCGGGGTCACCGGCATCGCGGCGGACGCCACGGTGCACGCCCTCAAACTGTTCCCCGGCGGCCGCGTCGCCGACCTGCTGCGCGCGGTGGACCACTGCATCTCCCACGACATCGACGTCGCGCAGATCAACGTCACCTACGACCAGCCCTCGCAGCTGGCGGCGTGGAAGCTGATGGACGCGCACGCGGCGGGCATCGCCGTCATCGCCCCGGCGGGCGACACCTCAGGTGCGCTCAGCCCGCTCGCCGCCCTGCCCACCGTGCTGGCCGCGGGCGCCCTCGCGCACACCGGCACCTACCCGCCGGACAGCCCGGCGGCCGCCACCCAGCCTCCGTGGCCCGGTCCGTACCCGGCGCCCTTCACGCCCACCGGGCCCGGCGTCGACCTCACCGCGCCCGGAACCGCGATCGTCACCACGGCGCTCGGCGCCACCTACACGGTCGCCGAGGGCACCGCCATCGCGGCGGCCCATCTCACCGGACTGGCCGCGTTGCTGCTCGCCCACCACGAGCAGCTGCGGGCGGCGCCGCACCCCCGCGGCGCCGCCCGCACGGACCAGCTGATGGCCCTGCTCCGCGGTGCCAGCCGGCCGCTGCCCGTCACCGAACCGCTCCGCGTCGGCGCCGGGCTGCCCGACGCCCCGACCGCGCTCGGTCTCGCCGCCTCGACGGCGGCGACGTTCGACGCGTCCGCCGACCCCCTGGCGACGGGCTCGCCCTCCCCCAACTGAGGCGCGCCCCGCACACCGGGCGGTGGTCCGGTCCCGTCTCCCGGGCCACCGCCCGCTAACGCCCCGCCGGCGCGTGCGCATCGTTCCGCTGCTCGTCCACGCGCCGTACGTGGCGTCGGGGCGGGCTCACAGCCGCGGCAGGGCCTCCCAGCGACGGCGGGGACGGCGGAGGTCGAGCCAGAGGACGTAGCCGCGCAGATAGGTCTCCAGACCGTCGTCGAGGTAGGCGACGAAGTCACGGTGGCCGCGAACGGCGTCCTGATAGTGCGGCCGGTACCTGAGCGCGGCGTTGTCGCCCCACTCGGGATGCGCGTCGGCGCCCCAGTCGGCCGCGATCGCCACCGCCCACTCACGGACCCGGCCCCGGTCGCGCCACCAGGCGCGGACGAGGTCGGGGGTCCAGTGCTCGTCGCCGTCCCAGCCGTATCCGCTGTACAGCTCCAGGCGGGCGGCCGCGACGAGGGCCTCCGTCTCGGCCTCGTTCACCGGCTGGCGGAAGACGAACTCCGTCCCGAAGCCACCCCCCAGGTCGTCGTCGTAGGCGATGTGGCGCGGGGCGTCGAGCCGGCCGGTCGCCATCGAGTCGGTGGCCGCGCCGTAGAAGGGGCCGGGGACGTTGCGCCAGTTGCGGTCGGCCCAGGCGCCGGTGAAGACCTCCCGGCCCGGCTCCTCGGCGGCCAGCAGGCGCCGGGCCGTGGGCAGCGGATCCCAGTGGGCGTGCACGGCGTCTCCTCCCCGTCCGTCGACGGCAGCGAGTATCGCGGGCGGACGGTCAGAGCGCCGCACCGGGGGTGCGGGCGACGATCAGCACGACGGAGCGGTCGCCGATCCGGACGACGCGGGCGACCGGCGCGTGCAGGCCCGAGGCGACCGCCAGGTCCGCGGCGTCCCGTGCCGTCACCGGGAGCGGCAGGTCGCGTGCGACGAGCGACGCGAAGCGGCCGGAGGCCCGGAAGCCGGACGCGAGGGGGAGGCTGTACCCGACACGGCCACCGGGCCGCAGGGCGCGCCGCCAGTCGGCGAGGGCCCGCCCACCGAGGAAGTGCAGGGACGACGCGCACAGGACCAGGTCGAGCGCACGGTCGGCGCAGGGCAGCGGCACGGCGTCCGCGACCCGCCAGTCGATCGCCCCGGGAGCAGCCTGGCGCTCGGCGCGCGCCCGGCCCGCGGCGATCATGGCCGCGGAGACGTCCACGGCCAGCACCGCGGGGTCGGCGGACGAACGGGAGCGGGCGAGCGTCAGGGCCACCGCCCCGGTGCCGCAGGCCACGTCGGCCACCCGCCGGTCCACCGGCGTGGGGTCCACCAGCTCGATCAGGGCCGCGGCGACAGCGTCGTGATGGTCGTCGTCATAGTCCGCGGCCAGCAGGTCGAACGCCTGACTCATCGGCGTCCGCTGCCGTGTCGACTCCGGCGTGGGCCCGTGCATGCGGTGGCGGTCCTCCCAGGGCGTCGCGCACGATCGCGACGACGGCCATGTCGTCCTGCAGCGGGGCGGAGACGTGGGCCAGCAGGTCCTCGGTCATCTCCCGTACGAGCTGGTCGGGGCCCCGGTCGCCCCACTCCGCGACCCGGCTGATGAGCGGGTAGAACTCCCCGTCGCCGTTCCGGGCCTCGGTCACACCGTCGGTGTAGAGCAGCAGCCGGTCGCCGGGGGCGAAGGTGAAGGTGGTGGGAGCGTAGCCGCTCCCGGTCAGTCCGCCGAGGCCCAGCGGGGGCGCCGGTTCGGGGACGTCGAGGGTGGTGACGGTTCCGTCGTGGAGGAGGATCGGCGGCAGGTGGCCGCAGCTGACCACGTGCACGTACGGCTCGTCGTCGGGGATCTCGACGACGGCGGCGGTGACGAAGCGCTCCCCGACGTCGGTTTCGCTCGGCTCGTCCCACGCCTGGGTCAGCTCCCAGCGGACGCTGCCCTCCAGCAACTCCATCAGCTCCGCCAAGGGCGCCTGCCGGTGCGCGGAGGCGCGGAACGCCCCGAGGACGGTCTCGGTGTCGCCGATGGAACCCAGTCCCTTGCCCCGCACGTCGCCGATGAGCAGGCGGGTGGCCCGCGCCGTGCGGGCGACGGCGTACAGGTCGCCGCCGATGCGGTCGCCGTCGCCGGCGCTGCGGTACGCCGTGGCGATGGACACCGGCCCGGCTTGGCGCGGCAGCGGCCGCAGCACCACGCCCTGGGTCGCCTGGGACACCTCGCGCAGCTCGGCGAGCTCACGTCTGCGGCGCTCGCGCAGGGCGCTGATGAGGACGAGCAGCAAGGAGAGCAGCACCAGGGAACCGAGCTGGACGAGGACGTTCTCGGTGAGGAGCGTGTGCCGCTCGGCGCCCGCGGCGACGAGTGCGAGCACCGCCGCGAGCCCCGTCAGGGCGCCGCGTACGGCTCCGGCGAACGCGGAGGCCAGCGCGACCGGGATGACCAGCACATGGGCGAGGTGGATGTCCTTGGGGACGAAGTGGTCGGCGACCGGCACCGCCGTGATGATCGCGACCATCACGGCGAGGAAGACCCTGCAACCCGATCCGATGGGATCCTGCATCGCCGAGAGACGGGACCCGAGCTCCATGCGGGTGCCTCCCTTCCCGCACCCGGGCCGGGTGCGACCACGACAAGCCCTCGCTCTACGCGATCTCAACATACGGGCTTTTCGTTTTCTTCCGGACAAAATTCTCGTACGAGAATCCATCATCCGACGTCCGGAGGCGTGGGCGGGAGACCCACGGGCACTTCCCGCGGGCTCAGGCGGCCAGCAGATCCGCCCAGCGCCCGCCGCCACGGCTGCGGGTACCGACGCCGGAACCGATGCCGAGGCTGTCGACGATGGCGGCTCCACGGCCGTGCTCGCCGGGGCCGCGGCCGGCGGCCCAGGCGCCGTGCCACGGCGCGGGCCCGCCGTCCGTGACCTCGACGCGGATGATCGCCGTGCCGTCGACCTCGCCGCGGCGCAGGCGCAGGGCGACCGGGGGCAGCGCGTGCTCCACGGCGTTGGTCACCAGTTCCGATACGACGAGGACGGCGTCGTGGACGGCCTCCTCCGGCACCGACCAGCCGGTCAGCACGGTGCGCGCGGTGCGTCGCGCGACGGCGACGGCCACGGCACGGTGCTCCAGCTCGCACACGTACACGTCGGTACGGCCGGCCGATGACGAGGTGGCGTACCAGTGCGTCATGTCCATCACTCCCCACGCCGAAGGGCTGCTCCGCAGCGTCACCGGTATGGGGAAGGGCCCCCGGTCCGTCCCCAACGGATGCGGGGCCCCGGCACCCGCTCACAGGGTGTACCCCGCAGTGACCTCCTGAACCCCACGTGTCACAGCGGTCGCTCAACGCCTCCCGGAGGCCCGTGACCCGTCTGCGATGCTGGTCGCGTGCCGCCCCCGCAGACCACCCCCGAACCGATCACCGCGGACCCGCCCGACGTCGCCGCCGGCCCGCTGCTCACCCAGTCGTGGCTCGACCTGGCCTTCCTCCACTGGGCGGCCGACCCCGCCGACATCGCGCCGCTCCTGCCGGCCGGCACCGTCCCCGACACCCTCGACGGCGTCACCTACGTCGGCCTCGTCGCCTTCCGCATGCACCGCGTCGGCTGGTTCCGCCTCCCGGGCGTCCCCTACCTGGGCACCTTCCCCGAGACGAACGTCCGGCTGTACTCCGTGGACGCCCACGGGCGGCGCGGTGTCGTCTTCCGGTCGCTCGACGCGTCCCGGCTGATACCGGTGGCGGTCGCGCGCGCCGCGTTCCGCCTGCCGTACCTGTGGTCGCGGATGGCGATCCGCCGCGACGGCGACACCCTCACGTACACCAGCACGCGCCGCTGGCCGGGCCCGCGCGGGGCGCACTCGCGCATCACCGTGCGCGTCGGCGAGCCCGTCGCGGAACCCACCGAGCTCGAACACTTCCTCACCGCGCGCTGGGGTCTGCACAACACCTTCTTCGAGCGGCAGCTGTACCTGCCGAACTCCCACCCCCGCTGGCCGCTCCACCGCGCCGAACTGCTCGACTGCGACGAGAGCCTGATCACGGCCGCGGGCCTGCCCGCCCCCGTGGGCCCCCCGGTCAGCGTCCTGTACTCCCCCGGCGTCCCCGTCCGCTTCGGCCGCCCCTCCCGCCCGGGCGGCATCCCCACGCCCTGAGGCCTTGCGGCTCCGGGGCCGCGGCTCAGTCGGGCGGGAGGAGCGTGCCCAGGGGCCCGAGGTCGAGGTTGAGGTCGGACATGGACAGGCCGTACTGCACGCACAGGCCTTCCATGCGGTCGTGGAGGATCATCAGGGTGGCGCCGAGGCGCTCTTCCTCCTCCTCGGTGAGGTCGCCCGCGTCGACGCGGTGGAGTGCCTGGCGTTCCATGAGCTGGCGGAGGAGTTCGACGAGGGTCAGGACGAGCTTCATCAGGTCGCGTTCGACCGTGTCGGGGTCGGTGCTGATGCGGCGCGCGGGGCAGGGGGACGGGCTGTCGCGCGGGACGGCGGGGAGCAGGCGGAAGGCGCGGGCGGCGGCGTCGGCGACCTCGCCGAGGCGGTCCGGGGGGTGGTCGTCGCCGGGGGGTGCCGGGGGTGTCATGGGCCGGGCCCCGGGCCCCACGGGGAGGGGTTGCGTTCGCTGACGGAGACGATCAGGGCCCGCAGGGAGATGCGGACGAGGTCGATGTCGGCGATGGAGAGCACCACGTCGCCAGTGAGGACGACGCCGCCGCTCAGGAGGCGGTCGAGCAGGTCGACGAGGGCCACCTGACGCTCCGCCAGAGGTTCGGGGGCCCGGTCGGCGGCGGTCATGGCGGCGCGTCCGCCACGTCCGCCACGTCCGCGTCGGGGAGGGCGGCGAACGAGTACGGGGCCCAGGGGCCGGTGACGTCGACGCGCACCCCGGGCAGTCCTTCGCCGGCGGCGAGGACGCGGGTGCGGAAGGCCTCGGCCCGTTCGTCCGCGAGGAGGAAGGCGTCGTTGAGGACGTTCTCCCCCGCGTCGGCGGCGAGTTGCCCCTGCTGCACACGGTGCCGGGCGTGCCCGGTGGCCAGTTCGCGGCCGATCGCCCCGACGCGTGCGGCGGCTTCCTCCGCCGCGCGGTAGGCCTCGTCGCGGGAATGCCGCTGGGCGCGGCGGGCACGCAGATAGGCGCGGCCGGGGCTGAGGTCCTCGCCGGCGCCGGCGGTACCGGCGGTCCCCGCGGACGCAGCCCCCGCCGTGGCCTCCACGTAGATCTTGACCCCCCATTCGAGATGTCCTGCGAGCCGCTCCAGGACCCGCGTGAACGCCGCGTCGTCGTCCCGCAGCACGGCCAGGACGCGTGCGTCGTCCAGGTAGACCGTGGCCAGCCGCAGGGGCAGCACCGTGGTGTGCGCCGAGAGCGCCTCGATGACGGTGTGGTGGGCGCGGGCGACGGCCTCCAGCCAGTCCAGGTCCTCCAGGTGCCGGCGGAGGGCGTCCTCCCGGAAGTCCGCGGCGGGCACCGGGCTGACGGCCGCGGCCAGCGGACCGGACGTCACGAGCCGCACCGGTGCCCCGGCGACGCCCGTCAGCGCGTCCAGGACTCCCTCCGGAACGCCGCCGCCGCGCAGCACGGCGTACGCGTAGCTGACCCGGTCATCCATCGTCCGTCCCGGGGTCGCCGCCGCGGCGGTGCGTCGCCGAGGAGGACCGCGTGCGGTGGCGGGAGGCCACGCTGCCCCGCGGCGTGTCCGTCAGCTCCCGCCCTTCCTTCAGCGCCTCGATCTCCTCGCGCAGCCGGCGGTTCTCCTGCGCGAGCGAACTCTCCCCGTGGGCACGGGAGGACAGCGACGGATCGTGCTCCCACCAGTCGATGCCCATCTCCTTGGCCTTGTCGACGGAGGCCACCAGCAGCCGCAGCTTGATGGTGAGCAGTTCGATGTCGAGCAGGTTGATCTGGATGTCGCCGGCGATGACGATGCCCTTGTCCAGGACCCGCTCGAGGATGTCCGCCAGGTTGGCCGAGGACCCCTGCCCCTGGGCGTACGACTGGGGACCGGCCCTCGTGGGATACGAGCCGAGCCGGCCCGCCGGGGAATCCGTCACTGCGTCACCTCGTCTCAGGGCGCGGGCTCACCGCGCCGGAAGGCCGCGATCTCGTCGAGGCGGTCGAGCAGTTCCTCCTCGCGGGCCTCGAAGGTCTCCTCGTCGATCCGTCCGGCGAGGAGTTCCTTCTCCAGGGCGGCGAGTTCGCGTTCGACGGGCTCGGGGTCGTAGTACTCCTGCTCGGCGGCCTCCAGTACGCGCTCGACCACCCAACCCACCCCGCGCACCGGCGCCAGGGGGAGGGTGACGATCTGGGTGAACAGTCCCATGGGGGCCACTCCCTCTCACACGAAGCTGTACGGGGGCAGCGGTCCGAGCAGCCGGAAGTCGCACTCCTCGCCCACCTGGTTGGCAAGGCTCAGTTGCGTGGCCAGGAACATCTCCTCCTTGCTGTCGTCCACCAGGAAGGAGACGCTGAGGAAGTCCTGTCCGCCCGGCGCGGAGGCCACGTCGTCGCGGACGAAGGGGCGCAGCGCCTCGACGATCCCCGCCCCGAGGGCCTGCTGGCGGGCCTGCACCTCGTTGGCGAGCAACTCGCCCAGCATCAGCGGCACGTCGGGGGAAGCGGCTCCGCCGCGGATCTCCTCGTTCAGCCGGCGTGCCTCGTCGTTCTCCTCCAGGACCCGGCGCAGCAGGGAGTCCTCGTCCCACGAGACCTTCAGGTGGTACTCGGCGCAGCCCTGCAGGTTCTTCAGCTGCTCCCGGTACTCCACCGCACGCTCCTCCAGCGCGGTCTTCACAGCCTCATCGTCGGGTGCCGTGAAGCCGAAGCGCAGTGGCAGCACGGCACCGTCGGCCATCAGCCGTTCCTGCACCTCCTGATGGGCGAGCACGTCCCTGCGCCGGGGACGCAGGTCCTCGGGGGCCTCGCTCACGACCGCGGAGAGCTCGGCGTTCGTCACCGTGCGCAACTCCTGGCCCGATCCGCCGACGGCCGTGAGGCCGTCCAGGCGCAACGGGTGGTCCTTCGCGGTGATGGAGTAGACGTAGACGGCCATGGTCATTCCCTCTCCCGCCGGGAAGCCCGCCCGGTGCTCCTGCGCCGCGGCTGCCGGGGCTCCTCCTCGTACTCCGCCTCCTCCTCTTCGGGCTCTTCCTCGTACTCGTCCTCCTCCTCGTCCTCGTCGCCGCCCTTCAGGGCGCCGGTCACGGCATCCACGGCGCCGGAGAGCGCGCCCTTCGACTTGCCCTTCGCGCCGCTCTCGGTGATCTCGCCGACGAGGTCCGTGAGCTGGGTGGGCTGTTTCCGGCCGGACTCCAGGTCGAGACGGTTGCACGCCTCGGCGAAGCGCAGATAGGTGTCGACGCTGGCCACGACGATGCGGGCGTCGATCTTCAGGATCTCGATGCCCACCAGGGACACGCGGATGAACACGTCGATGACGAGTCCTCGGTCCAGGATGAGCTCCAGGACGTCGTAGAGGCTCCCCCCGCCACCACCCCTCGACATGCCGCCCCCGCTCTGCGGCACCACGGTCATGGCGCCTCCCTTCAGCGCCTTGTGTCGGGTCAGGAGCGTCGGTCGATCTGCCCCCGCGTGTAACGGCGTGTCCGCTCGTACGCCACCAGGTCTCCTTCCTCGTCCAACGTCACGTGGTACGTGGCCATCACACTGGTCGTCTGGGGCACGCGCTCCAGTTCCAGCACCTCGACGTCCGCTTCCCAGCCGTCTTCGGTCGGTTTCACCGCAGAAACGGATTCCGGCCTGCGACCGAGGAGTTCGGAGAGTTGCTCGGACGCGGACCGCATGGCCCAGGCCGCCGAACGTTTGCGGGGCCGCCGGGACCGCTCGGCGCTCGGACGCCGTGCCGTGCCTTCGCTCCGGGTGGAGCGCGGGCCCCTTCCGGGGTCGCTCTTGTCGCTTGCGGCCATCCACTTCTCCGGCTCTGGAGCGGCGCCACCCCTACAACAAAACGTACTATTTCAGCATATACACCTCACAAGGTGCGCGGCGACGGGTCGCCTCCCGCAGGGCGCAACTCCCGAAGGGAACAAGTGATGAAGGACTCGACCAGGCTCGCTCTGGCTGCCGCGGTAGCGGGCGGCTACGTTCTCGGTCGCACCAAGAAGGGGCGGCTCGCCCTCGGAATGGCGACCTTTCTCGCCGGTCGCCGCGCCGGACTCGATCCGCAACAGTTGGTGACCGAGGGTATTCACAAACTCAAGGACCTGCCTCAGGTCGCCCAGCTCAAGGAACAGGTGGGCGGAGAACTGATGGACGCCGGGCGCAAGGCGGTCGTCGCTGTCGCGGACCGGAAGCTCGCGGATCTCGCAGGGACCTTGCACGACCGTACGGCCCGCATCGGCAGCAAGAAGGAGAAGCGCGAGGACGAGGAACCGGACGAGGAGGAAGAGGAGTACGGACCGGAGGACGAGGAGGAGGAAGAGGAAGAACCCGAGGAAGAAGAAGAGGAACTCGAGGACGAGGAACCCGAGGAGGAAGAAGAGGAGGAAGAAGAGGAGGAAGAAGAGCCGGAGGCGGAGGAGCAGGCCCCTCGGCGCCGTCGCCCGGCCAAGCGCCAGGCCCCCAGGCCACCGGTGCGCAAGACCGCGGCCAAGAAGGCGCCCGCCAAGAGGACCCCTACCCCTGCCAAGAAGGCACAGCCGGCGAAGAAGTCCGCCGCCAAGAAGACCGCGGCGCCGGCCGGGAAGAGGGTGGCGAAGAAGACTGCAGCACCTGCGAGGAAGTCCGCCGCGAAGAAGACGGCCGCCAAGAAGTCGACGGCCAAGAAGGCGTCCACACGGCGGAGGTAGCCCTATCGCCGTAACAGCACAGGACACCGGTATGGCACAGACTGCCGGCCTGGATCGATCGACTGCTGACGGCTCCGTCGGCTTCGTCGGGGCCCGAATGGAGAACCTGGCCGGCGGGCGACAAAGTCTCGACGCTGACAACGAGTTGATGCATCGTCCGGCGCTCTGCACTGACCCACATCGTCCTCAGCTGGCATGCCCAAGGCCGCGGTCTGCGGCTCGACTTCAAGCACTTGCAGCGGTGCGTGACGGCGCGTGCCGCTGACATCCCGTCACTCCGCCCCCACCCACAATGCCCTGGCGGGCCGTGGTCGGCACGGCCCGCCGCGCGTCGTGTCACCGCTCCAGGCGGCGGATTTCCAGGGTGTTGTCCACACGCGTCGTGGGCCGTCCGTCGGGGTCGTTCTGGACGCGCTCGTGCTCGTCGGTCAGCAGCACGTCCCACTCCTCCTCGGCAAGCTCGAGGCTCCGCAGCACCTCCTCCGGCGTCGGGAAGTGCACCTCAGGGTGCGGCTCGGTCTGCCAGGCCGGGAACCCGGAGTGCCCGACGACGAGCAGCACTCCGCCGGGTGCCACGGCCGCCGCCGCGGCGCGCAGGATGCGCTCGCGGGGCATGTCGTTCGGCGAGTGCAGGAACTGCGCGGAGACCAGGTCGTAGGTTCCCCCGGGGAACGTCTCGGACAGGTCGTGCCGTTGCCAGTCGATGGCGCCGTCGGGGATGCCCTCGGCCGTCGCGTGGGCGGCGGCACGCTCCAGGGCGACGCGGGAGATGTCGACGGCGGTGACCCGCCACCCCTGCCGGGCCAGCCAGACCGCGTCGGCGCCCTCGCCGCAGCCCAGGTCGAGCGCCGTACCGGGCTTCAGGCGCCCGACCTCGCGGACCAGGACGTTGTTGGCCTTTCCGCTCCAGACACGGTCGCTCCCGGCGTACCGGGCGTCCCAGAACTCCGCCTCGGATGCGGCGCCGGTCGCGCTGGTGGTGCCGTCGGTCATGGATGTCGTCTCCTCCGTGCCGTGGATGTGGACCTGCCCCGACCTTGCGGCCCCGCGCGCTCGCCGGGCAAGCCTTCTTGCCGGTTCGGCAACTCGTCCGCAGCCCGTCCTCTGCCCCGGCGGCAGGCCGGCACCTATGTTTGGTGTCATGGACACCGCGCCGAATGACGACCACCCCCTGCGCCGCCTCACGCTCGACCAGCTCCGGCGCCGGACGAGCATGAAGTGGCGCACCCATCCGGAGGATGTGCTGCCCCTGTGGGTGGCGGAGATGGACGTGCCGCTGGCCGGGCCCGTGGCCCGCGCGCTCACGGAGGCGATCGCGGTCGGCGACACGGGGTATCCGGCGGGCACCGCGTACGCGGAGGCGCTGGCGGACTTCGCCCGTGAGCGGTGGGGCTGGGACGGTCTGGCCGTGGAGCGCGCCTCCATCGTGCCCGACGTGATGCTGGGTGTCGTCGAGATGCTGAAGCTCGTCACGGACCCCGGGGACCCGGTGATCGTCAACTGCCCGGTGTACCCGCCGTTCTACCAGTTCGTGACGCACATGGACCGCCGCGTGGTGGAGACCCCGTTCGGCTCCGGCCTGCGGCTGGACCTCGCGGCGCTGGAGGAGGCCTTCGCCCGGTCCACGGCCGGCGGCGGCCGGGCCGCCTACCTGCTGTGCAGCCCGCACAATCCGACCGGCACGGTGCACACCGCCGAGGAGCTGTCCGCGGTGGCGGCGCTGGCCGGGTCGTACGGGGTGCGGGTCGTGGTGGACGAGATCCACGCGCCTCTGGTGACCGCCGAGGCGGCCTTCGTGCCGTACCTGAGCGTGCCCGGCGGCGAGAGCGGCCTGTCGCTGATGTCCGCGTCGAAGGCGTGGAACCTGGCCGGTCTGAAGGCGGCCCTCGCCCTGGCCGGGGCCGCCGCGGCGGACGACCTGGCGCGCATGCCGGAGGAGGTCGGTCACGGGCCGAGCCACCTGGGCGTCATCGCCCACACGGCGGCGCTGCGCGACGGCGGCCCGTGGCTCGACGCCGTCCTGGACGACCTCGCGCACAACCGGCGGCTGCTCGCCGGGCTGCTGGCCGAGCACCTGCCGTCCGTCGGCTACCGGCCGGCCCCGGGCACCTACCTGGCCTGGCTGGACTGCCGGGAGCTGGGCCTGGGCGACGACCCGGCCGCCGCCTTCCTCGCCCGGGGGCGGGTCGCCCTCAGCGCGGGGCCGGACTTCGGCACGGGCGGCGACGGGCACGTACGGCTGAACCTCGCGACGACGCCCGAGGTGCTGACGGAGGCGGTGCGCCGGATGGCGAAGGCGCTCGGCTGACGGCCGCCGCGGCCGAGGCCTGAAACGTCCCTCGCCGGGTAGCCGCCCCGACAGACCGAGGCAGGCATCGGACGAGGCCGCCGTGACGCCGGACGGCGCGGTCCGGCACCGCACGGTGCCCGGGCGCTCCCGGCGGCCCCAGGGAGGCGAGGAACGTGACGGACGACTCCACGCCCGGGAGCGGCGGCGGCCTGCGCGTCGTCGTCGTAGGGGCGACCGGAAACGTCGGAACGAGCCTGGTGCGGGCTCTCGGCGAGGACCAGGCGGTGACCGAGATCGTCGGCATCGCCCGCAGGATCCCCGAGGACTGGCAGCCCGCCCGTACCTCGTGGGTGCACGCCGACCTGGGCGACGACAGGACGCGCCTGGTGGAGCACTTCCGCGGTGCCGACGCCGTCGTGCACCTGGCCTGGCTGCTGCAGCCCACCCACGACCCCGCGATCACGTGGCGCACCAACGTCCTGGGCAGCATCCGCGTCTTCGAGGCGGCCGCGGCGGCCGGTGTGCCGGCCCTGGTGCACGCCTCGTCGGTGGCGGCGTACTCGCCCGGCCCGAAGCGGTACCCGGTCGACGAGTCGTGGCCCACGCACGGCTGGCCGGGGGCCGCGTATTCCCGGGAGAAGGCGTACGTAGAGCGCTACCTCGACACCTTCGAGCGGGAGAACCCACGCCTGCGCGTGGTGCGGATGCGACCGGGCTTCATCTTCAAACGGGAGTCCGCCGCTCAGCAACGCAGGCTGTTCGCGGGACCGTTCCTGCCGAACCGGCTCGTACGGCCCCGCCTGGTGCCGGTCGTCCCGGACCTGCGTGGTCTGCGCTTCCAGGCGCTGCACTCCGACGACGCGGCCGAGGCCTACCGGGCGGCGCTGCACCGTCCCGTGCGGGGCGCCTTCAACCTTGCGGCCGATCCACCGCTGGACGCGGGTGAACTCGCCACGCTGCTCGGGGCGCAGGTCGTCCGCATGCCGCGGGGCGCGGTACGGGCGGCGCTGGCCGGGGCCTGGCGGCTGCACCTGGTGCCGTCGTCGCCCGGCCTGTTCGACGCGGTCGTCAGACTGCCGCTGATGAACACCGCGCGGGCCCGCCGCGAGCTGGGCTGGGAGCCCCGCCACACCGCCACGCAGGCGATCGAGGAGTTCCTCGCGGGCCTGCGCGAGGGCGCGGGTGACACCTCCACCGCCCCACTGGCACCGGGCGGGGCCGGCAGCCGGCTCCATGAGGTCGCGACCGGCGTCGGCTCACGGCCGTGACGGTCCGTGGCCGTGACGGCGTAGCGGCCGGACGGCGTCCCGTCATCGCCCTTCCTCGGCGTGGAGGCGCTCGGTGTCCTGCGGTTCGGCCTTGGGCACTGTCTCGTCCGGACTGTCGTCCGGGCCCCCGTCCGGGCGCGCCCGCGCCCGTTCGAGCTCGGCGTTGAACTCCAGGCCGAGGAGGACGGCGATGTTCGAGATCCACAGCCAGACGAGGAAGACGATGATCGCCGCCAGGCTGCCGTAGAGCCGGTTGTAGTTGCTGAAGTTGGACACGTAGAAGCTGAAGAGAGCGGAGGCGGCGGCCCAGATGACCACGGCCAGGATGCTGCCGGGGCTCACCCATCGGAAGCCGCCGTGCTTCACGTTGGGCGCGGCCCAGTACAGCAGCGCGAGGACCAGAGTGAACAGCAGGAGCATCACGGGCCATTTGGCGATCCCCCACACGCCGAGCGCGGCGTCGCCGACTCCCAGCACCTGACCCGCCCTGCGGGCCAGGACTCCGGTGAGGACCACGCCGAGCGCGATGAGCGCCGTCACCACCAACAGCACCACGGGAATGACGAATCGGGCGGCCAGGGTCTTCCACACGGGCCTGCCCTCGTCGATGTCGTAGAGGGCGTTGGCGGCCCGCATGAAGGTCGCCACGTAGCCGGAGGACGACCACACGGCGACCACGACGCCGATCGCGAGGGCGAGTCCCCCGCGGCCGACGCCGTGCTGCAACTGCCCGAGCACACCGGTCAGCGTGTCGCGCACCGGTCCGGGCGCGAGCCCGCTCGCGTTGACGATCAGGGGTTTGACGCTGGGGCCGCCCAGCAGGCCGACGACCGAGACCATGACGAGGAGGGCCGGGAAGACCGACAGGACGGCGTAGTAGGTCAGCGCCGCAGCCCAGTCGGTCAGGTGGTCCGCCCAGAACTCCTTGACCGTGCGCCGGAGCACCACGCGCCAGGACTCCTGGGGGAGCTCGGTCGGCTTGCTGACGCCGGTCTGCGGGTGGCGGGCCATGCGCGATCACTCTCCTCAGGGCACACGTCCCCCACAGGAAACAGCGGCAAACCGCCTCATAAGGTATGAACGACGCACCGGCCCTCAGTGCTGGAGCGCGACCTTCGCCGCCACGATGACCAGGCCCAGCACCAGGTTCACGATCCCCACCGACACCACCGCCCAGCGGGAGGCGCCCACCCGGATGACGGCCGCGCTGGCCCACACGACCTGCTGGACGACGGCGATGGTCAGGGCCAGCCAGGCCGCGCCCTCCAGCCCGAGCCCCAGCAGGGGGCTCACCGCGACCGCCGTCGCCGGCAGCAGCGCGGCCTGCACGATCGGCCACTCGCGGACGCACACCTGGCGGATCTCGTGCCAGGTGATCCTCCCCCCGCGCAACCGGTCGCCGACGAAGCCCGCGTAGACGTGGGCGGCCCAGAACACCAGGCCCGTGCAGATCAGCAGCAGCACCAGCTCCAGCCGCGGGTACGGCCCCGCCGAGCCGGCCCCGGCCACCACCGAGGCGGCCAGCAGCGATCCGTAGACGGCGCCCGTGTAGTTGGCGCGTCCCGTGCCGGGAGCCTCCCGGCCGGCGAGGTCCCGCGGGGCGGAGCCGGCTGTCACCCCTTCAGGATCACCGAGGCGACCCGCCCCCGCACGGCCGTGCCGAGGCGGCCGCGCCCGGAACGTGACGTCCGAATCCCGCCAGCGCCCCGCCCCCGCGATGCCGCACAGTGGAGGGGTGACGAACGACGCGACCGACGAGGACAGCAGGTACGAGGCGGTGTGCAGCCGCGACGCGCGCTTCGACGGCGAGTTCTTCTTCGCGGTGGCGACGACGGGGATCTACTGCCGCCCCAGTTGCCCGGCGGTCACGCCCAAGCGGCGCAACGTCCGCTTCTTCCGAACGGCGGCGGCCGCCCAGGGGTCCGGTTTCCGCGCCTGCCGCAGGTGTCGTCCGGACGCGGTGCCGGGGTCCGCGGCGTGGAACGCGCGGGCCGACGTGGTGGGCCGTGCGATGCGGCTGATCGGCGACGGTGTCGTCGACCGGGAAGGCGTCGCCGGGCTGGCCGCACGGCTCGGCTACAGCGCCCGGCAGGTGCAACGGCAGCTCAACGCCGAGGTGGGGGCGGGTCCGATCGCCCTCGCGCGTGCGCAGCGGGCGCACACCGCCCGGATCCTGCTGCAGACCACGGACATGCAGGCCGCGGAGATCGCCTTCGCGGCCGGCTTCGCGAGCGTACGGCAGTTCAACGACACCGTCCGCGAGGTGTACGCGCTCACGCCGACCGCACTGCGGCAGGCGCGCCCCGCCCGGCACGCGGCCGCCGACGCCGCCGCCGGGGTGCCGCTGCGGCTGGCGTACCGGGGGCCGTACGACACCGGACAAATCTTCGACTACCTGGCGGCGCGCGCGATCACCGGCGTCGAGGAGGTCACGGGGACCCGCGGCCGGCGTGTCTACCGGCGCACCCTCCGACTGCCGCACGGGCCCGCGGTCGCCGAGGTCGAGGAGGCGGCGCCCGGCAGGGGCGGTGACTGGCTCGAGTCCCGGCTGCACATGACCGGGCTCCGCGACCTGACCACCGGGACGCAGCGGGTGCGGCGCCTGTTCGACCTGGACGCCGATCCGTACGCGGTCGCGGAACGGCTGTCCGCGGACCCGTCGCTGGGGGCCCTGGCCCGCGCCCGCCCCGGGCTGCGCGCTCCCGGGGCGGCGGACCCGCACGAACTGGCGGTGCGGGCGGTGCTCGGGCAGCAGGTCTCCGTGGCGGCGGGACGCCGGCTCGGCGCGGCCCTGGTCGCCGCCCACGGCGAGCCGCTGGCGGCACCGAGCGGTGGCCTGACGCATCTGTTCCCCGACGCGGACGCCCTCGCCCGGGCGTCGCTGGAGGCGGTCGGCATGCCGGAGGCCCGGCGGGAGACGCTGCGCGGCCTGGCCCGCGCCCTCGCCGTCGGCGAGGTCGTCCTCGACCCGGGCGCGGACCGGGACGGCGCGGAGAAGGGCCTGCTCGCGCTGCGCGGCATCGGGCCGTGGACGGCCGGCTACATCCGGATGCGCGCCCTGGGCGATCCCGACGTGCTGCTGGAGGGCGACGTCGCCGTGCGCGCGGGGGCCGCGCGTGCCGGTGTGCCACTGGAGGACGCCGAGGGCTGGCGGCCGTGGCGCACCTACGCGATGCACCTGCTGTGGAGCGCCGGTTGACCGGGAGACAGCGGGAATGCGACGTCCGAATCCCGCCGGACATCGGTGATGAACCACCGCAGAATCGTAGATGTCACTGAAAGTGCGAGGAAAGGGAAAGACCGATGACGGTCTACATGACGCTCGACAGCCCGCTGGGCGAACTGCTGCTGGTCGGCGAGGAGTCGCCCACCGCGAAGGGCGGCACCGCGCTCTCCTCGCTGTCCGTGCCGGACCAGAAGGGCGGCGTCCTCGCGGCGGACCTGGCGGACGGCGCGCGTGCCGACGACGCCGCGTTCACCGAGATCGCCCGCCAGCTGCGGGCGTACTTCGCCGGCGAACTGACCGACTTCGACATCGAGTTCACCACCGCCGGCACCACCTTCCAGCAGCAGGTGTGGAAGGCCTTGGAGACCATCGGCTACGGCACCACGCTGACCTACGCGGACGTCGCCGACGCGATGGGCATCCCCCGGACCTCGTCGCGCGCGGTCGGCACCGCGATCGGCCGCAATCCGCTGCTCGTCGTCCGTCCCTGCCACCGCGTGCTCGGCGCCAAGGGCGCGATCACCGGCTACGCGGGCGGGGTGGAGCGCAAGCGCCTGCTGCTGGACCTCGAGGCCGGGCACGGTACGGCGTGAGGACGACGGCCATGACCACCACCGCCGCCGCACCGCCCACGACACCCCTGCCCGAGCGGGTCGACGCCGAGGACTGGCCCGCGCTCACCGCCGGACTCGACGCCCACGGGGGCGCCCTGACGGCCCGTCCGGTCCTCTCCCCCGCAGAGTGCCGGGCCGTCGCCGCGCTCTACGACGAGCCCGTGCGGTTCCGCTCGACCGTCGACATGGCACGGCACCGCTTCGGCTCGGGCCAGTACCGCTACTTCGCGTACCCCGTCCCGGAGCCGGTGCGGGCCCTGAGGGCGGCCTTCTACCCGCGGCTGCTGCCGATCGCCCGCGACTGGGCGGCCCGGCTCCGGCAGCCCGCGCCCTGGCCGGACACCCTCGACGCGTGGCTGGCCATGTGCCACGCCGCCGGCCAGACGCGGCCGACCCCGATCCTGCTGCGCTACGGCGCGGGCGACTGGAACGCGCTCCACCGCGACCTGTACGGGGACCTCGTCTTCCCGCTCCAGGTCGTGATCGGGCTCGACGCCCCCGGCGAGGACTACGCCGGCGGCGAGTTCCTGATGACGGAGCAGCGGCCGCGGGCGCAGACCCGGGGCTCGTCCACCACCCTGCCCCAGGGCCACGCGCTGGTCTTCACCACCCGCGACCGGCCCGTACGCTCGGCCCGCGGCTGGTCCGCCGGCCCGATGCGGCACGGGGTGAGCACCGTGCGCGCCGGCCGCCGCCACACCCTGGGCCTGGTCTTCCACGACGCGACGTGACCACGTACGTGCTGACCGGCCCGGACGGGCGGCCGTACCGCAGCGCGGTCCCGGGGGCGCTCGGCGGGCATCGGCGCGGCCGGCTGTACGGCCGCCTCGACTGCCCGGCAGCGCAGAAGGCCATCGCGCGCGGCGGATACGTGCGGGAGCGGGTGTTCTTCGCGGACGAGGCCACGGCGGTCGCCGCGGGATACCGGCCCTGCGCCCGCTGCCTGCCCGGGCGGTACCGACAATGGAAGGCGACACCGACGGAGCGGAACGCCATGACCCACCCCGACGCACCCGCCGCGGCACCGGCCTCGCCGCTGGTCACGCCCGAGGGGCTCGCCGTGCTCGACGGCGTGCCGGCGCCGCCGCCGCACACCGGGGCCGAACTCACCGCCCTGCTCGGCCTGCTCGGTGACGCCCGCCCGCGCGTGGGCGCCGTCGCCGTCGGCCACAGCCGGGACGCCGCCTCCCGTGCCGCCGCCGGGGCCTTCGCCGCAGCGTGGCGCGCGTCCGGCGGCACCGTGGTGGCCGTCGTGGACTGGCCCGAACGGGCGGCGTCCTGGCTGCGGGCCGCCGGGCGGCTGACCGCGCCGGCGCCGGACGCCTGGGTGGTGGCCGCTGCGCCCGCCGGGTGGGCGCAGCTGGCCCGCCGTCTGCGGCACAGTACGCCGTGGGACCCGGCCCGTACGTACGGCTTCGCCTCCCTGGGCGACGCGCGCGTGGTGGCCGCCGCGGGCGCGGAGACGCTCCAGGGCCTGCGCGGCGCGACCGCCGACGGCGGGACCTGGTGCGTGGACCGGGGCCGGGTGACCGCGGCCGCCCCGGGGAAGGGCGGTGCCCGGTGAGCGCGCTCATCCCGCGTCCCCGGCTGCAGGTGGCGCCGGGCGCGGTGCACGTGCCGGGCTGGCTCACCCTGGACCAGCAGCGGGAGCTGGTCGTCGCGTGCCGCGCCTGGGCCATGGGCCCGGTCCCGATCCGGCACACCCGCCTCCCCCGCGGCGGGGTGATGTCGGTGCGCACGGTCTGCATCGGCTGGCACTGGCAGCCCTATCGCTACACCCGTACCGCTGGCGACGTGAACGGCGCGCGGGTGGCCCCCTTCCCCGACTGGATGGTGGACCTGGGCCGCCGCGCCCTGGTCGAGGCGTACGAGGACCCGGCGGCAGGTGACGGCTACACCCCGGACACCGCGCTGATCAACTTCTACGACGGCGACGCCAAGCTCGGCATGCACCAGGACAAGGACGAGCGCAGCGCCGCCCCCGTCGTGTCGCTGACCATCGGCGACACCTGTGTGTTCCGCTTCGGGAACACCGAGAGCCGCAACCGCCCCTACACGGACCTGGAGCTGGCCTCCGGCGACCTGTTCGTCTTCGGCGGCCCGTCCCGCTTCGCCTACCACGCGGTGCCGAAGGTCCACCCGGGCACGGGTGACCCGGCCACGGGTCTCGCCTCCGGCCGGCTGAACATCACGATGCGCGTCACGGGACTGGACGACGGGACGCGGGGGCGGGCGCCGCGGCGTTGACGGCGTCCGCGGCGCCAGGGCGCAGGCCGGGGGCCAGCACCAGGGTGACGGCAACGGAGACCGCGGCCATGACCGTCATCGCGGTGGCCGGGGAGGTGTGCTGGGCGACGGCACCGGCCAGCGCGGCGCCCAGGCCCTGGCAGGCGAGCATGCCCGAGGAGTGCAGCCCGAGGGCGTGACCGCTGAGTTCGTCCGGGGTGAGGGCCATCAGCCGCTCCTGCAGCAGCAGGCTCGCCGCGTAGCCGACGGAGGCGACGGCGACGACGGACGCCGCCAGGGGCAGCGCCGGGTGCAGGGCGAAGAGCAGGTAGGGGGCCGCGAGCAGCAGTCGCAGCGCGGCGCCCGCGCGTTCGCGCCACCACGGCGGGACGAACCGGCCGGCCATCGTGTCGCCGGCGAGCATGCCGCAGGCCGCGGCGGCCAGGAGCAGCCCGGCGTGGTCGGGCGCATAGGGCACGAAGAGCGACTCGCAGCCGACGATCAGGCCGTTGGGAACCCAGAGCGCCAGGTACACATAGCGGCGCGGCCGGGCCGACCACAGCAGTACGTTGGTCCGCCAGGTCTCGGCCGCCGAGGGGCGGCCGCCCGCGCGCGGGGGCCTGGGGCGCAGTCCGGTCAGGGCGGCGGCCGCGGCCGTGAGGTAGAGCGCCGCACCGGCGAGCAGGACGCCGCGGGGGGAGAGTGCGGCCAGCAGCAGGCCGCCGGCGGCGAAGCCGCAGATCTGCATGGTGCCGGTCGCCATGTTCAGCACGGAACGGCCCAGCAGGAAGCCGCCCTTGGGCAGGACCTCGTGGAGCAGTCCGTAGCGCACTCCGCCGCCCAGTGACGCCACCAGGCCTTCGACGGCCAGGATGACGAAGACGGCCCACATCGGCAGACCGGGGACGGCCAGAACGGCGGTGCCCAGGGCGAAGAGCAGGGCGACCGCCGTGAGCGCGGCACGCGGCGGCAGCCGGTCGGCCGCCGACAGCAGTGTCGTCGCGCCCACCACCTGCGCGAGGGACGGGCCGAACATGGCGACGGCGGACAGCAGCGGCGAGCCCGTGGCGTCGTAGACCAGGGTGCTCAGGGCCAGCCCGCTCACCGTCTGCGCCGCGACCTGTCCGGTGGAGACCAGGAAGAGCGGGGTGAACTCCCGTGTGCGGAAGAGTTCTTGGTAGGTGCGCATGGACCTGAGTCTCGGCGGCGGCGCATCGGGCGGTTAATGTTTCGCGCAGGCGCGAAAGGTGAGGAGTGCGGGGCATGGGCTGGTGGCTGGTCGACGCGGAGACGCTGGTGGCGAGCCGTTTCGTCGTCTCCCCGCTGGCCGAGGCCGTCGCGGCCCTGAAGCTGCTCGACCGGGGCACGGCCGCGCACCCCGGGGAGCGCGCCTGGCTGGACGCGCACCTGGCCGCGTACCGGGAGCGGCTGGCCGCCGACCCGGTGACCGGGCTGCTGGTGCGCGCCGCCCTGGGGCGCGCCTGGAACGCGGACTTCCTGACCCCCACGCCCAGCGGCGAGGGCAGCCCGGGCTTCGAGGAGGAGCTGACGCGGATCCGGGAGACCCCGCCGGAGGCCGCCCGTGAGCATCTGGCGGTGTCGCTGGGCGGACCGCTCCCCGGGCTGCTGCGCCGCGCGGACCTGCCGGAGCGTGCGGCGGACGTCGTCGCCTGGGTGTGGACGCACACGGTGCTGCCGGACTGGCCGCGCCGCCGGCGGGTCATCGAGGCCGACATCGTGGCGCGTACCGCCCAGTTGGGCCGGGGCGGCTGGGCGGAGGCGCTGGACGACATGCGCCGGGGGATGCGCTGGCTCGGTGAGGGCCGGTTGCAGATCAACACGCGGGAGTACCCGCCGCGCGACCTGTCCGGTGCCCGGCTCATGTTCGTGCCCGTCACCCCGCGCACCGGCTGGGTGTCCTGGGACGAGCACGTACGGTACGCGGTGGTGTACCCGTGCTCGGGGGCGCTGGCCGAGGCGGGGCGGCAGCGGGTCCCCGAGGCGCTGGGCGCGCTGCTCGGTCCGGCGCGCGCCGCGGTCCTGATGCTGCTCGCGACCCCGATGAGCACGACGCAACTGGTGGCCCTGACCGGCCAGGGGCTCGGCTCGGTGGGACGTCATCTGAGGGTTCTGCTCGACGCCCGTCTGGTGCGGCGGCGGCGCGCGGGGCGTTCCGTGCTCTACTACCGAACGGAGACCGGCGACGCCCTGGTCGCGGCCCAGCAGGACGGCTGAGGGAAGGAGCACCGGGCATGGTCCACAGACCCGTGCCGTTCGACGAACTCGACCGCAAGATCGTCGCGGCCCTGATCGTGAACGCCAGGACGAGCTTCGCGGAGATCGGCGCGGACATCGGCCTGTCGGCGACGGCCGTCAAGCGGCGGGTGGACCGGCTGCGCGAGTCCGGGATCATCACGGGTTTCACCGCCACCGTCCGGCCCGCCGCGCTGGGCTGGCGCACGGAGGCGTACGTGGAGGTGTACTGCGAGGGCGCGGCGCCGCCCCGGCGGCTGGCCGAGGTCGTCAGGAACCACCCGGAGATCACGGCGGCCATGACGGTGACGGGCGGCGCGGACGCCCTGCTGCACGTGCGGGCCACCGACGTCGAGCACTTCGAGGAGGTCCTGGAGCGGATCAGGACCGAGCCCTTCATCCGGAAGACGATCAGCTACATGGTGCTGTCGCACCTGCTGCCGGAGAGCCCGGAGGCGGGGGCGGGGCGGTCCGCCGCGGAAAGCGCAACGGACCTGCGCTGACGGGCCCTTCGACGCAGCATCGCTGCGCCTGTGCGCAGCGTCCCGATCTTGTCGCCCGCGGCCTGCGCTTCCTACCGTTGAGCCATCCCCTGGCCGTCCCGCAGGAAGCGGAGGAGTTCGCCGTGCCCGAGAACCGTGTGGCCCGCCCCCGGCGTTATCTGGTCTGCCCGCCCGAGTACTTCGACGTGCGCTACGCGATCAACCCTTGGATGCGGGAGGGCGTGCGGGTCGACACCGCGCTCGCCCGGGAGCAGTGGGCCGCGCTGGTGCGGACCTACCGGGAGCACGGCCACACGGTGGAGTCCGTCGGGCCGGTCGCGGGGCTGCCCGACATGGTGTTCGCCGCCAACTCGGCGCTGGTGGTGGAGGGGCGGGTGTTCGGCTCGTCGTTCCACGCGCCCGAACGGCGCCCGGAGGCCGACGAGTACGCGGCCTGGTTCAAGGCAGCGGGTTTCGAGGTGCACCGCCCGGAGTCGGTCTGCGAGGGCGAGGGCGACCTGGTGCCGGTCGGCGGGTTCGTCCTGGCGGGTACGGGCTTCCGCACCGTCCGGGCGGCGCACCACGAGGTGCAGGAGTTCTTCGGCGTGCCGACGATCGGCCTGCAGTTGACGGACCCGCGCTTCTACCACCTGGACACCGCGCTGTTCGTCCTGGACGACGGGGCCGGCGGCGGCGAGGCGAACATCGCGTACCACCCGGAGGCCTTCTCCCCCGGCAGCCGTGAGGTGCTGCGCCGGATGTTCCCGGACGCGGTCGTCGTCACCGCGGACGACGCGCTGGCGTTCGGCCTCAACTCGGTGTCGGACGGGCGGCACGTGTTCGTGGCGCCCGCGGCGACGGGGCTGGTCGAGCAGCTCGCCGGGCGGGGCTACGTGCCCGTCCCCGTCGACCTCACGGAGTTCCACAAGGCCGGCGGGGGCATCAAGTGCTGCACGCAGGAGCTCCGCCCGGCGGTCTGACGTCCGTGGTCCCTGCCCGGGTGACGGCCCGGGATGAGGGCCCTGGACGACGCCCCGGGGTCACTGCGCGGGCAGCGACCGGTTGAACAGCCGTACCTGCCCGCGGGCGATGGTCCGGCCCTCGGCGTCCGTGATCACCACCAGCCACAGCTGCAGGCTCCGACCCTGCTGCAGGGGTGTGCCGCGGACGTCGAGGCGGCCCTTGACGTACGGGAGCAGGAAGTCGGTCTGGTTGCTCACGCCGACGGCGAACCGGCCCTCGGAGCGCACCGCGTGGGAGGCGCCGACGCTCGCCACGCTCTCGATGACGGTGGTGTGGAGGCCGCCGTGGGTGATCCCCCACGGGGTGTGGTGGTCCTCGGTGACCTCCAGGTGGGCGGTAACCTCCTGCGCGCTGATCGCGTCGAAGCGCAGCCCGACGGCGCGCAGGAAGGCACCGGCGGCCTCCGGGTCGAGGGCGGGGCCGGTCGTCTCCGTCATCGTGACTCTCCTGTTCGTCCTGGACGTGCGCGGGGTCAGTGGGCCTGCGGGGCGGGACGGTTGGCGATGAGCGCGAGGGCCGCGACGGCGGCGACCGCCAGGCCGACGCCCGGGATGAGCACGGCCAGGTGCAGGGCTCCGGTGAAGGCGTCGCCGACGGCCGAGGTGACGGTGTCGCGGAGCGCCGCCGGCAGCGTGGAGCCCTGGGCTCCGGTGCCGACGGCCTGGGTCACCTGCTCGGCGAGGCCGGACGGGACGCCCCGGTCGGCGAGTTCGCCGGGCAGCCGGGAAGCGAGGCCGCTGGTCAGCACGGTGCCCGTGACGGTCGCCCCGAGCGTGCCGCCGACCTGACGGAAGAGGTTGACGGTGCCGCTGGCCATGCCGCCGTCGGTGTGCGGCACGCTGATGACGGCCACGGCCGTGCTCGGCGGCAGGACCAGGCCCGCACCGGCCCCGAACATCGCCATCAGCACCGCGAGCACGGGTATGGACGCGGTGGGGGTCTGGGCGGTCATCAGCAGCGCCCCGGCCGCGGCGAGCGCCGCTCCCGCGCCGAGGGTGGCCTTGAAGCCGATCCGGCGCGCGATCCCCGCGGCGACGTAGCTGACCAGCACGTAGGAACCCATGATCGGCAGCAGCAGGAGTCCCGCGTCGAGGATGGACTCGTGCCGGATCCGCTCGAAGTACAGCACCTGCGCGAAGGCGGTGGCCACGAAGGCGTACTGGGCGATCATCGCGACGACGTTGGCCGTGGCGAAGGAGCGGCCGCGGAAGAGCCCGAGCTTCAGCATGGGCGTACGGGTGCGCGCCTCGTGCACGACGAAGGCGACGAGCGCCGCGGCCGCGACGGCGAAGGCCGTGATCGCCTTGGCCGTGCCGAAGCCGGTGTGGCCGCCCTCGATCAGGCCGTAGTTCAGCGCGCCGATGGACGCGACCGCGAGCACCAGGCCCGGCGGGTCGAGGTGGCGTCCGGCCTGCCGGCTCTCGGTGACGAATCGGGGCGTGAGGACCAGCACCAGGACGGCGAGGACCACGTTGACCAGGAACACCGCGTGCCAGGACCAGTGCTCCAGGATCAGCCCGGCGGCCACGGGGCCGAAGGCGAGGCCGATGCCGGAGACGGCGACCCAGATGCCGACGGCCCGGGTGCGGGCGTGCGGCTCGGCGAACATGTGCGTCACAAGGGACAGGCTGTTCGGCAGGATCGCGGCGCCACCGAGGCCCATGAGGGCCTGGCCGGCGATGACGCCTGCGGCGCCGGAGGCCAGCGAGGTGACCAGGCTGCCCGCGCCGAGCAGCAGCATGCCGAGGGCGAACACGCGGCGACGGCCGAAGCGGTCGCCGACGGTGCCGGCGGCGAGCACGAAGCTGGCGACCATCATCGAGTAGATGCCGGCGATCCACACGAACGCCGCACCCGACACTCGAAGGTCCTGTTGGAGCGGGGCGAGGACCGCGACGGTCTGGGTGATGTTCACGAACATCGCCATCTGGCCGAGGCTCGCGACGACGAAGCCGATCCAGCGCTTCCTCGACTCCCCCGGGTCCGGTGTCCTCGCGGTGGTCCCTGCTGTGGTCGCACCCACGGTCACGTCCTTGGCCGCGGCGGCGCTCGTGCTCGTCATGAACGGTTCCCTCCTGAGCTGAGTCCGCATTTCGAACCTAGCTGCGGAGCGAACGCTACCAGCCCTGAGTTCTTTCTGCGAACTCAGGTAGGATCCGGACCATGGAATACCTCGACCAGGACGTCTCCAACTGCTCCGTCGGCCGTGCCATCGGCCTCGTGGGCGACTCCTGGGTGCTGCTGGTCCTTCGCGAGGTCACTCGCGGGGTCAGGCGCTTCAGCGACATCCAGGAGCACCTGGGCGTGTCCCGCTCGGTGCTGACCGACCGGCTGAACGGCCTGGTCGCCCAGGGGCTGCTCGAACAGCGCGCGTACCGGGAGCCCGGCGCCCGGAGCCGCTCCGAGTACGTGCTCACCGAGAAGGGCCGCGACCTGTACCCGCTGATCACCGCCCTGCGGCAGTGGGGCGACAAGTACCTCGCCGACCCCGAGGGGCCCTCCCTCCTGACCACCCACCACGACTGCGGCGCGCCCGTCCGGGCCCGGCTGGTCTGCGACGAGGGCCATGTGATCGACGCCCCGGAAGAGGTCGACCGCCGCCCCGGCCCCAGCGCCCGGTTCCGCCCCACCGCGGGCGCGACGGCCTGAGACCGGCCGCGCGGCGCCCGGGGGCGGGGGCGTTCAGGCGCCCGCGGCGAACGCGTCGACGCCGGTCAGCTCCGCGGACAGCCGCCACAGGCGCGCGGCCTGCTCGGGGTCGGCGGCGTGGTCGCGGACCCCGCCGGTGAGCCCGTCCGCGTCCTCGGTGAGGCGTTCCGCCACGTCGCAGTCCTCGCAGTAGAGACCGCCCCTGCCGGCGAGCATCGGTGACGTGGCGGCCCAGACCTGGGTCGCCGCGCCCTGCTGCGGTGTCTTGAGCGCCGGATCGGCGGGGTTGCCCTCCGCGTCGATCCAGCCCGCGGCGACCCTCTCCTCCAGCGGGACGTGACGGGCCAGGTCCGTGAGGATCACGCCCGGGTGCACCGAGAACGCCCGTACACCCGCCTCCCGGCCCAGCCGGTCCAGCTCGACGGCGAACAGCGCGTTCGCGGTCTTCGCCTGCCCGTACGCCGCCCACTTGTCGTAGTCGCGCTCGAACATGACGTCGTCCCAGCGGATGCCCGAAAGCTGATGGCCCTGCGAGGACACCGAGACCACGCGCCCACCACGCCTGGCGAGCGCCGGCCACAACCGGTTGACCAGGGCGTGGTGCCCGAGGTGGTTGGTGGCGAACTGCGCCTCCCAGCCCGGGCCCACCCGGGTCTCCGGGCAGGCCATGATCCCGGCGTTGCCGATCAGCAGGTCGATGCCGCGGCCGGAGGCGAGGAAGCGCTCGGAGAAGCCGCGGACGCTGTCGAGGTCGGCGAGGTCGAGCGCGTCCGCCTCCGTTCCGCCGATCCCCACGAGGGCCTCCCTTGCTACTTCGGGACGCCGGGCGGCCACCACGACGTGGGCGCCCGCGCCGGCGAGGGCGCGTGTGGTCTCCCGTCCGAGGCCCGCGTGACCACCGGTGACGACTGCGAGCTTCCCGGTGAGGTCGATCCCGCGCAGCACCTCCCGCGCGATCGTGCGGGCACCGAATCCGGTTCCGATCCTGGTCTGAGCTGTCATGCCCCCACGCTCGGAGCTGGAGTGCGCTCCAGGGCAAGTGCGCGCTCAGCCGCGCGGCGGCGCCGTGCTGTCGCGGACGACGAGTGCCGGCGTCGGCTGGGCCACGTCGCGGGCCGGGCGGCCGCCGAGCAGGCAGACCAGTTCCGCCGCCGCACGCCGCCCGAAGGCCGTCGCGTCGCGGTCCAGGGCGGTCAGGCGCGGATGCGTGGCCCGGCAGAGCGCCGAGTCCTCCCAGGCGACGACCGACAGGTCGCGCGGTACGGACAGGCCCATGCTGAGGGCCACAGCGGCGCCCGCGACCGCCATCACGTCGTTGTCGTAGATGATCGCCGTGGGCGGCTCGGGGCCGGCCAGCGCGAGGCAGGTGGCCTCGGCGCCCTGACCCTCGGAGTAGTCGGTGGTGACGGAGCGGACGCCGGACATCCCCAGGCGCGCGGCCCCAGACCGCAGCGAGCCGATGCGGCGCGTGGTGTGCGCCAGGCCGGCCAGGCCCGCGACGTGTACGACACGGCGGTGGCCCAGCCCCGCCAGGTGGTCGACGATCGCGCCCATGGCAGCCGCGTCGTCCACCCGGACGGTGGAGATCACCGGGTACGCGACCGGCTCGTGCGGTTCACGGTCTACGTCGCGGCCGCCGACCACCACGGCGGGCAGGCCCAGGGCGTCCAGGAGGGCCGGCCGGGGATCGCCGATCCGCGGGTCCACGACGATGACCCCGTCGACCCGCTGCTCGGCCCACCACCTGCGGTAGACCGCGCACTCCTCCTCGGCGTCCGCCACCACCCGGAAGAGCAGGCCGAGGTGGCGTTCGGACAGCACCTCCTGGATGCCCGAGACGAGCTGGAGGAAGAACGACTCGATGCCCAGCGAGCTCGCCGGGCGGGCGAGCACCAGGCCCACGGTGGCGGCGCCCTCCCCCGACAGGGCCCGCGCGGCGGTGCTGGCCCGCCAGCCGAGCTGGTCGGCGACCCGGCGCACACGCCAGCGGGTGGTCTCGGAGACCCCGGGGCGGTCGTTGAGGGCGAAGGACACGGCGCTCTCCGAGACGCCCGCCCGCCGGGCGATGTCCTTCATCGTGGGGCGCCGTGCGGGGACGCGCCGGCCGGTCCGGGCAGCGGGCGGCGGCTCCACCGGTGGCTCGTGCGCCGCGATCGTGGGCCCCCTCGGATCTTCCGCCTGACGTCGTACGCGCCGGGCCCCGGGCGGCGCGACGCGGGGACCAGTATCCCCCAGCCCGGGAGGGTTGGGCACTAAAGCGCTTGAGCGGCGGGGTTCTAAAGCGCATTAGCGCTGACGCCCGAATTCCCTTTGCACACCGTTGACCTGCGACTTCGCGGCCCCAAAACGTAGGTGAGAGAGGCGAGTTGACTTTCCCGGAGCGCGGTGTCACCTTGTCGTGGGCGCCGGCGGCGACTCCCCCAGCCGCGCCGATCACGGGACGGACATCCCCCGACCGCCCCGCGACCACCGGTTCCGCCGCCGCGCGCCCACCCCAGCTCGTACAATCACGGGACCGCCATGACACCGCGCTTCGGCGTCAACTACACGCCCAGCCAGGGCTGGTTCCACCACTGGCTCGACTTCGACCTCGACGCCGTCCGCGCCGATCTGGAGTCCATCGCCCGCCTCGGCCTGGACCACATCCGGGTCTTCCCGCTGTGGCCGCTGTTCCAGCCCAACCGCACCCTGATCCGGCCGCGCGCCGTGGAGCAGCTGGTCGCGCTGGTCGACGCCGCAGCCGAGCACGGCCTGGACGTCAACGTGGACGGGTTGCAGGGCCACCTGTCGAGCTTCGACTTCCTGCCCTCCTGGACGGCCGCCTGGCACCGCCGGAACATCTTCACCGACCCGGACGTCGTCGCCGCCGAGGCCGAGTACCTGCGCACGCTCGCCGCCGCGCTCGCCGACCGGCCCAACTTCCTCGGCATGACCGTGGGCAACGAGATCAACCAGTTCTCCGGCCCGCCGCACCCGGACCCGGACCCCATCGGCCCGGCCGAGGCGGAGGCCTGGCTGCGCCTGATGCTCGACGCGTGCGAGCGCGGCGCCCCCGGCAAGCTCCACCTGCACGCCGAGTACGACGCCGCCTGGTACCAGGACGACCACGCCTTCACCCCCGCGCAGGCCGCCCGCCTCGGCTTCGCGACCGCGGTCCACTCCTGGGTCTTCAACGGAACGGCCCAGCGCCACGGCCACGCGGGCGCGGCCACCGAGCACCACGCCGCGTACCTGATCGAACTGTCGAAGGCCTGGGCCACCGATCCGCACCGCCCGGTCTGGCTCCAGGAGGTCGGCGCCCCCGCGCCGGTGGTGCCGCCCGAGCACGCGGCGGCGTTCGCCACCGCCACCGTCGCGGGCGCCCTGGACTGCGAGGACGTGTGGGGGGTGACCTGGTGGTGCTCGCACGACGTCGCCCGGTCCCTCGCCGACTTCCCCGAACTCGAGTACACCCTCGGGCTCCTCACCAACGACCGCGAGGTCAAGCCGGCGGGCACCGCCGTGGCCCGCGCCGTGGCGGAGCTGCGCGACCGGGGGTACGCGCCGCGGCCGCGGACGACCGCGCTCGTCGTCGACGTGGGCGACGCCCTGACGGCGCCCCGCCGGGCCGGATGCGCCCCCGGCGGCGAGGTATTCGAGGCGTGGGCCGCGCTGACCGCCCGGGGCGTACGGCCCGCCCTGGTGCTCGCCGACCGGGCCGCGGACGCGGCACACCTGGCCGCCCGCGGCATCACCGAGGTCGTCACGCCCGCCCAGGCCCGCTGAGCCCCCCGTGCCCCGTCCCCCGGCGGGCCCCCGGTCACGGGTCCCGCACCCGTGCCCGGGGGCTCGGGGACGTCACCGGCCGCATCTCCGGCAACCCTTTCCCGGGGACGCCGTGGCCTGACAGACTCGTCCGGTGACCGAATTCGACCTGCTCGTCATCGGATCCGGCCCGGGTGGCCAGAAGGCCGCCATCGCCGCGGCCAAGCTGGGCCGCCGGGTCGCCGTCGTCGACCGCCCCGACATGGTCGGCGGGGTCTCCATCCACTCCGGCACCATCCCGTCGAAGACGCTTCGCGAGGCCGTGCTCTACCTGACCGGGCTCACCCAGCGGGACCTGTACGGCCAGAGTTACCGCCTCAAGGAGGACATCACCATCGCGGACCTCACCGCGCGCACCCAGCACGTGGTGAGCCGCGAGGTGGACGTGATCCGCAGTCAGCTCTCCCGCAACCGCGTCACCATGCTCACCGGGACCGGCCGCTTCATGGACGACCACACGGTCGCCGTGGAGGACCCCTCCGGCCGCGAGGTGCTGGTCACCGCCGGGAACATCGTCATCGCCACCGGGACGCGCCCGGCCCGACCGTCGACCGTGGAGTTCGACGACCGCACGGTGATGGACTCCGACAGCGTGCTCAACCTGGACCGGGTCCCGCGCTCCATGGTCATCGTCGGCGCCGGCGTCATCGGCATCGAGTACGCCTCGATGTTCGCCGCGCTGGGCAGCAAGGTGACGGTGGTCGAACAGCGTGACGGGATGCTGGACTTCTGCGACGTCGAGGTGGTCGAGGCGCTCAAGTACCACCTGCGGGACCTCGCCGTCACCTTCCGCTTCGGCGAGACGGTGGCGGCCGTGGAGCGGCATGCGACGGGCGCGCTGACCGTCCTGCAGAGCGGGAAGAAGATCCCCGCGGACGCCGTCATGTACTCGGCCGGGCGGCAGGGCCTCACCGACGCCCTCGACCTCGGCAAGGCGGGCCTCACCGCGGACAAGCGGGGCCGGATATCCGTGGACGAGCACTACCGCACCTCCGTGCCGCACATCTACGCCGTCGGCGACGTCATCGGCTTCCCGGCGCTCGCGGCCACCTCCATGGAGCAGGGCAGGCTCGCGGCGTACCACGCCTGCGGCGAACCGGTGAACGCGATGCACGGCCTGCAGCCGATCGGCATCTACACGATCCCGGAGATCAGCTTCGTCGGCCGTACGGAGGACCAGCTCACCGACGACAACGTGCCCTTCGAGGTGGGCATCTCGCGCTACCGCGAGCTGGCCCGCGGCCAGATCATCGGCGACTCGCACGGCATGCTGAAGCTGCTGGTGTCGACGGAGGACCGCACGCTGCTCGGCGTCCACTGCTTCGGCACCGGTGCCACGGAGCTGCTGCACATCGGCCAGGCGGTGATGGGCTGCGGCGGCACGGTCGACTACCTGGTCGACGCCGTGTTCAACTACCCGACCCTCGCCGAGTCGTACAAGGTGGCCGCCCTCGACGCCACCAACAAGCTCCGCCAGATCAACCGCCTCACCGGCTGACGCCGGGCCGTCGTGTGCGGGGCGCCCCGGCCGGGGCGCCCCGCACCGGTACCACCCGTTCGGAGGGGGAACGCGAGGGCGCTGCGTGGCAGCCTCCCGAGAGGGACGAAGAACGCGTCCCCCGTGACCCCCGAGGGAGTACCCGCCATGGCCACCAGGAAGAACCTCCGGGCCGACCGGACGAGCCTCACCCACAAGGTCGGCTACGCCCTCCGGCACCCCACGCGGGTCGCCGGGTACGCGCGCCGGGCCGCTCGGGACCGCTGGCTCGCGCACCGGCACCGCGACCACGTGGCGTACTACCGGGCCGTCATGGCCAGCGACACCGCCCGGGACCCCGAGGCCGCCGTCGGCAGCGGCAGCCACGACCGCTGGCTGGCGCTGGGCGCGATGCAGTTCGACTACCTGCGCGAGCACGGCCTGTCGCCCCGGCACCGGCTGCTGGACATCGGGTGCGGCAACCTGCGGGCGGGCTGGCGCCTCATCGAGCACCTCGACGCCGGCCACTACTACGGCATCGACATCTCCCCCGACATCCTGATCGCCGCCAAGCGCACCGTGACCGCGCAGGGCCTGCAGCGCAAGCTGCCGTACCTCACGCTCACCCACGACCTGACCTTCGACTTCCTGCCGGACCGCCACTTCGACGTGGTCCACGCGCACAGCGTCTTCTCCCACTCGCCCCTGGAGGTCATCGACGAGTGCCTGGCCCACGTGGCGCGGATCCTGGCCCCGGGCGGGTGGTTCGACTTCACGTTCGACCGCACCGAGGGGAAGGAACACCACGTGCTGCGCGAGGACTTCTACTACCGCACCGAGACGCTGGTCGGCCTGGCCGCCCGGCACGAGCTGCGCGCCCGCTTCATGGACGACTGGGAACTGCGCGGCCACGGACAGTCGAAGATCCGCGTCTACGCGGGCTGAGCCGGGCCGGGACGCCGTCGGCCGTCGTCAGGGGGCCTCCGCGGCCTCCTGTTCGGCGCGCTTGCCGGCCACGTGCTCGACGAGGTCGCGCACGGTGCCCATCCGCTCGACCTCGTCGGCCAGCAGCATCACACCGACCTCGCGCTCGACGGCGTCCGCGGCACGCTGCTTGGCCCGGTCGCCCAGGCGCAACTGGGCGAAGGTCGTGTCCGGCCCGATCTCCTCCGGCGCCACGTCCGCGCATCCGGCGACCACCTTGCGCACGATCCCGGCGACGTCCTCGGTCATGTTCCCTCTCCCCTCCGGTGACTGCCCGATACGTCTACCCCGCCGGCGGCCGATGACGGCACCGGTGCGCCGGGCCGTTCGGGGGAACGGCAGGTGTCGTGGTGCGGCGTGCCGGGGCGCGCCTCGTACGTTCGGCTGGCATGACGCACCTTCCGCACGACCCCGCCCCCGCGCCCACCCGTCGCACCGCGCTGGCCGGGCTCGCGGCAGGGGCCGGGGCCCTGGCGGCCGCCGGGTGCACGCCCTCGGGCGCCTCCCCCGCGGGCCCGCCTTCGCCCGGCGGTCCGGGAACGGGGCCCGGGTCCGGGTCCGGGCGGACGTCGGCCTCCGCTGCGGGTCCCGTGGGCGGTGCCACCCCCGGGGTGATGGCCCTCTTCGACGACCCCGCCTACGACTTCAGCGCGCTGCTGGCCCTCGGCGCCTGCGGCTACGGCTCCGCAGAGGTCGGCGAGGTGCTCACCGCCGTGAACGCCGTCACCACGGCGGGGGTGTCGGCGCAGTCGTACACCCGCACCTTCAGGGAACTGGGCGACCGGCTGCTGACGACGCCGAGGGGCAGCATGCCCGGGCGCCAGACGACACGGTTCCGGACGCTGCGGGCGGCCCAGTACTACGGCCAGGCGCTGTTCTTCGTCCTCGGCTCCGAGGACCCGGGCGACGAGGAGCGGCTCTACCGTGCCGGGCGCCGCGCCTGGGACGCCTTCTGCGAGCGCTGCGATCCGGCCCCGGTGACGGCGGGCGTGGCCTACGGGAGGACGCGGATGCCGGTGTGGTTCTTCCGGCCGGAAGGGGCGGAACGGCGGCGGCCCACCGTGATCCTGACCAATGGCAGCGACGGCCAGAACGTCGACATGTGGACCTACGGCGTGTCAGCGGCCCTGGACCGCGGCTGGAACGCGCTCGTCTACGACGGCCCGGGACAGGGCCATGTGCTCTTCGTGGAGGAGGTCGTCTTCACCCCGCGCTGGGAGAAGGTCGTCACCCCGCTGGTGGACTGGCTGACCGCCCGCTCCGACGTGGACCCCGGCCGGATCGCCCTGACCGGTCTGAGCATGGGCGGCAACCTGGCGCCCCGGGCGGCGGCCTTCGAGCACCGGATCGCCGCCCTGGTGGCGATGCCCGGCTGTGTGTCCCCCTGGCTGGCCTTCCCCCGGGAGGTCAGGGAGATCCTCACCGCCGACAAGGAACGGACCAACGCCGTCTGGAACAAGGAGGTCGTCCCGGCGCTGAGCCCGTCCGAGGCGGCGACGCTCAAGAAGCGCTTCGAACCCTTCTCGGTCCCGGCGATGACCGAGGCGCGGGAGGGCAGGATGTTCACCGACTTCTTCACCCCCGCCCGGCTCATCGCCTCACTGGACGTCAGCGATGTGCTGGGCCGG
The DNA here is from genome assembly GCA_036013505.1 of Streptomyces sp. NBC_00510. Classification (NCBI taxonomy): domain Bacteria; kingdom Bacillati; phylum Actinomycetota; class Actinomycetes; order Kitasatosporales; family Streptomycetaceae; genus Streptomyces; species Streptomyces sp. NBC_00510. The sequence goes on along the minus strand of CP107851.1, from coordinate 9,032,016 downwards.
ATCAAGGCGCCCACCCTGGTGCTGGACTACGAGTTCGAACAGTTCTACCCCGGGCAGCCGCGCCGGCTGTACGACGGGCTCACCGCCCCGAAGGACTACGTGAAACTGACGGCGGCCACCGGGGCGCAGCTGCACTGCTCCCCGATGGCCCCCCAGCAGCACTGCGAGGTCGTCTTCGACTGGCTGCAGGACAGGCTCTCGGTGCGCTGACCGGGGGCGTGGCGACCGGCGACCGGCCGCCCCGTTCGGCGGTCACCCCACGCGCGGCCGGCCCGGCACATAGGGCGCGAGGATGTCGGCCACGGTGCGGTTGCGGGGCGTGGGGACGCCCAGTTCGCGGCCGAGGTCGGCGACGCCTCCGCTGAGCCACGGCAGTTCCAGGCGGTTGCCCTGCTCCAGGTCGTTGTGCATGGAGGAGGTCATCGCGGCTGGCAGCGTGTCGCAGAAGGCCAGTTGCTCGTCGACGAAGGACTCGTCGAGGTGCACGCCCGAGGCCCGGCCGACGGCGACGACCTCCGCCATGACGTCCCGCAGCAGCGACCGCGTCGCGGGATCGGCGCGGACGACGCCGATCGGCTGGCGCACGGCCGAGGTGGTGCCCGACAGGCCCGTGAGGAACACGAACTTCTGCCACACGACCCGCGCGATGTCGGCGCTGACCTCCGCGTCGACGCCGGCCTTCCCGCACACCTCGCGGAACTCCTCCGCCCGGGCGGCCCCTTCTCCGTCGTACGGGCCGAAGACCAGCTTCTGCATCGTCCCGCGGTGGGAGACGACGCCGGGTTCCTCGATGACGGCGGAGATGTAGCAGACCCCGCCCCACACGGCCTCGGGCGGCAGGTGCCGGCGCAGGACCGTGTCCTTCCGGACGCCGTTCTGGAGGGAGATCACCCGCGCGCCCGCCTCGGCGAGGCCGCGCAGCCGGGTGGCGACGTCCTCGGTGTCCCACAGCTTGACCGCGACCAGCACGACGTCGGCGGGACCGACGTCGCCGATGTCCGGCACGAACAGGTCGGCCGGTGCCCGGAACTCCCCCAGCGGACTGCGGACGGCCAGCCCGCCGTTGGCCCGGATCGCCTCCAGATGCCGACCGCGGGCGACGAAGGTGACCTCGTTGCCCGCCTCCGCGAGGCGGGTGCCGAAGTAGCCCCCCACTCCGCCCGCTCCCACGACCGCGATGCGCATGGCGTGCTCCCTTCCCGGCCCGGCCTGGCCGATGGCTTGGTAACCGCCTTCAAGGTTACTATGAACACATGAGCGAGCGCGCACCGGCCACGGGGACCCTGGCCACTCCCCGCACCCGCGTCACGGCCAAGGTCCGTGCGCTGCGCTTCGACGCGGGCTCCCTCTCGCTCGACCTCGTCGCCACCGTCGGCCGCCGCCCCAGCACCCCCGTGGAGCGGCTCGGCGATCACGACCGCCTCCGCGACTGGTGCGGCGGCGTCGGACTGACCCTGCGGGACGGGGAGGACGCGACGGCCCTGCTCGACGCACTCCACGAGCTGCGCGCCGCCGCCACCGACGTCGCCACCGCGGTCGTCGACGGCCGCACGCCGCGAGCGGAGTGCGTGGGCCTGCTCAACGACCTGGCCCGCGTCGAGCCGCCCGCGCCCTTCCTCCGCGTCGACGCGCAAGGGCGTCCGAGCGCCGGGACGGAACCGCTGTCGGCCGCCCAGTTGCTCTCCGCCGTCGCCCGGGACCTGATCGCGCTGGTCACCGAGCCGCGCCTGCGGGACCGGCTGCGCACCTGCGCCGCGGAGATCTGCGGCATGCTCTACCTCGACCCCGGCAACGGGAAGCCGCGCAAGTGGTGCTCCATGGAGCGCTGCGGCAACAACGCGAAGGCCGCCCGGCACCGGCACCGTGCCTCCGCGCCCACCCCGTAGCCCCACCGACTACGGCGACACCGGCTGGGCGAAGGCGGCGATGAAACGGCCGAGGTCACGCCGGTGCGAACTGGACGGCCACACCGCCCAGGTCCTGCGGACCAGGGGATCTCCCACCAGGGGCGACCACACGACCGTTTCGGGGATCGGCTGCGCCCAGTTCGGCGGGGCCAGCGCGAACGCCCGTCCGGTGATCACGGCCGCCAGCTTCACCTCCGCGATCAGCGGCTCCCCCGCGCCCGCCTCGGGACCCACGTCCAGCCCGTGGCTGCGCAGCACCGAGGTCAGCTCGTCCCACCACGCGGGGCTCCCGGCGCGGGGGAAGCCCACCCACTCCAGCCCCGCCAGGCACTCCAGGCGGACGCCGTGCGGTCCGGCGAGTTCGGCCGCCTGGTCGGCCCCGAGCAGCACCCCGAGGTTCTCCCGGACCACCAGCATCGCGTCGAACTCGGGCCCTGCCGGGCGCTCACGCGTCAGGCCGACGTCGAGCTCGTCCGCGTGCAGCGCCTCCAGCTGGGCCGCCGTGGACAGATGACGGGCCTGCACCCGGGTGTCGGGGTAGGCCCGGGACAACTCGGTGAGCACGGGGGTCAGCAGGTCGGGCGGCAGCTCCAGCGGGATGCCCAGCCGCAGGGTGCCCCCGCCCTGCGTCGTCAGGGCCGCCATCGTCCGCACGGCCTGGTCGTGGCGCGCGAGCACGGAGCGCGCCTCGGAGAGCAGGACCGCCCCGGCCTCCGTCGTCCGTACGCCGGAACTGGACCGCACCAGGAGTTTGACGCCGAGTTGACGCTCCAGCGCGGTGACGGTCTGCGACAGCGCCGACTGGCTCACGTGCAGCCGCCGCGCCGCGGCGGACATCCCGCCCTCCTCGGCCACGGCGACGAAGACACGCAGCTCCCGCAGTTCCATCCGGCCATCCCACCACGCGGCGCCGGAACGACGTCCCGACAGGCCAGGCGATTTCCCGATCGGGGAACACGCCGACCCCTGGGGGTGATTCGCCGGGCCGACCGGCCCCCGGGATGTTTCCCGGGGGCCGCCACCGCTCAGCGCGCGGCGGCCATCAGCGGCAGGACGTTCACCAGGGACTCACCGCCCGCGTAGCGGGCCAGCTGCTGCGCGATGAAGGCGAGGGAGGTGGGCGTGAAGGCGTCGGTGAAGGCCCCGACGTGCGGTGTGATGAGGACGCCGGGCAGGTACCAGAGCGGGTGACCGCTGGGCAGCGGCTCGGGCGCGGTGACGTCCAGGGCGGCGCGCAGCCGCCCGCGTCCGGCTTCCCGCACCAGCGCCCGCGTGTCGACGAGTTCCCCCCTGGCCACGTTGACCAGGACGGCCCCGTCCTTCATCAGGGCCAGGCGGGAGCCGTCCATCAGGTCGCGGGTCTCGTCCGTCAGGGGCGCGCACAGCACGACGGCGTCGGCGGAGGGGAGCAGCCCGGGCAGGTCCGCGAACCCGTGCACATGGCCGTCCGCGGTGTCGCGCGCGGTACGTGCCAGCCGGACCACCCGGCAGCCGAACGGGGCGAGCCTGGCGGCCACGGCCCTTCCGACCGCGCCCTGGCCGACGATCAGGACCTCCTTGCCGGACAACGTGGGGAAGACGCGGGGCTGCCACTGACCCAGGGCGTGCCGGCGGGAGAAGTCGTCGAGACCGCGCCCCGCGGCCAGCAGCAGCGTCACCGCCAGCTCGGCCGTGGCCTCGCCGTGCACGCCGTTGGCCGTGGCGACGCGGGTGCCGGAGGGAAGGAGTCCCAGGAAGGGGGCGAGGTAGTCGTGCCCGGAGCTGAGGACCTGGAGGACCTCCAGCCGCTCGGCGTGGGGCAGCAGCCGGTCGAGGATCTGGTGCTGCTTGGCCGGGACGGGCGGGACGACGACGAACCGTACGTCCCGGGGATCGGAGGGGAAGGCCGAGAGGCCGTCCCAGAAGTGGTACGACAGGCCGTCGGGCAGCGGTCCGGCGAATTCACCGGACCGATAGGGGAGCCAGACCGCGCGGCTTTCTTGCATGATTCGCTGTGCTTTTCTGTGGAGCTCGGAGAACGGGCGTGCCACGCCGGGTGCCCCGGGGCTTCGTTCTTCAGAGCAGGGGCCCTTCCGTCGCGGACGGACGCGTCCGCGGGCCCGGAGAATCTGACATCGTTGTCAAGACGTGAACCTTCCGAACGCTAGCACACCTGACGAAAGGGCCATTGGCGGCGATCGACGGGAAACGGCGGCGCGTCAACAAAAGGTGAATTCCTTTCCCGGGAAAGGCAAAGACGCCAGTCATCGACCGCCCTCGGGGAGCGCATGCGTCCTCCCGGCCGCGCGGAGCGGCGAACCGTCAGGCCGCGGCGAGGCATCCCCCCGGCGCCCCGCCGCGGCGCTTCCGGCCCCCGTTCCCCCGCCCCACGGCGTCCGGTCTGCGGGACGCCGCGGGGCGGAAGTCACATGGGCGCGGAGATCAGCGCCCAGACGGACTTGCCCGCCTCGTCGGGCGGTGTCCACCCCCAGGACTCGCTGAGCGAGTCGATGATGTGCAGCCCCCGCCCGGTCTCGGCGAACCAGTCCGGTTCCTTCACCACCGGGACGCCCATGCCGGGGTCGGCGACCGTACAGAGCACGGACTCGTCGCGGCGGAGCAGGCCCAGCCAGACCGGCCGGCTCGACAACGGCGCGTACGCCGGGTCGTCGAGGCCGTAGCGCACGGCGTTGGTCAACATCTCCGACACCACGATCGAGGCCGTGTCGACGATCGCGAGCATCCCCCAGTTGCTCAGGGTGGCACGCGTGAACTGCCGTGCGGAACCTGCGGCGTGGAGGTCACCGCTCAGGCCGCAGGCGGCAAAGCGTGACGCTGAGTCCTCGGTCAGGCCGTAGTCGAGGGGGATCGCCGGATGCGTGGTCATCGGGAACTCCGCAGAGCTGTCGGGCGGGGGGCGCGGTGCTGTCTGCGTCCACCACTATCCCCGCCGGATCCCTACCCGTGCAAGCACATCTGCAATTACAGTCGTAAGTGCAAGGGTAAGTACATCTGCACGTGCATCTGCACGTGCAGATGGCCCGTCAAGGAGGCGTAGCCATGCGGGAGTTCGACAACGGCGTACCGGCCACCGACATCGAGGGCGCGGTCTGGAGGAAGAGCGGCCGGAGCAACCCCAGCGGCAACTGCGTCGAGCTGGCGGCGCTGCCCGGTGGGGGCTTCGCGATGCGCAACTCCCGCCACCCGGGCGGACCTGCGCTCATCTACACGCGCGCGGAGATCGAGGCCTTCCTCGGCGGCGTGAAGGACGGGGACTTCGATGACATGACGGGCTGACAAAACGTCGGCATGCCATAAGATGCGGCTGTATTCGGGCGCCACTCAGTGAGACACTGACGGTCCGCCCAGTCACCACGGGAGCCGGCATGACCGCGACGCGGCCGAGCAACGAACCGTCGATAAGGCAGTACCTGGAGCACCCGCGCGGTGGTCCGACGGTGCTGCGCATCGTGCTCGGCACCCAGCTGCGGAGGCTGAGGGAGTCCCGGGGCATCACCCGCGAAGCGGCGGGTGACGCGATCCGCGGCTCCCACGCCAAGATCAGCCGTCTCGAACTGGGCCGCGTCGGCTACAAGGAGCGTGACGTCGCCGACCTCCTCACCCTCTACGGCGTGACCGACGAGACCGAGCGCGCGGACTGCCTCAAGCTCGCCCACCAGGCCAACACGCCCGGCTGGTGGCACCGGTACGCCGATGTGCTCCCCGGCTGGTTCGAGACGCTCGTGGGCCTCGAGGAGGCCGCCTCCGTCATCCGTACGTACGAGGTGCAGTTCATCCCCGGTCTGCTGCAGACCGAGGAGTACGCCCGCGCCGTCATCCGGCTGGGGCACCCCAGGGCGTCCGGGGTCGAGGTCGAGCGCCGGGTCGCGCTGCGCATGGAGCGCCAGCGCCTGCTGAACGGACCCAACGCGCCCCGGCTGTGGGCGGTCGTGGACGAGGCGGCGCTGCGCCGTCCGCTGGGCGGCGCCGAGGCGATGTCGCGCCAGCTGGAGCGGCTCATCGAGGCGGCCGCGATGCCGAACGTGACGCTGCAGGTGGCGCCGTTCAGCGTCGGCGGCCTCGCCACCGCGGGCGGACCGGTCACGATCCTGCGTTTCCTGGAGCCGGACCTGCCCGACATCGTCTACCTGGAGCAGCTCACCAGCTCGCTGTACCTGGACAAGCAGGACGACGTCGACAACTACCTGGCCGTCATGGACCGGCTCAGCGCCGAGGCCGAGCCCCCGGTGCGGACGCCGGACTTCCTGCGCGACTTCCTCAAGCAGCTGTCGTGAGCTGACGCGGGTCCCCGGGCCGGCCCTTCCGGCCCCGGGACCCCTGACGTCCTCAGGCCTTGTGGCCGACCCCGCCGAACTCGATCCACTCCTGGGTGGCCTGCCGCGGCGCCAGGTCGGTGTCGGGGCGCCAGGTGGACACCTCGACAAGCCCCGGCTCCAGGATCCGCAGACCGTCGAGGAAGCCCTCGACGTCGCTCTCCTGACGGACCCGGCCCCAGTTGCCCTGGGTGCTGGCGTCCATGAACTCGGTGACGAAGTCGCGCACCGCCTTGTCCTCGCTGACCAGCTGGCACACCACGAGGAAGCTGCCCGGCGCCAGCCGCTCCGCGACGCGCCTGACCAGGCCCGCCGGGTCGTCCTCGTCGGGGATGCAGTGCAGCACCGAGACGAAGAGGGCGGCGACCGGCTGGCTGAAGTCGATCAGCCGCTCCACCTCGGAGTGGCCGAAGATGCCGTCGGTGTCACGGAAGTCGGCCTGGATGACGGCCGTGTTCTCGTTCTCCTCCAGCAGCGCACGACCGTGCGCCAGCACGATCGGGTCGTTGTCGACGTAGACGACCCGCGCGGCCGGGTCGACGCGCTGGGCGACCTGGTGGACGTTGTCCTGCGTCGGCAGGCCGGACCCGTGGTCCAGGAACTGGCGTATCCCGTACTCGCGGGCGAGCACGCCCACGACGCGCTGCAGGAACCTGCGGTTGTTGACCGCGAGTTCCTTGGTGCTCGGGACGACCTTGAGCAGCTCCTCGGAGGCCTCACGATCGATGGCGTAGTTGTCCTTGCCGCCGAGCAGGAAGTCGTACATCCGGGCGACGCTGGGAATCCCGGTGTCGATCGCGGTCGGCAGCGGCTCTCGCTCCTGGCTCATCCGGCCCCTCACAGTCCTGCCCACGCCCTGAACGCGGGGTGATCGCGGAATCCCATTCTAGGCTCAAGTCACCTTGTTGCCCTGCGGTTTCACCCATGGGAAGTGAATTGATCGCCAACATGTTTGACTCCTGAAACACCATCAGTCACCGCGCTACCGGACTTATCCCCCTCCCTTCCGGGGCACCGCCTGTACGCTGAGGCGGTCCGGCCACCCTGCCACGAACGGGACCGACCCCATGGAGCTCGTCTTCGCCGGCCGTGTGATCGAGTGGCGCGGACCATCGCCGTACTACTTCGCGACCGTGCCGGAGGAGGAGTCCGAGCACATCCGCGAGGTGGCCGCGATGGCCACCTACGGCTGGGGCGTCATCCCCGTCGAGGCCCGCATCGGCGACACCACCTTCACGACGTCGCTCTTCCCCAAGGACGGCGGTTACCTGCTGCCGCTGAAGGTCGCCGTGCGCAGGCCCCAGGGCATCGCGGCCGGGGACGACGTGACCGTGGAGATGACGGTCCGCCTCTGAAGTGGCGGCGACGCCCCACGCGGTTCAGTCCGGTTGCGCGCGGGCCGCCGTCAGGAACGCCAGCTGCGGCTCGCGCACGTGGGCGTGCAACGGCACCTCGGTGTACGCGTACTCGCGCCACAGCACCTGGTCGACCGCGGTCCCGTAGGCCCAGGCACGCCCGTAGAACTCGGCCGGGAAGACGACCGCGATCATCCGTTCGCACACCCACAGCCGGTCGATCAGCCCCAAGGCCGCCGCCCGCCACTCCGACGTCGCGGCCGCCTCCCAGTCCCGTGCGTCCTGCCGCTGCTCGGCCAGGCGTATCGCCTGCTGGGCCAGGTCGATGAACTCCCGCAGCAGCTCCAGCCGTTCCGTCCGCCGCGCCTCCGCCACGTCCGCCTCCCGGCGCATGGCCTCGCTCCGGCCGGCCTGCCGGCCCGCGGTGATCTGGGCCGGGAAGGAGAAGCCGCCCCCGAGCGCGACACCGAGCAATGACGTCCACACCTGCGCTTCCACGGCGCACACCCAACCCGAACCGCCGCCGGTCGGCGCAGGCCGTACGCTCCGTTCCGCGCGAAACGTGGACAACGCCCCCGGCACCGCTGCAGACTGCGGCCGTGCGATCACGAACCCTGGGCATGTGGTGGGGCACCGCCATGGAGGCACCGGATCCCGCCGCCCTCGCGGCGTTCTACGGCGAGCTGCTCGGGTGGCCCGTCGTGCACGAGGAACCGGGCACGTCCGTCGTCGCCGCGCCCGAGGGTCCGACCTACCTCGTGTTCCAGCAGGCCACCGACTACCGGGCCCCCACGTGGCCGCCCGCCGACGGCGACCAGCGGCCCATGATGCACTTCGACTTCCAGGTCGGCGACCTCGACACCGCCGTCGCCGACGCGGTCGCGCTCGGCGCCTCGCTCGCCGGCCGCCAACCCCAGGAGAACGTCCGCGTCCTCCTCGACCCGGCCGGTCACCCCTTCTGCCTCTGCCTGGACGAGGGTTAGGCCGTCAGGTGTCCGGTCCTCCCACGGTCGCCCAGGTGGCCCGGGGGAGTTCCGCTGACGAGGACGTTTGCAGGGGCGGCAGGATTCGAACCTGCGGCGTGCGGGTTTGGAGTCCGCTGCTCTGGCCGGGCTGAGCTACACCCCTTCGGTGGCTCCACCTTGACATGTGCGGCAGTGGGCGGGCCACGCAATTTCCTGGGTGACGAAGGCCGGTCAGACGCCCGGGTGTTCATAGCCGTCGTGGTTGCGCTGGGCGGACGCCACCCCCTCGACCCCATGGCCCTGGACACCGGCACGCTCGCCCTGTTCGTCGGCTTCGCCGCCGCCGTACAGGACCGCCTCGCCGCCGACGGCTTCGGCGACCTGCGCTGTTCCCACGGCTACTTGTTCCGGCACCTCGTCGGGGCGGAGCCGACGGTCGGCGCGCTCGCGGAGCGGCTGGGGATGACCCAGCAGGGCGCGTCCAAGGCCGCGGCCGAGCTCGAGCGCCTGGGGTACGCCGAGCGGAGCCCGCCCCGGGTGACGCGCGGGTCCGCCTCGTACGGCTGACCGGGCACGGGCGCGAGGCCGTCGCCGCGGCATGCCGCGCCCGGTCGGCACTGGAGGAACGCCTGCGTGAGCGCTGCGGGGCGGACCGGCCGGCGGAGGGGCGCGACCTGCTCGCCACCCTGTTGGACGAGCTCGGCGGCGGCGTGGGTGGAGAGCGGTCTGAGGGCCCGGCGATAGAGCCGTGCGGAGGTGCAGTGGTCGCTGGTTCGCTGTGCTTCGGTGCTGTACCGAGGCGTGTCAGAAAGCATCCCTCCACCACCGATGGGTGGGCCGGCCGTAGGTGTCCAGGTATTGCCGTTGGATGATCGACTGGTCCAACTGCTCGACGATGAGACGCAACTCGCGAGCCGTCTTGGAGGGAAGCGCAGACATCGCGCACTCCAGGACGTCCCGCTCATCAGCGGGCTCGGGACAGCAGTCAGGGTAGCCACAGCGATCGGCGAAGAGCGCAGGAAGCCGGCCCCGAGGGGCCTGCGCGACGCTCGACCAGCGTGAGAGAGCCTGCCCGATGAGCCCTGGACGCAGTCGCGTTCGTTCCAGTTGAATGATCTGTGCCTGGGCCGGCCCCGAGAGGCGACCGATCTTGGAGTAGCCGCCCATCCATGGGGCGAACACCCGGTTCTGCGCTCTTAGGCGCGATGGGCGCCTACGCGGCATGACCCTTTCGGTTGATCCTCATGCACGCAGTCTCTCACCACTCCGGGGCGAGCGGCATGGGATGAGGCTCCGATCCCGTGAATCACCGGTCGTCTCTGCCGCCCACATTCAGGAACCAGACGCTTCGATGGATCAGCACCCACGACCGGCATCATGCCGCACGAACATCACGTCACGTGAGACAACCTCTAAGCCTTGATTGGTACGGCCGACCTGGCGGCCTGCTCGATCTTCGCGCGGTAGGCTGCACGGGCTTCCTCGTCGATCTGCTTCTCGAGTTCGGCGCGCAACCCGGTCCGGCCGTCGAGGCCCTCGCGCAGGATATCCGCGTGCCCGGCATGCCGGATGGACTCGGCGAGGACATGGGCCATGATGGCGAACAGGTTCGTGTTGGGATAAGGCTCCGGCCACCACGGCACGTGGCCGGGGGCGTCGAGGGGAAGCTCGTTGATCGTCGCGTCCGAGTGTTCCCACGTGCGCCGGTAGAACCCGATGATCTGATCGCGGGTCTCGTCCTCGGTCGCCCACAGATCGCTGCCGTTGGAGTCCTGCCACTGGGGCAGCGGTTCCGGGGAAGGGCGGTCGAAGACCTCGCCGAAGTACCTGGCCTCGACGGTGGCCACGTGTTTGACCAGGCCGAGGAGGTTGGTCCCGGTCGCTGTCAAAGGTCGGCGGGCGTCGTATTCGGACAAGCCGTCGAGTTTCCAGAGCAGCGCCTTGCGGTCCCGCCGCAGTCTCCCGTGCAGGTTGTCTTTCGCGAATTCATCGATCATGCGGCATGAGCCTGCCATGGGCTGCTCGTGGTCTCAAGATCCCGTACGTGGTCCGCAAGGACTGGCAGAGCCGAAGCCTGGCCATGGCTGCCCTGACCTGATAGAAGAAGCTCGCGAAACTCGCCACGTGAGACAACCTCTTGGCCTCGGTCGAGCTCAGCAACAAGTGCCTCAAGGATCCCGACGAATTCCGCGGCCGGGATCTCGACAGCGAAGACCTTTCCCACGTGCTCGGGATGCTCGCCTGGGTGCTCCTCACGCCAAGACTGCGACGTGATCACCAGCTTGTCCTCGTCACGGAAGAGGAAGGCTCGCAAGTTGTCGGCCGTAGGCCCCCCCCCACCGGCCGGCGGCCCAAAGATCCACTCGGCGCAGTGCCGAGTCGGAGGGGTCGCCGATCTCCACAGCGAACCTGAGCTTGTCCCCCACAAGTACTGTCACCGGCGCACCTTCGCAGACTCGTCGCGTCAAGCATGACGATTTGTGGCAGCGAGCGGTTCCAGCAGCCGAGCTGATCCGGGGCCGTTCGTGGCCGCTGATGTCATCGTTGGATGTCAGCGGAACAGTGGACCGTAAGCTTCCCGCGGCTCGGTTGGTCTCTGGATCTACCCGCTCACGATCATGAACATTGAGAGCGGCAAGCCAATGAGCCCGCCGATGGCGAAGAGGCCACCGATGAGCCGTAGAAACCATGCAGGCGCCGCTGTTGCCCGTTGCTGCGATTCCGGCCGGCCCTCCAGGCCGGTCACAACCAAGTCGTGCAAGCGAGCGGACCACTTCCTCGTCGCCAGCAGGCCGCCGCCGACGATGGCGAGCAAGCTCCAGACGAGCAGAAATGGGCCCGGCCCGGGCCCCGTCCGGCTCGCGATGGTCATCACCCGTGCATCCTCACCTTTCCCACAGAGCACCTCGGGCAGGCGCAAACGTCGCTGGAAGGAGAGCCACTTCACTGCCCGGTTCGGGTCCAGGACGACAGCCCCTTGGTCCCCGGACACGTCGCGGATCTGCTGAAGGGTCCACCCCGGGGGTAGCTGCGTGTCCGCCACCCAACGATGATCTCACCCGCCGAGCGTCGGTCGTCGCTGAGGGACGCCGAGGCGAGGCGAGTGACGGAGTTCTCTAGATGGCCAGGAGTGCGGCGAGCACCACAGCCGCGGTTGCGGAGAAGATCCGCGGTTTCCTCCAGCCAGGTCCGGAAGCCTGGCGGGTCAGCTCCCAGACGGCGACCAGAACGCCACCCAGGCCCAGCGCGCTCCTCACAAGGAAGACGACGGCGTGCACGGCTCCTCCAGCGGCGTCGAACGGACGGGCAGGCTACCTCCTGTGGTGGTCGCGCGATTCCCCGGGCCTCAGTACGGAAGACGACGTACGCCGCGTCGTGGCCTGGATGGCTTGGCCGCGGCTTTGACCAGTGGCAACACCCCCCTGTGGAGTCATGCTCAAAGCTCACGGCGGCCCCGTTGACCCTGGTGCACCGCGCGGGGCGGGCTGCGCGTGCATAGGGTGGGTGGCGCTGGGGCGGCCGGGGCGACGGGAGGCTGGGATGAGCGCACAGGGCACGGACGCGTACACCGACGGCAACGCGCTGGCCGGGCCGCTCCGGGAGATCTTCGCGGTGGACATGACGGCTGCCGAGGGCCGCTGCGTGGGCTGCGGGCGGAGCGGGCCGGTGGCCACACTGCGGGTGTACGACCACTCCCCCGGGCTGGTGGCCCGCTGTCCCGGGTGCGACACCGTGATCCTGAGGTTGGTGCGCGGGCCGTCCGCCGCGTGGCTGGACCTGCGGGGCTCGGTGAGCATGCGCATCCCGCTCCCCGAGTGACGTCGCCGGGCCCGCAACCGGCCCGGTCGACCGCCGCACGGGTCTTGGCTCTTCGTGCCGTATGCCCAACACTGTGCCGATGACGACGCGAGCGGAGTGGGAGACCCTGCTGGACCGGCTGGCCGTCGACGAGCTGATCAGTGGCTACGCGGCGGCCGTCGACGACGGCGACTGGACGGCGTACGTCGCGCTCTTCGCCCCGGACGGCCGGGCCGATTACTCGTCCGCGGGCGGCATCGCCGGACCCGCCACCGAGGTCGCCGACTGGCTCGCCTCGACGATGCGCCTGTTCCCCGTGCGCCAGCACCTGGTCGTCAACCGCCGGATCGCCCTCGACCCGCCGTCCGCCGTGGCGCACGCCGACTACGTCAACCCCATGCGGCTCGGCGAAGCGGGGGCGGGCCCGACCGCCCCCAACTTCGTGTGCGGCGGCCGCTACACCTTCGGTCTGCGGCACACCGGGACGGGCTGGCGGATCGCGGAGGTGCTCGTCCGGGAGAAGTGGCGCTCCTGAGGCGGGGGGCCGGAGCGGGCGGAGGGCGTACGAGCGGGCAGGGCCACGGACGCGGGTGTATCCAAGAGTCATGGATGTTGCACGACGCCTGGAACAGTGGGGGCGGTCGTGGCGGCCCGGGCATCTGCTGGTGGCCGCCATGCTCACGCTGATCCTGATGGTCACCGTCGTGGACATCATGTCACCGCCCGACGTCCATCTGGGGCCGTTCCTGGTCGCCGCCCCCGCGATCACCGCTTCGTTCGCGGGGGCCAGGACGACCGCGGTCGTCGGCGGCGTCGCGGTGGTCGCGCAGGTCCTCGTGGCGGCGGTGCGCACGACGCCCCTGGACCTCAACCACTCGGCGCAGATCGCCACCCTGGCCCTGATGTCGGTGCTGGCAACCTTCTTCGCCCATCTGCGCGTGAAGCACGAGCAGCAGGTGACCCGGCTGCGCTCGGTGGCGGAGACCGCGCAGCGGGTGCTGCTGCGGCCCATCCCCCGGCGCATCGGGCCGCTGCGCATCGCCTCGGTCTACCTCGCCGCGGAGGCGGAGGCACAGATCGGAGGGGACCTGTACGCGGCCGTGCGCACGGACACCGGGACCCGGGTGATCGTGGGGGACGTCCGCGGCAAGGGCATGGAGGCGGTGAACGAGGCCGCCCTGACCCTGGGCGCCTTCCGCGCCGTGGCGCACCGCCAGGCGGAATTGCCGGCGCTGGTCCTGTGGCTGGAACAGGCGATCTCCTCCGACCTCACCGACCCCGCTGCGGAGGCCGGGCCGGCCGAGGACGAGGCGGAGTCCTTCGTCACCGCGGTCGTCGCCGACATCCCGGACGACGAGCCGGTGGTCCACCTCGTCACCTGCGGTCATCCCCCGCCGCTGCGGCTCCGCGAAGGCCGGGTGACCCCGCTCGACATGCCGGCGCCCGCGCCGCCGCTGGGGCTGACGCAGTTCGCCGGCGGGGAGCCCTCGGTGCGCACGTTCGCCTTCGAGCCGGGCGACACCCTTCTGCTGTACACCGACGGGGTCGTCGAGGCGCGCGACGTGGCCGGGGCGTTCTACCCGCTGACCGGGCGGCTCGCGGGGCAGCCGGCCGGTGATCCCGAGGCGCTGGTGGAACGGCTGTGCACGGACCTGCTGGCCTACGCGGGCGGCTGCCTCGGCGACGACGCGGCCGTGCTGGCGATCAGCCGGTCGCCGGCCCTGGTGGCGGCGACGGGGCGCGCGGGCGGTCGCCCGCCCTCGGCACCGCCGCCTCCCCAGCAGGCGGCGCCCCCGGGGTGAACGCCCTTGACCGCCGCGGAGAGCCGCGGTCACCCGGCATTCCGGGGGGCGCTCGGGGTATCCGGTCTGTGACACGGGGAGACCACGACCGGAACAGACCAGAAGAGGGGGGAAGTCCGTGGCTCGGTTGGCGTTGCGCGGGCGTTCGTCGGAGGCAAGGCAAGAGGGGCGGCGGTCACCACTGGCCTCGCTGGCCCGGTGGGCGGCGATGGCGCTGGCGTTCGTGGCGATGGTCGCGTTCGGGGCGGTGCTGGCCCGCGCGACGCTGGTGCCGTCGTACGCCTCGGAGGGTCTCGCGCACGCGAACATGCACCCCGGCGCCTCGCTGCGCCAGTACTACGAGCGGTACACGGTGGCGGGCGCCGTACGGCAGGTCGGTGGGAACGTGCTGCTGGGCATGCCCTTCGGCGTTCTGCTCCCGGTGCTGGCACCGAAGGCGCGCGGGGCGCTGCGCGTGGTGGTGACGACGGGCCTGGTGATGATCCTCGTGGAGCTGGCGCAGGGCGCGGTGGTGCAGGGCCGCGCTTTCGACATCGATGACGTGATCATGAACACCACCGGTGCCCTGCTGGGCTACCTGCTCTTCGGGCGTCGCCTCGGCCGGGCCGTGCACGCCGTCCGCCCTGCGGCCCCCGCCCAGGCCGCGGCCCCGGCGGCGAAGCCCGCGGGCGGTACGAGGACGTCGAGGATCACGAAGGCGTTCGGGACGCGCGGGAGCGGCACGGCCGGGAAGTCGGAGAAGTCCGGGAAGTCCGGCAAAACGGCGAAGGCCGGCAAGGGCGCCAAGGCCGCGCAGGCGGCGCCCCGCAAGTCGTTCCTGTCCTTCGGGACGGTGCGCCGCAAGGCCGCCCGGCGCTCCTGAACGGGGCCCGGGCACCCACCCGGGCCACCTGGCGCTCCGCCGCTGGTACGTCCCTGACCAGCGGCGGAGCCGCATGGAGTTCGTCACATCGGGGCCGGAAAGGCTTTCCCCCGAGCACGACCCTTTGTTACACAGAGTGGATTCATCCCCGATTGCCCCGGGAGCGAGCGACATGAACGACGACGACATCCCGGACCGCCTCCACGCGTTCGAGCTGGACTTCACCGACCACGAGACCCGCCGCCGGGCCGAGGTCCTCGCCGCCCTCGGCGACGACTGGGACCCGGTCGCCGTGCTGCGCGAGGAGGATGCGGCGTACCGGCTGCTCTACTCCGGCCTCGACGACGAGCAGGAGGCGGTGTACCGCACGCTCGTGGCGGCGGGCGTGCTGCCGCCCCGTGAGGGGTCCGGGGAGGACGACGGTGCTGCTTCCGATTGATCCCACGGCCGACCCCGGCCGCCGGGCGTGGGTCCCCTGCCCGCGCTGCGAGGACCACCGGGAGTGCTCCACCTGCGCCGCGGGCCGCAACTGCCCCGACCACTGGCGCTACTTGCTGTCGAACAAGGGGCCCGTGGTGCATCTGCAGTGTCCCGGCTGCACCCACATGTGGGCCTGGGACTCCGGTTTCGGCGCGCACCACCGCAACGGGGCCTGAACGCCGCGCGGCCGGGCCCTCCCCGGCAGGCGGCGGCCCGGCTGGTGTGCGAGGCTCGGGGTGTGGGCTGCCCCCGTCCGCGGGGAGCAACCGCGGACCCCTCAGGGAGGCGATCATGGAAACCGATGCCCTGACGGCCGGCACCCTGCGAGCACTGCGCGCGACCAGGCCGTATCCGGCGGTGTCGCTGACCATGCCGACGCACCGGCGCGAACCGGACAACGCCCAGGACGCCGTACGGCTGCGCAATCTGCTCGCCGAGGCCGAGCGCCGGATCGAGCACGATCCGGAGGCGTCCCGCCGGTCGCGGATGGCCATCAAGACGCAGCTGAAGGCCGCCGCCGCCGAAGTGGACCTGCGCTACTCGCTGGACGGGCTCGTCATGTACGCCACGGAACGGGACCACCAGATCTGGACGCTGCCCCGGGCCGTCCCCGAGCGCGTGGTGCTCAGCGACAGCTTCCTGACCCGCAACCTGGTCGCCGCGAAGGCCAGGGCCCTCCCGTACTGGGTGCTCACGGTGGCGGCCGACCGGGCGACCTTGTGGAGCGGCAGCGGCCAGTCGCTGCACCCCCAGGACGCGCAGGGCTTCCCCATGGAGCCGGACCCCGTGCAGTGGGACCCCGAGCGGCAGGAGCAGGTCGGGGACCACCCGAGCACCTTCCGGGACGAGGAGACGCGGCGCTTCCTGCGGTCCGTCGACGGCGCCCTGGCCTCCCTCCTGGCCGCCGACGGCCGGCCGCTGTACCTGGTGGGCCTGCCGGACGCGGTCGCCCTGCTCAAGGAGGTCGGCACCGCAGCGGACGCCGCGGTGGCCGTCGTGCACAAGGGCGGCCTGGCCAACGGCCCCGCGCAGACGCTGCTTCAGGAACTCGCCCCGGCGCAGAAGGAGTTCGCCGAGCGGGAGACGGAACGGACCGGCCGCAGGCTGGTGGACGCCCGCAGTCGCAGGACCTTCGCGGCCGGGCTGGACGAGGTGTGGGAGTCCGTGTGCGAGGGCCGCGCCGAACTCGTCGTGGTCGAGGAGGACTTCCAGCGCACGGTGCGCCTGAGCGACGGTCACCTCACCCCGGTGGACGGTGACGGCCCGGAGGCGGGCGGCTTCGAGGACGGCATCCGCGAGGACATCGTGGACGAGTTGGTGGAGGCGGCGCTCGACAAGGGTGCCGAGGTCCGCTTCGTGGCGCCGGACAGCCTCGCCGAGCACGACCGGATCGCGGCGGTGCTGCGCTACTGAGCCCCGGCCGGGACGTCACCCGGGGCCGCTGTCGGCGGCGCGGCCCCGGTGACCCCGTGTCAGGCGTGTCAGGGTGTCAGGGGATCGGTGAGCGGTCAGGACGCCTCGACGGCGGCCTTGATCCGCTGCCCGAACGCCGAGGCGTCCTTGCGTGCGGCACTCAGGGCCAGGCCGACCAGCAGCTTCCCGAGACCGTGCCCCTCCAGGTGGTTGAAGATCCGCACCCGGGTGGTGGTCTCGGAGACCGGCTGCAGGTCGTAACCGCCCTCGGCGGTGACCAGGTTCTTCGACTGCTCGGTCCAGCGGATCCGGTTGGGCGGGTCGAACTCGGTGATCCGGAACTCCCGGTGGGACTTCATCCCGGCGTCCTTCACGATGCTGGTGAACACCGTGCCGACCGCCGTCGGGGCGTCGGGCGTACGCAGGATCTCCTGCACCCGGGGGCTGAACTTGGGGTCGTTGCGCCCGTCGGCGAGGAAGGCGAAGACCTCCGCCACGGGACGGTCGACCTCGACGACCGCCTCGAATTGACCGCCCATGTCACTCCTTGATGGCTCGTTGGATCGCCGGCTCCGCCGACCCGGCCACGATAGAGCGCCTCGCCACCCCGGGCACGTCCGCGCGTTCCGGATCGTCGCCGCGCGCGGTGAGCGCTGCGGCTCCCCCGCACGTATGGAAGGCCGGGTCCCCTCTCGGGACCCGCGGCAGTCAATGCCGGTGACCTGCAGGTACGGAAGCGGATGTAGGGGGCACGTTGAGGCGCACACGGCGTCAGGTGCAGCGCGCGCTGCGGCTCGTGGCCGTCGCGGGAGTGGTCTGCGGCGGAGTGATGATGTCGCAGGCATTCGGGGCGGCCCCCGACGGCACGCGGACCGGGAGCGGCAGCCAGGTGCTGGACGCCCCGGACGGCGCGCAGGGCGGGCAGGGCGGGCAGGGCGCGGCGGACGCCGCGGGCCTGGCCAGAGACCTGGCGGCGCGCCTCGGCGACGCCCGGACCGGCGGGAGCTGGGTGGACGCCGAGGGCCTCCCGGTGGTCGCCGTGACGGACCAGGACACCGCGGCCGAGGTCGCCAGGGCGGGCGCCCGGGCAGAGGTCGTCCGCTACAGCATGCGCGACCTGAAGGACGCGGCCGGCGAACTGCGCGAGGCCCCCCGCGTACCCGGAACCGCCTGGTCGGTCGACCCGGTCTCCAACGAGGTCCTGGTGCTGGCCGACAGCACGGTCTCCGCCGACGAGTGGGCGCGCCTGCAGTCCGTCGCGGACGGCATCGGCGGGCAGGTCCGCATGGAGCGCACCGGGGCCGACTTCACGACCAGGACCGCGGGGGCCGCGCCGATCCTGACCCGGGGCAGCCGCTGTTCCGCGGGCTTCAACGTCACCAACGGGACGACCGACTTCATCCTGACGGCCGGTCACTGCGGCCCGCCGGGCACCGCCTGGTTCGCCGACAACCAGGGGACCAGGCCCGTCGGCACCACCGTCTCGACCTCCTTCCCCGGCGGCGACTTCTCGCTCGTGCAGTACCAGAACGACGGCTCGGACCACAGCAGCGTCGTCGGGGTCGGCGCGGGCCGCGTGGTCCGGATCACCGGCGCGGCCGACCCGTTCGTGGGGCAGGAGGTCTTCCGCAGCGGCAGCACCTCGGGGCTGCACTCCGGTCAGGTGACCGGCCTGAACGCGACGGTCAACTACCCCGAGGGGACGGTCAGCGGTCTCATACAGACCTCCGTGTGCGCCGAGCCCGGCGACAGCGGCGGCCCGTTGTTCGCGCAGGGCTTCGCACTCGGGATCACCTCGGGCGGCAGCGGCGACTGCACGGCGGGCGGCATCACCTTCTTCCAGCCGGTGAGCTCGGCAATGGCGGCGCTCGGCGTGAGCCTGCCGCGCGCCACGGACAGCGGTGACGCCCCGGCGCCGGCCGCCGGTGGCGACGCGCCGGGCGCGGCGCCGGCCGCCTCCGCCGGTGCGCCCACCCGTGAGGCGGGCGGGGGCACGGGGGGCGGCTCCGGCGGCACAGGCGGCTCCGGCAACGGTCAGGGCGCGCAGCAGGCGGCCCCGGGGGCCCCCGCCGCCCCGACGGCCCCGGGTGGCGCGCCGGTCTACCCGGGGACCGCGAGCGATCAGACGTCGCTGGGCGCGATCGGCAGCGGGGGCGGCATCGGCCCCGGTCTGCTGATCGTCGCCGTCAGCTGCCTCGCGTTCCTGGCCACGCGGTGGATCCGTCCCGCCGCGGGAGCCGGCCGAGGCTACGGCTCCGGACGCTGGGACTGACCGGCCACCGCGAGCGGGCCGGGGCGGAGGATCATGGAGGTATGACCACTTCACCTCGCGCCCGCGCCTTCGACCGGGCTGCCGGACGGTACGCCGCGAACCGCCCCTCGTACCCGCCGGCCCTCCTCGACGCCGTGGAGGAGCTGGCGGGCCACCGGCTGCGCGGTGCCCTGGTCGCCGACGTGGGTGCGGGGACGGGCATCGCCACCGCGCTGCTGCACGACCGCGGCGCCCGGGTGGTGGCCGTGGAGCCGGGCGGCGGCATGGCCGCGGAGCTGCGCCGCAACCTGCCGGACGTCGCTCTCGTGCGCGGGGACGGCGACCGGTTGCCACTGGCCTCCGGCGCCTTCGACTTCGTGACGTACGCGCAGGCCTGGCACTGGACCGATCCGCGGGGGTCGGTGCCGGAGGCGCTGCGGGTGCTGCGGCCGGGCGGCGCGTTCGCGCTGTGGCGCAACGACCCCGACATGTCGGTGCCGTGGATCGCCGCCGAGCAGGAGCGGCTGGGCGGCTTCTTCGGAAAACTGTCCCATCCCCGCTCGGGGCGGCTGCCGGACGGGCCGGGTTTCGCCGAGCACCGGCTGCCCTGGTCCCGGCGGGTGCCCGTCGAGGTGCATCTGGCGAACCTCGGTACCCAGTCGGCCTTCCTGGTGCTCGGCGAGGAACGCGCCGACGCCTTCCTCGCCGCCGAACGGGAGCGCCTGCTGCGGCACTTCGCGGACGGCGTGGTCGAGGAGCACTACGTCGTGACCTTGGTCCTCGCGATCCGCTGACGCCCGGCCCGGCCGGCCCCGGACGCCCCGGGCCGCCCGCGGTTGATCAGGACGACGCCCGCGATGCCGATCGCCCCGCCCGTCAGTTCGGTGGGCCGGGGGGTCTCGCCGAGCCACACGAAGGCGACGAGGAGGGCCACCGGCGGTACGAGGTACAGGGCCGCCGTGGAGGTCGCGAGGCTGAGCCGGGCGACCGCGTACCCCCAGATCACGAAGCCCAGCGCGGACGGCAGCAGGCCGAGGTAGACCGCCGAGGCGAGGGCGGAGCCGGGCGCGTGGGCCGCCGCCCGCACGGTGCCGGGGGCGAGCGGCAGCAGCATCAGGGTGCCGGCCCACATGGCGTAGCACGCGACCTCCAGCCCGGTGTGGCGGCGCAGCAGCGGTTTGGTGGCGGCGTGGTAGACGCCCTGGACGACGGCGGCGCCGAGGACGACGAGCGCACCCGCGGTGAAGTGCGCGCCGCCGCGGGCGAGGGCGATGACGGCGGCCCCGCCGATCGCCACGAGGCTGCCCGCGACGACGGTGCGGGTCAGCGGTTCGCTGAGGAAGGCCGTCGCGAGGAGCACGCTGAAGGTGGGGGCGATGCCGACCAGCAGGCTGGCGGTGCCCGCGGGGACGTGGACCTCGCCCCAGTTGAGCAGCAGTTGGTACGCGGCCATGCCGGTCAGGCCGCACAACGCGATGAGCGGGAGGTCGCGCCGCCGCGGCCGGCGGACGCCGAGCAGGGGTGCGGCCACGGCGAGCGCGGCGGACGCCACGGCCAGCCGCAGGATGGACAGGCCGGCGACCCCCAGCCCCTCCAGGCCGACGCGGATGGCGGGGAACGCCGAGGCCCACAGCACGACGGTGCCGGCAAGGGCGAGGACGCGGGGCGAGGGGGCGGGAGGCTTCACGTGTCCCACTGTCCCGACTAGGATGGAAAAGGTCCAGTTACTCTTTCTTTCGTAAACGAGAAGGTGAGCTTTATGCTCGACGTCCGCCGGCTGAGCCTGCTGCGGGCCTTCTCGGTGCACGGCACGGTCGCCGCCACCGCCGAGGCGCTGCATCTGACCGGCCCCGCCGTCTCCCAGCAACTCGCCGCGCTGGAGCGGGAGACCGGGGTCCCGGTCCTGGAGAAGCGGGGCCGCACGCTGCGGCTGACCCCGGCCGGGCGGCTGCTGGTGGAGCACGCGGAGGTGATCCTCGGCGATCTCGCCTCCGCCGAGGCAGCGTTGGACAGGCTCCGCGGGGGCGCCGGCGGCCCCGTCCGCGTCGCCGCCTTCCCGTCCGCGGCGCGCACCCTGCTGCCGGAGGTGTGGCGGCTGCTCGCCGACGGCGATGCCGGCGGCGGTGAGGGTGCGGGCGCGAGTGCCGGGGCGGGTGCCGGCGCCCTTGCTCCGACCAGGCTCAGGATCGCCGAGCACGAACCCGGCGCGGCGGTGGAGCTGCTGCGGCGCCGCGAGGCCGACATCGCCGTCGTCCACGCGTACAGCCTGCTGCCGCGCGAGGTGCCCGCCGGCTGCGAGCAGCACCATCTGATGGAGGACCCGGTGCTGCTCGCCGTTCCTCCCGCGCTCGCCGCCGAACACGGCCTGGCCCCGGGCGAGGCCCTCGACCTGGCGCTCCTCGCCGGGCAGGATTGGCTCATGCCCGGGCCGGACACCTCCTGCCACGAACTGACCCGGCGGGCCTGCGGCGCGGCCGGATTCGTGCCCCGGCCGGTCGCACTGGCCAGTGACTTCTCGGTCCTCACCGCCCTCGTGGCGGCCGGTGCGGGTGTGGCGCTCGTCCCGCGGCTGGCACTGCCCGCCGCCCTGGACGGCGTCAGCCTGCACCCGCCCGCGCACCCGGTGACCCGTACGGTCTCGGCGCTGCTGGCCGCCGGCACCGCGGGGCAGCCGCCGTTGCGCCGCGTGCTGGAGTGTCTG
The DNA here is from genome assembly GCA_036013505.1 of Streptomyces sp. NBC_00510. NCBI lineage: Bacteria > Bacillati > Actinomycetota > Actinomycetes > Kitasatosporales > Streptomycetaceae > Streptomyces > Streptomyces sp. NBC_00510. Next base: position 9,010,169 of record CP107851.1, on the reverse strand, counting down.
GTGGCCGCGGCGGGGCGCCACGCCTAGCGTGGGCGGAGCGGCACCGGGGGACCGCCCGGCACAGGAACCGAGGGAGCACGCATGAAGAGCGCAGATCTGCTCGCCGACGCCTTCGGCAGGATCCAGGAAACCGTGCACGAGGCCGTCGACGGCATGCCCCTGGACGCCCTGCACGCGCGGCCCGACGAGGGGGCGAACTCGATCGCCTGGTTGATCTGGCACCTGACGCGCATTCAGGACGACCACGTGGCCGGCGTCGCGGGCACCGAGCAGCTGTGGACCACCGGCGGCTGGGCCGACCGCTTCGGCCTGCCCTTCGCGCCGTACGACACCGGCTACGGCCACCGCCCCAAGGACGTCGCCGCGCTGCGCGTTGAGTCGGGCGAGCTGCTGACCGGCTATCACGACGCGGTGTACGAGCACACCCTGGGCTACCTGCGGACGCTGCGCGAGACGGACTTCCCGCGCGTCGTCGACACCAGCTGGGATCCGCCGGTGACGCTCGCGGTACGGCTGGTCAGCGTGGTGTCGGACGACCTGCAGCACGCCGGGCAGGCCGCGTTCCTGCGCGGCTGCGTGGAACGCGGCGCGCTCTAGGTCGTGTCGTCACATGAGCTCCCCCAGCTACCGCTGGGAGGTGCCCCCACCGCCCGGAGGGCGGGCCCCGCGGCTCCCCCAGCTCCGCTGGGAGGTGCCCCCAGGTGCGGTGCATCGCAAGGCGGAGAGTCGTCCTCGTAGTGGGCTACTCGGACGATTCGACAACTCCCCCGGGCCGAAGGCTGGGGGAGTGCCGTGCCTGGGGGCACCTCCCAGCGTCAGCTGGGGGAGCGTCGCGGGGTGGGGGCACCCCCGGCCGAAGGTTGGGGGAGGGCATGTGACGACACGGCCTAGCGGCGGTCAGGCGCCCGGTCCGGCGTCGGCGCGGTCGTACTGCAGCAGCACGACCCCGTTGCCGAAGGTCTGCGTCCCGGCGAGCCGGAGGGCGGTGAGCGTGTCGGAGTCGGGGAAGACCGACCTGCCGCGGCCCAGCACGACCGGGTGGACGTAGATCCGGTACTCGTCGACCAGTCCCAGCCGCAGGAACGAGGCGGCGAGGTCGGCACCGCCGAGCATCAGGTCGCCGCCCGGCCGCGCCTTGAGCTCCATGACCTCCTCGGCGACGACGTCGCGCACGATCGTGGCGTTCCAGTCGGCCCGCTCCAGGGTCCGCGAGTACACGACCTTCGGCATGTCGCGCCAGATCCCGGCGAACTCGGCGACGGCGGGGCTGCTCTCCGGATCCGCGTCGGCCGTGGGCCAGTAGGCGGCCATGAGCTCGTGTGTGACGCGGCCGCTCAGGAAGCCGCCCATCGTCTTCAGCCGCTCGTTCATGTGGAGGTGCAGTTCCTCGTCCACGCGGTGCCAGTCGATCTCACGGCCGGGTCCCTCGAAGTAGCCGTCGAGGGACACCGCCATCTGCAGGATGATCTTTCGCACGGGGGTCCTCCCCTGGGTTGCCAACGACCCACCGGACGATACGCCCCCGTGGCCGCCGGGGACGCCCTTCACGGGCGCGCGCCGGCGGTGCCGGAGGTGGTCCCCGCAGGTTCCTCGACGGCGCTGAGCGGGACGGCCAGGGACTCCAGGCTGCGCCGCTCGGCGCGTACGCCGATGGCCGCCTCGACCAGGCCCGCAAGGGTCATCAGGGCCGCGCCGAGGCAGAAGGCGAGGGTGGTGTCGCCGGGCTCGCCGCTGCCGACCAGGCCGTTGAAGAGCAGGGGGCCGGTGATGCCGCCGAGGGCGGTGCCGACGGCGTAGAAGAAGGCGATGCACAGCGCCCGGGTCTCCAGTGGGAAGATCTCGCTGACCGTCAGGTAGGCCGCGCTGGCGCCCGCGGAAGCGAGGAACAGCACCGCGGTCCAGCAGGCCGTCATGGTGACCGCGCTGAGGGCGCCCTGCTGGAACAGCCAGGCGGTGCCGAACAGGAGCAGGCCGGAGCCGACGTAGCTGCCGGTGATCATCGGCTTGCGGCCCACGGAGTCGAAGAGGTGACCGAGCAACAGCGGGCCGAGGAAGTTGCCGACCGCGATGACGGCGAAGTAGTAGCCGGTGTCGCCGTTCGGCACGTCGAAGAAGGTCGTGAGGATGACCGCGTAGCCGAAGGTGACGGCGTTGTAGAGGAAGGCCTGGCCCGAGAAGAGCGCGAGGCCGAGCAGGGTGCGGCGCGGGTACTCGCGGGTGACGGTGCGGGCGATGGTGAGGAAGCCCAGTTCGCCGCGCGGGCGGATGAGGATGCTCTCGCCCGGCTCCGGCAGGGGCTTGCCGCTCTCCTCTGCCACCGTGCGCTCGACGTCGGCGACCAGGCGCTCGGCCTCCTCCGCCCGGCCGTGGGTGAACAACCAGCGCGGGCTCTCCGGCACGTGACGGCGCACCAGCAGGATGACCAGCCCCAGGACGACGCCGATGCCGAAGGCGAGCCGCCAGCCGACGTCGCCGGCGAACAGCGAGGTGTCCAGCAGGGCGATGGACGCGAACGCGCCCACGGCGGCGCCGATCCAGAAGCTGCCGTTGATGATCAGGTCGATCCGGCCGCGCACCCGGGCCGGGATCAGCTCGTCGATCGCCGAGTTGATGGCGGCGTACTCGCCGCCGATGCCGAAGCCGGTGAAGAAGCGGCACAGGATGAAGAACCAGGCGGTCCACGACACAGCGGTGACCGCCGTGGCCGCGAGGTAGACGGCCAGGGTCACCATGAACAGCTTCTTGCGGCCGAGCCGGTCGGTCAGCCTGCCGAAGAACAGCGCGCCCAGGCAGGCCCCCGCGACGTACACCGCGGCCGCCAGCGTGGTGACCTGGGCGGTGCTGATGTCGATGCCGCTGCCCTGCTCGGCGAGCCGGCCCGCCATGTTGCCGACGATGGTGACCTCGAGGCCGTCGAGGATCCACACGGTGCCCAGGCCGATGACGATGCGCCAGTGCCAGCGGGTCCACGGCAACCGGTCCAGCCGGGCCGGCACATCGGTCCGCAACGCTCCCGGCGGGTCGGCGTGAGCCGTCGACGCTGGCATGGCCACCTCCGTGAACGAGCCGTTCTGTCCGGAAGCGCGCCTTCCCCCACCGGGGGCGTTCATGCTGCGGGCGGTCAGCCGTAGAAGTTGCGCTCCCAGCGGTGCCGGGCGAGGACCGCGAGTTGTTCCGGCGTCAGGGGGCGGCCGTCGCTCAGCGCGGTGTTGCGCTCGACGTTGCGCACCGACCGCATGCCGGGGATGACGGTGGAGACCGCGGGGGCGCTCAGCACGAACCGCAGGGCGGTCTCCGCCAAGTCGTCGGGGTCGATGCCGAGGTCGGCGACGATGGCGTCCACGCGCCGCTCCACCTGCGCGGGGCGGTCGTCACGGAAGTAGCGGTTGCGGAAGTCCCCTTCGGGGAAGGTGGTCCCGGCGGTGATCCGGCCGGTCAGGCCGCCCTCGTCGAGGGCCACCCGGACGATGACGCCGACCCCGTGCTCCTGGCAGGCGGGGAGCAGCGCGTCCGCCGGTGCCTGGTCGAAGACGTTGTAGATCACCTGCACCGTGTCCACGACCCCGCTGCGGACCAGGGCGAGGGCGTTGTCCGGCTCGTGGTCGTTGACCGACACCCCGAAGAGCCGGATCTTGCCCTCCTTCTTCAGGTCGGCGACGGTCTCCGCCCAGTCCCCGCGGCCGACCCACTCGTCGCTCCAGACGTGGAACTGGAGCACGTCGAAGTGGTCGAGCCCGGCGGCCCGCAGGCTGGTCTCGAGGCTCTCGCGGATGTGGTCGCCGGGGAACGCCTCCGCCGGGTCCACGCCGTCGGGGGCGGGCCACAGGCGGTTCTTCGGCGGGACCTTGGTGGCCACGAGGATCTCGTCACCGGCCCGGGCGCGGTCGCGGACTACGCGTCCGACGATGCGCTCGCTCTCGCCGTAGCCGCGTGCGGTGTCGATGAGGTTCACCCCGAGGTCGACGGCCCGGTTCAGGGCGCGCAGGGACTCGTCCTCGGTCGCGCCCACCCACGCGGACGCGCCGATCCCCCAGGCTCCGTAGCCGATCTCCGACACCCGCAGCCCGCTGCGTCCCAGGTCCCGGTAGCGCACAGTCGTCCTCCACTCGGTGCCGTCACCCGCGGAGCGGTCTCCGCAGCCACGACGATAGGCGACCGGCCCGCACAAGGTCATCAGGGTTCCTTCGCGGCGCCGTCGGCGGTGACCGCGCGCATACCCCAACGGGGCCCGGGGCGCGGCGCATTCGGCGATTCCGGGCGTTCGGACCACCGGCGGGTCCTAGCGTGGTCGGCCCAGTACGGATGACGGGGGGAGAACAGGGGGACCGCTGTGCCGAACCCGTCCGGCGGAGGACCGCCGCGGCGCCGCATGGTCGAGCCGACGCGTGTCATCACCGCGCGGGAGACGCCCGGAGGGCCGGACGAGCCGTGGGAGGAGTCCCTCGGCCTGTTCCGCCCCGCCGGCGGTGCCGCCCCGCCCCGGGACGGCGGTCCTGACACCCAGCCGCTGCCCCGCACCGGGCCGCCCCCGCGACGGGCCGCGGACCTCCGGGCCGGCACCCGCACGGCACCGCCCCGGCGCTCCCCCCGCACCCCGCGCGCGCTGCGCGTCGCGCTGCTCACCGGCACCGGCGGCGCCGCCGGATTCGCGCTCGCCCTCGCCCTGTTCTCCCCCGGCGTCCTCCACCCCGGTACGCCGCAGGGCGCCGCCCCCGCCTCCCCCTCCGCACCCGGCGCGCCCACGGCCGCCGGTCCCGGCTCGCCCGGTGCGGGCGCGATCGGCGGGGTGCTCCGGCAGGGCGACACCGGACCGGCCGTCAGCGAGCTCCAGGCCCGGCTGCTGCGGATCCCGGATGTCTACGCGGACGGTGCCGTCGACGGCCGCTTCGACGGGCGCCTCGCCGCGGCCGTCGCCCGTTTCCAGGTCTGGTACGGCGTCCGCGGCGACGAGAGCGGCGAGTACGGCGACGCCACGCGCCGCGACCTGGAGTCCCGTACGTCGTTCGCCTCGGGCTGAACCCGCCGCCGCGCGGGCCCACCGGGCGGCCCGTTCGCGACAGGTGAGGAGGCCGAACGCCTTATAGATTGGTTGCGTGGCCCTGCCGGACACGGGGGACGACGAGCACGCCGTGGCGACACCGCAGATCGACTACGCGGCGCTGTTCGCGGCGACCCCGAGCCCGTACCTGGTACTGAACGCGGCGCTGGTGATCGTGGGCGTCAACCAGGCGTACCTGGCGGCGACCAAACGCACCCGGGACGACCTGATCGGCCAGTACATCTTCGACGCGTTCCCCGACAACCCGGACGACCCGCTGGCCGACGGGGTGCGCAACCTCAGCGCCTCCCTGCAGCGGGCCCTGACCTGCCGCGAGCCCGACACGATGGCGCTGCAGAAGTACGACATCCCGGTGATGACCGATCCCGGGAGGTTCGAGGAGCGCTGGTGGAGCCCGATCAACACCCCCGTCCTCGGGCCGGACGGCAACGTCGCATGGATCATCCACCGGGTGGAGGACGTGACCTCGTTCGTCCAGGCCCGCCGCCACCGGCACGGGCTGCAGGGCTCGGACCTGAGCGAGCGCGAGCAGGCGATGGAGGCCGAGCTCTACGCGCGGGCCCGGGAGCTGCAGCGCCTCAACGACCAGTTGCGCGAGGCCCACGCCCGCGAACGGCAGGTCGCCCTCACGCTGCAGGAGGCCATGCTCCACTCGCCGGACCTGAACCAGCACGAGGACATCGCGGTGCGCTACCTGCCGGCCGCCGGCTCGCTGAACGTGTGCGGCGACTGGTACGACGTGGTCAACCTCTCGGCGAACTGCTACGCGGTGGCGGTCGGCGACGTCGTGGGCCACGGCCTGGAGGCCGCCAGCGTCATGGGGATGCTGCGCAGCGCGCTGAGCGCGGCCATGCGCACCGTCGACGGTCCCGCCAAGGCACTTGAGGTCGTCGGCCTGTACGCACGCTGCGTCGAGGGTGCCGTGGCCACCACCGCCGTCAGCGCGCTGATCGACAAGGAGCGGCAGACGATCAGCTACAGCAGCGCCGGGCATCCGCCGCCCGTGCTGCTCCACGGCGACGGCACCTGCGAGCTGCTGGACCAGGCCACAGACCCGCCCCTGGGTGCCCGCCCCGCCCACGTCGCCCGACCGCAGGCGTCTTTGTCGTACCGCCCGGGGGACACGCTGGTGCTCTACACCGACGGCCTGATCGAGCGCCGCAGGGAGGACATCTACACGGGCCTGGCCCGGCTGACCTCCGCGCTCGCCGATACGCCCGGGCTCGGCGCCGAGCGGCTCGCGGACGCCCTGCTGGCGCGGCTCGGCGTTACCGGAGGCGCGGCCGACGACATCGCGCTGGTCACCCTGCGCCTGTGAGGCGCGGGCGGGGCCGGACCGCGCGGTGGCCGGGGGGTCCGGCCCGGCCTACCGTGATCTGAAGGGGTCCGGCGTGTCGTGGACCTGAGGAACGAGGAGGCCGCGGGTGCCCGGTCGCGGTGCGCTGGAGTGGCTGCGGGCCCGTGATCCGGGCCTCCGGGCGGTGCGTCGTTCGGTGCGGGTGACCCTCGTGGCGTGCCTGAGCTTCTACGTCGCGCGCTACGGCTTCGGCGAGCCGGTCGTCGCCATCTACGCCCTCTTCGGCGCCGTGGCCTCCGGTGGCCTGTCCTACGTGCCCGGTACGCCGGTCGAGCGCGCCCGCACCCTGCTGGCCGCGCTGCCGGTGGCCGCGTTGCTGATCGCCCTGGGCACGGCACTGGCCGTCAGCGACTGGACGGCGGCGCTGGGGATGCTCGGGGTCGGGTTCGCGGTGACGTACGCGGGCGTGGGCGGACCCAAGCTGGTGGGGCTCGCCAACGGGCTGCAGCTGTTCTACATCCTGCCGTGCTTCCCCCCGTACCAGCCGGAGTCGCTGGGCCTGCGCCTGTGCGGCCTGGTGGTCGGCGTGCTGCTGATGGCCGCCGCCGAGGTGTGGGTGTGGCCGGATCCGTCACCGGGCCGCTACCAGGACCGGCTCGCCCACGCGTGCGAGACCGCGGCGAAGGCGCTGCAGTCGCTGGCCCTCGAGCCGCCGGTGGTGACCGAGCGACTGGAACGCCTGCTGGAGACGGCGCAGCAGTTGCGCATGAGCCACGTGCCGAAGGACGAGCGCCCGGCGTCGGCGGGGGCACGCGACCGGGCGCTGTGCCAGGGGGCCGCGTACCTGCGGCACCTGCTGGCGCAGACCGGGCAGTTGGCCGAGGACGCGGCGGAGCGCACACCGGCCCCCGACGCCGCCCGGTCGCGGATGCTGCTGGCCTCGGCCACCGCCTGCCACAGCGCCGCCCGGGCGCTGAAGGGCGAGGCCCCGGCGCCGCTGGTCGCCCCGTGCGCGGCCGCCGCGGCGGCCTTCGAGGAGCACCGGGTCCACCGGCCGGTGTCCGGAGGGACCTCCGCCACGACGGTGCGGGACGGGGCGATCGCGCTCGACATCGCGTACACCGCGGCCTTCCTGGTCACCTCCGTGCGGATCGCGCTCGGCGCGCCGGTGCCGCCCGACACGACACGGCCCGAGGAGCGGCTGGGGCCGTTCTGGTACGCGGGGCAGTCGCCGGTCGCCCTGTACGGGCACCGGATGCGGGCCCATCTCACGCCGCGCTCGGTCTACTTCCAGAACGCCGTGCGCATCGCACTGGCCCTCGCCGCGGCGCGGCTGATCGCGGGCGGGCTCGACCTGTCGCACGGCTTCTGGGCGCTCCTGACCACGTTGACGGTGATGCGCACCAGCGCCGCCGGCACCCGTACGACCGTGGTCCCCGCGGTGCGGGGCACGCTGGTGGGGGCCGGGGTGGCCGCGCTGCTGCTGTTGCTCGTGGGCGACCACACGCCGGTGTACGCGGTCATGATGGCGCCCGTGTTCTTCCTCGCGTTCACGGCGGGGCCGGTGCTCGGTCTCGGCTGGGGCCAGGCGTTCTTCACGGTCGCGGTGGCCTCCGCCTTCACACAGATCGCCCCCTCGGGTCCGGAGCTCGCCGCGTTCCGGATCGCGGACGTGGTGACGGGTGCCCTGACCGGCATCGTCGTCGGGCTGCTGGCCTGGCCGCGGGGCGGCACGGGCGAGCTGGGGCGGGCCTGTTCGCGGCTGCTGGACCAGGGCACCCTGGCGGTCACCCGGATCACCGAGTGCATCACCGGGACCGGGACGGTGGGCGACGCGCTGTCCAGGGCCCGGCTCGCCCAGCTGATCGCGGAGGCGAGCTACGCGCAGTTCGCCACCGAACGCGACACCCCCGGTGCAGGACCCGCGCTGCCGACGGACTTCCAGGCGATCATGCTGGCCGGGAACCGGGTCCTCACCATGGGGCAGACCCTGGTCGACCACTGCCCGCCGGGCGCGCTGGCCGCGTGGCCGCTCAGCGCCGCGCACCTGCGGGACGCGGCGCACCATCTGCGGCTGACCACACTGCCGCTGACGTACGACCTGCGCTCGGGCACGATGCGTCCGGCACCCGTCGAGTCCCCGCTGCGGAGCGTGCCGACGGACCGCACGGTCATCGCGGACGTCTGCGCCGCCTCGGGCGGCCGGGCACCGGACCCGCTGCTGTACTACGCCGTCGACGCCGCGATCTGGCTGGCCAGCCTGCAGCGGGTGGTCACCGCGATCAGCCGGCCGGCGGAAGATCCGGCAGCAGTGCCGGGTTGACGACCGCGAGGATCGTGGCGACGTCCTCGCGGGGCACCGCGGGCCACAGGATCGCCCGGGCCCCGCGGTACTTGGCGGCCAGCCGCAGCCGCTGCGCCTCGTCGAGGCGTGCGGCCCGGTCCGGGTGGCTGTTGTGGGCGTTGTCCGCGATCTTCACCAGGGCCGCGTCCCGGCCGGCGGCGATCCGGCGCAGTTTGTCCTCGTAGGGCACGCCCAGCTGGTTGGTGACCTGCTCGACGATGCCGACGACCCGCTCCGGGACGCCGGCGGCGCGCAGCCGGCCGGCGGTCCAGGGGGTGTCCTCGATGACGTCGTGCAGGAGTCCGGCCATCTGGAGGTCCGGGCCGAAGGCGGCGAGCCCCGCCGCGACCGCCCGGACGTGCTCGATGTAGGGCACGCCGATGCGGTCGGTCTGGCCCTCGTGCGCCAGGCGCGCCAGGGCCTCGGCGTCGGCCACGCTGTTCAACTTCATGGCAGCCCATCCTCGGGGACGCCGGGCGGCCCGGTCCAGCCTCAGCCCAGCGCGGCGAGCAGGCGCTCGGCCAGCGGGCCGGAGGATGCCGGGTTCTGACCGGTGATCAGGTTGCGGTCGGTCACCACGTGGGGCGTCCACGGCTCGCCCTCCTGGAAGTCCGCGCCGAGGGCGACCAGACGGTCCTGCAGGAGCCAGGGGGCACGGCCGGCGAGCCCTCCCTGGATCTCCTCGGCGTTGGTGAAGCCGGTCAGCCGGTAGCCCGCGAACGGCCAGCCGCCGTCCGCGCCTTCGGCGGCGAGCAGGGCCGCGGGGCCGTGGCAGACGACGCCGAGCGGCTTGCCCGAGCCGAGCGCGGCGGTCAGCAGGCGTCCGGAGACCGGGTCGACGGCGAGGTCCTCCATCGGTCCGTGCCCGCCGGGGTAGAACACGGCGGCGTAGTCGTCGAGGTCCGCCTCCTCCAGCTTGATCGGGCGCCGCAGCACCGTCATCGCCTCCAGTTCCTCGGCGACGGCCCGGGCGCCCTCCTCCCCGCCGTTGAACTCGGCGGCCAGGCTCCCCCGGTCCACTGCCGGCACGACGCCACCCGGGGTGGCCACCACGACCTCGTGACCCGCGGCGGTGAGGACCCGGTAGGGGGTCACGGCCTCCTCGGCCCAGAAGCCGGTGGGGTGCTCGGTGCCGTCGGACAGCGTCCAGGACGAGGCGCCGGTCAGGACGAACAGGATCTTCGCCATGTCAGGTCTCCTTGGTGTGCTCGGTTGCCACCGGACCGCGTCGGAGCGGGCCGGACGGCTCGACGGTAGGGCGGACCTCCCATTGGCATCCAATAGGATCGCCATCATGAGCCATACGGTTTCCAATGGGTTGCCGGGAATACGCCCGGGGCACGGGGGCGGGAGCGCGGGAGGCGGATCGCTGGACCTGACGCTGCTGCGCACCTTCCTGGCGGTGCACCGGGCCGGTTCCTTCACCGCGGCCGCGCGGCTCCTGGGCCTCTCCCAGCCGACGGTGACGACCCAGATCCGTACGCTCGAAGGCCGGCTGGACCGCGATCTCTTCGAACGGCTGCCCCGCGGCGTCGCCGCCACGCCCTTCGCCGACGAGCTCGCCGGTCGGGTGGCCGGGCCGCTCGACGCGCTCGCCGCCGTCGCCGACCGCGGGCACGGCGACGCGGACCTCCCCGCCGAGCCGGTCCGCCTCGGCGGCCCCGCGGAGCTGCTGTGCGAGCGCGTGCTGCCCGCGCTCGCACCGCTCGTCGAGCGCGGCGTACGGCTGCGGATCGGCACCGGGCTCACCGACGTCCTGCTGGAGTCGCTGCGGGCCGGGCAGCACGACCTGGTGATCTCCACGCACCGCCCGCGCGGGCGCCTGCTCAGCGCCGTGCCCCTGATGGACGAGGAGTTCGTGCTGGTGGCCGCCCCGTCCCGGGCCGCCCGGCTGGACGTGGCCTCTGGCGGGCCCGGCGCGCTGAGCGGCGTCCCGCTCGTCTCGTACGCCGAGGACCTGCCGATCGCGCGCCGCTACTGGCGCCATGTGTTCGGCCGCCGTCTCACCGGCCAGGCCGCCGTGACCGTCCCGGACCTGCGCGGCGCGCTCGCCACCGTCGCCGCGGGCGCGGGCTTCACCGTCCTCCCCCGCTACCTGTGCGCCGCCGCCCTGGCGGAGGGCACCCTGGTCCCGCTGCTCGACCCCGACGACCCGCCCATCAACACCGCCTACCTCGTCCAGCGCCCGGGCGCCGACCACCACCCGCACCTCGGCCTCGTCCGCGACCTGCTGCTGCGCGAGGCCCGCTCCTGGTGAGGCGCGCCGCCGCCGGGGGCGCATGCTTGAGTCTCCCGCGGCGGGAGACCCCAGGATGGCGGACATGGACGACGACACCCTCCACACCATCGGTGACCTGGCCCGGCTGACCGGTCTGACCGTGAAGACCATCCGGTACTGGTCGGACACCGGAGTGGTGCCGCCGACCGATCGGACACCCGCCGGCTACCGGCTCTACGACCGGGCCGCGCTGGACCGTCTGGCCCTCGTGCGCACGCTGCGCGACCTCGGCATCGACCTCGCGGCCGTCCACTCCATCCTGGACAGGAAGGTCACCGTCGCCGAGGTCGCCGCGGCCCACGCCGAGGCGCTGGAGGTGCAGATCCGCACCCTGCGGGTCCGCCAGGCGGTGCTGCGCACGGTCGCGGGGCGCGGGGCCTCACCACAGGAGACGGAACTGATGCACCGACTCGCCACCCTCTCGGACCGTGAACGCCGCCGCCTCGTCGACGAGTTCGTCGACGACATCGTGAGCGGCATCGACGTCGACCCCGGTTTCCCGGCCATGATGCGCGCCGCGATGCCCGAACTCCCCGACGACGCCTCGCCGGAGCAGGTGGGCGCCTGGGTGGAGCTGGCCGAGCTGATCCAGGACGAGGACTTCAGGGCCGGCGTCCGCCGCGCCGTCGCCGACCAGAGCCGTGCCCTCGCGGAGGGTGGGCGGCCGGACCCGGCGGCGGCCCGCCGGACGGCCGAGTTGCTGCGGGAGCGTGCGGGCGGCGCCGTGGCGGCGGGCATCGGCCCGGCCTCGTCGGCGGCCCGCCCTGTCGTGGAGGAACTCGTCCGCGCGTACGCGGAGTTGTCTGGCCGGGCGGACGGCCCGGAGTTCCGGGGATGGCTGGCCGAGCGGCTGGAGATCTCGCACGACTCCCGTTACGAGCGCTACTGGCAGCTGCTGGCGCGGGTGGGCGGCCAGGAGGCACCGCCCGCACTGGCCCCGGCGGTCGCGTGGCTGACGGCCGCCCTGCGGGCGGGATGAGGCCGGGCGTGGCGGGCCGTCAGCGTTCCTCGGCGACGCGGGCCCGCTGCCGCAGGACTTCGGCGGCCCGCCGGCACCAGTCCCGGTTGCCCTCCTCGAAGGCCAGGCCCCGCAGGCAGGTGAGGTAGGGGCCGACGCGGCGGCCGCGGCCGAGGAACTCCTCCTCGGTGCGGTCGCCGCGCATCCGTGCGAGGAGCCGCTCGAACAGCTCGATCTTGGCGTCGGCGAAGGCGGCCCGCTCGCCGAGCCGGGCGATCAGCTCCCCGGCGTCGACCACGTCCGCGGCCTGCACCGCCACGAGCAGGTCGTCGCGGATGAAGGAGGGTTTGCCGACCGCCGCCGCGAACCGTTCCAGCTCGGCGACCCCGCCCTCGGTGACGTGGAAGAGACGCTTGTTGGGCCGGCTGTCCTGGACGACCTCACGGCCCGCGATCAGCCCCTCCTTCTCGAGCCTGGTCAGTTCGGCGTAGAGCTGCTGCGGAAGGGCGTGCCAGAAGTTCGCCACCCCGATGTCGAACGCCTTCGTCAGCTCGTAGCCGCTGAGTTCCCCGTCCAGGAGTGCGGCCAGGACCGCGTGCCGCAGGGCCATCCCGGCTCCCCTTCCGTCCGTCGTCACGTCTGTCCCGCCGTGCCGTGCTCTTCCGCGTGACCGCTCCTCATGATACTCAAGAAACTGAGTAATCAATTTTCTGAGTATCGACGTCCGGAGCCGGACGACCAGGAGGAGCCATGACAGCCGCCGACCGCTTCCGGTCCGCCGTCGAGCGCCGCGATCTCAGCGCGCTGGACGAACTGTTCCACGACGACATCCGCCTCTACAGCCCGGTGAAGTTCACCCCGTTCGAGGGCAAGCCCATGGTGCTGGGGCTCTTCGGCGTCCTGCTGCGCACCTTCGAGGACTTCCACTACGTGGGAACCCTCGACGGCACGGTCGAGACGAGCGCCGACGGCACCGAGGCACCGTCGACGGTGCTGGTGTTCCGAGCCACCGTGGGCGGCAGGAGCATCCACGGCATCGACCTGCTGCAGGTCGACGAGGCGGGCCTGGTCAAGGAGTTCACCGTGATGGTGCGCCCGCAGTCCGCGGTGCACGCGCTCGGGGAGGCCGTCCTGGCCGGCCTCGTCGCCGACGGTCTCGCCCCGGCCCCGTAAGGCGACGGCCCCGTAAGGGGACGGCCCCGGCGCCGGGAGGGCGCCGCCGTCACGTGGCCGCGAGCAGTCCGCGGTACCAGGCGACGGTGGCGTCGAGCGCCTCACCGAGCGGTGCCGGCCTCGCGCCGAAGGCCCGCTCGAAGGCCGAGGAGTCCATGATCTGCGGCTCGGCGTGCTGGTAGAACGTCTCGGCGTACTCGGCCATGAACTCCTCGCCGAAGGGCCCGAAGGGCCGCGGCTCGTCGAGGACGACGACCTTCAGCGGCTGCCCGACGCGCTCCTCGACCATCCGGTGCACCTCGCGGATGGTCACCGCGGGCGCCGTGGGCAGGTGCCACACGCGGCCGTCACCCTCGGGCCGTTCGCCGAGGGTGGCCAGGCCCGCCGCGAGGTCGCGGATGTAGGTGTGGCTGTGCGGCAGGTCGATGTCGCCGAGGGCCGGGACCTCGCCGCCGGTGAGCGCCCCGGGGAACACCGCGCCGACTGTCCGGACCGGCCCTCTACCGCTACTTCGCGAGCCGCGACGAGCTGCTGAGCGCGCTGATCCGCGACGCCTACGACGACGTGGCGACCGTCGTCACCCGGGCCGCCGAGTCCGCCACCGGGCCCACCCCCCGGTCGCGCCTGCACGCGCTGGCCGAGGCGTACCGCGCGTGGGCGGTCCGCCAACCCCACCGCTACCTGCTGGTCCAGGGCACGCCCGTCCCCGGCTACACCGCCCCGGCCGACACCGTGGAGCGCGCCAGGGCGGCCCTGGGATCCTTCCTGGGGGTCTTCGCCACGGCCTCCCCCACCGCGGCCGTCCTCCCCGTCGTCGAGGAGATGGACAGCTGGGCACGCCGCGACGACGCCGTCGTCACGTGGGTGACCACCCACGCCGGGGAGCGCGCCGCGGCGGCCCCGGTGTGCCCCTGGCGGGCGCCGTGCTCGCCTGGTCCCACCTGCACGGCGCCGTCGGCCTGGAGACGGCCGGCCAGTTCGCGGGCATGGGCCACAGCGGCGCCACGCTCCTGACCGCCCAGATCGACTCCCTGGCGGACTCCTTCGGGCTCGCCTGAGCCCGGGCCGAACGGGTCCGAACGGCTCCGAAGGGCTCCGAGGACGGCGCGACCTAGGCCCGGTCCTACGTCTGCGGCCTGTTACGCCGCCGCCGCGCCCCGCCTACTGTCCTGGCCATGGATACGACAGGGACCCTGGACGAGGCGCTCCAGCGACTGCACGGATCGGGGCCCGAACGGCTCGGACGGCTCACCAACCACGCGCCGATGGCCGTGCAGGCCCTCGCCGCCCACGGACAGGCCCGTTCGGTGCACCGCTGGCTCGACCTGTACGCGCGCAAGCTCGAGGAGTTCCCGTCCGGCGCCGAGCCGGTCACGGCCGGCAACTGGCGTGCCGCGCTCGGCGATCCGCGCCGGGCCGCCGACTGGATCGGCTACTTCGGGCGCGAGATCGCCGAGCACCCCTGGCGGGAGGTGCTCACACTGTGGTGGCCCCGCCTCCTGCCCGGCATGTACGGCGGCTCGACGCACCCGGTGATCCGGGTGGGCCACGCCGTACGCACCCTGCTGGCCGGCGAGAGCACCGGACCCCGTCTGGCCGAACTCGCCCACGGCCTCGGCTACTGGGCGGCCCGCCACCACCCCGTCGCGGACCTCGCACCGCTGCCCGGCGCGGGCAGCGCCGCCGCCGCCCTCGACGCGGTCGTGCCCCTCGCCGTACGGGACGGCGGCTTCCCGGCCCGGCTCGGCCGCGTCACGGGCCTGCCGGTGTGGGCGGCGGCGGTCACGGACCCGGACGAGGCCCGCACCCGGCTCACCGAACTGGTGCGGGCGGCCACCCACCGGTACGCCACCCACGGCCACGGCGAGGAGACGATGCTGGTCCACGCGGCCACTGCCCCCAACGCCGTCCTGCGCACCCTGCCCGCGCTCCCGCGCGCCCTGTGGGTGCCCAGCCTGCGGGCCGCCTGGACGGCCTCCGCCGCGGTGACCGCGATGTACGCACCGGACGCGCCGGTCGCGTACACCCCGCCCGGCCCCGTCACGTCCGAGGAGGTCTTCGAACGGGCCCTGGAGCACGGCGACGAACACGTCATCAAACTGGCCGACACCGCCCTCGACGTCGGCGACGGACCGGCCCTGGCGGCCGCCCTGCGCTCCATCGAGCTGAGCGAACCGCTGAGGTAGGCGGCGGTCCGGCGGGGCTACGACGACAGGGCCTAACGGCCCCGGGTGCCCGGCGAGCGGCGCAGCCGGAACAGCAGGGCGATCGCGGCCATGCCGCCGAGCAGGGTGGCGCTGCCCAGGGCCAGCAGGGTGCGCCCCGGTCCCTCGCTCTCGGCGGCCACGGGCTGGGTGGCCGGGGTACGCACGGCGTCCCGCGGGGAGGCCTGGGCGGCCGACGGGGATCCGGCCGCCCGGGCGGCGGAGGGGGACGCGGTGCCCTTTGATGCCGTGGCCTCGGGCGTCGCGGAGGCCGCGGTCGCCGGGGGCTTCGCCGACTTGGCCGGCTTCGCGGGCTTGGCCGGTGCCTTGGCCGCGGCGGCCGGGAAGACGACGTCGGAGCACGAGTAGTACGTGTCGGGTGTCGAGGAGTTCTGCCAGATCGTGAAGAGGACGTGGTGCCCGGTGCGGTTCGAGGGCAGCCGTCCGCCGATGCGGTAGGCGCCGCCGGACACGGGCGGGTCGGTGACCTTCACGAAGGGGTCGCTCGCCAGCGACGACCAGGTCAGCGGACGGGTCGGGTCGTAGCCCTCCTTCGTGAGGTACAGCCGGAACGTGCCCTGGTGCGGGATGGTCGTCCCGTACGCCATGGTGAAGGCGGCGCCCGGCGTCAGCCGGGTGGCCGGCCAGTCGGAGCGCGGCAGGTCGAGGCCGCGGAAGGCGGCCAGCCCGCCGCTGCACAGCTTCCCGTCCGGGATCACCTGGCGGTCGCGGCCCGCGACCCCGGCGACGCGGAGGTTGTCCCAGTCCGCGAACGGCCGGCTCCCGCCGTTGGCGGCTGCGGCGGCCCGGCAGGCGGCCGTCCCCACGTACTGTCCGCTTCCGGACGCGCACGCCGCGGCACGGCTGACCGGGGACACCGGCGCGCCGTGGGCGGCCGCCGGTCCCGCCAGGGCCAGCGGCAGCAACGCGGCCGTGCCTGCGACGACGGAGCTGAGCACGTGGCGCGATGGGGCCATGCCGGCCGCCTTCCCTGTTGCCGTTCGGTGGATCGGAACGCACGTCCCCCCGTAGTACGGACGGTCGGCGGGGGGTGTTCAGCCGGGTGGGGGGTTCCCCGGGAACCGGTCGCGGAGGAATCGTGTCTGTTGAGGAAAAGTCGACGCGGTCGCCGGCACCGCGCCACATGCAGGGGGGACAAGTGAATGAGCGGCTGGAGGGCTCCGGGGTACACCGAGGCCAGAGAACTGGGCTCGGGCGGCAGCGGTCGCGTGGTGCTCGCGTCCCATGACGCCACGTCAACGCCCGTCGCGATCAAGTACCTGAGCGACGAACTGCGGGGTGACCCGGAGTTCCTGCAGGAGTTCCGAGCCGAGGCGCAGCTGCTGGGAGGTCTCCACACTCCATATGTCGCCAGTCTGTACGAGTACGTGGAGGGTCCCGCAGGCGCAGCCATCGTCATGGAACTGGTCGACGGCTTGGCACTGAGGGCGTTACTCCGCCAGGAAGGAGCCACCGGGCCCGAAGCAGCCCTGGTGGTGCTCAAGGGGTCGTTGCTCGGCCTCGCCACCGCCCACCGCACCGGTGTGGTGCACCGCGACTACAAACCGGAGAACGTCCTGGTCGCGGCGGACGGATCGTCGAAGCTGGTCGACTTCGGTATCGCCCTGCGCACCGGGACCAAGGGGGCCGTGGCGGGAACGCCCGCCTACATGGCCCCCGAGCAGTGGAACGGGCGCCCGGCATCGCCCGCGACCGACGTGTACGCGGCGACCGCGACGTTCTACGAGTGCCTGACCGGCCGCAAGCCGTTCCAGGGTGAGAACTTCGCCGAGCTGGCCGTGCAGCACATCGAAGCGCCGGTACCGGTCGAGCAGGCACCGGAGCCGGTGCGTGAACTGATCCTCCGCGGGATGGCGAAGGACCCGGCGCAGCGTCCGGCGGACGCCGAGGCGTTCGTGGCGGAACTGGAGGTGATCGCGGGAGCGGCATACGGGAACGACTGGGAGGAGCGAGGGCAGCGCAGGCTCGCCGCGCTCGCGGCGTTGTTGCCGCTTCTCTTCCCGTCGGCGGGACCCCGGCCGGGGACGGTCGACCTGGCCACGACCGTGGTCGGTGGCGGCGCACAGCGCCTGACACGTCAGGGCATGCTCGCCGCGGTGGGCGGTGTGATCATCGCGGGGCTGCTGACCTTCGCCGCGGTGGCCTCGGGTGAGGACCCGCGTCAGACGACCGCCAACTGGACAGGGGAAACGACGAGAGCGACCCCGCGCGGCACCTCCGAAGCGCCGGGGACGACGGCTCCGCCGGGCAGTCCCTCGCCCGGCTCCCCGAGCCCGTCGGCCTCCACGTCGGAGAGCGCCTCGGCCTCCACCGGGGCGACCGCCGTCACCACGCCGACCGCGCCGACGCCGACCACGACGGCCTCGGCCACGGCTTCCGCGTCCGTGACGACCACGCCGACGGTGTCGCCCTCGGCGTCGACCACACCCCCGGTGAGCGTGAGCGACGTCTCGGTCACCTCGCTCGCCCAGACGGGTGTATTCAGTGCCTCGGCCACGATCCAGCTGCGCACCAGTGACGCACGCCCCGTGACCGTCACGGTGACCTGGTACACGAGCGACGCGAAGGGGGAGCCCGGCACCGCCGACGGCGCACAGACCTTCACCCGCAGCGGTTCCACCTCGTACTCCTTCACCGCCGACCACACGTTCCCGCGGAGCAGCGGCTGTTGGTTCGGCGCGGTCGCCACCACCGACCCCGCGGCGGCCAACGGGCAGTCGTTCCAGCAGATCCTCGCCCGTAGTTGCGTGATCACGTGAACGGGTCCCGCGACCTCCCCCCGGAGGACACCGAGCGCACCTTCCGTCTGGGCCCCACGGACGCGGCGCCGAACGACGCGACCCCCCAGGACGCGAGGCCGCACGGCACGGCGCCGCAAGACGCGGATCCCGAGTACAGCGCGACCGTCCTCGCCGAGCACTGGGCGCCGTCGACACTGCCGACGGCACGGCTCGAGTCCGTGGTCAGCGCCGAGGGAACGGTGCCGACGGTGAAGGCCGGCCCCACCGTCGTCCTGCCGGACCGGGTCGAGGGCGAGGTCATGCGGTTCGGGCCCGGCGTCACACCCGCCGCGGCGTCCCGGGCCAACGTCGCGGCCGAGGTGTGGCGGGGCCGGATCATCCCGCTTCCGCCGCCCGGACCGCGTCGTCGCAGGTGGCCGCGGCGGTACGCACTGGCCGGAGCGGTGCTGGTGGCGGTGCTCGTGTTCCTGGCCTGGCAGCGCTTCGGTCCGGGCCTCGAGGTGAAGCGGGTGACGGTGACCCCGTCCCCGTCGGCGCCCGCGTGCGACACGACCGTCGACCTCGTCGCCGTCGTCACGACCAACGGCCGCCCGGGCACGATCGGTTACCGCTGGCTACGCAACGACGGCACCTCCTCCGACGTGCTGTACGAAGAGGTTCCCCGCGGCCGCCACGAGGCGCGGCTGCACCTGCTGTGGACCTTCCGCGGTCACGGCACGTACCGGGCGCAGGCGGAACTGCGCATCACCACCCCCGGCCACCGCGCCGTCACGACGGGTTTCTCGTACGACTGCCCGTGACCCCCGCGACCACCGAGCCCGCCCGCGCAGCCTGTGCGCGGGCGGGCTCGGTCATATGACGAGGCCTCAGCACCTAACCGTCGCCTTTTAACTCTCTTGACTGGGACGACCACTCTCGGTAGCGCTTATCGCATCTCCGCGACTTTCCCGCAACCTTGCGAATCGGTGGTTTTTCCGCCTTTCAAGAACGGTACTCGTCGATTCATCGCGACTTCCCGAGCATTTGCGCAGTCCAGGGCCGCGACATACCACTTCGATCATCTTCGAGTGGCAGTCCGAACGAGGACGGCGGAGACTACGAGGAGCGACATATGGTTGTATGGCGAGAGAAGAGCTCACGACCGCATGGCTTCCGGATTACTCGCTCCGGCCCATAGCCGGGGCAAGAGGGACACCGGGTACCGGCCTTACCGGCCGCCCGTGGTCGACTTTTCCTCAAGGAGCTCACATCGTGGAAAAATCTGCAGAGGTCCTGGCGTCGGATCCCGCTTCGGATCCCGATGAATCTTCAACCACCGGGCGCCCCTACACCGCCCCGGCCGACGGCACGGAAAGGATCCTCGCCGACATACTGGCGGGCATCGTGCACACGGACCGGGTGTCGGTCGACAGCCATTTCTTCACGGAAATGGGTGCCGACTCCCTGGTGATGGCACATTTCTGCGCCCGGGTGCGGAAGCACCAGGACCTGCCGTCCGTGTCGATGAAGGACATCTACCGGTACCCGACGATCAGAAGTCTCGCGACGGCCCTGGCGGACGCCCCGCCGGTCGGCGCCCAGACCCCCGCCACCTCGGCCCTCGCCGACGTGCCGCTCCCGGAGCCGATCCAGGTGGCGGCGGCGAGGGGCACGCCGCGCTACGTGTTCTGCGGCGTGCTGCAGGCACTGTTCTTCCTGGGCTACTCCTACCTCGCCGCGCTCGTGGTGACGCGCGGGGCGGAGTGGATATCCGCCGGCACGAGCCCCTTCGACACCTATCTGCGGTCCGTGGAGTTCGGCGGCGCGGCCTTCGCGGGCGTCTGCGTCCTGCCGGTCGCGGGCAAGTGGCTCCTGGTCGGGCGGTGGAAGCCGCAGGAGATCCGCATCTGGAGCCTGGCGTACTTCCGGTTCTGGTGCGTGCGGACCCTGATCCGGGCGAACCCCATGGTGCTGTTCGTCGGTTCACCGCTGTACGTGCTGTACCTGCGGGCGCTGGGCGCGCGAATAGGCCGCGGCGTGGCCATCTTCTCCAAGCACGTCCCGGTCTGCGCCGACCTGCTGACCATCGGCGACGGCACGGTGATCCGCAAGGACTCCTACTTCTCCTGCTACCGGGGACACTCGGGGGTCATCCAGACCGGTCCGGTCACCCTCGGCAGGGAAGTGCTGATCGGCGAGGTGACCGTGCTCGACATCGGCACCTCCATGGGCGACGGCGCCCAGCTCGGCCACGCCTCCTCGCTCCACAGCGGCCAGGCGGTCCCCGCCGGCGAGCGCTGGCACGGCTCCCCCGCCCAGCCGGGCGCGGCGGACTACCGCGTGGTCGCGCCGGTGGAGTGCGGCAGGAGCCGCCGTGTCACCTACTGCCTGACGCAGCTGCTGATCCTCCTGGCCGCCTGGATCCCGGTCGCGGTCGGCGGGGTGGCGATCCTCCTCGCGGTGATCCCGCGCCTGGACCTCCTGCTGGAACCGGGCCCGGTGGCCCTCACGACGTGGACCTTCTACGCCGACGCCCTCGCCGCCTCCTTCGTCCTCTTCTGCGGGGCGTTGCTGGTGGGCCTCCTCGTCGTGGTCACCGTGCCGCGGCTGCTGCACCCGCTCGTGAAGCCGGACACGGTCCACCCGCTGTACGGGTTCCGCTACGGGCTCCACCGCACCATCGGCCTCCTCACCAACCGGAAGTTCTTCCGCGTCCTTTTCGGTGACAGTTCCGCCGTCGTGCACTACCTGCGCGCCATCGGGTACGACCTGTCGCCGGTGGAACAGACCGGCTCGAATTTCGGTACCGAGGTGAAGCACGAGAATCCGTACCTGAGCAAGGTCGGCAGCGGCACCATGGTCGCCGACGGACTGTCCATCATGAATGCGGACTACTCGAGCACCTCTTTCCGCGTCACCCGGACGGCGATCGGCCCGCACAATTTCCTGGGCAACCACATCGCCTATCCGCCCCAGGGCAGGACCGGCGAGAACTGCCTGCTGGCGACCAAGGTCATGGTCCCCGTCGAGGGGCCGGTCCGGGAGAACGTCGGACTGCTGGGCTCGCCCAGCTTCGAGATTCCCCGCACGGTGGACCGCGACAGCAAATTCGACCACCTGAAGGACGGCGACGGGTTCCACCGCCTGCTGTCGGACAAGAACAAGCACAACACCGGCACCGCGGTGCTCCACCTGCTGCTGCAGTGGCTGCTGCTCTTCCTGGTGGCGCTGACCGCGTCCGTCGCCGCCGACCTCTACCCCATGTACGGCGCCGCCGCGGTCGCGGTCGCGAACGTCGTGGTCCTGGTGGTCACCGTCACCTACATCGTGCTCGGCGAGCGCATCGTCACCAGGTTCCGCGGGCTGCGGCCGCTGTACTGCTCGATCTACGACCTCGACTTCTGGCGGCACGAACGCTACTGGAAGGTCACGGCCGCGACGGAGTACCTGAACGTCCTCAACGGCACCCCGTTCAAGAACGTCGTCTGGCGTCTGCTCGGCGTGCGGATCGGGCGCCGGGTCTTCGACGACGGCCTCTTCCTCCCGGAGCGTTCCCTGGCCGCCATCGGCGACGACTGCACCCTCAACGCGGGCACCGTCATCCAGAGCCACTCCCAGGAGGACGGCGCCTTCAAGTCCGACCACAGCACGCTGGGTGCCGGCTGCACCCTCGGGGTCGGCGCCCTCGTCCACTACGGGGTGACCGTCGGCGACGGCGCCGTGATCGCCCCGGACTCCTTCGTCATGAAGGGCGAGGAACTCCCCGCGCTCGCCCGGTGGGGCGGCAACCCCGCCCGGGAGATGCCCGAGAACCCGAAGACCCCGGACAGCGGCGGCGATCGCGCCACCGCGCTGATCAGCGGTGTGTAGTCCCGTGGAAACCGCGAGTGGAGGCAAGTCGATGGACATGGCAGCGCATGCCGGACGGGAGTTCTGGCGCGGAGTGCTCGTCAAGGGCGGGTTCACCGCGATCCCCCGCTGGACTCCCGAACCGGCCACCGGCGCCGCCGAGCACGTGGTGGCGGTCCCCGACGGCCTCACGGCGTCCGTGCGCCGTGTGGCGGAGGAGGTCGCCGTCCCGGTGGGCTCGGTGCTGCTGGCCGCGCACGCCAAGGTGCTGGCAGCCCTCGCCGGCGAGGCCGACGTCGTGACCGGTTACGTCGCCGCGGGCGGTGCGGTGCTGCCGTGCCGGCTGTCGGCGGGTCCCGGCTCGTGGCGGTCCCTGCTGCTGGACGCGCACGGCGCCGAGTCGCAACTGCTGGCCTTCCAGGACTTCCCGGTCGACGCGCTCCGCAAGGAGCTCGACCTGGCCGAGCCGCTGTTCGAGACGGTCTTCGACCTGTCCGGCGGTGGTGTCGAGCTCACCCCCGGCACCGTGCTCTGGGTCGGAGCCTCGGACCGCGGCGGCCGGCTCTCGCTGCGGCTGCGCTACGCCAACGATGTCATGGACGAGGACGCCGCGGCCCGCGTCGCCGGCTACCACGTGGCCGCCCTGGCGCGGATCGCCGCCGACCTGGACGCCGAGCACACCCGCAAGAGCCTGCTGTCGGCGGAGGAGAACCGGCTGCAGGTCACCGGGATGGCCGGACCGCGCAGGAAGCTGCCGGACCGGCGGATGCACGAGCTGTTCGAGGAGCGGGTCCGCGCGCACCCGGAGGCGGTCGCGGCCGTCCACGGGGACCGCCAGTGGACCTACGGCGACCTCAACGCCCGCGCGAACCGCCTGGCGCACGCCCTCCTGGCGCGTGGTCTGGAGCGCGAGGGCGTGGTCGCGGTGGTCACCGAGCGGAACCTGGACTGGCTGGCGGCCGTGCTGGCGGTCTTCAAGGCCGGCGGCGCCTACCTGCCGATCGAGCCGCACTTCCCGGCCGGGCGGATCAGGAACACCCTGGCCCGGGCCGAGTGCCGCCTGGCGCTGACCGAGCGCGGCAGCACCGCCACGCTGGACGAGGCGCTGTCCGCGCTCCCCGAGGTGCAGCGGCTGCCGGTCGAGGACGCCTACGCCGAGGACCACCCGAGCGAGGACCCCGGCGTGGCCGTCGCCCGCGACCAGCTGGCGTACATCTACTTCACCTCCGGCTCGACCGGGGAGCCCAAGGGCGCCATGTGCGAGCACGCGGGGTTCCTCAACCACCTCTACGCCAAGATCGACGACCTCGGCATCGGCGAGGGGCAGGTGGTGGCGCAGACCGCCCCGCAGTGCTTCGACATCTCGCTGTGGCAGCTGGTCTCGGCGCTGCTCGTCGGCGGACGCACCCTGCTGGTGGAGCAGGAGACGATCCTGGACGCCGACCGCTTCCTCGACAAGGTCGTCGAGGGCCGGGCGAACGTCCTCCAGCTCGTCCCCTCCTACCTGGACGTCGTCCTGTCCGCCCTGGAGCGGCAGCCGCGCGAACTGCCGGACCTGCGCTGCGTGTCGGTGACCGGCGAGGCCCTGAAGAAGGACCTCATCGGGCGCTGGTTCGCCGTGCGGCCCGGCGTGAAGCTGGTCAACGCCTACGGGCTGACCGAGACCAGCGACGACACCAACCACGCGGTGATGGACCGGGTCCCGGACACCGACTGGGTGCCGCTGGGCCGGCCCGTCAACAACGTGCGGGTGTACGTCGTCGACGAGCACCTGTCCCCGGTGCCGCTGGGCGCGCCCGGTCTGGTCGTCTTCTCCGGGGTCTGCGTGGGCCGCGGCTACATCAACGACCCCGAGCGCACCCGGCAGGCGTACCTGACCGACCCCCACCACTCCGGAGAGCGGCTGTACCGCGGCGGCGACTACGGTCGCTGGCACCCGGACGGCACGCTGGAGTTCCTCGGCCGCAAGGACCACCAGGTCAAGATCCGCGGTTTCCGCATCGAGATCGGCGAGATCGAGAACACCCTGGTCCGTGCGCCGGGGGTGCGCGACGGCGCGGTCGTCGTCAGCGACGACGGCAGCCAGCTGGTCGCCTTCTACTCGGGCCCCGCGCCCGCGGAGGCGGACGTGCTGCGCGAGCACCTGGCGGCTTCCCTGCCCGCCTACATGGTGCCCGCGGCCTTCCACTGGAAGGAGAGCCTGCCGCTGACCGCCAACAGCAAGATCGACCGCAAGGCCCTGACGGCGCTCGCCACGGAGGAGACCTCCGAGCGGGACTCCGCCGGGACGGACGTGCAGGTCCCCGGCACCCCCGCCGAACTGCGCCTGGCGAGGGCGTGGGCGACGGTGCTCGGCATCCCGCAGGAGCGGATCGGGCGCCGGGACCACTTCTTCGACCGCGGCGGCACCTCGCTTTCCGCCGTACGGCTGGCGATCCTGCTGGACCGCGCGATCTCCCTCAAGGACGTCACCGCGCACCCGGTCCTCGCCGACCTCGCCGAGGTGGTCGACGGCCGGACGACGCGCCGGCCCGGACTGCTGCAGGCCCTGTCGGAGCCGGACTGCGAGCCGCACGGCGCCCTGGTGTGCTTCCCGTACGCCGGTGGCAACGCGGTGAACTTCCAGCCGCTGGCCGCGGCCCTGCGGCCCGCCGGCTGCGCGGTCTACGCCGTCGAACTGCCCGGCCACGACCCGGCCGCCCGCGACGAGGACTTCGCGCCGATGGCGCAGGTGGTCGACGCGGTGGTCGAGGAGATCGCCGGCCGCGGACTGTCCCGGATCCTGCTGTGGGGCCACTCCTCGGGCACCGCCCTCGCGGTGGAGACCGCCCGGCGGCTGCGGGAGCGGGGCGTGGAGGTCCAGCGCGTGTTCCTCGGCGCGCAGCTGCTCGGCGACTCCGCCGGGCGCCGTGCCGCCGCCGACGCGCTGACCGGCCGCAGCGACGCCGACATCGCCGCGGAACTGAGCGGCGACGGCGGTTACGGCCAGCTCGCCGAGCTGGACAGGGCCCGTGCCGGGCACGTGGCCGCCGCCTACCGCCACGACTGCGTGGCGGCCCACCGATACTTCGCCGACGCGTTGGACTCCGCACCGCCGGTGCGGCTGTCCACGCCGGTCACCGTGGTCGTCGCCGCCGACGACCCGTACACGGCGGACCACTCCCGCCGGTACCGCGAGTGGCAGCTGCTGGCCGAGCACGTCGACCTGTACGAGCTCGCCCGCGGCGGTCACCACTTCCCCCGCACCTGCCCGGACGAGGTGGCGCAGGCGGTCCTGCGCGCCGCCGAACTCCTGGCCTCCCCATGAACGGCAACCGAGAGGAGACGCAGTTGTCGACCTCAGCTTCCCCTCCGTCCCTGCTCGACCTCGAGCTGCGGCCCGGCTCACCCCCGATCCTGCGCACCGGGGCCGTCCAGGACCCGGCGGGCTGGGCCGACGGGCACCGCGACGCGCTGCGCGCGGTCGTCGCCGAGCACGGCTCGGTCCTGATCCGCGGTCTCGGGCTCACCGACGCGGACAAGGCCGCAGGCGTCGTCAAGCGACTGGCCGGCCGACTGACCGCAGAGAAGGAGGCCTTCGCGTCCCGGCGGACCTACGCCGACGGCCTGTACTCCTCCTCCAACTGGCCGCCCAACCAGCCGATGTGCATGCATCATGAACTCAGCTACCGGCTCGAGTTCCCCGGCATGATGATGTTCGCCTGCCTGACCGCGCCGGAGAAGGGCGGGGCGACGGCGGTGGCCGACGCGCCGACCGTGCTCGAGGCGCTTCCGTCCGAGCTGGTCCAGCGCTTCGAGCGCGAGGGCTGGCTGCTCACCCGCAGCTACAACGACGAGATCGGGGCGACCGTCGCCGAGGCCTTCGGCACCGACGACCGCTCCGCCGTCGAGGACTACTGCCGCGCCAACGCCATCGCCTTCGAGTGGCAGCCGGACGGGGCCCTGCGCACCCGCCAGCGGCGCAGTGCCGTGGTGCGCCACCCGGTCACGGGCCGGCGCTGCTGGTTCAACCAGATCGCGTTCCTCAACGAATGGACGATGGACCCCGAGGTGCACGAGTACCTCGTGGACATGTACGGCGCCGAGGGCCTGCCGTTCAACACCCGCTTCGGCAACGGCGACCCGATCGGCACGGACGTCGTCCAGCTGCTCAACACCGTTTACGAGGCGAACACCGCCCGCGAGCCCTGGCAGACGGGCGACCTGATGCTCGTCGACAACATCCGCACCGCGCACAGCCGCGAGGCCTACGAGGGCTCCCGTGAAGTGCTGGTCGGCATGGCCGACGCGGTGCGCCTGGCCGACTGCTCCCCGACCGTCGAGGTGACCACCGCATGACCAGCAACCGCTCCGCCGCACAGGGTTCCACGCCCTCCGGGCCTCTCACCGTACCGCCGTTCGCGGTGGTCCCCGGTGTCCAGGTCCAGCGAGCGCTGCACGGGCGCGAGAAGCAGATCACGGAGCTCGTGGAGACCACCTACCGGCTGCACTCCGCCGGTGACTCGGTGAACCCGCCGTCGTACTTCCTGCGGTTCCCCGACCGCCCCACGGCCCGGATCATCGCCCTGCCCGCCTCGATCGGCGGCGACGTGCGCGTGGACGGCCTGAAGTGGATCTCCAGCTTCCCGGAGAACGTGGCGGCGGGGATCCCCCGCGCCTCGGCGGTGCTGATCCTCAACGACCACGACACCGGCTACCCCATCGCGTGCCTGGAGAGCTCCATCATCAGCGCCACCAGGACGGCGGCGATGGCGGCCCTGGCCGCCGACCGGCTGAGCCGCCCCGACCGGCGCCCGAAGCGCGTCGGATTCTTCGGGACGGGACTGATCGCCCGTTACATCCACACCTACCTGGTGGGCACCGGATGGCACTTCGACGAGATCGGCGTGCACGACCTGTCCACCGAGAGCGCGAAGGGCTTCCGCGGCTACGTCGAGCAAACGGGCGCCCCGGGACGCATCACCCTGTACGAGGACCCCGAGCAGCTCATCCGCTCGAGCGACCTGGTGGTCTTCGCCACCGTCGCCGGTGAGCCCCACGTACGGGACATGACCTGGTTCGGGCACAAGCCGCTCGTGCTGCACATGTCGCTGCGCGACCTCACGCCGGAGATCGTGCTCGGCTCGACCAACGTGGTCGACGACGTCGAGCACTGCCTGAAGGCGGACACGTCGCCGCACCTGGCGGAGCAGCGCACGGGCAACCGGGACTTCCTGGCCGGCACGCTGGACGACGTGATCGCCGGACGGGTGGCGCTCCGCGAGGACCGGCCCGTGGTGTTCTCGCCCTTCGGCCTCGGAGTCCTCGACCTCGCGGTCGGCAAGTACGTCTACGACGAGGTGGCGCGTTCCGGCGAGCTGCGCGTCGTCGACGACTTCTTCCACGAACTGCGCCGGTACGGATGAACGGCCGCGACCCCGCCCCCACGAACCCAGGCCCCCGGACCTGGGCCCGGGCCCCCGACGGAGGGGCGGGAACCACGGCGACGGACGACAAGGAGCCGCATGCGGACGCACCTCCGGGAAAGACCAACGGTCCAGCCACGCAAGCTCATCAGTGCAGGACACAGCGGCCGCTGACGCGCTGCTCCCCCGTCTCGACGGGAGAGGCGCTGCAGATGAGGAGGCCATCGTGACAGTCATATCCGTTCCCCAGGCCTTCAACGAGGAAGAGCTCTTCGTCGACCTCGAGTCGATCTTCGGGCAACCGCTCTTCCTGAAGTGCGAGGGCTTCAACTTCGCCGGTTCGATCAAGCTCAAAGCCGCGACCGAGATGGTGGAGACCGCCGAGCGGGAGGGGATCCTGACTCCGGAGTCGATCCTGGTCGAGTCCTCGTCCGGCAACCTGGGCGTGGCCCTGAGCATGATCGCCGCCAGCAAGGGCTACCGGTTCCTGTGCGTCACCGACGCACGGTGCAACCTGTCGACCCGGCTCCTGATGAAGGCCCTGGGCAGCCAGGTGCACATCATCTCGGGCCCCGACGCCCACGGCGGCTACCTCGGCGCGCGGCTGGACTTCGTCCGCGCGCTGTGCGCCTCGGACGACCGGTACGTGTGGCTCAGCCAGTACACCAACCCGGGCAACTGGCGGGCGCACTACCGGACGACCGCTCCGGAGATCGCACGGCAGTTCCCTGAGGTCGACGTCGTGTTCGTCGGGGCCGGCACCACGGGAACGCTGATGGGCTGCGCCCGCTGGTTCCGTGAGTGGTCCCGGCCGGTGAAGGTCGTCGCGGTGGACAGCGTCGGCTCCGTGACGTTCGGCGGGGCCCCGGGCCGGCGGATGATCCCCGGGCTGGGCATGAGCGTCCACCCGCCGCTGCTCGACGAGTCCTTCGTCGACGAGGTCGTCCTGGTCGAGGAGGCGGACACCATCCGCGCCTGCCACCGGCTGGCCCGCCGCGGCTTCCTGTTCGGCGGCTCGACGGGCACCGTGGTCAGCGGCGCGATGAGCTGGCTCGAGAAGAACGGCGCCCCCGGCCTCACGTCGGTGGCGATCGCGCCGGACCTCGGCGAGCGCTACCTCGACACGATCTACCAGAGCAACTGGCTGCAGGACCTGTACGGCGAGGACGTCCTCGAACCCGACGAGCGGGCCGACACGTCCTGGGCCGACCCCGCCTGGGCGGCGGCGGCCGAAGCCGCGTGGGCCAACGCCCCCGCGGCACCCCCCGCCGAACTCGAGCCCGAACCCGAACCGGCGAGGACGCCGTCGGTCTCACCCGACGGTCAACTGCACTGACGGCCGGGCGGCGACGCCGCCCCCGTCGATCGCGTGCTGCTGCGGCGGTCCCCGACCGCCGCAGCAGCACGTTCCGCGTCGGGCCGGGTTCCGCAAGAGGCATTCGGGCCGCCTGCACTGAGTAGTTCCGCCGCGCGGAAATGAGCACGCGTGCTCATCCCCCGCCCAGGAGCATCGCCGTAGCCTCGTGAGCACGGTCGGTAACGACACCTGGGACCAAGGGGGAACCTACGATGATCCGCCGCGCCGCCACCGCTCTGGCACTCTCCGCCGCCTCCCTGCTGATCGCCGCGGGGGTCGTCACCGCCACCGGCCCGCAGTCCGAGGCCTCGACCGAAGCCTGGGTGGGGCCTGGCGTCGTCAAGGCCTGGGTGGGCCCCGGAGCCGTCACCGAAGCCTGGGTCGGACCCGGCGTCGTCAAGGCCTGGGTCGGCCCCGGAGCCGCCACCGAAGCCTGGGTCGGACCCGGCGTCGTCAAGGCCTGGGTCGGCCCCGGAGCCGCCACCGAAGCCTGGGTCGGACCCGGCGTCGTCAAGGCCTGGGTCGGCCCCGGAGCCGCCACCGAAGCCTGGGTCGGACCCGGCGTCGTCAAGGCCTGGGTCGGCCCCGGAGCCGCCACCGAAGCCTGGGTCGGACCCGGCGTCGTCGAAGCCTGAGCCGGTCCGGGCGGCACCGGGAGCCGGATGACGCGCCGGTCCGCACGACGTGAAGGCGGGCGCCGTCGACGACGCCCGCATCCCCGTCCGGAACCGGCGCCCCAGGCCCAACACGCCCTTACATGGCAAGCGTTACCGGTGGTATGTCATGCGCATGACTACCTCTCGAAGCGCTCGCTTCGTCTCCCTGCCCCGCGCAGGCGCGGTGGCGGCCGCGGTCCTCGCGGTGACCGTTCCCGGGCTGCCACCGGCGGCCGGCGCGCCCGCGCCCGGCGGCACCCTCTCCGTACAGAGCGCCGTGAACGGCCTCAACGCCTCCGACAGCGGCGGCACCGTGGCGCTGCACCGGCCCAAGGGTAACGAGGACCGCCAGCAGTGGACGGCCGTCGCCGTGTCCGGAGGGCAGGAACTGCGCAGCACCGACGACGCGAGTCACTGCCTCGGCCGTTCCGGCGCCGACGCGGCGATCGTGGCGTGCGGCGGCGCGAGCGCGGCCTGGGAGATCACGGCGGCCGGCGACGGCACGTACGCCCTGGGCGTGCCCGGCACCTCCGACCGCCTCACCCTGGGCGACGCGCCGAGCGGGGGCGTATACCCCGAGCGGCCGCGCGTGGGCGCCGCGGGCCCGCTGTCCCGGTGGTACCTCACACCCGTCCCGCTCCCCCGGGCCGCCATGCCGCCCGCCGACCAGCGCACCCTTGACCAGGTCACCTTCCTCACCGCGCACAACGCCTACGCCAACGGCGTCGACGGCGGCTTCGCCCCGCCCTTCGTGAACCTCTTCCCCAACCAGTCGCGCGGCATCTCGCAGCAACTCGACGACGGCGTCCGCGGCTTCATGATGGACATCCACCAGACCCCGGACGGCGCGATCCTCTGTCACAACAGCTGCACGCTGGTCAGCCGTCCCGTCGCCCTCTGGGTGGACCTGCAACGGATGGTCGACTTCCTCCGGCAGCACCCGGGGCAGTTCGTCACCGTCTTCCTGGAGGACTACGTCTCCCCCGAGGTGCTGCGCTCCGAGCTCTCCCGGGTGAACGGTCTGTACGACGTCCTGTACCGCCCCGACCAGGACGGCGTACGGGAGCACGGCTGGCCCACCATGGCCGACCTGGCCGCGCGCGGCAAGCAGCTGATGATCTTCACCGACCGGACCCGCGGCTCCGACACCGGCCTCAAGCGCGACAGCTTCGGCGTGCTGTACCAGCAGGAGTGGACCGTGGAGAACTACTGGTCGATGGGCTCCGGCGCGAGCACCTCCGACTGGTCCTGCTACAGCCGCTGGTACGGCGCCGGGGTCAACGTCCCGCTCACCCGCGAGGAGCCCGGTTTCCGGCCGCTGTTCGTCATGAACCACTTCCGGGACACGACCATCGCCGGCACCGCGTCCACCGACAACGGCAAGCTGCTCAACCGCACCCAGAACTTCTGCGAGCCCGCGGCCCGCAAGAAGCCCACGTACGTGGCCGTCGACCGCTACGACCTCGGCTCGCCGAAGAGCGCGGTCGACCAGCTCAACACCTACACCGTGGTGCCGTAGCCGTGGCCGCGACGTTACCGCGCCGGCCCCTCACGGCCGTGGCCGCCGCGCTCGTCACCCTCATCGGCCTACTCACCCCCACGACCGCGCTCGCGCGGGACCCGGAGCCCTCGGTCCCCGCCGCCCCCGCGGCGCCGGCCACCGCACTCGCCGCGTCCTGGACCCCGCCGCTCAGCACCCGCGGGCGTTACATCGTCGACGCCGACGGCAACCGCTTCAAGCTCACGTCCGGCAACTGGCACGGCGCCAGCGGCACCTGGAACGGCTCGGGCGATCCGGCCGACCCCGCGAACCACCACGCCGGCGAGGACTCCGGCCGCATGCCGCTCGGCCTCGACCGGGCGCCGATCGCCGAGATCCTCTCCGGCTTCGCCGAACTCGGCATCAACAGCGTCCGGCTGCCGTTCTCCGGCGAGATGATCCACGACACCGTCCCCGTCACCGACACGGCTGTCGCGGCCAACCCCCAACTGCGCGGCAGGACACCGCTGCAGGTGTACGACGCCGTGGTCGCCGCCCTCACGGACGCGGGCTTCGCCGTCATCCTCAACAACCACACCAACACCACCCGCTGGTGCTGCGGCGTGGACGGCAACGAGCGCTGGAACGCCTCTCAGTCCACCGCCGCCTGGGAGGACGACTGGCTGTCCATGGTCCGCCGCTACCGCGACAACAAGCGCGTCGTCGGAGCCGACCTGTACAACGAGGTGCGCCGTTCGGTCTGGGACGACCCCAACTGGGGCCTCGGGGACGACCACGACTGGTTCGCCGCCTCGCAGCACCTGGGCGACCGCATCCTCCAGGAGGCCAACCCCGACCTGCTGGTCATCGTCGAGGGCATCAACTGGACGGGCCTGCCCGTCGACGGCCTCCCCCACGACCGCCCCACCCTCGAACCCGTCCAGCGGCTGTCCCACACCCTCGTCCGGTCCGGGAAGCTGGTGTACTCCGCGCACTTCTACGGCTACACCGGCCCCCGCCACAGCGGCGCCACCGGCATGGGCGAGACCCACGACCCGCGCTACAGCGACCTCGGGCGCGACGAGCTGTACGCGGAGCTGCGCCGGCAGGCCTTCTACGTGTCGTCGGACACCGGCCGGCACTACACGGCACCGCTGTGGATCAGCGAGTTCGGCGTCGGCGGCCGGGACGAGACCAACGAGAAGTCCCGCGCGTGGTTCGCGAACTTCACCGACTTCCTGATCCAGACCGACACCGACTTCGCCTACTGGCCGCTGGTCGGCTGGCACGAGAACCGCCACGGCAACGGCTGGGCGCTCCTGCACTGGGACGCCGCCGGCCACCGGATGGGCCTGTACGACGGCGACGACTGGCGGGCCGCCGCCTGGTCCCGGCTCGTCGGCAGCCCCGGCCGCACCGGGTACGTGGCCCCCGTCGCCCGCTGGTCGATGCTCGGCCCGGACCACGGCGACTTCGTGCAGAGCCTGCGCATGCGGGCCCGTCCCGACTGGGACCCCGGCGCACGCAAGGCGGCGTGCCCGGACGGGCAGCGGCTGATCGGGCTGGCCCACACCGGCAACCGCGGTCTGTGCACCGACACCGGCGCCGGGGACCTGTGGGCATCCTCGGGCGCGTACCAGGTCGTCACGGACGAGCGGTACGTCCCGTCGGGCGGGGACTGGGCGTCGGGCTACACCAAGCTGCAGTGCCCGGCCGGTTCGTTCCTCGTCGGCTACGCCGTCCGCGGCGCCGCCGTCTCCAGCGCGCTGTGCGCCACCGCGGGCACGGCCCTGGGCGGCGGCGGGCGCACCGTGTGGTTCGACCGGGGTGACAACCGCCCCGCGTCGGGTGCCGGCGGGGACTTCGGTCACGGCAGCTACAAGGGCCAGTGCGCGGACGGCGAGTACGCGGCGGGCATCGCCTACACCGGCCGCTTCGGTTCCTCCCGCACGCCGGACGCGTTGTACTGCCGGTCGCTTCCGTAGGGGCGGTCCGTGCCGCCGCCCACCGCGCCCCTGTGGCGGTGGGCGGCGGCACGGGGCCCGGTCAGCTGCCCGGGACGGTGTCGGTGAAGACGGTGCCCGCGGTGCGGTAGGCGGCCACCTTGGCGGCGACCTGGGCCGGGGTCAGCACCTGGTCCTTGACGAAGTAGACGTAGTCCACCTGCTGGTTGTAGGAGCGCGAGGTGCTGCCCGTCTGGCCGGCGAGGTCGATGAGCCAGTGGTTGAAGTCGATCCACTGGCCGGTCTCGGGCAGGTAGGGCTCGCCGTGGGTGCCGAAGACCTGGCCGTCGATGTAGTAGGTGATGGCGTTGTTGTCGATGGTGAACTGAAGGTCGTGCCAGCCCTCGTAGCTCTGGCGGTTCTCCGAGTGGGTGTTGACCGCGTTCCACGGGTCCGGGTTGTAGGTCTCCCAGGACGTCGTGTACATGATGTTGCTCGGCTCGCCCCAGCCGCCGTTGGGCAGGTACTCGAAGTCCTGCTCGCTGTAGTTCGGGTCCATCGGGGCGTTGAGCGGCGTGAAGGCGAAGAAGGTCTGCACGACGTGGTCCCCGTCGGGACCGCCGGTCGGGGTGTCGTTGAAGCGCACCCGGGCGGCGTAGGTGCCGTTGCGGAACTTGCGGGCGCTGGTCTGGATCTCGCTCTCCTTGGTGCCGGCGGCGGTGCCGTCGGTGGTGAGGCGCAGGTTCATGACCTTGTTGCTTCCGGTGCCCGCCACGAAGGTGACGTCCTGGGGGGACCATGTGGCGCCCGGCACGCCGGGGCCGCCCTGGCCCGACTTCACGGTCCAGCCGTGGCTCTGCAGCGCGGGGTCGCTGCTCGAGGTGTAGCTGAAGTCGTCGAAGAGCGCGGGCGCGTTGGGGTCGGTGGGCGGCGTGGTCGGCGGATCCGTGGGTGGCGTCGTGGGGTCGTTGCCGGCGGGCGCGGTGCCCCAGACGACCGAGCCGCCGCGCTGCACGGTGACCTTGTCCCAGTCCGCGTACGACGTCTGGGAGCCGTTGAACGAGTAGTCGTCGGACTGGGTCAGGCGCTGCCAGTCCGCGCGGTAGAAGCGCAGCTGCATGTCGCCGGTGTTCTGCCCGGGGGCGAGCGATCCCGCGCCGGAGGTGAAGCCGATCTCCAGGTAACGGTCGGCGGTGGCGGTGGGGTTGGCGAGGGTGCCGAAGGTACCGGTGATGTTGGCGCACCCCTTGACCGCCCAGGAGCACGCGAAGCGGTACGCGGTGGTGGGGCTGTCGGCCTTGAAGTAGTAGCGCAGGGTCACCTCGCCGAGCGGCACGGACGAGGTGCCCTGGT
Source organism: Streptomyces sp. NBC_00510 (assembly GCA_036013505.1). Classification (NCBI taxonomy): domain Bacteria; kingdom Bacillati; phylum Actinomycetota; class Actinomycetes; order Kitasatosporales; family Streptomycetaceae; genus Streptomyces; species Streptomyces sp. NBC_00510. Next base: position 8,976,072 of record CP107851.1, on the reverse strand, counting down.
TGGTGATCTCGAACCAGGGCTCGCTCTGGTCCGCGGTGGCCCCGGACGCGCTCGTCCGGTATTGCGCGGTGAGCGTGGCCGCCGCGGCGGACGCGGGCAGTGCGACGAGCCCGGCGCAGGCGAGACCCGCCGTCGCACAGGCGGCCACGGCGGTGCGGACCCGGGCGGTGGTGCGGAACGGTCCTGACATGGGGACCCCTTCCAGTCGGGTGGAGCGCGTGGGGGAGGGCTTACCACTTGGCAACTGGTCTTCCACTGGTAAGGGAAGGTGGCATAGACCAGATGAGGGGTCAAGTCCCATGACAGGAAGGGAATTCGGGACGCCGACGGCTCAAGCGATGGCGGAAGGCTGGAGAACTGGTCAGCAACTGGATAGCCTCGGACACACGGCATTGCACGGCCACGGAGAAGGGCGGGGCGCATGACGGGTGAGGCACCGCGGTCACCGCTGAAACGGGAACGGGTCCGCGACCACCTCCTGGAACTCGTGGAGTCCCAGGCACCGGGCACCCCGATCCCCTCGGAGCGCGCCCTGTGCGAGCGGCTCGACGTCTCCCGCCCCACCGTGCGCTCGGCCGTCGACGAACTGGTCACCACCGGCCTGCTCGTCCGGCGCCACGGGAGCGGCATGTTCGTCGCCCCCGCGAAGATCACCCAGGAACTCGCCCAAGGGGAGAACGCCTTCAGCCTGCCGCAGGCCTCCGGCCACTGGCTCAGCCGCGTCCTGGAGTTCGCCACGGTACGGGCCGGCGCCCGCGTCGGCCGCAAGCTCCGCGTGTCGCCCGCCGCGGAGATCGTCTACATCGCCCGCCTCCGCCTCGTCGACGGCGAGCCGATGGCCGTCGAGTACCTGCACGTACCGGCCGACCTGGTGCCGGGGCTGCGCGCCGCCGACATGGAGTCCGGGGACTTCTACGCGTACCTGCGCGAGCGGCACGGCGTCCACGTGCACGAGGCCGTCCAGTCCATCGAACCCACTGTCGCCAACGAGGAGGAGGCCCGGCTGCTGCACGTGCCGGTGCTCTCCCCCGCGCTCCTCTTCGACCGCCTCACCAGTGACGCCGCCGGCCGCCCCGTGGAGTACGTGCACTCCCTCTACCGCGGCGACCGCTACCGCATCGTCTCGCGCCTCTCCCTCGCCGGCTCCGCGCCCGCGGGCCTGCCCGTTCCGGCCGGACACCACCCGGGCATGCCCCCCGACGAACGCGCCGCCCCGGCCGGCACGCTCGCCCACGTGGTGGGGGACGTACAGCCCCGCGGATGAGGGCCCGCAACCCGTACACACGTGCGGCCCTCAACCCCTATGATCACTCCGCTCCCGTGTCCACCGGAGCCGCGCACGACCCGAGACAGGCCATCCACGATGTCCAGCAAGCCCCCCAAATCCCCTTTGCTGCCCGCCCGCTGCGCGCAGGCGGCGATAGCCGCGGCCGCCGTCCTGGACGTGTTCCGGGCGATATACCTGCGGAACAGCGTCCTGCATCCGACGGACGCGACTCGGCACACCTCGGCCCTGTTGTCCCAGGTCTTCATCTATGCGATCGAGCTCGCGATCGTGCTCTTCCTCGTGTGGCTCGCACGGGCACGGCACAACGCGCAGGCGCTGTCCCCGCAGGCCCAGGTCCCGACCCGGGGCTGGACGATCGGCGCCTGGTTCGTCCCGCTGGTCAACCTCTTCGCCCCACGGCAATTCCTCCTCGACATCGCGCGCGCGAGTTCGACGGCCTGGCAGGAGCCGAAGGACAGAAGGCTGGTCAACTTCTGGTGGGCGGCATGGCTCGGGCACGTGCTCGCCCTCCTGGTGACCGGCAATCTGGTACCGGGGTCGCTGGCCCTCCTCCTCATCGCGGAGACGTGCATGATTGCCGCGGCCGTGCTGCTGGACATCCTCATCGAGCGCATTACCACGCTCCAGAGCGCCGCGCTCGGTGCCTCGGTTCCCCTCTCCCCCGTCACGCAGTCATGAGGCAGGCTGCATCCATGACCGGCTACGACATAGTGCGGGTCTTCTGCGGACCCGACGGCGGTCACGGCGACCGGCTGGCCGTGGTGCGTGACGGGAGTACCGTCTCCGACGAGCAGGACCGCGTCGCGTTCGCCCGGCGATCGGGCTTCGCCGAGACCGTGTTCGTGGACGACCCCGAGCGGGGCATCATCGACATCCGCTCCGCGGACGGACGGCTGCCCTTCGCCGGCTCCCCCTGCATGGGCACCGCCTGGCTGCTGGACGCCCCGGAACTGATCACCCCGGCGGGGGTCGTGGGCGTGCGCCTCGACGGCGAGTTCACCTGGCTGGAGGCCAGCCCCGCCTGGGCCCCGCACCGCACCCTGCGGCAGTACGACTCGCCGGAGGAAGTGGACGCCCTGCCCGTACCGCCGCCCGGCGAGTGGGTCTACGCCTGGGCCTGGGAGGACGAGGCCGCCGGACGCGTCCGCGCCCGAGGCTTCCCAGGTCGCGGCGACGGCGTCGACGAGGTCGAGGCCACCGGCTCGGCCGCGCTCCTCCTCACAGACCGCCTCGACCGCTCCCTCAACATCGCCCAGGGCCGCGGCTCCCAGATCCTCACCGCCCCCGCACCGGACGGCCTGGTCGAACTCGGCGGCCGCGTCCACCTGGAGCGCGCCATCCCGGGCACCCCCACACGCACCCGCCCCGCGATCACCCTCGGCACACCGACCTCCTCCCGCCGCCGTATCCACCTGCTCGACCTCTGACCCATGGCCGGGGACCGGACGGTGGACCTCATGTCCCTGACCGACGGGGAGAGCCGTCTCCTCGTCCGGGTGCTGGGGCGGCACATGCCCGGTGTGCTGCCCTGGCACGACGTCCTGGACGCGGAGATCACCGTGACGAGCGGGTTCGCGCAGGGACGCCTGGAAGTGTGCCTCGATCCAGGCGACCTGGACGGCTTCTCCGAAGTCCTGGTCGCGCTCGTCGCCGGAGACGATGCCCGCTGGATGGACGACGGGCGCAGCCCCGGGATCCGGTTCGAACACACCGGAGGGAAAGGGTACGTCTCGGTCGTCGTGACGGACGCCGCCGTATCCGGCACGTCGGTCCGCATCCCGGTAAGGCTGGCCGACGGCTGGGCCGATGAGCACCTCGAGCGCCTGCGGCGGGTGCGCGAGGCATGGCCCCGTGAGGTGGTGGAGACCTCACCGAACGCCTACGAGTGGCGTCGTTGACACGTGCGGCGCGTCGTCGGCTGTAAGACCTCCCCGAGGTCCGTCAGTGAAGGGGGAAGCCGTCCATCCCGCCGAGCCGGCGGATCTCCTCCAGCGGGAACGGGGTCTGCCTGCTCTGACGCTGGAACGAGAGGTTGAAGTCGGACATCACCGCGGCGACTGGCGCGTGCCGGGCGAGGATCGCCGCGGCCACCTCCGGGATCCCCGTGGGGCGGTTGCCCTCCGCGTAGGCGCGCACCAGCGCGTAGCGGCCCTCCCGGTCCTCCCTCCGGAATCCGAACAGGGCGGTGACCAGCCAGTTCACCAGGTATGTGGCGGTGTAACAACGGTCGTAGACCTGGTGCCGGTCGAAGAAGTCGGCTTCCACCTGCGAGAGTTCGAACCCGGAGGACAGGGCGAGGCCGTAGTCCGCGAAGTACAGGCGCCGGCCGTCGGTCAGGATGTTCTCGAAGTGCGCGTCGAAGTGCAGGAGTCCGTGGCTGTTCATGAACGAGGTGCCGGACGCCAGTTCCCTCTCCACCATGGCGCAGGCCCGGTCGGCGGTCTCGTCCCCCGCTTCGATCTGGGTGCCCAGCCACTGGTGCAGGTTCTGCGGGATGTACTCCAGGAAGAGCGCGACGCTCGCCGAGGACTGCTGGAGCGCCTCGATCCGGCGGCGCACCTGCGGTCCGCCGCCCCAGTAGGCGACGGCCCTTTCGATGTCGGCCAGTTCTTCGGGCAGGGGCGTCGAGTCCGGCAGCACCCGCCAGTGGTACATCAGGGGGAAGCCCTCGTGTTCCGCCGCCAGAACCCAGTTCGTCGTCATGGTGTGCACGGCGAGCTCGCGCCAGGCCCCGAAGCCCGTCGCGCCGATGGTGCCGACGCCGTACTGGCAGAAGACGGGCACCTCGAACAGATTCGCCGTGGACCGGACGTGCTCGGGTTGCCTCTCCAGATCGGTGAGCGGCACCCGCTTGACGAAGACCGGGGTTCCGGCGACCTCCAGCAGGGCCGCCTTCCCGCCGATGCCGGACCCGAGCGGCACGGCCGTGTCGACGAGCTCGCGTAGGGCGCGGTCACTGCGCAGGGCCAGGGAGGTGGAGACGGCACCATGGGCGGCCAGGCGCCCACCACGCGACATGTCGGGGCACTTCACCGCAGCCTCCACCTTCGCCTTCCCGCCGAGCGCAACGACCGCACTCTACGGGACGCCCGACGACGGAATTTGGGGGGACCCGGCGCCTCGGCGGACCACCGCCGGGGAAAATCCCTGGCCCCGGCGTTCCGCCCCGTCGCATGATGCCCGCATGGCCGAACGGTTGCGGAACAGCGCATGGCAGTACGTCGCGGGGATCGTGCCCGTCGAGGACCTGCCGATGCTGGCGGCGCACGCGCTCGTGGACGGCGACGATTCGCCGGCACTGCGGGAGCTCGCCGGGCTGTCGCGCCGCGACGACACGGACGTGATCCGCGAGCTGTACCGACGGGCCCTGAGCGAGCTGGGCATCCCGGTGCCGGACGAGGAGACCGCCGGCAGGCGGGCGCTCCTCGATCGTGCGCGGGCGCTCGTCCGGGGTGAGCTGACCGCGGTCGAGGTGGCGTGCGGGCTCTACGCGGCCGCGGCGGACACGCCGGAGGAGACGCACTTCCTCGAAACCGCCGCCTGGTACAGCGAGTGGCTCGACCCCGCGCAACTGCCCGGCTGGGAGCGTGAGCTGCGCGCCGCGGGCCTCAGCTTGGTGACGTCCGCCGGTCGGCCGTGATCGCGGGCCGGCTACGGCCGTCGGGCGTAGAACACGTGTCCCAGCGCCAGCACGCTCAGGCCGAACATCAGGACGCCCAGGGGGACATGGAGCGACGGTATGTGGGCGATGCCCATCACCACCTGTGCCGAGGCGAGGACGAGGAAGCCGGAGGCGTACAGGATGGGGCGGGGCGATCCGCCGCCCGGCCGCCACGCGAGGATCGCGGCGAGCACGTACAGCATCGACGCGCCGTACATCACGCGCGCTCCCACACTGTGCAGCGCCTCGCCGTGGGACGAAGACAGCAGAATTCCGGCGGTGACCGCCTGGAAGAAGATCGCCGCGGTCTGCAGGACGATAGCGAGCTGGAGGAACGTGAGGCTGCGGTGTTCTGCTGTTGTCTGTGTGGCCATGACGCGGTCCCTCTTCTGTCGCACGGGTGCGGATCGGTACTGTCCCGTCAGTCCGACGACCTGGGCCCGTGAACTGTCAGGCGGGGCACCGGCCTGACGAACGGGGGCGGTGTCCCGTCGAAGTGGCGAGAGCGGATTCGGACAGGACGAACCAGGGAGCGGTTGCAACCATGAGCACCCCATCGCAGCCAGGGCACGACCGGACCGAGCCGGACCTGGCCGCGGTCGTCGGCGAGCGGCGCCATCTCATCAACCTCGCCTACCGGCTGCTCGGATCGCTGGCCGAGGCCGAGGACGCCGTGCAGGAGACCTACGCCCGCTGGTACGCGATGTCGCGGCAGCAGCAGGAGGCCATCGAGTCGCCCGGCGCCTGGCTGACGACGGTGGCCAGTCGCGTCTGCCTGGACCTGCTCGGCTCGGCCCGCGTCCGGCGCGAGCGCTACGTCGGCTCCTGGATACCCGAGCCGCTGCCCGACCGTTCGGAGTGGACCGGCGGGCCTGCCGTCGGGGCCGGGGCGGAGTCGGCCGACCCCGCCGACCGGGTCACCCTGGACGAGTCGGTGACCATGGCCTTCCTGGTCGTGCTGGAGTCGATGACGCCGGCCGAACGCGTGGCGTTCGTCCTGCACGACGTCTTCCGGTTCCCCTTCCCCGAGGTCGCCGGGATCGTCGGCCGGACGCCGGCGGCCTGCCGGCAGCTGGCGTACTCGGCCCGCCGGCGTGTTCGCGACGCGCGGGACCCGGCGGTGCCGGCTGCCGGACAGGCCGGTGTGGTGCGGCACTTCAAGGAGGCCTGGGAGGCCGCGGACATCAAGGCCCTCGTCGGCCTCCTCGACCCCGGTGCCACGATGGTCGCGGACGGGGGCGGGCTGGTCGGCACCGTCCTGCGCCCGGTCGAAGGCGGCGAGCGCATCGCCCAGTACCTGGTCCACATCGCCGCCAGGTCGCCGGGGCTGACGCTCCTGGAGCGGACGGTCAACGGCCGGCCCGGCCTGGTGGCCCAGCACGCCGGGGTCACCGTCACCGTGGCGGCGTTCGGCGTCACCGGCGGCCGCGTCACCCGCATCTGGGCGGTCCGCAACCCGGACAAGCTCCGGCCGTGGACGGCGAGCGGATCCGCCTGACGACGCCGCTCAGGCGACGTCCGCGCTGCCCTCGCGGTAGACCTTCGCCGAGGCGATGCGGCCGTCCCGGAGTTCGTAGAAGGCGGCGATGGGGCAGGTGCGGCGCTCGCCGCGGTAGGTGAGGGTCTCGGTCATCTGGCAGGCCGCGCGGTCGCCCGCGGCGATGAGGTCGTGCACCTCCAGCGTGGGGAGCAGCCCGCGCATCGCCTCGTCGAAGAGACCGGTCAGCGCGGCGCGGCCGCGCACCGTGGTGGTGCCGGTGATCCACACGGCGTCGTCGGTGAAGCCGGCGAGGAGCGTGTCCAGGTCGCGTGCGTTGAAGGCCGCTACGTGCGCGTGTATCGCCGCCGCGGCGTCAGTGGTGGTCACGGGTGCCAGTGTGCCAGGGCCCCGCGGGACCGACCTGGCAGTGGTCGGTCCCGCGGGGCGGGTGGTGCGGTCACGGCGTCGGTGCCGGTCCCGGCGTCGGTGTCAGTTGACGTTGACGGCGGACCAAGCGGCGGCCACGGCGGTGTACTCGGCGCTCGACGCGCCGTAGAGGTCGGTGGCGGCCTTGAGGGTGGCGGTGCGGGCGCCCGCGTAGTTGGTGCCGGAGGTCATGTAGACCGTGAGGGCGCGGTACCAGATCTTGCCGAGCTTGTCGCGGCCGATGCCGCCCATCGTGGAGCCGTTGCAGGTGGGGCTGTCGTAGCTGACGCCGTTGATGGTCCTGGCGCCGCTGCCCTCGGCCAGCAGGTAGGCGAAGTGGTTGGCGACGCCGGAGGAGTAGTGGACGTCGAGGTTGCCGACGCCCGAGCTCCAGCAGTCGGCGGAACTGCCGTCCTTGGAGGGCTTGTCCATGAAGCGCAGCGCTGCCTTGCCGAAGCCGGACTTCACGATGCGCTCGCCGATGAGGTAGTCCCCGGTGTCGGAGGCGTTGCCCGCGTACCACTCCACCAGCGTGCCGAAGATGTCCGAGGTGGCCTCGTTGAGGCCGCCGGACTCCCCGGAGTAGGTGAGGCCCGCGGTCCGCGAGGTGACCCCGTGGGACATCTCGTGCCCGGCGACGTCGAGGGCGACCAGCGGCCCGAAGGTGGTGCCGTCACCGTCGCCGTAGGTCATGCAGAAGCAGCTGTCGTCCCAGAAGGCGTTGTTGTAGTTGTTGCCGTAGTGGACGCGGTTGTACGAGCCCTTGCCGTCGCCGGCGATGCCGCTGCGGCCGTGGACGGTCTTGTAGTAGTCCCAGGTCTCGTCGGTGCCGTACTGGGCGTCGACGGCGGCCGTCGCGCGGTCGGCGGTGGTGCCGGTGCCCCAGTGGTTGTCGGCGTCGGTGAAGAGGACCGCGGGGGCCCGGGAGAAGCAGATGCCGAAGATGCACAGGTCGGTCTTGTTCTGCGCGTCGCCGGTGTAGGTGTTGCCGCGGGTGGGGTCCTTCAGCTGGTAGGTGCTGCCGCTGAGGGTGGTCTCCAGGGACACGGTGCCGCCGTACAGGGACTTGCCGTCCCCGGCGGCGGTCTCCAGGGCGTCCCAGGCGTCGATGCGGGCGCCGGTGAGGGCGTCGGTGAGGACGATGCGGGCGGCGGGGTTGCCCAGGCTGTCGAGGCCGACGGCGGTGGTGCGCCAGGCCAGCCGGGGCGTGCCGTGCAGCGCGTCGACGACGAGCTGCGGCTTGGCCTTGGCCTGCCGGAACGTGGTCCCGCGGTGGGCGGAACGGAGCGCGGCCAGGCCCTTGTCGGCGGCGGTCGCGGCCTTGACGGCGGGGGTGGTGCTCGGGACGGCGAGGTCGGAGCGGGTGGCCCGCTCGGCGCCCTCGTAGGCACCGCCCGGGGCGAGGTGGACGACGAGGTCGCCGCCGAGGACCGGCAGTCCGCGGTAGGTCCGGTCGTAGCGGACGTGCTGGGCGCCGTCCGTGTCGGTGACGACGTCGCGGACGGTACGGCCCTGCGCGGACGTGAGGGAAAGCCGGCCGGCGTTGGCCGTGACGGCGGCGTCGGCGCGGGCGACGCCGGTGGCCCGGGAGGGGAGGTCACGTCCGGACGCGGACGCCGCGGAGGGCGTCAGGAGGGCGGCCGTGACGGCGGTCGCGGCGAGCGCCGCGGATATGGCGGTCGCGGCACGTCTGGTGCTGGGCTGCATCGTGCTCCTCTGGTGGGGGGCGTGCGCGGTCCCCGCATCTGCGTCCGGCCACGGTGGGGCGGGCCCGGGTGCGGAGGTGAGGCGGTGCCAGATTTAAGTGCCCATGACATACGGATGTCCAGAGCGCGTCCGTGGTCCACACACGGGAACCGGCCGAACCACACACGGCGGACACGCGATGGGCGCGGGTCAGGCGGACGACCGGCGCGGATCGGCCCCCGTCGGACGTTCCGCGCCGGTCAGCTCACCTCGAACGCGCCGTGCCTCCCGGCCCCCGCCGAGAAGCGCGCCGCGCCCTCCCCCGCTTCCGCGAGGGACACCCGGCCGTGCCGCAACTCGGCCTCGAGCGCGGCCGTTTCCCCCAGCCCCTCGGCCTCCAGCACCGCGAGCCGGTCGTGCCGTACGCAGGTCTGCGGGAAGGCCGCGATCTCCGCGGCGAGCCCCTCGGCGGCGGCGCGCGCCCCGCCGGCCGGGACGACCCGGTTGACCAGACCCATGGCGTACGCCTCGGCAGCGTCGACCGGACGGCCCGTCAGGATCAGGTCCATCGCGCGGGAGGTGCCGATCAGCCTCGGCAGCCGTACCGTCCCGCCGTCGATCAGGGGCACGCCCCAGCGCCGGCAGAACACCCCGAGCACGGCGTCCTCCTCGGCGACCCGCAGGTCGCACCAGAGGGCCAGTTCCAGGCCGCCGGCCACCGCGTGACCCGAGATCGCCGCGATGACCGGCTTGCCCAGCCGCAGGCGGGTGGGCCCCATCGGGCCGTCACCGCCGTCCCCGCTTTCCCCCACGTCGGTCACCTCGTTGCCGCGCGGGGTGCCGATGGCCTTGAGGTCGGCACCCGCACAGAAGGTGCCGCCCTCGCCCCACAACACGGCGACCGAGGTGCCGGGGTCGGCGTCGAACTCGCGGAAGGCGTCGGCCAGCTCGCGCGCCGTCGGGCCGTCGACGGCGTTGCGCGCCTCGGGGCGCGAGAGCACCACCGTGGTGACGGGTCCGCTGCGCTCGACACGTACGGGCATGGCCTGTTCCCTCCGCCGCCGGTCACCTCTGCCTGGTCAGGAGAGGTTATCGCCGTGGGTCAGGGTCTCCCAGGCGACGAAGAGGTTGTTGCTGCCGGCCGGGCGCTGGGACTCGGTGAGCGCCTGGGTGTTGGTCATGGCGTAGCCGAGCCGGTTGTGGATCGCGTTGTAGCCGACCTCGGTGACCGGTCCGAGCCCCAGGTTGAGGTGCCCGCCGCACAGCCAGGACGGCACGGCCTCGCCCCGCTGGTACTTGGACTGGAAGCCCAGCGCCTGCCGGAGCCGTTCGCCGACCTGCGGGTAGAGGTCCTCGCCCTGGATGCGGCTGGTCTCCGCGACGTGCGAGATCGACGAGATGCCGTAGCCGGTGTGCGTGAAGTCGCGGCAGGTCTCCTGGGTCAGACCGGTCACGAAGGTGGACTGGCCCTGCCAGTAGCCGACGATCTCGTCGCGGGTGTCGAGCCCGCTGCCGGGCACGGTCTTGGGCAGCGCGCCGTCGGTGTCCAGGTAGACGTACGCGGCGACCCGGTTGAGGTAGCGGGTCACGGCCTTGTCGTACGAGGTGCGGTCGTCGAGGAAGACGGAGATGCCGACGGCGGCCTCCATCATGCTGAGTTCCCAGTTGCCGTTGCTCTTCGAGCCGTTGATGACCTCGGGGAGGTAGACGTTGCGCAGCATGGTGGCGAAGCGGTTCACGTTCGGCCAGCCGGTGTACGTGTAGCGGATGATCTCCGCCGCGCGCGGCCACACCGAGCCCGCCCAGCCGGTCTGCAGCGGGGCGTTGCTGTTGGTGTGGTCGGTGATGGTGGCCGACCAGGCGTCCATCAGCTGGATCGCCTTCTGCGCGTACTTGGCGTCACGGGTGATGTACCAGGCCAGCGCGTTGGTGTAGGCGGCGATCGCGTCCTCGCGCTCGTCGGTGCAGCCGTAGTTGGGGTTGGAGTAGGAGCCGCACTCGACGACCGCGCGCGGCTTGGGGGTGCGCGACTGCGAGGCGTACGCCGACGCCATCATCTGGTCGTACGCGCCCTTCCAGGGCTGCGCTCCGGCCTGCACCTTGCCGCGTGCGAAGTCGAGTTGGGCTCGGCTGACCAGGACGCCGGGGTGGCTGAAGGCAGCCGGCGCGGCGTCGGCCCGACCGCTGCCGGGCAACGCGGTCAGGAGGGCGGCGACCAGCGCCGCGACGAGGGCGAAGACGCCCTTGGTGAGGAGACCTTGTGACCTGTGGGACATGGGGGGACGCCTTCCCAGGAGACGGCATGTTCACATGGGTGAACCATGGATGCACCCGTGAACACTGCGATTGACGGATGACGGTAGGACTAGACCAATGCCCCGTCAAGTCCCCTGTCGTGCACGGCTGATACCTGCTACCGCGACGCGCACGGCTCCGCGGTGCCGGCGGGGCGTGAGGACACGTATCTGACCCACCCTCACACCCGGCCTCCGCCCGGCGGCGCTCCGATGGCGGGCCCTCCTCCCCTCCCCCAGGCTCGATACACATGCGCCCATCCCGAAGGGGTCCCCATGGAACTGCAGCTTCAGGGCAAGGTCGCGGTGGTCACCGGAGCCGGACGGGGCATCGGCCTGACGGTGACGGAGACGCTCGCGCGTGAGGGCGTGCGCGTCGTCGCGGGCAGCCGCAGCGTCACCCCGCAGACGCGAGCCCTCCAGGACGCCTACGAGGTGACCCCCGTGGCCGTCGACCTCTCCACCCCGGACGGCCCCGCCGAGCTCGTACGGCAGGCCGCGGAACGCTACGGAGCCGTCGACATCCTGGTCAACAACGTAGGCTCCGGGACGTCCCGCAGCAGCTTCCTGGAGGTGGACGACGCGGAGTGGCGGCGCGTCTTCGAGATCTCCTTCTTCAGCGCGGTCCGCGCCACCCGCGCCGCACTCCCCCACATGGTGGCGGCGGGCGGCGGCGCGATCGTGAACATCACGTCCGTCAACGCGCGCCTCCCCTTCCCCATGGTCGTGGACTACTCGGCCGCCAAGGCCGCGCTGGCGAACCTGACGAAGTCACTGTCCGAGGAGTTCGCCCCGCGGGGCGTCCGCGTCAACGCGGTCGCCCCCGGTCCCGTCCGCACGCCCTTCTGGACCGCCCCCGGGGCCTTCGCCGACCAGACGGCCGCGGCGGCCGGGACCAGCGCCCAGGAGGCCCTGGACGAGGTCGTGCCGCGCACCATGGGCATCTCCACGGGGCGGGTCACCGAGCCCGAGGAGGTCGCCGCCCTGGTCGCCTTCCTCGCCTCGCCCGTCGCGGGCAACATCACGGGCGCCGAGTTCACCATCGACGGCGGCCAGATCAAGACGACCTGACACCCCGCCACAGCGGCAACACGGAAAACAGGGGCGGCCGACCCCGTCCCACGAGTCGGCCGCCCCCTCACAGGGCTCTCCCCCACGGTGAACCCCGTGGCCTTGGTTCACGGCATCGGCGTCAGAAGGCGAAGACGCCGGCCGTGTCGCTGCCGCGCAGCATGCACGGGTTGCCGAAGGTCTGCGCGAAGGTGACGCGCCGGCCTTCCCAGACCCCGTCGGCGGTGACCACGACCGGGTCCCACACCCGGGTGCAGGTCACGCCCCCGGCGCCGGCCGTCATCGCCGCGAAGTCCCCGTGGACCGCGGTGAGCTCCGCGCAGGCGGCCACCGGGTCCGGGTGGTCCCCGTACGGGGTGGGCTTGCACCGCAGCACGACCGCGCGCTGTATCGTCGCCGTCGCGGGGTCTTCCCCCTTCCCCACGGACAGGACGAGCGCGGACGGCGCGTACAGGCTCGTCGCCCCGGTCGGACGGGCCTCCGCCGAGCCGGCCGCGACCCCCGCCGAACACACCGCCGCCACCAGGGCCAGGCAGGTCCCCACCGCACTGAACCGCATAGCGAACACTCCTTCGGCACTTGATCCGGATATCGGACGTCGAGGAGTCTTGTGCATCGAACGCCCGCTCGTCACATCGCTCCGCGACTTTCGGTCACCGGTTGTTCACAATGCGTACTATCCGTTGTGTCGCACTTGCGGTGGGCTGGGCGTCCGGGTGAATGGACTCAGCGGAGCCGGGGCCTCCGTGAAAGCGCCTTCACGGATCGACACATCGTCTCCACATCGGCCGGAAAGCAGCGGGCCGCCGCCGTGTTCTCCACACGACGGCGGCCCGTGGGGGCGGTCCCGAGGGGTGCTAGCCCGTGTAGCCCGCGAAGATCCGTGAGAACTCGTACGGGGACTGCGGGATGTTGGTGCACATGTAGAGCGCGCCGGTGCAGGCGTTGCGGTCCCGGGTCGTCTCCCAGAAGGCGAGCAGACCAAGGTGCTTGCCCTGGGCGAAGCTCACCAACTGGCGGGCGTCGGCCTGGTCGTAGATCCGGCCGTCGTCGTTCTGCCCGAGCATCGGGGTGACGCCCACCATCGCCCACAGCTGGGCGTCGGACTTGCCGGGGTAGAGCGACTTGAGCTGGGTGAAGGTGCTATTGGCCGCCTGGATCGCCGCGTCGCCGTAGTCGGCGCTGCGGTAGTAGTCCATCGCCATGATGTTGACGACGTCGAGGTTCACCCCGGCGTCCCGGGCCGAGCGCACGACGCCCAGACCGTCCGCCGTGAGCCCCTCCGGCAGGACGGGCAGGGTGAGCGATATCCGCAGCCCCGGGTGGGCCTGCTGGAGGCGGGCCAGTGCCTGGGAGCGGCGGGCGACGGACGCCGGGTCGGCAGTGGCGGCGCCCTCGATGTCGAAGTCGGCGTACGTCAGGCCGTAGGCGTTGACCACCGCGTTGTACTCGGCGTACAACGCGTCGACGGAGCCGCAGGCCTGCGCGAGTTCGATGCCGCTGGCACCGCCGAAGGAGATCTTGACGTCACCGCCGGCCGCGCGGATCGCGTCGATCTGGTCCTTGTTCCAGGCGTCGCGCGGGTCATAGGCGTTGAACCACATCGCCTTGCAGGACGAGGCGGTGATGAAGGCCATCGTGAAGCTCTTCAGGCCGCCGGCCGAGGACAGCGTGGTGAGGCTGGGCGTCGGCCAGGCGCCCATGTCGACGTACGGCGCGGTTCGCACGCCGCCCGGGGGCGGGTTGGTGCCGCCGGAGGTGGTCGTGCCGCTGACGGCGGTGCTGTACGCGGAGGTGTTGCCCGCCGCGTCCTTGGCGCGGACCCGGAAGGAGTAGCCGGTGCTCGCCTGCAGCCCGCCGGCGGTGTACGAGGTGCCGGTCACGGCGACGGGCACGCCGCCGTCCCGGGAGACCTCGTAGCCGGCGACGCTGCCGGAGTTGTCGGTGGAGGCCGTCCAGCGGACGGTGAGGGAGGAGGAGGTGGCCGAGCCGACGCTCACCCCGCCGGGGACGCTGGGCGCGGTGGTGTCCGGTCCGCCGCCGGTGCCCGTGCAGGACCCGCCGTTGAGCTTGCAGTTCGCGGGCGCCCCGGTGCCCGAGGAGACCCAGCCGAAGGCAGCGGTCGCGCCGGGCGCGAGGGTGCCGTTGTAGTCGCGGTTCTTGAAGGTGTAGTGACTGCCGCTCTGGGTCATCAGGGTGTCCCAGTACGAGCCGACGCTCGTCCCGGACGGCAGGTCGAACTCGACGGTCCATCCACTGAGCGTGGTGGTGCCGCCGTTGGTGATCGTGTACTGCCCCTGGTATCCGGTCTCCCAGGTGGACGTCTTGACGAATGCCGCGCTCGGCGCCGCCGCGGCGGCGGGCGGGGCGAGGAGCAGGACGAGCGCTCCGACGAGCGCGGTGACCAGGGCCAGAGTTCTTCGCATCCGGGCCTCCCGTGGGGGGAACGCGCAGTTGGTCTGCACCAAATGCATCTGGTGTAGACCTATCGAGTTGATGCGTTCGCGTCAATACGCGGAACGGTCCGGGATCGCGGAGCCACACCCCCTGAGTGGCGGCCGCCCGGTGGCAACCGGGTGAACCGCAGCCGGGCCGCACCCGCGGACACCCGCGGGGCAGGCATCATCGCTGAAGGCCGGGGCCGGTGCTCCCCCCTCCCCGATCGTGCCGGGCGGCCCGGGAGGTCGTCATGCACATCCTGCTCATGGCGTCGGCGTTCAACAGCCTGACGCAGCGCATGTACGCGGAACTCGGCGAGCTGGGCCACACCGTCGCCGTGGAGGTGACACCGGACGGCGACGCCATGCGCACGGCGCTCGCCCGCCACGAGCCGGAACTCGTCGTGGCACCCATGCTCAAGGCGGCGATCCCCGCGGACGTCAGGACCGCCCGCACCTGCCTCGTCGTGCACCCGGGACCACCCGGCGACCGCGGCCCCGCCTCCCTGGACCGTGCCGTCCAGGAGGGCGTCGCCGCATGGGGCGTGACGGTCCTGCAGGCCGAGGAGGAGATGGACGCGGGTCCGGTCTGGGCCGCGGTGGACTGCGCGGTGCCCCCGGTCGGCAAGAGCGACCTGTACCGGGGCGAGATCTCGGACGCCGCCGTGGAGGCCGTCCTGCTGGCCGTCGACCGGTTCGCGACGGGCGCGTACGTCCCGCGGCAGCAGGGCGACCCGGCCCTCGGAGCGGTCGTCCGCATCCGCCCCGCCCTCGGCCAGGACGAGCGCCGCATCGACTGGGCCGCCGACCCGACCACGACCGTGCTGCGCAAGCTGCGCGCCGCCGACTCGCGGCCCGGCGTCCTGGACGAGCTCCTCGGCGCCCGCTGGTTCCTGCACGGCGGCCACCCCGAGGACCGGCTGCGCGGCGAGCCGGGGCGGCTGCTGGCCACCCGCGCGGGCGCGGTCTGCCGGGCCACCCGCGACGGCGCCGTGTGGATCCCCCGGCTGCGGCCCCGTCCTGCCCCCGGCGGCCCGCCCACCTTCGCGCTGCCCGCCGTCACCGCCCTCGGCGCGCTCCTGCCGCCGCTGCCGGAGGAACCGTTGCCCCCGGAGCTCGCCGGCGACCGTGCCACCTGGGCCGACATCCGCTACCGCGAGGACGGCGCGGCGGGCGTCCTGTCGTTCACGTTCGCGGGCGGCGCGATGTCCGCCGCCGACTGCCGCCGGCTCCTCGCTGCGTACCGCCACGCCTGCACGCGGCCCACCTCGGTGCTCGTGCTGGGCGGCGCCCGGGACGTCTTCTCCAACGGCATCGACCTCAAGGCCATCGAGGCCGCCGCGGACCCGGGCGCCGAGTCCTGGGCCAACATCACCGCCATCGACGACCTGGTCGAGGCGGTCCTGACCACCACCGACCGCCTGGTGGTCGCCGCGCTCGGCGGCAACGCGGGCGCGGGCGGCGTGATGCTCGCCCTCGCCGCCGACGAGGTCTGGTGCCGCCAGGGCGCGGTGCTCAACCCGCACTACCGCCTGATGGGCCTGTACGGCTCCGAGTACTGGACGTACACCCTGCCCCGCCGGGTCGGCCCCGCCATGACCGCGCGCCTGACGGAGCAGGCGCTCCCGGTCGGCGCGGCCGCCGCCCTGCGGATCGGCCTGGTGGACCGGCTGCTGATGTGCGGCCCGCAGGAGTTCGGCGCCGACGTCGCCCGCCTCGCGGCCCGCCTGGCCCGTACGGCCGGGACCCAGCCCAGGATCGTCGCCAAGAAGGCGGAGGCCGAGCGCCGCGAGGCGGAGCGCCCCCTGGCGTCCCACCGCGCCGAGGAGCTGTCCCGCATGCGCGAGGCCTTCTTCGACCCCCGATCCCCGTACCACGCCCTCCGCTCCGCCTTCGTCCACCGTCGCACCCCCGCCGGCACCCCACCGCACCTGCGGGAGGCGCCGGCGGCCTCCTGCCCCTGAGGCGCGGCCGCGCGAATGGCGGGGCGGTCACCGTATTGGCCCTCTTCGACGTCCCCTCCCGGCGAGCCACTCGCTATCAAGGGGGATAGATGCCTTTATGTGGCATTTGTCGCTCGATGAGGAGGCATCCCGATGGATGCGACTGCTTCGACCAAGAACGACGCCGCGCGTACCCCGGCAGCCGGGGACGAGCAGGCCCCGATCCACATTCTCTGGATCAACGCGGGGCTCAGTTGCGACGGCGACTCGGTGTCGCTGACCGCCGCGACGTTGCCCAGCATCGAGGAGATCGTCCTGGGCGGCCTTCCCGGGCTCCCCAAGATCCAGGTGCACTGGCCGCTGATCGACTTCGAGTGCGGTCCGGTCGGGGGCGCCGACACCTTCATCGAGTGGTTCTTCAAGGCCGAACGCGGCGAGATCGAGCCGTTCGTCCTGGTCGTCGAGGGGTCCGTCCCCAACGAGGCGATCAAGGCGGAGGGCTACTGGTGCGGTTTCGGCGACAACCCCGAGACGGGCCAGCCGATCACCACCAGCGAGTGGATCGACCGGCTCGCGCCCAAGGCCCTGGCCGTGGTCGCCATCGGCACGTGTGCCACCTACGGGGGCATCCACGCCATGGAGGGCAACCCGACCGGCGCCATGGGCGTGCCGGACTACCTGGGCTGGGAGTGGAAGTCCAAGGCGGGCATCCCGATCGTCTGCGTGCCCGGCTGCCCCATCCAGCCGGACAACTTCGCCGAGACGCTGACGTACCTGCTCTACCAGGCGGCCGGCTCCGCGCCGATGATCCCGCTGGACGACAAGCTGCGCCCGGCCTGGCTGTTCGGCGCGACCGTGCACGAGGGCTGCGACCGGGCGGGCTACTACGAGCAGGGGCAGTTCGCCGACCGCTACGACTCGCCGCAGTGCCTGGTGAAGATCGGCTGCTGGGGCCCGGTCGTGAAGTGCAACGTCCCCAAGCGCGGCTGGATGGACGGCATCGGCGGCTGCCCCAACGTCGGCGGCATCTGCATCGCCTGCACCATGCCCGGCTTCCCGGACATGTTCATGCCGTTCATGGACGAACCCCCCGGCGCGCGGCTGTCCAGCACCGCCAGCGGCGCGTACGGCGCGGCGATCCGGCGGCTGCGGTCCATCACGGCCAGGACCGTGGACAAGGAGCCCAAGTGGCGTCACACCGGCCGGAAGCTCACCACCGGCTACAAGGCGCCCTGGTGACCTCACGGCACCGCCCCGGCCACTGACCATCCCACTCCCCCGCTTGACGAAGGGCACGCACACACCATGGCTCCGAAGACGAAGACGGCCGGAGACGGCAGTGGCCTGATGGAGATGTCCTGGGATCCGATCACCCGGATCGTGGGCAGCCTCGGCATCCACACGAAGATCGACTTCAAGCAGAAGCGCGTCGCGGAGTGTTACAGCACCTCGTCGGTCTTCCGCGGCTACAGCGTCTTCATGCGGGGCAAGGACCCCCGCGACGCGCACTTCATCACCAGCCGGATCTGCGGCATCTGCGGCGACAACCACGCCACCTGCTCGGTCTACACGCAGAACATGGCGTACGGGGTGAAGCCGCCGCACCTCGGCGAGTGGATCATCAACCTCGGCGAGTCCGCGGAGTACATGTTCGACCACAACATCTTCCAGGAGAACCTGGTCGGGGTCGACTACTGCGAGAAGATGGTCCGCGAGACCAACCCGGGCGTCCTGGAGCAGGCCAACCGCACCGAGGCCCCACACGCCGCCGAGCACGGCTACCGCACCATCGGCGACATCATGCGCTCCCTCAACCCGCTCGAGGGCGAGTTCTACCGCGAGGCGCTGCAGGTCAGCCGGTACACCCGCGAGATGTTCTGCCTGATGGAGGGCCGGCACGTCCACCCCTCCACCCTCTACGCGGGCGGCGTCGGCACCATCGCGTCGGTGCAGCTGTTCACCGACTACCTCACCCGGCTGATGCGGTACGTGGAGTTCATGAAGCGCGTCGTGCCGCTCCATGACGACCTCTTCGACTTCTTCTACGAGGCCCTGCCCGGCTACGAGGAGGTCGGCCGCCGCCGCATCATGCTCGGCTGCTGGGGCGCCCTCAACGACCCGGACCACTGCGACTTCACTTACGCCAACATGACCGACTGGGGACGGAAGATGTTCGTCTCCCCCGGCATCGTGGTGGACGGGAAGCTGGTCACCAACGACCTCACGCAGATCAACCTGGGCATCCGCATCCTGCTGGGCAGCTCCTACTACCAGGACTGGGAGGGCCAGGAGCAGTTCGTCACCCACGACCCGCTCGGCAACCCGGTCGACCCGCGGCACCCGTGGAACCAGCACACCATCCCCGCGCCCCAGAAGCGCGACTTCGACGACAAGTACAGCTGGGTGATGTCCCCGCGCTGGTTCGACGGCAAGGACTACCTGGCGCTGGACACCGGCGGCGGCCCGCTCGCCCGCCTGTGGTCCACCGCGCTCAACGGCCTGGTCGACATGGGGTACGTGAAGGCCACCGGGCACAGCGTGGTGATCAACCTGCCCAGGACGCTGACCAAGCCGGAGACCACCTTCGAGTGGAAGATCCCGCAGTGGAGCAACGCCCTGGAGCGCAACCGGGCCCGCACCTACTTCCAGGCCTACTCCGCCGCCTGCGCCCTGTACTTCTGCGAGAAGGCGCTGGACGAGGTCCGCGCCGGCCGCACCCAGACCTGGGAGAAGTTCGAGGTCCCGGACGAGAGCATCGGCGTGGGCTTTACCGAGGCCGTGCGCGGTGTGCTCTCGCACCACATGGTCATCCGCGACGGCAAGATCGCCAACTACCACCCGTACCCGCCCACCCCGTGGAACGCCAGCGTGCGCGACACCTACGGCACCCCGGGCCCGTACGAGGACGCGGTGCAGAACACCCCGATCTTCGAGGAGAACTCCCCGGAGAACTTCAAGGGCATCGACATCATGCGGACCGTGCGCAGCTTCGACCCGTGTCTGCCGTGCGGCGTCCACATGTACGTCGGCGGCGGGCGCACCGTGGAGAAGCTCCACGTCCCCACCGGTCTGAGCGGCATGGCCGGATGAGCGCGGAGCAGACGGCGCGGCGCGTCGAGGAGATCCTCGACGCGTTCGCGGCCTCCGGCGACGGCGAGACGGCACGCGCCGCCGAGGAACTGGTGCGCACCCTCATGGAGTTCTACGGCGCGGGCCTGACCCGCGCCGTCACGCTCCTCAAGAACGGCACGGCCGACCCGCTCGCCGTGCTGATCGCCGACGAGATGGTGGCGGGTCTGCTGACCCTGCACGACCTGCACCCCGAGGACACCCTCACCCGGGTCGGCCGCGCCGTGGAAGCGGCGCGCGCCGGGGCGACGGTGGGCATCGAGCACTTCGACCCCGATACCGGCACGCTGCGGCTGAACGCCCGCGAGGACGGCGGCTGCGGCTGCCCCAGCACCATGGACGCCACCCGGCAGCGCATCGAGGCCGCGCTGTCCTGCTTCGCGCCCGAGGTGACGGTGGTCGAGATGCCGCGCTCCGGCCCGGCGGCGGGCGAACCGGCGCTGCTGCAGATCGGCAACCGTCCGCCGGGGGCGCCGTGAGCCCGCGGACCCCCGCGGCCGGACTGCGCCGTTTCGTGGCGCCCCGCCAGCCCGCGGTCGAGCGCTGCGAGCTGTGCGGGGTGGAGCTGACGGGCCCCCACCGGCACCTGGTCGACACCGGCAAGCGCGCGCTGTCCTGCGCCTGCGTGCCGTGCGCGCTGCTCTTCGAACGGCCCGGCGCCGGCGGTGGCCGCTTCGCCTCCGTGCCCGACCGGGTGCTCGGCGACCCGGGCTCGGTGCCCGGCACGGCCTCCTGGCAGCGGCTGCGCATCCCCGTCTCGGTCGCCTTCTTCTTCCACAACTCGGTGCTCGACCGGCCGGTGGTCCTCTACCCGAGCCCGGCCGGCGCCACCGAGAGCGAGGTCGACCCCGGCACCTGGCGGGCGGTGTTCGGCGACTCGCCACTGGCGGCCGCGCTGCGGCCGGACGTGGAGGCGCTGCTGGTCCGCCGGGACGGCGACGGGGGCGACGGCGGCGAGTGCTTCCTCCTCCCGATCGACCGCGCCTACGAGCTGGTGGGCCGGCTGCGCCTGAACTGGCAGGGGTTCGACGGCGGTTCCGGCGCCCGCGCCGAACTGGCCGCCTTCTTCGACGACGTACGACAGCGGGCCGCACCGGTGCCGCGGGAGGGGTTGCCGACGTGACCGAGCTGGACTTCGCCTGCACGGGCGTACGAGCGGACCGGTACGCCGCCGGACCGACGCTGGTCTTCCGGCTGCGCATCACCGCCCCCGGTGGGGAACGGGTGCACGCCCTCGCGCTGCGCTGCCAGTTGCGCATCGAACCGGCGCAGCGGGCGTACGGCGACGCCGAGGCGCAGGGCCTCGGCGACCTGTTCGGCGAGCGCGAGCGGTGGGGCAGCACGCTGCAGCCGATGCA
Organism: Streptomyces sp. NBC_00510; assembly: GCA_036013505.1. Lineage (NCBI taxonomy): Bacteria > Bacillati > Actinomycetota > Actinomycetes > Kitasatosporales > Streptomycetaceae > Streptomyces > Streptomyces sp. NBC_00510. The sequence goes on along the minus strand of CP107851.1, from coordinate 8,955,298 downwards.
GTTCGCCCAGGTGTCGCTGATGGTGCCGGGCTTCACCGGCGAGACCGAGGTGGACCTGCCGGTGCCGTGCACCTACGACATGGACGTCGCCTCGACGAAGTACTTCGAGGCCCTGGAGGACGGCGAGGCGCCGCTGCTGCTGCTCTTCTCCGGCACCGCCTTCCTCGGCCCGGCCGGCTTCCAGGTGCAGCCGGTGCCCTGGGACAAGGAGGCCGTATGCCGCATGCCGGTGGCGGTGTGGCGCGAGACCATCGACGCCCACTTCCCGGGGTGCGGCTGGATCCGGCTCCCGCGTACGGCGCTGGAGTCGCTGCGGTCCTTCCGCAGCGCGCACGCGCTGCCCTCCTGGGAGGCCACCGTCGAGGCCCTGCTCGCCGGCGCCGCCGCCCCGGCGGGGGGTGCCGCCCGGTGACGGCCGCCACGGAACGCTTCGCGACGGCCCGTCAGGCCGCCGACGCCGTCCTGTTCGAGGGCTACGTTCTCTACCCGTACCGGGCGTCCTCGGCGAAGAACCGGATGCGCTGGCAGTTCGGGGTGCTCGTGCCCCCGGTGTGGGCGGACGCGTCCGGCGAACCCGTCCTCCAGCGGACCCAGATCCTCATGGAGCCGCGCGCGGACGCCGCGCTCCACGCGGAGCTGCGCTTCCTGCACGCCCAGCGGCGCACGGTGGAACGGATCCTGATCGACGGCGGGTTCGAGCCCACCGACGAACTCCAGCTGCCGGACCGGGTGCTGGTCCCGTGGGACGAGGGCGTGGAGGAACGCGTCGAGGTGTCCGTCGACATCGCGGCGCTGACCGCCGAGGACGTCGTCCTGCCCTTCACCGTCCCCGCGACGGAGGAGAGCGAGATCGTCACCGGCGCCGACGGCACCCCCACCGGGCGTGTCCTGCGCCGCCGGGCACGCCTGGAGGGGGTCCTGCGGATCTCCGCCGAGGAACTGCCCGGCCCCTACCGGGTGCTGAGGCTCACCGCCGTCGCGGAGAACACCGGGTCCGCCCTGGCCTCCAGCCGGGAGGAGGCGCTGCCGCACTCGCTGGTCTCGGCCCATCTGATGCTGGGTCTGACCTCCGGCTACTTCGTGTCGATGACGGACCCGCCGGAGTGGGCGAAGGCCGCCGTCGCCGAGTGCCGCAACGAGAACACCTGGCCGGTGCTGGCGGGCGACCACGGCGCGGCGAACGTGGTGCTCTCCTCCCCCATCATCCTGGAGGACCATCCGCGGATCGCCCCGGAGAGCCCGGGGGCGCTCTACGACGCCACCGAGATCGACGAGATCCTGGCGCTGCGCACCGCCTCCCTCACCGACGAGGAGAAGCGGCAGGCGCGCGGTACCGACGACCGGGCCGCCGCGGTGATCGACCTGGCCGAGTCCATGCCGCCGGAGGTGATGGAGCGTCTGCACGGGGCCGTGCGCGCGCTGCGCGAGGTCACCGCTCCGGCAGGCCCGCCCGTCGCGGTTCCCGAGACCCCCTGGTGGGACCCCGGCGCCGACGCCTCGGTCGACCCGGCCCGGGACCGCGTGATGGTCGGTGACACCTGGGTGGCCGCGGGCAGCCGGGTCGTACTGCAGCCGGGACGGCGGCGCACCGACGCACAGGACCTGTTCCTGCACGGGCGCAGCGCCCAGGTGGAGGCGGTGCTGCACGACGTGGACGGCGGGGTGCACCTCGCGGTCACCGTCGACGGCGACCCCGGCGCGGAGATCCGCCGTGAACAGGGCCGCTTCCTGTACTTCCAGCCCGACGAACTCGCTCCCCTGGAGGACGTGTGAGCACGGGCGGTGTGCTGGTCGCCGGCATCGGCAACATCTTCCTGGGCGACGACGGCTTCGGCGTCGAAGTGGTGCGCCGGTTGTCCGGGCACCCGCTGCCCGACGGCGTCCATGTCACCGACACCGGCGTGCGGGGCGTGCACCTGGCCTACCAGCTCCTCGACGGGTACCGCAGCGTGGTCCTCGTCGACGCCGTCGCGCGCGGCGGCTCCCCCGGCACGCTGCACCTCATCGAGGCTCCGCCGCCCGGCGGCGACGGCCCGGGCGAGGCCCTCGTGGACGGGCACCGGATGACCCCGGACACCGTACTGGCGCTGCTCGACACCCTCAGCGCCGGGACGGGTGCCCCCAGGCCCTCCCGGGTCCTGGTGGTGGGCTGCGAGCCGGCCTGCCTGGAGGAGGGCATCGGTCTGAGCGCTCCCGTGGCCGCCGCCGTGGACGAGGCCGTGCGCCTGGTGCTGCGGGTCGTCGGCGAGGAGTGCGACCGGCCCGCGGACCCGCACGCGGTGGCCTGACCGGCCCGCCGCGACCACAGATCCCGGCAACGAGCAGAAAGGAGCACCCCGCCATGTGGAAGATCGCCCTGAGCGCGGTGGGCGCGGCCGTGGCCGCCCTCGCCTTGTCCCGCGTCCTGCCCGACGTGAAGCGCTACCTGCACATCCGGTCCATGTGAGGCCGAACGGGTAGGCCGTCGCCGGCCCGGCGGCGTGGCGGACCGGGTGCCCCGGGCGCCGGGCTTTCAATGAGCCGCGTCAGCCGCCGGCACCGCCCACCGGGCGCGACGGCAGCCGGGGCCCGGCCGGCACCCGCACACCGGAGAAGAGACCGATGCACGAGATGTCCATCGCAGTGGCGGTGGTGGAGCAGGTCGAGGAGGCCGCCGCCCGGCTCGCGGACGGCACGGGGGCGGCGCCCTCCGCGGAGTCCGTCCACCTGGAGGTCGGCGAACTCGCCGGCGTCGTGGCGGACGCCCTCGCCTTCAGCTTCGACCTCGCCTGCACCGGCACCGTACTGGAGGGCGCGGCCCTCACCACCGAGACCGTCCCCGGCCGGGCCCGCTGCGCGCGCTGCGCGCGGGACTGGCCCACCGGCATGCCCCCGCGGCTGACCTGTCCCGGCTGTGACAGCGCGGCGACGGAGCTGCTGTCCGGCCGTGAACTGCGGATCACCGAGGTGCGGTGGGCCGCGCAGCGCCGGCCGGCCGCCACACTCCCCGAGGAGCGCTGAGGACCATGTGCAAAGTGACAGATCTGCGGCAGTCCGTGCTCGCCAGGAACGACCGCGGCGCACAGGACCTGCGCCGGGAACTCGCCGCACGCGGGACCGTCATGGTGAACCTGCTGTCGAGCCCGGGCAGCGGCAAGACGGCTCTGCTGGAGTCGGAACTGGGGCTGGCCCGGCTGCGGGGGGTGCCGGTGGCGGCGCTCACCGCCGACCTCGCCACCGAGAACGACGCGACCCGGCTGGCCCGCTCCGGTGCCCCGGTGCGGCAGGTGCTCACCGACGGGCTGTGCCACCTGGAGTCGGCGATGGTGCGGTCGCAGGTGGACTCCTGGCTGCCGGAGGGCACGCACCTGCTGTTCGTGGAGAACGTCGGCAACCTCGTCTGCCCCGCCTCGTACGATCTCGGCGAGTCACTGCGCGTGGTGCTGGCCTCGGTCACCGAGGGCGAGGACAAGCCGCTGAAGTATCCGACGGCCTTCGGCCTGGCGCATCTGGTGATCGTGACGAAATACGACATCGCCGAGGCGGTCGGCTTCGACGAGGCGGCCTTCCTGGCGGCCGTCGCCCAGGTGAACCCGGGCGTGGAGGTGCTCGTCACGTCCACACGGGACGGCGACGGCGCGGGCGTGCTGCTGGAGCGGGCGCTGGCCGTGCACGCGGGGGCCGCTGTGCACCGTCCGGTGATGGCGCGCACCGCCGTGGAGAACGGCCACGCGCACGGGCACACCCATGCGCACCCGCACGAACACCCGCACCAGGACGCCGCCGGGCACACCCACTCCGTGGGCCACACGCACTGATGCCGGGTCAGCCGGGGCCCGCGGCCCGGACCGCGCAGCGCCGCAGGGTGCTGGTCCGGGGGGTCGTGCAGGGAGTCGGCTTCCGGCCGTTCGTGTTCGGTCTGGCCCGTGAGCTGGGGCTCGCGGGCCACGTCGGCAACACCGGCGACGGGGTGGTCGCCGAGGTCGAGGGCGCCCCCGGCGCCGTGGCGTCCTTCTGCACACGGATCGGCTCCGAAGCGCCGCCGCTGGCGGTGGTGGAGTCGGTGCACCATCATCTGCTCCCCCTCGCGGGCGGCACGGACTTCACCATCAGCCCCTCGCGCCCCGGCGACGCGGCCTCCCGCACCCTGGTCTCCCCCGACACCGCCACCTGCGAGGCGTGCCTGGCCGAGCTGCGCGACCCCGCCGACCGCCGCCACCGGCACCCGTTCATCACCTGCACGCACTGCGGGCCGCGCTTCACGATCGTCACCGGCCTGCCGTACGACCGGCCCCACACCACGATGGCCCGGTTCCCGATGTGCGCGACGTGCCGGGACGAGTACGAGGACCCCGCCGACCGCCGCTTCCACGCTCAGCCCGTCTCCTGCCACGACTGCGGTCCCCGGCTGCGGCTGGTCGTGCCCGGCGCGGAAGGCACGGACGGCGCGGACGGCACGACATGGCAGGGCGAACCGCTCACGGAGGCACGGCGGCTGCTGGCGGTGGGCGCGATCGTCGCGGTGAAGGGCCTGGGCGGCTACCACCTGGCCTGCGACGCGGGCAACGAGGAGAGCGTGCGGCTGCTGCGGGCCCGCAAGGACCGCGGCGACAAGCCGTTCGCCCTGATGGCGCGGGACGTCGCGGACGTGGAGCGGCTGGCCCACGTCGGCCCGGCGGAGCGGGAGTTGCTGACCGGCACACGCCGGCCGATCGTCCTGCTGCGCCGGCGCGCGGGGGTGCGCGAGGTCGCGGAGGCCGTGGCGCCGCGGGTCGCCGACCTCGGGGTCATGCTGCCGTACACGCCGATCCACCATCTGCTGCTGGGACTGCCGGGCGATCCCCCGGGGCCCCGGCTGCTCGTGATGACCAGCGGCAACCTGGGCGGGGAGCCCATCGTCACCGACGACGAGCAGGCCCTGGAACGTCTGGCGGGCCTGGCCGACGCGTGGCTGACGCACGACCGGCCCATCCATGTGCCGTGCGACGACTCGGTGGTGCGGATCTGCGACGGCGAGGAACTGCCCGTGCGGCGCTCGCGCGGCTACGCGCCCTTCCCGGTACCCCTGCCCGTGCAGGTGGCGCCGGCGCTCGCCGTAGGCGGCGACCTGAAGAACACCTTCTGCGTGGGCGAGGGACGGCACGCCTGGCTGTCGGCCCACGTCGGCGACATGGACGACCTGGCGACGCTGACCGCCTTCACGGCCGCCGAACGCCAGTTGGAGGAGATCACCGGGGTCAGGCCCGTGCTCCTGGCTGCGGACCGGCACCCCGGCTACCGCTCGGTGGGCTGGGCACGGCGCTCCGCGGGCGAGCGGCCGCTGCGGCAGGTGCAGCACCACCACGCGCACGTCGCGGCGGCGATGGCCGAGGCGGGGCTGGACGGGACGCGCCCGGTGATCGGCGTCGCCTTCGACGGGACGGGCCACGGCGACGACGGCGCGGTGTGGGGCGGTGAGTTCCTGCTCGCCGACTACGACGGCTTCCGGCGGCCCGCGCACCTGGCGTACGTGCCGCTGCCCGGCGGGGACGCGGCGGTGCGCCGCCCCTACCGGATGGCGCTGGCGCATCTGCGGGCGGCCGGTCTGCCCTGGGCGCCGGAACTGCCGTGCACGGCCGCCTGCCCGGAGGACGAACGGGCGCTGCTGGCAACCCAGTTGGAGCGGGGGCTGCACTGCGTCCCGACCTCCAGCATGGGCCGGCTCTTCGACGCCGTCGCCTCGCTGGCCGGGGTGTGTCACGAAGCGGGGTACGAGGCGCAGGCCGCCGTCGAGCTGGAGGCCGCGGCGGTGGCGGCGGGCCAACTGCCCGCGGAGGGCTACTCCTTCACGCTGCGCATCGGCGCCGGCGCCGACGGAGCGACCGCCTGCGACCCGGGCCCGGTGCTGGCGGCCGTCGTCGCCGACCTGCACGCGGGCGTGCCCGCCGGGGTGGTCGCCGGGCGCTTCCACCGGGCGGTGGCCGACCTGGTGCGCCGGGTGTGCGCGGCCGTACGGGAGGCGCAGGGCACCACGACGGTGGCGCTCAGCGGCGGCGTCTTCGCCAACGCTCTGCTGTCCTCCGCGTGCGCTCGGGACCTGCGCGAGGACGGGTTCACGGTGCTGCGCCACCGGCTCGTACCGCCCAACGACGGAGGCCTGGCGCTCGGCCAGTTGGTCGTCGCCGCACGCGGCGGCCCCACGGACCCCCACCCACAGCGAGGAGACAGCTGATGTGCCTGGCGGTACCCGGCAAGGTGCTGGAGATCGAGGAACGGGACGGCACCAAGATGGCGGTCGTCGACTTCGGCGGCGTGGTGAAGGACGTGTGCCTGGAGTACCTGCCCGACCTCCAGGTCGGCGAGTACGCCATCGTCCACGTCGGCTTCGCGTTGCAGCGGCTGGACGAGGAGTCGGCGCGGCAGACGCTCGCCCTCTTCGGGAACCTCGGGCTGCTGGAGGAGGAGTTCGGCGACCCCTGGCAGCAGGCGGCCGCCGAGGCGGGAACGACGGCGGAGGCGGAGCGGTGAAGTACATCGACGAGTTCCAGGACCCGGAGCTGGCCCGGAGACTGCTGGACGACATCCACGCGACCGTGACCAGGCCCTGGGCGCTGATGGAGGTGTGCGGCGGCCAGACCCACACCATCATCCGGCACGGCATCGACCAGCTCCTGCCGAAGCAGGTGGAGCTCATCCACGGCCCCGGCTGCCCGGTCTGCGTGACCCCGCTGGAGGTCATCGACAAGGCACTGGAGATCGCCTCCCGCCCCGGGGTGATCTTCTGCTCCTTCGGCGACATGCTCCGCGTCCCCGGCACCGGACGCGACCTCTTCGGCGTCCGCGGCGAGGGCGGTGACGTGCGCGTCGTCTACTCCCCGCTGGACGCGCTGCGGATCGCCCGGGAGAACCCGGACCGCGAGGTCGTCTTCTTCGGCATCGGCTTCGAGACCACCGCCCCGCCCAACGCGATGACGGTGTACCAGGCCCGGAAGCTCGGCATCGCCAACTTCAGCCTGCTGGTGTCCCACGTCCGCGTCCCCCCGGCGATCGAGGCGATCATGCGCTCGTCGGACTGCCGCGTGCAGGGGTTCCTGGCGGCCGGTCATGTGTGCAGCGTGATGGGGACGGAGGAGTACCCGGAGCTGGCGGACGGGTTCGGTGTGCCGATCGTCGTCACCGGCTTCGAGCCGCTGGACATCCTGGAGGGCGTGCGCCGCGCGGTGCGCCAGCTGGAGCGCGGCGAGTACCGGGTGGAGAACGCCTACCCCCGCGCCGTGCGCCCGGAGGGCAACCCGGCGGCGAAGGCGATGCTCGCGGACGTCTTCGAGGTCACCGACCGCGCCTGGCGCGGCATCGGCGTCATCCCCGACAGCGGATGGCGGCTGTCGGAGCGGTACCGGGAGTACGACGCCGAGCACCGGTTCTCCGTCACGGGCATCACCACGCGGGAGCCGGCCGCCTGCCGCAGCGGCGAGGTCCTGCAGGGCCTGATCAAGCCGCACGAGTGCGAGGCGTTCGGCGGTGTCTGCACGCCCCGCACGCCTCTGGGCGCCACGATGGTCTCCAGCGAGGGGGCCTGCGCCGCGTACTACCTCTACCGCCGGCTCGGCGGGACCAGCGCACCCCTGGAGGCGAGCCCCGTTGGCTGACATCGCAGAGACCCTCGCCGCCCCGGACTTCTCCGGCTGGACCTGCCCGGCGCCGCTGCGCGACCAGCCGCGGGTGGTGATGGGCCACGGCGGCGGGGGCGCGCTGTCCGCGGAACTCGTCCGGTACGTCTTCGCCCCCGCCTTCGGCGGCGAGGTGCTGGCCGGGCTCGCCGACTCCGCGGCCGTTACGCTGGGCGGGGCCCGGCTGGCGTTCTCCACCGACTCGTACGTGGTGCGGCCGCTGTTCTTCCCCGGCGGCAGCATCGGCGACCTCGCCGTCAACGGCACGGTCAACGACCTGGCGATGAGCGGGGCCAGGGCCGCCTACCTCTCCTGCGGCTTCATCCTGGAGGAGGGGGTGGAGATGCCGCTGGTGGCGCGGGTCGCCGAGGCGCTCGGCGCGGCCGCGCGCACCGCGGGGGTGGAGGTCGTCACCGGTGACACCAAGGTCGTCGAGGCCGGCCACGGCGACGGGCTGTACGTCAACACCGCCGGCATCGGCCTGATCCCCGACGGTGTCGACATCCGTCCGCAGCGTGCGGCGCCGGGCGACGTGGTCATCGTCAGCGGGGAGATCGGGGCGCACGGCGTCGCCGTGATGAGCGTGCGCGAGGGCCTGGAGTTCGGGGTCGAGATCGAGAGCGACACGGCGGCGCTCGGCGGGCTCGTCGAGGCCGTGCTCCGCGTCACGACGGACGTGCACGTGCTGCGCGACCCGACGCGTGGCGGTCTGGCGGCCGCCCTCAACGAGATCGCGGCCGCCTCGGGTGTCGGTGTCGTCCTGCAGGAGCGGGCGGTGCCCGTGCCACCCGCGGTGGCCAACGCCTGCGCGGTGCTGGGCCTGGACCCGATGTACGTCGCCAACGAGGGCAGGCTCGTCGCCTTCGTGCCCCGCGCGGTGGCCGAGGAGGTGCTGGCCGCGATGCGCGCGCATCCACTGGGCGCGGACGCGGCCGTCATCGGGGAGTGCGTGGCGGACCACGCGGGCATGGTCGTCGCCCGTACGGGCCTGGGCGGGACGCGGGTGGTGGACCTGCCGCTGGGTGAGCAGTTGCCGCGCATCTGCTGACCGCGGACCGGATCCGGCCGGTCCGCGGATGCGGGCCGGCCGAGCACGTCCCGCGCACCGCACCGCCCATCGTCGACGAGCCCCCCGGGAGGACGGCGTGACGTTCCGGCATCCGGCGGAGCGGACCGACGAGGAAGGCGGGCGGGGCCGGTTCGAGCGGCTCGCCGAGGCGACGTCCAACTTCACGGCGTCGCCGCTCTTCTACTGCGTCTGCCTGCTCCTGGTGGCCGGCTTCCTCGTCGTCCACGCCCTCGGGCTGCCCTTGAAGTGGCAGCTGTTCGCCGCGGATCTGATGACGGCGGTCACCCTGCTGCTGCTCGCCCTGCTCAAGAACGCCGAACGCCGCGCCGAGCACGCCGTCCAGCGCAAGCTGGACGCGATCGCCGCCGCCCTGCTGGAGCAGGGCGGCAGCTCCCACGAGGCACGGGACGCGCTGCGTGAGGTGATCGGCCTCCACGAGGAAGCGTGACCGCCCCCATTTTCTGATGCTCCGTCAATCTCGTTTCGGCAGAACATCTCTGTCGGTCCGTCACCTGATTGCGGGTAAGGCAGGACACTTTCGCGGGCGATCGCCCGCATGGCGCGTGACCTGCGGTGACGTGGCGAGCCGGGGCTGCGCGGGGACGCTTTCGGCGCCGTGAGCACCGCTTTCGGGTGGCAGGCCCCACGCGGTGCTGTTTTGCTCCGCGTGGAGCGGACGTCCTGGGACCGCTCCTCTCTCTGCCCGTTCGACCTGGAGCTGCCTCATGCCTACAACACGCGTTCTTGGCGGCGTCGCCATGGCCGCGGCCGTCATCGGTCTCACCGTTCCCACCGCCTCCGCCTCGGCCCCTGCCTACGACCTCCCCAATGCATGGGTCACCCCCTACTACGCCGTCCCCGGAATGCGGCTGATGGTCACGACCACGGCCTGCGGCCGTGACGCCACCTACTCCAAGGGCCAGTCCGAAGCCGGCGGCCAGGTCAACCTGCTGCCCCTGGGCAGGCGCGGCGGCCTGCTCGCCGGCAGCTTCCGGGTACCGAAGCACACCCGGCCGGGCTGGTACACCGTGACGCTGCGGTGCCCGCCGCGCACCCAGACCACCGCCTCCTTCCGGGTGGTCAGGGGCTTCGCGCACGGGTTCTCCGGCCTCGACTGCGACGACGACTTCGGTCCCGTCGGACGGCGGTCCGCCCGCCGCTGACCCCCGGTGCCCGGGTCTTCGGACCGCCGCCCCGGCCGCCGTGAAGGATGACGGTGGCGCGGCCGGGGCGGCGGGGGCGCGGGACGGCGGGTGAAGGTCCAAAGAACGCTCCCGCACCGACCTTTTTCACCCTTCCGGGTGGCGATCGGCGTCCGGACGGAAGAGTGTGGAGGGAAAGAGGGGGCGCGCGGCCCGCGAGACGGCGCCGAGGCGGTGGCGGCGCGTGAGCGAGGAGACGGACATGCGAGAGAACGAGATGGGTGACGAGGTCTACCAGCCGGACGGGTCAGAGGTACAGGACGACGCCGGGCTGCTGGAGCCCGAGGACACCCTGGACTACCACGGTGTCGACCAGATTCTCGACGAGGGCTACTCACCGCCGGAGCGGCCCTGGGCGGTGAACAAGCCCGCCATCACCGCGGCGGGCCGCCTGCAGGGCGAGACGCTCGACGAACGCCTGGCCGAGGAGCTCCCGGACCTGCCGGTCCCCGACGGGGACGGCATCGGGGACGCGTGGGACACCGACGGGGAGCTGATCGACGGCGAGGTCGGGGGCCCGCGCGCCGGGCGCCTGGTCGCCCCCGACGAGGGCGCGCACTACGAGACCGAGGGCATGGTCGCCCAGGACATCGGCATCGACGGGGCGGCCGCCTCCGCCGAGGAGGCCGCGATGCATCTCGTACCGGAGTCCGAGGAGTACTGACCCCTCCTGACCCGGTCCCGTCGGGACCCGGTCGCGCGGGTCACCCGGCCGGGGGGCTGTCCTTGCGCATGTCGGGCCCGCCGCCGGTCACCGTCCCGCATGCGGACTCCTCGCCGCTCTGCAGGGGCGGAGCGCCGATGGCGCAGTAGTGCTTGCACGCCGGAGCCGGCTTGGCCGGCTCCTCGGGGGTCTCGCGGAGCACGTCGGAGCGGATGCCGAACCAGGCGAGGAGCGAGCCCACCACGAGCATCCCGGCGCAGATCGTGACGGCGACCCGGAACCCGTGGCCGAAGGCGGCCGGGTCCTCGTAGTCGTCGCCGGAGAGCCCGGCCATGAGCGGCAGGGCGGCCACCGCGAGGAGGCCCGCCGCACGGGCCACGGCGTTGTTCACCCCGGACGCGGTGCCCGCGAGCCGTACCTCGGCGGCGCCCAGGACGGTGGCGGTGAGCGGGGCGACCGTGGTCGCCAGGCCCAGGGCGAAGACGCACACCGCGGGCAGGACGTCGGCGACGTACGAGGTGTCCGCGCCGATCCGCAGCATCAGCAGCAGGCCGACGGCGGAGATCGCCGGCCCGACCGTCATGGGGATCCGCGGCCCGATGCGCTCGGCGAGCCGGCCCGCGCGCTCGGACAGCGCCAGCATGATGACGGTGATGGGCAGCAGCGCCGTCCCGGAGGCCAGGGGGGAGTACCCGGCCTCGGTCTGCAGCTCGAGCACCAGGAAGAAGAACAGGCCGCCGAGCGCCGCGTAGACCGCGAAGGTGACCAGGTTCGCGGCGGTGAACTGGCGGTTCGAGAAGAGCCTCGGCGGCAGCATCGGGTGCGGGCTGCGCCGCTCGGTCACCACGAACCCGGCGAACGCGGCCAGGCCCGCCACGCCGGAGACGCAGACGGCGGCGATGTCCGGGTGGCTTCCGCCCGCGGAGATCAGGGCGTAGGTGACCCCGGCGAGGCCGACCGCACCGAGCACGGCACCCGCGACGTCGAAGCCGCCGGTGACGCTCTCGTCGCGGCTCTCCGGGACGTGCCGGGATGCGACCGCGATGACCAGGACGGCCAGCGGGAGGTTGATGAAGAACACCCAGCGCCAGCTGACGGCGTCGACCAGCCAGCCGCCGAGCAGCGGCCCCAGCGCCCCCGCGATGCCGCCCAGGCCCGACCACACGCCGATCGCTCGGGCCCGGTCCTGGGACGCGAAGGACGCCTGGATCAGGGCCAGCGACCCGGGGGTGAGCAGCGCCCCGCCGACACCCTGCAGGGCGCGGGCGGCGATCAGCACCTCGATGCTGGGGGCGATGCCGCACAGCAGGGAGGCCAGCGCGAACCAGACCGTGCCGATCATGAAGACCTTGCGCCGCCCGAAGCGGTCGCCGAGCGAGCCGCCCAGCAGGATGAGCGCGGCGAGGGTCAGGGTGTAGGCGTTGATCGTCCACTGGAGGCCGGCGAGCGTGGCGCCGAGCTCCTTGCCGATCGTCGGGAGGGCGACGTTGACGACGGTGCCGTCGAGGAGGGTCATGCCCGAGCCCAGGACCACCGCCGCGAGGACCCATCGCCCGCTCGCCCCGCCCAGCGTCAGCGTCCCGGCCCGGTCCGTCGCGCCCGCGGCTTCCGTCATCCCAGCCTCCGCCATCCCCCGCCGTCCCCCGCGGGTCGTCACCGAATCTACTCCGGGGGCCGGGGTATCGCGTGGCGGTGGGATCCGTCCACGGACTACCTTGGCCCCGGTCGACGATCATCGCGTACCGGGGGGAAGCATGCGCAGGCTGACGTATTTCGTGGCGTCCACGATCGACGGTTTCGTGGCCGGGCCGGAGGGCGAGTACGACTTCCTCGCGGCCGTGGGCGACCACATGGAGACGGTCCTCGCCGAGTACCCGGAGACCCTGCCGGCGCAGGCCCGCGGCCCGCTGGGCATCGCCGACGCGCCGAACCGGCGGTTCGACACGGTGCTGATGGGCCGGGCCACCTACGAGGTGGGGCTGCCCTTCGGGCTGACCAGTCCCTATCCGCACCTGCGGCAGTACGTGGTGTCCGGGAGCATGACGGCGAGCCCGGACCCCGCGGTGGAGCTGGTCTCCGGTGATCCGCTGGAGTTCGTGCGCGGGCTGAAGCGGCGGGACGGGGCGGGCATCTGGCTGTGCGGGGGCGGCCGGCTGGCGGCCTCGCTGCGCCCGGAGATCGACGAGCTGGTCGTCAAGCTCAACCCCGTGGTCGCGGGCGCCGGTGTCCCGCTGTTCGCGGGCGGTTTCGCCCCGCAGGCGTACGACGTGACCGAGGTGCGGACGCACAAGAGCGGCGTGCTGATGGTGACGTACGCCCGCCGGGAGGACTGAGCGGCGTCCGGGGCGCCGCCACCCGGGAATCCCGCGCCGCGGTGGGCGTTGGACCAAAGGTGATCGCACCGCAGCTCCCCCCGATTCCGTTCTCGATCCTCGACCGCTCCCCCGTCCGCGAGGGCGCCGAGCCCGCGCAGGCGTTGCGGGACACGGTGTGGCTGGCAAGGCACGCCGAGGAACTGGGCTACCGGCGCTTCTGGGTGTCGGAGCACCACGGGGTGCCGGGCGTGGCGGGGTCCTCGCCGGCGGTGCTGGCCGCGGCGGTCGCCGCAGCCACGTCCCGGATCCGGGTGGGCACGGGCGGGGTCATGCTGCCCAACCACCGGCCGCTGGTGGTGGCGGAGCAGTTCGGGGTGCTGGAGTCGCTGTTCCCCGGGCGGATCGACATGGGGCTGGGGCGGTCGGTGGGCTTCACGGACGGAGTGCGCCGGGCGCTGGGACGCGACGCCCACGCCGCCGGGGACTTCGAGGAACTGCTGACGGAGCTGCTCGGTTACTTCACCGGCACGGCGGGCCCCGGCGCGGTGCACGCGCGGCCGCCGGAGGGGATGCGCGTCCCGGCGTTCGTGCTCGCCACGAGCGCGGGAGCGGCCACGGCGGCGGCCTTCGGGCTGCCCCTGGTGATCGCGGCGGTGCGGGGCGAGGAGCGCATGCGGGAGGCGATCGAGGACTACCGCGCGGCGTTCCGGCCCTCGGCGTGGGCGGCGCGGCCGTACGTCGTGGTGTCGACGACCGTGTCCGTCGCGGAGACGACGGAGGCCGCGCGGCGGCTGCTGGTGTCGGAGGCCTGGTCGCTGGCGCACTCACGTACGCACGGCGAATTCCCGCCGCTGGCGCCGCCGGACGAGGTGCTGACGAGGCCCATGACGGCGCGCGAGCGCGACGTGTTCGAGGGGACGCTGTCGGGGGGCGTCCACGGCACCGAGGACGAGGTGACGGCCGCGCTGTCGGGCCTGGTCGGACGTACCGGGGCGGACGAGGTACTGGTCACCACGGCCGGCTACGACCGGTCGGCGCTGCTGGACTCCCACCGCCGTCTGGCGCGGCTCGCGGGGCTGGGCGCACAGGCCGTGGCGGCGCGCTGACCGGTGGCCGGAAGGTGCCTGTGGTGATCGCCGCCGTCACGGCAGCCGAGGGAAGCGCCCGCGCCCCCAACTCGGCATCCACGGGCCGGTCATGGTCCGCGATCACGCCGACTTCCATGGCCCGCTGGGAGAGTTGCCGCTACCGGCTGGGCAACTCGTCCCGGTGCGACGGCTGCCGAAGCGGCGTCACGGCCACGGGAGGGACGTCAGGCGGTGGGGCCCTCGTACACGTCGTCGTTGCGGCCCTCGGCGAACTCCCACCACGACAGCGGCAGCCAGTCGCCGTCCACGAAGGCGTCGACGGCGGAGCCCCGTCCGCTGATGGCCACGCGCGTGCCCACCGGGTACACCGTGCCGGACAGGCCGGGCACGGGGACGAGCAGCGTTCCTGAGCGGTGGGCCATTCTTCCCGCCTTTCCTCGCGGTCAATCACAATTCGCCATATTCCACGTGAAGAATAGCTGGCTTGTCTCGCACTGCCCAAGGGGGGAGCATGAGAAATAGGTCACGTAAGCCGCGAATCAGACACCAATCGGAGGTGTCCACGTGAAGGCCGTCGTCTACAAAGGACCGTTCGAAGTAGCCGTCGAGGAAGTCGACAATCCACGCCTGCAGCACCCCAACGACGTGATCGTCAGGGTGACGTCGACCGCGATCTGCGGCTCCGACCTGCACATGTACGAGGGCCGGACCGCCGCGGAGCCCGGCATCGTGTTCGGCCACGAGAACCTGGGGATCATCGACCAGGCCGGCGAGGGTGTCACCACCCTCAAGCAGGGCGACCGCGTGGTCATGCCCTTCAACGTCGCCTGCGGATTCTGCAAGAACTGCTCGGCGGGTTTCACCGGCTACTGCCTGACGGTCAATCCGGGGTTCGCCGGAGGCGCTTACGGCTATGTGGCCATGGGCCCCTGGCCGGGCGGTCAGGCGGAATACGTGCGCGTACCGTACGCGGACTTCAACTGTCTGAAACTGCCGGAGGGCACCGCCAACGAGTCGGACTTCGTGCTCCTCGCCGACATCTTCCCGACCGGGTACCACGGCTGTGAGCTCGCCCAGGTCTCCCCCGGCGAGAGCGTCTCGGTGTACGGCGGCGGCCCGGTCGGGCTGATGGCCGCGTACTCGGCGATGCTGCGCGGGGCGGCCAAGGTGTTCGTCGTGGACCGCGTGCCGGAGCGGCTGCAGAAGGCCGAGGAGATCGGCGCGGTCCCGATCGACTTCACCAAGGGCAGTCCGGTGGACCAGATCAAGGAGCACACGAAGGGCGAGGGCACCGACAAGGGCGTCGACGCGGTCGGCTACCAGGCCCAGGCCGGCGGCGCGGGCCGCGAGGAGCCCGCGGCGGTGCTGAACTCTCTGATCGACACCGTGCGCCCCACCGGTGCGCTGGGCATCCCCGGCCTGTACGTGCCGTCCGACCCGGGCGGCCCGGACGAGCAGGCCAAGAGCGGCCGGCTGCTGGTCGCCATCGGCCGGCTCTTCGAGAAGGGCCTGCGGCTGGGCACCGGGCAGTGCAACGTCAAGCGCTACAACCGGCAGCTGCGCGACATGATCATCGAGGGCCGCGCCCGCCCGAGCTTCGTGGTCTCCCACGAGCTGCCCCTGACGGACGCCCCGTCGGCCTACGAGAAGTTCGACAAGCGCATCGAGGGCTACACCAAGGTCGTCCTCCACCCGGGTCAGGGCTGATCCGGCCTGCAAGCGCGGCGCCCGGGGTCCGGTCAGCAGCTCTCCGGGCCCTGGGCGTCGTAGGGCCCGGAGGGGCTGACCTCCTCCAGGGTGTACGTGTACAGGTCGAACTCCACCAACCCGTCCGCATGCGTGGTGACCCGCGGCGGGCGGGTCCCCGGATACCGGGAGGCGATGACGTCGGCGACCCTGTGGGCGGTCGCCGCGTCGGCAGCGGCGATGCGCACGTAGGCCACTCCCGGTTCGTACAGCGGTCCGAGTTGTCCGGTCATGCTGCTCCCCTTGTCCCTTCCGTCCGGCGGATTACCGCTGGAGACAGCCCGTTGGTCGTCGCGGTTGCCCGCGCGGGCCGGGTTCACTCGAAGATGTCAATGCGGGGGCTCAGGACAGCAGGAAGTCGGCCTTCCCGTCCTTGGCGCCCTGGATGAACATCCTGATCTCGTGGTCGGTGTAGATGAGGGCCGGCCCGTCGGGGTCGGTGGACTGCCGCAGCGCGACCCTGCCGTCGGCCAGTTTCATGGCCTCCACGCAACTTCCCCCGTTGCCGCCGCTCCACGGCTTGTGCCAGCCCTCGGTACCGAGGTCGACGGCGCGCATGCCGTTGTATATGCGGTCGTCCATGTGTGTCAGATCTCCTTGCGGATGCCATCGAGGATGGCTGCGGTGCTGTGTGCCGGCGCGGCTTGCGCGCACATCCGGTCGAGGGCCTCGAGGAACGCCGAGACGTCGTCCACGTCGTCCAGGTAGGCGGCGCCCACCAGGCTCTCGGTGAACACGACGTCCGGCAGTTCGCGGATCTGGAACCGGAAGATGTGGAAAGGCCCGTACATCGCCGGGTGCGGCCCGGCGTCGAATGGCATGATCTGCAGTCTCACCTGCGGCAACTCGCATGCCTCGGCCAGCCGGTCCAGCTGGGCGCGCATGACGCCGGGACTGCCGATGGGGCGGCGCAGCACGGTCTCGTCCATCACCACCCACAGCAGTGGGGCCTCGGGCCGGGCGATCAGCGCCTGCCGTTCCCGGCGGAGCGCGACCAGGCGCTCGAGTTCCTCCGTGGAGGCGCCCGGGCGGCCGGCCCTCAGCACGGCGCGGGCGTAGTCCTCGGTCTGCAGCAGGCCGGGGACGTAGTGCGGCTCGTAGGCGCGGATGATGGCCGCCTCGCCCTCGAGGCTGACGAAGGCGCTGAACCAGGACGGCAGGACGTCACGGTAACGGTGCCACCAGCCGGGGCGGTTGCCCTGCCGGGCGAGGTCGATGAAGGTCGCCGCCTCGACGGCGTCGACGCCGTACAGCGCCAGCAGCTTCTCCACGTACGGGATGCGCAGGCCGACCTCGGCCTTCTCCATCCGGCGCACGGTGGCATGGGTGACGTCCAGCTCGCGCGCGGCCTGTTCGTACGAGCAACCCGCCTTCTCCCGCAGGTCGTGGAGGCGTTTGCCGAGGATCACGCGGAGGACGGTCGGCGCCCCGCTCGCCTTCGCCTCACCCACGTCGCAACTCACGCATGGCAGCAGTGTGCCATGTCAGGAATGGAACCCACACCCTGATACTGGCGATTGTGCAATTTGCAGAATGACCCTTGCCTTCTGTGCAAGCAGTGGCCATAGTTGCGTGTGTGCTCTTTGCCATCAGCGCCCGGGACACCTTCCGGCTCCGACTGCCGGCGCAGGCCTCGTCGGTCGGCGTCGCGCGGCGCCAGGTGCGTTCCGCGCTGAGCGGATGGGGCCTGGAGGAGCTGGGCGACGACGCCGGCCTCGTGGTGAGCGAACTCTTCACCAACGCGGTCGTGCACAGCGGCAGCGACCACGTCGCGTGCCTGCTCTGGACGGCGGGCGGCAAGCTGCACATCGAGGTCGTCGACGAAGGGCGCGGGACCGCGGGTCCCCAGGCGCGCGCGGCCGCCGACGGCGACGAGAACGGTCGCGGGCTCGCCCTCGTCGCCCATTTGGCCGAAGGCTGGGGCGTACGCCCGCCGGCGCACGGCACCGGTCGCGCGGTGTGGGCGACCCTCTCCTGCGCCCGTCCCGGGGCGGTCCGGCGCAGCGGTTGAACACCGGGTGACGACCGCTCGGCGTCCGCGGGAAGAGTGGCCGTCGCCGCGGCGCGCCGAATTGGGATGGTGGCACCCCGCGTCCGGGCATAGGCTTCTCCCGACGGAAAGGCCCTCGGGGGAGCACCGACACCCCCTGCCTCCGCCCCGGGAGGAACCGCCCACCGCGGTCCCCGCCCGGTTCCGCAACCGGCGCCACCGCGTCCGCTCAGCCATCAGCCCGACCGGGCGGTCGGCGTCCGGCAGCGGCCGGGCCGGCGTCCGGCTCACCCGACACGAAGGAGTGCGCGGTGACACCCGAGAAGTCAAAGCGGAACCAGCTCCCCAAGGAGCCTGACGATCAACCCGCGCAACAGCGGGAGGTGCGGAACCTGGACGTCTGGGCCAGGTCGGCACCGATCCGACTGGCCGGCTACGAGGACGATCTGAACGAACCGCACATCCTGCGGAGCATCGACTGACCCTCCGGCACGGCCGGTTCACGGGCCGTACGGGCAACGAAGCCCGTACGGCCCCTGCCGTGTCCCGGGTCTCGCGGCGGCGTTTTCGGCCCGCTCAGCCCGCCGCGTCCACGGCGCCCACGGCGCGGCCGCCCGGCGGTTCGATGGCGTAGAGGTCCAGGACGTCGGGCGGTACGGCGCGGCCCGGTCCCCCGGCGCGCACCCACGCGACGATGTCGTCGAGGGCACCGGGATCGTTGACCAGGCCGAGCCAGACCGGCCGGCCGCCGGCCGCGCGCCCCTCCGGCGAGGGCTGCACGACGACGACGTTGGCCTGTTCGCACACGTCGAGGCACTCGGTGACGCGTACCCGGCAGACGCCGGCGAGTTCCCGCCGGAGCAGGTCGAGTTGCACGTCGTGGTCGACGCCGGGGACCTTCTCCGTACCGCAGCAGCAGTCGCGGCAGACGCTCACCGTGCAGGCGCCCTGCCGCGGCACACCACCGCTCACGTGAGGGTGATCCGCACGCCCACCGTGCCCTCGCGGCCGCGGCGCAGCCGACTGCCGAACAGAGTCAGCCTGCCGAGCAGACCGTACTTGCGGGCGACCAGGGAACGGTAGCGCTCGGTCTCCTGCGGTCCGAGGATCTCGGCGCGCGCGGGCACCTGCTCCCCGGTGGGGTTGCCGCGTACGTCGCAGGGGCCGACCAGCACGTCGGCGCGGTTGCGGATCCGCTTGACCTTGCCGGAGTCCGCCGCGGTCCAGGCGCCGACCGCCTCACCGTCGCCGACCACCCAGACCGGGGTGGCAACGCTACGGCCGTCCCGCCGGTAGGTGGTCACCAGTAGGTACTTGCCCGCCGCGAGCCGGGCGGACGCGCTGTCCTCGATCATGGACCAAGGCTACGCGGGAACGGCCTCCTCGGCCGGTGCCCGGAGCGTTTTGCCCAGGCACACGCTGAGCGGACTGTCCTTGTAGTGGCCGAACTTGGTCACCGGCGTGTAGCCGCAGGAAGCGTAGAGGGCGATCGCCTCCGGCTGCATCCGCCCCGTCTCCAGCACCATCCGGGTGCGGCCCGCCGCGGCGGCGCCGGTCTCCAGCGCGGCGAGCATCCGGCGTGCGAAGCCCCGGCCCCGGGCCTGCGGCACCACGTACATGCGCTTGACCTCGGCGTCGCCGTCCTCGAAGCCCTCCGGGGAGGCGTCCTGACCGCGCCAGCCCCCGGTCGCCACGGGGGCGCCGTCGAGGTAGCCGACCATGAACTCGCCCTGCGGGCCGTCGAAGTGGTCGGGGTCCATCGCCGTCTCGTCGGGGCCGCCGTACCGCACGACGTACTCCTGCTGCACCTGCTCGGTCAGCACCACGGCGTCGGGGTGGTCGTAGCGCGTCTTCCGGATCTCCACTCGCACATCGTACGGGTGTGCGGCCTACGCCCCGGTACGGGCACCCTCCGGCGGGCCGGTATCGTCCCCGTCATGCTCACCGTGACCACCGTGAACGTGAACGGGCTGCGCGCCGCGGCCAAGAAGGGCTTCCTCCCCTGGCTGGAGGCGACCACGGCCGACGTGGTGTGCCTGCAGGAGGTCCGCGCCGAGGCCGCGCAGCTGCCCGAGGAGGTCCGTGCCCCCGAGGGCTGGCACGTGCTCCACGCCCCGGCGGCCGCGAAGGGCCGGGCCGGGGTGTCCCTCTACTCGCGGCAGGAACCGTCCGCGAGCCGGATCGGGTTCGGCTCGGAGGAGTTCGACGGCTCCGGCCGCTACGCGGAGGTCGACCTGCCCGGCGTGACGGTCGCCAGCCTCTACCTCCCCTCGGGCGAGGTCGGCACGGAGCGGCAGGAGGAGAAGGAGCGCTTCATGGCGGCGTTCCTGGAGCACATGGTCAAGCTGCGGGAGAAGGCCGCCGCCGCCGGCCGCGAGGTGCTGATCTGCGGTGACTGGAACATCGCGCACACCGAGCGCGACCTGAGGAACTGGCGGGCCAACCAGAAGAACGCCGGCTTCCTCCCCGAGGAGCGGGCGTGGCTCTCCCGCGTCTACGACGAGGCCGGGTACACCGACGTCGTGCGCCACCTCACCCCGGAGGGCGAGGGCCCGTACACGTGGTGGTCCTACCGCGGCCGCGCCTTCGACAACGACAGCGGCTGGCGCATCGACCTCCACGTCGCGACCCGCGGCCTGGCGGCCCGGGCGGCGCAGACCCGGGTCGAGCGCGCGGACACCCACCCCGAGCGCTGGTCCGACCACGCGCCGGTGACGGTCGCCTACGATCTCGGCCGGTAGATCCTCCGGGGGCAGAAGGAACATGCGGCGGCACTGGCCGCGGGACGTCGAGCGCGCGGACCGTCCGGGCTTCGCCCTGGTCCGGTCCGCGGACGACCTGCTGTGGGGCGTGTGCGCGCGGGTGTCGGGGCTGCTCGTGGACCCGTACCGGCGCTCGACGTCCTGGACGGGCCGGGCACCGGATTCCTCGGTGACCTCTGGCTGAGCCCGCGGGACTGCGGGCGGCACGCCGCGCCGGATCCGTTCGACCACCCGCACGCGCCGTGGCGGCTGGAGGACGCGCGGATCACGGGTCACCGCCATCGCCCCGGCGCGCCCGCCGCGTGGGACGTGTTCCTGGACGCCGTCGACGGGTGGCCCGAACCGCCCGGCGAACCCTGCCTCGCGGCGGGGCTGCTGATCCACGACGGACACCGGGTCCTCGGCGTCTGCCGGGACGCCTCGGACGTCGTCCCGCCGGACGGTGAGCCGTCCCGGACGCCGCTGCGGCTGCTCGGCTGCGCGCCCGGCGCGGAGCTGCGGGCCGCCCTCGAAACCGGCACCCGCCGCTCCCTGCGCCTGGACGAGGCCAGGCTGGAGGTCCTCGGCGGCAGGGGCGAGGCCGTCCTGGACCGGTACGTGACCGCCGGGATCGCCGGGTGGCGGCCGTCGGCACTCGGCCTCGGGCTCGTCGACGTCGATCTCACCGACGGCGTGCGGGAGCCCTTCCCGGCTCGTGCCTGGGCGCTGTGGGACCGGTGGCTCGCCGGGCCCCCGGCGGAGTCCGGTACCTGGTCCGGGTATGCCACCCGTGAGCGGTCGTTGTGGCTGGGCCTCGTCCGGGACCGCGGCTGCACGGGCCCGCGTCCGGCGCGGCCCGCCGGGCTCGTGTACGACCTGGACGGCCGGTACGTCACCGACGAGCCCGGCCTCTACCTCGCGCTGGGTGAGGCGATGAACGGTCCGGGCGGCTACCTCGGCTGCAATGCGGACGCCCTGGCCGACTGCCTCCGCGGCGGCTTCGGGGTCACCACCCCGTGCACCCTGGTGTGGCGGGATTCCGCGGTCGCCCGGCGGGCGCTGGGCGTGACGCTGGACTCCCGCGGGGAGCCGGACAGCCGCTTCGGCGCAGTCCTGGAGGTGCTGGCCGAGGGCGGCGTGGAAGTCGCCCTCGCCTGAGGGCGCGGCGGCACCCGGTGCCGCCGTACGGGACCGCCGGAGGGCGCCGTCGCCGTATCGTCTAGTCAGCTGCCCTTTTCCGGAGGAGTCCCCATGGCGCCGCCCGTCGTCCGCTCTCTGCGCGAGCAGATCCGCGAGTTCATCGTGGACGGCATCGTCAGCGGGCGGTGGAAGCCCGGGGAGCGGATCGTCGAGCGGGGCATCGCCACCGAGCTGGAGGTCAGCCAGACGCCCGTGCGGGAGGCGCTGCGGGAGCTGGAGGTCATGCGGCTCATCGAGTCCGCCCCGAACAAGGGGGTGCGGGTGCGCCGGCTGACCGCCGGGGACCTGGAGGAGATCTACCCGGTGCGGGCGGGCCTGGAGCAGATCGCCGCGGAGCTGGCGGCGCCGCGCCTGCGGCACGACCTGTCGGCGCTGGAGGCCGAGGTCGCGCTGCTGCACGAGGCGGACGAGGAGGGCGACGCCGGGGCTCAGGTGCGGCACACCGTGGCGTTCCACCGCGAGCTGGTGCGCGCCTCCGGCAACAGCGTGCTGCTGCACACCTGGGAGTCGCTGGGCATCGAGGTGTGGACGGCGCTGTCGATCCGCTGGCTGGGCACCCGGCAGCGGCTGTACGCCGAGGAGCACCAGGCGGTGGTGGAGGCCTTCCGCAGGGACGATCCGCGGGTCGGCGAGCTGGTCAAGGAGCATGTGCTGGGCTGTGCCCCGCAGGGCGGCTGACGCCGGCCCGGAACACCCCCGCCCGGACCATCGGAGCTCCCCCTTTGTGACCCTCATCACAAGGTATTTGATCGATCATCGATCAGTCTTACTCTGTGAGACACGGGGACACCCCTGCCCGCACGGAACCAACTGGGAGGCGTTCACCATGACCGACGCCACGCTGAGCGCGCTCGATCACCTGCCGGACCCGGACCCGGAAGAGACCGGCGAATGGGCCGCCTCACTCGACGCGGTCACCCACGCCGCCGGCCCTGATCGCGCGGCGTACCTGATGCGCCGTACCTTCGACCACGCGCAGGCGTCCGGTCTCGCGGTGCCGTCGCTGCTGGAGACCGAGCACATCAACACCATCCCGACCGCCGCGGAGCCCGAGCTCCCCGGTGACCTGGAGATGGAGCGGCGCATCGCCGGATGGAACCGCTGGAACGCCGCCGCCATGGTGACCCGCGGCAGCCGCCTGGGCCTGGGCGGCCACATCGCCACCTTCGCCTCCGCGGCCTGGCTGTACGAGACCGGCTTCAACCACTTCTTCCGCGGCAAGGAGGGCGACGGCTCCGGCGACCAGCTGTACGTCCAGGGCCACGCCTCCCCCGGCATCTACGCCCGCGCTTTCCTCGACGGCCGGCTGACCGAGCGGCAGCTGGACAACTTCCGCCAGGAGGCCGGCGGCGACGGCCTGCCGTCCTACCCGCACCCGCGGCGGCTGCCCTGGCTGTGGGAGTTCCCGACCGTGTCGATGGGCCTCGGCCCGCTCGCCGCGATCCAGCAGGCGCGCTTCAACCGCTACCTGACCCACCGCGGCATCAAGGACACCTCCGGCTCGCACGTGTGGGCCTTCCTCGGCGACGGCGAGATGGACGAACCCGAGTCGACCGCCGCCCTCGGCCTCGCCGGCCGTGAGGGGCTGGACAACCTCACCTTCGTGATCAACTGCAACCTGCAGCGCCTCGACGGGCCGGTCCGCGCCAACTTCAAGATCGTCCAGGAGCTGGAGGCGAAGTTCCGTGCCGCCGGCTGGAACGTCGTCAAGTCGCTGTGGGGCTCCGCCTGGGACGAGCTGTTCGCCCTCGACACCACGGGCGCGCTCGTGCGGCGGCTGCGCGAGGTACCGGACGGGCAGTTCCAGACCTACGCCACCCGCGACGCCGCGTACATCCGCGAGCACTTCTTCGGCGCCGACCCGGCCCTGGCCGAGATGGCGAAGCTGCTGACGGACGCCAAGATCGCCGAGTGCTTCCACACCTCCCGCGGCGGCCACGAGCCGCGCAAGGTGTACGCCGCCTACCGCGCGGCCACCACGCACAAGGGCGCGCCGACCGTGATCCTCGCGCAGACCGTCAAGGGCTGGACGCTGGGTCGCGGTTTCGAGTCGCGCAACGCCAACCACCAGATGAAGAAGCTCACCCTCCCCGAGTTCCGCGCCATGCGCGACCTGCTCGAACTGCCCATCGCGGACAGCACGCTCGCCGGGGACCTGGTGCCGTACGCCCACCCGGGCGCCGACTCCCCCGAGGTGCGCTACCTGCAGGAGCGCCGCGCCGAGCTCGGCGGCCCCGCCCCGGCCCGCCGGGTGCACCCGGTGGCGCTCCCCGAGCCGTCCGCGAAGCCCTTCGAGGCCCTGGCCAAGGGCTCCGGCAGCCAGGAGATCGCGACCACGATGGCCCTGGTCCGGCTGATGAAGGACCTCATGCGGGAGAAGGAGAGCGGACGCCGCTGGGTGCCGATCGTCCCCGACGAGGCGCGCACCTTCGGCATGGAGTCGCTCTTCCCGAGCGCGGGCATCTACTCGCCGCTCGGCCAGACCTACGACCCGGTCGACCGCGACATGCTCCTGTACTACCGGGAGGCGGAGAACGGGCAGATCCTCAACGAGGGCATCACCGAGGCCGGTTCGATGGCCTCCTTCACCGCCGCGGCGACCTCGTACGCCACGCACGGCGAGCCGATGATCCCGCTGTACATCTTCTACTCGATGTTCGGCTGGCAGCGGACCGCCGACCAGATGTGGGCCCTCGCCGACCAGCTCGGCCGCGGCTTCCTGGTCGGGGCGACCGCGGGCCGCACGACGATGACGGGTGAGGGCCTGCAGCACGCCGACGGCCACTCGCACCTGATCGCGTCCACCAACCCGGCGGCGGTCTCGTACGACCCGGCCTTCGCCTACGAGGTCGGCGTCATCGTCCGCGAAGGCCTGCGCCGCATGTTCGGCCCGGACGCGGAGGACGTCTTCTACTACCTGACGGTCTACAACGAGCCCAAGATCCAGCCGGCCATGCCCACGGAGCCGGGCGTCGAGGAAGGCATCGTCAAGGGCCTGTACCGATTCCGCACCGCCGACACCGCCGGGCTGTCCGCCGACGCGCCGCGGCTGCAGCTGATGGCCTCCGGCACGGCGATCCACTGGGCCCTGGAGGCGCAGCAGCTGCTGGCCGCGGAGTGGGGCGTGGCGGCGGACGTGTGGTCGGCGACCTCCTGGAGCGAGCTGCGGCGCGGTGGTCTGGCGTACGACGCGGCCCGGCTGCGCGGCGAGGACGCCCCGCTCCCCCATGTGGCCCGTGTCCTGGAGGGCGCGCCGGGCCCGGTGCTGGCGGTGAGCGACTGGATGCGCGGGGTGCCGGACCAGATCAGCCAGTGGGTGCCGCAGGAGTGGCACTCGATCGGCACCGACGGCTTCGGCCTGTCGGACACGCGCGATGCGGCGCGCCGCCACTTCGGTGTGGACCCGCAGTCGGTGGTCGTCGCCGCGCTGGCCGCGCTCGCCAGGCGCGGCGAGGTCAAGCGGGAGACCGTGCAGGAGGCCCGGGAACGTTACGGGCTCTGAGCTCCCCGCTCCGCCCCGGGCGGGGGCATGAGGGCCGGGCACGCCGTCACAGGCGTGCCCGGCCCTCTTCCGTGTCCGCCCCCTCCGCCCCCTCCCCAGATACATAAGGCAGTGATATAAATTCCTTATGCATCTTCCCGACGACGACCTGGACCACCGCCACGCCGTCGACGTGGCGCGGGCCCTGGAGCGGCTGTACCGCATGCTGCGCAGGCTCAGCCAGCCGAGCGAGCTGTCGCTGACCACCGTGGCGACGCTGTCCACGCTGGAGCAGTCCGGCCCGCTCCGGCTGACCGAGCTGGCGACCCTGGAGGGCGTCACGCAGCCGGCGATGACCCAGGTCGTGTCACGACTGGCGGAGGCGGGACTGGCCGGTCGCGCGGCGGACCCCGCGGACGGGCGCGTGGTGCTCGTCCACATCACCGACGCCGGCCGGGAGGCCATCGCCCGGCGTCGCGCCGTGCGCGCCGAGCGGCTCGGGGAGTTGCTGGAACAGCTGAGCCCGTCCGAGCGGGCGGCCCTGGTGGCCGCGCTGCCGGCCGTGGAGGCACTGACCCGGCTGGGGCCGCCCCCGGCCTCGTCGAGCCTCGCCCAGCGGAGCAGTTGATCAGGCATCGGTTTCTACGTCGGAGCACCTTCATGACCGCGCATGCGCAATCGTCCCGTTCCGTGAATCCGTTCAAACAGCCGAAGGCCGTGTTCGCGGTCGCCTTCGCCTGTGTGGTCTCGTTCATGGGGATCGGCCTGGTCGACCCCATCCTGCCCGCGATATCGCAGCAACTGGACGCCACTCCGAGCCAGGTGACGCTGCTGTTCACCAGCTACCTGGTGGTGACCGCGGTCGCCATGCTCATCACCAACTGGGTCTCCAGCCGGATCGGCGCCAAGCGGACGCTGATCGCGGGCCTCGCCCTGATCGTGGTGTTCGCCGCACTGGCCGGCACCTCGGGGAGCATCGGCGGCATCGTCGGCTACCGGGCGGGCTGGGGCATCGGCAACGCGTTGTTCATCGCCACCTCCCTGGCGGTGATCGTGGCCTCCGCGAGCGGCGGCTTCGTGGGCGCGATCATCCTCTACGAGACGGCACTGGGCGTCGGCATCGCGGTGGGCCCGCTGCTCGGCGGCCTGCTGGGCAACGTGAGCTGGCGCGGCCCGTTCTACGGAGTCGCCGTCCTGATGGCCATCGCGCTGGTCGCCACCGTCGTCCTCGTGGAGCCGATCCCGTTGCCGGCCCGCAAGACCGGGCTGAGCGAGCCGCTGCGCGCGCTGCGCCACCGCGGCCTGCTGACGATGTCGCTCACGGCCCTCTGCTACAACTGGGCCTTCTTCACCGTGCTCGGCTACGCGCCCTTCCCGATGGGGCTCGGCGCGGTCCAGCTCGGCCTGGTCTTCACCGGCTGGGGCGCCCTCGTCGCGGTCTTCGCCGTCTTCGGGGCGCCGCGGCTGCAGGCCCGGCTGGGCATCGCGCGGACGCTGTACGCCAACCTCGCGCTGTTCGCCCTCACCGTGCTGGCCATCGCGATCTGGACCGACGACCGGACCGTGCTGATCGTCTGCGTGATCGTCGCCGGCGTCTTCATCGGCGTGAACAACACGGTCACCACCCAGGCCGTCATGACCGTCGCGCCCGTCGACCGCGCCGTCGCCTCCGCCGCGTACGGCTTCGTCCGCTTCATCGGCGGCGGTCTGGCGCCGTTCGCCGCGGGCAAGCTGGTCGAGGCCTTCGGGATCCACGTGCCGTTCTACATCGGCGCCGGGGCGCTCGTGCTGGGCATCGTGATCCTCTCCACGGCCCACGGGCTGCTCACGGAGGCCGAGAAGGTCCAGGCCGAACAGGTCGACGCCGCCCCGGAGCCCATCCCCGGGGCCGATGCCGCCCCCTCGCTGGTGCCGGTCGAGCACGAGGCCGCCGCGCACGACGACGCCGGCCGCGGCGCCATCGTCGCCGCCGTGGACGGTTCCCCGCACGCCGAGCGGGTCACCGCGGCCGCCGGCCGCCTCGCGACGATCAACGGCCGTACGGTGCACGTCGTCCACGTCGAGGAGGCCGCGGTCGCGGGTGACGCGGCCGCCGACGCGGAGGACCTGGAGTCCGCCCGGATCGCCGTCCGCAAGCACCTGGACCGGCTCGCCGCCCTCGGCATCCCGGCCGTCGGTCACGTGCTGCGGAACGCCACCGGCCACGGGGAGGTGGGCCGTATGGTCGCGGAGCACGCGGAGCGCACCGGGGCCCGCGCCATCGTCGTCGGGGCGCCCGCCCACGGCGGGCTGTCCGCGCTGCTGGACGCCGGCGCCGGACAGGCCCTGATGCGGTACGCGACCTGCGACGTCGTACTGATCAACCCGCGTTCGGCGGAGCTGGAGGCCGCGGCCTGATCCCACGGCGGAAGATCACGGTGGCCGCGCCATCGAAATACCGACAAACCCGACGTATGGTGGCCTGACGGTGCCATGTGCCGGGGGACGCGGTCACCGTGCCTCCCCATGATCGTGACGGCGGCGCCGGAGGCGGCCATGGCCGATCCCAAGGGCTTTCTCACCACCCCTCGCCGCACCCCCGCGCGGCGCCCCGTCTGCGAGCGCGTCGAGGACTGGCAGGAGGTCTACACCGGCCAGGGCCTGCTGCCGATCATCTCCGCGCAGGCCGGCCGCTGCATGGACTGCGGCATCCCGTTCTGCCACGACGCCTGCCCGCTGGGGAACATGATCCCCGACTGGAACGACCTGGTGTACCGCGAGGACTGGGCCGCCGCCGCGGAACGGCTGCACGCCACCAACAACTTCCCCGAGTTCACCGGTCGGCTGTGCCCGGCGCCCTGCGAGAGCGCCTGCGTCCTGACCATCAACGCCGACCCCGTCACGATCAAGAACGTCGAGGTCGCCATCGCCGATCGCGCGTGGGAGGACGGCCTCGCCCTCCCCCGTCCCCCCGAGCGGCACTCCGGCCTCACCGTCGCGGTGGTCGGCTCGGGGCCCGCCGGACTCGCCGCTGCCCAGCAGCTCACCCGGGTCGGCCACACGGTGACGGTCTACGAACGGGCGGACCGGCTCGGCGGCCTCCTGCGCTACGGCATACCGGAGTTCAAGATGGAGAAGCACCATCTGGACCGGCGCCTGGCGCAGATGCGCGCCGAGGGCACCCTCTTCCGCACCGAGGTCGAAGTGGGTGCCGACCTCGACGCGGAACGGGTCGTCGCCGAGCACGACGCGGTGCTCCTGGCGGTGGGCGCAACGGCATGGCGCGAGCTGCCGGTGCCCGGACGGGAACTGGCGGGCATCCACCAGGCGATGGAGTACCTGCCGCTGGCGAACCGCGTGCAGGAGGGCGACCTGACCGAGTCACCGGTCAGCGCCGAGGGCAAGGACGTCGTCATCGTCGGCGGCGGCGACACCGGCGCCGACTGCCTGGGCACCGTGCTCCGGCAGCACGCGGCCTCCGTCGTGCAGCTCGACATCAACCCCCTGCCGGGCGAGTACCGCCCCGAGCAGGAGCCGTGGCCGGTGTACCCGCACGTCTACCGGGTCTCCCCCGCCCACGAGGAGGCGCGTGAACTGGCCCGGCGCGGCGTCTGGGACCCGGCGGAGCACGGCGGTGTGCCGCTGCCCGGCCCGGAGGGCGACATCCGGGTGTTCTCCGCCTCGACCTTCCGCTTCGAGGGCGACGACGAAGGGCACGTACGGTCGCTGCACCTGGTCGGGGTGGAGCCGCGGCACCGCCGCCCGCAGCACGGCACCGAGCGCGTCATCCCCGCCCAGCTGGTGCTGCTGGCGCTGGGGTTCTCGGGGGCCGAACGCGACTGCGGGCTGGTGAACCAGCTCGGCCTGGAACTCGACCGGCGCGGCCACGTCGTCCGCGACGCCTGCTTCGCCACCGGGGTGGAGAAGGTCTTCGTCGCGGGCGACGCGGGCCGCGGTCAGTCGCTGATCGTCTGGGCGATCGCCGAGGGCCGGTCGGCCGCGGCGGCGGTCGACCGGTGGCTCACCGGCAGCACGTGCCTGCTGGCACCGATCACGCCGACGACCCGGCCGCTGGTGGCGTGACGGCGGCGGAACGCGGGCGCGGCTCGAAGCCCGCGGCGCGGTAGCAGGCGTCGATCATGCGCATCGACTCCACGGCGTCGTCGGCGTCCGTGGGCAGCGGGGCGCCGTCGCGCAGGGTCGCCGCGAACGCCTCCAGCTGGTAGGTGTACGACAGGCGCCTGCCCAGCTCCTCGACCCGCTCGCCGTCCGGCGTACGGACCACGACCCGGTCGTCCTGGTGCGGCAGCACGAAGCACGGCGCGGTGGCCTCGCCGCGGCTGCCGACGATGCGCCAGCTCATCTCCAGCGCCTCGGCGTCCATGTGGCAGCGGGCCGAGGCGGTGGCGCCGCCGGGGTACTCCAGGTCGGCGTCCAGCCATTCGTCGACACCCGGCGCCTTGGCGCGCTCCCCGCCGCGCGCGGCCACCAGGCGCGGGGCGCCGCCGGCCCACGGGGCCAGGGACCCCGCCGCGTGCAGGGAGTAGCAGCCCAGGTCCATCACGGCGCCGCCGGCCAGCGGCAGCGACCAGCGGGGGTCCTCGTCCGCGGGCGCGGGGATGTTGACCACGGCCTCCACGTGCCGCAGCTCGCCGAGCTCACCGGACTCCAGCAGCTCGTGCAGGCGCCGGGTGACCGGGTGGTAGAGGTAGTGGAACGCCTCCATGACGACCACGCCCGCCTTGGCGGCCGCGTCGCGCACCTCGACGGCCTCCTCGAGGTTGCTCGCGGAGGGCTTCTCGCTGAGGACGTGCTTGCCCGCCGCGATGGCGGCCAGGTTCCAGGGGCCGTGGAGACCGTTGGCGAGCGGGTTGTAGACGGCCTCGACCTCGGGGTCGGCGATGACGTCGGCGTACGAGTCCAGCACGCGCTCGACGCCGTGCTCGGCGGCGAAGTCCGCCGCCCGGGAGCGGTCGCGGGCGGCCATGGCGACCAGCCGGTGACCGGTCGTGCGGGCGGGGGCGGCGATGGCGGTCCCGGCGATGCGGGCGGCGCCGAGCACGCCGATGCGCAACGGTTCGGTGGTCATGCGGTGCGTACCTCTTCCATGACTGCGGGTCGGTGGTCCCCGTGGAACAACGTGCAGGCCTCGGCGATACATCCGGCCTCGACCCCGCCGGCGACGCTACACCGCGTAGGCGAACGGCCCGCGACGGCCTCGGGGAAACCGGGCCCGGGGGACCCACGTGCCCGGGGGGCAGCGGCGGGCCCCTGGCCGCCACCGCCACCGCCGTCGCCGCTGTCGCCCGCAGTCGCCGCGCCTCAGTCGAAGACGGGACCGGCGGTGCGGGTGCGCTTCATCTCGTAGAAGTCCGGCATGGAGGCGAGGACGATCGCGGCGTCCCAGAGGCGCCCTGCCTCCTCGCCCTTCGGGGCGGGGCTGACCACCGGGCCGAAGAACGCGGCCCTGCCGGCGTCCTGACCGGGCAGGGCGACGACGGGGCTGCCGACGTCCTCGCCGACCAGGTCGACGGCTTCCTGGTGGGAGGCGCGCACCAAGGCGTCGAAGGTGTCGGTGTCGCCGGCGTCCGCGAGGCTCTCGGGCAAGCCGACGTCGCGCAGCGCGGCCGCGATCGTCGGCTTGGTCCGGGGCTGCTGGTGCAGGTGGAAGCGGGTGCCCATGGCGGTGTACAAGGGCCCCGTCACCTCGGGTCCGTAGGCCTGCGAGGCCGCGGTCAGGACCCGGACCGGCGCCCATGCCAGGCCCATCAGTTCGCGTATGCGCTCCGGCAGTTGGTCGAGACGGTCCTCGTTGAGCACGGCCAGGCTCATCACGCGCCAAGTGACGTCGACCGGCCGGATCCTCTCGACCTCGAGCATCCAGCGCGAGGTCAGCCAGGTCCAGGGACACACGGGGTCAAGCCAAAAGTCGACGGCCGTACGGGGGCGGGATTCGTTCACGGGAGGGTCCAAACTCGGTCGCAGGAACCCTGGCGGAGGGGCCAGGGAGACGTCGGGCTCGCCTTGTTCACCGGTCGGCGGGGAAATCGGTGGATGCCGTGAGGTCGGCCCAGGCGGCGAGGTCCTCGCGGAGCAGCCGCTGCCCCTCTTCGACCAGACGCAGAGCGTCCGTGCCGAGGACGAGGTGGACCGGGGGGTTGTCGGCATCCAGGACCCGCAGCAGCGCCCGGGCGGCACGGGCCGGATCACCGGCCTGGTTGCCGCTCTTGGCCTGCCGGGCGGACCTGATGGGGTCGAACAGCGTGTCGTAGTCGGGGATGCTGCGCGGAACGCGGGTCATCGAGCGGCCCGCCCAGTCGGTGCGGAACGAGCCGAGCGCGAGGGAGGTGACGTGGATGCCGAAGCCGGCGACCTCCTGGGCCAGGGACGCGGCGATGCCCTCCATGGCGAACTTGCTCGCGCCGTAGAACGCGACTCCGGGGAGGGCGGTGAGGCCGGCCATGGACGAGAGCGTCACGATGTGCCCGCCGCGGCGCCGGCGCATGTGGGGCAGGACCGCCTTGATGACGGCGACGCTGCCGAAGACGTTGACCTCGAACTGCCGGCGGAGGTCCGCCATCGTCGACTCCTCGACGGTGCCCTCGAGGCCGTAGCCGGCGTTGCTGATCAGCACGTCGACGGGGCCGATGTTCCGTTCCACCTCGTCGACGAGGGGGACGACGGCCTGTTCGTCCGTCACGTCCAGCAGTCTGGCGATGGCACGACCCGGGGCCAGGGCCTCGAACTCGGCGATCCGCTCCGGTGCGCGGACCGTGCCGACGACCCGGTGACCGACGGTGAGCGCTTCCTGGGCGAAGGCGCGGCCGAGGCCGCCGCTGACACCGGTGATCAGAAACGTCTTGCTCTGGCCCTGAACGCTCATGGTGTTCCTGCTCCGAGGGAGGTGATGGAGACGAAGTAGACGATCGGTCTACTACAAGATAGGCGACCGGTCGGGGTGCGTCAAAGGCGCGGGGCCCATCCACCCCCTTGGCCCTGTCTCGGATCTGGGATACCGTCCCGGATGTGAGAGAACCCGCCCCCACGTCCGTCGAAACCCGCCTCGCCGCGCGTCTCGCCGAGCTGCGCGACGAGCGCGGCTGGTCCCTCGACGACCTCGCGACGCGCACCGGCATCAGCCGCTCGACGCTCTCCCGCCTCGAACGCGCCGAGATCAGCCCCACGGCCGCCCTCCTCGGGCGCCTGTGCACCGCGTACGGACGCACCATGTCCCGGCTGCTCGCCGAGGTCGAGAGCGGCGGCGAGCCCGCGCAGCTCGTACGCGCCGCCGACCAGCGCGTCTGGACCGACACCCCGTCCGGCTTCGAGCGCCGCTCCGTCTCACCCCCGCACCCCGGACTGCGCGCCGAGATCATCGAGGGGGTGCTGCGCCCCGGCGCGGACATCGCCTACGAAGGCCCACCCGTGGCAGGGCTCGAACACCACGTATGGCTGCGCGAGGGCGCCCTCGAGGTCACCGTCCAGGACCGCTCACACCACCTCGCCCCCGGCGACTGCCTCCGCTACCGCCTGTGGGGCACCTCCCGCTTCCGCTGCCCCGGCCCGGACCCCGCCCGCTACGCCGTCGTGGTCGTACTGCCATGAAGGACACCCGCACCCCCGCCCCCGTGCACGCCATCGCCCCGCTCTCCGCCGAAGCCCTGCTGGACTCCGCCGACGACCTCGCCGCCCTCCTCGTGGACGCCGTCGAGGGCGGCGCGTCCCTCGGCTTCGTGACCCCCTTCACCCACGCCGAGGCGGCCGCCTGGTGGCGCAACCGCGCCCACGCCGTCGCGGACGGCGGTCTCACCGTCTGGGCCGCCCGCGACACCGCGGGCGTCACCGGTACCGTCAGCCTCGCCCACGAGGGCAAGCCCAACGGCCGCCACCGCGCCGAGGTCCTCAAGCTCATCGTCCACCGCCGCGCCCGCGGCCACGGCCTCGGCCGCGCCCTCCTCACCGTCGCCGAACGCGCCGCGGCGGCCGCGGGCGCGGCCCTCCTGCTGCTCGACACCGAGACCGACAGCCCCGCAGAACAGCTCTACCGCAGCGCCGGCTGGACCCCGTACGGCACCGTCCCCGCCCACGCCGCGAACCCGGCGGGAGTGCTGCGGCCGACGACCTTCTTCTTCAAGGCGCCGGCGTCCGCACAGGAGGGCACGTCGAGCCACCGGCCGTAGGCCCGCGCGCCTCGCGCGCCGGCGCTGCGAGCGCGGATCCGCCGGTACGCGACCTCGCGGTGAACGGAAGGGCAAGGACGGGCGGGCAGCCGGCGAAGAACGGCCGAACCCGGCCGATCGGACGCAACCCTGCCCGGTCATCGCGCGTCTGGTCAGCGGCGTCGCATGGTTCGGCGCCCATCCGTCAGGACCAGAGGAGACTCCGTGTCACGTGCGTCGTGGCCCGCGGCAACTGCGACGCAGGCACCCCCACCACCGGCGGCGAACCCGGGAGCAGCGGTCCGCCCGGCCGCCGGAGCACCGCTGCGCCTGGACATCCAGGGGCTGCGCGCCCTCGCGGTCTCGCTGGTGGTGCTCTCGCACGCCGGAGTCCGGCGGCTGGCGGGCGGCTACATCGGGGTCGACGTCTTCTTCGTGATCTCGGGCTTCCTCATCACCTCGTTGCTGTTGCGTGAGCTGACCCGGAACGACCGCGTGTCGGTGCGGAAGTTCTACGCCCGCCGGGCGCTGCGGTTGCTCCCCGCGTCGACCCTCGTCGGGGTCGTCACGCTGGGCGGCGCCTGGCTGTACCTGTCGAAGGTCCGCTTCGCGGAGTACGTCGGGGATGCGCTCGGCAGCACCTTCTACGTGGTGAACCTCCGGCTGGCGAACTCCGGCACCAACTACCTCAACGCGGACAGCCCGCCGTCGCCGTTCCAGCACTTCTGGTCACTGGCGGTCGAGGAGCAGTTCTACCTGGTCTGGCCGCTACTGCTCTGGGCGAGCTGGAAACTCGCCCGGCGCCGGACCGGACTGCTGGCGGCGCCGCTCGCGGTGCTGTGCGCGCTCTCCTTCGCCCTGAACGTGTGGGTGACGGGCACCTCGGTGTCCTGGGCGTACTTCGGCTCGCACACCCGCTTCTGGGAACTCGGGGCCGGCGCGCTGCTCGCGCTCTTCGCGGGCCGGCTGGAGCGGTTGCCGGCCCGGGTGGCCGGGCCGCTGAGCTGGGCCGGGCTGGTGTCGCTGCCGGTGGCCGCGGTCTGGTTCGACGACGCCACGCCCTTCCCCGGGCCCTATGCGCTCGCGCCCGTGCTCGGCACCGTGCTGGTGCTGGCGGGCGGCTGTTCCCCCGCGCGGTACGGGGCCGGCGCGCTGTTGTCGCTGCGGCCGGTCACATGGGTCGGCGGCCTGTCGTACGGCTGGTACCTGTGGCACTGGCCGATGCTGGTGATCCTGCCGATGGCGTGGGAGCGGCCGGCGACCGTCGGCTTCGGCCTGGTGTGTGCGGCGATCTCCCTGCTGCTGGCCTGGGGGACGCTGCGTCTGGTCGAGAACCCGGTGCGGTTCCACCACGTCTTCCGCGGGCGTCACGCGCGGGCACTGGGGCTGGGCGCGGGGCTGACGGCGTGCGCCACGGCGGCGGCGCTGGTCGCGACGGCCTTCCCGCCGCCGATCGGTTCGGGCGCGGCGGCCCCGGAGTTGCGGGGCACGCTCACCGGGGTGGCCGACCCGCAGACACGTCTGACCGAGCTGCTGGAGGCGCCCGAACGCAGTCTGCCGGTCAATCTCACGCCCGGAATCACCAAGATCAAGGGGACCTTGTCCGCGGTCTACCGGGACGGCTGCCACATCGGTTACCAGAGCGTGGCGACTCCGTCGTGCGTCTACGGCGACCGGTCCGCGACGAAGACGGTCGTCCTCTTCGGGGACTCGCACGCGGCCCAGTGGTTCCCCGCGCTCGACCGGCTGGCCCGCGAGCGCCACTGGAGACTGGTCTCGCTGACCAAGGCGTCGTGCAAGGTCGCCACGGTCACCACGGTCTACCAGGGCGAGCCGTACACGTCCTGCGACCGGTGGCGCACGAAGGCACTGGCCCGGATCAGGTCCCTGAAGCCCGCGCTGGTGATCGCCTCCTCCTCGGACTCGGCCGACCTGGCCCGGCCGTCCGCCGACCCGCGCCGGCAGTGGACCGACGGTTTCGAGCGGACCTACCGGGAACTGGCGAAGAGCGGCGCCCAGGTGCTGGCCATCGAGGACACCCCCTGGCCGAAGGGGGACGCGGTCGACTGCGCGGGGACCCATCCGCAGGAGCTGGAGCGGTGCGCGTCCGAGATCGGGCAGGCGGTCAAGGATCCCGACAAGAAGCGGGAGATCACCGAAGCGGCGGCGGCCACCGGCGTCTCGGTGGTCGACCCGGCCCCCTGGCTGTGCGGCACCGGCGGCGACTGTCCCGTGGTGGTGGCCGACACCTTCGTCTACCGCGACGACAGCCACCTCACCGAGTCCTACGCCGAGGCCATCGCACCGGTGCTGGACCACGAGATGACCGCCCTCTACGGCACCGACCTGAGCCGGCACCCCGTGCGCCCGACCGGCCTGTAGGCCCTGTCCCCGCTCGGGAGTCAGGCGGGCAGGGTGAAGAGCCGGTACTCGGCGACCGTGGTGAACCCGAAGCGGCGGTAGAGGGGTTCACCGGTCGGGCTCGCGATGAGGGCGGCCAGGTGGGTGCCCCGGTCGTGGGCGACGCGGAGGGCGGCCGAGGTCAGTGCGGCGCCGATGCCGCGGCGGCGGCGGGACGCGGCGACGTGGACGAGGAAGACGCCGGCCACGTCGTGCGCCGTGATGAGCACCGTCGTGCCGACGACGTCACCGTCCAGCACGGCGGCGAGGCGGACGATGTCCGCGTTGTCCGCGCGCCGGGCCTCGGACCGGACGAGGCCGGGCTGCAGCTCGGGCGCGATGCCCATGGAGGTGCGGTACGTGCGGACCAGTTCGGCCAGCCGGTCCGGGGTCTCCACCGCCTCGACGACCAGACCGGCGGGAGGGTCCTGGGGGGCCGGGAGGTCCGGGGCGCGGTCGAGGGGCCGCACCATCAGGGGCAGGGCGCCGAGCGGGACCGCGCCGTGCCGGGTCAGGGCGGCGGGGGTGCCTTCGGGGCTGTCCGGGCCGGCCCACCACCACCAGGGGACGCCCGCGAGTTCGGTGCGCGCGGCGGTCACGGCCTGCGCGACCGCGTCCAGGGACCGTACCCGGACCACGCCGTTGAACTGCGGCGTGGCGAGACCGCTGCGATAGCGGTCGAGGTCGCCGTCAGCTCGCTGTGTCCGGCCCCACCCCGTCAAGTACTGGCGGAAGTTGGCGGTGACCCGTGCCAGTGCCTCCGTGCTCGCCGCGCCCAAGGCGTCTCCTTCGTCTGCGCTCTCGCTCAGGCATGGTGTCACACGTGTCACACGCCACAGCAGTGCGGTGACGGCCCTTCCTTGTCGGCGGTGACCTCCCCTTATGCTGGCGGGCATGAGCGAGGGACTGCTGGAACGGCGTGAGGGCCCGGCGGGCGACGGGGCGGCCTCCGAGGCGATGGTCGTGGTCGAGGACCTGGTGCGCACCTTCGGCACCGGGGACACCGCGGTGCACGCCCTGGGCGGGGTGTCCTTCTCCGTGGCCCGGGGTGAACTGGTCGCGCTCAAGGGCCGCTCGGGCTCAGGCAAGACGACCCTGCTGAACATCATCGGCGGCCTGGACCGCGCCGACGCCGGCCGCGTCACCGTCGACGGCACCGTCCTGAACGGCCTGGGCGAACGCGACCTGCTGGCCCTGCGCCGCGACCGCATGGGCTTCGTCTTCCAGTCCTTCGGCCTGCTGCCCATCCTCACCGCCGCCGAGAACGTCGGCGTCCCCCTGCGACTGCGCAACACCCCCCGCCGCGAACGCGAAGAACGCGTCGCCCTCCTGCTCTCCCTGGTCGGCCTCCAAGGCCACGCCGGCCAGCGCCCCGGCGAGATGTCCGGCGGCCAGCAGCAACGCGTCGCCATCGCCCGCGCCCTGGCCAACCGCCCCGCCCTGATCATCGCCGACGAACCCACCGGCCAGCTCGACGCCGACACCGGCCGCGCCGTCATGGAACTCCTGCGCGCCGTCGTCCACAGCGAAGGCGTCACCGCCCTCGTCGCCACCCACGACCCCCAACTCCTCGCCCTCGCCGACCGCGTCCTGGAACTGCGCGACGGCCACATCACCCCCACCGACTGACCCACGGCTTCCCCGAAGAGTGGGGACATCACGCCCCTCGGCGCGTAAATTGGGATACGAACGGTGCCCATCGGTCGGCACCATGTGCATCCGTGTGAACGCGGAACGCACGGAGGTGAGGGGATCACATGGCTTCGGTGACCCGGACGGCGCGGAACGTCGAGCACACCGCGGAGAGCCTCCATGAGGATCTGGTCCGTCTCGAGGCCCAGAGGCAGGCCCTGGAGAGGGAGCTCGCCGCGGTCGTGGCGCACCTCGGTTCGGTGCAGCGGGCCCTGGGCGCCCTCCAGGCGGTCATCCGCACCCCTGAGGCCGCCGCCCCCGTTCCTTCGGACGTGACGGCCCCTGCCGACACCGGCACGACGTACGGCAGGCTCACCGAGCAGATCATGGACTTCTTCGAGCAGGCCGGTGACACCGAGGTGCGTGCCCGCGACGTCGCCGCGGCCCTCGGGCGTGACGGCGACAGTGGCAGCATCAACGCCGTCCGGAGCACACTGGACCGCCTCGTGGGGGCGTCGCGCGTGGACCGTGCGGGCCGTGGCCTGTACCGGGCGCGCCGGGGGTAGGCCGCCTCCGGTCGGGGTTCGACATTCTTCGAACATTCGGGTTATCGTGACCCCATGGCGGACCAGCATTCCCACGAGGCGAGCGAGATGAGCCTGCCGCGCGTCCTCGCCGCGCTCAGCGATCCGACACGGATCGGGATCGTGCGTGTGCTGGCCGACGGCAGGGAACGCGGGTGGGGCCAGTTGCGGGCGCCCGTCGCCAAGTCCACCTTGAGCCACCATCTGAAGATCCTGCGCGAGGCCGGCATCACACGGACCCGCCAGGAGGGGACGCGCTGCTACGTCACGCTGCGTCGTGCCGAGCTGGACGAGCGGTTCCCCGATCTGACCCGGGCGCTGCTCTCCGCGGCCGACGCCGAGGACGTCGGCGAGGTCACCGTGGTGGATCCGTAGTCCGGGGCACCGCCGTTGAAGCTCCAGGTGGTCACCGCGTGTGTTCGCCGTACTAATCTGTGTGCGCGGACGTTGGCCCCCAGGGGCCGGGAATGAGAGGACACATGGTCTCCACAGCGCACACGACCGAGGATCTCCAGGTCACGGCCGGAGCCCTGCAGGGAGAACTGCAGCGCCTCGAGCTGCAGAAGCAGGCACTCGAACGGGAGTTGGCGGCGGTCGTCGCCCACCTGGGATCGGTGCGAAGGGCTCTCGGCGCCCTCGGCCACCTGGCGGTCACGGCTCCCGCCGTCGCGGCCGCGAGCACCCAGACCGAGGAACGGCAGCCTCCCGTCGTGGAGGTCGAGGAAATCAGGGCCGAGGAGGCGAGGCCCGGGGAGGCCCAGGTCGGGGAGGCCGAGGACGGCACGGCGGAACGGAACGGCGCTTCCGCAGCGGG
This sequence comes from Streptomyces sp. NBC_00510, assembly GCA_036013505.1. NCBI lineage: Bacteria > Bacillati > Actinomycetota > Actinomycetes > Kitasatosporales > Streptomycetaceae > Streptomyces > Streptomyces sp. NBC_00510. The sequence continues at coordinate 8,916,606 of CP107851.1, read as the reverse complement.
CGGCTACGGCAGGCTCACCGAGCAGATCCTCGACTACCTGGCCACAACGGGCGGGTCGGACGTGCGGGCGCGCGAGGTGGCGGCGGCTCTCGGCCGGGACGAGGACGCGGGCAGCATCAACGCGGTGCGCAGCACGCTCGACCGGCTGGTGGGCGGCTCCAGGGTCCAGCGCGCCGGGCGCGGCCTCTACCGGGCCGCCGGCTGACGGCCCGGGGCCACGAACCCCTGGCGCGTCGTTGTCACAATCCCGACGGCTGATCTGTCGAGAGTGTGCTTGACCGGCGCTCCGCGCCGGGTGAGCGGCCGGAGGAGGGGGTTTCCCCTGCCCCCCTCCTCCGGCCGTTCGCGTCTCGACGGCTGATCCGCCTGGAAGGACAACGATGCTCCCGAACACCGATGGCGCCCCCGACGTACGGGCGATCGTCATGTCACTGGCCGCCGAGGCCGCCGCCCTGGAGGCGCACGTCCATCGGCTGCAGGAGGAGATCACCGCGGTGGACGCCCGGCTGGAAGCCGTGAACGAGTCCCTGCGCGGCCTGCCCGGCCTGCCGGGCCTCACGCGCCCGGACGCGGACATAGACTGACACTGTGACACAACATGTGAACAGTGTGAACTCTTCCTCCGTGCCCGCTGCCCTCCCTCGCGCCGCCGACGGCACGGGCGGGCCACTCGCCCCGGGTACGCACACGATCACCATCGACCACAAGGGCGCCGCCGTCGCGCAGCGCTATCACGTGGCCGGCGCCGGGGGCCCGGTGTGCGTCGCCCTCTCGGGCGGGCCCGGCATCGGCTGGGAGTACCTGCGGATGCCGCTCCTGGAGCGTGCGTTCACGATGGTGTACGTCGAGCCCGTCGGCACCGGCGAGTCCGGGCGCCTGCCCGACCCGCGCGATTACACCTTGGCGACGTACACGCACTTCGTGAACGGTGTGATCGAGCACCTCGCGCAGCCCTCGGTGACGCTGCTCGGCCATTCGTACGGCGGTTTCGTCGCCCAGCAGTACGCGCTGGACCACCCGGAGCACCTCGCCTCCCTCGTCCTGTACGACACGTCCCCGGTGACCGGCGAGGAGTTCTGGGCCGACGCCGTGGCCAACATGGAGCGGTTCGCCCGCCGTCATGTGGCGGACCACCCCGAGGTGGCCACCTACGTGGAGGCCCTGACGGCGCCGCTCGGGCAGCTCGACGACGACGGCGCCACCGACTGCCTGCGGACGATCCTGCCGGCGTACGTCGTCGACTACTGGGGACGCGAGGACGAGTTCGGGCCCGCGCGCGGGTCGCTGCGCATGTACGCCGAACCCTCCCTCGGCGAGGGTCCCGCCTTCGACGTCCGGGAGCGGCTGTCCGGCATCACGACGCCCACCCTGGTGCTGGTCGGCGCGGACGACTTCATCTGCGGACCGCGGTGGGCGCGGATGATCCACGAGCGGATCCCCGGTGCGCAGCTTGCCGTCCTCGAGGACACAGGCCACCTGGCGCACTTCGAGCGCCCCGGGGAGTTCGCGGACGTCGTGGCCGGCTTCGTGCTGAAGCACGCCGTTCCGCAGGGGGCGTCGCGCTGACCGCCCCGCGCCGGAAATGACGCGCCGCCCCCGGCCGGTGATCCGGCCGGGGGCGGGGAAGGCGCGGAATGCGCCGGGCTCAACGCCGGGGCAGGTGGTACGGCTCGTGCGGCGTCCGGGAGGCGGGCACGACCAGGCCGTCCACGTACTGCCGGACCAGGCGCGGGCACCTGTCCTCGGTGGCCCGCCAGGTGGCGCCCGGCAGGGGGCGGCCGAGCTGCGCCACGACGGCGAGGACGTCCTCGGCGGTGATGTCTTCACGTACGCGTCCCGAACGCTGCGCGCGGGACAGCAGCCGCCGCGTCGCGCCGGCCACACGGGCCCGCGGCCCCTCGGCGGCCCCTTCGGGCAGGCAGTACAGGGCGGCCGGCCGCGCGGACGCCAGGGCTTCCAGGAAACCGCGGAACGCGACCAGGGGATCGCTCGTGGCCAGCCGTGCTTCGGCGGCCGCGGCCACGGCCGCGATCTGCTCGGCCACGTCGGTCAGCAGTTCCTCCCGGCTGGCGTAGTGGCGGTAGAGCGTCGCGTTGCTGACCCCGGCCAGGCGGGCTATCCGGTCAAGCGACACGCCCGCGCCCTGTTCGGCGAGCAGGTCGGCGGCGGCCGTACGGATCCTGCGGCGGTTGCGCACCGCGTCGGCCCGCAGCCCGCCGTAGCGCGGCCCGCACTCCTGCTGCGCTCCGCCGTCCGGTGCGGAAGTGGTCACGCGCCGGTCCGCGGCGGGCGCGGGGCGCGCAGGTGGGCGCGCTGGGCGAGTTCCCCGTCGTCGACCAGGGTGAGCATCGGCTGGCCGGGCGCGCACAGCATGGTCACGACGAACCGGGTCCGCGCGTCCGGCAGGGCGTTGCCGTCCTGGTAGTGGATGACGTCCCCGCCCGGCTCCCAGAAGGTCCCACCGGCCTCGACGATCCGTTCCGGCTCGCCTTCGAGCTCGAACCGGACCGCTCCTTCGAGCACGTACCCGAAGGCCGGCCCGGAGTGGCGGTGGGGCGGGGTCCCGGGGTCGCCGGGGGGCCACTCGACGGCGATCGTCATCCCCGAGGCGCCCTCGGGGATGAAGGGCGGCTTGGCGTCCTGCAGCATCGTCACCGCCGTCTTCCAGGCCTCCGACCGCGGCTGCTCGTTGCTGCTGCCCTGTGTCTCCGACACTGCGCTGCACCTCCATGGTTGTGCCCGAATTGTGCAGAAATGATGGTATGTCGCCGTCACGCGCGGCCGATGTACCGACATCGACCGGCGGTGGCCACCGTCGTCCTGTCCGGGCGGACGTAGCTGCTCCTCCATACGACCGGACAGCACCCGCTGGTGTGACGTCCCCCTCGTTCCCGCCTCCCCCACCGCTCGCAGGAGCGTCCGGTGGTGTCACAACCGCGGCGCGGGCGCGGTCACAGCAGGTGGAGCGGCCGGCTGCGCCGTCACGAGGACATCGGAGGGCCTACGGCCCCGCGGACGAAAGGGACCCGGATGAGAGTCGTTGTCGCAGGGGCCGGCGGTCTGCTCGGTTCCAGGACGGTCGCCAGGCTGCGGGACCACGGGGTGGAGGTCGTCCCCCTGCCCGACTGCGACCGGCCCGGAGCCGTCACGGACAGGGACCTCGCCGAAGCGCTGCGCGGCGCCGACATCGTGGTCGACGTCACCGACACGCCCTCGCCCGCCGAACCGGTCAGCCTGCAGTACTTCCGCACCGCCACCGCGCGCCTGCTGGCCGCGGCCGAGGCGGCGGGGGCCGAGCACCACGTGGTCCTCTCCTTCATGGGGGCCGAGCGGCTGCTGTCGGGCTACTTCCGCGCGAAGCTGCTGCTGGAGGAGCAGGTGCGGCGCTCCCCGGTCCCCCACTCGATCGTCCGTGCCGCCCTGTCCTTCGAGTGCGTCGAGGCGATGGCCGTGGCGGGCGCGGACCAGGGCGGCGAGGTGCGCGTCGCGCCCGCACTGGTGCGGCCCGTGTCGGCGGACGACATCGCGGCGGCGGTCGCGCGCGTGGCGGTGGGAGTGCCGCTGTTCGGCACCCTGGAGGTCGCCGGGCCGCAGGAGTTCGCGCTCGACGAGCTCACCGCCGAGCTGCTGACCGCCACGGGCGACGACCGGAAGGTCGTCACCGACGAGCACGCGTGGTTCTTCGGCGCCGAGCTGCAGCGACGGTCCCTGCTCCCCGGAGCGGACGCCCACGTGGGCCACACGACGTTCCGCGAGTGGCTCACGCAACGGTGACGCCCGCGGCACCCGCGGCACCGCCCGCGCCCGCCCCGCACCGCCCCCTCTCCGGCGGCCGCCGTCCGCGAGTCCCCCTCCGCGGCCGCCGCCCTCCCCTCCCCATGTCCCGACAGGAAGGCCGCCATGAGTGATCCGGCGCAGTCCGCGCAGTCCCCCTCGACCAGCCCGCTCGACCGGTTGCCCGACCGCGACGCCGAGGAGACCGCGGAATGGCGGGCGTCGTTCGACGCCGTCATCCGGCACGCCGGGCCCGACCGGGCCGCCTACCTGCTGCGGCGCGTCCACGAGTACGCGGCGGCGTCCGGGGTGCCGGTCCCCGGGCTGCTGTCCACGGAACCCGTCAACACGATCCCCGCGGCGGCCCAGCCGGCCTTCCCCGGCGACCTCGCCATGGAGTCCCGGATCACCGCGCTGAACCGGTGGAACGCGGCGGCCATGGTCACCCGCGCCTCCCGCCTGGGCCTGGGGGGCCACATCGCGACGTACGCGTCGGCGGCCTGGCTCTACGAGGTGGGCTTCCAGCACTTCTTCAAGGGCAAGGACTGGGGGTCCTCCCGGGCCGGAGGCTCCGGGGGAGGTTCGGGCGACCAGCTGTACGTGCAGGGGCACGCGTCACCCGGCATCTACGCCCGCGCGTTCCTGGAGGGCCGGCTGCGCGAGGAGCAACTGGACGGCTACCGCCGCGAGGCCGACGGCCACGGCCTGCCGTCCTACCCCCACCCCCGGCGCCTGCCGTGGCTGTGGGAGTTCCCCACGGTCTCCATGGGTCTCGGCCCTCTCGCGGCCGTCTACCAGGCCAGGTTCAACCGCTACCTCCACGCCCGCGGCATCAAGGACACGTCGGCGTCGCGGGTGTGGGCGTTCCTCGGGGACGGCGAGGTGGACGAGCCCGAGTCGCTGGCCGCGCTGGCGCTCGCCGCGCGCGAGGGTCTCGACAACCTGACCTTCGTCGTCAACTGCAACCTGCAGCGCCTGGACGGGCCGGTGCGGTCCAACTCCAGCATCGTGCGGGAACTCGAGGGACGGTTCCGCGGCGCGGGCTGGAACGTGGTCAAGTCCCTGTGGGGCGAGGCTTGGGACCCGCTGCTGGCGCAGGACACGGAGGGGGCCCTGGTGCGGCGGCTCGGCGAGGTGCCCGACGCCCAGATGCAGACGTACGCCGCGCGGGACGCGGCCTACGCACGCGAGCACTTCTTCACCGGCGACGCGCTGACCCGCATCGCGGCGGGCCTGACCGACGGACGGATAGCCGAGCTGTTCACCGAGTCCCGGGGCGGTCACGAGCCCCTGAAGGTGTACGCCGCCTACCGCGCCGCCGTGGAGCACCGGGGCGCGCCGACCGTCGTCCTCGCCCAGACCGTCAAGGGGCACACCCTGGGCTCCGACTTCGAGTCGCGCAACGCCAACCACCAGATGAAGAAGCTGACGATGGCGCAGTTCCGCCGGATGCGCGACACGCTGGAGCTGCCCATCCCGGACAGCGCGCTGAGCGGGGACCTGGTGCCGTACTGGCACCCCGGCGAGGACTCCGAGGAGGTGCGCTACCTGCGGGAGCGGCGGGCGGCCCTGGGCGGCCCCGCGCCGGTGCGCAGGGTGGTCGCCAAGCCGCTGGAGCAGCCGCCGGCCGCGCCCTTCGAGGCCCTGCGCAAGGGCTTCGGCAAGCAGGAGGTGGCCACCACCATGGCGCTCGTGCGGCTGGTCAAGGACCTCATGCGCGACCCCGACACGGGGCGGCGCTGGGTGCCGATCGTCCCCGACGAGGCGCGGACCTTCGGCATGGAGTCCCTCTTCCCGACGGCCGGGATCTACTCCCCCGACGGCCAGACCTACGAGCCCGTCGACGCCGACCAGTTGCTGCACTACCGCGAGGCCGAGAACGGGCAGCTGATCGACGAGGGGATCACCGAGGCCGGGTCGCTGGCGCAGTTCACGGCCGCCGCGACCGCCTACGCCACGCACGGCGAGCCCATGATCCCGTTCTACATCTTCTACGCGATGTTCGGGTTCCAGCGGACGGGCGACCAGTTCTGGGCCCTGGCCGACCAGTTGGGGCGGGGCTTCGTGGTCGGCGCGACCGCGGGGCGTACGACGATGACGGGCGAGGGCCTGCAGCACGCCGACGGGCACTCGCACCTGCTGGCCTCCACCAACCCCGCCGCCGTGAGCTACGACCCTGCGTTCGCCTTCGAGATCGCCGTGATCGTCAGGGAGGGGCTGCGGCGGATGTACGGCGACCGGCCCGAGGACGTCTTCTACTACCTGACGGTCTACAACGAGTCGAAGCGGCAGCCTGCGATGCCCGACGGGCCGTCGGTCGAGGAGGGGATCCTGCGGGGCATCTACCGCTTCCGGCAGGCGCAGTCCCCCGGCGCCGGGCCACGGATCCAGCTGCTGTCCTCCGGCACGGCGATCCACTGGGCGCTGGAGGCCCAGGAGCTCCTCGCGTCCGAGTGGGGGGTGCAGGCGGACGTCTGGTCGGTGACCTCCTGGACGGAGCTGCGCCGCGACGCGCTCGACGCCGACCGGCAGCGGATCGGTGGTGAGGAGCGCGTCCCGTACGTGACCTCGGCGCTGTCGGGGGCGCCCGGGCCCGTCCTGGCGGTCAGCGACTGGATGCGGCAGGTGCCCGACCAGATCAGCCAGTGGATCGAGCAGGACTACTCCTCCCTCGGCACGGACGGCTTCGGCCTGTCGGACACCCGGGAGGCGGCTCGCCGCTACTTCCGGGTGGACGCCGGGTCGATCGTGATGGCCGCCCTGGACCGGTTGGCGCGCGCCGGAGCGGTCACCCCGCAGACGGTGGAGCAGGCCCGCGGCCGATACGGCTGGCAGGCCTGACGCGCCCACCGGGGACACGGACGTCTCCGTGTCCCCGCGGGCCCTCGGTGTGAACGTCGCCGAGGGCCCGGCGCGGGGTTCACTCCCGCATCCCGGCGAGTGCCGCCGCCGGGCCCCGCACGGCCAGCGCGGCCGGGACGGTCGCGGCGGCGACCGCGAGCACCGCGCACGCGCCGACGGCCGCACCGACGGCCGTCCACGGCAGTGCGATCGGGCTGTCCACCGACAGCAGGGCCAGCGCGCAGCGCATCCCGGCGAGGTTGAGCGCGGCGACGGCCAGGCCGAGCAGCGCGCCGACCGCGACGACCACCAGGGACTCGGCGCCCACCAGCCGCAGCACCTGCCGCCGCGTGGCCCCGGCCAGCCGCAGCACGGCCAGCTCGCGCACCCGATCGGAGGTGGCCATCACCATGGTGTTGACCAGGGAGATGGCGGTGTAGAGCAGGGCGATGCCGAGGACGAGCAGGAAGCCGAGCCGGGTCGTGCGGTCGTTCTCCGGCCGGCCGGCCGCGAGCCACGCGTCCCGGGTGAGCACCCGGCCGCCGGACGGCTGCACCGCCTCGCGCAGCGCGGCGGCCACCGCGCCGGGGTCGGCGCCGTGGGCCAGGGCGACGTCCACCCGGTCGACGGGAGCGCCGGGGGCGTTGGCGGGGGTGACGTAGACGCCGTTCCCGCCCGTGCCGGTGGCCATCACCGCCGCGATGCGCAGCGTCCTGCCAGTGCCGTTCCCGAGCCACACCCGGACGCTCTGCCCGACGGAGTGGCGTTCCCATTCCTCGTTGACGACGATCGACCCGTCGTCCAGGTCGCTCACCTTCCCCGCGACGAGCGGCAGCCGGCTGGTGGCGGCGAGGGCCCGGGGGTCGGCGGCGTGCGCATCGGACCTGATCAGCGCCGGGCCGTCCTCCAGGACGTACACCGCGCTCGACGCGGTCGGTGACACCTGCGTCCTGGGGACGTCGCGCAGACGCTCCAGGGTCCGGGTGCCGAAGCCCGCGCCGTCCGGTGCGACGAGGACGAAGGCGGCGGTGGTCCGCTCGCGTGCCTCGGCGGCCTCGGCACGGCCGAGCGTGGCGGTGGCGCCGAGGAGTGAGCCCGTGAGGGCGACCATCACCAGCACGGGCGAGGCGACCGCGGCGGTACGGCGCACGCCGGCGGCGGCGTTCTCGCCCACCAGCATGCCGGCCGCGCCGGGCAGCAGGCCCGAGGCCCGCGCGAGCAGCCGGGTCAGCGGGCGCAGCACGACGGGTGCGAGCAGCGCGGTCGCGGTGATCAGCAGCATCGGCCGGCTCACGTACGTCTTGCGGTGCAGCAGGTCGCCGGGGTCGCCGTACAGCGTGACGCAGAGGGTCACCACGGCGGTCAGCAGCAGCCCGCCGCCGGACAGCCACCGGCCCCACGTCATCGCCCCGGTGTCCACGGAGGCCTCGCGCAGCGCCTGCGCCGGGCCGGTACGGCCGGCCCGCCACGAGGCCGCGGCCGCCCCGCCGAGGGCGACGAGCAGGCCCGTCCAGAACGCGGCGTGGTACGGCCAGGTGTGGTCGCCGATGGTGAACCAGCCCGGCGCCAGTCCGCCGTCGACCACCGACGCGGCCAGCCACGGCGCGGCGTACCCGCCGAGCGCGCAGCCCGCCGCCGAGGCGAGCACGCCGACCAGCAGGGACTCGGTCAGCACCATGCGGCGCAGCCGGCCCGGCGTGGCGCCCGCGGTGCGCAGCAGCCCGAACTCGCGGCGGCGCTGGGCGACCGCGAAGGCGAACGTGGACGCCACGACGAACACCGACACGAAGGCGGTGACGCCGCCGGCGGTGCCGAACAGGGCGTTCAGCGCGGTCACCGCCTCGGTGTCCCGGCCGGGGTCGGCGTCGGCGTGACGGCGGTCGTTCCCGGTGAGGACCCGGGCGCCGCTGCCGCGGACGGCGTCCCGTACCGCGGCGGCGTCCGCGGCGGCCACCAACTGCACGCTGACGGGGCACAGTCGGGCGGCGCGCGCGTCGGTGTAGAACACGGCGTGCTCGAACCCGCGGCCGGGCACGATGCCCACGACGCGGACGGTGCCCCGGTCGGTGCGCACGCGTGCGCCCGGCGTGGCCCAGCCGCCGGTCACGACGACCTCGTCGGCGGCGCGGGGCGCGCGTCCCGCACCGAGCCGGTACGGGGCGAACGCGGCGGTGGACCAGGGGTGGCCCACCAGGTCGCCGGGCCCGCCCTCGGCCCGTACGGGGAAGGACCGGTCCTCGACGACCGTGCCGAGCCGCCGCAGCCCGGCCACGGTCGCGGCGGGTACGGAACGCGGCTGCGCGAGCGGCTGCGTCCGCTCGCCCCTCGGCGTGGGCACGCGCAGGGTGTCCTGACCGCGGACCACGACCGGCGCCGCGGCGAAGCGCTCCGGCCCCCGTTCGGGCGCGTCCTGGGAGGAGGCGAGGACCAGTCCCATCACGGCCAGCAGCGCGACCCCCAGCGACAGCGCGACGAAGCTGCCGGCGAAGGTGACCCAGCGGGTGCGCAGGGTGTGCAGGGCGAGGCTCAGCACGGCACGGCCTCCAGCCCGGTCATGCGCGCGGCGATGGCGTCGGCGCCCGCCGCGGCCAGTTCGCCGTTGACGCGGCCGTCGACGAGGAACACGACGCGGTCGGCGTAGGAGGCGGCCACCGGGTCGTGGGTGACCATCACGACGGTCTGGCCCTCGTGGTCGGCCATGCCGCGCAGCAGGGTCAGCACCTCGCGGCTGGTCCGCGAGTCCAGGGCGCCGGTCGGTTCGTCGCCGAACAGCACCTCGGGGCGCGTGATCAACGCGCGTGCCAGGGCCACGCGTTGCTGCTGCCCGCCGGACAGCTCCGACGGCCGGTGCCCGGCGCGGTCACCGAGCCCCACCTGGCGCAGCACGTCACGCACCCGCGCCCGGGAGGGCCGGCGGCCGGCCAGGCGCAGCGGCAGCGCTGCGTTCTGCTCGGCGGTCAGCGACGGCAGCAGGTTGAACGACTGGAAGACGAACCCGATGCGTTCACGGCGCAGCAGGGTCAACTGCCTCTCACCGAGCCCGGTGAGATCGGTGTCGCCGAGGTGGACCGACCCCGACGTGGGCCGGTCCAGGCCCGCGGCGCACTGCAGGAGGGTCGACTTGCCCGAGCCGGAGGGCCCCATCACGGCGGTGAAGGATCCCCTGGGGAAGGCGAGGGAGACCTCGTCGAGGGCCGTCACGGCGCTGTCGCCGCAGCCGTGCCGCCTGCTGACGGAGCGCAATCGGATGGCGTCGTCGTTCATCTGTCCCCACTCCTTCGTTGCCGGTCCTCCGCCGCGCCCGGCGGGGCGGAGTGCTCCGGGACGCGGCGCCTCCCGGACGGCTCCACGAAATCCCGTGCGGCGGGTCCGGCGCAGTGCGGCAGGGGCGAGAGCCGGGGTAGGGCCAGGCATACCCCCGGTCCTCCCGCCGGCCCGATGGTCCGGGCCCGCGCCCGGGTCCTACGGTGATCCGCATGCAACCCAGGAATGTGTGGCAGGCGATGTCAGGACCGGGCTTCCTGCTGTCCGCGTGGCCGTGGCGCTCGCTGGCGTACCTGCTGACCGGGGTGGCCGCGGGCGCCGTCACCCTCGCGGGGATCGTGACCGCGGCGGCCGTCGGTGCCGCCCTCGCGGTCGTGCTGGTGGGCCTGCCGCTGCTCGTGCTCACCGCGCTGGCGGGCCTTCCCGTCGCCGTGCTGGAGCGGTGCCGGCTGCGCCTGGTCGACGGTGATCCCGCGCCGGGGCCCCATGTGCCGCCCGCCGAGGGAGGGTTGTGGGCCTGGCTGACCACCCGGCTGCGGGAGCGGGCGACCTGGCGGGAGCTCGGCTACGCCCTGCTGTTCGCGGGTCTGCTGTGGCCGGTGGACGCCCTCCTCGTCACCGTCGCGCTGGCCGTGCCGGTCTCCCTGGTCGCGACTCCGGTGCTGATGGCCACCGTCGGGCAGGGGCACGAGGCGAAGGTGCTCAAGCAGTGGACGGTCACCACGTGGCCCACGGCGTGGGGCACAGCCGTCCTGGGACTGCTGCTGCTCGCTCTCGGCGCCTATGTGCTGGGCGTCGCCGCGGGCGCCCGGGCCGGCCTCGCCCGGCTCCTCGTCGCCCCGCGCGACCGTGACCCGGGCGCCCGGATCGTCGAACTGACCCGCTCCCGCGTGCGCCTGGTGGACGCCTTCGAGGCGGAGCGGCGCAGGATCGAGCGCGACCTGCACGACGGGGCGCAGCAACGCCTCGTCGCCCTGTCCATGGCCCTGGGCCTGGCACGGCTGGACGCGCCGCCCGGTCCGCTGGCCGACCGGCTCGCCGAGGCCCACGAGGAGGCGGGCAGGGCCCTGGAGGAACTGCGCGAGCTCATCAACGGCATCCACCCCCGGGTCCTGGCCGACTTCGGCCTGGGCGCGGCCGTGGCCGACGCCGCCGACCGCTCGGCCGTCCCCGTCGACGTGGACCTGGAACTGCCCGGGCGGCTGCCCCGGGCGGTCGAGGCCGCCGCGTACTTCGTGGTCCGCGAGGCCCTCGCCAACGTCGCCCGGCACAGCGCCGCCGACCGCGCCGAGGTGAGCGGCGGGCACCGCGACGGGCGGCTCTTCCTCCAGGTGCGCGACGACGGCCGGGGCGGCGCCGAGCCCGCTGCGGGCAGCGGGCTGACCGGGCTCGCCGACCGGGTGTCCGTACTGGATGGCAGACTCTCCCTGTCCAGCCCCCGGGGCGGACCGACCCTGCTGCGTGTGGAGATTCCTTGCGAGTGGACCGAGCGCTCCGCGTAGTGCTGGCCGAGGACAGCGTCCTGCTGCGGGACGGGCTGACCGGCCTCCTCGACCGCTGCGGGCACGAGGTGGTGGCCGCCGTGGGCGACGCCGGCGCGCTGGTCGCGGCCGTCGACGAGCACTCCCCCGATGTGGTGGTGACGGACATCCGCATGCCGCCCGGATTCCAGGACGAGGGCCTGCGGGCCGCGGTGCTGCTGCGGCAGAAGCGGCCCACCCTGCCCGTCCTCGTCCTCAGCCAGTACGTGCAGCGCGCCTACGCCGCCGAGTTGCTGGACTCCGGCGACGGAACGGGCCTCGGATACCTGCTGAAGGACCGGGTCGGCCAGGTCGAGGAGTTCGTCGACGCGCTGTGCGAGGTCGCCGCGGGCGGCACGGTCGTCGACCCCGAGGTCGTACGGCAGTTGCTGCGCCGCCGCCGCGATCCGCTGGAGCGGCTCACCCCGCGTGAGCGGGAGGTGCTGGCGCTGGTCGCGGAGGGCAGGTCGAACGGCGCGATCGCGCGCCACCTGGTCGTCTCCGAGGCGGCCGTGGGCAAGCACATCGGCAGCATCCTCGCCAAGCTCGACCTCCCTCCGGCCGACGAGACCCACCGCCGCGTCCTGGCCGTCCTGGCCTACCTGCGGGCCTGATCCACGGGAAGCCCCGCAACAGCCGCTCGGCGGGTCAGCCCACCGCCGCATCGTGCTGCCGGCGCACCATCTCGGTGATCCAGACGGGCACGAACGGGGACGTGCACCCGGGGGAGGTCGGGTAGTCCTTGAGCACCTCCAGGCGCTCGCCGATGCCGACGGCGCGGGTGCGGTGCTCGGGGTGCTCGATCCCGATCTGGGCCAGGCAGTGGTTCATCGCCCACTGCAGGCGGTCCGGGGCGTCCTTCATGTCCGCCTCGATGGCGTCGAGCAGCCCCGGGAGGTCGAGGCCGTCGGGCTTCTTCGCCACGCGTTCGGTGGTCAGCGCCCATCCGGCGCTCGCCACCACGGGATCCGGGTCGGCCAGCCAGGCCACGCGCAGCTCTTCGGCGTGCGGGTTCTTCTTCACCACGTAGTTCACGAGCCAGTCGTGCACCTTGGGTGCGCGCGCCTCGCGCAGCATGACGTCCAGCTCGCCCCGCCCGAACACCTTGGGGCGGCAGATCAGGATCGCCAGCAGTCGCGCCGCGGTGTCGTCCGTCTCCCAGAGCCCGCACGCGAGTTCCTGCTGCGTCTTCAGGCGCTTCGCAAGGGCGCGCAGCTTGCCGAGGTTCACGCCGTGGTCGTCGCCGTGCCGCTCGTTCACCGCGCGGGCCTTCGGGTCCTCGAGCGCGTCCAGCTCGGCCATCACCTCAGCCGGCGTCGTCTGCGCCACATCGGTCTCCTGTCCCTCGCGAGCGGGGTTGGGCCTACGACGATGCCACATGCGGCCGGTGGTCGCGGCGGCCGGTCCCTACGCGGCCGAGGCGGCCACGTCCAGTTCTGCCCAGACGACCTTGCCGTTCAGCGCCGAGCGGGATCCCCAGCGACGGGACATCTGGGCGACCAGGAAGAGGCCGCGGCCGTTCTCGTCCATGGAGTCCACGCTGCGCAGGCGCGGGGCGCAGACGTCGGTGTCGGACACCTCGCAGGTCAGGGCCTGGTGCCGGATCAGGCGCAGGCCGATCGGGCCGGCGCCGTGGCGCACGGCGTTGGTGACCAGCTCGCTCACGAGCAGCTTCGTGGAGTGCTCGAGCCCGTCCAGGCCCCAGGCGGTCAGCTGGCCGGCGGCCAGCTTCCGGGCGCGGCGGACGGCGGTCTCGTCGGCGGGCAGCGTCCAGGAGGCGATGTGGGCCGAGTTGAGCGACCGGGTCCTGACCAGGAGCAGGGTGACGTCGTCGCACGGCACCTGCGCGGGGAGCGACTCCGTCGCGCGGGTGCAGAGCTCCTCCAGGGACCGGCCCGGATCCCCGAGGGCGGCGCCCAGGCGGTCCATCCCTTCCTCGATGTCGCCGCCGCGGCTCTCGATCAGGCCGTCGGTGTAGAGGGCGATCAGGCTTCCCTCGGGCAGTTCCAGCTCCACGGCCTCGAAGGGGTCCCCGAGGCCGATGCCCAGGGGCGCTCCGGTGGGGAGGTCGGGGAAGGTGACCCGGCCCCCGTGGTCGACGATGGCGGGCGGGGGGTGCCCGGCCCGGGCCATGGTGCACACCCGGGTGGCCGGGTCGTAGACGGCGTACAGGCAGGTGGCGCCCACGACGGCGGGTGTCTGGTCCGCGGGGTCGGTGTCCTCCTCGACCAGTCTCTGGACCGTGTCGTCGAGGCGGGTCAGCAGTTCGGCGGGGGGCAGTTCCATGTCGGCCAGCGTGCGGACGGCGGCGCGGAGCGTGCCCATCGTCGCGGCGGCGTGCAGACCGTGACCGACCACGTCACCGACGACGAGGGCGACGCGGGCGCCGGACAGCGGGATGACGTCGAACCAGTCGCCGCCCACCCCGTGGTCCATGTCGGCGGGCAGGTAGCGCGATGCCGCGTCGACGGCCATACCGCCCCTCAGCCGGCGCGGGAGCAGGTTGCGCTGGAGGGTGAGGGCCGCGGTGTGCTCGCGTGCGTACTGGCGCGCGTTGTCCAGTGCCAGTGCGGCACGCCCGACGAGTTCCTCGGCCAGCAGCAGGTCGACGTCCTGGAACGGCTCGGGGTCCGCGGTGCGGATGAACAACACCACGCCCAGCAGTGCGCGCCGGGCGCGGATCGGGACGACCATCAGCGAGTGGACCCCGTTCTTGCGGATCCTCGCGGCCAGGGCCGGGTCCTGGTCGATCCAGATCCCCGGGGCGACGTCCAGGATCGGCTCCAGGTGGGACCTGCCCGTGCTCAGGACGTGGGCGAACGGTGAGCCGGGCGGCACGTTGACCGGTTCGCCGCGCACCCACGCGGATTCGGGGGTTCCCTGGTGGATCGTGGCCAGGCCGGCACGTCGCAGAACGGGGAGGCGTTCGCCCGTCGGGTCGATGCGCACCGGCGGTCCCTCGCTGAACGGCACGGACTGCTCCAGGTCCACGGCGACGTAGTCCGCGAGCAGCGGTACGGCGAGCTCGGCCAGTTCCTGGCTGGTCTGCATCACGTCCAGGGTGCTGCCCAGACGCGTACTGGCCTCGCCGACGGCGGCGAGGCGCTCGCGCGCGAGCCGGCTCTCGACGACGTCGGCGCTGATGACGCAGACCCCCAGCGATTCGCCGTCGGCGCCCTGGAGGCAGTGGAACGACGCCGCGAACGGGTGCTCCCGGCCCCTGCTCACCGGCAGCCAGGTCCGGTACTCGTGCACCTTGGTGGTACCGCTCTTCAGGACCTGCCGCATCACGGCCTCGAGTGCGCCCGCCTTGGCGCCGGCCAGCACGTCGACGAACCGTCGTCCGAGTCGGTCGTCGCCGGGGATGCCGTCGTGGTCCTCCATGACGTCGTTGACGAAGGCGCACCGCAGCTGCGGGTCGCGGATGACGACTCCGATGGGCGCGCGTGCGAGGAGCGGCCCCCACACCGATCCGCTCAGCGCGTCCCCGGACAGCACGCCGGTGTCGGTCAGGGTCGCGAGCCAGCGTGTCGTGCCGTTCCGGCCCTGCAGCATCGTGATCCGCAGGGTGACGTCGATCGTGCGCCCGTCCTGGTGGGACACCGCCGTCGTGCCCGGCCAGCCGTTCTCGGCACGGCACTGCTTGACGAAGTCCGACATCGACGGGGTCTCCCCGAAGGACGGCAGCACCAGCGCGGCGGGCAGGCCGACCACGTCTCCGGCGGAGTGTCCGACCAGGCGCTCGGCGGCCGGCGTCCACGCGACGACCGTTCCCCGCTCGTCGAAGAGCGCGAACGCCGAGTCGGATATCCCGGGCGTGTTCACGTGCTTACCGAGTGTCACCGCGTCCGTGCAGGTCATCGAAGTCTCGTCCTCAGGCAGGCGGGGGTGGGCGGAATGACCGATTTGCGTCTTCCGGGGTTGTGACCGGACAACACCCGGATCTGTGACAGACAGCCCCGCATCCGGCACTCCCGCGGCGCCGGATCACCGCGCGCCCGCGTCGGTGGACGCCTCCGCGGCCGCTATGTCGCCGGTCTCCGCCCAGACGGTCGTCACGCCCTCCTCGTGCAGGGTGTGGAGGGGGACGGAGGTGTGCGACAGGATCGCGGGGATCTTCTCGTCGCCGGGCAGGACGAGGCCGTAGACCTCCTTCCACCCGGCGCCGACGGCACGGTGCCCGAGGTCGCGCAGCAGGCGGCTGCCGAGCCCGCTGTTCTGCCACGCGTCCTCGACGAGCAGCGCCGCCTCCGCGTTCCCGCGGTCCGGCATCAGGTGGCCCACGGCCACGATGTCGCCGGCCGGCTGCTGCACGGCCAGGTGCACGGCCCCGGGCCTGGACAGCAGGGTGCGCAGGTAGGTACGGGGATCGCCCATCGCGCGGTGGTACCGGCTCCACAGGGTGCGGGCCGAGCACCTGAGGTGCATGGCCACGGTGCGTTCGAGGTCCTGGGGGCCGACTTCGACCACGCGGGGGCCCTGCCGCGCGGGCCTTGCGTACCGCAGCCGGTCGCGAGCGAAGGGAATCACCGGCGCTCGCCGCCCGGGGCCGTCACGACGGGAACCACAGGTCGGCCTCCTCGGCCTCCTCCTTGCCGATGGCGAAGAGGGCGATGTCCTTCTTGCGGGACCGCTGCGGCGGCAACCGGGCCACGAAGGCGTGGTCCCCGTCGCCGACCAGCGGCCTGCCGTGCCCGCCGGAGCCCGAAGTGGGCTCGAAGTACTCGGCGTTGACCTCCCTGTAGTGAGCCCACTCCTCCGGGAGGTCGTCCGCGCGGAAGATCGCCTCGACCGGGCACACGGGCTCGCACGCACGGCAGTCCACGCATTCGACGGGGTTGATGTAGAGCGTCCGGCCGCCCTCGTAGATGCAGTCCACCGGACACTCGGCGACGCAGGCCCGGTCCTTGACGTCGACGCAGGGCTGCGCGATGACGTAGGCCACCTTCTGCTCCTCGGTCGCTGCGGGGACGGACCGGTGGGCCGGCTGCCCCGGGCGTCCTTCGATCAGCTGTATGACCGGAACACCCCTGACGTCGTGACAAGGCGCCCGCCCGGAGGCCGGGCGACACGACCGGCTGTGTCACACGACGGAGTGCCGAGCGGTCTGGTGGTTGACTCTCCGTACACGGTTCGCAGCATGCGACATCCGAGATGAGGTGCATTGTGTCCCCTGAGAACACTTTCGTGATCGTCGGAGGCGGTCTGGCCGCGGGCAAGGCGGCGGAGGCTCTGCGGGAGAACGGCTACGACGGCCGGCTCGTCCTCATCGGCGACGAACGGGACAAGCCCTACGTCCGCCCGCCGCTCTCGAAGGGCTATCTGCTCGGCAAGGAGACGCGCGACTCGATCTTCGTGCATCCCGACGAGTGGTACGACAAGCACGACGTCGACCTGATGCTCGGCACGACGGTGACCGGCCTCGACGCCGGCGCCAAGGAGGTGGAGCTCGACGGCGGGCGCCGCATGCCCTGGACGAAGCTGCTCCTGGCCACCGGTTCGACCCCGCGCCGCCTGCCCGTCCCCGGGGCGGACCTGGACAACGTGCTGTACCTGCGCCGTGTGGGCGACAGCGAGCGGCTCAAGGAGGCGTTCACCGCGGGCGCGCGGATCGTCGTCATCGGCGCCGGGTGGATCGGCCTGGAGACCGCCGCCGCCGCCAAGCAGGCCGGGGCGGAGGTGACGGTGCTGGAGCACGAGGAGCTGCCGCTGCTCAGGGTCCTCGGGCGCGAGGCCGCCGAGGTCTTCGCGGGCCTGCACACCGACCACGGCGTGGTGCTGCGCCACGGCGTGACGGTGGAGCGCATCACCGGCACCGGCGGCCGCGCCGACGGGGTGCAGCTCGCCGACGGCACCCACCTCCCCGCGGACGCCGTGGTCGTGGGTGTCGGCATCACCCCCAACGTCCAGCTCGCCGAGGCGGCCGGGCTGGAGGTGCGCAACGGCGTCGTCACCGACGCGCACCTGCGGACCTCGTCACCGGACGTCTTCGCCGCGGGCGACGTCGCCAACGCCTACCACCCGTTCCTCGATCGCCACATCCGCGTCGAGCACTGGGCCAACGCGCTCAACCAGCCGGCCACCGCCGCGCAGGCCATGCTCGGCAAGGACGCCGTCTACGACCGGCTGCCGTACTTCTACACCGACCAGTACGACCTGGGCATGGAGTACACCGGCTACGTGGAGCCCGGCGGCTACGACCGCGTCGTCTTCCGCGGCGACCGGGCGGCACGGGAGTTCATCGCCTTCTGGATGTCGGGGAACCGCATCCTGGCCGGCATGAACGTCAACGTGTGGGACGTCGTCGAGCCGGTCCGCGACCTGATCACCTCGCGCGCCGCGGTCGACGACGCGCGCCTCGCCGACCCGGACGTGCCCCTGGACCGCGTCGTCGCCTGACGACCCGGCCCCGTGGGCGTGGGACGGCCGGGTGCCCCGGTCGTCCCACGCCCTTTCGGACGCCCTGCCGCGCGTTGCCCGGCGGGCGGGAACCGGTGTCACAGATGGCTTGACCGCCCGGTCGTATGGGGTGACAACCAAGTCGATCGGAGCAGACCGTGGCCCTCACTGAACGACACATTTCCACCATGGTGCTGGTGATCGGCACCGGAGGAGCAGGACTGCGAGCGGCGATCGAACTGGCGGAGGCCGGTGTCGACGTCCTCGCGGTCGGCAAGCGGCCCAAGGACGACGCCCACACGGCCCTGGCGGCCGGAGGCATCAACGCCGCGCTCGCCACGATGGACCCCGAGGACAGCTGGCAGCAGCACGCCGCGGACACGCTCAAGGAGAGCTACCTGCTGGCCGACCCCCGCACCGTGGAGATCGTCACCCAGGGTGCGGCCCTGGGCATCGACGACCTGGAGCGGTACGGCATGGCCTTCGCCAGGGAGGAGGACGGCCGGATCTCGCAGCGCTTCTTCGGCGCGCACAAGTACCGCCGCACCGCCTTCGCCGGCGACTACACCGGCCTGGAGATCCAGCGCACGCTCGTGCGGCGGGCCGAGCAGCTCGACATCCCGGTGCTCGACGGCGTCTACATCACCCGCATCCTCGAACACGACGGCGCCGTGTTCGGCGCGTACGGCTTCGACCTCACCGACGGCACGCGCTACCTCATCCACGCCGACGCCGTCATCCTCGCGGCCGGCGGCCACACCCGGATCTGGCGGCGCACCTCCTCCCGGCGCGACGAGAACACCGGTGACTCGTTCCGTCTGGCCGTGGAGGCCGGCGCGCGGCTGCGCGACGCCGAGCTCGTCCAGTTCCACCCCTCCGGCATCATCGAGCCGGAGAACGCGGCCGGCACGCTCGTCAGCGAGGCCGCCCGCGGTGAGGGCGGCATCCTGCGCAACGCGCTCGGGGAGCGGTTCATGAGCCGCTACGACCCCGAGCGGATGGAGCTGTCCACCCGCGACCGCGTCGCCCTCGCCTCGTACACGGAGATCAAGGAGGGCCGCGGCACCCCCAAGGGAGCCGTGTGGCTGGACGTCTCCCACCTGCCGCGGCAGACCATCATGAACCGGCTCCCCCGGGTCTACCAGACGCTGCTGGACCTGCAGATGCTGGACATCACCCGCGACCCGATCGAGATCGCGCCCACCGCGCACTACTCGATGGGCGGCGTCTGGGTGCGGCCCGAGGACCACAGCACCGACGTCCGCGGCCTGTACGCCATCGGCGAGGCGTCCAGCGGCCTGCACGGCGCGAACCGCCTGGGCGGCAACAGCCTCATCGAGCTGCTGGTCTTCGGTCGCATCACGGGTCAGGCGGCCGCCGCCTACTCGCTGGGACTGACCTCGCAGCCGCGCTCGGCGGCGGCGGTGGCGCAGGCCCGCGCCGAGGTCGACGACCTGGTGGCGGCGGACGGGCCGGAGAACGTCCGCGCCCTGCAGCGCGCCATCCGCAACACCATGACCGAGCACGCGGGCGTGGTGCGCGACGAGGTGGGCCTGCGGGCCGGTCTGGCGGAACTCGACCTCATCGAGAAGCGGATGGAGTCCGTCGGTGTCCACCCCGACATCGCCGGCTTCCAGGACCTCGCGCACGCCTTCGACCTCAAGTCGGCGGCCCTGGCGGCGCGTGCCACGCTGGAATCGGCGCTGGAGCGGCGTGAGACCCGCGGCTGCCACAACCGCAGCGACTACCCGGCGCAGGATCCCG
Source organism: Streptomyces sp. NBC_00510 (assembly GCA_036013505.1). Classification (NCBI taxonomy): domain Bacteria; kingdom Bacillati; phylum Actinomycetota; class Actinomycetes; order Kitasatosporales; family Streptomycetaceae; genus Streptomyces; species Streptomyces sp. NBC_00510. The sequence goes on along the minus strand of CP107851.1, from coordinate 8,897,044 downwards.
CGCTGCGGGTCAACCTCGTCTGGTCCCCGAAGACCGGCGTCACCCGGGAGAGCATCCCGGCCATCCCCGAGGAGATCACCGCGCTGATGCAGGAGGTCTCCACCGAAGGCAAGCTGGTCGAGTGACGACCGGACGCGTCCTGTGAGCGACCCGGGGCCCGGCGTGCCGGGCCCCTGTCACAAACGGCTCCGCTGCCCGGTCTTTCCCAGCGAAGAGACACCGGCCGGTGCCGGTGGGCGCCGCACCGCGCCTTGCGCGTCACGCACGAGAACATCCGAGAGGACCCCATCATGAAGGTCGTAGTCATCGGCGGAACCGGGCTGATCGGCTCGAAGGTCGTCAGCAAGCTCAACGCGCACGGGCACGAGGCCGTCGCGGCCTCCCCCAACACCGGCGTCAACACCCTGACCGGCGAGGGTCTCGCCGAGGTCCTGCAGGGCGCGCAGGTCGTGGTCGACGTCTCCAACTCGCCCTCGTGGGAGGACGACGCCGTGATGAACTTCTTCCGCACCTGCACCGGCAACCTCATGGAGGCGAACGCCAAGGCGGGTGTCGTCCACCACGTCGCGCTCTCCATCGTCGGCACCGACCGGCTCCCGGACAACGGCTACTTCCGCGCCAAGCTGGCGCAGGAGGAGCTGATCAAGGCGTCGGGCATGCCCTACTCCATCGTCCACGCCACGCAGTTCTTCGAGTTCGTGAACGGCATCGCGGACGCGGGGACCGAGGGCGACACGGTGCGCATCGCGCCCGTGAAGTTCCAGCCCATCTACTCCGACGACGTGGCCACGGCCGTCGCCCGCACCGCGGCCGGCACGCCCCTGAACGGCGTGGTGGAGATCGCCGGCCCGGACGTGTTCCGGTTCGACGAGCTGGTCCGTGACGTGCTCACCGCCCAGAACGACCCCCGCAAGGTCGTCGCGGACCCGCAGGCCCCGTACTACGGGTCCGTGCTGCAGGACGACTCGCTCGTCCCCGGCGCCGGCGCGCAGCTCGCCGCGACCCGCTTCGCCGACTGGTTCGCCCAGCAGCAGCGGTAATCCTCCGCGGGTGGCCCCTGCCCCCGGTGGGGGCCACCGCAGCCGTCCCCGACCCACCCGTACGAAGAGGTCGACCCGCCATGCCCAGGAATTGCGCGGAAACCACCGTCCCCGGCGCCCGTCCGCACGAGGAACTGACCGGTGCGTACGTCATCGACCCGGTCCACAGCGCGGTCGGCTTCTCCGTCCGGCACGCCATGGTCGCCAACGTGCGGGGCAGATTCACCGCGTTCGAGGGGTTCCTCCGGCTCGACGCGCTCCATCCGGCCCGTTCGGAGGCCCACGTGAGCGTGCAGACCGGCAGCCTGGACACCGGCGTCCGGGCGCGGGACTCCCACATCACCGGCCCCGACTTCCTGGACTCGGCGACGTTCCCCCTCATGGTCTTCCGCTCCACCGCGGTCGTCCCGCTGGACGAGGACCGCTTCCGCATGACGGGGAACCTCAGGATCAAGGACGTCGAACTGCCGCTGCACATCGACCTCGACTACGGCGGCACCGCCCGCGACACCGACGGGCAGCGGCGGGTCGGCTTCGAGGGCTCGGCCGTCCTCCGGCGTTCGGACTGGGGCCTCAACTGGAACGTCCCCCTGGAGACCGGAGGCGTGCTGCTCAGCGACAAGGCGCGGCTCGAACTCAGCGTCTCCGCGCTGCAACTCGGCCCGGAGGCCCTGTGATGACCCGATCCGCCGACCACCACCCCGACACTTCGGCCACCGCCGCGGCGCTCACCGCCCAGGCCGTGGCGCTGGAGCGGCGCGTCATAGAACTGCGCCGCGAACTCTCCGACGTCGCCGATCGCATGACCGCCGTCGCCGAGGCCCTGAGCGGCCTCCGCAGCTCCGGTCTCCTCCTCCCCGACCAGGCCATGGGCGACGACCACTGAGGGAACCTGCGGTCAGGCGGGCTGCCACAGCTCGATGCGGTTGCCCTCGGGATCGGTGACCCAGCCGAATCGGCCGACGCCGTCCATGTCCTGCGTCTCCTCGGCCACGTCGGCGCCCTTGGCACGCAGTTGCGCGAGCATGGCGTCCAGGTCGCGGACCCGGAAGTTCAGCATGGTCTGCTGGGTGCGGGACCCGAAGTAGTCGGTCCCGGACTCGAAGGTCGCGAACACCGTCGGCCCGGCCTCCGGACGCCACAGACCGTGCTCATCGACGTCCAGGCCCAGGCAGTCGCGGTACCACGCGTTCAGGGCCGCGGGGTCGGCCGCCCGCATGAAGTAACCACCGATTCCCAGCACACGTTCCATGCCGCCCATCCTGCCAGGACGGCGATCAGGACGCGCGGCACCACACCATCGCCCGGCAGGCGCCCGGGGGCGGCACCCGGGGACGGCCTTCAGCGTCGGCCCCGCAGGAGCGCTCCCAGGGCCAGACCGGTACCCAGGCCGATCAGGGTGCCGGACACGGCCGATCGCCGGCGCGGTACCCCAGGAGCCCGGGGAGCGGGCACGCCGGGCCCGGCGGCGACGGCCCGGGCGAGTTCCTCGCCGACGACTCCCAGGAAACGACGGCCCGCACGGCTCCCGGACGAGCGGGCGATCCACGAGGGGTGCGCCCTGCTCCAGTAGTCGCGCCCCGCTTCCCCGGTGAACATCCCGGCCAGCATGTCCCGCAGCAGGCCCTCGGGGATCGTCCCGATCTCGTAGCCCATCCACGCGTAGTTCATCATCAGGTCGGCGTAGACGTGCCGTTTCCGCCCGTCCGGATCGGCGATGTCCGTCGCACCCCAGACGGGCTGGAACAGTGCCATGTCGTCGAGCTCCAGCCGGGCCAGCTCCAGGTAGTAGCCGCGGATCCCCTGGATCTGCTCGGCCCTGGCCTGCCGGTTCTGGACGATCAGCGACACCGCGACACCGGCCAGCGCGAGCGCCGAGACGATCGCCGAGGTGAAGCCGTACGCGGCACCGACCTGGCCCAGCCGGTCCCAGTCCACGCCCCGCGAGCCGGAGATCCTCTCCAGCACGAACGGGGACAGCAGGACAGCCGCCAGCACGACCACCGCGGCCGCCAGCAGCCCCAGAAGCCCGGTGACGCGTCGGGCCATCGAGCGCCTCCCCACCGGACGATGACGAACCATCACAGCGCACCCTCCCCCAAGCCGGGCCCTCCCGGTTGCCACGGGCTGATTGTGCCGTGCCGACGCAGGGGCCGGGGTGTGACCCCACTTGCAGGAGGCTGCGCCTACCAGTTGGGAGGGACAGGCTCGTGGAGCGGGCCGTCGCTTGTCTGAAACACTCGGCGCGCCGGACGACTCCGATCATGAAGGAATGCTGGACATGAGCCATCCATCGCCCGTGGACACGGTCCGGAATTTCTGTGCGGAATTCGGACCCACCTATGACGATGCCGTGGCCACCTGTCAGCGGTTTCTCCATCCCGACGTCAACTGGCAGTCCGTCATCTTCAACGACCATCCCGTGGACGGCCTGGACGCCCTCCTCGAGGACCTGCGCCGTGCCCTCGAGACCTTCCGCGCGAGCGGCTTCCGTATGGATGTGCGTCACATCCAGGCCGACGGAGACGTCGTTTCCGTGCGCCGGACCGACGAACTCCTGGATGGAGAGGGAAATTCCCTGGAGGCTCACGACATCGTGTCGACCGTCTATCTCGAGGACGGCAAGATCCGGTGCACGAGGGACCGCTTCTTCGATTCGGGCAGGTCCGCAGACGCGTGGGCCGGCTGACGGCGGCGTCTACTCCTGGACCACCGCCGCGGTCTGCAGGCGAGCCGCGTCCTGGCCCGGCGGGGCGCCGAACATGCGGCGGTACTCGCGGCTGAACTGCGAGGGGCTGTCGTACCCGACGGCGTGACCGACCGCGGCGACCTCGTCCGGTGCCGCGATGAGTCGCAGGCGGGCCTTCTGCAACCGGAGTTGCTTCTGGAACTGCAACGGGCTCATGGCGGTCACCGCGCGGAAGTGCCGGTTCAGCGAGGAGACGCTCACGCCCACCTCCCGGGCGACGTCGTCGATCCGGATGACCTGGTCGTAGTGGGCCTTGATCCAGTCGATCGCGCGGGCCACGAGCGACATGCGGCTGTCGGCGCGTCCGATCTGCCGGATCAACGCTCCCTGCGGCCCGTTCAGCAGCCGCCAGTGGATCTCGCGTCGCACCCCGGGAGCCAGTACGGGCACGTCCCGGGGCTCGTCCAGCAGGCGCAGCAGCCGGAGGACCGCGTCCAGCAGCCGGTCGTCGGCATCGCTGGTCGCCAGGCCGGGCCCCTCGTACGAGCGGGCCGGGACAGGGGCGGCCTCCAGCAGCAGCTGCGCGATGATCGCCGGCCGCAGCGGAAGCCCGAACCCGAGGAACGGCTCGGTGGCCGAGGCGCGGCTGATCTGCGAGGTCAGGGGCAGCTCCACGGTCGCGACCAGGTACTGGCCCGCCCGGTAATCGAAGATGCGGTCACCCAGGACCGAGCGCTTCGCTCCCTGGACCGTCAGCGCCATCATCGGCTCGTTGACCGTGCCCATCGGTTCGGTGACGCGGTCGCTCGCGAACACAACCGTTCCCTCGACCCACCGCGGCCGCGGGCTCCCCGAGGCGAGACGCGTGATCCGCTCGCCGATCTCTTCCAAGTGACGCACCATCCCAGTGGACCACATCATGGCGACGGGCGCACGGACGATCTGGGCGAGGCTGAGCGGATCGTGCAACGATCCGCTCCGATCGGTCTAGGAGAACACCAGGTGGCGGGGTCGAATGGAGGAGCACCAGGGGACGGCCTGCGCGGTCTCCCCCACCCCGTTCTCCGTGAGGAAGCCCCGTCATGTCGCTCGATTCCTACGTCACGCTCGGCCGCTCGGGACTGCGCGTCAGCCCCTTCACCCTGGGCACGATGACCTTCGGTGAGGATCACGGATGGGGCTGCAGCCCCGAGGAGTCCGCGAACATCCTGGCCGCCTACCTCGACCGCGGCGGCAACTCGATCGACACCGCGAACATATACACCAACGGACACTCCGAGAAGATCGTCGGCGACTACTTCGCCGGCCGGTCCGCGCTGCGCGACCGGGTCGTGCTCGGCACCAAGTTCTTCGGCAACCTCTACGAGAACGACCCCAACGGCGGCGGACCCGGCCGCAAGGCGATCGTGCAACAGCTGGAGAACTCCCTGCGGCGCCTGCAGACCGACTACGTCGACATCTACTGGCTCCACAACTTCGACCCGGCCACGCCCGTCGAGGAGACCCTCCGCGCGCTGGACGACCTGGTCCGCGACGGCAAGGTGCGCTACATCGGGTTCTCCGACGTACCGGCGTGGGCGACGGCCGAGGCCGCCACCATCGCGCGCTTCCGCGGATGGGCCCCGGTCGTCGCGCTGCAACTGGAGTACTCCCTGCTCGAACGCACCTCGGAGGGCGAGCTGATCCCCATGGCCGAGGCCCTCGGCATGGGCGTGATGCCGTGGGGGCCGCTGCGCAGCGGGTTCCTGTCAGGCAAGTACTCGAGCTCCTCCACCGGGCCGGTGGACACCGCGCGCACGCAGCTCGTCGGCGCCCCCGGCGAGGCCGACTACAAGGTCATCGACGCGCTCCACGCCGTCGCCGCCGACGCGGGCGCCGACCCCGCCGCCGTCGCGCTGGCCTGGGTGCAGGGCCGCCCCGGGGTCACGTCCACCCTCATCGGCGCGCGGCGCATGGACCAGTTCGAGGCCAACCTGCGGGCCCTGGACGTCAGCCTCGCCCAGGCCCAGCGCGGTGTGCTCGACGACGTGTCCACGCCCACGTTGAACTTCCCCGCCCACAACAACGCGACGCTCGCGCCGATGCTCCAGTTCGCCGGGGCGAGCGTCGACGGCCGCCCGTCCATGCCCTCCCCGCTCCTGCGGGCCCACAGCGCCCGCTACTGAAGCGGCTCCCGCGGTGCGCGGGGTGCGTGACGACACGGGGGCCGGGGCGTGATCGCCCCGGCCCCCGCCGCGCGTCAGGCGCCGACGTAGGAGGCCAGGTGCCGGCCGGTGAGGGTGGAGCGGGCGGCGACGAGGTCCGCCGGGGTGCCCTCGAAGACGATCTGCCCACCGTCGTGGCCTGCGCCGGGGCCGAGGTCGATGATCCAGTCGGCGTGCGCCATGACCGCCTGGTGGTGCTCGACGACGATGACGGACTTGCCGGAGTCGACGAGACGGTCCAGCAGGCCGAGCAGTTGCTCGACGTCGGCGAGGTGCAGGCCGGCGGTCGGCTCGTCGAGGACGTAGACGCCGCCCTTGTCGCCCATGTGCGTGGCCAGCTTCAGCCGCTGCCGCTCACCGCCCGACAGCGTGGTGAGGGGCTGGCCGAGGCTGAGGTAGCCGAGCCCGACGTCGGCGAGCCGGCCGAGGATGCGGTGCGCGGCGGGCGTGTGCGCCTCGCCGGCGCCGAAGAACTCCTCGGCGTCGGTGACCGACATCGCGAGCACCTCGCTGATGTCGCGCCCGCCGAGGTGGTACTCCAGCACCGAGGCCTGGAACCGCTTGCCCTCGCACTCCTCGCAGGTGCTGGCGACGCCCGCCATCATGGCCAGGTCCGTGTAGACCACGCCTGCGCCGTTGCAGGTGGGGCAGGCGCCCTCTGAGTTGGCGCTGAACAGTGCGGGCTTCACGTCGTTGGCCTTGGCGAACGCCTTGCGGATCGGGTCGAGCAGTCCGGTGTACGTCGCCGGGTTGCTGCGGCGTGAGCCGCGGATGGGGCTCTGGTCGACCGACACGACCCCGGCACCGGCGGGGATCGACCCGTGCACGAGGGAGCTCTTGCCCGAGCCCGCGACGCCGGTGATGACGGTGAGCACCCCGAGCGGGACGTCGACGTCGACGTCGCGCAGGTTGTGCGCCGTGGCGCCGCGGACCTCCAGGTTGCCGGTGGGCTTGCGCACCGTCTCCTTCAGGGAGGCGCGGTCGTCGAAGTGGCGGCCGGTGATGGTGCCGCTGCTCCGCAGCCCCTCGATGTCGCCCTCGAAGCAGACGGTGCCGCCGGCCGTGCCGGCGCCGGGTCCGAGGTCGACGACGTGGTCCGCGATGGCGATCGTCTCCGGCTTGTGCTCCACGACGAGCACCGTGTTGCCCTTGTCTCGCAAGCGCAGCAGCAGGCCGTTCATCCGCTGGATGTCGTGCGGGTGCAGACCGGTGGTGGGCTCGTCGAAGACGTAGGTGGTGTCGGTGAGCGAGGAGCCGAGGTGGCGGATCATCTTGACGCGCTGCGCCTCACCGCCCGAGAGCGTGCCCGACGGCCGCTCCAGCGAGAGGTAGCCGAGTCCGATCTCCACGAACGACTCAAGGGTGTGCTGCAGCTTCGTGAGCAGCGGCGCCACCGAGGGCTCGTCCAGGGCGCGGACCCATGCGACCAGGTCGCTGATCTGCATCGCACAGGCGTCGGCGATGCTGATCCCGGCGATCTTCGACTCCCGAGCGCCCTCGCTGAGCCGCGTGCCGTCGCACTCGGGGCAGGTGGTGAAGGCGACGGCGCGGTCCACGAACTCGCGGATGTGCGGCTGCATCGCCTCCTTGTCCTTGGCGAGCATCGACTTCTGGACCCGCGGGATCAGTCCCTCGTAGGTCATGTTGATGCCCGCGATCTTCATGCGGGTCGGCTCGCGGTGCAGGAAGTCGTGCAGCTCCTGCTTGCTGAACGTGCGGATCGGCTTGTCGGGGTCGAAGAAGCCGGACTCGGCGTAGAGCCGGGCGTTCCAGCCGCCGCCCTTGTAGCCGGGGACGGTGATCGCACCCTCGTTGAGCGACTTGGAGTCGTCGAAGAGCTGGCTCAGGTCGATGTCGGAGACCGTGCCCCGGCCCTCGCAGCGCGGGCACATGCCGCCGGTGCGGGTGAAGGTGACCTTCTCGGCCTTGCTCGTGCCGCGCTCGACGGTGATCGCACCGCTGGCCCGGACGGAGGGGACGTTGAAGGCGTAGGCGCTGGGCGGGCCGATGTGCGGGGTGCCGAGCCGGCTGAAGAGGATGCGCAGCATGGCGTTGGCGTCGGTGACGGTGCCGACGGTGGAGCGGGGGTCGGCCCCCAGCCGCTGCTGGTCGACGGTGATCGCGGTCGTCAGCCCGTCGAGGACGTCGACCTCGGGGCGGGCCAGTGTCGGCATGAAGCCCTGGACGAAGGCGCTGTAGGTCTCGTTGATCAGCCGCTGCGACTCCGCGGCGATCGTGTTGAAGACCAGGGAGCTCTTGCCCGAGCCGGAGACTCCGGTGAACACCGTGAGTCGGCGCTTCGGGATCTCGATGCTGACGTCCTTCAGGTTGTTCTCGCGCGCACCGTGCACGCGGATCAGATCGTGGCTGTCGGCAACGTGCGGCGCAGGCGACTGCGCGTCCGCCTTCTTGGCCATGTGTGTCGTCTCTCCATCTGTCTCGTGCGTGCGCGGCCGCTCTCGCGGTCTCCGTCGGCGTCGCCTGGCTCGATCTGACCGGCTTCGGTCAAGTATGTCCGGTCCCCCCGCGTCGGCGGGGCGCGGCCACCGTAACCGTCCGCCGGGCCGCCCCGCTCCCGCTTCGGCCCGGTCCCCGCCGAACGGACCGGGTGGGGGCCGGGTTCCCGCCGGGGGGCGGCGCGGGAGCGGGGATCACGGGGCGGTCAGCGGACCTCGTTGAAGCGGATCGTGTTGCCCGCGGGGTCGCGGAAGGCGCAGTCGCGGATCCCGTACGGCTGCTCGGTCGGCTCCTGGACGACCTCGGCGCCGCCCGCCACGAGCCGCTCGAAGACGCCGTCGAGGTCGGGCGTCGCCAGGGTGAGACGGGCGTAGGTGCCCTTGGTCATCATCTCGGTGATGGTGCGGCGCTCGTCCTCGGTGATGGCCGGGTCGGCGGCCGGCGGCTCCAGGACGATCGACGTGCCGGGCTGGTCGGCGGGGCCGACGGTGATCCAGCGCATGTCGCCGTAGCCGACGTCGTTGCGGACCTTGAAGCCGAGGGTGTCGCGGTAGAAGGCCAGCGAGGCCTCGGGGTCGGTGTGCGGGAGGAAGGTCCAGTGAATGGTGATGTCCATGGCCGTCACGCTAGCCGCGGCCCGCTCGCGGAGGCTTCTCCATTCCTGACCGATCCTCCCGGGCGCGCACGGTGACCTCTGCGCACTCAGAGCGCGCGACCCGGCAGGGACGCGCTCGACTGGTCCGCGGTCATCCGCCAGACGACCTCGATCCCCACTTCGCCGGGAGCGGATGGGCCTTCCGGTTCCGGTACGCGTGCGATCTCGGTGAAGCCGAGGCGGCGGGCGACGGCTCCGCTGGCGGCGTTGGCGGCGTCGTGGTGGATCTCCAGCCGGTCGATGCCGGTCAGGGCGAAGCCCTGGCCGACGAGGGCGGCGGCGGCCGCCGTGGCGAGTCCCCGTCCGGTCCACCGGGGGTGGAGCCAGTACCCGATCTCCAGGCCGCCCGCACCGATGCGGCGGTGGAGGCCGCAGCTGCCGATCACCACGTCCTCCGACGTGATCGCGTAGGCGAACGCCTCCCCGCTCCCCCACTCGTCCTGGCTGCGGGCCAGGAAGCCCGCGGTGTCCTTTCTGCCGTGGCCGGCGGCCCAGGGCATCCAGGGCACCAGGTGGTCAAGGGACTCGTGGATGGCGTGGTCCAGGGCGTCGAGGTCGCCGTTGCGCCAGCGGCGCAGTTCGACCTGGTCGGAGTGGAGGATCTCGGCGGGCTCGTCCATGCCCGGATGCTCTCGCAGCCTCCTGGAAGCCGACAACGCAATATCGCTTGGCAGCGGCGGCGGGGGCACCGTGCTGCCCGTCGAGTCCGCTCTGATATGCCTGCCTGCATGAACGCCGATGCCGTCGCCCTGGTCGATGTCTCCGAGTGGGCCGCCGCGTGCCGCGGCCGCACCGGGGACCTCCTGGCCGGTCTCGGTCGTGCTCCCGATCTCCTGCGGACGGACCCGGGGACCGCGGTGCGCGTCCTCGACGCGCGCCTGGCCCGGGAGATCCCCGATCTCCTCGACCGGGAGGAGTGGGTCGAGCTCCACATGCTGCTGGTGGCCTGCCTCGCGGAGTTCCTGATCAGCGTGCACGGCGCACGCTGGGCGTGGTGCGAGGACTCGGCCTCACCCGTGGGCGGCCGCTGGGTCGTCACCGGGTTCACCCATCCGCTGGGCGGGCGGACGTCGGCGGTGGACGTGGGCGCGCTCGCGGGCGACGCGCTGGCGTCCGCGCCGGCCGTCAGCCTCACCGCACTGATCGACCGCGCGGAGCCGGCGGCCGGCATCCTCGTCGTACGCGGCTGAAGGTTCCCTCCCCTCAGTTCGCCGTCGGCTCCGCATGTGCCGGCTGTCCCTTCCGCGTCCGCAGGAGACGCAGGCCCGCGAGGCTCTGGAGGGTCATCGCGGCGGCGGCCGCGGTGGTGACCGCGAACCCGCCACGTGCGCCGGATGAGTCGATCGCCCAGCCGGAGACCGCCGCCGCGGCGGCCGAGCCCGCAGCGCCGGCGGAGCCGAGCCAGGAGAACGCCTGGGTCAGAACGGCCCGGTGGACGGTCGACTCGGTGAGCACGGAGAAGAGCACCAGAAGGGGCTGGATCGTGGCACCGGTCAGGAGGACGACCAAGCCGAGCCCGAACGGTGAGCCGGCCGTGGGCAGCAGCAGCGTGCCGAGCAGGAGCGCACTGGTCGCCGCCAGCAGTTGCACCGGGGGCGTGGCGCCCCACCGGCGCGACCCGTACACCCAACCGGCCAGCAGACCGCTGCAACTGGAGACGGTGAAGACCACGGCTGCGGCGCCCGGTGCGCCGTGCTCCACCGCGAAGGCGGTCACGGACACCTGCATGGCGCCGAAGAACACACCGAGAGCGAGGTTGAGGCCCATCAGTACGAAGACCGCGCCGCACAGCAACGACCGGCCCGCGCGGGCGTGTACGGCGCTGTCGGCGGCCGGCGGGGGCGCGCTGCGGCGCTGCGCCGCGAGGACCAGGCCGCCGGCCACCGACAAGGAGGCGGCCAGCACCGTGCCGACCGCGGGATGTCCGGCCGCGGCGAGTGCGCTGACCAGCACCGGGCCCACGAGGTAGGCCACCGCGTTGCCGATCGACTCCAGCGCGAAAGCGGTGGGCAGTTCCGCGGCCCGGTCGGTGCGCAGCAGTGCCGCCCAGCGTGCCGCGGACATCGCGCTGAGCTGGGGAAGGCTGGCCCCGACCAGCGCACCGCCCAGGGTCATGAGGGCGCCGGAGGCGTCGGCGGCGACCAGGGACACGAGGACGGCCACCGCGAGGGCGTGGGCGAGCAGTGCGGGCAGCAGGACCCGGGTCTGCCCGAACCGGTCCACGAGCCGGGCCAGTTGGGGCGCCACGAGCGCGTCGGTCACCGCGAATCCGCCGCCGACCAGGCCGGCCGCGGCGAAGGTGCCGGTGTGGCTGTGCACGAGCCAGACGATGCTGAGGCCGGTCATCGCGATGCCGACGCGTCCGAGCGATGCGGGCAGGAAGAAGGCTGCGGCCCCGGGGGTGCGCAGCAGGGAACGGTAGTTCGCCGAGGGCACGGCGATTCCCTTTCGCTGCCCGGCGGGACGGCCCACCTGGGACGTCGGTGCCCGGATGTGCCGTCCCGTGGAAGCCGCCTGAAACCGTCCAGTGGTGGCGCGGAGAGGGGGCACGCGCCCCGCACCGACTCCATCACCGGGCAGAAATCTTGACGTGTTGTGGGTGGCCATCCTCGACGCCGGCGCCCGTGATGTCCATGCTCCGCGCACCGACCGGCCGGGCCGGTGCGCGGAGCGGTCGGCGCCGCGACCCTAGGCCGTGGGACCCGCTGCCGCGTCGCGCGGAGGTGGTGGGGTGGCGGTGACGAAGAAGGTGAAGTCTCCGCGTGCCTTCGCGTCGACGGCCAGGGGCAGGCGTAGCCGCCCGGAGGCCACCATGGCTCTCACAGCGGATCGGCTCAGGCCGAGCCCGGTCATGAGCAGCTTCTCGACCCTGATGGGCGCAGGGAGGTCGAAACCGACGACGACCTCGAACGACGTCGGATCGTCCTGCTCGATGTCGTAGAACGGCATGTCGGTCTCCAGCTCCCATGTGCCGGTCCAGTCGAGCCGGTACCCGGCCCTTCCGGCCGTCGCCCCGTCCATCGTCTGACGCCGCACCATGGCCGGATCGTTGTTCTCGAACATCTGCAGCCGCTCATGGTCGAGTGCCTGTACGTGGACGCGCTCGTGGACGGGGATCTTCGACGTACGGCCGCACAGCTCGCAGCAGATCAGCATCCAGACGTCGAGGAGCTTGCCGCTCGCGTTCACGCGGAACTTGCCGCTGGGACGGTGGCGCGTGGACCTGCACGACACACATGCCGTGACGATGGCGGGCAGGCAGAGCTCCCTGATCACCCACAGCGCTTTCCGGTCGACGTCGGAACCGCCGCCTTCAGCGGACACACGGATACTGCGGACCTCGTTCATGGCTTCGGCGAACTCCAGGGCTGACGGAGGAGGCGTCAGGGAGCGCGTCGCGGCGCTGTGAACTCCCCCGGATCCAGTGGCGTGAGGCCGGCGTCCGAGAGCGGAGCACACCGGCCGGCGCGACGTGGCACATCACGTCGCGTGAAGGAAGCCCGCACTGATCACACGGTGCGGGCTTCGAACGGCACGCCGGAACCTGACGGGGAGTGACTCCAACCGTCTTCATTCCGCACGTGCGCCACTGGTTACAGATCCATGGCCGAGATGATGTTCGACCAGCGGGCCGTCAGGCAACCGAATTTCCGGGAGGCCACGAACGGCGGGCGGGGCGGCGCATCGTGCGCCGCCCCGCCCGCGGGGTCACCGGGCCGGCGGTCAGCGGACCGAGCGCGCGGCTTCCTCGATGATGCGCGCGGACTCCTTCGGGTGGGAGACGCTCACCGCGTGGGACGAACGGACCTCCTCCACGTGGGACTTGGCGCGCTTGGCCATGAAGACCTGGAGCTCGCGGGGGATGTTCCGGTCGTTGGAGGCCACCAGGGTCCAGGAGGGGATGGTCTTCCACGCGGGCTCGCCGGAGGGCTCGTACAGCGCGCCGCCGGACACGGGGCGCTGGGTGGCCGCCATGATCTCCGCGGTGTGCGCGGGGACGTCCGCGGCGAACTGGTGGTGGAACTTGGCCTGGTCGATGTAGAGGTCGACGCCCTTGGAACCGTCGGGCATCGTGACCGGCACCTGCTTCAGCGCGTCGCCGAGCGTGCTGCCCTCGAACTTCAGCGACAGGTCGAAGGCGTTCTCGCCCTTGTCGGGCATGAAGGCGGCCAGGTAGACGAGGGCCTTGACCTTGTCGGAGCCGTACGCGGCGTTGGAGATCACGGCGCCGCCGTAGGAGTGGGCGGCCAGGACCACGGGCCCGTCGATGCTGTCCACCAGCTCCCGGACGTACGCGGCGTCGCTGGCCAGCCCGCGCAGCGGGTTGGACGCCGCCACCACGGGGTAGCCGTCGTGCTTCAGCTTCTTGACGACGTCGTTCCAGCTGGAGGAGTCGGCGAACGCGCCGTGGACCAGGACCACGGTCGGCTTGCGGTGGTGCGAGGGTGCGCCGTGCCCGCCCTTCGTGGCGCTGGCGGGGGCCATGGTCGCGGCGAGCAGACCGGCGGCGACGGTCACCGTCGCCATGACGGTGAGCGGGGTGCGGAGGGTCCGGTAACGGGCATGACGGTTCACAGGAAGGCCCTTTCGAGGCGGGAGATGGTTGTGCGATCCGGGCCCCGGGAACGAGGTCCGGCGGAGGGTGCGGCGGGATGCGCCGCACGTCTGCGAGAGGTGGCTCGCGGCCGGCAACCGGGGACGTCCGGGTCCGGGACCACCAGGAATCACCGGTGCGGGCGCTTCTCGGGGAGGCCCCGCGGGCAGGGGCGGCGCAGTGGCCCGGCCCCGCGTCCGGCGGTGGGGTGACTCAGTTGGTGTGCAGCGCGGTGTGCAGCGCGCGGGTGGCCTGCTCCATGGCGGCGGTGGTCGCCTGCGTGGAACGGACGGGGTTGAGCATCATGAAGTCGTGCAGCGTGCCGTTGTAGCGGACGCTGGTGGTGGGCACGCCGGCCAGCGTGAGCTTGCGGGCGTAGGCCTCGCCCTCGTCGCGCAGCACGTCGTTCTCGTCGGTGATGACCAGCGCCGGCGGCAGGCCCTGGAGGTCCTCCAGGCTCGCCCGCAGCGGCGAGGCGGTGATCTCCGCCCGCTGCGCCGGGTCGGTGGTGTAGCAGTCCCAGAACCAGGCCATGGCCTTCGCGGTCAGGTACGGGCCGTCGGCGAACTCCCGGTAGCTGCCGGTGTCCTGGGCCGCGTCGGTCACGGGGTAGTAGAGCGACTGGTGGACGAAGGTCACGTCGCCGCGCCGCTTCGCCATGATCGTCAGCGCCGCGGTCATGTTGCCGCCGACCGAGTCGCCGGCGACGGCCATGCGCGAGGCGTCCAGGCCCTCGTCCGCGCCCTTCCCGATGACCCAGCGGGCCGTCGCGTAGGCCTGCTCGATCGCGACCGGGTACCGGACCTCGGGCGAGCGGTCGTACTCGACGAACACCACCGCGGCGTGCGCCATGACGGCCAGTTCGCGCACGAGACGGTCGTGCGTGCCCGCGTTGCCGAGCACCCACCCGCCACCGTGCACGTACAGCACGACGGGCAGGACCTCCTCCGCGCCCACGGGCTTGACGATGCGCACCCGCACGTCACCCACCTCGGCCGGCACGGTGATCCACTTTTCCCGGACGTCGTACTTCTCGACCGGCGCCGCCTGCAGGTCGTCGAGGACCTTGCGGGCGCCTTCCGCACCGAGCTCGTAGAGGAATGGCGGCGTCGCCGTGGCGTCCGCGATTTCCTGAGCCGCAGGCTCGAGGACGGGCTTGCTCATTGTCGAACTCCCAAGTTCGGCACTCTCGTGCACTTCCTTCGCCCTTATGACAAAGGACCGGATGAATATGTGACACCTCAGTGGATAATGTTCTTCTCAGCGTGGTCGTGGTTGATCTCCTCGAATTCCCGCACGGTGGGCTTGGGAATCTGCGTTCCCTTCCCGTACAGGCCCCGGCTGAGCAGGGCCCGCAGCCGCTCCACACGGCCGGCCCTGCCGTCCGGGGAGAGGCGGATGGGCGCGTACTGCTCGTGCTGTGTGAGGAGGTGGAGTTGCTCGCGGCCGAGCGGTTGGTGGACCTCGACGTACTCGCCGTCCGGCAGGCGCTTGATGATCCCGGTCTCGCGGCCGTGCAGCACTTTGTCGCGGTCGCTGCGCTGGAGGGCGAGCGCCCAGCGCTTGGTCACGACGTACACCACGAAGGGCACGACGAACAGGCCGATGCGGACGGCCCACGTCACGGCGTTGACCGACATGTGCAGGCGGATGGAGATCACGTCGTTCGCCGCGCCCAGCAGCGCCACCGCGTACACGCTGACCCACGCCGCGCCCAGGGCGGTGCGCACCGGCCGGTTGCGGGGCCGGTCGAGGAGGTGGTGGTCGCGGTTGCCGTCCTTGGTGACCCATGCCTCGACGAACGGGTAGGCGCCCAGGGCGAGGAAGAGCCCGGCGCCCGCCAGCAGCGGCACGAGGTTGTCCAGCGCCAGGGTGTGGCCCCGGAAGACGACCTCCCAGCCGGGCATGACGCGCAGCAGACCGTCGAGCACACCCATGTACCAGTCCGGCTGTGAACCGGCGGTGACCTGGTCGGGCCTATAGGGGCCGTACAGCCAGATGGGGTTGATCTGCGTGGTCGACGCGATGATGAGGACGACCCCGCTGACCAGGAGGAAGTACGCCCCCGACTTCACGGCGTACACCCGGAAGGGCAGGCCGACCACGTTCCGCTCGGTACGTCCGGGCCCCGGGTACTGCGCGCGCCGGTGACGGCGCGCCAGGACCAGGTGGGCGACGAGGATGCCGGCCATCAGGGCGGGGATCACCACGACGTGGAGCGTGTTGAAGTGCGCGATCAGGTCCTTGCCCGGGTACTCGCCCCCGAAGAGGTACATCGACAGGTAGGTCCCGACGACCGGTATCGAGAGGATGGTGCCGTTCACGACCATGAGTCCGGTCCCGGAGAGCAGGTCGTCCGGGAGGTCGTAGCCCGTCAGTCCCTCGAACATGCCCAGGACCAGCAGGGAGAAGCCGAGCACCCAGTTGAGCTCGCGCGGCTTGCGGAACGCACCGGTGAAGAACACCCGGAGCATGTGGGCGAACATGCTGGCGACGAAGATCAGCGCCGCCCAGTGATGGGCCTGGCGGATCAGCAGGCCGCCGCGCACCTCGAAGGAGATGCGCATCGTCGAGTCGAAGGCCTCGGACACCATTTGGCCCTGCAGCGGTGCGTAACTGCCGTGGTATTCCACCGGCGTCATCGACGGATGGAAGTACAGCGACAGGTACACCCCCGTCAGGACGAGGATGAAGAAGCTGTAGAGGGATATCTCCCCCAGCATGAAGGACCAATGGCTGGGGAATGCCTTCCGCATCCCGGACGATCTGGTACGTCTGTCGACGCCCAGTCGTTCGCCGACCCATTCGGCGACTTTCACCCCCCGGTCCGGCGGTCGTTCCGAATCGGCGGGCCGGCTGTCACCGTCCATGTTCCTGTCACCATTCATGTTTCACCCATGGCGGGTCGCGGGTCGGCACTCTCGTGCACCTTCCGGCAATACGACCGATCACGAGGCGAAAGTGTGACGTGTGCCGTCTGCGCGGTAATGCGGAAGGGAGTTTCGCACCCTGTTCACGGGGGGGGACCCGCGCGGGGACAGCTCCGCCGGCGGCCGGCGCGTGGGCTCAATGTCACAAGGTCCGCACGGACCTGGTCTCACCACTAGGACCGGAATTCGGTGCCATGTCGGTGTGGTGGGCGAGGGAGGTCGGGGGTCATGGATTTCTCCGGTGATGCGGTGCCGATCGCGGAGCTGCTGGACGAACGTCGGCACTTGCTGGACGTGGCGTTGTGGATGGTGGGCGGCACGGCGGAAGCCGAGGCGGTCGTCGACGAGGCCTACCGCCGGTGGTTCGAGCTGCCGGAGGCGGCCCGCCGGTCGATCGATCCGCCCGGGGCGTGGCTCGTGAAGACGGTCGGCGCGATCTGCCTGGCGCGGCTGGCCACGTCCGCCGGGGGAACCGTCCCGTCCGTGGCGGACACGGAACGGCCGGGCGTGGGCGCCGAGCTGGAGCAGGAGATCGGTGAGGTCCTGCTGACGGCCCTGGCCGCGCTGTCGCCCGTGGAGCGGGCGGCGTTCGTGCTCAACGACTGCTTCGGGATGACGCTGGGCGCCGTGGCGGACGTGGTGGGGCGGTCGGAGCCGGAATGCGCCGAGCTCGCCGATCGTGCGCGGCTGACGATCCGCGCCTGCCGGTCGCATCCGGTGACGCCGCAGGAGCAGGACGCGGTGGCGCGCGCGGTGCGCGCGGCCTGCGTGGGCAGCGACGTGGTGCGGCTGACGTCGCTGATGTGTCCGGACGCCACGGCGTTCTTCGACGGTGGCGGGAAGATCCGGGCACTGGTCCGGCCGGTGCACGGCGCCGAGGCGGTCGCGCGCAGTCTGCTGACCTTGCTCGCGCACCGCCAGCGGGTGGCCCTGTCCGCCCACTCCGTGAACGGCCGCACCGGTCTGGTGGCCCGCTACGAGGGCCAGGTGGTGGCGGTCATCAGCCTGGACGTCGCCGACCACCGCGTCTCGCAGGCCTGGGTCGTCCTCAACCCCGACAAGCTCCGGCCCTGGAACCATCCGGCCCGCCCCGTGGGCACCCTCGGACCCTGACGGCTCCGCGACCCTTCATGCGCCGGCGTCCGTCGTCCGCGACGGACCGGCGGCGCAGACCTCTTCGCGGACCGTGGGGGCCGCCCCGTGCCGGCCGCCGCGTTCCGCCAGGCGGTCCGCGACGTCCGGGGCGAGGAGCGCTTCCAGCGGGGCGAGGTTCCCCGTCCGGGCCGCCGAGACGAAGGTCTCCAGGAGGCGCTGGTGCTCCGCGGCGTCGACGGTCTCACGGGGCTTCTCCACCACGTGTTTGCGGGCCCGGCTGACGATCTTGCGGACGTTGACGATGCTGAGCTGGAGTATCTCGGCGATCTCCGGATAGGCGTAGTCGAACGCCTCACGCAGGACGTAGGCCGCGCGTTCCGTGGGGTTCAGCCGCTCCAGGACCAGCAGCAGGGCGAACTCCACGGCCTCCGTCCGCTGGACGCCCGCCTCGGGATCCGCGCTCGTGTCCACGGGCTCGGGCAGCCAGGGTCCGATGTAGGTCTCCCGGCGCACCCGGGCGGATTGTGCGACGTTGATGGCCAGCCGGGTCGTCGTGGTCGAGAGGAAGGCGGCCGGGCTGAGCACCGCGGAGCGGTCGGTCCGTTGCCAGCGCAGCCACACCTCCTGCACCACGTCCTCGGCCTCGGCGGCGCTGCCGAGCACGCGGTACGCGATGCCGAACAGGCGTGGCTGGAGTTCGACGAAGGCGGAGGCCGCCTCGTCGAGGCTCGGTGCGGAGGGGGACGGCTCGGCGTCCGCGTTCCGCCGGTCAGAGGTCATTTACGGGCAGCCCCCGGCCGTGTGACACAAAGGTGTCACACGATGCATTACATGGGTGGCCACTACACGATCTCCGATCACCGAGCGTCACGATCTCTCCATTCACGTCCGCTGAATAGACCGGAAAGGGCCCGATCATGTGACAGAAAAGGGCGGGAGAGAGTCGTCGCCGGCACCGGAACAACAGGCTTGCGGGGAGCGCATGGTGTGTTCCACGGGCTCACAACCCACCGTTGCCTCACATCATACGCTGGACAAACAGTACAAAAGGGATGTCGAGTCCGGCACTTCGCCAAAAACCACACAGATTCGACCCTCTGTTGCCAGAGAAAGAGTGACACGTTATTCATCCGTGGTGGAAAGTTCCGCATACACGCACGCCGATGTGACGGAAAGTGACGGGGCCGGTCAGGGCGCACGCGCCTCCAGGGGCTACGAGGGCCCCTGGAGGTAGCGGATCAGGTCGGCGTCGGTGTCGTCCGCGCGGAGGCCGGACACGACGTCGTGGACGGCGCGCTCCAGGAGCGGCACCCCGAGCCTCAGCACGTCCTGCGCGACCGGGGTGAGGTGCACGTCCACGCTCCGCCGGTCGTACGCCGAGGTGCGCGTCGTGATCAATCCCCGGTCGCGCAGCCGGGTCACCAGCCGACTGGTCGCGGACTGGGTCAGGCCGATCGCGTCGGCCAGTTCGTCGAAGTGGAGCTGGCCCTCGGCATCGCGGATGCTCTCCTGAAGGGCTCGCAGGGCGTGGAACTCCCGTGCGCTCACGCCCAGTTGCCCGTGTAGCGCCCGCTCGACGCAGTTCTCGATGCGGCGGTGGAGCCGGTCGAGCGCGCTCCACCGCCCGCTCGGCGTCATCTTCCCGGCGTTCACACTCCGGCGTGGTCGCCCGCCCGCGGCTCCGCGGGACGCCGGGGGGTGGCGCTCGTGACGAACGCGTCCCGCGGGTGCTGCACGGAGGCGAGGGAGACGAGGTCCCGGCCGAACAGGGCGGCGGTGAGCCAGACGGTGAGCACCCGGACCTTCCGCTCCCACGTGGGCACCGCGAGCACGTGGTAGCCGCGGTGCATCAGCCAGGCCGGGAACCCCTTGATGACGATGGCCTTGTACTGGAAGATGCCGCGTCCCAGGCCCAGCGTGGCGACCACGCCGAGGCTGCTGTGGCGGTAGTCCCGGACCCTGCCGCCGCGCAGGCTCGCGACGATGTTCTTGGCCAGACGCTTGCCCTGCCGGACCGCGTGCTGGGCGTTCGGCACCGTGTGCGCCCCCGGCACGGGCGAGGCCAGGTCGGGCACGGCCGCGTCGTCCCCGGCCGCCCACACGTCCGGCACCGGCTCGGCGTCCGTACCCACCCGGAGGTCCGGCCGCACGACGAGCAGGCCGCGCTCGTCGACCGGCAGGTCGGTGTGGTTGTGCACCACGGGGTTCGAGGCGTTGCCGGCGGTCCAGACGATGAGTTCCGAGTCGAACTCCTCCCCGCTGGACAGCACGACGTGCCCGTCCTCGGCGGAGACCAGTTGGGTGTTCAGGTGCACATGCCCGCCGCGGCGTTCCAGGTGGCGCACGACCCAGGCCCCGGGCCCGTCGCTCACCTCGGGCAGGATGCGCCCCCGCGCCTCCACCAGGTGGAACGACAGCTCCTCCAGGCTCAGTTCCGGGTAGGACTTGAGCATCGCGGTCGCCAGCGACAGCAGCTCACCGAAGCCCTCGACACCGGAGAACCCCCCGCCCACGAAGGTGACGGTGAGCAGCTTCCGCCGCTCGGGCCCCGGGGGCAGCGAGGCGGCCTGGTCGAACGCCGTCAGCAGCCGGTCGCGGATGGCGACCGCCTCCTCGACGTGCTTCAGGCCGATGGCGTGCCGGGCCAGGCCCGGGATGGGGAAGGTACGGGTCACGGCTCCCGCGGTGACGACGAGGGTGTCGTACCGGAGTTCGTACTCCTCCCCCTTCACGGGCCGGACGGTCACCGTGCGGTCGGCGTGGCGGATCCCGGTCACGCTGCCCGCGACCAGCCGGGACTTGTGCAGGTGCCGCCGCATCGACACGGCGGCGTGGCGTGCCTCCACCGAACCGGCGGTCACCTCCGGCAGGAACGGCTGGTACGTCATGTAGGGACGCGGGTCGACGACGGTGACCCGCGCCTCCCCGGGCCGCAGCGTCTTCTCGAGGCCCCAGGCCGTGTAGAAGCCCGCGTAGCCGCCGCCGACGATCAGGATCTCGCGCATGATTCCCTCTGTTTCTCTCCGTCACCAATAAGACAGCGCAGGCCCTGTCGGTGTGACAGAGCATGTCCGCTCAGTGGTGAACACTGTGATCACGGCAGGGATGTATCGGGGGATTTCCTACCAGAACGACCGTTTGGAGGGCCGTCCGCAGCCCCTCCGCTCGCCGGACGGATCAACACTGTCTGCTACGTTCCTGAGGACTCGACGTCAGCCGGCCCGGGCTGACGTCCACGGCGACGCCACGCGCGCCCCCCTCCGCCTTCCTTCTTCTGGAGCTCCACGTGCGCACAGCACTCCTGTCCGCCGTACTCGTCAGCACCGTCGCGCTCGCGCCGTTCGCCACGGCGTGCACGGACGACCCTCCCCCCGACGACGCCCACACCTCGCCGCCCGCGACGGCCCTGCGCGGGGGTGCCGTCTGCTCCGCCCACTTCAGCTTCGCCACCGACGTCTCCTGCGGCCTGACCGACTTCGGCGACGTGCGCTTCCATTGCGCCGACGAGCCCACCGGTACGTGTCCGAGGACCCGCTCCGTTACGCTGGAGAACATCGGGAGGACGTCGGTCAGGCTCGTGGCCGTCAGCGGATCGGAGCCCGGCGAGAGACACGAGATGGTCACCGGGACCCTGCCCTCCGGTGGCCGGCAGGTCCTCACGCCCCGCGCGGGCGACACCTACCTCTACGACATCCTCCTGCGCGCGGACAACGGCCTGGCCGCGGTGGGCGTCGTCGCCGTCTCCTGACGCCACGGAACTGTCACACACGCGCGGGCAACCCGGTCTCCCCGAGAGGGGCGTGGTCATGGACGGCCGACCGGAGCGGCCGGCACACGCCCCGCCGGTGCGCCACGGCGCACACGACGCGAGCGAGGGATGGTAGGCATGTCATACCCAAAGCAGGTGTACTTCGGGGACAGCGGGGAGGTCAACGCCAACTTCCGCCCGGCGAGCGCCCCTCCGAACGTCGGCCAGGCCGGGGACGGCATCCACTACCTGGCGACAACGGACATGACGCGGGGCGAGTACGGGCTCTACCGCGTCATGATGAGGGCGAACGCGGGCGGTCCCAAGACGCACTTCCACCGGACCATCTCGGAGTCCTTCTTCATCCTCAACGGCACCGTCCGCCTCTACAACGGCGAGAAGTGGGTGGACGCGCAGGAAGGCGACTTCCTGCACGTCCCGCAGGGCGGGCTGCACGCCTTCCGCAACGACTCGGACGCCCCGGCGGAGATGCTGCTGCTCTTCACGCCGGGCGCACCGCGTGAGGAGTACTTCGAGCAGATCTCGCAGATGGGCAACGCCACGGCGGAGGAACGCGCCGCGTTCCTGGACAAGCACGACTCGTACTTCGTCGACTGACCGGGCCGCTCCCCCGGCGCCGCACCCCCTGGGCGGTGCCGGGGGTCCGTGCACTCACTTGTCCAGGACGGCGAGTTTCGTCGGGCTCATCATCCACATCACCCGGTCGATGCCCTCCGGTGTGACGCTCAACGTCAGGACGGCGTAGACCGTGCCGTCGCGGGACAGCTTCATGGCGGGCCCGCCGTTCACCTGGACGGGCTCCACGGTGGCGCCGACCCAGAACCGGTCGGCGAAGGCGTGGATGTACTTGGCCACCCGCTGACGGCCGACGACGGGGAACTTCGAGGCACGGACCTCGCCTCCTCCGTCGGAGTACGAGACGACGTCCTCGGCGAACATGTCCTCCAGCACGCCCACCTCCCCGGCCTTCGCGGCCGCCACGAACGCCGTCAGGAAGCGCTGGCGGTCGGCGGTCACGACACTGGCCCGCTTCTCCGCCGCCAGGTGCTTGCGCGCCCGGCTCACCAGTTGGCGCGCGTTGGCGTTGGACTGTCCGATGATCTCCGCGATCTGCGCGTAGGGGTACTCGAAGGCCTCCCGGAGCACGTAGGCGGCGCGTTCGGCGGGCGTGAGCTTCTCCAGGAGCATCAGCACCGCGACCTCCAGCGCCTCCCCGTTCACGGCTCCCAGCGCGGGATCGCTCTCGGTGTCGACCGGCTCCGGCAGCCAGGGTCCGACGTAGGTCTCACGCCGGGCCCGGGCCGACTGCAGCACGTTGATGGCGAGCCTGGTGACCGTCGTCGCGAGGAACGCCGGGGGGTTCTCCACCTTGGAGCGGTCGTAGGTCTGCCAGCGGATCCACGCCTCCTGCAGGATGTCCTCGGCCTCGCTCACGCTGCCGAGCATCCGGTAGGCGATGCCGAACAGGCTGCCACGGGCGGCCTGGAACTCCTCCTGTGCTTCCTGGAGGTCGTCGGCTTCATCCACTGCGTCGTCCTCGGTCGGCGTCGTCCGCGGTCGGGACGCGCCCGTCGGTCAGGACAGCCAGTCCCGGTAGTGGGTGGGGGCGATGCGGGCGGCTCGCCCACCGACGAGGACGTCGCCCTGGGGGACGGCGAACATGCCCGCGGTGTCGTCGACGACGACGGAACGCCCGTCGCCCTTGGCGGCGATGGTGATCCGGCCGATCTCGTCGAGGGAGAAGACATCGGGCCCGGCGATGTCCACGGTCCCGTTGAGCGGGGGACCCGAGGCGACCTCGGCGACCATCCGCGCGACGTCGGCGGCGGCGATCGGCTGGAGCGGGGTGTGCGGCAGCCGGACGGTGTCGCCGTCGGTGGTCCAGGACATCGTCGCGTCCATGAACTCCATGAACTGCGTGGCACGGACGATGGAGTACGGGATCGAACTCGCCTTGAGGATGTCCTCCTGCAGCACCTTCGCCCGGTAGTAGTCCAGCTCCGGCACCTGGTCGACGCCCACGATGGAGAGGATGACCATGTGACCGACGCCGCCCTTCTCACAGGCGGCGATCAGGTTGTCCATCGACGTCTGGAAGAACGCGGGCGAGGCCTCGTCGAAGGTCGGCGAGTTCGTGAGGTTGACGACGACGTCCGCGCCCGCGACGGCCTCTACGACGCCCTCGCCGCTCAGGAGGTCCACGCCGGTGGACAGGGAGTGCGGCACGGCCTCCCGGCCGGCCGCATTGAGGTCCTTCACGACCTGCGAGCCGATGAGCCCGGTTCCGCCGATGACTGCGATTTTCATGGCTTTGCCCATCTCCCGATGCGTATGACCGGTGAATGCCCCTACGTGCTTAACGTACCTTCGCGGCACTCGACGCGCCTGGTCTGCCGCGGAGGCCGCCCGAGGGCACACCGGACCGCGCCGCACGGTGTGGCGGGCAGGCGGTGTCAGGGCGTGCAGGCCGCGATCACCCGAAGGGGCGGCGGACGGGAACTCCCCGCCGCGCCCGGCGGCGGTCCGCCCGGAACCCGCCCGGCCAACGCCCCGGGGGCGGTCGCCTGCGCGGGGACGGGAACCCGCTGGAGGGCGACGATGGCGACGTCGTCGCTCAGCGGGCCCCTGAGGTGCCGGCACAAGTCTTCCCGTACGTGCCGCACGAGGCCTCCGGGCCCGTCGCCCGCCCAGGAGGCGACCCGGTCCTGAAGGGGGTAGAAGGTGCCCGCCGGGTCCCGGGCTTCGGTGACGCCGTCGGTGTAGAGCAGGAGGACGTCCCCGGGGGCGAAGGGGAAGGTGTCCTCGTGGTGGTCGTGGGGAGCCAGGCCGCCCAGACCGAGGGGCGGCCCGCTGCGTCGGGGCGCCAGGAGGGTGACGCGCCCGCCACCGGAGACGAGGGGCGCGGGGTGGCCGCAGTTGACCGCGCGGATGACCCGCCGGTCGTCGGGTATCTCCAACACCAGCGCGGTGACGAAGCGTTCGGCGGCGTCGTGGTGGCTCTCCTCGAACTCCTCCAGGTGGGTGCGCATGCTGCCCTCCAGGTGCGCGGCCACTTCGCACAGGGTGGCGCAGCGGGGTGCCGCCTCCCTGAACGCGCCGACGGCGGCCGCCACTTCGTGGATCCCTTGCAGGCCCTTGCCGCGGACGTCGCCGATCAGCATCCGCGTCGCTCCGGGGACGCGGGCGGCCGCGTAGAGGTCGCCGCCGACGGTGGTGTGGGCGTCGGAGGCCTGGTAGGCGGCGGCGACGCGCAGCGGGCCGATCCGGTCGGGGAGCGGGCGCAGGACGACTCGCTGCGCGATCTCGGAGACCGCCCGTACGGCGGTCAGTTCCAGCTGGTGGTGCTCCTGCCGGACGCAGAACACGACGGCGACCACGGACAGCACGAGCACGGCGGCGTCCTGCGAGGTGGTGACCGGCGGAACCCCGGTGGGGCTGACGACCAGGCCGATCCCGGCCGCGGCGACGATGAGGGCGGCTCCTGCCGTCACCGATGCGCCGGCGAACGTCGCCGCCGCCGAGGCGGCCACGAGCGTCGTCGCCCAGCCGACGGCCGGTGCGCACAACCCGTCCAGGACGCTCACGGCGGCGAGGAGGAGGAGCGCGACGGCGGGCCGTATCCCCGGCCCCCGTGAGCGGGGGGCGAGGCGGGTGCGGAGCGGAAGGGAGGGGATCATGCGCTGCCTTTCCGTGCGGGGGCATTGCGTGGCCGCGCGGTCGCGCCCGTGTGCGGCGCTGCGCCACGTTCCGGCTTTCCGGGTACGACAGGACATCCACCGCATATGTGACATGGATCCCATCCGCCCCCGGGAGTGCCATCCATCCCCGACCCGTATTGTTCGACGTATGGCGAACATCGACGAAGGGAAGCCCATGAGCGGTTCTGCAGACCTGTGCCTCTCGGGGCGCGTCGCGATCGCCACCGCTGCCGGTACGGCCGTCGCCGCGGCCGCGGAGCGGTGGGGGCGCCTGGACGTCCCGGTCGGGGATCGTGCGGTTCGCCGACCCGGTGAGGACGCACCTCACCGGCCAGGTCGTCACGGTGGACGGCGGGCTGGAACTCGTCCGACCCGGATCAGACGGTGGCCTGCCGCGTCTTCCGCCAGCGCTCGACGTAGTCGCGGCGCTGCATCCTCCGCCGTTCGTCCTCCGTGGTGCCGCCCCAGATCCCGTCGAGACGGCCGGCCGCCAGCGCCGACCGCAGGCACTGCGCCGTGACGGGGCACCGCAGGCACACGGCCTTGGCCTCCTGGATCTGCGCCATTCCCGGGCCGCTGCCGCTGATGGGGAAGAACAGCTCCGGATCCTCCTCGCGGCACGCAGCGTCGTAACGCCAATTCATGAAGACCTCCTGGTGGGGACGGGCCGGGACTCTTCATGGAGACCAGTGGATCGAGGTGGCTGTGACGCCCGATATGCCGCGCTTGGGTGCCCGGCGGACCACCCGGGCGCCAATCGCTCGGGCCCGCGGGCGAGTTCACGCGGGATTCACCTCCGGCGTGTCACAAGTTGATCAGCTGATTGGTCAGAGTCGGTGATCGGGTCCGGGCCTCTCCCGGGATGACGAAGGGCGGACCATGCAGACCACAGTCATGTGCGGCGGAAAGGCGCCCGCACCGTGCGGGAGCCGGCTCCGGAGAGAGGCACCGCGGTGAGCGAGCCGGCCCAGTGGCCCGGGCTGTCCACGGCGAAGGACTACGACGGCACGGCCTTCTCCCCCATCTACACGACGTCCGTGACCGTCAGCGGCGGCGAGGTGAGCCACGGACGGGCATCGGGACGGGCCCGGTCGTCCGACGGGATGCTCGACCTCGTGCTGCGGCTGCCCCCCGAACTCGGCGGGGAGAGCGGCGGCACGAATCCGGAACAGCTGTTCGCCGCCGGGCTCGCGGCCTGCTTCCACGGCGCCCTCAGCCTGGTCGCCCGGCAGGCCGGCCGGAACCCCGCGACGATCGCGGTGGAGGCCTCCGTCGCCTTCGGCCGGGACCCCCTGGACGGAGGCTATCTGGTGCGGGCGGACTTGCTGATCACCTGGCCGGGGACGGACGCGGCGACCGCCGCTCCCCTGCTGAGGCGGGCGGACTCCCTGTGTCCCTACACCAAGATGCTGGCGAGGGGGACGCCGGCGACGCTCACGCTCGCCCCCTGAGCCTCACACGTAGTGCACGTCGCTGACGTCGATCGAGACGAGCAACGTGTCGCGCCGCGGGCTGCCGTCCTCGGCGCGGAGGTGCACCCGGCGCTTCGAGGGCATCCGCAGCCCCTGGGCCTCCACGTAGTCGTAGACGTACTGCGCGCACGCGAAGCCGCCCGCGATCTCCACGTGGTAGTCGTAGCGGCGCAGCCGGAGGGCGTCGTCGAAGTAGAAGTCCTGCTCGCGGGAGTGGGTGGCCACGTCCTCGGGGAACGTGGCGCGCAGGCCCCGCCATGTCTCGTCCTCCTCGCGCCACGTCCCGATGCCGGTGACGGTGACCCCCGGACCGGCGAGCAGGAAGGGGGTGGTCAGGTAGGTCCACAGGGCGTAGCCGTTGAAGTAGGCGCGGTCCAGCGCGTCCCAGGGGGTGGTCATCGTGTGCCCCGCGAAGTGGGACCGGGGGTCGCCGCGCTCGGCGACGACCGTGCCGTCGGGCTTCTCGATCGCGACACGGCCGGGGGTGAAGTCGGTCCGCTGGTCCGGCGCGCCATAGGGGCGCAGGGACGCCCGCTCCTCGTGGAGCCACACGGTCATGTCGCGGGGCGCCGGGTCCTGCGGGACGCCCTTCAGCGCCCACAGCTCGCCGCCGGTGACGATCGTCGCGCGGACCTCGCCGAACCGCGCGTAGCGGTCACCGCCGCCGTGCGCCCGAAGGATCTCCGCCAGGTACCGGTCCATGGCCGTTCGCTTCCGTCGCATGGCCCCGAGTACGTGGGACGAGTCTTCCAGGGAGCCGCCCGCGGGGCATCACGGCACTGCCGGTCGCTGAACCACGGCCCCGTCGGGTCCTCGCCGGAGTACGATGAGAGAACCAGGAGCATTTCGCACACGGGCCCTCATGCCGGTGTCGTTCCCGGCGAACGACCATCTCGGGCAAGCGGGAACGCTCCCCGGAGTCAGGTCCGTGTCATGAACACCGTCCTCGATCGCCCATTCATCGCTGATGGGCAGGACTCTTCACCACCGATACCGCCGCCTCGGCTGGCACTCAAGCCGGCCGATGCCGGCACCCGGGGACTGCTGGACGGAGCCTGGTGGCCTCGTTCTCGCGATCTCACGCGTGAACTCCCGGCCCTGATCGACACGCTGGACCGCTGCTGGGCGCGCGTGACCCGAGTCGCGGTGCACCCCTCGCTCTGGCCCGTGATCCCGCGCAAGGTGCCCGTCTCGGGACATGTCGTCCACGTCGGCTGGTTCACCGAACAGGACGCGAACAAACTGCTGTTGCTCTCCTACACCACCGGCCGCCTCGACTTGCTGGTCATTCCGCCGGAATGTGATCTGGCCGCAGCGACCCGGCTGATGGCAGCCGCGGCCGACCCTCGGTGCCGGCACACCGCGAGCGGCATCATGGCGGACGACGAACCCATCCGGGCCAGGGGAACCGACCGCGAAGAAGAAGCGGACTGGGAGTCGGAAGGCGGAGCCGCGTCGGCGGCCGACGCGGCCGCGGGGCCGGTCCGCACTGAGGGGATGTGGACGTGATGACCATCCTCGTCAGCCTGGCCGTGCTCCTCGCGATGATCGCCGTGGGCACCTTCCTGATCCATGCGCTCAACGACCGCCACGACCAGCGGATCGCCGCCTTCCGCTACGGCGATCTCCTTCCGTACCGTCGTCGCCGGACCGTCGCCGTCCCGGAGGAAAGCGCGGGCGATTCCGCGAACTCACCGGCAGGGACGATGCTGAAAGAGCCGCGAGACGGAAGCCGTCGTCTGCTGCGATCAACAGGTTCGACGGCAGCGAGTGCGGGCCGACCCGCACGGCTGCTGGCCTCGCCTCGTCGGGTCACCGTTGTGGACCGCCCGCCGTCCGCGGCGCACACCGTGCAGACGGCCACGCCGCCCCGGACCGCGCTCGCCGAGGTCCGCATCATCGCCGCGTCCCCCGAGGCCGCCCGCCGGGTCGCCGAAACGCTCCGGAGGCACTTCGCGGGGACGGAACAGCGCAGCTACCCGGCAACCCCCGAAGGCGGCACCCGCCTGCACCTCACGGTCGACACCACGCAGGGCCCCGGAACCGTGGAGTCGTTCCAGTCCGGAGCGGGCACGGGCCACCCGGCCCCCACCGGCCGTCCCCACGAGGGGGAGATTCCGGCTCGGCCGGCGTCGGGCCGCAATGACACAGGCGAAGCGGCGGAGACCCGCAGACGAGCGGACACCGCCCGGGCCCGCCGGGCCGACTGGCCGCCGGCAACCGCCTGGGGGTGATGTACCGGCCCGTACCCGTTCGGGCCGGCAGGCGGCTGGGGCGGGCGAACCCGTCCCGCCCGGCTTCACCGCGGGGCCCGGACCGGCGACATAGCGCCGGTCCGGGCCCTGTTGGGGGCTTTCCCCCTGGCGTCCGCGACGGCACCCCTCGTCCGCGGGAGATGGCTCTCCCGGTTTCCCTGCCTCAGCGTCGAGAGCCCGGCAGCAGTAGCATGGACAGTGAACTGGCGCACTCTCACGTGCGGCAGTTTGGAAGGGCGGCCCTGGCGTGTGAATGCGCCGGGGCCGTTGTGTTGGCGGTTGCGCGACGCTCCCGCACCAGGGTGCGGGAGCGCGGGTCATCGCGCGTGGGGCGGAGGGGACGCGCCGCTTCGCCGAGACCCCCGTCACGACCGGCGCGGAGGGGTGCCCGTCTCGATGAGGATCTGTTCGGCCCCCTGGACGTTGCCGGCCGCCACCGCCTTGGCCATCGCGGCGCGTGCCGCATCGGGGGTCGCCTGTGGCGGAACCACCAGCAGGGAGAAGTGGTCCCGGTCGCCGCGGGTGATCAGGACCGTGTCGTCACCGACGGCGAAAGAGTCGATGTGCACGACCCGGTCGTCGATGGTCAGGCGCGTGGGGAGTTCGTCCCAGGCGCTCGCGTCCAGGCCGACGCGCGTGATGGGACCCAGGTGGCGGACCAACTCGGTGATCAGGCTGGGAAGCTCCGAGGCGATGTCGCGGGAGCGCGGCCACCACGCACCGTCGAGGATGCCCTGGCGGTCGGGGGTCGTCTCCAGCCTCAGCACTGCCGTCCCGGGCTTCACTTCTCGCTGGATCTCATCCGCAAGGAGTTCGGGAGGGTGGGGGGTGTCCGAGTCGGCCATGGTGTTCTCGCTCGTCTTGTCGTCTTCAACGTACTCCCCGCACCGGCGTGGCGGCCCGGTGCGCCGGCCCCCACGCTGCGGGGCCGGGCCCTGCCGCCCGACGCCTCCCGGACACGAGGTCACCGTGCTCCGTCCCCGGCGATGCCGTCCCGCCGTTCCAAGGCGCCCATCGCGTGCCGGGCCCGCCAGGCGACCACGCCCGGCAGAAGCGTGCGCACCGCTTGGGCACCGCGCAGCCAGGGCTGTACGTAAACGGCGGGCGCGCGGCGTTCGATGCCCCGCACGAGCCGCTCCGCCGTGTCCTCGGCGGGGTAGGTACGGCTCGCCGGCCAGGGCATGAGGGCCCTCAGTTCGCGCAGGGGCGCGTCGTACCGGGCATCGCGGATCATCTCGGTGTCCGTCCAGCTCAGGTAGGCGACGCCCACGGCGACGCCACGGTGGGCCACCTCGGCGCGCAGGGAGTGCGTGAAGGCCTCGACTCCCGACTTGGAGGCGCAGTAGGCGGACATCAACGGGGCGGCGCCGATCGCCGCGAGCGAGGAGACCTGCAGGTAGTAGCCGCGGGTGGTCAGCAGTTGCGGGAGGAAGGCCCGCGCGGTCAGAGCACTTCCGACGAGGTTGACCTCGACGATCCTGCGCCAGGTCGCCATGGAGGACTCGCCGAAGGGGCCCACGGAGGCGATCCCGGCGTTCGCGACGACCACGGAGGCCGGCCCGAACTGCTCCGTCACCTCGTCGGCAGTGCGGCGCTGGGCGGCCTCGTCCGTGACATCGAGGGGCCAGGCCCGCGCCGGACCGGGCACGTCGGCGGCCGCCGACTCCAATTCCCCAGGTTCCAGTCCAAGCAGCGCGACACGGGCGCCGCGGGCCGCGAGGAGGTGCGCCACCGCCCGCCCGATGCCCCGGGCGGCGCCGGTGACCACGGCCGTACGTCCCAGCAAGGGCAGGGAGCCCGTCACCTTGGTCCTCCCGCTGCGACGAGGAAACTCCGCAAACACGCCTATAACGACCGTAACCGAGGGCAGAAGAACAGGCGGGCGGTGAACACGAAGGTCACCGGAGGTACTCATGGCAGTTCGGCACAGGCTGGTCCGCGGCGCGCCGGAGGACGTGTGGGCCGTCCTGGCCGACGGCACGCGTTACGGGGACTGGGTCGTAGGTCCGTCGTCGTCCCGGCGCGGCGAAGGAGACTGGCCGGCGGTCGGTTCCAGCATCGAGTACACCGTGCCGCTGGGCCCGGTGAAGCTGACCGGCGAGACGCTCGTACGGATCTGCCGGCCCCCGCGGCAGCTGGAACTGGAGGCCTTCAGCGGATGGCTCGGCTCCGCGCGGATCGCCATCGACCTGCGCCCCTGGGGCAAGGACACGCTGGTCATCGTCGACGAGCATCCGCTGCGTGGCCCCGGCGGCCTGTTCCACAATGCCGCGCTGGACGCGCTGCTCCAGGTCCGGCACCGCAGCATGCTCAGCCGGCTGGCCGACGCCGTGGAGGCCGACGCGGCACGCGAAGGCACGGACGGCGGCTGAACGGCGCCGACGACGGGAGGCACCCATGGCGGACGCGGTCGTGATCGGCGCGGGCCCCAACGGCCTGGTCGCCGCCAACCTGCTGGCCGACGCGGGATGGAGCGTGGAGGTACTCGAAGCCCAGGACGAGCCCGGCGGCGGAGTCCGCTCCGGGCGGGACGTCCATCCCGAGTACATCCACGACCTGTTCAGCTCCTTCTACCCGCTCACGGCCGCCTCGCCGGTCATCCGCGGGCTCGACCTGCACCGTGAAGGCCTGCGCTGGAGCCACGCGCCGGCCGTCGTCGCCCATCCGCTGCTCGACGGCCGCTGCGCGGTGCTGCACCGGCGTGCCATCGACACGGCCGCGGTCCTCGACGCGGAGACCGCCGGCGACGGCGCGGCATGGCACCGGCTGTGCGCGATCTGGGGGCGCCTCGGCGACGACCTCGTCGATGCCCTGTTCACGCCCTTCCCTCCGGTACGTCCGGGCCTGCGGCTCGCGGCACGGCTGCGCGCGGGCGGTGGGCTGCGCATGGCACGCACCCTGGTGCTTCCCGTGCGCCGTCTGGGCGAGGAGGAGTTCCGGGGCGAGTTGGGCCCCTTGCTGCTGGCCGGCTGCGCGCTCCACGCCGATCTCGCCCCGGAGGCCGCGGGAAGCGGAGGATTCGGCTGGCTCATGGCCATGCTGGGGCAGACGTACGGTTTCCCCGTGCCCGTCGGCGGCGCCGGATCGCTCACGGCCGCCCTCGTCGGGCGGCTCCGCAGACGCGGCGGGACGCTGCGGTGCGGAGCGCGGGTGACGGAGGTCGTGGTGCGCTCCGGCCGGGCGGTGGGGGTCCGTACGGCCGACGGCGACGCGGTGCCGGCACGCCGCGCCGTGCTGGCCGACGTGTCCGTGCCCGCGCTGTACGGACAGCTGCTCAACCGGGACGACCTCCCGGACCGGGTCCTGGAGGATCTGCGCCGCTTCCAGTGGGACTTCGCGACCTTCAAGGTGGACTGGGCCCTGGAGGGCGCGGTGCCGTGGTCGTCGTCCGCGGCGGCGCAGGCGGGCACCGTGCACCTGGCCGAAGGTGTCGACGAACTGACGCGGTTCGCCGCGCAGATCGCCATGGGGCAGGTGCCCGAGCGGCCCTTCCTCCTGTTCGGGCAGATGACCACGGCAGACGGGTCGCGTTCCCCGTCCGGTACGCAATCCGCGTGGGCGTACACCCACCTCCCCCACCGTGTCCGCGGCGACGCTGGCGGGGCGGGCATCACCGGCACCTGGACCCGCACCGACCAGGACCTGATGGCCGACCGGGTCGAAGCGCAGGTCGAGCGGTACGCACCCGGCTTCCGCTCACTCGTCGCCGCCCGCCGTGTACTCGCCCCGCCCCAGCTCGAGGCGAACGACGCCAACCTCCACGGCGGTGCCATCAACGGCGGCACCGCGGGCATGCACCAGCAATTGGTCTTCCGCCCCCTCCCGGGAACGGGACGTCCGGAGACACCGATCGCGGGACTCTTCCTGGCGTCCGCGGGGGCCCATCCGGGCGGCGGCGTGCACGGCGCCCCGGGCGCCAACGCCGCTCATGCCGCGCTGCGATCCCGTTCGCCGAGCCGCCTGCTGAGCAGGGCGCAGCGTGCCCTCACCCGCCGCGGCCGCACGGGGCGCTCCACCTGATCCGCCGTGTCCTTCAGGCCTTGGTGAGGCGGACGCAGGCCGGATTCGTCGTTTTCCCGGAACCAGATTCCCCGCCCTTGCGGAACTCGCTGACGCCCGACTTCTACAGAGAGATCATCACCCGGGCAGCGGCGCGGTCGCTGGCGTGGCCTTCGAGCGCCGCCCATTCCGCGACATCCAGGGGCCACAGTGAGTCGGAATACCCGATGACGACGTCGGCCCCGTCCTGCTTCACGGTGTGCTGCGGATCGCCGGGGCAACTGCCCACCGCCACCACGGCGGCTGCCGCTTCAGGACTGCGGCATGCAAGGCGCATCTCGGGCATGGTCAACGCTCCTGTTGTGGCTGCATCCCTGTCGACGGAGCGTACTCGCGGTGAAGATCGATCACAGTTGAGTGATGCATTCGGGTCAATCGCAATGGCTAAAATGTGGAGCTTTCAAGCAGAATTGCAGCCCTCGATATGATGGGGAAATGGCGAAGGGCAAGAGCGACGAATGGCTGACCGCTGACGAGCAGCGCGCCTGGCGCACCTATCTGGAGGTCGGCACGCTGCTGCTCCACCAGCTCGGACGCGACCTGGAGCCGTTCGACCTCACCATCAACGACTACGAGATCCTGGTGAACCTCTCGGAGTCGCCCGAGCACCGCATGCGGATGAGCGACCTGGCCCGCGCCACCCTGCAGTCCAAGAGCCGGCTGTCCCACCAGATCAGCCGGATGGAGACCGCGGGCCTGGTCCGCCGCGAGAACTGCGAGTCCGACCGGCGCGGGCTGTTCGCCGTCCTCACGGACGAAGGCTGGGAGACCATGCGCAAGGTCGCCCCGCACCACGTCGCCGCCGTACGGGAGCACTTCATCGACCTGCTCCCCGCCGAGGACCAGGCGGCCCTCCGCAAAGCCCTCACCCCGGTCGTCGAGCACTTGCGCGCGGAGCACGGTACGGCTTGAGGAGCCACTGGCGTCATACGTGACGAATGCCCGTACAAGTGGCGTTTTGGATACCGGCGCCAGGGCAGGCGTCAGCCTGAGGGGGGGTTCCCGTAAGTGCTAGGGAGTCGACCCCATGTCAACAGGGACACTTCTGGCGATCATCATCCCCGTGGTGGTGATACTCGCCCTGATCGCGGTGGCGTCCACCCTCTTCATGCGCCACCGGCGCCTGAAGGAACGGTTCGGCCCGGAGTACGACCGGACGGTGGAAGGCGCCGACAGCCGCAAGGACGCCGAGCGGGACCTCGCCGCACGCACCAAGCGTCACGACTCGCTGGACATCAAGCCGCTGCCGAGCGGTATCCGTGACCGCTACGCGCGGGAGTGGACCAGCGTCCAGGAGGAGTTCGTCGACCGGCCCGAGGACGCCGTCCACGACGCCGACAGCCTGGTGGGCTCCCTGATGCGCGACCGCGGCTACCCGACCGAGAACTTCGACCAGCAGGTCAAGGACCTGTCGGTGGAGCACGGCCGGACCCTGGACCACTACCGGGCGGCCCACGAGGTCAACGACCTCAGCACCCGGCACGAGGCCACGACCGAACAGCTGCGCGGCGCGATGGTCCACTACCGCGCCCTGTTCGACGAACTGCTCACCGACGGCGGTGGGCGGCGCCACGCCCGGGCCTGAACGAAGGACCCGTCCCGGAACACCCCATCTGGAGAGGCGGAGAACTATGGAACGCGAGCGTGCCTCCCGCGGAAGCGGTCTGGCCACCGAAGACCTCGCAGAGACCCACGCACCCGCCGGCCCCGAGCAGGACCGCCCGGAAGCGGCCTCCCGGGCACCGGAGTACCCAGGCGAGAGCACCGGAACCCGGGGCGGACCGCCCCCGGAGGACATGGCGGGCACTCCTGTCCAGGAGACCGCCTCGGATGAGGCCCCGCAGTTGCTGGGTTCTCAGGACCAGGAGAACTTCCGCGACCGTTGGCAGCGGATCCAGAGCGAGTTCGTCGACGACCCCCGCGATGCCGTGCACGCCGCCGATGAGTTGGTGGCCGACGTCATGCAGAAGCTGGCATCGACGTTCGCCCAGCACAAGGGGGACCTGGAAGGCCAGTGGACCCGTGGCGAGCAGGTGAACACGGAGGACCTGCGCACAGCGCTCCGGCGTTACCGGTCCTTCTTCAACCGCCTGCTGTCCACCTGAACCCGGCCCGGCGGGGCGCCGCGGCACGGCGCCCCGCCGAGGGCTGTCCGGGTGCCGGGGTGGGCCTGCGACCACGACGTCGCCGCGGCACGTTCAGGCCTTGACGAAGCGGCTCTCGACGCCGGGGAACCCCTTGTCCCACCAGTGTGCGTAACGCCGGTAGACGGCCGGGTCGCGGTCGGCGAGCAGAGTCCACAGCTTCGCCGCCTCCTCCACCAGCCCCTGCCAGGCGGCCTTGCCGAGCTTGCGGAAGGCGGTCAGCTCCAGGCCGTCGCCGGTCGCGCGCCACACGCCGGCGACCTGCCCGTCGACGAGCAGGCACGGCAGCGTGTCGCCGTTGCGCCGCGCGATCACCGGCCGGTACTCCTCGGGCACGACCCGCCCGGCGCCGGTGTGGGCCAGCAGGATGCTGTCCCACATGGGGAGCAGCCTGGGCGGCGCTGGTGTGTCCTCATCGGGGACGGTGGCGTCGGCGAGGTCGTACAGGGCGGCGCGGCCCGGTCCCGCCAACTGCACCACCTGGTCGCCGAGCCCGTCCAGCGCCCGGGTGATGACGGAGCGCTGCAGCAGGGTGAAGCGTGCGAAGTCCTGAGGCGAGGCGGGCCCGAACGCGCCCAGGTAGGCGAGGAGCAGTCGCCGCACCCCGGCGCCGGTCTGCTCGGGCTCGGGCGCGGGGACCGCCGCGGAGGCGCGGTAGGTGTTCGGCAGGGTGAACGACCAGGCACCGCCGGCCGGCGCGTGATGCACGGGCGCGTACGTGCGCAGCGCCCACCACACCCGGTGGGCGTGCTCGCCGAAGCGTCCGGTGACCTCGTCCTCGACCTCGGCGCCGGTGCGGGGCCGGTCGAGGAACCCGGCGAGTTCGGGAAGCAACGCGTCGGCGTCGGCGGGGTCCAGCCCGGTCGAGGTGAAGCGGCGGTCGTACAGCCGTGACGCCCGCAGCGTGCCCACCATCGCGGCGTGGTAGGCGGCATGGTCCTCGGCGTGGACGGCGTGCAGCGTGATCCGCATCAGGGTCGCCTTGACTATCCGCCGGTCCTCGAACGCCGCGTCGAGGTCCTCGGGCGCGAAGTCCCGCACCCGGTTCCACAGCGCCAGGTACGGGGAGGCCGGGGTCTGTGCCTGCAGCGCGCAGACCCGGCGGACCGCCTCGGCCACGTCGATGCGCCGGCGTTCGAGCAGGAGCTGACGGTCCAGGGTGGCGAGGGTCAGTTGGCGCGTGGTGAGGCTCATGGCCGGATTATGCCGCCCCGGTCCGACAGTCCTTCCGGGCGGCCGCCGCGGCACTGTGGGGCATGGTGACGGAACACCAGGGCAGACGCGGGGTCAGGAGGTTGACGACATGGTTCCTTTGCTTCTCGTCCTGCTGCTGGCCCTGATCCTGTTCGGCGCCGGGTTCGCCCTCAAGGCCCTGTGGTGGATCGCCATCATCGTGCTGGTGGTGTGGCTGCTCGGGTTCGTGTTCCGGGCCGCCGAGGGCGGCGGGCGCCGCCGCTGGTACCGATGGTGACCTGACGCTCGCCCGCAGCACGCCGGGGGCCCGCCGCGCATCGCGGCGGGGCCCCGTCCGTCGTGCGCCACCGGTCGTATCAGGTCATTCCTTCCACGGCGGCGGTCCCGGCCGCACAACGGGGTACACGCGGGGCAGAGATGGCCGGAGCAGCCCGGCCCACGCCTCCAGGAGACGCCGATGAGGGAGGACTGCCGGCCCACCGTCCGGGAACGCATGGCTCTCGACGGAATCGAGCGCCTGCTCCGCCATGAGGACCGGGCGCTCGCCCGGCGACTGCGCACCATGCGCGTCCATACGCCCCTGCGGGAGATCGCGGCGCGGTTCGCGCGGTGGCCGCGCGCCCTGCTGGTGACCTTCCTCGCCGGCACGACCCTGGCCCTGCTGCTGTCGGCGACGCTGACCAAGGACGCCCCACTGGTGTGGGTCGGTGCGGCCACGTGGGTCGTCACCTTGCTCGCCGCCGCGTGGCCGACCTCGCCCTTGCGGCGGACCGGTCGGCGCAGGCGGGTCGTGTAACGGTCCCTCAGCCGGCGGACGGTGAGCGCGGCGAGGGCCACGGCCGCGGTCACCTCGTCACGCCAGGGGCGTCGTGCACAGCGAGCCCCCGATCCCGGCATCATGCCGCCCCCCGACCGGGAAGTGGCAAGCTCGCCGCTGGAAACTCCCGCTCAGGGCTGGGCGGCGGCGACCTCCTCGGCCACGTGGCGGTCGAGCGCCGCCCGCACCAGGGCCGCAGCGAAGACCGCGTGGACGGCTTTGGGCACCAGGGCCGCCAGCTCTTCCGGCCGAGCCGGAAGGCCGAGCCGCTTGGCGCCCTGCAGGGCCTTGTCGTCGAACAGGGGGCCCGTCTCCGGCCAAACCGCCTGCACCTCCCGCAGGAAGATCTCCACGCCGACCGGTCCGAGCCCGGGAACCTGGCGCAGAGCGCGCCGGATCTCGTCCGGGTCGCCGTCCGCCTCGTCCCGCAACCGGCGCAGGTCGCCGCCGTAGCGGTCAAGGAGCAGCTCCGCCCCGTCCCCGAGCTGCGTCGCCGTCCGTTCGTCGTAGCGCCGGTAGTGTCCCCTGCCCAGCGCGTCGACCCGCTGCTGCCAGGTGGCGTCGCGCATCCGGCGCGGGTCGCGCATGCCCGCTGCAAAGAGCTCGTACGCCGCGTCGGTGGCCACGGACGCCTTGATCCGGGCGCTGAGCAGGCAGGCTGCCACCAGCGCCTGGTAGAGCGGCTGCGGGGTGTTCTTCAGCTTGATGCCGGCGTCCTCGGCATAGGTGTGACCCTCGCTGTCCAGCAAGGCCTTGACCGTCGCCTTGTCCTTCGTACGGTCCCGGGGTCCGGTGGTCCCGGCCATCACGCATCACCTTCTCCGGAAGCGAATCATCGCCCCAGTGCAGGCTGCTACCCGGCGACCCGCGCCCTACACGGCGTAGCGATCGATTGGCTGACAAAGGGGGCGTGTCCTCCGTGGGACCGGGAAGCAGCCCCGGAGAAGACCGTCGACCGCACACCGACCCGGAAGGGAGTCATGTGATGGGACACGGCGGAAACGTGATCGCAGAGCTCACAGCCGACCACCGCGAGGTGGAGGAGTACTTCGCCCGTCTGCGGGCCCTGCCCGCGGGTGACAAGGAACGCCGGAACGTGCTCGACGAGGTCACCATCGAGCTCGTACGCCACTCGGTGGCCGAGGAGATGTACCTCTACCCGGCCGTCCGGAAGCACCTGCCCGGCGGGGACGCCCTGGCCGACACGGAGATCCAGGAGCACGCCGAGGTCGAACAGGTCCTCAAGGACCTGGAGGACGTCGACATCGACGACGCCCGGTTCGACGAAATGGTGGGAAAGTTGATCACCGATGTCACCGAGCACGTCAGGGAGGAGGAGCAGCAGCTCTTCCCGGGCCTGGCGCAGGCCTGCACTCCCGAGCAGCTCAACGAGCTCGGGGACCAGGTCCGCCGGGCCAAGAAGGTCGCCCCGACCCGCCCGCACCCCAGCGCCCCGGACACCCCGCCCGGCAACAAGCTCCTGGCACCGGGGACCGGACTGGTGGACCGGGCACGCGACTTCATCACCGGCCGCGGCCGTTCCTGACGCGAGCCCGCCTCCCTGGGCCGTTCGGGCGGATGTCCGCCTGAGCGGCCCAGCGGGCTGTCGCCCCCCGCACCTGCACGGCGCGGCGGCCCCCAGCGGGGTGTGGGACGGCGAATCCGGGGCAGCCGGATCGTGCGGTGAGGCAGCCGCATGGTGGGTGAATGCCCCGGACGCCGGGTCCCCCCTCCCGGCGTCCGGGATCACCTCGCGTCACCCGGCCCGCCCGATCGTCAATCAGGGGGTTCCTGCGGCGTAAGGTCGCGCGGCGCGTCGGGAACGTCCTTGTCCGGCCGCCTCCGTTCCGCGGCGTCGGGTTCGCGCCCGCGGGCCTGCTGCAGATCCTGCTGGTCCTTCGGCGGCGGGGCCGTACGCTCCGCTTCGGGCGTCTCGTCGCGCTTCATGCGCGTCTCCTTTCGGGTGGGCGGTCTCGATCAGAC
Source organism: Streptomyces sp. NBC_00510 (assembly GCA_036013505.1). Lineage (NCBI taxonomy): Bacteria > Bacillati > Actinomycetota > Actinomycetes > Kitasatosporales > Streptomycetaceae > Streptomyces > Streptomyces sp. NBC_00510. The sequence goes on along the minus strand of CP107851.1, from coordinate 8,857,989 downwards.
CTGTCCATGGCCCTCGGCTGCCCTATGGGGGAGCACGCACACCTGCGGAGCCTGCCGGTACCTGCGCTACGAGTTGTAGCGGACGGGCACCTTGAGGGTTCGGGCAAGGCCCTGGATGCTCTCGTCCACGCGTTGCAGGTGCCGTACCACCCGCCGCGTCGCGTGGACGTCCTCGGCACGCGCCCCGGCGAAACCCTCTCCGAGGTGGGTGGGAACGCCGGAACCGCCCTCGATCGAGGTGTCCTCCTCGCATCGAGCAGCCACCTGGCCGATCAGCTTCGCGAGGTTCCGGTCGATCCGGCCGGCCTCGTCCACGAGGCACGGATCGGGGCTGACGCGGACACCGGCCGGCATGGCTTCCACGGTGGCGGCCAGGCTACGGGTGTGGAAGGCCGCCGTCTCCAGCAACCCCAGCACGCAGAGCGCGGTGCGCCGCCGGGACCGCAACGGGCTGATCGGGGTGATCAGCGGCTGCACCGACAGACGCAGGCTGTCCAGGGCCGAATCCAGCGCACGGGCCGGCACCAGCAGATCCCGGCCGGCCTCGCCGCCCAGACGGGCCAGCGACTGCGACAGCACCGCGCGAAGGCGTTCCAGCACGTCGCGCAGCAACTGGTCCGTGCGTTCGCGGGTCCGCACCGGCAGCACGAGCAGAGCGGCGGCCAGCCCGCACGCGATCCCGAACGCGGTCTCCTCGATGCGCACCACCAGCACGCCCGGGGTGAGGGCGTGGAGCAGCGTGTACAGCATGCCGATCATCGTGGTGACGAAGAAGGACATCAGCGTGTAGGACACCGCGGTCGTGTAGTACATGCCGAACACGCTGAGGACCACGAGCGCGAAGGCCAGCGGGGGGTCGTCGCCGATCAGGGCGGCGAGGGCGAGCCCGGCGACGACGCCCACCACCGTGCCGATCAGCCGCCGGTACCCTCTGACCAGGATCTCGCCGGTGGAGGCGGTGCTGATGAACACCACCCAGCACGTGAACACCGCCCAGTACCAGCGTTGCGGCGACAGCAGCTCACCGCCGACGACGGCCAGCGCCGATCCGGTCGCGACCTGCAGCGCGGTCCTGGTGGTGGGGCGGATGCGGGGGCCCTCCGGCTTCGGTACGACGTCCTTCGCCAGGCCGGAGTCCTCTGCCGTGAGCTCCTCCCTCGACCGTGCCGCCTCGGCGGTGTCCTGGGATGCCGAGGTGTCCCCGTCGACGGCCAGGCTCAGGCCGAACAGGGCGCGGGCGAAGTCCCCGGCGGAGCGGAAGACGTCCCGCATCGCCGGCGACGCGTCGGGCAGGTGCTCGTCGTTGCGGTAGCCGAGCAGGCGGTTGCGCACCTCGGCGGGATCGGCGCCCTCCGGCCGCGGCCGACCCGGTCCGATCACCACGCGCAGCGCACGCAGTTCCGAGACCAGCGCGGGCAGCATCGCCGCGTCGCGGGCGTCGATGGAGGATCCGGCGCGGCCGATCCTGGTCAGGTGCCGGGTCAGGGTGTCGACGTCGGCAGCGGGCCACAGGACCCGCAGCACGAGGACGGCCAGCCGTTCCACGGCCGTCTCCGCTTCCGCCACGCGGCGCTGGATCGCGGTGGCGGTGCGCTCGTCGGGCGTGCCGGTTGCCAGCCGGGTCTGGATCATCAACGCGGCCGTGTGCAGGCGGGCCGCGTACCGGCGCAGATCGTCGACCTGCCGCTCGGCCCGCGGCGCCTCCGGTCCGCCCTCGGCCACCTCGATCAGCGCGTCGAGCACCAGCACCAGACGCAGCCGGAAGGCCCGCTGCAGCCGTGCCAGCGTCCGCTCCGGCGGCGAGCGCAGGACGGCGAACCGGACCAGCGCCGAGCTGCCGAAGGCCACCAGCACGGCCAGGAACAGCTGCGGCAATTGCTCCACGCGGGTCTCGGCGAACTGGGTCACGAAGAAGAGTTGGAAGGCGATGATGCCCAGCGTGGTCGCACGCGAGCCCAGCCGCCGGATGTAGATGGCGGCAAAGATCAACAGCACGAACACCACGTCCGCCACGACCCGGTACGGCGTCAGCGCGCTGCCGACCGCCATGGTCGCCAGCGCGATGGGCAATCCGGCCGCGAGGGTCAGCAGCTGGTCGCGCGGCCGGGGCTCGGTGACCGCCACCGTGCTGACGATCGCGGTGAGGGCACCCGTCACCAGGACCGGTATGGGGGCACGCAGCGCCGCGAGGACACCGAGCGTCAACAGGACCGCGCAGACCGTGCTCAGCGCGGACAGCAGCCGGATCAGTCCGGGATCGGACGCCACGAGCCGATCCCGGACGTTCGCCGGCCCCGATCGGGCCCGCTGCATCCCGGCTGCTCTCCTCACCGCACGGATGGTGGAAGTGTCACGCGCCCAGGTCGTCGAGCGAGGCCAGGAAGTCGTCGACGCTGACCACGCTGTGCGAGATCATGTTCAGGCCGCGCATCATCGCCTGGTATGTGACCAGGCCGCCGGGAGCGGCGATCGCGTCGGTGAACGTCGTGACGTGGTGGGCGCGCTCCATCGCGCTGCGGGCCGTCGACTCCACGGCCATGATCCCGGAGACTCCGGCGATCGCCAGGTATTCGACGTCGCGCTGCCGCAACTGGAATTCGAGGTCGGTGTGGTGGAGCACGTCCAGGCCCTTGTGCGGCGCGAGGATCACCTCGCCCGGCTGGGGAGCCAGATCCTCGTAGAACTCGGTGTTCCAGGTTCCCGCCTCGAACAGCCGGTTGTCGAACATCTCCCGGTGCATCCCGGAGACGTGCTTCCACGTCGCATAGTCCTCGCCGGTGAAGGCGGTCGTCGAGTAGAAGACGGGGATGTCCTTGTGCCCTCGCACCCCGGCGACGAGCCTGCTCAGGTTGTCGATCGTGCCCAGCCTTTCGTATTCCGGCGCGTAGATGGCATAGGCCTTGCCGTCCTTCGAGAAGTTCTCATTGACGAGGTCGACGAGAAGCAATCCCACGCGGCCGCGTTCGTAGGTGCTCGGCATGACCAACCTCCGACGCAGAGGTCATCGATAGTCGGGTCCCGGACCATGGGCCCGCGGTTCCACCATGCGCCCCGACCGACCGCTGAGCGCGTCGAACGGGCCGTGCCGGGCCCCGACCTGTGCTGTCACCTGCACGTTTACGTATGCGAATACGAGTAGGTCTGAGGGAGAACCGCCACCGCGTCGCCCTTGCCCAGGTCGCGTGCGGCCATGGATTCCGCCTCGACGGAGCCATTCCAATTCCCGGGTGCCCCTGACCCGTACCGGTAAGGGCCCCGCGCGTCGCGGCAATGGACTGTAGCTAGGTGGAGAGTGCGACGATCATGGCGATCACTCCCGCGAGGAAGATGGCGACGACGCAGAAGATCAACACCAGCGGCGTGAATCCCCACGCCTTGCGAAGTTCCGGCCGCTCGGGGAGGGAGATCCCGTGAGTGGTGCTGCTTTCCGCCGGGGGTGTCTCCGTGGGCGGCACCTTGCGTTCGGCACTGCTGCTCGGGGCGGAACGGTCGGCTGCATGCGGCGTGCTCATGGCGCACCTCCCAGAGGGACGCGGTCAGTGCATCTGCTGAGGAGATGCCCGGGACCCGAGCCGGGAAACGGAATCGGGTCATCCGAGGGCGTCGGCCACCACGCGCAGGCCCGCCACCAGCCCGGCGTACATCTCCTCGCGGTTCTCGCCGGCGCGCAGCACCGCGGAGGGGTGGACGGTAACAAGGACGTGCGCCCCGTCGAGGGGCACGCCGGGCGTCAGGAGCTTTCCGCGCTGCCGGTTGACCCGGAACTCCGGCCCCACCAGGGCCTTGGCGGCGGTGACGCCGAGGTCGACCACGATGCGCGGGGCGATCCGTTCAAGCTCGGCCTCCAGCCCCGCCAGGGGGGTGCCTACCCCACGGCCCTGAAACGAAGCCGGTGGGGGGGCGGCAGCGGCGATGGCCGCCGTGGCGGTCGCGGCGGCCTCCGGAACGGCTGACGACCGGGATCCGCGCCTCCTACCAGTAGTGCTTGCGTCCGCCGACGCTGTGCCCCACCGCGCCCAGCACCCAGAGCACGAGGCCGATGATCACCAGGATGATCCCGATGGTCCACAGGATCGAGATCCCGGTGAGGAAGCCGATGATCAGCAGGATGATGCCGAGGATGAGCATGATGTCCTCCGCTGGTTGACCCGCGTGCGCTCAGCTGTCGCCGAGGGCTCGTTGGAGTTCCGCCTTGTTCATGTGCGAACGACCGTCGACGTTGCGGCGCTTGGCCTCGGCGTAGAGCTGGTCGCGTGTGGGCCCCTGGGAGCCCTTGCCGGAGCGCTGTCCGCCGCGCTTGCCCGAGGACATGTCCTCGACGGAGGAGCGGCTGGCGGTCTTGGACTCACCCGCCCTGGCGCGTTCCCTGTTGACCGTACGGGCGGCGATCTCCTTGGCCCGCTTCTCGCTCTCGCCCCGCTCCTGGGCGCTCTCCTTGATGTGCTCGTACTGCCGCTCACGCTTGCGGTTCGACCCTGCGGGCATGCAATTCACCCCATTTGCTGGTCTTGGTCCTACGTCACGGCTACCCCGAACCGGCGGATCATCACACGATTCACTCGGGCAGCCTGACGGCGAAAGATGTCACAGGCGGCGGCCAGGATCAGCCGAGACCGGCGCCGACGGCTTCGCGGCGCACCGTCTCCACCGTGTCGATCTGTTCCCGCGCGCGGTCCAGGAGGGTGCGCAGCCGGTCCTCGTCCAGGTCCTTCTTCGGCGTGAGCGACAGGAGCGACTGCCACAGCAGGCTCTTCCCCTCGATGCCCAGGCGCAGCGCCTCCAGTTCGATGACCGTGCTCAGGCCGGAGCGGCGGACGACCCGGCCGTTGAGCTTGAGCAGGCGCGCCTTCTCGGCGAGCCATCCCGCGTAGACCTTGTGACGCCGCGCCGGGACGTCGAGCGCGTCCATCAGGTCGAGGAGGCTCTGCCGGTCCTCGGCGATCTCGTCTGCCACACGCCGCAGTTCGTCGCCGTGCGGCATGGAGCGGTGGTGGTCGGCGAGGTGACGTGAGATCAGCTGCCCGGTGGTGGAACCCGCCAGATGGTCGTTCATGTAGATCTCGAGAGCCTGCTGACTCATGACAGTTCCTCCTCGTGGCTCAGGGTGGCTCAGGACCGCGCGAGCCGGACTTCGACCTGCCCGTCGGCGGCTATCCGGCACTCGAAGCGGGGCTGCGGCGCGGTCGCCGGCCCCTGGACGTTCGCGCCGTCCGAGAGGCGGAACTGGCTGCCGTGCCAGGGACATTCGAGGCAGCCCTCGATGACCTTGCCCTCGTGCAGGGGGCCGTCCATGTGGTTGCAGCGGTCGGCCAGGGCGTGGAACCGCCCGTCGTCCGCGCGGACCACGACCACGGCCGCCTCGTCGGCCATCCGCCGCACCGGCTCGCCGAACGGGAAGTCCTGCGGCACGCCGACGCGATGCCAGCCCGGCTCCACCAGCACCGGCACCGCCTCAGCGTGGTTCACGCCGGCGCCCTGCCGGTAGGCGAGGTGGCCGCCGAGCACCCCGCCCACCGTGGCTACGGTCATGCCGCCGAAGCCGAGGGCCCGGCCGAGGATCGGGCGGCCCTTGATCCGGGCCGCCAGTGAGCAGGCGTACGCGGTGACGGCGACGATGTTGGCGGTCGCGTGGACCAGACCCACGCGGGCCTGCCGGGGACGCTGCTCCGCCCAGTCCACCCATCCGGCGAGGGCCGCGGGCACCGCGGAGACCAGGCCCAGCGCCACCAGACGGCGGGCGGCACGGCTCTCGCCGGGGAGCAGGTCGAGCACCCCGGCGGAGGTCCAGGCACCGATCGGCACCTGGACGAGTACCGGGTGCACGGGGTGGCCGAGCCACAGCCCGCGCAGTGCGTCGCGCCCCCGGCCCAGCGGCAGGGCGCGCACGCCCTTGCGGACGACGGCGGCGAGCCCGTCGAGCCACTCCTGCCCTTCGAGGGTGTCCATCGCCGCAGGAAGGGCGGCGTTCGGGGACCCTTGCTTTTCGCTCGTAAGCCTCATAAGCCTCATGTGGAGCGGCTTTCCTCCTCGCTCCATGACAAACCCGGCATCCGGCCGTACGGCAGCCATGGCCTTCTAAGCGCGCCAGTCCAGGCAAACGATCGAGGCGTCGTCCTCCAGGTGGCCGTGGCAGGCGACGGACACGGCGGACGTCATCGTCTGGACCACTTCGCGGGGGTGCTCGGCGGCGGAGTCGCGGAGCATGACGGCCAGGTCCACGCCTCGGGCCCGGCGCTCCTGCATGCCGTCGGTGTAGAGCACGAGCCGGTCCCCGGCGCGCACGTCGAGGTCTTGAACGCGGTGGGGAGCCGGTGACGGGACTCCGAAGGGAAGGTCGACGGCGAGGCGCAGTTCCTCGACCGTTCCGTCGCGCAGGCGCAGAGGCCAGGGGTGCCCCGCGTTGACCAATTGGCAGCCGGTTCCGTCCAGGGCGACACGGACCAGCTGCCCGGTGGCCAGCCCGTGACTGCCGTGCTCCAGGATCGCCTCGTGCATCTGGCGGGCTTGCTCCGCCAGGTCGCACCCGGCACGGCGGGCGCGGCGGGAGGCGTTCACCAGGACGGTGGCCAGCATCGCCGACCTGATGTCGTGGCCCATCGCGTCGGTGATCGACAGGTGCAGCGTGTCGTAGTCCAGGGTGAAGTCGTAGGTGTCACCGCCGATGGAATCCGCGGGCACCAGCGCCCCGGCGACGGTGAACTCGTTCGCCGTGCAGCAGGAGGCCGTAGGCAGCAGCTGCCGCTGGATCTCGGCCGCCAAGGTCATCGGCGTCGTGCGCTTGCCCCAGTGGTAGACATCGGTGAACCGGCGATCGGTCACGACGATGTACGCCAGCGCGAGCGCCGCCTCGGCAACCTGCCCCAGCACGTCGTCGGTGGCGTCCGGCAAGGTCAGCTCCAGCACCCCGATCGTGTCACCCCGGTTGGTGACGGGCGCGATCACCCGCTCACCCGCCCCGTCGCCGGGTACCCGCGTCACCTGCTGGCTGCGCAGCACGTCCTGGTAGACGCTGCCGTGCAGCGGAACCTGATCGGCGCTCCTGACCTGCTGCGAGTCCGCGTCCTCGCTGACCCGCACCATCTTCTGGCCGATGACGTCGGGGAGCAGCAAGGACACCGAGCGGGCCCCGAACCGCTCCCGCAGGTTGCGCGCCACCACGTCCAGCGAGTTCACCGGCGAGGCTGCCTCCGCCGCCGTGAGTACGTCGTCGAGCCCGAGCTGGTCATGCGCCACGGCGGCCTCCCTTGCTCCCTGCACTTCTTCCCGCCCTGGCCGCTTCACTCACAGGGACCACCTCCGACGGCGGCCGACCCGGTCCTACGGGGCAGCGGGTGTGCGCAGGGCGAGGAAGGCGACGTCGTCGTCGTTGTCCGGGGGCCGGACCCGGTTCAGCAGCGAGTCGCTGAACGAGTCCAGGGGGCGCCGGGCCAGCGATGCCGCGTGCTTGCGGAGCTCGTCGAGGCCGACGTCGATGGAGTGCCGGGTCGACTCGACCAGTCCGTCCGTGTACAGCACGAGGGTGGCCTGCGGGGGCAGGGTGAAGACGGCGTCCTGGCGCGGCCTGTCGGTGCCCGTGCCGAGCAGGATGCCGTGGCCCTCGGTGAGGAAGCTCGTCTGCCCGTCGTAGGTCACCAGGAGCGGCGGCGGATGGCCCGCGTTGGTCCACTCCAGTCGCCACAGCCCGTCATCCACGCTGGTGAGTCGCGCGAAGATCATCGTCGCCATGGGCACTTCGGCGGTATGCATCACAGCCTGGTCGAGGCGCGTGACGATGGCGCTGGGCGACTCGGGATCCGACCAGGCGAAGGCGCGCAACATGTTCCGGACCTGTGCCATGCCGCCGGCGGCGTCGAGGTCGTGCCCGACGACGTCGCCTATGGCCAGTGCGGTGGCACCATCGACGAGCGGGAACGCGTCGTACCAGTCACCGCCGACTTGCGAGGCCTGAGGGGCCGGGACGTACCTGGCGGTCATCTGCAGCCCGGGGATCGTGGGCATCTGGGGCAGCAGGTGACGCTGCATGGTCTCGGCGACCTTGCGCTGCCTCTGGTAGAGGCGGGCGTTGTCCAGCGCCAGGCCCGCCCGGCGGGTCACGTCTTCCAGCAGCGGCAGGTCACGGGCGGTGAAGCCGTCCGGGCGTTCCGACCGGCCCAGCGTGAGCGCCCCGAGCACGTCCCGCAGCCCACGGATCGGGGCGATGGCCGCGGAGTGCATGCCCGTCCTCTCGAAGAGCCGGTGCTGCTCGACCGCGATTCCGGAATCCGGAGGGCCGTGGTAGGTCGAGGCGGTGGCGATGGTCGACGCGGCGCCGCGCAATGCGCGGGACAGCGGCATCGGGGATTCCTGCGGCACCGGCGGCATGGGCCCTTGCAGGTCCGCGCGCTCGATCAGGAGACCGTCCTTGTTCTGGACCACCAGGGCGCGCCGCACCTCGTCGTTCTCGGTGAGGAGGTCGACGACCGCCCAGTCCGCCAGCAACGGCACGGTCAGGGCGGCCAGTCGGTGCAGCGCCTCGTTCACGTCGAGTGTCGAGGTGAGCTGGGTGGTGGTCTCCGCGAGGAGGGCGAGACGGTCGAGCTCCGTCAGCGGCGTCGAGAACCCCTCTTCCTGCTCCTGGGGGGGTGTTGCTGCCTCCTGCCGCTGGTAGAGCATGACCAGGGCCCCCGGCCTTCCGGACCCCAGGGCGTACGGCGTCAGGAACCAGGACAGCCCGAGCAGGCTGCCGTCCCCGCGGGCGAACCACCCGACGTCGCTGTGCCGGGTGCGTTCCGTGAGCAGGGCGTCACGCATCTCGCAACGGGAGCGCGGCAGGGTGTGACCGTGGCTGTCACGGTGGAGCAGGTCATGTGCGTCCTGGCCGAGGAGATCCGCGGTGGACCTCTGCAGGAGGGTCCCTGCCGCCTCGTTGGCCGCGATGATCGACCCCTCGCCGTCCACCACGTAGGCGGGCGCCATGACGCCGTCCAGCAGGCCGTCGGGCATGCCCACACGCAGGGCCCGCGGTCCCTCCAGGAAGGGCGGTCCGGTGTCCGGTACGACGGCGTCCATGTTCCCCTGTCCTCCGGTGCAACCCAGCTGTCTCGGCTTACCCGCGCACCAGGATCCCATGCGGTCGGCTCACGCTCTCGCCGACGAAGGGGTGCGACGACAGCGCCCTGCACGGTGGCGCAGAACCTGGAGGAGGCCGCCATCACGGAGCGGCCGGTCCCGTACCTTGCCCATCACGTCGATGATAGTTCCGGGGCCGCGGGGTAGTCGTGCCCTATGTGGCTTTTGCTCCCACCAGGGGTGTACCGCCCCCAGGACGACACGCTCCTCCTCGAAGACGCGCTGAAGCGGGAGCCTCTCGCCGACGACACCGAAGTCCTCGATCTGGGGACGGGCAGCGGCGCGCTGGCCCTGACCGCCGCCGAGCGCGGCGCCGCGCAGGTGACCGCCGTGGACGCATCCTTGGGCGCGGTGTGCACCACGTGGCTCAACGCCCGCCTCAACGGCCTGCGCGTCAAGGTCCTGCGCGGCGACCTCACGGCACCCGTGACGGGCCGCCGTTTCGACCTGATCACGGCCAATCCGCCGTACGTGCCGTCTCCGCGAGCCGGACTTCCGGCCCGGGGGCCCGCCCGGGCGTGCGATGCCGGGTCCGACGGGCGCGCGCTACTCGACCGCGTCTGCTCGGACGCGCCGCCGTTGCTTGCCCCGGGAGGAGTCCTGCTCCTGGTCCACTCGGCTCTCTGCGGTGTCGAACGCACCCTGGGCCGGCTGCGTCACGCTGGTTTGCGCGCCGCGGTCGTCGAGCGCCGGTACATCCCCTTCGGTCCTGTGCTGCGTGACCGGTCGGCGTGGCTGGAGGCGCGCGGACTGATAGCGCACGGGGAAGAGAAGGAGGAGCTGGTGGTGATCCGTGCCGAACGCGAACGATGAACCGGCGCCGACACGCGTGACGATCACCAGGGACGGGCCGATCCTGATCGAAGGACCCGTCGAGGTGGTCCTGGACGACGGCCGCGTCGTCCGTTCCGACCGCTTCGTCGTGGCCGTCTGCGCCTGCCGCCGCAGCCGCACGTACCCGTGGTGCGACACCAGCCATCGCCGGCGCGCCCGTCGTGCCCCGGCTCCTGCGGATTAGGTGGCCGGAACGGCGGTTGCCCGGCTCGCGGCGGTGAGGACGGCATGCGGGCCTTCGATCACTGCCTGGCGTCGCCCGGCGCCACTTTTGTAGCGTCTTCCAGCGTCGGAAGCCGGACCTCAGCGGCGATTGTCCACGATCCGCGCCTCGGAATCGGTGCTCGGGGGACGCACGGTGAGCAGCCCGCGGGCGCACAGCTCCCGCACGACTTGCAGCAGCACATCGCTCTGGTCCAAGCCACGTACCCAAGCCGCTTCCGCGGCGGGCAGAGCTTCAACAGAGGGTGCGTCCCGGGGCTGCGGGACGTAGGGAGCCTGTCGATCGGATTCCTCAGCGCACTACCGCGGTATCGGCACCGCGGCATCCGCCTTGATGGGACAACCGGGTGAACTCAGCCGCCCACCAAGGCCGCCGCGGCATGGCACACGGACCCCTCCCGACGTGGGGAGACTTGCGGGATGCTCGGTGGGTTCCCCGGCGGGATCGGCCCCTCAGGGGTGCATGAGGACCTTGATGGCGCCGTCGGCCTTCTTCTGGAACATGTCGTAGGCCTGGGGGGCCTCCTCCAGCGAGACGTGGTCCGTGGCGAAGCCGTCCACACCGAGGGACTTCGCCCGCTCCATCGGCCTGGACGGCCTCCGCGTGGAGAAGCCGGGCGAGGTCGAGGGGGCCTGGCAGCGGGCGCGGGCCGCGGACCGGCCGTTCGTCCTGGACTTCCGCACCGACCCCGCCGTCCCGCCGATCCCGCCGCACGCCACGCTGGACCAGATCGAGGCGGCGGCCGCGTCCGTCCTCAAGGGGGACTCCGACCGCGCCGCCATGGTCCGGCAGGGCTTCAAGGCGATGGTGCGGGAGATGCTGCCCGGCCGGGGGCGCCACGGCCACGGCGAGCGGTGAGCCGGCCCCGCCGCGGCCGTGCGCCGGCTCAGGTGCCGGGCGCGCGCTCGCCGAGCACCGGGAGCAGTTGCAGCTTCTCGTGGGTCTCCGAGCCCGGGGTGGCGGTGTAGACGAGCAGGGACTGGGCCTGGTCGGCGTCGTACAGCACCTGGCAGTTCAGTTCGAGCAGCCCCAGCTCCGGGTGGAGCAGCCGCTTGACCTCGCCGCACCGCACGCCGATCTCGTGTGCCTGCCACAGGTCGCGGAACTCCGGGCTCTGCGCGAGCAAGGCCTCGACGATGGCCCCGGCCCGCGAGTCCGCGCCGAGGCGGGAGTAGACCGCGCGCAGGTCGGCGACGAAGCGGCGGCTCAGCCCGGGGCGGTCGTCCTCGTGGTAGGCATGCCTGGCGGCGGGGTCGGTGAACCAGCGGTAGACGAAGCTGCGGGCCGGTCCGGTGAAGCGTGTCTCGTCCCCGAGCAGCGCGACCGACAGGCGCGTCTGCAGCAAGGTCTCCCCCAGCGCGGTGATCACCTGGGCCGGGGTGTCCGCGAGCCGGTCCAGGATGCGCATCATGCCCGGGCTGACGTGGTCGCCGCGCAGCGCCCGGCTGGGGGTGTTGTGCCCGGCCAGCCGGAACAGGTGGTCGCGTTCGTCCAGGGACAGCCGCAGCCCCCGGGCGATGGCCGCGAGCATCGGCTCGGACGGCTGCGGGCCGCGCCGCTGCTCCAGCCGGGCGTAGTAGTCCGTGGACATGCCGCACAGCACGGCGGCTTCCTCCCTGCGCAGGCCGCGGGTGCGGCGGCGGGGCCCGCGTGGCAGGCCCACGTCCTCCGGCTGGAGCGCCTCCCGCCGGGTGTGCAGGAAGTCGGCCAGTTGTGCTCGGTCCATGCTGTTTCCTCGTCGCGACTGCCGCGGCCGGGTGCGCCCCGGCCGCTCGGTCCGAAGGGTACGCCCGGCCGCGGGCAGGCGGCCGGGCGTACGGGTGGACGAATGGGTGGGCGTACCGGCGGCTACAGGAGCGTGCCGCCGGAGGCCTCGACGCGCTGGCCGGTGATCCAACCGGTGCCCGGTGCCAGCAGCGCGGCCACCACCGGCCCGATGTCCTCCGGCTCCCCGACGCGGCCGAGCGCCGCCCGCTCGGCCATCGCCGTGCGCAGCCCCTCGTCGTCACGGATCATCCCGCCGCCGAAGTCGGTCGCGACGGGACCCGGCGCGACCGCGTTGACGCTGATGCGCCGCGGGCCCAGCTCCTTGGCCAGGTACCGGGTGTAGGTCTCGACGGCCGACTTGACCCCCGCGTACACCGACCAGCCCTCGCCCACGAACCGCGTCAGTCCGGTGGAGGTGTTGACGATGCGCCCGCCGTCCGCGAGCAGCGGGAGCAGCTCCTGGGTCAGGAAGAACACGCCCTTGAAGTGCACGTCGACCATCAGGTCGAAGACCTCGGCACTGGTGGCGCCCAGCGGGCTCACCGCCCCCACGCCCGCGTTGTTGACCAGGAAGTCGAACGACTCGCGCCCCCACGTGGCGCGTAGGGTGTCGCCCAGCGTCCGCGCGAAGGCCGGGAAGTCCGCGAACGCGGTGGTGTCCAGCCGCAGCGCGGCCGCCCGGCGCCCCATGGCGGTCAGTGCCTCCACCACCTCCTCGGCTTCCTTCTCGCTGCTCCGGTAGGTGAGGACGACGTCCGTCCCCGCGGCGCCCAGCGCGAGGGCGGTGGCCCGGCCCAGTCCCCGGTTGGCGCCGGTGATCACCGCGATCGTATTCACACTCATGTTCAGCTCTCCTGCATCCTCGGTCCGCGGTCGGGGCCCTGGCCGGGCCCCGAACCGCTCACCACCAGATTCGGCGGGGACGCCGCACGGATGAAGGCATCACCGATCCAGGGAGCGCCGATCCCTCTTTGGCGGGGTCGCCCCCGGAGCGCGGGTCGTCAGGCGGGGTTCCGGCGGATCCACCACACGGACAGGGCGACCAGCGCGGCGCCCATGGCCAGGCACAGGCCCGTGGCCGTCCATTGCAGCGGCCAGAAGTCCGACGCGGGGTGGTACTCCGCCCAGCGGCCGGTGATGCCGCGGGAGGCGAGGCACTGCTTCACGTTCCCGGCGGCGTAGCAGTCCCAGGCCTCGGGCACGCGCCGCCCGTCCTTGGACAGCGGGCCGTCCGCCAGCAGCCACGCGGTCCTGGGGGCCGGCGGTTCCGAGGTGTGCTGCGCGTACGCGGTGCTGACCGGCCAGATGCCGGGCCGGAGCGCCTCCAGCAGGGCGAACAGCCCGGCGCCGGTGACGAGGGTCGCGCCCATGGCCAGGACGGTACGGCGCAGGACGAGGCCGAGGGTCGTCCCGAGGAGGTAGAGCAGGACGCCGAGGCCGACGACGACCGGCCCGACCCCGTAGAACGGGTACCACATGTGCCAGTCGAACAGGGGGCCCATGGCCTTGGCGACGGGGTGCCACCACCAGGTCATGGCGGCGGCGATGACGCCGCTGACGACCGCGGTCATGGCGAGCGGCACACCCAGCTTCGCCGCGAACCAGCGCATGCGGGTCACGGACTGGGTGGCCACCGTGCGGTACGTGCCCGATTCCAGCTCCTGCGCGAGCTGCGGCCCGCCGAGGAACAGCCCGAACAGGAACGGCAGCAGCAGCATCGCCTGGAGCGGCCGCCGCATCGGGAACTGGTACCGCTGCCCGAACGTGTTGAGGCGGCCGAGGCACGAGTCGGAGTACTCGTGGCCGTGGCAGGCGTCGAGGTGCTGCGCGGCGACGGCCGCGGCGATGTGCTGGTGCTGTACGACGGCGTAGACGGCGACGGCTGCCGCGGCCGCCAGTCCGATCCAGAAGGCGGTGCGGTTCTGCCGCCAGATCAGCCAGGTCAGCCCGTGCAGTCGCGGCCTGCGGCGGAGGACGGTGCGCGTGCCGGTGGGCGTGCCGGTGCGGGTGCCGGTGCTCATGCCGCCACCACCTCGCGGCCGGTGGTGACCTGCGCGCTCGGGGTGAGCAGCGCGGGTGCGTCGGGCGTCCTGAGGTACCCGAGGACGAGCTCCTCCAGGGTGGGGGCGCGGTGGTCGGCGTCGGGGGGCGGTGCGTCGGGGGTCCGTACCAGCGAGGTGAACCCTCCGTCGCTGCCGGTGGTCGCGATGACCTGGTGGCCGTCCAGGTCCTCCCGTCGGCGCGTGGTGAGCTGCCGGTGCTCGGCGAGCAGGAGTTCCACCTCGCCGGCCAGCCGGACGGTGCCGTTGTTGACGAGCACGAGGTAGTCGCAGGCGTTCTCCAGCTCGGAGACCAGGTGCGAGGACATCACGACGGTCGAACCGTGCCGCCGGGCCTCGGCCTGGAGGATGTCGGTCATCTGGTGCCGGACCAGGGGGTCCAGATCGGCCATCGGCTCGTCCAGGAGCATCAGTTGGGGGCGCTTGCCCAGGGCGAGGGCGAAGGCCACGCGGGTGGCCTGTCCGCCGGAGAGGGTGCCCACCCGGGCGTTCAGGGGAACCCCGCCGGCCTCGATGACGGACTCGGCGGTCTCCTGGTGCCAGGTGGGGTTCAGCTCCTCGCCCATGCGCAGGACCTCGCTGACGCGGAACCGCGGGTAGAGGGCCTTCTGCTGGCTGAGGAACGCGGTGCTCTGGCGGGCCCACGCGCTGCCGGGACGGTGCCCGGACAGCGTGATCGTGCCGGTGGTCGGCGTGATCAGGTCGGCGGCCAGGGACAGCAGGGTCGTCTTGCCCGCGCCGTTGGGGCCGACGAGCGCGCAGACGCGGCCTGCGGGCAGGCGGAAGGAGGTGTCGCGCAGCGCCCACCCGCGGCGGTAGCGCCTGCCCAGCCCGATGGTCTCGATGGCGGGGACGTTGGGGGAATCGGTCATGACGTGGTGGCCCGTGTGGTCTTCCTGTGCGTCCTGGTCATTCACCGGCCGGAGAGGTGGCCGCGGCCGCGGCGTACCGGCGGCGCCAGAACAGGGTCAGCAGCGCGCCGCCCACGACGACGAGGGCCAGGTGAGGCAGTCCGGGGACGGTCAGGGCGGCGCCCCACAACGTCAGATGGGCGAGCAGCCGACCGGCCAGTGGCACACCGCCCAGCAGGAGGAGCGCCGCACCGAGCAGGCCGGCGGCGAGCAGTGCGGGGCGCTGGGCCAGGGGGACGGTATCCGTACGCGAAGTTCGGTTCATGGAAACGAAGTTATGGCGCGGGCCGGGCGCCGGACTTCGGCAGAAAGTCTGCGTTCCACGGGTGACGAAAGTCGCGACCGGCGGCGGCACCCATACCTTCGTCTATTGCTTCGCGCGGCCCGGGCCCGGCGACTCGCTCCCGGGCGGTTCGCCGGTGTCCGTGCGCCCCGAAGTGTCCCCGGCCGCTCCGGGGCGCACCCTGGAAATGCGGCCCCGCTCCCGCTTGCCGAATCCGCCCTCGGGGCGGGGCCGCCCGGCGTCCGTCCGCCGGCCTGGGCGCCCCGCCCCTCGTGCCCGGGTCAGGCCTCGACGCCGCGCAGGCTCCGGAGGTCGTCCGCCGCCTGCTGGCGCAGCACGGGCACGAGCGGCCGCACCGGCTCCGGGAGGGCGGCGAGCATGAGTGCGACCTCCTCGGCGGATCCCACCTCGTCGAGGAAGCCGATCATGAGGTGTCCGGCGACGGGCGGCGTGGTGGCGATCACCCGCTGTGAGAAGTCGGCCCAGTACTCGGGGGTGATGTGCTCCCTCAGTGCGGGGAAGAGGACGGGCTCTTCGTGGGCCAGGTGGCTGTGCACCGTGTCGCGTACGGCGACGGCCGCCTCGCGGAGCGTGGCCCGGGCCCCGTCGCCCTCGCCGTCGCCCAACTCGACGGCGGCGAGCCGGTCGAGGCCCTCGTCCAGGGCCTCGTGTTCAGCGCTCAGCTCCTTGAGCGCCTCCGCGGCCGCCGGTGCCGTCGTCAGGATCCGCGGCCACAGGTCCTCGTCCTCGGTCTCGTGGTGGTGGCGGAGGTTCACCACGAGGAAGTCACGCAGCTGGGCCAGCGTGCCCAGGGGTGCGGAAGGCCGAATGGCCGCCTCCGCCAGCAGTGTCGTGGCCACGCGGTGTACCTCGTGGGCGAGCCGGGTCTCGATGACGGCCATGGGCTCTTGGGAGGAGTGGTTCATGGATCGGAACATATTCATTAGAAGCAATTATTGTCAATATAGTCACTTACGGTGGAGGGGTACGATGCGTCGGTGACGAGCCGGAAGTACCACTCCCCCCTGCGCGCCCATTCGGCCGCGAGCACGCGCGAAGCGATCCTGAACAGCGCCCAGGCGCTCTTCCTCGCCCGCGGGTACGCCGGGGTGACCATCGGGGAGATCGCGGAGGCGGGGAAGGTCGCCGTGCCCACGGTGTACAGCAGCGTGGGGAACAAGCCGAAGATCCTGACGGCCTTGCTGGAGCCGGCCCTCACCGACCCCGCCATCGCCGACTCCCTCGCCGCCGTCGGCACCAGCGACGACCCGCGCGCCGTCATCGAGCTGACCGCCGCGGGCACCCGGCTCACGCACGAACGCCACTGGGAGCTGGTGTACGGGCTCTTCTACCGGGATCCGCCCGGGGAACCGGCCGTCAAGGCGGTGCTGGACAAGGGGGCGGACGACTACGTCCAGGCCCTGAATCGGGTCGCGGACCGCCTCGTGGCGCTCGACGCGCTCCGCTCCGAGGTGGGTCGCGCCGAGGCCGTCGACGTCCTGTGGTTCCTTCTCGGCCCGCACGCCTGGATCACGCTCGTCGGTGAACGGGGCTGGGCCTTCGACCGCGCCCAGACCTGGATCGCCCGTGCCGCCTGCCGGGAACTGCTCGAGCAGGCCTGAGGCGACTTCGGTCGTTCAGTCGGCGGCCGCCGCGGAGAGGTCCCGGTCCGCGGCCCAGGAGGCCAGGATGCGCAGCCCGTCGTAGGTGGGCGAACCGACCTCGGCGGTCCAGATCACGAGTTTCTGGTCGGGGTCGGTGGTGGCGGTCAGGGTGTCCCAGTCCAGGGACAGCTCACCGGCCACGGGGTGGTTCAGGACCTTGGTCCCGACACTGAGCGTCGCGACGTGGTGGGCGGCCCACCAGGTGCGGAAGTCCGCGTCCTGCACGGACAGTTCCCCGACGAGCGCGGTCAGCCGCGGGTCGTTGGGATACTTGGCGGCCTCCATGCGCAGCTGGGCCACGCAGGTGCGGGCCACGGTCTTCCAGTCGGCGTACAGGGTGCGCATGGCGGGGTCGGTGAACAGTATCCGGGGATAGTTGCGGTGCTTCTCAGGGATCCTCCCGAAGTCCGTGACGAGCGCCGCGGCGAGTGAATTCCAGGCGATGACGTCCATCCGCCGCCCCATCACGATGGCCGGGGTGGCGGTGAGGTCGTCCAGAAGGCGCCGCAATTGCGGCTGGACCTTCCGGCCGGCCCGGCGCCGGGGCCGCGCGGTCTCCTTCCCGGCGAGGCCGAAGAGGTAGTTCCGCTGGTCGTCGTCGAGGTGGAGGGCCTGGGAGAGCGCGTCCAGGACCGGAGCGGACGCCTGCATCCGGCCCTGCTCCAGGCGTGTGTAGTAGTCGGTGGAGATCGCCGCGAGCTGGGCGGCCTCTTCCCGGCGCAGCCCGCTGACGCGGCGGTTGCCCGCGCCCTCGGGCAGGCCCACGGTACGGGGGCTGAGCTCGCCCCGGCGGGCCTTGAGGAACTCACCCAACTCGTTGAGCTGTGCGTCGGGGGCCATGGCTCCAGTGTGGCACCCGCCCGGGAACCGTTGAGGGGGAGAGTTTCCTCCCAGGATGTTCTCCCCCGGGAGGGAACTCTCCCTGGGCGGGCCCGCGGGCGGGTGCCAGCCTGGAAAGCGCGGCACCGGACATGCTCCGCCGCCCGCCGGTTCCCACTCGCGGACACCGCCGACCGCAAGAACGCGAAGACGAAGGAAGACCGATGGAATTCGTGACGTCCCGGCCCACCGTCAAGGGTCCCGGGGAATGGTTCACCGGGGACGTGTGGTTCGACGTCATCCTCGCCGGCGTGGAGCCCTCGCGGATGCGCGCGAACATGGTCCGCTTCTCCCCCGGCGCCCGCACGGCCTGGCACCGTCACGCCGTCGGCCAGACCCTGCACGTCGTCGAGGGCGTCGCCCTGGTCGGCACCCGCGACGGGACGCTCTTCGAGGTCCACCCCGGTGAGACGGTCACCTGCCCGCCCGATGAGGACCACTGGCACGGCGCGACGCCGGAGAGGTTCATGCAGCACCTCGCGATGTGGGAGGGCCTGGGGGACGACCGCCCGGAGACCACGTGGCTGGAGCAGGTCGCCGACGAGCAGTACCGCGGTCCCCGCACCCGGAGCCACAGCCGCTGACCCCCGCCACCGCATCTTCCTGCCCCGCGCCCGCGCCGGCGTGGCAGGACCCGTTCTTCGATCACCCCCTTCCTCACGTCCATCCGTGGAAAGAGAGCCGTGCCCATGCGGGCGACCTTCCTGTACAAAGCCGGTGACGTGCGCGTCGAGGAGACGCGTGACCCGGTCGTCGAGCAGCCCACCGACGCCGTCGTGCGCATCGTGCGCAGTTGTGTGTGCGGCAGTGACCTGCACCCGTACCGCGGCATGCCCGCCGCCGACGGCCCCGTGCCGATGGGGCACGAGTTCCTCGGCGTCGTCGAGGAGACCGGCTCCGAGGTCTCCGGCCTCAGGCGCGGCGACCTGGTCGTCTCCCCCTTCGCCTTCGCGGACGGCACCTGCGCGTACTGCCGGGAGGGGCTGCAGACCTCGTGCCCGCGGGGCGGCTGGTACGGGGCCGGCGGTGTCGGAGGCGGTCAGGCCGAGGCCGTCCGCGTCCCGCAGGCACAGGGCACGCTGGTGAAGCTGCCGACGGGGGTGGACCAGGCGCTGCTCCCCTCGCTGCTGACCCTCGCCGACGTCTACGGGACGGGCTTCCACGCCGCCAGGCAGGCCCGTGTCCGATCCGGTGACGCGGTCACCGTCATCGGTGACGGCGCGGTCGGCCTGCTGGCCGTCCTGTCCGCGAAGCAACTCGGGGCGGAGCGGATTATCCTGATGGGCCGTCACCGGGACCGCACCGACCTGGGCCGCTTCTTCGGTGCCACCGATGTCGTCCCCGAGCGTGGCGAGGAGGGCGTCGCCAGGGTGCGCGACCTGACCGGCGGTCACGGAACCCGGGCGGTGCTGGAGGCCGTGGGGCACATGCCGGCGTACGAGACGGCCGTGGGTGTGGTGCGTCCCGGCGGTGTCATCAGCCGCGTCGGGGTACCGCAGTACACGGACGCCCCGGTCGGCTTCGGCAGCCTCTTCGGCCCGAACGTGACCCTGACCGGTGGCCCGGCACCGGTGCGGCCGTACGTCGACGAGCTGCTGCCCGCCGTCCTGGACGGCACAGTCGAGCCGGGCCGCGTCTTCGACCGCACCGTCTCCCTGGACCAGGTGCCCGAGGGCTACCGGGCGATGGACCGGCGCGATGCGCTGAAGGTGCTCATCACCGCGTGAACCGGGTGGCCCGCGCCCAGAGTGAGACGGTAACGGAGCTGCCGCTCCGGTGGCCGCCCACCCGCTGCCCCCGTCACTGCCCGTCGAGGTAATTGACGTAGAGGACGACGGCGGGAAACTTGACGTTGAGGGCGCCGGCATCGGTGGTCAACTGCTCGTCGCACGAGAGGAGTTCCCCACCCCGAGGGTCGAACACGAGGGTCTGCACCTTGGGAAGGCCGCCGTAGGTGGTCGCCACGGGCCCCGTCGTCGGACAAGAGATCATGAGCGCATGGCACACACGCGATCGGCCCTGCAACCGCTGCTCCTGTCGGCTCTGATGGCGCTGTCCGCCTGTGGGACGCAGTCCGCGAACGGGGCCGCGCTCGAGAGCAGGGCGCGGTCCCTGGGCATCGATCCGGCCATGGTGTACGTCACCGACGTCCCCGGTTACCGCGTCGCCCTCCAGTCCGTCGGCGTCATCGGCGACCACGGGTTCGGGGTCGCGTACAGCGGCCCGGGGGGAGGGACCATCGAACTGCGGGTCGACGAGCGCGCTTTCAGCGGCCCGGTCGGTTGCGCCGAGGACACCGGCGCGGCGGGGACCGGTCGGGCGACCTGCGAGCAGGAGGGGAACCACTGGTACCGGGCGACGAGTACGTCGCACTCGTACGTGCTGGAGGACGCGGGCCGCGTGATCCGGCTGTCCGCGGATCCGGGCACCGTGGGCCGCGACGTCCTGCGGCAGGCCGCCGAACACGTCCACCGGGCCTCCAACGCGGAGTCCGCCCGTGTCCTGCCGTCCGAGGACGGGGGCGGGGACGGCCAGGAGCGGCCCGAGCGCGGCGACCTCCCGGCGAACGGCGACGGCGCCCCGCAGGACCCGGCCGGTCTCTTCGCGGGGACCAGCGGCTGACGGGCACCCGCACCGTCCGGCGCTCCAGGCCCGTACGGCTAGTCTCTGTGCGGTCGGGCGCAGCCGGGTGGCACCGCCCAGGTGGCGGCCGGTGGGCCGGGGAAGGACGGATGTGGACTTCGAGCCGATCCTGCGCGCCGAACACGCGTTTCAGCAGGGCCTGTCAGCGCAGGAGATCCAGGCCATCGCCAGCCGCGCCTTCGGGGCCGCGGCCCGGGTCGACTCGGCCGTGGAGCTGGGCCTGGGGATGTACAACAACACCTACCGCCTCACACTCGCCGGGCAGCGGCGGCCGGTGATCCTGCGGGTCGCCCCGGAGCCACGCAGGCAGTTCGTCTCCGAGCGGGAGCTGATGCGCAACGAGTACGCGAGTGTGCCGTGGCTGTCGGTGGTCGCCCCGTTGATGCCGCGCGTGATCGCCGCCGACTGGTCGCACGAGGTGATCGGGCGGGACTGGATGGTGCAGAGCCTGCTCGACGGTGTGCCGGCTCCGGGCCATCTGGACACATACCCCCGATCGGCATGGCCGGGCTTCTTCCGCCAACTGGGCGCGGTGGCCAGGACGGTGCACGCGGTGCGGGGCCCGCACTTCGGGCCGGTCACCGGTCCCGGGTACGCCACGTGGAGCGAGGCGGTCGTCGCCTCGCTCGAGGACATCGCCACCGACCTCGACGGCGTCGGCCTGGACGCGGCGGATCTCCGCAAGGTGGCGGCCGTGGCCATCGACCACCGCGCGGTGCTCGACGAGGTCACCGAGCCGCGCATGCTCGCCGGCGACCTGTGGACCGTGAACGTCCTGATCGCCGAGGGTTCTCCCGAGCCCCGGATCACCGGGGTCCTGGACATGGACCGGACCTTGTGGGGCGATCCGGCGGCGGACTGGACGATCCACATGGCGCGGGCCAGGCCCGGCAGCGAGCGGGAGGCGTTCTGGGACGCCGACGGCTACGGCTCACCGGCGGACTCACCCGCCGCGGTGTGGCGCTCCCACGTGTACCGGGCGCGTCACATCGGTGCGATCCGGCTGGAACACCATCGCCTGGGCAACACCGATGGCGTCCGCGGCACATACGAAGACCTGGCGGCCGTGCGGGCGGAACTGGCCTGAGGCGTTGGGACCGGGCAGGCCCTACGGCCGGACGTGCCGGTCGGCGTCCTCGGCCGCGGGCACGTTCCAGCTGGCCAGGATGCGCAGCTTCTCCTCCGACGGCGAGCCCCGGTCGGCCCTGAAGACGATGACGCTCTGGCCCCTGCCGCCGGGCAGGGCCATCGTCTCGTAGTGCAGGCTCATCTCGCCGACGGTCTCGTTGAAGAACCGCTTCACGCCGTACGAGTGCTCGTACAGCCGGTACTCCGCCCAGTACCGCGCGAAGTCCGGCGAGGCCACCGCGATCTCCCCCACGAGCTGCTCCAGCACGGGGTCCGCCGCCCGGTCCGCGGCGACCTGGCGCAGTGCCGCCGCGACCTGGGGCGCGATCTTGTTCCACTCGGGGTAGACGGTCCTGGCCCGGGGGTTGAGGAACGTCCAGCGGGCGAGGTTGCGTTCCTTGACGGGCATGGCGTCGAAGTCGTCGATGAGGAGCCCCGCGGTGTGGTTGACCGCCAGCACCTCCAGTCGCGGCCCGTGCACCATGGCGGGCAGGTCGAGGGCGTGCACCATGGCGACGACGCCCGGCCTGGCCTTCACCGGGGGCGGCGCCGAGGGGGTGGGCCGGCTTCCCGCGTTCCGTACCAGCGTGCGGAAGTGCGCGCACTCCAGCTGGTCGAGGTGGAGTGCCTTCTCCACCGCTCCGAGGACCTCCTCGGAGATGCGGCCGATCCGCCCCTGTTCCAGCTTCGTGTAGTAGGCCACGCTCACGCCGGCGAGGGCCGCGACCTCCTCGCGCCGTAGTCCCGGGACCCGTCGGCTGCCGTAGCCGACCGGCAGTCCCGTCTGCCCGGGGTCGATCGCCGCCCGCCGGGAGACGAGGAAGTCCCGCAAGGCCCTCTCAGCGTCCATACCCCCAGGTATAGCCGAGCCCCGCCGCCGCGGGGCCCCGAAGGTGGCTCTGCGAGTAGCACCCTCAGCACGGTCACGCTCCCTCTTCGCCGGGGGCCC
The DNA here is from genome assembly GCA_036013505.1 of Streptomyces sp. NBC_00510. Taxonomy (NCBI): domain Bacteria; kingdom Bacillati; phylum Actinomycetota; class Actinomycetes; order Kitasatosporales; family Streptomycetaceae; genus Streptomyces; species Streptomyces sp. NBC_00510. The sequence goes on along the minus strand of CP107851.1, from coordinate 8,835,540 downwards.
CGCACCTGGTGGAGTCGAAGACGGAAGTTCTCCCCGTCCGACGTCGCCCCACCAGGAGACAGGCATGCCTTTCGTCGTTCCCGCCCTCGCCGCAGCCGGCCCCGACGCGCCGGTCGAGCTCACGACCATCGAGCGCCGTGACCCGGGCCCTCACGACGTCGTCATCGACATCGCGTACACCGGCATCTGCCACACCGACATCGCCCTTCTGCGCAACCACTGGATGGAAGGCCTCTTCCCCATGGTCCCGGGCCACGAGATCACCGGGACCGTCGTCGCGACCGGCCCGGACGTCACCCGGTACACCGTCGGGGACCGGGTGGGCGTCGGCTGCTACGTCGACTCCTGCCGCACGTGCGTGAACTGCCTCAAGGGCGAGGAGCAGCACTGCCTCAAGGGCGAGGTCATCACCTACGGCGCGCTCGACTACGACAAGCAGCCCACCTTCGGTGGTTACAGCCGGAGGATCGTCGTGGACGAGAACTACGTCCTCCGCATCCCCGACGGGCTCGCCCTGGACGTCGCCGCCCCGCTGCTCTGCGCGGGGGTCACGATGTACGCGCCGCTGCGCCGCTGGGGCGCGGCGGCGGGCAGGAAGGTCGCCGTCGTCGGCATGGGCGGCCTCGGCCACATCGGGGTGAAGATGGCACACGCGATGGGCGCGGAGGTCACCGTGCTCAGCCGGAGCCTGTCCAAGCGCGAGGACGGTCTGCGGTTCGGAGCGGACGGCTACGTGTCCACCGAGGACGGTTCCTACGTCCGGGATCACGGGCAGAGCTTCGACCTGATCGTCAACACGGTGTCGGGCGCCATCGACACCAACGCCTACCTCGGACTGCTGCGCCTGGACGGCGTGCTGGTCAACGCGGGTGTCACCGCCGAGGCCGCCACCTTCCAGGGCATGCTGCTCGGCAGCCCGCGCCGGATCATCACCTCGACGAAGAACGGCAGCATCCGCGAGAACCAGGAGATGCTCGACTTCTGCGCGAGCCACGGCATCGCCGCGGACATCGAGACCGTGCCCGCGGACCGGGTCAACACCGCTCTGGAGCGGCTGGACCGCGGCGACGTGCGCTACCGCTTCGTCATCGACGTCTCCACCCTCGGGGCGTCGCGGTGATCACCCGGCGGGGCCGGGGCCCGGCGTGATCCGGGTGTTGGTGATGTGCTCGTAGACGATCGAGGAGCGCACGTCCGCGATCTCGGGGCGCTGGGTGAGCTGGTCGATGACGAACGCGTAGAGCGCGTTGTTGTCGGGGACCGCGACATGGATGAGGAAGTCCTCCGTGCCTGAGGTCACGTAGACGCCGAGCGTGTCGGGCAGCGCGCTGACCCAGGTGCGGAAGCTCTCGATGACCGTGCGGGACGGAGGCCGGACCCGCACCGCGATGAGGGCCTGGACCGGGCGGCCGATCGCCGCGAGGTCGACGTCGAGGATCGCGCCGCGGATGATGCCGCGGCGGCGCAGGGCCCGGGTGCGGTCGAGGGCGGTGGTGGGAGAGACCCCGACCGCCGCGGCCACCTCCCTGTTGGTCTTCCGTGCATCCGACTGCAGTTCCCGCAGGATCGCCGTATCAATCTCGTCCAGTGCCACCGAAATCGACCCTTCTCCGATACATATACGGATGCTTTGCATCTGCTTCGTATGAGTGCCTAGCATTTCAGCAATCCACCCGTATTTGATACCCCGAGGAGATCGCAGATGGGTGAGCTGCACGAGGCCCGCCAGGACATGCCCGGCCCGGCGGTCGGCTTCGCACCGGAGGAGGTGGACCTGGACCGGTCGACCCGCGACGCCCGGCTGAAGTGGGTGGTGGTGGTCGACGAGGCGCTGCCGGCGGGCCGGGCGTCGAACGCCGCCGTCTGTGTGGCGGCCCCGACGGCGGCCCGGGTTCCCGGGCTGCTCGGCGTGGACGTCACCGACGCCGAGGGCAACGTCCATCCGGCCCTGCCCTGGGTGGGCTGCACCGTCCTGACCGCCGACGCCGCCGCACTGCGCGCGATCCGCGCCAAGGCCGGCGCCTCCCCCGAGGTGTTCGTCGCCGACATGCCGGCCGCCGCCCAGCGCACGCTGGTCTACACCGACTACCGGGACGCCGTGGGCAGGACGTCGGCCGAGGCGATGGAGTACTGCGCGGTGAGCATCGTCGGCCCGCGCAACCGCGTCAACAAGATCGTCGGCAGACTCCCGTTGATGGCCTGAGCCCACCCGTGCGGCGGTGACCCCCGCTCGGGCCGGAAGGCCCTGGCCCTTGATGGGATGCGTGCTGCGGCTACGCTCCCGCCATGACCAGCGAGAAGGGGACCGCCCCGGTAAGGCACCAGCCGTGGGCTGTGGCCGCCGAGACACTCCGGAACATGCTCTTCTGCCTCGTTCCCCTGGGGCTCCTGGCGTTGGCCGCGTGGCCTCTGGGCTGGCTGCCGGACAGTCCCGGACCGGTCTTCGCCGCCGCTATCGCTGGTGGAAGCCGGCCCATCGCCGACCTGTACCGGGCCCGGCCTGCGGGCCGGCGTTCCGCGGTTGCCATGACGCTCTTCGCCGTGGTGGGACTGCCGGTGGCGGGCGGTGCGATCGCCTCGTGGATGTCGCCCAGCGCCGAGGACCTCGGATTCGCCCTGGGTACGGTGGTGGGTCTGCCCCTGGGGGCGGCTGTGTTCGTGTGGAGGATCAACCATCGCGGCCGGGAGGGGAGCAGCCCCCGCCCGGTCCTGGAGGGGAGCCGTCCCGGGTGAGGGGGCGCCGCCGTGCGCCCATCGCGGTCGCTGTTGCAGGCTGGGGTTATGCGCACCGAGGGACCGCCGGTGATCGTGGAACCGCCGGTCGACGGACGAAGGGTCGTGATCCGGGGCGAGTACTTCGGCACCGCGCACTCCCTGGCGGACCTGTTGCGGTACCTGTGGCTCGCCGGGTACGACGCGGGGACGGTCAGCTTGGCCGACCCGGGTCAGGTGGAGTGGCATGGGGGCGGCCCGGAGGCGTGGTGACGGCGCCCGGCGCACCCGTGAGGGCGGGCGGGCGCGGGGTCAGCGGGGCGAGCTGTAGCGGGAGCCCGGCCGTAGGCGTACGGCCCTGACGCGCTGCTGCTCGGTGAGCCCGTCGTCCTGGCAGTCCCCGCAGAGTTCGTGTCGGCCTTGGTCGGTGATGACGGTTCCCCAGCCGAAGCAGGCTCCGCATTCGCGGGCCAGGTCGACGTTCGCGCGGGGAGTGGGGTACGGCAACCCCTCTGCTCCTCGGATCATGAGACACCCCTCTGCACTACCTCCGGAGATTTTGCGTGGTTATTACCCACTCGCCACGACATACACCCATTTCGGGTGATTTCTGTGGCAGCGGTCCGTCCTCCCCTGCTACCGGGCGCGGCGCAACCGGCGTGCGCTCCACTGCGCGAGGGGCTGCAGGGCGGCGATGAGCGCCTGGCCGTCGGGGGCGAGCGCGTAGCGGACCTGCACGGGGGTGCTCGGGATGACGGAGCGCTCGATGAGGCCCTCGGCCTCGAGTTCCTTCAGGCGCTGGGCGAGCAGCCGGTCGGAGATGCCGGCGATGACGGCGCGGTACTCGCCGAACCGGCGCGCGCCCTGGGCCGCCGCGGCCAGGATCGCGCCCGTCCAGCGGCGTCCGACGAGCTCGACGGCACCTTGGAAGCTCGGGCACGCCTCGTCGTGGACCGAGCCGCGCTCCAGGCGCAGCGGCTGGGGGCTGATCGTCTCGTGGGATCGCGTGGTCATCCCTCGGAGCGTAGTTCCGCCCTGCCGCCCGGGCGGCCGTCGTGCCTGGTAAGGCCGGCACCAGGACGGGTCTTCCCTGGCGGCCGGGCATGTTCGCGCCGCAGCCTGGGAGCCGCCCGGCGCCCGGGCCCGGCGCCGTACGGCGAGCCGGACGGCACACCCCGCCTCCGTCCGTGACGGGTGACTCCCGTACCCGGGTGTCACACGCGCGGGCCCGCCGGTGTCCTCATGCAGCACGGCCCGACGGGCCCACGGGATATGGGAGGTCAGCCGGTGCAGCCGGGGACGGGAACGGGCCCACCGCAGTTGTTCGGGCGGTTGTTGCGCACCGTGGAGCCGGTCAGTGTCACCGTGCCGTCCTTGTGGTAGATGCCGCCGCCGTCGGTTCCGGCCGTGTTGTCGGCCACCGTGGAACCGATCAGCGTCACCGTGCTGTCGATGTCATTCCAGCACCTTAGAGGCGGTCGTAGGGGGCCGTCGGCTGGACGCGGGGACGTAGGCGTTCGCCTTGAGGCCCGTACATGATCAGGTATTCGACTGGTGCGCCGAGACCGGCGTTGGCGAATCCATGAGGGGTGCGGGTGTCGAACTCGGCGACCTCGCCGGAGGTCAGGACGAGGTCATGGTCGCCGAGTGCCAGCCACAGCCGCCCCGACAGCACGCAGAGCCATTCGTATCCTTCGTGCGACGACTGGCGCGGCCGTGGGGGCTGTTCGTCGGTGGCCGGCAGGACGTGCTTGTGCGCGTGCAGCCCCCCGACATAGCGGGTCAGCGGCAGTACCGCCTTGTCGTCGACGCCACGCTGCCGCGCAGAGCTGGACGGCTTCTGCGTCGCTGCGGGGGTGGTGCCGGCCAGCGCGTCCAGGGAGACGCCATACGCCTTCGCCAGGCGCAGCAGCAGTTCCAGATTCGGTTTGCGCAGGCCGTTCTCGACCCGTGAGAGCGTGCTGGAGGCGATCCCGGTCGCCCGGCTGACCTCAGAGAGCGTGTCTCCGCGTTTCTCGCGCGCGGCCCGCAGGCGCGGCCCCATGGCGGCCAGGACTGCGGCGACGTCGTCCGCCATCCCACTTCACCTCCCTCGCGTATCTCCTGACCTGCCATTTTGCCAGTTTGTCAACGCCGCTCGCATCCCCGTCCGTCGACAACGCATGATCGACGGGTACCACGGCCACCGGGGAACCCGAGGAGAAGCCATGCACCAGCCCACGCCGTCCGGCGACCTGCGCCACCACACCGTCGACGCGCCTGCCGGACGGCTGCACCTGGTCGAGCAAGGCAGGGGGCCGCTGGTCCTGCTCGTCCACGGCTTCCCGGAGTCCTGGTACTCCTGGCGCCACCAGCTCCCGGCCCTGGCAGCGGCGGGATACCGGGCGGTGGCGCTGGACGTGCGCGGCTACGGCCGCTCCTCCAAGCCGACGGAGACGAGCGAGTACCGCATGCGCGCCCTGGTGGAGGACAACGTCGCCCTGGTGCACGCGCTGGGCGAGGAGACAGCGGTGGCCATCGGGCACGACTGGGGTTCGAACATCGCCGCCGCTTCCGCCTTGCTGCACCCCGGCGTGTTCCGCGCCGTGGGCCTGCTCAGCGTCCCCTACGCCCCGCCCGGCGGACCGCGCCCCAGCGACGTCTTCGCGCAGATGGGCGGAGACCAGGAGTTCTACGTCTCCTACTTCCAGCAGCCGGGCCGGGCCGAGGCCGAGATCGAGCCCGACGTCCGGGGCTGGCTCGCGGGCTTCTACGCCGCCCTGTCCGCCGACACGATGCCGGCCCAGGGACAGCCCGACCCGCACTTCGTCAGCGACGGCGGAACCCTGCGCGACCGCTTCCCCGCCGACCGGCTCCCCTCCTGGCTCACCGAGGCCGACCTCGACCACTACGCCGGGGAGTTCGAGCGCACCGGGCTCACGGGAGCACTCAACCGCTACCGGAACATGGACCGCGACTGGGAGGACCTCGCCCAGTTCAACGGCGCCCCCCTCACCCAGCCGTCCCTGTTCATCGGAGGCACCCTGGACGCCTCCACCACCTGGATGTCCGACGCGATCGACGCCTACCCGACCACCTTGCCCGGCCTGATCTCCTCCCACCTCCTGGACGGCTGCGGCCACTGGCTCCAGCAGGAACGGCCCCAAGAGGTCAACCACCTGCTGACCACGTGGCTCGCGGCACTGCCCCAGCCGGCACTCCGGCGATAGCGGATCAGGACGCCGGCGAGGCCGAAGCAGGCGAGGAAGCGCTGCACTCGGCCTGGCTGCCGTTACTCACCGAACGGGATACGGAGCCCCGTTCAGTGGCCGCCGCTGGACCCTACGTGGAACCTGGTCAGCGTGAACACGATGATGAGGTCCAGAACCATCACAGGAATCGCCCATGCGGGGTAATACGGAACGAACATGAACTGCGTGATCAAACTGATCCCTGCCACAGCTGCGCCGGCGCCGCGACCCCAGCTTTGGTTCATCAGGACACCGAACCCCGCGATGACGAGCGCCACTCCGATGACAAGGTGGATGACTCCCCAGGCGGTCAGGTCGAACTCGTAGGCGTAGTGGGACGACGTGACGAACAGCGTGTCCTTTGCAATGGCGGCTGCACCCATGAGGATGCTGAGCGGCCCGCTGAGCATCAGCAGGGACCCGGCGGCCACGGACGCGCCACTGAGCGTTTCGCCGCTGCCCTTGCCCCCGTCTCCTTGCCGTGCTGTGGGCATCGCTGTCATGACCGCCGCCTTTCCTGTACGGCGCGGCCACCGACGCACACTGCTTGTGCGAGAGCGGCCACGCTGTCTCTGACAGCATCACCACAAACGTCCGCTACCGCGACCGGATGCGTCCGCAGGGGTTTTCGGCGATTCGCGGGAGGTAAGGCGACCCGAGGAGCCGCAGCCCTCCTGCCCCTACCGCGTTCCCCAGAGGGCGGCGCCCCGCCCCTTCGGGCCCCGATCGGCGAGGAGGGCGTGACGGACGGGAAAGCCCACACGCCCCGGGGGAGAAAGCCACGTTGGCCGACGTCATAGCAGCCCGTTGCCGCGACCTGTCGCCGACTGAAAGCGCTGGGAACGCGGCCAGGTGTCAATCGCGCCGGTTCACAGTCCGGCCATGACCCGGGCGGCCGACTTGTCGCTGGCATGGCCTTCCAGTGCGGCCCACTCGGCGACGTCGAAGGGCCAGCGCGTGTCGGCGTAGGCGATGACGACGTGGCGGCCGTCCTGCCGGACGGTGTGCTGCGGGTCGCCTGGCTCGGTCCCGGCGGGCAACTGAATGTGCGCCGTCCGCCGCTCTCCGCCCCGGACGCACGGCTGGGTCGGGCGAAGCCGACCGGATTCGAACCGGCGTCCTCGCGATTTTGGAGACCGCGCGCGACTACCTCTGCGCTACGGCTTCGCCCGGCTGGGATCCTAGTCCCGCCATCCGTGCGCGGGGCGTACGGGCGCTCTCCGCCAGGACCCCACACGCTTTCCGAGTTTGTTGGTGCATGTCAGCGGCCGGTCTGTGGCCGTTCGCCTGCGTCACCTCTGTTCGGTGACGGTGAACGGCGCTGCTGCCATGTCGAGTTGAACGAGCCCCGGGGCCAGCGAAAGAGAAACCGTGCCGGGGGGCGTCGTTCGATGACCCGTGGGTCCGGAGCACTGAAGTCCGGCGGATGGCGCCGACAGAGGTAGGACCAGGGCGTGTATCGAAAGTCGATCTTCGAGGTGAGCGGAGTCCGTTGCGGGGGTGGCGCCCGGCGGCCGTCTTTCCAACACTGGTGACGTACAGGCGACGGGGGGGCACAGACATGGCGACGCGCACAGAACCGGCGCAGGCACCGCTACCGGAGCGGCGGCCGGAGCTGGACGCGATCCGGATGCTGGTCGTGATCGGGCTGGTCTTCTTCCACTCGGCGCTCGTATTCGCTGCCGACGACGATTTCTACGTCAAGAACGCCGAGACCACCGAAGCCATCATGATCATCGCCGGGTTCGGGGTCGTCTGGGCCATGCCGCTGCTGTTCCTCATCTCCGGCCTCGGTGCCTGGCACTCGCTTCAGCGCCGCGGCGCGGTCGGTTTCGCCAGGGAGCGGCTGCTGCGGCTCGGCGTTCCGCTGGTCTTCGCGACCCTCGCACTGAACCCGCTGCCGCAGTGGCTGCGGCTGCGCTCGGCCGACACCGACTACCACGAGTCGTACCTCGGCTTCCTGCCCCGCTTCTACGACGTGCACCTGGAGCCCGAAGAGTTCCCCTTCCTCCTCCAGGGCGAGCACTTCGAGACCGGCCATCTTTGGTTCGTCGTGCTCCTCCTGACGTTCTCCCTCATGCTGGTGCCGTTCCACCGGTGGTTGCCGCGCGAGCACGTCCGCCGCATCGGCGACCGGGTGGCGGAGGCGACCCTGCACCGGCGGGGCGTCGTGTTCCTGCCGGCCCTCGCCTTCGCGGCGATCTGTGCCTTCGCACGGCTGGAGGAGGACTACGCGGGCTGGCACCGCTGGTCGTACCTGCTGTTCTTCGTCGCCGGCTTCGCGCTCGCCACCGACGACCGCTTCCGCACCGTGATGCGGCGCGACGCCGGGACCACAGCCTGGCTCGGCGCCCTGCTGTTCGCGGCAGCCGGCCCCGGCTTTGCCCTGGCCGACGAGCCCTTCACGGAGATGACCGCCCTGGCCACCGCCTCACGGGCGCTGTTCGGTGCGGCCGGATGGTGCCTGGTGGTGGCCATCCCGGGCCTCCTCGACCGTCGGCGGCCAGAGCAACCGCGTGCGGCGCCAAACCCGACTCCAACGACGCGTCTGCGCCTGTATGGCTATCTCGCCGCAGCCGTGCTGCCGCTGTACGTCCTGCACCAGCCGATCGTGGTCGCCGTCGCGTACTTCGTGATCGGCTGGTCTGCGCCGATCCTGGTTGAGTACGCCGTGCTCGTGGTGATCGCCCTCATCCTCACCCTCACCGCGTACGAGCTGCTGGTCCGCCGCACGCGGGTGACCCGCTTCCTGTTCGGAATGCGACCCTAGGGGCGTCTCGAATGTGCTGGTCACAGCCACTCGTTGACAGCCGCTACGAGGACGGACGCCTCGTGGCGGGTAGGCGCGGTTCTTGCGGGAGGCGTACGCCTTGTCGGCGCGCACCCGCCTCGGCCGGGTGCGCGGTGATCGTCGGGCTCGGTGGCGACACCGCCGGTCAGCTCCTTCTGCAGGTCCCCCCTTTCCCGCGCTCCGGCGGGGCGTGCTGGTGGGCCCGCCGCACCTCGTAGGCACCCGATCGGGTGAAGCGACGCGTCCCCGGAGCCGCGGCACGTGTGGGCCGCGCAGGCGCGTGCGGCCTCGACTGAGGCCGTGCCACGACGGGTTCGTCCCCGGGTCGCGCACCGGCCGAGGGCCGGAGGCGTGCGCGCCGGCGCACCGTCGTGTCGGCCGCGGTCGGGCTCCCACAGGCGGGACCATGGAAGGACGGTCGGCATGCGCGGTGTCCCCTATCCGGGCAGACGCTCTGTGTGGCGAACGGCAGGGGCGATCAGGGAGGCGCGGTGTCGGACGGTGCTGGTGAGGGTCGGCAGTGGGCGTCCCAGCCGGGTTTCTGGCGGCAGGTCGTCGAGCATCTGGGCGTGTCCCTGGTCGTGATCGACCCTGCCGGGCGCGTCGTCGCGGTCAACCCGGCCGCCGAACGGCTGCTGGACCGCGCCGCCGACGCGATGGTCGGCGAGGACTTCCACGACCTCGTGCACCGGCACACGGATCGTGAGCGCGCCGGGGCCCGATGCAGGCTGCTCGAAGCCCTGACCCTCAAGGGTGCGGGGCGTGCGGACGGCGACAGGTACCTGTGCGGTGACGGCAAGCTGGTCGAGGTCTCCTGGTCCGCGGCGCCGGTGACGGACGGCACCTCGTTCAAGGGCACCGCGATGCTGTTCGCCGGCCTCACCAACTACGGCAGTGAACGTGCCGAGCAGATGAACGCCTTGGAGGACCTGACCGGCCGCCTGACGCTGGTCGCGCAGATCACCGCGGTGCTCGGCCAGACGCTCGAGACCGACGAGGCACTCGCCCGCCTCGGGCGCCTGCTGGTCCCCGGCCTCGCCGACTGGGTGGCGGTCGACCTGCTCGTCGACGACAGCGAGACGCACCGGGTGGCGGTCACCGGACCCGGGGGCAGGGACCGTGGGCAGGAAGGCTGGCGCGCCCAACTTCCCTCCGCGGGCGAATCCCGTTCCCCGCTGGTCCAGGCGGTGCGCGGGGCGGTGCCCGTCCTGCAGGACCCAGCCGGCACTGCCGCACGGCCGGACTCTCCACTGGCCGCCCTGTACAACGGCTTCCTCCAGGCGGTGGGCGCGGCATCGGCACTCACCGTGCCGCTCGGCTCGGGAAGGAATTCCACCGGCGCCCTGACCCTGGTCCGCACCGACCCCGCCAACCCCTTCGGCAACGACGACCTGCAGGTCGTCGTGGACATCGGCCGCCGGGTCGGCCAGGTCCTGGAGAACACCCGCCGTTTCGGCCGTCAACGAGACGTCGCCGAGGCCATGCAACGCAACCTGCTCACACCCCTGCCCCAGCCCGGACGGCTGCTCATGTCCGCGCGCTACGAGCCCGCACCTGCCGCGTCCCAGGTCGGTGGCGACTGGTACGACGCGTTCCAGCTCAAAGACGGCGCGACCGCGTTGGTCATCGGCGACGTCGTCGGCCACGACCTGACCGCCGCCGCCGGGATGGCTCAACTCCGGGGCATACTGCGGTCCTTGGCGTGGGATCGCACCGAACCCCCCGGCGCCGTCGTCGACCGCCTCGACGACGCCATGCCCGTGATCACCACCGTTCCCATGGCCACGCTCGTCCTCGCCCGCGTCGAAGGCCCCCAGAACGGCCCCTGGACCCTGCGCTGGACCAACGCCGGACATCCCCCGCCACTGCTGCTCACCCCGGACGGCCCAGGCCGCTACCTCGACGACGCACGAAGTCCGCTGCTGGGCGCCCGCATCGGCGTCCGCGAGCCCCGGCCCGACGCCACCACACCCCTGCCGCCGGGGTCCACGCTCCTGCTCTACACCGACGGCCTCATCGAACTCCCCGGCGCCGACCTCGACACCGGCCTCAGCCGACTCCGCCGCAACGCCCTCGCACTGGCCGACGAGCCGCTGGACGACTTCTGCGACCAGCTCCTGAGCCGCATGCCCCCCGGCAACGTTGACGACATCGCCCTCCTCGCCCTACGGCTGCCCCCGTCATGACGGGCATCCCCGGTCCTCCCGGACCGCAGGGACCGGCCGGTCCCGCAGGTCCCCCCGGCCAGAGCGGCCAGACCGGGCCCGCCGGGCCTCAGGGCAACCCCGGTGTCGCGGGCGCCCCCGGCGGGCTCTCCGGTGCCCATACCCTGATGTTCACGTACACGGCGGACGGCGCCGACCACACGTTGTGCTGCCCCACGGGCGAGTTGGCCATCAGCGGCGGATTCCAGGTCACCAGGGCCACGATCGTGACCAGCGTCCCCTTCGCGAACCCCTCCACCGGGTGGACGGTGAACGCGGTGCCCTCCGGAGTGGGCCCTCACACCGTGACCGCGGTCGTCGCCTGTGCGCTCAGGGCCACGCCCTGACATGAGCCGGACGGGCCCGGCCGGTGCGGGTCAGGCGTTGCGGAAGGCGTCGCGCAGCCGCATCTCGTTGTGGCCGTTCTGGTCGTAGTCGTCGGAGTACGTCAGCGCGAGCCGGCCGCTGGGCGCGACCGTCACCGCCGGGCCGCCCTGGCCGCCGCCGGTCACGACGTTCATCGACGTACGGACCGCTGTCGGAGCCGTCCGGCGTGGTCCGCTGTTCGGCGGCCGACGGCGTGCCCGCGGCCGACCAGAGCCGGTGGTGGACCCGCTCAGGACGGACGAGCGTGCCGGTGCCGGTGGTGTACTCGTCGGTCCACGCGGCGACCAGTCGTCCGTCCGCGGTCATCGCCACGGAGGGCCTGGTCTGCCGGCCGTCGGTGAGGGTGTTGGCCACCCGGCGGGTGAGGCGGAAGGTACCGGTCGGGGTGAGTTCGGCGAGGCCGACGTTGATCCCGCCGTTGCCGTCCGCGTCCTCCTCCCACACGACGGCGGCGTTCCCCGCGCGTCGATCGCCACGTCCGACCGCCTGTTGGAGCCCGCCGCACCGGAGTTGATGGTGCTGACCTGCGCGTCGCGGTAGCGCTGCGCGCCGACGGCGTCCCAGCTGCTCGCGAAGACCTGGTTCAGCGTCGAGCCGTCGGCGGTGTTCTCCGGTCCGGGCATTCGTTGACGAGTGAACAACTCGCGAAGGGCCCGCAGGTCCCCCGCCCCGTGTTCCGGCCCACCGGCACACGGTGCGGATTGATGCCCGCGTTCGGGAAGACTTCGGCTTGCCGCTCAGTTCTAAAACACGTAGCTCTGACTACGTGATGTAGAAGTGCCAGCGCTCCTGGAGGAGGCCACATGAGCCGCTCTTACGAACAGATCTGCCACATCGCCCGGGCACTGGACGTCCTCGGGGAGCGATGGACACTGCTGATCGTGCGAGAGCTCACCTTGGGGCCCCGCCGCTACAGCGATCTGCTCGACGCCCTCCCGGGGATGGGCACCAGCCTCCTCGCCGCACGGCTGAAGCACCTGGCGGATCACGACGTCGTACGCCGGACCACGCTGCCCGGCCCGGGGCGTGCTGCGGCCTACGAGCTCGGGGCCCGAGGTGCGGCCCTGATGCCCCTCCTGGGCTCCCTCGCCGAGTGGGGCGGAGGGCTGGAAGATCCACCGCCGGGATACGCCGACCGCGCCGCCTGGAGCGTGGTGGCCATGCGCCTGACGGCGCCGGGCGAAGCGGCAGGATTCGCCACGCTGACGGAGCTGGTCGTGGGCGAGGAGACCTTCTGGCTCCAGGGCGACGGTGAGCGGGTGCGGGCGGAGATCGGGGCCGCACCGGTCACGCCCGGTCTGCGGCTGACCTGCGAGAAGGAGACCTTCTACGCCCTGGCCAAGGGCCGGGTGTCCGTCGGCGACGCGATGGCGTCCACGGACCTCGCGGTGGACGGCGACCCCGGAACCGCCCGGCTGTTCTTCGAGCTGTTCACCCTGCCCGACGGCCATCCCACGACCGCCCGATGACCTTGTACGAACAGGAAGATGCCATGACGAACCGCACACTTCTGGTGATCGGAGCCACCGGCCAGACCGGCAGGTACACCACCGAATCGCTGCTGCAGCGCGGCCACCGCGTCCGCGCCCTGGTCCGCCGCGTCGACGGACGTTCCGAGGCGCTCGCCGAGCTCGGCGCGGAGGTCGTGGTCGGCGACGTCCACGACCTCGACTCCCTGGCCCACGCGACCGAGGGCATCGACGCCGCCTACTTCGCGTACCCCATCTTCCCCGGCCTGATGGACGCCACAGCGAACCTCGCCCAGGCGGCCGAGGAGAACGAGGTGGGAGCGATCGTGAACATGTCGCAGATCTCCGCCCGCCGCGAGGCCGCCAGCAACGCGGCGCGCCAGCACTGGGTCGCCGAACGCCTGTTGGACCGCTCCCCTGTCGCGGTCACCCACCTGCGTCCCACCTTCTTCGCGGAATGGCTGACCAACATGTGGAACGGGACCGGTGAACTGCGCTTCCCCTTCGCCGACGGGCGGCACGCCCCGATCGCCGCCGAAGACCAGGCGAAGGTGATCGCGGCCATCCTCGAGGACCCCGCCCCGCACGCCGGCAAGATCTACCCGCTCTACGGAGCCGTCGAACTCGACCACTACGAGATCGCCGAGGCCATGTCACGCGACCTGGGGCGTCACGTCGGCTACGTGCCGATCGACCTCGACGAATTCGCCGCCATCCTGGAGAAGCGCGGCGCCTCCCCCCACCTCATCCAGCATCTCCTCGCCGTCGCCCTCGACTACCGCGACGGCGTCTTCTCCGGCATGAACGACCTGGTGAAGCGGATCGGCGGCGACGACCCCCTGGACGTCGAGAGCTTCGTCCTCCGGCACCGGGCCCTCTACGACGACCACTCCGCCTGAGCCTGGTCGAGCCGTCCGCCGCTCCGGGGACGCGCGGCAGCGCGCAGCCGTACGGCATCCGGCCCGACCCGCACCGCCGGGCCCGGCCGCGGCGTATCAGCTGCGCACGATGCCGTGGAGCAGCAGGTCGATGAGCCGGGTGGCCAGGTCGCGGTGTTCCTCGCTGGCGGCCATGAGGCTGATCCCGCCGAGGGCCATGAGGACGTCCTGCGGGTCGACGTCCGGGCGGGCCATCGGCCCGTCTCCCCCGCCCCTGGGGGCGAGCAGGTGGGTGATGGCCTCGGCGAGCAGGGCCCGGGTGTGCATCTTCTCGCTGTCGTCGGTCAGCACCACGCGCAGCGCGTCGGCCATGCCGTGCTTGGCGGCCATGAAGTCGATGAAGGACTCCATCCAGGTGCGCAGGGCCTCCTCCGGTGGGTGCGTGGCCGCCAGGTGGGGCGCCGCCTCGCACAGGCGCTGCACTTCGTGCCGGTAGGTCGCCTCGACCAGCAGTTCCTTGGAGGGGAAGCGGCGGTAGAGCGTTCCGACGCCGACGCCGGCGTCGCGGGCGATGTCCTTGACGGAGGCGCCGATGCCGTCCTGCGCGAAAGCCGCGGCCGCCGCCTCCAGCACCCGGTCCTCGTTGCGCTGCGCGTCGGCGCGCAGGGGTCTGCCGCGCCGTGCCGGGGCCTCGTCGTCGCCGGTCAATCCCGTCTCCCTTCCCGCCGCCACTTGCAAGCGGAACCGGTTCCGCTTACAGTCCTGAAGCGAACCGGAACCAGTTCCGGATACGAGAGTACGGCGGCACCGTGCCCGTGCGCCACCGGCCGCACGCGTGCCCCGCATCACCGCCTTCCTGGAGAACGTCATGACCGACCAACTCATCACCACGCCCTTCGGAGCGCAGACCACCGCCGCCGACGTGCTCGCCGGCGTCGACCTCGCGGGCCGGCGTGCCATCGTCACCGGGGCGGCCTCCGGCATCGGCCGCGAGACCGCGCGCACCCTCGCCGCCGCCGGGGCCGAGGTCACCATCGGCGTCCGCGACCTGGCCGCGGGCACCCGGGTCGCCCGGGAGATCACTCCGGCGAGCGGCCCGGGAAGCGTGCGCGCCGCCCTGCTCGACCTCGCCGACCAGGGATCCGTGCGTGCCTTCGTGGATTCCTGGACGGGACCGCTGCACGTCCTGGTCATCAACGCCGGGGTGATGGCCTCGCCGCTGGAGCGGACCAAGGAGGGCTGGGAGCTGCAGTTCGCCACCAACCACCTCGGCCACTTCACCCTCGCCACCGGCCTGCACGACGCCCTCGCCGCGGCACGCGGGGCACGCGTGGTCGCCGTCAGCTCGGTCGGCCACGTCAACGGCGATGTGCTGTTCGACGACTTCCACTTCGAGCACCACCCCTACGACCCCTGGGCGGCCTACAGCCAGTCCAAGACCGCCAACGTCCTGTTCACCGTCGAGGCGGCCCGCCGGTGGGCAGCGGACCTGATCGCCGTCAACGCCCTCAACCCCGGCCGGATCACCACCACCCGCCTCGGCCGCCACATCGGTGACATCTCCAACAGCCCCACCACCTTCGATGCCACCAGCACCGACGTGTCCTGGAAGGACATCGAGCAGGGAGCCGCCACCTCCGTGCTGCTCGCCGCATCGCCGCTGGTCGAAGGGGTCTCCGGCCGCTACTTCGAGGACTGCAACGAGGCCGCCCCGCACACCCCCGGGGTACGCCGCGGCGTCGCCGCCCACGCCGTGGACCCCGACCGGGCGGCGCTGCTGTGGCAGGTCTCCCTCGACATGATCGCGTCCTCCGTGACCAGCGCCTGACACCACCTCCGCACGAGCGGCGGGCCCGCCCGGGAATGGGCGGCCCGCCGGGAAGGGCACCACGAGATGCCTGACGAATTCAACGGCACCACGGCCCTGGTCACCGGCGGCGGCACCGGCATCGGCCGGGCGAGCGCCATCGCCCTGGCGGCGGCCGGCTGCACCGTCACCGTCGCCGGACGCACCCCGGCGACCCTGGAAGAGACCGTGCACCTCATCGACCGGGCCGGCGGCACCGCACGCGCCGTCGAGTGCGACGTCACCGACGAGGACTCCGTGGCACACGCCGTCCGTACCGCTGTCGGTGAGACCGGACGCCTCGACTTCGGGGTCAACAGCGCCGGCATCAGCGGCGGCGACGACCTGCGCACGACCGCCGACTACCCCACCGGCACGTTCGACCGCATGATCGCCACCGACCTGCGCGGGACGTTCCTGTCCATGAAGTACCAGCTGCGCCGGATGCGGGCCCAGGGCTTCGGCTCCGTCGTCAACATCGCCTCCGGGGCCGGTGTCGTCGGCGTCGCGGGCTTCGCCGGGTACACGGCCGCCAAACACGGTGTCATCGGGCTCACCCGCACCGCGGCCCTCGACCACGCGGCCGACGGCATCCGCGTCAACGCCGTCGTCGCCGGACTGGTCAGCACCCCGCTCATCGCCGAGGGACGTTCACCGGAGGTGATGGCGGCCCGGGTGGCGGCCCACCCCCTCGGCAGGATCGCCGAACCCGAGGAGATGGCCGACGCCGTGATGTGGCTGTGCTCGCGGCGGTCCAGCTTCGTCACCGGCGCCGCCCTGCCCGTCGACGGCGGATACACCGCCCGCTGAGCCGCACGGAGGACAACCCGCCATGACCATCCGCTCGTCCTTCCACCACATCGGGCTCTCCGTCGCGGACCTCGACCGGCAATGCCGTTACTACACCGAGGCGTTCGGCTTCCAGGAGGAGTACCGCACCGTCATCCCCGAGGCGGGCGTCCGGATCTCCTTCCTCACCGGCCCGGGCGGCGCGGCGCTCGAACTCACCGAACGCGCCGGGTCCACGCCCCAGCGGTTCGGCGACCCCCTCGACGGCGCGGGCACCCAGGGGTACTTCCACTGGGCCCTGACCGTCGACGACCTCGGCGCCGTCCTCGCCGCCGCGGCCGCCCACGGCGGCCGCACCGTCACCCCGCCGGCCCCGGCGCTGCGGCCCGGAACCCGCTTCGCCTACCTCGCGGACCTCGAGGACAACCTCATCGAACTGCGGCAACCCGCGCGATCCCGCGGCGGGAGGAGCACTGCCGGGGCCCGTCACGGTCTCGTGGCACCTGACCGGTCCGGACGTCCCGGCGCTCGCCGTCGGCCCTGACCGATGAGCGGCCTCGCCGGCCAGGGCGGAAGGTGGCGAGGCCGCACGTCCAGGATGCGGCGCCATCGGCTCTCGGGCACGCTGGAGAGGCGAGCCGGGGCATAGGCTCGCACCGGTCGGCGCGTCGACGGCGACCCCTTGGAGCCCTTCGAGGTCCCGGCGGCGCGCCGACCTCGCCATCCCGCCCTCGCGCTACCAGCGCCGGTTGAGCACGCCGATGAGCGTGGCCAGGTCGGCGGCGCCCGCCGGGTCGTCCGCGTAGCGGGTCGTCTGGAGCGGGCCGACCTCCGGGAGGACGATGTCCTCCCGGGCCAGGACGTGGACCAGGGTCAGCAGGGCCGCACGGGCATTGCCGTCGGTGAAGGGGTGGAAGAACGCCACGTCGAGGTACGCGCGGGCCGCGCGTGCCGCCGGCGGGATCTGCGGGTCGGTCGCCTCGCGCAGGCAGGCGGCGAAGTCGGCCTGGGTCGTCGACGTCAGGCCGTAGCGTTCGCGGCCGGCCTTCGCATGTGCGTCCGTCTCGCGGAACGGCGCCTGTCCCCCGCCGAAGACCTCGCGCTGCCAGCCGGCCAGCAGGGCGAAGTCCAGCGGGGCCCGGCGGGCGGCGTCGGCGCGGGCCAGGGTGTGGGCGGCGAGCAGGCGCTCCGCGCGGACGGGGTCGTGCCGGCGTACCGGCCCTTCGCACCAGGCGCGGAACCCGTCGCGCGCGGGCTGCACCCGTCGCAGGGCGGGTGCCTGGTGCCAGGCGGACTCGCGGCGTACGCGCAGCCAGGTCGCGAGGCTGTCAGGAGCGGTCATGGCGGTCCTCCAGGTCCGCTCGCTCACGGTGGTCCTGGTAGGGGGCGTGGCCGGTGAGGCCGACGGCGAGGTCCTCACCGACCGATTCGACCAGTGTCCGCGCAGGGGCGACCCAGCTCTGGAACCGGCCGCCGATCGCGGCCTCGACCGCCCGTCCGGCGTCGGCCTGGCTCATGCCGTTGGTGGTCAGGTACCAGCGCAGGAGCAGACCTGCCTGCCCGTGCCAGCCGCCCTCCGCGCCGGAGTCGAGTGCGTACGTCACGAGCCGGACGCAGGCCCGCTCAAGATGCCAGCTGAGATCCTCCGGGGAGGCATCCGGCGGCGGTGCCAGCTCGACGAAGCGCCGAGCCGTCGTCTCCAACCACTCCCGCCACTCCAGCAGCGCGGCGACGACGCGGGCGGCGGTCTCGTCGGGGGTCGTCACCGAGCCGGCTCCGGTGACCCAACTGCCGATCACCCCGCCGTACCGGTAGCACCAGTTCCATCCCTGCGCCCAGGTCCCGTACCGCTCCCGGATGATCGCGTCCACCTGGCGTTCGCACCAGTGCTCGCCCTCCCACCAGCCCGCCATACCGGAGAGCACGGGTGGCACCCATTCACGGACCAGCGCACGGAGACGGGCCTCCTCTTCCTCGTCCCAGGCGAAGGGGTGGCGACCCGGGTCGAGATCGGCCCAGTCGTGCATGCTCGTGAGGGAGGCGGGAGGCACGCGGTTCTCGGGAAAGGGAAGGGTGTCCCGGTTGTACGTCAGTTCCGGCCCCGTTCTGTCCGTCCGGCGTGATGAGCCCTTCAGTCTCGGCCCTCGGTCACCAGGTCGACCAACGGTTTTCGCGGGGCTCAGGCGAAGTCGTCCCTGTCGACCGCCGCCTCCTCCATCGCCTTGCGGAGGGCGTCCCCGACGGTGCCCTGCTCACGGGGCGAGGAGTCGCGGCGTCCTTCGTCCTGGGATTCCGTACGGGGTCGCAGGGTGACGTCGTCGGTCCTGGCGCTCTTCCGGCGGTCTTGTTCTGGCGTGGCCATGAGTCCTCCTCGGTGCGTGGCCGGTGACGGCCATGACCTGCCCCTTTCCGGCCCTTGGGGTTCCATGCCGAAAACGGCGGGCCCGTTCGCACGCCATCCGGTGCCCTGTGGTTCACGCATGGCGATCGCGCGTCGGGGCAGACGCGGGGTCAGGAGGTTGACGACATGGTTCCTTTGCTTCTCGTCCTGCTGCTGGCCCTGATCCTGTTCGGCGCCGGGTTCGCCCTCAAGGCCCTGTGGTGGATCGCCATCATCGTGCTGGTGGTGTGGCTGCTCGGGTTCGTGTTCCGGGCCGCCGAGGGCGGCGGGCGCCGCCGCTGGTACCGATGGTGACCTGACGCCTCTCCCCCGTGCCAGGGTGGGGTTCGCGCTGCCGGAAGGGCCGCGAACCTCACCCTTTGCACTGCCCGGACGCGTCGCGGTAGGCGCGCCACGGGTGGCTCGCCGGCGCCACGTTCGCCATCAGTGCGGAGCCTCCCCGGCGGCCACACCGCCGTTGGAGTGACAACCACCCAGCACCCCGCCACGCCGCCCGGTTTCACACCTGCTGATCGGGTTGACTCGGAATGCCGCATCGGTGGCGATGACCACCGATGCACATGGCCCTGTGAGCGGTGGGTTGCAACTGCCGGCCACCCACCGCCGCAGGCAGCCACCCGAAGGGCCGCTCGCCCTGCGCGCGTTGGGCGCCAGGCTGCCGGGCCAGACCCTCCCGTTCCAACGGCCGCGGCCTCCCCCTCCTTCGGGTTCATGCGGCCCGTTCCGGGATCCGTCGCTCACCTCCGGGCCGGCCTGCGCCCTGACCAGCGGTAACACACGCTCACCCCTATGCATCCTTGATCAAGTGTGGTTTTCTCATCGCTCGTGACCAAGGACTCGGTCGGGCGTTCGACCTGAGGGGCAACTCGCCCCGGCGCAGGCCTGCCCAGGCCGTCTCCCGGGTGGCCGGCGACCGCCGGGCACCTCTCTGTCCGCCGCCCGCGTCCCAGGTCTCCCCGGGCGGCCAAAAGGTACTCATACATGCGTATACGAGCCGGATGGGCCCTGGCGTTGGCCGGGCTGGTCGCCGGCGCCGTACCAGGCGCCGCGCAGGCATCCCCGAACTCCGCACCGCCCGTACCCGTCCTGGGCTCCGCCTCGCCCAGTGCCAAGGCGGTCCGCACCCTGACTCTGATCACCGGTGACAAGGTCACCGTCACCCGCGGTGCCGGCGGCGTCCCCGCGGTCAGCGTCACACGCGGCCCGGGCCGCGACCGCATCGGTTTCGACATGTCCCACCAGTGGAAGGGCACGGACCACCACATCCTCGTGGTCCCGTCCGACGCACAGCCGCTGTTGACCGCCGGGAAGCTCGACCCGCGTCTCTTCGACGTCACCGAGCAGCTCGACGCCGGCTACGACGACGCCTCGAGCGACTCACTGCGGCTCATCTACTCCAGCCGCAGCGCCTCTTCCTCCGCCGCTCGTGGAGCGATCCAGCGGCACGGCGCCAGGATCACCCGGACCCTGGACGTCCTCCACGGAGGCAGCCTCGCCCCGGCCAAGCGCGACGCCACCGCGTTCTGGACGTTCGTCAGCGGGACGCAGGGCCTCCGCGGCCCGCTGGACAAGCTGTGGCTCAACGGCCGCAGCCGCGTCGCCCTCGCCGAGAGCACCGCCATCATCGGCGCCCCGAAGGTCTGGGACAGCGTCGACTCCACCGGCGCGCACATCACCGGGCAGGGCGTCACCGTCGCCGACCTCGACACCGGCTACGACCCCACCCACCCCGACCTGTCGGACACGGCCTCCACCGGCGAGACCAGGGACTTCACGGGCACCGGTTCGGTGGTGGACGGCAACGGGCACGGCACCCACACCGCTTCCACCATCGCGGGCACCGGCGCTGCCTCCGCCGGCAAGTACAAGGGCGTCGCGCCCGACGCCGAGCTGCTGATCGGCAAGGTCTGCACCGACGACGGCTTCTGCCCCGACGACGCCGTCATCAACGGCATGACGTGGGCGGCCGAGGCGGGCGCCAAAGCCGTCAACCTCAGCCTGGGGCAGGCCCCGTACGCGAAGACCGACCCGCTCACCGAGGCGGTCGACACGCTGACCGCCGAGCACGGCACCCTGTTCGTGATCGCGGCCGGCAACGAAGGCGCCCCCGCGGCCGACTACTTCGGCGGCACCGTGGGCTCCCCCGGCATCGCCGACTCCGCGCTCACCGTGGGCAGCACCACCAAGCAGGACACGCTCAGCACCTTCTCCAGCCGGGGCCCGCGGATCGAGGACTTCGCCGTCAAGCCGGACATCGTCGCGCCCGGCCAGGACATCACCGCGGCCCGCGCGACGGGCACCACCATGGGCGACCCGGTCGGCTCCTCCTACGTCACCGCGTCCGGCACCTCGATGGCGACCCCGCACGTCACGGGAGCGGTGGCGCTGCTCGCCCAGCAGCACCCGGCCTGGAAGGCCGCCGACTTCAAGGCCGCCCTCACCAGTGCCGCCAAGGGCCTGCCCGGCCTGACCGCGTACGACCAGGGCACCGGCCGGCTGGACGTCGCCCGGGCCAGCGCGCAGAACGTACGCGCCACCTCCGGCAGCATCAGCCTGGGCAAGGCCGACTACCCGCACCAGGACGTCACCCGGACCGGCACCGTCACCTACACCAACGACGGCGCAGCCGACGTCACGCTCCACCTCTCCGTCGACGCGTACGGGCCCAGAGGCACAGCCGCTCCCGCGGGGGCCTTCGCACTGTCGGCCGACACGGTGACCGTCCCGGCCGGCGGCACCGCCTCCGCCACCCTCACCGCCTCCGTCGACGACACGATGGCGGGTGCCTACGGCGGTTCGATCGTCGCCACCACGGACGACGGCACGACCACCGTCCGCGACGCCTTCGGTGTCTACGCCGAGCCGCTCACCCGCGCCCTGTCGCTGACCGTCCTCGGCCTCGACGGCAAGCCCGTCGGTCCGGACATCAACGTCGCCGCCTTCGACAGCCGGACCGGTCTGCAGTACAACGCCTCCACCGACACCGACGGCAAGGTCGCGATGCAGCTGCCCGAGAGCGAGTACGACATCTCGGCGAGCAAGTTCGACCCCGTCGCGCAGACCTCGGTCCTCTTCTCCCGGCCCGGCGTGGACCTCACCGTCGACACCACGCTCGTCCTCGACGGCCGCACCGCGAAGCCGGTCAACCTCACCGTCGACAAGGGCACGGCGCAGAACGACGGCATCTTCGCCAGTACGACGTCGATCAGCGCGGACGGCCGTTACGGCACCCAGAAGTTCGTGCTGGGCTTCCCGGGCAGCCGCGTCTACGCCACCCCGACCACGACGAAGGTCACCAGCCACCCGTTCTGGTTCCTCGCCACCCAGCGGTGGAGCGGCACCGTCCCCAGGACCGCCACCAAGCCGGCCTGGAGCTACGCCTACAACCTGGCCGTCAACACCAAGGGCAGCGTCCCGGCCACCCTCACCCGCCCGATCCACGACAGGTCCCTCGCCCGGGTCGAGGAGACCTACGCCGACCAGGGCGGCAAGCCGCTCGGGGTCCGGATCGACACCCCGGTCCCGACCTACGGCGCCATCACGTTCGTGGACGGCAACCAGATCCCGGTCCCCGGCAGGCAGACCCGCTACTACACCGACGACTCCGCGATCGTCTGGGACCGCACCCTCGGCATGCGCGCCCAGGGCACGGCGGGCTACGACGAGATCCAGTTCGCGGGCACCACACGATTCACCCCGGGCAAGGCCTACACCCGAGGGTGGAACCAGGGACCGCTGCGTGCCCGGTCGGTGGACGCCCTGCGGCTCGAGGACGGGCTGTACCTCACCCCTGGCCTGTTCTCCACGGCCGCCGAGAACACCGCGACGCACTCGGGCGAGGCCCGGGACACCACGGGCTCGTCGACCCTGTACCGCGACGGCGAGAAGATCGCGTCGCTGGACTCCCTGGGCCGGCTGCAGGCGGCGGTTCCCTACGAGAAGGCGACCTACACCCTGACGTCGTCCGGCACCCGCAAGGTCGGCTGGTCGAGTCTGGGCAGCAAGGCCTCCGCCACCTGGACCTTCACCTCCGGACGCCCGACCGGCCCGGGACCGGCCGAGCTGCCGCTGATGAACGTCCGGCTGGGCGGCCCGCTGAACGCCTCCGGAACCGTCACGGGCGGCCGCACGTACCTCTTCACCGTCGCCGCCGAGCGCGGCAGCAAGGCCGTCACCACCTCGCTGGGCCTGCGGGTCTCCTTCGACGACGGCAGAAGCTGGAAGGCCCTCAAGGTCTGGCGCGCAGGCGACCGCGGCTTCGTGAAGCTGACCACGCCCTCGGCAGGCGGTTACGCCTCGATCCGCCTCACCGCCAAGGACGCGGCGGGCAACGCAGTCGACCAGACGGTCATCCGTTCCTTCCGGATAGCCCCCCGACGGTAGGGGGACTCCCGCACGAGGCGGCCTCGCCGACGGCCGGAAACCGTGGGCGAGGCCGCTTCGTGTCCGTGCTGCATCGGCAGCACCAAGGTCAGCCGCGGACGATGTTCTCCGCCTGCGGGCCCTTCTGCCCCTGCGTCACGTCGAACGTGACACGCTCACCCTCCACGAGCTCGCGGTATCCGGTGCTCTGGATGTTGGAGTAATGGGCGAACACGTCCGGCCCGCCGTCCTGTGCGATGAAGCCGAAGCCCTTCTCCGAGTTGAACCACTTCACAACGCCAGATGCCACTGAGTTCGTCCTTTTCATGCTGCTGAGGCGCGCCCTTGGTGCGCCGGCGGACCCCCGTAGTCGGGCCACCAGGGCACTAAATACCGCATGTCCCTGCCACAGCGCTACCGAATACGCCGATGCAGGACCAAGTGGTCGCTCGAGTGGCCTGCCACCGCGCACCGACAACGTACCGACCCGGGAGGGGCGCAATCGGGACGATCGGGGCGCAGGTCAAAAAGCCGCTTCGGCCAGTTCCATCAGCGAGCCGTCGACGGACTCGGCGCTGCGGCGGGCGGCGGTGACCTCGGGCAGGATGTCGGCGGCGAAGAACTTCGCGGCGGCGATCTTGCCGGTGTAGAACGCCTTGTCCTCGGTGGACGCCTGCGCCAGTTTCGCCTGCGCCACGGCCGCGCCGCGGAGCAGCAGGTAGCCGACGAGCACGTCACCGGACGCCATCAGCAGGGGGGTGGTGTTCAGGCCCACCTTGTAGATGGACTTCACGTCCTGCTCGGTGGCGGCGAGGTCGGTGAGCATCTTGCCGACGATGGCCTCCAGATCGGCCGCGGCCTGGGCGAGCCGGTCGCGGGCGGCGGCCAGCTCGTCGCCGCCGGTACCGGCCGCCAGGAACCTCTCGATCTCCTCGGTGAGGGTGTTCAGCGCGGCGCCCTGGTTGCGGACGATCTTCCGGAAGAAGTAGTCCTGGCCCTGGATCGCCGTGGTGCCCTCGTAGAGGGTGTCGATCTTGGCGTCGCGGATGTACTGCTCGATCGGGTACTCCTGCAGGAAGCCGGAGCCGCCGAAGATCTGCAGAGACTGGGCGAGCTGCTCGTAGCCCTTCTCGGAGCCGTAGCCCTTGACGATCGGCAGGAGCAGGTCGTTGACGCTGTGCAGGGCCGAGGCGTCCTCGCCGGCTGCTTCCTTGACCTCGATTTCGTCCTGCACGGTGGCGGCGTGGAGCACCAGCGCGCGCATGCCCTCGGCGTACGCCTTCTGCGTCAGCAGGGAGCGCCGTACGTCCGGGTGGTGGGTGATGGTGACCTTGGGCGCGCTCTTGTCCCTGAAGTCCGCCAGGTCGGTGCCCTGGACGCGGTTCCTGGCGTACTCCAGCGCGTTGAGGTAGCCGGTCGACAGCGTCGCGATGGCCTTGGTTCCGACGGTCATGCGGGCGAGCTCGATGATGCGGAACATCTGGCGGATGCCGTCGTGCTTGTCGCCGATGAGCCGGCCCTTGGCGGGGTGCTGGTCGCCGAAGGTCATCTCGCAGGTGTTGGACACCTTGAGGCCCATCTTGTGCTCGACGTTCGTGGCGTAGACGCCGTTGCGCTCGCCCAGCTCGCCGGTCTCGACATCGAAGAGGTACTTCGGGACGAGGAAGAGGGACAGGCCCTTGGTGCCGGGGCCGGCCCCCTCGGGGCGGGCGAGGACGTAATGGAGGATGTTGTCGCTGAGGTCGTGCTCGCCGGAGGTGATGAAGCGCTTCACGCCCTCGATGTGCCAGGAGCCGTCCTCCTGCTCGACGGCCTTGGCGCGACCGGCGCCCACGTCCGAGCCGGCGTCCGGCTCGGTGAGGACCATCGTGGAGCCCCACTGCCTCTCCACGGCGAGGGTGGCGATCCTCTTCTGTTCTTCGGTGCCCTCCTCGAAGAGCACCATGGCGTAGGCGGGGCCGGAGACGTACATCCACACGGCCGGGTTGGCTCCCAGCACCAGCTCCGCGTAGGCCCACAGCAGGGAACGGGGAGCGGGGGTGCCGCCGATCCGTTCGGGCAGGCCGAGACGCCAGTAGCCGGAGTCCATGAAGGCCCGGTAGCTGTTCTTGAAGGTGTCGGGCAACGGTGCGCTGCCGGTGGAAGGGTCAAAGACGGGCGGGTTGCGGTCACCGTCCTCGAAGGACGCGGCGAGGTGGTTCTCCGCGAGACGGGCGACCTCTTTGAGGATGGTCGTGGCGGTGTCCACGTCCATCTCCGCGAACGGGCCGGTTCCGTAGACCCTTTCGCGGCCGAGGACCTCGAAGAGGTTGAACTCGATGTCGCGGAGATTCGACTTGTAGTGCCCCATGGTGCGAGCTCCGTAAGTGTCGGGAAGGCCCTGAGGAGGGGCCCGCCGGTGGGTGTCGGGGGCGGGGGGTTGTCCAGGTGTGCGTCGAGGCGCCACCGCGGCCCGCTGATGGTGCGTCGGTTCAGCCCGCTACCAGGGGCTCCTCGTTGCAGCCCGCCAGTGCGTCCAACGCCGCCTGCCGGCCGGTGTCGACCGCTGCACGGAGCGGGCCCGGGCGTCGTTCGGTGTTGCCGATCGGCACGCTGCCGAGAGGGGGGCGGATCTGCAGGGTCGCGGGGTGCGAGGCGAGGAGCCGTTCCTCCTCCGTCCTGATCGCCTCGCGTTGCAGCCATGGCATGAGGGCTCCCGGTGCGCGCCGGGCGAACCAGCGCGACATCACCAGGCGTTGGCCGAGCGGCGGGGCGGACGGGGTCTCGTCCGTACGCCGTGTGCGCAGGGCCACGATGTGGGTGGCCTGCTGCGCGAGTGCCGTGCGTACGGGGACGGCTTCGCTCACGCCGGCGTCGACGAAGGACCGCCCGTCGATTTCGACGGGTTCGCCCGCGAGGAGGGGCATGGCGGCCGACGCGCGCAGTGCTGCCTGCAGGCTGGCCTGGTCACGGATCTGCTCGTGCAGATCCGTGGGCCGGCCGGTGAGGGCGTCCGTGGCGATCGGGTGGAACTCGACGGTGCTGTCGAGGATCTCCTGGAACCCCATCGGCATGATCTCGGTGTACACGGTGTGGACCAGGAAGCGGGTGTCCACCACGGGCCGGCGGCTCAGGGCGCGCCGTGGGTTGATGGTCGCCCTCATGATCATCGGAGTCCACCAGGCGTGCATGGTGGACTCGGCGCGTCCGCACAGCAGCCACGCCGCGTTCAGCGCTCCCGCGGAGCTGCCGTAGACGGCGTCGAACAGGGGCAGGAGCCCGAGTTGCTCGATGGCGATCGCCATGCCGCTGGAGTAGGCGCCGCGGGAGCTTCCTCCTTCGACCAGGAGGACCAGGCGCGCGTCGTCGCGGCGGTGTCCGGGGGTGCTGCCTTGCCGCTGACGCTCGCGCAGCAACTGAAGGACGGTTTCGCTCATCGTTGGCTGCCTTCCCGCGGGCGGACGGTGAGGATCTGCTGGACGTGGCCGACCGGGCCGCCGGCGTCGTGGAGAACGGCGCTGGTCAGGCCATGCCCATCGGGGCCGAAGCTGACGGTGGTGTCCAGGCCGGTCCAGCTCCCTTCGGGCCGGCGGTGGAAGTGGAGGGTCATGTCCACGTTGGGGTACGTCCACTTCGTGGGGGGCTGCTGCACGGCCATGCCGTTGACGACGTCCACGCGGGCGACGAACGCCGCAAGGGAGCTGCTCGGTTCGCCGGCGACGAGGCCGACGTGGCTGCTGACCCACGCGGCGGCACGGCCCGCCTGGCCGGATGCCCGTCGGCGGACGTGAAGGGAGCGGGTGTAACCGCAGTCCCACAGCTCGCTCATCGCCCAGGGAGCGAAGGTCTCGGGTGGGGCGAGCCGTTCGAAGGGAGTGTCGGCGACCGCGGCGGTGTCGAGGGCCGTGAGGAGCCAGGCACGGGCCCGGATCACCGGACGTCCCGCCACGGCGACGACGGCCTCCACGAGTTCGACGGTGCGGCCGGGACGGATGGTCTGCACGGTGATCTCGCACTCGTCGAGGGCGAGGAAACCGAGGATGTCGTAGCTGATCCGGGCCAGGACCAGGTCGTTGGCGGGGCCGGCAGCCCGGTGCCCGTCGATCGCGTTGACGACGATACCGGCCAGGGGACCGAAGTGGTGCTCCCCCGCGTTCCAGGCGCCTTCCGCGTGGGTGGTGGGTGTGTAGCGATGCTCGCCCGTGCGGTGGTAGTAGCTCTCACCGGGAGCGGCGGTCGGGGTCAACGGGTGTTCTCCTCAGCTGAAGCACGGGGGCGAGCAGGATGAAAAGGCTCGCCGCGGCGGGGCCGGGATCGAAGGACCGGCAGAGCGAGCGCGGCTCCCCACACCCCTTGAAGGGGTCGCCGGTTGTGCCGCCTCAGCATCGGAGACAGTGAACCTACTCGCGGGTAACGCGCACTTCAATGAGTGTCCGCCGGCAAATCGCTACTGTCAAATAGCAAATTTTGAGTAGCGCTATCAAAAAATACGTGTAGCGGTATGCGGTGAGGTCGCACCCTGGGCAATTCCGTCGCATTCCACGACGTCGTTCCGGCCATAGGCCATCGCGTCAGACACCGGTCGCGATACCGGAGTCGGCGCAGACGGCGGCGATGCGGTGAATGCCCTCGGCGATCTCCTCGGTGCCGGCGATGTCGGCGAAGCTGAGCCGGATGTACGGGCCCGGTGCCTCGGCGGCGAAGTAGGGGCGGCCGGGGGACACGGCCACGTCGGCCCGGAGAAGAGCGGCGGTGAACGCGGCCTCGTCGGTGCCGTCCGGCAGGCGGAGCCACAGGTGGTAGCCGCCCGCGGGAGCGCGGACGCCGGCGGCGACACCCGGCAGGTAGCGGTGCAGTGCGGCGAGCATGGCTTCGCGGCGCTCGTGCAGGGCGGAGGTGATCGTGCGCAGATGACGGGGCCAGGCAGGGGTCCCGACGAGTTCGAGGGCGGCCTCCTGGAGCGGTCGCGGCACGAAGAAGCTGTCGACCAACTGGATGGCGCGCAGTCGCTCCATGACCGGACCGCGGGCGACGAGCGCGCCGACTCGCAGGTTCGGCGAGGCCGGCTTGGTCAGCGAGCTGACGTGCACGACGGTGCCGTAGGCGTCATCGGCCACGAGCGGCGGAGGGAGTTGCCCGCCGTGGCCGAGACGGCGCGCGAAGTCGTCCTCGATGATGAAGGCGCGTGCGGCGTGCGCGATCTCGGTGATGCGGCGGCGCCGGTCCGGAGCGAGGACCGCGCCCGTGGGGTTGTGGAAGAGCGGCTGGCAGTAGAAGACGCGCGCGCCGGTGGCGGCGAAGGCGTCCTCCAAGAGGTCGACGCGCACGCCGTCGTCGTCCATCGGCACCGGCACGGGGCGCAGCCCCGCGGCCCGGGCGGCGGCCAGCATGCCGGGGTAGGTGGGCGACTCCACGAGCACCGGGGAGCCGGGGGGAGCGAGCGCCTGCAGGGCGGTGGTCAGCGCGGCCTGACCGCCTCCGGTGATGAGCACCTGTGAGGGGATGACGCCGCCCGCTGATCCGCCCACCTCGCGGGCGAACCAGGTGCGCAGCGCGGTCAGGCCCTCCAGCGGTGGGCGCACCCACGCGTCGGGACGGCGGGCGGCGCGGGCGAAGGCCGCCCCCAGGGCTTGTTGGGGCTGGAGGGAGGAGTGCAGGTAACCGCCGTTGAAGGCGATCACGCCTGGAGGAGGAAGCGCGAGGCCGGCGAAAATGGAGGAGGCGTCGACGATCCGCGGGGCGGGCTCGGCGTGTTGCTGGTCCTCGGCCGTGAGCGCGATCTGCTGCCAGGACGTGTCGACGGCCCTGGTGTCGACGACGCTGTGGTGCGCACGGTAGGCCCCGGCCCCGGGCCGGGTGATCACCAGCCCCTCGGCGGCGAGCGCGGCCAGCGCGCGCGAGACGGTGACCGGGCTGACCGCGAAGCGCTCGACGAGGGCCCGGCTGGACGGCAGCTTCTCTCCCGGGGAGTAGCGCTCGAGCTCCTGCCGCAGGGTCGCCGCGATAGTGTCGGATCTGCTACTTCTTTTCATGACAAACAAGGATAGTGCTTCCGATCACACGCGCGATCGCGTAGCCGCCTTGTGGTCGGTGTCCGACCTGCGGCGCCATGGTTGCAAGTTGACACGTGTCCATCAATACGCCTACCCGCTTTTGAGGGGAGCGACGGGCCCGCCCGTCGCCGCGTGGCCCACATTGGGAAAGCGCCAAGGGTGGGCCCCGGTTCGGCGGGCCCGCGCTGCGGTCTGCGGCGCGGAGGATCTTCATCGCTCTGCGAAGGGGAGGCACGGGCGTCATGGCGGCCGAGTCGGAACATATGGACCGGATCTCCGTGCGGCAGGCCCGCCACCAGGATGGCGAGTCGGTCGGCGCGTTCCTGGCCGGGCTGTCCGTGGACAGCCACCACCGGCGGTTCTTCTCTCCCATCCGGCATGTCAGCCCCGCTCTGGTCCGGAAGTTGGTCACCGTCACGCCCCGTCAGTTCGTCCTGCTCGCCCTGGACGGGGACGCGGTCGTCGGGCACGTGATGGCGGCCCGCACCGGCGAGCGCACCGTCGACGTGGGGATCGTCGTCGCCGAGGCGTACCGGTACCGGGGGATCGGTCGCCGGCTGGTGCGTGAACTGGGCAGCACCCTTGAAGCGTTGGACTGCACGCAGGTGTGCTGCGACGTGCTCGGCGAGAACCGCTTCGTGCTGGAGTGGCTCCGTCGTTTGATGCCGGACCTTCGGCTCGAGCGCAGCGGCGCGACGGTGACCGTACGCGGCAGTCTCACCCCGCACGCCGCTTGACAGGGCACAGGCGCTATCATTTTTTATGAGGCTTATGAGTAGTGCTACTACTGCGATGCGGGTAGCGGTCGGTGGACGAACGTATTGAGGCCCGGCAGCTGATGGACGCGCTGCTGCCCGAGTGGCTGGAACGGCTGCGGGAGGCGACCGGCGTGCCGGTCGCCCTCGGAGGCACCACTCGGCACAACGTCAAGGGCCTGTGCCTGGTGCTCGACTGTCTCCTGGGCACGGTGGGCGACTCGTTGCGTGGACTGGTCGTGCAGTCGGGCAAGGGGCTCGGTGGGTGCGTATTGCGTCGCCGTGCTCCGCTTCGGGTCAACGACTACCTCACCACCATGGCGATCACCCACGAGTACGACCGGGTCGTACGGGATGAGCGCCTCACCTCCGTCTTCGCCGTACCCGTGCTGATCCGGGGCGAGGTCGGAAGCGTCCTGTACGGCGCGGTGCGCGGCCGGAGTCCCCTCGGCGAGCGGGCGCTCCGCACCGCCGCCGTCGTGGCCGACCAGCTGCGGCGTGACGTCGAGGACCGGCTGAGCTTCACCCCCGGGGCGGGCTCCCCGCAGACCCGCGGCGCACTGGCCGAGCTCGCCGCCGTCATCCGCGACACGGGCGACCCCGCGCTGCGTGCCCGGCTGGTGCGGATCCAGCAGGTCCTGTCAGGTCAGTCGGCGCGCGGTGAGGTGAAGCCGCTGCTCTCGCCCCGGGAGACCGACGTGCTCCGGCTGGTGGAAGTGGGGGCGGGCAACGTGGAGATCGCGGACCGCCTCGGGCTGAGCCTGGAGACGGTCAAGACGTACCTGCGGTCGGCCATGCGCAAGCTGGAAGCACGCAACCGTACGGCCGCGGCGCACCGCGCGCGGCTGAACGGACAGCTTTGACGCCGGCTCCTCAGCAGAGCGGCCGGCGGTGATCCGCGCGGACGGGGCCGGTCAGGGCGGCGGGAGCGGGGTGCCGGCCTCGTCGCCCTTCGAACGTACGCGCCGACCGCTCGCGGCCGCTGAGGCGGCTCACCCGTGTCGGCGGTTCAAGAGACAGGCCCCCGGCGCTTCACAGCGGCGGGGGCCCGGCTCTCGGCCGAGGGGACGTCTGGGGGAGGTCGACGGACCCTCAAGCACGAAGCCAAGCCTTGCTCTCGCCACCCACGGTTGCCAGTCGAGAGGGGCAATCGGGTGAGGGGCGGCCCCACACTCACGGGCCATGTCTCATCGGACGTGGGGTCGCCACCACTCCAGGATGCACCTACTTGCGCTCAGTTCAGCAGCAGCGATGGCGCGCCGCTTTCATCTCCGCTTCGTAGAGATGGTCGCGCCCCTCGGCGAGTTCGGCGAGCAGGCGGCGTTCCAGATCCACGAACGGTCGGTAGTACGTGCGGTTGTAGGCCTCGATGATCTGAAAGGTCCAATGCCCGGGGATGACGTTCCGCCCGAGGATCTCGCGCTCCACGGCGTCGGCTTGTGACCCATGACCGGCCTCCCGCAGCAGACGCACAGCGCGGTCCAATTCGAGGTCCGCGGTACCGGTCAATTGGTGGAAGCCGTACAGGTGCCCGCGGGCGCGCTCGGTGGTCTCCAAAGCCTTCGACAAGGACCCGAGGGCCTCGACCGTCAGGTCGTCCACCCCTGCCGGACGCCGGTGCGCGGCGTCCGGCGGCTCCCGCTGTGCCTCTGGTTCTTCGCTCACCCCTGCCGTATGCCACGCGAGGAGGCAGATCTATCCCCCGCCTCACCCGCAGGGCGGTGTCGAGGTGGCCCCCTCCCCCAGCTGAGCTGTGGCACTTACGGTGCCGGCCATGCGGACCATCGTGCGGACTGTCCTCGCCCTGGTTCTCACTGGTATGCGGACAAGCCCTGACCTCGGACTCACGGAATCGCCCGGGCCTGAAGGACAGCGGGGGCCCTCGGCCGTGTGGCGACCGCCATACGCCGGGTCCTCCGCCTCCTCCTAGACTCGGCTCTGGTGAAAACCCGCTGACTTCTGGCGGTCGCCGATGCCCAGAGGAGTTGCGATGCAGGTAGCCGTGGTGACGTTCGACGGGTTCAACGAGCTCGACAGCTTCATCGCCGCCTCCTTGATCAACAGGTGCCGCAAGGACGGCCTGGAGGCCTTCATCACGACACCGACGCCGGTGGTCACGTCGATGAACGGCGTCGAGGTGACCGGGCAGCGCCCGATGGAGTTCGTGCGCGAGGCCGACGTCGTACTCATCGGAAGCGGCGTGAGGACGCGCGACGTGGTCGCCGACGACCGGTTGCTCTCGATGCTGCCCCTCGACCCTTCGCGACAGCTGATCGGTGCGCAGTGCTCCGGCGCGCTGGTGCTGGCGCGCCTCGGGTTGCTGGGTGACATGCCGGCGTGCACCGACAAGAAGAGCAGGCCTTTCGTCGAGGCCTGCGGCGTCACCGTGCTGGACGCGCCGTTCCACGCCGAGAGGAACATCGCCACGGCGGGCGGCTGCCTGGCGTCCCAGTACCTCGCGGCATGGGTGATCAGCCGGACGCTCGGGGCGGACGCGGCGCGCGGCGTCATCGACTACGTGGCTCCGGTCGGTGAGAACCAGGAGACCGTCGAGCGCGCCATGCGGGCCGTCCGCGCGGGCGAGGTCGCACTGCACTGACACCCCACGGTCCGCGGGCTTCGCGCCTGAGGGCCCGAGGGCGCGCGGGCGCTCAGGCCATGCCTGCCGCGTCCAGCATGGCCGCGGCGGTGGCGACGGCCAGCCCGCCCAGACCTTGGGTCTGGGCTACGGCGCGGGAGCTGGATCCGTCGAAGGCGATGGTGAGCTGGCGGGCCAGCACATCCGGATCATGCGCGTCACCGCGGCTCGCCTCCTCACGGAAGAAGTCGGTGAGCGCGTCCTTGTAGCGTCGCGCCACCACCCTGGCGGGGTGGACGGGGTCCTTGAGTTCGAACGCGGTCGCCAGGAAGGGGCAGCCCAGGTACTCCGGCGACGCGGACAGCGACTCGAGCCGTTCGAAGACGTGCATGATGCGGCCGCGCGGTGGCAGGTCGGCCCCGGGGGCGGGCAGCAGCTGGGCCAGGTAGCGGGACCCCGCGCGCTCCAGGCTGGCCGCGAGGACGTCGTCCTTGCTCGTGAAGAGCTGGTACATCGACCGCTTGGAGACTCCGGCCGCCCGGCACAGCGCCTCGACGCCGATGTTCACGCCCTCCCGGTAGAAGAGCGCGGCTGCGGCGTCGAGGAGCCGCTCACGGCTTGGGCTCGTCGCAGCCGCAGCCGCAGCCGCAGCCGCGGAATCGGACGAGGCCCGTGCGGTCGAAGTCATACGCCACAGGCTACGCCCGCTGCTTGCCAGGGAGAAACCGATCGGTTTACGGTACAGAAAACCGATCGGTTTCCACCGTCGGCCGCAACGCAACTGGGAGCAGCTCATGACCGCAATCGCAGGTTCGACCGT
The DNA here is from genome assembly GCA_036013505.1 of Streptomyces sp. NBC_00510. Taxonomy (NCBI): domain Bacteria; kingdom Bacillati; phylum Actinomycetota; class Actinomycetes; order Kitasatosporales; family Streptomycetaceae; genus Streptomyces; species Streptomyces sp. NBC_00510. The sequence continues at coordinate 8,802,286 of CP107851.1, read as the reverse complement.
TCTCGTCACCGGGGGGAGCCGGGGCATCGGCAAGGCCCTGGTCGAGTCCCTGTACGCCCGGGGCGCCAAGAAGGTCTACGCCACCGCCCGCGACCCCCGCAGCGTCACCCACCCCGGCGCGGTCGCACTGCCCCTGGAGGTCACCGACCCCGCGTCGGTCGCCGCCGTCGCGGCACAGGCACAGGACGTCACCATCCTGGTCAACAACGCCGCGGCGGCCGTGGCGGCGTCCTTCCTGACCGCCCCGGTGGACGACGTCCGCCGCGAGTTCGAGACGAACTTCTACGGCCCCCTGCAGATGACCCGGGCCTTCGCCCCGATCATCGAGGCCAACGGCGGCGGCCACCTGCTCAACGTGCACTCCGTCCTGTCCTGGGTCGCTCTCGCCGGTTCCTACAGCGCCTCCAAGGCAGCGCTGTGGTCCCAGACCGACTCGCTGCGCCTGGAGCTGAAGCCACGCGGCGTCAACGTGACCGGGCTGCACGTCGGTTACGTCGACACCGACCTGGCGGCGCACATCGACGCCCCGAAGTCGTCGCCGGAGAGCGTCGCCGAGCAGGCGCTGGACGGCATCGAATCCGACGCCTATGAAGTGCTGGCCGACGATCTGTCCCGCCAGGTCAAGGCGGGCCTGGCGGCGGGCCCCGCCGCCCTGTACCCGCAGCTGGCTTCCTGAGCGAACGCCTTGAGCGGCGGACCAGCGTAAAAGCATCGGCCCCGGCGGCGTCGGATCGTCGACCTGTAGGAGTTTCCTCACCGAACGAGGTCGGTGAGATCGTGTGCGACGGAAGCGGCTGCGCCTGATCCCCGGCGGGCGCTTCGACCCGTACGTCGGCCGGTTCGAGCAGGCGAGCGCCACCGCCCTCGCCTGGTTCGGTGAGCACCTCGCCTGAGGGGCGACCGCCGGTCGTCTTGCGACGGGCCGGATGGGGCGCCCTCCTCGTGCAAGGTCAGGGCAGCTCCCTGAGCTGGGCGTTTACATGGCCCAGAGCGCCGGTCGATGACCGGCTCAGCGCGTTCGGCGATGCGGTCTACGCCCCCTCGGAGCGCCTGCATGTGCGCCGATACCGTGAGCCGCGGGACGCATGATCACCCGCACAACCGGCGGAGAGCGGGCTCATCGGCACCGTTTTAGACTGAGATTTCGGGCATCACGGCGTTTCCCACGTCGCGTATTCGGGTTCCAAGCCGGGTGCGCCGTGTCACGACGCTCGCGATGTGCTCACTCCATCGCGACGCACCAAGCGAAGAGCCCCGTCCTCAGCCAAGGGAGTGCACTTCAACCTCATCGGTCACATTGGTGCGCAGGTGCCGGCATCTGCGACGAGACAGGAGCGAGGAAACGATGGACGTCCAAGCGAACACCTACGCGCCGGACGAGACGGCCCTGCTGATCATCGACCCGTACAACGACTTCCTGTCCGAGGGCGGGAAGCTGTGGCCGGCCGCCAAAGAGGTGGCGGAAGGCATCGGCCTGCTCGACAACATGCGCGCCATGCTCGGTGCGGCACGTGACCTGGGCTTCCACGTCTTCATCGTGCCTCACCACCAGACGACACCCGACGACTACCGCACGTGGGACCACCTCTCCCCGACCCAGCAGCGCGTCGTGCAGGGGCAGACCTTCGCCGCCGGCAGCTGGGGAGCCGAGTGGCACCCCGACTTCGTGCCGCGCGAGGACGAGCTGGTCATGCGCCAGCACTGGGCGTCGAGCGGCTTCGCCAACACCGACCTGGACATGCTGCTCAAGCAACACCGCATCCAGAAGGTCATCTTCATCGGCATGAAGGCCAACACCTGTGTCGACACCACCGCGCGCTTCGGCCAGGAACTCGGCTACCACGTCACGCTCATCCGCGACGCCATCGGCGCCTTCAACTGGGACGAGATGAAGGCGACGTTCGACATCAACGGTCCCGCGTACGCGCACGCCATCCTCACCACCGACGAATTCCTGACGCTCGTGGGCAAGCAGCCGCAGGCCATGGCCATGTGACCCGGCTCAGGAGGCCGGGCGCCGGCTCCGGGGTCCGTCTTCGCGCAACGGCGGTCAACTGCCGTTCGGGGCGGGACGGCTGCGCAGACGGAAGGTGCGGCGGTAGGTGTCGGGAGGCACGCCGACCGTGCGGTGGAAGTGCCGGCGCAATGTTGTGGCGGTCCCCATGCCGGTGGCCGCCGCGATGGAGTCGACGCTGTCGTCGGTGGTCTCCAGCAGCACCTGGGCGTGGCGGATCCGCTGGGTGAGCAGCCACTGCAGTGGCGTGGTGCCGGTCACCGACCGGAAGTGGCGTCCCAGGTTCCGTGAGCTCATCCGTGCCCGGCGGGCCAGGTCCTCCACGGTCAGGGGCTGGTCGAGCCGTTCGATCACCCAGGGGAACAGTTCGGCGAGGGGGTGATTGTCCGGGGCGGGCGCCGGGGCCGTGACGAACTGGGCCTGTCCGCCGTCCCGGTGAGGTGGCACGACCAGGCGGCGGGCGACGGCGTTGGTGACCGACGAACCGTGGTCCAAGCGGACGATGTGCAGGCACAGGTCCATGGCGGCGGCCTTGCCCGCGGAGGTGAGCACGCTGCCGTTGTCCACGTAGAGGACGTCCGGGTCCACCGTCACTTTCGGGTAGCGGGCGGCCATGACCTCGGTGTGCGCCCAGTGCGTGGTGGCGCGCCTCCCGTCGAGCAGGCCCGCGGCCGCCAGTACGAACGCGCCGGTGCACAGGGAGGCCACGCGCGCGCCGGCCTCGTGCGCCGCGCGCACCGCGTCGACCAGTTCGGCGGGCGGGTCCTCGTCGACGTCGGCCCAGCCCGGGACGATCACGGTGTCGGCGCCCGGGAGCCGGTCGAGGCCGTGATCCGGCTCCAGCGCGAACCGGCCGGCCCGCACGGCGCCCGGCCCGCAGACGACCAGGTCGTACCAAGGACCTGCCACGCCGTCCGGGGCGGAGCCGAAGACCTCGTACGCGAGGGAGAGTTCGAAGTGCAGCATCCCGTCGGTAACGGCCAGCGCCACAGTGCCCATGTCCGGAATTGTACGGGGCATGGCGTTCCGGACACTCACGTTCCGGTGCCCGCCCCGGACAGGATGTTCCTCGGCCGATCGCAACGGATCATTCCCATACGGGGGAGGAACCCATGGGTTCAGGGCTCAAGGTGGCGGTGTTCGGCGCGTACGGACACACCGGGCGCTTCGTGGTGGCACATCTGCGGGATCGCGGGTTCGTCCCGGTGCTTTCCGGGCGCGACGCCGACAAGTTGAAGGAGCTCGCGACATCCGGACCCGGGCTGGACGCCCACCAGGCGTCGGTCGACGACCCGTCCTCCCTCGACCGCGCACTTGCCGGTACGGCTGCCGTGGTCAACTGCGCCGGGCCCTTCGCGACGACCGCCGCCCCCGTGATCGAGGCGGCACTGCGCGCCGGAATCCCGTACGTGGACGTGGCCGCCGAGATCGAGGCCAACGCCGATACGTTCGCGCGCTTCAACGGCCGCGCCCGCGCGGCGGGGACTGTGATCGTCCCTGCCATGGCCTTCTACGGCGGCCTCGGCGACCTGCTGACCACCGCCGCCATGGGCGACTGGACGGCGGCGGACGAGGCACACGTCGCGTACGGGCTGAACAGCTGGCACCCCACCGCCGGCACGCGTGCCGCGGGCGCGGTCTCCCGGCAGCGGCGGGGCGGGCGACGCGTCCGTTTCACGAACGGGCAGCTGGAGTACCGCGACGACGCCCCGCCGACCCTGACGTGGCCCTTCCCCGACCCGATGGGCCCGCGCACCGTCATCGGGGAGTTCACCATGGCTGACGTCGTCACCGTTCCCAGCCACCTGTCCATCCCCGAAGTGCGCACCTACATGACGACCGAGGCGGCCACGGACCTGGCATCCCCGGACACACCGTCGCCGGCCCCCGTCGACGAGCGCGGGCGGTCCGCGCAGACCTTCCTCGTCGACGTCGTCGTGCGCTCCAAGGGCGACGAACGGCGCGCCACGGCGAAGGGCCAGGACATCTACGCCGTCACCGCGCCGCTGGTCGTGGAAGCGGTCGACCGCATCCTCTCGGGACGGACCACGACAGTCGGTGTCGCCTCCGCCGGAGCGATCTTCGACGCGCCCGACTTCCTCCGCGCGCTGTCCTCATACCTGTCCGTGGACCTGGACGCGTAGCGGTCTGAACCGGTGGCTCCGTGCACTGCGCCCTCAATCGGCGGGCGTGACGTTCACCCCTAAGCTCAACCCCATGACCGCGCTCGACGACCTCACCCGCCTCGTCCCTCCGCCGTCGCAACCACTGTGGGCGAACGGAGACTGGAATGAGGTGGAGGCAGCACTTGGTAGGGAACTCCCCGCGGACTTCAAGCAGTTGGTCGAGGGCTATGGGGCCTACCACTTCGCCGAGTTCTTGACGCCGCTGACGCCCTTCGGCGGACGGAACCTGCTCGTCGGCCCTGCGAAGCGGCTGCTGGACCAGGAACGCAACTTCCGGGACAGCCACCCCGAAGACTGTCCGTACCCCTTCTACCCGGAGCCGGGCGGACTCCTGCCGTGGGCAGGAACCGACAACGGGGACCGCGTGTGCTGGCTCACCGACAGGAAGCCGGACGAGTGGACGGTCGTCTGCTGGAATCCGCGAGGCTGGTATTACGACGCCCATCCTGTGGGGGCGGTCGAGTTCCTGGTCGGATGGCTGTCAGGACACATCAGCACTCACGTCTTTCCTGATGCCGCCGAGTTCGGCGAGGAGGACTGATTCGCTGCCATGTTGGCCGGTGAGCGCCACTGAGCCGGACGAGCCGGCCGTTCAAACAGATCTTCGGCAGGTACGCGAGGGCGAGCCGGGCGGTCTCGATGCGGACATGCAGGTAGGACCCGATACGCTCCGTCACCTGGAAAAGCCTCCGCCGAGCGCAGGAACAGGGACCGCCACAATCCTCTATCTCCCTGATCAGGGGCACTTTCTGCTCACGTGATCGCCTGCCGGACCGGTCCACTCGAAAGCCCGAGTTGGAAGGGGCGCGGCACCTGAACCCAGATGATCGTGATCAGCACCAGGTGGAGCAAACACACGGCACGTGCGGTCTTCCACCTGCGCGAGACCACCGCCGTGGCGGCGAGAATCAGGCTGGACAGGGCCAGGCAGAAGTAGGCACCGGCCGCCGTGTCGGGGTCACTCGTCGGAGTCGTCTCGGCGCCCACGGCCGGGAGGCTCAACGCCAGCACGAATGCCGCGACGCAGTACAGACCGGCGCCGAGGATTCCCCGCAGCCACAAGCCCATCGTCTGGTTCCCGACTGTCATTTCATTCCGTTCTGAAGTGCGACTGACATGCGGGGTGTGCAGGAACGCAGGTCCCAGCACGTCCGGGTCCTGCGCCACGGGGCCAGCGCCTCCGATATCGCCCGGCCCAGACGGGTATTGCGGACCGTCTCACCAGCAGTACGGCTCCCAGGGCCCCGACCTGGGGAAACACGGACAGCCCGGCTCATGAAAGCGCGAGGCTGGTGAGTGACTACGGATGCCTTCTCTTGGGACTTGTGGGCAGCCGCAGAGCGGATCTTCGACGGTTGGTGTTCGGACGACGCCTGGACGTGATGGCGGAGCCGACGCAACTGCCGTGCCGGCTCACCGAAGACGGCGTTGTGGTCACATCCACAGCACGGCGTCGTCCTCGTGCTCACGGACGCGGTAAGCGATCATGCGGCGGAGGAGGTCCGTCGGCACCGGGCTTCCGTACGGCAGCTTGACGGTGCCCTTGCCGGTCCCGAAGTCGGTGAGTTCGGCGTCGAAGGCTTCGCGGGTACTGGGGGTGAACGCGAAGTTCGCGTGCTTCGCGTGGCCGCTGATCACGAACAGGATCGTTCCCGAGGGGTGCACCCACGCGGGGTGGCCCCATTTGACCGCCTCGTTCGCCTCTGGCACGGTCTCACGCGCCAGCACATGCAGCTGCTCGAGCAGCTCGCGGGCCTGGCCGCCGAAGCCCTCGATGTACTCGTCGATCGTCTGGGGCCTGCTCATGGCATCAGTCTGGCAGGCGGCGCGCCCGGCCGGTCCCCGCCACTGCGGGTGGACAGGCGAGGGGCGCGTACGACTGAGTACGCCCTCATACGGGTGACGCTGAAGGGTGAAGATGGGCGCTGCGCCTCGGTCCGATCGGGGACACCCACCGCACCGCTCCTTCTCTCCGGCAGGGTCCGGATCCCGTCGCCGGAAGGCTTTCGAGGCTCTCGGCCGCGGCGCGGCTCCTGAGCGACCTTCGCGCAAAATCGCTGTCACAGGCGGGAAAGCGGTCTTGTCGTCTTTGTGGACAGTCCCCGCTTGGAGGAATGCATGAGCCCAAACCGCTCACACCTGCCCCCGGGCGTCGAGGTGTCCTCGCGCGAGGACACCGTGATCATCTGCTCGTCGCCAGGAAAGGCCTTCTGTGAACCGTCCCTCTCAGTACCGGAACGTCAGGACCCCCCTCTCCCCCATGGCCGCGGTGTCCGCCACCGCCGGTCTCCTCTCGGTGGCCGTGGATCCCGCGGAGGCCGCAAAAGGTGAGGAGGGCGACGCCATGCAGAACGGCAAGCCGACGGTCGTCCTCGTCCATGGCGCGTTCGCCGACTCCTCGAGTTGGAACGACGTGATCAAGCAGCTCAAGCGGCACGGCTACCCGGTGGTGGCCGCGGCCAATCCGCTGCGCGGGCTGACCGGTGACGCCGCCCACATCAGGAGCCTCTTGGCGAGCATCGCCGGTCCCGTGGTCCTCGTCGGCCATTCCTACGGCGGCGCCGTCATCACCAATGCCGCCCACGGCTCCGACCAGGTCAAGGCACTGGTGTACATCGCCGCCTTCATCCCGGACATGGACGAGAGCGCCGACGACCTGGCGAAGAGGTTCCCGGGCAGCTCGCTCGCCGACGCGCTGCGCCCTGTCCCGTGCACCCTGCCCGACGGCTCGGCGGGCGTCGACCTCTACATCGACCAGGACAGGTTCCACCATCAGTTCGCCGCGGACGTCCACCCGTACACCACGAACCTCATGGCGGCCACCCAGCGCCCCGTGACCGTCGCGGCGCTGGAGGAGGCCTCCGGCGAGCCCGCGTGGAAGACGATCCCCTCCTGGAGCCTGGTGGCCGGGGAAGACCTCAACATCCCGCGTGAGGCCCAGATGTTCATGGCCAGGCGCGCCGAGTCCCACATGGTCGTGATCCACTCGTCCCACGCCCCGAGCGTGTCCCACCCGGGTGACGTCGCGGACATCATCGAGCGGGCGGCGCGCTCGGTCCGCTGAACGAGCGGCTCCACGGGCGGGGCGCCGACGTGACACCCGTGTCATGCCTGTACGGGCCGTCGCCATCACCAACCGCACATCCGTCCTGGCCCGATCCGGCCTCAACGAAGAGGAAGAACTCCCGTGCCGTACACGCCCAACGCCGGCCCCTACGACAGTCTCACCCCGGACAACGCGATCGTCCTGCTGATCGACCACCAGATCGGCCTGATGCAGCTCATCGACGACATGCCCCCCGAGACGGCGAAGAACAACGTCATCGGCCTCGCCCGGGCGGCGAAGACCTTGGGCCTGCCCGTCATCCTCACCACCAGCCGCGACTGGGGTCCGAACGGGGCTCTGCTGCCCGAACTGGCCTCACTCTTCCCCGACGAGGAGGTCGTCCGCCGACCCGGCGTGATCAACGCCTACCGGTGGCCTGCCTTCCGCGAGGCACTGGAGGCCACCGGCCGGGAGAAGGTCATCATCGCCGGGGTCACCGATGCCACCTGCCTGTCGTTCCCTGCTTTGGACATGGTCCTGGACGGCTACGAGGTGCATGCCGTCATCGACGCCTCCGGCGCCGAGGCACCCGGCGAGATCGTCCGCGACGCCGTCGTGGCGAACCTCTCGCGGGCCGGAGTGCACATTAAGTCGTGGTTCGGCGTGGTCGCCGAACTCATCGCCGACTGGCGCCGTGACGAGGCGAAGGGCTGGCCGCTCGCCGTGGGCGCGGTCCACGACCATCTGCCCAGCTGGGGCTACCTCCTGGACACCGACATGGCCTACGGGACGGGCCGGATGACGCCGCCGGAGTGGTTCGTGGCGGGCGCGTCCGAACCGACCGGCCGCACTCCGGCGGTCGGCACCGCGGAGCGTGGCGACTGACCGGGTCCGTCGGCCACGGGTCGGAGCGGCCGCTCTTGGCCGTCGCCTTACTGCTGCGCCGGACGCACCGGCGCGCGACCGCGATGATGGACGACGCGCTACGGCCACTGGGCGTCGAATCGCGGCATGTCACGGTTCTGAGAGTGCTGGTCGACCACGGCCCCGCGGCACAGTGGGATCTCGGGGCGGCCACAGGGTCCGACAAGACCACGATCATGCGCATCGTGGACGAGCTGGTGCGCAGGGGACTGGCCGTGCGCAGGCCCATCCCTGGTGACCGTCGGGCGCGGGCCGTGAAGGTCACGCCGCAAGGAGCCGGGGTGGCCGACGCGGCGCATGCGGCCGCCGGGCAACTGGCCGAGCGCAGGTCACCGAACTGAGCCAAGGGCAAGCGCGCGCAGTACGTCGATCTGCTCATGCGCGTCGCCTGTCCCGCGAGTGGCACGACGTAAGCACGCCGGATCACCTTGCAGGTGTGCGCGCATTCCTCCCCTCAGTAAAAAAACGAATGTTCGGCTTGACGGGAGGCCACTTGTGCCACAGGATGGGCACCGCAAAACGGAATGGTTGTTCTCGGAAAGGGAGGAGGCGCCGTGGAAACCGTGCACACCTTGGGGTCGTCACTGACCGCATGCCGGGTTGCGCGGGATGGCGGGGCTCCCGCCTCACCTTTGCCAACCGGGCCCACCCCGCCTGAAACCGTGGCGTTCGTGCTGCAGGGCGGTGGCAGCTTGTGTCCATCACAGGTCGGCGCGCTGCGGGCGCTCACACAGGCGGGCATCACGCCCGATCTCATAGTCGGGTCCTCAGCCGGCGCCCTCAACGGCGCCGCTTTCGCGTCCGACCCGACCGCCGAGGGCGTCGACCGGCTGGAAACGCTGTGGCTGAACATCAAGCGGCGGCATGTGGCGCCGATTTCGCCATGGACCGTGATCCGGGCCGCGCTGGGTCACGGCGAGGCCGCGGTCTCGAGCACCGCGCTGCGGCGGGTACTGAGGTTCGGGGTCGGCGTCGACCGCCTCGAAGACGTCGCCGTGCCGGTGCACGTCGTGGCGACCGACGTGGAGACCGGCGCTGCGGTGGTCCTCTCCCGGGGCGACGCCGTATCGGCCCTGCTGGCCTCAGCGGCCGTCCCGGGCCTGTACCCCCCTGTGCGCGTCGGGCAGCGTCACCTCATCGACGGCGCCGTATCGGCGGACACGCCCGTCCTCCAGGCAGAGGCACTGGGTGCGACGACCATCTACCTCCTGCCCGCCGCCGTTTCCGAACAGGCCGGCCGCCGGGCACGGACGGCCCTGCTCGCCGCCTACCAGGCGGTGGGAAAGATGCTGGAGGAGCGGGAACGCCGGGACGTGGCGGCGGTGCGCGGGTCGGTTCTACGGCTGCCGGCCGTCACCACGCCCGTGGTCAGCCTCATCGACTTCCACGACACCCCGCGGCTGCTCCAGGCAGGCCACTCGCTCACCCGGGACTGGCTCGCCCGGCAGCCCGCGGCGATGGCCTGAGGACGTCCGATGGCCAACACGGCCCGCTTCATCCGGCAGTTGCTTCCCCGCGCCTCACGTCCACCGAGCAGCCGCGCGCCGCGGTGGTGGGCGGAACTGCTGCTGGTCGGGGTGCTCTACGCGGTCTACGAAACCACCCGCGGGCTGCAGCGGGGCTGGGACGCCACCGCGGACAGCAACGGCCGGAACATCCAGCGCTGGGAGAACGCCGTACACATGGCACCGGAGCAGTCCCTCAATCAGGTGCTGCACCAGCTGCCGGTCCTGGCCGTCGCCGCCGCGTACTTCTACGCCACGCTGCACTACGTCGTCACGCCTGCCGTCCTCATATGGCTCCACCGCCGGCACCCCACGCACTACCGCGGCGCACGCACCTGGCTCGCCACGGTGACACTGGCCGCGCTCGTCGCGTACTGGCGTTTCCCGACCACGCCGCCCCGGCTGCTGAGCGACGGCGGCATCCACGACATCGTGGCCGACGTCGAGCACTGGGGGTGGTGGAGCGGCGAGACCAGCGCGCCGCAGGGGCTTGGCAGCCTCGTGAACGAGTACGCGGCCATGCCGTCGCTCCACGTCGGCTGGGCGGTGTGGTCGGGGTGGCTCCTCTTCCGGCATTCCCGCCGGAAGACGCTTCGGGGCTGCGGCCTCGCCTACCCCGTACTGACCACTCTCGTGGTCGTCGCGACGGGCAACCACTATCTCGCCGACGCCGTCGCGGGCGCCCTCCTCATCGTGCTCTTCGGCTCGTTGACCGGTCTCGTGCACAACGTCCGCGTGCGCCCGCCCGGCACGAGCACCGGCTCCGCCGAACGTTCCGCCCGGAACGGCGCACGCCGTGTCCGGCCGGACCACCCGGATCCCCACTCGCAACTCCCCCCAAGGCAGTCCGACATGCCCCACTCCCCCCTACCGCCGCCTCCGGGCGACGGAGATCGCCCGAGCGTCGCGCGCACGACACCCGACAGCGGACACGGCACCGGGAAGGCCGGTGGCTGGCTGCGCAGTCGGCGCCCGGGTCAGACCGCCTCACACCTCACGTTGCACTTGGGGGAAGCCTTCCTCGTCGGCGACGACGCCGAGGGATCGACCGGGGGCCTGGTGCGGTTTCGGATATCGGACGCCGTCGAGGAGGGTCGGCCGCGACGCTCGTGGTGGCCCCGGACGGACGTGGGGCGCCACCTCGGCGGGTCCACGGGGGAGCTCCGGCTGGTCCGTAACCACGGCCATGACGGGACCACCGCCCCGCAGGCACTCATCGCCATGCTCACCCTCAACGGCATCACCGACGTCGTGCCCCTCGTACGGTTCGACATCGCGGACACGCTCCCGCACGTCGCCGACGCGGACTCGGGCCGTGCCGCAGCCGTCGGCGTCGACGTGCACTTCTTCGCGGGTCTGTGGGATCTGCCGATCCCGGCCCGCACGAAGTGCCGGGTGCACCTGGAGGGCTCGGCCCGGCTGCTGCCCGACTGGCCGGGGCGATGAGCGACGAGGACGGGACCGAGGCCGACGACCGGGCGACGGGGCCGGGCGACCGGGCGGGCCACGCCCACCACCCGTGCGGCACGCTCACCGCGCTACCGCGCTTGCGGCGACGTGCCGCGCTGATCGTGGGCGCCATCGCGGTGTTGCTGGGCGCGGACGGGGGCCTGGTCCTCACCCTTCACGACGGCGGGGTACCCGCCGGTGACACCACGACGGTCCGGAAGACGTAGCCGAGCAGGTCCCGCCCGGTGCGGCATCTTCTTGACAAAAAGAAAACGAATGTTCGGCTTGACGTTTTCCCACGACAACCCCACACTGGAGCAGTAAATAAAATGATCATTCGTCTTTGTGGAGGCATGGCGTGAAAAAGCCATCGACGGGGCTGCAGTCATGGCACAGGACCGTCATCGCGACCGTGGCGTTGCCATTGGTGATCTCTCTGGCCGTGATGGCGTTCGCGTGGCCCGCGTCGCGGATCGCGCCCCGCGATCTACCCGTAGGGGTCGTCGGCACCAGCGCGGCCAGCCAGAAGGCGGTCGAGGGACTGACGCACGGCAAGCCGGACGGATTCGACTTCCACCTCTACGCGGACCAGGCATCGGCGCGCTCAGCGATCAAGCACCGGGAGATCTACGGCGCCTTCGTCATCACTCCGGGCCACGTCACCGTGCTGGAGGCCACCGCCGCGAGCATGCCCGTCGCCCAGCTGCTGACCACGTCCGGCCAGCACCTGGCGGACCAGGCGGCGAAAGCGGCGAAGGCGGCGGCGAAGGACCCGACGCCGCCGAGCGACGCGTCCGTCCGGTCCACCGCCGCGAAGAAGGCCGCCGCAAAGAAGGCCGCCGCGAAGAAGATCACCAAGGTGAAGGTGAAGACCGTCGACATCGTCCCGATCTCCGCGAGCGACCCGCGCGGCGTCGTCTTCGTTTCGGCCCTTCTCCCGCTCACCGTGTGCAGCATCATCATCGCAGCGCTCATCGCGCTGACACCCGGTCGCGTCTCGGTACGCCGCAGGCTGGTCGACCTGGTCGCCGCGTGCGCCGTGACGGGACTCGCCGCCTACCTCATCGCCCAAGGCCTTCTCGGTGCCCTGCCGCACCAGCACGTGGCCACCTGGGCGGCCCTGTCCTTCACCCTGCTCGCCATCAGCGCGACCAGCTTCGGCCTGGTCACCCTCATCGGTCCCCCCGGGCTCGGACTGAGCGTCGCACTCATGGTCTTCGTGGGGAACCCCTTCTCCGGCAGCACGTCCGCACCGGAACTGCTGCCCAAGGCCGTGGACGAAATCGGCCAGTGGCTCCCGCCGGGTGCCGGCGCGGGCCTTCTGCGCAGCACTGCCTACTTCGACGGGAACGCATCCGCGGGACACATCGTCGTCCTCGCCCTGTGGAGCGCCCTGGGCCTGGCCGCAGCCCTCATCGGGGGCCGACGACGCTCCGCGGTCGCGAACGGCACCTTGGGGGAGGACCGGCTCGACGCCGACGACACGAGTGCGGTCGCCCCGGACACGGCCGGCACCACGACGACCGTGACGCCCGCACCGGTGTTCCGCACGCACTCGCACGCCCGGCACGCCGCCCACGGATGAGGAAGGCGGCTCGTCCTCGCCTCCGCGCGGGAGACGGCGACAGCCGGCCAACGCACCGAACGCAAGGAAATGAACCATGTCGTCGAAGTCCGCGGAGCGCACCGAGGACCTGATGGACGCGCAAACGGCGTTCCACGACGTCCGCAACATCACGTTCGGGATCGCCTACCGGATGCTCGGCAACATCGGCGACGCCGAAGACGTCCTCCAGGAAGCCTGGATCCGCTGGCAGACCTACGACCGCTCCAAGGTGCAGAACCCCGATGCCTTCCTCACCACGATGGTGACCAGGCTGACGATCAACGTGCTGCAATCCGCGAGGGTCCGCCGGGAGAACTACGTCGGCGACCAGCCGCCGGAGTCGCCCGACCCCATGAGTGATCCCGCACTGGGCACCGAGAAGGCGGAAGCGCTGAAGGTCGCGGTGCTGATGCTCATGGAGAGGCTCACGCCCGCGGAACGGGCGGCGTACGTGCTCCGGGAGGCGTTCGAGTACCCCTACGGGCAGATCGCGGAGGTCATCGGACAGTCCCAGGTCAACGTGCGCCAACTGGTGAGCCGCGCCCGCAAGCGACTGGCCGCGCAGAAACGGGCCAGCGTCTCAGCCGCCGACCACCAACGGTTTCTCGTCTCCTTCCTGGTGGCGGCCCGGGCGGGGAACGTCGCCCCACTCGAAAGGCTGTTCGCGGAGGACGTCGCCTGCCCCGGCGGAGGAGTCATGCGTTCGGAAGGGCAACCATGCCTGCGAATAGGTCTTTTGAGCAGGCGTCACGTATCCGCGTGACCGTACGAGGTGGGTAGTCCCGTGGCTCCGACGACCGGCCGGTCGTCGGAGCCACGGGACTGCCCGCTCGCCGCCGGGGCGCGCCGGCACAGCCGGATGCGGGACGGGCGTGCGTGGCCCCGTCGGCCCACCGATGCCGGGAAGCAGATGACACTGGGCCATGGGCGACGGGGACGTGCGGTGGCGCGTCCGGATCGTGATCCGGACGCGGAGCGGCCACGAGGCCTGCGGCGGGCCCGCGCGTCAGGACGTCGCCGGAGCCGGCCAGAGCGCTCGCAGGGCGCCTGGCACTCCGTCCAGCGCGGAGTCGTCCATCGCCAACTGGAGGATGTAGCCGGGAAGCATGCACATGAACGCGGCGGCCATCGCCTCGGGAGAGACCTCGCGCGGGAGGGTGCCGCTCTGCTGGTGCTCACGGATGACGTCGGCCAGTGCCGTGCGCATCTGGGCCATCAGATCGTCGAGTTGCCTGGCCAGCGAAGGGTTCCGCAGCGCCTCGGACCAGGCCAGCACGGAGAGCCCGGCGATGCTCTGCTCAGCGGTCTTGACCTTCACGACTTCCAGGACGTCGGCCATGAGGTCCCCGAAGGAACCGCCGGGCCGGTTCCTCGCGACGCTCTGGACCATGGCGAGGACATCGCGCACGCTCTCCTCGACGATCGCCGTGATCATCTCGTTCTTGCTGGCGAAGTGCCGGTACACGGCGCCGGCCGACAGGCCCGACTCGGCGAACAGATCTTGCATGGACGTCGAATGGAACCCATCGCGCAGGAAGCAACGGCGCGCCGCGTCCAGGATCTGCTGACGGCGGGCTTCCATGTACTCCGGCGTGACCTTGGGCATGGATCCATCCTCCGCACGAAAAACGAACCTTCGTATTAACTTATCACGCCGGGCTTGGCCCGGGCCGGCTCCACAGAGGGCAGCCGCAGCAGTCTCAGCCTCCTCGCACGACGAGGACGGCACCCATGTGTCACATTTCGACTGCTTTAGCTGTCAATCATGCGAGTTAACACTATTTGGAGGTGGTTGGTCATGGATGTCTACGAGGCGGTCACGAGCCGACGGGCAGTCCGCGCCTTCACCGACCGGCAGGTCCCCGGCGAGGTGCTGGAGCGCGTGCTGGCTGCCGCCGCCTGGTCCCCCTCCGCGTCGAACCTGCAGCCGTGGCACGTCTACGTGGTGACCGGCGGGCCGCTGGCCGAGCTCAAGAAGCGCGCCGGCGAACGGGTGATCGCGGGCGACGCCTGGGACGAGCCGGAGTACGAGCAGTATCCGCCGGCACTGCAGTCCCCGTACCGCGAGCGCCGGGCCGCCTTCGGGGAACAGCGCTACAGCGCCCTCGGGATCGAGCGCCATGACCTGGAGGCGCGCCAAAGGGCCGCCGCCGCCAATTGGGACTGCTTCGGCGCACCCGCCGCCCTGTTCTGCTACGTCGACCGCGACATGAGCAAGCCCCAGTGGTCCGACGTCGGCATGTACCTGCAGTCCGTCATGCTGCTGCTCCGCACCGAAGGACTGCACAGCTGCGCGCAGATGGCATGGGCGAAGTACCACAAGACCGTCGCAGAGGTCCTCGCTCCCCCGGGCGAGCTCATCCTCTTCTGCGGCATGTCCATAGGGTTCGAGGACGTCACCGCACGTCACCCCCGCCCCGCGCGGGCGTCACTCACCGAGACGGTGGAGTTCGTCGGCGATTAGACCGCGGCGCACCCCACGCGGCGTTCCGCCGGTCATGTCGAACTGCCGGACGCGGGCGGTCCGTGTCACAAGACGACGCGCTACCCGGTCTCTACGTGTGCAGGCTGGCCCAGGGCAGGGAGTCCGTGGGGCCTTCGGGCCAGTCTGCACCTGACGCACGCTCGTCGTCACCCCGCTCATGTGCTGCATGAGGCCTGGCCGTGACGCGACGTCCGTGCGGGTCTCCTCCCCGAAGTAGTCGTCCACGAACTGGCCGGCCCTTCCGACGAACCGCACGACGGCTCGACCCTCGCCCCCTGGCGAGGGGTGGCACCACGGGCCTGGCCCGCTGCAGTGGGGGCGGATCACTGCCGCGGAAACGCCGCGTCGGAACGTCGGACTAGGAGTCGGGGACAGCGGATGGCGCAACAGGACAGGGACGTATCCCGGCTGCCGTCCGCGGTCGAGTACTGCGCCCTGTACGAGGACGGCCGTCGAATGCCCGGCCGGTTGGATCTGGACGCGCTTGTGGAGCGGCGGGACGGTCAAGCCGGGCGGTTCGCATGGATCGGTCTTTACGAGCCGACCGCCGACCAGATCCAGCAGGTCGCCGACGCCTTCGACCTGCACCCCCTGGCCGTGGAGGATGCCGTCCACGCCCACCAGCGGCCCAAGCTGGAACGCTACGGCGACACACTGTTCCTGGTCCTGAAGACCATCGTCTACGTCGACCACGAGAAGGTCACCGCGACCAGCAAGATCGTCGACACCGGCGAGATCATGGTCTTCGCCGGCCCCGATTTCGCCATCACCGTCCGCCACGGCAGCGCTCCGCCCCTCGACCACGTGCGCCGCCAGCTCCAGGCCGACCCGCAACAGCTCGGCCACGGACCGGCTGCCGTCATGCACGCGGTCGCCGACCTGGTCGTCGACCGCTACCTGGAGGTCGCCGACGCCTTCGACGGCGACATCGACACCCTGGAGAGCGAGGTCTTCTCCCCCGACCTCCCCGTCGACCCCGCACGCATCTACCAGCTCAAACGGGAACTTCTGGCGTTCAAGCGCGCCGTGATGCCGCTTGCCCCCGCCCTGCAGCACCTCAGCGAGCAATCGATCCCGCACGTGCCGGGCCAGGTGCCCGCCTACTTCCGCGACGTTGCCGACCACCACCAACGGGTCGCCGAGCAGATCATCACCTTCGAGGAACTCGTCACCGGCATACTCGGCGCCAGCATCGCCCAGATCAACGTCCAGCAGAACGCCGACATGCGGCGCATCAGCGCCTGGGCGGCCCTCGTCGCCTTCCCCACCTTGATCGTCGGCATCTACGGCATGAACTTCGACCACATGCCCGAGCTGAGGGCCACTTACGGCTATCCGGCAGTCCTTGCCGTCATCGCCCTCATCTGCACCGTCATCTACCGCGCCCTGCGCCGCAACAGATGGCTCTGACCCCGCCGCGCAGCCGTCGCTGCTGATCAGGCGAGAGGGGTGAGCTGTTCGCGCACCCAATCCGGGTCAGGGTTCGTATGCGGCCGGCCGGCCACGACGACGGTCGGCACGGTCTCGTTGCCGTCGTTGGCCGCCCTGACCGCCGCGGCACCGGCCGGGTCGCGCCAGATGTCGACCCAGTGCAACTGGTGGGCTCTCCTCCCCAGGCGGACGCGCAAGCGCAGGCAGTACTTGCAGCCGGGCCGCCAGAAGACGACCGGGCGGCCGTCGACCGCGCTCCGGCGCTGCGCCTCCGACGCACTGATGCCTCTGGGGAAGACCAGCGGCGAGTTCACGCATGCGAACAGCACGAACCCCACGAAGAAGGCTGCGGCCTCACCGGGGCTCCCCCTGCGGACCAGCCCGGTCGCGACAACCGAGCCGCAGACCACGAGCAGCATTGGCAAGATCCACGCACGCGTCATGTTGGCGGAGCCTATCCGTGAGCCGAAGGCCCGCTCGACCGGGCTGCCGCGTTTGGGGCTTCGCCGTGCGCGTGGCACCCCGCGGCCGCGGTCTCAGACCGCGCTGCCGGCCTTCCAGGCGCTCCAGTTCATGTTCCAGCCGTTGAGGCCGTTCGCCGGGTCGACGGTCTTGTCCTTGGAGTTCTTCATGATCACGATGTCGCCGATGATCGAGTTCGTGTAGAACCAGTAGGCGTCGGTGGAGGTGTCCTTGGCGCCCTTGGTGTCGTTCAGGCCGATGCAGCCGTGGCTGGTGTTGGCGTTGCCGAACACCGAGTCGGCGCCCCAGTAGTTGCCGTGGATGTAGGTGCCGGAGGTGGTGAGGCGGATGGCGTGCGGTGCGTCCTTGATGTCGTACTCGCCCTTGCCGTCGTCGTCGGTGAAGCCGACGGTGGCGCCGTTCATCCGGGTCTCGGTGAACTTCTCGGACATCACCATCTGGCCGTTGTAGGTGGTGTTCTCGTCCGAGCCTGCGGAGATCGGGATGTCGCGGATGACCTTGCCGTCGCGGACGACCTTCATCCGGTGGGTCGAGGCGTCGACCGTGGAGACCTGGCTGCGGCCGATCTTGAAGCTGACGGTCTTCTCCTGGACGCCGTAGACGCCGGAGGAGCCCTCGACGCCGTCGAGGTTCAGCTTGAGGGTGACGGTGGAGCCGGCCTGCCAGTACGACTCGGGGCGGAAGTCGAGCCGGGTGGAGTTGAACCAGTGGCCGACGACCTCCTGGCCGCTGCTGGAGGTCACCGCGATCGCCGACTGGACGGCCTTCTTGTCCTCGATCGCCTTGGTGAAGTTGATCGAGACCGGCATGCCCATGCCGACGGTCTGGCCGTTCTCGGGCGTGTAGTAGCCGATGAAGCTGTGCGCGGAGGTGACCGTGGTGAAGGTGGAGTTCTCGGCGGCCTTGCGGCCCTTGCCGTCCTCCGCCTTGGCGGCGATCTTGTACTGGGTCTCCCGCTTCAGCGGGCCGTCGGGCGCCCAGCTCGAGCCGTCCGCGGAGATCGTGCCCTTGACGTCGGAGCCGTCGGCGACCGAGGTCATGGCGACGGAGAGGAGTTCCCCGCCCGTGACCGAGACCCTGGCGCCGCTGATGATGCTCACATCGCCGGCCCCGGTCTTGGGACTGATCGTTATGCGGGCATCGGAGGAGTCCTCGGCGGCCGCGGCGTCGACGGAAGCCTGCGGCTTGGCGCTGTTGTCGGAACCGGCCGTGCCCGCCTTGTCTCCCCCGCAGGCGGTCAGCGTGATCGCCCCGACGGCGAGCAGCACCGCCGCTGCCGACCCTGCTCGCCGTTTGCCGGACGGTCGCGGGTCGGTGGCTGTTCCGGTATCTGCACGCTTCACTCAGGTCTCCAATGTCGTCGGCAGACGCGTTTCCTGCGGTCCGCGTGCGTCGCGGGCCACGGCCCTCCGGCCCTCGATCGAGCCTTGCTCTGCGTACGTACGACCTGCCGGGGTCGTCGGTCCGTGACCGCATCCCGGGAAGTGTGGGGCAGAACACGTGCGTGACAGGGGTGCGCTATCGCCTCCCGTGCGCAACCCCTGACCCCGGCGCGAGATCATCCGCGGTGAGGCTCCCGCCCGCACGCACGACACGGAAATCACCGCCTACACACCAGTCGGATTCCACTGCGGGCTCTGGCTATTTCCTGGCCGGCCTATCAAATGGCCGAGGTGCGGAAGACCAGCGCAACCGAGGCGGCTCTCAAGCGCACGCAGAAGAAGAGCGGCGTGACCGCCGACGGGCAGTACGGCCCGTACACCCGAGACAGGATGCTGCACGCCAGCACTGGGCCGGTGAATGCTTCAGATTCGACGGACCCGGCGGCTACTGACCTGAGCTGCCTCGGCTCCCTGCGTCTCAGCGGCATCGGCCCTCGGGCGCAGGGCTTTGCCCCTCGGAGGCTGTTGCCGCAGCGGTGTCGGCCGTCGCACCTCGGGGGAGCGCGTCATGTACGACTGCGGGACGGCGGCATCGCCAGGTCGCCGTCGGCGGCCTCCCCCTCGGTGCCGAGCGCCGCCCCATCGGCGTTCTCCCGGTCGGCGGTGAAGTAGCGGGGCGCGCAGCCGACGGAACCCGACTGGGCGGGGACGAAGAGAAGCCCAGTCGGGTCGGTTTCGGCGGGTTCGGGGTCTTCCCCGTACACGTACAGGCACATGGTGTTCCTCCTGGAGCGAGGGAAGTGCGCGACTCGGGCACGGGCCCGCGTCCGCTAATGAGGCTATGCCCGCAGGTCAGGCCGCGATCTCGCTCCGCGGCAAACCCTGACGCCGCCCTGACGGTGGGGAGCCGCGCCTGGGCCTCAGGGGAACCCTCCCGAAGGCCCAGGCGCGGCGGAAGGGTCGGCGGCCTGCGGCAGGGTGCGCGGCAGATCGTGTGGACGGGCGGGACCGAGGGTGCGGGGAAACCGGTCCGGGGAAATCGGGAACTCGGCGGACGGGGTCGACAGGTAACAGGGGACCGCGACCAGTGCCCGGCCCGTATGGGGAGGAACCGATGAGAGCAGATCACTCCCGGCGGAGCCCGGCCGCGTGGGCAGGCTGATTCCCGTGTCGTCACAGGCCCGGCGACGGTCTCCGCTGCGCCGGGTCTGACCGCCGCCAGCACCGCATCCGTCTCCGTGCGGGGCGGGAAGAAGTGGCCGTCCGACGGCTGTTCCCGCTGCCTCCGCACTTTCCCACTGACACCGGCCGCTTCGCCGTGCCCGGTAAGAAAGGCATGCCTTGACGCACAAGAGACGAGCGCCGGTTGCGGCGTTCGCCCCCTTCACCGCCATCGCCATCGCCGCTGCCCTGCTGAGCGGAACGGTCGGCGCCGTCCAGGCCGCGCCGGCCGAGGGCGCGTCCCATACCCGGTTGAGTCCCGGGTCCGCGTTCGGCGCGGGCTCCGACGCCACCAGGCGGACGGTCACCCTCGTCACCGGCGACAAGGTGGCGCTGGACGCCGCCGGCAAGGTCCTCGGCGTCACGGCCGCCACGGGCCGGGAGGGCATGGCGTTCCGGATATCCCGCGCGGCCGACGGTGACACCTACGCCGTGCCGCGCGACGCCGAACGGCTGATCGCGGACGGCACCGCCGACCGGCAACTGTTCGACGTGACGCGGCTGGTGAGTTTCGGATACGACGATTCCTCACGGCCCGACCTGCCGCTCATCGTCACCTACACCAAGGGCGGTCCCGTCGCGGCGCGTACGCTGTCGGACTCCGGCGCCCGCGTCACCCGCGACCTGCCCAGTGTCAACGGCGACGCCCTGCGGGCCCGCAAGTCCGAGGCCGCGGCGCTGTGGCGGACCCTCACCGGCAGTGGCGCGAGCGCCCGTTCGTCGGCCGCCGCCACCTCGGCGAAGGTCGAGAGGATCTGGCTCGACGGCAAGGTCACGGCGAGTCTGGACCGCAGCACGGCGCAGATCGGCGCCCCCGCGGCCTGGGCGTCCGGTTACGACGGCGCCGGTGTCACCGTCGCGGTGCTGGACACCGGGGTGGACGCAACGCACCCGGACCTGGAGGACCGCGTCGACGCGCAGGTGAACTTCTCCGAGTCACCGGACACCGTCGACCGCGTGGGCCACGGCACGCACGTGGCCTCGACCGTCGCGGGCTCCGGGGCCCGGTCGGGTGGGAAGTACAAGGGCGTCGCGCCCGGCGCCCGCATCATCAGCGGCAAGGTCCTCGGCGACGACGGATCGGGCAGCCCCTCCGGCATCATCGCCGGCATGCAATGGGCCGTCGCCCAGGGCGCGAAGGTGGTCAACCTCAGCCTCGGCAGCGACGGCACCCCGGAGACCGACCCGGTCGAGCAGGCCGTGAACGAGCTGTCGGCGGACTCCGGCACCCTCTTCGTCGTCGCCGCGGGCAACAGCGGCCCCGCCGCGGGCACGATCGGCTCCCCGGGCAGCGCCGCCGCCGCGCTCACCGTGGGCGCGGTGGACCGGACGGACGTCATCGCGGAGTTCTCCAGCCGGGGCCCCACCGCCGACGGCTCCCTCAAGCCCGACCTCACCGCCCCCGGCGTGGACATCGTCGCCGCGAAGGCCGCGGAGGGCGTGGAGGGCGACCAGGCGGCCGACGGCTACGTGTCGATGAGCGGTACGTCGATGGCCACCCCGCATGTGGCGGGCGCCGCCGCGATCCTGGCCCAGCAGCACCCGGACTGGACCGGCGAGCGGATCAAGGCCGTCCTCACCGGTTCCGCCGCACCGGCCCCGGACCTGGCCGCGTTCGCTCAGGGCACCGGCCGCACCGACATCGCGCGGGCGATACGTCAGCACGTGACCAGCAGCCCCACCTCGCTGGACTTCGGCACCGCCCGGTGGCCGCACGCGGACGACGAGCCCGTCACCAAGGAGATCACCTACCGCAACGACGGTGACGGTCCGGTCACCGTCGACCTGGCGACCGAGGCGTTCGGCGAGGACGGGAAGCCGGCCGCCGAGGGCATGTTCGACGTCTCGCCGAAGCGGCTCACGATCCCGGCGGCCGGCACCGCGACCGCCGCGGTGACCGCCGACAGCCACGCGGGCACGGCCGACGGCGCGTTCGGCGGCTCCGTGACCGCGACGGCCCGGGACACCACCGTGCGGACCGCCATCGGCGTGAACCGCGAGCAGGAGTCGTACAACCTGACGGTCAGGCACCTGGATCTGGGGGGCAAGCCCACCGCCGATTCCGAGACGGGCGTGTACGGCCTGGACAATGACATCTGGCGGGACTACTCCGACCGCACGGACGGAGAGTTCACGGTGCGGCTGCCCAAGGGCCGCTACGCCCTCGAAGGCCGCGTCTCCGCCGGGGCGGGCCCCGACGACGGGAAGCTGGCCCTGCTGCTGCACCCGAAGTTCTCGCTGACCCGGGACACCACCCTGGTCATGGACGCCCGCAAGGCCAGGCCCGTCCGGATCACCGTGCCCGACCGCGCGGCCGAGAACACCGACGCCACACTCAACTTCGGCGTCAGCGACAACGGATCCGGCTACACCTCCACCTACGACATGGGCGGCTTCGGCAACCTGCGCGTCGGGCAACTCGGGGCCCCGCTTCCCGCAGGCGAGGCGTTCGCGCAGTACAACGGGACGTGGACCCACGGCACGGTGAACTACCGACCGGCCTCGAACCGCACCGGCGATCTCTCCGGATTCACCGCGAAGCTGCGACGCCAGGACTTCGCCAAGCTCGCGCTCACCCTCGGCGCGCCCGCCGCGGGCAAGACCGGCAGCCTCGTCGCCGCACCCCTGACGCCCAGCGGCAACTGGTTCGACTTCCACCCGGAGGAGGGCGCCCTGCCGCGCACCGTCACCGACTACGTCCTACCGGGCGTGAAGTGGCAGTACGCCACCGGCCAGTACGGCGCTCCGGGCGCGGACGGCGAACCCGTGTGGGACGGCGGCCAGACCGTCACCCGGGCCAGGGCCTACGCCGCGGGCACGACGTACGCGCAGCGCTTCAACATCGGCGTATTCGGCCCGCACCTGTACACCGCGGGTGGGGAGGCGTCGGGCGCGGTCCGTCTCGGCGACGACTTCAGCGCCTACGTGCCGCTGTTCTCCGACGGCGCGGGCCATGTCGGCGTCTCCGACTACACCAAGGCCACGAGCGCGCTGTACGCGGACGGCACGCCGGTGTTCACCTCGGACACGCCCCTGGACGGCGACACGCACACCCTGCCCGCCGAGGCGCGGGCCTACCGGCTCACCACGGACGTCTCCCGCGCCGCGTCGCTCTCCGCGGTCAGCACCCGGGTGACCGCCGAGTGGACCTTCCGCTCCGCCCATGTCTCAGGCGACACCATGACGTGGCTGCCGCTGTCGGCGGTGCGCTTCACGCCCAAGCTCCAGGCGGCCAGCACGGCCACGGCGGGCAGGGCCTTCACCGTCCCGTTCACGGTCGAGGGCGCGGCCACCGCCCGCACCGCCCGCAAGCTGGCGTTCTCGGTGTCCTACGACGGCGGCAGGAGCTGGAAGCCGGCCAAGGTCACCGACCGTGAGCGGCTCGAACTGCGCCACCCCGCCCGCCCGGGCACCGTCTCCCTGCGCGTCGTGCTCACCGACGCCGACGGCAACACCGTGAAGCAGACGATCTACCGCGCCTACCGCATCACCGCGTAGGCATTCCGCTCCATGCGCGAGCCCCGGGCCGTCGGCCCGGGGCTCGTCCGCTCCCGACGTCCGGGGTCACGCGTCGACCGCGCGGGTCGTCCCGGCCCAGCCGTCCAGGTCGGCCAGGCGTGCGGTGAGGGCGGTGCGCATGGCGTCCGCGCCGAAGACGCCGAGGGCCAGTCGCAGGGGCGGGGCGTCGCTGTCCGCGGCTGATCGGATGCCCGCTGCGATGCGGGCCGGTGACGAATAGGCGGACGCGGGCTGTGCGCCGATGGCCTTCTGGACCTCGCGGACGGTCTGGTCGTAGTCGTCGATGGCGGCCGCGACGTCGAGGTTGTCGAGGAAGGCCGTGGCGGTGGGACCGGGCTGGACCATGGTGACCTTGATCCCGAGCGGGGCGAGCTCGTCGGCGAGGGCGTCCGACAGACCTTCGACGGCGTACTTGGTCGCCGCCAGGAGACCGACGCCGGAATGGGCGCACTGCCCGTAGAGCGAGGAACCCTGGAAGATGTGGCCGGAGCGCCGTGCGCGCAGCACGGGCAGGGTCGCGCGAAGCACGTTCAGGACCCCGAAGACGTTCGTGTCGAAGATGGCGCGGGCCTGCTCGTCGGTGGCCTCCTCGACGGCGCCGAAAAGGCCGTATCCCGCGTTGTTCGAGACCACGTCGATCCGGCCGAACCGGTCCACGGCCTGCTCCACCGCCCCCGTCACGGCTTCCTGGTCGCGCACGTCGGCGTCGATCAGGAGCAGCTGCTCGGGGTGCGCCGCACGCAGGTCGTGCAGGGACGCGGTGCTGCGGGAGAGCGCGGCGACGTTCTCGCCGGCGTCGAGCGCCTGGATGGTCAGCTCGCGGCCGATGCCGGAGGTGGCGCCGGTGATCAGCCAGGTGCGCGAGTGGGTCTGGGATGGCTGCGTCATATTAACGACGGTAATCCGCCGCTTCGGCTTCTTCGACCGCACCTGAATCCATGCGGCCTCGGCCTCACAGACCGAAGGCACCGCCCTCGATGAGGATGAGCAGGCCGATGGCGATCCGGGCCATCATGCGGGGCCTGCTCGACTGGTTCCGGGAACGCGACGTCGCCCGCGTGGACCTGTACGCGTCCGAGGACGGTGAACCGCTCTACCGGGCCCTGGGGTTCACCGACCACCCCGACCCCTCGCTCTACTGGCGCCCGGCGGGCGTTTAGCAGCCGTGCCCTCTCCGGCGCCACACCCGGAGCCCTGGCTCACAGCGGCGAGGCGTCCGGGCGGGTACCCGAGGGCTCCAGCCGGACGACGATGCCCTTCGAGGTCGGCTGGTTGCTGGTCTCGGCCACGCTCTCCAGCGGCACCAGGACCTGGGTCTCGGGGTAGTACGCGGCGGCGCAGCCCAGCGCGGTCGGGTAGGGGACCACCTCGAAGCCCTCCGCACGGCGCTCCACGTCGTCGGACCACACGCTCACCAGGTCCACCGACTGTCCTTCGCGAAGGCCGAGTTCCGTCAGGTCCGCGGGGTTGACCAGCACGACGCGGCGGCTGCCGTGGATGCCCCGGTAACGGTCGTTGTTGGTGTACGGGATGGTGTTCCACTGGTCGTGGGAGCGCAGGGTCTGCAGCAGCAGGTGCCTGTCCGGGGCTTGCGGCATGGCCCAGGCGTTGCTGGTGAACATGGCCTTGCCGGTGGCGGTGGCGAAGACGCCCTCGTTGACGGGGTTCGGCAGCCTGATGCCGCCCGGCCGGACGACTCGCCGGTTGAAGTCGTGCAGCCCCGGCAGGATGTGCGCGATGCGGTGGCGGATCGTGCCGTAGTCGGTCTCGAACTGCTTCCACGGGATGTCGGTCCTGCCGTCGAGGGTGTGCCGGGCGATCCGGCACAGGATGGCGATCTCGCTGAGCAGCAGCTTGGAGGCCGGTTCGAGGCGTCCCCGGGAGGTGTGCACCTCGCTCATCGAGTTCTCGACGGTGACGAACTGCTCGCCGCAGGGCTGGACGTCCCGTTCGGTGCGGCCCAGGGTCGGCAGGATGAGTGCCGTCCGTCCACAGACGGCGTGTGACCTGTTGAGCTTCGTGGAGATGTGGGCGGTCAGACGGCATCGCCGCATGGCCTCCTCGGTGACCGCGCTGTCGGGCGCGGCCCGGACGAAGTTGCCCGCGAGGGCGAGGAAGACCTTGATGCGGCCCTCCCGCATGGCCTTGATCGAGTTCACGGAGTCCAGACCGTGGGCGCGTGGCGGGTCGAAGCCGAACTCCCGCTGCAGCGCGTCAAGGAACGAGTCCGGCATCTGCTCCCAGATGCCCATCGTGCGGTCGCCCTGGACGTTGCTGTGCCCGCGCACCGGGCAGGCGCCGGCTCCGGCCCTGCCGAGGTTGCCGCGCAGCAGAAGGAAGTTGACGATCTCCCGGATGGTGGGGACAGCGTGTTGATGCTGCGTCACGCCCATGGCCCAGCAGACGATGACGCGCTCGCTGCGCAGGACGTCGTCCCGTACGTCCTCGATCTCCTCGCGGGTCAGTCCCGTCGCGGGGAGGATCTGTTCCCATCCGATGCCGCGGGCGTGCTGCGCGAACTCCTCGAAACCGCTGGTGCTGGAGCGGATGAAGTCATGGTCGAGCACGGTGCCCGGCCGGGCGTCCTCCGCCTCCAGCAGCAGCCTGTTGAGTCCCTGGAACAGCGCGAGGTCGCCGCCGCTGCGGATGTGCAGGAACCGGTCGGCGATCTGGGTGCCGTGCCCGATGATCCCGCGCGGCTTCTGCGGGTTCTTGAACCGCAGCAACCCGGCTTCCGGGAGCGTGTTCACCGCGATGATGCGGGCGCCGTTGCGCTTGGCCTCCTCCAGGGCGGAGAGCTGCCGCGGATGGTTCGTACCCGGATTCTGGCCCACCAGGAAGATCAGGTCGGCGTGGTGAAGGTCGTCCAGGCTGACCGTTCCCTTGCCGGTGCCGAGGGTCTCGTGCAGGGCGCTGCCGCTGGACTCGTGGCACATGTTGCTGCAGTCGGGCAGGTTGTTGGTGCCGAACGCCCTGGCGAAGAGCTGCAGGACGAAGGCGGCCTCGTTGCTGGCCCGTCCCGAGGTGTAGAAGACCGCCTCGTCGGGTGAGTCGAGCGAGTTCAGCTCCGCGGCGATCAGCTCGAAGGCGTCGCGCCAGCTGATCGGTTCGTAGTGGTCGGAGTCGGGCCGCTTGACCATCGGTTCGGTGAGCCGGCCCTGCTGGTTCAGCCACAGATCCGACCCCCGGCCCAGCTCGGAGACCGAGTGCCGCCGGAAGAACTCGGCGGGGATGCGCCGCGTCGTGGCCTCGTCGTTGATGTGCTTGGCACCGTTCTCGCAGTACTCGTTGCGGTGCCGGTGGCCGGGAGCGGGATCCGCCCAGGCGCAGCCGGGGCAGTCGATGCCGTCCACCTGGTTCATGGTCAGCAGCGTCACTCCGGTGCGCGCGACCGAGGTCTCCTCGAGGGAGTACTCCAGCGCGTGCCGCACCGCGGGCACTCCCGCGGCCCATTCCTTGGGCGGAGTCACGCCGAGCGTTTCGTCCGGCTCTTCTCGGGGGGCCTTCTTCATGAGGTGCGTCCCTCGTTCCCTCGTCCGCGGATCGCTTACCCGACCGGCCACCGCGGGACCCGGCTCCGTGGCGGTTCCGGCTCCAGCGGCCGCACGTGTCCGTTGTGGATGGACGCCCGCCAGGCCCCGCTCTCCTCGCCGATGCCCTCGATGTACTCCTTGAAGTTGCGCAGCTCGGCGCGGACGACGCGGCGCGTGACCCCGAGGGCACTCGTGACGGTGTCCGCGAAACCGCGGCGTGTGGCCTCGATGCGTACGGTCACCTCGGTGCGGTCCGGTGCCGCGGGGCGGAACGAGACCGTGCCCCGGTGGTAGGGGCTGCGTTCCAGGCTCTGCCAGACGAGGTGCGAGTCCGGTCGCTGCTCGACGATCTCCGCCTTGAACTCCCGGTGCAACGGGCCGATCCCGATGACCCAACGGGTGACCGCGGGATTGATCTGCTCGACCCTCTTCACCGCGGACATGAACCGCGGAAAGCTTTTGAACTGGGTCCATTGGTTGTACGCGGTACGTACCGGGACCGCGATCTCGACCACTTCTTCGACGGTCGTCATGGCCCACCTTCTTCAGGCGACGCTCTCTCCAGTGTCACCGCCCGGCCGGGACGTCGCATGTGGGTGAGCGGGGTGAGGGGACGCTGCGCCCGGCTCCCGTCACGTTCGGTGGCGACCGCGTCTCCGGCGCTGCCGCTCAAGACGCGACTGCCGCCGGTCCGGCACGGTGGGCGTGCCGGACCGGAGGCAGTTCGCGTTGCGTCTCCCCTTCGACGCTAGGCGGTGCGGTTCCGCCGGACGAGCCCGACCGCCGTGTCGACGACGAGGAATCCGAGCAGCGTGATGCCCAGGAGGGGCAGCGCCCAGCCGAGCGCGGCGACGCCCGGGACGCCGATGATCAGCACCGGCAGGGGCAGCTGCCGCCACGTCCCCCGTGCGGGGGCCTTGCCCAGTGCCGCCGTGCGGTCGCCACGCGTGGGCCGGCGCTGCCACCACATCCGGTAGCCCCACACGATGACGGCGATCAGGCCGAGCGCGATCAGCGCCAGCAGGATCTGGTTGACGATGCCGAACAGCAGGCCCATGTGGCCCTGGACGCCGAGCTTGCTGAGCTTGGCCAGGACCGGGTAGTCGGCCCACCTGCTCTCCGAGGTGACCTCGCCCTTGGCGGCGTCGACGGCGACCTGGTCGTAGTGGACCGGCCACAGGTCGTCGTCCTGGGCCACCGTCCAGGCGGCCGCGTCGTCCGTGGGCGGCGTCAGCTCCACCCGGCCGCCGAGCCCGGCGTCGCGGGCCACCCCGAGGACCGCGTCGAAGTCGGCGGGGTCCGCCGACGCCGCGCCCTGGTCCGTGCCGTGTCCGGCGTGCCCCGCGCGCTCGCCCTCCGTCGCCTCGGCTCCGCCGGGCAGCGAGGTGACCAGCTCGGGGGCGTGCCCCTTGGCCGCGTCCAGCAGCTGCCCGAACCGGTCACCGGCGTAGTGGGACCAGGTCAGCCCGGTGGCGCTGAGAGCGAGCAGGCCGACGGCGATCCACACGCCGGTGGCCGCGTGCCAGCTGCGGGTACGCCGTACGCCCCGGGCGGAGCGGTCCGGCAGCAGTACACCGCGCGCCGAGGCGGCGCGCTGCCCGCGGGCGCGTCCCAGCCACAGGACGAGACCCCCCGCCACGATCACCCACAGCCAGCTCGCGGCGACCTCCGAGTACAGACGCCCGGTCTCACCGAGGTGCAGGTTGCGGTGCAGGTCGTCCAGCCACGTGGTCAGCGGCGTCGAGCCGTACCACGTGGTCAGCTCACCCTTGACCTCGGCCGTGTACGGGTCCACGAACACCGTGCGCTGGTTCTCGCCCAGCTCCGGCAGGGACAGCACCACCCGCGTGGTCTCCTCCGGGCCGGACGGAGTGATCACCGAGGACAGCGTGCCCTCCGGGTGGGCCGCCCGGGCGGCGGCGATCTGCTCCGCCAGGGGGCGCGGTTCGTCACCCACCTCCGCCACGCCGAGCTGGTCGCCGTAGACGAGCTGGTCGAGCTGGGGCGTGAGGGTGTAGGCCAGCCCCGTCAGGGCGGCCACGAGCAGGAAGGGGGCGACGAACACCCCCGCGTAGAAGTGCAGCCGTACGAGCAGCGCCCGTACGCCCTTCCACGAACGGCCGGGTTGTACGGGACCGGTCCCCGAGGTGGCCGGTGGTACGGCGGGGCCGTCGGCCTCCGCGACGGCCACCGCGGCTTCGCCGTGCTCGTCTCTCGGCGTGTGTTCCTGTGTCGAAGTCATGCGTGCATCCCCAATCGGCGCCCGGCGCGCAGGGCGCGGGCGCTCGTGAAGTCGACGATTCGGTCCGCCTTCACGGCGGTACGGCGTGACGGGCCTGCCGCTCCGGCACCGGGCGCGCGTGGATGCGCCGGGCGGGCGGTGTGCGCGGGCACGCCGGACTGCGCCCGTCATCGCGACGGGGCGTGACGGACGGTCAGGAGCAGATCGCCGGCTGCGGGGGGCCGCGCCGTGTGACGCTGTGCCACAGGGCCGCCTGGTGGTCCAGGCGTGGGGGGACGTGGAAGGACGCGGGCGTCGCGGGGGCGGGTGAGGTGACGACGGCTCGGACGCGCGAGGCCCGGCGCAGTGGGGCGAAGAGGAAAGCGGCCAGGGATCGGCCGAGTTGGAAGGCCGCGGCCTCGCCGCGCCACAGCCACAGCCCGCACAGGACCGCGGCCAGTGTGTGGGCGGAGAGCATGCCGGTGGACCAGCCGCCCATGGCGGCGGTGCTCATGGGCATCGCGGCCGCGGCGGCCGAAGACCGATGTCCGGCCGTCATGTCGGCGGGGGCGGCGGCAAAAGCCTGGGCGAGGCTGAACCAGCCGTGCAGGGCGAACTGGGTCGCGACGGTCGCCACCATGACCGCCGGGGCACCGCGCTCACGGCGACCCGCCAGCCACCACGCTCCGGCGGTGGTGGCGGCGAACCCGTACCCCACCGCCCAACCGGGAACCGCCCGCGACATCAGGGCGTGTCCGAGACCCGTCACCGCCACGCACACGGCCGCGAACACCGCGGCACGCGCGAGGCGGAAGGCGGGCCCGGATGTCATGGGCAGCAATGATGCCATTGACCACCCGAATGAGGGACGGGGCACGCGGAAGCACCGACGGCGCACGATGGCCTGTGCTGGCTACGCGCCGTCAGACCCCGCGTCCTACAGCTCTGTCGAGCGAACCATGCCGAGGGACCGCAGCCCCTCGCTCCCGCACAGCCGGTCCGACGCGCCACCGACCACCGTCCGCAGCGGCTGGTACGGGGCGCCGTGGACGCTCCCCTGGTGCATCGCCGCCACCTCAGCGCGCGGCCGTAGCCCCGATCGCGGTGCCCAGGTAGGACCCCGAAGTACTGGGGCATGAGCCGGCGGGCGGCCCGCCGGCGTACCGGCGGGCCGCTCCATCCCCACAACCTGGCGGCAGGCGCTTTCCGCCCGATCGCGCCCATGACCTCCCCACAGGTTGATGCAGCGACCCTACATATTGCTTGACACAGCAAGCAAGTTGCAGAGGGGTCGCAAGGATGTGCCCTGCGGACAAACCGCAGTCTTTTCCCGATTCGGCCCGTATCCGGATGAAACGATTTAGCATGCCCATGTTGGAGCTGGCGGCGACCTTGGGCACGTCACAGAGAGTGCCCGGGCCGTCATCAGGTTTTGCTTTCGCTGACGCGGTGACATCGTGAACCAGGCATTTCGCACGGACATCCTTCCGCCCCACGAGAAGGCGGAGTACTGGACGGACGCAGTCCACCAGGCAGTCACCAGGCTTGAGATCCGGCCCCCCGAGGACGGCACGTTGTGCGGATCCCTCTGGCTGGCCTCGGTCGGTGCCATCCATGTGGGCCACGTCGAGGCAAGCCCTCAACGGATGGCCCGGACCAGAGGGATCATCGCCAACGACGCCGGCAACGCGCTCATCGTGAGCCTGCAGGAAGCAGGCAGCAGCGTCGTGGCGCAGGACGGACGCGAGACGCTCCTCACCCCCGGAGAACTGGTCCTGCTCGACTCCCGGCGACCCTTCTTCAGGGACTTTCCCGGCAGCTTCCGTCAGAACATCGCTTCCATCCCACTCGAGATGCTGGACCTGCCCGATGCGTATCTGGCCCGTGTCATCGGCCAGCCGTATCGCCCCACCCATTACATCGGCGGAATCCTCGCCGCGTACGTGACCAGGCTCGCCGCGGCGGCGGAGTCCGAGACCTGCCTGGCAGGAGCACAGCAGTACCTGGAGCGGGGGATGCTCGACGTGCTGACCGCGCTGGTGGCACACGACGGCCGACTCAACGCCGACGTCACGCCCACCGCCGAGGAGACGATGCGGCTGCTCGTCCGCGACTACATCAAGGCCCACCTCGGCCGACCGGAACTCTCCCCGGCCGTGATCGCGGCCGCGCACCACATCTCCGTGCGCTACCTGCACAAGTTGTTCCAGGGCGAGGACATGACCGTCGGCCGATGGATACACCACCAGCGGCTGGAAGCCTGCCGCGAGGATCTCGCACGTCCTGACCTGGCCGGGTTGACGGTGGCGACGATCGCGCAGCGATGGGGTTTCGTCAGTCCCGCGCACTTCAGCCGGACCTTTCGTGCCGCCTACGGCATCTCCCCGGCCGCGTGGCGCCGAATGGCCCTCACCGGTCTTCCCGGGCACCTTTGAGCGGCGGCTACGACGAGGCACCGTTCATGATCAGCGCCATCGCATGGGCCTGACGCCTTCCGACGGGTCGGGGTCCGCCGGGCAGGGAAGGACCGCCCCGCCCCCCTCTCCGTGGCGGGCCAGCGCGATCATCGCGAGATCGTCGGCCGGCAGGGCACCGCAGTGAGCGACGATGTCCTCGAGGATCTCCGCCAGGACGTTGTGCAGGCGCTCGTGACACAAACGGTGCTGGTCATGCCACGTCCACGAGGTGGCGCGTTCCAGGAGCGGGAAGGACATCCCGCTGCAGTCGCGGGCCTCGATGAGACCGTCGGTGTACAGCAACAGCGTGTCGTGGGGGCCGAGTTCGAAGGCGTTCTCGTGGGCGCGGATGTCGCACAGCGGGCTGAGCCCGAGCGGCGGGCAGGGCGTGCCGGGCAGCAGGACCAGTTCTCCCGAGCGTGCCCGCACCGGGGGCGGATGGCCGAAGTTGACCATGCGGGCATCGGGCTCACCGTCCGGCACCTCCAAGATCAGCGCCGTCGCGAAGCGTTCGTCCACGTCGCAGCGTGCGTCGTCGTCCGCGTCGGCCAGGTACCGCAGGAAACTCTCCTCCAGGCGGGTGGACAGCTCGACCAGGGAGACGGGCTGCGGCGCCCATTCACGGAAGGCTCCGAGGATGGCGATGACGTCGAGGAACGAGGGCAACCCTCTCCCCCGGACGTCGCCGATGATGATGCGGGTCGCCGCGTCGGCCCGGGCGACCGCGTAGAGGTCCCCGCCCACCCGGGCCTGTCCGCCGCAGGCGCGGTAGACGGAAGCCAGATCGAGGCCGCCGACACGCGAGGGAAGCGGTCGCAGCAGCACACCCTGCACGGCGTCGGAGACGGCGAGGGCACTCGCCACCCGCCGGCGGTACAGCCGGAGCAGCCTGCCGTATGCCACGGCTGCCGCCGGTGCCGCAACCAGCTGGAGGAGACGGCAGGCGGTCTTCACCCGACCGCGCAAGGGAACGGCCGCGCAGATCGTGAGTACCCCCAGCAATGCCCCCGCGATGGGCACGAGCCGTACCACTGGCATGTCGTCGAATTGCTCAAGGTCAGTCATGCCGCACCTCTCCTTTCCCACGCGCCCGCCCTGTCGGTTGGGAGGCTGCGGCGGCCGCCGGGGCGGGCGCTCATCGGGGGTCCGGTGGTCGTCGCGCCACGACCGTAGGCGAGGCGGAGCAACGAAGCTTGCGCGGCGGCGCATGAGATCTTGACCATGCACGCAGCATCCCGAGGGTGGCGCCTCGAAGGCGGCCCGCGACTCGTGCAGGAAACACGTCGCCAAGGGCGGGCCGGGAGCGACAGGCGGTGCTGAGGCCGCGTCACGCGATGTTCGTGCCGCTGCACACGCTGCTGTGGGGCGAGGCCGGTTGGCCGATCCCCCCGCCCGCCTACACCCCATCGGCGCACGGGTGGATCGACCACGGCGAAATAGGCGACTGGCCATCTATTACGCCCGAGGAGTTCACCCGGCCATGGGCGACCAGATCAGTTTTCCGGCATCACGGGCGAGTCGATGTCCAGATCGCCGAGCGATTCCCCGTACTCGGCGAATCGCCGGGCGTCCCAGACGGGGGCCGGCACACCGGGTACGGGCTCGTCGCCCCTCATGAAGAGGACCTCAGGGCCGCCGGGGGTGAACAGGAAGAGAAGCTTGGCGTGGCGGGTGCTCTTGTTCAGGAAGCGGTGCCGGGTGCCCGGCGGAACGTACAGGAAGTCCCCCGATCGCGCGATGATCTTCTCGTCGCCGTTGAGGAACTCGAGTTCACCGTCGAGGAGGTAGAAGGCCTCGCTGTTGCGGTTGTGGACGTGCGCCACCGGCCCGGCGCCGGGCGGTACGTCAGCCTCGACGAAGCCCAGGTGCCCGTCGGTGACGCCGGTGTGGACCTTGACCGAGTAGACGTTGTCGGACACCCACTTGGTGATGCCTTCGCCGGCGGGCACGTGGATGGCTCCACGCTTCGTCCAGCGAGGGTCGTCGGCGTCTATCTGCAGCATGGGAAGACTCATCAGAACTCCTGACAGTGGTAGCAGGCGCGGTCGACCCCGCCGCCTGACAGTTGTCAGACTAGCCGGTCCTGACAGCTGTCAGGCAAGCGGGTCCGTGCCTCCGGTCGCCGCCGGCGCTCGGTTGCCCGGGTTCCCGGCACGCGTCGCACCCGCGCGCTGAAGCGTGTTTCCCGGCGCCTGGCCCCTGCGCGGGCGGGTGGGCTGCTGTGCGCTCCTGTCGACGCACGACGGTAATCTTTCAACCGGATGCCGCCTCTCGTAGCCGATCCGACCCCTCAATCCGTCAGGGCGGTTGCGGGCCGCGGCACAGGTGACGTGCTTCCGACCGCCGGCAGGGATTCCGTCGCTCGGCCGAGGAAACCAGGAGGATGGGCGAGGTGTCAGTGGCGGAACACGGCGAGATGGACGACAGGCAGGACCGCCGCCGTCGGGTGAGAACGCCACAGGTCGACCTCACCGATTCCGAGATCCTCCAGCGCGGACTCGAGGCTTTCGCCGAATTGGGCTACCCGGGTGCGTCCGTGCGCGAACTGGCCAAACGCCTGGGGGTCAACCACAACTTCATCAACGACCGCTTCGGTTCGAAGGAAAAGTTCTGGCGCGCGGCGGTCGACCATGCCCTCAGGGCTCCCATCCAGCAGCTCATCACCATCCTCGAGGGTGACCTGGACGATGTCGAGAAGTTCAAGTGCGTCGTTCGGACCTATCACTCCCTGGCCGCGAACATGCCCCACGCGAACCGCATAATTTCCGATGAGTCCGTTTTCGAGTCCGACCGTCTGAACTATCTGTACCGCGAGTACACCGGCCGATTCCTGGAGAAGCTCGAACCGCTTGCGCAGCGGCTCATTGCTTCAGGCCGGATGCCGGCCATGAGTTTGGACGTACTGTTCAGCGCACTCACGGGACCCGCAGTCGTCATGGCCCAAAATCAACTCGTGCGCCGCATGAACGAAGCGGGGGATCCGCGGACCGACGAGTGGCGGCAAAAGACGGACTCTTTGGCCGAGGTGGTCATTCGAGGGCTGCTCAGCTAGAGATCCACCTCACTCGGCCCGCTCAAGGGCCTGCGGATGGGGATCGTGGACGTGCGGGCCGGCATGAGACCGGCGGTTCGGGGCACACGGTGACTGACACGGCGGACAACTCAAGGGTGATGACGTGACGACATCCACGCGGCAGTCCACGGACGTCATCGAGCCCCCTGCGGGATCGCTGCCCACACGGGCCCTCCAGGACGCGGCTCTGCCGTGGATCGCGGACGCCGGCCACATCGCGCCGAAGGATGCCCGCCAGTTGTCGAAGCTGTTCTTCGACCGGCTGCAGAGCATTGAAGAGGGCACAGCCGAGTACAGCTACGCGCGCAACACACTGATCGAGATGAACGTGTCTCTGGTCCACTTCGCTGCCCGTCGTTTCCGCAGCCGTGGTCCCGAGGAGCAGGAGGACATCCTGCAGGTCGGCACCATTGGCCTGATCAAGGCCATCGACCGGTTCGACCTGAGCCGCGAGGTCGAGTTCACGACCTTCGCCGTTCCCTACATCGTCGGAGAGATGAAGCGGTTCTTCCGCGACACCTCCTGGGCCGTGCACGTGCCGCGGCGCCTGCAGGAGTTGCGGGTGGAGCTGGCCAAGGCCCGTGACCACCTCACTGCGGTCCTCGACGCCCCGCCCGGTGTGGCGGAACTGGCGGCGTACCTGGAGATCGGCGAGGAGGAGGTCATCGAGGGTATGGTCGCCGCCAACGGCTACAACGCCGGCTCCCTCGATCTGCCCACTGACGAGGAGGGTGAGGGTGGCAGCCGCTCCTACGCCGACACGATAGGTGCCTGCGACCCGGCGATCGAGAAGGTCGAGGACCTGCGGGCGCTCGCCCCCATGCTGGACCAGTTGGGTGAGCGTGAACGTGTCCTCTTGCAGATGCGGTTCGGCCAGGAGTTGACCCAGTCCCAGATCGGCGTCGAACTCGGGCTCTCCCAGATGCACGTATCCCGGCTGCTTTCGCGGCTGCTGTCCAAACTCCGTGCGGGGATGCTCACCGACTCCTGAGCCCGCGGCCTCCTGGGAGTGGCTGATCATCGCCGCCTGCGGCCGCCACGTGCCCGCCCGGAGGAGCGATCAGGACTCTGCTCATCGTCCTCCTCTTCGTCGCCCTCCTCTTCTTCGTCCTCCCCTTCCTCATCGCCCTCCGCGTACTCGTCCTCCTCTTCTTCTTCGTCCTCCCTGTCCTCTTCTTCCTCGGCGTACTCGCCCTCCTCTTCTTCGTCCTCCCCTTCCTCTTCGTCCTCGGGGTACTCGCCCTCCTCTTCTTCTTCGTCCTCCGGGTACTCCTCTTCCTCGTCCTCCCCCTCTTCGCCCTCGGGGTACTCGCCCTCCTCTTCGTACTCGTCAGGCTCCTCCGAGCCTTCCTCTTCGGCGGCCTGCTCTTCTTCCTCGATGGCTTCCTCGTGCGTCCGGACCACTTCGCCGTCGCGAATCTCGCCGCGCCAGCCGTCCGCTTCCTCGTCGGTAAGGGTCACGTAACGCTGGAAGTGCTTGAAGTCCAGGCGCAGACGACGCCCTTGGGCGCGCCAGACGTTTCCGGTCTTCTCGAAGAAGCCAGAGGGGTAGTACTCGACCACGAGCACGATGCGGGTGAGGCTGGGTGCCAATTCGTGGAAGCTCACGCAACCGCGCGTGGTGCCCTTGGCGCCCTCCGAGGTCCAGACGATGCGTTCGTCCGGCACCTGCTCCTGCGTCGTGGCCTTCCACCCGCGTGTCGACGGACCCACCTTGACCTTCCAGTCGCTGTCCGCCTCCTTGCCCCGTGACGCACTGCGGACGCCCTTGGTGAAGCTGCTGAACTTCTCGTACTGAGTCCAGTGGTCGTATGCGAAGCGCAGCGGCACACCCACGTCCAGCACTTCAATGATGTTCATGACCTTGGACGTACCGGACTTACGGCCCTTGCCCCCTCCGCCGCCGAACACCCCCTTGACCTTGTCGACGACGTTGTCCTTGATGCTCTTCGCCTTCTCACCGATCAGAGCCTTGACCGGTGAGTCCCCTTGGAGCATTCGCAGACCCGCCTTGGGGAGCACTCCGCCCCCGTCAGCCACACCCTGGAGCCCGCTGGTGACGTCGCCGAGTTTGTCCGTGGCCTTGTCCGCCAGATTCTGTACCTGGGCCCCCAGGAAGTTCGTGAACGCGCCGCGCAACTGGTCGAGCCCCGAGCCCTGTTCGCCTTCGCGTGTCGTGCCGGCCATGGGCCTACCTCCGCCGTGTGGATGCCTTCTTCGCCGCCGTCTTCTTCGCCGCCGTCCTCTTGGCCGGAGCGGAGGACTTCTTCGCAGCTGCCGTCTTCTTCGCGGGAGCGGAGGACTTCTTCGCCGCCGTCTTCTTCGCGGGAGCGGAGGACTTCTTCGCCGCCGTCTTCTTCGCGGGCGCCGTCTTCTTGCCTGTTGTCTTCCCGGCCGGCGCCTTGTGGGGAGCCGCCTTGGCGGGGCGGCGGGTTCCACCACGGCTGCGCGAACCCTCATCCCGGCCCGCGTCCTTGCGAGCTGCCCGGCGACGCCTGGGCTCGGGCTTCTCCGGCTCCTCCTCTTCCGTCTCTGCCTCACCCTCGGATGTTTCCCCTTCTTCTTCCTCCTCCTCGGGCTCCTCCTCGGGCTCCTCCTCTTCCTCCTCTTCCTCCTCTTCCTCCTCGTATTCGTCCTCGGGCTCCTCCTCCTCTTCCGGCTCCTCTTCCTTGCGCTTGCCTATGCGCTCAGTGCGTGCTTGCAGGGAGTCGGCCAGCGCCGAGAGCTTGCGGTCGGCAACCGCGCCCATCGCCTGACGGCCGGCTTTCAAAGCCTCACCGCGTAGCTGCTCGCTGAGTTCTTCGAATTGAGGCAGTTCACGCAGCCTCTTGACCCCTTCCGTCAGCAGCTGTTGGGGTTCGAGGCCGACCCGCCGTCCGGCCAGGTAGGTCGCGATGCCGAAGGCCAGCCGCCCCTTCTTGGTCCGGCCGAGGATGTAACCTCCGGCGACCGCGACAGCAAGAGCGACTTTGGGTACGTCGTTCATCGAGTTTCCCTTCGATGAGGGTTACCGAGCTGGTGTTCCGGCTGGCGCCCGCCGTCGCCGGGAACGGGGGC
The DNA here is from genome assembly GCA_036013505.1 of Streptomyces sp. NBC_00510. Lineage (NCBI taxonomy): Bacteria > Bacillati > Actinomycetota > Actinomycetes > Kitasatosporales > Streptomycetaceae > Streptomyces > Streptomyces sp. NBC_00510. The sequence goes on along the minus strand of CP107851.1, from coordinate 8,764,695 downwards.
TCGCTCGTCAGGGCGAAGCGTCCGCATGGGGTGGCGGGCAGTGGCCGCGCTGCTCGCTCCGCTATCTCCAGTCTGGGTTGTGACGTCAGCAGGCGCATGCGGAGAGCGGAACGCCATGGAGAATTGCGGCCACCCGATCCGCGCCTCCGCGGTCCGTGAGTCGCCTTGCCACCTCATGCGCCGACGTGGGCGGGCTCCTAGCATGGGGTGTATGTGCGCAGATGACGTCCAGCGGCCTCTGAGGCAGCCGGACTTCACGGCCGACGCCGTGCCCACCAGCGCAGTTCCTGGTCACAGGGCGAACGGGACGCGTCAGCGAGCGGTCGGTCTCGCCGAGGCGACCGGACACGGAGCCGCGGGAGCCGCCCACCAGGTTGGCGAGATGGCGGAGGCGGCCGCCGGGGCCATGGAACCGCTGAAACCCAGACTCCGCGGCTGGTTGCACGCCGGCATGTTTCCGGCCTCACTGATCGCGGGCATCGCGCTGATCTGCCTTGCACGCACAACTCTGACGACGCTCGCCTGTGGAATCTACTCCGCCTCCGCGTGGCTGCTGTTCGGCACCAGCGCGCTCTACCACCGCGGCACCTGGCGTCCTCGCGGGGAGACGGTCCTGCGCCGACTGGACCACGCCAACATCTTCGTGATCATCGCCGGCACGTACACACCCCTGACCGTGGTCCTTCTTCCCCAGCACAGACGAGCCGTCCTGCTGGGACTCATGTGGGCCGGCGCACTCGCCGGAGTCGCCTTCCGGGTGCTGTGGGTGGGGGCTCCCCGCTGGCTGTCCACCCCTTGCTACCTTGCGCTCGGCTGGTCCGGCGCCTTCCTCCTACCGGACTTCATGCGCGTCGGCGGGCCCGTGGTCGTGATCCTGATCGTCACCGGCGGAGTTCTCTACACCGCAGGCGCAGTGGTGTACGCGACGAAGCGACCCGACCCCTCTCCGCGCTGGTTCGGGTTCCACGAGGTCTTCCACACCTTCACCCTGGCTGCTTTCACGACCCACTACGCGGCGATCGCCCTGACCGCCGTCTGACCGGCATGTGACCTGCGGTTCCTGGCGTGCGCAGCGGGGTCCGTGGAGCGTAGCGTGGGAAGTGTCCGCCCGGCCGGCCGTGTGAATACCCCACGAGGCCCGGGCCCCAACCGGGCGGCCCAGGCTGTCCGCAGCGTCGATCCCTTCCGGCATGCCGCGGCCGAGAGGCCGGCAGCAGGGGGACGCACGCCTTCACGCGGGAGTGGATTCCGGCCTCTGATCAGCAGTGGCAAGCCTTTACGGGAGGAGCTCATGGCCGTACAGCACCGTTTGGTGGGCGGATCCCCAGAGGAGGTGTGGGCCGCCCTCGCCGACGGCTCCCGCTACGGCGAGTGGGTCGTCGGCCCCTCGCATTCCCAACAGACCGACGACCGGTGGCCGCAGGTCGGGTCCTGCATCGAGTACAGCGTGAACATGGGACCCCTGGTCGCGGAGGGGAAGACGGTCGTCCGCGTCTGCCGGCCGCCCCGGCAACTGGAACTGGAGGCCGAGGCCGGATGGCTCGGCACCGCTCGCATCGCGATCGAGCTCCGTCCATGGGGCGAGGACACCCTGATCATTCTCGACGAACATCCGCTGCGGGGCCCTGGCGGCCTTCTCCACAACGCGGCGCTTGACGCATTGATCCAGCTCCGGCACCGCAGCATGCTCGGCAGGCTGGCCGACGCCGTGGAGAACGACGTCAGCGAGCGGGAGAAGGCGAGCTGACCCGGGGTTTGCGTGCGCGTGCCGGCGCTGACGGTGCTCCGAGGCGTCCCTGTTCGCAGCGAGGACACGAGCCTCCATGGTGGTGCCATGGACGGCAGCACCGCCGCCCCACACCGGCAATCGTCCTCCTTGTCCCCGGCGCCGGACCGCTGGTGGCTACGGTAGTCGTGTGACCGTCCATTCGATGACGTTGTGCGATCGATCCAACACTTTCTGATGTACCGGAGGCGGTCGTGGGGGCACGGAGACGTTTGCATGAGGGCCTCGCGATCCCAGGTGAGACGCGGCCTGACGGCCTGCCCGTGGCACTGTCCGACCGACGGCGGCTGGCCGCGGTGGAGGCGACCGGGTTGCTGGACACCGGCCCCGAGGCGGCATTCGACGACCTGGCCCAGCTCGCGGCCTCGGTGACCGGCTGCGGGCGGGCATTCATCACCCTGGTCGACGAGCGTCGTTCGTTCTGGAAGTCCTGCGTCGGGGTGGACGCCGGGGAGGTGGCCGAGCGGCAGATGCCCGTCCGGGAGAGTTTCTGCTCCTTCGTGGTCGGCCGGCACGGGGAGCCGTTCGTGGTCGCGGACGCCGTTGCCGACCCCCGCACGAGCGGTCATCCCGCGGTCACGCGGATGAAGATCGGAGCCTGGGCCGGGTACCCGATCCTCGCCCCGGGCGGGGAGGTGCTGGGCAGCATGAGCGTGGTGGATGAGAATCCGCACGCCTGGCAACCCCAGGAACTGGCCGAACTGGCCACGATCGCCCGCGCGGCCAGCAACGAGATCAACCTGCGCACCTCGCTGGCCGTTGCCCAGGACGCCCTGGAGACCGCTAGCACGCTGGCCCGCAGCCTCCAGGACAGCCTGCTGCCCCCGGTACTGCAGAAGGTCCCAGGCCTGGAGACGGCCGCCTCGTACTTGCCGGCGGCCGGTGGCAGCACCGTGGTGGGCGACTTCTACGACCTTTTCCGGGCCAAGGGGCCTTGGTGGTGCACCGTGATGGGCGACGTGTGCGGGAAGGGCACCGAAGCGGCCAAGGTCACCGCCCTGGCCCGCTACACGCTGCGCGCCGAGGCCACCCAGCACAAGTCCCCCGCCTCAGTGCTCGATCACCTCAACTCCGCCCTCATGGAGCAGCGCAAGGGAGAGCGGTTCCTGACCGCCGTCTATGCCACTTTCCGCACCACACCCGCGGGAATCGCGGGGCGGCTGTGCACCGCGGGACACCCCCCGGCCCTGATCCGCCGGGCCAACGGCCGTATCCAGGAGGTCGGACGGTCCGGAAGCCTGCTGGGCATCCTCGCCGACGTCAGGCTGACCGACGTCCCGTTCCGGCTCGCCCCGGGCGACGCCCTGCTGCTCTACACCGACGGCGCCACCGAGGCCCGGGCCCGTCGCACCGCATCTTCCGTCGCCCGGCCGCAGTTCGGCGAGGAAGCACTGGCCGCCGCCTTCGCCGGCTGCCGAGGAATGGATGCGCAGGGCATCGTCACCCACCTCGGCGACCTCATCGCCGAGCACACGGGTGACTGGGCCAGCGACGACACCGCCCTCCTCGCCCTGCGCGTCCCCCCGCGTCCCTGACGGGGCGTGGGACAGGGCGGGCGGCCTTGCCGGTGTCCTACCGTGCCCGATGAGGGCGCCCTATTCGACGCGGCGCGCTTTGTGCCTGCCGACGTCGAAGCGCGCCCGGGTGGGCAGTTCGGTCAACCCGGTGCTCTCGCGTGCGTGCGCGATCGGGCCGTGACACAGCGCCTGCAGGACCGGGGCGGGTGCGGCGTGATCCGTCAGCGTGACGGCCACGTCGAGCCGGGGGTGCGCCGGGCGTCCGGTCATGTGGGCGCCCGCCCGCCCGACGCCGGGCAGAGCGCTTGCTTCGGCGGCCACGGCGTCGCTGAGGGCGCGGCCGCGCAATTCGACACCATCGGGCGGAGGTGTTCCGCCCAGGTGCACCGAGCCGGGACGTTGACGTCGGAACTGGGCGAGCAGCCACAGGAGCGCCAGGACGGTCGCCAGGGTGAGGCCGGCGATGACGGCGGGCCACCACCACCAGCCCTGGTCGCTCCAGCGGATCCGGTCGGCGTTGCTGAGCAGGACGTCATTGTGCGTGGTCAGCGGCCAGCCGGCGGGCGCAGCCACGTGAACCCGACGGTAGAGGTCGAGAGCTGCGGTGAGGATCAGCAGCCCGCCACCCAGTAGCACCAGGCCGCTGATGGCCAGGAGGAGGCGGTTGAGTGTGGATCGGCCGTTCATGGCGCGCTCCCGGGCGGGGTCAGCGGGTGTGGTGTCGTAGGCGGACCGCCAGCCGTGGGGCATGTGCCAGAGCGAGCTGGCGGCACTGGTCCTGCAAGGCCTGGGTGAGGTCGTCGCGGACGGTCGCCGGGTCGCGGAAGCGGACGTCCGCTCGGGCGATGACGCGGCGGCGTCCGACCCGGACCCGGGCTCGGGCTATGCCCGGGACCCGCATCGCGGCGTCGCGCAGCACCAGTTCGGCTCCCCGACGGTCCAGCCAGGCCCGCAGTCCGGTACAGCCGTCGGGGGCCCGCAGCGGCAACTGCCGGCGCAGGCCTGGGGTGAGCGCGAGGACGAGCAGCCACAAGCCGAGGAGGACGGCGACGGAGGCGCCGAGCAGCAGCCACAGGTCGTCGACCGGGCGGCTGGCCAACTCGTCGGCGAGGCGCGTGCGCCACGCCCCGGCGCGCTGCCCGGCACGCACGGCGATCACGTCGTACAGCACCACCCCAAAGGCGCAGACTGCCACCAGGGCCACCACGGTGGCCGGGATGCGACGTGTCGACCACAAGCGAGGTGACCTCGCCCCACGGCTGTCGCGCGCCGGCGACCTCGCCGCGGGAGCACGGATGCCGTGCCGGCCCGAGCCTGCGTCTCTTTCGGTCTTGGGCCGCGATGCATGGCGACCGGGCGGTGCGATACCGGAGGGGAGAGTCATGGGGGGCTCCTTGGTCTGCACGTGACGACGGCTGGTTCCGTCCGGCGCCGCTGAGGCGGCGGGGGTCACTGAACGCGGTCCGGTCCGCCGACGGTGGCCAGGCGCCGGATCGTCAGCGTGACGTCGCGGACGTCCAGCCCGGTCAGTTGGGCCACCCGTTCGGCGACCTCGCGCTGCAGTTGCCGGCAGGTGACGGCGATGTCAGCGGGGTACGGAAGGTCCACCGACAACGCCAGTTGTGCCGTCCCGCCGTACGTGGTCACGCGAGCCCCCGGTGCGGCCAGCTCCGTGCGCGGCTGCCTCGGGCCGACGAGTCGGCGCAGCGCCGTGCCGGCGACCCGGACGGCGATGCGGGCCACGACCCGGTCGGGTATCACCGTCGCGCCACGCGCGGCAGGCGGCACGCGGCCGTGGACGTCGTCCGCAGGCTCGCCGGGGGGACGGCCGGACGAACCGGCGGCACGGGTGGTGGTGTTCACCGTGGCCGCCGGGCGGACACGTCCCGCTGCCGCCGGGTGAACACGTCGGCGTCACCCTGCAGGACGAGACCGACACCCAACCCCACGGCGCCCAGGACCGCTACCAGGAGGAAGGCCCAGAACCCGCCGAAGAAGCCGGCGAATCCCAGTGCCATTCCGGCTGCCAGACCCACTGTCGCTGTATTCATGATTCACTCACCTGTCCCGCGCCGGCGTGTGCCGCCGCCTCGGGCGCGCTTCGTGCCGCGTGGGTGGACCCACTGACGGCCCACTGACGGAGTTCATCGGACGCGGCCCTCGCCCGGCTCGGTTTCGTCTTCCTCTTCCTCGTCGGGCAGCTTCACGTCGTCGACGACGAGGTTCACCTCGACGACCTCAAGGCCGGTCATGCGTTCCACGGCGGAGATGACGCTGACGCGGACCTCTGCTGCCACATCGGGGATGGCGTAGCCGTACTCGACGACGACGTCGAGGTCCAGCGCGGCCTGGCTCTCGCCCACCTCGACCTTCACCCCGCGGCTTACGCTTCCGGTCCCGCCGCCGGGGACGCGTTCGCGCATGGCGCCCATGGCCCGGGCCATGCCCGCACCGAGGTTGTGGATCCCGGGGACCTCGCGAGCGGCAGTTCCCGCGATCTTGGCCACGACGCCGTCGGCGATGGTGGTCTGGCCCCGCGTTTCGGGGGAGGTGTTCGCGCCGGTCGGCCCCTTGAGCATCGTCCCGGTCCCGGCGGAGCCGTCCTGTCCGGTGAAGGGACGGTCGGTGGTGTCCGTCATGGCAGTCGCCTCGATCAGTTGCTGCGGGCACCGGTACGGCGCCCGTCACAGGTTTGGACACATCCGGGAGGCAATTCGTCATGCATGTTCGCGAACCGGCATCACATGCCTGAAGCCGGGCACGCGTAACACCGCAGGGAGGAGGTGCGGTCATGACGCACAGCGCCGGCACTTCCCCGCGCCGATCGGCCGTACTCGGCACGCCCCCGAGCCCCGTTCCCCCAGGCCTGGCCGACGGCCTGCCGTCCGCGCCGGACGACCTGCTGGCGACCCGGGCCGGCGAAGGCGACGAGGAGGCATTCGCGATCCTGGTGCGGCGTCACAGCCGCCCGCTGCTCGCCCTGGCCTTCCACACGCTGGGCAACCTGCAGGACGCCGAGGACGCCGTCCAGGACGCTTTCATCAGCGCCTGGCGGCGCCTGCCCGATTTCCGTCACGGCGCGGCGTTCAGGACCTGGATGTACCGCATCACCGTCAACCGCTGCCTGAACTCCCTGCGCCACCGGCCGGCCCCGGTACCGTTGAACTCGGTGGCCGAACCCGCCGCCCCCGGAATGCGGAGCTCGCCGGCGCGGGCAGCCGAACAGGACGCCCTCACCGACGCTCTGGCCGGTGCGCTCGGCGCGCTGGAACCGCAGCAGCGCATCTGCTGGATCCTGCGGGAACTGCACGGACTCCCCTACTCCCAGATCGCCCACGTCACGGGCACCACCGAGCAAACGGTCCGCGGGCGACTGTACCGAGCACGACGAACCCTGAAGGAGGCACTGGGCCCATGGCGCTAGACGACCATCCCCCCCGGCCTCCGGCGGACGGCTGCCCTCTCGACGAGGTCCGCCGTCACACCGGCGACGAAGTGCTCACCTGCGGGCGCACTCTCAGTCACGCCTGGGAGCAGGCCAGGGACACCGGTCCGCCCGTAGACCCCCACGTCGCCGAGTGCCCTTACTGCCGTGATGCCGTCGACGGCCTGGCCGCACTGGACAGGGCGACGCAGGCGCTGCGGGAGCAGGAGCCACCCAGCACACAGAGCCTCGTCTCCCGCGTCATGGACATCGTCCGCAACGAGGTACTGCTGGGGCCGATGCTGCCGCTGGGCGACCCCACGCGCACTCTGCGGATCGCCGAACACACCGCGGCCGGCGTGCTGCGGAGCGCCGCGGACTCGGTACTCGGCGTCACGACCGCAAGTTGCCGCCTCACCCGCGCCGACGAGCCGACGGGCATACGCGTGAGCATCGCTCTGGCCGCCGCTCTGAACCGCCCTCTGCCTGAGACCGCGGCACTGGTGCGACACGCGGTACGGGACGCCGCCGACAACGCACTGGGCCTGTTGGCGGCCGCGATAGACGTCACGGTGATCGACGTACGCTACGCCGGATGGTCGCCGAGCATCTCGGAGCCCGCGCACGGCGGGCCGGAACCCGCCCCATGACGGGTTGCGACCCTGCCGACATTCGCCGGAGCGCCGCCGAGGCCGCCCTCGGGGTCGACGGGGTGCTCGGCTTGCAGCCCACTCTCGCCAGCCGCCTCGCCCGAGCCGCTTCACGCCCGGTTCCGGGAGCGGCACACGACAGGTTCGCCTCGCCGCTGTCGGGCATCCGCGTCGCGCGCGACCCGGACGGCTCGGGCTGGCAGGTGGAGATACGCTGCGTCCTCGCCGAGGGTCACCGAGCCGTGGACGTCGCCCGCACGGTCCACGACCGGACCCGGGCGTCACTCATGCCGCTCGTCACGGCCCACGGGAGCGGGGAGGCCCTCACCGTGACCGTCACCATCACCCGGATCGCACGGACACGTGCGTGATCCGGCCCCGAATGGGCCCGCGTCCATCGTCGTTGCTGCGAAACGGCGTCGAGAGACTAGGGATTCGTCTCCCTCTTCCCGCGAGGAGGCCCGCCAGACGGCTCCTGCGGGTCCACCCCGGTGGTTTCCGAGGCGTCTTCCGTCCCGCTGGGACGTCCCGAGGGGCCCCGCCGCCCCGTGTCCCGGATGCCCCTCTTGCCGGACTTCCCCGACCGTTCCTCGCCACTGCGGGAGATGCCTTCCACGGGCGTGCCCTCCAGCGAGTCCTCTATGTCCTGCCGGCTCGGTTCGCGGTTCTTCCCGCCCGGCGCATAGGTGTCCGGATGGAAGGAGCGATGCGCGCTCGGGTTCTCCTCCTGGCGGGTCGCGTCCACATCCTGCGACCATCCGTGCTGGTCATCGCCCTTGAACCGGCTCGGACCCTCGCCCTGCCGACCCTTACTGTGCTTCTTCTCCATGACAGCCTTCCTTCATCAACCCCCAGAGGAATGATTTGCCCTATCTGCAACCATGCCCAATATTGGACACTCAAACGGGCAGGCGTGGGGCCACAGGGCAACGTCGCCGTAGCGACCGACGAAACCTGAGAGCCGCCGCCAGTGGGACTATCGGGGAATACGGAAGGGGCCGGCCCCCGAAGGGTGCCGGCCCCGACCCTGATGCTTTCCGACGTCAGCCGATCGGAACGATGTTCTCGGCCTGCGGGCCCTTCTGGCCCTGCGTGACGTCGAAGCTCACCTTCTGGCCCTCCTGGAGCTCGCGGAAGCCCTGGGTGGCGATGTTCGAGTAGTGGGCGAAGACGTCAGCGCCGCCGCCGTCCTGCTCGATGAAGCCGAAGCCCTTTTCCGCGTTGAACCACTTCACGGTGCCAGTTGCCATGATGAAGCATCTCCTTCTGGAGCAGTTGCCTGAAGTCCACACTGCGCGGACTCCTGTCGCCGCAATGACCCTCCGGAAGGACCGGAAAAACAAAAATGCACCTGTGGGTCAGGTGCACATAACGTTCATGGGTACCAAAACTGCAACACAACAAAGCTAACACACATGCTCCGCCGGCGGTGGATCACGGAGACCGAATTATTCGTGTCCTTCTCCTGTCGCTCCGGCAGCCTTACTGTGCGACGCTGACCCCCCGAGGTACATCCGACCATCGTGTGGAGACCCAGTGCGCTGCATCATCGCCGGTTACCCCTTCGACCTCACCCCCAGCGAGGTGCAGCAGGCCATGAGCGGCGTCTCCCCCGAACCCCTGGCCGGCGAGTCCGTACGTATCGGGCAGCAGTACTACCCCGTCAAGCAGGTGGGCGCCGTGATCACCCGCCAGGACCGACGGGACTTCACCGCTGCAGAGGTCACACGTGCCATGACGCGCCTCGGATTCACCTGCCACACCGTCACCGCCGCCACCGACGTCTGATCGTCGGCGGCCCTCACCTCGGCGGGCACCCGGCGCGGGCTCCGTCGGAACCGACGACGGAGTCCATGAGACGGCGCGCCTCATCAGGCGTCGCGCCCGGAGGCACGACCAGGAGGTCGCAGCGGCCGACCCCGTAGGACACCAGACAGATGGTGTTCGGCCGCGGGGTCGCGGCGGCCCGGTTGATGTGTATGTTCCGGCCCCCGAACCGAAACTCCTGCGGCCCCATGCGCCACATCGGACCGCTCACCGTGATGCGGCTGATGCCGGGCCAGCGTTCGTCCAGGGCCGCCAGCAGACCGGGCAGGCCCTTGCCGAGATCGTGGCTCCGCGGCCACCATACGCCGTCGAGCCAGTGCGGCCCCAGGTCACGCCGGACCAGCCTGACCCGGACGGGCCCCTCCTCGGCCCCGGGGCGGGTGGCCTGCATGCTGCCGATGGGCATCTCAGCCACCCGTCCGTGAAGCGGCGGCGAGCCACCGCTGGAATCCGCTGTGCAGCTGCGGTGTGTGGGCGGTGTCCACCGTCAGATGCAGTCGGGTACCACTGCCCGTGACGCCGGCGGGGTAGCTGCGTTGTTCGGTGCTCGCGAACCACGTACGCAGTACCTCAGCCACGCGTCGTGCCACTTCGGGAGAGGCGGCGGTGATACGGACCTCGGCGAGTTCGCCCTCCGGGAGCGATGCGTCGGTTCCCATGTGTGTCTCCAGTCTTCTCGCGACGGACCCGCAGCTCACCGGCCGCCTTCGCCCTCACACGCCGTTTCCTGGCCGTGGGTTTCCGGAGTAGCGGCCTGCTCGTGGTTCCTTCGCGTGATCCACGCCTCCGTGGCGGTCCGATCGAGAGGACGAAAGCCGCGGGCCAAGGCGAGTTCGGCGGCACCGGTTTCCGAGTGGACCCTGGAGCGCGGCCACCATGCTCGGGCCCACCCGTCTAACCGCGATCTGCCAAGTGTGAGGCACAACCCTGCCCCGGCCGGAGGGCACATGTGGGCGTGCGTCGCCCGAATCGTCGTCGCGGCCATGACGCCGCCTTCCGGCCCGGCTGGTGCGCCGGGCATGCCCATTTCCGACGACGACGCCAACGCTGATGCCAACGCACGAAATGCCTTCGGTGCCCCCACCGTACTCCCGATTACCGACGATCAAGGTTGCCACGGCTCTGACCAGCGAGAACGGAGGCTCCACCCCACACAGGAGCCGCCTGCCGCCCATCGCGGGTAGTACGCGCCGCTCCGGCGACTGCGGGCGCGGACCGCCCGCCGCTTGTCGCGGGCATCGCCCACGAGAGCCAGTCCCACGGCGAGCAGCTCACCGTGCTCGGGCTGGCGGAGGACGCCGTGGGACGGCAGGTCGACATCGCCATATCGTGCGGGCTCGGACACCGCTCCCCGCAGGAAGCCGAGCGAGCGGTCGCCCGATGCCCGCCCGCGGCGACGCGGGCGCCGGAAGCCCGGGCCTCGGCGCCGGCAACCACGCTCTCACGGAACGCGCGGCGTCGAGGAACTGAACCGAAGCGAGGCAAGCCGTCAGGTCCGCCACGAGATCCGTGACGGCTACCTCCGTGATTACCTGACCTCCCGACGTGGCCGACGTGCCGTCAGGACGTAACAGGCCAAGGACGTTTACGTCCATTCGCCTTCTCTTCCAACCCGCGTGACCTGCGGCGAAAGTAGTTCCTGCCACCGGGCGTCACACCCGAGACATCCTTCACAGCTGCACCTGCAGGGCAGCTGTTTGGGCCGGGGATGTACCGCCGCCCGCTCGTACTACCCACCGCAGGAGAAATCATGAAGCTGAGCCATGCCCTCCGCCGTACCACCGCCGCCGTGGTCGCCGTCAGCGCGATGTCCCTCGGCTTGGTCGCGACCACCGCCGGAGCCGCGCACGCCGTCGCGTCGTGCACCGGTGACGTGTCGATGTACGGCACGCTGTCCGACGGCCGGCTGACGTACACGCAGATCGAGCCGAACACCGGCGACCGCGTCAAGACGCTCATCGGCCCGAACCTCGGCTTCACGCCCAAGACGATGGCGGCCCTCAACTTCAACACGGTGCTGGTCACTTCGACCACCGGCGACCTCTACCGGGTCGACGTGCAGACGAACAACACGTCCCTCACGCTCGCGGGAGTCGTCAAGATCTGGGACGGCGGCTGGACCTTCGACAAGTTGGTCTACGACGGCGCCGGTCACCTCTACGGGACGGTCGACGGCCAGCTCCACCAGTACTTGGTGTCGCAGGCCAAGCCCGCAGGGTCGGCCCACATAGGCCAGCACGTCGTGATCGACACCGGCTTCGTCCTCAAGACGCTCGCCGCCGCGGGCGACGACCGCATCATCGCCTCGACCTCGGACGGCCGACTGCTCAGCTACAAGATCAACGGCGTGAACGACTGGGACAGCTCGGTCCTGAAGCCGAGCGGCTGGTCGGCGGTGGACTCGCTCTCCTCGCCGGGCGGCGGTCTCTACTACGGCCGTACCAACGGCGGCATGTACTGGTACCACGACTCGGACCCGACCGACGGTGACGGCAGCGACATCGCGTACCACTCCGACGACCCGGTGGACGCGTCCGGCTGGACCCAGAGCCTGCTGTCGGCCTACGCGAACAACTGCGCCTACGTGGCGCCGGCCCCGCCCAAGTCCGTGCAGGGCGGCACCATCTACCGCAACGAGGTCATCGCCCGGGCCAAGGACTGGTACAACCGCAACATCCAGTACAGCCAGAGCGCCTACGCCACCGACGTCGACGGCGACCACTCCTACCGCACCGACTGCTCCGGCTTCGTCTCCATGACCTGGCACCTCACCACCTCGCTCACGACCGAGACCCTCCCCAGCGTGAGCACGCAGATCAACAAGGCCGACCTCAGGCCCGGTGACGCGCTGAACGACTACTCCGACCACGCCGTCCTCTTCGCGGGCTGGAAGAACCAGGACGCGGGCACCTTCTACTACTACGCCGAGGGCAGCACGGCCACGGACATGAACTACTCGACCGCGAACGTCTACAGCGGCGACATCGGCGGCCACCCGGCCTCGTCGTACGTCGCCCTGCGGTACAAGAAGATCGCCTGACGCCCCACCCGACGCCTCGAAGGCCCCGCCGGTCCCCGCGGGGCCTTCGAGGCGTCCTCGACCCGGAGCTCCGAGCGCTTCAAGCGCCTGCGTGCGAAGGGGCGGCAGGCCTACACTCGGAAGATGACCTTGGAATGGGAACAGGTAATCGTTCACTCGGTGGATCCGGTGGCCTTGGGGCAGTGGTGGGCCGAGGCTCTCGGCTGGGTCGTGGTCCACTCCTCCGACGACGAGTTCGAGATCCGGCCGGAGCCGGATCGCATGCCAGGGTTGGACTTCGTCCGGATCAACGAGCTCAAGCAGGGCAAGAGCCGACTCCATCTCGACTTCAGGCCCGATGACCAGGACGCCGAGGTGTCCCGTCTCGAGGCCCATGGCGCCAAGCGTGTCGACATCGGCCAGGGTGACCAGTCGTCGTGGGTCGTCATGGCGGACCCCGAAGGCAACGAGTTCTGTGTCCTCGGCAACCGACGTCAGTGAGAACCCCCGCGCCTGACACCGATCCACTCAGGCGGACCGCGGCGGCCGACGCCCACCAACCATAAAGGGCGGCGCCCCTTCGCTTCGAAGGGGCGCCGCCCTTTGCACGGGCCGCCGCGAGTGGCTGTCGGTGGCAGGCGGCCTACTGCCAGCCGGCGTCCGCCGGGGCGACCTGCCAGCCGGCGTCGGCGACAAGGACGGAAGAGGAAGGAACCGCGTCGGCCGTGGACGGGGGCGTGACCGCAGGGGCGGCGAGAGCCGCAGCGACGACGAGGGAGCAGACCGCGGCGACCTTGGCGATTCGGATGCGAAGCATGCCTGTTTCCGTTCCTTCCGGAGGAAAAATGCGGTGTCCGGACCGCCCTCGCGTCCCGCGGTGACGCTCGGCCCGGCCGGTGACCAATAGGTTCGTCGCAGCTCAAGCCTGTGGAAAGGCTTCAGGGATGGACGGAAAGGGCCTTGGACTGATGCGTCCACACGGGCCGATTCAGTCCACCGTCTCGGGCAGGAAGGCCAGCGGCATCAGCGGCACCCCCGCGCCGGTCAGCCGCGCCGTGGCCAACTGCGGTACGTCGCACAGCAGTCGGCAGCAGACCCGAAGGGCCCGTTCCTCCGCCTCATCGAGCCCGCCGGCCAGCAGATAGAAACCGAGTGTGAGTTCGGAGGGAGAGGTCGGGTGCACGGCGACGTGCTCGACGCGGTCACGGGGGACGATCGCCGATCGCACCAACGCCTTGACGTTCTGCGGCAGCTCCTCGTCGGAGGGGAGTGCCAGATGTGCATGGACCAGGTACATGCGCTCCAGAGTCTCAACCGAAATCGCGATCAAGCCCGTTTGCACATTGGACCGTTGGGGCCCTGGCCGGTTCCGTCCTGCCTCCGTGACGATCCCCCGTCGCTCTGCGAAGATCGCCGTCGAACAGGGGACGCCGTACGCAGGAAACCAGGGGGACCAGATGCTGACCGCTCTCGGACTCGATTCCGTCGCGGAGACGGTGTACCGCGCCATGCTCAGAGACCCGAACGCCGGTGTCGCGGCCCTCGCCCACGCCGTGGAGCTCTCCGCGGAAGAGGTGGGCGAGGCCCTCGACACACTGAGCGAGCTGGCCCTGGTACGCCCCGCCGCCGGGGACGCGGGCCGCCTCCGGGCCGTCTCACCGGACGTCGGCATGGAGGTCCTGATGGGCCGCCAGCAGGCCCAGCTGGCCGCCCAGCAGCAGCGCCTCGAAGCCTCGCGGGCCGCCGCGGCCCAGCTCATCTCCGAGTACGCCGAGCTCCGTCCCGCCACCAGCCATCCCGGGGTGGAGCATCTGGTGGGCCTCGACCGGATACGCGACCGGCTGACCGTGCTCACCCGCGAGGTACGCGAGGAATTCCTGACCTTCGCCCCTGGCGGTCCGCAGACCGCGGAGAACATGGCCGCTTCACGGCCGCTCAACGAGGATCTGCTCGACCGCGGGGTGCGCATGCGCACGATCTACCTCGACAGCGTCCGCACCCACCGGCCCACCGTCGAGCACGCCACCTGGCTGGCCGGACTGGGCGGCTTGATCCGCACGACCCCGTCCCTGCCGACCCGGATGATCATCATGGACCGGCTGACCGCCATGATCCCGGTCAGCAGCGACGACACCGCCGCGGGCGCCGTCCTGCTGACCGGCCAGGGCACGCTCACCGCGCTGTGCGCGCTCTTCGAGACCACCTGGGATGCCGCCCAGCCGCTCGGCGAGATCGTGCCCACCGACCCGCACGGGCTCACCGGCCAGCAGGCGACCACCCTCCGGCTCCTGGCCGAGGGCCACACCGACGAGGCGATCGCCAAGCGGCTCGGGGTGTCACACCGCACGGCCCGGCGGATCGCCTCCGAGCTGATGGACCGCCTCGACGCACGCAGCCGTTTCGAGGCCGGCGTGCGCGCCGTGCAGCGGGGCTGGCTGCCGGCCCGGTTCTGAGGCCCAGGCCAGAGGTACCGGCCTGGTGGGCCTTTGCGGCGCGTCGGCCGCAAGACCACGTCGGACGGCGTGGGGTGTGGTTACGCTTGTGGAGTTGTCCGCGGCCACCACCGCGGGCACGGCCCGAGGGCCCCGATGGCGACACGGGGCCCTTCTCCATGTCCGGGCGGCCCCGGCCAGGGGGCATCGTGAAACACAGGCCGGAGCCGCTGCTGATGGGGCGATCGCGGCCGGCGGAACCGCGTCGGGAGCCCGTCCGGCCCCGTGCACCATCACCACACGCAACCGGGCGGGCGGCTCCGGCAGGTCGCCTAGCCTCACACGCGCTTCCGAAACCCCGGAGAACCAAACCCTTACGACGAATCGGACTCCGGCGGGGCGGCGATCCGCCCGTGGCGCGGTCCCAGCTCAGGCTCGCACACGAGCGACCCGCGCAACCGGCTGCGCCTGCGTCCGCTGCCCTTGCCGCTCTCGTCTTTCGGTGGCGGCCGCGTTCAGCCGAAAGTCGTAGCGGCGCCCGAAGAGGTCCGACTTCCGCCCGAAGCGGACGGCCATCGGCTCTTCATAGCCTTCCGGGCATGAGCTCCGGCTCGTGCACCGCATCCGCGGGCGGCCTCGCCCGGGCTGCAGGGCCGGGCCGAGCGCCCGGACCGGCGGGGGCTCAAACCTCACCCACCTGCGGTGATGCCCTGAGCCTTTCCGGTCGCAGGGTACCGGCCTGACTGTGACACCTCCGAAGGGCACCCCATGCACTGCGTTCCACCGATCGGTTCCGCCGTCCGTACCGCCGACCCACTCCGTACGCTGCCCGGCCACCGGGCCGGTCCGGAGCTGCGGGTGGATCTGACGGCGATCGCCGCGAACACCCGGGCCTTCGCGGCGCGCGCCGCCCGCGTGATGGCCGTGGTCAAGGCCGGCGGCTTTGGACACGGCGCTGCGGAGGCCGCTTCCGCCGCCCTGGGCGCGGGGGCGACCTCGCTCGGTGTGACGTCCGTCGAGGAGGCGCTGCACCTCAGGCGCGCGGGATTGCGGGTGCCGATCCTGAGCTGGCTCAATCCGGTCGACGCCGGTTTCGAGGAGGCGCTGCGGGCGGGTGTCTCGCTGGCCGTTCCCGGGCCCGAGCACCTGGCCGCCGTGACCCGTGCCGCGTCCCGGACGGGCCGGACCGCCGACGTCCACCTCCAGGTGGACACCGGGATGGCCCGCGAGGGTGCCGACCCCCGGGAATGGGCCGATCTGTGCCGCCTGGCCCGGAACGCGGAGCGTGCGGGTCTGGTCCGGGTGGTCGGCGTCATGAGTCACCTGGGCTGCGCGGACACCCCGGGCGACCCGTGCACCGACCAGGCCCTCGAGCTGTTCCGGGCTGCGACGGTCACCGCGGCCGAGGCCGGTCTGCGGCCGGCCCTCCGGCACGTGGCCGCCACCTCGGCGACCCTCACCGACCCGCGGACCCGGTTCGACCTGAGCCGTGTCGGCGCCGGGCTCTTCGGCATCGATCCGACGCGGACGACCCCGCTGCGGCCCGCGCTGACGCTGACCGCCCCCGTGGTCTCCATCCGCACGGTCACCGCCGGGACCCGGGCCGGCTACGGGCACACGTGGAGCGCCCACCGCGGCACCCACCTGGCACTGGTGGCCGTCGGATACGCCGACGGGCTTCCCCGCGCGGCGTCCGGCCGGGCCGAAGTGCTCCTCGCCGGGCGCCGCCGCCCCGTTGTGGGGCGGATCTCCATGGACCAGATCATCGTCGACACCGGCGAGCATCCGGCCGCCCCCGGCGACGTCGCCACCGTCTTCGGCGCCGGTGACCACGGCGAGCCCACCCTCCGGGACTGGGCCCGCTGGTCCGGCACCATCGAGCACGAGATCGTGACCGGCCTGGGCGCGCGACTGCGCCGCACGGTGCAGCAGCCGGCGGTGGCCGCGTGATCCCCGCGTCCGAGGCCCGGCGCGTCCGGGTCGCCGTGATCGGCGGCGGGCGGAGCGACGAGCACGAGGTGTCCCTGGCCTCCGCCGCATCCGTCGGCGCGGCACTCGATCCCACCGCCTACGACGTGCTGTCCCTCACCATCGGCCGGGACGGCGTGTGGCGGGACTCCGCCGGGCACCCGCTGGCGGGCACGCCCGCGGCGAGCCTGTCCGCGGCCCTGACCCTGCTCGCCGGGTGCGACGTGGTGTTCCCCGCGATGCACGGCCCGCAGGGCGAGGACGGCACGCTCGCCGCCCTGCTCGACCTCGCGGACCTGCCGTACGTCGGCGCCGGTGTGCGGGGCGGCGCCCTGGCCATGGACAAGTGGGCGACCAAGCTGGTGGCCGAAGCCGTCGGTATCGCCGTCGCCCCGGGCTTCCTGGTCACCGCCGGCAACGCCGACCAGGTGCGCTTCCACGGCCCGGTCGTCGTCAAGCCCGTCGCCGCGGGGTCCAGTCACGGAGTGGCCCTCGTCACCGAGGCGGCAGAGCTCGCCCCGGCCATCGCCGCGGCGCTCCGGATCGACGACCGGGTCCTGGTCGAGGACCTGGTGAGCGGACGGGAGGTCGACCTCGCCGTGCTGCAGCGCGCGGACGGCCGCCTGACGGTCGGGCCGCCGCTGGAGATCCTGCTGGACGACGGCCGACTCTTCGACACGGAACAGAAGTACGACGGCGGAGCCCGGTTCCGCATACCCGCCGCCCTTTCCGCCGGCGAGCTGGACCGGCTCACCGAGGCGTCCCTCGACCTGTTCACCGCCCTGGGGTGCCGCGGAGTGGCCCGCTGCGACTTCTTCCTCACGCCCGACGGTCCCGTGCTGAACGAGGTGAACACCATGCCCGGCATGACCGCCCGGTCCCAGGTCCCCAAGATGTTCACGCACCAGGGCCTGAGCTACCCCGCACTGCTCGACGAACTGGTCCGGGGGGCGCTCGCCGCACCGGAGGCGTCCTCCCCGGCGCAGGGTCGCGGCCCGCGCGCAGCGGCCACCGCGCAGGTGCGGCCGTGACCGGGCAGCACCGCCTCACCACCGACCAGGGTCCCGCACCCGCCGCGATCCACCACGAGAGCAACGGAGGGCACCACCGCATGCACCACCTGCTGCGCACCGCCCGGGTCTACGCCCAGACCGTCTTCGACGTCGTCGTCCTGGGCACGGGAACGGACGACATCCACACCAAGCCGGAGCGCACACCGCCCCCGCCCCCGGAGCCGGACGCGGCCACACCGATGGTGCGCGGGGATGGATCCGGGTCTTCCGGGGCGTATCGGTGACACTGGAGGCGACACCCGGAGCGGTTTCCGCTCGGCAGGCGAGCGGAAGTGGAGACGACGAGAACGTGGGCACCACAGCGGACGGCGTCTTCGAACGGGCGGTGCGGGGCATCGGGTGGCTGGCGGCAACCGGGGCCCTGCTGGTCCTGGGCATCCTGGACGTGAGCCTGAACCAGGCCCATCCGTTCACCGTCCTCCTGGCGATCGTGGTCGCCCTGGTGACGCCACGGCTGGCCGCCGTCCCGCTGGGTACGGGCGCGCTGTGGCTGGGGGCGCTGGTGCTGCTGGCGACGCTCACCACTCCGCCCGCCGACTACAGCACCGTGCCGTTCGGGTTCACCGCCGCCGCCGTGACCATCCTGGTCATCGGGGTGACCGCATGGCGGGCCGAGCCCATGCGCGCCTCCTTCGCGGTCATGCTCCTGCTGGCGGGGCTGGTGCTCGAACCCCTGAAGTCCCACCAGCGCATCGCGTTGGCCCTGGCCCTGGCCTTGGCGCTCGGCGGCGTGATCGCCGCCGCCACGGGCCTGTCCGTACGGATGCTCCAGACCAACCGACAGCGCCAGGTGACCGCCGCCCAGCTGGCCCAGCGGACGGGCATCGCGTCGGACCTCCACGACTACGTCGCCCATCACGTGACCGGCATGGTCGTGCTCGCCCAGGCCGCGCAGACCGTGGCGGCGAGCAAGCCACAGGCCGTGCTTCCCGCCCTGGAACGCATCGAGGCGGCCGGCGACGAGGCCATGACGGCCATCCGCCGCATGGTCACCCTGCTGCGCGAGCCCGACGCCCAGGCCCGCCTGTCACCGCCGGGCACGATCGCCGACATCGCCTCCCTCGCGGAACACTTCACCTCCGAGACCGGTCCGGAGGTGAGGCTGCGCATCGAGGGCGACTTCGACGACATCGCCATCGACGTCCAGTCGGCGGTGCACCGGGTGGTCATGGAGGCCCTCACCAACGTGCGCAAGCACGCGGACGCGGTCCGCACCCTCGACATCCGCGTGCGCCGCCGGGACCGGCCCGACGCGGTGACCGTCGAGGTCACCAACGACGGCCGCAGCCGTGGCGGCGACCACCCCGACGGCGGCTACGGCCTGGCCGGCCTGCACGAACGCGCCGCGGCACTCGGCGGTTCCCTGACCGCCGGCCCCCGGCTCCCGGAGGGCTGGAGCGTGCAGGCCCGGATCCCCGCCGGGGGCGCACGATGACCATCCGTGTCCTGCTGGCGGACGACCAGGCCATGGTCCGCACCGGGTTCTCCCTCATCCTCGGCGCGGAGGACGACATCGAGGTCGTGGGAGAGGCGAAGGACGGCGTCCAGGCCCTGGAGATGTCCCGCACGCTCAACCCCGACGTCGTCCTGATGGACATCCGCATGCCGCGCATGGACGGCCTCCAGGCCCTCCGCGAACTCAACCGCCCCGGAGCCGGCGACGCCCCCAAGATCGTGGTCGTCACCACCTTCGACGACGACGAGTACGTCTACCAGGCACTGGACAACGGAGCCTCCGGATTCCTCCTCAAGGACTCCGGCCCGGCGCTCCTGACCGAGGCGGTGCGCGCGGCGTACTCCGGGGAAGCCCTGGTCAGCCCCGCGATCACGATCCGGCTGCTGCGCGGCATCAAGCCGCCCCGACCCGCCGCGCCGGAGGCCTCCGATCTGTCCTCCCGCGAGACGGACGTCGTCCGGCTGGTGGCCGAGGGCAAGACCAACGCGGAGATCGCGGCCGAACTCTTCGTGTCCCTGGGCACGGTCAAGACCCACCTGGGCAACGTCCAGACGAAGCTCTCCGCCCGCAACCGCGTCGAGATCGCCCTGTGGGCCTGGCGCACGGGCCTCGCCGGCGGGTAGGGCCCTGCGTCGGCTCGCCGAAGTCACGTCAGACCGCCGACAGGGCCTGTGTCGGGGGCAGGCGCGAGGCGCGCAGGGCGGGGTAGACGCCGGCGACGGCGCCCACGGCGATCGCGCCGGCCATGCCGGTGGCGAGGGCGAGGGGCGGCAGGACGGGCGGCCAGGACTGGGAGATCGCGTATGCGGCCGTGCCGGCCGCTCCGAGCAGGGTGCCGCTGAGCCCGCCCAACACGGACAGCATGACCGACTCCGTCAGGAACTGCCCCCGTATCTGGCGGCGGTTCGCGCCGAGGGCGCGGCGCAGACCGATCTCGCGGCGTCGTTCCAGGACGGAGACGAACATGGTGTTGGCCACGCCGATGCCGCCGACCAGGAGAGCGACACCCGCGAGTCCCAGGAAGAGGGCGGAGAAGGCGTGCTCGGTGGCGCGCTTGGCGGCCAGGGCATCCGAGGGCCGGCTGACCTGGACCAGTCCGGGCAGCTCGGGGTTGACGGAGTCGGGCAGGACCGCGCGTACCGCCTCGATCCGTGACTCGCGTGCCTTCACGTAGACCACCGTGGGGTGCCCGTCGAAGGCGAGGACGTCGCGCGCCGCGTCCCAGCCGACCAGGACGGAACTCTCCAGGTCGGGGGTGAGCGGCATCGGATCGAGGATGCCGATCACCGTGAACCGGTGCTCGGCGATCGTCACCAGCGGCTCCCGACCCGGGACGACCCGGCCGATGCCGAGCCGCGACGCGGCGCGCGTGCCGAGGACGGCTGTCGGGAAGCGCTCGGTGGCCCGGCCGAGGAAGTGGCCCGCGCGTACGGTGCCGCCGACGGTGGTCAGCAGGTTGGTCCTGGCGGCGAGAACGGTGATCCCGATGGAGTCGTTGGGGTCGGCCAGGTCGGAACGCCGCACGGTCGCGTGGGTGTTGGCGACGGCGGTGGCGCTGGTCACCGGGCCGATGCGGGCCGCCATCGCGTCCGCCGCTTCCGGCAGCCGGGCCTTCTGGTCGGCGTCGGGCTGGGGCTGGGCGCGCAGCATGTTGGTGCCGAGCGCGGACAGTTCCTCCATGAGCGCCCGCTGGCTGGAGGCGGGGATGCCGGTGACGACGACGAGCGTGGCGATGCCGATCGCGATGCCCAGGGCGGACAGGGCGGCGCGGGTCCTGCGGGTGCGCAGGCCCAGCAGTCCGAGCCGCAGGACGTCGAGGGGGGACAGCCGGATCGGTCGGTTCATGCCGGGCTCCCGGCGGTCGTGCGGGTGGCGGTGTCCGAGGCGACGCGGCCGTCGCGCATCTCGATGCGGCGCGGCATGCGGGCGGCGATGTCCCGGTCGTGGGTGATGACGGCGATGGTGGTGCCTTCCTGGTTCAGTCGTGTGAGCAGGTCGAGGACGGCCTGGCCGTTGGCGCTGTCCAGGGCTCCGGTCGGTTCGTCCGCGAGGACGAGGGCGGGTTCGTTGACCAGTGCGCGGGCGATGGCGACCCGTTGGCGTTCGCCGCCGGACAGCTGCTGGGGCAGGTGGCGGGTGCGGTGCGCCAGGCCGACCCGGGCCAGCGCCTCCTCGGCGCGGGGGCGGCGCAGCCGGGACGGCACGCCGGCGTAGAGCAGGCCGGTGGCGACGTTCTCGGTCGCGTCGAGGCCGTCGGTGAGGTGGAAGTGCTGGAAGACGAAGCCCAGCAGCCGTGCGCGCAGCGCGGAGAGCCGCCGGTCGGACAGTCCGGCGGCGGCGTGGCCGGCGATCTCGACCGTGCCGCTGGTGGGCTGGTCGAGGGTGCCCATGATGTGCAGCAGCGTGGACTTCCCGGAGCCGGAGGGGCCCACGATGGCCAGGAGTTCCCCCTCCGCGACAGTGAGGGTGACCCCGTCCAGGGCCGTGACACCGCCCGGGTAGGTCTTGGTCACCTCGCGCACGACGAGGGCGAGGGCGGGTTGCCCGGAGTTCATGAGGAGGTCACCACCGTCATGCCCTCGCTGACCCCCGTGCCGCGTACCTCGACCAGGCCGTCGGCGAACACGCCTGTCTCCACGGCCACCAGGGAGGAGTCGGGCCGCTGCAGGGCGTAGCCGCCTTCGCTGAGTGCGAGGAGCGCGGTGACGGGGACAGCCAGGACGCCCTTGCGGTCGGTCGCGGTGAAGCGGACCTGGACGGAGGCGGAGTCCAGGGCCTTCACGTCCGCGGGCCGCTGGGGCGTGATGGTGACGGCGACCGTGGGCGGGCCGGTCTGGGCCGTCTGCTCCTCGGTGGATCCGCCCTGGACGGCACGGGCGACGGTGGTGATCCTGCCGGGGATCTCGCGGCTGTCGGGCAGTGTGATCGTCACGCTCTGCCCGGTCCGGAGTGCGCCGACCTCGGTCGCGTCCACGCTGACCGCCACCGACTTCGCGGTGGTGGTGTACGTCAGCACTTCCCCGGCGACCGGGTCACCGAGGGCGGCGGTGACGGTGTTGACGCGCGCCCTGCCCGGCAGGACCAGCGCTTGTCCGGGCTTCAGGGTGCCGGTCGCCGTCTGCCCGGTGTCGTGCTGCCAGCGTCGGAGGGCGGCGCTGAGCGCGGGGGTGAATTCGGAGCCGCCGGTCGTGAGGCGGGAGGGGCCGCGGTCGGCGGTGTACCCGATGTCGTAGCCGAGGGCCCGCAGGTTGTCCGCCAGCACCGTGACGTCGTGGCCGTGCAGCCCGGGCTTGTCCAGTGCGCGGAAGAACGGGGTGTCGCCGAAGAAGACGGTGACGGGCCGGTCGTCCACCCAGTACAGGGCCTTGCCGCGCGCGGCTGTCGCGCCCGGCGAGGGCAGTTTGGTGATCACTCCCGTGCCGTTGCCCTTGAGCGTCCGGAGCGGGCCGTAGCCGAGGGTGCCGGGCAGGGTCCGGTCGGTGGAGAGGTCGGTCTTGACGACCTTGACGGTGTGGAGCGGGATCGGGTGGTCCGGCGCGGTCTGCGGGCTGCCGTGGCGCGCGCTCCAGGCCGCGGTGGCCCCTCCCGCGCCGCCGGCGGTCAGGAGGACGGCCAGCGCCACGGTGAGCCGGCGCCGTCGCCGTCTGGGGAGGCGGTGGTCAGCGGTCCTTGCCACCGAAGGCCTCCATCGTGCAGTTCTTGTCGACCTTGGTCTGCTCGGTGTCGCTCATCGTGGTCTGGCCGTCGTAGGTCCAGCCGGAGTTGTCGGGCAGCGCGACGACCTTGAGTCCGCGGGAGTTGAGGCACGTGACGTAGGCGCGGTAGTCGTCGTCGTAGTGCGGGTTCCTGTCGCGGTCCAGTTCGGGGGGCTGCAGGGGGAGTTTTCCGGCGCAGGTCTTCTGCGCGGCCCGGGCGGTGGGGCTGTTGTCGTTCTGGTCGATGGAGTAGGGGCCACGGGACAGGATCATCTTGTGCCCGTGGTCCTTCAGGCAGGTGGCGTACGCGTTCCAGTAGCGGTCGCGTTCGGCGTCGGAGCTGTCCAGGCGCAGTTGCGGACGGCCTTCCTCGGCGCTTCGTGAGGGCGCGGCACCGGACGCCGTGGCGGACGGCGAGCCCGTCGTCAGGGACGCGACGTCGCGCTTCCCGGACTCGGCGTCGGTGTGCCCGGCGGACCCGCCGCACCCCGCGAGGAGGGTGGCGCACGCGAGCGCGGCGGCCGCGCCGAGGCAGCGGTGAGGCAGACGTGAGTGGGTCATGCCGCCGGATCGTGGCCGACGGATGTCAGCATCCTGTCAGGAAGTGTTCGTGATCCGGTGGCCCCGGTGCGGACGCCGCCCGGGGCGCCCGAATGCGCCACTTGGCCTACTTATACTCCCGGTCATGAGCGCCCACATATTGGTTGCCGAGGACGACGAGAAACAGGCGGAGCTGCTGCGGGTCTATCTCGAGCACGAAGGGCACTCCGTGACCGTCGTCCACGACGGACGTGCCGCTCTGGAGGAACTGCGCCGCAACCCCCCGCAGCTCCTCGTGCTGGACGTGATGATGCCGAGGGTCGACGGGCTGGACGTCTGCCGCATCCTGCGCCGCGAGTCCGACCTGCCGGTCCTGATGGTGACCGCCCGCTGCACCGAGGACGACCTGCTCCTCGGCCTCGACCTGGGCGCCGACGACTACATGGCGAAGCCGTACAGTCCACGGGAGCTCACCGCCCGGGTGCGCACCCTGCTGCGCCGTGCCCGCCCCGCCGCGCCCCGCGTCCCCGAACCGGAACCCGGACCCGATCCGGTGCTGATCGTCGCCGGCCTGAGCATCGACCCGTCCCGGCACCAGGTCACCTGCGACGGCGCCCCCGTGGACTGCACGCCCGGGGAGTTCCGGCTGCTGGAGACGCTCGCCGCCCAGCCGGGCCGGGTCTTCACCCGGGAGCAGATCCTCGGGCACCTGCACGGCACGGGGCGCTACTTCACCGTGCGGACGGTGGACACGCACGTCATGAACCTGCGCCGGAAGATCGAGTCCGATCCCGCCCAGCCTGTGCGCCTGCTGACCGTCTACGGTATCGGCTACGTCCTGTCCGACAGCGCGTGAACGCCCGCTTCCACCGCAGCCTGGTCGTGCGGCTGCTCGCGCTGTCGGTGCTGATCTCCGTGTGCTCGATCGCGGCCACCGCCTGGCTTGCGGTCCGCACGACCGCCCGGGCGATCCGGCAGGAGCAGGGCCAGGCCATCTCGGACGACTCGCGGATCTACGAGGCCCTCGTGGCCAGGGCCGCGACGCACCGCGACTGGCAGGGTGTGCAGGCGCTGGTGGACCGCCTCGCCCGGGAGACCGGACACCGCGTCGTCCTCACCACCCAGGACCGCCGGCCGATCGCCGACTCCGCCGACGTCGACGTCGACGCCGGCTCCGGCACCGGCTCCGGCCGGAGGGCCCCGTTGCCCGACCGGGCGTCGGCGACCGTGGACGCGCTGTCCGTCGACGCCGGCGTCTCGGGCTCCCGTGGCCGCGACCGCATCGACTCCCGCGCCGTCGGCCCGTTCCGCCTGACTTCGGCGGAGCGCACGGAACTGACCGCCCTCGCGCAACGCCGTGTCAACTGCCTCAACCAGATCCCGGGCATTCGCGCCACCACCGCCACGGCCCCCAACGGACGGCCCCGCGTGGACGCGCCGGGCTACACGGGAAGCAGGTGCGCCAACGACGTCCTGGACCGGCCCACCCGCACCGAGGCCCGTGCGCTCGCCCAGCTCGACACCCTGGTCGGCACCTGTCTGAGCCGCCGCGGCAGCGGTCCGGTACGGCTGGCGCCGGACCTGACCTGGACGGGCACGGGAAGCCGTATCCCCGTGGACGATCAGCTGGTCTCCTCGTGCCTGGACAGCGCCCGCCGCGAGCAGCTCGCCCCGTACGTCGCGCCGGCCGCGCTCCTGTTCATCGGCTCCCCGGACCAGGCCGCCGCCGTCTCACCGTTCGACCTGTCCGCACCCAACCGCCTCCGCATGGCCGCCGTCGTCGGCAGCGTGCTCCTGCTCACCGTCGCCGTCACCGTGGGCCTGGGCCTCCGGTTGGTCAGACCGCTGCGGGCCCTCACGACGGCCGCCCACCGCATGAAGGCGGGTGACCTCGCCGCTCGCGTCCAGGTGACCGGCAAGGACGAGATCGGCCGGCTCGCCGAGGTGTTCAACGAGATGTCCCGGCACCGCGCCGAGCTGGAACGGCTGCGGACCGAGATGGTGGGTGACATCGCCCATGAGCTCCGCACTCCGCTGAGCAACATCCGCGGCTGGCTCGAGGCCGCCGACGACGGCGTCGTCCCGGCCGACCGCGCCCTCGTCGGCTCACTCCTCGAAGAGGCGCTGCTGCTCCAGCACGTCGTGGACGACCTCCGGGACCTCGCCGCCGCCGACGCCGGAGCGTTGCGGCTCCACAAGGTGCCGTGCGACGTCGCCGAACTCCTCCAGCAGGTCGTCACCGCCCACCGCGGACGCGCCGACCACGCCGGCGTCGTCCTCTGCGTCGAGGACGGCGTCGGCCTCGGCACCGTCGACGCCGACCCGGTCCGCCTCCGTCAGGCGGTGGCGAACCTCGTCTCCAACGCCGTCCGCCACACCCCGTCAGGCGGCACGGTCACGATCCGGGCTCACCGGGACGACGTCACGGTCGTCATCGCCGTGGCCGACACCGGCGGCGGGATCCGGCCCGAGGACCTGCCCCGGGTCTTCGACCGCTTCTGGCGTGCCGAGAAGTCCCGCAACCGCGGTACGGGCGGCAGCGGTCTCGGTCTTGCCATCGTGCGCAACCTCGCGCACGCGCACGGGGGTTCCGTCACCGCCGAGAGCACCTACGGCGAGGGCTCGCTGTTCACGCTGCGTCTGCCGGCCGGGGGTGGGCGTCGGCGTTAGTGCGGCCCGGTCTCCCGCCGGACCGGGCGGAGCCGAACGGCGCCTTCACGTGCCGTTCGCCGCCAAGGCCTCGACACCCGCGCGCAGGAAGGTCATCGCCGCGACGACGTCGTCACGTGTCGGCGTGGGGCCGAGGGACGAGCACAGCGCGGCCGCCGCGGCGGCCGTCATGCGGGCGTCCCTCTCGTCGGGAGGCGTGTCCATGTCCTCGACCAGGCGACGTGCCCCGGTCTCGACGATCTCGGCCATGCGCGCCTTGTGGGGACCCAGGAGCTGCGGGTTGAGCGCGAGCATGCGCTCGGTGAGTCCGCTCAGTTCCTGCGGGTGGTCCAATTCGCCGTACAGCCAGTGTTCGACGGCGTCGATGATGCTCCAGCCCGGTTCGCGCTCGCTGATGGCGGCGTGCAGTCGTGCTTCGAGCGCGTCGAGGTGGGCCAGCGCGAGGCTGAGTTTGGTGGGGAAGTACAGGGTGACCGTACGCCGGGAGACCTCGGCCCTGTCGGCGATGTCGGTGATCGTGGCCGCCTCGTAGCCGCGTTCGGCGAAGAGCTCGTGGGCGGCACGCAGGATCGCTTCCCGCTTCCTGTGCTTGTTCCGTTCCCTGAGCCCGTCCGCCGTCATGAGCCGGACTCTACCATCCGAGCAATTTTGCACTTGGTGTAATCATGCCTACAGTGTAGGCATTCGGATGATCGGTACGGGAGGAAGCCGACCCGCGGTCGCACGGGGGCTTCCCGGAGGAGTGGGCATGGATCGACCGCTGGTCGGCAGGATCGCCGTCGTCACAGGCGCGAGCCGTGGGGTGGGCAAGGGGATAGCGCTCGAACTGGGCGCGGCCGGTGCGACGGTCTACGTCACCGGGCGCAGCGTCACGGCCGGCCCGCTGCCCGGCACCGTGAGCGAGACCGCCGAGGAGGTGACCGCGCCGGGCGGCAAGGGGGTGGCCGTCGTCTGCGACCACCGCAGTGACGAGCAGGTGGCGGACGTGTTCGCGCGCGTGCGCGAGGAGTCCGGGCGGTTGGACCTGCTGGTGAACAACGTCTTCTCGTCGCCGGACCTCGGGGCCTGGCTCGGCAAGCCGTTCTGGGAGTTGCCCCTCGCCGCGTGGGATCAAGTGCTGGACATCGGCACACGGTCGCACTACGTGGCGAGCGTCTGTGCGGCACCGCTGTTGTTCGCGGCGGGAAGGGGGTTGATCGTCAACGTCTCGTCGGCAGGCGCACGCCAGTACTCCCACACCACCGCGTACGGCGTGGGCAAGGCCGCGCTCGACAAGATGACGGCGGACATGGCCGTGGAACTGCGCCCGCGGGACGTGTCCGTGGTGTCGGTGTGGCCCGGTCTGGTCCGGACCGAGTTGGTCGACGCCGCCGCACGCGGGGCCGGCAACGGCCGTTCCGAGATCGAACTCCCGGGCGAGGGCAGGTTCGACGTCGGCGCGGCGGAGTCGCCGCGTTTCGTCGGGCGGGGCGTGGTGGCGCTGGCAGGCGACCCCGCGGTACGGGACCGCTCGGGATCCGCGGTGTCGACGAGCGACCTCGCACTCCACTACGGCTTCACCGACGTGGACGGCTCCATGCCGTCCGCCGTGCAGTAGTCCGTGCCACTCCGGCCCTGTCCGGTCGTGGCGTCAAGGTTCTATACAGCACCCCGCTTCACCTGATCGGATGGTGGAGCCGTTACGCGGAATGCCCCGTGCGCTGCCGTGGCGGTGAATCGCCGAATGTGCGCAAGCGGAAAGCCAGTGGGGAAGGTCCGCCGTGCCCGGCATCGTCAAAGAGAACACCGTCGCAGTCGTACCGTTTCGGCACGATCCACGTGATTCTCAACGCTGACGGTTTCGGCGACCGAATTGACCCTTGGCGGCCGGTCACATGCCGGCCGGCCGCCAGGAGTTGCAGGGGTTGACGCCTCTCCGGTCACGGCGGGGTCGGCTCAGCCGACGCCGCTTCATCCCGCCCTCCCCAGGGGCCGGAGACCGTCGTGCCACCTGCACGGCAAGGGGCCCGCAACGCTCCCCCCGGCGTTGCGGGCCCCTGACCGCGCACGCCTGACGTGCCGCAGCCGCGGTCGATGGCCGCCTCGGGCGGGAGCCCCCCGTGCGCCGCGGCGCCTTCACACGAGCCCCCCGACGTCCGGCGTCAATGTCGCGCCCGCCGGACGTCGGGGACCGGAAATGTCATCTGCGCGCCTCGTGGCAGAAATCACCGGCAGGGGTCGACAAATGACGTCGGCACGCTCGCGGCGAACTGACGACGCGAAAGGCCCAAGCGGTCTGTCCCTGAAAAGGATTCACGCCATGTTCACAACTTCCGGGAATTCTCCCGGTGGCACTGTCTTCTTTGATTCCGTCCGGCGCGCTCTGCTAGCGTCACCAACCGTCCTCAGGTCGATTGCGAGCGAACGCCGGACGCGGTTCGGCGCCGACAGACGGCAGGCACACCTCCGTAGAGAGTCCGGAGTGCCTCGCAGAACGGCTCATGCCGTGTCAGTCAGCTCGCCCACAGGGCGACATGACCGTCTCAGACACACTCGGGAATAATTGATGACGACAGAGAGAACGACTCGCCGGCGGCATGCCGAACGGCGTCGGCCGGTGCTGCTCGCGGCCGCGGCACTGGCGGTGGCCGGTGCGGTGGCGGTACCGGTGGTGGCACAGGCGACCGGCGAGAACTCCCCCGCCACGTCCACGCGGCAGGCCGACTTCACGGCCGCGGCCGCGGAGTTCGACGTACCGGAGCAGGTGCTGCTGGCGGTGGCGTACCAGGAGTCGGCATGGGACGCGCATGCCGGGCAGCACAGCACGGATGGCGGCTACGGGCCGATGCATCTCACGGATGTCACGGCGGCGATGCTCTCCGCCGGTGACGCCGGCATGGCCGGCCGGGCGGACGTGGCCGAACTGGCCGCGGACCCGGCGCTGCACACGCTCCAGGCCGCGGCGAAGCTCACCGGTCTGTCCGCGAAGGACCTGCGCGACAACGCGACGGCCAACATCCGTGGCGGGGCCGCCCTGCTGGCCTCGTACCAGGAGGCGACCGGCGGGAAGGCTTCGGCGGCTCCGGATGACTGGTACGGCGCGGTGGCCCGCTACAGCCAGTCCACGCAACGGGAGGGCGCCCGGGCGTTCGCCGACCGGGTCTACGCCACGCTGAAGAAGGGCGTGAAGCGCACCACCGCCGACGGTCAGCGGGTGGCGCTGGCGGCCGGGACGGGAGTGACCCCGGCCACCGGTCAGCTGGACCGCCTGCGCCTGACCTCGGCGGCGACGACCGACACCGAGTGCCCCACCACCGTGGACTGCACCTTCGTGCCGGCCGCCCCGTCCAACGGCCAGGTGTCCAACCGCCCGGCCAACGGGATCCGGATCGACTCGATCGTGATCCACGACACCGAGTCCTCGTACGAGTCGGCGATCGCCACCTTCCAGACCGCGGGCGGGAGTTCCGCGCACTACGTGATGCGGTCCGCCGACGGTGCGGTCACGCAGATGGTCCCCACGAAGGACCTGGCGTTCCACGCGGGCAACTACTCCACCAACATGCACTCCATCGGCATCGAGCACGAGGGCTACGCCGCCCACGGGGCGACCTGGTACACCGAGGCCCAGTACGAGGCCACGGCGGAGCTGGTGAAGTACCTGGCCGAGCGCTTCGACATCCCGCTCGACCGGCAGCACGTCATCGGTCACGACAACGTTGTCGGCCCGACGTCGGCGACGGTGTCGGGCATGCACTGGGACCCGGGACCGTCCTGGGACTGGGAGCACTTCATGGCCCTGGTCGGCGCCCCGCTGACCGGCAGGCACGGTGTCGGCGTGGTCGGCAGCGTCGTCACCATCGCTCCCGGCTTCGCCGGCAACCGGCAGACCGTCCAGATCTGTCCGTCCGACGACCCGACCGGCGCCACGCCTGCCTGCACGGAGGTCGAGCAGCCCGCCAACTTCGTCTACCTGCGCACCGCGCCGGACGACACCGCGCCGCTCTTCGGCGAACAGTCCATCCACCCCGGCGCCGCCGGGACGAACCGGATCAACGACTGGGGCAGCACCGCCCAGGCAGGCCAGCAGTTCGTGGTCGCCGGCAAGCAGGGCGTCTGGACCGCGATCTGGTTCAGCGGCAGCAAGGTCTGGTTCCACAACCCGAAGGGCCGGAACACCGTCCCCGCCCACGGCGTGACCATCGTCAAGAGCGGCAGGACCTCCGACACCCCGCCGGTGAAGGTGTACGGCTCCAGCTACCCGGACGCCGCGGAGTACCCGGCCGGGTACGGCGCCTCCACCCAGGCCCCGCTGAGCATGTACACCATCCCGTCCGGCCAGGCGTACGTCGCCACCGCGCCGCCCGCCCTGACCGACGACTACTTCAAGGCCGACGGCAAGGTCGTCTTCGGCGCCAAGAAGATGTACACCGTCCAGTACAACCACCGCACCGCGCTGGTCTACGAGGGCGACGTCACCGCCAAGCGGCCGGTCAACCCTCCCAGCCACGGCTGACGCACGGCACGGCACCGCATCCGTGGTGGTGTCCGGGGCATGCGCGCCCCGGACACCACGACGCGTGCTTGTCTCGCAGCCCGTCCAGGTCCCGTCGCCGTACGGGCGTCCGTCAGGCGAGGGCGAGGAACTCGAGCTGGAGGTTGTCGGGGTCGCGGAACACGACGGTCGAGTAGGCGAACGGCTCCGTCTCGTCCCTGATGGGTGTGTGTGCGATGCCCAGCTCGTCGAGCCAGGCCATCCAGGACTCCAGGTCGGTGCGCGAGCCGACCTGGAACGAGATGTGGTCAAGACCGGTCCGGGATTCGAGGAAGCCCTCGTGCTGGTTGCCCGTGTTCTTGTGCAACCCGATCACCAGGCCGGAATCGGGGGTGACCAGCAGCACCCCGTACCCCGTCGATTCCCGGTAGAGGTGGTTGAACTTGTAGTCGACGCGTTCGGCGCCGAACAGCCGCTGGTACCAGTCCAGGCTGTCCTCCAGGTTGGACACGGTGAAGGAGAGGTGGTGGACCCCGGTGATCCTGGGGCCGGCGATGACCTGGGCCATGGCATACCTCCGGTAGCGAGTCTTCAGCCCGTCCGTTCCCCTATGGATCGATTGTCGGCGGGCGCCGCTCGGGGGTGCCAATCGTGTGGGATTCGGCGTGGACGGTCTGCGGCAACGCATAAGCCCTTCTGAAAATGTGTGCCACGTCATGGAAAATCCGTGCCACCGACGTACCGGATCCATTCCGCGGAACGCGTGGCGAGTTGTTGAATTCCGAACGAGTAGTACACTTGAGCAGGCACGGATCAGTTGGCGAGGCATCGATCACTCGGCACCTCCGGCGGAGGATCCCGAAGCGATCGCGAGAGGGTGCAGGTGGAATACGAGCGATCGGCAGGCTTTGCGACCGCCACGCCGAGTCCCGACAGCACCATCACCTACCGGGCCGGAATGCGCCTCACCGCCGAACAGGCCGAATCCTCCGAGCGGCATTTCCTGCACCGGGAGCACAACCCGTTCGGAGAGAACGGCCCGTTCTCGCATCTCACACGCCTCGCCGTCCCGCACTCCGCCGCCTCTCGCGGATTTCGCTTCGGCGCACATGGCCAGCTCATCGACGGACTGCTGTCCGCCCAGGTCTACGTCGATTCCCTGACAGGGGTTTCCGGGAAGAACCTGCCCCAGGATCCGATCGTCGCCGACGTGGTGGCCTCGGGCTGGATCGAGTTCCTGGCGGGCAAGAAGACGTACCACGTCAAGCCAGGACAGATCTGCATTCGCGACACGAAGGCCTCGTGGCGATTCTCCTGCTCGTCGGCCACGAATGTGCACGTCATCTCCATTCCGCGCCACCTGGTGCTTCCGCACATCGGGTCGGGGAAACAGCTGGGACAGGCTTACGTAGCCGACACCGCGGCACCCGAGGTGCGATTCCTCCTCAACTACCTCGAGGCGGTGCGGAGCAGCAGCCGGGAACTGGAGACGTCGGTCACGGCCCGGCGCATGGCGCGTGATGCCTGCGCGGCCCTGTTCTCCGGCATCTTCTCGGAACGTCCCGGTCCGGCGCTCGACGACCACCCCCGGGCCATCGTGGCGGCCGCCAGGAACGTCATCGAAAGGCATCTCGAAAGCGGTGACCTGTCTCCGGCGATGGTCGCCGGGCACGTGGGAGTGTCCCTTCGGACGCTGCACCGGAGCTTCTCGGCCGCGGACGACTCCGTGATGGCCTGCGTCCGCAGGCGGCGTCTGCAGAAGGCCCACGACGAACTCATGGACCCGGACGCCACGGCCGGGATCGCCGAGATCGCGGCACGCTGGCGCTTCTCGGACACCAGTCACTTCATCAGGAACTTCAAATCGGGCTACGGGGCCACTCCCGCCGCATACGTCAGGGATCGCCGAGCCGTAGGCGGTGGCCCCGACCAGGGCCACGACATCCTGTAGGGCCGGGGCCCTCTCACCGCTCGAAGGTGCCGTACATGGTCGCCCGCGCAATCGCGTGCGTGAACAGCTGGAACTCCATGAGGGCGGGGGCCGTCGCCTCGGACACGTCCAGCTTCTCCACGTCGACGGCATGCACCACGAGGAAGTAGCGGTCCGGGCCGTTCCCCGGAGGAGTCGCCGGACCGAGGTACCTTCGGTAGCCGGCGTCGTTGGGCAGCGTCACCGCTCCGCCCGGCAGCGCGCTTCCGTCTCCCGCCCCCGCCGGCAGGTCGGTCACGGAGGCGGGAAGGTTGGCCACGGCCCAGTGCCAGAAGCCCGAGGCGGTGGGCACGTCGGGGTCGAACATCGCGACCGTGAAACTACGGGTCCCCTCGGGGAAGCCGGACCAGCTCAGCTGCGGTGAGACGTCCGATCCGCCCGCCCCCAGGATGCCGCTCACGTGCTCGCGCGCCAGTTGCCCGCCGTCGGCCAGGGACTGCGAGGTCACCGAGAAACCCGGGATCGGCGGCATGAAGTCGTAGGGGGCATAGGGCTTGATCATGACGGTCCCTCGCTTTCGGCTACGACGTGCCGCCCGCGCTCCCGCCGATCCAGACGGTCTTGGCGTTCATGAACTCGCGCATGCCCAGGTCCGACAGTTCGGGTCCGTACCCGCTGCGCTTCACGCCGCCGAAGGGGATCTCCGGGTAGCTGGTCGTGTTGCCGTTGATGAAGGCCATGCCCGACTGCACGTCACGTACGAACTGCGCCCGGTCCGCCTCGTCCTCGCTCCACAGGTTGGAACCCAGCCCGTACGGGTGGCCGTTGGCGATCCGGAGTGCCTCCTCCAGCGAGGACACCGTCCACACCTGCGCCACCGGACCGAAGACCTCCTCGTGGAACATCTTCATGTCGGGCGTGATGTCGGTGAGCACCGTGGGAGGGTAGAACCAGCCGGGCCGGTCCGGTCGTTCCCCGCCCACCAGCACCGTCGCCCCCTTGCTCACGGCATCGTCCACGTAGGCCTCCACGTCACGGCGGCCGGACTCGGTGGCCAGCGGGCCGACGTCGGTCCCGTCGTCCATCGGGTCGCCGACGACCAGCGCGCCCATCTTCGCGACGAACATCCCGATGAAGGCCTCGGCGATGTCCGCGTGGACGAAGAACCGCTTGCCGTTGATGCACGACTGCCCGTTGTTGAGGCATCGTGCCCTGATTGCGGCGTCGGTGGCCCGCTCCAGGTCCGTGGACGGCATCACGATGAAGGGGTCGGAACCGCCGAGTTCGAGGACCACCTTCTTGATCGCGTCCCCCGCGATGGCGGCCACCGACCGTCCCGCGGGTTCGCTGCCGGTGAGCGTCGCGGCCGCCAGGCGCTCGTCCCGCAGCACCTCCTCGACCCGTCCGGAGGAGATCAGCAGGGTCTGGAACACGTCGTCCGGGAAGCCCGCGTCACGGAACAGCCGCTCCATGTAGAGAGCGGTCCGGGGCACGTTGGAGGCGTGCTTGAGCAGGCCCACGTTGCCCGCCATGAGCGCGGGCGCGGCGAACCGCATCGCCTGCCACAGCGGGAAGTTCCACGGCATCACCGCCAGGACCACACCGAGCGGCTGGTAGGTGACGTACGTCTGCCGCGCGCCGACGCTCGGGCCGTCACCGGGCCGGTCCCGCAGGAAGGCGGGTGCCTCCGCGGCGTAGAAGCGCAGCCCGCGCACGCACTTGACCACTTCCTCCCGGGCGGCCCTGAGCGTCTTGCCCATTTCCGTGGTGAGCAGCCGGGCGACGGCGTCGGCCTCCTTCTCCAGGTGGTCGGCGGCCTGTTCGACCCATCCCGCTCGCTGCTCCGGTGTCGTCAGGCGGTACGACGCGGCCGCGGCGGCCGCCCGGGCCAGTTTGTCCTCGAGTTCCTCGGGGGTGAGTTCGTCGAACCGCTCGAGGACCTCGCCGGTCACGGGGCTGATCGTTGCGATGGCCATGCTTCCACGCTAGGACCGGCTATTCCGACCGGCAATTCAGGCCGCGGCCCAAGGCAACCGGCGTCGCGGGGACGTCAGCGCCATGGGGAGGCCGTCGTGCCGGCCGCCGTGCGCGGCGAGCGGGCAGCGCCGATCGCGCGCCGCAGACTGGCCAGCCAGATGGCGGCGTCCACGGCGTAGTACAGCAGCGGGTCGGGGGACCGGCCGTGCGACGCGAGGCAGACGTCGTGGATCACGGTGGTGTCGGCCGGGGCGTCGCCGGTGGTGCCGTCCACCGGGGCGGCCTGCTTCTCGCCCGAGCGCAGTGCCTGGCTGAACGGCAGCGTGGACAGCCGTAGCCTGTGGGCGGCGTCGCGTAGATGCGTGGCGCTCCGCGGCCAGGCGGACAGCGCGCCCGGCGGGCAGTTGTCGAGCAGGACCTGCCCCATCGTGATGACCCGGTTGCCCACCAGCATGATCACCTGGAAGTCGGTGTCGGAGGCCGCGCCCTCGCGCCGCGGGGGGTGTCGTTCGGTGGCGTACTCGGCGTAGCTCGCCTCCGCGATCCGCTGCGCGAGCCTCGCCCTGGGCAGGGCGTCGGTGACCCGCACGCCCTCGGTGATGGTGCCGGTCACGTCCGTGACCGCGCGGGTGCCCTCGTCCAGCACGCGCGCGCAGGCCCTCCGTAGCTCCCCGGTGCCGCCGTGAGGCCACGCGAGCAGTCCGACGGCCGCGCCGATCAGCGCCCCGGCCAGCACGTCCAGCACCCGGGCTGCCGCCAGCTCGGGCCCGCTGGGGGCCACCTGCGCGAAGGCCGCCGCCACGGTGAGGGTGAAGAACGCCTGCCCCCACCCCGGGCCCAGCACCGTGCCCGACGCGAACGCCAGCAGCATGCAGGGCGGCAGCATCACCGCGTACACGGGCGGCGCGTCCGCGGCGAAGTGCAGGATCAGTGCCGCGACGACCGCCCCCGCGAGTGTCCCGCGCAACGCGGGCCGCAGAGCGGTACGGGTGTCGGCGGCACTCGTCCGCATCACGGTCAGTGTCGTCAGCAGCGCCCAGAAGCCGTGCGCCAGGCCCAGCTGGCCCACGACCAAGCGCGCCGCCGCGAGGGCCACCGCGATGCGCACCGCGTTCTGGAAGCACACCGACCGCGGGGTGAGATGGGCGAGCACCCGCCGGTAGTACAGCTCCACCGTCGACCGGCCCGCGTACCAGAAGGCGCCACGCACCTCCGGCGACGCGGTCCCGGCGGGTACCGGGGCGCCCATCGCGATCCGGGTCGCCGCCACCACCAGGTCCGCCGTGTGCGTGATGTCGAGGGCGATCGCGCCGTTCCGCACCATCGTCGCCGAGTCCGTGCCCGCCTCGCGCGGTTGGCCGCGATGGGACTCGAACGCCCGCACCGCGTCCCCGCACAGGGACGGCATCGGCGGCGGCGCCTTCCCCGTCAGGGCCCGCTCCACGTCCTCGCATGTGGCGGCCGACGCCAGCAGCAGCCCCTTCGCGACGGGTTCGCCCAGTGCCGCACCCTCGGCCGCCGACTCCTCCAGCTGCCGTGTCTGCGCGAGCAGATGCCGCATGTGCCCGGCGCCCTCGGACAGCGCCCGGTCGCGCGCCGACGCCGACACCGGACGCTCGTCGGCGGGTACGTGACTCATGCGCAGCGCCTGCGACACCTCCAGCAGCAGCGCCGGGTCGGAGCGCCGCGGCGGATCCGCCGCCAAGCCGTACAGGGCATCGGCGGCCACCCGCCCCGCCCGCGCCAGCCGGTCGTGGTAGCGGCCCGGACACGCCGCCGGCCACAGCCACAGCTCGGCGGCCGCCATCAGGACCATGCCGGCGACCAGGCCCGTGAGCCGCAACCCCAACGTCGACTGCGCGTACGGCGGGAAGCACGGCAGGATGTAGAACAGCTGCAGCCCGTTGGCCAGCCCGACGAACTTCGGCCCGCCGACCCCGCTGTACGTCACGAGGAACCCCACCACGAGCATCCCCAACGCCGCCGCCCACCCGTACACCGCCAGCCATGTACCGAGCGTCACCAGCGCCATCGCGAGCGGCAGCACCGCCAGCAGCGTCACCGCCCGCTGACGCGGCGTCCCCGGCACGGACGACAACCCACCCGCCGCGACGGCACCGAAGAGGGCGTAGATCGCGACCGTCCGGTCGCCCAGCCCGTACCGCGCGGCATAGAACCCCGCGCACGCGACCACCGTGACGCGTGCGGCACGACGGACCGCGGCCGACCCGGGATCCCGGGCCCGCAGCCACTCCGTCCAGCGCCGCACTCCCACCGGTCAACCGTAGGCCTCGGTGGGTGGCCGGGCGACCGCGCGCCTGTTCAGCGGACGTCGAACGTCCCTCCGGCGCCGGCGGCAGACAACGGCACGCGCCCGCTTCGGCGCGCCGGTGCCGCCGTGCGACCACGCGTCCGGCGTGGCACTCCCATCCACCAACCGTAGGTCCCGCCCGGGCACCGGGCCACCGCGCGATCGTGCGGTGCCGCGGTGCCGCCGCTCCCGCCCGGAGGGCGTGAACTGGCACGCACATTCAACCGAGTTGCGGTCAGCGACCGGACGGCGACGGATCGCACTCCCCCACCCTCTGCTCCGGATGCGCGGCGACGGCAGGCGCAGGACCCTGGAGATGTCCGAAGCGGAGCGGCGGCCACCTTGACCGGCGCAGCATTCCGAGATCGTCACGCTGCACCGGCACGTAGTGCTGCCCGCCGGCGAAAGCGAGGCACCCCCATGCAGATGCAAGCAGCTCGGATGCACGGATACAAAGAGCCCCTGCGAATCGACGAAGTGCCCATGCCCGACCCCGCGCCGGACGAGATCCTGCTGAAGGTCGCCGCGACCGGCATGTGCCGCAGCGACTACCAGCTCCTCAACGGCTACTTCGAGGGCCCGTTCCCCGTGGACCTCCCGTACATCCCCGGCCACGAGGTCACCGGCCGGGTGGCCGGCCTGGGCAGCGCCGTACCGAAATCGGTGGGGTACTCCGAGGGCGACATGGTCGTGGTCAACCCCAGCTGGGGCGACGGCACATGCCGCCAGTGCCGGGAGGGCAACGAACAGCTGTGCAGCGGCAACGGCAGGTGGGTGGGCTTCGGACCTCCCGGAGGCTTCGCCGAGTACATGGCCGTGGAATGCCGCCACGCGATCCCCGTCTCGGAGAACGCGGCGAAGGTGCCCGAGGTCCTCGCCCCGATGACCGACGCGGGCATGACCCCGTACCGCGGGATGCGCAAGCTCCGGGACACCGGCAAGCTCGGCCCCGGCCGCACCGTGGCCGTCACGGGCATCGGAGGCCTGGGCAGCTACGCCGTGCAGTACGCGAAGCTGCTCGGTGGCGGAGCGACCGTGGTGGCCCTCGCCCGCAAGGACAGCAAGCTGGACGTGGCGAAGGAGAACGGCGCCGACCACGGGATCAACGTCCGCGACAAGTCCACCGAGACCATCCAGGACGAGCTGGAACAGCTCACCGGCCGCAGGACGATCGACGCCATCCTGGACTGCGTCGGCAGCAACGCGTCGATCTCCATGGGGTTCGACCTGCTGGGCCCCGAAGGGGTACTGGCGGCCGTCGGCCTCATGAGCCACCACGTGGAGCACAAGCAGTTCCCCTTCGTGGGGACGGAGCTGACCTACATGGGCTCCTTCTGGGGCAACCACCTGGACCTGGTCGAGGTGCTCTCCCTCGCCGAAGCCGGCCTCGTCAAGCACAACGTCACCAAGGTCAGGCTCGAGGACATCAACGACAACCTGGAGGCCCTCGGCCGCGGCGACGTCGTCGGGCGCCAGGTCATCGTCTTCGAATGACGCCCGCGCGGTAGGCAGGCGGGCCCGCCGACGGCACGGCTCACGTGCGCGCCGCCCGCCTGTCTCAGGTGGGCGGCGCGCACGCTTGCGCCGTCTCAGACCAGGGCCGCGGACCTGGAGGTGTCCGCGACGGGCATCCGGTCGGCGAGCCAGTCGTAGATCTTCCCGAAGGCGTACCGCTGTCCGCCGACGTGGCAATGCGCGCCGGCTCCCTCGGCGTCGGTCAGCCGCAGCAGCGTCTTGTCGGTCGCCGTCAGATGGCCGAACACTTCCTCGGGTTGCCCCTTGAAGAAGAGGTCGTCCTCGGCCTCGCAGATCAGCACGGCGCAGTCGATCCGTTCCGCTATGCCGTCGCGCACGTTGAAGTCCATCGTCCGTGCGGCGTACTCGCGCGGTGTGTCGCCGCCCATGACGTACATGCCGTGGGTGACGGCCCAGCGCGCCGTGGGGCTCGATTCGACGGCGGCGGCGAGTTGCTCGTCGATCTCCGGGGCTTCCGGTGCCTTGAGCGCCGCCCGCACCTGCTCACGGTCCCCCTCCAGGAAGCGGGTCATGAGCCGGCTGAAGTCGTACACCCCGTCGACGGCCATGACGGCTTTGATGCGCGGTTCGAACGCGGCTGCCCGAAGGCAGAGTTCACCACCGAGGCTGACCCCGAGCAGGGCCACCTGATCGGCGTCCACACCCGGCAGTTCGGACACGTGGTCGATCACCGGCCTGACGACGTTCTCCCAATCGGGACGGAAGAGGAGGCCCTGGTGCTGGCGTGCACCGGGCTGGCCCGGCCCGTCGAAGGTCAGCGCGTTGTACCCGCGCTCTTGGGCGGCCACCGCGCCGAAGAAGTGCATCTCCTCCGCGGTTCCGTCGAAGCCGTTGTGCATGACCACCACGGGCTGCTCGCCCGGAAGCGGGCTCGGATAGAAGTACCCGTGGAGCGTGGCGTCCTCGAAGGGGACGGCCACGCGTTCCACGGAGGTCCCGCTCAGCTCGACGAACTTCTGAAAGGCACCGACGGCCTTGTCATAGGTCGCGAGGATTCGCGGGTCCAGCGGATTTCCGTGCAGGAAGAACTCCGCCGTGCGGTAGTAGTTGGAGGCCCGCAGGTAACTGTCCCGGGCGGTGTTCTCGTGCCCCCGCGAACGGGCCTCGTCCGCGAAGTCACTGATGCGCTCAGCGGTGCCGAACCACTCGTCGAACCAACTGTCGTAGTTTC
The DNA here is from genome assembly GCA_036013505.1 of Streptomyces sp. NBC_00510. Classification (NCBI taxonomy): domain Bacteria; kingdom Bacillati; phylum Actinomycetota; class Actinomycetes; order Kitasatosporales; family Streptomycetaceae; genus Streptomyces; species Streptomyces sp. NBC_00510. The sequence goes on along the minus strand of CP107851.1, from coordinate 8,725,239 downwards.
CCGGGCTGATCCGCTCGGCGGTGGCCTCCACCTCACCGAAGTCGGCACCCCCGTAGGCGATATGCCCCAGCGAACGAAGTGTCTCGAACCAGAAGTTCTCGTCTTGGGCGAAGAGCAGATGACGCACGTTTGCTCCTGACGTGGCTTGCTGTGATGCCGAGCCAGGCGCACGGAGCACGCGCTCACTGGTGCATGGGAACACCGACGTTCTGTCCCAGCTCGTCTGGTGACGGCGAGGTCCGCTGTGCCTTGCAGCGGAACCATCACTCGGCTCGGGAATGGCGTGTTGATATCAGCGTAGTGCCGGTGGAAGCCTTCCGCAGAGGGTTCTCCGGGTTCAGACGTTCTGAATCTCAATATGCCAGGCCGGAACGTCCTGGCCGTACCGTTGGTGTGTACGGTCGAAGGGAACCATCATGACCAGCGAGAATTTCACCCATCGGTATCTCGGCGCGGGCAATTACGCCCCTCTCACCGAGGAGGTGAGCGCGTCCGACCTGCCCGTCACCGGCGAGTTGCCGCGCGAATTGAACGGGCGCTACCTGCGGATCGGACCGAACCCGCGGGGCGAGGTCGACCCGGCCACCCACCACTGGTTCAACGGCGCCGGGATGGTGCACGGCATCCGGCTTCGCGACGGCAAGGCCGAGTGGTACCGCAGCCGCTTCGTCGAGAGCGAGCAGGGCGCGCCCAACACCAACGTCCTCAGCCACGCCGGGCGCATCCTCACGCTCATCGAAGCGGGCAGGCCGCCGGTGGAGATCAGTCCCGACCTCGCCCGCATGGCGGTCTGGGACTGCGACGGCGCACTCGACCGCGGCTTCACCGCGCATCCGAAGGTGGACCCGGCGACCGGCGACATGCACGCCATCACCTACAACCTGCGGTTCAGCTCCCTCCGGTACGTGGTCCTGGGAGCCGACGGCAAGGCCAGGCACAGCAGTGACATCGAGGTCGACGACGGCCCGATGGTGCACGACATGGCGCTGACCGAAACACGCGTCGTGGTGCTCGACCTCCCGGTCACCCTTGCCGCCGCCAAGCGTCTCGCGCAGGCCGGCGGGCCCATGACCAGGCTCCCCCTCACCTGGGACGACCGGCACGCGGCGCGGATCGGGGTCCTGCCGATCGGTGGGACGGCCGAGCAGGTGCAGTGGATCGAGGCGCCGCGCTGCTTCGTGTTCCACGTCCTCAACGCCTTCGACAACGCCGACGGTTCGCTGACGATGGATGTCGTGCGGTACGACCGCATGTTCGTCCACGACGTCTGGGGGCCCAGCGAAGCGACCCCGACGCTGGTGCGCTGGACGGTGAACCCGGCGCTGCGCACGGTCACTGAGGAAGTGATCAGCCAGTTCCGCGTGGAGTTCCCGCGGATCGACCCCGCACTGACCGGCCGGGCACACCGCTACGGATGGTTCGCCGGCTTCAGCGCACACGGTCTGATGATCACCGACGACGTCGAACGCGACCCCACCGACGGCTTCGGCACCGGACCGTTGATCAAGGTCGACACCCACACCGGAGTCACCAGCGTCCACGACTACGGTCCCGGACGCGTCACGATGGAGCCCGCGTTCGTACCGCGGCCGGGCGCCACGAGCGAGGACGACGGCTGGATCCTCTCGGTCGTCCATGACGCGAACGTCAACCGCGGCGAACTGGTCGTCCTCGACGCAGCCGACCTCACCGCCGCTCCGATCGCCAGGGTGCACCTGCCCAGCCGTGTCCCCTTCGGCTTCCACGGCAACTGGATCGACGACAAGAACATCTCCGGCTGACCGCCCATTCATAGTGGTGGGCCGGCCGGACGGGCGTGGTCGCCCGGCGGGATCACCGGCAGGTCGTCAACGGGGCGTCACCAACCCGCCGGAGCCGCCGCCTGAGCGTCGACGGGGATGTCCAGCCGGCCGGCCACGGAGGTGAGGGCCGTTCCCAGCGGGAGCTCGACCCGGGCGAGGGCGTACTGGTCGCCGCGGGTCGGGTCCCGGTTGACGATGAGCACCGGCTTCCCGGCCTGGGCCGCCTGCCGGACGAACCGGAGGCCGGACATCACCGTCAGCGACGATCCCAGCACCAGCAGCGAGGACGCCTGACGGACCAGCTCGCGGCACCGCTCGACCCGTCCCGGGGGAACGGCTTCGCCGAAGAACACCACGTCCGGCTTGAGGACGCCGCCGCAGACCGTACAGGGCACCACGCGGAAGTCCCCGACCTGGTCGTCGGTGAGGTCGGCGTCACCGTCGGGATTGATCCCCGCGGCCACCGGCTCGAAGCCCGCGTTGGCCTCCTCCAGCCGCCGGGCGAGTTCGCCGCGCGGGCTGAGGGCGCCGCAGGAGAGGCAGACCACCCGGGCCAGGCTTCCGTGGAGCTCCACCACGTCGTCGCTGCCGGCGGCCTGGTGCAGGCCGTCGACGTTCTGGGTGATCGCACCCGAGAGCAGGCCGTGCCGCCCGAACGCGGCCACGGCCTCGTGCCCGGCGTTGGGGCGGGCGCGGCCGAAGGTCCGCCAGCCCAGGTGGCTCCGCGCCCAGTACCGGCGCCGCGCCTGGGCGCTGCCGGTGAAGTCCTGGTAGGTCATCGGGGTGTGCCGGCTCAGGCTCCCGCCCTCGCCGCGGTAGTCGGGGATGCCCGACTCCGTGGAGATGCCCGCCCCGCTGAGCACCAGCACCCCGCCGGCCCTCAGCGCATCGGCGACCGGCTCGAGATCCGTGGTGCCCGGCGGTAGGTCCTCAGGAGGCGTCCAGCTCAGGGTGGGGCGCATGCGCATGCCGCAAGGGTACGCAACGGCGTTCCTTCGGCCGCTCCCGCCCATGGGCGTGGTGACGCACCGTGCCGGTACGGCGACCCGGTGTCCGTCGCTTGCGTGGCTTCACCTGATGCCCGACGCCCATGGCCGACTACGATCACCCGATCGAGGGTTACTTGCTCGCGCCGGACACCACGGGGAGCCATGTCTGCGGACATCGACGATCGAGCAGTGAGTGACTGGTGCGTCGAACACCTGGGCTGCCCGGTTGCCGAGCGCACTTTCACGGCGGGGAACCTTTCCGCGGTCTACGGGCTACGGCTGGCAGACGGCCGCGAGGTGGTGCTGAAGGTCCGCGACGTCGACGCGCGGTTGGAGGCCTGCACCCACGTGCAACGCCGGATGCGGCAGGCGGGCTTCCCCTGCCCGGAGCCACTGACCGGTCCGTTGCCCCTGGGCAGGAAGGCCGCCAGTGCCGAGACGGCGCTGCCGGGGGGTGAAGCACCCGAACCCGCGGATGCCCCACGCCTGTTCGCCGGCCTGCTGGCCGACTTCGTGACCTGTGCGGAGGGTTTCGGTCCCCAGCCGCCGCTGCGGCCCGCCCCCGCCTGGGTCCACTGGTACCACCAGGAGGGCGGGGTCTGGCCGGTCCCGGATGACCGGGACGTCGACCTCAACGCCGAGGGGTGCGCCGTCACAGCGTGGGTCGATGAGCTCGGCGCGGCCGTGCGCGAGCGGCTTGAGGAGGTCCGCGACGCCCCCTGCGTCATCGGACACGGGGACTGGGACGGCCGCAATGTGAAGTTCCGCGACGGGCGGCCGCTCGCGGTCCACGACTGGGACAGCGTCGTCCACGAGCCCGAGGTGGTGATCATCGGCCAGGCCGCCGCCATGTTCGAGGGCGGGCCCACCGGTGCGGGAGCCTCGGTCGACCGGACCGAGGCCTTCCTGGAGGAGTACCAGATCGCGCGCGGACGAGCGCTGAGCGACAACGAGCTGCAACTGTGCTGGGCCGCAGGCCTGTGGGTGCGTGCCTTCAACGCGAAGAAGTTCCACCTGGACGGCTTCGACGCCCTGGGGCGGGACGAAGCCGAGACGAGGAAGAGCCGCGCCGGGATCTGACGTGACGACGGCCGCTGCCGCCCGCTGTCCCTGATCGTCCTGCCGGAACAGCGGGCGGGCTGTGCTCAGTTCAGGGCGCCGGTATGGCGAACCCGGTCGCTACGGGATGATCACGGCCTTGAGCGGCTCGCCGCGGCCGACGGCGTCCAACGCGTCCTGCGCCTGCTCGAGCGAGAGGCGGTGCGTGACCATCTCGGCGAGCGGGAACCGCTGGTGGCACATCCGGGTGATCCGGATCGTGTCCTACATGTGCCGCGGGGTCGTGTAGAAACCGACATGACAGTCCTCCAGACCCACACCGGCCGCGTGGCCGTCGTCACCGGCGCCGGACGCGGCATCGGCCAGGCCATCGCGGTCGACCTCGGCGCGCGCGGCGCGACCGTCGTCGCGGTCGACCTCAACAACCCCGAGGAGACCGTCGCCCTGCTCACCGAGGCGGGCCGGTGCTCGGCCTCACGGCCGACGTGTCCAGCCCGGAGCAGACCGCCGCCGTGGGCCAGGAGGTCGCCGACCGTTTCGGGCGCAACGACATCCTGGTCAACAACGCCGGTGTCTTCCCCTTCCGCACCTTCGAGGAGCTGGACTACGACACCTGGCGGCGCGTTCTCGCGGTCAACCTGGACTCGCAGTCCCTCATGGCCAAGGCGGTGCTGCAGACCATGAAGAAGGGCGGCTGGGGCCGCATCGTCAACCTGACCTCCAACTCGATCGTCACCAGCGTCCCCGGCCTCTCGCACTACATGGCGAGCAAGAAGGGCAACATCGGGTTCAGCCGCGGCCTGGCCAACGACCTCGCCGCCTTCGGCATCACCGTCAACGCCGTCGGCCCGACCCTGACCATCACCCCGGGCTCCCGGGAGGTCCACCCGCAGGAGGCGCTGGAGACCGCCGCGCAGCCACAGGCCATCAAGCGCAACGGCGTGCCGGAGGACCTGACCGGCACCGTCGCCTTCCTCACCAGCGACGACGCCGCCTTCGTGACCGGCCAGACGATCATGGCCGACGGCGGCTACGCCCGCTGAGGGCCGCCTGGCGGCCCTCAGCCCCCTACGGCGAATGGCGAACGGCGGGTGCCGGGGGGTCGTACCCCCGGCACCCGCCGTGATGGCTCGGCCGGCGCCTCCGCGGGGTTGCCGCGGAGGCGCTTGCTCACTTACCGAGCAGGTAGGCCCGCTCCACGGTCTGCTGCACCGTGTTGCCCGCCTTGTCGGTGGCCGTGACCCGCAGGGTCACGTACGCGCTCTTCCGCTGGTCGCCCGGGCGCTCGATGGTCGCGGTGAAGCGGTTGTGGCCGCGGTCCTCGACGCGGACCCGCCCGTTCCAGCTCTTGCCCTCGTCGAAGGACGCCTCGACCTTGAGCTTGACCCCGGTGGGGGCGGCGAGGCCGTCCTGGTTGCGGACGGTCAGGGCGAGTTCGTGCCGCTTCCCGCCGTCGACGGTGTTCCGCACGTCGGCCGGGACGCCGTAGTCGACCTGGAGGAGCGGCAGCAGGGTCTCCTTCGCCGCGGTGTCCGAGCGGAAGCCCCAGGACGTGAAGGTCCTCGTACCGGTCCGCCAGTACTCGGTGTCACGCCCGGTCGTCAGCTCCAAGCGGTAGCCGGCCTGGCCCGCGGGGACGGAGAAGTTCCCCCAGGCGCCCGCGGACTCGCCCACCTTCTTGCCGTCGCGGTAGAGGACGGCCGTCACGCTGTCCCCCTGCGGGTAGGTCGGGTCGTCCAGCGTCCCGGGCGTGCCACCGACCCTCCCGATGCCGCCCCCGGTGGAGGGGTCCTGCTTGCGGGCCCAGTGGCCCGCCGCGTCGGTGTACTCCGGGATCGCCACGGTGAACAGGTCACCGGTGCGGACGGCCGGACGGCTCCAGCCGCGCGGGATGGACGGCCGGACCACGGCCTTGTACCACTCCTCCGAGGCCTTCTCACCGGTCCTGAAGGTGCGGGGGGTGTCCCGCAGGCCCGACTGCAGCGCACCGCTGTAGAACAGGTCGGGGCCGGCCATGAAGTCGACGTAGTGCATGAACTGCGTGTCCCCGGAGGTGACGTACTCCGTGCGGGTCTTGCCCGTCGGCGCCCAGCGCGAGGTCTCCCAGGCGACCTGCGCGTAGGAGCGCCAGCTGAACCGCTGCTCGCTCGTCCAGTGCAGCGTGCCGTTGTCCGCGTAGGAGGCCTTCACCTGCGCGGTGTTGCGGTCCGTGACGGTGTACGTCACGTCCTGCGGGATCTGCTGCTGCCAGTGCGCCGCGATGTCGTACAGGTACGGGCTCTCGACCGTCCCGGAGACGTCGACGACGGCCTTGTGCTTCTTCATGTACTGCAGCAGCTTGGCGCCGTCGTCCCCGGTCATCCGGATGACGGGCACGGCGGAGCGCGTGTCCATCGGCTTCCAGTTGGTATAGGCGAGGAACCCCTGGGGCAGGACGATCACGATGCCCTTCGCGCCCGCCTTCGCGGCGGTCTCCGCCAGGTCGTACCCGTCCATGGCGTAGTCGTCGCGGATCACCGCGAGCTTGCCCCGCACGGTGGCGGGCCGCAGGTCCGGCTTGTCCCTCGTCCCGGCGTCCACCGCGACGAGCCGCTCACCGTCGGGGTCGAACGGCGTGGACTGCTTGGCGTAGAACGACTCGATGTCGAAGTCCGCGCCGCGGACCTCGGTGATGAGGTCGGGAGCCGTCATCTCCCAGCGGGAGTTGAACTCGAACTCGCCCTCGGTGACCTTGGACGTGGGGTTCACCCACAGGTCGACGTCACCGCCGCCGTCCTCGTAGTAGATGCCCATGGTCTGCTCGACGCCGTCGATCTTCCGGTACATCTGGTAGGTCAGGTTGTTGCGCCGCTCGGCGGGCTTGGGCGTGCGCACCTGCACCGGCTTGGCCTTGCGCGCGTCCAGGGTGACGGTGGTGTCCTTGGCGACCTTCACCTCGGGATTGATGACCTGGATCACCCGGACGCCGTCGCCGCCGTCCTCCACCAGCGTGCCGCCGATCAGGTAGGTGCCCTCCTCGACCTGGGCGACCCCCGAGTCGGTGAACTGGACCTCCGTGTCCCCTCCGAAGACGTCCAGCAGGGCCCACGCCGTGGGCTCTCCCTCCAGTCCGAGGGAGTCGATGGTCAGCTTGTGCATCGGAGCGCGCACCCACAGGCTGAGCGTGGTGTGCACCGAGACGCCGCCGGTGGACGTGGCGGTGACGTAGCCGTAGTAGGAGCCGCGGCCCGCCTTCGCCGGGTCGACGCCGACCGGCACCTCGACGGTCGCGCCGGGGGCGATGCGGACGGTGTCCGAACCCAGCGTCAGCGCCTGCGCGGGGAGTTCCTTACCGCCCTTGGCCGTCAGTGCCGCACGCAGGCTCAGCGAGACCTCGTCGCCGGAGTTGTTGGTGTAGCGGAGCACCCCGGCTCGCTGCACGGGCGATGCGTCCCGGTCGAACGGGCCCAGGATGATCGTGCCGGTGGCGGTGACGGGGGAGGTGAACGCCGCCTTGACGTCGACGCGGCCGCCGCCCTGCTCGGTCGGCACCTGGCCGGACACCGTGTGGGAGGTGCTGATCAGCGCGTCCTTGAGCTGCTCACCCGTCCAGTCGGGGTGCTGCCCGGCGATCAGGGCCGCCGCACCGGCCACGTGGGGCGTGGCCATGGACGTGCCACTTGCCGCGATGTACTGGTCGTCGACCGGGTCGCCCATGGTCGTACCGGCGGCGCGGGCGGCGACGATCCCGACGCCCGGAGCGGTGATGTCCGGCTTGGCCGCCTTGTCGCCGAAGCGCGGGCCACGGCTGGAGAAGGAGGCCAGCGAGTCGTCGCGGTCGACGGCGCCGACGGTGAGGGCGGCGTCGGCCGCGCCGGGCGAGCCCACCGTCATCTCACCGAGCTCGCCGGTGTTGCCCGCGGCGACGACGAAGAGCGCGCCGCTGCTGCGGGAGATCTCGTTCACCGCCTGGCTCATGGGGTCGGTGCCGTCGGTCTGCATGTCCGCGCCGAGGCTCATGTTGACGACCCTGGCGCCCTGCGCCGCGGCCCACTCCATGCCCGCGATGACCTGGGACTCGCTGCCGGAGCCGTCGTCCCCGAGCACCTTGCCGATCAGCAGGTCGGCGCTGGGCGCGACGCCCTTGCGCAGGCCCGCGGAGGCGGCGCCGCTGCCGGCGGCGGTGGCGGCGACGTGCGTACCGTGGCCGAAGTGGTCCTGGGTCGAACCGCTGTCGCTGAAGTCCTTCGCCTCGCTGACGCGGCCCGCGAGGTCCGGGTGCGTCTGGTCGGCGCCGGTGTCGAGGACCGCGACCTTGACGCCCTCGCCGTGGAGGCCGGCCGCCCATGCGGCGGGCGCGTTGATCTGCGCGGTGCTGCGGTCCAGCGTGGGACGCACCTTGTGGTCCAGCCAGATCTTCGGGGTCGCCGCGGCGACGCTCGCGACGGACGCACCGGCCGCGGGGGCGAGTTGCTTCCAGAACGCGGCCAGGTCCTCGTCGGGCACGCGCAGCGTCTGGGCGTCGATGCTCGGCAGTCGCTGCGGCTCGGCCGAGTCGTCCTGGAACTTCGCGAGGGCGTCCGCCCGCTTGGCCGCCGCACGCGCCGAGCCCTTGGGCGCGGACACGATCAGGGGCAGGGCATCGGCGCGCGCCTCGTCGTACCCCTGGGCCACCAGGCCCGCGACGTCGAACAGCCCCTCGTCCAGCTGCCCCGTGCGAACCAGCATCGCCGCGTCGGAGGGCAGCACCGTCAGGGCGCCGCCCTTCTCGGTCATCTGGAAGAAGACGTTCTCGCGGCCCGGCGCGCGCTGCACCGACGCCGTCTTCTTGCCGTTCGGCGCGTCGCTGAGGGTGACCCGGTCCCCGGTGATCAGGCGGACGGTGGTCGTGCGGTCGTGGGTCGCCGGCGTACCCGCACCGGTCTCCGACGAGGACTGGGCTGCAACGGGCGTGATCGCACCCGTCGCCACCGTCGCCGACATCGCTATCACCGCCCAGAGGCGGATGCGTCTCATTGGTGTCTACGGCCTTTCTGTCATCCCGGCATCCGGGTGGGGCGCCTGAGAGTGCGCGTCATGACGCGTCGTGGCGAACCCGGCCGTGTTCGACGGCGTCGCAGGTTCGGGCCGGGATCGCCGCCGCTGGGCACACTCCCGTCGGGAGCAAACCCCCTGTACAACTGCGGTTCACCGGACCTTCGGAATCATGCGTCGCACCCACCGGGCCTGTCACTGATCCCGCCTGGCACAACTGGGCCATGTCCCAACGGCGACACGGAGCCTTCTCCGACATGTCCCGGAAACGGCGGAGGTTCCCCTGGGGGCCGCCCCGCCTCAGATGCGAGCGGACCGCCCCGGCGTGGTCCTAGGCCGTCCGACCCGACAACGTACCCGGGGAACCAGGGAGTGCGTCGGAAAAGGATCACTCTCGTGACCTTCTGTTCCGAAGAGGCCTAGCATTGCCGCATGCCCCACATGCCGTCACGAGTCGAACTGCGCCCGCTCACCCTCGCCGACCAGGATGAGTTCTGCTCGCTCGTGAGGGCCAGCACCGAGCTCTACGGGCCGTGGATGCAACTGCCCGCGTCCGCGGAGGCGTTCCAGGACTGGATGCACCGCTTCGACGACGGCATCAACCAGGGCTTCATGATCCGCGTCCTGGAGACGGGCGCGGCCGCCGGCACGGTCAACATCAACTCGATCATCCGGGGCCGCTACCAGGGCGCGTCCCTCGGCTATGCGGCTTTCGCCCCGTCTGAGGGTCGGGGTTACATGACCGAAGGGGTCGCCGCAGCGATGCAGCACGCCTTCGAGGACCTGCGCCTCCACCGGCTGGAGGCCAGCATCCAGCCGGCGAACAAGGCGTCCTTGGCCTTGGTCCAGCGCCTGGGCTTTCGCTACGAGGGCCTGTCCCCCGACTACCTCTACATCAACGGGGCCTGGCGCGACCACGAACGGTGGTCCATCACCGCGCCATCCCCGTGGACGCCCGATCCTTCGCTTCCCGAGGTCTAGGCACCATCGGACCGGGACCGTACACGAACACCCCGAGGGCGGCCCCGCCATCGGGGCCCGGAGCGGGCACTCGAAGCGAAGCCGCCCGGGGCCGCACGGACAAAGGGGGTCAGTCGCCGATGCGGGGCGGGGTGCCGGTGCCGTGCACGCGCTGTCCGCGGCGGGCGCCGTGGGAGCCGTGATCGTCGCCCTCACCGCTCACCGCGAGAAGTGAGTTCATCGTCCTTCTCGCACCGGCCTGGTACTGCCAGTCCCCGGAAAACCGGAGCACTGGCAGCTCCGGCGGCCAATACGTCCCCTGGTCGTGGGTGGGGATCGTCGGCCACCGGCGCGATCTCCACCGCCAATCGCCTCATCACCGGGGCCAACCGTCAGACTCTGCTGCCGCCGTGGTGAACGTCTCCACCGGACTGACACGCATCACTGCCCCGGGCCACACGGCTTACGGCGCGATCAAGGAGTGATGCCGGCCGGCCGTCGAAGCGGGTCGGCTTGAGGTCAGCCACTGTGGGCGGAGTCGAGATGGCGGGTGTCACCGAGACTGAGGACTTGGCGGTTACGGAAGAAGTCGTCCTCCTCCGACAGCCGGCGGTGGGACGAAGCGCCGGTCCAGCCACTCCTGAGGCTTTCCCCCCGCCTCACCGTAGGACTTCTCCCGCAGTCTGCGATCCAGGATCGGCTTCACCCCGAACAGTTCGGCCACCTCCTCGGCCGTCCGCAGGGTGCGTTGCAGATCCGACGTGAACAGCTCCACCTCGGCGCCCTCCGGGATCCGGGCCCGCAGTGCCTGGGCGATGGAGACCGCCGCACGGACGCCCGCAGGCGTCAGCTGCGAGTCATGCCATCCGCCGACGACCCCCTCGGCGTGGTGCGTCGCCTCGGGGTGGGTTACGACGTAAAGAGTGCGCATGAGCGCGTGCCCTCCTGAATCGGGTTCTTCGGCACGTGCCCGGGTGCCGGCAAGGCGGTAGGTGTCAGTGCCGGTCTCCATGATGGTTCCGTTGAGGATGGCTGCATGAACAGAGAGACGGACGAGGTAAGTGAAGCGATTGCGGGCGAACTGCGGCTGATGGACCCCAGCGTGCGCGTCTCCCGTTCGCTGACCCGACAACTCCTTGATCCGGAGTTCGTCGAGGTCGGCGCCTCGGGCCGGCGCTGGACGTACGAAGAGATGCTCGCCGAGCTGCCCGAGATGGACGGTGCGGCAGCAGACGGCCCGCGTTATGAGCCCTCGGAGCTGGACGCGGTCATGTTGGGCCCTGGGCTGGTGCACCTCACCTACGTGACCACGATCGGTGGGGTTCAGGCGCGGCGTAGTTCACTCTGGCGCAGGCAGAGCACGAGTTCGAGGTGGCAGATGTACTACCACCAGGCCACGCCCATTCCGCCCGAGGGTCTGTGAACGCAGCCCCCCCGCCTGATGGCTGTGGGCGAGCTTTCACAGGGTCGCTCCGGTACCGCCGGTGCGGCCGCAGGGTGGGGCCAGCGGAAGAACGATGACCTGGAGGCAGCTTCCGCCGGTCTGCGAGACGCCTTGCGGCAGACAGCGCACACCTCCCTCCGCCGCGACGTCACCGCCGATCGAAGCCGGGCCCCTGTCACAGCCGGGGACGCCGTCTTGTCCTCACTGCGGACAGTCCACGTTGCTGGAGGAACACATGAGCGCAGACCACGCACACCTGCCCCCGGGCGTCGAGGTGATCGCGACCCTGCCGGATGCGCAGCCCCGGATCCCGCAGGGCTCCGAGGCCAGGACCATCCGGGTCACCCTGCAGCCCGGCGACGCCGGCGCCCCGCCGCACCGGCACCCCGGGCCGCTCTTCGGCTACGTCACCCAGGGCGAGATCCTCTTCGAGCTCGAAGGCCAGCCGCCCCGGGTGCTCAAGGCCGGCGACGCCCTGTTCGAGCCCGGCGGCGACGTCATCCACTACCAAGGCGCCAACAACCTCCAGGACGCACAGTCCCAGCTGGTGGTGACCATGTTCGCGCCTCCCGGCACGCCCGTACTGACCGTGGTCGGCGCGGACGAGCTGGCCGAGCGGCGGCACCTGCGGTACAGCCAGTCCTGACGTCCGGGAGGGCGACAACCTCGCCACTCCGTGCACGTACGTAAGCGCAGCGGACTGTGCCCATCGGGACGTCCCGATGGGCACAGTTGCCGGCCGTCACACGTGAGCTAGTCCGCGGATGGTCCAGGCCCGGCCGGCGGACGGAACACGGCGGCCTGACCGTGGTGTGTTCCGTCGGAGTCCTCGAGGTTCCACATGCAGACGTCCTCGATCCGGAATATCCGGCCGTCCTTGTGCTGCCGCAGACCCTGGTATCCGTCGGCGTAGCCGCGTTCGTCCACCGATGCGAGCAGCGCGTCCCGGTCCTGCTGTGCGTCCGGCGCGGCCGACCGGCGCGACGGGAGGCCGATGAACTCCTCCCAGGTGTAGCCGAAGGACCGCTGCGCGGTGCGGTTGGCGTAGACGAACAGCGGGTCGGCCGACACGTCATGCGCCAGCAGCCCGAAGGGCGCCTCCTCGTACAGCCATTGGGCCGCCTCGGCGTCCGATGCCCACACCGGCGGGCACAGGTGGACGCCCACCAGGCGTCGGTAGCTGTCGAGGAGGAGCATGGCGAAGCGCGGATCCCCGCGCCGGTCGGACAGCGCGGGGATCCGCGGGGACGGGTCAGTCACCGTTCTCGACCCAGCTCATGAGCTTGCGGAGCTTCTTGCCGGTGGTCTCCAGCAGGTGGTTCTCGTCGGCCTTCTTGTACTCGTTGTACCGGGGCAGGCCGGCGTTGTACTCGGCGATCCAGTTGTTGGCGAAGGAGCCGTCCTGGATCTCACCGAGGATCTTCTTCATCTCCGCCTTGGTGGCGTCGGTGATGATGCGCGGACCGGTGACGTAGTCACCCCACTCGGCGGTCTCGGAGATCGACCAGCGCATCTTCTCCAGGCCGCCCTCGTACATCAGGTCCACGATGAGCTTCAGCTCGTGCAGGCACTCGAAGTACGCGATCTCCGGCTGGTAACCCGCCTCGGTCAGCGTCTCGAAACCGGCCTTGACCAGCGCCGCCGTACCACCGCACAGCACCGCCTGCTCACCGAACAGGTCGGTCTCGGTCTCCTCGGTGAACGTCGTCTTGATGACACCCGCACGGGTGCCGCCGATCGCCTTGGCGTAGGACAGCGCCAGCGCGAAGCCGTTCCCGGTCGCGTCCTGCTCCACGGCCGCGATGCACGGCACGCCGCGGCCCTCCTCGTACTGACGGCGCACCAGGTGACCCGGGCCCTTGGGCGCGACCATGCACACGTCGACACCGGCCGGGGGCTTGATGAAGCCGTAACGGATGTTCAGGCCGTGACCGAAGAACAGCGCGTCGCCGTCCTTCAGGTTGTCCTTGACGGACTCCTCGTACACCCGCGCCTGGATCGGGTCCGGGACCAGGATCATGATGACGTCGGCCTCGGCCGCGGCCTCCGCGGGGGTCACCACGCGCAGGCCCTGCTCCTCGGCCTTCGCCTTGGACTTGGAGCCCTCGTGCAGGCCGACCCGCACGTCCACACCCGAGTCGCGCAGCGACAGCGCGTGCGCGTGCCCCTGGCTCCCGTAGCCGATGACCGCGACCTTGCGGCCCTGGATGATGGACAGGTCGGCATCGTCGTCGTAGAACAGCTCAGCCACAGGTGAAGCCTTTCCATGCCGCAAGCCTCCTCGTCGCGTCGAGGAGACTCACTCAAAGGGTGTTGATGTCCGTCCGCTCGCGGCGGACTCGCATGTCGAATCTACGGGGAGAGCCTGCCGCCCTCGGTGACGGGGCGGCGGCCACGGGATGGCGGCAGCGCGACGAAGGAGTGTCCGCCGGCCGCCCTGCTCCCTGGCGACCCGGCTCGCGGAGAGCTGCGTCGTCAGGTCGGAACGGGATTCAAGACGACCGGTCGCCTTCAGTACGCGAGGTGTACATATTTGCCTAGTGCATGTAATTTACGCGGCTATCGCAATGCGGGCCATGGCATGTCGGGGTTTCAGCGACTGCGCCCGGCAGGCCCGTACGCGGCGGTGGAAAGCAGGCGGGCAGCGAGATCCGAGGCCTCCGACGCCTTCTCCGCCGCCCAGGCGAGCCCCAGGGCGAGGTCGATCACTTCGGTGAGGGATACATCCAACCGCACACTGCCGTCCTTCTGCGCTCGCTCCAGGAGCAGCCCCCCAGCGGTCTTCATCTCGGCGCAGGTCGCATGCAGGCTGGATTCGTCGTCGGCCAGGGCGTCCCGGATGGATTCCGGCAACCCCTGGTAAGTGGCAGCGCCCGCGGTCATCTCCCGCAGCCACGCCAGGAACGCCTCGCCGGGATTCCCGGAGGTGAGCAGCTCTTCCGCCCGCGCCTGCAGCGTCACGAAGCTGGACTCGAGCAGCGCCTCGAGCAGGGCCTCGCGGTTGGGGAAGTGCCGGTAGAGCGTGCCGATGCCCACGCCGGCGCGCCGGGCGATCTCGCGCAGCGAGGTGTCCGTCCCGTTCTCGGCGACGGCTTCCTTGGCGACCGCCAGGAGCAGGTCACGATTGCGGAGCGCGTCCGCGCGGTTTGCCTGCGGCAAGATCAACACCTCACTGGAAGCGACGCAGCGCTCTCCGATTTGACTACCGGAGCGCTGCTCCATATGTTCGAGCCGTTCACATCGTACCGGAGCACTGCTCCTTGGCGAACCATCCCTGAGGGAGGACGATGACCTCGCAAACCGCGACCGTGCTGGTCACAGGGGCCACCGGGCGGCAGGGCGGCGCCACCGCACGGCACCTCCTCGCCGACGGCTGGCACGTGAGAGCGCTCGTCCGCGACCCCGCCACACCCGCGGCCAGGGAACTGGCGCGACTCGGCGCCCACCTCATCCAGGGCGACCTGGACGATCCCGCATCCCTGGAAGCGGCGACCCTGGGGGTCTACGGCGTGTACAGCGTCCAGCCCTCATTCATCGCGCCCGACTACGCCGACAACGAACTGCAGCGTGCACTCAACCTCGCGGAGGCTGCCGCACACGCCAACGTGGAGCACCTCGTCTACTCGTCCGTGGCAGGCGCCGAGCGCAACAAAGGCATCCCGCACTGGGAGGTCAAATGGCGGATCGAGCAGCACATCCGCTCCCTGGACATCCCCTCCACGGTGCTGCGGCCCGTCATGTTCATGGAGGTCCACGCCGACCCGCTGTACGGACTGACCGGCGAGCAGGCGATGATCCGTAACATCGCGGCCCATGGCACCGTGCAGCTCATCGCGGTGCGGGACATCGGCGCCTTCGGAGCACTCGCCTTCGGCTATCCCGAGCACTACGTGGGCAAGGCGATCGAGATCGCCGGTGACGAGTTGACCGCGGAGGAGTTGCTCACCGCGACGAGCCGGGCCATCGGCCGTTCACTGCCCCCACTGCACGGCTCGACGGAGCCGAGTGGACGAACGGACGTCGGCCAGAACAACTCGTTCGCCGGCTGGCACGCGGACATCGCGGCACTCCGCGAGCAGTACCCCGCCCTCTTGGACTTCAATACCTGGCTGGCAGGAGAAGGCGCGGCCAAGATCAGGGCGCTCCTCGACCAGCACCGACGCCACGCCCTCTGAACCACGCGCGTCGCACTCCCCCGGCGGTGCGCCAAGGCCGCCGTTCCTCCGGGAATCTTCTCGGCGTTTCCACGGGGCATAACTTGAAGCTTCAACTCCCTACCGCTCGGAAAGGCGGGACTCGTGATACCGCATGACGCCCCGCAGACGTCCACCTCGACCCCACAGCCCCGGCAGGCAGTTCCCGCCCGCCAGGAGCACGCCGAGGGCGCCGCCCCGAAGCAGCCGCTCTGCGCGAATCCCGACTGGCCCGTAGACGGCCCGCCTTGGGTCCTCAAGGCACTGGGCGGCCTGGCCGCCTGATGACGACACCGGTCTGACGCCCTTCCTTGTCTCGCTGTTGCGCAGCCCCGATACCGCGCGCGACCGATTGAAACCCACCTCCAAGAAATGCGGTCGTCCATGTCCCCTACACCCAGCAACCCGCCGGGGAACCCAGCCTCCGCCGCCTCCTCGCTACGCGAGCCATGTCCGCCCACGGGGCAGCTCTTCACTTCGGATACCCATCGGGCAAGACGTTCGCAGTCGTCGCCGGGCTGAGCGAACTGCTCGGCGGCCTGGGCCTCGCCGTGGGTTTCCTCACCCCCATCGCCGTCGCGGCACTCGTGGGCAGGATGGCCAACGCCATATCGGTGAAGTGGCACGGCCTCTTCCTAATCCCGAACGGTACGGAATGCGAGCTGGTGCCGGCGGCGGGTGCGACAGCACTCGCCTTGACGGGGCCGGGCCGACTGGTGGCCGATCGCCATGTGCCTGGAGTGCGGGACCACCGGATCGGATTCGGCGGCCTGTCCGTCGCCTTCGGCCTGCTCATCGCCGTGGTCGTTCTGCTGCTCCGCACCTGAGCAGCAGAACGACCCCGGCGGCATCTTCCCTTTGTCCGCAGCGCGGGGCCGCCGATTCCACACCATCCGACACCAAACAGAAGGACGCAGCATGCGTGCGCTCATCATGACCCGCCCAGGAGAGGCGAACGGCTTCACCCTCGAGCTCCTGCGCGACCCGCGACCTGCCCACGGCCAGATCCGCATCAAAATGGCGGGGGCGGCGGTCAACCCAGTCGACCTGCACGTCCTCGACATCTGGGCCAGGGGGACAGTGGGAGCGGTTCCGGGACGCCTCCCGGGGCTGGGCATGGACGTGGCCGGTGTCGTCGACATGGTGGGCCCCGCTGTCCGCGGCTTCCTGCCCGGCACACCGGTCGCGGCACTGCACTTCCCGCACGCGCCGAACACCGTCGCCGGTGCGGCTGCCGAGTACGTGGTCGTCCCCGCCGCGCACGCCGCACCGATCCCCCCCGGCGTCGAACTGGTCGACGCCGCAACAGTGCCGCTCAACTCCCTGACGGCCGCCCAGCTTCTGGCGCCCCTTGGCCCCGCCGAAGGCCGACGGCTCCTGGTCACCGGGGCAGCCGGAGGCGTAGGCGGGTACGCGGTCGGCCTGGCGGCGCACACCGGCTGGGCCGTCACCGGTCTGGCACGAGCATTCGACGCGGACTTCCTGAGCCGCGCCGGAGCGGTGGACATGATCACAAGTCCGGCGGACGCACGTGGCTTTGATGCGGTCCTGGACGCCGCCCTCCTCAACGGGGCCGCTCTGCGCGCTGTTCGCGACCACGGAACGTACGTGGGGGTCTATCCCGGCGCCGAGCCTGAGGTGGAACGCGGCATCACGATCACCACAGGCGTGGTCACGCCCGACGGCGGACAGTTGCGCACCATCCTCGAGTTGACGGCGCAAGGAGTGCTGGAGGCACGCAGGGCCGGCAACGTGCCGCTGCATCAGGCGGCGCGCGCCTACCAGTCGCTGCGCAGCGGCGGACAGCGCGGCAGATGGGTCCTGACCCCCTGATCGCCCACACCGCGACGCGCCGACGCCATCCCTGGGTTGCCCCCTGCGTCGCGCACCTGCCGGATGCATCCCGGCCTCTCGGGAGCCGGCTAAGACACCGGGGCGTGCCGGGCGATCAGGCTTCCCAGAGAACGAATGGTTCCACACCGAAGGGAACGCTCGTTGGAAACCCTTGCGGTACACGGCGGCTCGATGTTCGACGCATTCACACAGCCGGGCCCGGCCTCGGTGTACGTCACCGGCGATCGCATCACCCGCGTCGACCGGGAGGGGAGACTGCATCCACGGCGCCACCCTCCCCGTCGACGGCGGAGCCCTCGCTCTCTGAGCGAACGCGTGCGGCCTCATCCACGATTCCGTGGGTGAGGCCGCACATTTCTCGCTACGCCGGCCTTTCGGCGACCGGTCAGGTGAGGAGCACGATCTTGCCCCGGGGGTGGGGGCCGGCAAGTTCGTCGTACGCCGCGCGTACTCGGTCCAGCGGATAGGTCGCGGCGATCGGCACGTCCAGTTCGCCCGAGGCGGCCAGTTCCGCAAGCTCTGCGAGAACGTCGGCGGTCGCGGCGACCCTGCTCGCCTCCGTCTTCGCGCCGAGTCGCGCGGCTCCGGAGTAGTCGACGAGCGTGTTGATACGGCTGGGCGCCACGCCCAGGGCGACTGCGAGGTCGAGGTAGCCATCACCGTAGGTGTCGATGAACGCGTCGACACGGTCGGTTACTTCGCGCAGCCGGTCCGCGACTCCTTCTCCGTAGGCGACGGGTGTGACGCCGCGCTCGGAGAGCCACCGGTGGTTCGCCGGTCCGGCGATGCCGATCACGTCGGCCCCGGCCCGCCGGGCCAGTTGGACCGCCAGCATGCCTACACCCCCGGCGGCGCCCGAGACCACCACCGTCTCGCCTTGCCGCGGGGCGACCGCGCGCACGGCCGCATAGGCCGACGTGCCGACGACGAACAGCGAACCCGCGACCTCCCACGGCAGCCCCGCCGGTTTGGCGATCAGGTTGGCGGCCTCGACGACCACGTAGTCGGCCTGACTGGCGTGCTGCCAGGTGAAGCCCACGACGTCGTCCCCGTCGGCGAACCCCTTCACACCGGGTCCGGTCCGCACCACGACTCCGGCCAGGTCGATGCCCTGGCCCGCGGGAAACGTACGGGGCATCAACCTCCCCGCCCGCGTCTTGGCCTCGCCGGGGTTGATACCGGCCGCCTTCACCCTGACCAGCACCTGCCCCTCGGCTGGTTCGGGTATGTCCACCTCCACCACCTGCAGGACCTCCGTCCCGCCGTACACTCCGTACTGCACCGCCCTGGGCATGGTCTGCTCCCGTCTCCTCGCTGAGTGTTCTCCGGGTCCCCGTCCGGCCCCGCGCGTCCGGCTCCCGGTCCGGTGCTGTGAACGGGATCCTGAACAGGACGGACCACGGCGTTGTCGCCGGGACGGTGCCCCACGCCGACGTCGAGACGGATTCGCGCGACGAAACGCTCGACCGGTCCGGATCCGTGGGGGCAGCAGCGCACGGTCCTCACGAAGAGACACCCATGTGCTTGACACGGCAATCATATGCGGGCAGACACGCGCGTCAACTCCCCCGAATCCCGCACCACACGCGAGCGACCCGCCGGAGTGACCGGCGGGCCGCCATGCCTCCCTGGACCTGACGCTGGACCCTTCTCCGCTCGATCACGCCCGACGTTCACCAAACAGATTGACGGTTCAACAAGTCATTGCTTGACGCCGCAACCAAACGCGACAGTTCCAGAGGTCTGGCGAAGCCGCCGTTCGCGGCCCTTTTGACCGCCGGAGCGGCGCTCCGTATATTGGGGCACACACGCCGGAGCATGGCTCCGTTTTTTCTCGTCCGGCGCAACTGGCCGGACCGGTGTGCACGACCCGACTCTGGAGAACCCATGCAGCCCACAGAAGCGAAGGCGTCGCTGTACGACCCGTCCGGGCCCGGCGCCGAGCCGGGCAGCGGCCCCACATACGACCACGCGTCGCTCCACGCAGCAGCATGAGGTGTCCCATGGCCGAGCCGCAGACCGTCACGACCGCCGGCGGGCCGGCCCTGCACGAGAGGCCCCGGCCCCGTGCGGACGCCGTACGCAACCGAGAACGGATCGTCGCGACGGCCCGCGAGGTCTTCGCCGAGCGCGGGCCCACCGCCCCACTCGACGAGATCGCCAGACGCGCCGGGGTCGGAAACGCCACGCTCTACCGGCACTTCCCCGCGCGGCGGTCGCTACTGAACGCCGTACTGCTGTCCGTGGTGAGCCGTATGGCAGACCAGGTGGAGCGGGCCGCAGCAGATACCACCGACGCCTTCGCCGCGCTCGAACATTTCCTGCACGACGCGGTGGACCAGCGGCTCGGAGCGCTGTGCGGACTGCTGCTCGGTAAGGGCGAGCAATTTCCGTCGGAGCCGGCGGCGCAGTACGCCCGCGTGGAGACCGCAGCCGCCCAGCTGATGGACACCGCCCGGGAAGACGGCCGGCTCCTGGCCGACGTCACGTTCCATGACGTGCTGGTCACCATGTCCCTGGTGGCACGCCCCCTCCCCGGCACCGACCACCACGACACGGACGTCCACCGCCGCCTGCAACTGCTCGTCAACGGACTCCGCTTGCCCACCCGGGGACGTGCTCGGGCGCCCTTGACGAGTCACCGCGACATCACCAACGCGGGCGACGCCGCCGCGGCCCGGCGCCTCTGACTCACCCCCACACACCCACGACATCCCCCACTACACGTTCTTCTTCCGTGCGTCTCGCACGCCTAGGTGGATACCCCTATGTCTCATACAGCCGATCACGTCACCTCCGACCCCGGGCGCTGGAAGGCCCTGGTCTTCATCTCCCTCGCCCAGTTGATGGTGGTGCTGGACGCGACCATCGTGAACATCGCCCTGCCGAGCGCCCAGCAGGCCCTCGGGATCTCCGAAGTCAACAAGCAGTGGGTCATCACGGCCTACGCGTTGGCGTTCGGCGGCCTGCTTCTGTTCGGCGGCCGGGTCGCCGACCTGTGGGGCCGCAGGCGGACCTTCGTCCTCGGACTGTCCGGCTTCGCTCTGGCGTCCGCGGTGGGCGGTGCCGCCAACCACCAGGAGCTGCTGCTCGGCGCCCGTGCGGCGCAGGGTGCCTTCGGCGCGCTGCTCGCGCCGGCGGCCCTGTCCCTGCTCGCCGTGCTCTTCACCGACGCCAAGGAACGCGCGAGGGCCTTCGGCATCTACGGCGCGATCGCGGGCGGCGGCGGGGCCGTCGGTCTACTGCTCGGCGGCGTTTTGACGGAGTACCTCAACTGGCGCTGGACGTTCTTCGTCAACATCCCCTTCGCGGTCGTCGCGGCGCTGGGCGCCTACTTCGTGGTGCGCGAGCCGCAGGGCGGCCGCAACCGCTCGCCGCTCGACATCCCCGGTGTCGTGCTCTCCACCCTGGGCCTGGTCGCGCTGGTGTACGGCTTCACCCGCGCCGAGACCAATGGCTGGTCCGACGGGTCGACGATCGGTCTGTTCGCTGGTTCCGGCGTCCTGCTCGTCGCCTTCACGCTCGTCGAGTCGAAGGTGAAGGCGCCGCTGCTGCCGCTGCGCGTGATCGCCCACCGCACCCGCGGCGGCATCTACCTGTCGCTGGGACTGGCAATCATCGGCATGTTCGGCGTGTTCCTCTTCATGACGTACTACCTGCAGGTCGTGCAGGGGTACTCCGCGATCAGGACCGGCTTCGCCTTCCTGCCCATGGTCCTCGGCTTCGTCGTCGGCTCCACACAGCTCGGGGCCCGACTGGCCACGCGGCTGCCGGCCCGTATGATCATGGCTCCCGGTTTCGCTGTCGCAGGCATCGGCCTGCTGCTCCTGACGCAGCTGGACGTCGACTCCTCCTACTGGTCCCTGGCCGGCCCTGGCCTGGCACTGGCGGGCATCGGCATGGGCGCCGCCTTCATGCCCGCGTTGTCGCTGGCCACGTACGGCGTCGAGGCTCAGGACGCGGGAGTGGCCTCGGCAATGGTCAACACCTCACAGCAGGTGGGCGGGGCGATCGGCACCGCGCTGCTGAACACCGTCGCCGCGTCGGCGACCACCACCTACCTCGTGGGACACGCCGCGGGTGCCGGCAACCAGAAGTTCCTCTACGCGCAGGGTCTGGTGCACGGGTACGCACACGCGACCTGGTGGGCGGTCGGTATCGAGGCCCTCGCCGCGCTCATCGCCCTCGTCTCCATCAACGTGGGACGCCCCGGATCCACGACGGTCGCCTCCGGCGTCGAGGACGAGGCCATCGCCCCTGCCGTCATGCACTGACGCACCGGCCGGCGCTCCCGGACCACGGGGCCCGGACCGGCAACGACCGCCGGCCCGGGCCCCGTTGGGCTCCGTCGCACCCGAAGGGACCGAACTCCGCTAGAGGACCTTGAGCAGGCGTTCCGCCAGGGCGGCCGCGGAGGCGGGGTTCTGGCCGGTGAACAGGTTCCGGTCCACCACCGTGTAGGGCTTCCACATCTCGCCCTTGGTGAAGTCGACGCCCATGTCGATGAGTTCGGATTCCACCAGCCACCGCGCGCGCTTGGCGAGGCCGACCGCGTCCTCCTCCTCATTGGTGAACGCCGTGACCCGGTAGCCCGCGAACGGGGACTGGCCGTGGATCCTGGTCGCCAGCATCGCCGCGGGGGCGTGGCAGACGACCGCGAGGGGCTTGCCGGAGGCGAGCGCCGCGGTCAGCAGCCGGCCGGCGTCGGGGTCGACGCACAGGTCCTCCATGGGCCCGTGGCCGCCCGGGAAGTAGACGGCGTCGTAGTCCTCCACGCGGGCGTTCGCCAGGTGGATGGGCCGCCGCATCACCTCCGCGGAGCGGATGATCTCCTCCAGGTCGAGGGCGATCTGCGCGCTGCCGGCCATGTCGGGACGCAGGCTCATCATGTCCACGGTCGGGATCACCGCGTTGGGCGTGGCGACCGTGATCTCGTGGCCGGCCTCGCTGAGCGCCTTGTACGGGGCCGCGAACTCCTCGGCCCAGTAACCCGTCGCGTGCCTGGTGCCGTCCTTGAGCGTCCAGTACGTCGCCCCGGTCAGAACGAAGAGCAGCTTCGCCATCGGACCATCGCCTCCCTGTCGGTATCCGACACGGTTAGGGGCCATGTGTTACTTAAAGCATGATGCGCCGCGAGGAGGTCCGCCAGGTATGGCCTGCGCGCGGCGCCGGGTGTCCAGCTGACCTGCGCCTTCGATGAGCTCCGCGCTCCACCCTCACGTCAGGAGCCGGGCGACCTCCGCAGGGTGGGCGAGGTGCGGGAAGTGGCCGCTGCCGGGGAGGACGGTGACCGTGACGCCGGGCAGGGCCTTGCGGAGCCAGATGAGGTAGTCCGGGTCGGGTTCGGCGCCGGTGATGTAGTGGTACGGCGTGTCCTGGGACGCGATGCGCTTCAGGCGGGCGGCGTTCCGCTCCTCCAGCAGCGCGGGCGGGGTGGTCAGCAACTCGTCCCAGTAGGCCAGCAGTAGGTCACGTGCGGGCGTCGCGTCGGGCCGGGCGAGGGCGCGGGCCTCCGGCGGCAGGCCGTCGATGCCCATGCGGCCGAGCAGGCCGTTCCAGATCGTGGCGTGGTGCGGGCCGCGCAGCACGTCCGCGTTGCGCTGCAGCAGGTCGGCGAAGCCGCCCACGCGCAGCGGCTGGTCGATGTTGACCACGCCCCGCACCGGGTGGGTCGCGGCGTAGGCGGTCGCGATGGCGCCACCGATGGAGTGCCCCACCACGACCGGCCGGGTCAGGCCCGCCTCGGTGACCGCCTGGTGCACCACGGCGGCGACGTCGTCCAGCCCGTGGCGGTCCAGCGGCGGCGACTGCCCGTGTCCCGGCAGGTCCACGGCGAGGACGCTCCGCCCCGGGTCGGCGGTCTCCAGCTCCCGCAGGAGCGGGCCCCACCGGTGACGGTCGTAGCTCAGGCCGTGCAGCAGGACGAGCGGCGGTCGGCCGTCCGGCTCGCCGCGGCGCTCCGCCCACAGACCCGCGTACGTCAAGGGGGCTTCGCCCGTGCTCATGTGGTGTGTCCTTCCTGTGGTGCGTGCCGTGCACAACAGGAGGCGTAACCCCGCGGGGAACGATCCGTTCGTGACCGGCGTCACACCTCCCAGCGTCCGGGGCCGCCGGGGGCCGGCTGATACCGCATGAGGCGGCCCGTGCGCAGGGACGCCCGCAGGTGGGCGCCGGCGAGCGGCGCGGCGGCCTCGATGCGCCGGACGGTCCCCCACAGCGCCCGCGTGGCACCGACCCGGGCCCGTTCCGCCGCGTCGCCGTGGGCGCGGGGGCGGCCGCCGAGGCCGGTCGCGCGCCGGAGTTCCGCGAGGAGCGCTGCGCGCTCGGCCTGCACGGCCGCTGCAGCGTCCACGTCACCGGCCCGGTCGGCGGCGTCGAGCCGGTCGTCGAGCACGGCGAGCCGTCGGCGGTAGGAGGCGCGTGCCGTGTCGTCCAGCAGGGGGTCGGCCGCCGGGGCCGCGAGCCCGGGGCCGCCGGCCACCAGATCGAGCGCGGGGATCTCCTGGCCGGGCGCCGCCAGCAGCGTGCGCAGGTGACGGGGTCCGCGCCCGTCGGGCACCCGGGCCGTCTCGCCGCCGGCCTCCAGCCGCCAGTCGCGCCCGTCGAGCACCCAGCGCCACCGGCCGTCCGGCGGACCGGCCGCGGGAAGGGTGGACAGGAGACCGTCCATGCCGAGCCGCTCCGCGATCGACCGGGCCTGCGCCACGTCCTCCGCCGCCCTTTCCCGGTCCCCTGGGCCGTCCCGCCGGGTGCGGACCTCCGCGCGTGCCGCCAGGGTGCGCGCGAGCCAGGGGAGGGCGCCGGTACCGCGGGACAGCTCGGCTGCCGCGTTCAGGTGGCCGAGGGCGGCGTCCGGCCGGTCCAGGCGCGCCGCCACGCGGCCCAGGTAGTCGTCGACGGGTCCGGTGACGGTGTTGGCGCCGCCCCACACCACCAGCCGTCCCTGATAGGGCAGCAGCGCGTCGTACAGTCCGGCGGCCGCCGCCGGGGTACCGGTCCGCGAGGCGACGACCGCGAGGTCGGCCAGCGCGCCGATCCACCGCGGGCCGGTGCCCGCGAGCACCGAGGGCAGCAGCCGTTCCAGTTCCAGACCGGCCTCGACCTCGCGTCCCGACTCCAGCATCGCCCGGGCCGCCGTGGCCTCGAAGAAGTGCCCGGGCAGTCGGCGCGCCATCCGCTGCCAGGGCTCGACCGGGGTCTCGGTGCCGCCCCGCACGACGGCCAGCTGGTGGCGCACCGAACCGGCCAGCCGCTCGGTGTCGCTCACCCCCGCCTTGTGCCCCGCGACGAGGATCCGGTCCGCGAGTTCCCCGGCCTCCTCGAACCGGCCCCGGACCGTGGCGAGCATCGCCCGCCGGGCGAGCGCCACCACGTGGGCGTCGGTGTGGCCGGCCTGTTCCGCGGCGCCGACGTACACGGCGAGCGCGCCCTCGGCGGCCGTCAGGTCCCCGGTCTCGGTGTACGCCATGAAGCGCCAGAACAGCCCGCGGCACTCGGTCGCCGCGTCTCCCGCCCGGCGGGCCTGCGCGACGATCTCCCCGGCGGTGGCCAGGCGTTCGGTGGTGGCGGCCGGGTCCCACAGCGCGTGCAGCCGGCTGTCGAGGACCTCGGCGACCGTGCCCGGGTCGCCGGATGCGCGGGCCAGGCCGAGCGCCGTGTCCGCCAGGTCGCGGCGGCGCGCCAGGGCTGTGGTGTCGGCCAGCAGCTCGCGTGCGAGCCGGGCCAGCACCCGGGCGCGGACCGCAGGGGCGACCGGTCGCTCGGCGGCCGCCTCCAGCAACCGGACGAGTCCGAGGTCGAGTTCGAGGAACTGGGCCCGCGACGGGGCGACCAGCGCGAGGTGCACGGCCGGGTCGGCGTCCCCGGGCAGGCCCTTCAGCCGTTCGGCCAGGGAGAGCGCGGGACCGGGCAGCCCGCCGGAGACCAGCCACAGGGCGTGGACGGCGTCGGGCTGCAGCCCGGGCACGAGGGCGGCGAACCGCGCGCCCGACAGTCCGCCCAGCCTCATCTCGGTCCCGTCCCCGGTGTACCCCCGGGCGGCGGCCAGCAGTGCCCGCGGTCCCGGGGGCGCGCCGGATCCGGGCAGGTCCTCGGCCGTGCCCTCGTCTGCGAGCAGCAGAACGGGCTCCCCCGGTGGCCCCGGTGGGTGCGGCGGAACGGCAGGCGCCGAGAGCGCGCGGTGCCCGATGTGCTCGACCCGGATGCCGCGCTCGGCCGCCAGCTCCGCCGCGGCGGCCAGCAGCGCGGTCTTGCCCGCCCCCGCCGGCCCGGTGACGACCAGGCGTTCGCCGACGCCGGCACGCAGCCGGTCGAGGAGGGCCCCGATCGCGGAAAGCTCCTGGTCACGGCCGATGAGGGACACGCCTCAGCCTAACCGGCACCCGCCTGGAACCCCCGCGGTGCCCGCCCCGGCCCGGCCGGAGGCCCGAGGCCGCCGCGCGTACCCGCGGGTAGGACCCGGCCGGTCCCGTGCAGCCGGGGGCGTCTACGGAGTGACGATCGCGAAGTCCGGGTCGGGTTCGCCGAGGTGCGCGAGGAGTTCGGCGAGCCTGCCGGGGTCGCCCGACACCTGGATGCCCGCTCGGGCCGCCAGGTCGGCTGCCGGCAGGGTTCCGAGGAGGACGGCCCGCAGATCGGCTTCGGGGAGGGTGATCGCCAGGTCGGGTTCGGTGGCGGCGGGGCCCTCGCCGGGCACGTGGGTGAGCACGCCGTTGTGCAAGCGCCAGGTGATGGGCTCCGAACCGTGGACGTTCCAGCGGATGGTGATGTCCGCGTCCCAGCCGGCGGGGCCGTCGACGCGGATGGCGAGGGAGTCGAAGAGCTGGTCGAGGGAGAGCGCGGAGATCACGTCGGGCGACGCGGTGACGGTGGGCGTGCCGACCGTGCCGTGGCGCAGTTCGAGGGCGCCGGTGAGGAAGAAGTTGCGCCATGTGCCGTTCTCGCTGCCGTAGCCGAGCTGGGTGAGGGCGTCCGCCTGCAGCTCTCGTGCCTCGGTGTTGCCGGGGTCGGCGAACAGCACGTGGTTGACGACCTGGGCCACCCAGCGGAAGTCGCCGTCCGCGTAGGACCGGCGGGCGCGCCGCAGGACCTCGTCGGCGCCTCCCATGAAGTCCACGTAGCGGGTGGCGGCTTCGGTGGGCGGGTGTTCCCACAGGTGGGCGGGGTTGCCGTCGAACCAGCCCAGGTACCGCTGGTAGATCGCCTTGACGTTGTGGCTGACGGAGCCGTAGTAGCCGTGGGTGTGCCAGACGTGTTCCAGGGCCGGCGGCAGGTGCATCCGTTCGGCGATCTCCAGGGCCGTGAGTCCCTGGTTGATCAGGCGCAGGGTCTGGTCGTGCAGGTACGCGTACAGGTCGCGTTGGTCGGACAGGAAGGTCAGCACCCGTTCGCGGCCCCAGGTCGGCCAGTGGTGCGAGGCGAACGCGACGTCGGAGGAGGCGCCGAAGAGCTGGATGGTCTGGGTGAGGTACTGCGCCCAGACGCGTGGGTCCCGGACCTCGGCTCCGCGCAGGGTGAGCAGGTTGTGGAGGTTGTGGGTGGCGTTCTCGGCCATGCAGAGCGCCGCGCGGCCGGGGAAGTGGATGTTCAGCTCGGCCGGCGCCTCGGTCTCGGGGGTGAGCTGGAAGACCATGCGGATGCCGTCGACGGTGTGCGTCTGGCCGGTGCGCATGATCTCGACGCTGGGCGCGATGAGGCTGACCGTGCCCGTGGAGGTCGTCTGCCCCAGACCTGCCCCGATCTGGCCCTGCGTCCCCTTGGGCAGTGCGGCGCCGTACATGTAGGCGGCGCGGCGTGCCATCGCCGTGCCCGCGTACACGTTCTCGCTGACGGCATGGGCAAGGAAACCCTGGGGGGCGATGACGGGCAGTCCGGCTCCGGCCTCTTCGGCGGTCACGACGCCCTTGACGCCGCCGAAGTGGTCGACGTGGCTGTGGGTGTAGAGCACGCCGCTGACGGGGCGGTCGCCGCGGTGGTGCCGGTACAGGGCCAGGGCGGCTGCGGCGGTCTCGACGGAGAGGAGGGGGTCGATGACCAGGATGCCCCGCTCGCCCTCGACGACCGTCATGTTGGACAGGTCGAAGCCACGTACCTGGTAGATGCCCTCGGCCACCTCGAACAGCCCGTGCCGGGCGACGAGAGCGCTCTGCCGCCACAGGCTCGGGTGCGCGGTGTTCGGGCAGTCGGCGTCGAGGAAGCCGTACGCGTCCAGGGACCACACCACGCGACCGTCGCGGTCCGTGATCTCCCGCTGGCCGACGGTGCCGAGGAAACCACGGCCGGCGTCGTCCAGGTCGCGGCTGTCCTCGAACGGCAGAAGGCTTCGTGCGGCCTGGTTGGCGGCGACGATCGCCGGTTCGGGGCCCTTCAGCGCGGAATCGGCGGACATCGTGTTCTCCTTCGAGACCGGTACCGGCATCACGCCCACACGGGATGAACCCTCTGCCAGCCTCGTCAGGACGGCGTCCGCATGCCAGCGGGAGTACGCCGCCCGGACGAACCGGCGATCAGTCCGCCTGTTCGGCCGTCGCCGGGCTCGCGCCGCCGCGCTGGTAGATGTCGGGGATGCCGTCCCCGTCGGCGTCGGCGTCCTCCTCGGCGCACAGCCGCCGGTACAGCCGGTTGCGGCGGTGCAGGAGCAGCGCGGCCAGGCAGGCCGAGATCACCGAGGCCACCAGGACCGCGGCCTTGACGTGCTCGCCTTGCGCGGTCGCGGGGAAGGCGAGTTCGCCGATCAGCAGGGCGACGGTGAAGCCGACGCCACCCAGGGTGGCGAGGCCGAACACGTCGGCCCAGGCGAGGTCCGGATTCAACCGGGCCCGCGTGAAACGGGCGGCGAGGTAGGTTCCGGCGAAGATCCCGGCGATCTTGCCGAGCACCAGGCCCACGACGACGCCGAGCGGTTCGGGGCTGGTGAACACCTCCCCCAGGGCACCCGCGGAGACGCCGACCCCGGCCGCGAACAGGGCGAACAGGGGGACGACGACACCGGCGGACAAGGGGTGCAGCAGGTAGCCGGTGCGCTCGGCGGGCGAGGTCACCTCGTCCTCGTCGCGGGTGGTCCGCAGGATCAGGCCCATGGCCACCCCGGCCACGGTGGCGTGCACGCCGCCGTTGTACATCAGCGCCCAGATCGCCACACCGAGCGGCACGTACCACCACCAGCCGGTGACCCGCAGCCGCTGCAGCACGTAGAACACCGCGAGCCCGGCTGCCGCACCGAGCAGCGCCCAGAGGTTGAGGTCGGAGGTGAAGAACACCGCGATGACCAGGATCGCGCCCAGGTCGTCGACCACCGCGAGGGTGAGGAGGAAGGCTCTCAGCGCCGCGGGGAGGTGGGTGGAGACGACGGCCAGGACCGCCAGCGCGAAGGCGATGTCGGTGGCCATCGGCACCGCCCAGCCCCTCGGACTGCCGC
The DNA here is from genome assembly GCA_036013505.1 of Streptomyces sp. NBC_00510. NCBI lineage: Bacteria > Bacillati > Actinomycetota > Actinomycetes > Kitasatosporales > Streptomycetaceae > Streptomyces > Streptomyces sp. NBC_00510. Next base: position 8,696,509 of record CP107851.1, on the reverse strand, counting down.
CCCCGAGTGCCGCGACCACGGCGTACAGCCCGGCGGGCACCACCATGCCGCACACGGCCGCGATGACCGGCAGCGCGGCGGTCGCCGGGGTGCGCAGTTCGCCGACGACGAGTTCGCGTTTCAGCTCGATCCCGGCGACCAGGAAGAACACCGCCAGCAGCCCGTCCGCCGTCCAGTGCCCCACCGACAGGTCCAGCCCCAGGGCGGGGATGCCGAAGCGGAAGTCGCGTATCGCCTCGTACGCGCCGCTGAACGGACTGTTCGCCCACACCAGGGCCACCACCGCCGCGGCCAGCAGGACCAGGCCCCCGACCGTCTCCGTCCGCAGGGCGTGGGCGACGGCCCGCCGCTCCGGCCACGGGAGTACGCCGAGGAACGGGGGGCGGGAACGGGGGGCGGTGGCCATAAGGGCGAACCTCCGGGGCGTCGACGGCAACGGGCACACGGCCCCTCACAACGCCGACCAGACTTCCCGGCACACCGGGCGCCTCTTCTTGACGCCTTACTGACACCCTAACGGCGGCACATCGGTGGCCCACCGTTCCTGGTACCTCCCGCACCCGGCGCCCGCGTCGTGACGTCAGATGAGTTCCAGGCCACCGTCGACGGTGATGACCTGCCCGGTGGCCTGGCGTCCGGCCGGCTCGGCCATGCGCAGGATCCAGTGGGCGATGTCCTCGACGTCCCCGATGCGGTGCGTGGGGATGCGGTCGCGCTCGTAGGCGTACATGTCGTTGATCGCCTCGGGGGTCAGGCCTGCGGCGACCATGACGTCGGTCCGGGTGGGGCCGGGAGCGACTGAGTTGACGCGGATGCCCTCCGCCGCGAGCTCGAGGGCCCAGCTGCGGGTCATCTGCTCGATCGCGGCCTTGGTGGCCGCATAGTGGGATCCCCCGGACATGGGGCGGTGTCCGTAGGTGCTCGACACGTTGACGATGCTGCCGGAGGACTCGCGCAGATGGGGCAGGGCCTCGTGCGCGAGCATGCTCGGCGCCACCACGTTGAGGGCGAACAGGTCGGCGATGACCTGCTTGTCCGCCTCGGCCAGGGGCATGACGGCCGTGGCGCCGGCGTTGTTCACCAGCAGGTCGAGCCGTCCCCAGCGCGCCACGGCGGTGTTGACGACCTGAGCGGGCGCGCCATCGTCGACGAGGTTCACGGACAGGGCTTCGATGTTCGGGTGGGCCTTGGCTGTTTCCTCGAGGGCGTCCATGCGGCGGCCGACACCGAGCACGTTCGCCCCGGCCTGCGCCAAAGCGTGTGCCGTCGCGCGGCCGATGCCGGACCCCGCGCCGGTGACGATGGCGACGTGACCGGAGAAGGGCAGGTGGGATGTGGTGGTCATGGACTCTCTCCTTTGTTCGATGTTCGGCGAACTACGAACAAGGTACACGCGTGTGAAACGCTTTGGTGGGAAAGGTGAGGCGTGACACGCGCCGCAGGTCGCTCCGCCGATCGCTACACGACGCCGCGCCCGCGCCCGTGCCGGAAAAGCGCAAGCGGCCCACCGCGTTCGACAGTGGGCCGCCTGTGGGCGCAGCAGGATGTCAGCGGAACAGCCGACCGAAATTGCGCACCTCCTCCGCGAAGATCTTCGGCTGCTCGAACGCCGCGAAGTGGCCGCCCCTGCTTGCCCGATTCCAGTAGACGAGGTTGGAGAACGCCTTCTCGGCCCATGCGCGAGGCGGCGTGTAGAACTCCTTGGGGAACAGTGTCACACCCATGGGCACGTCGATCTTGACTGCGTTCATGGTGATGTCCGAGTTCTCCCATTAGAAGCGTGCGGCGGACTCCGCCGTATTCGTCAGCCAGTACAGAGTGATGTCGTCCAGCATCTCGTCCAGGGTGAGGACCGACTCGGGGTTCTTGTCACTGTCGGTCCAGACACCGAATTTCTCGTAGATCCAGGCGGCCTGCCCGACCGGGGAGTCCGCCAGAGAGTAGGAAACGGTCTGGGGCCTGGTCATCATCTGGAGCTGATAGCCGATCTCGTTCTGCTGTTGTGTGTTCAGCTGATTCATCGCGACCCGCTCCTCCGGAGTGAGGCGCTTGGGGTCGAGATCAGGGGGAACGATCTGAGGGAAATTCACGTGGATGCCCAGCAGCCCCTTGGGACGCAGGACACCCAGCTGGACATTGACGGCAGCGCCCCAGTCCCCTCCTTGGGAGAGGTAGTGATCGTAGCCAAGGCGAGGCATGATCTTCGCCCAGGCCTTCGCCGTCCTCACGCGACCCCATCCCACATCGTCCGGCTGATCGGAGAAGCCGAATCCCGGGAGGGACGGGGTGACGACGTGGAATGCGTCACGCGCGGATCCACCGAACTCGGTCGGGTGGGTCAGGCGCCGGATCACCTTGCGGAATTCCAGGATCGAGCCCGGCCAGCCGTGCGTGAGCATGATGGGCATGGCGTCGCGGTGCGGTGACCTGGCATGCAGGAAATGGATGCTCACGCCGTCGATCACGGTGCGGTACTGCCCGAATCCGTTGAGCAGCGCCTCCACCCTGCGCCAGTCGTAGTGTCGCTGCCAGTGGTCCACGAGTCGCTTGACCCGCCACAGCGGAGCCCCCTGGGACCAGTCGTCCACGAGCTCTTCGGTCGGCCACCGAGTCATGGCCAGGCGCCGCCGCAGATCGTCCAGCATGCGCTCCGGCACGTGCAGCCTCATGGGCACGACCGCGCCGTCGCCTGGAGGCGGCGTGAACAAGCCTGCAGTCGTGGCACCCGTTCCCGTGACGGCCTCGGCGACCCCGGACGTCATCGCCGCCGCGGCGGTTCCCGCGCCCAGCGCCCCCATGGCGTACAGCAACCGTCGACGGCTGAGATTGCTCGCTCGACTCGTCATGCGTTACTCACTCCAGTCAGTCTTTTCGATGCCGCAGAACTGCCCGGCGCGGACCCAAGGGGAGTGCGGCGGCCCATTTCGCGCAGGCAAACGGCCACCCCTGCGAGGCGGTAGCCAATGTTGCGTTGATTTCGTGTGGGCACAGTGTCACGCCGCCGCTCAATGGCGGGTGGGGCCCCTTCGCGCACGACAACAGGCGGGATGTACACCACGTTCGCCAGTCATCGAACTTCGCTTGCGACCGTACACCGGCCATTCACCGACCGGGAATGTCGTGAAGGTGGCATAGCTCACGACCTTCGTTCTGACTCATGGGCGACACCGTGTGCACTTGCAATGAGAGCGCCGTCACGCCGATCGCAACGTTCAGGGCGAAGCCGGCCGTGTTAGGTTGTTCGGCATACGTCGAACGATCATTTTTCGGCGTTCACGCAGGGCCAGATGCAGGTGTCGGCCAGAGTCCGAGTGAATCCTTGCCAGGCCATCCACAAAGTGTCGTCGAGGTGCTCCTCGCGATGCCGCCGCCGGTCGGCCGTTGACCGGAGTGACCGGCGGCGTACCTCAACACCCAGCAGAAGGAGAAAAGCCATGAGTGCCATCACCACTGAGATGCAGGAATTCATCTCCCGCGTCGTGCACGACGGCAGCAACTACCGCATGGACGCCATGGAGAAGCTCTACACGGACGACATGGCGATCCTCTTCCCGACCCGGGAGGGAGCTATCGCGGCGGCTCCCCGCAAGGAGGTCTTCGCGGAGTTCGCCGCCCGGGGGCAGGCGGGTGAGGCGCCCCTGTCCACCGAGTACAAGGTCCTGCACACCGAGGACCAGGGCGAGTACGCGACCGCGCTTCTCTACCGTCGCATGAGCGACACCGCCGCCCCCTTCCTCTACGAGCTGCGCCTGAAGCGGGGCGGCGCCTACGGCTGGCTCGTCGCCGGGGAGACCGTCACACCGTGGCCCGACCCGGAGACCGCCGGTGCCTTTCTTCCGCCGCGACAGGCCGCCGCCTGAAGTCACCGAAACGACAGGACCCGGCTTCGGTACCCGCGCCGTTGGACGGGAGTGCGCGCGCACCAAGGGGTCCGCGTCGTGGCCACCGCCGGCCGCCGGCCCGAGCCGGCGGTGGCCCGCCTTCCCAGAGACGACTTCGCGAGTCGCACCGCAGACAGCCCGTCAGAAACCCGAAGGACGAACCATGTTCCCCACCGCACAGATCGGCGTCACCGGCCTCGCCGTGATGGGCCGCAACCTCGCCCGTAATCTGGCCCGGCACGGCTACACCGTCGCCGTCCACAACCGCACCCCCGCCCGCACCCGGGATCTGATCGACGGCTTCGGTCACGAGGGCACCTTCATCGCGGCGGACTCCGCCAAGGAGATGGTCGCCGCGCTGCAACGCCCCCGCCGCCTGATCGTCATGGTGCAGGCCGGCCGGCCCACCGACGACGTCATCGCCGAATACGCGCCACTGCTCGAGCCCGGCGACGTCATCGTCGACGGCGGCAACGCCCACTTCGCCGACACCCGCCGCCGCGAAGCCACCCTGCGCGAACGCGGCATCCACTTCCTGGGCACCGGCGTCTCCGGTGGCGAGGAAGGCGCACTCCAGGGCCCCAGCATCATGCCCGGCGGCTCCCAAGAGGCCTACCGGCTCCTGGCCCCCGTCCTGACCGACATCGCCGCCACCACCCCCGACGGCACTCCCGCCGTCGCCCACCTCGGCCCCGACGGCGCCGGCCACTTCGTCAAAATGGTCCACAACGGCATCGAGTACGCCGACATGCAACTCATCGCCGAGGCCTACCACCTGCTCCGCCACACCACCGGATGGCACCCGGCACGGATCGCCGAGGTCTTCCGCCAGTGGAACACCGGCCGGCTGAACTCCTACCTCATCGAGATCACCGCCGAAGTCCTCGCCCACCACGACACCGACACCGGCCTCCCCTTCATCGACGTCATCGCCGACGCCGCCGAGCAGAAGGGCACCGGACGCTGGACCGTGCAGACCGCCCTCGACCTCGGCATCCCCGTCTCCGGCATCGCCGAGGCCGTCTTCGCCCGCTCCCTGTCCGGACACGCCGCCCTGCGCGCCACCGGCGCCGCCCTGCCCGGCCCCACCCCCACCGTCCTCGGCGAACGCGACGCCGCCCGCTTCACCGACCAGGTCGAACAGGCCCTGTACGCATCCAAGGTCATCTCCTACGCCCAGGGCCTCCACCAGATCCAGGCCGCCGGCGACACCTACGGCTGGAACACCGACCTCGCCACCGTCGCCGCGGTGTGGCGCGCCGGCTGCATCATCCGCGCCGCCTTCCTCGACCGCGTCCGCGACGCCTACGCCACCGACCCCGCTCTGCCCAGCCTCCTCGCCGACCCCGGCTTCGCCAGGGAAGTCGGCGACGCCCAACTCCCCTGGCGCCTGGTCGTGGCCCACGCCACCCGCGACGGTGTCCCCGCACCCGCCTTCGCCGCCGCCCTCGCCCACTACGACACCCTGCGCACCCCGCGGCTCCCCGCAGCGCTGATCCAGGCCCAGCGCGACTACTTCGGCGCCCACACCTACCGCCGCACGGACCGCCCCGGCAGCCACCACACCCGCTGGGACACCGACCGCACGGAAGAAGCAGTCAGCTGACCGAGCGGGCAGCCGCACGCCCCGGGTCGAGGTACGTCAGGTGCTCGGCCGGCGCCTGTCCAGGGGTCGCCAACGGAAAATCCGCAGGTCACGGCGCCGCCCACAGGGGGCTGTCACAAAAAGGATGCTTGCCCGGTCAACTGTTGAAACCGGGGCAAAAAAGCTCCACGCCCCTGTCGTACCCATCCCCCATCCATCCGAGGGCAGCCACTTGGCGACCACATTCAGCCCCTACATGTCTCTTGGCAAACAGCTGAACACGGCCGAGATATCCGACACCGCCATCGCCCTGCTCGACGAGCGGGGGACCGTGGTCGGATGGACACAGGCCGCCCGGCAGCTCGTCGGACTCTCCGCGGGCGACATGGTGGGCCGGTCAGCCGCCCACGTGCTGCCGTCGTACGGGTCGGCGCCGTCGATGTCGGCCTTCGTCGAGCAGTGCCGCGCCCGGAACGGCTGGCCGGGCGTGACGGCGGTGCGCCACCGGGACGGCCGCGTGGTCGACACCACTCTGCGGATCTCCATGGTGCAGGGGCATGACGGCGAGACGCAGTGGCTCGCCTCCCTGATCAATGCCGGCACCTCGTCCGCCGGCTCCATCAACGAGTCGGTGCGGGGATCGTTGCTGACCCGCGCGCCGATCGGCGTCATCATCCGTGATCGGCAACTGCGGTGCACCGGCGTGAACGACACGATGGAGAGCCACGACGGCCTTCCCCGTGACGGGCGCCTCGGGCGCCGGTTCCCCGACATCCGGTCCGGCGCCGAGGCGCGGGCCATCGAGGCGCTGATGCGGCAGGTGCTGCGGAGCGGTACGTCCAGGGTCCACGAGTACCGCACCTGGCTCCCGACGGCTCCGGGCCGGGAGCGGCCGTTCGCGGTGTCCTGTCAGTGCCTCCTGGACGCGAACGACCAGGCACTGGGAGTGTGCGTCATCAGCGCGGACGTCGTCGAGGGCCGGCGGGCTCACGAGCGCCTCGCCGTCCTCGGCGAGGCCGGTGCGCGGCTCGGGAGCACCCTGGACGTGATGCAGGCCGGCCAGGAGCTGGCCGACCTCGCCGTGCCCCTGCTCGCCGACTACGTCGCCGTGGACCTGGAGCAGTCGGTCTCGTTCGGCGAAGGCCCCCCGGTCCGTGTCGGCACCGCGGGCAAGCGGCTGCCCGGTTTCCGGCGTGCCGGGCTCGCCTCGATCCACCCCGGGGTGCCCGAATCCCCGTGGCTGCGTGGTGAACCGATCGGCGTACCGCTCGTCTCGCCCCTTTCCGACGTGCTGCGTTCCGGCAGGTCCCGTCTGGAGCCGACGCTCGACACCGCTCCCGGCAGCTGGCTCGACACCGCACCGGAGCTGGCGCGCCGGCTCCGCGGCAACGGCGGGCATTCGATCATGATCGTGCCCATCCGGGCGCGTCGGACGCTGCTGGGAACGGCGTTGTTCCTGCGCACCGAGAATCAGACGCCGTTCCAGGACGTCGACCTGCTGCTGGCCGAAGAGCTCGTCGGCCGCGCCGCCCTGTCGCTGGACAACGCACGCCAGTACGCCCGCGAGCACACCGCGGCCCTCACCCTGCAACGCACGCTGCTCCCCCGCCAGTTGAAGGGCGGAGCAGCGGTCGAGACGGCATCGCGCTACCTGCCCGCCGACGTGGACCACTGCGTCGGCGGTGACTGGTTCGACGTGATCCCCCTGTCGGGCGCCCGGGTCGCCCTCGTCGTCGGCGACGTCGTCGGGCACGGCCTGCACGCCGCAGCGACCATGGGCAGGCTCCGCACCGCGGTCCACACCCTCGCCGACATGGAGCTGCCCCCCGACGAACTGCTGACCCGTCTCGACGACACCCTCCAGCGGCTGGCGGAGGGCGACGACCACGCGACCCCGGCGGTCATGGGCGCCACCTGCCTGTACGCCGTCTACGACCCCGCCACCCGCCGCTGCACCATGGCGGGGGCCGGTCACCCCCCGCCCGTCATCGTCGACCCGCAGGGCCGGGTCACCTTCCCCGACCTGCCCACCGGGGCCCCGCTGGGCATCGGGCTGGGAGACCCGTTCGAGGCCGTGGAGGTGGAGCTGCCCGAGGGAAGCCTCATCGCCCTGTACACCGACGGCCTGGTCGAGAACCGGGACCACGACATCGAGGAGGGCATGCGCCGCCTGGGCACCGCCCTCGCCCGGCCGGGCCGATCCCTGGAGGACCTCTGCGGCCTCGCGACGGAGACCCTCCGGGGCCAGGCCGCGTCCGACGACGTCTCCCTGCTCCTGGTCCGGACCCGCTCCCTCGCCCCGGACCAGGTCGCCTCCTTCACTCTGCCCGGCGACCGGACTGCCGCCCGCCAGGCCCGGGACATGACGGCCCGTCAACTGACCGCGTGGGGTCTGGACGGGCTCGAGGACCCGGCGAGGCTCATCGTCAGCGAACTGGTCACCAACGCGCTGCGTCACGGCGCCGGCCCGGTCGTGCTGCGCCTGATCCGGCATCAGGTCCTCACCTGCGAGGTGTCCGACGCCGACGGGTGCTTCCCGCGGCGGCGTCGCGCACGGTCCCTGGACGACCACGGCCGTGGCCTCTACCTGGTGGCCCAGTTGTCCCGCCGATGGGGCTGCCGGCCGGTGTCGGGCGGCGGCAAGGTCGTGTGGGCGGAGATGGACCTGCCCGCCTACAGACGGACCGATGCCGCAACCGGCAGGTGATCGCTGCCCGTGGCCGGGAGGGTCCAGGCCGACCGCGGTTCCATACCGCGCACCAGGATGTGGTCGATCCGGGCCACGGGGAAGGACGCGGGCCAGGTCAGGCCGAACCCGGCACCCGACTCGGTCTGGGCCGAACGTAGTTGGGACGTGACCGCGGACAGGGCCCGGTCGTCCGTGGTGCCGTTGAAATCGCCCATGAGCAGGGTGCGGGGCAGGGGTTCGGCGCGCAGGGCACCGGCCAGAGCGCGCGCGGCGGCGTCGCGTCCGGACGTACCGAAGCCGTACACGGGGGTGAACCGGACGGACAGCAGGTGGGCGACGTAGACGGCGACGGGCCCCTTGGGGGTGCGGACGGTGGCACGCAGGGCACGCGGCCAGGGCGCGATGTCGACCGTCCGGGTGTCGGTGAGCGGGTAGCGGCTCCACAGGCCGACCGTGCCCTGCACCGAGTGGAAGGGGTACGCGGCGCCCAGCGCGGTGCCGTACGCCTGCGCGTTGTCGCCCACTTCCTCGATGGCCACCAGGTCGGCGCCGGAGGCCGCCAGGGCACGGGCGGTGCGCGCCGGGTCCGGGTTCTGCTCGTTCGCGTTGTGCGTGACGACGGTCAGGTCCCCGCCGGCCGCCCGCTTGTCGGCCAGTGCCCCGCCGAAGAGCGAGCACCAGACGACGGCGGGCAGCAGGACGGCCACGGCGGCGGTCGCGGAGCGCCGCAGCAGCGCGCAGAGCAGCAGGAGCGGGACGGCCAGGCCGGTCCAGGGCAGGAAGGTCTCGACGAGGCTGCCGAGGTGGCCGGGCCCGTTGGGGACGTGGGTGTGGCCCATCATGACGAGGGCGGCCGACGCCGCGAGGGCGGCGGCGACGCGTCCTCGTCGCCACATGCCGGGGCACCTGCCCGGCCGTCGTCCGCGAGCGGGTTCGGGTTCCGGCGGGGCGCCGGGTACGCGGAGGAGAGTGGTCACGGCCGGCTCACCGGTCCCCCGACCGGGCACCGGCCGCGGACGCGGGGTCCGTCCCGGCGACCCATCGCCGTACGCCCTCCACCAGGGTGTGGCTGGTGCCCAGGACGGCGTTCAGGCCCTCCTGCGGGCTGGTGCCGGGACGCTGGTGGAGGACGACGCCGAGGGCGAGATGGCCGCGTCCGCGGCGGTCGGGTGCGGTGGCCGCCCACATCAGGGCGCCGCCCGCAGGGGTGCTGGAGCCGGTCTTGAGCCCGATCACGCCGGACGTGCCGAGCAGGGTGTTGGTGTTGAGGATGGTGCCGGGCACTCCGGGGACGGTGGTGCCGGGCAGGGCGACGACGGCTGCGAACACCGGGTCGCGCATGACCTGCCGGGCCAGCTTCAGCTGGTCGCCGGAGGTGCTGGTGGTGGTGGCCTCGATGCCGCTGGCCCCGGTGTAGGTGGTCCGGTCCATGCCGAGGTGGTCGGCGGCCCGGTTCATCTTGGCGACGAACGCCTCCTGCGAGCCCGCGTCCCAACGGGCCAGCAGCCGGGCGACGTTGTTGCCGGAGGGGATCAGCATCAGCTCCAGCAGCTGTCGTTCGCCCAGCCGCTGCCCCTGCCTGAGCGGCACGCTGGACTCCACGCCGGACACGGACTCGTCCGCGGCCTGCTGGTCGACGGTGACCCGGGGGCCGGTCGCGCCCTCGCGCAACGGATGGTCGCGCAGGATCACGTAGGCGGTCATCACCTTGGCGACACTGGCGATGGGCACCGGGTTCTGCGCGCCACGGTCCCCCAGGTCACCTCCGTCGCCGAGCCCCTCGACCAGCACGCTCGCCTGCCCCTCGTGCGGCCAGGGCAACGACACCGTGGGGCGGTGCTCCGGCCGCCGGCCGAGGAGACCGCCCGTCCGGGACCCGTCGCCTCCGTCGCCGTCGTCGCCCGTGGCGACGACCAGCGCGCCCAGCACGATCAGGGTGACCAGGGCGGCCGCGCCTGCCACGACGGGCACGGGGATACGTCGTGCACGGAGCGACCGGCCCGCCGCGGACCGCGGTCCACCGGTGTCACGTTCGCGGGGTTCGGGGACTGGGCGCATGGACGGGGCACCTCCACGGGATCACGGCGTGGCTCTCACGCACACCGCCCACCGTGGGGCGCGCTGGTGTCGGCCCGGCCGTGACCGTGCCTCCGCCACCGCTCGGCCGGTCATCCGTCGTGTATCAACGCCGTCCGGCCGTGCGCCGCGCCTCAGTCGGCCGCGGGCAACCGGAGGGTGGCGAGGGCCCCGCCGTCGGGCGCGTCGGCGAAGGACAGCGACGCGCCGATGACGCGGGCCTGCCCGAGCGCGATGGTCAGCCCGAGGCCGTGGCCCCGACCGCGCTCCGAGGCCCCGGTGCGGAACCGCTGGGGCCCGTCCGCGAGCAGCTCGCGCGGGAATCCGGGGCCGTGGTCCCGTACGGTCACCGTGGTCCCCGCCACCTCGACCTCGACGGGCGCGCCGCCGTGCCGGTGGGCGTTGACGACGAGGTTGGCCACGATCCGGTCGACCCGGCGCGGGTCGGTCCGTGCGTACACGGTGCCGTCGGAGGCGAACCGTGTCCGTAGCCCGGTGCGGGCCAGCGCGTCCTCGACGACCTCGGTGAGCGGGACGGGCCTGAGTTCGGCCCGCTCGGCGCCGGCGTCGAGCCGGGAGATCTCCAGCAGGTCCTCCACCAGGTCACGCAACACCCCCACCCGGTCCCGGACCAGGTCGGTGGCCTCCCCTTCGGGCAGCAGCCCGCTCGCGGTGACCAGGCCCATCAGCGGGGTGCGCAGTTCGTGGGCGACGTCGGCGGTGAAGCGCTGCTCGGCCGTCAGCCGCCCGAGCAGGCTGTCGGCCATCGAGTCGACGGTGGCCGAGATCTCGGTGATCTCGTCGCCGCTGCGGGCGCCGCGGCCGTCCGTGGTCCTCGCGGCCAGGTCACCGGCCGCGATCCGGCGCGCGGTCCGCGCCACGCGCCGCAGCCTGCGGTTGGGCAGCTCGGCCGCGAGCGCCGTCAGCGGTACGACGACGGCCAGCGCGGCCAGGGAGTACTTCCACATGTGCCGGTCCAGGGCGCGCCGGGTGAGCAGGTCGGACGTCATGTCGGTGCTCATCGCCACCGGGCCGCCCCGGATCATCTGCGCCGCCCACATCTCCGGGTGGTCCCCGGGGCTGTCACCGTCGTACCAGGTGGCGTGCCCGGTGCTCGGCCCCTGCCCGTGCCGCAGCCGGTCGAGCAGCTCGGCGGGCATCGCGGCGGGCGACGTCTCCAGCCCGTCGGGCGGCACGCCGTCGCGCCGGTACTCCTCCACGGCCCGGTCCAGCTGCTCCGTGGCCTTCGCGCCGCCGTCGTTCATCGACCGCTCCAGGGTGCTGCGGTGGACCAGCACCCCCACGGTCAGCGCGATCGCGCAGCAGGCCACGGCCACGAGGAGGGCGATCCTCCAGCGCAGCGAACGCCAGTTGAGCAGGTCCCGTACGGTGTCCACCTCAGCGCCGCAACTTGTAGCCGAAGCCGCGGACGGTCTCGATCCGATCGGCTCCGATCTTCTTCCGCAGCCGCTGCACGCAGAGGTCCACCACGCGGCTGTCGCCGTCCCAGCCGTAGTCCCACACGTTGCGCAGCAGGGTGTTCCGGTCCAGCACGACGCCCGGGTTCGCGGCGAACTCCAGGAGCAGCCGCAGTTCGGTGGGGGCGAGCGCGACGGGTGCGCCCGCCCGGAACACCTCAAGACCGGCGGTGTCGATCGTCAGGTCACCGAAGACGAGCCGGGCGGAGTCCTTCGGCCGCTCCACCGGGTCCGCCGGGGGCGGGACCGCGGCGGGGGCGGAGACGGGGGTGAAGGTCGCCCGGCGCAGCAGCGAGCGGATCCGGGCCACCAGCACCGCGGTGTCCACGGGTTTGACCACGTAGTCGTCGGCGCCCGCCTCCAGGCCGGAGACGACGTCCAAGGCGTCGCCGCGCGCGGACATCATCAGGATCGGGTCCATGCTGGTCTCCCTGACCCTGCGGCACAGCCCGATCCCGTCCAGGCCCGGCAGCATCACGTCGAGCAGCAGCAGGTCGTGGCGGCCCTCCCGGAACAGTTCGAGCCCGGTCAGACCGTCACCGGCCGACGTGACGCGGTAGCCGTAGCGCTCCAGTGCCATGGTGACCGACCTGCGGATCACCTCGTCGTCCTCGACGAGCAGGACCGCCACGGGCGCCGCGGCGGCCCCCTCTGTCACCAAAGCCGGCACTCTCTTCCCATCGGACGCAGGTACGGGGACTCCCATCATGCGCGAGGCGGGTGCCCCGCCGGGTGTCCGGTGGCGCTCGGCCACGCATCAACCGTGTATCAGTACGCGCTCACGCCACGGCCGCCCCACACGACCACCCGTCTCAGGACCGCAGGGCGTCGACGGGCTCCATGCGGGAGGCCCGCAGGGAGGGGTAGAGACCGGCCAGGAGTCCGACGAGGGCTCCGGCAACCGGGGCGCCGAAGGCGAGCCGGACGTCGAGGACCGGGGTCCAGTCCCGGACGGCGGAGACGGCCACCACGACGACCATGCCCAGGGCGGCGCCGACGACGCCGCCGAGGAGTCCGATGGTCGTCGACTCCAGCAGGAACTGGCCGGCGACCTGGCGTCGCGAGGCACCGAGGGCGCGGCGCAGTCCGATCTCCCCGATCCGCTCGATGACCGTCACCAGCGTCACGTTGGCGATGCCGATGGCCCCGACCACCAGCGAGACCAGTCCGAGGACCAGGAACAGGCCGTTGACGTCGCCCTGTACGCCCTTGCGTGCCTTGGCCGGGTCGGGCGGTGCCGTGACGGCGAGGGCGTCCTGCGCTCCGGGGGCCAGCGCGATGGGCGCCTGGTGGGCCACCTGGTTCGCCGCGCCGAGCTCGGTGTTGATCAGTACCCGGGTGACCACTCCGAGGCCGAGCTGGTCCCGCGCGGTCGTGGGCGGCAGGATCACGGCGGCGGAGAGCTGCTGTTCCCGTTCGGCTCCGCCGAGGATCCCGATGACGGTGTAGGCCTGGCCCTTGAGGAAGACGGCCGGCGAGTCCTTGACCGAGCCGATGCCGAGCAGCCGTGCGGCCTGGTCGCCGATCACGGCCACCCGGCCGTGCCGGGCGACGTCCCCGTCGTCGAAGAAGCGTCCGGCGGTCATCGTGCCGCGCACCGCGGCGGGCAGCGTCGGGGACGCCGCGACGACCGCCATGGTCTGGCCGGTGACCTCCCCGGGTGCCACCACGTCGTTCGCCCGTACCTGGACGCTCGCGGTCGCCTGGGATTCGGCGATGGCCGCCGCCGAGTCGACCCCGGCCAGCCGCCGGACGGCGTCGACGCCCGACCAGTCCACGAGCGGGACGGGGTCGGCCGACGGCGGCGGCGCGGGCACGACCACCGTGACCGAGGTGGCGGTGAGCGCGTCGAACCGGCCGACGATCTGGTTGCCCGCCGTGGACGAGACCCCGATGGTGATGACCAGGGTGGTGATGCCGAGGACGGTGCCCAGCGTGGTCAGGGCGGAGCGCGTGGGACGCGCGAGCACCCCCGCCAGCGCCTCGGTCCACAGGTCCCGGAAGTCCATCCAGGGGTGCTCGATGCCCCTGGCCCTGCCGCGGCGCCGGGCTCGTCCCCGGCGGGCGGTGTGCCGTCCGCCGGGGGGCGGCCCGGCGATCGGCGGAGCGGCCGGGGCCGGGACGCGTACCCGGGTCCTCATCGGTCCTCCTCGGTGAGGCGTCCGTCGCTGATCCGCACCCGGCGGTCGGCCCGCGCGCTGACCGTCTCCTCGTGGGTGATCACGACCAGGGTCATGCCCTGCTCGCTGAGCTGGTCGAAGAGGTCCAGCACCGACGCGGTGTTCTCACTGTCGAGGTTGCCGGTGGGTTCGTCGCAGAGCAGCAGCGCGGGCTCGCTCATCAGCGCCCGGGCGATCGCCACGCGCTGCCTCTCGCCACCGGAGAGCCGGTCCGGCCGGAAGCCGGTGCGGTGCGCCAGGCCCACCCGTCCCAGCGCCTCCTCGGCCCTGGCGCGGCGGCCGGCCCGGCCGCGCCCGGGGCGCGGCCGGCGGTAGGCCTCGGCGAGCATGACGTTCTCGTCCACCGTCCGGTAGGGCAGCAGGTGGAAGGACTGGAAGACGAATCCGATCCGGCTGCCGCGCAGCGAGGTGCGCTGGAGGTCGCCGAGCGTGTTGGTCTCCACGCCGTCGAGCCAGTACGCGCCCGAGGTGGGGCGGTCCAGCAGCCCCAGGGTGTTGAGCAGCGTCGACTTGCCGGAGCCGGACGGGCCGACGATCGACAGGTGCTCGCCGCGCCGGACGGCCAGGTTCACGTCCCGCAGGGCGTGCACCGGCGGTTCGGAGTCGAAGGTCCGGTCGACGGAGACCAGCTGGATGACGGTGTCCGCGTCGGGCACCACCGAAAGCGCCGGGCCGGTCATCGTCCGACCACCACCGGATCGCCCGCCGTGAGGTCGTCACCGGACGGGGTGACCTCCACCTGACCGTCCGCGGACAGGCCCGCCTTCACGGGGACGTCCACGACCTTGCCGCCCCGTACGACCTGCACCCTGGCCTGCCCGCCGGCCGATGTGTGCAGCGCGGCGATGGGCACCGTCAGCACGTCACCGTCGGAGGAGCCCACCTCGATGGTCACCATCGCGGAACCGTTGGCGTTCTTGGCCAGCTTCCCCGACGGGACGGAGATCTGCACCGGTACCGGAGCCGCCGCGTCGCCGCCGCCCCCCGACGTCCCCGGCGCGTCCTTGCCGTCGCCCGCGTCGTCCTTCGGGACCTCGTCGCCGAGCGCCACCAGCCGTCCCCGCACCTTCGTGCCGTCGGGGGTCTCCACCTGGGCCGTCATGCCCTTGTGGAGCAGCTTGGCGTCGCTGCCCGGCACAACGGCCTGCACCACGACCTTGGAGCTGGTCACGGTGCCGATCGTTCCGGACGGGGTGTCGCCGGTCTTCAAGGACACCTTGTCCAGCCGGGCCGGCAGGTCCGGCAGGAAGACCACCTCGCCCGCCGGGATCTTGGTGCCGTAGCCGGCCTGGAAGGCGGAGAGCGCGGCGTTGGCCGCGTCCAGCTGCTGTTGTGCCGCCTTGAGCCGCAGCTTTCCGGATTCGCCACCGGCGCCGGATCCGCTGCCGGGGTCCTGTGCGTCGAGGAGGGCCTGCTGCGCCGTGGTCACGGCCGCTTCCAGCGTCCCCAGCTGCTGCTTGTCCGCGAATCCGGGCTCCTCGGCGCGGAAGCCCTTGCTCTTGTACCAGCGGCTCACCGCCGCGGCGTCGGACTGCCCATACGTCCCGGTGGTTCCGCCCGGGTTGAACCCGAGGCGGGCCAGGGCGCGTTCGAGCTGCTCGACGTCGTCGCCGGAGGCGCCGGGACCGAGCGTGCGGTACATCGGGACGGATCCCCTGAGCACCAGCACCGGCCGGCCGCTCACCTGCATCAGCACGTCGCCCTCCGCCACCTCCGATCCGGCGACCGGTGCCTTGGTGACGCGCTGGACGGCGGCGTCGCCGGCCCCGGAGTCCCCGGCGCCGGAGTCCGGGGACCCGACCGGCCCGGCCAGCGCCAGGCTCTGCGGTGAGGCGAACTCCACCGAGCCCTGGGCCACCACGCTCGCGGTCAGCGACCGCCGTTCCACCGCGACGGTGACGGGTCCTGCCTTCGGCGGGCGGTGGGCGGCGGCCGCGTCGGCCGGCGACTGCATCTGCGATCCGGCGAACCAGCCGCCCGCGCCCACCAGCCCCACCCCGGCGACGATGACGCCCAGTTGCCTGGGCCGGCTGCTCACCTTGCGGCGCTGCCTCACCCGGCACCGCCGCCGCTGGTGGGGGCCTTGAAGAACTTCGGGAAGTAGGCGGCCCGGAAGGCCTTGCCGCATTCCAGGTCCTGCATCGCCAGGTCGATGTCCTTGGTGAGCAGGGGCATGGCCTCGTCCTTGCCCATGGGCTTCGTGGAGGTGCCGTCGGCGTTGGCCTCGGCGACACCGGCCATGGCGCCGGGGGCGGCGGAGGTCATCGCCTGCAACTTCACCATCTCCCCGATGCCGGTCGGCTGCGTCGTCGTGACGGGGATGCCGTGGTCCTTCAGGCACGAGGCGTAGGACTGCGCCAGGGTGACCAGCCGGGAATCGCCGTTGAGCGCCTGCGCGTTCGCCTGGTTCCGCTGCGCGGTCGTGACGCTCCGCTCCTGGGCCGAGGCGTTGCCGTAGACCTGCTTGTTCGCCTCCCCGTCGCATCCGGTCCACTGCTTCTCACCGGTCTTCGGGTCCGGGGGGCCTCCCATGGCCTTGTCCCAGGCGGCCTTCTGCGCGGACGTGAGCGTGGCGACGTAGTCCGCGTTGGGCGAGAGGTTCGCGTCGTCCCGGGCGGCCTCGCTGCCCGGCGCCTGGGGATCGTCGGGGTAGACGACGCCCGCGTAGACGCCGAAGCCGTACTTCTGCCGGTACTTCTTCGTCAGCCCGTAGTCGGCCCCGTCGGTGGCCCAGGAGGCCGCGGGGTCCTCGGGGGCGACGGGGGTGTAGGGGAAGCCCTTCTTCTTCATGCAGGCCGCGATGGCGTTCTGCAGGCGGTACTGCTCCTTGAGCTCCGCGCCGGCGTCCGCGGGGACGTCGAGCTGTCCCCGCGCTCCGGCCGGGTCCTTGCCGCCGTCCGCCGGGTGCGATGCCGCCTGCGCGCCGCAGGCCGCCAGCAGCGGCAGGAGGCTCACCGCCGCGGCCAGTCTCCGGACAGTGCGGGATCCAGACATGCTCATCCATCCGATCGGGGGAGAAGGGAGGTTGCCGCCCCTGAGGCGGGGCGTCACCGGGTTCGTGCGTCCAAGGCTGGCGTCCGCAGGTGATGGCCCCTGGCCCGGATCATGACCGACCTGTAACGCCGGTTCACTGCGCGTGCGGGCCGGTGACGAAGTGACCGTTCCTGTCGTAGGGCCAGGCGTTGGCGACGCATCCGTGCAGGCCCTTGATCTGCTGCATCATCACCGGGGCCAGTTGTCCGGGGCCCGCGCAGGTGGTGTGCGTGTAGTTCAGGAAGTGCCCCATCTCGTGGTTGATGATCAGCGCCCGGTAGTCGTGGATGGGGCCGTTGAACGTCGGCGAGCCCTTGACCCAGCGCTTGAGGTTCACCACGACCCCACCGGGGACCTCGCAGTTGTACTCGCCCTGGGTGTCCTGCTTGATGCCCGTCCAGCACAGGGCGTCCGCCGTGCCCGGCGTCGCGATCCGCACCGTGAGGTCGTGGGGTTGTCCCGCGCTCACCAGCTGGAACGCGAAGGCGGGGTTGTGGGTCCAGCCCCGGGGGGCGGCGAGGATGTCGGCGATCTCGTTGGCCGCCTGGTCCGGCGAGATGTCGAGGCCGGTCTCGACCTTCACCACGTAGCGCAGTGGACGGGGACCGCGACCGACCTTCTCGCCGCCGGCCTGCGCGGTGACGAAGGTGCCGCTGCCCGTCGCGGGGACGTCGATCTCGGTGGGGGTCGGCGTCGGCGTCGGGGTGGGGGTCGGTGTGGGGGTGGGCGTCGGAGTGGGCGTGGGGGTGACGTGCACCACGCTCCGCGGGCGCGGGGCGCCGCTGGACGCGTCACTCCGCCCGTCGTCCAGGAAGAACGCGACGGAGCCGAGCAGCCCTGCGACCACCAGCGTGGCGACCAGATAGCCCCGGCCCCGGCGGCGCGGACGGCGCCTGCGACGGGAGGACCGGTGGCGTCCGGCACGGTGGGATGAATGCATGGCAGCTCAAACTGGTCATTTCAGATGATCGCCATGAGCCCGCACCATCACGAAACGATAACGAGCGACCTTCCGGTGACCCACCGGCCGGCCTCACACCCCACGTATGACCCTTCTGTAACAGCTCCCGGGAGGGCCCCTTCCCCGGCCCGGTCACCGATCGCGATCTGCTTACACTGTCGGCGTGCCACGAGTCCTTATTGTCGAAGACGACCCGGATGTCCGGAAGGCCGTCCAGCTGGGGCTGCGCCACCAGGGACACGAGGTCTTCGCCGCCGGAACGGGTGAAGAGGGATTGGAACAGCTCCGCCCCTTCCACCCGGACGTCGTCGTGCTCGACCTCATGCTGCCGGGGATGTCCGGTCTCGACGTGTGCCGCCGCATACGCGACCGCGACCAGGTGCCGATCATCATGGTCACCGCCAAAGGCGACGACATCGACGTGGTCGTGGGGCTCGAGGCCGGCGCGGACGACTACGTCGTCAAGCCCGTGCAGGCCCGGGTGCTCGACGCGCGCATACGGGCCGTGCTGCGCCGGCAGGACGCGTCGGTCTCCGACGCCGTCCGCCCCAGGGCGGAGTCCCACGGCGAGCTGGCCATCGACCGGGCCGGACTCGTGGTGACGCACCGAGGTGAACCCGTCGCGCTCGCCCCCTCCGAGCTCCGGCTGCTGCTGACCCTGTCGGCCTCGCCCGGGCAGGTCTTCAGCCGCCAGCAACTGCTGGAAGCGGTCTGGGAGCACAGCTACTACGGCGACATACGCCTCGTGGACGCCTGCGTGAAACGACTGCGCGGCAAGCTCGGCGAGCTCGGGGGCGCTCCCCGGTACATCCAGACCGTACGCGGCTTCGGTTACCGCTTCGGTACCGCGTGAGCCGCCGGGGATCCGCACGGCCGCGCAAGGCCGTGCGGCAGCGCGAAGCCGCGGCGACCGGGCAGGGCCCGAGGTGGACGCGCTTCCACCGCGCGGCGCTGGCGAAGCTCCCGCTCCCACTGCGGGGCCTGCGCTCCCGGCTCGTCGTGGCCTTCGTCCTGGTGACCATGGCCGGAGCACTGAGCACCGGAGCCGTCACCTTCCGGGAGGCGCGCACCGGCGTGCTGCAGCAGAGCCAGGACGCCGTCATCCAGCAGTTCCGGGCCAGCGTCGACGCCGTGGCCGAATACACCCCCACGAACCCGGACCAGTCGGACCTGCAGACGGCGGTGAACCAGGTGTTCCGCGCCAACCAGTCCCAGGGCTGGCGGGTCATGGCCACGTACGGCGACCTCCGCGCCTGGGTGGTGGGCGCCCAGTTCGACATGCTCAGCCCGGAACTGCGCCGGAGCGTGGCGACCAAACGCGCCGCGGTGTTCCAGCGGGTGACCACCGACGGTCGTCCCTGGCTCGTCGTCGGGCTGCCGGTCACGTACACCAGCGGCGAGTACAAGGAGCCCCAACTGTCGGGGCTCGTGATGTACCTGGTGGTGCCGCAGGACACCGAGCAGGCCTACGTCAGTGCGATGGTCAGCGCCATCGAGCACGCCTCCCTGGTCGCGCTGGGCCTCGCTGTCGTCCTGGCGCTGCTGGCCGCGCGAGGTGTCCTCCGTCCGGTACGGGCGCTGCGCGGGGCGACGCGCCGGATGGCCGAAGGCCACCTCGACGTCCGCCTGGCCGTCAACGGTTCCGACGAACTGGCCGACCTCTCGGAGTCCTTCAACCACACGGCGGCCGAACTGGAGCGTTCGGTGGCGGAGTTGCGCCGCCTGGAGGCCCAGGCGCGCCGCTTCGTCGCGGACGTCTCCCACGAACTGCGGACGCCGCTGGCGGCGATGACGGCGGTCACCGACGTGCTCGACGAGAACGCCCTGCGGCTGGACCTGGAGACCGGCGAGGCGCTGCGGCTGATCAGCGAGGGGACCAGTCGGCTGAGCGGGCTGGTGAACGACCTGATGGAGATCTCCCGCTTCGACGCGGGCGCGGCCGAACTCAACGTGGACGAGATCGATCTGGCCGACTTCGTGCACCACTCCCTCGCCGCCCGCGGCTGGCAGGGCCAGGTGGAGACCCATCTGCCCCCGCCCGGTGTGCTCCGGACCCGTGTGGATCCGCGCCGGCTCGACGTGGTGCTGGCCAACCTGGTCGGCAACGCGCTGCGGCACGGGGCGCCGCCGGTACGACTGACCATGAGCGTGCGGGAGGAGCGGCCGGACGTGGCGTGGGCCGTCATCGAGGTGACCGACAACGGGAAGGGCATCGCCGAGGACGCCATGCCGCACATCTTCGAACGCTTCTACAAGGCGAACAGCACACGGACCAGGAGCGAGAGCAGCGGTCTGGGCCTCGCCATCACGGCGGAGAACGTGCACCTGCACGGAGGGCGCATCACCGCGGCCAACCTGCCCTGGGGCGGCGCGGCGTTCACCGTCGAACTCCCCCTGCACCGCGACTCGGCGGCCGACGGCGACGACACCGACGACGTGATCGAAGGTGCCCGGTGAAGGGCGCGCGCGTCGCGGCGCTGACGGCCGGGCTCGCCGCCGTACTCACGCTGGCGGGCTGCGGAGTCCCGCCGTCCGATGTCATCGAGGCCGGCGCGCCGGCGAGCGGGATGTTCTCCGCCGCCCCCGAGCCCGTGGTGGCAACCCCCGTCTCCCTGTATTTCCTGCTCAACGGCGATCCGACGCCCGTCGGCCGCAAACTCGCCGACCCTTCGGACGTGGCGGCCGCCGTGCGCTTGCTGTTCGCCGGACCGGCCGGGGGCGAGGCCGACAAGGTCACCACGGAGCTGCCGCACCTCGCGGTCGCACCGGAGGTGACGGTCGGCAAGACCGGCCTCGTCTCCGTCCGGCTCCCCGAGGGCATCCCTCCCCTCAGCCACCCGGCCATGCTGCAGCTGGCGTGCACCGTGTCCCACGTGGGTGGCGCCTCCGCCACGCTGCCCTCGGTCTCGGGCGGAGGCGGCGCCCCCGCGTCTCCTTCCGTCGCCGTGCGGGGCTCCCTGGCGTACAAGGGCGTCGATGTGCGCGGGGACGGATGGACGATGACGCAGTCGGCCGACGCCTGCCCCGACGCCGACGGCTCGTAGGCAGGGCCTGCGCTCCCCCGGCCCTGGTCAGACCTGGACGGTGCCGCCGTCGACGAACAGTTCCGTGCCCGTGACGAAGCGGCTCTGGTCGGACGCGAGGAAGAGGACCACGTCGGCGACGTCGTCCGGGACGCCGATGCGGCCGAGCGGGATCCTGGAGACCAGGAGCTCCTTCATGCGTCGCCCCTCCTCCGTGCCCGCCCCGAGCGCCTGGTCGAGCTGGGGCGTGTCGATCGTGCCCGGGCTGATGGCGTTGACGCGGATGGCCCGGTCCTTGAGCTCGTTGGCCCAGGTGCGCGCGAAGGACCGGATCGCCGCCTTCGTGGCCGAGTAGACGCCGAAGCCCTCGGGGCCCTCGACCGTCCAGATCGAGGCCGTGAGGATGACGGACGCACCGTCGTTCAGCAGCGGCAGGACCTTCTGCACGGTGAAGACCGTGCCCTTCACGTTCACACCGAGGAGGAGGTCGAGGTGCTCCTCGGTGACCTCCTCGAGCGGAGCCCGCTCCCCCACCCCGGCGTTCGCGTGCAGGACGTCGACCCGGCGGCCGTCCGCGGCGATGCGCTCGCAGAGCCGGTCCAGGTCGGCGGGGACGGCGACGTCGCCACGGACGCCGGTCGCCGCGGGCCCGATGAGCGTCACGGCGGCGTCGAGCTCCTCCTGCCGCCGGCCCATGACGTAGACGTGGGCCCCCTCCTCGGCGAAGCGACGGGCGCTTGCGAGGCCGATCCCCGTCGAGCCGCCGGTCACCACGGCCGTCTTCCCGTCGAGTCGTCCCATCAGGTCCTCCTCAGCCGGCGCGAGGTGTCACCGCACTCCTGGCGGCAGGCGTTCAGACGCCGTAGATCCGTTCGGGCCGCACCAGCACGGCCGCCCGGCGTTCGGCGGCCATGACCTCGTCGTAGGCGTCCCAGTCGTCATGGGTGCCGCCCGCCGCGGTGAAGATCTCCCGCAGCAGCAGGCGCCTGCCGTCCGCGTCGACCGCCGGATGCGGGTCGTCGGGACCGATGATCTCGGCGTCGCCTTCCACCGTCAGCCAGTGCCATCCGGAGCGGACGCACGCGGCGAGCCGGGGACGCCCCCTGAGGTTGGCGAGCTTGACCTTGCCGTAGGTCACGAACGCCACCACGTCCCGGCCGGACACCGGATGCCTCATGACCCCGAGGTTGACCACGGAGGACTGGATGCCCTGGTCGGCGCGCAGCGTCGACACCACACCGAGGCCCTGCTCGGCGCGGGCCAGCTCCGCGAAGTCGTTCAACGTCGCCACTGTCGTCCCCTGCCTGTTCCGTGCGCTCCGGGGGAAGGTTCCGGCGCACGCCGGAACAACGATGACACGCGATCGCGACGCGGACCTGCCGACGTACGCCCGTGCCGCCCCGAGCCGGGCCTGATCCTGAGTTGCGGTGCCATAGGGCGCCACATAGCGTCTCGTTTCATTGCAATACCCTCATATCGGATATCGGCTCAGCTCCGCTGCCCCGCACCCTGTGGTCAACGCGCATTCCGTGCGGCATTTCCCGCCGTCTCCGACGAGGTACGTCTACGCCCACGACGCTTCCCTCCCGGGAAACGGACGACCGGAGATCTGCCATGCCCGACCTTGCCCGTCTGCTTTCCCGGCGAAGGCTCCTGCTCACCTCCGCCGGCGCGATGACCGCGGCGACCACGGGGGCCGTCGGCATGGCCTCGCGGACGCCGGACGCGGTGCAGGAGCGGGCGGCGGAGGGCACGGGCATCCGGCCCTTCCACGTCGACATCCCGGAGGCGGATCTCGCCGAGCTCCGGCGGCGCGTCAACGGGACCCGGTGGCCCGACCGCGAGACCGTCCCCGACCAGTCGCAGGGCGTCCAGCTGGCGACGATGCGCGACCTCACGCGCTACTGGGGAAGCGACTACGACTGGCGGAAGATCGAGGCGAAGCTCAATTCCCTGCCGCAGTTCAAGACCAGGATCGACGGGCTCGACATCCACTTCATCCACGTCCGGTCCCGCCACCAGGACGCGCTCCCGATGATCCTGACCCACGGCTGGCCGGGCTCGGTCCTGGAGTTCCTCAAGGTCATCGACCCCCTGACCAACCCCACCGCCCACGGCGGCCGCGCGCAGGACGCGTTCCACGTCGTCATCCCCTCGATGCCCGGGTACGGCTTCTCCGAGCGGCCCACCACCACCGGCTGGAACCCCGGTCGCATCGCCCGCGCCTGGGCCGTACTGATGCAGCGTCTGGGGTACACGCGCTACGTCTCCCAGGGCGGCGACTGGGGCGCGGTGGTGTCGGACAAGATGGCGGCGCAGAAGCCTCCCGGGCTGATCGGCATCCACGTCAACATGCCGGCCACGGTGCCGCCGGACATCGCGAAGAAGCTCGCTTGCGGCGACCCGACCCCGTCCGGCCTGTCCGCCGACGAGAAGGCGGCCTACGGCAAGCTCAACGCCTTCTACAAGACCGGCTCGGGCTACTCCGCGATGATGGTCACCCGCCCGCAGACCGAGGGGTACGGACTGACGGACTCCCCCGCCGGGCTGGCCGCCTGGATGTACGACAAGATCGCCGCCTGGACCGACAGCGACGGCGACCCGCAGCGGGTGCTCACCAAGGACGAGATCCTCAACGACATCAGCCTCTACTGGCTCACCAACACCGCGGTCTCCTCCTCGCGCCTCTACTGGGAGAACAACGCCAACAACTTCAACGCCGTGTCGATCTCCCTCCCCGCCGCCATCACCGTGCTCCCCGGCGAGATCTACCAGGCGCCGCTCAGCTGGGCGGAAGACGCGTACCACGACCTCATCTACTACAACAAGGCTCCGCGGGGCGGCCACTTCGCGGCCTGGGAGGTCCCGGACATCTTCACCAGGGAACTCCGCGCCGCGTTCTCGGCACTGCGCAACCCCGGAACGCCGGGCAAGTAGCCGTCACGGCCTCGCGGTGGCTCATCACCGCGAGGCCGCATCCCCATGTCCCGAGCAAGGGGGTCCCCACCCGCAATGCTTGCTCGGTCAAATAATTGAACAGCACGGCATAAATACGTTCAAGTAGCTTGACCCGCCATCAACTCGTGCGACTCACGCCGGAGGCTCGGCCTCCAGGAACGCGCGCAGTTCCATGGCAAGGTTGCGCATGTCCTCTCCAGGGGCGTGATCGGTCGTCGCCTCGAAATGCCACTCGTCGTCGGGCAATCGGTCGTGCAGCCCCACGTCAACCGGACCCGCGATCCCGTGTGCTCGGCCGACAGCGTCAGGTCCCGCTCCAGTGATCGCCACGTCCGGGCACCGGCCCACGCGCGGAACCCGTCCGCCAGCTCGGCCAGGAAGTCGTGCAGCCCGTCGCCGCCCCACGTCCTCACCATGACCTCGACCCGGACCCATGCGCCCTGCGCCGTCACGAGGAAGTCGCGCATCGGATCGTCCCGCTCCAATGGGAAGGAACGCGTCAACCCGTGGAAGCGCAGCTCGACCGCCCGGAGGCTTTCCCCGCCCACGCGGACGGCGGGACCCGTTCCGTCGTCTTCGGCCATGACCGCAGGCTACGGGCATCCGGAACGGTGATGGAGTGGGGGGCGTCGGGTCTCCCGACCGCACGGCGCGGCAAGCCGGCGGGTCAGCGGTGCCGCACCCACACGTTCGGCTCCACCAGCGTGCCTCGATCAACGCCGTGATCGACACAGCGCTGGAGCGTACGCCGCGCCGAACGCCGGGCGCCGGGATTCTCGGCGACGCCCTGTGGCGCCGGTGGTGGCCGGTACCGCACAAGGGGTGTGCGGAGCGTGGGGCGGTTAGCATCGCGAGGACCACTTCCGGACGAACGGAGTTCACCCGTGGGCCACCTGCGCATCGGCGTTGCCGTCCTCACCATGGGCAACCGGCCCGCCGAACTCGATGCGTTGCTGGCCTCGGTCGCCACGCAGGATCTGCCGCCGGCGCGGGTCGTCGTGGTGGGCAACGGGTCCCCGCTGCCGGCGCTGCCGGACGGGGTGACCGGGGTGGTCCTCCCGGAGAACCTGGGGGTGGCGGGTGGTCGCAACGTGGCCCTGCAGCGGTTGCGGCAGTTCGCGGATGTCGACGTGGTGGTCGACCTGGACGACGACGGGCTGCTGATCGCGGCCGACGTCTTCCGCCGTTTGGCGGAGCTGTACCGCCGGGACGCGCGGCTGGGCATCGTGTCGTTCCGGATCGCGGACGAACTCGGCCGCACCCAGCGGCGGCACGTACCGCGGCTAGGGGCGTCGGACCCGATGCGCGGTGGTCTGGTGACGACGTTCCTCGGCGGAGGGCACGCGTTGTCGATGCGGATGCTGGAGGAGGTCGGCGGCTGGCCGGACGCGTTCTTCTACGCCCACGAGGAGACGGATCTGGCGTGGCGGGCGCTGGATGCAGGCTGGCGGATCCGGTACGCGCCGGAGCTGGTGCTGCAGCACCCATGGACGTCGCCGACACGGCATGCGGTGTTCTACCGGATGGTGGCCCGGAACCGGGTGTGGCTGGCCAGACGGCGTCTACCGACCGCCTTGGTGCCGGCGTACCTGGGGGTGTGGGCGGTGCTCACGGTGCTCAAGCGGCCGTCACCGGAGGGGCTTCGGGCCTGGTGGGGCGGCTTCATGGAGGGTGTTCGGACGCCGTGCGGCGCCCGCAGGCCCATGCGGTGGCGCACCGTCGCGCGGATGACCGCCCTGGGCCGCCCCCCGGTGGTGTGATGTGATCACACAGGGCCCGGCGACGGGCCCCGCGACAAGCACGACAGGAGAGGTGCCCTCATGAACGATCTGGTCAGCCCCGCCCGCCGCCCCGGCGCGGTGAGCGTCCTCGGGGGGCCCACCACGGTGATCGACATCGGCGGGCTGCGCCTGGTGTCGGACCCCACCTTCGACGACCCGGGCGACCACGGGTACCTCACCAAGACGGCGGGGCCCGCCGTGGGCGAGGACGCCCTGGGGCCGGTGGACGCGGTCCTCGTCAGCCACGACCTCCACCCCGACAACCTGGACACCCGCGGCCGTGCCTTCGCCCTGGGTTCGCCACTGGTGCTGACCGGGCCTGCCGCCGCGCGGCGTCTGGGCGCCCCGGCCCAGGGGCTGTCGGCCTGGGACCGCGTGGAGCTCCCCCGCCCGGCCGGCGGCACCGTCACCGTGCACGCCGTCCCCGCCCAGCACGGTCCCGACGACGGTGAACGCGACGAGCAGGGTCATGTGAACTGCGAGGTCACCGGCTTCGTCCTGACGGGTGACGAGCTGCCCACCGTCTACGTCAGCGGCGACAACGCCTCGCTCGCGGTGGTGGCCGAGATCGCCCGCCGCATGCCGCCCGTCGATGTGGCCGTCCTGTTCGTGGGCGCGGCGCGCGTCCCGTCGAAGATGCGCGGCCGGCCTCTGACGCTGACCGCGCAGCGGGCCGGTGCCGCCGCCTCCGTACTGGGGTCCCCGGTGGTCGTCGCCGCCCACTGCGACGGATGGGCGCACTTCAGTGAGACCCGCGCCGACATCGAGCGGGCCTTCGACGACGCCGGGCTCTCCGGGCGGCTGCGTACCGCGGGCAACGGCGAATGGATCGACCTGGGTGAGGCGGTCGCCCAGCGCTGACCGGTCGGCACGCGCACCACCCACGGCGACCTGGCTTTAATTTGCGCATTTAGCCGTGATAGCTTCTGGTCCGGCAGGGGGACGGGTCGACCGATTGAGACGACCGGTCACTTTCATCCTGGGTGACCTCGTTTTCAGCCGCTACGGGCAACGCGGCAGTCGGCGGCCTGTTCCGCTGTCTCCGAGGCTCCAAAAATATCGGGCGGTGATGTCGAGAACCCGTGACCGGCTCCGTCCCCGGGGTGAAGGCGACCACAATGGGTCGCACCGGCACCAGGGAGAACCACGATGGCCAAGTACCTGCTCCTCAAGCACTACCGCGGCGCACCGGCCGCCGTGAACGACGTGTGCATGGACCAGTGGACGCCCCAGGAGATCTCCGACCACGTCCGGTACATGCAGGACTTCGCCGCCCGCCTGGAGAAGACCGGCGAGTTCGTCGACGGCCAGGCCCTCGCCCCCGAAGGCACCTGGGTCCGCTACGACGGCGAAGGCCGCCCGCCCGTCACCGACGGCCCCTTCGCCGAGACCAAGGACCTCATCGCCGGCTGGATGGTCATCGACGTCGACACCTACGACCGTGCCGTCGAACTCGCCGGAGAACTCTCCGCCGCCCCCGGCGCCGGCGGCAGGCCCATCCACGAATGGCTCGAACTCCGCCCCTTCCACGCCGCCCCGCCGGCCCCGTAACCCAACGACCCCTAGCCGGGGCCGGGGCCGGCTCACCGAAGGGATCCGCTTCACGCGCCGGACACGTGTCGCACGTCGAACTGCGCGTCCGCGACGATCCACAGGAGCGCACCGGCGTCGAAGGCGATGAGGAACGAACCGTCGGCGACCACCTCGACGTCCGTGACGGACTGGCCGAACAGGTCGAGCACCGGGGCGAGGGCCGAACCCGTTCCGGGGTGCATGTCGTGGTACTGGCCGTCGTCGTCCCGCAGGCGGAACCCCGTTTCCAGGACCAGTTCCGTGGTGCCGCCTGACGTCTCGCCTCCGTCCGCAGGGGCGAGACGCAGGCGCACCCGGTCGTCGCACGACGTGTCCTGCACCCGACTGCCGACCAGCGCTTTGAGGCTCTTCACCGCATGACTTCCACATCGCTCTGATGGCCCGGCAGGTGCTCCTGCCGAGCAGGGCACCCCCGCGGTATGCCGCTCGGACAGGCCGCCGGGCTCGGGGAACCGCCACAGATCCGGGGCTGGTGCCGCCACCCAGGGCTGACAACGTTGTCCACCCTACCCCCAGCCCGCCCGTAGATGATAACGATCATCCAGTCGCCCCATCAAGCTCACGTTCCGTGGCCGTCCGGCCACGCCGCCGACGCTCCTCGACGACGGCGCGTCAGTGGTGGTGGCCGTTCCGACCGAGGGTCTCCACGGGGGTCGCGCCCGGGCGGGTCCACTGCGGCACCGGTCGGCTGGTCGGGCCCCAGGTGGCGTTCCCGTCCGCGTCCGAGCGCCAGGACCAGCAGGCGTCGCCGCCCTTGGGCCAGCCCTCGGGCTTGTCCTCCCACGCCTCGCCGCGACCGTAGGGCGTCAGGTCGAGCAGGGCCATGGACCCGTTGACCGCTTCGTTGCCGCGCCCCGTCGTGGAGTAGGTGAGGAACACCCGGTCGCCGTCGCGCAGGAAGCAGGTGAGGTACCCCATGCCGCCGCCGGCCGGCCCGTTCACGTCGCGCACCGAGTACCAGGGCTGGGCGTAGCCCATGAACGCGACGTACGAGGCCACCTCGTCCCACCGGCCCGTGGTCACGACGGCGAACGAGACGCCGCGGGCGTTGAGGTAGACGGCGTCCTTCAGGTGCCAGGCCGTGGTGGTGCAGCCCTCGCACTGCCCCTGGTGCGGCGCGCCGTCGTGCCACATGTGCTTGTAGACCACGAGCTCGTCGCGGCCCTGGAACAGGTCCAGGAACAGGACCGGGCCGTCGGGTCCGACGACCTCGACCGACCCGTCGAACTCCACCATCGGCAGCCGGCGGCGCGCCGCGGCGAGGGCATCGCCCTCGCGGGTGTGCGCCTTCTCGCGGACCAGGAGCTCGTCACGGGCGGCCTGCCAGGTGGCCAGGTCCACGACCGGCGGGCGGCCGGGCAGCGCGGTGGTCGGGTCGTCCGGTGTGGTCGTCATGGTGTCCTCCGTGGTGTCTGGTGCCGGGCAGCGTCGTACGGCCGTCGTACGGCATCCTGCGACGGTCACCGGAACAGACTCCCGCCGCGGCCGGAACTCATCGCGCCGGGCACGAACACGGTGGCTCCCGGCATGCGGGTGATCCAGCCCACGACAGTTCGGGACACGCGGCAGGCACTTCGGGCCGCCGGGCTCCCAAGCGCCCTTTCGTGCCGATCGGAACCGTAACTTCGATATCAGCAGTCGCGCGCTCCCGGGCCGGGGGCGTGTCCGTGGACAGGACCGCGGACCTCCGGCTGCAGTCAGGGTCCGTGAGGTGGACGACAGGAACCTCACTGCCCGCCGCCGTCACCTTTGGAGGAGTTCCGCCGATGAAGACCGTCACCCACTGGATCGGTGGCAAGCCCTACGGAGACGCCGCAGGCGCTTCCGGCACCTGGGGAGCCGTGACCGACCCCGCGACCGGAGCGGTCACCACCCAGGTCGCGATGGCCGGCGCCGAAGAGGTCGACGCCGCGGTCGCGGCGGCGAAGGAGGCCTACGCCACCTGGCGCACGTCCCCGCTCGCGCAGCGGATCGCGATCCTCTTCCGCTACCGCGAGTTGCTGGACGCGCGCCGCGACGACCTGGCCGCGCTGATCACCGCCGAGCAGGGCAAGGTCCACGCGGACGCGCTGGGCGAGGTGGCCCGGGGCCTGGAGATCGTCGAACTGGCCTGCGGGCTCGGCATGGCGCTCAAGGGCGACACGTCGACCGAGGTGTCGAGCGATGTCGACGTGGCGTCGATCCGGCAGCCGCTCGGCGTGGTCGTGGGCATCTCGCCGTTCAACTTCCCGGCGATGATCGGCATGTGGATGTTCCCCATGGCGATCGCCTGCGGGAACACCTTCGTCCACAAGCCCAGCAGCAAGGCCCCGTCCGCATCCATGCTCCTCGCGGAGCTCGCGGCCGAGGCGGGCGTGCCCGACGGGGTGCTCAACATCGTGCACGGCGACGAGGTCGCGGTGAACGCGCTGCTCGACCACCCGGACGTGGCGGCCGTGTCCTTCGTGGGCTCCACGCCGGTCGCCCGCCACGTCTACCGAAGGGCGTCCGCGAGCGGCAAGCGCGTCCAGGCCCTCGGCGGCGCGAAGAACCACATGCTGGTCCTGCCCGACGCCGACCTCGACGCGGCCGCCGACGCCGCCGTGAACGCCGCCTACGGCTCCGCGGGCCAGCGCTGCATGGCGGTCTCCGTGGTGGTCGCGGTCGGCTCGGCGGGCGACGCGTTGGTGCCGCGGATCGCCGAGCGGGCCACGAAGGTCACGATCGGCCCGGGCGACGACCCGACGTCCCAGATGGGCCCGCTCGTCACCAAGGCACACCGTGACGAGGTCGCGGCGTACGTCGCGGGCGCGGCCGCCCAGGGCGCCGATGTGGTGCTCGACGGCAGGGACTTCACCGTCGAGGGCCGCGAGAACGGGCACTGGATGGGCATCTCGCTCCTCGACAACGTCAGCACCGACTCGGACGTCTACCGGAACGAGATCTTCGGCCCCGTCCTGTGCGTGCTCCGCGCGGAGACCTACGAGGAGGCCATGCGCATCATCAACGGCTCCCCGTTCGGCAACGCCGGCTCGGTCTTCACCCGCGACGGCGGCGCGGCCCGCCGGTTCCAGCTGGAGGTCGAGACCGGCATGGTCGGCGTGAACGTTCCGATGCCGGTGCCGGTGGGCTACCACTCCTTCGGTGGCTGGAAGGACTCGGCGTTCGGCGACCACCGCATGTACGGCAGCGAAGCCGTGCACTTCTACACGCGCGGCAAGGTCATCACGAGCCGCTGGCCGGACCCGGCCGAGCTGACGGCCGGCTGACGACCTGAGCTTCCCCTCGTCCCGCTGACCGCCCCCCACACGCGGCCGCACCGGCTCCCCTTCCGTGCCGGTGCGGCCGCCGGCCCTTCCCCGCGGTGACCCGTCCGACAAGTCGCCGGGGTACGGCTCGCGTTCGCTCATGCCGCGACACGGACCCGCGGTTCCGCCGCGAGTGCGGAACCAGGCAGCGCCCAGCGCCGCACCACGCCTTCCAGGAGGCCGGTCCCGGCCGCCCACCGCACGATCGCGTACCCCAAGGCGCAGCCGAGGGTGTTGACGAGCACGTCGTTGACGTCGGCGCCCCGGTAGTTGTTGAAGACGACGCACCCGAGGACCTGCGACACCTCGATCGTGAAGCTGAAGACGGCGCCCGCGACGGCGGCCCGCCGCCATGAGGTGACGCGTCCCGACATCAGGGGCAGCAGCATGCCCAAGGGGATCGTCATGACCACGTTGGGTACGGCGCTCGGGTCGAGCGAGATCAGGAGCAGCCAGTTGATCTGGTCGTACCAGACGATCTCGTCCGCGTACCTGCCGTACATGATCTGGAACGGGAAGAAGGTCAATCCGAGGACGCCCGCGAGGTACACCGCCGCGACGACCCGGATCGGCACGTACCGCCAGCCCCATCCGGCCCCGCCCTTCCCGCGCAGCGCCCGTACGGCGAGGAAGACGCAGAAGGCGGCGACCAGGGGCACGAAGACCGGTAGCGCCTCGAACCGCAGGTTGACATCACCCATGAACTTTTCTCCCCAGGTACGTGTGAACGGCGGCCGATCCGCCGGGCAGTCGGCGTACCGACGTGGACGACTCTGCGGGAGCCGCGCGGGTCGGCGGATCCGGCGAAAGGCAGATCTTGCGCGGTCGGCTCTGTCTTTCGGCCGACTGACGGACGGTGAGGCGGCGCGCTCGCGACGGCGATCCGGTCCGGCCCCACGAACCACAGGTCAGGGGGGTGCCGGCCCGGGCGGACCCGACGTGGATCGCCGGACCCGTGGCATGCTCCTGCTGTGATGGACCGCGAAACCCTGCCAAGCGCCGCGCCTGCCCGCGGCAACTCCGCCCGCCCCTTCCCGTGGATCTTCGTGCGGCGTGCACTTTCCTGGGCGGCATGGCTGGTGTGGTCGGCGGTCCTCTGTGAGGCGCTGTGGTTCGACTGGGGAGCCGGTCTGTCCGGGACGCGGGGCGTCGAGCTCACCAAGCTGCTCGTCGCGCTGTTCGCCGTGGCCGCGGTCGTCCTCTCACCGTGGCTCGGGGCGCGGACGCTCCCGGTGGTCGCCGGTCTCGCAGGCGCGGCATCCCTGACGGTGTCGGCGGCCCTGCACGCCGGGGCCGGCGGTGCGGCCGATGCGGACGTGGCACTCGGCTTCGCCGAGCCGGCGGCGCTGTTGTGGCTGCTCCTGCTCGTCCCCGTGCGCGCACGGCGGTGGTGGGTGTCATGGGCCGTCCCGCCGTTCCTATGGGCCGCGATCGTGCTGCGACCGGTCTCGGTTGCTCCGGGGGACACCACCGTCGCCGTCGCCCTGTTCTTCGCCGTGGGTGCCACGGCGGTGGCAGGCGCCGGCGCCGCCTGGCG
Organism: Streptomyces sp. NBC_00510; assembly: GCA_036013505.1. Lineage (NCBI taxonomy): Bacteria > Bacillati > Actinomycetota > Actinomycetes > Kitasatosporales > Streptomycetaceae > Streptomyces > Streptomyces sp. NBC_00510. The sequence goes on along the minus strand of CP107851.1, from coordinate 8,664,447 downwards.
CCTGGTCCGGACGGACCGGCGACGCCGGGCTGAGACGCTCCGGGCGGAACAGCGCACCGAGTTCGCCCGCGACCTGCACGACTTCGTCGCCCACCACGTGACCGGCATCGTCGTCCAGGCGCAGGGGGCACTGGCGATAGCCGAGCGACGACCCGAGCTCGTACGGCCCTCGCTCGAACGGATAGAGCAGGCCGGGGCGGAGGCGCTGGCCTCCATGCGGCACATGGTGGGCATGCTCCGCGACCCCGGCGGGGACGAGCGGGACCCGGCCCTGGCGCCGCTGGCGGGCATCGCGGAACTGCCCGCGCTCGTCGAGGGGTTCGCGGCGGTGGGCGGCGCGCGGGCCCGGCTCACGATGGAGGGCACGTTCGACGACCTGCCCGTGGAGGTCGGCACCACGGCGCATCGTGTGGTCATGGAGGCGCTGACCAACGTGCGCAAGCACGCCCACCGGTGCACCGAGGTGCGCGTCGAGGCGGTACGGACGGCGGACAGCGGCGTCGCCGTCCGGGTCGTCGACGACGGACGGGTACGCGGCGGCCGCCACCACGCCGGCGGCGGCTTCGGGCTGAAGGGCCTGACCGAACGGGTCACCCTGATCGGCGGACGGGTCCACGCGGGCCCGGCCCCCGGGGGCGGCTGGAGCGTCGAGGCCACGCTGCCGCCGGTCCCTGTCACGGCAGGAGCGGCCCGATGACGATCCGTGTGCTGATCGCCGACGACCAGGTCATGGTGCGGGCGGGGTTCGCGATGCTGCTGTCCGCCGAGGACGACATCGAGGTCGTCGCCGAGGCCTCGGACGGACTGGAGGCGCTGGAACTCGCCGCGCGGCACCGCCCCGGCGTCGTGCTGATGGACATCCGTATGCCGCGCCTCGACGGGCTCGAGGCGCTGGCTCGTCTGACCCGCCCCGGCGTGGTCGATCCGCCGAAGGTCGTCGTCGCCACGACGTTCGACGACGACGAGTACGTCCATCGCGCCCTGCACGGCGGCGCCTGCGGGTTCCTCCTCAAGGACTCGGGACCTGCCCTGCTGGTGGAGGCGATCCGCGCGGCGGCCTCGGGTGAGGCACTGGTCAGCCCCTCCGTCACCGTGCGCCTGCTGGAGAAGCTGAGGAACACCGCGACGACCCGGCGCACCGCGCAGAGCGCGCTGTCCGGCCGCGAAGGGGAACTCGTCCGCCTGGTCGCCCGGGGACTGACCAACGCCGAGATCGCCGCGGCGCTGTCCATCTCGGTCGGCACGGTGAAGACGCACCTCGCCAACGTGCAGACCAAGCTGGCCGCCCGCAATCGCGTGGAGATCGCCGCCTGGGCGTGGGAGTCCGGTCTCCTGGGCCGGCGTTGAGGATGCATCAGGGGAGCTCGTGTCCAGAGATGTCGTGACGGTATGCCTTCCGCCGACTCACGTCGGCGATGTTCAGGACGCACTTTCCGCAGCCATGTCGAAGTTCGACATGAATCGGGAGGACGTACCCGTCTCGCAAGGCCGATGGGACTGGTGGCATGTATTCGGAGGGCACGATCGGAAAGGTCTTCCCGTACGGGCCGGGAGCGAGAGCGATCCGAGGATCATTCGCAACCCGGTGTTCTCGAACGGTGAGTCCAGGACGTGGCGGCCCTCGCTGTGTGATGGCGGCCCGGTGGCTCTCCTCGACCTTGAGGGGGCTCGGTCTGCGGTAGCCATCCGCGCCGAGGAGGCCTGGGAGGAGTGGAGGTACGCCAGACTGCGGTACCCGGCTTTTCAGACGATAGGTTCCCTCCACGAACGCGCCAGGTCCTCCGAGGGAAAGTACTCGTTTCACCAGGCTTCCGTCGACTACAGGAACCAGTCCCTCGTCAAGCGCTTGCACGGGGTTCTCGAGGCGGCAGGCCTTCGCCCGATGCTCGGTGATCCGTTGGGGCACTTCGGGGACGACCCGAACCGGTTCATCCGACTGGAGGTCGCGCATGCCATCCCGACGAACGTGCTACTGACACTCGACGGAAGGTGGATCGACGGTACGTTGCTGACCTCGCCCGGTGAAGGCCATCCCATCGACGACGAATATTTCGTTTTCGCGGACAACTATCTGTCGACGGCCCTCGACCCCGACTCCTACATGGTCAGGGTCAGATTCCATTCGTAAATCGACCGCGGATCGACCCTCGGGCAGACCGGCACCTGGGTCGCGCTGCGGCAAGCGGCCGGACCGGTCAGAGGAGGGCGTCGAGGACGAAGACCTCCGCCAGGTGGAAGACGGCAGCACCCACTGGCGCGAGTGCGGCGCACAGCCAGTAGCGACGCACCCCGGCGCGCGCCAGGTAGACGGTCAGGAGGACGGTGAGCAGCGCGCCGACGGCCAGGAAGACGGCCGCCTCTCCCCAGTAGTGGAGTACCAGGCCCAGCCAGAGCCCCTCCCCCGGCACCACCATGGCGATGACGGCCCCGGCCACGGCCCGTACGTCGCCCCGTCCGCGCCGCACGGTCCAGCCCGCCCACCCCAGCAGGGGCCCTCCGGCCAGTCCTGCCGCGCCCCACACAGCGGCGGTTCCGAGCCCGCCGGCACCGAAGGTGTCCCCGAGCGTGGATGCCGTGTAGTAGCCGCAGCAGGTGGCGAGCATCATCGCCGCGCCGCCCCAGACGGCATGGGAGCGAACCCGCATCAGCGCACCGGCCGCGGCGGTCCAGATGATCCACGTCGACGACGAGTTGGTCGCCCGTTCCAGCAAGGGTGTCGTCCCGTGCAGGGCATAGGTGGCCCAGCCGAGCAGCAAACCGAAGGCCACGGTGACGGCGAGGACGGCAAGGACGGTGAGGCGGTGGTTGACGGACCGTGACGCGAGTGCGGTAGCCATGCGGCAGCACTATACACATCACGTATACACTCTAGGTATACTCTCCTCGCCCTGGGCCAGGCCCTCAGGAGCGGCCGAACCTGCGGAGCTTGGCCCAGCGCCGGGTCGCGGCGCCGTCCGCCGAGGCCACCGACGGGTCGTCGTACTCCCGGGAGATCACCTGTACCTGACCCGACTCGACGTCGTGGCGCACCGTGTCCAGGCCCTGGCGGTCCAGTTGGGCGATGGCGTCGGCGTGAGTGGTGGTGTTCAGGGCGAGCATCCCGACCTTCGGGTGTCTCCGGCCGAGCTTCACTTCCTCGCGGAGCAAAATCTGCGTCAGGCGGCCCGCGGAGGCCGAGGGCAGGTCCTCGTCCACGGCGATGTGCAGCATCAGGTGTTCCTCGCCGCCGTCCTGCCACTGGACCTGCGCCACCCAGACCGAACGGACAGCGGGGAACTCGCGGATCCGCCGAACCAGTGCGTCGCGCAGGGCGACCGCCACTGGGTCGGTGGACCATTCGAGCTTCATTTCCGCCCCGGGCCCGTAGGCCGCCCAGTCCCGCAGCACCTGCTCGGCCAAGATCGCCTGCCCGTTTCCGGAGCGGACCCCGAGCACGGCGACGCCGGTCTTCTCCAGGATGTCCCTCAGCCGCGCCGCGTCGCAGTGCACCATCCCGGCCGCCGCCGGCAGCAGTTGCGCTCCGAGCGCCGCGTCGGTGAACCCGAGCAGCGTGGGCGGCTGCTCGTCGTCAGGGAGGAACATCACCGATCCGGTGTCGGTGACGGGAACGAACACCCCGCCCTCGAACAGCGCGGCGAGCACCGCCTCCGGCGCGGGCTCGTGCCCGTCCGCACGGCGGTCGAGAAGGTCGGCGAGCCGTACGTTGGCATACTCGATCACGCGTGCAGCGTAGTGCCGGACGGCCGCCGTCGGCCCCTCGTGGTCCTGGCGGACCGGGCCAACTCGTCGAGGGCCAGGGCCGCGACGGCGGCCGCCCGCGTGCCTTCGACCACGAGGCGTGCAAGGGCCGTCCCGCAACTGGCGGTGTCCCGTCCCGGTGAGGTTCGGCCGATGCCGTTGAGTGCGAGCGGGTGCTGAGCGACAAACCAAGTCGACGTAGGTCAGTGCGGTACCCGATCATGCGTTCATGCCTCTGGGAGAGACCCTTGCCCGCATCGATGTAGACCTGGCCGCCGGCCGGGTCCCCGTCGCGCGTCAGCGCTTGCGCGGTCTCATCTCGTCCTTCCCGCACAACCTGACGCTCCGCCGCCGTCTGGCCGAGGTGTACCGGCTCTACGGCGACGCCGCCGAGGCTGGGCGCTGGATGTACCTTGAAGATGACCGGGACGCCGACGAGACCGCCGCCTTCGAGGCGCGGTACGGGTCTCCCGGACGGCGGATGAAGGCCCTCGCCTGGCACGGTCCCGAAGCGATGGCCGCCACCGCCTTCGCGCAGGGGCAACTGGTCGCGGTACGGACCGCCTGCACCGAGGAAGTGGGGCACCCCGTCAACTGGGACGACCCCGCCTCCTACCGGGACAGCCTGGATGAGCAGCACGAGGCGCCCTCCGAGCCGTGGTCGGTCGGCGGTGTGCTGGCGGGCGTCGGCTGCCTGGTGGCGGCCCTTGTGTTCCTCGCGATCTGGGTGAATGGACTCGTTGCCCTCTTCGGCTGACTCAGGTCACCTGGGCCGGTGAGGAGCGCCGCTCATGGTTCCGTGAGACCGGCCGTCCAGAACTGCCGTGCGCGGGACGCCCGGTGACGAGTGGAACGAACTCGCGGCGTCTGGTGTGATCACGGCTTCGGAGCCCCGGGACCATACCGTGACGGAGATCAATGACGGGACGGCTCTTGGCCCGTCACAGGCTTCCGGGCTCACGCGTCAGCCCCTCTATGAAGGACCGGAAGTCCGGGGCGAGGTGCAACTCCGTTTCGAGTTCCGCGTCGAACCAGGTCACGGAAGGCTCCCCGTGCTGCCCGCAGACCCGGTAGTCCAGCCCGATCCAGCAGGGGCCGTCGCCCGAGACCAGCACCACCGCGGTCGGGAGCCCCCATTCCCGGACCAGGTACGGACCGTCGAGCATGGAGAGTGCCGCCGCGCGGTGCCCGATGCCCATGAGGAGGTCGACCGGGACGTGATCGGCACTCCACGAGGTCGGCCCGCTCGTGGGGAAGGCGTTCCGGTCGGCCGCCACCGCGCCTCCGTTCTGATGGCGCAGCAGATCGAGCAGGGAACCAGGGACCGTGACGCCCAGCGAGCGCTCGGCCTCCACGATCAACCGGTCGGTCAGGGGCTCCTGAATTCCGTACCGGCTCTCGGTGTCCCAGAGGGAGCGGCGAAGGTCCTCGAAGCGTGCCATGGCCGGAATCGTAGGAGCTGCGATTCTGATGTGGCGCTTCGTCCCGTGGCACGGGACGGGCGGCCCGGTCGCCGGTGGGAACACGGGCTCCGAGCACCCAATAGAATCCTGGCATGCTGCTTTTCCACTTCACGCGGCCGGAGCTGTGGCCGCTGATCCTGGCAGACGCAGAGATCAAGGCGACCTGGCCGACGGCTCAGGAGGACAGGCAGGAGCTGGCGGGGACCGTGCACCTCACGTCCGATCCCAGCCCCGCCTCGCTCCCCGGGCCCTTCCGGGACTGCACGGTGCGGTTCACCGTGGAAGTGCCGGCCCCGGAGGCGCAACGGTGGCACGCGTGGGCGGGCACCAGGCTGCCGGCCCAGACCGTCCACGTGCTGACGGCGACGCACTTCGGGGAGCGCCCCGACGAGTGGTTCGTCGTAGAGCGGGCCATCCCGTCGGCGGAGTGGGTGTCGGTCGTGGATCTGCAGGTGCAGAAACCCCTGTGGCCCCAGCCGTAGACGTCCACAGCCCGAACAGGGCGGGGCGAGACCCGGTCTCGCCCCGCCCTGTTCAGGTGTTCCCGGCCGTGCCCGTCAGCGCAGCGTGTACGCGGTGGGGATGGTCTGCCTGACGGTGTTGCCCTTGCTGTCGGTCGCGCTGATCCGCAGTCCGACGCCCTTGGCGGCCTGGTCCCGCCGAGGGTTCTTGATCGTCGTGGTGAAGGTGTCCTTTCCGGTGGCCCGGGTGGTCGCCGGGTGCCAGGTCTTGCCCCCGTCGAAGGTGGTCTCCGCCTTCAGGGACGTCACCTTGGGCAGGGCCGTGAGGCTTTCCTGGTAGTAGCCGACGACGGTGATCTCGTGGTTCTCCCCGGCCTTGACGGTGTTGTCCAGGGCCAGATCGAAGTCGTAGCGCAGGAAGATCAGCGGCTCCGGGCGGCAGGCCGCCTGGTTGCTGCCGACCACCTCACCGATGCACGGGCTCAGCTTCGGGGCGTCGTCCTTGGTCGCCTTGGCGGAGGTGTACTGCCACACCGTCTTGACGTCGTTGGTCTCCGTCTCGAACGTGTACCGGGCCGACTTCGCCGGAAGGTCGTAGGAGACGAGGTCACCGCCCTTGCAGCCGGAGAGCGCCAGCATCGCCGCGGCTGCGAGCACCACGAGGGCCCCTCTGCGGCGCCGTGCCGATGGCACAGGGGTGTTCATCGTGTCGGTCTCCTTAGCGGTGTCGAGTGCCATCACAGGGTCGCCCAGGTCTCGTCCGGGAGGTGCTGCGTGTGACGCTCGATCTCGTCACCGGACGCGTTCAGCAGCTTGAAGTCGCAGGTGGAGTCGAGGTTCGGAATGGTGGGCGAGGGAACCGTCCCGCAGGAGGGGATCTCGAGGAACTCGTGCTGGAGCAGCTCGTCGTCGACGATGCCGATCAGGGCCTGGCGGCCGCCGCCGCTGCCCGTCAGGTAGACGGTGGGGTAGAAGGTGTCGCCCTGCCGGCAGCCCGAGCACGGTCCGGCCTCGACCGAGAAGCCGGACTCGGTCCGCACCTGTGGCACGGCCCCCGGTACGGCGGGCCCCGAGTTCCAGTGGATCTCGTCCCTGCCGGTGAGGACCATGTCGTTCATCTCGGTGCGGTTGTGCGCCAGGAAGGAGTCCGCTCCGACCTCGGCCCAGGAGGCGGTGAACCGGCTGATCGCGTTGTCCTCCTGCTTGACGAAGGTGGTCATGGTCTGCCGCGTGGCCGGGTGCGGCAGGGACACCTGCGACGTGACGGGGGTGGCCTGGAGGGACTGCCTCCAGCTCAGCTGGTGCACCTCACCGGGGCGTGACGCGTGGAAGGAGAGGTCGACCCGGTCCAGATCGCCCTTTCCGGCCTTGTAGGCGTTCGGCCGGATCTGTCCCTCGTCGTGGTACCTGGCGGCGTACGCCCTCGGCACGACGCTGCCGCCGAGGCTGATCTCGACGTGCTTCCGGTCGGCCTTGATCCGCTTGATCAGGCCTTCGGCCTCGGCGTAGGGCACGCTCACGATGGGCAGTGCGGCGTACGGCTGGATCGCCGGGCAGCTCTGCGGCCCGTCCACGCACTGGTCCAACTCCGAGGGGCGGCCCAGCGAAGTGAGGCCCGGTGCCGCGACCAGCACGCCGACGGCCCCGGCTGTGGCAGCGGCCGCCACCCGCTCGTCCCGGAGCTTCGCGTAGTCGCAGGTGCCCTGACAGATGTCGGTCGGCGTGAGGAGTACGAGCTTGCCCCGGGCGTCGACGTCCGCGAGTTCGGCGGCGGTCCCGGTGCCGGCGTGGACCACCGGCAGGTGTCCCTTGACCGGCAGGCGGGGAACCTGGATCGCGGCTTCGCGGGTGCTCGGGTCCCCGTTGTCCCGCAGCCACGCCTGCGTCTCGGTCAGCCCGCCGTCCGGGGTCACGTAGCGGGCGGACAGGCTGGAGGGGGCACCGCCGCCGGTGGCGCGCATGGTGACGACGGGAGTCGTCCGCGAGCTGTAGAAGTCGTGGGTGAAGGTGCCCTCGCTCACCTTTCCGGTGGGCAGCACCCACCAGTTCGGCTCGCCGGCCTTGTAGTCGTACGTGAGCGCCGTGCCCGTCGTCCATGCCCCGGTCGCGGAGACCCGGTTGACGACGTCGGTCGCGTTGTAGGTCTCGGTGGACTCCGGGTACTGCACGCTCAGCGGCTTGGCCTTGCGCAGGTCCAGCGTGACCGTGCTCGCCTTGGTGAGGCTCACCTCCGGTGCGATCGGCTGGGCCTGCTGCCACTGGCCGGTCGCGTCCCGCCAGGTGACCGGCATCTGCACCGCGTAGGTGCCGCGGAAGAGCTGCTCGGTCACGGTGTCCGCGCCGACTTCGAAGACCTGGCCCGCATGCAGGTGGACCTGGTCGTCGACCGGCATGAAGGTGGCGGTGCCGTAACGGACGTCGGTGGCACCCGCCGGGGGCACGACGTTCAGGGTCAGCGGGAACTTCTGGGCTTCGACGAAGGTGTGGATCCCCGAACTCAGCCGTATCGCGCCGGAGTCGTCACGGGCGCTCAGCAGCCCGTTGTAGCCGCCGTGGGCCCCGTCCGTGCCCAGCACGCTGCCGTCGAGCGTCACCGACACCTCGGCGGACCCGCCTGCGGGAACGACCACCGTGTCCGTGCTGAGGGTGAACAGGCCTGCCGCGGCCGGCTTGCCGTCGGCGAAGGAGACCGGCATCGTCAGATGCAACGTGGTCGCCTTGTCGCCGCGGTTGGTGTACGTGATCTTCTTCGTCACCGCCGACTGCGGGTAGGCCAGGCGGCCGAAGTTCAGGTTCCCCTTCGGGACGATCTGCGGATTGGTCGCGGTCGCCAGGTCCACCAGGCCCCTGCCCTGGGCGTACATGTCGTGCCCCAGGTCGCTTGCGGTGTCCATCAGCAGCGCCTTGATCTGCTGACCGGTCAGCTCCGGGTGCTGCTGGGCGACGATGGCCGCGGCGCCGGCCACGTGGGGCGTGGCCATCGAGGTCCCGTTGGACGACGTGTAGTACTCGTCCACCACAGTGCCCATGGCCGTGCCGGCGGCGCGTGCCGCGACGATGTCGACGCCCGGAGCCGCGATGTCCGGCTTGGCGGCGCCGTCCCCGATCCGCGGTCCGCGGTTGGAGAAGGTGGCCATGTCGCCGCTCTTGTCGACGGCCGCGACGGTCAGGGCGTCGTCGGCGGAGCCCGGGGAGACGACCTTCTGGGCGACGAAGCCGGAGTTTCCGGCCGCGACCACGAACAGGGTCCCGGTGGCGCGGCTGAGCTCGTTGAGCGCCTGGCTCATCGGGTCGGTGCCGTCGGTGGGTTCACCGCCGAGGCTCATGTTGACGACCTTGGCCCCCGAGTGGGCGGCCCAGTCCATGGCCGCGATGATCCCGTCGTCGGGGCACTGCCCGTTGTCGTCGCAGACCTTGCCGACCAGCAGCTTGGCGCCGGGGGCGACGCCCTTGCGCAGCCCCTTGGACGCGGCACCGCTGCCGAGGACCGTGGACGCCACGTGGGTGCCGTGTCCGTGCCCGTCCTTGGTGCCCGTGGGACTGCCGGTGAAGTCGACCTGCCCGGCGATGCTGCCGGACACGTCCGGGTGGGTGGCGTCGATACCGGTGTCCAGCACCGCCACGGTCACGCCGGTGCCGTCGTAGCCGCGCTCCCAGGCGACGGGCGCGCCGATCTGCGGCACCGACTGCTCGAGGTCGACATGCGACATGCCGTTGAGCCAGACCTTCTTGACCCCGGCCAGGGAACCGGCGGACCGGGCGGCGGCGGACGTGGGGTCCGTCTTGCCCCGTACCCCCTGCCACCACCGTCCGCCGTCGGCGATTTTCATCGAGCGGCCGTTGATGCTCGGGAGCGCCCTGCCGCCCGACGCGCCGGCGACCTTCCGGGTCTTGTCGGCGCCGGCCGTTCCGGTGTAGGTGACGAGCACCGGCACCGCGTCGCCCTTGCCCGCCGCGACGAGGGTCACCAGCTGGGACAGGTCGAAGAGCCCCCAGTCGAGCAGTCCCTTGCCGACCAGCGCGAGGGCGTCGTCCGGCACGACGTACACCTTGCCCTGGCGGGTGATGGTGTGGAACACGCCCGGGGGTCCATCGGGCCGATCCGCGCTGTCGATGTCGCGGACGACGGGCTTGCCGTCGTCGTCGACGCCGACGTGCACCTTGTCGCCGGTGATCAGCGTCACCGGGACGGATCCGCCGGACGCGGAGACGATCCGTGCCAGGTCGTCGTTGGCGATCATCGTCGGGCTGTTCGTCTGTACGACCCCGGGAAGCGGCGACTTCCGGGTCGGCTCGGCGGCCTGGGTCGCCGTGGTCGACACGACCATGCCGAAGACGGTCAGACCGACGGTCACCGCGCCCAGGCGTCTACCGAGACGCTTCCTTGAGCTTCGCCTCATCTATGAGTCTCCTGTGAGATGAATGACGGGGGATATCGGGGGTGGGGGGACGTGCAGGACGTCTGCGATCGGACTCCCCGTGCGCGAGGACTCCGCGCCCCCACCAGGTGGACTGGCTCGGGCGGCGCCCCGCGCCACGGGCGATCACGGTCCGCCCCTGGGCCTCCGCGCTAGAGCGGTTCGTACTCGCCGGCAACGGCGGCATCACCCGCGTCCTCGGTGGTCGGGGCGTCTGCCGGATCGGCCTGCGGTCCTGCCGGTACCGGTCCGTCCTTCGCACGGCGTGCCGAAACGGCCGGGTCATCTGCCGGTTCGGGTGTCAGCGGTTCTGCGGGCAACATGGGGACGAGTGTGCAACCGGGGTCGGCACCGGCTCGATTGGTCAGATGCGGGATTTAACTCGTCGTTCGCCCGTGCGCCCTTTTTTTCGTCCCGGGCGACGGCGGTGAATTCACTCGTCGCCCGGCGGTGTTTGCCCCTGCTCGCCCACGATCCCCAACTCCACGACCCTGAGGGCGAGTCCGGTCCGCGACGTCACCTGCAGTTTGCGCATGGCCGACTTCACCTGGCTGGCCACGGTCTGCGTCGACACCACCAGCACGTCGGCGATCTGCCGGTTCGTCCGGCCGTCGAGCAGCAGGCGGGCGACTTCCAATTCGCGCGGGGAGAGGTGGTTGCCGTAGCTGGGCCGGCCCCGGCCGCGCGTCTCGCGGGTGTCCCCACCCCGCTCGTTCAGGGTCCGTGCCACCCGGTCGGCGTCGTGGTGGGCGCCGAGCTCCGACAGTGCTCGCCGGACGTCGGACAGCACCGGCAGCGCGGCCTCGTCCCGGCCGTCGGCGAGCAGGCAGCGGGCGTGGCGCTCCCGTGCGAGCAGGGCGTCGTAGGGGCGCGGCAGCGCCTGCCAGGCGTCGGCCGCCCGGGCGAACAGCGAGGCGGCGTCGGCGAGCCGGCCGCCGGCTTCGGCCAGGATGGCGCGGCACAGCACCACGGACGCCCGCGGCGCCGGGGCGTCCCTGTCGCCCAGGGCCCCCTCGAAGGTGTCGGCCAGGTCGGCGGCGCGGCCGAGCTGACCGGCGGCGACCAGGGCCGCGACCCGTGCCGGGGCGAACTCGACGGCCCGGGACCAGATGCCGCCGCTGACGGCGATCTCGGCCGGCTGGTCGGTGAGGCGGAGCGCCTCCTCGACGTCGCCGTCGCGCAGGCACAGCTGCGCCAGCGCGGCCGCGGCCTCGATGCGTTGCTGGTCGTCGCGTCCGGCGAAGCGCAGGCGTGCCTCCGCTGCCTCCCGGTCCCCGGCGGCGGCCTGGATCAGGCCCGCCACGAGCGCGGCCTCGCACCGGTCCTTCAGCCGGACGCCGTCGTCGTCGTCGACCAGCCGCGCCGTCCGGTCGGCGAGTCCCGCCCAGGCGCCGGTGAACCAGTCGAGGTGGGCCCGGGAGGAGGCGATGCTGTCGAGGTAGTCCAGGAGCTGGTGGCGCTCGGCGAGTGCCTGGGCCGTGGCCAGCCGTGCCCTGGCCTCGTCGTACCGGCCCCATCGCGTCGCCTCCTCGCCGACGTTCGTGTGGCCTATCGCGACGATGGCCGCCGCCCGGGGGTCGGAGACGTCGTCCGGGATCTGCCGGGCCGCGTCCCAGCCGGCCTCCTCGCCGAGCATGAGCAGCGCGAAGGCGCGTTCCACGAACAGGCGCAGCCGGTCGTGGGAGGCCATCGCCTGGGCCAGCGGCGGTGCTTCCTGCAGCCACCGCAGGTGTTCCGCGACCGGGCGTGCGTTCCCCAGGGGCAGGGCGAGCAGGATGCGGGCGCGCGGCGCCTCAGGCGAGTCCGGTGCGAGATGGGGCACCGCTCGCAGGATCTCGAGGCGGCCCGCCTCGATCTCTCCCGCCACCATGAGGACCCGTCCGACCTGGAAGCGGACCAGGGCCTGCTGTCCCGGCGTCAGGACCTGGCTGCCGAGGGCCGCTCGCAGCGCGTCGATGGTCTTCGAGTACGGGTCGGAGCCGGACAGCGCCTGGAACTGGATCTTCGTCACCAGCCGTACCAGCGGTTCCGCCGGGAGGGCCACGGTGGTCACCAGGCTGTGCAGCAGCAGTGCGGAGGTGGCCACGTCTCCGGACTGGACGCAGAGGTCGGCCGCCTGCTCGGTGTACCGGCACGCGGCGTCGACCTCGCCGGCCAGCCGGAAGTGCCGGGCCAACTGCGCCACCGGCGGCATCGGCCATCGCTCCAGTGCCCGGCCCGCGCGCAGATGCATGGCGCGCCGCTCCTCGGCCGGGATGGCGTCGTACACGGCGTGACACGCCAGCGAGTGGCGGAACGACCACTGCCCGGGCCTGTCCTCACGCAGCAGGCCGCAGCCGAGCGCTTCTGCCGCCTGCGCGGCGAACCGGTCCTCGGGCAGGCCGGTCACGGCCCTCAGGGTCGCGTGGTCGGCCGGGCCGGACAGTACCGACACCGCGTACAGGACGGTCCGGTCATCGGGCCGGAGCCGCTGGACGCGTTCGAGCATGGCGTCGCGGATCGTGGGCGGCACGTCGATGCGGTCCAGCCGGCGCCGCGCCCACCCGCCGTCCTGGCTGATGAGGTCGGCCCGGTCGTGCATCAGCCGCACCGACTCCTCCACCGCCAGCGGCACGCCCTCCGTGCGTGCGTGCAGGAAGGTCGCGAACTCGGTCGAGACGTGGCCGCCCGCCAGCATCGACGAGACGAATGACGCGGTCTCGGGGATGTCCAGCGGCTGCAGTGTCAGCCTGACCAGGTGCGCGTCGGCGGGCGGGCGGGAGGACAGCCGCAGCAGCAGCGAGTCGGCGGGCACTTCCTCCCGCCGGTAGGTCAGCACCACGCTCAGCGTCTGCGGTCGGCGGGAGACCAGGAACAGCAGGAACTCCAGCGTCGCCTCGTCCGCCCAGTGGACGTCCTCGATCGCCAGCACCGCGACGTCGAGCCGGCCGAGGACCTCGACGAACGCGCGGAACAGCCGGTGCCGGGCGGCGCTCGCGTCCTCCAGCGGCTCCGGTGCCGGAGGCAGGTCGTCGGCCCACTCGGGGAAAAGGGGGCGCAGCGCACCGCCCAGCCCGCTCAGCCCCAGGATGGCAACGTTGTCAACGCCGTCGCGCACCGCGTCCACGACCGCACCGAGCGTGTACGGCACCCGCAGCTCCGGGCAGGCCCCGACGAGGACACGACGTCCCCGCTCGGCCTGCGACCCCAGGAATTCACGCAACAGCCGGGTCTTGCCGATACCCGCCTCACCGTCGAGCAGGACGACCGCGGGGGCCGGCCCGAGCGCCCCGTCCAGGGCGGCGAGCTCCCGGTCCCGGCCGACGAACCGCGGCGCGGAGAGCGCCGGATGCCGACCGGCTTCGGTCTCGGTCCGTCCAGCCACCGTCCGCTCCCTTGGTCGATCAGCGCTACGCCGGTGCTGACTTTATCCGGGAGAGATCATTTGGGTGGCGGTATCGGCTCGGACAGTTGAACGACGAGCGGTTCCGCGGCCTCCTCGTACGGGGCCGCCATGGCGTCGAGCATGTTCCCGGCACCGACGCCGCGCCTGCCGGTCGCCGGCCCGGCCCGGCACCACGCCGACACGCGCCGGGGGGCCACCTCGCCTCACCCGAATGGGCTAATCGCACGGCGGCCGCGGACGTCTCGTGCTGGCCTGGAGAGGGGTGTACGAGCGAGGCGACACCATGTGCGACCTGCGGCAACAGTATGTCGGCCCCACCCCATCGCCGACCGGCGCAGCATCCGAAATCGCCGCGTGTCGCCCGCACAGACCACAACCACGGGAGTAACCCATGGCTGACCCCACGAAGAGCAGCGGCGGCGGCATGATGGACGAGCTGCAGGCACTGCTCGAGGGTGCGACGAAGCTCCTGAGCGACAGCGGCCTGAAGGGCGTCGTCGACTCATGGCTCGGCAACGGTCCCAACGAACCGGTCACGACGAGGCAGATCGAGGACGCGTTCGGCGCCGACAAGGTGGCCGAGGCCAGCAAGCAGGCCGGCGTGAAGCCCGACGCCCTCGCCGCCGAACTGCCCGAGGTCATCGACAAGGCATCTCCCGACGGCAAGATCGACATACGCAGTAGCAGCATCGAACCGTCCTCCATCGACGCCCGCAAGGAATCGGTCATCGACGTGCTGGGCCACACGATCGAGCGCCGCGGGTGACCACCGGCGACGACAGTCGCAGGGCCGGCGCTCACCCGTAGCGCCGGCCCTGTCCGTTCCGGATCACGAAGCCGGAGCAGCCCTGCCCGAAGCGCCCTGCCGCGCGCCCGATCCGCATCGCGGACCGGGCGCGCGGCATCTGCTCGGCATGTCTGGTGTGCGACCCGGCGACTCGCACGTGCCGAAGACGGTAGAGAGGTGGTCGTCGTGGAGTGAGAGGGCGGGAAGACGTGGACGTGTACGAAGCCGTGGACAGTCGCCGGGCCGTACGGGCGTTCAGCGACGCGCCGGTGTCCAGGGAGACTCTGGAGAGAGTGCTGGCCGCGGCGACGCGTGCTCCGTCGAGTGGCAACCTCCAGCCCTGGCATGTGTACGTCGTGACCGGCGGGCCCCTGTCCGAACTGAAGCGGCACGCGACGGCCCGGGCCCTGGCGGGCGACCCGGGTGACGACCGGGAGTACCCGATGTACCCGGCCGAACTGACCTCGCCCTATCTGGACCGCTTCTCCGCCGCGGCCGCCCAGCGGTACGAAGCGCTGGGGATCGCGCGCGACGACCCCGACAGGCCCAGGAAGATCGCGGCCTTGAACTCGGAGGCGTTCGGGGCGCCGGTCGTCCTGTTCTGCTACCTCGACCGGACGATGGGGCTCGGACAGTGGGCCGACGCGGGGATGTACCTGCAGACGGTCATGCTGCTGCTGAGGGCGGAAGGCCTGCACAGTTGCCCCCAGGTGATGTGGACCCTGTACCGCAGGACCGTCAGCCAGGCCGTCGGGGCCCGCGACGGCCTCGTGCTGTTCTGCGGCGTCGCGGTGGGCTTCGAGAAGGAGGGCGTACCTCGACTGCGCACCGGGCGCGCGGACATCACGGAGACGGTGAGCTTCGTCGGGGCATGACGCGGCCCTTCACCGGGCTCGCGTGCGGGACCGGCACTGGGACGGCCTCGCTTGGACGAGGCCGAGGCGGCTGTCCGTCCATGTGCGAGGCCCGCCGTCCCAGCTCCGGGGGTGCCTATATGGGCGAGGGCGGGTGGCGAGAGAGCCGGCTTCTGCTGATCGTGGCCAGGCTGGCAGTGCCGGCGACCAACCCGCCCTGTTGGCCACGTTCAAGGTCACCAACCAGTGGGGGGGTTGGCTTCGCCTTCCCGGGACAGCCGTACAAAGCACCAGCGCCTGTCGGCCAGCCGGCACGAGTGCTCAGACGACCGTCTTGAGCATGCGGCTGACGCCATCCTCGACAACGGGGCGCTTCCCCCTTGGGGACACGATCAATTCCAGGGCGTGCTGTTGCGATGACGCCCCGGACCGTGGCCCGGCGTCACGGTCCCCGCCGGCGGTGCAGGGCTCAGCTGGTCACCGGGCTGGTTGAGCGTGCCCGGGGCCTGCGCGAGTCCGGTGGCCCACAACTGGTCGACACGCGAGCGCTCGGTGGCGTTCGGGTAGCGGTTGGTGCAGGACGGGCCGGGGCCGCCGCCCGACATCAGCTCACTGCACGGCCCGCTGTAGTTGTCCGGCAGGCCCAGCACGTGCCCGGTCTCATGGGTGACGACGCGGACCGAGTCGTCCTGCTGGTTCTGGGTGTAGTCGAGGAAGATGTAGCCGCTCCCGTGGCCGTTGGTGGAGGCGTAGGACCCGCGCGAGTCGTTGCCTTCGTAGTAGGAGAAGTCGGCACCGCTCGAGGCCTCTTGGAGCTTGACGTTGGACTCGGAGCTGTTCCAGATCGAGGCCGCGCTCGATATCTGCGAACGGAAGCTCGGTGCCTGGGAGGCGTCGTAGTAGACGGTCACCGCCTGCGCGGTGGGCTGGGCGGCGCGCTTCTCGGCGACCGACTTGAGCACAGCCTTGAAGAACGCCGTGTTGTTCGCGGTCTCCGCAACCGACCCGTCGTACCGCGCCACGGAGGTACCGGTGGAAGCGGGCGGGGTGGCGGGCGTCTGGGCGCTCGCCGGCACCGCCACGCCCAGCGCGCTGGAGGCCAGACCCAGGCCGAGAGCGACGGCGAGGAGCCTCGCGGAGGTTCGGGACGACTTCATGTGAGGGGCTCCTTCTCACTCGGTGACGTCGAGCGCCCGGTGCGCGGTCGACTCCGCGTGAACACCGGTTCCGAACTGCAGCGACGTCCTGTGAGGGGTCATTGTTAGAACGCCTCGGCAGGGAGCGCAAAGGGGTCCCGCCACTACGTCGCCTCGTAGGTCCCGGGACCTCGCCAGGACAGTGCGCGTGCCTCCAGTTGGCACATGGCGGCGGGAGGGAAAGCTGTCGCGACGTCAGAAACCTTGCACCGCAGGGCAACGGGCCTGCGGGTCGGCCGGGCGTAATTCCGGGACGCGCTGCGGGATCAACATCCAGGCAAAAAGGGACAAACCCTCAGGTATCTGCCACGCCGTGTCTACTAAGTGCGCCAGTTGGTTGGCGGAACGCTGTGACCGACATCATAGAATTATGCGGTTCCGTCTCTTTCGCGCCGCACCGGCCCCGAGTCGCCCCCCAGGGAGTCATCCCTCGGCGCTGAGCCGCCGCTCAGTCCTGATCGAGATGGAAGCCGGGCCCGCCGTGCGGCGCGAAGGAGAGGTAGTCGGTCGGTTCCTCGCCCGCCTCCGGGCCTCGGGGAAGCATGTAACCCCGGTTCACGCAGTAGTACGAACCATCGTCGTTGCGCCCCACGCTGTCGTACGTCCAGCAGTGAAGCGTGGGCGCGAGCGTCCACATCCGCAGTGCCGCGAGAGCGCCGACGCAGGCGACAGCAGCCCATCCGCCGTAGGACCGCCAGCCGGAGAGCGCCAGTCCGCCGACGGCCACCAGGGCTGCGAACACCAGCATGGAGACGATCAGCGGCCCCCTGTTCTCCCGCAGCCCGGGAAACGACTCCATCTCGATGGTGCCCGCGAAGCTGAACAGCACCACGAGAACGGCAAAGGCGAAAACGAGGGCGGCCGTGCAGCCGCGGGCTGCGCGATCGTACGGCCCGAGCGTGACCTCGTCTCGATCGACGGAGTGCTCCTCGTCCACGGCACATCCTCGTCTGCGGGTGAGCCGCGATCGTAACGGGTCGACAGACACGGCAGGAGGCGGGCCACCGCGCGCACGAACGGGGCGGCGCACTCCGACGGGTGTCGGTGTACGCCGCCCTGGGGTGTGGCGAGTTACGGGAGACGGCCCGCGTTGCCATGGCGGTTACTTCGCGTCCTGGTCGCAGGACTTGCGGAGCAGGTGCGCCGCGATGGCCAGGTTGCTCATGAGGGGTGCTCCTTCGCGATCACAGGCTGCGGGCGGTGATGTCGCCGTAGGAGGTGGTCGCGTGGATGTCCAGGTCGGCGGCGGCACCGTCGGTGTTCTTGAGGGTGTTGTCGATCCGGCCGTAGGCGGTGCCGGCGTCCAGGGAGGCGGAGACTCCGCGGGCGGCGCCCACCGAGATCACGCCGTGCTCGGTCCGCAGCGTGACGGTGCCGCGCACGGCTTCGGTGATGACGAGGTCGCCCTTCTGGGTGCTGATCTCGGCGGGGCCGCCCAGGCGGCCGACCGCGATGTCGCCGGCGAGGACGGAGATGCGGGCGCTCTCGGCCTCGTCGAGCTTGACCGTGGCCTGCTGGCCCTCAATGACGACGTCGCCGAGCCGTCCCACGCCGCGGAGTTCGGCGGCGGCCGCCTTCGCCTCGATGCGCGAGCCGGTGGGCAGTTGGACCGTCACGTCGATGGACCCGGACGCGCCGAGGACCCGGCTCTTCGCCGCCGGGACCTCGATCCGCAGCACGCCGTCGCGGTAGGCGACCTCGGCCTGCTCCGCCGCCTTCACGTCGCGGCTCTTCGAGGCGTCCGCGGCCAGGACCTCGACGGTGGCGTCGCCCCGGTCGGCGGCGATGAACCGGATGCGTCCGGCGGGGACGTCGAGGACGGCCAGGATCGGGGCGGGGGTGTCGAACTTCTGCATCGTGCTCTCCTTCGTCTCCATCGGGCGCCGGTGCGTCCCGGTGTTTCTGACATAGGAAACGCTACGTTGCGTTCGTCGATACGGCAACAGGATTGTTGCGCAACTAGCACATATCCGCAGGTCATTGCAGAGAATTCGTTGCAATGGCCGTGAATGCAATGCAACACCTCACCCTTGATGCATTGCAATGAATGAATGGTGAACGCTACAGAGAAGAGTCCGCGGTCCACGAAGGAAGCCGCGATGGCCGGGAGGCCGACCCGTCGCTACGGCCTCAGTCCGTTGCGGCCCGCCGCCAGGCGGAGTCGAGGGCGATGCGCTGGAGTTGCCGCGTGGTCAGGACGGGTTCGGCCCGTGATGCGGGCAGCTGGTAGGCGGGCGCGTTGACCGCGGTGATCACCACGCGCAGGCCGTCGGGGCGCAGCGTGTCGACGGTCCATTCGACGGCACCTGCTCCACCGTGCGACGACGGAGCCGCGTGGATGCCGTCCGGGAGCGTGCGGGCGGAGTGGAACAGCTCGTCGAGGGCGGGGCTCCCGGCCTTCCACTGCTGGACGTTGACGGCGATGAGGCTCTTGCCCCGGCCGTCGTCAGCTGTGAGGTGGCCGAAGCCGAGCGACCCGTCCTGCTGTGCGATGCGCAGCGCCGGGGGCAGCAGGTCGGCGATGGTGTCCGTGATCTGGCGGCCGGTCATCCTGGGGACGAGCGATGATCCGGGTGGAGCGGTCCGCGGGACGGGCGTGGCGGGCAGGACGGGCTTCCAGGCGGGGGAACCGGCGATGGCCGCGAGATCCTTCGCCGTCAGGGGAAGCGGGGCCTCCCCGGCCGTCGGGCTCCCGGTGGCACCAGGGGCCTGCGAGACGAACACCTGGGTGCCGTCCTTGTGGGTGAGCAGCGTGGTCAACACGTGCGCGCCCGACGGTCGTTTCTCATCCACCGGGGACCGGTCCTGCGTGAGCAGAGCTCCGTCGGACAGCCGGGCCTGCGTGCAGTGGCTGTACGGGTGGTAGGCCGAGTCGGGGCACGTCGAGAACTGCTCGGGTACCGGAAGCGAGTACCGGTTCAAGGTGACCGTGAGCCGTGCCGCCCGCCCGTCCCGGGCGAGGACCACCTGGGCGGAGGGCGGCCGGCCGGTATTGCCGTCCGGTCCCTGACCGTGCTGCTCCGAGACGGTGCCCTCGGGCAGCACGGTTCGCAGAATGCTCAGCATCTGCCGAGCCGACCCCTGGGTGGGCGCGGAAGCGTCGGGCTGCTTTCCCGTGTGCGGGGAGCCGCATCCGGCGAGCGCGAGGACTGCCAGGCCGACGGCGAGGAGCGTCCTCGCGGCCGGGCCGTGCAGTCCCCCGCCGGGGTGCCGGCCGCCAGCGGCAGGTCGTGCCTGCGGGGCGGCGGCCCTTGACCGTCCGAGTCGCCCTTTCGTGACGGGGAGCCCGACGGTCGCACGGTGTGACGGTCGCGCTTCATGGGGTCGGTCGGCATCGCTTCAGGTCAGATTCCGGGGTGGGAGATCGAGCTGTTGGCGTCGCTGTACGGGTAGCTCAGGTTGCTCCACTGCGAGTTGGGGCCCCAGTAGCCGTAGGTGCCCTGGAAGTTGTAGTCGTTCCAGGTCTCCATGGCCTGCGTGCCCGTCCGCAGCGACTGGATGTTGTCGTTGAGGTCGATGCTGATGGTGGTGATCTTGGCCAGGCGGGGGACGTCCTTGTAGCCCCGGCTCGGGCCGTTGGTGCAGTTCACGAAGCCGGGTCCCTGCACGGGCTCCAGTTGCCCTCGCCGGCGGCCGGCGCGGCGGCGGCGGAGCCGGCGGCGGCACCGAGGGCGCCGGCGGTCAGTGCGAGCCCGGCGGTGGCCCCGAGCAGGCCCTTCATGAGGCTTTCCATGAAACGTTCCTTGTCAACGGTCACCGCGTGGGCTCGCAACGGGCGGCCCACGCCGTGAATTACTTGCAGTAACAAGCATAGAGAGTTGTTGCTGCGTCAAGTTTCTCGTGTGGAGGGTCGCTTCGGCACCGGCGCGAGAGTGCCGCACCTCGGGCGAGCGCAGGGGCTCCTCAAGGTCTGCGTTCGTTGCCGCAGGCGGGGCCCGGCGACGTCGCCCGGCGCCGGCGCGTCCGGCTCAGATCTTTCCCGTGAGCACGCGGAAGCGGTGACCCAGCGCCTGCCCGAAGGCGGCCGTGAAATGAGGGTGAAGGGGCGGCCAGTCGTCGAACTGGAAGCCCACGTAGGCGAAGGCGAAGTAGTCGCCGGTCCACTCCCAGTCGGGAAGCGGCGTGGGGTGGGCGCACGCCGGGCAGTCGAGGTCGGCGGCACCCGTGGTGTACCAGGTGTCGACGGTTTCGACGGACCAGGCGGACGTGGAGCACTGGCAGCGGGGGCAGATCGCGGAAGGGAGTTCGTCCGGGCCGGCGACGAAGACCGTACGGCCCGTGACCACCTGGACCTCGCCGCCGGGTTCCTCCTCCAACTCCCTGATCCGGGCGCGCGAGTCCCAGGGGACCAGGTCGACCGCCTCCCGCCAGCGCGGGCCGGCCAGATACGCCACACCGTCCCGCCATGGCACCGGGCGGATGAAGCCTTCGGCCTCGAGCCAGTCCCTGCCACACAGGCCCCGCACGTCCGCCTCCTCCGCCGAGGCGTCCAGGTCCACGACGGTCTGCCGGTAGGTCCCCACAGCCCCTCCCCCCCCTCGCGTCGTACGGTCGAGCTTACGGACGGCGAAGGTCAGGTGATCCGGCGGTCATGACCGCGTCTCGACACCGAGTTCGGTGAGCAGCCCCACGATGCGCTGCTCGATCTCGTCGCGGATCGGGCGGACGGCGTCGACGCCCTGACCGGCGGGGTCGTCCAGCTGCCAGTCGAGGTAGCGCTTGCCGGGGAAGTACGGGCAGGCGTCCCCGCAGCCCATGGTGATGACCACGTCGGAGGACCGCACCGCTTCGGTGGTGAGGACCTTGGGGACCTCGGCGGAGATGTCGATCCCGGCTTCCTCCATGGCCTCGACCACGGCGGGGTTGACCGCGTCGGCGGGCGCGGAGCCGGCCGAGCGGACCTCGACCCGGTCCCCGCCGAGGTGGGTGAGGAAGGCGGCGGCCATCTGGGAGCGGCCGGCGTTGTGGACGCAGACGAACAGCACGGACGGGACGGCGGGAGTGCTCACGAGGTCTTCCTTGATCAGATGCTGGTGGCGGCGAGTCCGGGCTCGGCGACGGGCGCCGAGGCCGGGGCGGTGCGTCCGAAAAGGACGGCGACCAAGGCAAGGCCGAGGGCGGCGCCGGCGAACTGGGCGGCGACGAAGGGCCCCACGGAGGCGGGGGCGATGCCGGCGAAGGTGTCGGAGAAGGCGCGGCCGATCGTCACGGCGGGGTTGGCGAAGCTGGTGGACGAGGTGAACCAGTAGGCGGCGCCGATGTAGCAGGCGACCGCTGCCGGCGCGAGGCGCTGCTGCCCGGTACGGCCGAGGCCGAGGACGAGCAGGATCAGGCCCGCGGTCGCGACGACCTCGCCCAGCCACAGGTGACCGGCAGACCGGTCGTGCGCGGACCAGGCCACCAGGGGTTCGGCGAACATCGCGTCGGCCAGGACCGCACCACCGACGGCGCCGGCGACCTGCGCGGGCACATAGGCCGCGACCTCACGCGAACAGGGCCCGCTTCCGGTGGCGCGGCCCGTCCACCAGGCGGCTACGGTGACGACCGGGTTGAAGTGCGCGCCGGAGACGGGTCCGAGCAGCACGATGAGCACGCCCAGGCCGAACACCGTGGCAAGGGAGTTGGCGAGCAGCTGCACGCCGACGTCCCGTGAGAGCTGGGTGGCCTGGATGCCCGAGCCCACCACGACCGCGACCAGGGCGGCCGTACCCACGAACTCGGCCGCGACGCGGCGACCGAGGGAAGCGGTCATCCGAGGACCCCGGCGGCAGCCGGTTCGGCCGGTGCCTGGAGGAGCGCGGAGAGCCGCGCCAGCGCGGGCGGCAGCACCCAGTAGTAGACCCAGGTGCCTCGCCGCTCGGAGCCGACCAGCCCGGCTTCGCGGAGCACCTTCAGGTGGTGCGAGATCGTCGGCTGCGACACGTCGAACGGCCCGGTCAGGTCGCACACGCAGGCCTCGCCGCCCTCGTGGGAGGCGATCAGCGACAGCAGCCGCAGCCGCACGGGGTCCGACAGCGCCTTGAACATGCGCGCCAGGTCGGCCGCGTCCACCTCGCCGAGGGGTTCGCGGACCATCGGCGAGCAGCACACGGCGGCCCCGTCGTCCTGTCCGAGGATCCGCAGCTCTGATTTCGACATGTGTCTATGTTGACACCTGTCGATCCAGCTGGCAACCTCGGGCTTGTCAAGCTGTATCGATGAATGTCGATACAGAGGCATCTGGCAGATGAGGAAGACCGTCATGTCCCGTGTTCAGCTCGCCCTGCGCGTCGCCGACCTCGAGGGGTCCATCGCGTTCTACTCCAGGCTCTTCGGCGTCGAGCCCGCCAAACTCCGCCCCGGCTACGCGAACTTCGCCATCGCCGAGCCTCCGCTCAAGCTCGTCCTGATCGAGGGCGAGGACGGTCGGGACACCCGCCTGGACCACCTCGGCATCGAGGTCGCCTCCACCGAGCAGGTCGCCGCAGCCACCGGCCGGCTCCAGGAAGCCGGTCTGGCCACCTTCGAGGAGAACGACACCTCCTGCTGTTACGCACTCCAGGACAAGGTCTGGGTCACCGGCCCCGGCAAGGAGCCGTGGGAGGTCTACGTGGTCAAGGCCGACGCCGACACCCTCGGCAAGAGCGTGGAGGGCGCTCCGGCCACCTGCTGCACCTCCGGGGAGCAGGCCGAGGCCGCCCAGGACGGCAGTCCGGCCGCCGAAAGCGGCGGCTGCGCCTGCGGTCCCGGCACCACCCCTCATCGCGGTCGCCCGGCGATGACCGGCTGCTGCTGAACTTCGCCGCCCCGCGCTGCCTTTCCCCTGTCGTGGCGTCATGTGCGCGGCCTCAGGCGGCCGTACCAGGCCAGGCGCTTTACCTTACGATTGCACTTTCATCAGAGGGCCGGGAACCGACGGAACTCTCCGTGCGATCAAGGGAGCCGGTACGAGCATGTTCGGACAACTGGCGGCCGGTAACGATCTCTACTCGCCCGCTCCACGCTCGGGCCCCGGGACCCCCGCGAGTCTGTGGCAGCGTCTATGGGCCGCCGGCATCGATCTTTTGATCGCCTGGCTTGTCATCCTTGTGCCGCTGCTGGCCTTCGAGAGGATCGTCCTCGCCGGGGTCGGAGATGAGGGCGCCACCATCTGGCAACTGGTCGCGGCCTTGTGGGTTCTGGCCTTCTTGCTGACGTACTCGCCATTCAGTACCCACCGCTGGGGCCGTACGCCGGGCAAACGCGTCATGGGACTGAAGGTGGTCAGACTCGGCAGCGCCAGCCGGATCAGTTACGGGCGGGCGCTCATACGTCACCTCGCCAACGTGGGGATAGGGCTTGTCCCGGTGATCCTCATCAAGAACGTCACCTCGATCGGCACGGACGCGCACCGGCAGGGGATGCACGACCGACTCGCCCGCAGCACGGTGATACGAACCCGCTGAACCGCGCCCGGGTCATTACCGAGCGGGTGGACGGAAGGGGGATGTGGTGGCGTCACTCGGATTCCCAGGGCTGCGGGAACGCGTGAGGGAGTTGTCGGACGAGCAGCGGTACGCGGACGCGTACCGCCTCGTCACGGACGAGGGGCCGCAGTTCACCGAGAACGAATCGGAGGTCTACTACCTGCGGTCGTGTGCGGCGGCACGGATGGGCGACGCTGACCTTGCCGTGGCGCTCTTGCGAGAGGCCCTGGAGCGGGGCCACTGGTACGGCGAAGTGTTGCTGCGTCAATCGCCGTCCTGGGAGCCCTTGCAGGGCACGGCCGACTTCGAGGTGGCGGCGCGTGAGAGCACGGCTCGCCGGCGGGCCGCCTCCGTCCCCCCTCGCTACCTCGCCGTGGGGCGCGAGGCCGGTGTGCAGCCGCATCGCGCTGTCGTCGCTCTGCACGGCAACGGCGGGAACGCCCACGAATCGGTGAGCGCCTGGCGAGGGTTCGTGGGCGAAGGCCGACTGCTCGTGGCCCTCCGGTCCTCGCAGTGGATCGCGCGGAATCGCGCTGTCTGGGACGACGAGGCCTTGGCTTTGCGGGATGTCCGCGAACAGTACGCGGCGCTGACGACCGATCACCGGTTGGACCTGGATCGCCTGGTCGTCGCAGGGTTCTCGATGGGCGCCGAGACCGCCTTGCGCCTGGCGCTCGAAGGGAGTGTCCCGGCGCGTGGCTTCGTGCTGCTGGGGATGGCCGGGCCGCGTACCGCCCACCCTGCGTCCTGGTTGCCGTCCATCGAGAAGCGGCATCGGAGCGGCCTTCCGTTGCGTGGCTTCTTCTTGGTGGGCGCGGACGACGACGGCGGCGTGCGGTACGGGAAGCTGTCCGCACTCGCCGGTTTTCTCACCTCGCAGGGAGTTCCCTGCGAGGTGGAATTGCTGCCGGGACTCGGGCACGAGTATCCGGGCGACCTTCTCCCCCACATCAGGCGGGCACTCGCCTTCATCGACTCGGACGACCGGGGACACACCATGGCCGACGGTCCTTCGCCTGCTTCGTAGGGCGCACCAGCACGCCCAGGGAGAGGTGCCCGGCGTCACGGCAGGCCGGGCGCCACTCCCCCGCGCGGCGCGCCCGGCCTGCCCTTGCGGGCGTGCGCCCGCACTCAGCCTTCCGTGATCCTGATGATCGTTTTGCCGGGGATCCGGCGCCCCTTGTGGGTGAAGGCCGCGGGTGCCTCGGACAGGGGCAGCACATCCCCGACGATCGGCTTGAGCCGTCCGTCCCGGACACGCTGGATGAGGTCCGCGAGACGCGCCCGGTCGGCTTCGACGACGAAGAACACGGCCCGCCCGTCTTCGGGCTGGACGGAGGGTGGCTCTGCGATGGTGACGAGCGTGCCGCCGGCACGGACCAGCGCCGTCGAGCGTTCGAGGATGTCGCCGCCGAACACGTCGAGTACGAGGTCGACCTCGCCGACGTCTTCGAGCCGGTCGTTCTGCAGGTCCACGAACGCGTCCGCGCCGAGATCGAGCGCGGTGCTCCTGCCCGCGGCCCGGCCGGTGCCGATCACCCGGGCACCCGCCTCGCGTGCGAGCTGCACGGCGATCGACCCGACCCCGCCCGTGGCACCGTGGATCAAGACGGTCTGGCCTGTGCCGAGGTGCCCGTGGTCGAAGAGGCCCTGCCACGCGGTCAGCCCGGAGATCGGCAGCGCGGCGGCCACCGTGTGGTCGACGTCCGCCGGGAGCGCAGCGAGATTGCGGGCCTCTACCGCGACGTACTCGGCCAGTGAGCCGTTCCGGGCCCAGTCGGCCAGTCCGAACACCCGCTGCCCCACGGTCAGGCCGGTGGTTCCGTACCCCAGTTCGGCCACGACGCCCGACAGTTCGTGCCCGGGCACGCTCGGCGTCCGGTCACGGCCGGCCCGGTCGGTCCAGGTTCCCGGCCAGTCGAGTTCCCCCGGTGTGAAGCCCGCGGCGTGCACCCGCACGATGACGTCGTTCTCCGCGGCGTGCGGGTGGGGCATGTCCGTGAGCGAGAGCCCATCGGCTCCGGCGTTCCGGTCCCGAGCGGTGACGGCTTGCATGACAAGTCCTTTCTTGAAGAAATTCACACATCGGAGTTTCGCCGACGTGAAAAGAATTGCACACTGTTCGACGCGCACGAGGATCCATGACCACACCAAGATATCCGCGCCATCGCAGACAATTTCCCTGTGCTTTTGTCATGAAATTCCTCTGTCATCAAAATGCACTCGGTGACGGATCCCTTCGCTGTGAGGTCGGCGCCGGCTGCCGGTCTGCGAGGCCGCGCCTATCCGGCCGCCAAGAGGGCTGTGAGCGCGTGGCCGGGCGGCGCGGAGGGCGGCACCGATGGACAGCACCCCGACGAAGCCGACGTAGAGGTAGCCCGTGGTCTCCAGTCCCCAGAAGGGAGCCGCGAACCCCGCCGCGAGGGCGGGGAGACTCAGCGCCGCGTAGCTGATCACGTAGACGGCGGAGAAGACCTCCGACCGCGACGTCGCACCCGTGACCTCGCTGATCGCGCGGAGGTTGCCGTTGAAGGTCAGTCCGACCCCCAGCCCCGCGACGACCGATCCGCCCGCGTAGACGACCGGTGACGCGAGGGCCATCGCGACCGCCAGTCCGGCCGCGCCCAGGGCCAGGAGCACCGCTCCCAGCAACGTGGCGAGCCGAGCCGTGTGCCGCACCGACCACAACCCGCCCACGCTGTTGGCCAGGAACAGCGCGGCGATGCTGAGCCCGCCCGCGGCGCCGGACCGCACGTGCAGGACATTGCTCACCAGCGACGGAGTGAGCGCGAGGAACAGCCCCGTGACGGACCACCCTGCGACGAGGGCGGGAATGGAGGCGAGAAACGCCGGCCGGGCTTCCCGCGGAACCCGGACCCTGGGTCGCAGCAACGCCAGCCCACCGGCGCGTGGGGCGCGCGTCCCGGGCATCGCGAGGACGACCGCGGCCAGAACCACGAAAGTACAGGTGAGGACGGGAAAGACGTACGCGTCGGGACGTGAGGTCAACGGGACCAGCAACCCCACCGTCCCCGCGCCGGCGGCCATGCCGAAACTCGTGCCCACCGCCGTCATCGTCGGCCCCAGATGCGGACGTCCCGTGGGCGAGAACTCGACCAGACCGGCGGCGAGAGCGCCCGTGGCCGCCCCGGTGGCGATGCCCTGCACCACCCGCGCGGCCAGGAGGGACACGACGCCATCGGCCGTCCAGAAGATCGCCGTGCTGGCCGCCGCCACCAGGAGGGCGGCGGCCAGCACCGGACGTCGGCCCATGTGGTCGCTCAGCGATCCGACCGTGAGCAGCGCGCCGAGCAGACCCACGACGTACACCGCGAAGATCACCGTCAGCATCGTGACCGACAGTCCCCAACGCGCCCGGTACAGGGGGTAGATCGGTGAGGGTGCGCTCGCCGTGGCCATCATCACCACGTTCGCGGAGACGAGCACGGTGAAGGCAGCACCTCGTCCGAGACGAAGGCCGCCGTGAGGCCGATTCACACGTTTCATCACGTTGTCTTCTGCGGCTCTCCGATCAGCTCGGCCAAGGCGCGCCCAGGATGCGCTCGACCGTGGTCGTGCGGCGGAAGCCGGGGATGAAGTGCTCCAGCACGTCCGCGTTCACGGTCCCGTTCGTGGTCTCCGGGCGGTGCTGGAGTCCGTCGACGAAGGCCTGCAGGAACTCGTTCTTGAAGTCGCCCCGCGGATGGAGGGCGATGACCTCTTCCACCTGGGCGCGATCCAGCTCGTCCAGGCCCAGGCCGAGCACGTCGGTCAGGACGCCGAGATTCGTGATGGCGATCTCCGGGCCCATCCGGTGGGGAATTCCCGGTGTCGTGTGCAGCGCGATGGCCGTCCAGACCACATCGGCGGCCGTGGCCGGGAAACCGCGTTCCAGCATGAACTTGCGCGCGTGGTCGGCCCCGTCGACCTCGAAGCGCTGCTCCACGTCGGAAAAGGGCGTCATGAGGCCGGTGTCGTGGAACATGGAGGACAGGTAGAGCAGCTCCGGGTCGGGGTCAAGGCCGAGCCTGCGGGCATGAATGGCGCCGAAGACGAAAACACGCCGGGAGTGATGGTAGATGAGGGGGCTGGTCGTCTCCTGAATGAGTCGAGTGGCTTCGGCGACCGCGGCTGTTTCGGGAATCTCCACGCCGGCGATGATCTCGGTCATGACCTCTGCGCTTTCTGATATCGGTGTGTTATGAAGGAACGGTGCCTCCGACTTCCACACTGCCGACCACCGGGCGTTCGGCGCCACCGCAGTCCCGCCATGAGTCACCCGAATCCGGACGGGCGGAGAATGGGGGTGTGGACTCTGCCGCGCATCAGGTCGTGATCCTCGTCTACGACGGGGTCACGCTGCTGGACGTCGCCGGCCCCGCGGAGGTGTTCGCGGAAGCGAACCGGTTCGGGGCCGACTACCAGGTCGTGCTGGTGTCACCGACCGGAGACGACGTCGCCTCGTCCATCGGGGCCCGGATCGCCGTCTCCGGCGCCGCCACGGAGCTTGCCCCCCATACGTTCCTGGTGGCCGGATCCGACCTCTACCCGCGCAACGCCGTCGCCCGTGACCTGCTCGAAGCGGCGCAGACGCTGGCCGTCAAGGCCGACCGGGTCGCGTCGATCTGCACCGGGGCATTCGTCCTCGGCGCCGCCGGTCTCCTGGACGGCAAGCGTGCGACCACGCACTGGAAGGTCACGGACCAACTCGCGGCCCGGTACCGGGCCAGCCGCGTCGAGCCCGACGCGATCTACGTCCGTGACGGCACCACGTACACCTCGGCGGGCGTGACCGCCGGCATCGACCTCGCGCTGGCACTCGTCGAGGAGGATTACGGCCCTGATCTGACCCGCGACGTCGCCCGTTCCCTGGTGGTGTATCTGCAGCGTTCGGGCGGCCAGTCGCAGTTCTCGGCCCCGCTGCAGGGACCACCGCCCCGCTCTCCGGCCATCCGGAGGATCACCGACCTGGTGACGGCGGATCCCGCGGGCAATTACTCGGTCGGTGAGCTCGCCAAGCACCTCAATTTGAGCTCTCGGCATCTCACGCGGCTCTTCCGTGACGAACTCTCCACCACGCCGGCCCGGTACGTGGAGACGGTCCGGTTCGACATGGCGAAAGCCCTGCTCGACCAAGGGCACACCGCGACCCAGGTGGCTTCCCTCGCCGGATTCCCGAGCTACGAGAGCATGCGGAGGGTTTTCGTCAGGAAAATGGCGATAAGCCCTGCCGCGTATCAGCGCCGCTTCAGGACCGCGCGCCGCGCCGAAACAGGACAGCAGTGAGAATTCATCTCATTTACTGCAGTTGATATGTCGGATCCGCCGGACAACGGCACCGGGGCTCCGGTGGTGACCCTAGCGGGGATTCGGCTCGGGGATGACCTGCCGGCGACGGCTGCGCGACTGGGCGCGACGACATCCACCACGCGTTCGTCACCCTCGGCTGCGCCGTCGTCTGCCGGCGACGACTGCGCACCCCACTGTGTCGGGAGTAAGCGCAGGCGGTACGTCCCAGGGGATGGCCCGCTCGATGCGTCAGAACGCATTCACAGAAGTCGCGCCCGCGCAGCCTCACATCCGGGATCTCAGCACGTCGACCTCACAGCCCGGCGCGAACGGGTCGAAGCCGTGCTCGATCAGCCAGCGAACCACCAGCAGGCTTCGCAAGGACCACCACGCGTGGATCACGTCGAGGTCGATGTCGGTACCGTAGCCGGCGACGACGTCATCGAGGTGCTCCTCGTGTCCGAGCGTGAAGGTGGCGAGGTCGTACAGGGCATCACCCCGGCCCGCCTCGGACCAGTCGATGATGCCCGTCACCTCGTCGCCGTCGACGAAGACGTGCGCGATCTGCAGGTCGCCGTGCGTGAACGCCGGAGTCCACGGCCGGAGCGCGGCCTCGGCGACCTGGCGGTTGCGGGTGACCAGGTCAGTGGGCAGGACGCCGTTCGTCACGAGCCACTCGCACTCGTCGTCGAGTTCCGCCGCCAGCGCGACGATGCTGCGCCCGGCCCGGCCGGGCCGGGGCGGCAACGGCGCGTCGTGCAGCTTCCGGATGGCGGCGCCCGCCGCGGCCCACGCCGCCGGTGACCCGGTCGACCGCCCACCGAGGCGCCCAAGCGTCGTCCCCGGGAGCGCGGCGATCGCGAGCACGGGCGGCTTGCGCCACAGGACCTCCGGCGTCGGGACCGGCGCGAGGGACATCACCTCGACCTCGACGTCGATGCGCGCCTGATCGGCGTCCACCTTCAGGAACACGTCGCCGACGCGCAGGGTCGCGCGCTCGGAATGGGCAACGACGACCTCGACCTCGTCCATGGGCGACCAGTATCCCGGGGCGGATCGCCGACGTCGCCGGGTTTATCGCGTGCGATGACGCGGCAGACCGCGTCCCGATACCCGGCGGCCGCTGACCGCAGCCAGGGGCTCGGGGGACGATCCGGGTGCCTTACCGGGGCCGATGGAGCACGCTCCCAACTGGCAAGTGGGGCGGTGAACTCCTCGCACGCCAGGATCCGAGCCGTCGGCGAGCAGGCCAACGCCACCCTGAAGAGTTGACGGGCTCCTTCGCAAACTCCGTTGCAGCACCACCCGCATCACCGACATCGTCAAGCCCGTCCTGGCCTTGCACCTCGCCCCGTCAGCCAGACGACGGTGCGGCCTGGGGCGTCGACCAGGACAGCGCCGCCGGCAACCGACAGCAAGGGGGCCCACTGTGGCAAACGTCCGAGTGACCTACGACAAGACCGTGAACGCAGCGTACGTGTACCTCACCGAACCGCAGGCCCGCGTGAAGTCCGCGCGCATGTATCCCTGCGATCCGGTGGACGTCGACGGCATGATCAACCTCGACTTCGACGAGCAGGGCCGCCTCATCGGCATCGAGGTGCTGGCAGCCAGTTCAAAACTGCCCGCGTACCTGCTCCAGTCCGCGGAACGGCTGGACACCGAAGACTCCTGAACAGCCGAGCGCCGCCCCGGCGGCGACCGCGGTGCGACGTGCCGCGGGTTGGAAAGGGCTCCACGTCGGGACGGCAGGCGCGGTGCGACCGTCGCGCCCGGGATGCCGCAGCGAAGACGCCGTACAGCAAGGAAGTACGGCAACCACAGCAGCCGCCCTCGACCAGTGGTGCTCCCACGAAACCATGAAGCGGCCGACATGGACCTCGCTGACCGACCCGGCCAGGCCCTGTTTCGGAAGCCAGGGGAAGTGTCGGTTCTGAGGGAGACGTTCGTCGTAAGGTGAGGGGCGGCCGAAGGAGGCCAACGGCCAAGGGAGCCATCTATGACGCGGTACCTGATCTCGTTCGATGACGGCGCGATGACCTTCCCCGAGGAGGAGTTGCCCGAGGTGGCCGAGGCCTCGCACGAGGTGGTGCGTAAGGCTCAGGACGCCGGTGTGTGGGTCTTCGGCGGTGGACTGGAAAGGCAGCGGGCGAGCGTCGTGGCCACCGACGGGACCGTCACCGACGGCCCGTACCCGGAGACCAAGGCGGTGCTCGGCGGGTTCTCGATCATCGATGTGCCCTCACGTGAGGACGCGCTGGACTGGGCTGCCAAGATCGCTGCCGCATGCCGCTGTGCGCAGGAGGTCCGGGAGATCATGCCCGACTCGACCGTCTGATCGAAGACGACCCGCAACGGCTGAGGCCTGGTTCGGAAGTGGCTTGTGACCTGCGGGATCGGCATGCCGGCCCTGCAGAACGCTCTGTAGAACGCCCGACCGGTACCCACGTTGCCGTGCCGTCGGTGAGGTCGTCGGCGGCCCGATGCCAGAGGGGCTGCTTGGTACTCCAGCGTTGGATCGTGCTGTGCCATGGTCTTGGGGCTGTCTGCCGCTGAGGGAAACTCAGGTGGCCTCGGCGCGCGGCCCGGGTAGAGTCGCGCCGTGCCCGAGCTGAAGCAGCTGAATGCCGACCATGCCGCGGCGGTCCTCGCCTTCGAGCTGGCGAACCGCGCCTACTTCGCAGCCTCGATCTCCGACCGGGGCGACGAGTTCTACGACCAGTTCGCCGACCGGCACAGCGTCATGTTGGCCGAGCAAGAGGCCGGCGGCTGCGCCTTCTATGTGCTGGTCGCCGCGGACGGCTCGGTTCTGGGCCGGTTCAACCTGTACGACCTCAAGGACGGCACTGCCGACCTCGGCTACAGGGTCGCGCAGCACGTCGCCGGCCGCGGCGTTGCGACCGCGACCGTCCGGGAGTTGTGCCGGCTGGCGGCGGCACGACACGGGCTGCGCACACTGCGCGCTGCCACCTCCCACGCCAATGCCGCCTCCCAGAGGGTGCTGACCAAGGCCGGGTTCGTCCTGGCCGGCCCGGCAGACCCGGCCGACCTCGGCGGTAAGCCGGGCACCTGGTATCAGCGCGACCTGGCCCTCCAGCCGTAGACCGCGATCTTGCGGCACGCCTGCACTCCGTATCCGTGGTGCGCATGTCCGAGGTCCACGCGATCCGGCTTCTGGACGCATTGCACGGGGACGCCCCCCCTTCAGCCGGTGGCTTTGCCAACCCAACGGCGAGGAAAGCTCGCTGGGCTGGTCAACGCGGATCGAGCGCGAGGCCGAGGCCACCGGAACACCAGCGATCGAGCTGTTCTTCAGCCTGCTCGACCAGTTCCGAGCCCAGCACGATCAAGCGGCGCGGTAGGGCTTTCCCCACCTCGTCACGGCAGGGATGGCGTCGCTCCGCCGGCCGCCGGCGCCACGCGGGGTCAGTCTTCGGCTTCGGCCACCGGCTTCTGCCATGGCCACCGCCCGGTGATCTCGAGCTCGAGAGAAAAGCTGAGGAAGGTGCGGATGCCCACGATCACGGCCAGCACTCCGACGCTTGCGTACGTCGGTGCGACGGCGACTGTGCGGATGATATCGCCGGCTACGAGGAACTCCAGTCCCAGCAGGATCGACCGCCCGACGCGACGGCGATAGCCGCGGTACACACCCGCCTCTCGGCGACTGAGCCGGATAGCCGCGAGAACGGTCGCGTAGAGCGTTCCCACGACGATGACGGCTACGCCCGCGGCGTCGACGGCTCGACCGGCCAGCTCCACGATGTGTTGGAGCTCCACAGAATCCCCTCTCGCGCCGACCCGAATCCGCTCGTCTATGGTCCGCAACCTCTGTTACCACCGCACTCCCCGCGCAGCAGACCGGCGACCGTCGACGGCGCCTGTTGAAGGCGTAACTATCGGACGGACGTGAGCGCTATTTCACGGCTGCGAGTTCCTCAATGCATTCCATCGAGTACTTCGTCGGTCGACAGCAACGCATGGGCGAAGAAACGGTAGTTGATGATCGCCGCCTGATAGCCGTCGCCCCAGACCGGGTGCCGGGGTCCGGCTGTTGCATCCCTGACCACGGCGACCTCGAATCCTTCCTCGATGAGGTGACGCATATGGGACTCGACGCACATGTTCGCCAGCATCCCGCCAAGGATAATCCTTTGCATTCCCCTCTTGCGCAGTTGCAGCACCAAGTCGTTGGACTCCGGCCCGAATACCTTGTGCGGGCTGGCGACCACCGTTCTGCCGTCTTCGATGTAGGGCTTGAAGCGGTCCAGCCAGTCTGCCCCGGAGTTTCGGAACCCCGTCAGATCGAGCTGTCCCGTCCGTGCGAACGTGTGGGTCTCCAGTTCGCTCGTCTCGAGCGGCCCGTTCATTCGCCATCCGTTGTCGGTCGGGTAGAAGTAATGAGGCGAGATGAATACCTCATATCCGCCCGCCTTCGCCGCCTCGAAGATTCTCTCCATATTCTCGACGGTCCTGTTCTCTGTGACGCTCGCTCCCACCGCGTCCCAGTTCGCTCCGCTCTCGCTCAGCACGTCGTTCTGTGGGTCAATGAACACGACCGCCGTGTCGGTATTCTTGATTTCCACCTGGCGCTCCTCACGCGATAACGAACCACTGGCGTGATAAGTATCGGTACAGCGCATGTCCTTCCGAAGCAGATTCCGGTCCTGAGACGCGAGGTCCCTTCCTGCGGAGGCGCTGTCCCGGTCATTCGGCCCTCCGTTCCACTTTGCCCCATCGCGGAGGGTTCCGCATCGGTGTATTGCTGCACCTCGGTCGTCGTCCCTGCCCTCCCCGGCGAAGCGCGGGCGGCCGTGAATCCTGACATCACTTGATCAGCGGCTGGTCACATATGACGGCCGCCGGTCACCTCGATGACCGTCCCCGTGAGGTACGACGCGAGGTCCGATGCGAGGAAGAGCGCCACCGAGGCCACCTCCGACGCCTCGCCGGCGCGTCGCATCGGGATCTCGGCGAGTTTCGCGTCCCAGATGTGGGCCGGCATCGCCTCGGTCATCGGCGAGCGGATCAGACCCGGGGCGGTGGCGTTCACCCGCACGCCGTGGTGGGCCGTCTCCTTGGCCGCGGCCTTGGTGAGCCCGATGATTCCGGCCTTTGCCGCCGAGTAGTCGGTCTGGTCGGCCGGTGGCCGTCGCGGGACCTCGACACCGCCGGGCGTATGGCGCGCCATACGCCGCTCCCTCCCAACGACGAACCCCCGCCCTTCCGCGCTGGGAAGGACGGGGGTTCGTCGTTGGGAGGTCACATGCGCAGGTGCGTGATCCACGTGCCGTGTCACGGGCCGGTGATGCCACGCGTTTTCACGCCCGACCCGGGGCACGTCATGCGCCCGCGGCGTCCTCGGCCTCCCAGCGCAGCAGGTCGCCCGGCTGACACTCCAGCACCTCGCAGAGCGCGGCGAGCGTCGCGAAGCGCACCGCCTTGGCGCGGCCGTTCTTGAGCACGGCAAGGTTGGCGGGCGTGATCCCGACGCGGTCCGCCAGCTCGCCCACGGACATCTTCCGCCTGGCCAGCATCACGTCGATGTCGACGGAAATCGGCATCAGATCACCTCGTCCAACTCGGCCCGCATCCGCGTCGCCTCGACGTCACGCGCGACGGCTTGGGCGAGCAGCATCCGCAGCACGAGCACCATCAAGGCGACCCCCAGGATGGCCACGCCGACCCCGCCCATGATGACGGTGACGCCCGGGTCCTCCCGCTGGCCCGGCGCGTTGATGGCCGTGACCGCGAACCACACGAGGGCAGCCGCCACGATCGCGCCGATCATGACGTCCACGTACCGGAAGGCGGCGTGGGAGAACACGGTTCCGCGTTGCACCATCCCCACCAGCCGCCATACGCACACCAGGGCGACCTGGGCCGACAGCATCCCCAGGATCGTGATCAGGCGCAGCGGGGTCAGCGGGAGCGACCCGTCCTCCGGGTCGTTGCCCGACACCAATACCCACACCATCCCCGCCTGTACGAACACGGTGCCGGCGAACACCACCACCAGCACGGCGCGCAGTGCACGCACGGTCAGCTTTCCCATGACTCACCCTTCCATCGACTTACGATGGAAACCTATCGAATCTCGATAGGTGAAGCAAGGGCGAGGATGGAGGGTCGGCGGCACGTTCACGCTGCGGCGGAAGGCTGTGGCGGTTCCGCGAAACCGGAAGAAACGGTTGATTGCCTATGAATTCGCGTCACGCCGGTAGGTGTAGAGGATGAAGCCCTCGTGGAACTTGCCCACCTTGTCGTACAGCGCGCGAGCCGGGGCGTCTTCCAGGGTGTTCCAGTAGAGGCCCGGGGCGCCGTGTTCCTCCGCGTCGCGCGCGACCCATTCGATCATCGCGGTCGCGACACCCTGCCGCCGGACTTCCGCGTCCACGAACAGGTCCGCCAGGTAGCACTTCCCCGCGTACCAGACGCTGGCGTGGAACAGGTAGTGCGCGATGCCGACCATCCTGCCGTCCAGCCGTGCGGCGATCCCGCGTATCCGCTCGTCGTCGAGCAGGCGTCGCCATGTCCGTTCGTAGCTGTCGTCGTGGCGTTCGACGTCGAAGTACGTGTCCTTGCCGCGGGCCAGCACTTCCCAGCAGACGCGGTCGGACTCGGTCAGGAAGCTGATCTCCACCATGGTGCCCATCCTGCCGTGCGGCCGGATCGGCGATGGGCATCTGCCGGCAAGCCGGCGTCCGGCCGTCACCGGGGCGGGACGTGACGCCGGGTGCGGCGTCGGCTGATCGCTTGCCGCTGTCCGGGCACGGTGAGATCATCTGGCGCGCACGCCGCAGCGGGGTGCTGTGATGGGGGACGATGTCAATGGCCTGCACGGCGACGGTCCGGGGCCGGACCGCCGGGTATCTGCTCCTGTGCGCCGTCCTGCTCACCGCAGGCGATGCCGTCTCCATGAGGGCGGCCGAAGGCAGGGTTTCCCCCAACGCCGCGTCGAACGGCATGTCCCCGCAGGCGCGGGCCTATCTCGATCACGCGCTGGGCCTGTTGCAGGAGTACTCCATCGCCCGCGAGCACACCGACTGGGCCGATCTGCGGCAGTGGACCTATTCCCTCGCCGAGGGCGCGCAGACCACCGGCGGCACCCATCGTGCCATCGACGACGCGGCGCGGTACCTCAACAAGCACAGCAAACTGGTGGCTCCGGAGGTGGTGACCGCGAATCAGGCGGTCCCGCCCGCCGAGGTGCCCGTTCCGACCGGCCGCGTCGTATCGGGCCGACTGGGACTGTCGTCCTGCCCGAGAGGCTTCTCGGATCGTCCACGGCGAACCGGCGGTACGTCCAGGCCGGTCGGGCCGCGGTGCGCAGGCTTGACCGCACCGGCGTGTGCGGGTGGATCGTCGACCTGCGTGGAAACAACGGCGGGAGCATGGACCCCATGATCGCCGCCCTGGCACCGCTGTTCGGTGACGGGCGACTGGGTCAATTCGTCGGCCCGAACGGCGACGTCCGAACCTCCTGGGGCATCCGCGGCGGGCAGTATCGCGACGAGTTGCCCGAGGGCGGCCAAACGGAGACCTTCGGTACCTCCCCGTACCGGCTGGACCGCGCGGACCCACCCGTGGCCGTACTCACCGACGACGGGACGGCGAGCGCGGCGGAGGCCACCGCGATCTCCTTCCGCGGACGCCCGCACACCCGGTCCTTCGGCTCCTCCACCGCCGGAGTGCCCTCGGGCAACATCACGTTCCCGCTGAGCGACGGCGCCCAACTGGTCATCACCAGCGTCGCCGAGGCCGACCGCACCGGTCACCGCTACGACCCCGACTCCCCGCTGGCACCGGACCAACCGACCCGGCCCGACCAGGCCGAAGCCGCGGCAAGAGCATGGCTTCAACAGCAACCCGGGTGTGTCCCGGAGGGCTGAGCCGGGGCCGCCGAAGGCCTTGAGCTCCCGTCGCATCCACCCCCTGCCCGCGTCGGGAAAACAACGCGACAGCCTGCGGCCGGAGTCCGTACTGTCGCGGCCATGGACGCAGAATCCACCACCCTGACGTGGCGACCGCTCACCACAGGCGACGCGAAGACGTCGGCCGACCTCCTCAACGCCATGGAGGCCGAGGACAAGATCGGCGAGAACTACGAGGAGGCGGACACCCTCCAGGAACTGGTGGATCCATACGCGGACTTGGAGCGCGCGAGCCTCGCCGCCTTCGACGGCGACGTGATGGTCGGCTACATGAAGGCCACCTACAAGCCGACCGCCGAGGACGTGCACCGGATCATGGTCGACGGCGGCGTGCACCCGGACTACCGGCGCCAGGGTGTCGGCACCGTGCTGCTGAAGGCCGGGATAGCGGGCGCGAAGGCGTTGCACGCACTGCACCAGCCGACACTGAAGCTCGAGGTCCAGGTCCAGAACTGCGAGCGCATCGCCGGTGCGGCCGAGCTCTTCCGCTCCCAGGGTTTCGCACCCGCCCGCTACTACCACTTCATGGAGCATCCGCTCGGTGACGCGATCCCGGACGCGGCGATCCCCGACGGGCTGCGGGTCGAGCCATGGTCCGAGCAGAACGACGAGGAGTTCCGGATGATCCGGAACGAGGCGTTCAAGGACCACTGGGGTACCGTGCCGGTGCCCGTGGACGCCTGGAAGAACAAGATCACCAATCACACCTTCCGGCCCGCGGTCAGTTTCCTGCTCCGGGACGTGGCGAACGGGGCCCCGGCGGGCATGCTGGTGACCATGTCGTGGGAGGCCGACACGGTGGCCACCGGCGTGCGCGAGGCGCACTTCATGCTCATCGGGACGCTCCGCGACTACCGGAAGCGCGGCGTCGCCGGCGGCCTGATCCGGCACGCGCTGCGCAGCGCCGCCGACCAGGGCTACGGGAAGGCCAGCCTGAGCGTGGACTCGACCAATCCCAGCGGGGCGTTCGGGATCTACGAGAAGGCCGGGTTCACACCCAAGGAGCGGTACGTACGCTGGGCGCTCGACGTCTGACGGCTTCGGTCCCCGGTGCTGTGACCGGAAATGTTCACCGGGGGCTCGGCTCGAATGAGTGAAGTGAGCCGGTGGGGCATCGACCACTCCGAAAACCGCTGGACACGCTCCAGGGCGCTCCGCAATCATCCGGCGCTGTGACAGATGAACCCACCCGCCGTTCCCCGGCCCCAACCGGCCTCAGGTCAGTGAGATTCGTTGATCTCACGAGCACGGCCATGACCGCCCTGCTGGACGACGACCTCGCCCGGGCCAGTGCCGAAGCAGGAGTCGATCTCACGGACTACTTCCTCACTGATCAGGCGAAGTGGGTTTGGCGGTATCGGCTCAACCAGCTGGCCTCGGACCCGGGCAGCGCGGGGTGGCTCACCCGAGCCGTGGTGACCGAGCCCGAAGGCGTCGTCGTGGGGTACGCCGGGTTCCACGGGCCGCCCGATGGGACGGGCATGGTGGAGATCGGCTATTCGGTGGCGCCGGGCCACCGTCGCCAGGGGTACGCCAGGAAGATGTTGACCGAGTTGCTGCGTCGCGCCGCCGCCGAATCCGGAGTCAAGACCGCGCGGGTGACGATCAGCCCCGAGAACACCGCATCTCTGGCCACGATTTCCGGGTTCGGCTTCGTGGAGGTCGGAGAGCAGTGGGACGAGGTGGACGGCCTCGAGCTCATCTTTGAAGTCCCGGTCTGAAGGGGCTGCCGCAGGTAGGCGGCTCTCCGCCCCAAAGCGCCGTACGCGCCAACCCGGTTGGCGTTTCCGGTCACAACACCGGTGTGCTCTCCTCAGCGTCGAGCTGGTGGTCCGCCCAGACGTAGCTTTCGGGAAGCAGGCCGGTGACGGGCACCGTTCGGAGGCCGTCGTCCGTCCCGACGATCACCTTGAGCGCCGGGAAGTAGTCAAGAAGGACCTGGCGGCAACGGCCGCACGGCGGCACGACGCCTCGGTCGCGGTCACCCACGGCGACGATGATTTCGAGGTCATAAGCGCCCTGGGCGGCAGCAGCGCCGATGAGCACCAGCTCCGCGCAGGGGCCTACGGTGAAGTGATAGGCGTTCACCGCGGTGACGATCCGGCCGTCCCGGTCGCGGGCCGCAGCCGCCATGGTGTGGTTGTCGCCCCGGAACTGCTGCTCATTGCCCCACCCCTCCACTCCGGGCACGGTGTTGGGCCCGGGTCAGCAGGCTGTCGGCCTGGGCACCCCGCTCAACGGGAGCATGACCTGCACGCTTGCGTTCCAGCAGTGTGACCGTGACGCCGGGCGCGACGTGGCGCTCGCCGACAGGGATGAATCCGCGCCGACGGTAGAGCGCGACCGCAGGCAGGTTGGCGGTCGCCGTGGAGACGACGGTCGACTCCGCGAGCTCGATCGAATCCAGTGCGTCGAGTAGTGCCGTTGCGACGCCGCGGCGATGCGCGTCCGGATGGACCACGAGGCGGCAGATGTCCAGAGCACCGTTCGGCAAGCGGGTCCAGCCGACCGCTCCGACGAGCCTCGACCCGTCGCGAACCCCGAGGAAGGACTCGTCGCATGCGCGCAGCTGCTCAAGGGACTCGTGCAGGGGCGGAATGCCGTCGAACCCGATGAGGCGGGCTTCGACGGCGTATGAGATCCGCTGAAGGTCCCACAGATGACGCAGGGTGCCGGGATCGGCCAGGTCGAACCGGACCGGTTCCGCGAACGGCCGGTGGAATTCGGTGGCGGGGTGGGGTTGGCCGGTCATGCTGCGATCCTCTCAGAATGCCCGGCCGGGACACCGCTCTCGAACCGCGTGGAGGCCCGAAGATGCACCGCGGAATTGGTCCGCCGACACAACCGCGAAATGGATCCGGCTCCGGTACCACTCACCGCCTAGCGTTGCAGGTACGACAAGGGACCGTCCGCCCCGATGGGACGGCCCCGCCTGATCACAGGAGAGTGGACCATGCATGTCTTCGTTGCCGGTGCCACGGGCGCTGTCGGCCGTCAGCTCGTTCCCCTGCTGCTGGCCGAGGGGCACCGTGTCACGGGAATCTCGCGCAGCTCGGCGGGTGCCGAGCGCATTCGGCAGCAGGGTGCGGCAGCCGTCCAGGCGGACGTGTTCGACCGGGAGGCGCTGCACCGGGTCCTGGCGACCGCTGCGCCGGACGCGGTGATCCATCAGCTCACCGACCTGTCGGATGCGGACGGGGAGGCGACCAACCGGCTGCGGCGCGAGGGGACGGGCAATCTGGTGGACGCGGCGGTGTCCGCCGGCGTGACCAGGATCGTCGCCCAGTCGATCGCCTGGGCGTACGCGCCCGGGGAGGGGCCGGCCGACGAGGGCACACCGCTGGACGTCGGGGCGGCGGCGCCGCGCGGGGGGATGGTGGAGGGCGTCCGGGCGCTGGAGGAGAAGGCCGCCGAGGTGGAGACGGCGGTGCAGCTGCGGTACGGCATCCTGTACGGCCCGGGCACCTGGTACGCACCCGGAGGGCCCGTCGCCGCGGCGCTGGCCGGAGATCCGTCCGCCCGCTTCCTCGGGACCACCGAGGCGGACCTTTCGGTGATGTCGTTCCTCCACGTCGCCGACGCCGCCCGGGCCGCCGTCGCCGCGCTCGCCTGGCCCTCGGGTCCCGTCAACATCGTCGACGACGAACCCGCGCAGGCCCGCGAGTGGCTGCCGGCGCTGGCCCGTGCCTTGGGCGTTCCGGCCCCCGAGCCCGTATCCGGTCGCCTGGACTGGGCGCGCGGCGCGTCCAACGGGCTGGCCCGGTCACGCGGGTGGCGACCCGGGCATGCCTCGTGGCGCTCCGGCTTCGCGGCGCAGATGGCCTGACGCGGGCCGGCGGCCCGCCACGGGTCGCGGGCCGCCGAATTGGTCCGGTGTTCCGCGCGGAGAATGGACCGCGTGTGAGGGTGCACGCCCGCGTACGTTCGGGCCATGACCGCTGAAGCGCCCGCACCCATGAAGATCTGTGTCTTCCTCTCCGCCGCCGACCTCGACGAGCGCTACACGCGGCCGGCCCGCGAGTTCGCGGAGCTCGTCGGCGCGGGGGGCCACACCCTGGTGTGGGGCGGGTCGGACACCGGCCTGATGAAGGTCGTCGCCGACGCCGTACGGGAGTCGGACGGGCGGCTCGCCGGGGTCTCGGTCGGCTTCCTCCGGGAGTGGGCCAGGCAGGACGCCGACGAGATGGTCTTCGCCGAGGACCTCGCCTCGCGGAAGGCCCGGCTGCTCGCCTCGTCCGACGCCGTCGTGGTGATGGCCGGCGGCATGGGGACCCTGGACGAGGCGACCGAGGTCCTGGAACTGCGGAAGCACGGTCTGCACGACAAGCCCGTCGTGCTGCTGAACACGGCGGGCTTCTACGACGGGTTGATCCTGCAGCTCCGGCGGATGGACGAGGAGGGGTTCCTACCGGTGCCGCTGGCGGATCTGTTGCTCGTCGCCGACACCGGTGCCGCCGCGTTCGCGCAGCTGGAGGCCTCCCTCGTCCTCGCGGCAGACACCCTCAACTGAGCGCCTGGGGCAACACGCTGCACAAGGTGTCCAGTGCGCCCTTCCACGCGCTGTCCGAGGGCGCCGCGTAGTTGACGACCAGGGCGTCCCGCTCGGGCAGCTGCCAGCCGGAATCCTGCGCCTCGT
Organism: Streptomyces sp. NBC_00510; assembly: GCA_036013505.1. Classification (NCBI taxonomy): domain Bacteria; kingdom Bacillati; phylum Actinomycetota; class Actinomycetes; order Kitasatosporales; family Streptomycetaceae; genus Streptomyces; species Streptomyces sp. NBC_00510. The sequence goes on along the minus strand of CP107851.1, from coordinate 8,622,841 downwards.
GGCCGAATTCCCTCAGCCCGCTCACCGCGAGACCCTCCCGGGCCGCCGCCTGGACGACCGCGTTCTCGGTTCCCGCGGGGAGTTCGAGGACGACCTGCAGCCCGGCCGCCATGCCGGCCGCCCGGACACCGGGCGCCCGCTCCGCAAGGGCTGCGACCAATTGGTCGCGGCGACGCCGGTAGCGCTGTCGCATCGACCGCACATGCCGGTCGTAGGCGCCCGAGGTGATGAACTCCGCGAGCGTGAGCTGCTCCAGGGTGCTGGACATGTAGTCGCCGTATCCCTTGGCCTCCACGACCTCAGGGACCAGTTCGTCCGGGAGCACCATCCAGCCGAGCCGCACCCCCGGGGCCAGTGACTTGCTCGCCGAGCCGAAGTACACCACGCGCCGGGGGTCGAGGCCCTGCAGAGCGCCCACGGGCTGGCGGTCGTACCGGAACTCCCCGTCGTAGTCGTCCTCCAGGATCAGCCCGCCCGTGTCCCGTGCCCAGGCGACGGCCGCGGTGCGCCGCTCCGGGCACAGGGCGACTCCCGTCGGGTACTGGTGCGCCGGGGTCATCAGCACCGCGCCCACCCCCCGCAGGCCGGCCAGGTCGTCGGTGCGTGCGCCGTGCTCGTCGACGTACAGGGGCGGGGTCCGCAGGCCGGCGTCGGTCAGCAGGTCGCGGTAGAGGTCCAGGCCGTACGCCTCGACGGCGACCGCCCGCGCCTTGCGGACCCTGAGGACCCGTGCCATCAGTGCCAGTCCGTGGTGGAAGCCGGAGCAGACGACGATCCGGTCCGGCTCGGCGTACACCCCGCGGGCCCGTGCCAGGTAGTCCGCGAGCGCGGTGCGCAGTTCCGGACGGCCGCGGGGGTCGCCGTAGCCCAGGGCGTCGTTCGGCGCGGCGGTCAGGGCGCGGCGTGCGGCGGCGAGCCACTGGGCGCGGGGGAACCTCGCGAGGTCCGGCGAACCGGGCTGCATGGCGTACCTGGGGCGGGTCCGGGCGGGTCTGGCGCGGGGAGCGCCGGTCGGGGCGCTGTGGGACTCGGCCCTGGGGGCCACCCGGGTTCCGGAGCCCTGCTGGGCGGTGAGCCAGCCCTCGGCGACCAGCTCCGCGTAGGCCTCGACGACGGTGTTGCGTGAGACGCCCAGGTCCGCGGCGAGCGAGCGGGACGGCGGCAGCCGGGTGCCGGGCGCCAGGCGCCCCGTGCGCACGGCTTCCCGCAGCGCGTCGGTGAGCCCGGTGCGCAGTTTGGTCCCGCGCAGTTCCAGATGGAGGTCGGCGCCGATCGTGGACGAGGGCGGGTCTGCGGCGGAATTGGTCCGGGAATCCCTCATGTAATTGGACCATACTCCAGTACCACCCGATGCGTAGCGTTGCGGGCATGACGATGAACGAAGCACATGAGCACACCCCCCGTCTTCCGGAGCACACGGCGCGCATGGACTGGGCGAAGCTCGCCCCCGAGGCCTTCAAGGCGCTGGTCCGACTGGACTCGGCCGCGGGCCGCGGGGTCGACGCCGGCCTGCTGCACCTGGTGAAGGTCCGCGCGTCGCAGATCAACCACTGCGCCTTCTGCCTGGACATGCACAGCAAGGACGCCATGGCCGCCGGCGAGTCCGCGGAGCGCGTCATCCAGCTCGGCGCCTGGACGGAGGCGAAGCACTTCTACACGGCACGGGAGATCGCGGCGATCGAGCTCACCGAGGCGATCACCGTCGTGACGGACGGATTCGTCCCGGACGAGGTGTACGCCAGGGCCGCCGCGCAGTTCGACGAGACCGAACTGGCCCACCTCATCGCCGCGATCGTGGCGATCAACGCCTTCAACCGCATCGGCGTCTCGACCCGCATGGTCCCCGGCCACTACACGCCGAGCGCCTGAGCCTGATACGCCCGTCCGGCCGGGCCTGGTACCCACCCCGCGCCAGCGGAGGTCCGGGTCCCCGCCCCGCCGGGCAGGCCCGGCGTCCGACCGCGTCCCCCGAGCGTCGCTCCTCCCCCGGCAGCAGACGTCAGGGGTGCCCCGCCGGCGACCACCCCGACTAGGAGATCCAGGTGGGTACCGCTTCCCCTCCGCCACGCCGACCGGCCCTCGCCCGTGCCGCCGACGAGTTCGTCCTCACGACCGTCCTGCTGTTCCTCGCGGTGACGGTCGTGCGATGGCTGCGTGACCCGCACTCGCCCCTCTACATCGCCGACCTGCGCGTCGCCCTCGTCGTGATCGGCGCCGTCAGCGGGGCCATCCTCACCGGCCTGATCCTCAGCCCTCCCGGGCGGCGCAGCGGCGGCCACACGAACCCCGCCGTCACCGTGGGCCTGTGGCTGATGGACGCCTTCCCCGGCCGCCACGTCCTGCCGTACGTGCTGGCCCAGCTGGCCGGTTCCGCCGCCGGTACGGGCCTGGCACGTCTTGCCTGGGGTCCGGCGGTGGCGCTCCCGTCGGTCTCGCACGCCGCGATCCGGCCCGCCCCGACCTGGCAGCCCGTGCCGGTCCTCCTCGCGGAGGTCGGGGGCATGCTCGCGCTGACCCTCGTCGTCGCGTTCTTCGTCGCCCGCCCCCGGTTCATCCGCGGCCTGGCGCCCGTCATCGGGCTGTCCGTGGGGATCGTGATCGCCACCCTCGGCCCGCTCAGCGGGGGCTCGGTCAACCCGGCCCGTCAGCTCGGTCCGGCGGTCTTCTCCGGGCAGACCACCGACCTCGCGATCTACCTGGTCGGGCCCATCATCGGGGCGGTACTCGGGGCCGGGGCCTACCGGTTGCTCGTCCGGGCGCGCCGCACCCGCGTCACCGCGGCGGCCGCCGCCGCGCCCGCCGCGCCCGGCACGCGGCGTGTGCAACTGCTCGTCGGCGGCGCGTTGTTCGTGTCGGCGTTCAGCCTCCGGCCCGCGATCACCAGCCTCGGCCCCCTGCTGGAGGAGGTCCGTGCCTCCCTCGGCATGAGCGGCACGGTGGCGGGCCTGCTCACCTCCCTGCCGGCCCTGTCGTTCGCCGTGTTCGGCGCCGCGGCGCCCCGGCTGTCCCGCCGGTACGGTCCGGCGGCCGTGATCTGCGCGGGCATGGCACTGGTCGCCACCGGCCTCTTCCTGCGCCCCTTCACCGGGCGCACCGTGCCGTTCCTCGCCGCCAGCGCACTCGCCCTGAGCGGCATAGCCGTCGGCAACGTCCTGATGCCCGTCGTCGTCAAACGCTGGTTCCCGCACCGCGTCGGCACCATGACCGGCCTGTACGCGATGGCCCTCTCCTGCGGTACGGCCCTGGCCGCCGCGCTCAGCGTCCCGGTGACCGGCGCCCTGGGTGGCGACTGGAGGCTCGGCCTGGCCGTCTGGGGCGCGGTCGGCGCCGTCGCCGTGCTGCCCTGGCTGCCCCTGGTACGGGACCGGTCCCGGCACGCCGCGGCCGCTGCCGGCGCGTTCGCCGGCACTCCGGCCGCGTCCACGGGCCGCATCACGGGCAGTCCGACGGCCTGGGCGCTCACCGTCTACTTCGGGCTCCAGTCGGCCGCCGCCTTCGTCGCCATGGGCTGGCTGCCGCAGATCCTCCGCGACGCGGGTGTCCCGGCCTCCGCCGCCGGCCTGATGCTCGGGGTGTCGATGGCGGTGGGCGTACCCATGTCCTTCGTCCTGCCCGCGATCGGCGGACGGCTGCCCGGCCAGGGACCTCTCGTCGTCGTCCTGGGCCTGTCCGGGGCCGTCGGCTACACGGGGCTGTGGACGGCGCCCGGTGCCGCGCCGTGGGTGTGGACCGTGCTCATCGGGGTCTCCAACTGCGCCTTCTCGCTGGCCCTCACCATGATCGGGATGCGCGCGCGTACCGGCCCCGGCGTCGTACGGCTCTCCGCCTTCGTGCAGTGCACCGGTTACCTGCTCTCCGTCCCCGCGCCGATCCTCATCGGAGCCCTCTACCAGCACACCGGCGGGTGGGACCTGCCCGTCGCCGTGATGCTCCTGCTGCTCGTACCGCAGATCGCCGCGGGCGTGCTGGCCGGCCGGGACCGGACGGTGGAGGACGAACTCCGGCACGGCGCAAAGGCCCCCGCCCCTGCGCAACCGGTGCGCCGTCCCCAAGGCGCCCGGCTCGGGCCCCGCGACGAGTAGCCGCGCCCTCAAAGCGACGAACCGCGGGGAAGCCCGCACGCAACAGCCCGACACAACGAAGGAGACCTCCTGTGCACGACGCCGACGGCCGGCCGATCCCGGTGATCATCGACTGCGACACCGGCATCGACGACGCCCTGGCGCTTCTGCTGGCGGTCCGTCATCCGGGCCTCGACCTGCGCGCGGTCACGTGCGTGGGCGGCAACACCGACGTGGACGCGGTGGTGCGCAACACCTTGACCGTGCTGGAGCAGGCCGGGGCCCCCGACATCCCCGTCGCCCGGGGCGCGGAACGTCCGCTGATCGCACCCCCGCGCACGGCCCACCAGGTGCACGGCCAGGACGGCATGGGCGACCTGGGGCTGCCCGCGCCCACCCGTACGCCCGTCGACGTGGACGCCGTGACCCTGCTGCGCCGGCAGATCCTCGCCTCCCCGCGCCCCGTCACGCTGATCCCCACGGCGCCGGCCACCAACATCGCGCTGCTGCTGCGCACCCACCCGGAGGTCACCGCCAACATCGAGCGGATCGTCTCCATGGGCGGCGCCGTGGGCAGGGGCAACGCCACCCCGGTCGCGGAGTTCAACGTCTGGCACGACCCGGAGGCCGCCGCGATCCTGTTCTCCGCCGGAGTGCCGGTCACGATGTACGGACTGGACGTGTTCGAGCAGGTGATCGTCCCGTCCGAGCACGTGCGCAGGCTGCTGAAGAGCGAGGAGCCCGGAACACGCCTGGCCGGGCGCCTGCTCGCCCACCGCGGTCTGAACCCCGACGACTCCGACCCCGGCGGCGGCCTGGGGGACGCAGGCGCGGTCTGCGCGGTCGCCGACCCGCGGGGGCTGACCACGCGCCGTCTGCCCGTCGAGGTCTCGCTCGGCCCGGGACCCGGCAGGGGCCAGACCGTCGTCGACCGCCGCCTGCGCGTCGGCGAGTCCGAGATCCACGAGGGGGCCCGCGTGGCGCTCGGGGTCGACGTCGTGGAGGCCGTGGAGCGTGAGGGGCCGGGCCCGTCCGGTCATGCGCCGCAAGGACCGGTGAGGGAAGAAGTGGGATAGTTTCCCATACCATGAAAAATCGGCCGATTCCCCTGAACTTCTTCGGCATGCCTTTCGGCCTCGTCGGCCTGGCGGACGCCTGGCTGACCGCCGCCGAAGCCGGTCGCGTGCCACGGGGCGTCGGGGACGCGCTGCTGATCCTGGCGGCCGCCGTGTGGTTGCTGGTGACGGTCGCCTATCTCCACCACGCGGTACGGGCACGGTCCCTGGCACGGGACCTGACCGATGCCGCGGCCGGACCGTTCGCGTCGCTGTGCGTGATCGTCCCCATGGTGATCGCCGCGAACGGCCTCTACGTCCGGGCGCCCACGGCCGGGCGGGTGCTGGTGGACGTGTTCCTCGTCCTCACCGTGCTGCTCGGCGCCTGGTTCACCGGTCAGTGGATCTACGGACGGATCGACGTCGACCGCTTCCATCCCGGCTACTTCCTGCCCACGGTCGCCGGCGGCCTGCTGGCCGCGGCGTCGGCCGGGGTGGTGGGGCAGCAGCGACTGGGTCAGGTGATGTTCGGCCTCGGCGTGGTCTGCTGGATGATCCTCGGCTCGGTGATCATGGGACGGTTGTTCTTCCGCCCCCTGCCGCCTCCGCCTCTTCTGCCGACCCTGGCGATCGAGATCGCCCCCGCGGCCGTGGCCAGCACCGCCTACTTCGCGCTGTTCACCGACTCCATCGACGGGGTCGCGGCCTTCCTCGGCGGTTACGGACTGCTGATGGTGCTGGCCCAGCTGCGGTTGCTGCCCGCCTACCTGAAGCTGCCCTTCATGCCGAGCACATGGGCGTTCACCTTCAGCTGGGCCGCGGTCGCCGCCGTCGCGATCCACTGGGTGGAGCGCCAGCGTCCGCCCGGGGCCGGCGCGTACACCTACGTGTTCCTCGCCGCCATCACCGTGTTCATCGGCGGCATCGCCCTGCGGACCCTGGTCGCCCTGACGCGGCACGAACTGCTGCCCCCGGCGCCGGCTCCGCAGCCGGCCGAGCCGCAGGGCGGCGGCGCCTGAGGCGCCGAAGGCACCGTCACCGTCGCCGCGGGTCCCGCCGTTCGCGGCAGAACTTACCTCTGCAGGAAGGACTGCAGCAGGTTCGTCACTTCCTGGGGCTTCTCCTCGGTCACCCAGTGACCCGACCCCTTGACGACCCGGCCCTCGACGTTCACGGCGTAGTCACGCCATTGGTCGGCGATCTTGCCGCCGAACGACGCCTGGCCGCCGATCGCCAGCACCGGCATCCGCAGCCTGCCTTCCGCCAGGAACTTCTTGTTCTGGTCCACGTCCCCGCGGAGCTCGCGGTACATCTTCATCCAGGCCACCGTGCGGCCCGGCTCCTTCAGGTAGTGGGCGTAGAAGTCGTAGTCGTCCTTCGTGAACGCCGATTTGTCGGCCAGGAGCTCCTCGATGAAGCCCTGGACGAAGACGCGCTCGTGACCGTCGATGAGCTGCTCGGCGAGCGGCAGCTGGAACAGGCCGAAGTGCCACATCGAGGGGGTCTTCGGGTTGGCCTCCAGCGCCGGGAAGCGGTACAGGCTGTCGTCCGGGATGGGAGCCTCCATCACGGCCAGACGGCGCACCTCCTTCGGCCACTGGGCCGCGTAGGCGTAGCTGACCCACAGACCGACGTCGTGCCCGACGACCTGGACGCCGTTGTTCAGCTTCAGCTGCTTCAGCAGCTCATGCACGTCCTTGGCCATCTGCGCCTTTGCGTAACCGCCCCTGGTGACCTCGGAGTTGCCTGCGCCGCGAAGGTCGACCGCGATCACGGTGTGGTTCTTGGAGAGCGGGCCCATCTGTTCCCGCCACTCGGCCCACGACTGGGGGAAGCCGTGGATCAGCACGACCGGTGAACCTTTGCCGCCTCGCAGGTAGTGCATGCGGAAGCCGTTCACTTCCGCGTACTTGGACGTGAAACCGGGGGGAGGTTTCGCCTGCGGGAAGGACGACGGGGAGGGAGACTCTCCCGCCGCCGTGTCCTGCCCGCGGCTGTCGTCCCAAGCTCCGGCGCTCGCGCTCGGGCAGACCAGCAGGGCGGCGGCAAGCACTGCGATGAGCGCGATGAACCTGCCGGTTTTCCTGGTTGGTGTATCCACGATTCACCCACCTGAAGTGATTCGTATGAGGGAAGTCAAGGTGTTGCCGCAGGCCACCGGTGCGCGCGACCAAGGAGAAGCGACAGCGGTGGACGCTGTTGCACCGGCGACGCCGCGCACGGCCCAGCGGGCCATAGCATTTCCCCCAGCGGCAAGGAGTGCGGACAAGGCGGATCGCGTGCCCTCCAGGCTGTACACGCCGGCGGGGGCAGAGCTGAACGTCGGCCCTACGCGACCATCATGAGCACAGCACGCGGGGATACGCCATTGGGGGGACGCAGGACGGCGGCCGCCCGCCGACGCACGGGAGGCGCTGCCGTCCGGCGGAGGTCAGCGCACCCGGATGCCGGCGCGGAAGACGGCCCGCACGTCCAGCAGGGCGGCGGGGTCCTTGACGGGATCGCCGTCGACGGCCAGCAGGTCGGCGTCGGCACCGGCGGTGATCCTTCCCTTGCGGCCCTCCACACCGCACAGCCGGGCGGCCAGGCTGGTCACGGAGATCAGGGCGTCGGCAGGGGCCACGCCCAGACGGACGAGGGCGCCGACGCCGTGCGGGAGGACGTCGTGGGGCTTGTCGGGCCCGATGCCCGCGTCGGAGCCGATGACCACGTTGGCGCCCGCGGCGTGCAGGTTGCCGAAGGTGTTCAGGATGGTCTGGACGTGTGCGGCCAGGGCCGGGGGCGGGTTGAACGCCGCACCGGGGGCCATGCCCAGGGTGAGGCTGGCGAACGTGCCGCCGGCCACGATGGCCGCGGCGAGGGCGGGGTCGTACGTGGCGCCGTCGGCGCCGAGGAAGGTGACGTGCTCCAGGCTGTCGACGCCCGCGTCGAGGGCGTCCTTGATGGCCTGGACACCGTGCGCGTGGGCGGCCACCGGCAGCCCGAGACGGTGTGCCTCGTCCACGACCGCGCGCAGGTCCTGCGGGCCGTACTGGGAGGCGTGCGGGGGCACGGAACCGGGCGTCATGTTGCCGCCACTGGCCATGATCTTGATGACGGCGCAGCCGCGGGCGTGGCGCTCCCGCACCGCGGCGCGCAGTGCCTCGGTGCCCTCGGCCTCGCCGCCGAAGAAGTGGCAGTGCCCGCCCGGCGTGGTGAGCGGGGGGCCCGCGGCGAGGATCTCCGGCCCGTTCTCCGGGGCCCGGGCGAACTCCTCGACGAGGGTCAGCGAGAGGTAGTCGCGGTCACCGAGGTCGCGGACGGTGGTGATGCCGGCCCGGAGCGCCGCCTGGGCCGCGGCCCGCATCTGCGCCAGCAGGTCCGCGTCGCCGGTCGCGGCCAGGGAGGTCACGGGGTCGGGGCTCGCGTCGAAGGCGAGGTGTGTGTGGCTGTCGATGAGGCCGGGCAGCAGGCATGTCCGCGGGCCGAGGTCGACGACCGGGGTGCCGTCGGTCGGCAGCGCGCCGGTGCGGTCCACGCGGATGATGCGGTCACCTCTGACATGGACCGTGGCGGGCCCTGAGCGGGTGAACCCGTCGAACATCGAACCGGCGTGTATGGCGGTGGTGTTGAGCAAGGTGCTTCCCATCGAAGAGCAGTGCCGGCCCGCTGGACGTGAGGCCCGCGGGAGGGCGTGCGTCGTCACGGAGACGGCGAGAATCGAGCGGCGGCCCGGGGCCGGCCGGGATCAGGCCAGCGTGCCCATCCGGCGGACGGCTTCGGTGAGGATCTCCGGCGACGTGGCGAAGTTGAGGCGTACGTGCCCCGCGCCGCCCGTGCCGAACTCCAGGCCCGGGGAGAGGGCGACCCGGCCGCGTTCCAGGAAGGCGGCCGCGGGATCGTCGCCGAGTCCGAGGGCGCGGCAGTCCAGCCACGCCAGGTACGTCCCCTCGGGCCGCTGGTACCGGACCCCGGGAAGGTGCCGCTCGAGCAGTTCGCCGAGGAGGCGGCGGTTGTCGTCGAGTCCGGTGAGCAGCGCGTCCAGCCAGCCGCCTCCGAGCCGCAGGGCGGCGGTCTGGGCGATGACGCCGATGCCGCTCAGCTCATGGGCGACGCTCAGGGGGATGTGCCGCAGGGCGTCGTCCGCCTCCTGCGCCCAGGCGAGCATCCCGGCGCGGAAGCCCGACAGGTGCCATCCCTTGGAGGCGGAGTAGACGGCGACGGCGTCCTCGGCGCCGGGGACCGAGAGGTACGGCACATGGCGCGCGCCGGCCGGGACGAGCGGCGCGTGGATCTCGTTGGAGACGACCCGCACCCCGAACTGCCGCGCCAGCCCCGCCACCGCGGCCAGTTCCTCCGCCGTGTGGACCGTCCCGGTCGGGTTGTGGGGGCTGCACAGCAGGAAGACCGTGGGGCGACCGCCGTCGACCGTCCGGCCGAACGCGGCGCGCAGGGCGTCGAGGTCGATGCGGTGGTCGGGCCCCAGCGGGGCCTCCACGACGCGGCGGCCCAGTCCCTCCGCGATGTGCCGGTGGAGCCCGTACCCCGGGGAGTTGACGACGACCGCGTCCCCGGGCGCCGTCGTCACCTTGAGCGTCTCGGCGATGCCCGTCAGTGCGGAGGGGACGACCATCGTGCGCTCCGTCGCCATGCGCCATCCCCAGCGCTTCGCGGCGAATTGGTCCCAGGCCTCCGCCATCGTCGCGTCGAAGGGCGGGTAGCCGGTGTCCCCGCGTTCGAAGGCCAAGGACACCGCGTCCACGACCGCGGGGGCCGGGGTCGCGTCCATGTCGGCTATCCACAGCGGCAGGACGTCCGCCGGATGGTGACGCCACTTGACGCCCTTGCGGCGCCGCAGTTCGTCGATCGTGAGCCGGCGCAGCGGATTGCCCGCCCGCCGTGCCGTGTCGTCGAGTGTCTCGAATCCTGCGGGTGCCATGACCTTCCTCCGGTGGACGTGCGACGCGGTCACGCGCGGATCCGCCGGGACGGACCATCACCGGAGACCGTGAGCGCGCCTTCCGGACTCCGCCCGCTCCCGCGCGGCGAACACGGCGCGTGACCGATTGCCGCGCCCACCCTAGCAGGGTGTTTGACGAGTCAAGGATGCTGCGGCCGCCGCGCCGCACCCGGCGCGGGCGAGCGCTCGCCCGTTCACGTCCGGGCTTCCCTCCGGACGACGTGGCCGGCGGCGTGGTGCAGTGAGCGCCAGGTCACCACCGCCCAGGCCGCCACGAGCAGGACGTAGAGCACGACGGCGGTCCAGACGAAGGGCTGTGATCCGGTGCGGGTGGCGAGGGCACCCGTGCCGGTGACGCAGGCGCCCAGCGGGAAGATGAAGGACCACCAGCTGGGCGCGAAGGGGAGTCCCGCTCGCAGCTGCCGTACGGTCAGCGCCGCAGCGAGCACCAGCCACAGCATCGCGAAGCCCCACAGCCCGGTTCCGCCCAGCAGCGCGAACGCCGCCGCGGCCCGGGCGTACGGCGCGGGCAGCGCGCTCGGCGCCGCCGTGGCCAGCGAGCCCATCGCCGTGACCGCCTGGTCGACGGCGCCCAGGCCGATCCACACCGTGGGCACCACCGCTCCCGTGGGTGCGTCGTGGTGGACCAGCCGGCTGAAGACCATCGCCAGTACCAGCAGGACCGCCACCAGGCCGAGCCCGAGCATCGCGTAGCAGCCGAGCAGCAGGGCCAGCCGCGGCTGTCCGGCCGGTGTGTGCGGGACCAGCAGGGCGCCCGTCGCCGCGGAGACCAGCGGCGGCACCACCGGCATCAGCCAGCCGCCGAACGCCGCGTCCGGAGCGAAGCGGTGCCGGGTGACCATCACGTACGGCACCGCGCAGGCCGCCGCCAGGCCGAGTACGGTGCCCAGTGACCACAGCACCCAGTCCGCGTTCAGGGCCGTACGCGCTCCGAGCACCTGCCGGCCGAGCAGCTGCGCGCCAGCACCGACCGTGAGCAGTGCCATCGGCGGGGCCCCGAGGAACGGCGCCAGCATCGGATCGCCGGCGTGCACCCGCAGCGTCCGCTGCCTGAGGTAGCCGGCCGCGAGGACGACCAGCAGCAGCGCGGCGCCCGCCCAGACCACCGTGGCCGCGTCGCGCAGCCAGGCGGAGCTCCGCGGCAACGTGACCGCCGCGTTGGCGACGATGCCGGTGCCCATGACCGCCGCGAACCAGCTGGGGCCCAGGTGCGGACGTCGCGTCCCGGTCAAGGCCGGCAGCCGGGGACGTGCGTGGGTGGCGTGCCGGGGCCCCGAGTCGCTCCGGGGCGGGAGGGACCGGGTATCGCTGGGGTCGGATGTCACGGCGGAGAACGCTTCTTTCCTCACATCGGGAATCACCGTCGGCAATCGGCACACCGGCCCCCAGGCCCAACAGCTCACGGGCCGCGGCCGCAGCCGTCGGCTCGTTGGCCCTACGACGTTACGGTGACGTTGGGCTCCCTCCGCATCACTACGCGTGCCAAGACGCCCTCACATCAGGACGTCCGGCCCGCGGAACCCAGCGGGCGCCGTACGCACCGGCGCCGCACGACGCGGGGCGACGTCCTGATGTGACGCCTCCCCGGCACCTTCGGCCCTCGGCGTCGGCCCAGCACCGTCGTAGCGTCGGTGGTGCCACACGGTCAGCGATGCGCGCACCCCACCGGCACGGAACCGGGGCCGCTCCCCCGCCGGGAGCGACGCGCGGATGACGGGCCCCTTGCGACGGCGCCCGCCATCGGCTGTCCCGAATGAGGAAAGAAGGCGATCCACCCAGTGGCGTCGACATCCAGCGCCGAAGAACCGGCACTCCAAGGACCGGAATTCGGCCTCAACAAATGGCTCGTGGACGAACTGTACGAGCGCTACCTGCACGATCCCGGATCGGTCGACGAGCAGTGGAGGGACTTCTTCGTCTCCCCCGCCGCCACCGCCGGCCGGCAGGAGCGTGCCGGAACGCCGTCCCCGCATGAGGACGCGCGAGAAGCGGCCGCCAAGGCCGTGCGCGTCGCCGCGCTCATCCACGCGTACCGCGTACGCGGACACCTGGTGGCCGACACCAACCCCCTCGCGGCCGGTCGGGTGAACACGCACCCGGAGCTCGACATCGCGGCCTTCGGGCTGCGCGACGAGGACCTGGAGGCGGAGTACGTCGTCGACGGCTTCGCCGGGCGCGACACCATGACGTTGCGTGGCGTGCTGGACGTCCTGCGCGGGTCCTACTGCGGGACGGTGGGCGCCGAGTACATGCACATCCAGGCGTTCGAGGAGCGCCGCTGGGTGCAGGAGCGGATCGAGGCGCCTTCGCCGCGGCCGGACCGTGCCGACCAGTTGCAGGTCCTGTACCGGCTGGGCGCCGCGGAGGCCTTCGAGACCTTCCTGCAGACCAAGTACGTCGGCCAGAAGCGGTACTCGCTCGAAGGGGGCGAGTCGGCGATCGTGCTGCTCGACGCCCTGCTGCTCCGCGGCATCAGGCACGGGATGCGGGAAGCGGTCATCGGGATGGCCCACCGGGGCCGGCTCAACGTCCTGGCCAACATCATCGGCAAGTCGTACGGGAACATCTTCCACGAGTTCGAGGACGCGGTGGACATCCTGTCGGTCCAGGGGACCGGCGACGTGAAGTACCACCTCGGGGCGGAAGGGACCTACCACGCCCTGGACGGCGGCGCGATCGCCGTCTCCGTCGTGGCGAACCCCTCCCACCTGGAGATCGTCGGTCCGGTGGCCGAGGGGGTCGTGCGCGCCAAGCAGGACCTGGCCGACGGCGACGGCGCGGCGTTCCCCGTCCTGCCGGTCGTCGTCCACGGCGACGCCGCGTTCGCCGGGCAGGGCGTGGTCTCCGAGACGCTGAACATGTCGCAGCTGCCCGGCTACCGCACCGGCGGGACGGTGCACATCGTCATCAACAACCAGCTCGGTTTCACGACCTCGCCCGCCAGCGGCCGTTCCAGCACCTACGCCACCGCCGTCGCGCGGACGGTCGAGGCGCCGATCTTCCACGTCAACGCGGACGACCCCGAGGCCGTCGTGCGGATCGCACGCCTGGCCTTCGACTACCGCCAGGCGTTCCACAAGGACGTCGTCATCGACCTGATCTGCTACCGGCGTCACGGGCACAGCGAGGTCGACGACCCGTCCATCACCCAGCCGGCCATGTACGACCGCATCGACGCCACGCCTTCGGTGCGCAAGCTGTACGCCCAGTCCCTGATCGACCGGGGGGCCATCGACGAACGGCAGGCCGAAGGCGCCCTGCGGGACTACCGGGAGCGCCTGGAGCAGGCCTTCGCCGAGACGCGGGCCCTGACCGCGGCTCGCTCCCCGAAGCCCGCCACCCCCGCGGAGCACCGGGACGACACCGCGGTGCCGGTGCCGACCGCGATCACGGAGGCGGCCGCCCGGCACGTCATCGCCTCCCAGACCGGGCAGCCCGCGGACTTCACCGTGCACCCGCGCGTCCTGCCGCAGCTCCACCGGCGCGCCACGATGCCGGACGCCGGCACGATCGACTGGGCCACCGCCGAGACGCTGGCGATCGGCTCCCTGCTGATGGAGGGGGTGCCGGTGCGGCTGTCCGGGCAGGACTCCCGCCGCGGCACGTTCGGCCAGCGTCACGCGGTGCTCACCGACCGGCGCACCGGCGCGGAGCACACCCCGCTGAACGGCCTCGGCGCGGGCAGCGCGGACTTCTCCCCCTACGACTCCATGCTGTCCGAGATGGCGGCCCTGGCCTTCGAATACGGCTACTCGCTGGAGCGGCCCGATGCGCTGGTGCTGTGGGAAGCCCAGTTCGGCGACTTCGCCAACGGCGCGCAGAGCGTCGTCGACGAGTACATCGCGTCGTCGGAACAGAAGTGGGGCGAACGCTCAGGGGTGACGCTGCTGCTGCCCCACGGGCTGGAGGGCCAGGGTCCCGACCACTCCTCCGGCAGGATCGAGCGGTTCCTCCAACTGTGCGCGCAGGGGAACATGACCGTCGCCGTCCCGACGCTGCCCGCGAACTACTTCCACCTGCTCAGGCAGCAGGCGCTCGGCGAGCGCAGGAGGCCCCTGGTGGTGTTCACCCCCAAGTCGATGCTGCGGCTGAAGGAGGCCACCTCCGGGCTGGTGGACTTCACCACGGGCTCCTTCCGACCGGTCGTACCGGACCGGGACGTCGACAGCGCACAGGCCCGGCGCGTACTGCTGTGCTCGGGGAAGGTCTCCTACGACCTGGACGCGTACCGGCGGACCGCCGGCCTGCGGGACACGGCGATCATCCGGCTGGAGCGTCCCTACCCCTTCCCGGACGAGGAACTCGGCGCGGAGCTCGCCCGCTTGCCCCGTGACGCCGAGGTGCGGTGGGTGCAGGAGGAGCCGGAGAACCAAGGGGCATGGTCCTTCGTCAGGCCGCACGTGGAACGGCTGGCGGGCCGCCCCCTCGGATGCGTCAGCCGGCCGTCCGCCTCGGCCCCGGCGGTGGGCTCCGCCCGGCGGCATGCCGCCGAGCAGAAGGAGCTCGTGGAGTCGGCCTTCCGCTGACCACTCCCGCGACGGCGCACGACACCCCTGGGACCGTCCTCCCGGGGGTATCCGTCGTAGGAGGGCCGCAGCGACGGCGTGTCGGCCGATGGCCGTACGATCCGGCGCATGATCCGGATCTCCTGGGCCCTGATGGCCCAGCACGTGGACGAGTGGTCGGGAACCGACCTGGACGAGGGCGCCGCGGTCCTCCAGGACAGGGTGCGCGCGGCGGTCGCCACGATCGGCCTCAAGCCCGAGGCCGTGCAGCATTGGTGGGCGGACTTCCTCACGCCCGTGGTCGATTCACTGCGTACGGAGGGCGCTGCCGCTCTCGCCCGGGGCGAGTCGTGGAGCAAGGCGGCGGGACCGTTCCTCGCCTGCGCCTCCCAGGTCGGCTGACCGGGCGGAGCCGCGGCGCGGAGGTCGCAGGTCGCTAGGCGGCGAGCAGGTCCGCCCAGTGGGTGAATCCGGCGTGGTCGGAACGGACGCCATTCCGGGCCGACAGGGCCCTCACGATGCCGAGGCCCCGGCCGTGCTCGTCCGGATCGATGGCGCCCGCCGCCGCGCGGAGCTCTGCCGACGGACCCGAGTCGGTGACTTCGACGCGCAGGGCGCTGCGCCCTTCGACCTCGGTCCACGACAGGCGCAGGCCCGCAGGGCCGTCGGTGTGCACGATGGCGTTGGTGGCCAGCTCCGCTATCACCAGCAGCACGTCCTCGGCGACGGCGGGGCCATCTCCCACTCGGCCAGGATCCTCCGCACCCGTCGTCGCATGACGGACAGGGCGCTGGGGAAGTGCGGCAGCGTGCAGGCGTGTTCATCGTCGTTCAGGGGCGTCGACTCCGGATGCGCCGCCTCGGTGTCCTCCACCGCGCTCCGCGCCCGCGGCACTTCTGCTTCGAGGCAGTCCGGCGCACGCCGCCCGCGCCGATCGGGTTCGGGAGTCGGACCGATGGAAGTCATGGTGATCGCCTTCTGCTCGCTCCGGGCCGCCGACGTCCGCCTGCGACTCCTACCCGAGATGGAGGCTTCACAACGGCCGAGGGCCGCTGTTTCCCAAGCGTTCAACTCCCGGAAGCCTGTTGCCCGTGGCCTCACTCGCGGCCGGCCATGACCCACATCGCCGGTGTGCTACGCGCCCGCCGTCGGGCTCAGGTCCCCCGCGCCCAGGCCGGTCGTCCGGAAACTGGCCCGGAATGCCGCCGGCGTCACGCCCAGGTGTCGTACGAACGCCCGGCGGAGGGACTCGGGCGAGCCGAATCCCGTGCGCCGCGCCACGACGGCCATGGGGTCGTCACCGGTCTCCAGCATCGCCTGGGCGGCCTCCAGCCTGACCTGCTCCACGTACCGCCCCGGACTGGTGCCCACCTCGTCGTAGAACAGCCGCGTGATGTGGCGGACGCTGACGCCGGCCCTGCGGGCCATGGCCGTCAGGGAGTGGTTGCCGCCGGGGTTCTCCGCGACCGAGTCCAGGACCTCGCGGAGCATCTCCTGACGCGGATGCGGCAGCCGGGAACGGGCACTGAACTGGGACTGGCCACCCGGTCGCTGCATGAAGACGACCATGTCCTTGGCGACCGCCCGGGCGACCTCCGCCCCATAGTGCTCCTCGACGAGAGCCAAGGACAGGTCGATGCCGGCACTGACGCCGGCCGAGGTCATCATCTTCCCGTCCCGGACGAAAATGGCGTCCGGCTCGACCTTCACGGACGGGTAGCGCAGGCCCAGTTCCCGGGTCTGCCTCCAGTGCGTCGCCGCCCGCCGGCCGTCCAGCAGCCCGGACGCTGCCAGCAGGAAGGCTCCCGTGCACACCGATGCCGTGCAGCGGGCCTTCTCGCTCAGTCCCCGTACGGCGTCCAGCAGGGCGTCGTCCTTGATCACGGTTTCCCATTCCGGGCCGCCCGGGACCACCAGGACGTCGCACGTCTCGTGCACGTCGGCGACGGACAGGTCGGCGCTGAGACGCGTCCCGGCGGCGGTGACCACCTCCGCGCCGTCCTCGGACACGACCTGCACCCGGTACGGTCCGCCCCATTCGTTCGCCGAGGCGAAGACTTCGATGGGGCCCGTCACGTCGAGCAGCCGCACCCCCGGGAAGACGAACACCAACACCGTGAGCGGACCCGCTCCAGGCTGCTTGTGAAACATGGGACACCTCCCGGTCATGCGCCGCGCGGACCGCGGTCGCCGCGGTTCCCACCTGAGTCCCCTGAGTCACATGCGCCCCAAGGGCCCCAGGACGACGACGGCGGAACCGCCGCTCCCCCGTTTTCCACCTGCCATCGTGCGCCCGCGACCCGCACCGGTGCCACGACCTGCTTGCTCCCTCCTGGGAGGCACAACCTCCCAGACCGCGCACCGGCACCACGACCCTCGACGGGGGGAGCCCGGCCGCCGCCCCGCCGTCTCATGCGGCGGGCGCCTGAGGACTGCGGGCACCCAGCAGCGCAAGGCAGTTGGCCCACAGCGGGCCGAGCTGCGCCGTGTTGTTGTAGAGCTTGGCGAACAGGACCCGGCCCTCGAGCTGTGCCATCACGGAGCGGGCGGCCGCCCGTGTGTCCGAGACGGTCACCTCGCCCCGCCGCAGGGCCTCGACGACGACCGACTCCACCATGCCGATCTGTGCTTCGAAGATCTCCCGCAGGCGTTCGCGGACAACTTCGGTCAGTTCGCCCGCCTCCACCGCGAAGTTGGCGAACATGCAGCCCGCGATGGTGCCGCAGTCGCGCTGTCCCTCACGCTGCTGGACGCTGGTGGCCTCGAAGAGCCTCCGCAACCGCGACAGGGGTTCCGCGTCGGGATCGAGGAGGCAGAGCCAGGCGCGTCGTTGCGCGTTCCAGTGCTCGTCGATGACGCTGAGCGCGAGGGCCTCCTTGGAGGCGAAGAAGTAGTGGAAACTGCCCCTGGGCACTCCGGCCGCCCTGCAGATCTCCGCCAGCCCCAGCGCCGAGTAGCCACGTTGGTCGAACAGCGCGTGAGCGGCGCTCAGAATCCTCTCCCTGGCACCACTGGTGCTTCCCATACGGGGAACTATACGACCGGTCACCTATGGACGCGCCGCCCCTCCGCTGTACGTCCGGATGTGAGGGCCCGATGGCATGTCCCTCCGCTACGGCCCTCTCCCCCCGCCGTGTTGCACCTCATGGCACGGGACGAGGACGGACCGCGCGAAGCAGGCGTCCGTCCTCGTCCGAGCGCAGACGGACCCGGAAGGAACCTGCATGACCCCCACGCAGTACACCGACGGCTTCCGACCGGAGCTGGTCGTCATCCCTTGCGGCTCCCGCAAGTTGGACCACCGGGCCAGGGCGGCCGACCTGTACATCGGCAGCTACCACCGCGCGTGCCGGAAGGCCGCCGAGGCGCTGCAACCGGACCGGCTCGTGATCCTCTCCGCCCGGTACGGCCTGCTGGACCTCGACGACGAGATCGACACGTACGACACCCCGCACGGGCACGCCGACGCGGTGACCGACGCAGTGCTCCGCGCCCAGGCGGAAGACCTCCGGATCGCCGCCGTCGACCCCGTCGTCATCCTCGGCGGCGCCCGTCACGTCGCGCTCGCCAAGGCCGTGTGGCCGCACGGCCTCACCCCGCTGAGCGGAACCAGGGGCATGGGTGAGCAATTCGCGCGCCTCGCGGCGATGGCACGCGCAGAAGCCACGCGACCCCCCGCCACGGCGAAGACACGCGATGCGCGACGGACCGTGGCACTGCGCCGCCTCAACAGCTGATCGGGCGATCACGCCGGCGCGGTCGGCCCGGGGTCCCGGCGCTCCGGCCCCGTGGGCCGTCAGCCGTCAGCCGTCAGCCGTCAGCCGTCAGCCGGAGACCGTGCGGCGGCCCACGCTCATGTACGTGAAGCCCAGCCCTGCCATGCCGTGCGGGTCCAGCACGTTCCTGCCGTCGAACACCAGCGGCCGGCGCATGACGTCCCTGGCCTGCTCCCAGGGCACTTCGGCCAGTTGGGGCCACTCGGTGACGATCAGTGCCGCGTCGGCCCCGGTCATCGCCTCCAGAGGGGAGGCGTGGCGGGTCGTCGACGACCACGGTTCGACGTCGCCGGGCTGCGCGAGGGGGTCCCAGGTCCGGACCGTGGCGCCCTCGGCCAGCAGCCGGGACGCGATGACCGTGCTGGGGGCCTCGCGCATGTCGTCCGTGCCGGCCTTGAAGGCCATGCCGAGCAGGGCGACCGTTGTGCCGCCCAGGCCGTCCAGCTCCGCCTTCAGCCGCTGGATCGCCCGCCGCGGCTGCAGGTCGTTGACCTCGATGACGGCGGTCAGCAGCTGGAAGGCGTAGCCGGCGTTGCTGGCCATCGCCCTCAGCGCCCGGGAGTCCTTGGGGAAGCAACTGCCGCCGTAGCCGAGGCCCGCCTGCATGAAGTAGGGGCCCAGCCGGTGGTCCAGGCCGATCGCGCGGGTCACGTGCTCGATGTCGGCTCCGGTCGCCTCGCACATCGTCGCGATCTCGTTCGTGAACGTGATCTTCGTGGCGAGCAGGGCGTTCGCGGCGAGCTTGACCATCTCGGCGGAAGCGGTGTCCATCACCTCCACGGGGCCGTCGATGCCGTCGTGCAGGCTCCTGACCAGGTCGGCCGTGGCCGGGTCGTCGGCGCCGATGACGATCCGGTCCGGGTGCAGGAAGTCGCCGACCGCCTTGCCCTCGGCGGTGAACTCCGGGTTCGAGGCGTAGCCGACGTGCGTCAGGCCGGCCCCGTCCAGCGCCGCACGCACCCGCACCGCGGTGCCCACCGGCACCGTGCTCTTGACCACGACCGCCGCCAGGTGCGACGCGGTCTTCAGCGCGTCGATCACCGACCACACCCGCGACAGGTCCGCGTCCCCCGACGCCGTGGGCGGGGTGTCCACGCAGACGTAGGCGACCTCGGCATCCCTGACGGCTTCCTCCGCGTCCAGGGTGAACGTCAGCCGTTCCTTGTTGCGGGCGATCAGGTCTCCCAGGCCGGGCTCGTAGATCGGCACGTCACCCGCCTCAAGGAGACGGATCCTCTCCGGCTGGATGTCACGGACCACGACGTCGTGACCCAGTTCGGCGAAGCAGGCCCCGGTCACCAGGCCGATGTAGCCGGCGCCGAAGATGGCGATACGACGTGGGGACAGCTGAGGCATGCGCGGTGTTCCGTTCGTTCTCGAGGCGAGCCCCGCGCCCGGGTGGGGCACTCGCTCCCGCTGGGACCGTGGCCGGGGGCCAGGGCCGGTGCCCTGGATCCCGTCCGGCTCTCTGGCTGGTGCGGGGCAGCATAGCCCCTCGCGGACGCCTGCCTGACGGGCCGTGAGACCGGGTACGAGCGTGGGGCGACCCGCTCGGGCCGCCCCACGGACATGAGCTCGGTGCCGGTCGTCAGTGCCGGCCGATGTCCTTGATCTTCTCCTTGGCCTGGCGCGCGTCGCCCTCGGCCTGCTCCATGCGGCCCTCGGCGGTCAGCCGCTCGTTGCCCACGGCCTCTCCAGCGGCCTCCTTGGCCTTGCCGACGGCCTGCTCGGTCTTCGCCTTGGCCTTCTCATTGGCGGCCATGCTGCTCACCTTCCCAGGTATCGAGGTCATGTTCCGTGGCTTCGCCTGACCGCTGGGCGGCGTCGCAAACACCACTCACGCCGTATGCGGGAACGCGTGGACTGCCGGGCTTGAGCGGGGGTAGGCGGGTGACGCGCTGAGGGTGCAAGCTGGAACGTACCGATGAGGAGGGTTGCTGAGATGCAGATCGCAGTGGCCGGTGGCAGTGTCGCGGCGACGCAGGAGCACGGCGCTGTGGACGCGCTTCCCGAGGTGTCGGGAAGTATGACGCCGCCCGAGATCCGGGAGGTCTCCAAGGTGATGTTCGCCCGGCTGCAGGCCCTGGAGGAGGGCACAGCCGAGCACCAGTACGTGCGCAACACGCTCATCGAGATGAACACCTCTCTGGTGCACTTCGCGGCCCGCCGGTTCTCCCAGCGCGCGGATCAGATGGAGGACATCGTGCAGGTGGGCACGATCGGCCTGATCAAGGCGGTCGACCGGTTCGATCCCGCCTACGGCGTGGAGTTCGTGACCTTCGCGGTGCCGACCATCGTGGGCGAGATGAAGCGGTTCTTCCGCGACACCAGCTGGTCGGTCCACGTGCCCCGGCGCCTGCAGGAACTCCGCATCGACCTGGCCAAGGCCACCGACGCCCTGGAAACCGAGCTGGACCGGGCCCCGACGACGGCCGAACTGGCGACCCGCCTGCAGATCACCGAGGAGCAGGTGCTGGAGGCCCTCACGGCTGCCAACGCCTACTCGGCCGCCTCCCTCGACGCGCCGGCGACCGAGGACGACGACGGCAGTACCGCCTGGGCGGAGCGCCTGGGCTACGTCGACGGCGCCTACGGCAAGGTCGACGACATCGAGGCGGTCAAGCCCCTCATCCGGCAGCTGTCCGAGCGGGAACGGCTGATCCTCTCCCTCCGCTTCGGGCACGACATGACCCAGGCCGAGATCGGCGCCCACCTGGGCGTCTCGCAGATGCAGGTCTCCCGGCTCCTGTCGCGGATCCTCACCCGCCTGCGCGCCCAGGCTCTGACTCGTTGAGTCGACGGCACCCGGCTTTCACCTGCCGCCCCGGACCCCGTGGTGTCAGAGAGGCTGGAGCCGGCGGCGCAGGAGGCAGAATTCGTTGCCTTCCGGGTCGGCCAGGACGTGCCAGTTCTCGGTGCCGGTCTGGCCGACGTCGGCGGGCCGTGCGCCCAGCGCGAGCAAGCGCTCCAGCTCGGCGTCCTGGTCGCGGTCGACCGGGTTGACGTCGATGTGCAGCGGGAGCCTCCCGGTCCTCGGTTCGCTGCTGGGGCTGAGGATGAGGGTGGGCTGCGGGCCGCCGAAGCCCACGTCCGGCGGCCCGATCTCGATGCTTCCGTCGTCCTCCCGGCCGAGTTCGACGTAACCGAGGACCTCGCTCCAGAAGGCGGCGAGCCTTTCGGCGTCGGTGGCGTGGATGACCAGCTCACTGATGCGGCATGCCATGCCCGGGAGTGTAGGCAGCCAAGGCGCACCGCGCGATCGCCTTCCGCTCGGCGGCCGCCGTGGATGCGAGCCGCGTCACCGCGAAAAAGCGTTCGCTTACTTTGCGGAGCAAGTAATCTTGAGGCATGTCTGACGTCATGCCGCAGCAGGAAGCAGCCCCCGAGGGAATCGCGCCCCTCAGCCCGGATGAAGAGGCGGTCGTCCGGTCGCTGCGCCGCGTCATCTACGCCCTGCCCCGCGCCATGGATGCCGATCTGGTCCGCGAGCAGCGGCTTCCGCTGACCGAGTACATGGCCCTGATGCACCTGTCCGAGGCACCGGAGCGGCAGATGCGGATGAGCGATCTCGCCGTCGCCTGCGAGCGGTCGCTCAGTGGGATGACGCGGGCCGTGTACCGGCTGCAGAGCGACGGGCTCGTCCAGCGCGTCAAGGACACCCAGGACGCCCGTGGCTGGAACGCGGTCCTCACCGACGCGGGCCTCGCCCGGCTGCGGGAGGCGTGGCCGACCAATCTGGCCTCCGTACGGCGTCGCTTCCTCGACCACCTCGACGGCTTGGACCTCAAGGCGCTCGCCGCGGCCCTGGCAAGGATCGCCTCCTGACGCGACCGCCCCGGTCGTCAGGTCCGCCCGGGCCGGGCGGTGACGGGCGCATGGTCCGAGGGCGGAAGCAGGCCGTGCAGGACAAGGGCGGAGAGCGCGTCGGCCATGGCGTTCCTGTCGTGCTCCGCCGTCGGGAGGTCGTCGGGGTTGAGCCGGTCGGCGATCGGGTCCTGTGCCAGGGCCAGCGCGGGGCCCGTGACGGCGAAGTACAGGATGTGCGGCGGGACGCGCGGCATGCGGCCCGCTGCCATGAGGCCGTCGACCGTCGGCTCGATGCTGTCCCAGAACGGCTTGATGAACCGCTGGTGGAGATAGTCCAGGCGACCGGAGTCCCGGGTCGACTCGTCGGTGAGCAACCGGTTCATGGCGGAGTCGTTCGCGGCGAGGCGGTACAGGTGGACGATGACGGCCCGTAGGCGTTCGCCGTCGTCGTGGCATTCGACCAGAAGCCGGTCGAGCGCGGGCTGGGCGTCCCGCAGCGCGAAGTCCACCACCGCACGCCAGAAGTCGCCCTTCGACCCGTACCGTTCGTGGACGAAGTTGTGGCTCACGCCGAGCCGCCGGGCCAACTCCCTCATGGTGGTGGCGGCGTAGCCGAGCTCGGCGAAGGTGTCCAGGCCCCGCCGGAGGATCTCGCTCTCGTGCAGCCGGACGGGGGCGTACTTTCCGCGCGCCGTCACTGCCGGCGCCTGATCCGGTGTTCCGTCGGTCACTCTGGCATCGCTCCGTTCGGCGTCGGCCGGCCTGACGTCGATCGCACTCCCTCTCGGCCACCGCGCCGGTCATGCCCCCGGTACTGGCGCATCGCGCCTGGTGGGCGGCGCGCGCGTCCCGGATCCCCGGCGGGATGGCGAGGCGATCGCCGGTGATCCAAGTCTTCCATGCCCGTCACCGGCCGGGGGACCCCGGGAGGGCCCCACCGGAAACCGCTTGACGCTTGTCAAGCTCAGGAGGATGCTTGACACGTCAATCACTTCGGTGCTCTCGGGCACCGATGATCAGCTGAGGAGTGCCCCGTGTTCTTCGACAAGACCCGTGAGGCCGCATCCACCCCCGCCACTCCCACGTCCATGGGACGCAAGAAGGTGCTGGGCGCCATGACCGGCCTCGCCGTCGCCGCCGCACTGACCGCCGTGGCCGTCCCGGCCGCGGCCCAGAGCCCGGCACCGAACGCCGCGTCGGCCGGCCACGCGGCCCACCACCACTACCTCTCACCGCTGCAGGTCACCTCGGCGTACTACGCCGGCTACAACGGCGACCTGGCCGCCGGATTCGACCGCTACATCTCCAAGGACCTGGTGCTCCACGGCTTCAACGGCCCCGAGAACCGGGACGACTGGATCAAGGGCGACCTCAACATCAAGGCCGGGCTCACCGGCTTCAAGATGACCGTCCTGGACCAGATCGTGGAGGGCGACAAGGTCGTCACCCGCTGGAGCTTCGCGGGCCGCCATACCGGCACGATCTTCGGCATCCCCGCCTCCGGCCGCGACGTCCAGCTCAGCGGCATCTCCATCGACCGCGTCATCCACGGCCAGTCCGTCGAGCACTGGTCGGAAGGCAACTTCGGGGTGTTCCTTGACGAGCTCCGCGGTGGGACGCCTCCCGGCACCGTTCACCCCACCACCAAGTAGCGCTCGCACGGCCCGCTTCACCAGGCCGCGGCACGCACCCCGGCAGAACGCCGGGGGACGGACCCCCGGGCGCACCGCCTCCAGCGAGCGCCCGGGGCCACGGCATCGCACACACCCACCCGCACACCGCACCCCGCACTGACCAGGAGCACTCCCATGACACCTCTTCTTGACGGCAAGATCGTGCTGATCACCGGCACCGGCGGAGGCATGGGCCGCGTCGCGGCCCAGGTGTTCGCCAGAGAAGGCGCCAAGGTCGTCGGAGCCGACATCAACCCCGACGCCAACGAGGAGACCACCGAACTCGTCCGCCGCGCGGGCGGCGAGATGACCGGCATCGCTCCGGTCGACCTCACCGACCCGGAGCAAGTGCGGCACCTCGTCGAAGGTGCCACGGCCGCCTACGGCGGGCTCGACGTCGTCTACAACAACGCGGCTTCGCTGCGCTTCGGCCCGCTGCCCGACTTCTCCGTCGAGGACTGGCACGCCACCATCACCGGCGAACTCGACATCCCCTTCTTCGTCTCGGAATTCGCCTGGCCCCACCTGGTGCGCCGCGGGGGCGGCGTCATCATCAACGTCGCCTCCATGGCCGGCATGATCGCCGGGGCGAACCCCCCGATGGTCGGGCACACCGCGGCCAACGCCGGCGTCATCGGCATGACCCGGCAACTCGCGCTCGAAGGCGCCCCGCACGGGATCCGCGCGGTGGCCATCAGCCCCGGCCCGGTCCTGACCCCCGCCAGCGACCGCGACCTCGGCGACAACCAGGCCGCCCGCGACGCGATCACCGGCAAGACCCTCCTCAAGCGCTTCGCCCGACCCGAGGAGATCGTCGAACTGGCCGCCTTCCTCGCCTCCGACCGAGCCTCCTACATCACCGGGGCGAACTACGCCGTCGACGGCGGCGCCAGCGCCTGGTGACGGAGCACACCCGGCCCCACCCCTGAAGCTCCGGGGTGGGGCGGAACACGCACATGCCCGGTTCACGGCCCGCAGCGGGCGGTCCGCGGATGGCCCGGAAGGACTCAGGCGGTGTGCCAGCGGACGCCGGTCAGCTGCTGCGAGCGCTCCCACAGACGGCGTCCGAGTTCCGGGTCCTGCGCCGCCGCAGACAGTTGCACGGGGACGGGATGCCCGGATCGTCCGCCCTTGCCGTCAGGTCCGATGTAGGAGCCGGCGGCGAGATCGGACTCGGTCGCCGCGTAGAGCTGGGGCAGAGCTCCCATCTCCGGACTCTGCGCGAAGAGCCTGCCGGACACGCGCATGGCGATCCCCATGGGCCCGGTGCCCTTGCTCTGCATCGGCGTGTTGCTGTAGCCGGGGTGCGCGAGAACGCTGGTGATCGGCGGCGACGACGACCGCTCGCGCCGGGCGAGCTCCACGCCGAAGACCGCGTTGGCCAGCTTCGATGCCGAGTAGGCGGCGAGGGGCGTGTACTTCCGCGACCACGCGACGTCATCCAGGTCGATTTCCCCCTTCTCGTGCATGTACGACGTCACGGTGACCACCCGCGGTGCCGGCGACCGGCGCAGCACCGGTTCCAGCAGCGCCGTGAGGGCGAAGTGGCCGAGGTGGTTCGCGGCGAGGTGGCGCTCGGCTCCCTGCGCGGTCACGGAGTGCTCGACCATGGAGATGCCCGCGTTGTTGACCAGTACGTCGACGGACTCCTCCTCGCCGATCTCCTCCGCCGCCCGGCGGATCGAGTCCACGTCCAGCAGATCGACCCGGCGCACCGCGACCTCGGCCCCGGGATACGCCCTGCGCAGCGAGGACGCCACCGCTTCTCCCCGTGCGGTGTCACGGACGGCGAGCAGTACCCGGCCACCGTGCGCGGCGAGCTCGCGCGCCGTCACCAGGCCGAGACCGCTGGTCGCGCCCGTCACGACGAAGGTGCGGCCCTCCTGTGGGGCGATGCGGTCAGCGGTCCATCCGTCACTGCCCCGCTTGCTCGGATGCGTGCTGGAACCTGTCGGCATCTTTGATCTCGCATTCTTCTTGACACGGTCCCGGTCACCCCGCGCCGGTAGGTCCGGGGCCGTGCAAGAAGCTAAACCTTTCCATTAGTGTGAAGGTCAAGCGGCGACGACGGTCGCCCACGGTGCGACGGTGGGGCGCACCGTCCGTACGGATGCCCAGCCAAGGAGGGCGATGTGAAGATCGGGGACCTGGCCGCGAAGACGGGTGTCGCGCCGCGGCTGCTTCGCTACTACGAGGAGGTCGGCATCCTCCACCCCTTCCGGAGCGCCAACGGATACCGCAGTTACGGCGAGCCCGCCATCGACCGCGTCCTGCAGGTCCGCGAACTCCTCGAAGCCGGCCTGACGACGGAGATGATCCGCGAGGTCCTGCCCTGCCTCGATGCCGCGAAGGAGGAGACGGAGGTCCGGTCCTGCCCGGCGGCGAAGGACCTGGACGGACTGCGACGTCAGCTCAGCGGCATCGAGCGACGCATCGAGGTGCTGCAGCGCAACCGGCACGCGATCAAGGCGTACCTGCGCGCCTGGGAGGACGCCGGTGCCGCGACGCCCGCGGCCTCCGAAGAGGTTCGGGGTGCGGTCGCGGGGTGACCGGCGGCGACACGCCGCGAACCGCCGCCGACGATGTCTCCAGGGCCTCCGTGTCAGTGGGCGCGCCTAGGGTGCCGGACATGATCACCGGCAGAGCGCCGGGCTGTTCGGATCCTCGTGGGGGCTGGGATGTTCTGGCGGAACAAGAAGCCGGAAGAGCGGGCACAGTGGGAGCTTGATCCGCTGGTGGGGGTGGGTCCGCTGCGGTTCGGGATGAGTCCCGACCAGGTCGGGGCCGCGTTGGACGGGGCGGACGTCCACGTGTCGCGGAGCAGGGAACGCGTCTTGTCCTGGCAGCGGTACGGGGACCTGGGGGTGAACGCGATCTACGGGCCGGGGACGCGGCTGGTCGCTGTCGCGATCCAGGCGCACGACGGTCCGCGAGTGCGGCTGCGGGACGTGGAACTGATCGCCCGAGCCCCGTCCGAGGTACGCGCGGGCATCCACGATCTCGCCCGTAGCGAGGGGGTGGAGGTCCGGGTGAACTGGAGCGGTGATCCCGAGGTCGCCGCGTGGGGCGTGTCCATGGGTACCGCGCTGGAGTGGGGGCAGGGTCCGGAGGGGTACGCGGTGCGGAGGGACGCGGTGATCACCGACGCCCTGCTCGTCGGCCCGGAGTTGGCCGCGGACCCGTACGGGGCCGATCCGGTCATCCAGTGGTGGGACGTCCGCGAACGGGAGACGAACCCGGGTGCATGGCCGGTGAGGGCCGACCAGGACAGACCGCACTGGGACTTCACTCCGCTGGACGGCGTCGGTCCGCTCCGGTTCGGGATGCTCCCGCAACAGGTCGTGGCCGCCTTGGGCGGCGAGGTACCGGCCGAGCGGCAGGGCCACTATCCGTGGCCGGTCCACAAGAAGGCCGGGCATTGGCACCTGGGGGAGGACCGGTTTCACGACGCCGGGGTGACCGCCCACTACTGGCACCAAGAGGGGTTCCCCACCTTGGCGGCCGTGACCGTGCACGGACGCACCGGCCCCCAGGTCACCTTCGTCGGAATGGAGTTGATCGGCAGGCCGCTGTCCGCGGTCGACACGGACCTGACCCGGTACATCGAGAAACAACGGATCGACCTGCTCATCGGCTGCGGCGGCGACCTGGGACCGGACGGGGCCCATATGTACGTGCGGGCCGCCAGAGCCGGGGACACCGTGGTCAGCGAGGCCCGGTTCTTCGTGGAGGACTGGGACGACCACTGATGCCCCACGAGGCGCCGTCCTGCCCGGCGGCGAAGGAGCCGGCCGGACATCCGCACCACTTGCCCGCGAACACATCGTCACGGCGTCGGCAGCTCGAACCGTCGACGCCGTGACGGAATGCCGACCCGGCGGATGCACCGGCGACGTCAGTCGTCGCGCCCGACGCCGCGATCGGGCGCGCTCATGTCCCCTGTGCCGGGCGTGCCGTCGGCGAGCCCGTAGCGCAGGTACACGGTGCCGGTCGGGCTGGCCGCCGGCGGCTGGAGGAGGGTGACGTTCGTGGGCACCGCGCCGCCGTCGAACACCTTCTTCCCGACGCCGAGCACGATCGGGTGCACCCAGAGGTCGAGACGGTCGAAGAGCTTCTCGCGCAGGAGGGTCTGCACCAGGTTCAGGCTCCCGACGACCTTCACGTGCTCGTGCCGGTCACGGATCTCGCGCACCGCGCCGGCCAGATCCGGGCCGAGTTGCGTGGACCCGGCCCACGAGAGGTCGGGCCTGCCGCGGGAGGCCACGTACTTCGGGACGCTGTTGAAGAGCGTGGCGATCTCGCCGTCCTCGCCGTCCTTCTGGTGCGGCCAGTAGGCGGCGAAGATGTCGTACGTCCGCCGGCCGAGCAGCAGGGCGTCCGTGCCCTCGTACGCGGCACCGACCTGCGCCCCGGACACCTCGTCCAGCAGGGGCGCCTGCCAGCCGCCGAACGGGAATCCCTCCGGGTCCTCGTCGGGACCGCCGGGCGCCTGCCCGACGAGGTCGAGGGTCGCGAACATTTCGATGTGGATGAGGCCCATGTCCGACTTCCGATGCGTTGGTCGTCTCGGTCGGGAGGTAGACCGCTGGGCGCCTGGGAACTCATCGCTGCGACGGCATCCGGCTTCGTACGCCTGCGGGCGGCAGCCGGGCGGAGTCCGGCCGGTCGTCGGCGCGGGCACGACGAGGCCCCCGGTCGGGCTGCGCCCGACCCGGGCAGGTCGGCCCTGTTCGGAACGGTGCGGCTCATGCCCGGCCCCAGGGGCCGTACTTGTCAGGCATGCCACACCCCTTTCCGTAGGCGCGCTAACAGAAGGACGACGTCACGTTCTCCCGTGTTTCCGGGAGTCGACCAAAACGCTAATCCCCTCCCTGTGACGTGAGATAAAACCTCGGCGACAACTTGCCAACCCATTCACGACGGTGCCTCAGACTGTGTTTGAACGGGATTCATGACCCGCTGCCGGTCGAGTGCGTGGCCGGGCCGCCCCGAGCTCGCCTCTTCCGCCCGCGGTCACGCCGTCTCGGCGTACCGCTCCCCCGCGTACGCGCGCAGCACCGGGACGACCGCCTCCGCCCCTCCGGGCAGGCGGTCCAGCCGGTCCAGGACGTAGGCCCGGTGGCCATCGGACAGGTGGCTGGGGTGGTCGCCCGCGTGCGTGCCCGGCAGCGGCCACACGGTGAGGCAGGGGCGGGGGTCGGGGCCGTACGGCCGCCGTCCGACCGTGACGGTGGCTATCTGCGACCACCGGAAGTACCTCTCCTCGCCGGACTCCTCGCGCATGCCGATGCCGTCGGCCCCGATCCGCAGCCGCAGCGGCTTGCGCCAGCGGACGTAGGAGAAGCGCGTCTGGATCCAGAGGACGAGCGCCGCGAGCGCCGACAGCGTGACGGGGATGCCGGTTCCGGCTTCGTAGTCGGCCTGCTCGGGGTGGTGGAGGAAGTACACGTCGAGCGACACGAACACCGCGCTGCACAGCAGTGCCAGCCCGGCCCGGACGACCGTCCGCCGGCCGGCGCCCTCGTCGGCCGTGAAGGCCCGCTCCCCGCCGGGGACGGTCCGTTCGGGTCCGGCGACGGTCACCGGGATCGGCGGTCGCACGGCGCGCGGCGCGGTCTCGAAGCGGGCGCCGCCGTGCTCGGCGAGTGCGGCGGTGAGCTGCGGGACGCTCTGGTCGAGGTCGGCGCAGTTCACCAGGATGTAGCGGTTCCGGACGTCCCTGGTGCGGTCCTGCTTGCGCGGCAGCGTCACACCCGGCGCCGTCCAGAGCATCAGCCGCGGCTCGGGGGGCGTGGTGTCGCTGTCCGCCGCCGAGTCGTGCCACAGGGCGACCGCGTCGATCTGCTCCCAGGGCAGTTCGGCGTCGTGCAGCGTGATCCCGAACCCGTCGATCCGCAGCCCGAACGGCCGCCGGGCCCTGCGCAGTTCCCTCCACCCGTACCAGACCGCCAGCGCGGCCGGGATGCCCACGGACGCCGGGCCGGGGACGCTGCCGCCCCGGGAGCCGATCAGCCACACGAGCGCGCCCGTCAGGGCGACGAGCCCCCAGCCCGTCCATCGCCTGCCACGTCTTCCCACCGTCCGCCCGACCGTGAACTCCACTGCTCCGTACCCCCCTTGTCGTTCACCGACGGCACCATGATGCGGCCCTTCGTCGGCACCCTCCGCCCCGGGAATGGGCCGGTTGCCCTTCCGTGACGCCCCTGGGACACCGGCCCCTTCGCGCCCGTCCCTCGCCACCGCTTGTTCACCGCCCCGTCGCCCCGCGGTGGGCACGTCCGCCGGGTCCCCTCGCGCCGGTCGGCGCAGACGGATGCGACACGCGACGGCCGCCGTCGTTCACGCCTCCTCGGCGCCCTCGCCGAGGAGGTCGGCCGGCGAGGCGGCGATCTCGTGCCAGAAGCCGATCATCATGCGCTCGAACCGCAACCCCACCTCCACCGTCGCCCGCTGCGGCGAGCCCGCGGGCAGCAGTCCGGAAGTGACGAGCTGCCGGTACTCGGCGAGTTGGCCCTCGTGGGCCTGGATCTGCTCCGCGGCGAGTCGGCTGATCGCGTCCACCGTGTCCGCATCGCCGGGAGCGTCGGCGTCACAGGCCTGCGGCTGGAAGTACAGCCTCAGCAGCCCCTCGTCGTGGATCTCGGTGATCGCCCGCGTCGGGGCGGCGAGCCATCGGCACAGCTCCCGTCGCCCCTCGTCGGTGAGTGACAGGGTGCGGCGATGGCGGCCGCCCTCTTCCTGGTGCTCGACGACCAGTCCGCGCCGCACCAGGCGTCCGGCCTCCGCGTACAGCTGCGAGCGGGGGAAGACCCAGAAGTACCCGATGCTCTGGCGGATCCTCTGGTCGAGTTGATAGGGGGTTGCACCGTCTTGCCTGCTCAGCAGGCCGAGCACGACGTAGGCACTGACTGGCAGCGCGGTCGGCATCACTGTCTCCCGATTCGAACCATCTGGATCTCAATATTCCGGACATAACCGTCCATACCGTACCGTGAAATGTGACGGTTGAGAGGGACCGACGCGACCGGCGCAAGCCGCACCGATGGACGCCTCACCGAGCGCGATACGTCCGGGTGTTCGCCCGGTACCCACTCCCCCATCCAGCAGGAGGCACCTTCGTGAGCACCACTTTGTTCGAGCCCATGACCCTCCGGTCACTGACCGTCCCGAACCGGATATGGATGGCCGCCATGTGCCGGTCCACCGCCCCACCGGACGGCGACCAGGCGGGCGTGCCGGACGACGGGCACTTCGCTCACCTGGCGGCGCGGGCCACCGGCGGCACCGGGCTCATCCTCACCGAACCCATCGCGGTCAGCCCCGAGGGCCGGACCGCCCCGTACGACCTCGGCATCTGGAACGACACCCAGGTCGCGGCCTTCCGCCGGATCACCGCCTTCCTGAAGTCCCAGGGCACCGTGCCCGGCATCCAGCTCGCCGCCGGGCACCGGGACGCCACCGAGGGGACCTGGGTCGACCGCAGGTTCCCCGGCGCCCCCGGCAGGCAGTACGGCTGGGCACCCGGCGGTCCCACCGCCGTCCCGTTCGGCACCGGCTCCACCGTGCCGGAACAGCTCACCACCGAGCAGATCGGCCGGATCGTGGCGGACTTCGCCGACGCCGCCCGACGCGCCCTGGACGCCGGCTTCCAGGTCGCCGAGATCCACGGCGTCCACGGATACCTCATCGACCGGTTCCTCTCCCCGCACACCAACCGCCGCACCGACGGCTACGGCGGAGACTTCGCGGGCCGCACCCGCTTCGCGCTGGAGGTCGTCGACGCCGTACGCGCCGTCTGGCCCGCCGACCTGCCGGTCCTCTTCCGCATGTCCGACCCCGACTGGAAGGAGGAGATCACCGACGACACCCTCCGCCTGGCCAAGGAGTTGCAGGCCCGGGGCGTGGACCTGATGGACGTCTCCACCGGCGGCGACCGCGTCCGCAACCAGACCGGCATGCCCGTCGCCGCCGTCGGCCCTCTCATCGAGCCGGCCCAGGCACAGGCCGTCGTCCGCTCCGGCAAGGCCGACGCCGTCCTCCTCGGCCAGGAGTTGCTGCGCGACCCGTACTGGGCGCTCCGCGCGGCCACCGTGCTGGGCGGGAAGGTCAACTCCCGCCGGTACCAGGCGGCGTAGGTCACGAGTCGACGCCGGAACGCACATCCGACCGCCTCACCGTCCGGCGAACCGCCAGGTCCCCGGCGTCACACCTCCAGGCCCCGCAACCGCCTGGCCTGCACCTTCACCACTCCTCATCCCCATCCCCATCCCGTTTTCCCGGAGAAGAAACCATGCACAACAGCCCCCTGTTCGACCCCGTCCAGCTCGGCGCCCTGCCCTTGTCCAACCGCTTCGTCATGCCCCCGATGACGCGCAGCCGCGCCTTGCCGGACGGCAGCCCCGGCCCCTCCGCGCCGCTGTACTACACCCAGCGCGCCTCGGCCGGACTGATCATCACGGAGGGCACCGTCGTCTCCGCCGAAGGTGTCGGCGGCCCCGGCATTCCGGGCCTGTGGAGCGACGCCCAGGTCCAGGGGTGGAAGCGCGTCACCGACGCGGTGCACGACGCGGGGAGCACCATCGTCACGCAGCTGTGGCACACCGGCCGCGCCTCGCACCCCGTCTTCCAGCCCGACGGCAAGACCCCGGTCGGCCCCTCCCCCATCGCGATCGACGGCCTGGTCTTCACCGACGAGGGCCGCGTGCCGTTCGTGACGCCGCGACCGCTGGAGATCGACGAGATCCAGGCCGTCGTCGCCCGGTTCGCCCAGGCCGGCACGAACGCGCTGGCGGCCGGCTTCGACGGCGTGGAGGTCCACGCGGCCAACGGCTACCTGATCGACCAGTTCCTCCAGGACAGCGCCAACCGGCGCACGGACCGCTACGGCGGGAGCGTCGAGAACCGCGCGCGCCTGCTGCTGGAGGTGGTCGACGCCCTGATCGAGACGGTGGGGGCGGACCGGATCGGCGTCCGCATATCCCCGAGCAGCGTCTTCCAGGACATGGCCGACTCCGACCCGGAGGCCCTGTTCGGCTACGTCGTGGACGAGCTCGCCGCTCGCGACCTCGCGTACCTGCACCTGGTGGAGCCGGGCATCATCGGCAACGACGACTCCGCGGCCGAGCGCCGGCCGGCCGACACCATCGACAGCGCTTGGGCCCGCAAGCGTTACCCGGGCCGCCTGATCGCGACCGGCGGATACGCGCGCGAGGAGGCCCTGCGCGCCGTGGAGAACGGCACCGTCGACGCCGTCGGCTTCGGGCGCGACTTCATCGCCAACCCCGACCTGCCGGAGCGCCTGGCCCGCGACGCGGAGCTGCGCGAGGCGCTGCGGGCCACCTTCTTCGGTGGTGACGACCGCGGCTACCTCGACTACCCCTCCCTCGAGGCCGAGCGCCTCCTCGCCGAACTGCGCGAGGGACGCCTCGAGCCGGTGCCCGGCCTGGAGCTGAACTCCGAGACGCCGCTGGACACATGGCACCTGGCCTGGGCCCAGCAGCAGCACAGCGCCGCCCGGGACTGACCCGGACGGATCCCGCACCCGGACGGGGCGCCCAGCGCGGCGCGCCCCGTCCGGGCCCCGGGTGCCGGCACGGGGTCCCTCAGCCCGACGACGCCTGGCTCAGCTTCTTGAGCTGGGCGTCGATGACCTGCCGGGGGACCTTGGTGGGTTTGCCGTTCACGCCGAAGAGGTTCGAGGCGAACGTCGTGACGGTCGTTCCGCTCCGGACCACCACGTAGGTGAAGACGACGGAATGCGCGGGGCCCATGTCGTCCGCGGGCATGTCGAGCGTCATGCGGTACGAGAGCGCGTCGTCCCCCAGCGAAGGATCCGGCAGCTTGCGGATGTCCGAGTACGTCCAGCCTGTGGCCGAGGACCCGGGCGGCGCGAACTTCGTGCAGGTGTCCAGCGCACCGCGCAGGTCCGTCATCATCTTGACCGATTCCTGCTGCCGGTAGGAGTTGAGCGCCACCGTGGTGGACGACGTGTCGCCCTCATCGGACGTGCGACTGACGATCTTCGCGACCTGCCACACGGGCTGGTACCTGCCGACGAACGCGGTCATGTCGTAGAGCGGCTTGCACCGCGCGGGGGCGGGAGCAAGCGGGCTCACCACCGGCTGACCGGCCCCCACGTCGCCCACCACGGGGCCGACGCTGAATCCGTCGACGTCCCCCGACCCCAGAGCGGTCCGCTCCAGTTCCCGATGACCCAGGACTTTCGCGGGTGCCGCGGCCTGCCTCGCGGGGTGCGAGGCCCCCGAACCGTCCCGGCCCCCGTCCCCGCCCCTGTGCCCGCATCCGACAACGGCCACGGTCAGCACGCACACCGCCGCGGCTGCCCGCGCCACCCCTCTGCCCACGTTCCCCACCCGGTTCCGAAGACGCACCGGCACGGAGCGGCAGTCCCGCGGCACCGGCGATGAACAGCGCATGCTCCCACGCGGGTGGCGCCACAGCAACGAGATCCACACCCGGAAGTAGAATGACCGTTCTATGCTGTAGCCATGTCGAACGTTACGCACGCATCCGCGCCGGTCCGCCGCTCCGAGGCCCGTGAACGGTTGCTGAGCACGGCGAGCCGGCTCTTCTACGGCGAGGGCATCCGGGCCGTGGGGGTGGACCGTGTCATGGCGGAGGCGGACGTCGCCCGGGGCACCTTCTACCGGCATTTCGCAGGCAAGGACGACTTGGTGCGGGCCTACCTCGAGGCGACGGATCAGCACATCCGGGACCGGATCACCGCGGCGGAGGCAGGCATCGGTTCACCTTCCGACTTCCTCGCCGCCGTGGCGCACGGCATCGGCGAGGAAGTGTGCGGCGCCGGGTTCCGGGGCTGTCCGTTCATCAATGCCACGGCCGAGTACCCGGACCGCGAAAGCCCCGTCCACCAGGCGGTGCTGCGACACCGCGCCTGGTTCCGTCAGGTGCTGCGGGACGCCTTCCAGCGGCTCGGGGCGGCCGATCCCGCACGGGCTGCCGACTCCATGGTGGCCATGCGGGACGGTGCGATGGTGGCCGGCTACCTCGGCGACGCCCGGGCCGCGGGTGCCGTCCTGGAGCACGGGGTCGCCGTGCTCATGGCCGCGGCCTGAGTCCGGCTCCTGCGCACGGCGGCCGGCCGCCTCCCATGGGTGCCGGGAGGAGGCCGGGGGCGGGGGTGGCTCAGCGCGCGGTCGCGGCCTTCTCGACGAGACGCGTCACGGCCTTGGGATCGGTCAGGTGGACCGCGTGCGGGCCGTCGACCTCGACGGTGTGGGCGTGCGCGCGCGACGCCATGAAGCGCTCGGCGGCGGGGGGTATCGTCCGGTCGCCGCGGGCGACGAGGTACCAGGAGGGGATGGTCTTCCAGGCCGGAGTCGCGGCAGAGGGCTCGCCGACGGCCTGCGCGGTGACGGGGCGCTGCGTGGCCGCCAGCGCGGCGGCCTTGCTCTTGCTGACGCGGTTGCTGAGGAAGACGTCGCGGAACTTGTCGGGCTTGATGTAGAGGTCGACGCCGGTGCCGCCGTCGGCCTGGGTGAAGGGCACCGCGTTCAGGGCCGTGGGCAGGGGGGCGTCGGGGTCGTCGCTGAGGTGGCTTCCGGGGAACTTGCCCACCAGGTCCGTGACGCTCTCGCCCTTGTCGGGGGCGAAGGCGGCGACGTACACGAGGGCCTTGACGTTGGGGTTGCCGGTGGCGGCATCGGTGATGACCGCACCGCCGTAGGAGTGGCCCACCAGGACGACCGGGCCGTTGATCGTCTTGAGGTAGTCGGCCAGGTAGGCGGCGTCGCCGCCCAGACCGCGCAGCGGCGTGGCGGGGGCGGTGACCGCGTAGCCGTCGGCCTGCAGGCGCTTGGCGACGCCGCTCCAGCCGGCGGAGTCCGCCCAGGCACCGTGGACGAGGACGACGGTCGGCTTGGGCTCCGGCTTGCCTGCCGGCTTGGCGTGATGGTCCTGGGTGGCCGAGGCGGTCGTGGCCAGTCCGGCGGCCAGGGCGAGGCCGGCCGCGCTGACGACGGCGAGACGGACGGGGCGAACGGGACGACGGTGGGACATCGCTACTCCTTCAATGATGCGGGCGACGGACGTTAGTAGATAGAACGTTCTATCTACTACAACCTAATGTGCGACTTCCACCGGGGGCAACCAGGAGCCGGGAGTGGTGGGTCACATCGCGGAGCGTGCGCGGCGCGGGCTCGGCTGCCGCATGCTCCGCACTTGCTTGTCCTCAGGCGAGGACTTACCTTTGTCCACACCCGAGGACATCGCGTCCTCACTGCTCACAGCGGCAGAAACGCCGGCCTCGCCATGCCCATCCCTGTACGTCACCTCGGTCCCGCGAAACTCGCCGTCGGCGCCGTCGGCTACGGCGCCATGAGCTACGCCAACCCCTACGGACAGTCCGGCTACGACCCCGAGCGGGCCGCTCGGGAGATCGTCGACCGCGCGCTCGAGATCGGCGTCACGCTCTTCGACACCGCCGAGGGCTACGGGGACAGCGAGGAGACCCTCGGCCGGGCGATCGCCGGTCGCCGCGACGAACTCGTGCTCGCCACCAAGTTCGGCATCGTTTCGGGTCCGTTCGGCGGGGCGGAGGCGCGGATGGACGGGAGCCGCGGCTACATCCGCGAGGCCGTCGAGCGCTCCCTCAAGAAGCTGGGCACCGACCACATCGACCTCTACTACCAGCACCGTGTCGATCCCCGGACGCCGATCGAGGAAACCGTCGGCGCGATGGCCGAACTCGTCGCCGAGGGAAAGGTCCTGCATCTCGGCCTCTCCGAGGCCGCACCGGACACCCTGCGTCGCGCCGCGGCCGTACACCCGATCACGGCGCTGCAGACGGAATGGTCCCTGTGGGAGCGCGGAAT
The DNA here is from genome assembly GCA_036013505.1 of Streptomyces sp. NBC_00510. Lineage (NCBI taxonomy): Bacteria > Bacillati > Actinomycetota > Actinomycetes > Kitasatosporales > Streptomycetaceae > Streptomyces > Streptomyces sp. NBC_00510. Next base: position 8,586,150 of record CP107851.1, on the reverse strand, counting down.
CGAATCCGAGATCCTGCCGCTGTGCCGGGAACTGGGCATCAGCGTCGTTCCGTACAGCCCGTTCGGGCGCGCGGCGCGCTGACCGGCACCATCACCTCACGGGACGGTCTGGCGGAGAACGACCACCGCCGCGGCCTGCCCTGGTATTCGGAAGCGAATTTCGACCGCAACATGCGGACGGTCCAGGCGGTTCGCGACATCGCCGAGCAGCACGAGGCGACGCCGGGGCAGGTGGCCCTCGCCTGGCTGCTGGCCAAGGCCCCGGACGTCACCCCCATCCCGGGTACCCGCCGCGTCGCGTTCATGGCCGAGAACGCCGCGGCCGCCGGGCTGTCCCTGACGTCGGAGCAGTTCGCCACCCTCGATGCCCTCACCGTCACGGGGGACCGGGAGGCGGCCTCCGCGATGACCGCGACCAACTGGTTCAACGGCGTCACGCCGCCGGCGCGGCACTGACCGGCCGCCAGCACCTGTCGCTCGGCGCAGGACGAGGGCTCGGTCGTCGATCCCGGTCTGCAGGTACACGGCATCACAGGGCTACGCGGCGTCGACGCCTCCGTCATGCCCGTCATACCTCATGCCGTCATACCTCGGACCAGGAACCGAACTGTTGCGGCCGACGTCCCTCGCACCATGACTTCTGACGAGCAGCAAGGGCACGCAAGCCACGACGGGCGCACCTCGCCGTCCGCCGTGACGGTGGATCCGCCGAAGGTCAACGACTACACCAGCTTCGCCGAGGCGTACACGAGCGAGAACGAAACCAACCTCATCAATGCCCACTACGAGCGTCCCGCGATGCTGGCCCTCGCCGGGGACGTGGCCGGCCGGCGGATCCTCGACGCCGGCTGCGGCGCCGGGGCCCTGTCCGCGGCGCTGCGTGACCGTGGCGCCCTCGTGAGCGGCTTCGACGCGAGTTCCGGAATGCTGGAGCTGGCCCGGCGTCGGCTCGGCGAGGGTGCGGACCTGCGGGTGGCCGACCTGGGCAGTCCCCTTCCCTACGCCGACGACACGTTCGACGACGTCGTCGCGTCCCTGGTGCTGCACTACCTGGAGGACTGGGGGCCGGCGCTGGCCGAGCTGCGGCGCGTGCTCAAGCCCGGCGGGCGGCTGATCGCATCCGTCGACCATCCCTTCGCCATCGCCACCATGCACCGCGAGGCCGGCCGCGCGGCCGAGCACGGCTATTTCGACACCACCGCCTGGACCGACGAGTGGACCTTGGGCGGCCAGACCGCCCTGATGCGTCTTTGGCACAGGCCGCTGCATGCGATGACCGATGCGTTCACCACGGCAGGCTTCCGGATCACGGCCATCAGCGAGCCTGATCCCGACCCCGCCGCCCGTGAGCTGTTCCCCGAGGCCATCGCGGCCCAGCCCCGCTTCCTCTGCTTCCTGTTCTTCGTCCTGCAAGCGGACTAGTACTGCGGTGCCAAGGTGCGCAGGACGTCGAACTCGTTGCCCTCGGGGTCTGCCATGACCACCCAGTTCCGGTCTGGGCCCTGGCCCACGTCCACCTTGACGGCGCCGAGAGCGAGCAATCTGGTCACCTCGTCCTCGGTGCTGCCGTCGATCGGGCTGACGTCGAGGTGAAGCCGGTTCTTGACGGCCTTGTCCTCGGGCACACGGATGAACACCAGGGTGGGCGGCATCTGGCGGGCCCGGACATCCTCGACTGTCGGCACCCAAGAGCCGATCTCGACCTTGCCCTCGCTCCGGTCGACAACCTTGAAGTCCAGGACCTCGCACCAGAAGGCCGCGAGCCTCTCCGGATCGTGGCAGTCAACGGTCAACTCGGTGAACCTGCTTGTCATGCTTCTCCCAGATAGTGCGGACGGGGCCCAGCGTAGGTCGCCCGCCCGACGGATCCGAGATCTTTTTGCACAGGGACATCAGACGGGCTTGATCCGGAGGAAACCCCCTGGCCGGCTGGAAGGAGCCGTGGAGCCCGATGTGGGCGCTGCTACGGTGGCCCGATGGCATCGATCAAGCACATCCAAGTCACCTTCGACTGCGCGGAACCTGAGCGCGTCGCCCGCTTTTGGTGCGAGGTGCTGGGATACGTGGCACCGACGCCACCGGAGGGGTTTAGCACTTGGGACGATTTCAACCGCACGCTGCCGCCCGAGGATCAGGGTGCGTGGTTCGCCTGCAGCGATCCCTCAGGTGTGGGCCCGCGACTGTACTTTCAGCGCGTTCCCGAAGGGAAGGTCGTCAAGAACCGGGTGCATCTCGACGTGCGGGTCGGCACCGGACTCGTGGGCGAGGAGCGCCTGGCCACGCTTGAGGCCGAATGCGCACGCCTGGTCGCGCTCGGCGCGGTGTGCGTGAAGGTGCTGCATGCCGATGAGGACAACGAGTCCTGCATCGTGATGCAGGACGTCGAGGGCAACGAGTTCTGTCTCGACTGAGCCTCGACCGAGCGTCCTCCGGTGACGGCCCCGAGGTGGCCGCTGACGCGTTCAGCGGCCGGACTCGGGTGCGACGGCGACGGCGTCGAGCGCCTTGTGGAGGAGGGGGATCAGGTCCTCGGTCTCCGGCTGGTTGAGCTGTGTGTTGCCGAGGATCAGGCGCGTGAGCAGGACGCCTGAGCAGATGGCGACCAGGAGTGCGGCGCGCCCGGCGGTCCGCTCGCCGGGCAGGGCGCCTGCGAGGACATGCTGGTAGTTCCGTTCGATGACGTCCCGCATGATCTCCGCCGCCCGCGGGTTGGCCGCGGAACGCAGGGTCAGCAGCAGCCCTTCCACGGCGGACTGATCGGAGTCGAGGAGCAGCGCGCGGGCCGCCTCGGCGTTCAGCTCGGGCGTCATCATCAGCGACTTCTGGTACGCCAGGTCGACGACTTCCGCGAAGAGCTTCTCCTTGGACCCGAAGTAGCGACCGATCAGCCGGGGATCCACTCCCACGGCGCCGGCGATCTCCCGCACACCCGCGCCGTCGTAGCCATGCTCGACGAAGAGTCGCCGGGCGGCCTGGAGGATCGCCGCCCTGGTCGCGGCGGCGTCCCTGCGTCGGGTGGCGGCCGGCTGGACACCGTCGTCGTCATGCATGCGGCCAGGATACGGAGTGCCCCGGGGTCCACCGCGTACGGACATCCACGATCGTGGACATGGCTTTCCCGAGGTTCACGGTCGGGCGTCACAGGACGGCCGGCTGTCCGGTCTCACCGTATGCAGGCTGACCCGGGGCCGGAAGTCTGTGCCGGTGCCCGGGCCGCCTGCACCCCGGCACGGGGAACCCGCGCCCCGGGCTCCGCGCGAGGCAGAGTGCGTGCGAGCCCGGCGGAGCGGCCGGACGCCCGCCCCACGGCGGTGGGGCGGGCGTCCGGTCCTGAGGTCCCGCGGGGCGGGCATCCGTCCACGCCGATCCGGCGGGAACGGGCCGCCGGGTAGGGTTCGGGATCATGGCGACGGAATTCAGTGACGCGTTCCTGTACGAGGCGGAGCGCCACGCGGCGTGGGGTGCCGAACAACTCGAGGCGCTAACCGGCTTCCTGCCCGATGGGCCGTGGACCGCGGACCTGCCCTCATGCGTCTACCGTCAAGGCGGCCTCGAGCTGCGCGTCGCCGTGTTGGGTACGTACGACGCGGAAGAGCAGTCGTGGATGTGGGGCTGGGCCAACCCGGGCTTGCGGGGCACCCCGGTGGTCGCCCTCGCCGAGGAGGCCGAGCGCTTTGGACGCGCCCACGGAATCGCCGAGTTCACCGCCGAGGTGATCGACCTGTCCGGCTTCGCCGACCCATGGCGCGCCGCGGAGACCCTGGCCTTCGCCGGGATGGGCGTGACCCGCTCCCCCGGGTACATCGGTGTGGCGGCCGGTCCCGGCACGCGTGTCTACTTCCTGCCCGACGACCCCCGGGTCCCGCGCGCCGCCCTGGACCCCGTCGCCCTGCCCCGGACGCTGATGACGGGCGCGGGCCTCATCGGCCGCTCGCCCCGCCAGGTCGTGACCGGCTACCTCGATCACCACGGCGTACCGCGCCAGGAGACCGACCGCCAGGTCGTCGCCGCCCTCCCGGACGGCAACGCGGCCGAGATCGACTTCGACTCCGCCGGCCGGATCGCCGCCGTCCGCCTGGCCATCGGGCAGTGACCCGCCGGGGCGTACTCCGAGAGGGACCGCGTGTCGGCCGCTGGTACTCCAGCCGCAGGTTCCTCCCATCCGGCAGGGCGGGCCAGGAAGCGGTCATTCCTCGTCGGTGGCGTCTGGGTCGCGTAGCGGGCGCAGGCCGTCGGGCAGGTCAGGAGCTGGACGGAGTACCGGCCGAGCATGCCTCCGTCAGCCGCTCACTTGGGCCGACGGCCGCCTAGTGCAGCTCCGCAGAAGGCGTGGAGGTCGTGATCTTGCTGACGGGGGTCGACTGGCTGGCATCATGTCGCCATGGCGGCAGACGGCGTGGGTCAGTATCGGGCGGGCGAGACAGCGCTGATCGTCAAGGTGCCCGAGGCCGAGCCGGTCGTGGGCAGTTGGCGTGAGCGGTTCGACGCGTCGGTGGGGGCCGGGGTCCCGGCGCATGTGTCGGTGCTCTATCCGTTTCTGAGCCAGGACCGCGTCGGTGATCAGGTCTTGGGTGTCCTGGGTGAACTCTTCGGATCCCACAGTGCTTTTGATCTTCATTTCCGGAGGTGCGGTCACTTCCCCGGGGTGCTTTACCTCGCCCCGGAGTCGGACGATCAGTTCCGGGCGCTCACCCTGGCCGTCGCTAACCGGTGGCCGGAGGCGCCGCCGTATGGGGGCCGGTTCGCCGAGGTCATTCCACATCTGACGGTGGCGCATGGCCAGGAGGCGAGTGTGTTGGACGCCGTTGAGGCCGATCTGGCGGGTCGGCTGCCGGTCACAACGCACGTCAGTTCGGTCCAGTTGCTGGTCTTCGATGGCATCGTGTGGCGTGAACGGGCGGACTTCGCCCTGCGTGCGCCACGGGTCGATGCCGGTCAGGCGGCTTTGAGCGGGCTGCCGTCGTAGGTCCACCTGCCCACCGGACTGCCCTTCGGCTCACCCGAAGACGCCCTGGACTGGGCCTGCCTCCTCTATCCCGGCGGCGACCTGACCCCGCGCTTGACCCCACGGGGCTTCCTCACCGGTGCCGGGTCGTCGGTCTACCTGTGGCGCTGTCTGTTCAGTGGGCCAGGGGCGAGGCGTTGTGCTTCCGGACCACCCCACAGGCGAGGTGGCCGCTGGCGCGGCCTCGCCACCAGTTATGACAAGACCGCCACCATCCACCTCGCTGGGCTCCTCGTCGCCGCCATTCACTTCTGGAGCGCGAGGTGACCGAAGAGACGGCCTAGTCCTCGACCAGGGCCTTCTCCTCGTCGGTGAGCCGGTCGAAGCAGGCCTCCTCCGTGGCCACGACGGTCACGCGGTCGAGGGCGGACGCCTGGGCGTGCCGGGCGTTGAGGAACCAGCCTTCCTTCTCGTGCGACGCCATGAAGTAGGTGCCGTCGTCGCCGAGCGGGGCCTCTTCCGACGGCCTGGTCTCCTTCCAGCCTCGCTGTGCCAGGGCGGACAGCACGACGCCCAGTTGCCGCCGCGTGTCGGCCGGACCGGCGCCATCCGGGGAGAAGTGTTCTTGCGGGGGCGACCAGGAGACGGCGCAGGGGGTAAGCCGGGTGACGAGAGCGGCGGCCCTGCGTTCCTTGTCGGTGTCAGCACGAACGAGATTCTCCTGCGGCACGCCCAACCCGGCCTCCACGGTGCTCACCGTCAGTCCGGCGGCCGCGACGGCTTCCCGTAGGTCCCGCAGCACGGTCTTCTGGCCGAAGGGCACCGCATCCGGGGAGGACGGCGCGGTGGGGGCGGAAGCGGCGGTCGGGGCGGAAGTCCCGGCGCCTTCGCCGCATCCGGTGGCGAGAATCGCCGCTATGGAGACGGCGACCGTCCGTCCGGTGCTGATCGTGCTGGTCCGCATGCGCTCTTCCCTTGACGCGTCGACCACCGGCGAACGCTCGATCGGCCCGGTTGGTCGAATCCTGACGCCGGATCTTCGCACGTCAGCGTCATGCCGTCACTTTTCCGCACGCTGGTGGCCGGCCGAAGGGCACGGGACCCCGGGGAACGTCCCCGGGGTCCCGCTGCCTGCGACGGCCTGTCAGTGGATCAGGCCGGCTTGAGCCCCGGGTCGCCGGCCTCGGTGACGAAGGAGGCGGCCGTGGTGATGGGGGCGCCGGGCGTGGTCACCGCGGACACCGTCTTGAAGTCGGCGCGCGCCGCGTCCTTGCCGAGGGTGACCACGGCGTAGCCGCGGCGGCCGTTGTAGAACTTCAGGTGCGGGTTGGCCTGCATGTAGGTGGCCCAGTTGGACGGCTTGTCGGAGCCGTCCTTGCCGCTGGTGATCGAGCTGGTGACGATCTCGGTGCCGAGGGTCTTCGAGGCCGGGTCGTCGAAGTCCTTCTTGATGTCGAAGCCGTAGTGGACGTGGACGTCGCCGGTGAGGACGACGAGGTTGTCCCGGCCCGCGGACTCCCAGCCGTCGAGGAGGCGCTGCCGGGAGGCGGGGTAGCCGTCCCAGGAGTCCATGGAGACCTTGAAGTCCGGTGTCGTGCGGTCCTTGCGCTGGGCGAAGGTGACCTGCTGGGGGACGACGTTCCAGGTCGCCTTCGAGGTGCGCCAGCCGTCGACGAGCCAGCGCTCCTGGGTGGCGCCGGTCATGGTGCGGGCCGGGTCCTGCGACTCCGGGCCCGGGACCTGCCAGCCGTCGCCGTACGCCTGGTCGGAGCGGTACTGGCGGGTGTCGAGGATGTCGAACTGGGCGAGCCGCCCGAACTGCAGGCGCCGGTAGAGCTGGGCGTCGGGGCCGTGCGGGAGCTGCCGGCGCCGCAGCGGCTGGTTCTCCCAGTACGCGCGGTAGGCGGAGGCCCGCCGCAGCAGGAACTCCTCCGGGGGCACGTCGTTCTCGGGGGTGCCGTCCGCGTAATTGTTCTCGGTCTCGTGGTCGTCCCAGGTGACGACGAAGGCGTGGGCCGCGTGGGCCGCCATCAGGTCGGGGTCGGACTTGTAGAGGGCGTACCGGAGCCGGTAGTCGTCCAGCGTGAGGGTCTCGCGGTTGAAGATCTCGGGCAGGACGCGGTCGGTGTACGCACGGGCGCCCCCGGTCGCGGTGACCGCGTACTCGTAGAGGTAGTCGCCGAGGTGGAAGACCGCGTCGAGGTCCTCGTCGGCGAGGTGGCGGTAGGCGGTGAAGTAGCCGTCGTGGTAGGCCTGGCAGGACACCGCCGCGAGGCGCAGCTCGGTGAGCCGGGCGCCCTTCGACGGGGCGGTGCGGGTACGGCCCACGGGGCTGACCCACTGGCCCACGCGGAACCGGTAGTAGAGGACGCGGTCGGCGTCCAGGCCGCCCACCTCGACGTGCACGGCGTGGTTGTACTCCGGGTGCGCGTCGACGGTGCCGCGCTTGGTGACGCGGGTGAAGCGCTCGTCGTGGGCGAGTTCCCAGCGGACCTTGAAACGCTTCTGGGGCAGGCCGCTCCCGGTCTCGTAGGGGCGGGGGGCGAGCCGGGTCCACAGGAGTACCGAATCGGGCATCGGGTCGCCCGAGGCCACGCCCAGCGTGAAGGGGTTCTCGGTGATCTGCACGGCGCTCGCCTCGGCCGCCGCGGCGGTGCCGCCGAGCGGGATGTTCGCGGCGAAGGCCAGCGTCGCCGCCGCCCCGGTGACGGTCAGGAAGCGGCGTCTGTCCAAGCGGCGTACGGCGTCACGCAGTTCGGCGGAGTGTCCGGACGGAGACGGTGATGCGGAAGGCTGCATGTGGGTGCGCAATCCCTGGCGTGCGGAGTACGGCCGTGAGGCCCGGTTGGTGGTGCCAGGGCATTGCAGTTGTGCAGGGCGGCGTGCAGTTGCCGGATGGTTGGCGCGTACATGGCTGGAGGGTGACCGTTGGTCCTCCCCGTCACCTCGGGGCCGGCTCTTCACGGTTCCCGCACGGAACGGCCATTCCCGGAGGGTTGCCCGACGCGGCACACCCCCGGGCCCCCGGGGTCGGGGCGGCGTCGGAGCCCTCAGGGATGGCCTCGTTCACCGGGAGCCGTCGGCCGCCGGGAACGTCACAGCGGCGGGGCGCGGAAGGGGCGCGGGCCAGCCACTCGGCGGGGGGAAATCCCGACACCCGCCGGATGGCGTGCGACCCGTGGCGTCACAAGTCTGGGGCGCATGACCCACGCAGCACCCGTCGCGGCCGAGGATTCGCCGGCGCTCGACAAGAAGGTCCCGGCGGCCCGCTCCCCGTTCCGTCCCGCGGGGGCGGGGCGGTTGATCGGCGTCGACCTGGCGCGAGGTCTGGCCATCCTGGGGATGTTCGCCGCGCACGTGGGTCCCGACCCCTCGGTGGGCGGCCCGCTCGGCTGGGCGATGGAGCTGGCCCGGGGCCGGTCCTCGGCGCTGTTCGCCCTCCTCGCCGGGTTCGCCCTGGTCCTGCTCACGGGCCGGCCGGAGCCGCGTACCGGCCGGGCGGGACGGCAGGCCATGGGCCGCGTGCTGATCCGGGCCGGCCTGCTGATCGTCCTCGGGTACCTGCTGACGGACCTGGGCACGTCCATCGACGTGATCCTGTCCTACTACGGGCTCGCCTTCCTCCTCGTCCTGCCCCTGTACCGGTTGCGGGCCCGCACGCTGGCGCTGATCGCGGCGGCCACCGCGCTCGTACTGCCACAGGTCCTGTACGTCCTGCGGGTCGCCGTCGACAACGGCGGCTGGAGCGACACGGTGATCGCACACGATCCGCTGGCCCGGCTGACCGGCTCGGACGGCTTTTTGGAGCTGCTGGTCACCGGCGACTACCCGGTGCTGACGTGGGTGTCCTTCCTCATCGCCGGGATGGCCGTGGCCCGGCTCGACCTGCGGCGGCCCGGCGTGCACGCGAAGGTCGCCGGATGCGGGGCGGCACTGGCCGTGCTCGGCTACGGCGGCTCCTGGCTGGCCCTGCACCTGGATGCCGGCGCGCGGGCCGCGATCAGCGCGGCCACGGACGGCGCTCCCACGGCCTCGGCCTGGTGGTCGGACGCGCTGTCCCAGGCGTACGGGGACCAGGTCGTCGACACGCCGTCCTGGTTGCTGGTGGCCGCGCCGCACAGCCAGACGACGTTCTCGATCCTCGGCAACACCGGGGTCACGCTCCTGGTGCTGGCCACCTGCCTGGCGGTGGTCGAACGGTCGGCGCGCGTGCGGTGGGCGGCCACGCCCGTGATCGCCGTGGGTTCGATCTCGCTGACCGCGTACGTCGGCCACATCGTCGCCATCAAGGCCCTGGGCGTCGACGACCTGCCGGACTCCGCCGCCCTACCGGTCCTGCTCTCCTTCGCCGCGGCCGCGATGGTCCTTGCCTCGGCCTGGACCCGGATCTTCCGGCGAGGGCTTCTGGAGGTCCTCATGCACGCGGCCACCACCCCGGCCCGGCTGATCACCTGAGCGTCAGCGGGGCCACAACGGGTGTGCGGGGACGGTCCGGCGCCGTCCCCGCACACCGCCCCCGCGGTCAGACAGGCTGAGCGTCGACGGCGGCGAGCGCGTCCCGATTGCCCGGCGTCCTCGTCTCAGGAGCGCCCGACGGCGGGGTGCGCCGGGCACCCGGCAGCTGGTGGACGGCGGCGGCCTTCCGGGCGGGGTTACCGCCCCACTCCTCGCTGGAGGGGACTTCCTCGCCCTTCATCAGGAAGGAGTCGGCGGCCAGCACGGCCCCGTCGCCCACGGTGGTGCCGTAGTGGACGAATGCCCCGACCCCGAGGGTCACACCGGCGCCGAGCCTGGCGTGGTCGGACTTGAAGGCGCCGTCCTCCTGGGAGTGGCACTGGATGACCGTGCCGGTGTTGAGGGTGCAGCCGTCGCCGATGGTGACCAGGCCCCGTTCGACGAGTGAGCAGCCGTCGTCGAAGACCCTCCTGCCGATCCTGACGCCGAGGAGCCGCCAGACGACGTTCTTGAACGGGGTGCCGTTGAAGAGCTGCATGTACCGGTGGGTGGTCAGCTTCCAGAAGCGCTCGTGGCGCCAGAAGGACGGCTCGTAGATCGAGCAGTACAGGGGCTTCAGCGGCCGTACGCGGGTGACGACCCGCTCGACCAGCGCGTAGTAGGCGACGGTGAACATCAGGGTGATCAGGCCGGCCAGGGCGACCGGCGCTGCGCCGTGGACGTGGTAGAGGTCGACGGCGGTCATCGCCACGAGGGCGACGACGTAGAAGTGGAACCACTGCATCAGCACGTACAGGAGCGCGGTGAGGGCGTTGTGCCTGTTCTTGCCCGCCAGACGGCGTCGCCGCTCGTCGCCGGTGGCGAGGTGGTCGAGCCGCTGGTCACGTTGCACGGTGCGCGGGATCTCGAAGCTCGGCGAGCCGAGCAGGCCGACGCCTTCCCGCGTGGGGCCGTCGATGGGGACCATGACCTTCGTGGCGAGCAGGCAGTTGTCGCCGGCGCGGCCGTGCGCGGGGTAGACGATGTTGTTGCCGAGGAAACTGCCCGCGCCGATCGCCGCCGGCGAGAGGCGGAAGGACGTGCTGGAGAAGTCGGCGTTGATGACGGACAGGCCGTCGGCGACCATCGTGCCGTTGCCCACCTCGCACAGGTACGGAGTGTCGTGCTTGACGAGCGAGCCGAAGTTCGAGCCCGTCTGCTCGACCCGGCGCAGGCCGTACCCGAGGCAGCGCAGGTAGTGGACGATGGCGGAGCTGTCGCCGAAGAGCAGCACGAAGAACCTGATGTTGGTCATCCGCGCGAGGGCCCGCTGGACACCGTGGTGGAAGCCGTACAGGGGGTAGGTCCTGCCCGGTTCGATCGTCCGGTGGAGCAGGCGCGGCAGGGCGTTCACCGCCACCAGGGAAGCCAGGAGACCGCCGAAGAAGGCCACCAGCGAGGCGGTCAGTGCTTCGATGTGGAACGCGGGACTGGTGAAGGCGTGCTCGGGGGCCGACACCACGTCCAGCTGCGGCAGGGCGGCGAACAGCAGGGCGAGACCGCCCACCGCCACCGGCAGGTACAGCCCGAGCAAAAGCGCCAATTGTGCGGCCGTGTAGAGGGCCTTGCGCAGACTGCCGCACGCGAGCGGCTCGACGACCCGGAAATCGGTGCCGCTCGGCTGGGCGGGGGAACCGTGCCAGGAAGCGCCGGTGGGAACGGCCTGGCCGCTGTGGAGCGCGGAGGCGTGGGCGAGCTGGGCGCCGTCGCCCATCGAGGTGTCGATGTCCAGGACGGCCTGCTCGCCGACCGTCACGTTCCGGCCGAGCGTCACCGGACCGGTCTCGATCATTCCGGCACGGGCGCGGTAGCAGGAGAAGAGCGCGTCCTTGCGGATGACGGTCCCCTGCCCGACTGTGAGCAGGTCCGTGCACACCGGCACATGGTGCGAGAGGACCACGCTGTCGCGTCCGACACGCGCTCCCAGCGCCCTCAGGTAGAGCACGTACAGCGGGGTGCCGGCGAACAGGCGCATGGGGCTGGTGCGCATCAGGGCCTTCACGCACCAGAACCGCAGGTAGGTGAGGCTCCACACGGGGAAGCGCCGTGGCCGGAAGCGCCCCATCAGGATCCACTTGGCGGCGACGGGCAGGGCGCAGAGGCCGGTGAACCCCGCGCCGGCGAACAGCACGGACCGCAGGTACGCACCGGCGAATCCCGAGCCGTCCCGGATCCACTCGTATCCGCGGGTGACCGCGAGGGCGGCCACGAAGGACATGCCGAGGAACGCGAGCAGCTGGAGCGCCCCGCAGAGCACGTACCGCGCGGCACCCGTCGCGACGGGTGCCGCCGCACCGGGTACGCCGGCGCCTGATCCGGCCGGAGGCTCTTCGGGCCTTTCCGCCCGCGGCTCCAGGGCGGCGGCGAGGCCGCGGATGGTGGGATTCCGGTAGACGTCCTTCATCGAGACGGTGGGTAGGTCGTCGCGCTTGCGTACGCGAGCGCAGAAATGAGCCATCAGCAGAGAATCCGCGCCCAGGTCGGTGAAGAAGTGACCGTCTGCCGGTACCTGCTCGGTTCGCAGGACACCCGCGAGAACTTCGGCAAGAAGTGTCTCGACAGAATTTTCCTCTCCGGATCCCGAAGCGCCGGCCACGCTCTGCGAGCCGGCCGAAGCCGCAGTGGACTGCTCAAAGCTGTTGCAGGTCACGGCCGTTCCTCCTGCCCGTGGGGACAGGAGGAGCTCGCGGATCGTGGCTCGTGATTCCAGTGCATGGTCGTTCACCCACAGTCGGTGCGGTCTGCAGCCGGGATTCCTCCGGGGCTACGGGCCGTGATATCGGGTCGATGGCAGAGGCGGTGGTGGAAGTCTCCACTTTTTCCTTCCGGAACGCCTCGCATTCCATTCGGCCCTACCGTTCGGATTCTGTCAGGTCACTCCAGTTCGGGGCTTGACACGGAAAGAGGAATTGGATATGCAAAATCACCGCTATGCATCGATGACGCCACGGAGGTACTGCACGACGAACAGGCATAGCGTCCCCCACCAGACACCCGCCTCTTGACGGTGACCAAATCTGCTGGGCAGGGGCAGCCGAAGCGGCGCCTCAGGGGCGCCGGTGTCGTGCGGCTGGCGATTCGTGTGAACGGCGAGAATCTGTCCGGGTCCCTCGTCTCCCTACGTCCAGCTGACGGGCCGTCGGTGGGCCGTTGTGACTTCATCCCCCCGGGCGTGACCTCTCCGCCCGGCCACTCGGCGTCCCTGGGAGGGATGTGACCCGGTTCCGTATTCGTTCCCCGCTGGCCTGGCTGGTGGCCGGCTTGCTTCTTGCTGTCGGCTGGTTGGCCGGCTGCGGCGACCGAGCGCCCACCGGACACTCGCACTCCATCAGCCAGCCGGCGCCGGAGGACGGCTCCTTACCCAGTAGGGTCTCGAGCCCGAAGGCCAGACGGATGTATGCACGGCCCCGGTGTCGACGCTCAGCCGTGTCCGGGCAGATCCTGTTCCGCCCAGACGACCTTGCCGCCGGTCGTCCAGCGGCTGCCCCACCTGTGCGAGAGCTGGGAGACCAGGAGAATGCCGCGACCGCCTTCGTCGCTGCTGCAGGTGTGGCGCAGGCGCGGGAAGGACTTGCCGGCATCGGAGACTTCGCAGGTCAGCAGCCGATGTTTGATCAGACGAAGGGAAACGGGTCCGCTGCCGTGACGGATCGCGTTGGTGACCAGTTCACTGGCGATCACCTCCGCGTCGGCGGCCAGGTCTTCCAAGCCCCACTGGGTCAGTTGCCGGGTCACCAGTGCACGGGCGCGGCAGACGACGGCGGGGTCGCGGGGCACGTCCCATGAGGCGGTCTGGACGGGGGTCAGCGAATGGGTCCGGGCCACCAGGAGCGTGATGTCGTCAGAGGGTGACCGGGGCGACAGCGCCTCGATCACCGCGGAGCAGAGCGCTTCCAGAGACCGCCGGGGCTGGGCCACGAGGGTCGCGCCCAGCCGCCGCATCCCGGTGTCGATGTCACTCTCGCGGGCCTCGACCAGGCCATCGGTGTACAGGGCGAGCAGGGACCCGTCGGGGAGGTCCACATCCACCGATTCAAAGGGCACCGATCCGATGCCGAGGGGAGCCCCTGTGGGCAGGTCGGGAAACGTCACCCGGCCTTGCGGATCGACGATCGCGGGCGGGGGGTGCCCGGCCCGTGCCATCGTGCACCGCCGGAAGACCGGGTCGTAGACGGCGTAGAGACACGTGGCGCCGACGGCGGCGCAGGCCCCGTGGTCGGCGTCGGCATCCTCGTCGGCCTGGTGCCGGACCGTGTCGTCGAGATGGGTCAGCAGTTCGTCGGGAGCCAGGTCCATGTCCGCGAGAGTGCGTACGGCCGTCCGGAGCCTTCCCATGGTCGCCGCGGCGTTGATGCCGTGCCCGACGACGTCTCCGATGACCAGCGCCACCCGGGCGCCGGAGAGGGGGATCACGTCGAACCAGTCGCCCCCGACACCGTTGCCCGCATCGGCCGGCAGGTAGCGTGAGGCCGCCTCGATCGCTGCGCCGCTCCTCGAGCGCTGGGGCAGCAGGCTGCGCTGCAGTGTGAGAGCGGTGGCGTGCTCGCGCGTGTACTGGCGGGCGTTGTCCAGCGACAGCGCGGCCCGGGTGACCAGTTCCTCCGCAAGGAGCAAGTCGTCCTCCTGAAACGGCTCGGGATCCTCGCTACGGATGAACAAGGCGACCCCCAGCACGGCATGACGCGCCAGGATGGGCACGAGCATCATGGAGTGCATTCCGTGCTCACGGATCGCCCGCGCCCGCGCGGGGTCGTGGTCCACCCAGGTGCCCGGTGAGGTGTCCAGGACCGGTTCGAGGTGGGAACTACCGGAGGACAGCACCTTGATCCAGGGCGAGGTCGGCGGGACGAGGATCGAGTCCCCACGCGCCCACGGCGACTCCGGGGTGCCCGAGTGGATCGAGGCCAGGCCCGCGCGGCGGAAGGTCTGGCGGCGCTCCCCCGTCGAATGGACCGGGACCGTCGGCTCTTCGCCGAGCGGGACGAACTCCGCGAGGTCGACGACTGCGTAGTCGGCCAGGAGGGGCACGGCGAGGTCGGCCAGCTCCTGGCCGGTCCGCATCACGTCCAGGGTGCTGCCTATCCGGGTGCCGGCCTCGCTGAGGATGGCGAGACGCTCGTGCGCCCGTTGATTGCTGGTGACGTCCGCGGTCAAGGAGCACACCCCCAGCGGTCGACCGTGGCTGTCGTGGAGGCAGAAGAACGACGCCGCCAGGGCACGTTCCCGGGACTGGTCGTTCACGGGCGACGCCCGGTATTCGTACGCCGCGCGAATGCCGCTGTTCAGCGCCTGCCGCATCACCGCCTCGAGCGCTTCGGATTCGAAGCCAGGTCGCGCATCCGTAAGGCGACGTCCCAATCGCCGGTCATGGGGTACGCCGTCCAGCCGTTCCATGACCTGGTTGACCCAGGTGCAGCGCAGTTCCAGATCGCGGACCACGACGCCGATCGGCGTGCGCATGAGAAGCGACTCGCGCACCGATCCGGTGGTCGCCGACGACGAGAGCGCGGCGATGTCGGTGCCGGAGACGAGCCAGTGGAGATTCCCGTCCAGTCCCCACAGCAGCGAAATCCGCACCCCCACGTGGAGCGTGCGGCCGTCGCGATGTCGAACCGCCGTGGTGCCGGACCAGCCGCCCCGCACGCGGCACTCCTCGACGAACGCCTGTACCTGCCACATGCTCCGGGACAAGGGCATCACGAACCAGACGGGTTGGCCCACCACCTCCCGGGCCGAGTAGCCGACGAGCCGTTGTGCGGCGCTCGTCCACGCGACGACCCGCCCCTCGGAATCGACCATCGCGATTGCGGAATCGGTCGTCTCGAGGGTCGTGTACTGCTGCGTGCTGAGGCTGCCTCGGTAGGTGTCGGTCACTGAGGACCATCTCCTCGAATGGATCTGTCTCGAAGCGAGGGCCGGCGTGCGCCGACCGCCGCAGAACGGATTCGGGGCGATCCCGCCAAAGGACGACGCTAAGGGTGGGAGGCACGGCAGCCACTGGGCGCGCAATACGACCTTCGCGCGGAATTTGGTGCCGTTGAACCAATCCACATGAGCGGGCTGCGCCCGTACGCGCTGCCGGGGGCATGCCTGTCCATCACCGGGCAGAAGAGCAAGAAGATCATGAGGCCCGCTGTAGAATCGTAGCCATGGTTGCGGAATATCCCGGCGCAGTAAAGCAACTGTCCGTGGTCGCGGAGAACGTAGGGTCACACCTGTCGGCGGTAAGCCGCGACATAGGGCAGAATCTGATTGCCGAGATCCCGGATCTCAGGGGCGACGAGACCGTCGTCAAAATTCTCCAGGCGAGCGTCACGGAAAACGTCGCCACCTTGCTGCACGTTTTCGAGAACGACATTCCGCTGGACAACGTCGAGGGGCCCGTGGCCGCCTCGGAGTACGCCAGGAGACTCGCGCAACGGAATGTCTCCGTCAGCGCGCTGGTTCGGGCCTACAGGATCGGCCATTGGCGGTTCATGCAGTGGTGCCTCGATGAACTTGACCGGCAGCGCGCCGACAGGGATCTGTGGGCCGCCACCAATCGGCACATGCTGCAGGTGAGTTTCGGCTACATCGACCGGGTGACCGAGCACGTCATCGACGTGTACCAGTTCGAACGGGAGCACTGGCTGCTCAGCCAGACCGCCGTGCGCGCCGCGCGGGTGCGGGACATCCTGGCCGAGCAGGATGTCGACCTCGACTGGGCGGAATCGGCACTTGGTTACCGACTCCGGCAGCATCACCTCGGAATGGTGGCTTGGCTGCCTCCGCTGACCGGTGAGGGAAATGGACTGTCCCGGCTCGACCGGATGGCCCATGTGATCGCCAAGGAATTCCAATGCCCCGCCAGGCCGCTTTTCGTCCCTCGCGACGAGATTCTTTCGTGGGTCTGGCTGCCGTTCGGCTCGCGTGTCGACGTTCCCTGGGATCGGCTGTCGAATATCGCCGAGCGCGGTGATCATTCCGTGCACGCGGGTTTCGGTGGCATGGGATTCGGAATCGATGGATTTCGCTCTACGCACCGGCAGGCACTGCACAGTCAGGAACTCGCGTCCATGGCCGACCCGGCACCGCGGTTCACCGAATACTCCCAAGTCGCTCCGGTCGCCCTCATGGCCGGGAACATCCAGGACTTGCGCACCTGGGTGCAGGGCGTCCTGGGTCCGTTGGCCACCGACAACGAGAGCTGCGCACGGCTGCGGGAGACCGTGCAGATCTTCCTGAACAACGGTTGCAGCTACACCGCGACCGCCGGCGCCCAAATTCTGCACAAGAACACCGTGCAGTACCGCATCCGGAAAGTCGAGGAGACGCTGGGACACCCTGTCCAGCTGGGGCACACCGATCTGGAGGTCGCGTTGCTCGCGGTCCAGTACCTCGGCTCGACCCTACTTCGCCCCAGCCCCGCATGACCGCCGGATCGGTGCCCGTGAGGTGTGGGCCACCGACTTCGTACGGTGAGACAAGGCTGTGCCTGTGGTCGCGGGCTCTTGGCTCGGGCCATGAGCGGACCTGTGCGCGGCAGGGCCGGAGTCAGCGGCCCTGCCAGTTCGGCCGTCGCTTCTCGACGAAGGCGCGGGCGCCTTCCTGCGCGTCCTGCGATGACAGGACCGTCCGACGATCCGGTCCTGGTCGTTGAAGGCCTCCTGGTCGCCGAACGCGGTCCGTTCGTCGACGACACGCTTGACGGCTGCCATGGCCGGCGGGGCGATGCGGGCCGTCTCTGGACCACCCTAGGCTGCCTCAACAGAGGTCAACCACGACCGACGACCCTCCGACGAGTGATTGTGCGTTGGCAACAAGCTGTCGCCATGGATTCGTACGGTCAGGACATGGTCGCCGCCTCACCTCCTTCACACGCTGGACGGTCCAGGGCTGGTGAAGCGAGGAGGCTGATCGCGATGAATCCGGAGCTCGGCGCGCGGTTCGGGAACCACCACAGTGAGATCTTCATCGACGTGCTGTCCGGCGGGCTGCCCACTAGGCCCATGGTCGGGCAGAGCGCAGGCCGCGCCGGCGCCTTCGCCTCTGTCGGGCGTCGCTGATGGCGCGGCCGAGTGCACCGCTCACTCAGGTGATCGCCCAGAAGGGGCTCTCCCCGCGGATTTGGGAAGAGGGCCGGCCGTTCTCGCCGGCGCTCCTGATTCCGCTGCTCGTGATCGTGCTGGACACGGCGACCGCAGCCTTCACGCCCCACCTGCAGTTCTACCGGTTGATCGGGGCAGCGCCGGCGCTGGCCGCCGCGATGTTCTCCGTGGCCGGCACGCTGGGCATCGGGCTGCTCGCCCTGATGGCCGGGTTCGCCATCTCCGCCGCCGACCACACTCTGGGCCGGACACCGGGCAATTTCACCGTGCTCGCAATCATTGTCGTCACCCTGGCCGCCGCTTACGCCAGCCGGGTACGGCAGAACCGGGAGCGCACCCTCGCCGAGGTCCGCTCCGTGGCGGAGACCGCGCAGCGGGTACTGCTGCGCCCACTCCCGCAGCACCTCGAAGACATCGACGTCGAGGTGCTCTACCAAGCCGCCGCCGCGCAGGCCCGCATCGGCGGCGATTTCTACGAGGCGATGCAGACACCGCACGGGGTGCGGCTGATCATCGGCGACGTCCGCGGCAAGGGACTTCCGGCCGTCGAGGTCGCCTCGGTCATCCTCAGCACGTTCCGGGTGCTGAGGATGAGCGCGCCCGACCTGCCGTCCCTGGCAGGACACATGGAGACCGTCATGAGCCACTACTCCCGAGACGTCCCCGACGACGCGCTGGAGCGCTTCGCCACCATCGTGCTCGTGGAAATCCCCGCCGGAGAACCGATCGCGCGCGTGCTCAACTGCGGCCACCCTCCGCCACTGCTGTTGCACGGCGACCAAGTGCGCGAGGTGGAACCCAGCGCGCCGTCGCCCCCCATCAACATGGCGGACCTCCTCGAAGACCGCTATCGGGTCGACACCATTCCCTTCGCCGCCGGCGACCGCCTGCTGCTCTACACCGACGGCGTGAGCGAGACCCGCGACCGTACCGGGACCTTCTACCCCCTCGTCCAGCGCGTCCGCCGATGGGCCCTCGCCCCGCCCCGCCAGCTCCTCGACCTCCTCCACCGGGACCTGCTCGCCTACGGTCACGGCACCCAAGACGACGACCTCGCCGCCCTCGTCGCCCTGCGCCTCCCTCCACACCCCTGACGCACCCCGGCACCCACGTGGGGGCCGTACAGAGGGTGCGCGAGGAGCGGGCGCCGTCACGTGCGCTGGATGACCAGCACGGCCACGTCATCGGCGTGGTCCACCGCGACCGCGGCGTCGAGGATGCGGTCGGCGGTTTCCTCGGTGTTCAGTCCGTCGTGGAGGGCTGCGCCGGCCAGTGTTCCGGCTCGCTCCAGTCCGGCTTCCAACGTCAGGCCCGGTCCTTCGACGACGCCGTCGGTGACCATGATCAGCGCGCTGTCCTTGTCCAGGGTGAAGGTCTCCTCGCGGTACTCGGTGTCGGGCACGACTCCAAGGAGCGGCCCGCCCGGCAGTTCGTGGATGCTGTGGCTGCCGTCCTTGTACGCGCACAACAACGGCACGTGGCCGGCGCTGGCGCCGGTGACCTGCCCGTCGTGTGGGTCGAGATGCAGCATGGTGCAGCTGGCGAATCGTGCCGCCTGCATCGTGACGAGCAGTTCATTGGTGCGCGTCAGCACGGTTGCCGGATCCGGTTCGTGAGCGGCGATCGCACGCATGGACAAACGGACCTGCCCCATGAGGGCGGCAGAGGCCACGTCGTGCCCTTGGGCGTCGCCGATCTCCACTGCGATGGCGCCGTCGGACATGACGAAGGCGTCGTACCAGTCCCCGCCGATGTCCAGCCCGTGCCGGCTGGGCCGGTAGCGGGCGGCGACCTCCAGGCCCGCGAGGTGCTCGGGCAGCGTGGGGAGCATGGTCTGCTGCAGAGCGGTGGCCAGCTCGACTCGTGCCTGCTGCAACCTGATGCGCCGCAGTGCCTGGCCTGCCAGGTCGGCCAGCGTACCCATGAGGGTCATCTCGTCCAAGGACGGCCGGTATCCGCTGCCATGGGTCACCAGCCACGCCCCGAGTGGCTGATTGCCGGCTTCGCTGAGGGGTGTGATGGAGACGGCGTAATCGGAGCCGAGCCGGGCGAGCCGCGGAAATTCGGCCCCCTGCGGCCAGCGGTGGATGTAGTCCCTGAGACCGGCGATGAACTGTGGCGTGCCGGTGCGGATCGCTTCGGGCACCGGGCTCGGATGGTCCAGCGGCAGGCCGTGCAAGGGGCCGGCCTCCCACATGGCTATCCCGGCATCGGTGGAGACGCGCAGGCGGCCGTCGTCGACGAGCGCGAACAGGGCACCGGTGGCGCCGAAGGTTGCGGCGAGCCGGGTCAGAGCGATCTGCTGCAGTTCCTGCTCCGTGGCTGCGGTGATCAAGGCGGAGGAGAAGTCGGCGATGTCTTTGGCGCGCTGCCGCTCGGCAGTCAGTGCGGCCTGCGCCTTCTCCTTGCGCTTCGCCTGCTTGGTGTCGTCGCGGACCACCCCGAAGATCCGCTCGGGTCCGCCGTATCCCAACTGGATTCGAATGGTCTGGGCGGCCAGTTGGTGCCAGGCGTCGTGCTGGGGGAGGTACCGCAACTTCACCCAGGAGGGTTGCCGGGTGGAGGTCGAGCGCAGGAGCTGCCGCAAGGCCTCCCGGTCGTCAGCGTGCACTGCCGAGATCACACGGGAAAGCGACACAGTGGGTGCCGGGAAGAGCGCGGCCAGGGAGGGTGCGCCACCGAGCCACTCCAGCTGGCGTCCCTGGGGTGCGTACATCCACAGGCCGAGATCGGCGGCCTCGGTGGCCAGCCGGAACGGGATCAACAGGCTCGCCAGGTCGTTCCGCGCATCCAGGGCGTGCACCCAGACCAACGGCTCGTCCCTTGCGGGATCCTTCACCTGCCGCGCCTCGATCAAGCAGGCAACGGGTGCGTCGCCCGGGCCGGGGAACTCCAGCACCCGCATCGCGACCGCCTTCGACCTGGCGGCTTGGGCCACGAGGCTCTCGGCCGACATCCGCTGGCTTGCGGGCAGCAGATCGCCGAAGTCACCTCCCAGGCGCTGCTCATCGAAGTCACGTCCCAGGCACTGCTCCTCCGGCCCACCGAGCGCTGTGGCCATCGCAGCGTTGAGGCCGAGGATGGCACCGTCCAGCGTCAGAAGAGCCGCCGGGTCAGCCCCTCGAAGGAGTTCGTCCAAGGCATCCATTTATGGCTCCCCGACAAATACCAAAACGTCCTCTTCTCCATTTTCGCTCATTTCTCCACGACTTCTTGGCGGAAGATGTGTTTGACCACTTACGTCGAGTGACGGCGGCAGGGACTCCGCCGGAAGGCGGTAAGCCGCCCCGCCCCTCCCTTCATGCAAGGCGGCACTGCACACTCGCGGCCACAGGTGGCCCCGCCTGGTGCAACGCCTGGAGCAGCCGTACGCGGTCGACTGCGGTCTCCGGGTACTGCCGCCGGCCGCCGAACAGTGCACACCGAGGAGACCGGCTCAGCTCGTCTGGTCGATGACGTCGCGGAGGTACTGCACGGCGAGCTTCTCGGCGTGAGGGTGACGTTCGATCGCCACTCCGGCCTCCTCGAGCCACCGTGTGTAGAGCGTGACGCCGGCGAGGAGGGCCCGGCCGGCGTCGTGCCGGTCGTAACCGCACAGGGTCGCCCGGAGGTCACGCGCCTCGTCCGGCGCGATGGATTCGAGGTGGCGGACGCCACGGGGGGCCGCACCCACCCGGCGGGCCGCCAGGGGGCCCAGTACGGCCTCACGCAGGTAGCCGAGGAGGCCGACGACTTCGAACAGTTCACCGCGGCCGAGTTTCGTCGCGCCGTAGTGCACCCAGGTCCAGAACCGGTCCTCGATCCACTGGAGGTCGAACGACGGGGTGGTCGGAGGATGCTCCGCGAGTGAGGTGGCAAGGCGGCCGTCGCGGTCCCACAGGATGTCCGGGTCCTCGGTGCGGTCGGCGAAGTCGGAGCCCCGCACGAACTTGAAGTCGACATGGAGGAGGGGCGGCCCGACGAGCGTGATGATCAGGCGGGGTTCGCCGACGTGTTCCCCGGTGAATCCGGCCACGAGGGCTGCCCAGGAACCGATCAGCGTGAGACGCTCCGCCATGACCGAGTCGAACGCCTCGTCGTCGATGACCACGATCAGGTCGACATCGGAGTAGATGTCGGGGTGTCCACCGGCGATCGACCCCGCGATGGCAACACCACTGACACGGTCGTCCTGTTGGATCCGGGGAAGCACATCGCCGAGGAACCGGCTGTGCAGGGAGGGGGCGTCCATGGCATTCCTTCCGATCGGGACAAAGTCTTGCAACGTAGCAGGCTGTTGGACCGGATCTCCAAGGAAATAGCGGCACGGACACCCCGGTGGCAGATCTCCACTCGCCCGCGCCGACACAAACACGATGAGGCACACTGTGACCAGTGTTTCCACCATCAGCCTCCCGCGCGGAAGACGAAGGACGCGGCCCGCGCTCACCCCGGCCGCCGCCTCCATCAGCCTTTGCCCGGGGACCACTTCTGCCGCAGACGGGACCGGGCGGAAGGGCTGCGCGCCCGCTGCGCGCAACGCATCGTTGCCGTGAGTTTCACAATGTGCAGGCACCACTCTTCACAGTGAATTCATACATGCATATGATCACGTCGCCCAGGTGGCGCCAACCCGCTGCGGTGTGACGCCCCTGGACGGCAGGGGGCGATCGTCCCCTGCCCGGACCCCAACCAGGGACACCCTTGAAGCGACACCACAGACGCTGGAGCGTGCCGGTCATCGCCGGCGCTTCGGTACTCGCCCTCACGAGCCCGATCACGGCTCAGGCAGCCGCCCCTTCCGACACTCCCGCTCCATCACCCGCATCCGCATCCGCTGCGGACCATGTGCCCACAGGCGAACACACCGTCACACTGATCACCGGCGACGTCGTGACCACCAGTCAGGTCGCCCGGGGCGGTGGACAGTCCGGGGGCACCGTCACCGTCCGCGGTGCCGACGGACTGCCGGCGCGGACCCGCATCATGACGTCGGGCGACGACCTCTACGTCTACCCCGAGTCCGCCCTGCCCTTCCTGGCCCAGGGCACGCTGGACCGGCAGCTGTTCAACGTCACGGCCCTGATCGCGGACGGATACGACGACGCGCACCGCGCCCGGCTGCCGCTGATCGTCTCCTACACGCAGCCCGGCGCCGCACGCCGCTCGTCCGCCGTCCCCGAGGGCGCGGCCCGGGTGCGGAACCTGGACAGCATCCAGGGCGCCGCGCTGACCGCGGACCGCTCCCGCGCGGACGACTTCTGGAAGTCCGTGGCCGGTGCGGCGGCGAACGACGGCGCCCGGGCCCGGAAGGCCCAGCCGTCCTTCGGCGGCGGCATCTCGCACATCTGGCTCGACGCCCCCATCCACGCCGACCTCGCCGACAGCACCACGCAGATCGGCGCCCCGCAGGTCTGGCAGGGCGGCGACACCGGGCAGGGCGTGGACGTCGCCGTCCTGGACACCGGCGTCGACGCCGGCCACCCGGACCTGGCGGACCGCATCGCGGCGCATCAGAGCTTCGTCCCGGACGAGAACACCGACGACCACGCCGGACACGGCACCCACGTCGCGTCCATCATCGCCGGAACCGGTGCGGCTTCCGGCGGCAAGGAGAAGGGCGTCGCCCCGGGCGCCCGCCTGAGCATCGGCAAGGTGCTGGACAACAACGGCGGCGGACAGATCTCCTACGCCCTGGCCGGCATGGAGTGGGCGGCCGTCGACCAGCACGCCAAGATCATCAACATGAGCCTCGGCACCAGCCAGGTGTCCGACGGAACCGACCCGATGAGCCAGGCCATCGACCGGCTGAGCGCCGAGACCGGCGCGCTGTTCGTGGTCGCCGCGGGCAACTTCGGTGAGGATCCGAACACCATCGTCGCACCGGGGGCGGCCACCTCGGCGCTGACCGTGGGCGCGGTCGACTCCACCGACGCGCTCGCCTCGTTCTCCAGCAGGGGCCCCCGTATCGACGGCGCGCTGAAGCCGGAGATCACCGCCCCCGGAGTCGACATCCTGGCGGCCAACTCCCGGTTCGACGGGAACGACCAGGGCGCCTACCAGTCCATGAGCGGCACGTCCATGGCCACACCGCACGTCGCGGGCGCCGCCGCCCTGCTCGCCGCGGCCCATCCGGACCTCACCGGGGGCCAGTTGAAGGACCTGCTGGCCAGCAGTTCCCGGCAGACCCCGACGTACGACGCCTTCGAGGCCGGCAGCGGCCGACTGGACGTCGCCGCGGCAGCACAGGCCGGGGTCTTCGCCTCGGCGACCGCCTATGCGGCCCAGTACAAGGGCGGCGCCCTCCAGCGCCCGGTGACGTACACCAACGTCACCGACGCGCCGGTCGCGCTCTCGCTGTCCGTCGACGCGGCGGGCGCCCCGTCCGGGATGTTCCGCCTGTCAGCCTCCCAAGTGGTCGTCCCCGCGCACGGCTCCGCCAAGGTCACGGTGACGATCGACGGCTCGGCGGGCACCGCCAAGGAGCACTACTCGGGCCAGGTGCTCGCGACGGACACGGCCGGCAGGGCCGTGGCGCACACCGCCGTCTCCCTCGGCTTCGCAACGATGCACAAGCTGACCCTGACGTTCAAGGACTCCGAGGGCAATCCCACGTCCGGCGACGTCATGCTGATCAAGGCAGGCAGCAAGGACCCCGTCCCGGTCGGCGTCGGCCCCTCGGGCACCGTGGAGATCTTCGTGCCCGACGACGTGTACTCGGCCCTGTCCTACCAGGAGGTCCAGGGCGTCCACGGCCCCCATTCCAGGGGCCTGGCGCTGCTCGGCGACCCCGACGTGCTCGTGGACCGGGACACCACCGTCACGTTCGACGCCTCCAAGGCCAAGCGCATCGACATGACCACCCCGCAGCGCGGCGACGTGACGTTCCAGAAACTGGGCTACAACCGCGTCATGAACGGCGTCAGGTCGGGTCTGTCCGCCGAGAGCGTGTACTACGACAGCATCTGGGCGCAGCCGACCACCCACAAGGTCACCCACGGGGACTTCCAGCTGACCGCCCGTTGGCGCGCCGAGAAGCCGGCACTGGCCGTCGCCACCCGCACGACCGAGTTCGCCGGCATCCTGCGCCAGGAGGGCATCACGCCGCTGGCCAGGGGCACCTACAAGCTGCCGCTGGTCTTCGCCGGCCAGGGGTCGAGCGAGGACTACGCCCACCTCGACGCGCGCGGCAAGGCCGTGGTGGTCCGCCACAGCGACGACGTCGGCGACATGGACCAGGCGGCCAACGCGATCGCCGCGGGCGCGAAACTCATGCTGGTCGTGGAGAACGGCTACGGCCGCCCGATGCGCTCCTACGCGCCGCTCGGTCAGCGGCCCGTCGCCCTCGACGTCGGCCTGCTCGGCACCGAGGACGGCGAGAAGCTCATCCGGCAGGCCGTGGACGGCGGGGCCAGGATCACCGTCGACTCCGAGACCGCGAGCCCGTACGTGTACGACCTCGCGCACGCCTGGCAGAACGAGATCCCGTCGAAGATGACGGTCAAGGGCGACACGAAGAACCTCGCCCGGATCGACGTCACCTTCGCCAGCCCGAAGCCGGACGTTCCCGGCGCAGAGTTCCGCTTCGAATGGCTCGACGGCGTCGACTGGTCCTCCGGCCCCATCATGCCGGAGCCCGCGAACGGCAAGCGGACCGACTGGGTGTCCACCGACGGTGTCCGCTGGCACCAGGAGGTGTTCGCCGAGTCCATCGGGTTCGAGGAGGGAGCGAAGACCGCCTACCGGGCCGGAAGCAGGCAGTCCGAGGAGTGGTTCAAGCCGATCCAGCGCCCCTTCCTGAACGACGCCTTCTTCAACAACCTGCCGCCCACCCGCAACGGCAGCCTCCTGTACATCGACATCCCGGCCTGGGGCAGCGGCAACCACGTCGGGTGGAACCAGGACCCGGCCGTGACCCAGCAGCAGACGCTCTACCAGGGCACCACCCAGCTGGGCCAGGGGAACTTCACGAACGTCTGGGGAGACGCCCCCAGCCGCGGCAAGCTGCCGTACAAGCTGGTCGTCACGGGTGAGCGGGACGTGACCTACACCCCGTACTCCTCCCGTACGCGCACCGAGTGGGACTTCACGTCGGCGCAGCCGACCGATGCCGCCACCGTGGTGCTGCCGCTGGTGCAGCTCGACTACCGGATCGGCACCGACGCGGCAGGGCGCGCCGGGCGGCACGACACCCTGTCCGTCACCGCCGCCCACCTGCCGGGCGCCAGCCTCGCCGGCAAGCTCGGCGCGGTCGGCGTGGAGCTGTCCTACGACGACGGCCGGACCTGGCACAAGGCCGCCTGCGGCAGCGACGGGCGGTTCCGCCTGGACGCCCCGAACAAGGCGTCCTTCGTGTCGCTGAGGGCGACCGCCAAGGACTCGGCGGGCAACTCGGTGCACCAGACGGTGGTCCGGGCCTTCGGCCTGCGCTGAGGCGCGGCCGTTCACGGCACCCGCCACGGGTGCGGCCGGTCCGTCCGCGGTGGTTCGACCACGGCGGACGGACCGCGCACACGCTCGCGCCCGAACCCGTCGCCTAGCCGACCGCCGCGGGTGGCTCGCCGGACAGCAGGGCCGTGCCGAGCGGGGTGAGGGTGTGCAGGACGGCGATGCCGATCCGGGTCGTGCGCACCAGCCCCGCGTCGCGCAGGACGCCGGCGTGCTGGCTGGCAGTCGCCAGCGAGACCCCGAGCCGCTCGGCGAGCGCGGTGGTCGTCGCCGGATCACGCAGGGCCTGGAGAACGGCTGCCCGGGTCCGCCCGAGCAGCGGTCCGAGGGCAGCCCCGGGTGGGGCGGCCGGGTCGGTGGAGGGCTCCTGCAGGTGCATCGGGTAGGCCAGCACGGTCGGTTCGCCGGGCTGGTACCTGATCATGGGGCCGGTCGCGAACCAGGACGGCATGAGCAGCAGGCCCCGGCCGCAGAGCGGGATGTCGTACGTGTTCCGGGACGGCAGGTGGAGCACCGGCGGTTCCCAGCGCCAGGTGGGGCCGAGTGTGGTCAGCAGGGCGTCGACGCCGCCGCGCAGCAGCATCTCGGCCCGCAGGGCGCGGTCCGCCGCGCCGTCGGTGCGGACCCGCGGCCACAGCGGGGCGATCGAGGAGGCGAAGTAGCTCCGCAGGTCGGCTGTGAGGACACGCCGTGCGGATGCCGATCCGGCGGCGAGTTCGAGCGACCAGCGGCTGGGCGGCTCCTGCGCGCCGCCCCGACCGCCGGGGTCCCGCGGGAGCCGCAGGTCCTCGGCGATGCGGGCGGCAGGGGTGCGCCCGGCCAGGTCGACGGCCGTGGCGAGGTCCCCGGCGGCGGGCTGGAGCAGGAAGTCGGGCACGTAGCCGTCACGGGGCACCAGGTCGAGCAGGACCCCGGCGCGGTCGGCGAAGCTGCCGTTCACCTGGCGGCGCCACCGCCCGGCGGCAGGATGCGCCCGGCCCGCTCCGGCGGTCGCGGTGCGCAGGCCGCGCACGCTGAGGACCGCCTCCCACAGGGCGTTGGGCGCCGGGGCGAGTGTGATCCGGCGCAGGTCGGCGGCATCGAAGTGTAAGCGGATCACGCCGACCGATTATGGGCCAGGCGAAGCCTTTCGCCTAGACGTGAAAGGCGATGCGGCCGCCGTACGGCCCCGGGCAGGCTCTCGGACGTCCCCGCGTCGCGGGGGCGTCCACCACGCACCCCGGAGGTAGCCACGATGCCCGGCTCCACCCGACTTCCGCGGCTCGGCGCCGCGGCCCTGCTGGCCGGCCTTGCGGCCCTGCCCGTCGTCCCTGCGAGCGCGCACGAACTGCCACGCACCTACGTCGTCTCCGAGGCTCCCGGGGTGCTGCCGGAGGGAATCGCGATCGACCGCGACGGCACGATGTACGTGTCCTCCGACGGCACCGGCGCGCTGTACCGGGGCGACGTCCGCTCCGCGCGCCTGCGGTCATTTCGCGCTGACGGCCTGGCCAACCGCCCAAGCACGCTGGGGGTGCACACGGACGGCCGGGGGCGGGTGTACTCCGTGGGGGGAGGCGAACTGACCGTCCACGACCGCCGCGGCCGACTGCTCGCGACGCGCACCGCGCAGGGCGGTCCGCTCGGCGCGCCGGACCTGAACGACCTGGTGATCACCGACGACGCCCTCTACGTCACGGACTGGGCCAACCCCGTGGTGTACCGTGCCGCCCTCCGCCACGGCAGGCTCGGGCCCCTGGAACCGTGGCTGGACATCCGCTCCGCCTTCCCGCAGTTCCCCGCGCAGTACTGGCTGCTCAACGGCATCGTCGCGGACCGGTCGGGCAGCACACTGCTGGTGGCGTCCAACGGGACCGAGGCGGTGTGGCGGGTGGACGTCGCCACCGGTGAGGTCGTCCAGCTCGATCTGGGCGGCGCGTCCTTCGGGGCCGATGGGATGCTGCTCCGCGGACGGACGCTATACGCGGTGCTCAATTACGGCGCCCCGAACGGCGTCTACATCGCCGAACTTGACCAGGGGCTGCACGCAGGCACGGTGACGCACCGCATCACCGGCGAGCCATTCGACCTGCCCACCACCCTGGCCCGCCACGGCTGCCGGCTCTACGTCGTCAACAGCCAGAACGACGACCCGCCGGGACAGCCCCCGTACACCGTGAGCGCGGTCGACGACCCGGTATGCGCGGAGGCGGCCCGGTAGCCGGCCTGTCAGCCCCTGAAGTCAGCCAGTTGATCACTCGCTGAGCCACAGCCTGATGAGCGGCAGCGGCCCGTACAGAGCGAGCGCCGCGCTCAGCATGGGCGCTGGTGTCGCAACCACGCCCCCGGGTCGCCTACCCCCTTCACCGGCGCGGGGCCCTCCCTGTGCGGCTACAGCTGCAACTGCAGCTGCGGGTGGCACGTCAATTTCGCAGATCAGCCGTGCCGGACATTCGACGGTGCGATCGGCGCCGCACTGGGGCAGGCTGAATGCATGCGGTCACCGTCCTGCTCGTCTCCCGGGCCGGGAGCGGGCGGCCATAGCGGGGTCCTCCTGACACTCACGCAGGCTGTGCCCTTCGTGATAGCGCTGGGCGTGCTGGGGATCGAACTGTCTCCTGCGCATTTCTTGATGACCGGCCCCCTTCTCACCGCCGTGCCGGCGCTGGCAGCGCTGACGATGGGCCCGAAGGGCACCCTGTCGGCGGCGGCCGTCGCCTTGGTCGTCAACCTGACCACGGCCACCTACAACCATGCGTGGGGAACCCATCTGGTCTTCGGCAACCTCGTGGGTCTGCTGGTGGTGTCGGTGGCCAGTGTGATGCTGAGCAAGGCGGTGCGTGCGCGTCGGCGCAGCGAGCTCGATCAGGTTCGCCGTATCGCCGTGGCGGCACAGGATGTCATCCTGCGGCCTGTTCCGGCGCGGCTGGGTCCGGTACGGGCGGCCAGCTTGAGCCTCGCGGCGGGGACGGGAGCGCAGGTCGGCGGTGATCTGTACGAGGCGGTGCTGACACGCTACGGCGTCCGGCTGATCGTGGGAGACGTCCGCGGCAAGGGGCTGAACGCCATGCGGGCGGTCGCAGTGGCACTGGGCGCCTTCCGGGAAGCCGTGCACTACGAGGACGACCTGGTGAAGGTCATGAACCACTGTGGGGCCGCGCTGCTGAGGGAGGTGGACGTGCCGGGGGCCTTCGGGCAGGAGGTCGCGCTCGAGGGATTCACCACCGCCCTGTTGGCCCAGGTGCCGGACACCCCGGGTGAACATGTGGTGGAGCTGATCAACCGTGGCCACCCGCCCGCGCTGGTGCTGCACCAGGGCAAGGTGCGGGCCCTGACGCCCTCCTGCCCCCTGCCGCCCTTCGGTCTGGAGGACCTCTGCACCGGACCTCCGCCCAAAGCCGAAAGCTATCCGTTCCTCCCCGGCGACCGGATGCTGCTCTACACCGACGGCGTCATCGAAGCCCGCAACCGCGACGACGAATTCTTCGCCCTTCCCGAAGCCATGGAAGCGCTGCAGGCCACCACCCCGAAGGAGTTCCTCGAACAACTGCACCAGCAACTGCTCCACCACACCGAGGGCCACTTGAGCGACGACGTAGCAGTGATCCTCGTCGACCTCCCCGACGGCGACTCCGACGATCCCGCCCACCGGAGAGGAACGGGCTGACCACTGGGGTTCGCCACGTACGGTGCCGGCGTCGGATGGCTCACCGTGCTGCGGGCGGCATCGTCCGGCACTGGAAGAGGGGCCAGTGACCGTGGTGGATGTCCTTGGGGGCCTCGGCGCCGTGATCTCGGGCCGGCCGACTACACGCTCGGCTTGGTGTAGTCGAGCTCGAACGCCGAGCGGTGTTCATTGACGAACTCCTCGACCGTCGTGAGCGCCTGCCCGTTGATGCGCGGGGCCGTATCACTGACGCCCGCCAGGCGGCCCTCCCGCTGGTCGAGGGTCACAGCCTCGAAGTGCTTGAGCTTCGCCATGTCCTGCCCGATACCGAGCATCTCCAGGAAGGTGGCCACGGTGACCTGCTCGTACGGAAGGTCCTTGCCCAGCACCCGGCTGACCTCGGCCGCGAGCTCTTCGTGGCTGTATTCCACAGGGCCGGTAAGGGCGTAGACCTGCCCACCGTGCTCTTCGGGCGAGGCGAAGATGTTGGCAGCGGTCAGCGCGATGTCGCGGCCGGCGATCGGGGCGAAGCGGCTCTCCTTGTCGAACGGCATCGCGTAGCGGCCGTAGCGGATCAGCCCGGAGATGTAGAGCAGCCACTGCATGAAGAACGTGACCCTCAGGTGAGTGGTGGGGACTTCCGACCAGTCGAAGATCTGCTCGGAGAGCCAGTGGTTCTGCGTGGCCTTGCTCCGCGCGTGGGGCCGGGACTGGAAGTGCGACATGTTCACGATGAGCTCGAGGTCCTCCTCCTTGGCGGCCTGGGCGAACATCACTGCGGCCTCCACCAGTCCCTCACCGACCGGGTAGTTGAAGTAGGCGCGCTGGACGCCCTCCATGGCCTTGCGAACGTCGCGGAGGTTGAGCAGGTCTCCGAATACGACGTCGGCGCCCTTGTCACGCAGTCGCTGTGCCCGCTCGTCGTCCGTGCGGACCATGGCGCGCACGTGGAAGCCCGCCGTGAGCAGGTAGTCGACCATCGGTCGGCCGGTCTCGCCGTTGGCTGTCGTGATCAAAATCGTGGTCATCGAACTTTCTCCATTGCTTCGCTGGTCCGGCCGGTGCACGGGGCCCGGGCTTGGTCCGACAGGGTCAGCAGGCCCTGCAGAAGGGCGGCGGTAGCGAGCACACGCTCTGCCCGTGCGGGCTCGGGATCTCTGACGCCACCCGCGCGAGGTCGGTCGTACGGAGACCGGTCACGTACCGAGGAAGCAACCTCCACGGGTGGATGTAGCCGCCTGCGGCCGGGCCTCACAAAGATAGATTAGACATGACATGCCATCTAAAAAGGGCAAGGGCCACCACCTCCGACGGGCGGTGCGTGATCAGTCGCGCGCCGACAGGGCCTCACGTGCGACTTGGAGGAGCTTGTCGGACAGCGGGGAGCCGTGGGTGGCCCGGGCCAGGAGCAGAGCCCCCACCATGATGGACAGGCGGACCAGGCCATCGTCCTCACTGTCGACGGCGAGCCACTCCGCGAAGTCACGCACCCCGTCGTCGTACACCCGATGCGCCGCCGAGTCGCCCGCGTCACGGGCCATGTCGACGGCGAGCCCGGCGGAGGCGCAGCCGTCGGCGGGGTCGTCACGATGCCCAGCCGACAGGTACCAGCCGGTCAGTGCCCGGCGTGCGGCGTCGCGCTGCCCGTCGTGCTCATCGTCCGCCTGCGTGCGGCGCCCCTCCAGGTCGGCAAAGGCCCGGGCGGTGGCCTCACCGACCAGCGCATCCTTGGAGGCGAACTGCTTGTAGAACCCGCCATGGGTCAATCCGGCCGCCTGCATCACGTCGGCGACGCTTATGCCAGTGCCCTTCTCCCGGAACAGCCGAGCAGCGGTGACCACCACGCGTTGCCGGTTCTCCTGCGCCTGAGCCTGCGATACACGCCCCATCGGATACCCCTCGGGTAATTAGATTTCGAGTGTCACCTATCTTACGGTGCTCCGGCAGAAGCGGGGCCCGGCATCGCACAGCCCGCCGCACGTCATGCCGCCGCCCCAGCGCGGGATGTCGGGTGGCGCCGCCGGTGCCCCCGCCGTGCCGGAGGACCGCAGGTCCGGCTCCCGGGTCCGGCAGACCGCAGGGGAACGCCTTCCCGACCCAAGGATCACGCACCGTAGCCGGAGCCCCCGCGGATACCGGTTAACATGACCGCACAGTGGGGCCAGGCCGTGCCGCACACAAACGGGCAGCAGCCCTTGCACGTGAGGTAGCCCGATGACATCAGTGCTGGTCTACGCGATTTACGCAATAGTCGCGGCGTAGTACGTCTATGCGCTGGTCGACTGCATCAGGACCCCCGCGGCGCGCATTCGAACGCTGCCCAAGGTGGGCTGGCTGGTCATCATGGTCCTGTTGCCCGTTCTGGGCGCCATAGCCTGGCGAAACCTGGGCAAGCGGCCCGCCCCTGCCGAGGTCCGGCCGTCTACGGCCTGAGCTCGATCACTCACCACTTCCTCGTCTGGTTGTAGCGCCGATCACAGCATTCGCTCATGACGGCGACCAGTCGGGCGATCACGCGACGCCACTCACCAGTGAGCCCGTCCGGGCCTTACGAGGATCCGGCGCCCGCGCCCGGGGTTTCGGACGGAGGATCCCCGGCGGTGATGCGGGCCAGCAATTCCCGCGCTTCGCGGATGCGCGGATGGGTGGGATGGAGGAACCGCTCGCACTCGCCCAATGCCTGACATGCGGCGGCTTCCGCTTCGTCGCGGCGGCCCAGACCGTGCAGCGCCGCGGCGACCATGGCAGACTGCCCGCTCCCGGCGCGGGACGCGGGAAGCGTCGGCAGTTGGGACTCGGCAAACGCCTCCTCGTACCGGCCCTGCCCGTTCAGGCTGTGGACCAGCAGAGCCCGCAAGGAGGAGGCTCGGTTCTCCTCCGCACGGGACAGATACCCCACCGCCTGAGAACTCCCTGATCACGCGAAGTTTCGCCTGGTGAGGTGGCGGTAGCCGATCAGGGCTGCTGCGATGTCGAGGACAGCGAGGTGCCACCCGGCCTCACGTTCGCGGCGGCGGTGCAGGCGTCGGCAGCCGGCCAGGACACGGTCCGCTCTGTCTCCCAGCGATGCCGGCCAAGCCGCGTCGAGGACTCGATGTCCCTGCGTGCGATGCAATAGGGGATGCTTCGGGTCCCTCGGAATACACAGTCTGCGATTTGCCAATGAGGCAACCTTCAGTGCTCGGTGTCACACTCGCCGGACCTTCCCGGTCATCGATTGGAGATCGAAACGCCGGGACAGAGAGGTGGTGGAGGCTCATCGCGAAAGCGACAAGGGAATCTTGCTCGACCTTTCTGCGCCGGCTTGCGGTCAAGTCGAACCGGCCTCGACGGCACCGGAAACGACGGCCACTTATCGCCGGCAAAAACCAAAGACGTGCCCGTCGGCCTGTCCCCTTGTGGGTTTCGTCCAATGGCCGCCACCCAAAGCGCAGCCAGCGTCGAGGGGTGAGCGGCCCCAACTGTGGGGCAGTGCGCAAGAGCGACTCGCGTCGACCTTCGACAGATCACGACCAGTCATAGGCCCCGCCAAGGAGCACACTGATGCAACCCGACACCATCGTCCTCGTCCACGGCTTCTGGGTGACACCGCGGGCCTGGGAGAGTTGGATCGCCCACTACGAGAACAAGGGCTTCCGTGTCATCGCGCCGCCGTACCCCGGATTCGAGGGGGAGGTCGAGGCCCTCAACGCCGACCCGACTCCGATCGAGACGGTAACCGTTCCGGCGATCATCTCCAGCCTCGAGAGGCTGATCACGGGGCTGAACCGGCCGCCCATAGTCATGGGTCACTCCGCCGGCGGTGCTTTCGCCCAGATCCTCCTGGACCGGGGCCTCGGCGCTGCCGGAGTGGCGCTCAACTCCGCGCCGGTCGAGGGCGTGCCGGTCGTACCGCTGTCCCAGATCCGGTCCCTCTTTCCCGTCCTGAAGAACCCGGCCAACCGGCACCGCGCCGTCGGGCTGGACTTCGACCAATGGCGCTACGCCTTTGTGAACACGTTTCCCGAGGACCACGCCCGCGCAACCTATGAGCGCTACCACATCCCCACGCCAGGCAGCATCGTGTGGAGCAGCGCACTGGCCAACCTTCGCCCCGGTCACACCGATACGTACGTGGACTTCCACAACGCCGACCGGTCACCCCTGCTGTTCGTCTCCGGCGAGAACGACCATCTGATGCCGCCGGGGGTCCAGTTGTCCAACGCCAAGCACTACAAGGCCGAGGGCACCGTCACGGAGGTCAAGGTGTTTCCCGGCCGCTCTCACCTGATGCCCGTTCAGGACGGTTGGCAGGAGGTCGCGGACTACGCCCTTGACTGGGCGCTCGCCCACTCGCGGGTCCTGCCTGCCACGCGTTGAGAACGGCGCTTCTTCGTTCCGATCACTGAAAGGGCACGCCACACCCGATTCGGACGACGTGGCAGATCAAGGACGAAGTTCCCACGATCAAAGCCGGGATTTTTCTGGGCCCAATCTGCCTGACTCCGCGACGGGTTGTGTGCCCGTTGCGGCAAATCGGCATTGTCCCCTGCCACATGTCGTCCAGCCATCTCATCAAAATCGTCTCCGGCCCCGGGGAACTCCAGGCCGCCGGAGGTCGAAAGCCGCCCATCATCCCTTGGAGGAAACCATGTTCACTACGTCCAGGCGCTCGCGCCGCGCTCTTCTCACCACTCTGACCGTCGCACTCGGCACGGCCGCGGTGGTCACCCCCATGGCCACCGCAGCCCCCGGGCAGCACCCGGCCAAGCCCCGGCCGACCGTCGTCCTGGTCCATGGCGCCTGGGCGGACTCCGCCGGTTGGGACGGCGTGGTCAAGCGACTGCAGGCGGACGGGTACAAGGTGACCGCCCCGGCCAACCCGCTGCGCGGCCTCGCCGGCGACTCCGCCTACCTCGCCGCCTATCTCAAGACGATCCCCGGCCCGGTCGTCCTGGTCGGCCACTCGTACGGTGGCGCGGTGGTCACCAACGCGGCCACCCAGAGTTCCAACGTCAAGGCCCTTGTCTACGTGGCCGGCCTCGCCCTCGACAAGGACGAGAGCGGCAACGAGATGTTCGCCAAGTTCCCGGGCTCGCACCTCACCGACGACCCGGCCGCGCCGGTGCCCACCGCGCTCAACGCCGTGCCGTTCCCCCAGGCCGACGGCACGACGGGGGTCGACCTCTACATCAAGCCGGACAAGTTCCGCGACGTCTTCCTCAGCAACCGTCTCAAGACCGCCACCGCTGCCTCCCTGGCCGCGACCCAGCGCCCGATCAGTGCCCAGGCGGCGGGGGACGTTTCGGGGACCCCGGCCTGGAAGACCATCCCCTCCTGGTACCTGGTCGCCAGTAAGGACCACGTCATCCCGCCGGCCGCCGAGCGTTACATGGCCAAGCGCGCGCACTCCCGCACCATCGAGATCGACGCTCCCCACGCGGTCCATGTCAGCAACCCGGACGTCGTCACCAGGCTCGTCGAGCGCGCCGCATCCCAGGTCCGCTGAGCCCAGGGCCCCGCCGCGGCGTACGGGCAGCCGTCGCCGGTCCCGACCGGACAGGTGAGGCGCGGCGGCGCGCCGGACCTCACCGCCCTGTCGGGACTACGGTCAGCCGACTCTACGGCGGTGCCGCAGCGAGCCGGCACGGTCACCGGGAGATCAGGACCGTGCCGGCTCCGGAGGGGTTCGCGGCATGTCGGCGTTGAACACGGTGTCCCAATACCGCTGGCCCCTTCCGCACAGGCGATGATCGCTGTCAAGCACGACGCGACCGCCTGGGACGCCACCGGCGCGGCCGCTACTGCGACCTACTGTGCGGCGTATCCGACGGCCGGTCGGGGGCTGTTCCGGTGGCGGCGGACCCGGTGCGTGAGAGTGCGGCAAGGAGCTGCAGCTTCTCGTCGCCGTCCGTGTCCTTGTCGGGGTAGTAGACGACGAGGATGACACCGTCGATCGGAAGTTTGTCGCGGTGGAGGCGGAGTTCGCCGACGACGGGGTGGTTCACCGTGGTCGTGCCTCCGTCCAGGTTGCGGACGTCGTGGCGGGCCCAGAGGGTGCGGAACCGCTGACTGGACAGTGCGAGCTCTCCGACGAGCTCGACGAACCGGGGGTCGTCGGTGTCGTCGCCGATGGTGGTGCGGAGGGCGGCGACGAAATCGGCGGTGGCTTCCGTCCAGTCCTGCTGGAAGGCCCTTTCTTCAGGATCAAGGAGGAGCGAACGCAGCCGGTTCTGGCCGGGCTGCAGGCGGGGGGAGAGCGCGACGGCCATCGGGTTGGAGGCCAGGACGTCGAAGGCGCGCCCTTCGACGAACGCGGGGATCCGCAGGTGGGCGAGCAGCTCGTGCACCCGCGCCGGCACGTGCTCGGGCCGCCTGCGGCGCGGCGCCCTGGGGCGTGACGCCGCGAGGCCGAGCAGGTACGTCCGCTCGATGTCGTCGAGCTGCAGGACGCGTGCCAGTGATTCGAGGACCTGCGACGAAGGGTTCTTGTCACGGCCCCGTTCCAGGCGCAGGTAGTAGTCGGGACTGATTCCGGCGAGCAGGGCGACTTCCTCACGGCGCAGGCCCGGTACCCGGCGGTTGCCGCCGGGCGGGAGCCCCGCCTGTGCCGGGGAGACCAGCTCGCGCCGGGCACGTAGGTAGCTGCCGAGCCGGTTGCCGGATTCCTCATCCTTCATACCGACACCGTAATGCGGTGCGTGCGTCTCGGAGGGGGCCCTGGCAGGACCAGGGAAGACGGGGGCACTGCCTCGCTCGGCGGATGCCGTCGAGACTTCCTAGCGCTGTCTCGAAAGAGACAGCGGACATCGCTGTCTGCGCCGCGGCCCTGAATTCCGTTGGCGCCCTGCACTGAAGGGAAGATCTCGTGGATCTCTCCAATCGCATCGTTCTCATCGTCGGCGGGACCTCGGGAATCGGCCGGGAGCTGGCCCGCCGGTTCGCCGCGGCGGGCAGCACCGTGGCGGTAAGCGGCCGCAGCCCGGAAGCGCTCTCGGAACTCGCCGAGGAAGGCTTCGGCACGTTCGGCATCGACGTCACCGACGGTTCCTCCATCACAGCTGCCCGTGACGCCGTACTGGCCCGGTACCCCGAGCTGGACACCGTGGTGACGATGTCGGGCGTCATGCTCCTGGAGGATCTGCGCGACCCCGCACACTTCGAGGCGACGGAGACGACGATCGACACCAACCTGCTCGGCACCATCCGGGTCATCGACGCCTTCACTCCGCACCTGGTCCGGCGCGGCGCCGGCACCTTCATCACGGTCACCTCCGGCATCGCCTTCCTGCCGTTCCCGCCCATGCCCAGCTACGCCGCGTCGAAGGCCGCGGTGCACGCCTACTCCGAGGCACTACGCGCACAGCTCGACGGCACAGGTGTCGGCGTCGTGGAGCTCGTTCCCCCGGCCGTCGCCACTGCGGGCCAGGAGAAGGTGAACCCGCACGCGCTGCCGCTCGACGACTTCGCCACCGAGGTCATGCGACTGCTCTCGGAGGACCCCACCCCCCACGAAGTGCTCGTGAAGGGCGTCCTCATGCACCGCTGGGCCGAGCGCGACGGCACCTACGACGGCCTCGTCGCACAGCGCTCTCAGGCCCTGGCCATGCTCCCCGACCGGGAAGACTGACGCCCTTTCTGCGAGCTGTCGCCCTCATGGCAGCCGCGCGGACGGAGTGCCACAGCCTCAGAGGCAGGATTCAACGCAGCACAGCGCCTTCCGGTCCGACGGCCCCGGACCGGTTTCGGCGCCGGTATCGGCAGAACGCCTCGATCAATGCTCACAGTTCGTCCGAAACGATCCCACTTGTACGGGTTTACGACCAGAGCGAAGAGGAATCACACAGATGAGACTAAATGGTACATCTGTGCCGCATGGTCTCAAGCGCTGGCGCATGACCCCGCGCGTCCAAGGTCGCATCAAGTGAGAAGGTCGCCGATCATGACAGCAGAAGCTCCCGAACGCACCCTGGGTGCAATGGCACACGGCGAGTTGCCAGTCTTCGAGCAGATCGGGCGCATGAACATCGAGACGCTGCCGAACTCAGGCCTCGACGAACGCACGTACCACCTTGTCCGGCTGGCTGCGCTCATTGCGATGGACGCCGCCCCCGCTTCGTACCTGGCGAACCTCAGTGTGGCGAAGGAAGCCGGACTGACCGTCGAGGACGCCAAGGCCGTCTGCGTGGCAATCGCACCGATCGTCGGCAGTGCGCGAGTGGTGGACGCGGCAGGCAACGTGCTGCGCGCACTCGGCTTCGCCGACCTCGTGAGCGAGATGGAGATCTGACACCGGCGGTAGCCGGAGGCAGGACGGCACAGAAGAGGCCTCGGGCGCGTTGCTCGGGGCCTCACCCTCGTCGCAGTCAGGCCGAGCCCCGCGACGACCCACCATGCCTGGTCGGCAGTCAGTGCTAACGCAGATCGGCACTGTGCGCAAGAGGAGAAGCGACATGACCGGTCACGTGAACCTGGCCTACGACTATCCACTGCTGGGCGCGTTCTGGACCATGATGTGGATCTTCCTCTGGATCATCTGGATCTT
This sequence comes from Streptomyces sp. NBC_00510, assembly GCA_036013505.1. Lineage (NCBI taxonomy): Bacteria > Bacillati > Actinomycetota > Actinomycetes > Kitasatosporales > Streptomycetaceae > Streptomyces > Streptomyces sp. NBC_00510. Next base: position 8,548,027 of record CP107851.1, on the reverse strand, counting down.
CCTGCTCGTGCGGGTCTTCGTGGACATCTTCCGTGACGACTCCCTGAACGGGTGGGCCAAGGCAGCGTGGGCCGTCTTCGTGCTCGTCCTGCCCTTCCTCGGCGTCTTCGTGTACCTCATCGCCCGCGGCAAGAACATGGGTCTGCGCGAAGCGGAGCAGGCCAAGGCCAAGCAGCAAGCCTTCGACAGCTACATCCGCGAGACCGCCGGCACAGCCAAGCCGAGCGCGACCGACGAACTTGCGAGGCTCTCGGAGATCAAGGCCAGGGGCGACCTCACAGACGAGGAATTCCAGCGGGCCAAGGAGAAGATCCCGCGCTGAGCGAAACAGGCCACACAGGAGCAACTCCACAACTCTGAGGGCGATCCCGTCAATGCATCCCGGTTTCAGCAGCAGATGTACCGAAAGCGCGTATACATCTGCTTTATGGTGATCTGAGAGGTTGCGCGCACAAGCCGTGACGCACACCGGAAACTCTGGAGGTGCAAGCGGTGAGGCGATGGCGGGCTCTGATCATCCTCGGTACGGCCCAGTTCCTGATGGTGCTCGACACCTCGGTCATGAACGTCTCGATCAGTCAGTTGGTCGAGGACTTCGACACCGAGGTCACCTCGATTCAGGCCGTCATCACCCTCTACACCCTCGTCATGGCAGCCCTCATGATCACGGGTGGGAAACTCGGAGACATGCTCGGACGCCGCAAGGTGTTCGGCATCGGGCTGATCGTGTACGCCACGGGCTCCGCCCTCACCGCTGTGGCCCCGGTCCTGTGGGTGCTCACCGTCGGCTGGTCGGTGATCGAAGGACTCGGCGCGGCGCTGGTCCTTCCGGCGCTCGCCGCTCTCGTGGCCGGGACCTACCAGGGCCGGGACCGGGCCGTCGCCTACGGGGTCGTCGGCGGCCTGGCCGGGGCCGGCATCGCAGTCGGACCTTTGGTCGGTGGCTGGGTCACCACCTACCTCACCTGGCGTCTCGTCTTCGCCGCCGAGGTCGTGCTGGTGGCGGCCATTCTCTTGGGCATGCGCTGGATCGAGGAACAGCCCCACCGCGGCGCCAGACCGCATCTCGACAAGGTCGGGGCCGTGCTGTCCGCCGTCGGCCTGGCTTTGGTGGTGCTGGGTGTCCTGCAAAGCAGCAACTGGGGTTGGCTGCGTCCCCGCGACTCCCCCGTGACCGTCTTCGGTTTCTCCCTCACCGTCTTCGTCATCGCTGCAGGGGCCGTCGTGTTGTGGTTGTTCCGGTTGTGGGAGCGACGGCAGGAGGCTCGGAATCATGAGCCCCTGGTCCGGTTCTCGCTGTTCGGCGTGCCCGCTCTACGAGCCGGCCTTGCCGCGTTGCTCAGTCAGAACCTGATCTTGCTGGGCCTGTTCTTCATCATCCCTCTGTACCTCCAGATCGTGCAGGGCCTCAGTGCCTTCGAGACCGGGCTGCGTCTGCTGCCGGTGTCGATCAGCATGCTCGTGGTTTCCATGAGCGGCCCCCTGCTCGGCCGATTCGCCTCCCCCCGCACGGTGGTCCGTGCCGCTCTGCTGATTCTCATCGCGGCGATTCTCTGGCTGCTGGCCACCATCACTCCGTCCCTCAACGATCTTTCGTTCGCTTGGGCGATGGCCTTGCTCGGCACGGGCATGGGCCTGCTCGCTTCCCAGCTCGGCAACATCGTCCAATCGAGCGTCGGCGAGTCGGAACGCAGCGAGGTAGGCGGTCTCCAGTACACCGCCCAGAACTTGGGATCCTCCCTGGGAACCGCCCTCATCGGCTCGCTTCTCATCGGGGCACTGGTGCACGTGTTCACGACACGGATCGAAGACAACCCGGAGATCTCCAACGCGGCGCGTCAACAGGTCGGCATCACCATCGAGGCGGGTGTCAGCTTCGTCGGCACCGACCAGGTACGAGCCGCGGCAGAGCGCACAGGCCTGGCCAAGCCCGAGGCCGACGCCCTCGTGGCCGAGTACGCCGAAGCACAGCTCGGCAGCCTCAAAGGCGCCGTACTCGCCACCGCCGGCATCGCGCTCGCGAGCTTCCCGTCCACCCGGCACCTGCCAACAGACCGGCTCTCCCGGCCATCGGCTGCCTGACGGCCTCGTTCCATGAAGGGTCACGACAGAGCCCCCGGCCCACACGGGGAACGCCGGCGCAGGTTCTTGAACCGGATGCGCATGGACCGTAGCCGCTGGACGGCGGCCCAGCGGCTGCGAACAGGCGTGGCGGGGACGCTGTGGAGTCAGCTCACCGCGGTCGACTTCTTCGGTCACTCGTTCCAACTGGCCGCCCTGGCATTCCTGTGCTTCTTCCCTTTCCTCATCGTCATCACCGCCGCTGTGGGCCGCGACGCCGCCGCTGTGGTCGCCGGCTGGCTGGGGCTGGACCGACCAGCCGCACAAGCCGTGGCGTCCCTGTTCACGCCCGGTCAGGGGCAAGGCGCACTCACGGTGCCGAGCGCCTTCCTGCTGGTGCTCGGGGCCATGGCTGTCTCCGGCGTCTTGCAGGGCTGGTACCAGAAGGTTTTCGACGTCCCGGCCCGAGGCTGGCGGGACATCCGTACGCAGCTCTACTGGCTCGCGGCACTGCTCACATACGGTGCGGCGCAGGCCGCCGTGGGTAGAACACTCGGCGGGCCGGTGCTGCAGAGCCTGGTCGGCTTCGCCTTCGCGACGCTGTTCTGGTGGTGGAGCATGCACGCGCTGCTGGCCGGAGCCGTGCGGTGGCCCGCCCTCTTCCCGGCGGCCCTGGTCACCGGTGTCTGCTGGACAGGTCTGGGAGTGTTCTCCTCCCGCTACTTCTCCTCGGCGATCGTGGCCAACCAGCAGAAGTACGGCGCCATCGGCGTCGTCATGATCATCTTGTCCTGGCTGGTGGCGGTGGGCGTGGTCATCCACCTGGGAGCGGTGGTCGGCCGCCTCTGTCTCGACCGCCGTGCACGACCGTGAACGGTGCGAAGGCGAACCAGCCAGCGGCTGGCCGTCAGCCCGGCACAGGCAGCCTTGGTGCACCGTACATGCGCCCATCCCGGAACAGCGCGACAGTGGACTCGTGGGGGACCGCACCGTCGGACTCGACGGCGTCCGGAGCGACATCGCGATGATGCGGACCCCGGACGGCCACAGCAAGCTGGAGCTGACCAAATTCCACACCCCCGCGGTATCCGACGCCGAGCCGCGGAACCCTCCGCCCAACACGCTGGGCCTGCATCGCGTCATGTTCGCCGTCGACGACATCGACGACACCATCGCCCGCCTGCGTGCACACGGCGCCGAACTCCTCGGCGAGGTGGCGCATTACGAGAACATCTACCGGCTCTGCAACCTCCGCGGCCCCGCGGGCATCATCGTCGCCCTGGCCGAACAGATTGGCTGACGCGGGCCTGCCGCACGGAGCATGTCGACGGTCAGCACCGCTATGACGCATCTGCGACAGGGGCGCCGCAGGCTGCTGTACGAGCCCGGGGATTCCGCCGGCGGACGGTGTCGGGCGCGGGGAGGACTTCGCGGACCCGCACGGCCGCCCGGCCGCCCGGCCGCTGGTGCGGAGGCGGGAAGTCGGCGTAGCGGTCAGCGCTGACCGTGCGGGCTGGACGAGCGGCTCACCCGGCAAGCGACTGCTGTGGCGGCATGCGATGGCCGTGGGTCAGCGGACCGTTCACGCCGTACAAGCCCCACCGGACACCGGCTTGAAACAGCGTCCGAGACACCCCACCGGACGCCGGTAACCCCGACGACCTCGCCACGCCACGACGCCAACGCGCTCTCATCCGCCGCGGAACAGACCTGCACCTCGGCGGTCGGACTCACCGCGGAGGTCCGAACAGACCCGGGTGGTGAAACAGGGTAACGGGCCTTCTGGTGACCGCACGTATGACGCGTTCACACGGACGCCTTCGTCGTCGTCCTGGGGGGCATCTGGCGCGCAAGGCGGGCCACCGCGCCGGGTGGACAGACCCGCTGACGACACCTTGTCTCCCTCCTGACAGCTGTGGTTGAGTAACAACGCGAAACAACTGAAACGATTCATTACCGGCCTGCGTGCGCGCCGCATGCCGAACCGTGCGTGATCGATGGGAGCAAGCGTGAGGAAGCGAAGAATCGCTGCCGGGCTGGTGCTGTCACTCGCGGCAGTGTGGGGGCTGGAAGCGGCGCCCGGCGCGGCGGGCGCGCCCGTCCCGGACCTCCAACAGGGCCCGGCCGCGGGCGGGTCGGCGCTCGCGGTGAGCGGGCTCGAGGTCGAGCACCAGGTCCAGCCCCTGGGGGTCGACGTCCCCCGGCCGAGGCTGAGCTGGCACGTGGCACCGGGCCATGGCGCAGCCGGTCGCACCGCCGCCGGGCAAGTGGCCTACGAGGTCAAGGTGTCCACGTCCCGCGGCGGCCGGGCGGACGTCTGGGACAGCGGGCGCGTGCGCTCTTCCCGGTCCTTCGACGTGGCGTACGACGGCCCCGCTCTCGCGTCGCGTTCGGGCTACTACTGGCGTGTACGGGTCTGGGACGGGTCCGGAAAGGCGTCGCCGTGGAGTGGTGAAGCGCGATTCGAGACGGCCTTCGTCAACCCCGGTGACTTCCAGGGAGCCTGGATCGGGGCCCACGACAAGGCGCCCTCGCTGCGGCTCGACGACGCGAGCTGGATCTGGTACCCCGAGGGCGACCCGGCCGACTCGGCTCCCGCCGGGACGCGCTACATGCGCCGGAACATCGATGTGCCCGCTGACGCGCAGATCACCTCGGCGGAGCTGCAGCTCACCGCAGACGACCGCTTCTCGCTGTACGTCAACGGCACCGAGGTGGCGAGCTCTCCGCGCGTCGCCGACTCCTGGAGGACGGCGAGCGTCATCGACATCGCCCCCTACCTGCACGCGGGCACCAACGTGCTGGCGGTCGAGGCGACGAACACCAATCAGGGGCCGGCCGGCGTGCTCGGAAGCCTGCACTTCCAGGGGGCGGGATCGCCCGCCGACCTCGTCACCGACAGCGGCTGGAAGGCCTCGGCCTCCGCGGGCGACGGGTGGGAGCAGCCCGGGTACGACGACGCGGCGTGGCCCAACGCGCGCGTGGCCGCACGCTACGGCTCGGGCCCCTGGGGCCGGTCGGTGTCGGCTCCGCCGCCGCCCGAGACGCTGCTGCGCGACGAGTTCACGGCGAAGAAGCACGTGGCGTCGGCGCGCGCCCACATCGCGGGCCTGGGCTACAACAAGCTCTACCTGAACGGCCGGCGCATCGGCGACCGGGAACTCGAGCCCGGGTTCACGGTGTACGACAAGACCGTCCTGTACTCGACGTACGACGTCACCGACGCCCTGCGCACCGGTGGCAACGCCATCGGGGTCAGCCTCGGGCGCGGCTTCTACGCGATGACCGACCCGGACGAGTGGAAGGCGTCGTCCTGGTGGGGCGAGCCCAAGCTCAAGCTGGAGCTGGACATCACCTACACCGACGGCACGCACCAGCAGGTGGTCAGTGACGACTCCTGGAAGGTGTCCGACGGGCCGACGACCACCCAGTCGCTCTGGTTCGGGGAGGCCTACGACGCCCGCCTGGAGCAGTCGGGTTGGGACCGTCCGGGCTTCGACGACGGCCCCTGGCGCCGTGCGCTGACGGTCGACGGCCCGAAGGGCACGCTCCGCTCGGAGAGCTTCCCGCCCGTCAAGGTGACCGACCACCTCAAGGCCGAGCACACCAGCACCCCGGCCGACGGCACGCACGTCTACGACTACGGCAGCCCCACCGCCGGCTGGGCGCGCATCGGGGTCCAGGGACCTGCCGGGGCCACGGTCACCGTCACCTACGGCGAGAAGCTGCGCGCCGACGGCACCGTCGACAACACCGGCGCCTTCGGACTGGGCCTGCAGAAGTACTCGTACACCCTGAAGGGCGAAGGGGTGGAGTACTACCAGCCGAGCTACAGCTACGCCGGTTTCCGCTACGCCCAGGTCGTCGTCCCCCAGGGGGTCGCCCTCCGGTCGGTCGACGGGATGAGGGTCCACACGGCGGTGGCGTCCACCGGCGACTTCACCAGCTCCAGTGACCTGCTGAACCGCTACCAGGACGCGCAGGCCGACACGATCCTCAACAACCTGCACTCGATCCCGACCGACACGCCCATGTACGAGAAGCGGCCCTACACGGCCGACGGCTTCCTGTACGCCGACTCGGCGATCGCGAACTTCGACATGCAGAACTTCTACGACAGCTGGCTGCGCTCACACCGCGACGACCAGAACGAGGACGGATCCATCGGGCCCACGGTGCCCACCACCGAGTCGGGCAAGCAGGTCAAGGATCCCATCTGGTCCGCCAGTTTCATCCTCGGTGCCTGGGACCTGTACTGGTACTACGGCGACACCAAGGCGGTCGCCGAGAACTACGACGGCATGAAGGCCTGGCTCGAGCACTACGAGCACGACATCGCCGGCACCGGCGGCATCTACACCGGCTTCAGCTACGGCGACTGGCTCTCCCCGGAAGGCGCCAACGCGCCGGAGGGCATCCGGCTGTCCGGAACCGCGTACATCTACCTCACCGCGACGCGGCTGGCGACGATGGCGAAGGCGCTGGGCCACGACGCGGACGCCCGTCACTTCCGCGCCTTCGCCGCACAGGTCAAGGACACCTTCAACGCCACGTTCTACGACCAGGACAAGGAGGCCTACTACGACAACAAGGCCGCGGGCTACCGGCAGACGTCGAACCTGCTGCCGCTGAGCTTCGGCCTGGTGCCCAAGGAACACCGCCAAGCAGTGGTCGACAACCTCGTCGAGGACATCCACGCCCGCGGGGACCACCTGGACACCGGCGCCCTCGGCACCAAGGCGCTCCTTCCGGTCCTCACCGACGCCGGGCACGCCGACCTGGCCTACACGGTGGCCACCAACCCGACCTACCCCGGCTGGGGTTACTGGTTCGAGGGCCTGGGCGCCACGACCATGTGGGAGGAGTGGAACGCGAACTCGCGCTCGCACGACCACGCCTTCATGGGCACGGTGGACGACTGGCTCTACCAGGATGTCGCCGGCATCGAACCTGCCGCACCCGGCTACACGAAGGTGACGATCCGCCCCCACTCCGTGGGCGACCTGACACACGCCTCCGCCCACGTCGAGTCACCCCTCGGCCGGATCGCGTCGTCGTGGACCCGGACGCACGGACGCTTCACCCTGCGCGTCGACGTGCCGGTGGGGTCGACCGCCGAAGTCCTCGTACCGGTGAGCGGCGTGCAGACGGTGCACGCACCCGCGGCCGCGGCGGCCGGCGAACGCAGCGGCGGCTACGCCCGCTTCACCGTCGGCCCGGGGAGCCACCAGTTCCGCGTCACGGGGTAGGTGTGTCGTCCCAAGTGGTCGGTGACACGCGCGCCCGATGATGGAGCAGGCGAGGGCCATCCCGGTTCGGTGGGGATTGCGACATCCACCGCCGGCCGGCGCGGTTCTCGCCGCGCCCCGCGCTCGTAAATCCGAGCGCGGGGCGCACCCGTGAGCACGCGGGCGGCTGAGCGCCCACACCCCGCGAAGGCCTCAAGACCGGGGGACTCGAGGGAGCAGGGTGGCGGAGAGCGGGTGTGCGGGATGTGCGGGGCGCGCTCAGGCGAAGTAGTGGCCGTCCTTCAGGTCGGCGATCAGTCCGGGACGGGTCGGCTGCCACCCGAGCAGGTCGCGGGTGATCTGCGACGAAGCGGGGCCGTCGAATCCCCAGAACCCGCCGAGCCAGCCGACGTATCCTCCGGCCTGCTCCGGGGTGACGGAGACGGCAGGAACGTCGAGGTTCGCGGCGAAGACCTCGGCGACCTGGCGCATCGGTACGCCCTCGTCGCCGACCGCGTGCAGCACCGACCCGGCCGGGGCGGACTCCAGCGCGAGGCGGAACAGCCGTGCCGCGTCGTCGCGGTGGACGGACGGCCAGCGGTTGGTGCCGTCAGCGACGTAGGCCGCGGCGCCCTTCTCGCGGGCGAAGCTGATCGCGGTCGGGATGAACCCGTTGTCGCCGTTGCCGTGCGTGGCCGGCGGGAGGCGCACGACGGAGGAGCGGATCCCGTGGTCGGCGAGCGCGAGCGTGTGGTGGGCGTTGGCCATCCGCCCGCCGGCACCGCTGATCGGTCCTGTGCGATCCCCGCTCCCGGCCAGTCCGTCGCGTTCGGTGGCGACTGCTCCTGGCGGGAGTCCGAGTACGCCGAGGATGCCGGAGGCGATGACGAAAGGCTTGCCGGTGCCGTTGAGTGCCTCGCCGAATGTCTCGATCGCCGCACGGTCGGCTTCGGTGGCGCCGACGTAGTCACCGGCGAAGGCGATGTCGTGCTTGAACGCGAGGTGGATGACCCCGTCGGACGACGCGGCGGCCCCGCGCAAGGTCTCCAGGTCGTCGAGTGACCCCGACCGAACCTCGGCCCCCGCGGCCTGAAGGGCTCGGGCCGCGGCAGCGGAGCGGGCGAGCCCGACGACTGTGTGACCGGCGGCGATCAAGTCGGGAACGAGCCCCCGGCCGATCCAGCCCGACGCTCCGGTGACGAAAACACGCATGCGGAACCTCCAGGACGCGGGCGCTCACCGGGCGGATCCGCGGCGGGCGGCCCTTGAAGTCGGCCACTATTCTTTGTACGGTCGTACTAGAAAAGTCAAGTCGTGAACAGCATCCGGAGGCAGTGATGGCGGGGCGGCCCGTAGACCACGAGAGGCGGGCCGAGTTGCTCGACGCCGTGGTCGACTACACGGTCGAGTACGGGTTCTCCGAGCTGTCGTGGCGGCCCGTCGCCGCGGTCCTGGGGGTTTCGCCCACGACGTTGGTGCACCGCTTCGGCACGAAGGAACGGATGCTGCAAGCCGTCCTCGGGCGCCTGCGGGAGCGCATGTTCCAGACCACCCGCGACACGGCCGGCGACCAGCCAGACCTGGCGACGGCCGTGCGCGCGGTCTGGGAGCGGGCCTCCGACCCTCAACAGGGCGCCGAGTTCAGGCTGTTCTTCGCGGTCTACGGGCGCGCTCTCCAGGCGCCGGATCAGTTCGCGGACTTCCTGGAGCACGTCGTGACCGACTGGATGAACGCCCTACGCGACGCGCAGGGCGCAGACACCGACCCGGCGACGGCAACGCGCACGGCCACCCTGGTGATCGCCACGATCCGCGGTCTCCTGCTCGACCTCCTCGCCACCGGCGATCGAGACCGCGTCCACGACGCGGCCGAAAGCTTCCTCGCCATGCTCGAGCACAAGACGCGGCCACCTGCGGGCACCGGACCAGACTGAACCGTCGACCAGGCGACGGTGGCACATCCGCGGCCCCTGCACGGTGACCACCGGGCGGTTCATCGCCTGCGGCGGGCGCCGAGTGCCTCGCGGGAGCCCTGCACCGGCCCAGGACCCGATCTCAAGGTCTCTCGTTCGGGCGATCTGTCCACGGACCGGGTCGACGTGGGCAGGAGCGGTTGCTCGACTCGGGGCCGACAAGGCCTCGGCGCGGCCGGGCGCGGCGTCAGACGTTGGCGTAGCCGGGGATGCCGGCTTTGATGCGCTCGAGTTCACGCACGTCGGAGATGCCCTGGAAGTCGTGGCGGGGGGTGTAGGGGGCTTCCAGGCGGCGGGCTTCCTCGTCGGTGATGTCGAGGTCGAGGGACGCGACGGCGTCGTCGATCTGCTGGATGGTGCGGGCGCCCACGATGGGCGCTGCGACGACGGGGTTGCGGCGCAGCCAGGCGAGGGCGATCTGCGCGCGGGTGCGGCCTCGGGCGGCGGCGATGGCGCCGACCTCGTCGATGATCTGCCGGTCGCTGTCGGTGTTGCCGTAGAGCGTGTCGGCGTAGGCGCCGTCGGTCGCGGCGCGCTCCCCGGCGCTCGCCTGGTCGAAGGGGCGGGCGAGGCGGCCGCGGGCCAGGGGGCTCCAGATCACGGTGGCGACGCCCTCGTCGGCACAGAGCGGGAGCATTTCGCGTTCCTCCTCGCGGGCGAGCAGGTTGTAGTGGTCCTGCAGGGTGACGAACCGGGCCCAGCCGTGACGTTCCTGGAGGTGTAGGGCCTTGGCGAACTGCCAGGCGTGCATGGAGGACGCGCCGAGGTAGCGGGCCTTGCCGGACTTCACGACGTCGTGCAGCGCCTCCAGTGTCTCCTCCAGCGGCGTGTCGTTGTCGAAGCGGTGGATCATGAAGACATCGACGTGGTCGGTGCCCAGGCGACGGAGGCTGTGCTCGACCTCGCTCATGATCGCCTTGCGGGACAGGCCACCGCCGTTGGGGCTGCCGGGGCGCATGACGTGGCGGACCTTGGTGGTGATGACGACGTCGTCGCGGTTCGCGTAGTCCTTCAGCGCGCGGCCGAGGATCTCCTCACTGGAGCCGTAGGAGTAGAGGTTGGCGGTGTCGAAGAAGTTGATGCCCGCTTCCAGGGCATGCTTGATCAGCGGCCGGCTGGCCACTTCGTCCAGGGACCAGACGGGGTGGCCGCGGTCGGGTTCGCCGTAGGTCATGGCGCCGATGGCCACCGGGGAGAGGCCGGTGCGGCCGAGCTTGATGTAGCGCACGAGGTGACTCCTACAATGGAGGACGACACTAAGCGGAGAGCTCTCCGCTTGACCTCGGCCACGTTAGCGGAGAGCTCTCCGTTTCGCAACGGACGGCCGTCCGCACGCCAGGAGGACCCATGCCCGACGCCGCACGGCAGCGCTCCGATGCGCTGAAGAACCGGGAAGCGATCCTCCAGGTCGCCCACGACGCGCTCGCCGAATCCCCGGACGCCTCGCTCAACTCGATCGCCAAACGCGCGGGCGTCGGCGCCGGCACGCTCTACCGCCACTTCCCCACCCGGGAGGCGCTGATCCTGGAGGTCCACCGTCGCGACGTCGACCGCCTGGTGGACTCCGTGCCGGGCATTCTCGCCACCCATGCCCCCCTGGACGCGCTGAGGCACTGGTTCACCACCCTCGCCGCCTACGTGCGCATCAAGCACGGTCTGGGAGAAGCACTGCACTCCGCCGCCGCGCAAGAGGTCGTCAGCGCCTCGTGGCCGCCTGTCACCGCGGCCGTGGGCCGGCTCCTCGACGCATGCGAACACGCCGGCGAGGTACGCCCCGGCATCGACCCGGTCGACGTCATCATGCTCATGAGCTGCCTGTGGCGCACCCCCGACAATCCCGAAGGCGCCGCCCAGGCCAACCGCCTGCTGGAACTGGCGATCGACGGCTTCCGGCCGTAGAGCGGTTCCGTTCGCCAGGGGACGCGGTGGCGGGCGGGAGGCAAGCCGGCCCCCGGACCCGCCCGCGACCGGTCATTCAGGCGTGTCCCGGGCTCATGCCTGCATGCCGCCGTCAACCGGGAGCACGGCCCCGGTCACGTAGGAGGCGCGGTCGCTCAGGAGCCAGGCGGCGGCCTGGGCGATCTCGTCGGGGTCGGCCGCACGGCGCAGTGGGGTGCGCGCGTTGAGCTGGTCGACGACGCCGGGTGCGCGGTCGTTCCACTCACGGATCATCTCGGTCAGTGTGGTGCCGGGGGCGATGGCGTTGACGCGGATGCCCTCCGGGCCGTAGGTGACGGCGGCCGACTCTGTGAGGCTGTTGACCGCGCGCTTCATCGCACCGTAGGCGGGCAGCGTGGGATTGCCCCTCAGGCTGCCGACGGATGAGTTGTTGACGATCGCACCCGTGCCGGCGGTGGCCCGGATGGCGGCGACCTCGGCGGACATGGCCAGCCACGGACCCTTGAGGTTCACGGCGTAGACGTGGTCGAAATCCACCTCGGGCACTTGGTCCATCGGGGCCGGCGGCACGCTGGTCGCCGCGTTGTTGAAGGCGACGTCGAGCCGGCCGTACAGGTCCACGGCGCGGTCGACGGCGGCACGGACACCGGCTCCGTCGGCCAGGTCGCACACCGCGTACTCGGCGGTGCCGCCGGCCGCCCGGATTTCCTCGGTCACCGCCTTGAGCTGGTCCTCCGTGCGGGCCGCGAGCAGCACCCGGGCGCCCTCCCGGGCGAACAGCCGCGCTGCGGCGGCGCCGATACCGCGACCGGCACCGGTGATGAAGGCGACTTTGCCGGCCAGCAGGCCCATGGCGGCGGGGATGGAGGTGTCGGTGGTCTGTGCGTTGTCCATGGCATCGAGCCTGCGTCCGGCCGCGGAGCCGATCCAGGCACCGGCGGTACCTGGATCGGCTCCGAAGCACCGCGCACACTGGGGGACGTGGACAGACGAGAGCTCGCAGGCTTCCTGCGCAGCAGGCGTGAGCGCATCACCCCTGCCGACGTGGGCCTGCCCGCCGGGCCTCGCCGCCGCACCCCGGGGCTGCGCCGCGAGGAAGTGGCGCTGCTGGCGTTCATCTCGACCGAGTACTACACCCGGCTGGAGCAGGCCCGCGGCCCGCGCCCGTCGCGCGAGGTGCTCGCCGGTCTGGCCCGGGCCCTGCGCCTGTCGGACGCCGAACGCGACCACCTGCACCACCTCGCCGGCGCCCCGCCCGGCCCGCCGGCCGGGCCCCCGCGTGAAGTACGGCAGAGCATCCTCGACCTACTGCGGCGGCTGCCGCACGCCGCGGCGATCGTGCTGTCCGCGACATACGAGGTGATCGCCTGGAACGACCTGGCGGCAGCCCTGCTGGCGGACTTCTCGGCTCTGTCCCGGCCCGAGCGCAACCTGGTCCGCCGTGCCTTTCTCGCACCGCGATCGCGTGAGGGGCTGCTGTACGACCGATCCGAGGCGGAGGCGTTCGCCCACGCCGCGGCCCGGCACCTGCGTGCCACCGCCGCCCGCTACCCCGACGATCCCGAGGTGGCGACGCTGGTGGAGGACCTCCTCGCCGGCAGCGCGGAGTTCGCCCGGCTGTGGGCCGCCCACGACGTGCGCGCCGAGCCCACCCTGCGCAAGACCGTCCACCACCCGCTGATCGGCCGCATCACCGTGAACTGCGATGTCCTCGACATCACCGACCGCGACCAGCAAGTCGTGATCTACACGGCAGACCCTGGCTCTCCCGCCGAGGAGGCGCTACGGCTCCTGTCGGTGATCGGCACGCAGCGCATAGACGTGTCCGGCTGAGCCGCTAGCCGAGGGCGATACCACCGTTGACCTTGATGCGTTCGCCGGTGATGAAGCCGGCGTCCGGTGTTGCGAGGAAGGACACGGCGGCGGCGACGTCTTCCGGTCGGCCCATGCGTCCCAGTGGCACTTCGGCCGCGTATGCGGCCAGGGACTCCGGGTCGGCTCCGGCATGCCGTTCGACCGGGATCCAACCTGGGGCGACGGTGTTCACGGTGATCCCGAACGGGCCGAGTGCTTGGGCCCAGGACTTGGTCAGGCTGTGCTGGGCGGCCTTGGCGGCCACGTAGGCCGACATCTCGGGCACAGCGCGCTCCAGCACATCCGAGCCGATCTGGATGATCCGGCCGCCACCGCGCTCGCGCATGGCCGGCAGCACCGCCTGCATCAGCAGTGTGGGGCTCTTGACGAAGAACAAGAGCTGGGCGAGATGGTCCTGCCAGGTCACCGCTGCCGGATCCACATCGGGCTGCGGGCCGGTTGCGTTGACGACGAGCGTGGCAACGGGGCCGAGGCGGGCCGTCACGTCCGCCACGAGGTCGATGACGGCGGCCTCGTCGGTCACGTCGGCGGCGAAGGCCTCGGCGGTGCCGCCCGCGGCGCGTACGTGCGTCACCACCCGGCGAGCAGCTTCGGCCGCCGATCGGTACACAACGGCGACCGGGTGTCCGTCGGCCGCGAGACGTCGGGCGATCACGGCGCCGAGGCCACGCGAGGCCCCGGTGACCAGCGCGGTACCGGTGATGGCTACACCCTCAGACATGGATGCAGCGTACATGGAGGGATGAGCGTGACCGGCTCGCGCGGGCACGACGTGACACGGCAGACAGTGAGCATCACAACAGTGTCATGGAGGAACCGCATCAAGAGTGGGCAGCCCTCCCCCGAAACGACGCCAGTAGCGCGCCCATATGCCCGTCCACCTGGCGCGATGCCTACGTCTACCCGGGCAAAAACGCCGTCCATCGTGATGATCGGACAGTGTGATACGTTCATCCGGCATTGAGTTCAGGGGGCGGTCCGACCTGGATCCTGCGGTAAGCAGGACCACACCGCTCAGCGCGCGTCCCACTGGGCCTGCCATCAGCCGTGGTGATGCGAAATTGGAGGCCACTCATGCCTGCGGGTGATGACGCGGATTCCCTCGAGCAGACCGCGAGGGAATTCATGGCGGCGCGTCCCCGACTCTTCGGTATCGCCTACCGCGTGCTGGGCAGCGCCGCGGAGGCCGAGGACATCGTCCAGGATGCCTGGCTGCGGTGGCAGACCGTCGACCGTGCCGGCGTCCAGGATCCGACGGCGTTCCTTGCCACGATCACCAGCCGTCTCGCGATCAACTGCGCCAAGTCGGCCAGGATGCGGCGCGAGTCGTACGTCGGGCCCTGGCTTCCGGAGCCGGTCGACACCAGCGTGGATCCGCACTTGGGAGCGGAACGGGCCGAGGCGCTCGACATGGCGGTTCTCTTCCTGCTGGAGAAGCTGAACCCCGTGGAGCGGGCCGCCTACGTGCTGAGGGAAGCCTTCGACTATCCGTACAAGCAGGTCGCGGACATCCTGGAGACCAGCGAAGCCAATACGCGCCAGTTGGTGAGCCGTGCCCGGAAGCATCTGGCGGCGGAACGCAGGGAGCCGGTCAGTTCCACCGCACACCGGCGTCTGCTGAAGGCGTTCGTATCGGCGGCGCGAACCGGTGATCTGGCGGCACTTGAGGAACTTCTCGCCGCGGACGTCGTCAGTTACGCCGACGGTGCGGGCATGCGCGGGGCATCCAGGATCCCGGTCGTCGGGCGAGCAGACGTCTCCAGGACCCTTGTCGCCTACTCCCCGCGCTTCTGGCCTGAGACAGAGATCCGCTGGGTGGAGGCCAACGGCAGGCCGGCTGCGCTCGTCTCGAACCGTGGTGACGCGGTGGCGCTCGTGACCGCCGATGTGTCGGAGCGAGGCATCGAACGCATCATGTGGGTGGTGAGCCCCGCCAAACTGGCCCCCTATGTGGCATCACTGGCGCCCACCCACCGGTAGCGGCGGGTGTTCACCACCTCCATCCCGCACACGATCAGCCCATCATCTTGCGGATCTCCGTCATGAGCGTGACCAGCGCGGCCCGTTCGGGCAGCGTGGTGTCCGGGTGCCAGAGGTCCACGAGGAGGCACGTCCGGGTCCGCGTTCCGTGGTTCCACGCCTCGTGCTCGAAGGAGTAGTCGAACAGGAGGCTCTTGCCCTCCTGCCACTGCCGTGTCTCGCCTGCGACACGTATGCCCGCGCCTTCCGGGATGTCGATGGCCAGGTGCAGGTTGATGCTGAAGTTCCACAGGTCGCAGTGGGGTGCGATGGAGGCGCCGGCGAGCAGCGTCGAGAAGTGCGACTCCAGAAGTGGGCAGATGATGCCCGGCTTCACGGCGTTCTCCTCGAGCACCCGGAACGCGGTCGGCGCTATCGGTGCGGACTCCTCCACGAGAGCACCCTCACGGTAGAGGTACAGGGCCTGCCAGTTTCGCTGGCGGACCAGGTAGTGCTCGTAGTCGGAGAAGCTCTCCCGCCGCCGTGCCCAGGCTTCCTCCTGCTCGGCCTTGATCTGCGCGTGGTTGCTCTCCAGCGCGCGGACCAGCGGGAGCAGTTCGGGGTAGGCGTACGGGTCGTGCCACGGGATCTGCGGGATGCCCGGCAGCACCCACTTCGCCGCCTGCTGGAGCGGGTGGCGCTGTTCGGTGAGGCCTCGTGGCTCCAGCATCTGCTCCACCCGGGCCAGTGAGTCGGCGCCGTGTTCCGCCTTGATGGCGGCGAAGTGCTCGTCGATCTCCGGTGTCACTGCTCTCTCCCTGGGGCTGTTCGTCACCGCGTTCACCATGTGTGTCACCTCGCCTCGAGGTGCGCACCATGCGGGAATCGTCGCGCTCGGGAAGCCGTGGGCAGGGGCGCGCCGCAAGCCCCGGTACTTCCACGTCAGTTGATCGCGCGCTTGATGCACTCATCCTCTGCATGCGTGAGGCCGGGGCGTGAACGGCGCTCGCACACAAGGGAGATGGGGAATGAACGCCGGGGGGGCGGTCGTCGCGGGCCGCCCTCTTTCCTTCGGAAGTGCGTCACGCTCGGGATGTCCATGGCCGGGTCCGTGAACACTTCCCCAACCACTGCGACGCGCCCCGACATTACATGTTTCTTTCGGTGTCACACCGTGTTGGTCAAGATCACCTCTATGGTTGCGCGGAATCCGATCACCCGAATCAGTGAAGGAGTTCCGTGAGCGAGGCAGTCGTCGGTCGTGCGGCCGCACCGGAGCACGATGATCCGGTCGACATCTGGGCGGCCGTCGCCGCACGGGCACGTCGTGCTCCTGAGGCGGTGGCGATCGTCGAGCAGGCGGACGTGACGACGTACGCGGAGTTGGTCGAGCAGGTCACGGCCCTTGCGGCGGAACTCGACGGCGCCGGGGTGCGGGCCGGGGATCTGGTCGGGATCCGCCTGCCACGTGGCCGCCGGGCGATCGTCGCGATGCTGGCGGTCTTGCGGGCAGGCGCCGGATACGTGCCCTTGGATCCCGCGTATCCGGCGGAGCGCACGCGGATGATGCTCGAGGACACCCGTCCCCGCGTCGTCGTCGACGAGGACGGGACCTCCGGGTACGGGCCCGCCGGGACCGGGCCTGGGCCCGGACAGCCGGGCACGGCGTACGTCATCTTCACGTCGGGCTCGACGGGCCGGCCCAAGGGTGTCGCGGTACCGCGGACCGCCCTCGACGCTTTCTGCCGCGCCGCGGTGGACCGGTACGGCCTGGACGACCGCGATCGCGTGCTGCAGTTCGCGTCCCTGAGCTTCGACGCCAGCATCGAGGAGATCTTCCCCGCGCTCGTCAGCGGCGCCGCGATCGTGCTGCGCGACGAGGACATGATCAGCCGACCGGATCTGTTCCTGAACCGCTGCGCGGACCTCGCGGTCACGGTCCTCGACCTGCCGACCGCCTACTGGCACGAGCTCGTGACGGCCCTGGTCCGCGGTGAGGCCACCCTCGCGGCGACGGTCCGGCTGGTGATCATCGGCGGCGAGGCGGCCCGCGCCGAACTGGTCCGCGGCTGGCAGGACGCGGTCGGCACCTCCGTGCAGTTGCTCAACACCTACGGGCCGACCGAGGCCACCGTGGTGGCCACCGTCGCCGAGCTGACTCGGTGGAACGGCGACCAGGTGCCGATCGGTCACCCGCTGCCGGGCGTCACCTGCCGTGTCGTCGACTCCGAGGGCGGGCAGGCGGACACCGGAGAACTGGTGATCGGCGGCGCCGGCGTGGCCACGGGCTACCTGCACCGGCCCGACCTCACCTCGGACCGGTTCCGCCCCGGACCCGACGGCGGCCGGGAGTACTGGACCGGTGACCGGGTCAGGCAGGCGTCCGACGGCGGCCTGGTGTTCCTCGGCCGGCTCGACGACCAGGTGAAGATCCGCGGCTTCCGTATCGAACCGGGCGAGGTCGAGGCCGCGTTGCGCGCGGACGACACCGTGGCCGACGCCGTCGTCCTGGTGGAGGAACGCGCCGGGCAGCAACGCCTGGTCGGCCATGTCGTCGCGCTCCCGGGGACCGACCTCGCGGCGGTGCGCACCGGGCTCGGCCGCCGCCTGCCGCCGTACATGGTCCCCGCCGCGCTGACCGGGCATACGTCGTTCCCGCTCACCCCGCAGGGCAAGATCGACCGGCGGGCTCTGTCGGAGGTGACCGACGAGGCGCCCGCGTCCTCCCAGGGCCTGACGCCGGCGCAGGCCGAGATCGCCGAACTGTGGGGCGCCCTGCTCGGCGTCGGTGAGATACGGCCGGACGACGACTTCCTGGCACTCGGAGGCAACTCCCTCGCGGCGGTCCGGCTCATCGGCGCCCTGCGGCAGCGGTACGGAGTGGAGTTGACGCTGAGCCAGCTGTTCGCAGCGCCGACGCTGGCGGCGGTCGCCGAGCTGATCACCGGACCTGCCGAGGTCGAGCAGAGCCCGGCCGACGGCCTGCCCGAGGGGGTGGACCTGGCGCTGACCCCGCTGCAACGCGACTTCTGGGTGGCCGAACGCATCTGCGCCGACCTGCCCGCGCACACCCTCGGCGTGCGGTTCCGGTGGAACGGCCGCATCGACATGGCGGCGATGACCAGGAGCCTCGACGCACTCGTCCGGCGGCATCCGCTGCTCCGCGCGCGCTTTCCCGACGACGGGACCGAGCCGCGGATGGTCATCGGCGAGCACGGGCGCATTCCGCTCACCGAGCGTTCCGGGGCGGACGGCGCCGTCACGGTCGACAAGACCGACCTCGTCGACGGGCCATTGGCGCGGGCCTTCGTCGTCCGCAGCGACAACGACGACGAACTCGTGCTGCTCATCCACCACCTGGTGTACGACGGCTGGTCCGGGACGGTCCTGTGCGACGAGCTGGCCGCGCTCTACGATGCGGCGCTGAGCCACCCCCGGGCCGCCGACGGACTCAGTTCGACCGCGGGGCTGCCCGCGCCCGTCGCCGTGCCCGACCTGGCCGCCCGTTCCGCCACCGCCAGGGAGGACGCCGGCCTCGCGGCGTACTGGAGGGACCGCTTCGACGGCGCCGACCTGGAACTGGAGTTGCCGGCGGACCGGCCGAGGCCCGCGGCCCGCTCCTTCGCCTCGGCCCGCATCGGCCGACGGCTCGACCCGGAGCTCCTCGAGCGGCTCACCGACCGCGGCAAGGCCCATGGCGCCAGCCTGTTCATGGTGGTGCTCACCGGCCTGCAGGCCCTGCTGGCCCGCTACACCGGGCGTACCGACATCACGGTCCTGTCGCCGGTGGCCGGCCGCAGCAGCCCCGACCTGGAGGCCGTGGTCGGGCCGCTGCTCAACATCCTGCCGCTGCGGGGTGACGTCGCGGGTGACCCCTCCTTCGCCGAGCTCCTCGCCCGGGTCCGCGACGCCACGCTGCGCGATCTCGATCACCAGGCCCTCGCCCTGCCCGACCTGGTCGGCACGCTGGGGCAGCCCGGCAGCGGAAACCGTAACCGCCTCAGCCCGGTCGTGCTCACGGTGCACAACATGCCCGCGCCGCGGCAGCAGGCCGTGCGCTACGTCGGCGAGGTCGCTCCGGCCGCGACCCTGGTGGACCTCTCCGTCAGCCTGGACTTCCCCGCCGGCGGACCGGAACTCAGCATCGACTACGCCACCGAACTGTTCGACGCCGCCCGCATCGAGGCGCTGCTCGGGCACCTGCTGACCCTGCTCGAAGCGGCTGCCGCCGACCCTGGAGCGGCGGTCGCCCGTCTGCCCCTGCTCCGCGCGGACGAGCAGCAGCGGATCCTGCACGACTGGAACGACAGTGCCATCGCCCTTCCGGACGCGACCGCGTTGCACCAGCTCTTCGAGCGCCATGCCGCGGTCTCTCCGAACGCACCTGCCGTGACCTTCCGCTCGGCGACCATCAGCTACGGCGAGCTCAACGGCCGCGCGAACCAGGTGGCCCGCAGGCTGCGGGCCGAGGGCGTGGGCCCCGGCGACCGGGTCGCCATCAGCCTGGACCGTGGCATCGACCTGTTCGTCGCCATGTGGGCCGTGCTCAAGTCCGGCGCGGCGTACGTACCGCTCGACCCGGCCTATCCGCAGGACCGCCTCGACCACATGCTGCGGGACAGCCGGTCGAAGGTGCTTGTCGACGCCGAGTACCTCCGCGGACCGCTCCCGTCCGACCGCGGCGACCTCACGCTGGTGAACAGCGGCTCCGACGCGGCGTACGTGATCTACACCTCCGGTTCGACGGGCAAGTCCAAGGGCGTCGTCGTCAACCACGGCAACCTGGTGCACGCGGTCGCCATGTGGCAGCACGCCTACCGCCTCGAAGCGGGGTGGACGTACCAGCAGGCGGCCAGCTTCTCCTTCGACATGTTCGTCGGGGAGACCCTGCGGGCCCTGTGCACCGGCGGCCGGCTGGTCGTCGTCCCCCGGGAGACCCTCCTGGACCCGGCCGAACTGTACGACCTGATGCGCGCCGAGGACGTCCGGTGCACGGAACTGGTCCCGGCGGTGCTGCGCAACCTGCTCGCGCACGTCCAGCGGTCCGGGCGGAGCCTGGACTTCGTGCGCCTGCTCATCGGTGGCGGCGAGAAGTGGCACGTACGGGAGTACGAACTGGCCCGGCGGCTGGTCGGACCCGGAAACCGGGTCGTGAACGCGTACGGGGTCACCGAGGCGACGGTCGACAACGTGTACTTCGACGGCCCGGTGCACCACCTCGCCGACGAGGCCCCGCTGCCGATCGGGCGGCCGTTCCCGAACAACCGGGTCTACGTCCTCGACGCGCACGGCCGGCCGGTGCCCCCGGGCGTGGTCGGCGAGCTCTACCTCGGCGGTCTGGGCGTGGCGGCCGGATACCACGACCGCCCCGAGCTGACGGCCGACCGCTTCGTGCCCGACCCGTACGCTCCCGAACCCGGCGCCCGCATGTACCGCACCGGCGACTCCGCCCGCTACCACCTCGGCGGCGACGTCGACTTCCTCGGGCGTCTCGACGACCAGGTCAAGGTGAACGGCTACCGGGTGGAGCTCGGTGAGGTCGAAGCCGCGCTCGGCGCGCTCCCGGACATCGTCGCGTGCGCGGTCGCGGTCCATCCGCTGCCCTCCGGCATCGCCCAGCTCGTCGGGTACGTCGTCACCCACTCCGCCCAGCCGCCGGACGAGACGCTGATCCGCGACGCGCTCACCGCCACGCTGCCCGTGCACATGGTTCCGGCCCGGCTGATGGGCCTGCAGGCACTGCCGTTGACGCCGAACGGCAAGCTCGACCGCCGCAAGCTGCCGCCGCCCGGCGACGACGGCGGCAAGGCGTCCGGCACCGCGCCCCGCACGCCGCTGGAGGGGCGGATCGCGGCCGCGTGGAGCGAGGTGCTCGGCATCGACGGGGTCGGCATCGACGACAGCTTCTTCGCCCTCGGCGGTGACTCGTTCGGTGCCCTCCGGCTCATCAGGCGCATCGAGCCCGCACCGACCCTGGTCGAGCTGTACCAGCACCCCACCGTGCGCCGGCTCGCCGCCCTGCTGGAAGCGCGTGATCCCGCGGTGGCCGGGGAACACAGGCTGCTGCACCGGCTGACGCCCGCCGACGCCGACCCGTCCACCGGCGGGATCACCGTCGTGGCCGTCCCGTACTCCGGGGGCAGCGCCATCGCGTACCAGCCGCTCGCCGCCGCCCTCCCGGACGGCTGGGCCCTGCACGCCGTCGAGTTGCCGGGCCACGACCTGACCCGGCCCGACGACGCGCTGCTGCCCGCCGCCGAGGTGGCGGAACTGGTCCTGACCGAGATGAAGGCGATCGAGGGACCGGTTCTGCTGTACGGCCACTGCCTCGGCGTCGCGGTGACCGTCGAGCTGGCCCGGCGGGCGGAGGAGGCAGGTCTGCCCCTGGTCGGCGTGGGGCTCGGCGCCGGCTTCCCCACGGCCCGGCTGCCCGGCCGGTTCTTCGACTGGTTCTACCGCCTGGTACCCACCGACCGGTTCACCTCCGACCGCGAGTACCTCGCCTACCTGCGCGGGCGTGGCGGCTTCACGGACGTGGACGACCCGGAGCAGGAGGCGTTGGTGCTGCGCAACGTGCGCCACGACGCCCGCGATGCCGAGGAGTACTTCACCGCGGCGTACGGGACCCGCGCGGAGCCCCTGAGCGCGCCGATGCTGGCTGTCGTCGGTGCCCGCGACCGGGTCACCGAGCACTACCAGGAACGCCACCAGGAGTGGCGGCACTTCTCCGCCGACGTGGACCTGGCCGTCCTCCCGAAAGCCGGTCACTTCTTCGTCAAGAGCCATGCGGAGCCACTGGCGCGGGAACTGGTCTCGTTCGCCGCACGCTCCACGCCGGCACCGCACGAACCGCAGGCGGCGGACCACGTACCGGGCCCGGACCGCGAGCTCTGGCCGGACCGCACCTCTCACGCGGACGGCACGTCTGAGGGGGACCGCACGTCCCAGGGGGATCACGCTCCTGAACCGGATCGCCCCTCCCCCGCCGGCCTCGGCCTGCGGGGGAACCGCTCGCTCGAACCGAGCCTGAAACGGTTCGCGCTGGTGGCGTTCGGCCAGTTCGTGTCCATGATCGGCAGTGGGCTCAGCGCGCTGGTCCTCGGCATCTGGGTGTTCCAGCAGACCGGATCCCTCACCGACTTCGCCACCGTCAACGCGATCGGACTGCTGCCCGGCATCCTCGCCGGGCCACTGGCCGGAGTCGTCGCCGACCGCTGGGACCGGCGCACGATCATGCTCGCCTGCGACGGTGCCGCCGCGGCGGCCATCGGCACCCTCGGCGCCCTCATGTTCACCGGCGGGATGCACCTGTGGCACGTCTACCTCGCCGTGTCGGTGACCTCGCTCGCGGGCGCGTTCCAACGGCCCGCCTACCTCGCCGCCGTCGCCCAACTCGTACCGAAGCGGTACCTCGGGCACGTCAGCGGCGTCACCCAGCTCGGCATCAACGTCGGACTGGTCTTCGCCCCCATGCTCGGTGCCGGCCTCGTGGGCCTGATCGGCGTGCCCGGCGTACTCGTCATCGACATGCTCACCTTCGCCGTCGGCGTGCTCACCCTGCTGCCGGTCCGCTTCCCGGACCTGATGTTCCGCCGCCGTGAAGAGCCGTTCCGCACCGAGGTCACCGCGGGCTGGCGCTACATCGCCCGGCGACCGGGGCTGCGCGCGGCGCTGCGCTTCTTCGTCATCGACCACGCCTTCTACACCCTCGGGTTCGCCGTCATCACGCCGATGCTGCTGATCGAACAGAGCCCCGCTGTCCTGGGCCTCGCGCTGGCGGCGGGCGGCCTCGGCGGGCTGGCCGGCAGCCTGCTGATGGGCCTGTGGGGCGGCACCGCACGGCGCGCGAACGGGCTGATCATCTTCATGGGCGTCGGCAGTCTGGCGATGGCGGTCGTCGGCGCCGGAACGACACCCGCCCTCGTGATGACCGGCATGTTCCTGGTGGCTTTCGGTGAATCCCTCGCCGAGGGCCACTGGATCGCCCTGGTGCAGAGCAAGGTCGGCTTCGAGCTCCAGGGCCGGGTCCTGTCGATCTTCATCACGGTGATGCTGCTGACGATGCCGCTCGGCTACCTCGTGGTCGGACCGCTCGCCGAACGCTACGTACAGCCCCTGCTCGAACCCGGCGGCGCGCTGGCCGGCACCGTCGGGCACCTGCTCGGTACCGGACCCGGCCGCGGTCTGGCACTGCTCGTCGTCATCAGCGGCCTCCTCCAGCTGGCGTGGGCGGTACGCGGGTGGTTCAACCGCCGGCTGCGGCTGCTCGAGGACCACCTGCCCAACGCCGTCCCGCCCGCCGAGATCGGCTCCCGCGACGACCTGCAGCGCGAAGCCGACGCCCTGCTCACCCGGTAAGGAATCCCCTTGTCCCTGTACGAACTGTCCTCTGACGCGCCCGTCGACGCCTACGGCACTCCGCTCATCGACGCCGGGGAGCTGGTGCCCGGCACCCGGGTCCTGATCAAGGACGAGACCCGGTACGCCTCCGGCAGCCACAAGGAACCCGCGGCCCGGGCCGTCGTGGAGCGCGCCGCGGCCGACGGCTACCACCGGATCGTGATCGCGACCTGCGGCAACTACGGCCGGGCCATGGCCATGGCCAGCGCCGCAGCCGGAATGGCCTGCACCGTGGTGCTGCCGGAAGGCTGGAGCGACGGCGGCGCCTTCATGCGCGCCGCCGGCGCGGACGTGCACCCGGTCCCGGGCACCTACGAGGACGCCGTCGACGCATCACGCCGGCTCGCACTCCTCGACGGATCGGTCGACGGCAACGTCGACGGCCCCTACGTCGACGCGGTCCTCGCCGGACACGGCGTCGTCGCCCACGCGCTGCACCAGGAACTCGGCGAGCCCCCGGCGGCTCTGTGGATCCCCGTCGGCAACGGCACCACGATCATCGCCGTGCATCGGCAGCTTCGGGCTCTCGGCTGGTCGGTGCCCATCCACGGGGTCGGCTCCGCCGCCAACAACCCCGTCGTCACCAGCTGGCCCGGGGAGTACCGGACCCTGCCGCCCGAGGGCGTCGTCACCACCGACCACAACCAGCCCCTGGTCAATTGGCACGCGCTGCAGGGGCCCGAGGCGATGGCGGCGGTCGCCGACTCCGGCGGTGCCGTCCACGGAGTCGACGACGACCAGCTGCGCGCCGCCGCGGTGCTGCTCGCCGCCCGGGGTGCCCGCCCCACCGCCGCCGGATCGGTCGCCCTGGCGGGACTCCTCCGCCATGCCCGGACCACCGCCCTTGCCGGAATCCACGTCGTGCTGCTCAGCGGACGCTGAGTGAACCCCTCACGGAGAATGTTCGATGACCCACGTGGCACCGTCCCCCACGTTGCTGTTCGCCCGGACGCGAACGGCCGCCGGGGACGAACGGATCTTCCTTGCCAAGCTGGCCCTGCTGGCCGCGCTGACCATGCTCGGCGCCACCCTCGCACTGCGGTCCGAGCCGCCGGCCGTGGTCATCGGCGTGGTGCTCCTGGCCGCCATGTACACCCACGCCGTTGAGCTGCAGCACCAGGCCCTGCACCACTCGGCCTTCCGGCGGGCATGGCCGCACCGCCTCGTCGGAGTGCCGCTCGGCATCCCGATGCTCGTGGTCTACAGCCACTACCGGGTCCGGCACCTGCAGCACCACCGCTACCTCGGTACGCCGCAGGACACCGAGTTCTTCGGCTTCGACACCCGTGAACCCCTGACGAAGGGGATGCTGCTGCGCGGACTGTTCGACTACCGGCGGCTCGCGGTGGTCGTCCGCGACGTCGCCCGTGCGGCAACCGGTCGCTGGCAGTACGAACTCGGCGACATCAGCCGGAAGATGCGCCGCCGGGTGATCAACGAGCACCTCGTCCTCGGCGGCGTCATCGCCTCGGTGGGCGTCCTCAGCGCCGCCGGCTACCACGAGGAAGTGCTGCTCTTGTGGCTGCTGCCCCTGATGCTCGCAGTGCCGATGCACTTCCTCGTGGAACTGCCGGAACACATCCTCTGCGACACCGACACCGCGGATGTCCTTCGTAACACCCGTTCCATCCGCGGGAGCTGGTTCAGCACCTGGTTCACCAACGGCAACAACCTGCACATCGAGCACCACGCGGCGATGAGCGTCCCGATCAACCGGCTTCCCACCCGCCACGCGGAAACCGTCCGGTACGCCGTGCACGTGGAACGGACCTACCTCGATTTCTACCGCGCCCTGTGGCAGGCGGTACGGCGCTGAACCGGCGGCAGCCGAAGGTACGTCCTCCGGCTGCCACCACCCGGCTTTCCGCCTTTGGCAGCAACCCCGTTCAATGCGGTGGCGGTGCCGGGTCCAGGGCGTTGCCGACGGCGCAGCCGCCCTCTCCGGGCATCCGCTGGATCCGGGGCGGCACCCACACCTCGGTGACGCCGGGGCCCACGCGGGCAAGAAGGCAGTCCTGCGCGTCAAAGCCGTTGCCCTTCACCGACAGGAGAACGCCGACCAGGCCGCCGTCCGCCTTCACCTCGGTACGGATCGCCGGATCCAGGTCCAGGGCGGCAAGCGTACGGCGCACCTCAGCCTCGTCCACCCGGCCGCCCTCCGGCAGCCGGGGAAGTTTCGCGCGGAGCTCCTCGTACGGCAACCGGGGCGGTTCGGGTGGTGGGGCGAAGGTCAGCGGAATGCCATCCGGGCAGTCCACGTCACGGGGATCCTCACGCCACTCCGACCTGGGCGACACCCGCACCGCAAAGCAGCGCCGCACGACGACCTCCTCGGGGTCGAGCCATCCGTTGTACGCCGAGCCGGACGTGCGGACGACCACGTCGACGCCGTCCCCGTCGTGTGTCGAGGTACCCGTCACCCTCATGACCTCCACGCCGTCGATGCCGGAAGCGGCGCGCCCGACCTCCTCCGCCGTGCGCGGACGCTGGCCGTAGAGCCGCTCACCCGCATTCCTGGCCACCTCCCGTGCGGCGTCCGTCGCCTCATCCTCGGAGGACTGCACCACCCCGCAGCCGACGGTGAACAGCAACAGTGGGGCGAGCAGCAGTAGTCGGCGCATGCATCCACCCTTTCGGCGCCGCACGCGGCGGGTAACCGTTCGCGTACTCAGACCGGCGTAGGTGATCGTACTCAGCCGGTGCGGCAATCAGACGTGGGCGCACCCCGTGAGGTTCCGGCGGCGCGTGTGAGAATGCTCAGTCGATACAGAATTCGTTTCCCTCGATGTCCAGCATGGGGATGCACGACTCGTTTTCCTCATCGGCATAGAGCGTTTGCACATGGGTGGCGCCGAGCGCGACCAGTCGTGCGCACTCAGCTTCGAGCGTGGCGAGGCGCTCGTCCCCCACGAGCCCGGTGCCGACCCGGACGTCGAGGTGCACCCGATTCTTGACGATCTTGCCTTCGGGGACGCGCTGGAAGTACAGGCGCGGGCCCACGCCTGAGGGATCACTGCAGGCGAACCATGAACCCCGCTCCCCAGGAGGCAGGGTGCCGTTGAAATCCTCCCAGGTGGCGAACCCCTCCGGTGGCGGCGGTACGACATACGCCAGCACCTCGCACCAGAAACGAGCGAGGCGCTCAGGTTCCGCGCAGTCAAAGGTGACTTGGAACTTCTTGATCGCTGACATCGGCGCACCATAGCAGGCGGACTCGCGGACTCCGCCGCTCATTTCCCCAGACGGATCCGCCCGCCACCCGTCGCGCCGCGGGTCACCTTGGACACGGCCGACGCTCCAGTCGTCGAGGGGTGAGATGCCCGCACCCGGATCGCCGACCGACGGCCACAGCCCGCACTTGCTCGGGGATCAATGCAACCGCCGTGCAACCGCGCTGCAAGTGACGAGGTGGAGAGTCCGTCTGCGGATGTACCTGCCGTGGGCCCCTGCGTTGGGGGCGGAACGTGAGCGTGCCGGTCCGGCAGGAGTGTCGGGCCGACTTCTTCGAGGAGGACTCGTGAGACGGAGCATCACCAGCCTTGCCGTAGCCCTGCTGGCCCTCGGCGGCGCGGCCGTGAGCACCACCCCCGCGGCGGCGGCCCCACCCACGTGCAACGCGGTCAAGGCGGTGCCGGGATACAACGGGATCTACTTGAAGGCGCTCGTGTACTCGGGGACGGGATCCACCACGTGTGCCCTTCAGCAGGGCAACTCGGGTGCGGCGGTCAAGGAGCTGCAGATCGCCCTGAACAAGTGCTTCTACCTGGCCTACGACAGAACCGCGTTGTACTGGCCGCTGAAGGAGGACGGCGACTTCGGCCCCAACACCAAGAAGGCGCTGACCGAGGCGCAGGACTACTTCACGAATGTGCCTGCCGACATCGACGGGGTGTACGGGCCGATCACCCGGGACCTGCTGTTGTGGAGGCTGAACAGCGGCAACGGCTGCTGGTTCTTCTAGATGACGGCTGCCAAGGGTTGGCGATCGTAGGCCGTCAGAAGGGGTAGGACGGTGCGGCGGCCGGGGCCGGCGGTGCGTGGACCGGCCTGCGGCCACGCGCGGCAGGGACAGGTGCGGGTCGGTCCGCGGCGCCGGGGTCGGCATCACCGAGGGTCAGCGCCCAACGGCAGACGGCCTGCCCGAGCAAGGCCCCGCCCGCTCCACCCGGTGCACCAGACTGCCCGATTCGCGCGGCTGTCCGCACGCCGCTTCCCGTCCCCCTTCTCGTGGGTCCACGGCGTCACAGAAGGGGGAGGGCAGCGGTGGGTCCCCGGCGCCTCCGGTGGCAGCTGTACGGTGCCGGCGACGTGCCCGGTACTCCAGCCGCAGTGCGTGATGAGCCGTGGGGCAGAGTAGGGGCATGTCTACGTACGAGACGATGTCGTTCCACCTTGAGACCGAGCGGCTGATACTGCGACCGTGGGCCGAGTCGGACGCCGCTGAGTTCAGCGCCCTCCTCTCCGAACGCGGCAACGGCACGCCCACGGTCGAGCGCATCCGGACGGCCATCGCGGAACTGCTCACCGCAACGGAGAGCACGGGGATCGCCCTGCTGCCCATCCAGCGTCGCGATGAAGGCGACTTCATCGGCTATTGCGGGTTGATCATCGGCCGCTCCACCCTGGACGAACCTGAAATCGCGTATGAGTTGTTCCAGCGCGCGCATGGGCAGGGTTACGCCACCGAGGCGGCCCGCGCGGTGCTCGACGCCGCTATGGCGACCGGGCGGAAACGGCTCTGGTCGACCGTCGGCACGTGGAACACACCGTCGCTCCGTGTCCTTGAAAAGCTCGGATTCGAGCGGGACCACGTTTCCACGGAGGACAACGGAGAAGTGGTCTGGCTCACACGCTCGTTGCCGTGAGTGCCAACCGCCGGATCAGACGTCGGGGTTCGACCCGCATGAACAGTCCCGCGATCCGGTCCGTCAGGGCTCCGGACGCCTCCTGTGGCACCCTTCGACGACCTCCTCGCCGAGTACTTCGAGGTCTCCCCCGCCGATCTGGCCGCCAAGTCCGCCAGCGACCCCTACGGTTCCGTCCGTGTGGACGTCGACATCATCCAACGGGACGTCCGCAGGCCCGGCTTCCTGGTCTCCGGCCTCGTGTACGACGTCTCCTTCGGAACGGTCGAGGTCGTCGTCCCGCCCACCGCCGTCCCGACGGCCTGATCCCAGCCTCCCCTGCAGCACGAACGGACATCGGACTGCCATGTGCGACACCACCCGCGCCTCCGCGCGACGCGGAACTGTCCGCCCCGCGACCGGTCTCCGGCAGCGCCGTGGACCCGATCACCCTCCAGCCCGTCGACGAGGTCCGCGTCACGGTCTTGATGGACAACACCTTCGATGCCCTGCTGGTCGGCGACGAACACACCACCAGGACTGGATTCGGCCCCGCGACCACCGCGGCCGGCCAATTCGAAACGGGCCACACGGCAGTGGGGCTGCTGGTCGAGCACGGCTTCTCCGCCCTGGTCACGGTCCGCCGCGACGACCGCGAGACCATGCTGCTGTTCGACGCGGGTCTGTCACCGTCAGGCCTGGTCACCAACGCCGACCGGCTCGGAATCGGGCTGGGGAACCTGCAGGGCGTGGTCCTCAGCAACGGCCACTTCGACCACGCGGGAGGCCTCGGCGGGCTCGCCCGCAGGCTCGGCGACGCCAGGATGCCGATGGTCGTCCACCCTCATGCCTGGACCCGACGCCGTCTCCACACCCCGCAGAGCACCTTCGACATGCCCACCCTCAGCAAAAGGGCGCTCAACGCGGAGGGATTCGAGGTCGTCGAACGCAGTCAGCCCTCCCTCCTCGTCGACCGGAGCGTGCTCATCACCGGAGAGGTGGACCGCACCACCGATTTCGAGCACGGCATGCCGGCCGCACACCAGGCGTGGCGCGGTGACCACTGGGAGCACGATCCGCGCGTCGTGGACGATCAGGCTCTGGTGGTGCATCTCAAGGGCCGCGGCCTGGTCGTACTGACCGGCTGCGGTCACGCGGGAGTCATCAACGTCGTCCGCCACGCGCAGGCTGACCGGCGTGCGGTCCCTCCACGCCCTGCTGGGCGGCTTCCATCTGACGGGCCCCGCCTTCGAACCCGTCATCGCTCCCACGGTCAGCGCACTCACGGACTTCGCCCCGCATCTCATCGCCCCGGGGCACTGCACCGGCTGGCGGGCCCAGCACGTCCTGCGGCGGCCATGCCGGACGCGTGGGCCGCCGGCAGCAGCGGCACCACACACCGCCTCGCT
The DNA here is from genome assembly GCA_036013505.1 of Streptomyces sp. NBC_00510. NCBI lineage: Bacteria > Bacillati > Actinomycetota > Actinomycetes > Kitasatosporales > Streptomycetaceae > Streptomyces > Streptomyces sp. NBC_00510. The sequence continues at coordinate 8,518,379 of CP107851.1, read as the reverse complement.
TCTCAGGCGTCCGCTCTTTGAGCGCTGCTGTGCGGCAGGGCAACCGGTAGTGAGGCCTCGGCTGCCCTGGGCTGCGCCGGTGGGGACGCTCAGGCTTCGGGCCCTGCCATCGACCAGCCAGGTGCATTGGGTGTCCAGTGAAGCCCTCGGCCGTCGATGCCTTCCCCGCAGACGCCGCACACGGTGGTCGGCTGAACGCGGTGACCATGGTGTTCCACGATCACGGGAGGCTCGCTGACCGCCCAGCGATCGCCCCAGGCCAGGAGACTGATGAGCAAGGGGAAGAGCTCCGTGCCGGCCTCAGACGGACGTGGACAGGCGGCCGGCCCGGTCGTGCACTCGAAGGATGGGTGTGAACCTGGAAGCGGGTACGGCCGCCGCGCAGTGGCACGGACGGCGGATGGTGATACACGGAGGTGCAGCACCGTGTCGGATGAGACATCAGTGGACAGGACCGATGAGCAGCCCCGCTCGGAGCTGTGGAAGTCGCAGCTGAAGACGCTGCAGGACGTCAAGCCGCCTTTCGTCCCGGAGGGCGCCACATCCATGACCATCATCGTCTGGCGGGAGCCCGGCGATCCCGGCGCTCCTCCGCACCGGCACTCGGGACCGGCTTTCGGCTACGTCACCGAGGGTGCGGTGCGTTTTGAGCTGGAGGGCGAGCCGGAGCGCGTGATCAAGGCCGGTGAGACGTTCTGGGAGCCGGGCGGGGACGTGATCCACTACCAAGACGGCAATGCCCTGGACGACGAGCGAACCGAATTCGTCGTGACCATGCTCTGCGCGCCGGGCCAGCCGATGCTCACCGTGGTCGATGAGGATGAGCTGGCCCAGCGCGCCCATCTGCGTGCTCCGCGCCCCGCCGCGGGCTGACACGCGTTGCTCGGGGTGGTTCCCTCCGTAGCGCCGTCTGAACGGTCAGCGCGCCAGGTAGCCGCGAATCCGCCGGCACCGCGCTCGTGGCGTGACTGCCGACCCAAGCGAGGGGGCGGGTCGTCGTGCCCGCCTTCCCTCACACAAGGACGTCAGTCCGCGGCTCAGACCACGATCTTGCGCGGGTTGAAGTTGCCACCCGGGTCCACGGCGTCGAAGAGGCCCGACATGACCGCGACGCCCTGCGCCGAGATGTCCTCCTCCAGCCAGGGCGCGTGCTCCAGGCCCACCCCGTGGTGGTGCGAGATCGTGCCGCCGGCGTCGACGAACGCCTGCTGGATCGCGCGCTTGACCGTGTCGTACTCGCCGAGCGGGTCGTCGCCGAACACGAAGGCGAAGGTGAAGTAGAGGCAGGCGCCGGAGTGGTACGAGTGCGACATGTGGCACATCGTCCAGCCCTTGCGACCGAGCTTCTCATAGGCGCTGTCGGCCGCGTCGTAGACCGCCGCATGGATGCCACGGAGCTTCGACCACGGACCGGCCGTCTCGCTCACATCGCCGGCGGCACCATGGTCGAGCAGGAAGTCGCGGATGTACGGCGTGTCGAACTTCTTCTGGTCGTAGAGCGCACCGGGTCCCTTGCCGACGCCGATGCCGTGGTGCTTGCGCACGATCCGGTCGACGATCGACTTCTGACGCTTCGCGTGCGCCGTGCCTCCTTCGAAGCCGATGAATGAGAGACAGATCTCGTCGAGGTCCCAACCACGCCGCTTGAGATACGCCATGAGGCCGGCCTGCGCCTTCTTGGCGACACCCTTCGACTCCTTGGTCGTCGCGAGCGAGAAGCCCGTCTCGTGCGCGTCCGAGATACGGGTGACCGAGGGCGAGGCGTCGCTCTCGGCGATCTCCTGCATCGCGGCGAGGCCGTGGTCGAAGTTCTTGAAGAAGTAGGCGTAGATGCCACGCCTCTCGGGGAGCCGGTGCACCTGCACCGTGACCTCGGTGATGACGCCGAGCCGCCCCTCCGAGCCCACCACCATCTCCCGCACGCTCGGCCCGGTCGACGCGCTCGGAACGGCACGGATCACGAGGACCCCGCCGGCCCGCACGACACGCAGTCCCTTGACGATGTCCGCGATGTCGCCGTACTTGTCCGACTGCATGCCCGACGAGCGCGTGGCGACCCACCCGCCGACCGAGGAGTGGGTGAACGAGTCGGGGAAGTGCCCCATCGTCCAGCCGCGCCGGTTGAGTTGGGCCTCGAGATCAGGGCCCAGCGCGCCGGCCTGGATGCGCGCCAGGCCGGAGTCGGTGTCGATCTCCAGCACGCGGCCCAGGCGGCCGAGGTCGAGCGAGACGACCACCCGCGACTCGTCCGGGTGCGGCTCGAGGCTGCCCGCGATGTTGCTGCCGCCCCCGAAGGGAATGATCACGGCGTCGGCCTCGACGGCCGCGTCGACGACGCTCTGCACCTCCGCCTCGTCGGCCGGGTAGACGACCACGTCGGGAGTGCGCGCGATCTCACCGGCTCGGAGGCGGACCAGGTCACGCAGGCTCTTGCCGTACGTGTGGACGACCCGGGACAGGTCGTCGGCGACGGCGTTCCCGGGCCCGACGATGCCGCTCAGGACCGCGACGAACTCCTCCGGCGCCGTCGAGGCGGGCACCTTCAACTGCGAGAAGTCGGGCCGCTCGGTGCGCTCGCCCGCCCGGAGGTCGAGACCGACGGCCTTGTGCACGAACGGCGCGAAACCGGGCTTGTCCTCGTGGTGGAAGCCGACGCCTTCCACGCCCCAGCCCCACCACTTCATGTGCCTCACATCGCCGGTACGCATTGCGTCGGTGCGGGAGGTGGGTTCGGTCACGGACGGTCTCCTTCAGATAAAACGACGTGAGGTGGCATGGGCGCCGAGGATCCGGTCGGAGTTCTCCTCGGTCAGGCTGACGATCGCCGAGCGGATGCGTGCGGTGAACTCGTCCACCGACTCTCCGGGAAGGGCCGTGAGCGGTTCGCCGAAGACCACCCCGACCGGCAGGCGGCCCGGTTTCGGCCAATTCGATCCGCGGGGGTGCGCCGCGTACGCCCCGATGACCGCGACGGGAAGCACCGGCACCTCGGCCGACGAGGCGAGCGCCGCCGCCCCGGGCTTGAACACCCCGAGCGATCCGTCGCGCGAGCGGGTGCCCTCGGGGAAGATCAGGAGGGGCACTCCCCGGTTCAGCAGAGCCCTGGCGCTCACTCTGCGCGCGCTCGCTCCGGTGCGGTCGACCGGGAAGGCGTTGAAGAAGAGGGCCGTGAGGCCGCGCCGCCGCCACACGTCGAAGAAGTAGTCGGCGGCGGCTCCCACCGCGAGGTAACGCGCCAATCGGCGGGGCAGCGCACCCATGATGAGTGGCGTGTCGAGGTGAGACGTGTGGTTGGCGACGACCACATAGGCGTCCTCGACCTTTTCCAGGCACTCGCGCCCCAGTACCGTCACGCTGGTCACACTCCACACGACGGGCTTCAGCAGCCCCCGCTGCGCGACGAAACGCGCCGCGGCGTGAGAGCGTGAGGTGAAACGGTCGCGCATCGTCGCGGGCATCCGCTTCCTTCCGGTGCGGGCTCGCCCGCACTGCTTCTTTCAGTGGGTGGGACTGTCGTTGCGGCTGGACGAGATCCGTCGCGAGATCCACCGCACGGTGTGGCGCGGAAGATGACGTGTGAACCAGATGAGCAGCCGGTACCGGAGGCTCGGCATGGAGATCACCCGTCCGCGCCGCACGTCGCGCAGACTCGTCTCCACGAGTCGATCGGCGTCGAGCCAGAGGAAGTCCGGAATGCTCGACGACCGGATTCCGGCCCGGGCGTGGAATTCCGTGCGGACCCAGCCCGGACAGAGCGCCGTCACGGTGACGCCCGTTCCGTGCAGTTCGTTCGCCAGTCCCTCGGTGAGCGAGGTCACGAAGGCCTTGACGGCCGAATAGCTCCCCATCGTGACGAAGCCGGCCGTGCTCGACACATTGACGATCGCACCGTGTCCGCGTTCGCGCATGGCCCGCCCGGCGGCGCCGGCGAGCACCAGCACCGCGCGTCCCATGACCTCGACCGCCCGGTCGTGGGGAGCGGTGTCGGCCGAGGTGATCGATGCGTGCACGCCGAAACCGGCGTTGTTCACGAGCATGTCCACCGGACGGGCGGGGTCTTCCAATCGCGCGACGACACGTTCGACGTCGGAGCGATCGGACAGGTCGGCGGGCAGCACCTCGACGGCACGGCCCCGGGATTCCAGCTCGACTGCCATCCGGCCGAGCCGCTGCCGGTCGCGCGCCACCAGGACGAGGTCCCATCCGCGGTCTGCCAGAGCGCGCGCGAACGCCGCTCCGATGCCCGACGTCGCACCGGTGACAAGTGCGACTCCCGTCGGGCTCAGCATGGTTTCCCATGCCATCTGCTCGGCATCCGAACTCCCCGCTCGTAGCTTTCCCATGGGTGGCGAGCGGGTTCACGCCGTCGGGCCCGGCAGCAGCCGATGGCTGACTCCTCGCGCCTGACGCACCCTTCTTTTCCCGGCTCATGACGTACGACCGGGCACGCATCAACCGTGTGACACGAACTTTCCGCACATGCTCATGCGGACGCAGGCGGGCCGCAGGATCCCTGCGTCACCGCCCACCGATCATCGACACCGGGCGAGCAGTCACCCATCGCGATCTGATGATTTGCCCTGAATCATCCCTACGGCCGCGCCATCCGCCTTCAAGCGGAACCAAGCCACGTGTCACACATACGCATGGTTCCCGGTCGGACGTCATAGCCCCCGACAGCCTTTCGCACGTCCCGGGGCCGCTACAGAGTTGCCCCCTCCTCCGGCCCCAGAAAGCCCGCGCATGAACTCAAACGACGAGGCGACGACCGCGCCGCCCGGGACAGCGGGCTTCGACATGCGTGAGTTCGCCCGCACGGCACACGGCAGCCACCGCGGAAGGCTCGACCTCGGGTCGCTCGCCGAAGAGCCGCTCGACGCCGAATCCGTCCGGCTCGTTCGCGCACTGCGCGACATGGAACGTGCGACGCTGCACCGCGTGCGCGACCTCCTCGTGACGGCGACGCACAAGGACGCCCGGGTCACCGCGTTCCTCACCACGTGGATGTTCGAGCGATTCTGGATCGCCGACGCCCTCGACGCCGTCCTGGAGGCCTCTCCGGCCGCCCGCGGCCTCCCTTCGAGTGCCGGCCCGGCACGGTGGGTACTGGCGGAGCGGCGCGAGCGCCGTGGCCCGATCCGTCGCTCCCTCATCGCCAACATCACCGGCACGCAGATCGTCGCCGAACACGTGACGACGAGCCTCGTGGACGAATGGATCACACAAGCGGCCCACCGGCGTCTGGCCGGGGTGTCGCCCGCCATGGCGTTGATCATCGACCCCATCGTGGAGATCAAGCAGCGCCACATCCACTTCCTCGCCGAGGAAGCGGAACTGCGGCTCGGACGCTCGGTCCGGGCCCAGCGCATCACCCGCCGCGCCCTCCGGCACTCCGCCTGGCCACTCGGCTCGGTCGATCGCTCCCGGCACGAGCGCACCTTCTTCGAACGCCATGTCTTCGGCGACCAGCGCGGAAGGGCCGAGGCGGGCCGGATCCGCGCGATGCTCGCCGCGCTCCCCGGCATCGGTCCCGGTGTCGCATCCACCGTGGAATCGAGGCTCCTTCCGTAATGCCGCACATCGCGAAGACCGAACTCGGCAACGCGCACGTCCTGCTCACCGGCGCGACCGGCTTCGTCGGGCAAGCCGTCCTCGAGCGGCTGCTCACCGATCACCCCGCCACCCACATCTCGCTCCTCGTGCGCAGGAAGGGCAGACAGACCGGGCAGGACCGGCTCCGGCGGCTGCTGCGCAAGCCCGTGTTCGAGCGCTGGCGAGATGCGGTGGGGGCCGAAGAGACCGAGCGCATCGTCCGTGAGCGGATCACCGTGCTCGACGGCAGCATGACCAGCATTCCCGAGCTGCCTTCCGACCTTGACGTCGTGATCCACTCGGCGTCGACCGTCTCGTTCGACCCGCCCATCCACGAGGCGTTCGACACGAACGTCAACGGTGCCGTGAGCCTCTACCAGGCCCTGCTCGCCTCCGGATCGGACCCGCACGTCGTCCACGTGTCGACCTGCTACGTCGGGGGACTCCGTCGCGGTGTGGTGCCCGAGGCCAGGCTCGAGCACGACGTCGACTGGCGCACCGAGTGGCGCTCTGCGACACAGGCCCACGAGCGCACCGAGCTCACCTCGCGGGAACCGGCGCGGCTCGAGCGGTTCATGTCCCGCGCCCGCGGCGACCACGGCAAGGAGGGCCCGATCGCGGCGGCCCGCGCGAGCGAGGACGCGCGGCGTGAGTGGGTGCGTTCCCACCTCGTCGACGCCGGCCGGCGGCGCGCCCAGAGCCTGGGCTGGACCGACGTCTACACACTCACGAAGGCACTCGCGGAACGTGCCGCGGAAGACCTGTGGGGCGAGGCCGGGCACCGGCTTTCGGTGGTCCGGCCCGCGATCATCGAGAGCGCCATCCGGCATCCGTTCCCCGGCTGGATCGACGGCTTCAAGGTCGCCGATCCGCTGATCTTCGCCTACGGCCGCGGCCAGCTGCCGGACTTCCCGGGGCTGCCCGACTCGATCCTCGACGTCATCCCCGTCGACTTCGTCGTCAACGCCATCCTCGCCACGGCGGCCAACCCGGCCCCCGTCGACCAGCCGGAGTACTTCCACATCGCCTCGGGTGCGTCGAATCCGCTGCCGTTCCACCGCATGTACGAGAACGTGCGCGACTACTACCTGCAGCACCCGCTGCCCAAGGACGACGGTTTCATCGAGGTGCCGACCTGGAAGTTCGCGGGCGAGCGCAAGTTCAACCGGCGTCTTCTGCTGGCGAAGAAGAAGGCCGACCTGTGGGACGCCGGTCTGCGGCTGATGCCGAACGACGAGCGCAAGCGCGCCCTCACGGCCCAGAACGCCAAGCTGCGCGCCGGCATTGCCACCCTGAGCAACTTCACCGATCTCTACCGCGCCTATGTGCAGGCCGAGATCATCTTCGACGACCGCAACGCCCGCGCGCTGAACAACGCCCTTCCGGCCGAGGTGCACGAGGACCGTGGCTTCGATGTGGAGCGGATCGACTGGGAGGAGTACCTGCAGAAGGTGCACCTGCCCTCCCTGAGCGAGCTGACAGCGGCCCACCGTCGCCGGAAGGCCGTGGCCGCCCGGCCGGCGAACGCCCGCCCGAGACCCGCGCTGCCGGAGCGTACCGACGTGCTCGCCGTCTTCGACCTCGAACGGACCGTCGTCGACTCCAACATCGTCGAGCAGTACCTCTGGGTGCGTACCTCGGGCTTCCGCAAGGCGGCCTGGCCGAAGGAGGTCGCGGACCTGCTCGCCTCGCTGCCCGGCTACCTCCGCGCCGAGAAGCGCGACCGCGGCGAGTTCATCCGTGCGTTCCTGCGCCGCTACCGCGGCCTGCCCGTCGCCCGTCTCGAGGAGGTCGTGCGGCGCGGCTACGCCGACACGATGCTGCGGCACACGAGCGCGGACGCCCTGGCACGCATCCGCGAGCACCGTGCGGCGGGTCACCGCACCGTCCTGGTGACCGGCTCCATCGGCCTGCTCGCCGCTCCGCTCGCCGGCCTGTTCGACGAGGTCGTCGGGAGCTCCATGCACGCGAAGGACGGTGTGCTCACCGGCTACCTCGCGAAGCCGCCGCTCGTCGACGAGGCGAGGGCCGCGTGGCTCCTGCGGTACGCCGAGGAGGGCGGCTACGACCTCGCCGCCTCCTACGGCTACGGCGACAGCCACTGCGACCTGGCGTGGCTGTCCCTGCTGGGCAAGCCTTCGGCGATCAACCCCGACGCCGAACTGGCGCGCGAGTCGCACAAGAGGAACTGGGACATCCACCGCTGGAAGAGCGGCGGTTCGGGTGTGCGCAGCGAGGTCAACGCTGCACGGGTGACGATTCCGGCGCGGACCGACGAGGAGAGTGCCTGATGGCTTTCGACATAGACAAGTACGCGAAGAACTCCACCGGGGTGCAGTGGTCCGACCTCGACTTCGACGAGTTCGAGCGCAACCCGCTCCCCGAGGGGACGCTGCGCACGCTGCGCTACATGTGCGACATCGAGTACCACACGGTCTGCTACATGCGTGATCTGCTGACGACCCCGTCCCACAACGAGCCCGCGGTGGGCACTTTCATGACGATGTGGAACCGCGAGGAGTTCTGGCACGGCGAAGCGCTCGCGGCCGTGCTCGAGCGCCACGGCGTCCGCGTCGACTTCGACGAGCTCAAGGCGACCCGTCTGAAGCTCGGCTGGAAGGACCGCTTGGGGACGGTGAAGCAGACGGCGATGAGCCGCCTCATCGGACATGACTTCGTCGCGGTGCACATGGCGTGGGGCGCGGCGAACGAATGGTCGGCGCACGCCGCGTACCACCGGCTCGCGGCACTGGAGAGCCACCCGGTACTGGTGCCGCTGCTGAAGCGGATCGCGCAGCAGGAGACGAAGCACGTCGCGTTCTACGCCTCGCAGGCGCGTGACCGGCTCGCGGCGAGCAAGAAGGCCCGTGTGGTCGCCCGGTTCGCGCTCGAGAAGGCCTGGGGCCCGGTCGGCTCGGGCGTCATGCCCGAGAGCGAGGTCACACACGTCATGACCCACCTCTTCGCAGGCGCCGAGGGCCGCCGACTCGTCCGCGACGTCGACTCGCACATCGCGAAGCTGCCGGGCTTGGAAGGGCTGCGCATAGTCGAGGACTCCATGGACAAGCGCGGCATCGCCGCCTGAGTCCGCGGACGCCACGCCCCAGGGCGAAGAGCGAGGCCGAATGCAGTGGCCTTGAGGTAGCCGGGTAGGTATCTTCCACCAAGTGATCACTGTGTCGAACGATGAACTGATCGCCGCCGCGGAGGCCGTACTCCATCCGCACAGGGTGGGCGACCGGCTGTTCGGCAACGTGGGCTCCACGCTGGTCACCGATGCCGGCAACCTGTATTCAGGCGTGTGCATCGACACCGGGTCGGGCACCGGGTTCTGCGCGGAGCACTCGGCCATCGCCGCCATGGTGACCGCTCGCGAGTACCGGATCGCGAAGGTGGTCGCCGTGTGGCGGAACGACGAAGGTGCCTTGCACGTCCTCCCTCCGTGCGGCCGGTGCCGGGAGTTCATCCGCCAGATCGACCCGGCGAACCTGGATGCAGAAGTGGTCCTGGGACGCCACAAGACGGCGAGGCTCCGCGACCTCCTGCCCGCCCATGAGTGGCCTGACCCGTTGGACTGATCTGTGACGGTGTCAATCCAGGCCCCCGGATACCGCGCCTGGAACCATGCGCTGCATCAAGACGGCCCGTCCGGGTTCTGACCTGCGGCCGGTCGCGCCATGGACTGCACAATCTGTACGGGGTTGCCGTCGGGGTCAGCCGTCCAGGCGATCAGCAGTCGATCGAGCCAGGCATGCGGGGGCGCGAGGGCGGGTGCTCCGTCCGCGACGAGAGCGTCGTAGGCCGCGGTCGTATCGTCCGTCCAGAGGATGACGGCCGCGCGCTGGCCGTGGACGAGCGGGTCCAGGCCGTGGTCATCGCGGGTGGAAGCAGCGGAGGCGATGCCGATCTTGTATCCGTCCAGCATGAGATCGACGTGCATCGGCTCGCCCTCCGTGGGCACGCGGAACGTCTCGGTGAATCCCAGCCGGACGTAGAAGGCAACGGCCCGCGGGAGATCATCACTGAACAGAATCACTTGAGGCGTCCGGAAGGCCGACATGGGGCGACCGTACCGGCGGCGCCCGGCGGGCGCATCAGCGGACATCGGCGATTCCAGGACGCTCCCTGCGGTTCCATGGGCCCGGCCGGACATCGGCCGAGCCCATGGAACCCGACCGGGGGCGCGTCCCGCCCTCGGTCCACGGGCGTCCTACGGCGTGATGCGCAGGGCGTCCACCATCCCCACCGAGGCGCTGCGGTTGACGATGCGGATGGTGTGCGTTCCCCGGGTCAGGCCGCTGCGTTGCCAGACGGTCTGCTGCACCTGCCGCGCGCCGGAGACGCGCAGGTCCACCGTCGCCTGGAGGGCGCCGTCGAGATAGACGTCGACCGGTCCCATGTCGCCGTTGCGTTCGGAGATGTAGGCGACTCCCGTACCGGTGAAGGTGTACTGGGCCACGGCGTTCACCGTCGTGCTGTGGTGGGTGTCGTCGTTGTAGTCGCCGTAGCCTCGCCCGCTGGTCGCGTGCCAGTTGCTGTCGTAGGTCAACTGGGTGTTGTTGATCATGGGGTTGGGGGTCTGGGCCATGCCCAGGGTGGAGGTGGTGCCGCTCAGGGCCTTCTCTCCCTGGTTCGCGGATCCGGTGAGGCGTACGGGGGAGTAGGAGGACAGCGGCTTGGCGGTGCGCTCCACCACGTACACCCTTCCGGCGACCGTGGGGAGGTCGAACTCGGCGGCGCTGGTGGTGAGTACGGTCGTGCCGCCGGAGACGTCGCGGACCCTGACCTGCTGACTCCCCCACGGGTTCACGATGCGCGTGGCGTTGCCGTACAGGCTCTTGATGCCGATGTACTTCACCTCGCCCGCCTCACGCTCCGAACTGACCGTGAAGCCGCCCTTGGCCAGCAGGGTGAATCGTCCCGTGAACGAGGAGTCGCTCGGCGCCGCGGGGAAGACCCGGATCTTGTCGTTGTAGGACTGGAGCAGCGACTCGTTGAGGGCCGCGAGGTGCACCCCGAGGTATTCGAAGACGCCGTTGGTGTTGTCGGTCATGCCGTTGGGATAGGTCTGGTACTTGCGGAGCATCGTCTTCATGCCCTGGTACGCCTGGTCGCCCAGCCCCAACCGGGCCGCCTGCACGGCGTCGTTGGCCCAGACGTTGCCGTACGGGAAGGGACGTGCGTTGAAGGTGTTCACGGCCTTCTGCTGGTCCGGGTAGCCGATGCCGGTCCGGTCGTAGGGCCAGATGATCTCGGCCGCGACGTTCTCCCCGTTGCGGGTCTGCGCGAGCGGTGGGGTGTGCGGCAGGTAGACGTCCGCGGTGGACGGGTAGGCGATCAGGTTGTCCACGATCCGCTGCCACTGCGGCCGCAGGTCGGCGTCCAGGCTCAGCGACTGGGACGCGCGGATCGCGAGGGGGAACAGGGTGCGCACCGCCGCGAGGTCGGTGATCGCGTTCGGTACGTTCCAGTACGTCTCGTGCGCGTGCGAACTCGCCACGTAGTACGTGCCGGAGGCGGAGTCGTAGGACAGCTTCGCGGCGTAGAACTTCACCACGTCCCGCATGAAGGGATAGGCGGTGTTCCGCAGGTAGGCGGTGTCGTTGGTGTACGCGTACTGGAGATACATGTTGTACGCGGCCTCGGTGCCCGTCGACCAGATGTTCTTCGTGAAGTCGCTGTTGACGGTGCCCCGGGCGTTGCCGTCCCAGCCCATGGTCTCCGGCACCCACAGCCCGTCGACGTTGTAGCGGGTCCGGGTGTACGCCTTCAGCGCAGTCGCGTTGCGGCTGTAGAGGCGGTTGAAGCCGGCCAGCAGGTCGACGTGGTTGGAGGCGAGGAAGGAGTTGTAGACGTCGCGCTGGTTCCAGAACCAGTAGGCGTTGCTCCACTTGGTCTGGTCACCGGTGGCCCGGAACACGCCGTTGATGAAGTGGAACGGATTGGTGCCGTACCCACCGGCGGCGATCATGTACGTGCTCAGGTAGTAGACGTTCTCCAGGTAGTCCGCGTCCCCGGACAGCCCCGAGTACTGCACGAACGACTTGCCCCAGAAGTCGTGCCACCAGGACCGGAAGTCGCCGAGCGTCGCGCTGTATCCTCGGCTCTTGGCCGATGCCAGCGCGCGCTTCGCCTCGGTCGCCGAATCGTGGGAGGGCGCGTTGAGGCGGCTGCTCGCGGTGAACCAGACGGTGTAGCTGCGTGATGGGGTGATAGAGAGCCGGACGGTCCGGCCGTCGACGACCCGTGCGTTGTAGGCCGCTCCCTCCACGCTGGCCGCCAGGGTGTAGCCGAAGTTCTGCGCGTCGGACTGGCCGCGGCTGAGTCCGGCGCCCGCGGAGTCGGCGTACGTCGAGACCGTCTTCCAGGTGTTGAGGTCGGGCACGTCACCGCTGTTGCCCAGCTGGGAGGTGTCCCACAGGCTCAGGTCGAGGTTGACCGCGGAGACCCCGGAGCGCGAGTCCTCGACGTGCACGCCCATGACCTCGGAATTGGGTACGCCCATCACCGTCACGGTGCGGTTGGCGTCGTACGTGGTGGTCAGGGTGCCGTCGTAGAGCGACAGGCGTTGCTGATAGGTGCTGTAGCCGCTCTCGAGCGCCGGGGTCGTGGACAGGTTGAGCAGTCCCGCGCCGAACGCCGTCTGCTGCGAGGTGTCCACACCGGACACCTGCATGGTCAGCCCGTTGCTCTGCCAGGCCATCGCACCCGTACGGCCGTTGCCGACGGTTAACCCGTGCAGCGGGTTGGTGGTGGGCCGGTTGTAGACGAGGTCGTGCTTGGACAGGTAGGCGGCGCGATCCACGTTCAGGGCTCCGGTGGCGGAGTCGAACGCGGCGTCCGTCGGTGCCGCCACGGCCGGGGCCGAGAGGCCGACGGCGGTCGCGGTCATGATGCAGACGGCTGCGAGCGCGGCTCGCACGAGTCTGCGCAGTCTCATCGAATGCCCTCCCTGCTGGTCATGGGGGCGACGACCGGTGCCAGGCGGCGCGGGGCTGGAGTGCGACCGGTCGACGCGGAACTCGATTGATCGGATGACTTGGTCGGACTGCTTCTTCGGCGCACTCGCTTCCCCGTGCCGTACGAGAGCACAAAGAAGCGGCGCGCCGAGCAGGACATGTAACCGAATGCCCAAAGCCAGACGCACGATGACTGCTCGCCTTCGAAGCGCCTACGACAAGCGGAGGTACGGCGTGCGGGTACAGCACGACATCGGCATGGCCGCGTCAAAGGAAGTGAACATCGGATGTCTTGGCCGGTCAACACTCAGCGCAAAACGTCCGGCCGATAAGGTCGGCCGGACGTCGCCGGCTCCCTCGCGCCCACGACCCGGCTCCACACCGGGGACGCCTGTTCGGGGAGTTCCAGGGTGTGCACGGGCTGAGACGTGCCTGCCCTCCGTGTGGAGGGCAGGCGGGCTGGGCTCCCTCCCGTACCCACGGTGCACAAGCACGGGAGCCCGAGCCGAACATCGCCACCCAGACCACGTACCCCAGCTACGGCTACCGGCAGTCGCTGGGCTGGACCGGGCTCGGCGAGTACTGGGAGTCCACCAGCCGTACCCGCAACCATGAGATGTTCGGCTCCATCGGCCGGTGGATGTTCGAGGACCTCGCCGGTATCCAGGCCACCGCACCCGGTTACAAGGAGATCGCCATCAAGCCGCTGGTCGCACCCGGCCAGGGCATCGACAGCGCCTCGGCCACCTACGAGTCCGTCAACGGCAAGATCGCCTCGTCGTGGTCCCAGAGCTCCTCGCGGATCACCCTGAAGGTCACCATCCCCGCCAACACCACCGCGAAGGTGTACGTCCCGGTCACCAATCCGGCAGCGGTCCAGGAGAGCGGCAGCGGCAAGACCTACGCCGCCGCCAAGGCCCCCGGCGTCAAGCTCACCGGCACGCAGGGCGACGCGGTCGTCTACACGGTCGGATCCGGCACCTACACCTTCACCGCCTCGCTGAGCCGGTAGCAGTCCCCGGCGCGTCATCAACAAGGAGGGCCACCACACACTGACACGGACAACACCACGTGCGGCCGGGACGGATTCGTCCCGGCCGCACGCTTGCTCCGCCTGCCTCGGTGTGGACGGCAGGCGGGTCAGACCTCGACCGTCATCCGGCTGGATACGGGGTGGGTGTCGTGGAGGCCGAGCCGTTCGGTGGGCACCTTGTGGGTCTCGCGGGCGGTGAGCGCGGCAAGTACCGGGGGCACGCAGAGGGCGGCGGTGAACAGGGCGACCGCGCCCCAGTCGTCGCCGTCGGGGCCGGCGATCTGCGCGGCGAAGGTGACCGCGAACCCGGCGATGGCGAAGCCGATCTGGGTGCCGATCGCCATGCCCGACAGGCGGACGCGGGTGGGGAACATCTCGCCGTAGAAGGACGGCCACACGCCGTTGGCGGCGCTGTAGACGACGCCGAAGGCGAGCACGCCGAAGAGCAGGACCAGCGGGTACGAGCCGGTGGAGATGGCCCACAGGTAGGCGCCCATCATCACGGCGCTGCCGGCCGCGCCGGCCAGGTAGACGGGACGCCGGCCCACGCGGTCGGAGAGGTGGGCCCACAGCGGGATGGCGCCGAGGGCGACGAGGTTGGCCAGGGCTCCGACCCACAGCATGTCGGAGCGGTCCAGGCCCACCGCGTCACCGGTCGCGTAGGCCAGCGCCCACACGGTGAAGATGGTGCTCACGGAGGCGACGAGGGCACCGGCGATCACCCGCAGGACGTCCGCCCAGTGGTCGCGGAGCAGGACGAGCAGCGGCAGCCTGGCGACGCCCTCGGCCGCCGCGGCCTGCTGCACGAAGGCGGGGGTCTCCTCAACGTCGCGGCGGATGAACCAGCCGACGACGGCGACCGCGACGCTCAGCCAGAACGGTATCCGCCAGCCCCAGGTGAGGAGTTGGTCCTCGGGCAGGGAGGCGACGGCGATGAAGACGAGGGTGGCGAGGAGCTGCCCGGCCTGGGTGCCGTTGAGGGTGAAGCTGGTGAAGTAGCCGCGGCGGCGCGGCGGTGCGTGTTCCAGCGTCATCGAGTTGGCGCTGGCCTGCTCCCCGGCGGCGGAGATCCCCTGCAGGACGCGGAGCAGGACGAGGAGCACCGGGGCCGCGCCGCCGATCTGCGCGCGGGTGGGCAGGCAGCCGATGAGGAACGTCGACAGGCCCATCAGCAGCAGCGTGAAGAGCATGATCCGCTTGCGTCCGAGGCGGTCCCCGAAGTGGCCGAGGAAGAGCGCGCCGAAGGGGCGGGCGGCGTAGGCGACTCCGAACGTGGCGAGCGAGAGCAGGGTCGCGGTGGCCGGGTCGGACTCGTCGAAGAAGACCTTCGGGAAGATCAGCGCGGCGGCGCTGCCGTAGATGAAGAAGTCGTAGTACTCCAGCGCGCTGCCGATCCAGGCCGCGAGTGCGGCCTTGCGCGGCTGGCCCTGATGGGCTGCGGGGACGGTCACGGCGGGGCTCCTTCGGGAGGGACCAGCCGGGGCGCGGACGAAGACCCCGGCTAATTAACCCACTGGATAGTTAATAGCGGGTGGCTACGGATGGTGGGGCAGCCTCTCCCGGGTGTCAAGGGGTCGCGCAGGGACGATCAGCCGGCCGGGTGCTCCGCCGTCAGATAGGCGACCACCATGTCGCCGAGCATCGTCCGGTAGTGCTCCCGGCGGTCGGCGGCGACCAGGTCGCGGTCGAACAGGGCGCCGAAGGTGTGCCGGTTGGCGACCCGGAAGAAGCAGAAGGAGCTGATCATCGCGTGCAGGTCGACGGCGTCGATGTCGGCCGTGAACACACCGGACCTGCGGCCGGCCGCCAGGATCCGGCGGAGCACGTCGATGGCGGGCGAACTGAGGGCGCTGAGCTGCTCCGAGGCGGCCATGTGCTCGGCCTCGTGGATGTTCTCGATGCTGACCAGCCGGATGAAGTCCGGGTGCGCCTCGTGGTGGTCGAAGGTGAGTTCGGCGAGCCTGCGGATGGCGGCCACCGGGTCGAGGTGGTCCACGTCGAGGTCCTGCTCGGCCTGCCGGATCACGGAGTACGCGCGCTCCAGCACGGCGGTGAACAGCTGCTCCTTGCCGCCGAAGTAGTAGTAGATCATCCGCTTGGTGGTGCGGGTGCGGGCGGCGATCTCGTCGACCCGGGCGCCGGCGTAACCGGCGCGGGCGAACTCCTCGGTGGCCACGTCGAGGATCTCGGCCTGGGTGCGGGCGGCGTCGCGCGTGCGCCCGCCCGTCCGCGCCGGCTGTTCGGCAGTGGCCATCCGCTTCCTTCGCTCGGTCTTGTGTTCGCGATTGTAGAGGGGCAGCCCCACCCCTCGGTCTTCCCTGCTGCGCCACGTCCTGATATGAGTAACGAACCAGTTCGTACATTACGCGGAGGAGCCAAGGTGCCCCAGGACTCGTATCTCGTCGGCCTGATCGGCTCCGGCATCGGCCCCTCCCTCAGCCCCGCGCTGCACCAGCGCGAGGCGGACCGCCAGGGCCTGCGCTACCTCTACCGGCTGCTCGACCTGGACACGCTGGGGATCCGGCCCGCGGCCGTGGGCGGCATCGTGCGCGCCGCCCGTGACACGGGATACGACGGGCTGAACATCACCCACCCCTGCAAGCAGCTGGTCGTCGACCACCTCGACGCGGTGTCCCCACAGGCCGAGGCGCTCGGCGCGGTGAACACCGTGGTCTTCGAGAACGGCCGTACCACCGGCCACAACACCGATGTGACCGGCTTTGCCGCCTCCTTCGCGCGCGGCCTGCCCGACGCCGCCATGGAACGCGTCGTGCAGCTCGGCGCGGGCGGAGCCGGCGCCGCCGTCGCCCATGCCCTGCTCACCCTCGGCACCGAACGCCTCACCGTCGTGGACGCGCTCGCCGACCGCGCGGCGGATCTCGCCGCCTCCCTCAACCGGCACTTCGGCCCCGGCCGTGCGGTCGCCGCCGCGCCCGCCGCGCTGCCCGCACTCATGCCCGGCGCCGACGGCCTGGTGCACGCCACCCCCACCGGCATGGCCGCCCACCCCGGCCTGCCGCTGCCGGCCCGGCTGCTGCGCCCGGCACTGTGGGTCGCCGAGGTGGTCTACCGGCCGTTGGAGACGGAACTGCTGCGCACCGCCCGCGCGCTGGGCTGCCTCACGCTCGACGGAGGCGGCATGGCGGTCTTCCAGGCCGCGGACGCCTTCCGGCTCTTCACCGGCCGCGAGCCCGACAGCGCCCGGATGCTCGCGGACATCACGGAACTGACAGCCGGCACGGCAGACGCCAGGAACTGAGAGAGCCGGGACACGACAGGCACCCAGGAGAAGCCCCATGCGCACGTCCATCGCCACCGTCTCGCTCAGCGGCCCCCTCACCGAGAAGCTCAGCGCGGCCGCCCGCGCCGGATTCCAGGGTGTGGAGATCTTCGAGAACGACCTGCTCGCCTCCCCTCTCTCCCCCGGGGAAATCCGGTCCCGCGCCGCCGACCTGGGCCTGTCCATCGACCTCTACCAGCCCATGCGCGACATCGAGGCGGTGCCCGAGGACACCTTCACCCGGAACCTGCGCCGCGCCGGGCACAAGTTCCGGCTCATGCGGGAGCTCGGCACCGACACGATCCTGGTCTGCTCCAGCGTCTCCCCGCTCGCCGCGGACGACGACGCGCTCGCCGCCGCCCAGTTGCGCAGGCTCGCGGAGCTGGCGCAGGAGCACGGCGTCAAGGTCGCCTACGAAGCCCTGGCGTGGGGACGCCACGTCAACACCTACGACCACGCCTGGCGCATCGTCGAGGCCGCCGATCACCCCGCGCTCGGCGTGTGCCTGGACAGCTTCCACATCCTGGCCCGGGGCTCGAACCCCAAAGGCATCGAGGACATCCCCGGCGAGAAGATCTTCTTCCTCCAGCTCGCCGACGCCCCGCTCATGGCCATGGACGCTCTCCAGTGGAGTCGCCACTACCGGTGCTTCCCCGGCCAGGGCGGCTTCGACATCCCCGGCCTGGTCGGGCACGTCCTGCGCGCCGGGTACCAGGGCCCGCTCTCCCTGGAGGTCTTCAACGACGTCTTCCGCCAGGCCGACGCGGGCCGCACCGCCGTCGACGCCCAGCGCTCACTGCGACTGCTGCAGGAGACCGTCGGCACCGCCTCCCCGCCCGCACCCCCAGCCCCCACCGGCGTCGCCTTCGCCGAACTCGTCACCCCCGACACGGAACCGGTCGCCGCGCTGCTGGGCGCGCTCGGCTTCACCCGTACCGCACGGCACCGCGGCAAACCCGTCGAACTGTGGCAGCAGGGCGAGGCCCGTATCCTGCTCAACACCGCCTCCGCGGCAGACCGGGAGGGCCAGAGCCTCACCCTCGCCGCCATCGGCCTGGAGACTCCCGACCCCGCCCGCGCCGCCCAGCGTGCCGAGGCCATGCTCGCCCCCGTCCTGCCGCGCCGCCGCGCCCCCGAGGACGCACCTCTCGACGCGGTGGCCGCGCCCGACGGCACCGAGCTGTTCTTCGCGGCCACTGACCCCGCCGGCACCGACGGCTGGCTCGCGGACTTCCCCCCGCTCCACGCAGTCGAGGACAAGGGCACAGGCATCCAGCGCATCGACCACCTCGCGCTCACGCAGCCGTGGCACCGCTTCGACGAGGCCGCGCTCTTCCACCGCGGCGTCCTCGGCCTCCACCCACAGGAAAGCATCGACGTCGCCGACCCCTACGGCCTGCTCCGCAGCCGCGCCGTCACCACCACGGACGGCACCGTCCGCATCGTGCTCAGCGTCGGACCCACCCCCGCCGACGACCGCACCGCCCATGCCCAGCACATCGCGCTCGGCACGGACGACCTGCTCGCCACGGCCCACCACATCCGCGCTGCGGGCGGCCGCCTCCTGGCCGTGCCGGCGAACTACTACGACGACCTCGCGGCCCGCTTCGGCCTCTCCCCCGACGAACTGGCGGCCTACCGCGAACTGGGCATCCTCTACGACCGCGACGCACACGGCACCTTCCTGCACTGCTACACCGAAACGGTGGGACGCGTCTTCTTCGAGATCGTCCAACGCGACGCCTACCGCGGCTACGGCGCTCCCAACGCCCCCATCCGCCTCGCCGCGCAGCACGGCGGTCGCCTTCTTCCCGCGAGCTGACGCAAACTCCGCGCACTTGAGGCGTCATCACGGCCTGGGTAGCGAGCCCGGCGCTCCGGTTCAGGGCTACCGGCGGGGCTGCTCCGCGTCCGCCCCGGCTGGTTGCTGCGCCGGCTGGGCCGCGGTCATGTCGAGCAGGAGCAGGGCGTCGTGGTCGGGGGTGCCGGGTTCGGCGGTGTAGACGCCGATGCGCTGACCGGGGGTGCCCTCCAGTTGCATGGACTGGGAGGTGAGGGTGACGGTTCCGACGCGGGGGTGGTGGAAGGTCTTCTGCGCGGGCTTGCGGCCGGTGACCTCGTAGCGTTCCCAGAGCCGGGCGAAGTCGGGGCTTTTGAGGAGGAGTTCGCCGACCAGGTTGGTCAGGTCGGGGGCGTCGGGGGCGGTGCCGGCGACGGCGCGCAGCCGTGCGACGCAGGCGGTGATCTGGCGGTCCCAGTCGGGGAACAGGGTGCCGGCGGCCGGGTGGAGGAAGAGGTAGCGGGCGAGGTTGCGGTGCTTGGCCGGCCAGTCCTCCAAGCCTGCGTACAGGGCGAGGCCGCCGGGGTTCCACGCCAGCATGTCCATGCTGCGGCTGATGACGTAGGCGGGGTTGGGGCGCAGCGATTCCAGCACCAGCTTCAGGTGCGGGCGCACGGTGCGGCTCGGTGCGGGTGGTGTCTCGGGCGCGTAGCGGGCGGCCCGCGCGGCCAGATCGCGCAGGTGCTGGTGTTCCTGGTCGTCCAGGCGGAGCGCGCGGGCGAGCGCGTCGAGCACGGACGGGCTGGGGCGGGTCTCCTTGCCCCGCTCGAGGCGCACGTAGTAGTCGATGCTGATCCCGGCGAGCGTGGCCAGCTCCTCGCGGCGCAGCCCCGGGGTGCGGCGCAGCCCCGGACCGACGGTGAGACCGGCCTGCTGGGGGCTGGTCTGGGTGCGGCGTGCGCGCAGGAAACGGCCCAGCTCCGCGCCTTCACTACCGCCGGTGGAGTGCTCGGATGCCATGGCACCAGTGTCACACCGGGTGGCCGCGGGGTGGGGGGCCCTGTCATTACCCCCGAACGGCTCGCCCTGCCTGCGGCCGCGGAAAAGCACGAGGGTGAAGACACGACGAGCTGCGTCCACAGGCCTCACCACGTCGGGTTGAACGATCACGAGGTGGTCTGCGGGCGGGGTGGGCACAGCGCGTAAGACGACGGAGAGCGGAGAGAGCGGATGCGGTACCTCAAGCTGCGTGACCTGGAGGTTTCCCGGATCGGACTGGGTGCGATGGGCATGTCGCACGGTTACACCGGTTCCGGCACCGATGAGGCGGAGTCGGTGCGGACCGTGCACCGGGCGCTGGAGCTGGGCGTCACGCTGATCGACACCGCCGAGATCTACGGCCCCTACACCAACGAGGAGCTCCTCGGGCGGGCGCTGAAGGGCCGCCGTGAGCAGGTGGTGCTGGCGACGAAGTTCGGCCTCGTGTCACACGCGGGCGAGGGGGCGTGGAATCCGGACAGCAGCCCCGCCAACATCCGCACGGCCGTCGAGGGCTCGCTCAAGCGGCTGGGCACCGACCACATCGACCTGTACTACCAGCACCGTGTCGACCCGAGCGTCCCGATCGAGGAGACGGCCGGCGCGGTGGGCGAACTGGTCGCCGAGGGCAAGGTCCGGTTCCTCGGCCTGTCCGAGGCCGGTCCGGACACCATCCGCCGTGCCGATGCCGTCCATCCCGTCACCGCGGTGCAGTCGGAATACTCCCTGTGGACCCGGAGCGTCGAGGAGCGGGTGCTGCCGGTACTGCGCGAGCTGAACATCGGCCTGGTGCCGTTCTCGCCGCTCGGGCGCGGCTTCCTCACCGGCACGATCCGCTCCACCCACCAGTTCGACGAAGACGACTTCCGGCGCGGCAACCCGCGCTTCACCGGAGAGAACTTCCAGCGCAACCTGGCGATCGCCGACGAGGTCCAGGCCGTCGCCGCCGAGGTCGGCGCCACACCCGCCCAGGTCGCGCTGGCCTGGCTGCTCGCGCAGGGCGACGACATCGCGCCCATCCCCGGCACCAAGCGCGTGACCCGGGTCGAGGAGAACACCGCGGCCGACGGCCTCACCCTGACCGCCGGGCAGATCGCCAAGCTCAGCAGTCTGCCGGTCGCCGCCGGCGAGACCCACACCGAGGCCCAGGCGCAGTTGCTCGAGCGCTGATCCGCCGGGCACCGCCCCCGGCCGGGAACGCCCGGCAGGGATCTCCCACCGCAACACACTTTTCCAGGCAGGAGCAGCTTTCATGCGCGCAGCAGTGATGTACGGAGCCGGCGACGTCCGGATCGAGGACCGTCCCGACCCGAAGATCCAGCAGCCCACCGATGCCGTCGTCCGTGTCGTCCTGTCCTGCGTGTGCGGCAGCGACCTGTGGCCGTACGCGTCGATGCCTGCCGCCGGGACCGGCCGGCCGATGGGGCACGAGTTCCTCGGTGTCGTCGAGGAGACCGGCTCCGAGGTGCCGGGACTCCAGGCGGGCGACCTGGTCGTGGCACCGTTCACGTACTGCGACAACACCTGCGACTACTGCGCCCGGGGCCTGCACATGTCCTGCCGCAACGGCGGCCGGTACGGCTTCGACGGCGTGGACGGCGGTCAGGGCGATGCGGTGCGCGTCCCGCAGGCCTCCGGCACCCTGGTCAAACTGCCCGTCGACGCCGACTCCGCTCTGCTGCGCTCGCTGCTCACGCTCTCCGACGTGATGGGCACCGGTCACCACGGCGCCGTCACCGCCGGTGTGCGCCGCGGCGACTCGGTGCTGGTCATCGGCGACGGCGCGGTCGGGCTCTGTGCGGTGATCGCCGCCAAGCGCCTCGGTGCCGAGCAGATCATCCTCATGGGCCGGCACACCGCCCGCACCGACCTTGGGCGCGAGTTCGGGGCCACCGACGTCGTCGCCGAACGCAGCGAGGAAGGCGCCGCCCGGGTGCGGGAGCTGACCGGCGGCGACGGAGTCGGCAAGGTCATCGAGGCGGTCGGCACCCGCCAGACCCTGGAGACCGCCCTGGCGGCCGTCGACGACGGCGGCACCATCAGCCGCCTGGGCGTCCCGCAGTACGAGGACGGCCCCGTCGGCCCGTCGATGATCATGCGGAACATCACCCTGACCGGCGGCGCCAGCCATGCCCGCGCCTACATCGAGCAGCTCCTGCCCGATGTCCTGGACGGCACCATCACCCCCGGCCGCGTTTTCGACCAGGACTTCTCCCTGGACCAGGTCCCGCAGGCCTACCAGGCGATGGCCGACCGCCGCGTGCTGAAGGCCCTCATCGCCCTCTGACCGTCCGTCCATCCATCAGCCCGCTGTGGCTTCCGAGCGACAAGGAAGATCCCGTGCAGACCGTCACCCTCAACAACGGCGTGCAGATGCCGATCCTCGGCTTCGGCGTCTACCAGATCCCGCCGGAGCAGACCGAGCAGGCCGTCTCCGACGCCCTCGCCGCCGGCTACCGGCTCCTCGACACCGCGGCCGCCTACGGCAACGAGGAGGCCGTCGGCCGCGCCATCAAGGCCAGTGACATCGCGCGCGAGGAGCTGTTCGTCACCACCAAGCTGTGGGTCCAGGACGCCCCCGCCCAGGACAACAACACCCGGCGCGCCATCGAGACGTCCCTGAAGAAACTGGGCCTGGACCACCTCGACCTGTACCTGATGCACCAGCCCTACGGCGACGTCTACGGCCAGTGGCGTGCGATGGAGGCCGCCAACCGGGAAGGCCTGGCCAGGGCGATCGGCGTGGCCAACTTCTACCCTGACCGACTCCTGGATCTCACCTTCAACAACGAGGTCCCGCCCGCGGTCAACCAGATCGAGACGCACCCGTTCTTCCAGCGCACCGCCGACCACGACCTGATGCGCGAGCACGGCGTCCAGCACCAGTCGTGGGGCGGATTCGCCGAGGGCAGGAACGACCTGTTCGCCCAGCCCCTCCTCAGCGAGATCGGCGCGGCGCACGGCAAGTCCGTGGCGCAGGTCGTACTGCGCTGGCTGATCCAGCGCGGCATCGTCACCATCCCGAAGTCGGTCAACCCCGACCGGATGGCGCAGAACATCGACGTCTTCGACTTCGAGCTCGCCGACGACCAGATGGCCGCGATCGCCGCCCTCGACACCGGAACGACGCTGTTCTTCGACCACCACGACCCCGAGATGGTCGCCTGGCTCAGCAAGCGCCGCCTGGACGGCTGACCGGCAGGGGTCGCGGCAGCGGCCCCCTGCCGGAACCTCAGCTACCGCCAATCGCGAGTCCCGACGCAGGCTCGGGGCATCCCCTGGCACCGCCCTTCCCGTCGGTTCACCGGGAGCCGTCCACCGTGATCACGCCACAGCACCGCACTGCCATGCCGAGCCGGCGCACCGTCCTGCGCCGGGCACTGCTCACAGGAGCCGCCGCTGTGACCGGGAGCCATCTGACGGGCTGCTCCCCTTCCTCACCACAGCCGGAAACCTCCGCGCCCTCCCAGTCGGCTGCTGCGACCGGAGGCAGCGGAAGGCGAGTCCTGCTGGTCTACTTCTCCCGGCCGGGCGAGAACTACTACTACGGCCGCCGCACCGACTTGAAGGTGGGCAACACCGAGGTCCTGGCGAGGAAGATCAGCAGCCGCATCACCTGCGACACCTACCGCATCCAGGCCGCCGACCCCTACCCGAACGACTACGACGCGACCGTCCGGCGCAACGTCCGCGAACAGGACACCGACGCCCGGCCGGCCATCGCCGGCCGCCTGCCCGCTCTCAACGGCTACGACACGATCCTGCTGGGCAGTCCCATCTGGAACGTCAGAGCACCGATGATCATGACGACGTTCACCGAAGCCCTCGTTTGGCGCGGCAAGACCGTCCACCCGGTCACCACCTACGCCATGAGCGGCCTGGGAACGACCGACCGCGACTACGCCGCCTCCTGCCCCGGCGCCACCATCGCAGAGGGCCTCGCGGTCCGCGGCGAACAAGTCGAACGCGCCGATTCCGACATCGAAGCATGGTTGCAACGCCTCGGGATTCCCCGCGCATGAACGCGCCCTCGGCGTGAGGGCTGCCCCTGTGGGTCAGCGCAGTGGGGCTAACCAGTGGATACCAGCGACACGATCTCCGGGGCGAGTTGTACGTGAGGGCAGGTGAGAGCGCCAGACGTGGTTCCCCCCTGGTGGGACTGGGAGATCTGGTCGAAGAGCAGGTTCACTGCCGCTACGCCCATCTCCCGGTGGGGAACCCGTACGGCCGTGAAAGGTGCCGCAGCCAGGGGCGCCAACGCCGTGGCGTCGTAGCCGACGATGGCGACGTCCAGAAGCTCTCGCGTGCTGGGCCCGGCGGCAAAGACCTGGGCCACACCGATCGCCAGAATGCCGTTGACGCAGAAGAGGCCATCCGGCCGTTCCTCGTGTGGCCTTTGGGCGATGGCCTCGGCGCAGGCGACTCCCGCGTTCAGGGTCCCGTTGGTTGCGCGAACGACCTCCAGGGCGACGCCGGGCGCGGAGCCGAGAGCCTCTAGGGCACCGCGGAGTTGGTCTTGGACCTGCCGGTCGTCGAGGTCGTCCGTGACGAAGCCAAGTCGTCTTCTGCCCTGGCCGATGAGGTGCTGCACGGCGATGCGGCCTCCGAGGGCATGATCCGTGGAGACGGACGCCTGGGCGGTCGATGTCGCCTGCTGTGTGATGACGACACTGGGAATGCCGTGGGTGCGGATCCTGGCGAGTTCGGATTCGACGTCTCCGATGGGCGCGATGATGATGCCGGCCACTCGTTGCTGCTCGAACAGGCGTAGGTAGGACCGTTCGCGCTCCTCGGAGCTTCCATGAGCCATGAGGAGGTGCATGTTCTCCTTCGCGATCCGCTGCTCGATGGCGTGAGCAGCCCCGGATGCCCCCGCGCCGACGGGTTCGGCTGTGATGTACCCGATCACGGGGTTCGTTCCCGTGCGGAGCATGCGGGCTGCGTCGTTGGGGACGAAGCCGAGGGCTTCCACCGCCTGTTGAACGCGTGCCTGGGTGGCGCTGGTGAGTTTGTGCGGGTAGTGGAAGTAGTTCGAGACCGTGGAGGCGGACACGCCGGCTGCAGCGGCCACATCACGGATGGTCGGCTGGTTCAGCCGATTCTCCCGGGGTTCAGGGCGGCGCCCTGCCGCGTGGGGTGCGAGGCTCGCCGCCCGCTGACGGGCGGCGAGCCTCGTGCGATGGCGTTGGTCGGGCTTCGTCGAGGTGCCGGGAAGCTACTGCCCCGCGTGTACGTCCCGGGCGACGAAGACGTAGGTTCCCGAGGGCACGTGGTAGACCGCCCGGTCACCCTCGATGCGCCGGAAGGTTGCGCCCTTCGCGACCTCGTGCGGTGTGCGGCCGCCCTTGGGAACCCGGACCTCGGCCGTGGTGTTCGCAGGCACGTCGACCTTCAGCCGGAAGGTGCCCTTCTTGAGGGACCACTCGGATGCCACCTGTCCCTGGGGCGTCTCATAGCTGCCTTGGACGTGGGTGAGGTCTCCGACGATGCGGGGGTCGATCACCAGGTACCGGTACCCGGCGGTACCGCGGGCCTGGCGGATGCCCGCAAGGCCGCTGTGGAACCACTCCTCTATCTGCAGGAGGATCATGTGGTTCTTGGAGTTGCCCATGTCCCACTGTTCGGGATGGGTGGTGAGCCCCTGCGGGTTCGCGGTGGTCGGGGCCAAGAAGAACCCGTAGCTCGGCCGGGTGTCCTCCTGCAGCGCGTCCCACAGGACATCGTCGCGGCCCCCGTCCATCAGGGCCCGGACGATCGGGGCGAGGCCGATGGTGCCGCCGCTGAAGTGCGGTCCGCCGCCGAACGGCTGGAAGGCATAGACGAGTTCGACCAGCGCGTCCAGCACTCGCTGGCGTTCGCCCTCGGGGACCAGGCCTTCGTCGAGGGCGAGGGCCTGGGCGGCCTGGGTGGCACCGGTGGTGCCCGCGTTGCCCTGGCTGGTGTAGCGGCCGAGGGTCGTGTTGTAGAAGGCGTCGTTGAAGGCGGTCTTGATGTTGGAGGCGAGGCTCCGGTAGTCGAGGGCGTCGGCGTGACGGCCGAGGAGGTCGGCCATCTTCGCCATGCGGTCGGCGATCTGGTGGTAGCCCCACGTTCCGGTGATGCGGCCCGAGGTGTTCTCGGCGGCGATCCAGTCCGCCAGAGCGGCGTCCACGATGTAGGCGTCGGCGCCCGTGCCCACCTTCTGGGTCCTGATGTAGTTCATGAACGCCTGCATCTGCGGGTAGTACCGCGCCATGGTCTGGGTGTCGCCGTAGACCTCGTAGAGGAACCACGGCACCAGGACGATCCCGTTGCCCCAGTTGATCTCGTCGCCGAACCTGCCGGTGTATCCCCAGTCGTACACGGGTGCCTTGAGGGCGACGTTGCCGATGTTGTCGCCCGCCTTGGACTGGCCCTCGGCCAGGTGGCGCTCCATGGTGCGCAGGTAGGCGTTGTAGCCGAAGTTGCGGTGCAGGGAGCCGAAGGGCTGGAGGTAGTCCGCGGGGTAGGCCAGTTTCTCCCGTCCGGGGCAGTCGGTGAAGGTGGACATCATGTTGCTCATGATCGAGTACCGCGACATGCGGTGGATGCGGTTGATGCGGTCGTTGGAGGTCGTGACGGTGCCGGCGGTGGGGGTGGCCGCGTGGAGCTGCAGGCCGGTGATGGTCGAGGCGGTGGGTGTGTAGCCCTCGGGCAGGCCGGTCACCTGGACCCACTGCATCCCGAAGTAGTTGAAGCGGGGGTGCCACGTTTCGCCGTGCCCGTTGCCGCGGGTGGTGTAAGTGGCGAACACGTTGGTGCCGCGGCTGCTGCCGCCGCCCATGATGGAGGCCTGGTTGACGGTGCCGTCCGCGGCCAGCGACTCGGCCGGTTTCAAGGTGATGGTCGTGCCTGCCGGGACGGTGCCGTCCACGGCGAGCTCCGGCCAGCCGGCGATGTTCTGCCCGAAGTCGAACACCCACACGCCGGGGGTCGGCTGGGTGATGCTGACGGGGTGGATCCGGTCGGCGACCTTCACCGGCTCGCCGACGCGCCACACGAGCTCGGTCGTCAGGTTCGGGGGCGGCGCGATACCGGCGGGTGCCCATCCGGCGGCGCTGCCGTCGCGGCGCTTGGCCGTGGACGACAGGTCGGCGCCGGGGGCGTTCCATCCGGGCTGTTCGCGACGGGCGTCGTAGTCGGTCCCGGAGTACCAGTTGTCGGTGGTCGTCGGGCCGAGTGAGGTCTTCCAGGAGTGGTCGGTGACGATCGTCTGGACCGAGCCGTCGGCCTTGGCCAGCTCCAGGCGGGCGATCAGCCGGGGGGAGACGGCGGCCCCGGCGCTGGGGTCGGTGCCGGCCAGGGAGTTCCCCGAGCCGGTGACGGCCGCGTCGGCCGCGTGCTGCCTGGTCAGGGCCGGGGTGAAGGTGATGCCGGTTCCGTCCGCGCCGGCCGTGCCGATGGCGGTGATCGTGCGCGGCTCCAGGCGGTCGCCGCCGTCGCCGGTGTCGATGTTGATCGTGCCACCGACGTGGTAGCCGCTCACGCCGCTCAGCTTGACCGCGGTGTCCCCGGGCACGGCCGGGGCGGCCAGGGTGCCGCTGCCCTTGAACTGGCTTTGCCACCAGCCGTAGGGCGCGGTGCGGCCGGTGGCCGGGTTGGTGACGGAACGGGTGACCAGGGCCTGACCGTGGCCCACTTCGACGCCGAGGGTGTTCGCTCCGGAGCGGATGAGGGGGGTGACGTCGTACGCGCGGTATTCGACGGACAGCTGGTAGTTGGAGCTTCCCGGTGCGAGGACCTCGTCGGTGACGGCCTGTCCGTTGAGGCTGGCCTCGTGGAGGCCGACGCCGGCGAGGTACAGCCGCGCCTCGACGACCTTGCCGCTGTGCCGGTTGTCCACGTCGAAGGCGCGGGCGAAGATCGGCAGGGGGTCACCGACCTTCCGGCCGGGGTACTCGATCCACTGGGCCGGGTCCCAATCGGCGCGCTTGAGCAGCCCCATCTCCCATGCGGCGGGGCTGCTCCACGGCGTCACGTCGCCCCGGGTGTCCCACAGGCGCACCTGCCAGACGACGCTCTGGCGGGACCTGAGGGCCTTTCCCCGCCAGGGGATGTCGGTCTGGGCATCGGAGTGGACCTTGCCGGAGTCCCACAGGTAGCGTCCGCGGGCCAGGTCCGCGGAGGTGGCTGCCGCGCGTACCTGGTAGGCCTTCTGGGCCCAGTTCGCCGGGGCGCTGGTGACCTGCCAGCCCAGACGGGGAGAGGGATCGTCGACGCCCAGGGGCGCGTCGGTGCGGCCGTCGATGCTGAGGTGTCCGACGGTCACTTTGCCGCCGTGCGTGTGGGAGGTGGTGGCGGCCGCGGGGCTGGTGACCCCGATCGGGAGTGCCAGCCCTCCCGCCCCGGCCACCATGATCCCTACGACGTGTCGGCGACTCGGACCACGTGGTGCTTCGGACATCAAGAAACTCCTGTCGATCTAGGCAAGTCACAAGTGGTGTGCGGCGGCCGACGCTGCTCGGTGAGGAGCCGCCTCCGGCCACCGCGTCGTGCGGAGCAGGAGAGGAAAAGGGGGTAGTACTCCCCCGCGCTGCCGGGTCCGCGGCCACGTTGGGCCGGCGGGCAGTTGGCTGTCGTGATGCGGTGGGCCAGGTCGTGCTGCCGGCTGGATGCCGAACCGGCAGGGGCCTGGTCCCCGTCCGCGGGGAGGCACGGAGACCAGGCCGATCACCGTCAGCCGCGGCTGACGGTGATGTCGTACGTGCCGCCGGGAACGGTCAGCTGGGCGTAGCCGTCGGCGATGGTGCCCTGGTAGGCGTTGCAGCTTCCTGCCGTGCACACGGTGCGGCCGTTGATCTTGACGGTGGACCTGCCGTTGACCGGGACGGCGATCGTGCCGGCGGTGTTGCGCGGCGTGCCGGCGTGGAGGGTGAACGTGGAGTCCTTGGCCTTCGACTGCCAGTTCACCGCGATGTCGCCGTACTTGGTCGGGACGGAACCCTGGGCCCACTCGAGGTTGCCGGTGTGGGGCTTGATGCTCCAGGTGGCGTAGCCGGCGTTGACCGGGGTGACGCCGAGGACCTGCTCGGTGAGCTGGACGGTCGGGGAGGCCGCCCAGCCGTGGGCGAGGCTGGCGGTGGCGCGGTTGACACCGCCGTCGTTGTTCTTGAACTCCCAGAACGCGCCCGTGTAGAGCGGGTCGTTCTTGTCGACCATCTGTCCCCAGGTGCGGCGCATCAGGTCGAAGGCGCCGTTGGCGTCGCCGACGGTGAAGCGTCCGGCGGTCTCCATGCCGTTGCCGAAGGGCTCGATGGTGTGGCCGGTCGGGTCGACCAGGCCCGGGCCCATGATCGCGCCGTGCGGGGTCCACAGCGTCTTGAGGGCCTTCAGCACGCTGTCGCGCCGGTCGGCGGGGACGAAGCCGTACTGCAGGGCGAGGGCGTTGGCGTCCTCGACGAGCACGTCGGGGTGGTCGATGCTCTGGCCGTAGGCGCCCAGCTGGGGGTTCCACAGCTTGGCGTTGACGGCTTCCTTGATCTGGTCGGCCTTGGTGTCGTGCTCGCCGGCGATGGCGGCGGAGCCGACCTGCCGCTCCAGCCAGGCCATCTCCTTGAGCAGGATGTAGTAGTCGATGCTGTACTTGGTGACCTCGCCGGTCTGGCTGGCCTGCCAGTAGTCGCGGTCGTTGGAGGCCACGAGGTGGTTGGTGGTCAGGGACTTGTCGTTGTAGGCGAGCTCGGCACGCAGGGCGGGCAGGATCTTGGTGATGTAGTCCTTGTCGCCGGTGTACCGGTAGTAGTCGATGGCGGCGCGCGCGCCGTAGCCGGAGTAGTTGTTGGAGTAGAACAGCGGCGATCCGGCCGGGTTGCTGCCCTTGCGGAAGTCCGGCGAGCCGGGGATGGCCCCGTCGGCGCGCTGGGTGGCGAGCAGTACGTCGATCGAGGACTTGACGTAGCCGGCGCCCTCGTCACCCAGAGTGGAGATGGCGGTCGGTCCCTGGACCAGGAGGTCGCCGGTCCAGATGCTGCGGTCCCGCTTGGCGCCGTCGTAGATGCGCTTGTCGGCCAGGCCGTTGAGCCCGGCGGGCTTCAGGTTCAGCTGCAGTGTGTACGCGCCGGAGTACCACATCCTGTTGAGCTGGTCGTCGTCGGACAGGAACCAGCCCTTGTAGTCGGCGGGGGTGGCCCGGACGCCCTGGAAGTCCACGCTGGCGGCGGAGATGGAGATGCTGCCGGGCGAGGTCAGGGTGAGCAGGGCGAAACGGAAGCCGGGGTGGTAGCCGGCGGAGATCCGGCCCGTGGCGGTGGGCCGCAGGGTGTCGATGCCACCGACGCCCGCCAGGCCGCGGGACTCGTCCGAGCTGGGCGCGCCCGGGGCGCTGACCGCCGCAGTCGGGGCCGGGACGTCTCCGGTCAGGGCGGGCTTGAAGGAGATGGTCCTGGCGGTGGTGTCGAAGGCGGTGATCGTGCGGGTCTGCGCGGTCGTGCCGGTACCGAAGGTGATCTTGTTGCCGACCTCGAGGTTCGCCGTCGATGCGACGGTCACCTGCGTGTCGCCTGACGCCGCGGCGGCGGACACGGTGGTCGACGCAGGCGTGCGGATGTAGCGACGGGCCTCAGCCGTGGCAAGCGACAGGGTCGGATTGCCGTCGAGGGCGGTGACGTCGAAGTAGGGGGTCCCGGCGATGTCCTTGCCGAAGTCCAGGAGGACCGATGCGGGCGCGCCGCCGGTGACCGTGGTCAGGGTCGTTGCCTTCGGCTTGCCCTTGTCCTCGCCCTTCACCAGGGTCTTGGCGTGGGTGACGTCGCCCCGGGTTTCCACGTCGACCGGCTTCACCTGAGGGGTGGACGGGGCCAGGACGTAGGACTGCCAGTCGGGGTGCTTGGGCGTCGAAGCCTCGGCCTGGACCCCGACCGAGCCCACAGTCGCGAGCACTGCCACGGCAACGACGAGGCGAGAGCGCCTGAGGCCGCGGGAGGAGTCTGCACGAGCAGGTATGAATCGTTTCAACATGAGGGTGTGATCTCCCTTGGAAGAGGTGTGCGAAATGAGCGCCCGAACGGCCGGGGCGGAGCCGTCGCCCCGGCCGGGGTCAGTGTTAGGAGCCGGACGTGTAGTCGGCGTCCATGGCCTGGAGAATCTTGTCCGGTGTGGACTGGGCGCTGAAGATCTCCTGCAGGCCGCTGAGCATGGTCTGCTGCACCTTGGGGTTGGGCCAGAGCTGGTCCATGAAGGGCACGGTGCGGTCGTCGTTGACGAACGTGGACAGCTCGGTGAGCGACGGGTCGGGGGTGAAGCCGGTGTCCGACCGGGTCGGAAGGCCTCCTTGCGTCTTGACGAAGAGGTTCATGCCCTCGGGCGACATGACGAAGTCGACGAACTTCAGCGCGAGGTTCCTGTTCTTGGCCTTGGCGTTGACTCCGTAGCCGGTGCCCCCCGCGGCGGGCATGAAGAACTCCGAGGGGGTGTCGGTGGCCGGCAGTGCCTTGAGATGGAACTTTCCGCCGGGGTTCTTGCCCTTGAGCAGGGCGATGACCCAGTTGCCCTGGATGATGCCGAGGGTCTTGCCGGTGGCGGCGAGTTCCTGGCTGGCCTCGTAGCTGGTGCCCAGCGGGTCCTTCTGGAAGCAGCCGGCCTTGTCCATCTGCTGGTACTTGGCCATGGCGGTGGTCCACGGCGAATCCGCGAAGGTGGCCTGGCCCGCCTGCATCTTCTTGTCGAAGTCGGGGTCGGGGCCGTAGACGGTGGTGGCGGCCAGGGCGTAGAGGACGATCTGTGTGACCCAGTTGTCCTGGATGCCCAGGGCGAAGGCGGGGGTTCCCTCGGCGTTCGCGTCCTTGCAGAAGTCCAGGAGTTCGGTCCAGGTGCCGGGCGGGGTGAGGCCCGCCTTGTCCAGGGCGTCCTGGTTGTAGACGGCGCCGATGCCGTTGAGCCCGAAGACCCCGTTGTAGGTCTTCCCCTGGTACTGGGAGACGGTCTTGACCGCGTCGGGCAGCTTGGAAGCCCAGGGCCGGTCCGACAGATCGAGGAGGTAACCGGGCTTGGCCAGCACGTAGGTGGCCGCGGGGTTGCCGTTGCCCGGCCAGACCGACATCACGTCCGGACCGGTGCCGGAGGCGAGCTTGGTGCGGATCTGCTGCTGGTACTGGTCGGCGCTGCTGATGGTGAGGCGCACGTCGATGCCGGGGTTGGCCTTCTCGAAGGCCTTGACGACGGGCTCGATTGATCCCTGGTCCTGCGAGGCGATGGTCAAGGTGGTGGAGGAGTTCCCGCCGGCGGCGTTGGTGCCGCCGCTGCAGGCTGCCAGCAGGCCGGCAGCCGTCAATGCCGCTGTCACGGCGGACAGTCTGGTTCTGATCATGGTGTCTCCCGCGGGGAAGGGGCGGCGATCACGAAGGGACCGGTGAAGTCAGCTCCGGCGCAACGGCGCTGATGACGTAGTGGCCGGAAGCCAGCCGAACGGCGGCTCCGGCCGGGTGGGGTTCGACGGCGAGTACGCCGGGCCGGCCGGCCGCGGGCGCTCCGCCTTCCCGGACGCTGCCGGGGTCGGGCGTGGGCATGAGCAGCGTCGCGGTCGCGCCGGGAGGCACGGTGCAGGTCACCGTGAGCAGACCGTCGGCCAGGCCCCATCCGCAGGTGACGTGTCCGCGTGCGGTGTCCTGTTCGGCGCGGGCCCAGGTGAGCCGCCCTCCGGGCTGAGGGCGCAGGAGCAGTTCGCTGTAGGCGACCGAGGAGGGTGTCTGGTCGATGCCGGCGACGCGGCCGAAGAGCCAGTCGCCGACGCTGCCCAGGCTGTAGTGGTTGAAGGAGTTCATCGCGGCGGACTGGAAGCCGCCGTGGTCGGTCCACCCGTCCCAGCGTTCCCAGATGGTGGTGGCGCCGTGGCGGATCGAGTGTCCCCAGGAGGGGTATTCGTCCTGGTGCAGCAGGGCGTAGGCGAGGTCGGCCCGGCCGTGGTCGGCCAGGACCGGGCAGAGCAGGGCGGTGCCGACGAAGCCGGTGGTCAGGGTGGTGTTCCGCTTTTCGATGTCGGCGGACAGCTGGCCGACGGCGGCTTCGACGAGGGGTTCGGGCAGAAGATCGAATGCCAGGGCCAGCAGGTATCCGGTCTGGGTGCCTCCTTCGATGCTGCCGTCGGCGTGGACGTAGGACTCGACGAAGGCCGTGCGGATGGCGGCGTGGAGCTTTCGGTAGTGCGCCGCTTGCTGCGCGCGGCCCAGGACCTGGGCGGCGTCGGCCACGATCCGGGTGCTGTGGGCGAAATAGGCGGTCGACAGCACATCGCGTGGGGTGGTGACGCCGATCTGCAGCCAGTCGCCGTAGGAGTTCCCGGTCCGGTGGCGCCACCGGAGGTCGGGGTTGTGGCGGTGGATGTGTTCCACCCACGCGGCCATCGCGTCGAAGGAGCCTTCCAGGGCGCGCAGGTCGCCGTAGGTGCGCCACAGGTGCCAGGGGATGATCACTCCGGCGTCGCCCCATGCCGGTGCCGCCTCACGGTCGAGCGTCATGACGGGGGCGACGTCCCGGAAGGCGCCGTCGTCGTCCTGTCCGTCGAGCACGTCGCGCATCCAGCGGGCGAAGAAGGCGCAGACGTCGGCGTTGCGGCTCGCGGTCGGGGCGAAGATCTGGGCGTCGGCGAGCCAGCCGAGGCGTTCGTCTCGTTGCGGGCAGTCGGTGGGGACGGCGAGGAAGTTGCCCCGCTGTCCCCAGGCGATGTTGGACTGCAGCTGGTTGACCGTGGGGTCGGAGCACTCGAAGGTGCCGGTCCAGGGTGTGTCGTTGTGCAGTACGCGGGCCGTCACGTCGGCAGCGGCGAGCTCGCCGGGGTAGTGGTCGATCTCGGCGTATCGGAAGCCGTGGAAGGTGAACTGCGGCTCGAACAGCTCGGTGCCGGTGCCACCGGTGATGTAGATATCGGTGGCCTGGGCGCGGCGGAGGTTGTCGAGGTACAGCTCGCCGTCGTCGAGGACTTCGGCGTGGCGCAGGACGATCCGCCGCCCTCGCTCGGCGTCGCGGATGGTCAGCTGGACGCGGCCGACCAGGTTCTGCCCGAAGTCCACGATGTAGCGGCCGGGGCCGCGGTGGTGGAGGACGGCTGCCGGCAGGTGCCGGGTGACGCGGATGGGGTGATCGGGCTCGGCGACCAGCGGTCCGGGGTCGGTGTCGAGGACGGCGGCCGGGCGGAATCCGGCGGGGTCCGGGCCGGGTGCGTCCCAGCCGGGTGTGTGGCGGCGGGTGTCGACGGTCTGGCCCATGAGCAGGTCGGCGGAGCGGATCGCGCCGGGCTGTTCGGTCCATTCGGGGCCGGTGGCGACCACTTGGCGGGAACCGTCGGCGAAGTCCAGCACCAGCTCGGCCAGGAAGGCGGGGCGGTCGCCGTAGTGCTGTGCGGCGCGGCGCGGGTCGAAGCCGATGTATCCGCTCCACCAGCCGTCGGCGACGACGGCGGCCAGGACGTTGGGGCCCTCGGTGACCAGGTCGGTCACGTCGTAGGTCTGGTACTGCAGCCGGCGGTGGTACTCGGTCCAGCCCGGGGACAGTTCGGCGTCGCCGATGCGGGAACCGTTCAGACGCGGCTCGTACACGCCGCGCGCGGTGGCGTACAGGCGCGCCCGCACCGGCCGGCCCGGGGCCTGGAAGGCACGGCGCAGCTGCAGGGGCGGTGACAGCAGGGCCGAGTCTTCGGGGTCGTCGTCCTCGGGCGGGTCGAAGTGGGGGAGGTTGACCAGGTCCCGGCCCACCCACACGGCCGTCCAGTCGTCCGGGTGCAGCAGGCCGGTTTCGAACCAGGACTGCGCGCTGTCCCCGCGGGCGCCGGTCTCGTCCCAGACCTCGACGCGCCAGTGGTAGCGCGAGGCCGAGGTCAGGGCGGGTCCGTCCCAGCCGATGAGCAGGGTGTCGGACGATGCGCGACGGCCGCTGTCCCAGAGCAGGCGGGCTGGGTTGTCCAGGTCCGCGGGGCGTCCGGCGACGGTGATGCGATAGGCGCTCTGGGCGGCCGCGCGGCGGCGGCTGTGGAGCTTCCAGGACAGCCTCGGGTGTCGCTCCCCCGTCCCGAGGGGTTCGGTGCGCTGCTCTGTCTGCAGTGCGTAGGGGGTCAGGAGCGGCGGGTTCACTGCGTCGGTCATCCCTTCAGCCCTCCCGCGAAGCCACTGATGATGCTGCGTTGCAGCGCGAAGTAGACGGCCAGGATGGGCACGATGCTGATCGCCAGGGCGGCGAAGACGAGGTTCCAGTCGGTGACGTACTGGCCGAAGAAGCCGGCGATCGCCACGGGCAGGGTTTGCTGGGTGCTGCCGCTGAGGTACAGCAGCGGGGTGAAGAAGTCGTTCCACACCGCGACGGCGTTGAGGACGAGCGCGGTCACGGTGATCGGCTTGAGCATGGGCAGCACCACGTGGCGGAACCCCTGTGCCGGTGTGCAGCCGTCGATGAGGGCGGCGTCCTCGAAGTCGCGGGGCAGGGCGCGCAGGAATCCGGTGTAGAGGAAGGTGGTGAAGGGGACCTGCAGGCCGGAGTAGAACAGGATCAGTGCCCAGGGGGTGCCCAGCAGGCCGAGGTCGCGCATCGTCTGATAAAGCGGCAGCGCGGCGAGCTGGAAGGGCAGGATCAGTCCGAGCATGACCAGCAGGAACAGTCCGCGTGACCAGCGTGCGGTCGACCGGGCCAGCGGGTATGCGGCGAACGATGACACGGCGAGGATGACGACCACGCTGCCGGCGGTGACCAGCATGCTGTTGAACAGCGCGCCGCCCAGTCCGCCTTGCTGCCAGGCCTGGGTGAAGTTGTCGAAGGTGGGCGAGGTCGTCGGCCGGATCGGCGAGGAGGTGTCCGATGTCGGCCGCACGGCCAGGTTGACCAGGACGTAGACCGGGAAGGCGACCACCAGGGCGACGGCGATCACGGCCAGCTCGAGCGCGAAGGTGCGCTTGCGGTAGCGGTTCACGAGGCGGCCCTCTCTCCGCGGGCCAGCACGAGGTACTGCCCGGTCGACGCCACGGCAACGATGATCGTGAGGACGACCGCGAGAGCGATGCTGTATCCGAACTCGCCGAGGGTGAAGGCGTCTTTGTAGATCAGGGTGGACAGCGTGTCGGTGGCGTGGCCTGGGCCCCCGCCGGTCAGGGCGTAGACCTGGTCGAAGAGCTTGATCCCGCCGATGATCGACAGCATCAGATTGATGGTGAAGGCCGGGGCCAGCAGTGGACGGGTGATCGACCAGAACCGGCGGATCGGGCCGGCGCCGTCGATGTCGGCCGCCTCGTGGATCTCCTTCGGCACCGACTGCAGCCCGGCCAGGAAGATGACCATGGAATAGCCGCCGAACTGCCACACGATGACCCCCACGATCGACCACAGGGCCAGTTGCGGGTCACCGAGCCAGTCCTGCCGCAGGGAACCCAGGCCGACCGCACCGAGGAGGCTGTTGACGGCGCCGGTCGGGCCGAGCAGGTTGCGCCACAGGTAGGCGGTCACGATCGGGGTGATCACCGCGGGCGCGAAGAGCAGGACCCGAAGCACGTTGCGGGTCTTGATGAGGCTGTTGACCCCGAGTGCCAGCAGGAGCCCGAACGCGTTCTGGATGAGGGTGATCGACACCGCGATCAGCAGGGTGTGCCAGATGGCTTGCACCGCGTCCGGGTCGTCCAGCAGACCGGTGAAGTTGTCGAAGCCGACGAAGGAGAAGTTCGGGTCGAGGCCGTCCCAGTCGGTGAAGGCGTAGTACACGCCCCGGGCGCTGGGCACCAGGACGACGAAGGCGAACAGCAGCATGGCCGGGACGGCGAACCACCACGGGGAGGTGGCGCGGCGCCGGCCGGGCAGGCGGCCGGGGCGTCCGGGGACGACAGCGGCCGGTGGCGACAGCTGATCGCGCGAGGTTGCAGGCACTGGCGGCGCCCCCTTTCTTAAACGTTTCAATCCGATGGGTAACGTTTCCCAAAACGTGCGACAGACCCTAGGGAGGGGGGCGACGTAACGTCAAGATGTCGGACACGATGCACCGCAGTTGCCGAAGCCCAGGCTCACACTCTTCGGCTACGAACTGCGCAAAGGCACTGCCGGGCGGTACGGTTCGGCGGTGGGAAGGCGCTCGAGTGCGCTGTCCGTACACTGGGCAACGTTTCCCACATGTGTCCTGGAGGGAGCCAAATGGAACCGCCCGCGCAGCCCAAGCGCGTCACGATCGTCGACGTCGCGCGGCACGCCCAGGTGTCCACGACCGCGGTGTCCAAGGTGCTGCGCAACGCCTACGGAACCAGCCCCCAGATGCGTGCGAAGGTCCGCCAGGCCATAGACGACCTGGGGTACCGCCCCTACGCCGCGGCCCGGGGCATGCGCGGACAGACCTACACGGTCGGCGTGATGCTGCCCGACATCCGCAACCCCTTCTTCCCCGAGATCCTCGACGGGATCACCGACGCCCTGTGGGACACCGACTACCAGGTCCTCATGGCCCCGGGCCGCAACGGCGAGGAGGCGGAAGCGAAGGTCACCGAGGCCATGATCGACCGCGGTATGGACGGCATGATCCTTGTCGCGCCCGTCTCATCGCGATCCCACCTCGAGCGCGTCGCCGGCATGGTCCCGACCGTGGTCGTCGGCCGGCACGGCCAGTCCGCCGCCTACGACACCGTCTCCGACGACGACCTGGCCGGAGCCGCCTTCATCGTCGACCACCTCGCCGACTTCGGGCACCGCCGCATCGCGCACATCGAGCACGACGAGACCGACCCCCGCCGCATCGCGGAGATGCCCAACGCCATCCGCGCCGAAGGCTATCGGCGTGCCATGCGGGCCCGCGGCCTCGACAGCGAGATCGACATCGTCTCCACCACCTACACCCAGCAGGGCGGCTACCTCGGCGCGCAGCAACTGCTCGCCCGCACCCCGCGACCCACCGCCATCTTCGCCGGCGCGGACATCGTTGCCATGGGCGTGCTCCAAGCCGTCTCCGAAGCCGGCCTCAAAGTCCCCGAGGACATCTCCATCGCCGGATACGACAACACCACCTTCGCCGCCCTCGGCCCCATCTCGCTGACCAGCGTCGACCAGGCCGGACGCCACATCGGCACGAACGCCGCCCAACTGCTCGTCGCCCGCATCAGCGACCGGACCCGCCCCACCGCCCAGATCACCTTCTCCCCCACCCTCGTCGCCCGTCACACCACCGCTCCCCCGCCCAGCTGACCCACCCTCTGCCTGTCCGCAGAGAGCCTCTGCAAGGCCGCAGGCAGCGAGACACCCGCCTCGCGAGTTGAGCGCCCCTTCGATGCCGCTGAGTTCCTGTCGCGCGGCGTCGGCTCGGTCCTCGACGTCATGCGCGTTTCCGAACCCCCCAGGCTCGCCGAGAGAGTCTCCCTGCCCGCCTTGCCACCTACTCTCACGCAGTGCGTCAGCCCGGCCGGTGGCCCAGACGAGGCGACCGAGGCGAC
The DNA here is from genome assembly GCA_036013505.1 of Streptomyces sp. NBC_00510. Lineage (NCBI taxonomy): Bacteria > Bacillati > Actinomycetota > Actinomycetes > Kitasatosporales > Streptomycetaceae > Streptomyces > Streptomyces sp. NBC_00510. The sequence continues at coordinate 8,480,302 of CP107851.1, read as the reverse complement.
GGCAAGCGGTGCACATGGCCGTCGGGGGCGAGCAGCTGTGTCAGATCTTCGAGGTCGCCGGTGACAGCCGCGGTCTGGAAGGCAGCGACGAGGCGACGGTGTGAGTCGGAGGGGACTGGCCGCTCGCGGTCACTCCGCAGGCGGGCCTGCGCGCGGTGGACCAGTTGTCGTGCGTTCGGGGCGTTGGTCCGAAGCACGCCCGCAAGCTCGGCATAGGTGTAGTCGAAGCCCTTGCGCAGCACGTAGGCGGCCAGTGCGTCCGGCGTCAGCTTCGCCATGAGCAGGGCCAAGGCCTCGTTGATCGCCGCGGCTTGCTCGGCACGCAGCAGGGGATCCTGGGCGGCCCGGTCGACGCGGTCGACCAACTGCCACTCGGTCGGGGTTTCGTGGCGGTGTCGCGCGGACTGGATGACGTTGATCGCCAGTCGGGTCGTGGCCGCGGTCAGGAACGCGGCCGGATTCTCGATCTTCGTGCGGTGGGTGCGCTGCCAGCGCAGCCATATCTCCTGGACCACGTCTTCGGCTCCTGAGACGTCGCCGAGAACGTGGTAGGCAAGACGGAACAGTCGCGTCCGCTGGGCCAGGTAGATGTCGAGTGCGACGTCCAGGTCGTCCAGGTCGTCCGGGGCGGACCGGGCGACCGGGGGTTCGGTCGGCGTGGTCGTCTCCAGGCTGGGCGCGGACATTGAGGACTCCTCTTCGTGGGCAGCGCCCATCGAGGGCGATGCCTCCACCCTCGGTTCGCGGGACCGCTCACCGCGCCCTGGAAGTCCGTGGTCGAGTCCGTGGGGATCCCGGGGGGTCCCGCACCGGATCTCAGCCGGAGCGCACCGTGCCCGCGCCCTTGGTGTCCGTGGCCGGGGCCTTCGTGAGGGCACCCGGCAGCGCGCGGCGTGAGCTGATCCCGAGCTTCGTGTACACCTTCCGCAGGTGCCACTCCACGGTGTGCGGGCTGATGAACAGCTCCGCACCGATCTTCGGGTTCGTCATGCCGGCGGCCGCGAGGGTCGCGATCTGCGACTCCTGCGGGGTCAGGGCGCTCTCCGGCTGGGATTCCCTCACCCGGACGTGCTCGCCGGTGGCGAGCAGCTCGCGGCGGGCTCGCTCGGCGAACGCCTTCGCCCCCATTCCGTCGAACATCTCGTGGGCCGTGCGAAGGTGCTCCCGGGCCAGCGAACGGCGACGGCTCCGGCGCAGCCACTCGCCGTACAGCAGGTGGGTGCGTGCCACCTCCACCGCCACGACCACGCGGTCACGGCCGAGCTCCTCGATCGCGGTCCGGTACAGGCCGTCGGCCTCGTCGCCGTCGGTGAGGAGAGCTTGGCTGCGCGCGGTGACGCCACGGGCCCAGCCGGAATCGGCGGCGCGGGTGAGGTCGACCAGCCGGGCGAGCGAGGCCCGGGCCTGACCGAGCTCGCCGCACCGGGTCGCGGCCTCGACGTGTTCGACCAGCGACAGGCCGGTGAAGTTGAACCCGTCGTGCTCGATGCCCGAGCGAGCGGCCACCAGGGCCTGGTCGTAGCGTGCCAAGCCGTTGAACAGCACGCCTTGGATGTAGCCCGTGACGCCCAGGAGGGACACCTCGCCACGTTGCGCGGCCCTCTCCTTGGCCTCTTCGATGAAGGGGGCGGCAACGTCCTCGTCGCCCCGCCACGCGGCCAGGACAAGCGTCGCGTATTTGTGCGGGGCGTGGCCGGTCGCGGCGGCGATCGCGTCGGCCTCGTCGATCATCCGCTCCGCCTCGGCGAATTCACCGGTGTGGATGTGCACCCCGCTGGCGTAGATCAGTGCCGGGGGCAGCGCGCCGAGCGCTCCGATGTCGCGAGCCAGGCGCACCGCGCGAGTGGACAGCGTGTCCCACGCGCCCAGGTCCCAGGCGTAGTGGATGAACGCCTCCAGCGCGACCGGGGCCAGGAGGAGCCAACGCATCGTCGCCTCGCGGGTGCTGACGTCCTCGTGTGCGAGGGGCTCCAGCGCGCGGCGCAGTGCCCGGCCACCGGCCTGGTGGTCGTCCGCGAGGAGCGTGGCCACACCGTCCAGGAGCAGGTCGGCGGCGTTGGAGCCCGAGGGGGGCGCCCCGGACCCGCGGGCCGCGATCGCTGCCGCCTGGGCACCTGCCGGACCGTGGACCCTGCCTGCGAAGATGGTCGCGCTGATCGCCTCGAGGTAGGTCTCCCCCGCCAGAGGCGATCCGGCAGCGGTGAACTGTGCGGCGGCGTCGAGGAGCAGCGGTGCCGCTTCGTCGCTGCGGCTGCGGGCGAAGAGGATCCTGGCACGCAGGCGCGCCAAGCGGGCGCGGTCCAAGGGGCTGAGGGGACTCAATTCGGCCAGCGTCGCCTGCTCCGTGGCGCGGTCAGGGGAAGCGGCCGAGAAGTGCGCCTCGGCGGCCGCGAGAGCGCGGCGTCCCCGGGACCAAGCGTCCGGCGTCACCTCGGCCGCGCGCTCCAGCAGCACCGCCTCGGCCGCCATGCCGCCCCGCTGCCGCGCTCGGCCGGCTGCCTGCTCCAGACCTGCGGCGACCTCCTCGTCCGGCCCGTCGACGGCCTGCGCGGCATGCCAGGCGCGCCGGTCGGGATCCAGGACCGGGTCCGTGGCCTCGGCCAGCGCCCGGTGCACCGCGCGGCGTTCTTCGGGGTCGGCCTGGTGGTAGACCGCCGAACGGACCAGCGGGTGCCGGAACCGGACGGACTCACCGAACTCGATCAGGCCGGCCGCCTTGGCCGGTGCGGCATCGGGAGTGATCTTCAAAGAGGCGGCTGCGCGGACCAGCAGGCGCGCGTCACCGACCGGTTCCGCCGCGGCGATCAGCAGCAGCGTCCGGGTCGGCGCGGGCAGCGAACCGAGCCGGCTGGCGAAGTCCCGTTCGATCCGGCTCGACACCGCGACTGGGACACTTGGGGAACTCGAGTCCAGCCCGTAGGCCAGATCGGCGGCGCTACGGCCGCGGGAGAACTCGAGCAGCGCGAGTGGGTTGCCGTGCATCTCGGCCACGAACCGGTCCCGGACCCGCTTCTCCAGCCGCCCACCGACGGCGGCCTCGAGGAGCTCTCCCGCCGCGGCGGCGTCGAGACCGCCGATCCGCATCTCCGGCAGACCGACCAGTGCGGCCCGCCCCTCGGGGTCGCGTACGGCGAACGCCATCGCGACCGCCTCGGCGAGAAGGCGCCGGGCCACGAACTCCAGTGTCTGCAGGGAGACCTGGTCCAGCCACTGGGCGTCGTCGACCACGACGAGCACCGGTCGGGTCTCCGAGGCCCGGGTGAAGAGAGTCAGCACGGCGAGGCCGACCAGGAAGCGGTCAGGCGGGTCTCCGGCCGCCATCCCGAATGCGACGCGGAGGGCATCGCGCTGGGGTCCCGGCAACGCTTCGACCTCGGTCAGGAACGGCGCACACAGCTGGTGCAGACTCGCGTAGGGCAGTTCCATGTCGGCTTCGATACCTCGCGCCCGGGTCACCGTGACCCGCGACGCCTGGGTGGCCGCGTACTCCAGGAGCACCGACTTTCCGATGCCTGCTTCGCCACGGATCACCCATACGCGGGACTCACCTTTGCGCAGTCCGACCAGCAGGTCGTCGATTGCCGCACACTCGCGATGCCTGCCAACCAGGACGGGAAGCGGGCTGGCGGTCATGCGGTGCGGCTCCTAGAGGTTCCTGGGACGGCTCCCACGACGGTTGCCGGGACGACCGTCGAAACCATACCTGGGGCGACCGCCACTTTCACACTTCGTGTCACACTATTGTGAAGAGTGGGAGGGTGTGCCGAACGCGTGGGCCTGGAGCGGGCCACGCCTGAGGCCGGTGATCCGGGTCCCTGTCCCGCGAAATTCGGTCTCGCGGGTACGTTCCAGAAACCGCGTGCGGCACCGGCGTACGCCTTCGACCGGCACAGGATCCGGCGGACCTGACGACGGTGGGACTGCTCCGCCTCGGCGATACGCCGCATCACCATCACGGCGTCGGCATGCCCGGCTGGGGATCCCCAAGCGTGTGACTTACTCCACAGCGAAAAATTTCCCGGGGCTGTCACGGACGGCGCCGCTATCGGGTCAGGCACTGCCTATCGTCCGTCCGCTGTCCCAGGAGGTTCCATGTCATCGCCCGGACACCAACTCGCGACGTCCGTTCTCGTGGTGGGGACCGGTGGGTCAGGCCTTCGAGCGGCCATCGAAGTCGCCGAGGCCGGTGTCGCGGTCATCGCGGTGGGCAAGCGCGCGGCCGACGATGCCCACACCGTCCTGGCATCCGGCGGTGTCAACGCGGCGCTGGCCACCACCGACCCCGCCGGCACGTGGGAGCAGCATGCGGCTGACACGTTGCGGGAGAGCCACTCGCTGGCCGACCCACGCACCGTGCTGGTCGTGGCCCGCCACGCCGCGCGGGGAGTCCACGACTTGGAGCGCTACGGCATGCGTTTCGACCGCCATGGCGACGGCCGGATCGCTCAGCGCCACTTCGGCGCCCCCGCGTACCGACGCACCGCACTCGCCGGCCACTCCCCCGGCTCGGAGGTGCAGCGAGTGCTCCGCGAACGCGCGAACCGGCTCGCCATTCCCATCCTGTCGAACCTGTACGTCACCCGACTGCTGGTCGACGACGGGACGGTGTTCGGTGCCTATGGATTCGACCTCGTCGACGGCTCGCGCTACGTCGTGCATGCCGACGCCGTGATCCTTGCGACCGGAGGGCACACGCGCATCTGGCGGCGTGCGTCGTCGCGTCGCGACGAGAACACCGGCGACTCCCTCCGCCTGGCCGTCGAGGCCGGTGCCCGGCTGCGTGACGCCGAACTGGTGCAGTTCCACCCCTCCGGGCTGGTCAATCCGGAGAACGCGGCCGGCACGCTCGTCAGCGAGGCTGCGCGCGGCGAGGGCGGGGTCCTGCTCAACAACCTCGGTGAGCGGTTCATGGCGCGCTATGACCCCGAGCGGATGGAGCTCTCCAGCAGGGACCGGGTCGCGCTGGCGTCCTACACCGAGATCAAGGAGGGCCGCGGAACCCAGGCCGGCGGTGTGTGGCTCGACCTGTCCCACTTGCCGCGCGAGACGGTCCTGACGCGGCTGCCGCGCGTGCACCGGACCCTGTTGGACCTGCAGATGGATGTCACTCGCGATCCGATCGAGGTCGCACCGACCGCTCACTACTCGATGGGCGGTGTCTGGGTCCGGCCCGAGGACCACAGCACCGATGTCAACGGGCTCTTCGTGATCGGGGAGGCCGCCAGTGGTCTGCACGGCGCCAACCGGTTGGAGGGAAACCCCCTGATCGAACTGCTCGTCTACGGCCGTATCGCCGGCCGGGCCGCTGCGGAGTACTCGGCCGAGCTCACCGGCCAGCAACGGTCGCTGGGGGCGATTCGTGCCGCGGAGGCGGAGGTCAACCGGCTTCTGGCCGCAGACGGCGACCAGAACGTCCGCGGGCTGCAACGGTCGGTGCGGCACCTGATGACGAAGCACGCCGGCGTCGTACGGGACGAGGCCGGACTCGCCGCCGGACTCGCCGGACTCGACGAGATCGAGACGCGAATGGCGGACGTGGGTGTGCACGTCGACATCAGCGGCTTCCAGGACCTCGCGTTCGCCTTCAACCTCCGGTCCACCGTTCTCGCCGCTCGAGCGACACTGGAGTGCGCTTTGGAGCGGCGCGAGACACGAGGCTGCCACAACCGGTCCGATTACCCCGACCTCAACCCGGACCTGACGGTCAACCTGGTGTGGTCGCCGGAGACCGGGGTGCGCCGCGAAACCGTACCGCCGATCCCCACCGACATCGCGGAGTTGATGCAGGACGTGTCAGCCGACGGCACGGTGCTCGAATAGGGGGCTGAGCCCTGCGGGCACCGCTACCCGGACCGCGCCATCGCGCCCGGATCCGCCGCGGAGGACCGGGCTGTGGCTCCAGCCGTGCCGCTCGAGCGGGGTGAATGTCCCCTGTCTTGAGTCGTGTGAACACTGTGAAGCGGATGCCGTTCCTGCTCGGTCCCGACCGCCTTCTCTCCGGATTCCCGGCGCCGATGCCACCGCGCACGCTTCCGCACGAAGCCGACGCCAAGACGTCGGATACCTCCCTCACCCCCCAGAAGTCCCAGAAGAACCATGCCTGAGCGGTAGAAATCAACGCTCACGTGCGGTCGACATGCGGCTTCCGATGGCGTCGACGTCCTGACCCCGCCGATGAAGGTGTGGAGAGCGGGAGAAGAAACACACTCCTATACAGCGTGTGTATACATGGCATGTATAGTCCTGGGCGTGCTCACCGGTCACACCGTCCTTGGTTTCCATCTGAGCGCCCAACCAATGTGCGGCCATGCCCTGTTCTCCCTGGGGCTCATGGCCTGCGACGAACGATCCACGAAGAGGGGCACACGGCATGAGCGTGCATCCTGGTAAGGAACGACAGGCCCGGAGTCACGGCCACCGCACCGCCGAGATCAGCGGGTCCCTCGACTCCGGCCGGCCGCAGAAAGGGCCGGTACGGCTGGCCGCCATCGACGGGCTCCGCCTGGTGGCAGCGGCCATGGTGGCCGCCTACCACTATCTGGGCACGCCCACCCCACACTTCTGGGGAAAGACCGAACTCAAGGACACCATCCCGCTCCTGCACACGATCAGCGGTTACGGCTGGCTCGGCGTCGAGTTCTTCTTCGTCATCAGTGGATTCGTCATCTGCATGAGCGGCTGGGGACGTACACCCGCGCAGTTCACCGTCTCCCGCATCTCACGCCTCTTCCCGGCCTACTGGTGCACGGTGCTCCTGGTGGTTGCGCTCCTCGTGGTCGCGCAGCTGGGTCACTGGGATGCCGCCCCGCGCATCGACACCCGTACGGTCCTGGGAAACCTGACGATGGCTCCGGGCCCACTGGGCCTTGATCTGGTCAGCGGCGTGAGCTGGACGCTCTGGGTGGAGGCCCGCTTCTACCTCCTGATGGCCGTGCTGCTCATCTTCGGGCTGACCTATCGAAGGATGGTGGCGTTCTGCGGAGCCTGGCTCCTGGCCGGTGCCATCGCACTTGAAGTTGACTCGCCGATACTCAACGAGTTCGTACTGAGCCGGTACGCCGGCCTCTTCGTCGCCGGAATCGTGCTCTACCTGATGCGCAGGTTCGGCCAGAACCTGCTGCTGTGGCTGCTGCTGGGTTTCGCCTGGTGCTACGCACTCACCGTGCTGGAATTCCGCGTGGCAGACCATGCCAGTGGCGAGGGACGGCCCTCCTGGGCCATGTGCGCGGTCATACTCACCCTCTGCCTCGCGCTGCTGGCGCTGGCCGGTGTCGGACCGTGGGCTGGAGTGCGGTGGCGTTGGCTGATCACAGCCGGAGGACTGACGTATCCCTTCTACCTCGTCCACCAAAGCATCGGGATCCCCTTGGCCAAGGGACTGCTCAAGGCAGTGCCAGGGCTGGGACTACTGCCGTCGATGACGGTGTCTCTCCTCTTTGTGCTTGGTCTCGCCGCGCTCATCTACACACAAGTGGAACGACGGTTGGGACGCCTCCTACGACACCGCCTCACGCTCGACGTCGACATGCCCGGCCGGACGGCAGGGGCGGCAAGAGCGGCAATCCCGGCCGCGCGGTAACACACCGAAGCCCGGCCGGTGCCGGCGGTGGACCGGCGGCCCGTCGAAGACGACGCACGGTCCCGGTCGCCGGACCCGGCGACCGGGACCAGGACGACTGACCGACCGGTGGTTCTCCGTCGATGGCCGTCCGAATCGGCGGCACCTGGGCAGCGGCGGCCTCATTTGCTAGCTTCGAGCCATGGTCGCCCAGGCTGAGAACTTCGCGTCGCGTCGCTATGTCGACCTGCGACGCCAGGGCACGGCCACCTGTCGCCACAGCTAGGCCGGCCGGAACGAATCCGGCCGCCGAGACGCAGACGGCGCAGTGTCGGACCAGTTCCCGAGGAAGTTCCCCATGCCTCGCTCAGCGGTACCCATTCCCCAGGTCGCCCTTCCCTCTCCCCCGGCCCCCGCGGTGGCCGGCCGGGCCTCGGACGGCGCCAGGCGCAGGAGAAGCGCCAGTGTCGTCCTGCGGTCCGTGCTGGAGCACGGGCCGGTCGCGCGGAGCACCATCGCGGCTCTGACCGGCTTGTCCCCGGCCTCGGTGTCCGATCACTGCGCCCAGTTGGGGGCTCTCGGTCTGATCCGGGAGGCCGCCGTGCCCCGGCGGTCGAAGGGGGTCGGGCGCCCGCACATACCCGTCGACCTGGACGCCTCCCGGTTCGTGGTCGGCGGGGTGCACGTGGCGGTGCCCTACACCACCGTCGCCCTTCTGGACCTGCGCGGGCGGGTGCTCGCCGAACGGCGACTGGGTCACGGCGACGGCATTGAGCCGGGCCGGGTCCTGGCGAACGCCGCGGACGGGCTCGGTGCGCTGCTGAAGGAGGCCGGCGACCGTACCCCGCTGGGCGTCGGCGTGGCGGCCGGGGGCTGGGTGGACCGGGAGTGCGGGACCATCGTGGAGCACGGGCTGCTGGGTTGGCGTGACGTTGCCGTCCGGGAGGCGATCGGCGTGCGCACCGGCCTGCCGGTCCATGTGGACGGGCACGCACGGGCGTTGGTCAACGGGGAGCGGCTGTTCGGGCAGGTGCGGGGCGCCCGGAGCCTGCTGCACCTGTTCGTGGGGAATGTGGTGGACGCGGCCTTCGCCACCGGCCACGAGGTGCACCACGGCCCCCGCTCGCAGGCCGGGGCGATCGCCCACCTACCGGTGGAGGGCGGCACGGAGCCGTGCGGCTGCGGCCGTACCGGGTGCCTTCAGGTCGAGTTGAGCGAGCGGACGCTGTGCCGCCGGGCGCGCGAGCGGGGTGTCATCCGCACCGCGAATCCGATGCACGTGGTGGACGCCGCGGCCGACGGCGACCAGGTGGCCGTACGGCTGCTGATGGAGCGCGCCCGGATGGTCGGTCGGGCGGCCCGGCTGCTGCTCGACGTGCTCAATCCGGACACGGTCGTGGTCACCGAGGTCGGGGTGATGTACCGGGAGGACTGCCTCGGTGCGCTGCGTGAGGCGGTGGGGCCGGAGAGGGGGGCGGTGGTCGTGCCGACCAGTTTCCCGGACTCGGTGCTGGCCGTGGCGGGCGGTTCGGTGGCGCTCGACGTGCTCTACCGGGATCCGCTGGGCGCGTCACCGGGGCGGACTTAATTCAGAAACTCCGAATGTTGACAGGGGTTGCGCGTGGCCAGGAGCATCCTGTGCATGAGCAGCGCGCAGGGCTTTTCCCCGGTGTTCCGGTCGCGGCAGGGCCGCGACCGGAACACCGGTGTCGCGCTGACGCCGTCGCGGCAGGTCAGGCTGACCAAGTGCCGTGTCATCGACCTGATGCGGGTCGGTCGCACTCTGTGTTGCTGAGTTGTTGACGCGTTGCCGCGTTGAGGCATTGACGTTGACGCGCTGACGACGCCGTACTTCCTTCTTTTTGCCGCGCCTTCGGCGTGTGCCTGTTTCTGCGCGCGATTTCCCTTCCTGGCTTCGCCCTGCCCGGAAACACGCGCGTTTCCCGTCCCATGAACTCCCGGAGTGCTCCCATGCCACCTTTGTCCCCCTCCCCATCCGGCGTCGACCGGCGGCTGTTCCTGTCCTCCCTGCTCGGCGTCGCCGCCGCTGCCGGGCTCGCCGGCTGCGCGGGAGCCAGCGCCGACGTCGCCCGGTCCAAGGGGGCCGCGTCCGCACCGCTGGCTTCCCAGGTGCCCTCCGGGACGAGCCTGAAGATCGCCTCCTACCAGGGCGTCCAGCAGCTCCAGTTCAAGCTGGCGGGCCTGGCCGACCTGCCCTTCACCGTCGCCGACTGGCTGAACATCGGGGCCGGTCCCGATGTCATCAACGCCTTCCGCGCCAAGTCCCTGGACCTCGCCAACAACGCCGGGATCCCGCCGATCCAGGCGCATTTCCAGGGCTACGACGCGAAGATCGTCGCGATCAACATCACCCGCAAGCCCACCTATGCCTTCGCCACCAAGCCCGGCAGCGACATCCAGGACGTCCAGGGCTTTCGGGGGAAGAAGCTGGCCTTCTCTCAGGGGCAGGCGCAGGGCGTCGTCCTGCTGCGCGCCCTGAAGAAGGCCGGGCTGAAGTACGACGAGGTGAACCTGGTGCCGCTGACCAGCAACCAGTTCCTCACCGCGCTCCAGGCGGGCCAGGTCGACATCGCCCCGCTGGCCAACCAGCAGGCCCCCGCCTACATCCAGCAGTACGGCTCCAAGGGCGCGCGAACCATCGCCACCGACGTCGTGGACCTCCTCAACCTGCTGTGGGCGCCCTCCTCCGTGCTGGCCGACCCCGCGAAGGCCGCCGCGGTCGCCGCGTACATCCCGCGCTGGGCGAAGGGCCAGGTGTGGGCGTACGAGCACCCGGACGCCTGGAACCGGGAGTTCTACGTCAAGACCCAGAACCTCACCCTCGTGCAGGCCCGGTCGATCACCGCGCTCACCAACAAGCCGCTGTTCCCGCCGAGCTGGGACGAGGCGGTGAAGTGGGAGCAGGAGACCGCGGACCTGCTGGCCGAGGGCGGCTTCGTGAAGGGGTTCGACGTCGACTCGCTGTTCGACCGGCGCTTCGAGGGCATCGCGGCGAAGGCCGTCCCTGCCGAGTACCGGAGGTGATGACCATGACCGCCACCGAGACGGCACCCGTGGTGACCCAGCCCGCGACGAAGGCTCCCGCGGTACGTCGCACCAAATCCCGCCGCCTTGCGCCCGGCAAACGGCTGCCCGCCTCCCGACTCGTCGGCCCGGGCCTGTTCGTCGCCCTGTGGGCCGCCGCGTCCGCCGCCGGTCAGCTCGACCCGGGCGCGATCCCGGCCCCCTGGACGGTGCTGCGCACCGCCGGCCGGCTGTGGACCGACGGGACGCTGCCCACCGACGTGCTCACGTCGCTGGAACGCGCCGGATACGGGTTCGCCCTCGGGCTGACCGCCGGCGTGGTCCTCGCCCTGGCGGCCGGGCTCAGCCGGGTCGGCGAGGCCCTGATCGACGGTTCGGTGCAGCTGAACCGTGCGATCCCGACCCTCGGTCTGATCCCGCTGTTCATCCTGTGGCTCGGCATCGGTGAGACCTTCAAGATCGCCATCATCGCGATCGTCGTCTACATCCCGATCTACCTGAACCTGCACGCGGCACTGTCCGGCATCGACCACCGTTACGTCGAACTCGCCGAGGTCCAGGGCCTGTCCCGGATCGCCTTCATCCGGCAGATCGTCATCCCCGGCGCGCTGCCCGGCTTCTTCGTCGGCCTGCGGCTCGGAGTGACCGGGTCCTGGCTCTCCCTGGTCGTCCTGGAGCAGATCAACGCCACCAGCGGCCTCGGATACATGATGTTCCAGGCCCAGAACTACGGACGCACCGACACCATCCTCGTCGGCCTGCTGATCTACGGCGTCTTCGGCCTGGTCTCCGACAGCACGGTCCGCCTCATCGAACGGAGGGTGCTGTCGTGGCGACGCACGCTGAGCAACTGACCGATGTCGAGGCCGCGGCGGTCCGGCTCACCGGGCTGACCCGCTCCTTCGACGGCCGTACCGTCCTCGACGGCATCGATCTCTCCATCCCGGCCGGACAGTTCACGGCCCTGCTCGGCCACAGCGGCTCCGGCAAGAGCACCCTGCTCCGGGCCATCGCCGGGCTCGACCACCACGTCGTCGGCAGCGGCGAACTGACCGCCCCGGAAAGGGTCTCCGTCGTCTTCCAGGACTCCCGGCTGCTGCCCTGGCGCCGCGTGCTCGACAACGCGCTGCTGGGGACGGACGGCAAGGAAGCCACCGAACGCGGCCGCGCCGCCCTCGCCGAGGTGGGTCTGGCCGGCCGCGAACGGGCCTGGCCCAACGAACTGTCCGGCGGTGAGGCACAGCGCGCCGCGCTGGCCCGCTCCCTGGTCCGCGACCCCGAGCTGCTGCTCGCCGACGAGCCCTTCGGCGCCCTGGACGCGCTCACCCGGATCCGGATGCACGCACTGCTGCGCGCGTTGTGGGAACGCCACCGGCCCTCCGTACTGCTCGTCACCCACGACGTGGACGAGGCCCTCGTTCTGGCCGACCGGGTGCTCGTGCTCGACCGGGGGCGCATCGGCCTGGATCTGGCCATCGAGCGCCCGCACCCGCGCTCGCACCGCGACCCGCTCCTGGCCGAATACCGCGAGCGCCTGCTCACCGCCCTCGGCGTCACCGAGCACCGCCACCACCAAGAGCACCCGAACCTCGGGGAGGAACACCAGTGACCGGGCGCCAACTACACCTCAACGCCTTCCTGATGAACACCGGCCACCATGAGGCGTCCTGGCGTCTGCCCGAGAGCGACCCGTACGCGAGCGTCGACCTGGACCACTACCGCAACCTCGCGCGCATCGCGGAACGCGGCACCTTCGACTCGATCTTCCTCGCGGACGGCCCGGTCCTGTTCAGCGAAGTCGGCCAGCGCCCCTCCGGTGCTCTGGAACCCCTCACCCTGCTCACCGCCCTGGCCACGGCCACCGAGCACATCGGGCTGATCGCCACCGCCTCCACGTCGTACAACTCCCCCTACAACCTCGCCCGCCGTTTCGCCTCCCTGGACCACGTCAGCGGCGGCCGCGCGGGCTGGAACATCGTCACCACCGCCGGCGTCGAGGCCGCCCGCAACTTCGGGCTCGACGACGAGCCCGCCCACGCCGACCGCTACGAGCGCGCCGCGGAGTTCCTGGACGTCGCGCTCAAGCTCTGGGACAGCTGGGAGGACGACCTGATCGTCGCGGACAAGGCGGCGGGAGTCTGGGGCGACGAGCGCAAGATCCATCCGCCGCGCCACAAGGGGAGGTACTTCAGCGTCGAAGGCGCTCTCAACGTCCCCCGCAGCCCGCAGGGTTACCCGCTCCTGGTGCAAGCGGGCTCGTCGCAGGACGGCAAGCGGTTCGCGGCCCGGTACGCCGAGGCGGTCTTCACCGCCCAGCAGACACTGGCGGACGCACAGGCCTTCTACGCCGACCTCAAGGACCGGTCGGGCGCGGTCGGCCGCGACCCCGACCACATCAAGGTCCTGCCCGGCATCGTCCCGGTCATCGGCTCCACCGAGACCGAGGCACGCGCCCACGAGCAGGACCTCGAGGACCACATCGTCCACGAACACGGCCTGAAGCGTCTGGAACACCTCCTGCACCTCAAACCGGGCGTCCTCGAACTCGACGCCCGGCTGCCCTCCGACCTGCCGCCGGAAAGCGCCATCGAAGGGGCCAAGAGCCGCTACACCTTGGTCGTGGAGCTCGCCCGACGCGAGCACCTCACCGTTCGGGACCTCATCGCCCGCCTCGGCGGCGGCCGCGGCCATCTGACCTTCACCGGCACGCCCGAGCAGGTCGCCGACACGATCGAGAAGTGGTTCCGGCTGGGAGCCGCCGACGGCTTCAACATCATGCCCGCCGTCCTGCCGTCCGGCCTCGCTCTCTTCGTCGACCACGTCGTGCCGATCCTGCGCTCCCGCGGCCTGCTGCGCACCGAGTACGGCCCGCGGCAGACCCTGCGGCAGCGCTACGGCCTCCCGCATCCCGCCAACCAGCACACCGCCGCTCTCGTCTGAACCCGGAAGGACGCGCCCATGCCCGAGATCGAGATCCGCAAGGTCACCGCCCACATCGGCGCCCAGGTGTCCGGCGTCGACATCGCCAAGCCCCTCGACGACGACACCGTCACCGCACTGCGTGCCGCCCTCAACGAGCACAAGGCACTGGTCTTCGACGGCGTCGACCTCGACGACGACGGCCAGCAGGCCTTCGCCCGCCACTTCGGCGACCTCACCACCGCCCACCCCACCGTGCCCTCGGTGAACGAAGCACCGAACGTGCTCCCCGTGGACAGCGAACGCGGCCGCGCCAACCACTGGCACACCGACGTCACCTTCGTCCTCAACCCGCCGCAGGCCAGCACCCTGCGCAGCATCACCGTCCCGCCATACGGCGGCGAGACCCTCATCGCCAACGCGGCCGCCGCGTACCGCCAACTGCCCGAACCGCTGCGGCTGCTCGCCGACACCCTGTGGGCCGAGCACACCAACGACTACGACTACGCGCTGCCCGACGAGGAGATCGACGAGGAGAAGGCCGAGCAGCGCGCCCAGTTCACCTCCATCGGCTACCGGACCGCCCACCCGGTCGTCCGGGTGCATCCGCTGACCGGTGATCGCGGCCTGTTCATCGGCGGGTTCGCGCAGCGGATCGTCGGCCTGTCGGTGCCGGAGTCCCGCCGGATCCTCGACCTGCTCCAGGCGTACGTCACCCGGCCGGAGAACATCCTGCGCTGGCGCTGGTCCCCGAACCAGCTCGTCCTGTTCGACAACCGGATCACCCAGCACTACGCCATCGACAACTACGACGGTCTGCCGCGCCGCCTGCACCGCGTGACGGTCGCCGGAGAGGTGCCGGTAGGCGTCGAGGGCAAGGCGAGCTACTCGATCAAGGGCGACGCCTCGCACTACACGTCGGTCGCCTGATACGCGGGTGAGCCGTAGCGTTCGCTCCGCATCGACCGTGCCCGCCTGAGCGGTTGGCCCCTCCGCCCGCGCGGAGAGGCCAACCGACAGTTCGTTTCACCGCGCAGCCCACAGGCGGTGGGGCCTCCCCCGACGCGTCACTTCCTCCGTCTCACTGCCGGGCGCCCTCCCGGTCACCATGAGTTCCTGACTGTGTGAGGAGCGCGCCGTACGTCTCGCCCGGGTCTGCGCTGAGCGCCGCCTTCGCCAAGCGGGTGTCCTCGTCCGCGAGGACTTCCAGCTCGCCGGCCTCGAGTCCGTCCAGGGCTTGGCGCACGACATCGGCGGGGTCGTTCTTCGGGATGTCCCACCCGCTCATCATGTCCGTGTCGGTCGAGCTCATCAGCAGGCCGGTGACCTGGGTGCCCTGCCCCGCCAGCTCCAGGCGGACGCCGTTGGTCAGGCTCCAGGCGGCCGCCTTGGCGACCGCGTAGGAGTTGGCCCCCGGGTAGGAGAGCCACGACAGACGCGAGAGAACGTTCAGGATCGCGCCGCCGCCGTTCGCGGCGAGCACCGGGGCGAAGGCACGCACGACCGACAGGGTGCCGTAGAAGGAGGTGTCCAGCTCGCGACGGATCTTGTCCAGGTCACCGGTGACGAGGTCCTGGTAGAGGCTGATGGCAGCGTTGTTGATCAGCAGCGTGACGTCCGATGCGGCTGCGGCCGCAGCGGTGACGGAGGCGGGGTCGAGGAGGTCGAGGCGCAGGCGCTCGGCGCCCGCGATGTCCACGCGCTCGGGGTCACGTGCGGTCGCGTACACCTTGGCACCGCGCGCGAGGAGTTCCTCGGCGAAGTGACGGCCGAGCCCGCGAGAGGCCCCGGTGATCAGTACAGTGCTTCCCGAAATCTTCATGGCCTCACCGTATGACGCAGACCCTGAGTGGAACGATGGCTCAATAGCGCAAGAACATGTCTGTTTGCCTCACTGCACTCGAGTAGACTGCATTCATGGATCTGCTCGCCGAGGTACTGGCCCTGTCGGATGTTCGGGGAGCTGTCGGTGCGCGCATCGAGGCCGGCGAGGACTGGGGCTGGTGGTGGACCTCCGCGACGCCGCGCGCGTCGCTTCACGCGGTCACCGGGGGAACGGTCTGGGTGGGTCTGCCCGACGGCCCGCCCCTGCAACTGATGCCGGGTGACGTCGTCCTCCTGCCCGGCGGGGCCGCGCACGCACTCGGCAGCGACCCGGCAGCAGTGACCCGCACGGGGCCCCGCACGTTCGACGACTGGCATCTCACCGGCTCCGGAACCGTGTCGATCGGCACCGGACCGGTACGTGCCCGCATCCTGTGCGCCGACTACGACCATGATCGGACGGTCTCGACGCAGGTGCTCACTCTGCTGCCCGACGTGGTCCACCTGCGCGCGGGCGACGACCCGGACGGGCTGGCCCAAGACACCGTGCGCCTGCTCGGCCGCGAACTCGCCGCTCCGCGAGCGGCCACCGGCGTGGTCCTTGACCGACTCGTGGACGTACTGCTCGTCCAGGTGCTCCGGTCCTGGCTCGCCTCCGGAGGTACGTCCGTCCCCTCCTGGCTCGGGGCTCTGGACGACCCGGTGGTGGGAGCCGCCGTGACCAAGCTCCACGAGGAACCCGCCAGGCCATGGACCACCGCCGCCCTGGCCCGTGAGGTCGGAGTCTCGCGCGCCACTCTCGACCGCCGCTTCGCCACCGCCACCGGCGAGTCGCCGGGCGCATATCTCACCCGCTGGCGCATGGACCTCGCCGCGCGGCGCCTGCGCGACACCCACGACAGCCTCGACACGATCGCCGCCTCGGTCGGCTACTCCTCCGGCTACGCCTTCAGCCGGGCCTTCCGCCGGGCGCGCTCGCAGCCGCCGGGCCAGTTCAGGGCGACCGCCCGCACCGAAGGCAACCCGGCCCCGGCAAGCGCCGCCACCACAGCCCTCTGATCACCGCGTCCAACCGGGTGCCTCCCCCATACGACCAACGGACCACCGGACCACGAGCAGCGGGTTGACCCGGTGGGAGCTTGACCCGGGGTGGCTGGGGCCCACACCGAGTACCCGAGACGGCGACCCACACTCTGTGGTGTGGCCCCGAACAGGTCAGCGGAGACGGCGGATACGGATGGGGCCGCGGGCCTTGGCCGCCTCGACGGGACGGCCGGCCTGCGTAATCTCCACCTCGCCGGCTGCGGCCAGCCGCCGGGCCGCTCGCCGGGCCGGTTCCATGAGCGCGCGCCAGCCGTCGTCATCCCCTTCATAGACCGCCCGCGCGGCGTCAGAAGGGCAGATCGTCGCGGTCGGCGCACGACGGTCCAACAACTCCAGGATGGCTCGCTCCAGGCGCTGGTCCGTCTGCCGTTCCTTGTGCGGCACTCAACCAGTGTCGCAAGGCCGATGAGCGGTCGCTTCAGCGGCCGTCGCCCCGACGCATCGCTGACCGGAGTCGCTCAGCTCTGTGCCTTCCGCCTCATCCTGGACCTGCCGTAGGCGACCACCGAGACCACGACGATGAGCATGACCGTGTCCTCGGACAGGGTCCGCGTAGGTGATCCTGGTCACCAGCCCGGAGAGGTGGAGACCCAGGCGCGGCGCCGGACGCCCAGGTGTCGTTCTGCCGGCCGGCCTAGGAGCCGAGGGCGCCGAGGCTGCGTCGGGTATCCGCGCGGTGGACGTCGATGTACCGGGCGAGCATCAGTGCGTCCTGGGGGTCGGCGGCCTGGAAGGCGATGCGACGCAGCAAGCTGACCCCGTTCAACGCGACGCCCTCGCGAGCGAGTACGAAGACGAGGGCGAGGAACGCGGACCGGGCGTTGCCGTCGTCGAAGGGATGGAAGAAGCAGACGTCGAGATGGGCGCGGGCGGCTCGGGCGGTCAGGGGCAGAGGCTGCTCGCCGCCGGCTGCGCTCTCGGTCAGGCAGGCGTCGAGGCGGTCGCGGGTGCCCGGGCCGATGCCGTAGCGTTCCCGGCCGCCCTTGGCGAAGGCGGGCAGGGTTCGGAACGGTGGCGGCTGCGCTGTGTCCAGGACGTGCTGCTGCCAACCCTGCAGTAGTTCGAAATTGAGTGAAGCACCGCGTGCCGCGTCGGCCCGCAATTGTTCCAGGGCGGCGAGCAGGCCATCCGCCCTCGTGGCGTCCACAGCGCCGTCGAAGGCGCGGATGTCCTCCGCCGCGCCGTCGCGGGCGGGAACGACCGGGCCGTCGGTGACGCCGTCCGGCGCCTTCAACGGGTATGCCTCGAACCACCCGGCGAGACTCTCCAGCCATCCGCGCCACTCGCACAGCGCCGCGACAACCCGGGCGAGCGTCTCCTCCGGGGTGGTGATCGAGTCACGGGGGCAGCACCAGTTCCCGACCGGCCCGCCGTCGAAGTCGCCCTCGTCGTGCGCCCAGCGCCAGCCCACGGCCCAGCGGCCATAGCGCTCCACGAGGGCATGCGACATGGCGTCGGCCCAGAGTTTGCCCTCGCCGTGGCTCCAGGCACTCGTTGCCGGGTCGGCCACAGCAACGTCAGGGCGGCGGGGCACACGCCCGGCCGGCCCGAGCGAGCGCACCACCTGCGCTGCCGACGCACTGTCGAAGGGATGACGGGTGGGGTCCACCTCGTCCCAGCTCAGAAAGCCAGGGGACAGCACGGGAATCACCGCGCAAGCCTGGACGTCCACCGGCGCCCGCTCAAGTGGATTACCGCACAGCGCTGCTCGTCACCGTGGCGTCGACCTGCCGTACGCGTCCCGGTCGGACCGCCAGGCCCGTCCGCTCGGCTCGGCGAATCCGCGCGAGCCCGCGGCCAGGGCGATGATGAGAAACGCGGGGCGTCACACCCGGGTTCGAGTGACCTCGACCACCACGACCGTTGGCCGGTCGGGGATCACCGCACCTTCAGCCTCGTCGTGCGCGGTGTAGACGCCGTAGTGGGAATCGCCGTACCCCAGAACGTCGGTCTGCACATCAAGCTCCGCGTTGTATCCCCAGGGTCCGGTCAGCCGGATGAGGGCATGGATCCTGGCCGGTGCGGAGTGTGTGTTGACGACCCTGACGCCGACCCGGAAGGCGTCGCCGGTCTCCTTCAGCACAGGCTCACGCACGATGACACCGTCCTTCGAAGCGGCGGTCCCCGCGTCGCCGGTTCCGTCGTCCCCCTCCGGGCCCCCGCCCTGCAGCTCGGCTTCGGACTGCGACGGGCTCGCGTGAGCCGTCACCACGACGAGCGGGGACGATGGCGTCGTGCGTGCCGTGGACGGCCTCCCCTCCGACGGGCCGCATCCGGCCGCGAGAGCGGTCGCGGCGACGACCGCCAGCGACAGGCCGATGCAACGGCCGGCATGGCGAGACACCGCGGTGTCGAAGTCCAACGTGGTCCCCTCGGTTACGGAAGCCGCCTTCGGCCTGTGGTCACCGGCCCGGTATGGGCGCTGAAGCCGCCCTGGCCGATGCCACGACGGGGTGCTCCCCGGCGATGGGCAGGCCGATGCCGATCCGATGCTGCCCTCAGGTGATGGGAGGCCTGACCCCCTTGATCATTCGGAAAGGGAGATTACGGGAACGCTTGTTCGCACCGGAAGTGCGTGGCCGCACCGATACGGTCATCGGCCGGTTCTCGTTGATCGGTGGCCGAAAGGCGGATCCCCATGCCTCCCCGCAGACGGCCGGGCCCATAGGAACTCTCGCTGCGAAGCCCTGCGAGTTCTCATCAGGGCGAGTTGGCATCTTCTCATGTCACGGCCCGACCGGGACGTTTGCGATGTCCGCCGCGGCCGTACAGCTACTCGGCCTGGATCGCGTCTGCCGGGACCTCGAAGACGAGCTCGCGCCCGTCGCGCTCGTTCCCCTGCTCGCCGACGCACGTGAAACCGAAGCCCGCGATGGTGGCCAGGGAGGCGTTGTTGTCGGATCTGATAGTGGCCCGCACGGTCCTGACACCGGGTTCGGCGGCGGCCCTGACGAGCAGCGCTGCCAGCATGGCGCGGGCGTAGCCCTGGCGGCGGTACCCGGGAACGACGGTGTAGCCGACCTCGACCATGCCGGCCTCGTCCGGCGGCCCGTGGAACCCGGCGTCGCCGACGACGGTCCCGTCCGGCTCGGACACCGCGGCCCGTACGATCCAGGGAGCGACAGACGGGTCCTCGGCGAGCTGGCCGGCGCGGTAGCCGAAGATCCCGCGGGCCCGGTCAGAGACGAAGTACTCGTCAAGGGCGACCCCGGCCTCGGCGCTGCCGCCGGCGAGGTCACCCTCGGCAAGCGCTCGCAGCGCCTTTGCGCTGAGCTCGACGAAGCGGACGCGTTTGGGGGCGGAGAGAGGTTCGCTAGTCATCGCGGAGATGCTCGCCCAGCACCGCAAAGCTGTCCACCGCTTTACGGCCTCGGCGGACACGGTGATCGTCCCGGTTGGATCGCCCGCGACACCGCTTGAGTGCCTGACCGCGTCCGCGGTTGCGGCCCCGTCGCCCAGCCCGGTCAAGGCCGAGGCGGTCGTGGCCGCGATGGCGAAGGGCCAGCCGGACACGCCGGGGAAGCCGACGGAGAACCGGGCGCGGACCGCGGAGGCCCCGGCGAAGGCGTCGCCGCTCGGCTGGGGGTGAGCCTGGCGTCCGCGCGGGAAGCGGTCAAGGAACTGTGCGCGCTGTCCGACCGGCCGGGCGGCGTCGACCCGGACAGCACACCGTTCGCGGCGATCGCGAAGCAGCTCGGGGTCAGCGCTGACCGCTACGCCGACTTCCCCCTCCGCGCCAGCGGCCGTGCGGCCGTGCGGGTCCGCGAAGTCCTCCCGGCGCCCGACACCGTCCGCCGGCGGAATCCCCGGGCTCGTACAGCAGCCTGCGGCGCCCCTGTCGCAGATGCGTCATAGCGGTGCTGACCGTCGACATGCTCCGTGCGGCAGGCCCGCGTCAGCCAATCTGTTCGGCCAGGGCGACGATGATGCCTGCGGGGCCGCGGAGGTTGCAGAGCCGGTAGATGTTCTCGTACTGCGCCACCTCGCCGAGGAGTTCGGCGCCGTGTGCACGCAGGCGGGCGATGGTGTCGTCGATGTCGTCGACGGCGAACATGACGCGATGCAGGCCCAGCGTGTTGGGCGGAGGGTTCCGCGGCTCGGCGTCGGATACCGCGGGGGTGTGGAATTTGGTCAGCTCCAGCTTGCTGTGGCCGTCCGGGGTCCGCATCATCGCGATGTCGCTCCGGACGCCGTCGAGTCCGACGGTGCGGTCCGCATAGAGGCCTTCGATCTGCGCCTTTCCTTCCAGCTCCATGCCGAGCTCGGTGAAGAAGGCGACAGCCGCGTCCAGATCGTCGACGACGATGGCGACGTTGTCCATCCGCAGAAGAGTCATGCCTCTGAGCCTAACGACTCGATACGCGGTAGCGCGGGGTCGGTGGTGACATGACGACGGCCGCACAGGTGAGTGGATGGTGACGTCCTTGTCGGCCCGCGCGGCCTTGTCGCACCCAGCCTTCTGCGGCCTTGATCGTGCACATCTCGGCGACTTGATCGAGGAAGTGGCCGACCGGGTCGAAGGGCTCCCATTCGGTCCGGGCGTGGTCCGCAGCCTCTTTGATGGCGGCGTGGGTTGGGCAGTGCTGCTTGTGCCAGCACAGGTGCTCCGCGTACGGAAGGACGGTCAGGACATAGACCGCCATCACCTCCTGGACGGTCGGGAGCCGACCATCACCGGGGCGCAGGAACGGATCCACCAACTCCAGTCGCCACGTGCCCTCGCGGCCCAGAACCGGCGGCGTGTACAGGTGTGGGCCACGCCCCGAAGGTGCTCGAGAGGACCGGGGGCGAGGAAGCGCGCGTAGAGCAGGCCGATGACCCGCAAGATCACCGATACCCTCGAAGCCGCTTGACGGGACACGGGGCCGGAACGGTTCGAACCGGCGCCCGGCCACTCACGATTGCTTCTCGACATCCTTCACCGAGGACGGCCCCAACTGCTTGGCGCTGGCGTACTCCGGCATCGTCATGGGCTTGTCGAACAGGAAGAACGACTGGTTCGTGCCGACCGTGAACTCCATGTACGCGTTCGTCGTCGCGTCAAAGCCATAGTAGGCGTTGCAGGTCGAACCGGAGGTGTACGTGCCGTCCATGCCGGGCTGCGCGAGGACCGCGACGCCGTTGGAGGTGGACTCCACCCGCTCCGTCGGCGTGAGCATCTTGCAGCGCGGCACCGGCAGGCCCTTCATGATGAAGTACCCGTACTCGCCGTTGGCGTTCTGGATGTAGACGTAGGAGAGTTTGCCCCGCTGCCCCCACGTCTTGACCCACTGGTTGATCGCTTCGCGGGTCGGCGAGTACTCCATGCGGCCTGCCGGCTGCTGGGCCACGAGGCGGTCGTAGTTGTCCTGCTTGGCCTTGTTCTCCTTGTCCTGGCTGGACTCGGTGCAGGACGTCAGGACGAGGCCCACGACGAGCGCGACGAGGGTGGCCAGGGCCATGCGTGCGAACTTCTTCATGCGATGCTGCCCTCTTCCCGGAATGAGGTGCGGATCAGTTGGTGCACGTGGTGCGCTCGGCGGTGGCATCCAGCCGGTACGGCAGATCCTTGTCACGGAAGGGCGCGCGGTGCTCCTGGGCGGCCTTCGAGTTGTAGGCGTTGACCGACTCGATCCGCGTGGCCTTCAGCGCGGTGATCGACTGGTCGATCTGCGTCGTTCGGATCTCCGAGGCGGCCTTCCGCTCCTCCTGCAGTGCCTGGATCGTCCCTTCGGCGTTCTGCACGGCCGCGCACAGATCGAAGAACTCCTCGTACGTGGTCTGCCGGAACTCGCCCGAAGCGACTGTGTTCTCGCGCTCGTCCGCCTCACCGCGGAACGGGGCGGTGATCCACCCCGCGCCGCCGAAGGCGAACACCCCGATCACGTACAACACCGCCAGGGCGATGACTCCGCCGACGGCCCATGCCCCTAACCATGCCCCCTCGCGTACCTGACCCATGGACATCCCCCTTCACGTGTGGCTCCGCGGCGTCGAACCACCTATTGCGGAGGAGGACACGGCGCCCGGGTGAAACGGTTCCGCCGGCGCGAGCGTCAGGAAGGGGTTGCCGGCGCGGTCGAGCGACTGCCGCACGCGGTCACTCGGCCAGGCGGCCCCCGGCACGTGTTACGCCCGGCGTCCCGTCAAGCCTCGCCCACTGCTGGTGGATTGGGGGCGGGGTGGCTGCGCATCGGCCGGGAGGCTGCCATAGGGTTCGGCGCGGACCGGCGTGTTCGGTCAGTTGCGGTACAGGGCAGTTCAGTTCAGGTCAGATCAGGTCACAGTCAGGCAGTCGCCCGACGGGCACGTGCAGGGGAGCACCAGCGTGAGTCTCATCAAGAAGGCATTCGAAGTCATCGAGAAGGGCTTTGACGCGGGCGGTGACGCCATCCACGACTTCACCGTCAACCGCCGCACGGCCGAGCTCTTCCTGAAGCTGGGTGTCGCGGTCTACGCCGAGCAGCGCCTCGGCGGCTCGCACGAGCCGGTGGAGCGGATGTTCGAGGCCCTGGAGGGCCACGTCGCCGAGAACGGCGAGGTGGAGCTCGACCACCTCAAGGAGGCCCACGAGGTCCTGGGCGAGGCGTTCGTGGCCAAGCACACCGCGGAGATCGAGGCGGCGGAGGCCGCCGAGGCCAAGGCCGTCGAGGAAGCCAAGGCCGCCGCTGCCGCTGCGGCCGCCGCCGTGACTCCCGCGGCTCCCGTCGCGGCCCCCGCGGTTCCGGCGCAGGACGCTCCTGCCGCTCCCGTGGAGGCGGCCGCCGCCCCCGTCGCCCCGGCGGAGGCCCCCGCCCCCGCCCCGGCTCCGGTGGAGTCCACCCCCGCCGGCTGACCCATGCGCGAAGGCTCGGCAGACGTCGTATGGCGGATTCCAGGGATCGCCGCAACACGTGATCATTGGCGTGTGCGGCCGGGAGTGTAAGCAACGGCTCGGCCGGGAGTTCCCGGCCGAGCCGTTGCCGCATCGTCGGCGGGAATGCTCCCAGAGCCCCGTCCCTCCGTGGACAGGGCAAGAATGAAGGCTCATGAATGGCGGATCGGACTGGCCGAAGGACAAACTCTCCGCGCTCCGCCTCGGCAGGAGGCTGGTTGCGGAGGTCCCGGCATCGCGGCCGGATCGTCGCGCGTTCATGGACATCCGCCCCCAGCAGACCGAGGCCGATGCCCAGGCGCGGGACGAGGGATGGGTTCGCAGCGATGTTGACCGTAGCTTCCGGCTTGACCACTGGGAGTACGACCGAGAGCGCGTCGACGGCTTCGACTACGACATCGACGCAGTCCTCATCAAGTCCGCTGAGGCCCCGGACGAGTCTGAGCTGATCACCGTGCTCAACACATGGGGCGTCCGGCCCGACCTCTTCGGCTATCCCTGGGACAGCGACGATCCCAGGTAGGGGAAGTGCAGTTCAGGGAGCCATCAGCTCGTGCAGACAGGTAGCAGAGCATGCCCAGCCGAGCGTTGTGCCAGGCCGGGTGTTCAGCTCGGCCGCGACCGCGCCAAGGTGATCGCGGGGGGGCACCGACAGGGCAGCGTCCTTGGGGAGTACCAACACTAGCCAAACGGACGGAACCGCGCCCGCGGGCAGTTGGTCGGGGTGGAGCGGAGCGGGAGTGCTGCCGGGACGCTCGTACCACTCGACGCGGTTCCCCACAGGTATCGCACCGGCCGCCGTGCGCGGACCGCGGGAGCAGAGCCAGATGGGTCCCAGCGGCGCCGAACCGGAGTGCGCACGGTGGCGCGCTGTTCTAGTGTCGGATGAAGGGGTGGTCTGCCGAGCCGACAGGGACGGAGCCCGGTTCCACGGTCGTACACCGGTCGTATCCGCTGCTCGGCGCCTTGGATTCCCGACCAGCCCCGGAGAGCAGGTGCCTTCCATGCACATGTCGATCCGAACCGCCGGTTTCCTCACCGGTCTGACCATCGCACTCGGCGGCGCGGCCTTCGCCTCACCCGCCGCCCACGCGGACATCCCGTCCTGCACGAACATGGTCCGGCAAACGGGCGTCGAGGTCTCGGACGCGGTCACAACGGCGTGCACCCTGGGGGTGCACGGTGACCTGAAGGGCTGTGTCAGCGGCCTGACCGGCGCCGGCGTGCCGGGCGGTGCCGCCACCGGCGCCTGCCGGGCAGCGGCCAACCCGCCGTGACGGCGCCTGTCGGCGCAGCCGGTCGTCACACCCTCCGCAGCACTGCACGCGGCTTCACGAAGTGAGGCGACGGCACTCGCCGCCCTCGCGGCCCCCGGTACGGCGAGCGGGTGTCAGTGGGGGGGGCCTAGGGTGCTCCCGTGAATGTTGATGATCTTGAGTGGCAGCGGGTTCATCTCGGCGGCGTTTCGCCGCGGATCGTGGACGAGATCCTCGAACACGGCGGCCTGGAGCCGCTGATGGAGGCAGCGCGGGAACGCGGGGACTGGTTCTGCGCCGAGGGCGCGGTCCGCGGGCTGTGCACCGAGGGCGAGTTCGAGCGGGCCTGGGATGTCATCGAGCCGTTCGCGGCCACCGGCTGGCAGCCTGCGGTCCGCCTTGGCGCCGACGTCCTGGCGGGGTGGGGCCGTATCGACCAGGCATTGGAGCTGGCGGACCCCGAGGCACGGGACGAGGAGACGCGTGACACGTGGCCGGACTACGCCGAGGTGCTGGTCAAGGCCGGGCTGGTGGACGAGGCGATCGACGTGCTCGTGCCGCACCTGTGCAACGCGTGGGTGCTCCGGTCCCTGGTGCGGATGACCGAGGGCCAAGGGCGCGACGACCGGGTGCTGGAGCTGCTCGCCCCGATGGCCGAGGAGTTTCGGCGCGGCCAAGAGCAGTGCAAGTGCGGCGGCCATGGCCTGTGGGACGTCCTGCCCGCACAGGCTCTCGTCCTGGAACGGTCCGGCAGGGTGGATGAGGCGATCGGATTGCTGGGCGCGGATGTGGCCGCGCGCCGGTACGGGCCGCAGAACACCGTCGAGTTCTATACCGAGCTGCTGGCGCGGCACGGGCGGATCGAGGAGCTGCACGAGCTCGCGACCGGCACCCAGATGTCCGTCGCCGCTCGCCCCTACGTGACGGCCCTGGAGGCCCTGGGGCGGGCCGGGGACGCGGAGGCGTACCTGCGCCGCCTCATCGACACCGGCGAGTATCCGGCCAGGTACCGGAGCGAGCTGCTGGAGCTGCTGGTCCGCCAGGGCCGGTTCGAGGAGGCCATCGAGGCGGTGGCGCACACGTTCGACGACCTCCACGAGAACCTCCTCCAGCCGGCGATGCTCCTGCTGGCCGAACACGGGCACCCGGACAGAGCCCTGGAACTCACGGAGGGGCGCAGCGCCGAGTTCCTCAAGGGGAGCGGGCACTGGCTCCCTTCCAACCGCTGGTGGCTGATGGGCGAAGTGGGACGCTGCCGTGAGGCCATCGCGGAGATAGAGGCGCTGCCGCCGGACGAGGTCGACGACCGGGACGTCACCATCGCGCTGCTGCTCGCGAAGGACGGCCGCGAGGAGGAGGCCATCGCCCACCTCCGCAAGCAAGTGCCCGGCCGCTGGTCAGCGACCGAGCTGGCCCGCTTGTTGGTCCAGCAGGGCCGCTGTACGGAGGCCATCGCCGCGATTCCCGATGTCACCGCCCAGCGAGACGAGCAACGGCGCGCCTGGGGCAAGTGAGAAACACGCAAGAAGGCGGCCGGAGGCAAGGTACGACCGTCCTGCGGCTGCCGGACCCAGGTGTGCGGTCCACACTCGGAACGTCGGGCTGGCCACGACAGCGGGGATGCGGCCGTCCGCCGAGGGATTGACGCAACCGGCGTCGATGCCTCCATGGTCGAGGTGCACTCCATGACCAGGAACGAGGCCGATCGACAGGCTCAACTACCGCTCGGCATCGGGAGTTCGTCTCCGTGGCGGAGGTCGCGCAGCGCCTCGGAGTCACCCGGCAGCGCGTGGATCAACTCCTGGACAGCCGCCCGGACTTCCCGCAGCCCTCATCCGCGCCGCGGTCGGCAGCCCGCCACAGCGGCCCGGAGCTCCTTCGGTGGGGTTCCGGGCCACCACGCTACGCCGCGGCGCGGCTCAAGGGGAACGGAAGTTGAGGCGCTGGCAGTCGCGGGAAAGCCCGCCCTACCCTGGTCCAAGGGGGCGAGGCGCGCGCGGTGGGGGCGAAGATGAAGCGCATGGTCGGAAGATTCGCGGAAGCGGCTTACGTGGTGCTGATCGGAGGTCTGGCCGTAGCGGGAGCCGTCGATGAACGAGCTGCCTTCTACCTGGCCGCCGTCGCGTTGACCCTCCCCTCGGGCGCCATCGCTTTCCCGGCGATGTACGCGGGTTATGCGGCGATCTCGGCGATCGGCTCGATCTGGGGTTCCGCCGCAGCCCCGGACGGGACGGAGGCCGGCTGGCTGAGCCTCGGCAGCGCAACGCTGAACGTGGCGCTGTTGACCTGCGCCGCGATCGCCAATGTCGCCTTGCTGGAGCGTCTGTCGCGCCTTCGGCGCCCTTCTCACCGCTGAGCCGCTCAACCACAGGCAACTACTCGACCAAGCCTCCGAGGCCATCGGGGAGACGGCCCTCGGCCGCTTCGGCCCGGGACCTCCCTGGTGGCGTTCCGGGCCGCTCTGCCACGCCCGAAGGGAGGCCCACCGATGTGACGACCATCACCAGGAGGCGCCTCTTCCGCCATCTCCATTACCCCAGTTATATGACGAATATGGACGACGTGGATCTGCCGCCGTTGGTGACGGTAGACGAGGTACCTCGGCGATGCTGGACGCGCTGGCGCCCGTGGCAGCGCCGTCCTCTCGAGTACGACCCCCGCAACGCGAGGCATGTATGGATCGCGGGAAGGCTCGCGTCAGCGGGACTGCGGGACCGCATGCGGGAACACTTGGTCATCGAGGCACTCCTTCGCGACCTAGCCAGGGCGGACACCGAAGAGCCGCACACCAGGGACGACGCCAGCGAGTAGGTGTGGCGCGCCACAGCGACTGAAAGGCGACGGATCTCTGTCGTGCGCGGTCGAGGCTTGACGGTCTAGCGCCGGGTGACGCCTGACGTCCGCCCTAGACCATCATGAAGCGACCGCAGCGCGGTAAGACTTTCTCTACTTCATCAAGACACCCGGCGTCGCTCACGCTCCGCCGGGCGCGCGGCCCGCGTCCGGCCGCACCCACGCTCCAGTCTGCGCCCCGCTCGGCGCGCCGTCCGCCACCGCGCGCCAGCAAGGGAAGGCCGAGGGCATGAGGTGAGAACCGCGCTGGCCGGGGGCACCGATTGCCGGAGAT
Organism: Streptomyces sp. NBC_00510; assembly: GCA_036013505.1. Classification (NCBI taxonomy): domain Bacteria; kingdom Bacillati; phylum Actinomycetota; class Actinomycetes; order Kitasatosporales; family Streptomycetaceae; genus Streptomyces; species Streptomyces sp. NBC_00510. Next base: position 8,452,616 of record CP107851.1, on the reverse strand, counting down.
GTGAAATGCAGATGACCTTGTCCAACCTGGACGCAGTCCAGCTGCGTGCCTGGCATCAGAGTCTCACCGCGCAGCTCGGCCCCATGGTGGCCTCATTCGAAGCCATCCACGGCTACCCGCCCGGAGACAACGAGATCACTCTGGCCGGCCCCGGCCACCGGATGGCAGCACGTGAGCTCAGTGGCCATTCGGCGGTCCCGCCCTCGCTGGTTGCGTTCTACAGCGTGATCGGGGACGTGTCGTTGGGCGACGTAGGAAACGGCTACTTCATCCACTCTCCCGAAAACGTTCTCGAGGAACTCACCCGTGAGGGACCGGCTTACTCATCCATTTCCTGCGATCAAGTCGCTGTCGTGTTCGCCAGCGATGGGGGCGGCTCGCTGTTCGCCATCGATCGGCAGGGAGTGGTCTGCAAGTCGCAAGGCGCGAGCCGAGACGTTGACTTCGTACCGGCTGCCCAGGATCTGGTCACCTTCTTGGATCTACTCAGCCGCTCCGTCACTGACTTCATCGCCACCGGTCAGGCAGGACATGCCTAGAGCATCGGGCCGTCTCTGGGCCGTCCGTGACGAACCGACGTTGACGGACGATGACAACAGGTCACGGCGTCGGCGCGCGTCAGCGGCCGGGCAAGCCGCAGGTGGGCGCGTTGCTCACCACTTCCACAAGAACTGACCGTTGTGGGGAGGAGATGAACGACCATGAGTGACGTGACGCTGGCCGGAAAACGCTTTACCGTGACTCGATTCACCAACATCATCGATGACTGCTGGACCATGGAGTACGCGGAGCGGGGTGGCGATCTAGCGATTACTGTGTCGCGCCCATTCGAAGCACCCGATGACCAACTGGAGGTCTGGGCGTCCACAGAACTGTCTCCCGCCCTCACAGAAGCTGCACTTGAGGACGCCCGATCCTGGCTCTCTGATTCCGACTGACTGCCGCCAGATCCGGCGGGAAGCTCAGCTCAATGCCCTCGCAGCTCAGCGTCCAGAGTTCGCGTCGAGGGGATCGGGCGTGCCACAGCCGTGCCAGGTGAGGCGGTGCCGAACGGGGACCCACGGGGAACAGCGGTGACGGGGGCGCTTTGCTGCAGGTCAGCGTCCGCCCAGGTGAGGGATGGTCCGCAGCCTCAGCCTTCCAAACTGGTGCTCCAGGACGTGGGCAGCGACGCTTGACTGGGCTACTGTGCACCAACCGCCGCTGACAGGAGGAGCCGTGCGGCGGAGGCCAGGACGGCGCCGCAGCCTCAGGATGCACGGAATCCCAGGCAGGAGCACGCTGGACACCGCGTCGGGTGGTCGTCCTATCACCAACCGGGTCTTCAAGACCATCGCCCGCGACGCCTACGGCTTCCGCAACCCCGGCAACCAGCGCTTACGCACCCGCTGCGCGACCACCCGTCGAGCCCGTTGACACCTCGATGCCCGCTAATTTCGTTGAGCCCGCACCCTGCAATCGTGTTGGCTAGCGGCACCGAACTGTCCGTACCGCAGGTGTCCGCTGGGCTGTAGCAGGGAGTTAAACGTGCAGGACATTGTTGTCGACCCCGTTGCCCACAATCGGGCAGCCTGGGACAAGTGTGTCCAAGAGGGCAGCGAGTGGTCGAGGCCGGTGAGTGCTGAGGATGTCGAGCGCGCCCGCATGGGCGACTGGTCGATTGTTCTCATCGGGCGTGAGCCAGTCGACCGCTCCTGGCTGCCGACGGACCTGACCGGCAAGGACGTGTTGTGCCTGGCCTCCGGCGGTGGCCAGCAGGGTCCGATCCTCGCCGCCGCAGGGGCGCGGGTCACCGTATTCGACAACTCACCCCGCCAGCTCGGCCAGGACGAGATGGTGGCGGCGCGCGACGGACTCGAGCTGCGCACCGTCCTAGGCGACATGCGCGACCTCAGCGCCTTCGGCGACGCAACATTCGACGTCGTATTCCATCCGGTCTCCAACCTGTTCGTACCAGACTTGGCACCGGTGTGGCGTGAGTGCTTCCGCGTCCTGCGACCGGGCGGAACTCTGCTCGTGGGCTTCCTCAACCCTGATGTGTACTTGTTCGACCACGAGGCGCTCGACGAGCGCGGCGAGCTGATCGTCGTGCACAAGCTGCCCTACAGCGATGTCACGCAGTACTCCGCCGAGGAACGCGCCACGAAGTTCGGCGCGGATGCCCCTCTTGAATACAGCCACACCCTCACCGACCAGATCGGCGGGCAACTCGCCGCGGGGTTCGTCCTCACCGGCTTCGCGGAAGCGCCGCACCAATCCAACGCATCCGCTCAATACATGTCGCACTATTTTGCGACGCTGGCGGTCAAGCCGGGCTGACCCAGCCGTGGGGCTGGCCGAGACGGCCGTGTCTCCGAATGGCCAAGTGGAGCGCTGTGCCAGCCCGACCCCCACTCACTTCGCTGAGCCCTCATTGGGGGGCACGCTCTACAGATCAGTCACCATCCGCCACAGAGACGCCGTCACCCAAACCGGCGAGTGGCAACCCGTCTGGGACGCCATGAAGGCACTGGCGGCACAGCACGGTGACGACAACGTACGCCGCGTCGTGTGGTTCGCCGACTGAGCAAGACGCTGCGGCCGCCTATCGCTGAGCGCCCCTTCCGGAACATCTGAGGCCGGTCAGCCCATCCGGGCCAGCACGTTCCTGGCGATGAGCGCCACCGTCGTGACGTCCCCGAGCGCCTCAACCCGTCCTACGCCCCACTCCCGGTTGGGGTAGGCCGCGGAAAGTTCGCCATCGTAGAGCGCCGCACGTGCCCGGGGTACTGCCCGGTCCGCGAGCACCGCGAGTGCCGCCCGGTACCGGTCGGCCGACAGTGTGGGCAGGTTGAGATGGCGGCCGCTCTCACCGGGACCATCGTGCCGGGGAACGATCGTGAGTTCCCCGGGGTCGGGCACCTCCTCGCGGAGGACGTCGACGATCAGGTTGAAAATCGGCTCCTTGCCGGAGTACATGAGCCAGCCGTATTCGGGAGAGATGGAGACGCTGTAGAACTTCACCCGGCGCTCCCGCCGTCCAGTTCGCGCAGCACCTCGGTGGCCATCATGGCCAGGATCTCCAGGTCGTGGACCGCACCGACGATCTGGGCCTCGGACAGCGAACTGCGTTCACGAGCCCATGCCCCATAGGCGAGCGGGACCTCTTCGGCCAGAACGTGCAGCACCTCGTGGCGGCCGGGCTCCGGGAGGCGGTGCACCCGGAAGTTCTTCAGCACCTCGAACCCGTCCTTGTCGGCGTAAGCCCAGACGGACTCGTCGGTGACCCGTTCCTTCAGGTACTCCACGATCCACCAGAACGTGCCGGAGGACGTGGGCCAGACGTACTCCTCCGAGACACTGATGTCCCCGCTCATACACCCCACTTCCTTCCCATCCGTGAGCGCCCCGCCCTGACCGTAGTGCCCTCAGAAGACAAGAAGCGATCCAGGGTCTGCTGTCCTGGGTCCGCGTAGACGATCAACACTGTGACCTGCGATCGAGCGGTCAGCGGTTGTCAGTGTTGGTCGTCGTTGTGTGCCCTCGGACGACCCAGAGGCCGCCCTGGCCTGGCCCCGGTCGCTACGACTCATGGCGTGCCTCGGTGCCTTGGATCGTTGCTGCGGCGCCCCTTCAAGCTGATGGCCGGTCCGGCAGAATCTCTGCGTGCCGGTATTCCTCTGCGCGAGCTGCCAGAAGCCCATCTCGTGGCGGTGATCGCCACGGCCTTCGTTGAGCAGCCACCGGCCTCGTAGACATGCGATGAGTCAGGCAATGGTCCCCCACCACTTTGGGAGCGAGGTGGGGCGAGTTGGGGCCTGACCTGCGGCACGCCGACATCGACGGACACGGGAGCGGAGCACCGTTGGTGACCGCAGTTTCCCGTGACTCCCCTCTCAATCTGTCGCGGTTGTGGTACGGGGAGCATCTGATCTGTAGCTCACCACAGAGCGGCCATCCGGGGTGTCATCGCGGTTGTCACGCAGCCTCTGGTGCGTCAGTTTTCGGAGCCGGTTGCCTGGGAGGCGGTACTTCGCTGCTGTGGAACATCGCGTGTGATGATGCTGATCACGGATTCGGCATGTTCACGGTGGGTGCTTATGTGGTGGTGGGAACAGAAGATTGTTCCGGACGTGGACCGGCTGCAGTGGACGTGGGTGCCGCTTGAGAGCGTGGGACCCCTGCGCTTCGGGGCAAGTTGTGATGATGTGATCGAGGCTCTCGGCAGTGCTGCCTCAACCGGATGGGACCAAGAACATCGGTGGGCAGACTTCGACGACCTGGGCATCCGCACCTACTACGAAAGGCATGAGGACGGAGGTTTGATGGCTGTCATCGCCGATGTCCTTTACGGGCCCCAGGTCCACTATGACGGGACCACTTTCACGGGGCGGCCCCCCTCGGAGCTAAACCTGTGGATCGAGAAGGTCGCAGACACCGAGCCGGTCCACACCAGCGTCTACGGGGAACCCAGCTTCCCCTCTCTCGGTCTGGTCCTGCGCTCCACGGCAAACGGCGACCGCACGTTCAGCCGGCCGGTCTTCACCAGCCGGGCATGGATCCAATGCGCACATCCGGAAGAGCTTCTTCCACCGCCCTGGGCTTGACCAGCACCACCGCTCTTCACGCCCTGCCTCTTCTGGTGCCTCCGTGCCCCGTGGGGCTGTGAAGTTCATCGATTCGCCGCGGCCGGCGGTTGTTCTGCCCGTCCTGTGTCATGCGGACTCCTTCAACTGCTTGCCGTCGTGGCTGCGGACGTGGGGGCCGCCCCAGTCCAGTGCGTCCGAAAGCCGGATCGCCTGGACCTCGGACATGCGCTCTACGATCTCTTCGGGTGTGAGCCAGTCGACGGCTGTGGACTCGGCGGAGGTGCGCTCGGTTCCACTGGAGGGCTTGCAGAGCGGTATCCACGATTATGTCTTCTTGCCTGCCGCCCGGTCGCCCGACCTCGCGAAGCAGGTACCTCACGTCGACCCCGTAGAGGGCAGTGGCGGCTTCAGCGTGCCGCGGGAACGAAGAATGCACACCGGTGTGGCCGAGCGCAAGCGTCCGGTGATCCGCCTGAACCGGCCGGTCCCACAGCGGGCGCACCAGGTCCTCGGGGGCATCGTGCCGGCAACACAGGTCGCAACCGTGTTGCCGGTCCTGCAGCGCCACATGCTCCGCTGATCAGCTCGCTGCCTGCCACACCGTACTCAATGAATCCGCCGTCGTTGACGCATGCTGAATTCCGACCACCCGCCACCCCGCGGACTCCCGAGCCACTTCGAAATGGACAGCAAGACGTTCGATCTCGCTGTCGTCCACACGGCGACGTGACCAGATCACCTCGATCGCGACCCCGGCATCGTGATAAAACACCATCCTGCTGTCGGGTACGGCGGTGTACGAATATCCTTGCGCCCGCAACGCGGCTTGATGGCGTTCCAACCAGCCGATGACGGCGTCACCGTCGAGTAGCGAGTCACGCGACGCCGGCCCACTGATATGCAGCGGCGCCGCCCAGTAGTCAAGGATGAACTCCGGCCCCCGGGGAATCGCACCGCTGCCCACTGCTACCCAGGTTGGCAAGTAATCATCGAAGAACCAGTGCCCGACCTCGTCGCGGACAGCATCCTCACGAGAGCCGCCCATGTCAGTGCCACCTTTCATCTCGGCAGCGTGCACCTTCGGGTGCGCGCCCGGCTGAGACGGGATCGCTTCCGAGGACAAGGAGAACCTTTCCCTGCCTGCCCATCTGCTCCGCCCGGACCACGGCGTCACCGACCTCGTCGCGAGGGTGGCGGTTTGTGCCGTTTCGTGCGCTGTAATCCGGGTTACTCCATCTGATGGCGCATGCCATCAGATGGAGTGGCCCACGCTCGTGGGACGCCACTCCTGGCGGCCCTCCCGAAAGGAGGAAGGCCATGGCCAGAGGGTACGGATACTTGATCACGTGGATAGGAACGGCCGTGTGTGCTCGCGGCACGGAGTCCGATACCCCGGTTCAAGCAGTGTCGTGCGGAGTCTCCGTGCCTTGGCAGGACGCACAGCTCTTGCCCAACGTTGAACGGCATCATCCCAACGCACTCGGCATGCGCTGGTAACCACCATCGTGAGCGGGTGGGCTGGGCTCTCAGGAAGAGTTCAGTCTGGCCCCCTGCGCGGCCTCGAGGTCGACCCGGCTCATCGCCCTCTCACCCGCGGCATTCGACGCAGGTCAGCTGTACGCGAGTGAGCGACTAGCCTTCGTGGCGACGAGACAGGGGCCGGGCCTCGGCGACACGGGAGAGCATTCATCATGAGCGGCGAAGTACCCGCGGACTTGCTGGAGATTGTCGATGCGCTTCTGCCGGGCGCTCCCCTGGATCGGATGCGTCTGGCTGCCGATGGCAACGTCCATCATGTCGTGCTGCTGTCCGGCATCGCGGCCGTGCGGATCAGCAAGCGTCCGTCGGCGGCGGAAGCCCTGCCACGCCGGATGGAACTGCTGCAGGCGATCGGGGCCGCCGGTCTGCCGTTCGCCGTACCGGAGCCGCTCACGCCGGTCGCGGTCTTCGACGGCCGTGCCGCCGTTGCCGTGTCCTGGATCGACGGCGTCGCACTGCCTGAAGGAGAAGGGGACCCGGAGCAGATCGGAGAACTCCTGCGGGCCCTGCGGGAAGTCCCCCTTACAGCGGACCTCCGCCAGGCCCTGACCGCTGCCCAGGACCAGACCCCCACACGGGGCTGGGCCGGCATCCTGGCCGAGGACGTCATCCCCCGCCTGCCCGCACGGTGGCGCGACGACGGCCGGCGCCGCCTCGACGACGCGATCGCCCTGGAACCCGTACCCGACGCACTCGTCCACGGCGACCTCGCAGGCTCCAACGTCCACTGGAGCCCCGACGGCAAACTCATCGGCGTCCTGGACTGGGACCTCGCCCTGCCCTTCGACCCCGCCATCGACGCCGCCTGCATGGCCTGGCACGGCTGGGACACCATCCACGACGCCGTCGACCACGACACCTACAGGCGCGCCCGCATCTGGGACCAGATCTTCGGCATCGAGCACCTGATCGCCGTCCTGCCCGGCAAACCCCTGTCCAACATCGACAGCTACATCAACCACATCGTCCCCTGGCTCGAACGGCACACCCACTGACAGTCCCACCACAGGACTCACCGGGTTCTGCCCGACCGCACTCGCCTTCATGGGCCTCGGCCCCATGGTCGACCTGAAACTCATCGCCCTGCAGTCCGGCACGTTCAGCCGCGCCTTCGCCTTCCGCTTCCCCGCGGTCACCTGGACCACGGCAGTGCTCTGCGGCGCGAGCGTCGGATGGTGGCTGCTGTGAAACGCCCGCGAACCCGGCCCTGGATGCCGTACGGGTCCAGCGAGTCGACTCCCTCGCGAACCCGTACATGGCTGTCGCCAATACGCGAACCCAGAAGTGATACCAGGGACACGGCGGCACCCCGCAACGTCAGGCCGGGCGAAAGGGCCCGTGACCGGGCAGTGCCGTGGCTGCGACCACTGCCCGGCCCGGGAGTTAGGGGGACTGCGTCAACTGGCCTGCGTGCTCGTGCTCGCAGGCGTCGGTCACCTCGTGGACGACCCACTCGGGAAAAGGGTCGGTGATCGCGACGTCTCCCCCGTCGGCCATGAGGCAGGCCGACAGCGCCGCGTGCAGGGCTTCCGGGCGCAGGCCCACTCCGATGAAGACCAGCTCCTGAGCGTGGCTCGAGCCTGCCTCCAGCGTGCCTGATGGTTCGAACCGTGCGATGGAACCGGCCTGTGACCACAGCCCGGTCACCTGCGGCCTGCTGGCCAGGCGGAAGAAGCCCTTGGAACGCAGGACCTGTCCGAAAGCGCCACTGTCGAGGGCTTCGGTGACGAAGGCCCACAGGCGGCCTGGGTGGAAGAGGCGTTCGGAGCGGAAGACGGTGCTGGAGATCCCGTATTCCTCGGTCTCCGGCACATGGTCGCCGTTGAGTTCCATGACCCATCCCGGAGCTTGCTGAGCTCGTTCCAGGTCGAATCGCCCGGTGCCGAGCACCTCACGCAGGTCGACCTGCCCGTGCCGGGCCGGCACGACGTGCGCAGCTGGATTCAGGCGCATGAGCGTGGCCTGCAGTCGGGCGGCGGCGTGGTCGTCTACGAGGTCCAGCTTGTTGACGACGATGACGTCGGCGAACTCGATCTGATCCGTGAGCAGGTCACTGACCGTACGCTGATCGTCCTCGTACTGGTCGAGTCCGCGTTCGACGAGACCGTCCCCACCGGTGAGTTCGGGCAGGAAGCTCGCGGCGTCGACCACGGTGACCATGGTGTCCAGCTGAGCCAGATCGCCGAGCGTTGCGCCGTCGTCGCGGGGGAAAGCGAAGGTGGCTGCTACCGGCATCGGCTCGGAGATGCCGCTGGACTCGATGAGCAGGTAGTCGAAACGGCCTTCTCCGGCCAGCCGGGCGACTTCCTCCAGCAGGTCGTCCCGCAGCGTGCAGCAGATGCAGCCGTTGGTCATCTCGACCAGGCGTTCCTCCGTGCGAGACAGGGCCGCCTGGCCACCGTGCACCAGCGCGGCATCGATGTTGACCTCGCTCATGTCGTTGACGATCACCGCGACGCGAAGGCCGTCACGATTGCGCAGCACATGGTTGAGCAGCGTGGTCTTACCCGCGCCCAGGAAGCCTGACAACACCGTCACGGGCAGTCGGTCGTGTGCCACGCGAGTCAGCTCTCCGGTCGCAGCAGGCCACGCTCGTAGGCCTTGGTCAGCCTGCGAGGAACCCGGTACACCGAGCCGTCCACCACGACGGGGACCAACTCGGCAGGGATGGCTTTCCACTGAGCCCGACGGTGGCGGGTGTTGCTGCGAGACATCTTGCGCTTCGGGACGGCCACGACAGATCACTCCTTGGGAAGGTCGAGGCCACGCTATATGAAAATGGTTTCCGTTTCAAAAACCGGCTGCACGGGGGCTCGGGGGCAGGGTTCGCCCTGCCGCTTCCGACCGTGGGCGGGGGTCGACGCTTGACCAGCCGAGGGTGCAGGAGCGAGGGAGCGGCGACAGTTGCCGTCACGTGCCGGGCAAGGGGCGACGAGCAGCCCGACGGCCACAAGCCGCCCACAGTTCCGGTCCGGCCGGGCTTGGACCGCCCGCGCGCCATTCGCGCACTCAGGCCGTGCGGGGCGACCTTCAAGATGCTCTTGCCTACCCCCTGTCGAAACTGGTAGTCATTTTCATCTAAGCTGCTCGTGAGCGTGTGACCGTACGCCCCCTCAACAGCTCCCCCTCGCAGCCCTTGGAGGCTTCCTTCATGTCCCAGTCCTCTTCCCGCCTCGCCATCCTGCTGGCCGGTGCCGCATCGCTCAGCGTGCTGACCGGCTGCGGCGGTTCCTCCGGCGACGCTGCAAGTGCCAAGAGCAGCGATTCCGCGTCCAAGGTCACCGTCGTCGCCTCCACCAACGTCTACGGCGACATCGTCGAGCGGATAGGCGGCGACCGGGTCGACGTCACCTCGATCATCAGCGACCCCGACCAGGACCCGCACTCCTTTGAGGCCGACACCCGCAACCAGCTCGCCCTGTCCAAGGCGAAGGTCGTGGTGGAGAACGGCGGCGGGTACGACGACTTCGTCGACCGGATGCTGGGGAGCGGCAACGCCTCGGCGGACGTCATCAACGCCGTCGAGGTCTCGGGCCGGACCGCCCCGGCTGGCGGGGAACTCAACGAGCACGTCTGGTACGACTTCCCCTCCGTGAGCAAGATCGCCGACCGCATCGCCGATGCCCTGGGCAAGGCGGACCCGGACCACGCCGGCACCTTCACCGAGAACTCCGCCGCCTTCAAGAAGAGCCTCAGCTCCCTGGAGAGCAAGGAGGCCGCCCTCAAGTCCGCGCACGACGGCGAGGGCGTGGCGATCACCGAGCCGGTGCCGGTCTACCTGCTCGAAGCGTCCGGCCTGGCCAACCGGACACCCGAGGAGTTCAGCGAGGCCATCGAGGAGGGCGACGATGTGTCCGCCAAGGTACTCAAGGCCACCCTGGACCTCTTCTCCGGGAAGAGGGTCAAGGCCCTCGTCTACAACGAGCAGACTTCCGGCGCCCCGACGGAGAAGGTCAAGTCGGCGGCCGAGGCGGCCGGTGTGCCCGTGGTGCCCGTCACCGAGACCCTGCCCGAGGGCAAGGACTACCTGACGTGGATGAGCGACAACGTCGACGCGCTCGCCGACGCCCTGAACAAGTGACCTGGCAGCCCTCGCCGCCGGTCCCCGGGCCCCGCACCGGGAACGCGGACGTTCACGGCAGTCCGGCACCGCTGATCCAGATGAGGAACGGCGGTCTCCGGTACGGGGACCGCACCCTCTGGAAGGATCTCGATCTGGACGTCTCGCCTGGGGAGTTCTGGGCGGTGCTCGGACCGAACGGCTCCGGCAAGACCAGTCTGGTCCACGCCCTTCTGGGGCGCCGGCCGCTCTCCTCAGGCACCCTGCGTGTGCTCGGCGACGATCCCCGGCGGGCCGCGCGCCACATCGGGTACGTGCCGCAGCAGGGAACGGCCACGGCGCACGACATGGTGCGGGCCCGCGATGTGGTGGGCTACGGCCTGGACGGGCACCGGTTCGGGCTCCGCCGACGTGGTGCCGCCAACCGGCAGCGTATCGACGCCATCCTGGAGTCCGTCGGCGCGTACGCGTACGCGAACGCGCCCCTCGGCACCCTCTCGGGCGGCGAGCGGCAGCGCGTGCGCATCGGCCAGGCCCTGGCCACCGATCCCCGTGTGCTGCTGTGCGACGAGCCCACGCTCTCCCTGGACCTCCACCACCAGCGGGCGGTGACCGAGCTCATCGACCGCAGGCGCCGGGACCACGGGACCGCCGTGATGTTCGTGACCCACGAGATCAACCCCGTCCTCGACCTGGTGGACCGGGTCCTCTACCTCGCCCCTCACGGACACCGCACCGGTACCCCGGAGGACGTGCTGACGTCTGAATCCCTGTCGGCCCTGTACGACTCCCAGGTCGACGTCCTGCGGGTGCGGGGCAGGATCGTCGTCGTCGGTACCCATGACCAGCAGGCCGTGCACCACCCGGGACTCGACGCCGCGGACGCACACGAATCAGACGGAGCGCTCCCATGACGGCGGCCGAGATGTGGCAGCAGATGTTCAACTTCCAGGACTACGGCGCTCTGCTCGGCCTGGTGCGCAACTCCCTCATCGTGGGTGGCGTGCTGGGGCTGGTCGGCGGACTGGCCGGCGTCTTCGTGGTGCTCCGCGACCTGCCCTTCGCCGTACACGGGATCAGCGAACTGTCCTTCGCGGGCGCGTCGGCGGCCCTGCTGCTCGGGGTGAACGTGGTGGCGGGCTCGATCGTCGGATCGCTCGTCGCCGCCCTGGCGATCGGTGTTCTGGGCTCCCGCGCCCGCGACCGCAATTCGGTCATCGGCATCCTCATGCCGTTCGGGCTCGGCCTCGGAGTCCTGTTCCTCGCCCTCTACAAGGGGCGAGCGGCCAACAAGTTCGGCCTGCTGACCGGCCAGATCGTGGCCGTCGACGACCCGCAGACCGGATGGATGCTCACCGTGTCCGCGGTGGTGCTGATCGCCCTCGCCGTCATCTGGCGTCCCCTGACCTTCGCGAGCGCCGACGCGCAGGTCGCCGAAGCACGCGGCCTGCCCGTCCGTGGGCTTTCCGTGGCCTTCATGCTCCTCCTGGGAATCACGATCGCCCTGTCGGTGCAGGTCGTCGGAGCGCTTCTCGTCCTCAGCCTGGTGGTCACTCCCGCGGCGGCGGCCGGACGGGTCACCGCCTCCCCCGTGCTCCTGCCGCTGTTGAGCGTGCTCTTCGCCATCCTGGCCGTCGAAGGCGGCATCCTTCTCGCCCTCGGGAGCAGCATCCCCATCAGCCCCTACGTCACGACGATCTCGTTCCTCGTCTATTTCGCGTGCCGGCTTGCCGGAACACGGCGTGCTCGGCAGCGGCGCACCATCCGCGCCGTGACAGGGCCGCGGGCGAACCGGGAATGGGCTGAGGCCTAGAGCCCCAAGCGAGTGTTGTTCTGCCGCAGGGCTTGAACGGACGTCTACCGCCACCGCAAAGCGAGCCATCGTCGGGGCGCCGGCCCGTGCAGCGGCCCTGTGAGCAGGCACCGGAACTTCATCCTGTCGGGGCCAGCCCGATGGCCGTGACCGGTCCACCACTGGTCACAGTCATCGGTCTGCTTGCCGGTTACCGGCCCAGGCTCCTAGCAGTAGTTGTCGTAGCTGGTGCGGTATGCGAGGTCGTACGCGTCCTTGTAGTCGTCCGTGGCCTTTGCCGGAGCGTACGAGTGCCGGTAGTCGCACTTGAGGGTGAGAGCGTCGCGCTTGCCGTCCTTCGCACCCTTCGCCTTGCCCTCGGAGGCGTTGTTGGCACCTGCGGGCGTATTGGTAGCCGTCTCACCACGACAGTAGTTGTCGTAGCTGGTGCGGTACGCCAGGTCGTACGCGTCCTTGTAGTCTTCCGTGGCCTTTGCCGGAGCGTACGAGTGCCGGTAGTCGCACTTGAAGTTGAGGCCGTCCCGCTTGCCGTCCTTCGCACCCTTCGTCTTGCCCTCGGAGGCGTCGTCCGCAGGAAGGAGCGCGGCTCGCGAGGTCGTCGTTGCCGAGATGGTTGTGGTGTCGGCTGCCGCCTGCGTCATCAGCGCCGGCGAGAACGCCAGTGCTGCCGCGGCGACGGGGCTCGCCATGATCGCGATGCTTCGCTTCGCGCGCATAGCTATCCTCTTTCTTCGAGACGGTACGTGCACATGGCGCCTGAACCTGGCCAGGGCACATCCCGGGTGCGGGTTGCGATCCGGGGAGCGGTATCTACACCGCGATGCGCTGGGCACCATGAGGGCCGGTGGCTTCCGGCTTGCGGCGCCAACTTCCTCGCGTGCGCAGTTGGATTAAAGCTGCATTTGTGGCGCCTGTATTTCGACCGTATCGAGCGATGCGTGCGGTGTCCACTTATGGCCTAATGGGACATGATTGACGCCTCAACTGCCGTGAGAACACAGCGATGACCAGCAGAAATCTCCGTGTTCCCATTGATGCCTGCGGCAATTGTCAAATCCTCATCCATGCACGGCATGGCACTTCTGCACACCTTCCGACATCACGCGGATGGCGACGTGCCCCTCCCTTTCCGGGCGGCCCCGGGAGCGGTCCCCCGGGCGTTGGCGCGATCTTTGGCCGATACCCTGCTCGAGCAGGCGTCGAGCATGGCCCGGGGGCCATACGCAGGCGGTTGCGTCCAAGGAAATGGTGTACGGGTTCCTACCTGATAGGGGCGTTTTCCCGGGCGTCGGAGTGAGTCCCTGGATATGAGAACGTCGAGTTGATCGCGCCCGCACCCGAGACCACGGCGCGCGTGCTCCTGACACCCGCGCAACTCAAGATCGCGTTACGACCCCTATGGGCCGGGACGGTCGCCACGAGAGGCGCACGAGGGCGTCCCGAGTGGCGGCGGGGACGCGGTCAGCACTGCCAGAGGAACGCGGCCCTCTCGCAGGGACGGCAGACGAAGGTGTAACCCATGCCGCCGCCGCCGAAGTTCGCGGAGGTGGTGTGGTCGTGGCCCTCCTCCAGTTCCGCCGTGAACGCCATGGGTGCGGCGCAGGAGGGACAGGACGGGGTCTCGTCGCTCTGCAGCCAGTCCGGCTCGCCGCCCAGCCGTCCGAGGACGGGCGCCGTCGTGGCGACGCCGACGGGCTGCGGGCGCAGCGCGGTGACGGCGCCGAGCAGCGTCTCACCCTCGGCGGGGACGGCGGCCGGACCGAGCGGGCCGGTGAACAGGTAGGCGCGGTTGCCACCCGCGGCGGCGTCCCAGTCGTCGCACATGCCCGGGTCGTTCTGGCAGAAGAAGACGGCGACCGCCCCGCCGTCGACGGGCAGGTGCGCGAGGAACTGCAGGGCCCCGGCGCAGTTCCGGCAGGTCGGCCACACGAAGCCCACCGGGACGAGCGGGACTCCGCCGGTACGGAGGACGGGCGCGTCAGGGGCGGCCTCCCCGTCGTGGATCAGGAGCACGGCGACAGCCTAGATGATTGAGTCCGCTGTTCTCAGTGGTCGTGGGCGGTCAGGAGTCGTTGGATCTTGGCGTCGCCAGTCGTGCAAACGCCGACCGTGTCGCGTGGATTTCCCGTGTTGCCGAGTGGAGGCTCCCGGTGAGGTCTGCTGGGCAGTGGCTGCGGCAGTCATGTGCCAGGGCCCTGGCGCTCGGTAGCTTCATCCGCCGAGCGCGACTGGCGCCACCCCGGGAGGTAGATGGTGCACGGCCAGTGCCACAGCCTCCTTCGCCGTGGTGAAGACGCCGAGGTCCTCTTTGGCGATGCTCCTGCCCACTCCGTACGTGCCATCGCCTTTCGCGGCCAGGTACGGTCCAACGACGGTCAGGCGCGGGCGGGTTGTGGTCGAAAAGCGCAGCGCCCAGTGGCTGGTGAACGGGTAGAGGGCGCGCAGGGCCGGCTCGGCGTACGCCGCCTCGATCAGGGACTGGTGCGTCTCGTGCCAGTCGTACTCCATTTCGGCCGCCTCGAGGCGCAGGCCCTGCCACTCGGATTCCGTCAACCGCTCGGGATCGTGGTCGGGTACCTCGAGCCGTCCGGTCAAGTGCACAAAGGGTGCCGCTCGGCGGATGTCGTGCAGGGCCGCCCCATCGTGCCACGCCCGGGCGGCAGTGGCGATTTCTGCCAGGTTTTCTGTCCTGCCGTCGATGAGCGCCAGGCTCTGGAACGGTTCTGTGCCCCGGATCGACCAGCGGCGTTCGTACGACCAAGCGCTGATCTCCAGCGGTTCTCGGTGCGGCAAGGTGCTTGGCACGACCGCATGGACCAGGTCCGAGGACCGGACGGGAACGGCGTCAAGGCGACCTCCCGCCGCGGCCCGGAGCGCTGCGGCAAGGCTGCCACAGGCCGCGACGTCGGGGTACAGGACAGCGGGGTCAGGAGGTGTCGGCACGGCTCTGATTGTGCCTGAGCCCCTGGTTCCCTGGGGCGGACGCAGTCGCCCCGGAACCCCGATCGAACTTGTGAGGCGGTGGTTCCCGGTGATCACGGCGTCCGGTGCGTTGGCTCTGTCGGCTCTGCCGCGTGCTCCATCGCGGAGGTAGCGTCGTCATACTTGCCCCGTCCTTCTTCGGGACCGCGCCCAACTGGCACGTGATCGCGCCACTGAGCGGTCCGGGACACCGATTTCGGGTCATGACTCACGGACCAGCGCCTCGCCACCGCCCGCCGAAGCCATCTCCGCGCTGCTCGGCGAGCAGTAGTTCGGCACACTCGCCACTGTCGGACGCAGTGGCCACCGCCACCTGACCACCATGCTGTACAGCTGGAACTCCGAGGCCCGGTTTGTGTGTTCTCGACGACGGCCGATCGCATCAAGGTGGGGCACTGCGCCGTGACCCGCGAGCGGCGCTGCATGTGTAGGGCGGCGACGCGTGAGGAACTACACCATTGACGCGCATATATGACTATTTGAGCCTGATGAGAAATTGAATTGCATTTCATGAGAAGCGGTGTTCTGCGGTGATTTGGCGGCTTCGGAGGGTGAGGATCAGTGCATGCCCGGCCGAACGGGCCGGGCAGTCCCGGGGCGTCAGCCCCGGTTCGTACGGAAAGGCCTGAACATGATCAACGGGTTGAAGAGGGCCGCGGCCTTGGGCGCGGCAACGGTGGCCCTGGCCGCGGGCGCGGTCGTCGGCACGGTCGGTACGGCGTCGGCCGCTCCGCAGGACCACCGGCCGCCGAAAGCGTCGCACCACTGCGCGAAGGTGGGGGGCCACTGGGCACGGCAGTGGCACCCGGGGTTCCGGGACCGGCACCACCGCTGGCACCCCGGCAAGTGGACCCGCGTCTGGCGCCCCGCCCATCAGGAGTGCCACCGCTGACCCCGTAGCCGACGCCGGCACCGGCCCGTAGGGGTGGCGGCGACCCGAACCGGAACCGGCCCCGACGCGCCTCCTCGACGGCGTGGTGGGGCCGGTTCGTCGTGCCACACCCCTCTTCGGGCTTGCCCCGGGCGTGGCGAGGAGGCGCCATCGCGATGACTCCGGGGCGCGGAGCGCCACCGGGCTCAAGCGGACGGAGCCCCGAACGCAGCCACTACCAAGGCCAGTTCGGTGGAGTTCATGTCCTCGCCCTTCGCGTCCGTGGCACCGACGTTCATCACCATCGTGCGGGACAGGTCGCGGGTGGCGGCGATCACGCTGGTGTAGCCGTACCGGCTGCCCGTCTTACCCCAGACCTCGCGGCCGCCAAGATTGATCTTGGACAGCCCTGCGCTGTAGGAGGCCGGGGCGCCCGAGCCGTACTCACGCACCGACGCCTCGGGCAGGGTGAACATCTCCTCCAGTTGCGGCCGAGGCACCAAACGACCTATGAACAGCGCCTGCAGGAACCGTTCCAAGTCGGCGGTGGTGGAGATGATGTCGCCCGCCGCGTAGCCCTGCGTCTGGCCCCACACCGTGACGTCGCGGAGCTCGGTCGAGCCGTCGGGGCGTGGAAAGGCCTGGTAGCCGTGGTTGTGGGGTCCCTCGATGCGCGGATCGGTGCCGGGGTACGAGGTGTTCTGAAGCCGCAGCGGCCTCAGAATGCGCCGGCCGACCTCCTCTTCGTAGGCATGTCCGGTGATCCTCTCGATCAGCAGACCGAGCACGGTGTAGTTGATGTTGAGGTAGTGCTGCTGGGTGCCGGGCGCGAACTCGGTCGGCTTCGCGGTCGCGTTCTCCACCATCTCCTCGGGCGTGTAGAGATCGAACCGGTGGGCGTAGGCCTCCTCGATGGTGTCGCCCGGCATGTCGGCCGCCGGGATGCCGCTCGTGTGGTTGAGCAACTGCCGCACGGTGACGTCCTTGTAGGCCGTGGGGATCAGTGTCGGCAGGTAGTGGCGTGCGGGCGCGCTCAGGTCCACCCTTCGCTCGGCGGCGAGCTGCAAGACCACCGCTGCCGTGAACACTTTGGTCACCGAGCCGGCCCGGAAGCGGCCGTGCGGATCGGCTGGACGTCCGCTGTCCAGGTCGTGCACGCCCGCGCTGCCGCGCCACGTGCCGTCCGTGCCGCCGACGCGTACGAGCGCGGCGGTGGTGTCGGAGTCGGGCAAGGTGCCGAGCGCCGCGCACAACGCCTCGGTGTCGAGCCCGCCCGTGTGCGCGGCGGAAGTACAAGAGGCCGGCGACAGGGGCGGAGTGGCCACAGCCGGTTGGGCCGCAGAGAAGGCCACGGCGGTCAGGGCGAGGAGAGCGGGCAGGGCGGCACGGGTACGGGCGTTCATCTTGTGATCTCCTGACGACGGGAAACGGCGCGAGCCGTTGCCTGCCATCCTGTTGATCACAGCCCCCGAGCGGATCGCCCGGGCGAGCGGTCTTGGTGCGCACGTCGACTCGCCCCCACGGGGGAGCCGGCGGGCCCGCCTCCTCCGGGTGAGGGATCGCGTACGGGGAGCCCGGCGGCGGCCGGTCCCCCCGCGGTGACGAGTCCGGTCTCGTACGCGCAGATGACCGCCTGGATGCGGTCCCTGAGCCCGAGCTTCGCCAGCACGTTGCCGACATGGGTCTTCACGGTGTGCTCGCTGACCGTCAGCGCGGCCGCGATCTCGGCGTTGGACAGTCCCCTGGCGAGGTGCAGCAGGGTCTCGCGCTCGCGGGCGGTCAGCGCGTCGAGCCGGTCCGACGCGGGCGCCCAGGCCGGCCGGGGCCGGCTCCTGTACTCCTCGACCAGCCGGCGCGCCACCGTGGGGGCGAGCAGGGAATCGCCCTCGGCCACCACCCGCACCGCGTGGACCAGATCGTCGCGCCTGACGTCCTTGAGGAGGAAGCCGCTCGCCCCCGCATGGAGCGCCTCGTACACGTACTCGTCGGAGTCGAAGGTGGTGAGCATGATCGTTCGGCAGTCGGTTGCCGCAATGATGGCGCGACACGCCTCGATCCCGTCCGTGCCCGGCATCCTGATGTCCAGGAGCGCAACGTCCGCGCCGTGGAGCCGCACGGCTTCCGCCGCCTCCTCCCCGTCAGCCGCCTCCGCGACCACCTCGATGCCGGGCTGGGCGTCGAGGATCATGGCGAAGCCGCTGCGTACCAGCTCTTGGTCGTCGGCCACCACCACCCGAATGGTCACCCGTCCACCTCCATGAAGACATCAGCGAGCGGGAACCGCACTCTCACCCGGAACCCTGTGCCGTCCGGGCCCGGGCCCGTCTGGACGGTCCCGCCGTGCGCCGCGGCCCGCTCTCGCAGCCCGATCAGACCGTGCCCCGTGCTCCCGCCCGGCCTGCCGCCGGTGCCGAGGGCGGCTCCCCTGCCGTTGTCGGTGACCGTGATCTCCACGGTCTCGGCGCCCAGCTCCACGCACACCGTTGCGGATTCCGCGGAGGCATGTCTGACCACGTTGGTCAGCGACTCCTGCACGATCCGGTAGACGGTCGCTTCGGTGGCCGGCGGCAGGGACCCCGGAAAACCCACGGTCACGTACTCGACGGCGAGACCGCCCGAGGCCACCTGCTCCACGAGCAGCGGAAGATCGGCCAGAGCGGGCAGGGGTTTGCGTGACGCGGGCTCCGGGGCCTCCGTGTCCTGCCTGAGCACCCCCAGCATCCTGCGCAGCTGCGTCATCGCGTCCCGCCCGGTCTCGGAGATGGCCTCGAACGCCGCTTCGGCACGCTCCGGCGCCGTACGGACCGTGACGGGGCCGGCCTCCGCCTGCACCACCATCAGGCTCACCGCGTGCGAGAGGATGTCATGCATCTCCCGTGCGATCCGGGCCCGTTCGGCCGCTGCCGCCTGCTCCACCTCGATGCGGTTCGCCCGCTCCAGCTGAGTTGCCCGGTCCTCCAGAGCGGCCGTGTAGGCCTTCCGGGTGTGCGTGAGCCGGCCGAACCCGTACGCCGCGCCGAAGAGGAACAGCGAGAACAGCAGTTCCCTGGCCTCACCGGAGTTGAGCGCCACCGAAGGGAATATCAGCGCAAGCGTTCCGGCAGCCACGGGGATGCGCCACCTGGCCGGGGTCAGTTCGGCGACCGTGTAGAGCGCCACCAGCGCGTTGTACGGCAGGGGCTGCCCAGGTCCGTCGAGCGTGAACCGGTAGAGCACCTGCGCGGCGAGGACCGCGGTGAGCACGGTCACCGGCGCCCGGCGCCGCCATAGCAGGGGCAGCACGCCGAGGGTCGTGAGGCCGTACGACGCCCAAGTGGCGGGCGGCAGTGCCGGCGCGCGCGGGACGACGAACGGGATGGTCTCGGCGGCCTGCACGAGCAGCATCAGCCCCGCGTCCACCGTCCAGGGACTGGTGAGCGGCTGACGGATACGGGAGGCGAGGAGCCTCAAGTGGCCGCCCATCATCAGGGTTTTCTGGCGGCCAGGCCGAACTGCGCCACTTCCGGGCCCTGTTCGGCCTGGTGGTCCGGGCGCCGGCGCGAGCAGAACACGATCCCGGGCTCCAGCAGGTCCAGGCCCTCGGCGAAGGACGCGACCTCTGCCTGGCTGAGGGCCACGATCGAGGAGTGGCACGGTCGCTCCAGAACCTTATCGCCTCCTCGTTACCGGCGCCGCCGGGTTCGAGTGTCGGATGGCCCAGCACGAGGTAACTGCCGGATGGAAGGGCATCGAGCAGAGTCCTTCGCCTCGCCGGTGGAGGGGGCGGAAACCGCCGATCGTCGGGCGAGCCCACGCACTCATATTGATCCGAAACGCTTTGTGTTCGATCAGGTCCTATCCGAGGCCGAGCAGGCGCGCGAGGGAACACCCCTCCGGCTGCGGCTCAGGCCGGCTCCGGCACTGCGCCGTCACGGGCGACCGCGTACAGCGTGACCCGCAGCAGCGTCCACACCCGCTCCGGTACCCGCAGCGGCTGTTCTTCGACCGCGAACTACTCGCCGACGGTATGTGGACGTGACCCGATCCGTCGCTGGTCGTCGTCGATGTCCCACCGCTCGACCAACGCGTTCAGCGCCTCGTCTCGTACCTGGTCAGGACCACGCCGCCGGGAAACGTCCGTGTCTCCACCAGGTTCAGCTTCGTCCAGCTGTCCAGCGCGGTGAAGAACGGTGTGCCGCTACCCACCAGGACCGGATGGGTGACGATCGCGTACTCGTCGATCAGCCCGGCCCGCATCGCTGCCCCGGCGAGCGCTGCGCCACCGACCCTCATCGGCCCACCGTCCTCGGCCTTGAGCCGAGTGATCTCCGCGACCGCGTCGACGGTGACCAGACGAGTGTTCCAGTCGACCTTGTCGACCGTCGAGGACAACACCACCTTCGGCGTGTCCCGCCAGTTCCGCGCGAACTCGATCTGCGCCGGGGTGGCGCCCGGCTGCTGGTCGCCGGTCGGCCAGTAGGCGCTCATGGTCTCCCACAGCTTGCGCCCATACAGCAACAGGCTGATCGCCCGCTCCTGGTCGAGCCACCACTGGAACAGCTCGTCGCTCGGCTCGCTCCAGCTGAGGTCGTCGCCGGGCGCGGCGACATAGCCGTCGAGGGACAGGTTCATGCCGTAGAGCAGTCTCCGCATGGCGCCAGCCTTCCGTCAGGTAACAGTTCTCGCTTGTCCCCGTTTTGATGTAGTGGGGGTCTCCGTTGTATCCACGACCTTAGCGAACCTGGTTGACCGTCTTACCTTTGTCACCTCGGTCGATTTGAAGGCGGTGACGATTCGGCCGGCCGAGCGACGGCGCCGTTGTTGGTACGCGGCCGACAATCCGCAACTTGCCGGACAGCTACGTCAGGTCGTTTGGGTCTCCCAGAAATCGCGTACGACGCCGGGGACACGTTGGCCCTGCCGACCGCCTCGAGCGCCGCGTCGAGACAATGCGGGGCGCCGATCCGGTTCTGGCTCCTTGCGCTGATCCGTGCGGCCATCGACATGCGTCTACATGTCGGTGTGCGGGTCGCGTGCAGCCAGGACGCTGAAGAGGGTGGCGACGATGGCGAGTACGGCGTATCCGAGGGCGATCTGCGGTAGCGAGAAGGCGTTCGAGAGTTGGCCGGAGATGAGGCTGGGGAAGGCGGCTCCGCTGTAGCAGAGGAGGTAGATGGCGCTGAAGATCGGGGCCCGGTCGGCGAGGGTGCTGCCGTGCAGTAGGCCGCGGGTGGCGGAGCTGATGGCGATGCCTTGACCGGTGCCGGCGACGATGGTTGCGGCGATGAACAACGCCAGTGTGCCTATGGCGATCGCTGTGATGATGCCGATCCATCCGGTCAGGAAGATGATCATGCCGATTCGTTGGGCCGCCGCGGATGTGAACCGGCCGCCGATGGGAGCGCCGAGAACGCTGGGGGCCATGTAGAAAGCGAACAACAGTCCGAGGATGAGCGGGCTGTGGGTGTGGAATTGATCTGCGACCAGTGCGGGCATGAAGGCCTGGTAGAAAGCCCCTGTCGCCCAGGTCGCGAGGAACACCGCGGCGGCGACAGGGAGCAGACGCCTGACCCGGGCCGGTATGCGGACCCGCGGTAGCAGTGATTGCCAAGCGCCCGGTGTCGGCTTCGCGGTTTCCGGGCTGATGACGACAAGTGCGGCAGACAGTACGAGGAAACCGGCGCACGCCACGTAGATGAGGTGGCGTGGCCAGGGGCCGAACTGGACCAGGGCGCCGGAGGCGATGGCGCCCAGGGTGAGGCCGAGCATGGGTCCCTGGCTGGAGGCGACGGAGGCCAGCCATTCCGGTCTGGTGGGTGCGGCGTCGACGATGTAGGAGGTGAGGCTGCTACTGGCCACCCCCGTACCGACACCCATCAGTAGCCGACCGGACAGCAGGGTCACGATGTCGTGCACGTTCAGCAGCAGCAGACAGCCCAGCAGGAGCAGGCCGAGACTGGCGATCGCGGTGGGCCGTCGGCCCAGATGACTGGACAGTCGTCCCAGCACCAACAGTCCGGCGATGGTGCCGACGGAGTTGCTGACGACAGCCAGCGAGATGCCGGCGTTGGTGAACCCGTCCTCGGCCCGGTAGGTGTTGAACAAGGGGATCGGTGCGGCCGACGCGGCAAACGAGGCCACCAGGGAGACCACCGCAGAGGAGAATGCCAGGTGGAGCGGTCTGCCCCGGCGGGTCAGGTTGATCACTGGTGCCACGTCCTGCATCGAACAGTGCCTTTCCATGAGTCGGTAAGTCAGGTCCCGATGTCGGTCGTGAACGCTCTGGTCTGCGCGAGCGCGGCGCGCTGCGTAATGCCCGCCTCGTTCCCCGACCGAAGTCCTCGGAAGCTGTGCGTCTGCCTGCGGCCGGGTGTGCGAGAGGACTACGGGGTCGTGGCCTGTTCGCATGCGGACAGCGCCGGCGTGGCCGACGGCGTTGGCGGCCGCACCGGCGCCGATTCCGCTGGTGGTGTTCGTAATCTGTACGGACTTGGGTGAGTACTGGAGTGAGGTCACGTCGTCTCGGCCTATTGCCGTCTCGTGACTTGCCTGTGGGCATGGTCCGTGCCTGCGGCGCGACCAGCAGCCTCGACCGCGTGGTCGGGTCAGGTGCCCGGAGCGATCGCACAGGCCGAGACGCAGACCCAACCACCCTCACGCTTCTGGTAGGTGTCCGTGTACAGGGCTTCCTGAGCCGCTCCGTCGGCGAGCATGGTGTACGTGGCGCGGCCGTGGACCAGGGCAACGTCACTGAGGATGCGGACCTTGACGTCGTGCACAGCGAGATCCTTGAAGGGCCGCGGCTTGGCGATGTACTCGAGGAACTCGGCACGGTTGCGCGTGACACCCGGAGTCTGCACGACGAAGTCCTCGGCGAGCAGCTCGCTGAAGCGTTGGACGTCGTTGAACTGGTCGGAGTGGACGTAGTCATTGTTGAGCTGCTCGAGGATCGCCAGATCTTCGATGGACTGCTTGGTGTTGGTGTCGTTCACTTTCTTGTTCCTTCCCTGCGTGTTGCGGCGTCGCTGCAGGTGGGCTGTTGTTTCGGTGCCGTGTACGCCGTGCCGGCGCGCACGGTTGTGGTCTGTCGATCAGGTGCTGGTCGACGCGGCGAACGAGCCCATCAGGGAGACCACCGCAAAGGGGAATGCCTCGCGTTCGCTATGGAATGCAGCCGTCGCGATCTGGGTGAAGAGACGGACGGCTTTCGCGCGCCACGGCCTCTTGGGAGCCCGGGCTTGGGCGTAAGCCGGGCAGCTCCTGCTCCGACCGAAGGCCACTGTTGCGACGCGCTTTCATCAAGCCTCTCAAAGGCAAAACGGGACTGTCAAGTCCTCTTATCCTTGGAATTGCCGATCACTTTCCGAGAAACACGCAGTTCAGAGGCGCAACGCCTGGGCGCAGCGCCGTGGAGTATGGACTGGTTAGCTCTTCGGAAAAAGAGGTGACAGTGGCTGGCGAGATGTGGCGGCCTGCGGCCGGCCCGGGCGCCTGCGCAGTGCTGGGACGACGACTGAACGGTGGCCGGTGACGGGCTTGGCTGCTACGCAGCGTGGGCGCCGAGCGGCGCTTTCGCAGGGTCAGACTTGCGAGTGCAGCGGTTTGCCTGTCAGCGCGAGAGCTGCCTCACCGAGCGCCTCACCCTGTGTCGGGTAGGCGTGGACGAGGCCGGCAACGTCCTGAGGACGCGCTTCCCAGTTGTAGATGAGCTGCGCTTCCCCGATCTGCTCACTGATCCGGTCGCCGATCATGTGAACACCGACGACTGCCCCGTCCTTCCTCCGGATGACCTTGACGTGCCCTTCCGTTCTCAACGTGCGGCTACGAGCGTTGGTTGCGAGGTCGTAAACGACGAAGTCGATGTTCTCGGCCCCGTACGCCTGCTTGGCTTTGGCTTCTGTCAGGCCGACCGACGCGATCTCAGGGCGGGAGAACGTGACGCGCGGGACGCCGTCGTAGTCGATCGGCACAGCGGTCCCCTTGGCCACTCGGTCGGCCACGAGGATGCCCTCGGCGAAGCCGACGTGTGCAAGCTGCGGAGTGGGGACCAGGTCGCCGATAGCGGAGACGGTGGGGACGTTGGTGCGCATGTACTCGTCAACCAGCACGTGGCCCTTGTCCATTACGACACCCGCCTCTTCGAAACCCAGGCCTCGCGAAGCAGGGCCTCGTCCGACGGCCACGAGCAGGAGGTCGGCTTCCAGCGCCTTGCCGTCTGCCAGGCGGACGCGGATGCCGTCCTGCGTGTACTCGCTGCTGACGAAGGGGACACCGAGGTGGAGGGTGATACCCCGCTTGAGGAACTCCGTCTCCAACCGGCTGGAGACGGTCTCGTCCTCCGTCGGGACAAGGTGTGGCAGGGCCTCGACAACGGCGACCTGGGCTCCGAACGACGACCACGCGGAGGCGAACTCGACGCCGATTACTCCGCCGCCGAGCACGATCACGGACTTGGGGACGTAGTCGAGGGTGAGAGCGTGGTCCGACGAGATCACTCGCCGTCCGTCGATCTCCAGTCCGGGCAGGGTTCTTGGAACGGACCCGGTAGCGAGTACGACGTGGCGGCCCGTGAGTCGGCGGCCTCCGACATCGACAGAGGTCGCTGATGACAGTCGGCCCTCTCCTTCCACATAGGTGATGCCACGTGCGTCGACAAGGCCGGTGAGCCCATTGCAGAGGCTTGAGACGACGCTGTTCTTGTAAGCGTGCAGGGCGTCCATGTCGATGCCTTGAAAAGACGAGCGCACCCCCACGTCGCGAGCGTGGCGGGCCTGATCGGCCAGTTCTGCCGCGTGCAGCATGGCTTTGGTCGGGATGCAGCCGTTGTGGAGGCATGTGCCCCCGAGCTTGTAGCGTTCGACCAGGGCGACGCTGAGCCCGAGCTGGGCTCCGCGCAATGCGGCTGCGTACCCGGCGCTGCCGGCCCCGAATACGACCATGTCGTAGGGCTCTTCGTTGTCGCTCATGTCATTGCTCCTTTATGGTCTGCCGGGCGGTTGCCCGGTCGGCGCCGCCCCCCGGTTGTGGCGGCACCGCTCCTATGGCACTCCGCCCCGAAGGACTGATCAGTCCATGGTGCGAGGAAACGGCAAGACCTTCTTGGGGGGAGAGAGGGGGGAGGACCGGACGGCGGACGGCAAGCCCGCACGTCCAGGCCGAGCAGTTCTCGTGCTGCCTCGTGCACCGCGTATCAGCCCACGGTGTACGTCTTCACGTGGGCTAGCGCCATATCCATGGCGATGCGCATCGGTTCGACGTCGCGTGTCATCTGGGCGAGCAAGTAACTTCCCTGCAGTGCGGCCATCACGGACACAGCGAGCTTTGCAGGATCGGCCTCCTCCTTGAGCGAGCCGTTCTCCTGCATCCGGCACAGGCCTGCCGTGATCAACTCCTGCCATTCGCAGAACTTCTCAGCGAGCAGGTTTCGGGCCGCGGGATCCTGAGGCGCGTGGGATCC
Source organism: Streptomyces sp. NBC_00510 (assembly GCA_036013505.1). Lineage (NCBI taxonomy): Bacteria > Bacillati > Actinomycetota > Actinomycetes > Kitasatosporales > Streptomycetaceae > Streptomyces > Streptomyces sp. NBC_00510. Next base: position 8,427,347 of record CP107851.1, on the reverse strand, counting down.
AACGAGCGCACCCAGAGCGCACCCGTAGGCTCCGTCCTGGAGAGAGTTGAGGCGGATGATCGCATCGTTCCAGCGTTCCAGGGCCTGGAAGGAGCTCATCTGTTCCAGGTGCCGTCGGTCGCGATCGAGAATCTGCTGGGCACGCAACTCGATCACACTGTGTACAAGCTCGTCCTTGTCTGGGAAATGGCGGTAGAACTGGGACTTGCTGGTCCCGCTCACCGCTCGCACGTCATCCAGGGTCACCGAGTTGACACCCTTGACGTAAAAGAGGTCTGCAGCGGCCTGGATCATGCGAACCCGTGCTATGGATCCGCTAGTGATCGCCATTCTCTGCCCCTTCTGAGAGATTTGGAATCGATGGCGACGCGTGAGGGCGCAGTCCGGGGCATACCGTTGGCGCCGGCCATCAATGCCATTGGCACCCGGTTCCATCTCCTGCCTTGCCGGCCATGGGTGATTTCCTCACCGACACCGGCTCGTCGGCGGCCTCTCTCGGCTCACCGCTCGCCGCCGTCACTGCCCGCTCGCTCGGAAATGGCGACGAGGCCTTCGGCGGCCACGCTTGCGCATGACGCTAGGCCCAGCGCGAGAGAACCCCGCCGCACCTCGTTCCGCCGCAGGCGGGCGCCTCAGTTGCGGGCATCGTTGACGGCCCCCGACCCGGGATCGAGGATCTCGCGGAACTGGGGGTGCTTCTCGATGTAGCGATCCACGACGGGGCACCGGTTGGTGACTGCCGCGTCTTCCTTCACCAGGTCGGACAACGCCTCGCGGATCAATGCGGTCCCCAGGCCGCGGCCACGGTAACCCTCCTGGACGTACGTGTGCGTCAGGCTGTACTGAGCGCCCTTGCGCTCGTAGGCGAGCAGCCCCGCATAGTTGCCGTTCTCTTGAACCTCGTAGAACCTGTTGTCTTCGTCCTTGAAAACTCTGATCGAGCCGCTCGTGTCAGTCCACAGCACCTTGGCCATCGCTGTTCCTGTATCTGTGCTGGCTCCGTCTGGATGACGGGGCAATCCTGTCGATCACCTAGTGGACTAGATCGTCCTCTTGGAGGGTTGATGAGCCTTCAGCGAACGCGGATGATGGTCTTTCCCCTGACCCGCTCGGTCGGATTGAAAGCCGCGACCGCATCATCGAGGGTCGCGACGTTGCCGATGAGCGTACGCAGCCGTCCGTCCCGCACCCGCTGGACCACCTCACGCAGCTGCGCGATCAGACTCGACAACAAAGTCGATGGCCAGGCCGTCCGCAGGTCGCGCCTCCGGCGGGCCGGCGATGGTCACCAACGTTCCTCCGGCTCGAATCAGGCTCGCGGATCGCTTTCCTATGTCGCCACCGATGACGTCGAAGACCAGATCAACTCCGCCGGCGTCTTCCAGCGTGTCGTTGTCCAGGTCGACGAACTCCGTCGCGCCGAAGTCGAGCACCGTCTGACGATCGGCGGCACGTCCGGTGCCGATGACGTAAGCACCCGCCTCGCGCGCCAGTTGCGTCACCATCGATCCGACTCCGCCCGCCGCACCGTGCACGAGGACGCTCTGCCCCGGCTGAAGACGCCCATGCTCGAACAGGCCCTGCCACGCCGTCAGGCCCGAGATCGGCAGACTCGCGCCTACCGTGAAGTCGACATCGCCGGGCAGCGGCGCGAGGTTGCGCGCTTCGACGGCCGCATACTCCGCCAGCGTGCCGTCGCGGGTCCAGTCCGTGAGGCCGAAGACTCGCTGTCCCACGGACAGCCCCGTCGTGCCATAGCCGAGGGCACTGACCACTCCGGCGAGCTCATGACCGGGGATCGACGGTGTGCGGTCGCGGCCCAGGCGGTCCGTCCAGTTCGAAGGCCACGTCAGCTCCCCTGGGGTGAATCCGGACGCATGAACCTCAACAAGCACATCGTTCCCCGCCGCCTCGGGCGTGGGGCGCTCCGCCAGCCTCATTCCGGCCGTTCCCGCGGCCTGATCGGTCACAACAATCGCCTTCATCGGGTACTCCCTGCATCCCGTCATCGTCCGCGCGCCACGCACGCCCAGCTGCGAAACTAAAGTGAACTAAATGGTCCACAACTTTGGTCTGATCTGGACTCTAACAGCATACTCAAGTCGATGACTGGTCGAGATAGTCCCGTTCAAGGAGCCGGGCCAGCCCCGCTGGCGCCTGCAGCCGGGTCTCCGGGACGATGGCGACGACGGACAGCCCTGGGGACCGACCCGCCGCCCATGCGGACGGTGCCTCAGGCAGCCGGCGGATCGCACTCGCGCTCCATCGGTCTCCGCGGCCGGCCTGCCCGCGGCTGCGTACCATGCGGCGCCGACGCGCGGGCGGCTGGCCACCGGGGCCGACACGGAATCCTGCGAGGGCTCGACTCGCAGCAGGTGGGGTGGGGACTGCGCCGCCCCCCACGCGTGTCCGGGGTCAGGGCTTGATGAGCACCTTCAGGCTCCTGCGGTCCGCCATGTCCTGGTAGCCGGTCGGGACGCCGTCGAGGTCGGTGGTGGCGTCGAAGACCTTCCCGGGCTCAATGGTGCCGCTCAGGACGTCGGGCAGCAGTCCTTCGATGTAGGCGCGGGCCGGTGAGGGGCCGCCGGCCAGGCGGATGTTGTGGCGGAAGAGGCTGCCGATGCCAATGGGTGCTTCCTCGTACTGAGGGGCGCCAACCCGGCTGATGACTCCGCCTGGCCGGATGACGGCGAGGGCTTGATCGTAGGCGGGCCTGGTGCCGACGGCCTCCAGGACCGCGTGCGGACCGTAGCCGCCAGTGAGCTCGCGGACAGTTTCGGCGCCTTCCTCGCCGCGGGCGGGGACGACATCGGTGGCGCCGAACTCGCGGCCAAGGTCGGTGCGCGCCTGATGGCGGCCCATGAGGACGATCTGTTCGGCACCCAGCCGTTTGCAGGACAGGACCGCCATCAGGCCGACGGCCCCGTCGCCGATCACCGTGACGCGGGTGCGCTCGTTGACTCCGCCTGACACGGCAGCGTGGTAGCCGGTACAGAGGACGTCGGAGAGCGTCAGCAGGGAGGGAATGAGCGCCGAGTCCGCGGTGACGGGGAGCTTGACGAGAGTGCCGTCGGCCAGAGGGACGCGGATGGCTTCGGCCTGAGCGCCCTCGTCCGCCTCACCGTCCCAGAAGTTCGCCTGTGGGTGGACACAGGAGCTGTGCAGGCCCTCACGGCAGAACTCGCACGTGTTGTCGGAGATACTCCAGGGGGAAACGACCATGTCGCCGCGCTCGATGGTGGTCACCTCCGAGCCGGTGTCTTCAACGATGCCGATGAACTCGTGGCCCATCCGTGCGGGACCGTCCTCGGGCTTCAGCGAGGCGTACGGCCACAGGTCCGTGCCGCAGACACAGGATGCGGTGATCCGCACCAGGGCGTCGGTCGGGTTCTTGATGACGGAATCGGGCACGTTCTCGACGCGGACGTCGCCGGCGCCGTACATGAGTGCTGCGCGCATCAGTGATGCTCCTATTCCAGGTGGTGCCTGCGTGAGTGGTGGTGCGTTTCGGCTGGCCGCCGACCGGAGAATGCTGCTGATGGGCTTGTGGCGGCCTTCCATGTCGGGCCGAGTTCGCCCCTGCTCCGCCATCGCACCTTTTCCAGTGACCACACAGCGCTAGCGTTGATTACGGAACAGAGTCGTACTGTTCCGATGGGTGTCGTGGCCGAGCGGTCTGGACGCGCACTCGTTGGTGCGGAGCAACAGCCGCCGGTTGGACTGCGCAGCCTCTCGACCACTGCTAAAAGAATTGTCACTCCACTCAGAACGCCAGCGATAATCGTCGGTTATCAACTCCATAAGACGTGGAGCCCGCCGTCCTCTTCCGTTATAACGCAAACGAGAGGACCATGTAGTCCATGGAGTGACGCCTGTGAATGTCGCCATCGTCGGGGTCCTCACCGTGCCCACGGGGACCTGATGCGTGTCGGCGCGGGCTGCTGCCCAGAAGTCATCGTGAGGGGAAGTCGGGCCCACATTCGAGCGTTCCCCGGTTCGCATCCAGTGAGAGGCAGAGGTGGTCCATGTGACAGGCAAGTCACGCAAGTCACGCGCACCTGCGAAGGCCGCACCTCATGCGCTCGACGCTCCGGTGGGCACGGAGCAGCCGACTGGTACCCCCAAGCGCGGGTCGGCAGCGCTCTCAGACTCTTCCGCAGACCCGATGATCGCGCGTAGTAATATCGGGCACATGTCCGTAGATGATGCTCCTAGGCAGGAGCGGCGCCTGACCCCACGTGGGGCTGTCACCCGCGACCGCATTGTTCAGGCCGCTGCCGACCTTTTCTATGTGAGGGGCGTCAACTCGGTCTCACTCGACGACGTACGAGCGACAAGCGGGACGAGCAAATCTCAGCTTTATCGCCACTTCGCGGACAAAGACGAACTTGTCCACAGTGTCATCGAGCTGCGGGCCGATCAAGTCCTGAACCGTGACCGCCAAATGCTGGAGCGGATGAATTCCATTCGCGCGCTCGAGCGATGGAGCGACAAGGTCATCCATCTCAACTCTTTGCAGAACGGTGCCTACGGGTGCGCGTTGGGCTCGCTGGTCAGCGCGCGGGCGGCGCAGGACCCGACGTCGAGGAGCAAGCTTGCCGAGACGTTCGCTGAGTGGCAGCAGCTCATCTCGGCAGGCTTGAAGCGTATGCAGGAGAACGGCTCGCTGCGTGAAGAGGCAGATCCGCAGCAGCTCGCCACTGCTGTCATGGCTGCCTTGCAGGGCGGCTACTTGCTGGCTCAGACCGCGCAGGACGTTGAGCCGATGCGCGTCTCCATGCAGATGGCGTTGAACTACGTACGCTCCTACGTCGTGGACTGAGTCGGGTCCTCGGCGTTGGCGGCCGACTCGGTCAGCTCGATGAAGGCGAGACCCAGGTGCCTGAATGTTTCGCGTCGACCAGACTGATGTATTCGGGATTCTTGTGTATGAACCTGTCGACGACTGGACAGTAATTTGAAATGGTGTTTCCGCGGATGCGCAGAAAGTCCAAGGTGCTCTTGATGAGGACGTTGGAGAGACCGCGCCCTCGGAATGTGTCGTAGATGACCGTGTGCATCAATACGCGTCGATCGCCAATTTCCCGATAACCCATGTGGCCAGCCGTCTCACCGGCTACGGATATCTCGTAGCGATGCTCCTTCTCGTTGTTGCTCACCGCCACGGACGATTCCGCGTCTGAAAATATAACGTCAGGCATCTCAGCCCTCCAGTCCGTCACGAAGGCCCCATAGTGGGAAAGTTGCCAGAAGTCGATCGGCGGCCGCCGTGAAGAGGCCCAGCCTTGACCGAGTCGGCGTAAAGGCCCCCTGCCCCGGCTCTGGCACAGCGTGTTTCAGCCTAAGTGAAGTGGACGAAACAGTCCAGTCTTAGTCCCGGGCCGGCATCCCGTCGGCGCATGCTGCGACGCGCGAGGGAGGGGAGGCTGCCCCCTTGCCCGCATGCAGTGCTCCTCACCAGCGGCGCTCTGCCCTGTTTGGGAAGGTTCACCCCTTCGGATCCTGCACGGAGCGGCACCGGACGCCCCATCCATGGCAAGCAGACGGCGCACCGGCCATCGCGGGTACGCATACCGCGGTCATGCCGCTCTCGACAACGCAGGTAAACCTGCTGTCGGCTGGGCTACCGCTCAGCTTCACACCCGGCTCCCCGGGGACGCGACCTGCTCTGCGACAGATAGGATTATTACCCCCATCGGGGTCATATCGCTCGATGATGGTCAGGGAGCGGCAGATGGACGCCTCGGACGAACTCCTACAGAGGGCCACACCGTCGGCTCTTTTGACCCTGGACGGTGTCATCCGCTGTCTCAACGCCGCAATGGCCTCAGCGCTGGGCAGACCAGAGGAACAGTGCGTAGGCCGCGGCTTCAGTGACCTGCTGTCCGAAGATCAGCGGATCTCGGCTAGGAGCCTGCTGGCGCACGGGGCCACGACGAAGAGGCTCGCAATGCGGGTGCTGGAATTCCCTGGTACGGGCGAAGCGTCCGTGGTCTGCCTGGTCGAGGCGCGGCCGGTAACGGACCCCGCAGATGGCGAGCGGCTTGTGTGGGTGCACTCGCTGGACGCGCGACATGACCTCGGCGGCCTGCTGATCCCATTCGACCTTGCAGCCAAGGCCGCCGGCCTTGGCCTTTACATGTGTTCACCCGATGAGCACCAGATCGAGTGGCTGGGTGGCGAGCCCGCCCTGGCCGCACTCTTCCCGCAGGCGTCGATGTCCCTGCCCATGGTGATCCGGCGAGTGCACCCTGAGGACCGAAAGGACGTGCAGCGGCTTGTGCGCTCGTCCGTCGCCCAGTCCCCGTGGATCAGGTCGCGGTTCCATACCGAGCACGACGGCTGGCGCATGCTGGCCAGCCAAGCGCGCCGGATCACGCTGGGATACGGCGGTCCCGAACGGGTCTTCGGGATGATCCGCGACGAGTCCAAGATGGAGGCGCACCGAAAGGACATGCTGGCTGCGGTGAGTGCTGAGCGGCAGCGCGCCGATGAGGTCGCCGCGTTCTCCTCCGCCCTGTTCACTGCCGCCACCGAGCAGGAGTTGCAGCAGGTAGTCCTGACTCGGCTCGCCGCGGCTTACGGCGGTTTCGGCGCCCTCTTCGCGCTCGTCGACGACGGGCGTCTGCGCGTCTCCTCGGACGCCGGGATCCCCCCATGGCAGACCGATGCCCTGCTCGGTCTGTCGCTCGACGAGGACCGGCCGTTGCCCTGTGCGATCCGTACCGGTCAGCCGCAGTTCATTGCCAACCAGGAGGAACTCGCGCGGTGTTGGCTGAGTGATACCAGTGCGGCTCAGGCACCGCCTGGCCCCGATGTCGCCATGTCGATCACTCCCCTCGGCCCGCCGGGCGACCGGCCACTCGGGGCCTGGGCAGTGACGTACGACAGTAAGCGCCCTCCGTCCCTGGAGAAGCTCGCCTTCATGACCACTCTGGCCGATCTGGCAGGCCAGGCCCTGAGGCGCATCAGGTTGCAGCAGGCTCACGTCGAGCTGTCCACGGCGGTCCAGCAGAGCATGCTCCCCACGCTGCCCGAGCACCTCCCGGGCCTGGAGGTCGCCGTCCGCTATCAGCCCAGCCGGGACGGGCTCGATATCGGCGGAGACTGGTACGACGCGTTCTTCTTGCCCGATGGTGCGGTCGCACTCGAGATCGGCGACGCCCAAGGGCACGACGTCGATGCCGCGGTTTTCATGGGACAGGTGCGCTCGTCCATGCGTGCGATCGCCGCCCACGAGCCCGAGCCAGGAACGGTGCTGACACGCACCAACGAGTTGCTCACCACGATGGACGCACCACGCTTCGCCAGCTGCACCATGCTGCATGTCGATCCGCGCGACGGTCAGGTCATCGGCACCAGCGCAGGCCACGTTCCGCTGCTCCACGCACGCGACGACGGCAGCCACTGCATCCGCACACTTCCCGGAGGGCCCGTCCTGGGAGTCCTGCCCGATATCGACTACCCCGAGGAGACCTTCACTTTGGAAGAAGGCACCGCGCTGGTCATGGTCACCGACGGCCTGGTCGAAGGGCCGGGCCTGACGCTGGAAGCCGGACTGGAGCGAGCGGGAGCGCTGGCCGGCCGCGCCCTCCGGGACCGCCTCGACGTCGAGGCCACGGCAGACCTCATCCTCGACGCCGTGGTCGCCGTAGACCACCTCGACGACGTGGCCGTGCTGGTCATCCGGCGCACCTAGGAGGTGCTCAGCTCGGGAAGGATCGCGGCGGTTGGGCGCAGGCGACCCACCGGCGCTACGCCCTGCGCCGGGTGCTGGGGGCGAGCGTCCTGCCCTCGCTCTTCGTGAACGTGGTACAACCGACCGACGATGGCCGGGTTGTAGCGGCGCGGATGTCGTCGCCGTCCGCCTCGGCACGAAGCCGTACTGATCCACCGGCCTGCACCAGGGCGGTCTCGCCGGCCCCGAGCAACCCTCTGACCAGGACAGACGACAAGTTGGAAAAGGCTTTTTGGCTGTGAAAGCTAATTCTGCAGGAAGGATTGCAGCATGACTGTCACTTCCTGCGGCTTCTCCTCTGTCACGAAGTGTCCTGAATTTATCAGGACTCGTCCGTCGACGTTCTCGGCGTAATCACGCCATTGGTCGACGATCATTCCACCGAAGGAATCCTGCGCGCCGACGGCGAGGATGGGCATCTTCAGTTTGCCTCGGGCCAAGAACTCCTTGTTCTGCTGAACGTTCGCGCGGAGCTGACGGTATACACTCATCCACGCCGTCGTGCGGCCGGGCTCCTTCAGGAAGTGGGCGTAGTAGTCATAGTCCGACGGCGTGAACGGTGACTCGTTGCCCACCAGGTACGCAGTGATCATTTCCTGGATGAAGACACGCTCGTGACCGGCGATGAGGTGTTCAGCGAGAGGCATCTGGAACATGCCCCAGTGCCACGGCGAGGGCTTCTTCGGGTCAACGTTCAGAACGGGGAAGCTGTAGGCGCTGTCATCCGCAATGGGGGCTTCCATCACGGCCATGCGGCGCACCTCCGACGGCCACTGCGCCGCGTAGGCGTAGGCGACCCACACGCCAACATCGTGGCCGACTACCTGGATGCCGTTGTTGAGTCCCAGCTGCTCGAGCAGTTGATGCACGTCCTCAGCCAACTGCGCTGCCTGGTAACCACTCTTCGTGACCTGTGAGTTGCCAGTGCCACGCAGGTCGACGGCGATCACGGTGTGAGTCCGGGAGAGCGGACCCATCTGCTGCCGCCACTCGGCCCACGTCTGAGGGAACCCGTGGATCATTACCACGGGCGCGCCTTTGCCGCCCTGCATGTAGTGCATACGGAAGCCATTTACTTCCACGTACTTGGACTGAAAACCAGCGGGTGGTTGAGATTGCGGGTAAGTCGATGGCGACGGCTCCACCATTGAACTATGTCGGCGGCTTTCGCCCCATCCTCCGGAGCCCGAGGTGGCGGAGATTGCCAGGAGGGTCTTCAATGCCGTGATGAGCCTGTTAGTCTTTCCTATTCCGATGCTCATTGATGCACCTACTTGGAGTCGCTATCTCGTTATTCCACACTAGACGTGTGAGTACGGTGCAGCCACCCATCGGTCCGGCGCGGTACCTTACCGAAGGTCTCACGCCACAGGCCGTTCAATACCCCTCGGAGTCACTGCCCGGCGGGTGCGGGGACTGGTACGACGCGTTCTTCTTGCCCGATGGCGCGGTGGCGCTGGAGATCGGCGACTCCGTGCACGTTGACCGGATGGGTGTGGCCCGGTTGGCGCCCCTTTCCAGTGCCTTCAGGACTCGAGCCCTGCATCAGCTCCGCATCAGTGCGGCCCGTGGGCGCCGCACTGACCTGTCCGGAACTCTCCACCGGGAGCTGAGTCACGGATGGAACCGCCACCGGCCTTCAGATACGACATCCACCTTGCCGTCCCTGACACGAACGGCTGTCTCGTCGTCGATGAAGTAGATCGGAAAGTCTGCCCGCGCAACGATGCGATCAGCCCAGGCGTCATCCCGTTCGGGAAAATCCGGCGAGTACAGGTGGGGCTTGAGATACCAGTCGAAGAGGCCGAACGGCGGCTCCACGTTCGTCGCGCCGAGCACGTGGAGGTCCGCAGTGTCCCCGATGACGTCGGCGGAGTGCCCGGTGAGATGACGACTGAAGATCATTGATCCGGCGCTGACCCCCACATAGACCCGGTTCTCCAGCGCCTCCAGGAAGCCCTCGGCCAAGCCGTTGCCGGTGATGCTGCGCGCAAGGTGGTAGTGGCTGCCGCCCTCGACATAGACGACGTCGGCGTGGAGCAGCCGGTCGAGCACCATCTGCCGGGGCAGGCCGTTCAGCTCCAGGACGTCGAACTCCCGCCAGCCGAGATCGTGCAGCCGGTTCATGTCCTCGACAACCCACCCGTGGTCCCCGGGCTCGGCGACCGACGCCGTGGGAACGAACACGACGTTCGCCGATCCGAACGGCTTTCCCAGCATGTCCCGCAGCGCATCCCGCAGCGTCTCGTTGCGCAGGCCACTTGCCGTCAAGAGAAGGTCCATCGGGCGAGCCAAGCACGACTGGCGGGCGCGCGCAACGAACCTAGGATCCACCCCCTCGTGGCCGACCGGGCGGACGGCCCAAGAGGCCCCTGGGCTGGGCACTGAGAGCCGTCGGGGGGGGGCCATCGTCTCAGGACTCGTCGGCGAGGAAGTGCTCGGCGAGGGGGGTACCGGCGAACTTCTTGTTCATCTCGCGGGAGAAGAGCAGCAGCGTGTTGCGCGGCCGATGGAGCACCGCGAGTTCCTGGGCCTGTCCGGCGGCGTCGCAGGTGACCGTGACGACGACCTTCATAGGCTCGCCGAGGACCGCGGCGTCGTAGATCTCGAGGAAGCCGTTGTCACCGAAGTCGCCGGTGAAGCTGAAGTCCTGGAAGTCGTACAGTTCGCGGGCCTTGACCACGATGGCGCGAACCGCTTCCGCGCCACGCGCGGTGCCGTTCATGGCGGCGCCTTCCAGGGTGACGTCGTCGGCCAGGTTGTCCAGCCACCACGGGTAGTAGCTGAGTCCCTGGCGGTCGGTGTCACTGCTTTCCGCGTTCGCCATGTCGTGTCTCCTTCGAAGATCCGGCCGGGGCGGCTTGCCTATCGATCGGTTGCCGATGATTCCGGTGAGCAGATAGGAGCATATGCTCCTATCTTGTCGAAGGCAAGCCTGCGATCCGGCTCGTGCGGGAGCGGACCGTCGGGGACCTCGACGCTAAGCGTATATGCTCCTATTGCTGGGGCCCGGCGAAACCGCTGGTCACATATCGCTCGGCGTTCCGGCACAGGCGCAGGCTGCCGCCGAGGCGACATGTGCGCCGAGCCCTCGGGCGCGACTGGCAGGTCTGCACGACGTGGGCCTCTCTCAACATGTACTCCCCGTGCAGGGAGGTGCTCACCTGAACACCGGGGCGAAGGAGGCCACGTCCATGGACGTGACGCGTACACCCAGGCCACCTGGGATGCTCGAGGACGAGTGGGAAGCCCTCCGGCCCGCCGTCTTCGGAGCGGCGTACCGCTTGCTCGGTAGCGTGGTCGATGCCGAGGACGTGGCCCAGGACGTATGGCTGCGGGCAGCCACAGCCGACCTAAACGACGTCCGTGACCTGCGGGCCTGGCTGGTCACGGTGGCAGCGCGACGGTCGTATGACATCCTCAAGTCCGCCCGCGCCCGCAGGGAAACCTATGTCGGGCCGTGGTTGCCGGCGCCCCTGCTGACGGGGCCGGACGCCTCTGAGCCGGTGTTGGTCGACGAATCCGTCGGATCCGCGATGCTCCTGGTGATGGAGGAACTGAAGCCGCCCGAGCGTGTGGCCTTCATCCTCCATGACGTGTTCGGTCTCGAGTTCAGCCGCATCGCCGACGTGCTCGGCGTCTCCGTGGCGGCCGCCCGACAACTCGCCTCACGAGCACGGCGGAAGGTGGCCGGGGCCAGGCAGCGCACCGTAGACGCCTCCCGGGCGGAGCGCGAGCGCCTCATCGCCGCCTTCCGCAGCGCCTACGAAGCGGGGGACATGGCCGGCCTGGTGCGTCTGCTGCACCCCGATGCCGTATATGTCACCGACGGTGGCGGCAGGGTCGCCGCGGCACGCAAGCTCATCCGGGGCGGCGCGCGCATCGCCATGGTCATGATGCGGGCGGGGCGCCTGTTGCGCGCGGACAGTATCGAGGTCATCGAGGTCGGAGGCGAGCCGGCGCTCCTCCTCCGCAGGGATGGGCGAGCCGTCTCCGTGGACACGGTGGAGATCAAGGACGGCCTGATCACCGCCTACCGCAGGGTCCTCAACCCGGACAAGCTTGCGCACGTGTGATCCTCACGCCGGGCGGGGTGCTCCAAGGACACACGGAGCTCTGCTTGACCGGTACTCTCCGCGAGGCCGGCCGGCCCGGACGTGCCCTGGCACCGGGCAGGAGGCGTGCCCACCAGCGGCAACGCCTCCTGACGCGGGGTGGCCTCAGACTTCCGAGTGCAGGCCGTCGTTGGGTATGTGGACGCGCTGGACCGGCGTGTGGGTGCTGCGGTCAAGCAGCGGTGCGGTGGGCGTGCGGTCGATCTGCAGGTTGAGGAATTCGGGTCGGCTGTAGTGGCCCCGGGCGTCCATCAGGCGCTTGCGCCGGTCGATCATCGTGAGGTCCAGGTCGGCGATCACCTCTCCCTCACCCGAGGTGAGCGGCTCGCCGATGATGCCGCCTTCGGGGTCGACGATGGCGGTGAAGAACCCTTGGGAGAACACCCCGGCCGGGGCACCGGTGTCCGCCGCGAGCTGCGCCCGCTGGTCGGCGTCGAGCCATGCGGTGGCGTTGACGACGAAAGCGGCTGCCTCCAGCGCGTGCTGACGGATGGCCACCTCCATCTGCGGCGCGAACAGCGGACCCCCGAACGCGCCGGGGAACATGGCGGCGTGGATCTGCTCACCGTCGGCGATCAGGGCGTAGCGGGCGAGGGGCTGGTAGTGCTCCCAGCAGGCGAGCTGGCCGACGCGCCCGACGGCACTGTCCACGGCACGCAGCCCGGAGCCGTCGCCCTGACCCCAGACCATGCGCTCGTGGTACGTCGGCGTGATCTTGCGGCGGCGCTGGAGCAGAGTGCCGTCGGCGTCGAACAGCAGCTGTGTGTTGTACAGGGAGTCGCCATCGCGTTCGTTGACGCCGATCGAGACGACCACTCCGGCTTCCCGGGCCGCCGCGCCGATCGCATCCGTGTCGGCGGACGGCACGGTCACCGCCTCCTCCATCAGCCGCAGGTGCTCCTTGGCCATGGTGTAAGGCGGCTGCACGAAGGAGAAGTAGGGGTAGTACGGGACAACGGTCTCCGGGAAGACCGCGAACCGGACACCTTTCCGTCCCAGCTCACGGATCTTCTCCACCACCTTCCCGACCGTGCCCGCACGGCTGTAGAGCACGGGGCTGATCTGGACGGCAGCTGCCTTCACAAGGGTCATGACGTGGTTCCTTCTCGCGATGCGGGGTCAGCGATCTCTCGGCGGTTGCGATGACCGGAGGCGGGGCTCGGCAGGCACTGGAACCGGCCTCTTCAACGGGCCTGGAGCCGGGGAAGGCGCTGAGCTGCGCGCTGACCAGCCTCTTCAGGTCCTGCGGGCCACCATGTCTTTAATAGGAGCATATGCTCCTATTAAAGGAAGGGCAAGGGAACGACACGTCCTTGCCGGCCTTCACCCGCCATGCCGGGTTCGAGGTTCACAGCATGGCCGAGGCACGGCAGCACCACACTGCCACGAAAGACCTCGCCTGTGCGCGACGGACCCAAGCACAGCCGCACGAGCGCCCAGCTCAGCCCAGTCGCAGTGCTCACTCAGCCCAGGGATCGAAGCCGGTGTCGAGGACGGCATCGAGGAAGGCGCGCATCCGGGCCGCGTTCTCGGCACCGAACTTCTTCTCGAATTCGGCCTGCACCCCTTCCCACCGCGGGAGTGCCGCCTTCATCCGGGCCAGGCCGGCGGGCGTGGCGGCGACGATGCGTGCACGGCGGTCGGTTGCCGACGGCTCGACGGTGACGAGTCCCTCGCGAGCGAGGGGCTTGAGGCTGGAGGCCATGGTCGTACGGTCCATGGCGATCACGTCGGCGAGGGCGGTGATCGTCATCTCTTCGTGAACGCCGAGCTGCTGCAGGATGCTGAACTGCGTCGCCCGAAGACCGAGCGGGGCCAGCGCCTTGTCGTACGTCGCGCCGAGGTACCGCGACGCCTTCCGCAGCGCCAGGTTGTTGCACAGGTCCGCCTTCGACGTAGCACTTGTCATCGCGTCCTCCACAGGCTTCCCGTGCACTATACGAGCATCTACTCTTAATTGGGAAGGTCCACCATCCACGCCGGCGTGGGGCCGGGCCCCTCCTCCGGAATGACCCAGAGCACACCGCATTGCCCTCCCAGAAATAGGAGCATATGCTCTTATTCGTTCCTCGTGCGTGCACGCATGCCGCATGCAGGGACGCAAGGCGGCTCGTACAGGCGCAACGTCACGCCATCGGGCACTGGCCGCGCCCCGTCGCCGGGCGCCTTGCCCCGCCGGCGCCGTTTGATCACCACCGCAAAAGGAACCGAGTGTGAACCCCTCCCCCATCGAACCGCCCGGCCAGCTTGGTCCCGGCATGCCGTCATCGCACCCGGACCAGCCGCCGCGCCAGGTCTCCCGGCGCGCTTTCGTCGGCGGCGCGGCAGCCGTCACTGCCGGTCTCGCGCTCACCGGTGTCTCCGCTCCGTCCGCCACGGCCGCTCCGCGGCAAACCCCGAAGGGCTTCGGATCCGTGTCCGGTGTTCCCGGGCTCCCCGAAGGATTCCGTCGGACGTTCACCAGCCGGCTCATCCAGGCCGGTGGCATACGTCAGCACGCCGTCGTCGGCGGCGACGGGCCGCCCCTGCTCCTGATACACGGCTGGCCGCAGAACTGGTACGCCTGGCGCATGATCATGCCGGTGCTGGCGCGGAACTTCACGGTCATCGCCGTGGACCAGCGCGGCATCGGGCTGACCGACAAGCCCCGCGACGGCTACGACACCGCCACCCTCGCGAACGACCTGGCCGCGCTGATGGACACCCTCGGCCACGAACGCTTCGCGGTCGTCGGCCATGACACCGGCATGCCGATCGGCTACGCGCTCGCAGCGGACCACCCTCACCGCGTCGACCGTCTCGCCGTCGCGGAAGCCGTCATTCCCGGTGTGACGCCCTCGCCGCCTCTGCTCGGCCCCGCCCAGGCCAACAACATGCTCTGGCACTTCCCCTTCAACCGGCTCGACGACGTCAACGAGCTCCTGGTCGCAGGCCGGGAGGACGTCTACTTCGGGTGGCAGCTCGACACCAAGGCGGCGCGAAAGCTGCCCGACTACGCCGTCCGGTACTACATCGAGTCCCTCACCTCGCATCGCCACGCGCTGGGCGGCAGCTTCGGCTGGTACCGCGACCTCGACGCCACCTTCGCGCAGAACGCCGACCGTGTGAAGCGACGCCTGAGCATCCCCGTCCTCGCCATCGGTGGAGCGCAAAGCGTCGGAGAGGGAGTGACGACCACCATGAAGCTCGCGGCCGACGACGTGCGGTCCCTGGTCATCCCGGGCAGCGGCCACTGGGTTGCCGAGGAGGCCCCACAGGAACTGCTGGCGGCACTCACCGCTTTCCTGGCCCCCTACCGCGCCACCGCCGCGGCGAGGAACCACCGGTAGGCGCCGCAAGGGCGACCTGGACCGTCTGTCGCGTGCTCGATGTCCCACGGGGCCGCGTGCGCTTCTGACAGGGTGCGGGTGCCGGGGTCCAATACCCCGGCACCCGCCGCGACTTCAAGAGGTACGAGTCGACGCTACGGTCCCTGTCACCGTGCGCCGCCGTGCAGGTAGGCGCGGTCGATCGTCTGCCGGACGGAGTTGCCGGCCGCGTCCTTCGCGGTCACGCGCAGCGTCACATACGCGTCGCCGTGCACCTTGGCCGGCCGCTGCACGGTGGCGGTGAAGCCACTGCCCTTGGGGGCCGTACGTGCCGTGGCCAGGTCTTCCCGTCGTCGTAGGAGGTCTCGACCAACAGCCGCACGCCGCGCGGCGTCGCCATGCCGTCCTGCATCCGGACGTTCAGTCCCAGGTCGTGCGTGCGCTGCGAGCCGACCGCGTTGCGGGCGTCGACCGGCACCGCGTAGTCGACCTGGGGCAGCGGCAGCAGCGACGTGTCGGCGGCGGCACCGGAGCGGAACGTCCACGAGGTGCGGGTGCCGGCGTGGCGGGCCAGCAGACGACTCCCCGGCGCCCCAGCCCGAAGTGCCGCATTGCCGGCCACGTTCGCTTCGACGCCTACGAGTTGGCCAGGGCGTGGGGTCGCCCGGCCGCGCGTCGACCCGGGACGGAGGGCCTCATGGACCGGGCGGAGGAGACCTCGACCTCGCCGATGGACACCGCATGACACCGACCGTCGCTCGCACCCGGGGAACGGCCGGCACCCACCCAAGGGATCGCGTCGCCTCCCTTGGCCGGCACACCGGCCCCAGGGATGTTCCGTCTCCTGCCGGGCCGCGCTTGGCCGATGGCACGCAAGCGCTCCCTCGTCACCAAGTCCCTCCGCACCCGTCACATTGGCGGTGGCTGTCTCGTCCACCTGAGGAACTGGCAGCGGAGCGAGCCTGCGGATCACGCCGCCCGGCCAACTACTGACCGTATTCGCTCAAGGGCAACGAAGTTGCCCGGCTGCGCACTGAGCCACCCGTAACGATCACAGGAAGGGCGGAATCATCGTGACCACAACTACCGGGCACGACAGGGGATCTGCCGGACTGGCTGCAGTAATCACTTCCGCGGCACAGGAGATAACCCCATGACGGCAGTGCTGGAATACGCGATATACGCGATAATCGCGGTTTTGTACGTCTATGCTCTGGTTGACTGCATGAGGACACCCGATGCCCGCATTCGAATGCTGCCCAAGGCGGGCTGGCTCGTCATCATGGTCCTGACCCCGCTCCTGGGCGCCATAGCCTGGCGGAACCTGGGCAAGCGGTCCCTTCCTGTCGAGGGCCGGCCGTCCACGGACTGAGCTCGGTTACTCGCCGCTCCCTGTCGGGTCGCAGCGCCGATCACACCCTTCGCTCATGAATGCGACCAACACGGTCGCTTCGCGGCGGACGGTGGGCTGTCGCGCCTTTGCGCGGCTCACGACCGTATCCGAGGACGGGTGACGAAGGCGCCGGGCAGTGCCCCGAGCCATCCGTAACACCCTCGCGCGCCTGCGTAGGCGCCCTGCACGACACGACCTCCAATCACAATGACTGAAAGGCCGCGAATGAGACTCCGTAAGGTAATTGCCAGGACCGGTTGGGGCGTTGCCGGGCTCCTGTGCGACTTTGCGATCAGTTACGGGGTCATACCTGCTTCATGGGACGGAACTCGGTGCGAGATTGCTCGTGACGCGTGACTCCATCACGGGAGTTCGTCAGGCCGCCCGCCGTTCGGCAGGTACGACCCCTGTCCCGAGCGGCTGCGGAGCCGGACGGCTCCTCGCGGTCACGCCCGGGATGGTCGACGATACGCATGCCTTGATCGCGGAGACTCCGGGCACGGGGTTGCCCTACAGATCCAGATGTGATCACTCCGCGCATCCTCCTTCGGAACACGGGCTGTTGGCGGATCGAAGGCACTCCCCTCCGCCGAAGAGCCCGACGCTCCGCCTTCCCGGCCCGCGGGCTGCCCAGTTCACGATGCGTCACAGGCCCGCACGCACGGCTGTGGCGTCTTCCATGACAATCCCAGCCAGACTTCGAGGAACCGATGACCTTTTCCTTGGCCGATCTCGACTCACACGACCCGCACTGGGACAAGCGCGGCGCGTTCCATGTGCCGTCAGGCAAGGGCCCGACGGTGTGGGCCGCGGGTGACGTCTACACGATCAAGGCCACTGGTGCGCAGACCAACGGCGGGATGGGCTTCATCGAGGCCACGGTTCCGGCCGGCGGCGGACCCGTTCCTCACGCGCACCCCGAGCAGGAAGAGACGTTCTACATCCTCGACGGGGAGTTGGAGTTCCTCGACGGGGACCATCTCTTCACCGCGGTCGCGGGCGACTTCGTTCACATCCCCCGAGGGGTCCGTCACCGCTTCAAGAACAAGGCCAGCCACGCCGCAAGGATGATTTTCATCTTCACGCCTCCGGGCCTGGAACAGATCTTCGTCGATCATGCCCTCCCCGCCAGGCCCGGTGAGGCGCCACCGTCGGTCATCGACGACGACCAGCTCGCCCGGTTCGACACCATGGCCAGCCTGGCGAAGTCGATCATCCTTCCAGAACCCTCCTGAAGTCCACACCACCCAACGGCCCGACCGCATCGCGGAAACGAGGGCGCCAGGTGCTCGTCATGCACGGGGGCATCCGCCAGCAAGGCCGGCGCTCACCTGGTCATGGCCCGACTTCCGGGCAAGTGACCACCATCGCACACAGGAGAACCGAACATGCTCGAAGGATTCGAACACGGCTACGCCGAGGTGAACGGCACCCGGCTGCACTACATCACCGGAGGCGAGGGCGAGCCGCTCGTCCTCATGGACGGATGGCCGCGCACCGTGCACGCTCTGCGCGACCTCCTCCCCCCACTGGCGCAGCGCTTCCGCGTCATCGCCGTGGACTACCGCGGGCAAGGCGCCTCGGAGAAGCCCGCCGGCGGCTACGACAAGAAGAACATGGCGCAGGACGTCTACGAACTGATCCGCGGCCTGGGCCACGAGCAGGTCAACATCGCCGGCGGGGACATCGGTGCCATGGTCGCCTACAGCTTCGCCGCGAACCACCCCCAGGCCACGAAGAAGCTCGCCATCTGGGAGGGAGGACCCTTCTCCCAGATATTCCTCGACGTCATCAGTCCCTTCCCCACCCCGGAACAGCCGAACGCCTGGTGGTATCCGCTGAGCCAGGTCGACGGCCTGCCCGTCAAGCTGCTGGCGGGACGGTTCCGGCACATCATCGACTGGTCGACCGAACACCTGGCGCTCCACCCGGAGCGGATCAGCGAGGAGAGCCGTGCCCTGTACGCCGCGGCTTACGACGCGCCCGAAGCGGTGGCCGCGGCCTTCGGCGTCTACCGGACGTTCCACCAGGACCTGGCCGACAACAACTCCTACCCGCCGCTGACGATGCCTGTCCTGGGACTGGGTGGCCAGTACCTCGCCGTGGTGCAGGCGATGATGGAGGGCAAGGCCACCGACATCCGCTACGCCACCATCGCCGACAGCGGCCACTACATCGCGGAAGAGCAGCCTGCAGCACTCGCCGCCGAGCTGGAGAAGTTCTTCGGCTGACGCCTTCGCACGCTCACGGCGCGTTGTCACACCAGTGGGGGCCACGTCGTCTTCTTGACGGGGCGCAGACCTTACGAGGGTATCGGGGACGGCGGCACCAGCCTCACAGGCGGCAGTCCTCGCCGACCGTGAGTCCCAGGCGGCGAAGCATCGCCCGATCAAGGAGCGGCCCCCGCACTGCCGAAGGGGCGCCGCCGCTGTTCGCCGTTCGACTGTCGGCGGGGCTCCCGTGCGAACTCCCTCGTCGACCTGGCCAGAGTCGAATTTCGCATGTGCCGAGGCGCCGAGCGACCCACGCCTTCCGATCGGAGAAATACTGTTGAATTCCTTTGCCCTGCATGCCGGCTCGATGTTCGACGGATACACCCTGTCGGGTCCGGCCACTGTGCATGTTTCGGGGGACCGTATCGTGCGCGTCGACCGAACCGGCACGCTGCCCGCCGACGGCAGCGAGGTCATCGACTTCGGCGCCTCAGCCTGTCTGCTGCCCGGCCTGATCGACACTCACGTCCACCTTGCCTTCGACGCCGGACCGGACCCCGTGACGTCCCTGGTCTCCGCCTCCGACAGTGACCTGCTCGCACACATGCGGGAGGCCGCCCAGTCCGCCCTACAGGCCGGCATCACCACGATGCGCGACCTCGGCGACCGCGGCTACCTCTCGCTGACTCTCGTGGAGGAGATGACCAAGCACCCGGAGCAGGGTCCGGAGATCCTGGCCGCCGGCCCTCCGCTGACCACGCCCGGCGGCCACTGCCACTTCCTCGGCGGCGAGGTCGAGGGCGCCGAAGCGCTCCGTGCCGCCGTCCGCGAGCGTCACACCCGCGGCTGTACCGTCATCAAGATCATGGCCAGCGGCGGCCACATGACACCCGGTTCGGTGCCGCCGCACGCGTCCCAGTACAGCCTGG
Organism: Streptomyces sp. NBC_00510; assembly: GCA_036013505.1. Classification (NCBI taxonomy): domain Bacteria; kingdom Bacillati; phylum Actinomycetota; class Actinomycetes; order Kitasatosporales; family Streptomycetaceae; genus Streptomyces; species Streptomyces sp. NBC_00510. Next base: position 8,407,651 of record CP107851.1, on the reverse strand, counting down.
ACGACCTGCGTGCCGTCGTGGACGAAGCGCACCGCCTCGGGCTGCCGGTGGCTGCCCACGCCCACGGCATCCAGGCCATCAGGGACGCCGTCGAAGCGGGCGTCGACAGCCTGGAACACGTCTCCTTCCTCAGCGCCGACGGCGTCGCCACCGACCCTGATCTCATCGACACCATCGCGAGGAAGGGAACCTTCGTCAGCCTGACGCTGGGCCTGGCCCCCGGACAAGCCGTGCAGCCGCCCAAGGCCATGACCGCACATGCCATGTCCGCACATGTCAACAGCGTCTTGGACACGTACCGCAACCTGCACAAGCACGGCGCGCATGTCGTCATCGGATCGGACGCCGGCATCGGGCCCTGGAAGCCCCACGATGTCCTCCCCCACGGCGTGGCCGACCTCGCCCGGCTGGGCGTCGCGCCGCTGGACGCGCTCAGGTCCATGACCAGCTTGGCGGCCCGCCTGTGCCACGTCGAGGGCCGCAAGGGCCGCATCTCCGTCGGTGCCGACGCGGACCTTCTCGTCGTGGGCGGCGACCTTGCGCATGATCCCGCAGCCGTCCTCGACGTACAGGCAGTCTTCCGCGCCGGTACCCGCGTGCGGTGAGCTGACGGTCTTCCGCCGGACCGATCTCTCCAACATCCGGCCGACGCCGCTCGCCGAACGGACAGCAAGCACCGTTCGCCTGCGAGCGGCAACCGGCCACCACCGCCCACCAGCCAAGACGACGGCGCGGCACCTTGGCCAACGTGCAAGGACCGGCTGCCGCGCAACCGCGCAGGAAGAGGCCTTCCAGGTCGCCCGTCATAACGAGACTTCGTGAACGAGCTGGACCTGCGCCGACAGTTGCTGGACCACCTCACGGCCGACGGCAGTGTGCGCTCGCCGCAGTGGCGGCAAGCCGTCGCGGTCACCGGGCGGCACGAGTTTCGTCGCGGAGGCTTCTTCCGCCAGGTGCCCCGCTCGACCCCCACCGCGTGGGAGCCGGTGATGCCTGGTGACGAAGACTGGCTGTCCGGCTGCTACACCGACGTCTCGCTGGTCACCCAGATCGCCGCGACGATCGTGCCCGGCGACATCCGCGGCCGGATCTTCCGGGAGCCGACCAGTTCCAGCACCGCCCCCGGCCTGGTCGTGCGCATGCTGGAAGACCTCGAGATCGAAGACGGCATGCGGGTGCGGGAAATCGGCACCGGCACCGGCTACTCCACCGCGCTGCTGCGCCAACGCCTCGGAGACGACCTGGTCACCTCCATCGAGGTCGACCCCGCGGTGGCGGCCGCGACCGCAACCACGCTGGCCACCCTCGGCCACGCCCCCGACCTGGTCACCGGCGACGGCCTTGCCGGACACAAGGACGGCGCCCCGTACGACCGGGTCATCGCCACCTGCGGCGTGCTCACCATCCCAGAGCAGTGGATCGCCCAGACCCGCCCCGGAGGCCAGATCCTCGCCGCCCTGTCCGGGTGGATGCACGCCTCTGAACTGGCCCGCCTCACCCTGACGACGGCACCGCGACCGGACGGCTCCTGGACGGGCAGGTCGCCTTCATACTCGCCCGCCGCCACCAGCCTCCGCACCTGGGCATGCTTCCCGACACCGACGGCGGCACCGAACGCGACACCGTCATCGACGCCGGCATCGACGCCGGCATCCTCGAGAACCGGGCAGCCCGGTTCGTCGCCCAGACCACAGCACCCGGGGCACAACGTCTCGACCTCGGCAACCAAGGCCAGCTACTCGTGGACACCGACGCGGGAAGCTGGGCCCTGCTCCAGCCCGGCCCGCACGGTTGGCGGGTCCGCCAAGGCGGCCCCGAACGCATCTGGGACCCCATCGAAGACCACCTCCTACGGTGGCGCCACGACGGATCCCCCGCCCTGCACCAGTTCCGCATCACCATCACACCCGACGGGCGCCATTCCTTCGCCTGGTCCCACACCCGGTGACACGGGCCAGGCCCAGCCGCCGCCAAGAAGGAGCACCAGGAGAGCCCGACCGCTGCCGCACGACGCTCATGCGCGCCGAAAGCCATAGCCGCACCGGAGTTGAGCTGCCCCCTAGGGCGAGGCGGCGCCGCGAAGTCCCGGTTCTGCGTCACACGGGGTTTCGTCGCGGTCTCCGTGCGGGACCGCACTTCCCCCGACGGGCCAAGGCGGCCCAGCGGGGTGAGTGACCGCATCAGGACGCTTTCGTCCACTGAATCCTGCGCCTCAGCCGCCACAGACGGTAACTACCTGCATAGAAGCTGGACGCCTCGCAGGGATGAGAGGACTATCCAGTCCGAAAAAATCGCCGATCTGCGGTACGTTTGGGGAAGGCGGTTCCCTGCGGACGGCCAAGCAGCGATACCTCACAAGGATCTCCAGGGCGGTAGCCACCATGCATGCAGGCGTCGAGTTCTCAGTGCTCGGCCCAGCCCGGCTGCACAAAGAGGGGGTCGAGGCCAGATCCAGTCAGCCGAGGCACCGCGACATCCCCGCCGCCGGCTCGGCCGGTACGCCCGGCTGATTGCCGGGACCCCCGTCGAGGCTGCGCACACAGCCGGTGAACCCCTCACCGCCCAAAAACGATCACTCGGGAAAGGTTCGATATGCCGGGCTCCGACCTCTATGAGAAATTCATGGCGCTGCACACCCGCGACGGCGGCCTCGTCATGCCGAACGCATGGGACGGCCTATCGGCGCTGATGCTGGCCGACGCCGGCTTCGAGGCGATCGCGACGTCATCGGCGGCACTCGCCACGACACTCGGCCGGCCCGACGGGCGTCACGAAGTCACCCGTGGTGAGCACCTTGAGCACGCGCGGCTGCTCGGCCGTCTCACCGGGCTCCCCGTCAACGGGGACTTCGAGGACGGCTACGGCGACACGCCCGAAGACGTCGCTGCGACCGTGGAAGCCGCCGTCGGGTCCGGCCTGGCCGGTATCGGGATCGAAGACACCTCGGGCAATCCCGATCAACCGATCCGCGACTTCGACGAGGCGGTCAACCGCATACGGAGCGCCGTCGAGGCTGCCAAGGGGCGCATCGTCGTCACCGGCCGCACCGACAACTTCATCCAGGGGCGGCCCGATCTCGACGACACCATCCGGCGTCTGACGGCCTTCGCGGAGGCCGGCGCGGATGTGCTCTACGCCCCTTACCCACCCGACCTCGACGCACTCGTCGCGATCGTCACCGCCGTCGCGCCGACACCGGTGAACGTCCTCATCTCGCCGGCGGACAAGGTGCTGACCGTCGCTGAACTGCAGAAGGCCGGGGTCAAGCGCATCAGCGTGGGTCCAGCGCTCTACACCCACGCAATGGAGGCACTCGACCAGGCCATCAAGGCTCTCGTCGCGGGTGACCTCACCACCGCGACGACGGGAACCAGCTTCGAGCGCATCAGCGAACTACTTGCCCGCGGAACGAAATAGCCCAGACCCTGCGAATCACCGCTCGCTCATCACCCACCTATCGCAAGAAAAAGGCATATTCACATGAATCTCGATAAGCTCATGAACAAGCATCTCACCAGGTATTTCGATCCCAGCAAGACCATTCCTGGGGAAACCCTTCAGCAGCTGCTGCGATTCCTGCGTTCCGCGCCGTCATCGGTGAACGTACAGCCCAACCACTTCTACGTCCTCGCCACGCCCGAAGGCAAGGAGCGGCTCGCCGACAACCTGGGCGAACGATTCCGGGACAACGCCGAGAAGATCCTCAACGCGTCGCACACCATCATCCTCACCACCCGGGCAGATCTGCCCGACACCCACCTCGAGGCGGTGTTCGCCAAGGAGAGGGCCGATGGCCGGTTCCCTGATCCATCCAAGCAGGAGCTGTGGGAATCCATGACCCGGGACTTCCTCAACCTTCGCAACTACGGCTACAAGGACCTGAACCACTGGATGGAGAAGCAGACCTACATGGCGGTGGGCCTGACCATGATGGCGGCCGCCGAGCTCGGCGTCGAGGCCACGCCGCTGGAGGGGTTCGACCCGACCAGCGTCGACAAGGCCTTCAAGATCCGCGAGAACGGACACACCACGACGGTGCTGCTGGCCCTCGGCTACCCCGACCCGGAGAGGGTGTACACCACCCCGATCTCGCGCTTCGACCCGGACCAGCTGTTCACCTTCGTCTAAGAACCCACCCGGAAACCAAAACTCACCACGCCTACCAGGAAGAGCCATTTCGATGAAAGCCATTGTGGTCACCGACCAGGCCGCGGGAACGGCCGGAATGACGCTGACGGAACGGCCTGAGCCGCTCCCAGCGATCAACGACGTCATCGTTCAGATCCACGCATCGGGCTTCGTCCCCACAGAGATGGAGTGGCCGTCCACCTGGGCCGATCGCGCCGGCCGTGACAAGACACCGTCGATCCCCGGCCACGAGCTGGCCGGAGTGGTCACCGCTCTCGGCTACGGCACGACGGGGCTCTCGGTCGGGCAGCGGGTGTTCGGCCTCGCCGACTGGCACCGCGACGGCACCCTCGCGGAGTACGTGGCGATCGAAGCACGCAACCTCGCACCGCTGCCGGGCGACGTCGACTTCACGGTAGGCGCGTCCCTGCCGATCTCAGGTCTCACCGCGTGGCAGGGCCTGTTCCAGCACGGGCGCCTCCAGGCCGGCCAGGCTGTCCTCGCCCATGGCGCAGCCGGGGCAGTCGGGACGATGGTGACCCAGCTCGCACGTGAAGCCGGCGCTTACGTCATCGGCACCGGACGCGCCGCCGACCGCGCGAAGGCGCTCGACTTCGGCGCGCACGAGTTCGTCGACCTCGAGAACGACACGCTGAAAGACGTCGGCGGCGTCGACCTGGTCTTCGATGTCATCGGTGGCGACGTTCAAAAGCAGTCCGCCGCCCTGATCAAGGCCGGAGGAACACTGGTGTCCATCGTCGGCCCGGTCGAAGCACGGCCCGCTGACGGCCTGGCCGTGGACTTCGTCGTCGAAGCCGATCGCCTCGAACTCGGTGAGATCGTGCAGCGGGTGCGGGACGGACGGCTGCGGACCAACATCGGTGACGTCGCGAGCCTCGACGATGCCATCGGCGCCCTCAACCCGACCACCCGGCGCCTCGGGAAGACAGTCATCCGCGTCCTCCCGTAGGTGGTGGACGGCCACCGTCCGGGCGGCAGGTCATGGTCCTGATCTACGCCACGGCCATCGGGCACCGACCGGCGCAACGACCCGAACCGACACACGCCAGTCACTCGAACCAGAGGAGTTGATCACCTTGGACGGACAAGAAGTGCAGAAGATCGCGGGCGACTACACCGCGGAACTGCCCGGCACCGACCAGGAACACCGTTTCGGCCCCGACTGGGAGCTCCACAAGGTGGGCGGCAAGGTTTTCATGCTCATGACCGATATGCCCGGACGCCCCGTCCTGATCCTGAAAGCCGATCCTGACGACGCCACAGCCCTGCGTGAGCAGTACGCGGGCATCACCCCCGGCTACCACATGGACAAGAGGCACTGGATCACAGTGGAAGGCGGAGACACCATCGACGACAAGCTGGTGAAGGAACTCGTGACCGACTCCTACCGTCTCGTGGTCGGCGGGCTTCCCAAGTCCAAGCAACCCGTGGATCCACACACCTACAACCACCACGCCTGACCCTCGCCATGCCCATCCTGCGACGCAGCGTCGCAGCAGTCATCTGGAGCCTCCCATGCGCGTTTTCGTCACTGGCGCCAGCGGCAGCATCGGCTCGGCTGTCGTTCCCGAACTCATCGCCGCTGGTCACGAGGTCCTCGGCCTCGTCCGCTCCGATGCCGCGGCTACGGCCGTCGCCGCCGCCGGCGGGACGCCGCTCCGCGGCGACCTCACCGACCTTGACAGCCTCCGTGCCGGCGCCGCGCAGGCCGACGGTGTCATCAACCTGGCCTTCAGCAACGACTGGAGCAACTTGGAACAGGGCATCGACGAGGAAGCGCGCGCCGTGCAGACCCTCGCGGCCGCACTCGAAGGCAGTGGCAAGCCGTTCGTGCATGCCGGCCTCACGCCGATGGTGCCGGGCCACACCTCCACCGAGGAGGACCGCGACACCACCAACGGTCCGGTCGGTGGCCGCGGCCGTACTTCCGACGCGGTGCTGACCCTGGCCGCCCAGGGCGTCCGGTCCTCCGTCGTGCGGCTGCCGCGCTCCGTGCACCAACGCGGGTCGGCATACGGCTTCTGCTCGGTGCTCATCGCCGCCGCGCAGAAAACGGGCGTGTCAGCGTACGTCGGCGACGGCACACAGCGATGGCCGGCCGTCAACCTGCTTGACGCCGCCCCCCTGTTCCGCATCGCACTCGAGGACGCTGCACCGGGCACGGTCCTGCACGCGGTAGCCGACGAGGGCGACACCATGAGGTCGCTGGCCGAGGCTATCGGCAGCGTTCTCGCGGTGCCGGTCGAGTCGGCGCCGCCTGAGCGCTTCGGCCCCATCGGTCGCGTGTTCGCCCTAGACATGCCATCGTCGAGTGCACAGACCCGGGAACGGTTCGGCTGGGAGCCCACCCACCCGCGCCTGATCGACGACCTCGTTGCCGGCGACTATCCCGCCCTGGGCTGAAATCCTCGGGATGCCGCCGGGACCGGACAGGGTGAGTGACTACTCACCTTCCGCACACACCGGGCCTCCCTTGCCTCCGTCCGAGCGCTCGGCCAAGGCGCTGACTGCACCACGTCCGGTTCAGTCCAGAAGCGGCAACCGACAGCGATGAACACCGGCCGCTCCAGCACGAACCAGCCGACTCGGTCGGCCAGCAGTAGGCGCGGAGCAACTGGACGAGGGACCTCGAATTCCACAGACTCTTTCTGCCAGGGCGCTCGTGGCGGGGAGGCACTGAGCTTCGGAATCACCGTTGCAATCAGCATCATTGGGCGGTTGAGCAGGGGGAACTTCCCGCTCGACGACTGGCGCAGCGTGCTCCATATCCCGTTGGTTGACCGCGGCTGACCGCCCGTTCTGGCACGGATCTGGCATGCGAGGCCGGCCACGGAAGGGGAGTGGACGCTGCCGGGAATTGCTGATCCTCGCACCATACGGCGGTCGGCCCGATTGGGCTCAGGATCGACCGGGCTAGGCTGCGGGCATGGTTTGGACGAGGCCGACGTATCGCCTGGTGGATGGGGAGCGGATCGACGGGGCATGGTGCCACGTGTGGACCAAGTCGTACGCGGGCTACCACCCGGCTGATCTCTTCGTCTACGCCGACAGCGCGATCCGCTGCGTGGGTGAGATGGATCTGCAGGGGCTCCGGGAGCGGCTGACGTCCGGATTGATCGCTCTCAGCGACCCTGAACGCCTGGCCCCAGCGCCGGCCCGGGAGGGTCCCCGGTGGTCCGCCCGCTATCCGGAACCGCTGACGGACGAAGGCTTCGTGGGCGAGGTGCAGGACGAGATCGAGTCGTTGAGCGGGCGGCCGACCAGTTCCGACCGGTGCTGGGAGGCGATCAGGCACTATCTGGAGGAGCCCACCGAGGGCAACCGCCAGGATGTCCGGGCGGCGTATCTGACCATTCCGGCGCATCGGCGGGTCTATGTGCTGGGCGACATGGACCTACAAGACGTCCCTTTGCGGAAGCTGATCACCGATCTCGGCGAGCCCGTGGGTGGCGACGGCCCGATTGCTACGGCGGAGATGCACCGCGAGGTTCTGGAGTACTTCCGTGCCGGCGACCGGGGCGTGGAACGAAGCCGTGAGCTGTACGGAATGCTGCATGCCGATGATCCGCAATGGGCGGGGGTTCCCGCGATCACGTCGAATGAACGGGTCAACCCACCGAACGAGCCGCCGGAGCGAGTGGACTTGTTCGTCTTGCGTAACGAGTTCCCGGCGCCGTTCTTGTACCGGGGCCAGCGCTATCCAACGGTGCTGCACGGCTACTGGGCCTTGGCGGCGGCCGACCGCTCCGACCACGATCACATCCGTGAGGCAGCCACGGCTCGCGAGGCCCATGAGACCGGCGGTCGCATCCCGCTGCGGCCCGAATGGCTTCTCGTCCGCACCGCTGTCATGGCCGCGCTGTTGCGTGCAAAGTTCACCCAGCACCCGGAGCTCGCCCAGGTGCTGCTGTCCACGGGCGACGCCAGAATCAGCTACACCGGGATCTCGGAGTCGCCGCACTGGACCGACCGCGGTCCGCGGGAAGGCCGGAACTGGGTGGGTCGCCTGCTCGAACTCACCCGAGCTGAACTCCTGTCAGATCGGGTTGTCAACGAGGGAGGGTAGCCAACCCGAGCAACCGTGCCGGCATCCGGGTCGGCGAGCGCGACCCGGTACGCACGCGAAGCGATGCCAAGTCGAGCTAGGGCACTGACCTCTTCGTCCCGAAGCCGCGCTGCGCCGGGCGACATCACGGCAGGAATCTCAGTAGCGGTAGTTCGTTGAATTCGGTGGTGGTGTGGGTTGACGGTAGCTCCGGTTGGTCGTAGGCCGGTGGTAGGGGTCAACTGCCGTGCTGGGGGCTGAAGATGACCGCTCGCCGTCCGTGTCCGCCCGCGCCGGGGCCGTTGGAGGAGTACGCGGCCCGGTTCGATGACCTCTTCTTTAGCCTGGCCCAGCGGCGAGGGTTCCGCGAGTACCTGACCGGGCTGCTGGCGCCGCGGGAGCGGAACAAGACGATCACCTGCCTGGCCGGGGCGGAGCCGGTGGCCGGTGCGGGGATGCCGGGGTGCAGCGGCTGCAGTTCTTCCTGTCCGAGTCGCCCTGGGAGGCCGAGCAGGTCAACGACCGGCGGCTTGAGCTGCTGCGTGAGGAGCCGGCGACGGCTCCGCACGACGGCGGAGTCATCGTGATCGACGATTCCGGGGACCGCAAGGACGGCACCGCGACCGCGCACGTGGGCCGGCAATGGCTGGGCCGGCTGGGCAAGACAGACAACGGCATCGTCACGGTGACCACGGTGTGGACCGACGGCCGCGTGTACTACCCGCTGCATGCGACGCCCTACACCCCCGCCCATCACTTCACCAGCGGCCGCTCCGATCCGGCCTTCCGTACGAAACCGCAGCTGGCCGCTGCTCTCGCGGTCCGCGGGAAGGATGCGGGCTTCGGCTGCCGGGCGGTGGTCGCCGACTGCGCCTACTCCGTCAGCGACGACTGGTACCTCGCACTGCGCGAGGCGGGCCTGGCCTACGTGGTGGCGCTCAAGCCGCACCGCGGCACCTGGGCCCGGGCCGGTCAGCCGCACACCCCCATCGAAGCCGCCCACGCCCTGACCTGGAAGGATGCCAAGCATCCCGGGGACTGGAAGGCCGTGGAGCGTCACTTCCGCGACGGGCACACCGAGACCTGGTGGGCCGCCGACGCCCGGCTGGGCGGCTACGGACCTGACTCACCCTGCCGACTGGTCGTGGCCACCACCGACCCGGCCGGCCTGCCGGAGAAAGCCACCTGGTACCTGGCCACCAACCTGCCCCACCCCGACACACCCCACGCCACGGCCGGCCCGCACCCGCCAGCCGACCTCGCCGAGATCGTCCGCCTCTACGGCCTGCGTCCCTGGATCGAGCAGAGCTACAAGCAGATCAAGGACGAACTCGGCTGGGCCGACTTCCAGGTCCGCTCCGCCCGCGCCATCCGCCGCCACCAGACCCTGATCAACTGCGCTTTCTCCTTCTGCTGGGATCAATGGTTCGCCCCACCCGGACCGCTGGATGCCACCGCGCCGGACCCCTGCCCCGAGGAGGGGCCAGAGAGGGGGACCAGACATACCCCACCAGGCCCAGCAGCCCTGCTGGCCCAAGGCCTTACGCGCTATCCGGTCCTGGCTCACCCCAGCCATCACCCTCACCCGATGGTGGCAAGCATGGACGGACACGGATCCACCCCATGAGCTCCAGGCCCTGATCGACGCGGTCACCAACGGACACGGCATCGATCTTTACCTCCGGATTTAACGAACTACCGGTAGACACTCACCGTTGTTGCCCGTTGATTCCCGCTCGATCGGGCATACGGTGGATACGACGGAGTCGCCAGGCGTGGATCTCGCCATAAAGCACGGATGCCACAAATATGGAGAGCATGGTCTCCATGCTCGCTGACCACGGTTCAGGCACCCACCAGTGACCTATGACCGCCCACCCAGCGAGGATCGGCACGGCGAGGAGGTAGCCGCGCAGCCGCACACGCAGCCGACGCACATCATGCCGTGGTTCAACTGCCATCATGGCCCTGTGTCATCGCTGGATGATGCCTGATCACAAGCGTATGCTGCTCACCTTTGCCGGGTAGGTCAATGCTCCAGCAGGGACTCGGTGCTGGATCACGTATCGGCTAGTTCTTCTGGAAGTGGTGAGCGAGCGCCCCACCTGCGCGCTTCCATCCCCCTGCCTCCGTTGACCTGCGTAGACGCGCTCGTGGCTGTCATCGCTGGTCAACGTCGGTTCGCCTTGGACGGCCCAGGAACGGCCCGACCATGCCTCCTACAGGGAGATCACCAAGGGACGGGCGTCGCGTCGCCCGTAGGTCAGGATGCGCGCAAGAACTTCGAGCATGCGAGCCACATCCGGAGCCGGCGCGCGTAGGACGGCTTCGACTGTCGGGTCCTCCAGCCCCAGCGCATCCACGGACTCGGGGTCCAGGGTGATCCGCAAGACATCGGCGTCCAGTTCGACCCGGCGCACACACCCGTACGCAGTGTTCTGGTCGGGCGTGACAACACAGTGCGAGTCAAAGCCGAGACGCACGTCCTGTTCGTCGGCCTCGTCAAAGCGACACATGAATGACAGCGAGAAGTCCTCCTCGTCGTCGGACTCGGCAATCCCAGCGCTCATAGTGCCGTCCGGCTCGGGATCGTCGAACCCGAACGCGATGTGTGCTTCAAATCTGAAAGTCATGGGGCGTGTTCTACCAGCGGCCGCTGACACCGAGGGGAACTCCCGCGTGGGGTCGCTGGAACGGATTTGGGCTGGAGTCTCAATGGCTGAGGCGACCCGGCCGGCGCCGTGCCCCTCGATGCGAACTATGGGCACGACGGTCGCTGAGGTCTGCTGGGCACGCCAGCCGGCCGCCTGGGAGGGGTGGCGGTCGGGTATGGGCGCAGAGGTTGCTGTACTTCGTTGCTGTACAGCACTGTCGCGGGTGACTCGTCTCAGTGAGGTTTGACCGTTCGCTGTCGTACGTTCGAGGCTGCTGGGCTTGTGAAGGGCAGGACGACGGTGGCCACACGGAGACGAGGAATTTTCGGCAATTCGGCAAGGTCGTCAACCGCGTGTAAGTCGACTGGGAGATCGAGCACTTCGCCAAGAGGATGCCGGAGCGGATGCTCGCCCTGCCGTAGGGGCAGGATGGGCGCATGATCCTGCGCCCCTTGCGCGACACCGACGAGGACGCCGACGCGATAGCGGTCATGGCCGCCGCCGCGTTCGGCGCCTCCGATGCCCTGCCCGGTGGCGGCCCGCCCGAGGAGATGCCTCCCGAGCTGGCCGCTCTGCTACGGCGGCGCAACCGGTACGTCGCGCGTACCGACCCCGGTGGCTGCTGGCTGGCCGTGGACGAGACCTCCGGCATGCCGCTCGGGGTCGCCCTGTCGACGCGCCGCGAGGGGACGTGGGGGCTGTCGCTCCTTGCCGTGCTGCCCTCCGCGCAGCGGCAGGGGGTCGGACGCGAACTGCTCGCCGCCGCCCTTGCCTACGGGCGCGGCTGCCTGCGCGGCATCATCTGCAGCTCCCCCGACCCGCGGGCGGCGGCGACCTACCGCCGGGCGGGCTTCGCGCTGCACCCGGCGATGCGCCTGGAAGGCGCCGTCCGCAAGGGCGACCTGCCTGCCCCGGACGGCGCGGTGCACGAGGGCTCGGCCAAGCACCGCGACCTGATGGACTCCGTCGACCGGCGCACCCGGGGCGGCGCCCACGGCCCCGACCACGACCAACTGCTCACCGAGAGCGACCTGCTGATCGTCGACGACCTCGCCGGCAGCGGCTACTGCTACATCGACCAATACGGGAACGTACGGCTGCTCGCCGCCACCTCCCCCAGGCTGGCGACCCGGCTGCTCACCGCCGCACTACTGAGCCTGCCCGAGGGCACCCCGGCACAGGTCGCCAATTTGACGGCCGAGCAGCAGTGGGCCGTGGATGTGGGGCTGACCGCCGGACTGGAACTCAGCACGTACGGCTGGGTCTGCCTGAGCGGGATGCGGCCACCGGAGCCGTACATCCCCTCGGGATTCTTCGGGTGACGTTGGAAGCACTTGGGGCGCCTACCCTGCCCCAGGCGCTTGAGTTCGTTCGACGTCAGACCTTGGCGAGGACCGGCTCTCGCTCGGTCTCGTCGTTGCCGGCGTGAACAGAGCCACACGTCGCCGACCGGGGCGTCGGGCCGCAGTCGCCGCTGAACTCAACAGCCGTCCATCCACGCAAGACGCTCGGCTGGGAAGCCCCAGCCGAGCGTCTGTCCAAACTGCTTGCGGCTTGATCAACTCACCGCGGTGTTGAATCGACCCCAGGAATGCGCCTGGGGCGGGCGCCTTCGCGTCGTTGCACCGAGGTCCGCGGAACCCGGAGGGGGCCGCAGGCCGGAACCGCGGTGGGTGCGAGCCCTGGACCGTAGTTCCGGCCCGAGCGTGGGCTACTTCGTCAGGTAGGCGTCGATGATGGTCTCGTCGACGGTGTTGCCCTGCTTGTCCACGGCTTGGGCCTTGAACGAGACGCTGCCGCCGGCCTTGGGGTTGGTGATCCGGACCCGGCCGTCGCAGACGTTGAGCTTCTGCCAGTGGGCTCCCTTGTCGTAGGAGGCCCACACGCTCAGGGACTTGAGGTTCCGGCCCGCGGCGGTGCCCTTGACGGTCACCGGCACCCACGTCTTGGCCCGGGCCTTGCCCGTGTTGTCGAGGGACAGGGCGGGGGTGAAGCGCACGACGGAGGTCGGGAGCTTGGTGATCCCCGGAGCGTACTCGGAGGAGAACGTCCAGCTCGTCGTCATGCTCGTGGAGATGTCGGCGACCGCACCGCGCTTGACCGAGACGGTCAGCCGGTAGTCGGCCCTCTCGTTCTCCGCGATGTAGAAGACGTCCATCGGGTAGATGCTGGAGTTGACGAGCTCACCGTTGCGGTAGAGGGACGTTCGCGCGCTCTCGATCGGCGAGTTGTTTTCGCTGATGTTCCCCTCGCTGTCCGAGAAGAGCGGAAGCCGTCCGTCGATCGCCTCATCCGCCCGGAGCAGCCCGATGAGGCCGGCGCCCTCCGGGAGATCCGGCCCGAAGACACCGACGTTGAACACGTGCTGGTAGGAGCGTCCGGGCTTGAACGTCCTCGGCAGCGCGTCGTAGCTGGTCTCGTAGGCGTCGTTCGCGTCGACCTGCATGAAGCCCAGCTGCCACGAGGTGTTCCCCGAGAGCAGGTGCAGGGTGCCGGTGTAGGGCAGGGCGTGCACGGTGCCGAGTCCGGCACCGCCCTCGGTGCCCGGCGTGATGAATCCGAACTTGCCCTTGGCGGGTGCTCCGAGCTTCGCCTCGACCTTGGCGAACTCCCGAGCCTTGGCGTGGTGGGTGAAGCCGGTGAGGTACCTGTCGCCGGTCGGCTGGTACACCAGGTGGTACTCGTCGTGCCCGTTGACGCCGGTGGAGAAGGTGGTCATGAGCTGCTGGGTCAGCCGGTCGCCCGCGGCCGCCTTGGGGCCCAGGTGGCCGGTGCGGTACTGCGCGAGGGAGTCGGTGAAGACCCCGTAGCGGGTGCTGTATCCGTCGGCCAGTTCGATGCCCGCGCTGAAGAAGCCGAGGACCGGCTGGGCGGAGCGGTCGGGGACGGTGATGTCCAGCGGCTTGGCGGTGCGCGCGTCCACCGTCACCGTGGTGTCCTGGGTGACGTCGAGGTTGGGCTGGTTGAACCAGTCACCGCCCTGGTCGTACGAACCCGCCGGGTCGACCCGGACCATGCTGTTGAGGAAGTACCGGCCCTTGGGGACGCGTACCGAGTGCGTGTCGCCGCTCAGCACGGTGTTGGCACCCTTGGCGGGTCCTTCCAGGCCCTGCAGCTGAGCGTCCCAGGCGGGGGCGGGCGCGGGCTCGCCCTTGCGGTCCAGCGGCTTCACCGTGACGGTGTACATCTCCGACTCGCGGTCCACGGCCAGCGCGGTGCCGACGGTCTGCCCGTCGCCAGTGGCCGTGACGCGTCCGGTGAAGGCACCGGTCGTGTCACCGCCGAGGCGGGTGTCGGCGGTGACCTTCACGGTCGCCTCGCCGTGCGCCGGGACGGTGACCTGGCCGTCGGTGGTGAACATCCCGGCGGGCGAGGGGGTGCCGTCCGGTCCGGTGGCGTCCACGGTCAGCTTCAGGGTGACCGGGGCACTGCCCGTGTTCCGGTACGTGAGGTCCTTGGTGAGCGGCTGGTCGTCGGTGTGCGGCCACTGCGCGACACCGTACGAGAGCGAGGTCTCGCGGGCGACGACGGTCTGCTTGATCGCGTTGCGCAGGTCGACCCGGCCCGAGCCCTGCTCGAAGGGCGTGTACCCGCCGGGCGTCGTCGAGGAGACCAGCGCGTCCTTGATGTCGTCGCCGGTCCAGTCCGGGTGCTGCTGGGCGAGGATGGCGGCGGCGCCGGCGACGTGCGGGGTGGCCATCGAGGTGCCGTTGAGCGCCATGTAGCCGTCCGCGACGGAGGGCGCGACACTGGCCAGGTAGCTGTCGTGCGCGGCCGCGGCCCCGATGGCCACACCGGGCGCCGTCAGATCCGGCTTGATGCCACCGTCACCGACACGCGGGCCGGTGCTGGAGAACGGGGCCAGCTTGTCCTGCTTGTCCACCGCGCCGACGGTGAGGGCGGCGTCGGCGCTGCCCGGCGAGCCGACCGTGCCGGGGCCCTGCTCGCCGGTGTTGCCCGCCGCGATGACGAAGAGGGTTCCGCTCTCGGCCGACAGCCTGTTGACGGCCTCCTCCGCCGGATCGATCTCCGGTGAGTCCCAGGTGCCCAGGCTGAGGTTGACGACGTCCGCCTTCTCGGCGACGGCCCACTCCATGCCCGCGATGATCTGCGACATGCTGCCGCTGCCACTGTCACCGAGGACCTTGCCGCTGAGGATGCGGGCCCCCGGCGCCACACCCTTGTACGTGCCACCGGACTTGGCTCCGGTGCCGGCCGTGATCGACGCGACATGCGTGCCGTGACCGAACCGGTCCTCGGCGTCCGGCGAGTCGGAGAAGTTCCGCTCGACGACGACCTGTCCGGCCAGATCGGGGTGCGTGGTGTCGACACCCGTGTCGAGAACGGCGATACGCGTACCAGTGCCGTCAAAACCGGCCGCCCAAGCCTCCGGGCCGCCGATCTGGGGGACGCTCTTGTCCAGGCTCGCCTGCACGACGCTGTCCAGCCACACCGAGGCGATACCCGGAGCGACGGTGCGCTTCGCGGCGCCGGCCGCCCCGTCGGTGACCGCCGCCCACAGTTCCGCGGTGCCGTTCGCGGGCGCGGCGACGGCGTCGGCGTTGACGCTCGGCAGCGTGCGCTCGACCTTGGCACCGCCGGTGGAGCGCAGCGCCGTCCTGGCCGCCGGACGGGCCGCGTCGTACATCACGATGAGCCGCAGGTCATGGCGCTGCTCGTAGGCCGGCGAGCTCAGTGTGGTGATGTCGAACAGACGCCGGTCCACCCGGCCGCTCTGGACGAGGCTCCGGGCGTCGTCGGGCATGGCGTAGGTGTGGCCGTCGCGGGTCTCCACCCGGATGGGTATGTCCTCCCGGCCCTTGGCGGGACGCGCGGCGACGATCTCGCCCTTCGCGTTCACCGCGATGCGGTCACCGGTGATCAGTGGAATCCACCGGTGCGCGCCGGTCCCGGCCGGAGTCCCCTTGATCTCGGGACCCGTCGCGAAGGCCGAGGCCGAGGCCGAGAGCTGTGCGGCCGACGATGCCGTGCCGGTGGGGGCGGCGAGTGCCAGGGACGCCGACGGGGTAGCGGCGACCAGCAGCATGCTGATTCCCAAGACCGTGCCGATCGCAGGTCTCTTGGACGTGAATTTCACGGTTTCCTCTCGTTCATTCACCCCGCGCCGACGCGTGGGTTTCACGGTGGACTTGGGGTGCGCCGCACAGCGAAGCACCAGCCCCGAGAGGGTGTCAATGGGTTGATCTTGGATGGCGAGCTGGTATACAGGTCACCAACTGGTGAATTATGCCCGGCATTAGCGCACTTTTCGCCCCCAATGCATCCGCCGTCCGGCAAGACAGGCACAGACGGCGTGCCACCTGCCGCGATGCATGCACCGAGACACTGGGAGCCGGTCACCGCGCACGAGGGTCGGCAGCCCTCACCCCGCCCTCGTGGGGAATCCGTCCGGAATTCGAAATTTCCCGCCCTCCCCATTCGGTTCGGCCGGATTCGAAGGGCTGCAATTCGCTGAGGGCGCGGACCCGGCGATAAGAGGCCTAACCTTCGGCGAGCGACTCAGGCTACCGAAGGAACCTCGGCAGGTTCGGACCGCCGTCCTCACGGCAGGCTGGCGCGTCGCAGCTGGTCGACCAGGGTGCGGGCGGGGTCGTCGTCGCGGCGGCCGACGGCGGCCCGCAGGTCGGCGACCAGGGCCCGCGACTCGTTGGCGTGGTCCTCGACCGGGTAACCGCAGCGCGTGCCGGGGTCGGTGAACCAGCGGTAGATGATGCTCGCTTCGGGGCCGCTGCGGCCGGTGAGTTCACCGAACACGGCGCGGGCGAGGTGGTTCTGGGCCAGCGTGTCACCGAGGTCGGTCATCACCTGGGCGGGCACGTCGTAGAGCCGGTCGAGGACGGCCAGCAGGGCCGGGGCGACGTGCCGGTCACCGCACCGGCGGTCCGGCACGTTCAGCCCGGCGAGCCGGTAGAGGTGGTCGCGTTCGTCCAGGCTCAGCCGCAGCGCACGGGTCAGCGCGCGCAGCACCGACTCCGACGGCGTCGCCGTGGCCCGCTCCTGTTCGAGGCGGGTGTAGTAGTCGGTCGAGATGCCGGCGAGCCCGGCCACCTCCTCCCGGCGCAGCCCCGGCGTACGCCGCCGCCCGGCCGCGGCCAGGCCGACGTCGGCGGGGCTGAGTGCCTCGCGCCGGATGCGGAGGAACTGGGCGAGCTGCTGGGTGTCCATGCCGAAAAGTCTGTGCTTCCAACGACGCGGTAGCCAGGGACAACCTCACTCTACCTACCGCGCGCCCGACCACCGACGCTGTGCTGCACCGACTCACGTACGGAGAAATCGCATGGCTACTGCCCGCACATGGTTCATCACCGGCGCCTCCCGAGGGCTCGCCGCGCTCTGGGCCGAGGCGGTCCTCGAGCACGGCGACCAGGTCGCCGCCACTGCCCGCGACGCAGCGGTATTCAAGCCGCTCGCCGACCGCTACGGCAGCCGGCTGCTGCCGCTGGAACTCGACGTCACCGACCGGGCTGCCGTCGACGCAGCGGTCCACACCGCCGAACAACACTTCGGCGGCATCGACATTCTGGTCGACAACACCGGGCACATGCTCCACGGCGCGGTCGAAGAGGTCAGCGCCGAGCAGGCCCGGGCGCAGATGGACGTCAACTACTTCGGTGCGCTGTGGACCACCCGGGCCGTGCTGCCCGGGATGCGCGAGCGCCGCTCCGGCCGGATCCTGCAGGCCTCCTCGATCGGCGGGCTGGTCGCCTACCCGGCGCTGGGCATCTACCAGGCCTCCAAATGGGCCCTGGAAGCCATGAGCCAGTCCCTGGCCGCCGAGGTCGAGGTGTACGGCATCCACGTCACTTTGATCGAGCCGATCATGTTCCCCACCGGCCTGGCCGCAGCCTCCCCGCAGTCGCAGCCGAACCCGGCCTACACCCACGCCAGGGAGGCTTTGTACGCCGGTGCGAGTGCGAGCGGTTTCGTCCCGGGTGATCCGGCCGCGACCTCGGCGGCGCTGCTGGCGGTGGCCGACGCCCCGAAGCCGCCGCTGCGGGTGCTGTTCGGCGCAGGCGGCCTCGATGCGCTGCGCACCGAGTTCGCCGGCCGGCTCGCGGGGCTGGAGGAGTGGGACCACATCTCCCGCCTCGCCCAGGGCAACCCGGCGGGAAAGTGAACGCCATGACCCGCACCGTTCACGAGCAACTCGCCAGCGTCGTTCCGCCGCTGTCCGCCCTGCACCGCCGCGCCGACCGGGCCCTCCACACCCTGGACCAGCCCCTCACACCGCCACCATCAACCGCCCCAATGCCAGGGGTGCGAGCGACACCCGCCGCACCCTGATGGCGATTCTTGGATCGGCTCTGCCCGGAGTTCCGGAACTGGTCGGCCGGTCACTCCGGGTAGACCGCCGCAACCCGGGGCAGTCGGGCGGCGACCTCGCTGTGGTCGCCGAAGTCGAAGTTCCAGGCGGGGTCGAGTTCGGGGTAGTTGATGGTGAAGGCATCGCCGGGGAGTTCTGTACCGGTTGCGGTCTCGTAGGCGTTCCAGCCGATGCTCAGGGTTCGCTCGCCCTCGAGGTCGATGCCTATGGCTGCTGCTGCCTGGACAGCTGGTATGTCAGCGAGGCGGTCGGCATCCGCCGTGATCTGTTCCGGACTCGGGGTGCCTCCCGTCGCCCGAAAGGACACTGACGTCCAGGTCAGCACGCCGGGGAGCCGTCCGAGTCGGCGCGCAGCTCAGCCGTCGCGCGCTGGAGCGGCCGCAGCCCGGTGAATCCAGGCGCCGCCTCCTGTGGGTGATGTCCACGTCCTCCCGCCTCCCCGCCGACAGCCAGGCCCCGACACGTGATCGAAGGCAATCAGGTGTAAGAAGGAGTTGGGGCACCGACGAGGCGAATGCCTGGACGATGGATCACTCCGGGCGTCCGGACGCTTCCACTGGCCGCCAAAGGGACCCGGCCGATCGGGTCAGGATCCTCGACCCTCGACGTGGGTCCAGTGTGGCCAGCCAGGCGGCAGGTGCGGTGGTTGCGTCGCAGTAGCGGAAGGCGTGCCGGAGGAACAGGTCACCGTTGCCTGTGGTCGCGGTGAACACGGGTTGCGTTCCGGTTCGGGAGAGTGCGGCCCGCAACAGGGCCGAACCGATGCCACGGCCCTGGCTACCGGGTGCGACGCAGAAGTTGTAGAGGACCGCGGCGGCGCAACCGGATCCCGCAGGACCTGCCTGCCGGAGGCTCCCGTACGCGGGCGGTCGTTCCTGGTAGCGGTGCACCGCGACACAGCCCTCGACCTCCCCTGCTTCGTTCTCGGCTACGAGGAAGTCGCCCGTATGACGGGCATAGTGGCCGAGCGGGCGCTCTCGCAGCGCGCCGCCGGGGATGAACGCCGAGGACAGTTGATGCAGAGCCCCGGTGTCCGCAAGGGTGGCGGTCCGCACCGCGCCCGGACGGCCGAGGCGGCCGGTGAAGTCGGGCGCAGCCGTGGTCAATGCCGTCTCGCTCTCATGACGTCGGGGGAATGCAGAGGGGAATGCAGAGGGTTCACGAACTCCGCGAGGAGATCGCCCTCCGGCACATGTGTCGGGCGCCTTGTCGCAGGCAGTGATCGATCTGTTCACCGGTGATCGGCGCGGCACCGACGGGAGCCGCCACGGGCCAGGGCCATGAGGTGTGCGACCCGTTGACCGATGTCGGCTGCGCTGCGGGCCGGGGAGTGGAAGGCGACCCGGACGTCCTGGCGCCCCGGGCGTACTCGCACCGCAGGGTAAGCCCGTGGCGATCCAGTGCGATCGGGCGCAGATGAACGACGTCTTGCAGGACGTTCCGGTCGACGAGCCTGCCGAGTTGGGCGATCACATCGCTGTGGTCCCGGTCGAGATGGGTGAGCAGCGCCGTCTCTTCGATGGCCAACGGGTCGGTCTGCGCGGCGGCCAGTTCGTCAAGGTCGACGCCGACGGTCGTCCCGTCCCGTTCGATGGCGGCGCGGGCAAGATCGAGGCGGAGCACAAGCACCTCGGGCGTGTCCTGGATCTCGGCTGGGGTGAGGAAGCCGGCAAGGGACACGCGGGCCCGGACCCGGTCGCGGACCGCTGTGGGGGCAAGGTCGGTGAACTCGACCAGACTCGCGAGAATGCCGCGCGGGGTGAACGCGGCTTCGTCGGCAAGCAGGCTGTCCGAGGGGACGTGCAGTCGCAGCGTTCCGCTGCTGTCGACCGTGTGCATGGAAATCAGGTCGTAGCAGTTGCCATCGGTCGTAAGACTCAGGGAGTCGGAACGCGCCAGGACCGAACGGATCCGCTCTGCGTTGGTGGGGTAGGCCGCCTGGACGAATGCAATGGCCATCAACGCTCTCTCCTTAGGTTAGCCTCACCTAAGTTAGCATGCACGGCTAATGCGTCCGCTCATGGACTCCGGCTGGCCGAGGCCTTCGGCATCGACCCCGGCTTCTTAATCCGAGCGGGACGCCTCCCGTCTGGTGGCCGATCCACGTGAAGACCTCGCAGGAGAGGTCGTCCCGGGCCGGGTGTCCGCATCAGACCTGTCGGAGTTGGCGTCCCGTATGCCCACGGTCGCCGAACGCCTGCTGGACCTCGTCCGCCGCTCGCAGGCGCTGCCGGAACGCCTGGCCGCGGCCGCGAGTCGGGCCACCCGGCATGTGGCGTGCACGGCTTATCACTGTCACGGTCTGCGGCACGAAGCCCTCAGGACGCCAACGGCAACGGCGTCGCCTACTGGAACATCTCCGTCAACCGCACCTCGACGCCCGTTGCCGGGTTCCCGTTCGAGCTCAAGGCCGGCGACAAGGTCGGCTTCACCTGGACCGTGTTCCAGCCTGCACTCCCACAGGCTCGCCGTCCGCCCGGGTACGTGGCTCAAACGGTCAGCAGCAGGCCGATCCCGAACAGCAGGGCTGTGCACGCCAGCGCCGCCACCATGAAGACGGTGCGCCTGCCCGTGCCGCCGAGGCGTAGAGCGAGAGCCAGCGGGCCGACGGGAGGGATCTTGCTGTTCACGGCAGCCTCCGTGAGCCATGGATGAGTCCGGACGGATGCATTTCAGGGGTTCAGGAGGCTTCCCGTCGCAGCGCGTCCCGTAGCCGCAGGAGTTCGCGACGTCGGCGCCGGGCCCGGGCGAGGACGAGTGCCGCTGCGGCGACGAGCAAGGCACCGGTCAAGGCGGTGGCCAGTGTCCCGGCCGCGGTGGCGCGTGCCGCGGCCAGTGCTGTCCCTGCCATGCCGGTCACCACGGTGACCAGGAGCGCGAGCCGCGCTCCCAGCACCCGGTCCTGCGCGAACAGCGGTCGGCGCCTGCTCAGCACCCAGGTGGCGAAGGCGGCCCAGGCCAGCCCGATGGCGATCAGCGCGGCGAAGGCGGCCTGGGTGCGCGCAGGAAGCGGATGCGGCTCGGTGGCCCACAGCACCGCGAGCAGTGCCGCCGCGGATGCTCCCGCCAGTCCCACAGCCGCGTGGCGCATCCGGGAGCCCAGCGAGGCCTCCGCGGCGAGCGCGCGCTCGAGTTCCCTGGGCACATCCCGCTGAGCTGCGGGGTCCTGCTCACTCATGCCTCGTATCCCCTCTCGGCAAGTACGCTCCGCAACATGCGGCGCGCGCGGTGCAGTCTGCTCTTGACGGTGCCGGGTGGTACGCCGAGCACCTCCGCGCAGGCAGCCAGAGGCAGATCCTGCAGATGGAAGAGGATCAGCACTTCGCGCTCCGGGAGCGGCAGCCCGTTGAGGCCGGCTTCCACCTGCATCGCGGTCAGCACGCCGCTGAGGGAGTCGCCGTCGTCGACAACCACGGTGCCGGCCTCCTCCACGGACGTCTCCGAAACCCGGTACGCCTGCCGAAGGTGGTCGGTGACCGCGCGCCGGGCGATGGTGAACAGCCGCGGGGGCGAACCGTTCGGGCTGCCGCAGTCTCGGCAGCCCCCGCAGCACGGCGACCCACGCCTCCTGCGCGAGATCGTCCGCGAGGTGCGGCGAGCCGACCATCCCCCGCACGTAGCGCCACAACGGGGCGTGCCAGACGCGCACCAACTCACGGAACGCCTCCCGCTCCCCGAGCTGGCAGCGCACCACGAGCAGCTCGTCGCGTCGCCCGTTACCGCACCTCCCCTGTCCAGCGGTACCCGTCACCAAGTCAGTCGGCTCGTGGCGGAGAAAGGTTCACGAGACCAGGGCGAAGGTTCACGTGTCCGCTCGGCCACGCGCGAGACCTCCCGGGGTCCCGGGCACGAGTGGCCGAGTGAGGTGGGTCGTCCTCGTATCCGGGGCAACGGTGAAACCCAGACCGTCGCTGCCGCCCTGGATCCGGCGTTCGTCCCACATACCCCGCTCCACGGGGTTGTCATCCGCTGCCTCGGCCGGCGGATGACACACCGTCACCCATGCCCCTGCCATCCGCCCCTCCCCATGCCACGCCAACGAGCAGCACGATCGCACGCCTGCCGATGCGCTCGATCGGCTCGGCCAGGGCACGAACGGAGGGTGGCTACGCTGAGTTCGTCGTCCCAGCGACACCGGTCAAGCGTCCGCGCCTCGTGGCAGTTTGAGTCCGGCCCCCAGTACAGCGGCCGTGCAGGCGCACACGGCGGCGACGGCGAAGGCGTGCTGGTAGTTGCCGATGGGGATGACCGCCCGTGACCCTGTGGTGCCGGCTGCCAGGATGGCTGACGCGGCGGGCGCGCCGGCGGCCTGTCCGATCGTGCGGATCACCTGGTTCAGTCCTCCGGCCGCAGCCACCTCGTCTACGGGTGCGACACGGGCGATGACCTGGGATATGGCGGAGAATCCCGCGCCGATCCCGATGCTGACCTCGCAGAAGGAGTGGAACAGGGACCACAGAGCGGCCGGCCAGATCGTGAGGCCGAGCGCGCCGAGGCCCATGAGTCCCATGGCGGTGATGACGCTGGTGCGGGGTCCGGCGGTACGGAGTAGGGCAGGAGCGAGCGGCCCGGCCGCCGGCGAAGACGCACAGTGCGGAGGGCAGGAGGACCAGTCCGGTGTTCAGGACGTTGTATCCGTGACCGTAAACACCGCGGAGGTCCACGCCGCGGCGGACCGCATGCGCGACGCGCTGCAAGGCGTCGCCGACGCAGCGAAGTCCTGCGGTCAGATCCCGGCGGACTACGGACCCACCAACATCCTGCTCGTCGTCATCCACCTGCGCGGCGTCATCCCGGGGAACTCCGGCAGGGTGCTGGGCTACAACCGCAGGATCCTCAGGCCCCTGCTCGCCGGTCTTCGGGCTCTGGCATCCCCTGACGCGCAAGGCGAGGACGACGCTGGTGACGCGCCGCGATGGGACGAGTGGATCACGCTCTGGAGCGGAGAAGCCGCAGACTGACGCGACCGGGTGTCACTCGCCATGGACCGCGAGACCGCAGCATGGGCCAAGGTCCCGGAAGTCGGCTGCACGCGCCCGGTGACCACCACACCGGACGCGAGCGCCCTCGCACGGCGCGGATGACGCGCCCCGCTCAGGGGTAGAGACCGGCCCGGAAGGCGAACGAGACGAGCTGCGCCCGATCACGTGCGCCGACCTTCGTCATGGCCCGCACCGCATGCGTCTTCACGGTGAACGGCGACACGGACATCTGGGCCGCGATCTCGTCGTTGCCGAGACCGCTTGCGATGAGAACGACCACGTCCCGCTCCCTGGGTGTCAGAGCGCCGAAGCGTCGCAGCAGCTCCTGGTCGATCACCGGGGGCGGTCGGTCGGTCATGTGACCGATGAGCGCGGCGGTCGCGGCGGCCGACAGCGCACCGCCACCGCCGACGACCTCGGTGATGCCGGCGACGAGTTCAGCGGGGCTCACGGTCTTGCTCAGGAAACCGTTGGCGCCCGCGCGCAGGGCGGCGAGAACGATGTCGTCCTGGTCGAAAGTGGTCAGCACGATCACCCGCGTCTTTTCGGGTGGATGCTCTGCACGGATCCGGCGGGTCGCTTCGACACCGTCGATGCCGGGCATCCGGATGTCCATCAGGACCAGGTCGACGGGGTGCTCCCGGAGGAAGGGGACGACCTGGAGTCCATCGGAGAGATCATCCACGACGACGAGACTCGGGTCGAGCCGGAGCATCGCCCGGATCCCGGCCCTGATGTCGTCCTGGTCGTCGACGATCAGAATCCGCGTCATCGGACGACGGCTCCCAGGGGGCTGAACTCCGCGTGGACCCGGAATCGCCCGTCG
Source organism: Streptomyces sp. NBC_00510 (assembly GCA_036013505.1). Classification (NCBI taxonomy): domain Bacteria; kingdom Bacillati; phylum Actinomycetota; class Actinomycetes; order Kitasatosporales; family Streptomycetaceae; genus Streptomyces; species Streptomyces sp. NBC_00510. Next base: position 8,383,650 of record CP107851.1, on the reverse strand, counting down.
TGACTGTCGATCGTCAGCCGCCCGCTGGAGGACTCCACGCGTTCGCGCATCCCCACGAGTCCGAGTCCGCTGCCCGAGTCGGAGCCGCGGGGTGAGCGACCGACGCGGTTCTCCACGGTGACGCAGATCCTGCCGTCGTGCTCGCGCACGTCCACCGATGCCGTCCCCTCTCCATGCCGGTAGGCATTCGTGAGCGCTTCCTGAACGACCCGGTAGACCGTCACGCCGACGCTGGGCTCCACGAAGCCGGCGGGGATGTCGATGGAGGGTCGGATGTCGAGGCCGATGCTCTCGAACGAGGCGATGAGTCCTTCCAGGCCGCTGAGCGCCGGGGTCGGCCGCAGCGCCTCGTCGTCGGAGACATCGTCCCCGAGGCGGAGGAGCGCGAGGATGCGTTGCGTTTCGACGATGACGGTGCGGGCGCTGGACCTGGCTGAGACGAGGGCCTGCCGGGAGGACTCGGCGTCTTCGGGCAGCCCGATTTCCGCTGCACCGAGGTGCAGGCTCAGCATCGCGACCTGGTGGCCGATGACGTCGTGGAGGTCCCGGGCGATGCGGAGTCGTTCTTCGGTCACTCGTCGGGTGGCTTCGATCTCGCGGGTGGCGATGGCGCTTTCGGCCCGCTCCTCCAGGGTCCACCAGTGGTCTCGATGGATGCGGAGCGCGGCCCCTGTCGCACCTCCTGCCACAGCGGAGAAAACGGCGGCGACTCCCACGACCGCACCGCCGCGGAATCCTCCGACCGTCATGAACGCCCCCAGGAAGAACGCCGCCACGATGCCGGTTCCGGCCAGCGGCTGCTTTCCCCTGAGGGTGACCGAGAACAGCACGAGCACCGCCATCATCCACACCGACAGGGGGTCGTGGCCCACCGCTGTGACGGCGAAGGACGCCGCGCTCGTCACGACCAGTCCCGCCCACGGCTTCCACCACGAGAGGGCGACACCGCCGCCGGCGAGGAGCACGGACAGGGCCGTCGGCCAGTCCGCACCCCTCAGGATCACCGCCACGATCTGACCGGTGAACGCCAGCGCGGCCAGCGCATAGGCGACTCGGTGCAGCACCTCGGGGCGGCGGACCCACAGCGGTGCCGCGAGCCCGTCCTGACTGTTCTGCGCCATCACCATGAGCCGATTCTCGTTCACATGTGCGGCCGCCGTGTACTTCGAATGATGTAGACCGCGCAGTTGCTTCGGTCGATCGGGACGGCAGAGCGCCTGCCGTCGAAGCGGATGGCAGAACTACTTCGTTCGAAGTACACGGCGCCTCCCGAGGCCCCTGAGACTCGTCATCGAGGCGACCGCCTCACACCGTCACGATCACCACGGGACACCCGATGACTCAGACCACCGTAACCTCGGCCCCTTCGACCACGGCCGCGACGACGCCTTCCGGGCTCCGATCGCTCCACCTGATCCGAGTCGTCTTCTCCCTGATCTGGGTGGCACTCGTCTTCACGACCTCCGCCTCGCTCGTGTCGGCGGACAGGCCCACGGTGATCGCGGCCGTGCTGCTCGTCGTCTACCCCCTGTGGGACGCCATCGCCACGCTCCTCGAGCGTCGCCTGGCCGGCACCGGCTCCGCGAACCGCGTCAGTACCGTCAACATGGGTCTCGGCCTCGCCACCACCGCCGGAATGATCATCGCCGTGTTCTCCACCATCGGGACGGCCCTGCTCGTGTTCGGCGTCTGGGCCCTCCTGTCCGGAGCCATCCAGCTCGTCGTGGCGATCCGACGCCGGCGCACCGTCGGCGCCCAGTGGCCCATGGTCATCAGCGGTGCACAGTCCGTACTCGCCGGCGCCACCATCGCTGCCACGTCCGCCTCGGCGACGAGCAGCCTGTCCACCGTCGCCGGATACTCGGCCTTCGGTGCCTTCTGGTTCCTCGTCTCCGTCATCGCCCTCAGCATCCGCAGCCGACGCGACAAGCGTTGACCACCGCCGTAGCAGCCACCGCCTCTCCCGGAGGCGCGGCGTCTTCATTGGAGAGGCATCCTGCTCGTCTCGGCCCCCGAACCCTGACGCGGTCGGCCGGCACGCTGCCGGGGTCGTTGTTCTTGCGAGGCGGGCATCGCTTCCCATCAGGTGGCACGACGGGCCTGAGGAGGGCGCAGGGGCGGGCAGTGTCCTCAGAAGCGCGGCACAGGCCGAGCCCTAAAGATCACGAGGAGCCTGCCAAGGGCGGTGTGAGGGCATCAACGAGGACCCGTACCTGCAGCAGGGGGCTGTTGGTCACCACACCTCGCACCTACGGGATGACCCGGACCACAAGTGCGAGCAGTGCACAGGGGCGGCATGTGACCGGGCTGCAAGTCCATGGCTGGCCTCTGGGTGGGCCTCAGGCGCGGGGGGGCGCAGCGGGGGCGCACGCGTGATCATGTGCGCACGCTCGGTGAAATTGGTGGGGTTGGGCGTGCACACTTGCGGGTCTCGTTCGCTTGGCTAGGAGCAAGGCGAAAGCGCTCGGTGCCGGGCGGGGGCTGCATCGGCCGACGAAAGGACACCAGCCAGTGGATCTCGATATGGCTGTTCACGTGGTGACGGGAGCGGTCGCGCTCCGGGTCTTCGCGGGAGATATCCGCGCCCTGGGAACGCGCCTGCTCGGTGCCGGGGTGCGGGTCGGCGCCGCCCAGCTGGCGGCGCAGCACCGGCGCGGGGAGGCGGCTGCCTCAAACGAAGGTACCGACGTGCAGCCGCTGGAGCGCGACTGATGAGCGGCCACCAACCGGATCCGTGGGCCGACCAGGCCGTGCGCGACGATCTGACCGCGGTGCTACCGGACACCTTCACCGCCTTCTACTGCCTGCACCACAAGGCCTACCTGCGGTACGCGCACCTGCAGCTGGACAGCCGGCCCGAAGCCGAGCAGGTCGTCGAGGACGTGTTCGTGCAACTGGCCACGGTGTGGCCGCACGTGCTGCAGCAGCCGAACGTGGATGGCTACGCCTGGGCGGCGTTGAAGGAAGAGGTCGCCCGGCGCCTGGAGATACAAGGCCGCTCCCCCGCCTTGGTGGAGACCGCCGCGTTCGAGCAGATCCGGCGCAAGAGCCGCAAAACCTTCGCCGCACTGGAGTCCAGCCTCGGCCTGTACACGGCGATCGCCCGCCTTCCGGAGCGGCAGTACGACGTGATCGTGCTGCGGTTCGTGCTCGGTTACCCGATGCGGCAGGTCGCCGAACTGATGGGCGTCTCGTACGGGACGGTCCGCAGTCACGTGCGCGGTGCCCGCCGGCGGCTGGCCAGGGATCTGGGGATCGACTGGGGCGCCGAAGAGATGAACGAGGAGGATTGATGAACCGGGGGAACAAGCGGAGCGATCGCATCGAGCACGTGCTGGCCGACGCGAAGGTCCTGGCCGATGAATACGCCGACTTCGATGAGCGGGCGGCGTTGGACCGCATCGCGCGGCGGGTGGTGTGGCACAGGGCCGAGTCGATGGAAAGCCGCGCCCGGTGGATCCGCACCACATCCGGCGCCGACACCCGCCCGGCCGACGCACACGGCGGCCTGCCGGCCGCCTTGCACGAGCAGGCCGCCACCGAACTGGGCGTGCTGTCCTCACAGGTGGTCCGGGACCCGCAGGCGATCGCCGCCATGGCGCTGCTCGTCGACGACCGGGCCACCATCGAGCCCACCGGCGCACTCGCCTTCGCGTGCCTGCTGTATCTAGCCGACCGGCACGAGGCGGCCCAGTTCTGGTGGCAGTTCGCCGCCGGCGCCGACTCCCCTACCGCGGCCCACTGCCTGTTCCTGCACCATCTGCAGCACAGCGAACTACGCGACGCGCAGCACTGGCGCAGGCAGGCCTTTCTGTTGCGGCACCTGGGAGAGGATCCGCTGGCGCACACCGCGTGGTCGCAGGCGACGACCGATCGGGCGCTGACGCACTGGCTCTGGGCGCCATCGCCGTCCCGGACGGCGATGGTCCCCACAGTGGTCACGGTCGATGTCGTCCACCGCGCGTGCCGGCCCGCATCGTCCCTACCGCTGTCGAACTCGCTCACCAGGGCCGTGCAACGGCTCGAGGCGCAGCCCGATGAGGACTTCGGCACCATCCCCAAGCCCGACCCGGAACTCGCGGCCGAGCTCGTGGACTGTGCGGCTTCATGACGAGCGCCTGCGTCTTCGGGGCAGGCATGGCGGGAGGCCGGTCGCCACCGATGGGCCTTCTGGTGAGCGGCTGGTCGGCTCGAGGATCGCCCTTGAGGCCTTGCGTCGGTGGTGGTGGTAGATGGCCCGCAAGGAAGCGACCCAAGACGGGCGTTGAAGGCTCTGGCAAGCCGGGGCACGGCGTGGTGTCCTGGGTATGGACCAGGCGTTGTCAGCTGCGATCGCTGTCGGGGGAACGCTGCTCGGTATGGCCCTGACGCACTGGTTCCGGCGGCAGTCCGCTCGGGACACCGAGAACAGTGCGCGGCAGCATTACCTGCGGGGCGAGCGCGCCTCGGCGTACAGCGCGTTCGCGGCCGCGGTCACCCAGCTGCCGCGGGCGCAGCTCGACCGATGGCACCGGCCGCGCGAGGCACCCGCAGACCCAGAGAACTGGCGGGCGAGGCGGAGGAGGGCCTGGGTGTGGGTCTTCCCGCGGGCCGTGTGGAGTACCGGTAGTTCTTGGACTGCTCGGCGACGACATGGTCGCGGGTGGGGACCAAGGTGCCGTCCACGCCGAACCCAACGTACAGTTCCTCATCGCCCCTGACGGGTCAGCAGCGCCGGTCGTAGATCGCCCGCAGCCATGGTTCCCTGACGGCGGGCATCCACGACAGCGTGTACCGGAACGCCTCCCTAGACGGCTGGAACGGGTACCACCGATGCGGCGGCAGCGGGTCGTCCCGCTCCACCCCTGCCGGCAGTCCGCCGACCACCGGCAGCCGGGTCCGGTGTGGAGGGAAGGCGAGCTCGGCCCAGAGCGCGGCATCCATGGGCACCGGCACCGCCCCGGCACGCGGCTGCCACATGTCTCCGGTCTGCGGATGTACCGGCACCAGCACCAGGTCAGCGGCCGGCTCGCCGAACCCCGGTCCCGCCAGGTCCAGCCGCTTCGCACCGTCCCCGGCGGGCAGCAGCGCGCCGAGTGCCCGGCCGAAGAGCTCGGCCACCGGCCCGGGCGCCACCTCGACCGGCGCGCCCCCGGCGGCCACCACCACGTGGGCGAGGGCCGCGCCCGCCGGGATGTCCCGGTACTTGCTCAGCCGGTGCCACAGCGCGCCGGTGGCCAGCAGCTCCGCCCAATCCATGACCGGCCGCTCCGGCGGGCCGGGCAGCCGCACTACTGCCTGCGGGACGAGCCGGACGACCTGCCAGCACCCGCAGTCGTCCATTCTCGTTCCGACCGGCAGATCGCAGCCCAGGCAGGCAAGGTTCGGCCCGTCCCTCCCGTCGATTCCCATGCAGTAGCCCCCGGCCCGCTCGACGATCAGCCTGGTGCCGCGCATGTCGCCGGGCGCGAGCAGGACGGTGCCCGACGGTCCGTCGGACAGCGCACCGTAGGGCGCGAAGCGCCCCCGCTCCGCCGCCTCGCGCGCCCCGACCTCGTCCCATTGCCGCCATGGCGGCCCGTACGGCGCAGGGTCGACGGAGTAGGACCCGACCTCCAGCAGGGGCGGGTGCAACTTCTCCCAGTGGGTGTCGGCCAGGTGGATCGGCAACGCCACCTGCGACACCGCCTCCGTCAGGACCGCACCGCAGCCCGCACACCCGAACACCGCCAAGCTGTCCCCTCCCGCCGTCGAAGCCCCTGCATCCCACCAAGCAGGCAAACCGGGGAGCAACGGGTTTTCAGACGACGCTGAACGCCCCGCCGATAGGCGGAGCGGGCCTCGACGTCCCGGTCGCAGCCTCAGGAAGTGGCAGCATCCGATCAGCACTTTGGAAAGCAGCGTGATCCGAACGGTCAAGGGTGGAACGAACGGCAGGTGATGCGGCAGCGCGGGCTCCCCGGCCTCGGGATCGTGATGCGAAGCCGTTGCCCTTCTCTTGAGGCGCCTGCTGTGATCAGAATGCCGCTATGACGACGATCTCCATCGGTGCTGAAGAGGTTGCCGCCGCCATCGACGCCCGAAGCCGCCAAGGAGTGTTCCTGGTCGCGATCGATGGCATGGGTGGCTCTGGCAAATCGACCTTGGCGACGGCCCTGGCGGAGTCGCGCGGCGCTGCGGTGGTTCACGGTGACGACTTCTACCGCCCCATGGACCCGGAGGAGCGTGCCGGGCTGGGTCCCGAAGAGGGCTACCACCGCTACTTCGACTGGCAGCGGCTGCGCGAGGAAGTGCTTGTCCCACTCGCATCCGGCCGTGATGCCACCTACCGGCGCTACGACTGGGCGACCGGTGATCCGGCCCCGGACGAAAGCCATGGTGTTTCCGCCTGCGGCATCGTCGTCGTGGAGGGCGTGTACACCGCCCGGCCCGAACTCGCCGACCACTACGACCTCCTCGTTTACGTTGACACCCCGCGGGAGGAATCCATGCGCCGACTGCGAGAGCGCGGTGACGACCACGGCCCGATCGACTGGGAGTCTCGCTGGCGCCTGGCCGAGGAGCACTACCTGGCCCTGACCCGTCCCTGGGAAAGGGCCCACCTCGTGGTCTCCGGGCACTGACCTGACCCTGGCCATCCTCCGTCGTGCCAAACTCGACATGATGTGAGGTGGGTGCTCAGCGCCCTGGGTGAAGGAGAGCGTCGGCCGGGCCGAGAGCCGGACATCGGTGGCCCCGCTACGATGCGCCCATGCCTGAGCAGTTGTTCGACCGCACGAGCCGCGGTTGCACGGTTGAGGATCTGGATTCCCGGTCGCGTACGACGATTCTGGCCGTGGCCGAGACCGAGCTGCTCGGTGATGCCGCGTCGGCCGCGATCACCTGCGTGGAAACCCGCAGTGTGCCCCGGCGCCGGCCCGGCGTCTTCGCGCGCTTGCTCGGGGGCGGCCCACAGCGTGAAACGCTGACTGCTGCCGTGTTGCTGCCGGGGCATCTCTTGGTCTCGGTCACCGACATGCGCACGGGGAAGACCACAGCACATTCCGGGCGGCTGGCTGATATGACCGTCACCGAGGTCGATCAGCGACTGGCCATTGACCACGGGGTGTCGGTCTTCACCCGCTGGTCGAACCGGTCCGAGGCCGAGTCGATGCACATCGCGCTCGGTGATGATCCCGCAGGCGTCTCGTTCAAGGCCATGCTGCGCCACGCCGTCCAGGCGGCACAGAGCGGTTGAGCGGATCGTGACGTCCTCACACCCTCACCGTCGTGCCGAAGAACGCCATCGGCACCGGAGCCTGCGGAACCACACCGCCCGCACGGCCAACCGCGGTCGTCGGCGGTACTGCCGCCTATCGGAACGTCCTGCAGGACCAAGGGAGAGGCGGCAGCCAGGCGCCGGTGAGGGCATGCCCGCATGCCGCCGGCGGCGCTACGCGCCCAGGTGGTTGATGTCCCGGCTGTGGAGGATCCGCTGGGCAGAGGTGCCGGGGCGGGTGACGGCGAGCATGGCGCGGCCGAGGTGATCGGTGGTCGTGGTGTGCTTCGGCGCGATGCGGTGCAGCAGCGGGTAGAGCCAGGAGGTGAGGGCGTAGGTGAGGCGGTATGCGGGGGTCTTGGAGACGGCTCCGTGGCGGGGCTGGATGTAGCCGGGGCGGAACATGTAGGCGTCCATCGGCATGGCCAGCAGGGCGTTCTCGGTGCGTCCTTTGACACGGGCCCACATGGTGCGGCCGTCCTCGCTGCTGTCGGTGCCTTCGCCGGAGACGTAGGTGAAGGTCAGGCCAGGGTTGGCGGTGGACAGCGTGTTCGCCGCGGCCACGGTGTAGTCGAACGTGATACGGGTGTACTCGGCTTCACTGCGGCCGGTGGAGGAGACTCCGAGGCAGTAGAAGCAGGCGTCCACGTCCGTCAGTTGCTCGGCCAGTCCGGACAGGTCGGCGAAGTCGTGGTGGATGATCTCGTGCAGCTTGGGGTGGGTGACGCCGAGCGGGCAGCGGTTCACCACCAGGATGCGGGCGACCTCGGGATCCAGCAGGCACGCGCGCAGCACACCATGTCCGACCATGCCGGACGCGCCGAAGATGACGACGTTCACGAAGGGGTCCTCCTGGTCAGGCGCGGATGATGGCCGCGGCGGTGGCGACGATGGTGGCGCGGCGGCGGTCGCGATCGGTCTCGGATGCGATGGTGGGCATCAGCGGGGTCTTGCTGACGGAGAGCAGGACCATGAGGTCGCGCAGTTCCTCGGCGGGAAGCGTGGCGGGGATGACACCGGCCTTCTGGGCCTGCGCGATGCGCTCCGCCTTCTCCCTCTGGGCGTCGTGGACGACCTGCGGCACGGCGTGCTCGGGTCGCTCGAGCAGCTGCCAGGCGGCCAGCCGCACCACGTGGGGGTGGTCCTGGTAGTAGTCGAACAGGCGCCCCACATAGCCGGGCAGGTCGGCGGGGTCCAGCGGGACGGCGTCGACGATCTCGGTGACCAGGTCACTGTAGGCCTTGTCGAACAGGTCGACCTTGCTGCCGAAGTACCGGTACAGCAAGGCGTTGTTGACCCCGGCGTTCTTGGTGATGCGCTCCACCCGGGCGCCGGCGATGCCGTACTGGGCGAACTCCTCGGTGGCGGCCTCCAGGATCTTCCGCCGGGTCTCGTCTGCGTTGCGTGCCATGGGTGCAGTGTAAGTAAGTAGGCAGTCACTTGCAAAACGCTGAAGTCCGCCCTACCGTCGAATGTAGGTAACCACTTACATTCCGTGGGGCGGAGCCCCGGGCACCCACCGTTCGCGCCCCCAGCCCCTCACCCAGCGGACGCACGCGACAGAAGGCATCAGGAAATCATGATCAATTACGAGAAGCTCTACATCGGCGGTCACTGGGTCGCCTCCTCCACCGACGAACCGATCGAGGTCCACTCCCCGCACGACCACACGCTGGTCGGACGCGCTGCCCAGGCAACACCCGCCGACATCGACGCCGCGGTCGCCGCCGCACGCCAGGCATTCGACGAGGGCCCATGGCCGGCCCTGCCGCCCCAGAAGCGCGCCGCGCTGGTCTCCAGGTTCAACGACCTGCACGCCGCCCGCGCCTCAGAGATCGCCGCCCTGATCACCGCGGAGAACGGGACCCCGGCCTGGTTCACACACACCCTGCAGGCTTCGCTCGCCGAACAGACAGCCGCCTACCTCCGCGCCGGCGACACCTTCACCTGGGAAGAGGAGATCACCAGCCCCGGCGGGGCCAGGGCCGTCGTGCGGCGCGAGCCGGTCGGCGTGGTGGCCGCGGTCATCCCGTGGAACGCCCCGCACCAATCCGCACTGGTGAAGATGATCCCCGCACTACTGGCCGGCTGCACGGTCATCCTCAAGGTCGCGCCCGAGACGCCGCTCAACGGCCTGCTGCTGGGCGAGTTGTTCACGCAGGCCGGTTTCCCCGAGGGTGTCGTCAGCATCCTGCCCGCCGACCGGAAGACCAGTGAGTACCTGGTCGCCCACCCGGGAATCGACAAGATCGCCTTCACCGGCTCAACGGGCGCCGGACGCCGCATCGCGTCGATCGCCGGTGAACAGCTCAAGCGGGTCAGCCTGGAACTGGGCGGGAAGTCCGCCTCGATCGTCCTGGAAGACGCCGACCTCGACGCCGTCGCGCAGGCCGCGCCTCTCATGGCCTTCACCAACAGCGGGCAGTCGTGCGCCGCCCACACACGCCTGCTGGCACCCCGCAGCCGTTACGAAGAGATCGTCTCCGCGGTCGTGGCCGCCGCCGAGAAGGTGACCGTCGGCGATCCGGCGGATCCGGCGAACTTCGTCGGCCCGCTGGTCACCCCCGTTCAGAAGGAACGGGCACTTTCCTACATCCGCTCCGGCCTGGAGGAGGGCGCCCACCTGGTCTTCGGAGGCCTCGGCGCCCCGCAGGGCCTGGAGCAGGGCAACTACGTCAGGCCCACCATCTTCGCCGACGTCGACAACTCCATGCGCATCGCCCAGGAGGAGATCTTCGGCCCGGTGCTCGTCATCATCCCGTTCGACGACGAAGACGACGCCGTCCGCATCGCCAACGACTCCCCCTACGGGCTCAGCGGCGGCGTGTGGACCTCCGATGCCGAACGCGGCCTCGCCGTGGCCCGCCGCATCCGCACCGGCACCTTCCTCGTCAACGGCGCCCCAGCCGGCTTCGACGCCCCCTTCGGCGGCTACAAGGCCAGCGGCATCGGCCGCGAGTTCGGAGCCGTCGGCCTCACCCACTACGTCGAGCACAAGTCGATCGCCCTCTGACCCACCGCCTCGCACCGCGATCACCCGAAGACCGGAATTCAACGATCTTGATCAACAGGTTGAGGAACTCGCGTCCGCCCAAGGCCCCCTGACCCACTGGCTGTGGGCGCCGGCGTCGTCCCGGACAGCGCTGGCGCCCACGGTGGTCTGTGCAATCAAGGGCGGCGACGGTTTCGTGGCTCAGACGACGTGCTCCAGGTCCGACAGGGCCTTCGGCGCCCCGTTGCCGCTGCTTGAAGGCAGCCGACCGAGACCCGCCTCCAGGACAACCCCTGACCCACCGCGCCCGGCACCACCGCACCCCACGGCGCGCGAGCCCGAGCGGATGCCCGCCCGCACCCGGGCCGTCTACCCCCGGGCCGGGGCTACCCTCGGTTCCGGCCCAGCGGCCCCACCCCACTCCTTGCCCTGTGCCACCTCCTGCGCACCGAAAGGTGACCGCAATGAACCTCCTTACGGAGCTGCTACGCCAGTACGACCGCGCCCGCGCGTACACCGACAGCCTGTGGCAGGACCTGACGGCAGACGAGGTGACCTGGCGACCACACGAGGACTCCAGCGCGATCGGCTGGCACCTCGGTCACCAGGCGCACGTCGCCCACTTCATGGTCCGCAACCTCACCGCCGCCGAGCCCAGCCAGCACCACGATGTCCAGCCCCCCGACCTCACGGCAAGAAGGTCGTCGTCATCAGCGGCACCAGCAGCATGAACCACACCGGCACCCCCGACGGCATCGCCTCAACCGTCACCCTCCAACTGTCGGAGCGCACCGGCTGGGTCACCGGCGCCGTCTGTCATGTCGACGGCGGCGTCACGGCCGGACGTAATCGATCAACGTCAGTGGCCGAGTAGTGTGAAGGTTCAACAGCAGACGGCAAGGTCGCCCACCTGTGCGGCGACGGGGCATACCGTCCACGCGATGCCCGGCAAGAGGAGGGCAATGTGAAGATCGGAGAGCTGGCCGCGAAGACCGGTGTCGCGCCGCGGCTGCTTCGTTACTACGAAGAGGTCGGCATCCTGACGCCGTTCCGGAGCCCCAACGGATACCGCACGTACGGCGAGCCGGCCATCGACCGCGTACTGCAGATCCGCGAACTCCTCGAAGTCGGTTTGACCACGGAGATGATCCGCGAGGTTCTGCCCTGTTTCGAGTCCGCCGAGGGCGATGCGCACGCCCGGGAGTGCCCGGACGCAAAGGACCTGGACGGTCTGCGACGCCAACTCAGCAGCATCAAACGGCGCATCGACGTGCTGCAACGCAACCAGCGCGCGATCGAGGCATACCTGCGCTTCCAGGAGGACGCCACGGCCCCCATGCCGACGACCGCGGATGGAGTCCTGGTCTTGGTTGCGGAGTGACAGCGGCGGGACTCACGCGGCCGAGCGCTCACCTGCCGGAAGGCGCTATCGGTGCGGCGCGAGGCTGACGCTGCCGGCGAGGCGGAGGCGGGCTGGAGGACGCCGCAACGGACGGATTCGCCAGTGGCGGGGCTCTGGTCCCGTCGACTGTCGTCCTGGCACCGGAGCCCCGCGCGTCATGGGTGCTGCTCCCGGATCAGATGCTGTATCCGCCGTCGACGGTCAACCGTGCGCCTGTGATGTAGGCAGCGTTCTCACTGGCGAGGAAGACGACCGCCTTGGCGATGTCCTCGGTGGTGCCCATGCGCCCCAGGGGCGTCATGGCCACCTGCGGGGCAGCGTTCGGCCCGTCCGCAGGGTTCATGTCCGTGTCGGTCGCCCCGGGCTGGACGACATTGACGGTGATGCCGCGCGGGCCGAAGTCGCGCGCCCACCCGCGGCCGAGCTGGTCGATCGCTGCCTTGCTCGCCGCGTACTCGGCGACGCCAGGGACAGGAACGCGGTGGGCGACGATGCTGCCCACCAGGATGACGCGCCCGCCGTCGGGCAGATAACGCGATGCGGAATGCGTGGTGACGACGGTGCCCATCACATTGGTGGCCATCATCTGCTGGACCCCTTCGAGAAGGTCCAGGTCCAACTGGTCGACGGTGCCCATGACGGCTACTCCGGCGGAGTTCACCAGCACGTCGATCTGGCCGCCCAGGAACTCGGCAGCCTGTTCGACAGCGGTCGACGCCTCGTGGGGAACGGACTGATCCGCCTGTACGGCAAGCGCCTTCGCCCCAAGTGCGGCCAGGTCGGCGACGACCTCTTCCGCCTGCTCGCGCGACTTTCGGTAGGTGATGACGACGTTCGCACCCTCGCGGGCCAGTTCCCGGGCGATCCCCGCACCGATACCTCGCGACCCTCCGGTCACGAGCGCTGTCCGTCCTGTCAGAGCCTTGGGCATGGCGATGTCTCCTTGCGCCGTTCAGTTGGCTTTCAGCTACTGAACCGAAGCTAAAGGTTGACATTAGTGTGAACGTCAAGCCGGGATGCCGTGACGCCCGCCACTCGCGCTTGCGCTCATGAGGCGCGCATCCGCACAGTCACAGCGCTGTCGCGTGTGACCCATATGCGGCGAATGTACCGTTCCAGCGACCGTCAGGTTCGGACACCTCTCAGCGACCGCTACGCCCGCAGTTCGCATCGAGAGGGTCAACATGGCGGAGTCCGCGCCACTCTCGCGCCAGAACGGGCGGGGAGTCAGGGGGAATCGCGACCCCGCATCCGATGCCGATGCTGCGTCCGTCGGCGGACACCGGGAAGTTTGGATTCGACACCGCCCCAGATTTCAAGTCATCCAATTTTTTCATCCTCACTGCTCGGGCCGCAATTGTTGCACCGGGATACCCTGCCAAGGGAATCCGAAGTGGCGCATTCTTTGCCAAATTTGGCTCGCTTGAATGAATTAATTTTATCCTCTCCCGCAACGCTTTATCTACGTTGAGAGCCTGCGCCGGATTCACTCCAAGGTGTATCAACGCGGAACCCGGGAAATCTCGCGCAGCAGGACGAGATGGGGCCTGAGCTTGGGAAACGCCGGGGTTGTGACCTCCCGGGCGCCGTCGAGCATTTCTCGGCGATGCCCTGTTTGGCCGACCTTCACCGCGAAGCGTGAATGACTTCCGAGTGGCCATCGGCTAGCTTCAGTTTCGCATCAGGAAATTCCTGACTCCAAGGGAGGAATGCAGTGAAAGGTCTTGCTCGAGCCGCGGCTACGGTCGCATTGGCGGTATCAGCCATGGGGGTTCCCCTGGCCGGTACGGCGCTGGCCACTTCCGCGACCTGTTCGGGGGATGGCTGGGACAACGGCTACGGTGGCCGGGGCTACGACCGCGGGGACCACGGCCGTGGAGGCTACGGCCACGGAGGTCACGACCGCGGAGACTACGGCCGCGGGGGGTACGGCCGTGGAGGCTACGACCGCGGAGGCTACGACCGCGGTGGGTACGGCCGTGGAGGCTACGACCGCGGAGGGTACGGCGGTTGGGGTGAGGACTTCGGCTACTTCCGACTCACCAACAAGTCGCTCAAGTCTGCGCACGTGAAGGCCCGTAACGAATCGCTGTCGGCCAACGTCGCCTCCCCGGCGGCAGTCGCACAGTCCGAGGCGATCCAGGCCATCAACATCCGTCAGTAGCTCCCGAAGCCGACCGTCGTCCTGGGCAACCTGCCGTGTCAGGGCCCGGTCACATTCGAAGGGGTCAATGGGCGAAGGCCTGACCGCGACCGTTCCTGGCGGGTCGGTCGCGGTCAGGCTCGTCTCGTCATGGCCGGCAATGCTCCACGTTGAAGTGCCGGGCCATCGGGTGAGATCGCGCAGGACGCGCGTCTGGTCCGGGTGAGTTTCCCCTTCAGGGACATCACAAAGATCGATTTTGCATACCCCCACGGCGAAGAAGTCCCGTCAGGCGCTCACCACGTCCTGGTGTTCCGATCTGGAAGGCTCACCCCGACACCGGCAGCACCAGCCGTGAGGGGCGGGCTGCGGCGTGGTGGACACGTCGCGTGCCCGGGGTGTCGGGGACCTCCCAGCGGGGATGGGCGGAGGCGGTCACCTGGAGGCGGAGCCGGTGGCCCGGACGGAACACGTGCGCCGCGGACCACAGGTCGACGCGGACTTCCTGGGGGTCCGCATCGGCGGAGGCTTCGGCGCGGGCGACGCCATCGGCGAGATTGATCGACGTGCCGTCCGGGCGGACGTCGCACAGCCGGGCCACCCAGGCGGCCGGGCCGTCGCTCGTGGTGGTGAGGACCGCGGTGATCCGGCCTGCGACCTCCAGGGGGGCGGTCAGCTGGGGGCCGGTCCAGGTCAGGACGTCGGGCCGGGCCTCGATGGCGCGCTGGTCGAACGGGCCCGCGGGATACGCGTCGGTCAGCAGGAGGGCGCCGCCGCACACCGGTACGGGGTCGGCGGGGTGGTGCACGAAACAGGCCGGCGGCTCGTCCGTGCCGGGTGGCTCGGGCGACAGTGTGTCGGGGGCCCGGAGGAACCACGTCGTCTTGGTGGTCGGGGGCGGCCAGCGGTCCGTCCGCCGCCAGACGCCGGCGCCCGTCACGAAGACCAAGACGGTAGACGCCGGTGCGCTGCCGCCGCGCCCCAGCACCCCGTCGAGCCAGTCGAGTTGCAGCGCCCTCAGCGACCGGCCGCCATCGATCGCGTCCAGCGATCCGATGCGCCCGGCGTTCCAACGCACCAGGCTCGCGACTGCCGTGCCGGTGCCCAGGAACGCCGGGGCAGGTGAGGCCGTCGCCTCGGCGTTGCAGGGGTCTTGGCGAACAGGGAAAAACCGACCGGATCCAGGGGCGCCTACGGCGACCACCACGACCAACTGGCCGCGATAAAAAGGAGCTACGACCCCTACAACTTCTTCCACGCCAACCAGGACATCCCGCCCTCCACCTCCTGAGCGGCCTCCCCGCCAGCGCATCCGCGGCTGCGGGGAGCAGGAGGGCACCTTCAGCGCCCTCCTCCGCCTGACGGTGGGGACCTGTTGGCTCTACGTCCCGCGGGCGCGTGAAGGGAATGCCGCGCGAGACTGCGCCTGCAGGCGGCGCGCGATCGGGCCGCCTCCCATGTCCTCGAAGCCGGTCATTCGCCTGAGATCACGCCACCGGGATCGCGGGCTCGTCGATCACGCTTGCGTCGCCGCCGCGGATGGGGCCCACGCTCCACGCGTTCAGCTCATGCGGGGTGCCGAGCCTGATCGCGCTCACCTCGTCGAGCCGGGCGAACTGCGCCGGGGTCAGCGTCACGTCCAGCGCGCCCAGGTAGTCGTCGAGCTGCGCGACGCTGCGCGGGCCGATGATCGGCACGTACGCCGTGGCCGCCCGCGCGCCCTGCTGCCGCATCCAGGCGATGGCGACATGGGAGGCCGGCACGCCGAGTTCGGCCGCGACGTCGAGGACGGCGTCGACGATCGCGGTCTTCTGCGCGGTGTCCTCGAAGAACCCGACGGCCTTGAGGTCGCTGATCCGGCCGGTGGCGCCCTGACGGTACTTGCCGGTCAGCAGGCCGCCGCCGAGCGGGCTCCACAGCGCCGCGCCCAGGCCGAGTGCCCTCGCCATCGGCAGCAGCTCCCGTTCGGCGGTGCGGTCGACCAGGCTGTACTCGACCTGGATTCCGGCCACCGGGGACCAGCCGCGCAGTTCGGCGATGGCGGCGGCGCGCGACACACGCCAGGCCGGGAAGTTGGACAGCCCGAAGTAGCGGATCTTTCCTGTGCTGACCAGGTCGTCCAGTCCGCGCAGGATCTCCTCCATCGGAGTCAGGCCGTCAGGGGCGTGCACCCAGTACATGTCCAGGTGGTCGGTGTTCAGGCGGCGCAGGCTGGCTTCGAGGGCCTGGACCATGTACCGGCGGCTGTTGCCGGTGTTGGAGACGGTCTGCGGTCCGACGCCGTTCATGCTGTACTTGCCCGTCAGCACGAAGTGGTCCCGGTCGGCGCCCAGGAACTCGCCGAGCAGCTGCTCGGATTCGCCGGCCTGGTAGTTCTCGGCGGTGTCGAGGAGCGTGCCGCCGGCTTCGGCGAACCGGTCGAAGATCTTGCGGGCCTCGGCGGGCTCGGCACCGGGGCCCCAGCCGCCACCGGCGCGCCAGCCGGTACCGAAATTGGCGGTGCCGAGGCCGTACTCCGACACGCGCAGGCCGTTGTTGCGGCCGAAGGTGGTGTATCGCATGGGGTGACATCTCCACTAAGACGAGCAACTTGCGTTGCGTAAGGGTGGACGCCGTTCTTGGCGCTTGCGAGGTGTGCCGGGTCAGCGGGGGACGGTCACGACGATCTTGCCGACCTGGGATCCTGACTCGAGACGACGGTGGGCCTCGACGATGTCCTCCAGCGGGAAGACGGTGTCGATGACCGGCCGCAGGGTCTCGCGGGCAAGGCCGTCAAGGACCCAGTCGACGGCGACCTTGCGGCGTTCGACGTCGGTGGTGAGGTCGAAGACCTTGTATCCCCGGACGGTCAGGCTCTTGCCGATCGCCTGCAGCACCGGCAGCGTCGTGGCCTCGCTGCTCAGCGCGCCGTAGAGGATCACGGTCCCACCGGGCGCGGCGGCACCGATCAAGTCCGCCAGAGCAGGTCCTCCCACCGGGTCGAGGATGACGCGCGCTCCGTGACCGTCGGTGAGCTCGTTCAGGCGGGTGACCACGTCTTCCTCGCCCGTGACGACCACTGCCTCCGCGCCTTCGTCCAGGAGCCGCTCGCGCTTGGCGCTGCTGCGGGTCAGTGCCACGGGCCGGGCCCCCACACTGCGGGCTATCTGGATCGCGGCCAGCCCGACGCTGCTGGAGGCGGCCGGGATGACCACCGTGTCACCGGCCCTTAGGCTCGCGGTTTCGATGAGGGCGCCGTAGGCGGTCAGGTACTGCCCCCACAGGGCCGCGGCCTGCTCCCAGGACAGTGTGTCGGGGTGCTTGACCACCGCGGTGGCGGGCGCGATGGCCAGCTCACCGTGGATGGGGTAGTCGGTGGCCCGGAAGCAGGGGATCAGGCTGACGGCGTCGCCGACGGTGAAACTTTCGACGTCCAGGCCGATGGCGTCGACCTCACCGGAGGCCTCCCATCCGATACCGGAGGGGAACTCCGCGCGGTGACCGCTGCGGAGCATGGCGTCCGCTCGGTTCAACCCGAGAGCACGGGTGCGGAGGCGGATCTCGCCGTGCCCGGGTTCGCGGACCTCGACGTCGTCCAGGGTCAGGACCTCGGGGCCGCCGGTGGCGTGAAATCGGACGATCTTGCTCATGTGAGTGGTATTGCCTTTCGAGTCTGGGATGGCTGGGGCAGTTCAGGCCCAGCGGTCGGCCGTCCCCCGGTGACGTCAGGTGACCTTGTCGAGCTCCCGTCGGTCGGTGCTCCTGTCCGTCTGCGCAGGTACCCTGCGACGTCCCAGCGATCCGGACAGGGCGACGAGCAGGCCGATGGCCGCGAGCACGGTGACGGTGATCATTGCGGGGGTGAAACCGGCGAGCAGGGTCTCGGGCCCGCTCTTGCCGCCGTTGCCTGCGGTAAGGACCGCGGTGACGATGGCGAGGCCGATCGCGCCGCCGATCTGCATGGAGGTGTTCAGCAGGCCGCCGGCCAGGCCTTGCTCGTGGTCGGGGATTCCCGAGGTGCCCTCAAGCTGGAAGGGCGCGAACGCCAGCGTGAAGCCGATGCTGAGCAGCAGCATGCTGGGCAGCACACCCACGGCGTAGGGATGGTCCCGGGCGATGGCCAGGAAGAGCGCATAGGCGGCCACGTGCGCGATGACGCCGGCGATGATGCTGCGCGCGGTGCCGTATCGCGCGATCAGGTACGGGATACGGGGCGAGGCGACGGTGACGATGGCGGCGGCGGGAAGGAAGCCGAACGCGGTCTGCAGCGCCGACCACTGCAGCACCTGCTGGAAGTACAGCGTCACCACGAACTGGAAGCCGACATAGGCGCCGAAGAACACCGACAGGCCCACGTTGGCACGCACCAGGGAGCTCGAGCGCAGGATGCCCAGACGGACCAGCGGCTGCGCCCCGCGCAACTCGATCACCACGAAGGCGGCCAGCAGCGCGGCAGCGAGCCCGAACTCCACCAGCGTGCTCGCCGTGGTCCAGCCCTTCTGCGGCGCTTCGACGACGACGTAGACGAGCAGCAGCATTCCGGCGACGAGGGTGAGTGCGCCGGGCAGGTCGTAGTTGCCGACGGTGCGCGGTCCGTCCTTGGGCAGGACACGGATCGCCGCCACCAGGGCGATCAGCGCCACGGGCACCGGCAGGAGGAACGTCCACCGCCAGCCGACCTCGGTCAGCGCACCGGACAGCACCAGCCCCCCCGAGAAGCCGCCGGAACCGAAGAGCGTGTAGATCCCGATCGCCTTGTTGCGGGCAGGCCCCTCGGCGAACGTGGTCGTGATGATGGAAAACGCCGCAGGTGCGGTGAACGCCGCCGACACGCCCTTCAGGACACGGGCGACGATCAGAAGGGTCCCGTCGTCGACCAGGCCGCCGACCAGCGAGGTCACGGCGAAGACGGCGACCGCCGCCAGGAAGACACTGCGCCGGCCGAGGATGTCGGCGGCGCGCCCGCCCAGCAGCAGAAACCCGCCGTAGCCAAGGACGTAACCGCTGACGATCCACTGCAGTGCGCTGGTGGACAGGCCCAGGTCGTCCTGGATCGAGGGCAGGGCGACACCCACCATGTTCACGTCCAGCGCGTCGAGGAACCCGACGATCGAGACGGTGAGCAGGATTCCCCACTGCCGCGCGTTCCATGTGGGCGAGGAAGTGGACAACGGCGATGGAGCGGAAGGACTCATGGGCGATACGCTGACATGCTCGTACTTTAAATGCAAGTGCATCTAATGCATGAGCATCAAATGCGTCGACCGCCTCCACGGCCGATGGTGCGGCCGGTCACGGCCGCCCGGCTGCAGCAGTTGCGGAAGAGCGAACCTCCTTGCGGCGGAGTGTCCCGGCGAGCAGCGGCCGCAAGGCTGCGCGTGCCACGGCCCTCTTCACGACGTGTGGCATTTGCACCGATATCGGTGCTTACGGTGTATATGGGGTGGAGGTGCATCGGCCACGGGCACGGACGGCATTCCGGCGGCGACTCCGGCTCTGCGGAGATCGCGATGGGGTGGCCGCCCACCACCTGCAGAGGAACCAGGAATTACCTGACGTCGACGCTCAGAACGGTACCCCGGGCGGCTCATGGGGTACGGCGGTCGGCTGGACACACCTGCGCCCCGCCCGGGTTCCACGTCGGGCGGGGCGGCGTCCTCAACACCCGTACATCCCCGCGAACGCGGCGGTGACCGGCAAGCGGGCCCACGCCTCCGCGCAGTCCGCGCAGGCCCTCGCCACGGGTGCATACCCGGGCGCCGTCCTCGATCGTGTGGTGCTTCACCGGGCGATCACAGCGGGGGCATGCCTGGAGGTAGGCGGCCCGCAGGATCCGGCTGCGGTCGGCGCGCAGGCACAGGCGGCGGTTCGGGCGGGTGTACGACCTCACGCTTCTCCCCGGGAGCGGTGAGAGCGTCGGACAGGACCCCAGCTGATCACATAGGCATCAGATCGCCCGTCTGAAGGGCTTGTTGTCACACATCGGCGGGCTGTCCGGTCCCCATAGGCGCAGGCTGCATGACAGGGCAGGCTGCGCCGGCACGGGCTGATCACCCGTGCTGGAAGGTGGCCATCGGCCCGGCGTGAAACGGGCCCGGCGCACCCGAAGCGCCCGTCCCAGCAGTGGAGGCGGGCGCTTCGCGCGAAGCGGCGGCCGGCCAGACGCCCTTCGGGGCGCCGGCGCGAACGCCCACTGGGATAGAAAAACCGCAGGCCGGCACCACACTGCGAGCTCGGCAAGACCGTGAAACGAGTCGCACCCCTCACCTAACAGGTCCGCACCAAACAGCAACAGGGTTAAAGATCAAGCTCAATGCGGGCGGTCCGTGGTGATCAGATTGCCTGGAGAACATCCATGATCACCCTCTGCCGCGGGTCTCAGGGCGCCAGGGCGCCAACCGATACGCGAACGAGCCGGAGTGACGGCAAGTCAGGCGCTACGAGCAGGGGTACCATTCAAGATCGAACCCCCAAGCCCCACGCATGGCCGCTCGGCTGAGCGACGACACCGCAACCGCCCCGGACCAGGAGACCGTTGTGGTCCCCGGAACCGGCGCCATCCTCCCGTCGCCGGCCAAGTCCCCAGCGGCCGTCCACGAACAGCGCCGGGCCCCGGAAAACCAGATCGAGGCCCTGCTGGAGGCTCACCCTCTTGGCCAGGCCCTGACGTCGCTGCCCAGCGTCGGCGTCAGGAGCGCCGCAGTCCTCCTGGTCACCATCGGCCGCGGCAGCTCGTTCCAGAGCGCGGCCCACCTCGCCTCCTACGCCGGCCTCGCCCCGACGACCAAGCAACCCGGCACCTCGATCCACGGCGAACACACGCCCCGCGGCGGCAACCGCAGCCCAGACGCGCTTTGCTCCTCTCCGCGTGCGCCGCCCTCCACGACCCCGCCCCCGCCTTCTTCCCGCTTCTCGGACTACCGGTCCGCTCGGACGGGGAGGAGCTGATCGAAGCGGTGGCGAAGGAGTGGCGCGTCGAGCTCCCGCCCACTTCATCTCCGTCGCGGGGGCGTACGGCGATGTGCCGATCTGCGAGTACCGCGGTTCAGCTCAGCGGTTCGAAGAACGGTCGATCAGGTGCGAAGTTGCGAGAACACACCGTCGCGTCCTCACCCCTGAGGTAAGCCAGCAACCACTCACCGAATGTCATCTCATGGAGCACCCAAGCCGGACTGTCAAGCTCCTGGACCAGGACGCTCCAGGGCGACGAGGAACTGTCGGGAACGCGGAGGAAAACCCACTCCCCCGTCGCGGCCGACGCCACCGGCATCAACTCGCCGGGGTTCGCCCCTGCCGGACTCGGCAGGTACTCCATCATGTCCTCCTCGCGGAAGAGCTCGAGATCCCCCCTGATGGACTCTCCCAGGTTGTGCAGAAGGTGGCCGGCGGGGTGCTCCAGATACAGCTGATTGTTGATTTGGACCGAACCGTAGGCATCCAAGATCTCGCGGAAGTCCGCCGGGAATTCGATTCCGAACTCCCGCTCCACTTCAATCCATGGCGCCGGATCCGTCCAGTTGAATCCCGGTTCGCCCAACAAGGCACGGATCTCTGCAAGCGTTGCCATCACTTGACCCCTTCTAGCATGTGATGCAGGTCGACCTGTGCGCTGAGCGCTTCGGCGGCCTTCGTCCCCACAGTGGGCAGGAGGTCTTCGAGGGCTCGGAGTGGGTCTTCGAGGCGGTCGAAGGCACATGGAGTGTCCTGGAACCGTGGAGCGCGTGACAACACGCATGCCTTCATCGCTTACGGCGCTCGCCTTGGGTTGCTCCGAGCGAAGCGCGGTGAGGTGATGCGGGGCGTCGCGGTGGCGGGTGGGGCAGGCGCCCGCTCAGGTGGCGAGGGGTGACTGCAGCTCGCAAACGACTTGTTTGAGCCTCAGGCCAGCGCCGCATCTTTGGGAGCGACGGTGAGTCGGCGCAGGGTGTGGAAGGCCGGCGGTGCGGTGGACGCGGACCACGCCCGCGACGGCGTCGGCGACGGCTTTGCCCTGGAGCGGAAGGTCATCCGCTGGGATGTTCTGGTTGAGTCCGGTCACCCCGGTCCTCATTGAACTGCGTGAACACCGGATGGATCATGGGACGGCCGGCCCGGTTCACCGGCCGGCGGCCGCCCGCGTCGGTTCCCAGAGACGTAAGGCTCCAGGACGCTGGAGGGCCTGCCCTACCCTCAGCGCCACGTGCGGATCGGACTCGAGGCCGACTCCTCCATCCCGGGCAGCAGCCCGTTCGCAGCGGTGTGACGGCCACGGCCGCCGGCCGGACTTTTCAGGCGGCGCGCTCGTGGCACCCCGATTGGTCGGTCAACGCACAGCGATATTTAATTTCCCGGCATCTTCTCCTTACCAGAAGCCGGGACATGTCGGGAATGCCGATCCAGAAATGCGTGCTTGCGCCACCGGATCAGCCTCGGATAACTTGTCGACGCGTCAACAGGCGGAGGCACAGTCGGAGATGGGCCTCCGGCCTTCCGGAACGCCGGGCACTTCGTCGCGCAGAGCGTCAGTCGTCGGGCAGGGATTCTCGATAAAAACCCTCGCCCGCCTTTCATGTCGAGGAGTTCTCGTGCGCAGCCTTAGGTCAGCGAGAAAGAATCCCGCAGGAACGCCCTCCAGTACTCGGCTTCCCAGCCGTCTCCGTCTCGGCGCCGTCGCGACCGCGCTCGGCGCGTCCGTGGTGTTGGCCTTCCCTACGCAGGCGAGCGCCTCAGTCCTGCAGCTGCTGCCCCAGAACGCCGACGGCCTGGAGCAGTCCTTCTCCCCGGCTTACGACTACGACAAGGACGGCTGCTACACCACGGCCGCCATCGGAGCCGACGGCACCCTCAATCCCGGCTTGAAGCTGGGTGGGGACGTCAACGGGCACTGTCACGACTACGTCCAGCTGGCCAACGCCAACACATACTCGCGCGAGAAGTGCAACAACGACTGGTGCGCCGTCGTCTACGCCAGCTACTTCGAAAAGGACCAAGCCACGCTCGGCCCTGCGGCCATCGGCCACACCCACGACTGGGAGCACGTCGTGGTCTGGATCCACAACAACCAGGTCGAGTACGTCTCGGCGTCCCAGCACTCCGGTTACCAGATCGCCGCCCGCTCGGCGATCCGTTTCGACGGCACCCACCCCAAGATCGTGTACCACAAGGATGGCGCCTCGACACACTGCTTCCGCTTCGCCAACACCAACGACGAGCCGCCGGAGAACGCCACCGGAGGCTGGTTCTACCCCCGCCTCGTCGGCTGGGAGGGCTACCCGGCGGGCTACCGGGACAAGCTCATGAACGCGGACTTCGGCTCGGCCACCATCAAGATCAACGACGCCCGCTTCAACTCCACCCTCGCCAACTCCAAGCCCTCTGGCATCCCCTTCGATCCCAACGCCTGAGCCGTGCGCGGACGGCGATCCGCCGGATTGCCGTCCGCGCGGGCGGTGTTCGCGGCGCCGCGGCCGCCGTCGATGTGGGCTGAGCCGTCTCCTGGCTCCGTGCCGGGTTCCTCGCACACGCGCTCCGAATGAGGGCATGCCCAGTGTCAGCCGGCCGTGCCTCCGCGCCGCATCCGGCCGAAGGAGTGACCATCACACGCACGCGTCTCTGAACCGGACCCTTGATCTGGCGTGAAGAGTCGCTCGGACCGCTGCCGTGCTTGAGGCCCTTGACCCTCACGTGGCGTCAGGCTGCATAGTCGGGTGCCGTGGAGGACCACTGGACCGTGGGACGCGTGGCCGAGTTGGCCGGCGTGAGCGTCCGCACGCTGCATCACTATGACGAGATCGGGCTCGTCCGGCCGTCGGGGCGGACCGCAGCCGGGTACCGGGCCTATTCGGCAGACGACGTGGAGCGGCTGCGGGAAGTACTGGCCTACCGGCGGTTGGGCTTCGGGCTGCGGGAGGTCGCGGAACTGGTCGGCGACCCGTCCACCGACGCGGTCGCGCACTTGCGCCGACTGCGCAGCCTGCTGCTGGAGCGGCGTGATCGCGCTGACGCCATGGTGACGGCCATCGACAGGGAACTCGAGGCACGGGCGAAGGGCCTGAAGGTGACGCCGGAGGAGCAACTGGAGATGCTCGGCGCACGGCTGTACGACGTGATCGGCGGCGCCTACACCGCGACACGGCAAACCGATCCGCGGATCGCCGCGCAGATCTGGGACGCGCTCGGGGGCGCGCGGACGGTGCTGAACGTCGGGGCCGGAACCGGCTCCTACGAGCCCGCGGATCGCGACGTGACCGCGGTGGAGCCGTCGGCGGTGATGCGGGGGCAGCGGCCCGCCGGCTCGGCGCCGTGCGTGGCCGCAGCCGCGGAAAGCCTGCCGTTCGGGGACCGGTCCTTCGACGCCGCGATGGCAGTCTCCACCGTTCACCACTGGGGGGACCCGATAGCGGGGCTGCGCGAGATGCGGCGCGTGGCCCACCGCGTGGTGGTGCTCACGTTCGACACCGACGAGCCCGGCTGGCAGGACCGGTTCTGGCTCACCCGCGACTACCTGCCCGAGTTCGCCGCCATCCTCGCGGATTTTCCCTCGCTTGCCGGGATGGCCGAAGCGATCGGCGCCCGCGTTGAGCCGGTACTCATCCCGTGGGACTGTGCGGACGGCCTGTTCGAGGCGTACTGGCGCCGACCGGGTGCGTACCTGGAGGACCACGTGCGCCGTGCGATGTCGGTGTGGACGAGGGTCGGACCGGAGGCCGAGCAGCGGGCGGTGCGAAGCCTGTGCGACGACCTGGGCTCCGGCCGGTGGGCCGAGCGTAACGGCGACCTCGCCGACCTCGACGCCGTAGATCTCGGCCTCCGCCTGCTCATCGGTTGAACTGGTCGCAGCGTCAGCGTCGGCTCCTGGGCTGCCCGCGGGTCATGTGCGGCGCTGAGCGGGCACAGCGCCGTGTGGACCCTGTGGTGATTGGCACGGAGCACGGCGCAAGCCCGGGACATGGTGGACCGGCAGCCGAGGGCGCGGAGGGACAGACGTTCGATGCGCGGGTCCATCGGTACCCGGTCACGGCGGGCGGCACCGCGCTCGGTCCTCGGCGCGGCTCAGCCAACCGCGGGTCGCAACGATGTGATGCTACGTCAGTACGGGGTCCGGCCGACGCGGCGGTCCAACGGTGGCTCGACGAGCTGTTCCGGTACGAACACCCGCGGGGCGTTGGGAAGGCCTGCTCACCTCGCGGTTGCCGGGCGAACCGGCCCGTGCCCGGGCCGCTCCGGCATCGGCGGCGGACACCCCGGGGCGGTCATCCCGACGGCCCGCGACGACGAGGAGGAACCGGGCCCATGGCTGGAGCAACCGGCAGGGTGGCGTTGGTGACGGGCGCCAGCAGCGGGATCGGTGCGGCCACCGCCCGACTCCTGGCCGCGCGGGGGATGCGCGTGGTGGTCAACTACCTCCGCAGCGGCAAAGCGGCCGAAGGCGTCGTGGCGGACATCGCCGCCGCGGGCGGCCAGGCCATGGCCGTGCAGGCCGACGTGCGTGAGGTGGCGGCCGTCGAGGGCATGGTGGAGCAGGTCCGGGCGGCCTGGGGCGGCATCGACGTGCTCGTGCACAACGCGCTCATCCCGTACGTGGTCACGTCGTTCCAGGAGATGACGTGGGAGGACCTGGGTGGCAAGCTCGACGCCGAGATGCACGCCGCGTTCACGGTCACGAAGGCCGTCCTGCCCGCCATGACCGAACAGGGCTGGGGACGCATCGTCTACCTCGGCACCGGCCTCAGCCGCCGGCCCCGGGAGGGCATGATCGCGCTCGGCACGGCCAAGGCCGCACTGGAACAGTTCGCGCGCTACCTCGCCCAGGAACTGGGACCGCAGGGCATCACGGTCAACGTCGTCGCGCCCGGCCCCGTGGAGGACACCCGCGTGTCGGCGCACGTACTCGACGACGCGGTCAAGGAACGGCAGGTGGCCGCCACCCCTCTCGGCCGCCTCGCACGCCCGGCCGACGTCGCCCAGGCGGTCGCCTTCTACGCCGCCGAGGACAACGCCTTCATGACCGGCACCACCGCCGCGGTCAACGGCGGGCTTTCCATGTACTGACGCGCCGCTGGCGGCCGCACGAACTGAGGAAGGGCGCTCGTGCACACGTCGGACGTGGAAGGCTATGCGACCGTGCCCAGATCGGCGGTGAGCCAGCGTTCCGGCCGGATACGGACCACGACGTGATCGGCGAGTTCCACCTCCGCCATGGCCACGAATCTGTCGAGCGCCTCGCCCGAGAGATAGCGGCCGGCCATCTCGCGATGGAGCGCGCTCGTCCCCTCGGTCACTTCGGCAACCGGCCCTTCGACCGATACGTACCGGGGCGTCGGCTCCGTGCGCTGGACCAGCAGGCTGAAGCGGCCCGCAGCCCTGATCAGCGTCATCTTCCGCGAGCCCGCGCCGGTGAGGATCCAGGGCAGACCGCCGGGCTCGTAGGCGTACCAAATCGGAACCATCAACGGTCCGCGGTTGTCGCCGGCTGCGACGCCCAGCGCGGCTACATGCGTCTCAGCCAGAAAGCTTTCACGTTCTTCGCGGGAAAGTTCCATGCCTCGACTGTAGGCCCGGCCACTGACGGCACCTCCGCGCGACCGGACAGACGCAGGGCCCAGGGATACCCACGGACCGGCCCGTCGCCGGCGAGCGAGAACGCATGGCCGCCGCAGCCCCACTCCCCCACCCCGGAACAGCCGCCCAGGCAACCGCTGTCGATAACCTGACCGAGTGACGACCGACCTGACTCTCCTGTCGCGCGTGGCCTACCGCGGCCAGGAGATCACCGCGCCCCGGCTGCGCGGGCTGCTCGCGCTGCTCGCAAGCGAGCTGCGCTCCGGTTGCAGCACCACACGGCTGGTGGACGGGCTGTGGCAGGACGAGCTGCCGGCCAACCCCGCCAACGCGCTGCGGATCCTGGTCTCCCGGGCTCGCTCCCAACTCGGCGCCGATGTCGTCATCAGCACCCCCACCGGCTACCGGCTCGCACTGACCGAGGAGCAGGTCGACACTTCGGTAGTGGTCCGATGTGCCGAGGCGAGCGCCCGGCACACCCGAGCCGGGGATCACGCCTCCGCCCTGGCCAGTGCCGAGGAAGGCCTCGCCTTCTGGGACACCGCCCCGGACACCGACGCCACAGCAGCGGACCCCGTCGCGGAGCTGTGCGCCGAGCGGGCGCCGCTCCACGACTCCCTCATACGCTCCCGCGCGCTCGCCCTCGCACGGCTGGGACGACGGGCCGAGGCCGTGGCGCCGCTGACCGAGGTCTTCGCCCGGACCCCCCGTGACGAGGAAGTACTGGCCGAACTGCTGCGCGCCGAGGCGGCCACGGCCGGGCCGTCGGCGGCGCTCACCCGCTACGACACGTACCGGCGTGAACTCCGCGACGACCTCGGCACCGACCCGGGCCCCGGCCTCAAGGCCGTGCACCAGCAGCTGCTGCAGGTCGAGGCGCCCACGGTCCGCTACGGGGTGCCGCACGATCCGAATCCGCTCCTGGGACGGGACGAGGATCTCGCCGCCGTGGCCGGGCTGCTGCACTCCTCACGGCTGGCGTCGATCGTCGGCCCCGGCGGGCTGGGCAAGACGCGCCTCGCACACGCCGTCAGCCGCCAGGCGGAACAGCGGACGGTGCACTTCATCTCGCTCGCCGGAGTCAGCACGGACCACGACGTGGCCGGCGAGGTGGCGTCGGCGCTCGGCGGCGGGTCGGACGCGCCCGCCAAAATCGTCGCCGCACTCGGCGCCGACCCCACACTGCTCGTGCTGGACAACTGCGAGCAGGTCGTCCAGGGCACCGCCGACCTGGTGCGCGAGCTGGTGGCCTTGTCCAAGGACCTGCGGGTTCTCGTCACCAGCCGGGCCCCGCTCGGGCTGAGCTCAGAAGCGGTCTACCAACTGCCGCAGCTGAGCCTGGCGACCTCCATCGAGCTCTTCGAACAGCGGGCCCGAGCCGCACGCCACCACGTCGAACTCCCGCCCGCCGCCGTGGCGGAGCTGTGCCGGCACCTGGACGGCCTGCCACTCGCCGTGGAGCTGGCCGCGGCACGGGTACGGGTACTGACCGTCCCCGAAATAGCCCGCCGCCTCGGCGACCGGTTCGCGCTGCTGCGCGGCGGGAGCCGGGACGCACCCGAACGCCACCGCACCCTGCACGCCGTCGTCGAGTGGAGCTGGAACCTCCTGGAGGAAGACGCCCGGGCGGCACTGCGGGCACTGTCCGTCTTCCCCGGCGGCTTCACCGAAGACGCCGCGGAACACCTGCTCGGTGACGACGGCGACGCGCCGTACCTGCTGGAGCAACTGGTCGACCAGTCGCTGCTGAAAGCCACCGACACCGCGGCCGGGATCCGCTTCCACATGCTGGAGACGGTGCGGGAGTTCAGCGCCGCCCGACGCGCGACGGCCGGGGAGGAACAGGCGGTCAGCGACCGGTTCCTGGACTGGGCACGGACCTTCGGACTCACCAACCACGACGCACTGTTCAGCCTCGAGCCGCTCCGCCACTGGGCACGGCTGCGCACCGAACAGGACAACCTCGTACTCGCCCTGCGCCTCGCCCTCGCCCGCGAGGACCACGCCACCACCGCGGCGGCCGGCGCCGTGCTGGCCGGCGTCTGGCTCACCGACTCCGCGAGCTTCCACCGGGTCCTCACCCTGGCCACCGACACCGCGGCGCCACTGTCGCACTACCGCCCCGACGCCTGGCACACCGACGTCACCCGCACCCTCAGCGCCATCTGCACCGCCGCCCCCTTCATCGGATACGGCCCGCCCGGGACACGCCACCTCGTCACCCTGCGCCGACTGCCGCCCGCGAAGCCCGACACCCTGCTGCGAGCACTCGCCACCGTACTGAGCGCCGTCCCGGACATGCGCCCGCCCGGCTACGAGGCCCTGCAGGAACTGTGCGCGAGCGACGCACCCCTGCTCGCGGGCATCGCCGAATGCGTGGCCAGCTACCTCTGGGAACACGAGCACGAGCCGGAACGCGCGCTGTCCTCGGCCCGCCGCATGCTCGCCATGGTGGACGCCGTACCCAACCCGACCCTCAAACTGCTCGGCCACTCCCGCAGCAGCGAACTGTGCGCCGACGCCGGCCTCGGCGACGAGGCCTACCAACACCTCCTCGCCGCACTGGACACCTTGACGCACCTCAGCGACCAATCACCCACCACGGGCCTGCGCCGCGGCCTCGTGCTGGCCTGCCTGCAGCGCGGCAAGCCGGACGAAGCCGAGCAGTGGCTACGGCGCGTCGAGCAGAGCCAGCCGGACGAGCAGACCCCGGACTTCACCACCGACCAGGCCGCCTGGGCCGAGATCGCGCTCGCCCGCGGCCTCACCGAACTCGGCCTCAAGCAATGGCGAACGGCCGTCGAGCGGATACGCGCAAGCGATTCACCCCCCGCCGACCCCGCCATGGACGCCTGGGCGCAGGCGATCGAAGCCCACGCGGTGGCCGCCCACGCGTACGCCGGACGGCTGGAACCGGTCGCCGGCCTCGTGGCCGGACTGGAGAACCGGCTGCTCACGCTGCTCGCCGACGATTCCCGCCCGCCCGGGGAGGTCCTGACCTACGGCACCCGCGTCCTGGCCCTCGGCCTGGCCCGGCTCGCCAAGGGCGACCCAACCGCGGTACGCCTGCTGGCCCTGGCGGAACGACTGCACGTCTCACAGGTCTTCCAGCCCACGATGTCCCTCGACCGCGCCCGGCAGGCCGCCGAAGACGCCGACGGGGCGGCGTACGCCGACGCGGTGTCGGAGTACGCCGCCCTGAAGCGGGACGGGCTGCGGGAGGCGGCCCGCACGCTCATTTCGGGTCGCGGTTGAACTGCGCCATCGACCACCGGTAGCCGAGCACCGTCAGACCCACGCACCACGCGACCGCGATCCACCCGTTGCTGCCGATCTCCGTGCCGAGCAGCAGGCCGCGCAGGGTCTCGATCGCCGGGGTGAACGGCTGGTACTCGGCGATCGGCTGGAACCAGCCCGGCATCGTGTCCGCCGGGATGAACGCGCTCGAGATGAGCGGGAGGAGGATCAGCGGCTGCGCACTGTTGGCGGCCGCCTCGGCGTTCGGGCTGGCCATGCCGATACCGACCGCGATCCAGGTGAACGCCAGCGAGAACATCACCAGCAGCCCGAACGCCGCCAGCCACTCCAGGGCCGAGGCGTCCGTGGACCGGAAGCCGATGGCCACGGCGATGACACCGACCAGGACCACGCTGGCGATGCACTGCAGCACGCTGCCCACCACGTGCCCGATGATCACGGAGCCGCGGTGGATCGCCATCGTGCGGAAGCGGGCGATCAGGCCCTCGCTCATGTCCATCGAGATGTACACCGCCGCCCCGATCACGGTGCTGCCGATCGTCATCATCACGATGCCCGGCACGATGTAGGCGATGTACTCGGAGCGATCGGCGCCGCCGCCACCGATGCCCGCGCTCATCACGTCGCCGAAGATGTACACGAACAACAGCAGCAGCATGATCGGCGCGAGCAGCAGGTTCAGGGTGGCGGACGGGTAGCGCCGCGCGTGCAGCAGATTGCGGCGCAGCATCGTGTTCGAGTCGCGGACCGCGAGGGAAAAGGCGCTCATCGGACGTTCTCCTTGGACTGGTCGGGGACGGTGGCGGGGGCGGTGAGGGCGAAGAACACGTCGTCGAGGTCGGGGGTGTGCACGGTCAGCTCGTCCGCCTCGACGCCGGCCGTGTCCAGCCAGTCGAGGATGGAGCGCAGCTCGCGCTGGCTGCCGCCGCTCGGGATCTGCAGCGTCAGCGCTTCGTCGTCGCGGGTGACCTCGCGCAGCTGGTCGGCGGCGGACCGGTACGCGTCCGGGTCGGTGAAGCGGAGCCGCACGTGCCCGCCCGGGATGAGCCGCTTCAGCTCCTCCGCGGTGCCCTCGGCGGCGATCTTCCCGTCGTTCAGCACCGCGATCCGGTCGGCGAGCTCGTCGGCCTCCTCCAGGTACTGGGTGGTGAGGAGGACGGTGACGCCGCTGGAGACCAGCTCGCGGATGATCTGCCACATGGTGTGGCGGCTGCGCGGGTCGAGGCCGGTCGTCGGCTCGTCGAGGAAGATGATCCGCGGATTCCCGACCAGGGTCATGGCGATGTCCAGGCGCCGCTTCATGCCACCGGAGTAGGTGGAGGCAGGCTTCTTCGCGGCCTCGACCAGATCGAACCGCTCCAGCAACTCGGCCGCGACCCGCCGCCCTTCCCGCTTGGACAGGTGGTGCAGGTCCGCCATCAGGAGCATGTTCTCCTCGCCGGTGATCAGACCGTCGACGGCGGAGAACTGCCCCGTGACGCCGATCCCGGCACGTACCGCCTGCGGGTCGGCGGCGATGTCGTGCCCACCGACGCGGACCTCACCGGCGTCGGCGGTGATGAGGGTGGAGAGGATCTTGACGACGGTGGTCTTGCCGGCGCCGTTCGGGCCCAGGAGGGCGAAGACCGTGCCCGCGGGCACGTGCAGATCGATGCCGTCGAGGACCAGCTTGTCCCCGAAGGACTTCCGCAGCCCCGTGGCTGCGATGGCGGATGCGTCGGTCGTTGTCATCATGCGACGGAGTCTGCGGGGCGCCGCGTTCAAGGACCTTTCAGCGCGGTTTCACCAGCCCCCGCCGACCGGCAACACGGTGAAATGCGCTGGTCAGCACAGCGACTGCGTCAGGTGAGGGCCCCGCCGGGGAGCCCCGCCGGCTTGGGACGGCGCACCACCGCCGGCAGACTGGGCACCACCGCAAGCGCGGTGCGGGAACGCCTCGAAGAACAGCGTACGGGCCCCCATCAGCATCGATGGGGGCCCGTACGCAACCGTGCACGTCAGGAGGTGCCGATCAACGCGTCCAACTGCTTCACGCCCCAGCGTCGAACGCGGCCCGCAACCGGACGCCGCCGCCGGTTCGCGGCCGCGGAACGCGCGTCGCGAACACCGACAGTTGCAACACGCGATAGCGGCCGATCCCGACGAGCGCGGTGGCCGAGAGGTACACCGTCTGCTGCAGGACGAGCCCGGCGCCGGGTCGCAGCGCGGCCAGCGCGCCGACTGCGGCCGACGTGACCAGCCAGCCGACTACGACGGTGGCCGCGCTCTTCAGGTGGCCGGCCAGGCCGGGCCGTCCGTGGCCGAACGAGACCCGGGCGTGCAGTTCGGTGGCGACCACCGTGGAGGCGACGGTGGTCAGCACGTTCGCCGCCATCCACGGGATCCACTGCGAGAGCAGGACCAAGGCCGCCGAGGCCGCGAGGGTGACCCCGCAGCCCAGCCCGGCGAAGCGCACGAAGGCCGCCGCGTGACGGCGGATCAGTCGCAGGCCGTTCATGGTGGTCCCCTCCCCGGTCGCTGCCCCTCGCGGGGCCGTCGTCGTCATGCGGCAGAGCGTGACCGCTCCGCCGTTCACCGCCGTTTCACGGCGTTTTCAGGGGTGCCGACGGCGGTGAAACCGGTACGGCGGCATGCGGCCCGTCGGGGCCGCGCTCAGCCGATCAGCCGACGGGAGTGACGGCCGTACCCAGCATCGCGGCCACGGCCTGACCGCCCATCACCCAACGTTCGGCGAACCCGTCGCTGCCGCAGGCGGTGAGTTGGCGTGCCCGGCGATGCGCAACAGGCACCGGAGGGGGCGGGGCCGCGTCGGGTTCCAGGTGCCGGATATATTCGCACGGCCGTTCGCCCGACACTCCATGAGGAGCGCTGTTCCGTGGACTCGCAGCACCCGTCGTGCCCGTCGTCGCTCACCCCGACGCCCGTGCCATCGCAGCCGTCGCGGCGGTCGCTCAACAAACTCGCGGTCGTGGCACTGGTGTTCGGGCTGCTGGTCTTCGTGCCGGTGGTCGGCATGGTGGTGGGGGCCATCGCTCTGACACAGATCAAGGACACGCGCGAGCGGGGCAAGGGCCTGGCCGTCACCGGACTGGTCCTCAACGCCCTGAGCACGGTGGTCATCGCCGTCGTCCTGGCCAGCAGCGCGTTCACCGCGTTCGTGACACGCGTCGACGAGGGCGTCAAGGAACGGGCGCGGAACTACGGCAGCACTTCCCTCCACAAGGGCGACTGCATCGACACCCCCGGCGACGACCTGGAGGACACGATCGCCAACGTGGGCACCGTGCCGTGCTCGCAGGTGCACACCGCCGAGGTCGTCGGCGTCTTCACTTTCGACCTTCAGGGCGGCTACCCGGGCGAGGACTACATCGTCGAGAAGGCCGAGAGCCGGTGCTGGAAACTGACGACCGCCTACGCGATGGACACCTGGGCGGTGCCCGGGGACGTCGACATGTACTACTTCTCGCCCAGCAGCCAGAGCTGGGATGGCGGCGACCGTGAGGTGACCTGCCTGTTCGGCAAGGACGGCGGCCCCCTCAAGGGCTCGCTCCGGCAGGACGCGGCCATGCTCGACGAGCACCAAGTCGCCTATCTGAAGGCCGCCAACACCATCAACGACGCCAAGTCCGACGCTCCGGAGGAGGAGAACGTCGAGGACAACCTGGAGGCATACAAGCAGTGGGCGGGCGACGTCACACTCGCCCTCGACGAAGAGGCCCGCATCCTGGGCGGCCACAAGTGGCCCGCCGCCGCCGAGCCGCACGTCACCGCGCTCAAGGCGGAGATCGACGCGGCCCGCGCGCACTGGGTGAAGGCCGCGAAGGCGAAGGACGCGGACACCTACTACGAACACTACGAAGCGGCCGAGGAGCTGTCGGGCTACGACGAGGCGGTCAAGGCGCGCAAGGCACTCGGCCTCGCCACGACGGACGGGTCGGACGGGTCGGCGAACACCGAGGCGTGATCAGCCCGGGCTCGTAGGCGAGGGCGACGAGTCGGGTGGCGGCGGGCACCCGACATGAGGCGGGAGGTCCTGGCGCGGCGGTGGCGGCAGCGGCTGCGGCGCTCTGCGCAGGAGACACGGTCCTCCCGGCGGGTCCGCCGGGAGGACCGTGACGGGCTCCTTCGACGCCGGAAGGCGGTGCCCCCCTCCCGGGCACGACGGCGGAATCCGGCCAGTTGTTCGAAACGCATTGCCCGCACGGGCACCAGCTGTCACCGTCGTGCGCGGCCGCCCGGCGGCCACTCCACCCGGTCGCTCGCCAGATGATCCGTCGAAGGAGTCCTCCGCAGCCATGAAAAGCCTCTTAAACCTCCCTGCCCCGGGCGCCAGACCCGGCTGGCGCGCCCGGATCGTGAGCATCGCGGCCACCGCGGCGATCCTCACGGCAGCCACCCTGATGGGCGCCGGCCCGGCGATGGCCGCGCCGGTGCCCATCAAGCTCACCTCGGCCTCCTGCCCGACCGATATCGTCCAGGGCCAGGTGAGCGGATGCGTCACCGAACTGCAGAACCTGCTCAACGCCCACGGCGCGGGCCTCACGGTGGACGGCGAGTTCGGGCCGAACACGCTCTACGCGGTACGTGAGTTCCAGGCCGCCACCGCGATCGCCGTGGACGGCCGGGTGGGCCCCCAGACCAAGAGCAAGCTGTACGCGACCGGAGGCACCGCGCCCGCACCGATCAACCTCACGTCCTCCTCCTGCCCGGCGAACATCGTGCAGGGCAGCAGGAGCGGCTGCGTCACCGAACTCCAGCGCCTGCTCCGGCACTTCGGCTACCCGGTGAGCGTGGACGGCGACTTCGGGCCGGAGACGTACAGCGCGGTCCGCAGCTTCCAGTCCTCGCACGGCCTGTCCGTCGACGGCGAGGTCGGCCCGAACACCAAGCGGGAGCTGTAC
Organism: Streptomyces sp. NBC_00510; assembly: GCA_036013505.1. NCBI lineage: Bacteria > Bacillati > Actinomycetota > Actinomycetes > Kitasatosporales > Streptomycetaceae > Streptomyces > Streptomyces sp. NBC_00510. Next base: position 8,349,198 of record CP107851.1, on the reverse strand, counting down.
GACACCGACGAGGCGCCGTCGACCGGCCTGGACCTGCGGTCCTCGTCGTGCCCGGCGAACATCGTGGAGGGCCAGACCGGCGGCTGCGTCGCGACCCTGCAGGCGCTGCTCAACGGCCAGGGCCAGCACCTGGACGTCGACGGTGAGTTCGGTCCCGCGACCCTGGCGGCCGTGAAGTCCTTCCAGTCCTCGCGCGGCCTGTCGGTCGACGGCGAGGTCGGCCCGAACACCAAGAACGCCCTCTACTCCAACATCGGCGGTGGCGGCGGCAGCGGCGCGCCCGCACCGATCAACCTGAATTCCGGCTCCTGCCCGACCGACATCGTCAAGGGCCAGCGCAGCGGCTGCGTCACCGAACTGCAGAGCCTCCTCAACCACCACGGCGCCGATCTCGCCGTCGACGGCGACTTCGGGCCGATGACCGACAGCGCGGTACGGGACTTCCAGGCCGAGAAGGGGCTCGCGGTCGACGGCCGGGTGGGCCCGAACACCAAGGCCGCCCTGTACGGCGCGGTCACCCCGCCCACGTCTCCGCCGCCCGGCGGCGGCTACGCCAAACTCCTCGACGTCGCCACCGCCGAGGTCGGCACGGTCGAGGGCAGCGCCCGGGCGAACAGCTACGGCGTGGCCGTGGGGCTCTCCCTGTCCACCAACAACTACGCCTGGTGCGCGACCTTCGTCAGCTGGGTGGCCAAGCAGACGGGTGCCACCTCCTACCGCAACAGCTACGTCTCCGGCTGGGTGAAGCAGGCCCGGGCCGGCAACTACCACCTGTCGGTGACGACCAACCCGCAGCCCGGTGACATCGTGGCGTTCGACTGGAACGGCGGGAGCAACTTCAACGACGGCCAGGAGCACATCGGCATCGTGCGCACGGTGAGCGGCGGTTCCTCCTTCACCACCGTCGAGGGCAACACCGGCAACCCCAACGGCGGCAAGGACGGCGTCTACGTCAAGAACCGCGGCACGAACCTGGGGTACGACGTGGTCTTCATCCGGGTCCGCTGACCCAGGGCATGTACGGAAGCGGTGCCGCACCCGCGATCCCGGGTGCGGCACCGCTCCACGTCGAGGTCGCGCTCGGCCCGCGGTGACAGGTTCGCCTTCGAAGACGTGCCGAGGATCGCGTTGCCGAGCTTGGCTTCACCCCGTACTCGTGACTGACCACCATGACGCCTGAGGAGCTCATCGAGCAGGCCGGAGTCCGCCCAGCCGCGAAGCTCCGCCTTCGGCCGCCACGAGCTGTGCCCGGCCGCCAACCCAACGGCGAGCAGCAGCCCGGTCCACCGGCCCCGCAGACCGGCGTCTGCGGGGCCGGCGGCATCGGGGCGCGACGAGCACCATTGCCTCCGGCAGCAGATCTGAGACACGCTCTCACCCTCGCAGACGCAGCCGTGCCTGACCGCGTGAAAACACGTACACACATCCGGCGACGCGATGCGACACTGCCCCCATGACCAGCCCGGAACTCTCCGAACTCGACTATCTACGGGAGATCGAACGGCTCGCCAAGGCAGTCGTCTCCGCGGCCGCCGGCGAGCAATTGCATGCTGGTGACGCCGAAGACGATGGCCCGTTCCAACGCAGCGTCAACGCCCTGGGCCGGGCGCTGTTGCAGTACCACTTCCCCCTGGACGGGTGCCTGGAGGAGGAGGAAGAGCGCCCACTGGTACCTCTCGCGGCCGTTGCCATCATCCGCCCCGAGGCCATGCCCATCGGCAGCGATGAGACCTACCCACACGCCTGTGCTCGGCTGGGAGTCGAGGCACGACCTGAAGGGTGGGCGCTGTGGGACACCTGGGTCGACGGCAGCGCGAAGGTCACCATGGTGGTCTCCGCCGTGGACACAACCGAGGGCCTCCTCACCAACTGGGCGAAGGGCAGAGACCTGCTCCCAGTCATGCCCCTGCCCTCGCAAATCGCCCAGGTTCACGCCGGCTGGACCGGCTGGGCGTCTGTCTTCTCCCCCTATGGCAAGAGGAAGCTCGGCCTCAACGGACAACCGTGATCCACATCCGGCCCAAATCCGCCCCGCCGGTCGGCTGTCTCGGTTATCAGCACTTGCGACGTACGACCTTGACTGCATGTGGTCAAGGCCGGGATAAGATCACGCCCGGCACATACGAGGTTGGGGGCGGGACCTGGTGAAGCGGCAGCTGATTTGGATGGCCTGCGGTGGAACGGCGGCGTTGGTGCTGTCGGCGGGTTGCAGCAATTTCCACGCCGAGCCGAGCCCTGACCGAGCCGCCTCGCCGGTTGTGTCCGCAAGCCGGATGGAGTCCCCCCAGTCGGCCAAGGCAGCAGTTGCCATTCACGTCAAGACGGCCTTGGAGGACCGCCTCACTCCCGATGAGTCGCGGTTCGGTTCGGGCACAGGGTCACCCTGCTCAACCTCGTCAGCGAGGATGTTCAGTGTCGAGTGCGGCTCCGCAGCAGAAGCTACAGGGGCGGATGCATCGTTTGCTCTGGAGCAGATCGAGCATCACGAGGGCTTTGCGACGCTGCGTTCTGTCGCCAACAAGCTCCGGACCGCTGTCGCCAGGTACCAACAGCTTGGCTGCGCCAGCAATCCGACCAGAGCGTCGGCCCGTCACGGCTGCCTTGAGCCTGCGGCCCTCATCGCTCAAGGCTTCCCAGATCTTCGCGATGGCGCCAACCTCGGCCTGGGGGGTCTCTAGGCCACGGTACGGCCGAGTCGTCTCCGGGTCGTCCGGGGGTGCTCACTGACGATCAATGCTGACAACCACCGGCAGCTCAACCGCGGGCCAGCATACTGACTCAGAACGCCACGCCAGGTCAGGGGACCGGAGAATCAATGCGGATCATGTGATTACCGGGATAAGGGACTGTCAATCCCTGCTCTTCAGAATGGCATAACGGGTGGATGCAGTAACAAGCGGTGTAGGGCCGGCGCTTCCCGAAGCGGGCGGCAAACGGAGGCGTACGGAGAGCCGACGGCTGCATGGATGTCTCGGCATGGTGGTGGGGCCGGCTCTCGCGGTGCTTACCGCCATGCTTCTGGGCAGGTCGTGGAACGCCTGCGCAATCGGAGTGAACAACGCGGCCAACGGCGGCTTCCTCCTCGTACTTTTCATCCCGGGCCTCTCTGCGCTCCTGCTACTGGTCTGGGTTGTGTTGGGCGCCCTCGTAGGGACCCGACCCCTTCTCCATGCCTTGGCCCTCGCGGTGGCGCTCCTCGCCGTCGCGTGGTGCGTCGTTTCGGTCTTTTGGGACAGCACCCCCACGCCTTACTGCCCCAACGGCGTGCCCCCCTGGTGGCCGAGCTTCATTCCGGCCCCGGGATTCTGAGAGCCGCTCGGCGGGGGCGTGTTGCCCCGCAGCCCTATGCGAAAGCCAAACTGGCGGGTGGAAAGGGCCGCGCAGGCGGCGGTCAGACCCCCCGACCAGCCATCAGGTGTTCGTGGCCCCTCCTCCTACAGGCCGAACAAGCGGCTCAGGGCGGCGGTCACCGAAGCGTGAGTTGGCCCAGGGGGCGCTGCCGGGGGCCGTCGTCCCACTGATCCACGCTGCTCGGCTGACCGGTCCCGTCATCGCGTGCGGCCCACCGCCGGTTCGAGCAGCGACAACGTCCGCTGCCGCGCATCGAGGCCGACGCGGATACCGACCGGCATCGGCAGATTCGGCCCGGCATGCCCGAACTCGACGTTGCCCAGGACCGGGATGTCACGGTCGCCGAGGACGTCGAGGACGATCTCGGGCAGGCTAGGGGACGCTCCGGGCTCGAGTCCACTGATCTCGCGCGGCACGCCCACGACCATGCCGGAGATCCGGTCGAGGATGCCGGAGTGCCGCATCACCTGCAGATAGCTCCACACGTACGATGCCGTGCCGCCCATCTCCTCCCAGAACAGCACCGCACCGTCGAACCATTCGAGCGGCAGCGCGAAACGCGTCGCCTGCGCCAGCACGATGCGATTGATCACCCCGCCGATCAGCCGACCTTCGACACGACCGGGACGCCAGCACTCCCACGACGGGCTCGCGGGAAGCGCTCCGATCGCCTCGGTACCGGTCAGCAACCTGGAGTAAAGCTTCTCGAGTTCCGCTTGGCGCGCCACGGGCGCGGACTGCCAGTGTCCGCCGAAGCCAGGGACGGCCATGTCGGCATGGAACCCGACCAGACCCGTGCGCGCGTAGAGCACGAGATGCAGCAGCGAGATGTCGCTGTAGCCGAGGATCGGCTTGGGGTCGGCTCTGATCGCCTCGACGTCGATCAGGTCAAGGTAGCCGAGCGCCGTCTGGCCGCCGTCACTCGCGACGATCGCGCGCACCTCAGGATCACGCAGAAGACCATTGAGTTCCCCGGCGATGACCGCCGGCGTGGCCGCGCTCCACCAATGGCGGCGTCCTACTTCGAGTAGCGGAGCCCGACGCACGCGGAATCCCATCCGCTCGAGCACGACCACCGTCCGCTCGACGTTGGGCTCGTAAGCGGCTGGCAGCGGACCGGACAGCGATGCGATGACAACGAGGTCTCCGGGCCTCAGGGCATGCGGTCGAAGCAGTTGAGGCCGTGCAGAACCAGTCATGGCGTCAGTGTCGCCGGTGCCATGGGCAGGGTCACGCGACTTTCGCCGGTCGCCCGCCCCGGCGCAGGCCCCTCTCCCTGCGGATGCATGCATGCGTGTCCGACCCGCCGGCCAAGCGGTCGAACGCCCGATCCGAGCCGCCGTTTCGGCGGAAGAGGGCTGGTGGGAGGGCGTCCTGCCCGACTGCTGGCTCCTGATCGAATGGCCCGCTGGCGCCGAGGCTCCCACCGACTGCTGGCTGTCCAACCTGCCCGCTGACACGCCGATGCCGGGGCTGGTCCGGCTGGCCAAGGTCCCGCTGGCGCGTTGAGCACGACTACCGCGAACTCAAGCACGGCCTAGGTCTGGACCACTTCGAGGGCGTTACCGGCCGGGCCGGCACCATCACGTCACCCTCGTGACCGCCGCCCACGCCTTCCTCACCGAACAACGCCTGTCCCCAAAAGCGCCAGCGCCGGCCTCACCCTCTACCACCTCCTCGACACCCTCCAGGACGTCTTGAGGTGCTGGACCGGCATCTGCACCGCCTGCCAGCAACCCCTCCCCAAGCGCACGCACACAACACCGAGATCAAGACGGGCCCAACGGAGTCCTGCTAGAAGGGAGGGTCGTTGGGGCCGCGGTCGGCCTGAATGGCCGCGTCCCGCCGGCGGCTGGCCGCGTGATGTTCGGCGAGGGAGGGCATTCCGGCGATGGCTTCGGCGGCGCGGCCATGCCGGATGAGCGGCTCGGCCACTTCCGACGGCAGAAGTTCGGCGTCCGCCCGCAGCAGGGCGAGAGCCTCCTCAAGGCGCCCCATGTCTTCCAGGATCCACGCCTTGCTGACCGTCAGGCCGTACATGTCCGGCGGCAGCGTCTCGGCGTAGGCGAGGGCCTCCTCGCGTCGGCCGGCCTCGCCCAGCAGCCAGATCCGGTTCGGGCCGAACCAGGACGGGTGCTCTTCGGCGAACTCGGCACTGCGCTCGTCGAGGAGCGCCAGGGCGTCGTCCAGCCGTCCGGCTTCATGGAGCAGGTGGATGATGCCTTCGAAGAGGCAGGCATCGTGGTACTCGAACGTCGGGCGACCCACCTCGACGGCTTCCTCGATCCGGCCCTGGCGGCCCAGCAGTTCGATCAGAGGCCAGCGGAACCGGTCCGGATACTCGGCGGCCGCGATGAAACGCCGCAGCACGGCCTCGGCCTCATCTGCCTGCCCGTCGTCTTCGAGCGCCCGCGCGTAGCACGCGAGCGTGTCACTCGCACGCGCCCCGGTGCCCAGCACGCGCAGTTCCTCCAGGCGCCCGTGGCGCCGCAGGAGCTCGGCGTAGGCGATCAGTGTGTTCCGGACGACGAAGTGCCCGGCTGCGATGTCTGCCCCAAGTATCCGTACGGCCTCGTCGACCCGGCCCGCACGCTCCAGGACCTGGGCTTGGAGGTCTTGCGCGTTGCTGGGGCGCAAACCCCATCGCTCCTCGCCGCGGGCGCTGCGGGCCCGCTGAGCTCGCGGCGCGATCAGCTCCAGGACCTGCTCATCACGACCCTGGCCCTCTGTCAGCTCGACGAGGGTGGACAGGATCCACCTGCTGTCCAGGTGCGGCGTGAGTACGGCGATGGCCTCGTCCAGCCTCCCCGCCTTGGCCAGCAGTTCCGCGAAGTCGTGGCACACCCACTGCGAGGCAAGGCCGTCCTCGTCCGGGCGGACGGCGTCCAGCGCCTGCTGTACTTTCCCGGCCTCGAACAGGACCTCGGCCCTCTCCCAGCGCGCCCGATTCCACCCGGCCTCGATGAACGGCTCCAGCACGTCCAGGGCTCGCTCGGCCTCGCCCGCCCGGGACAGCTCGCGAGCCGTTCCCCGACCTGGACGTCCTGGTCTTCGGGCACAGCCACATCCCCTGGGACAGCACGGCGCCGGGCGGGCTGCGGCTGCCTGGGCGCAGAACCATTCCCCCTGCTCCGATGCCTGAACCAGCAGCTCCACCTCCCCCCGCTCCACCAGCATGGTGACCAGGCGAGGAGATATTCCGCCGAGTGTCCGTGACTGCCACTCAAGATCATCAAGGTTCACGAGCCTGAGCGTACGGGCGGACACTGACAATGAGCCTCTAAGCTTGTTCTGTCGGTGTCCACCGACTGCCCGACGCGCCGGAAGCTTACGGGGCCATGATCACTCGCGCCGAAACAGCTCCCGGCCAAGGCCGTTCCACCGACCTTGTTGCTTGCGTGTCACGCCGTCCGGGCTGCGCGACGATGGCACTTCCCGTGTACCACTCGCCTGGCCGGATCCAAGATAGGCCGTTCCCCACTGCGGTCTGGGACGGTCCGATCGCTCCCGAGTTCAGCGCCGACGTGTACTGGGAGTCCAGGCCTATCAGGTGCGAGGAAGCAGGTTCCGATCCAAGGCCTGTCGGCCTTTGATTCCCCCTGCCCGGCCCCCTACGTTCGAAGTAGTCGACCGGTCGCCGAGCCAGCACCGGTCGTAGCATCGCTCCGATCCGACACGAAGGCAGAACACCGGCATGCGTACTACCACCCTGGGCGCCCACGGACCTGAGGCCGGCGTCATCGGCCTGGGCGCCATGGGCATGAGCTTCGCCTATGACATGGCCACCCCGCGTGACGAGGCCACCTCCGTCTCCGTCATCCACCAGGCCCTCGACCTGGGCGTGACCCTGATCGACACCGCCGACGTCTACGGCCCCTACACCAACGAGGAACTCCTCGGCCGCGCCCTGGCAGGCCACCGCGACCGTGCCGTCCTCGCCACCAAGGTCGGACTGGAGTCCATCGACCCCACCGGCGGCCCCGGCGGCTCACCGCTGGTCAAGCCCAACGCCCGGCCCGAACACATCCGCGCCGCCATCGACGCCAGCCTGCGCCGCCTGGGCACCGACCACGTCGAGCTCTACCAGCTCCACCGCGTCGACCCCGACGTCCCGATCGAGGAGACCTGGGGCGCCATGGCCGAGGCCGTCACCGCCGGCAAGGCCCTCCACCTGGGCCTTTCCGAGGTCAACGTCGAGCAGATCCAGCGCGCCCAAGCCATCCACCCGGTCACGACCGTGCAGTCCGAGTTCTCCCTGTGGACCCGCGACGTCCGGGCCGAGGTCCTGCCCTACTGCACCCAGCACGGCATCGGCCTGCTGCCCTACTCGCCCCTGGGCCGCGGCTTCCTCGCCGGCCGCTTCGCCTCCTTCGACGAACTGCCGGAGAACGACCAGCGACGGCGCCTGCCGCGCTTCCAGGACGACAACCTGCGGGCCAACCTCGACATCGCCGCCAAGGTCCGCGAGGTCGCCGACCGAGCCGGCGCCACCCCCGCCCAGGTCGCCCTCGCCTGGCTCGTCGCCCAGGGCCCGCACGTCGTCCCCATCCCCGGCACCAAAACCCCGAAGTACCTGGCCGACAACGCCGGCGCCGCCGACGTCCACCTGTCCCCGGCCGACCTCGCCGACCTCAACGCGATCCCGGCCCCCGTCGGCGCCCGCTACTGAACGGACCGCCCCTGGTGCCAACCGGCAGCGACCAAGAATGACCACGAGGGCGCGGGGCAATACCGCGCCCTCGTGGCGTGCCTTGCGTAACCCCAGGTAAGAAACCCCGGCCATACGGGTTCCCTGGAGAGGCCGGCCATCGAGCACGATGGGAACTCCCCGCCCGATCCACTTGGAGCTACGGATCAGATGGCTTCTGACATCCACGGCTGACATCAACGGCCACGCTCACTCACGGCCGGGACGCCTCCGCAGTAGCCGGTCCATGTGGCTCACGGCCTCGCGCTGGGTGTCCTGCACGACGTGCGTGTAGACGTTCATCGTGACGGCGATCTGGGAGTGCCCGAGGATCTCCATCACCACGCGGGGCGCGATGCCGGCCGCGGTCAGCACCTGCGATGCCACCACGCCAAATCCGGCTCCGCCAGGGGCTCGTGGTGCGTTCGTCCGAGAAGGACCGCGTCGAGGCGTTCGACCTGCACTCGGAGTTCGGTGGCGGCCCGCGGTGAAAGCAGAAGCAGAGCCTCTTGCAGCTTGTCCCGGGCCCAGCCCTCGCCACAGCATGGGCACGTGAACTCGGACTCCCAGCACCTCCATCGGCGCTTGGTGCCGTGAACGCGCACAGACCACACACTCACTGCCACTGACACGATGCCCGGAGACAACCGCTCCCGTTCGAGCACACGGATGGCAGCATTCGCCGCCCCCGACAGACCCGGGACATCGCGATAACGAATCCAGGGTCCTCCCCATCCGCGATCTCGCGGTCGAAGCGAAGCTGGTCTTCTACGCGGCACGGCCCCTTCGGATGCAAGTCATGGACAGCATCTTCCCACACCCCCGAGATGGACCGACCACCTCACAGGCGGAGGTCAGCGCGGTGCAAGAGCACCGGATCTCTGTCGTGCGCGGTTGGGGCTTGACGGTCTGGCGTCAGGTGACGCCTGACGTCCGCCCTAGACGATCATGAAGCGATCGCAGCGTGGTAAGACTTTCTCTACTTCATCAAGACGCCCGCAGGGTTGGCCCGGGGGCATGAGGTCAGAACCGCGGTGGCTGGGGCGGGCGCCGACACGATCTTTAGCCACCTCCCCGGTCCGGCACCCGACGTCGAGCAAGACCAGGGGGCCGATCGGGCTTGTTGCGGGCAGGCAGGAGCCAGCCCGATTCGCGGCCGGCGTATGGCCCCCTGGCCATGCTCGACCCGGCCCGGGCAGGCAACCGGCCAAAGATCGCGCCAACGCCCGCGCGGTAGCGTGCAGCCAGTGCCGGCGGTAAGAGCGGAAGAAGCCCCGTGGGGATGACTGAATGACTGAGCCATATGCGGTTCTGGGGTTCTGGGAGGGGCGTCGGTACGCCGATGCCGTGGTCAACGCCCTTGAGACCGTGGGTCACGCACCATGTGAGCGGTGGGAAGAGGCGGCCGGAACCGCATTTTGGTGGACAGACGGAGCTCCTGGTCTGTCCCGAGCGACATGGGCAAACGGGCTCATCTTGTTCTGGCGGCGCGATGGGGGATGGCTGTGCACGCCGCTCGATTCCGAAGAGAATCCCGATCGCAGCGCCCGTGTACCGCTGCCGTTTCACGCAGTAGCCAACCCCGCCTCCTTGGCAGTCGCGGTGCCACTGCTGCTTCGCCACGGGATAGGGGGGCTATCGCCGATCAGGGAGCCCTGGGCCGAGCTCGACACATTGGCTTCGGGCCGTCGTGGAACCGTGCGAGGCGAACCGACGACACGCAACGATGACAATCCTCGACAGTCGCGATCCAGCTCAGAGGGATGATCGACAATCGCACCGCAGGTGGCAGGAGCAGCACACTACTTCCAGAAGAACTGACTGGTGGATGACCTCCGGGCGGTCCGAAGGATGTCTGCCGGGTGCCGGCCGTAGGGGCTGCGAGCAAATGACGGTCACAGGCGGCGGTCCGGGCCAGCTTCCAGGACCTCTCGGATTGCTCGCTTGCGGGGGAAGCGTGCGCGTGAGCCGTACCGGTGGCCGCTCAGCTTATGGATAACCGCGGTGAGCCACTCGGGGTCGCCGAGATGCGCGACTCGGCCGCTGGTCGCTACCTCGTCGAGTAGCTTGCAAGCTGCGGTGATCTCCCGCCGGGGGTACCGGTAGGCATGGTGGGTGAAGTCCGCGCTCCACTCTTCATAGGGACAGCGCGCAAGCCCCCCGACGGAAGCGGGGAGCCCCACGTGCTCGGTCGGCTGGCCAAGCCAAGACAGGATCACCGCAACCTTCCGCAGCCTCTTCGAGTGGTCGCGCCGGTGAGGCTGGACGTCGAGCGCGATGTCCATCACGCGCGCCCACGGAATCTGCTGAGTCTCGACGCCCCCCACCCAGTGCGAGAGACCGTCCCCCCTCAGCCTTACATGGTCTCCAGCGGGATCACCGATCACCCACTCCCCGTCGGTGAACGCAAGGGGTCCGAGTCGATCGGGCATGTTCTGGTCCTTCGTTCCGCAGCGCCGTCCAGCGCCGCCCGAAGAATGATGCATGACGCGTTTCGCGGTCTATCTGCCGGGGCGCTGCGCGTCAGACGGGTGCCGGTTCGCATCGACGTGCCACAGCCGTGCCAGACACGACGGGGCCGAGCGGGGAACGGCGGGGAACCACGGACAGAATCCGGCGTTCGTCCAGGTCCACGTCGGTGCAGCTCAGGGGCTATCCGGAGCCTCAGTCTTCCAAACTGGTGCCATGACGTCGCGCGGACCACCGACTGTAGGCTGCGCCGGTTGATGCGACCACCCGAGGAACGTCATGGATCTATCACCGTCGACCCTTAACCGCCTGGGAAACAGCATCCTCGGAGTCGTTCCGGCGGTTGTCAGTATCGCGTACACAGCACAAGCCGACCGCGGGATGCTGCGGCTCGTGGGCAGTTTGGCCGTGATCGGGTTCGGTGTACTTGCAGTGCGGGGATATCGACTCGGCGTGACGTATGAACACTCACGGATGATGGTCCGTGGCTACCTGCGCACGCGGGTAATCGACCGAGAGCGCATCTCGGAAATCACGGACTTCCCTGCGGTGAGGTGGACAGCTCGCAACGGACGCAAGCGATGGACCCCTCTGACGGTGTTCATGACGAGCCCCGGTGAATTCTCGGCAACTCGCCTCCCCAAAGAACGTGCCATCAGCAGGCTGCGACAGTGGGCACGGCGATGACGCGGCTAACAAGAGCGTGTCAAGGCCGCTGCTCACGCTGACGTCCACCGCTGACACCAACACGGCGGCACGTACGCTCACCACGGGTGCGGATCAACCCGGACGCCGGTGCCCGTTGATCGACCTGATAAGAAAGCGGCCACAGGTTCAAGATTGCACGAACCGGAGACGGCACAGGCGCGCGGCCGGGGCCGTCGCTGGGCCGTCCGTCCAAGGGCGCACAACGACGACCAACGCTGACAACCGTTGACCACTCGATCACAGGTCACAGCGTTGATCGCCTAGGCAGGCCCAAGTCAGCGGACCCCCTGGTCACTTCTTCGGCTACTGAGACCGCGGCAGGGCCTGACAGGTTCCTCGCCCCTCGGCGCACAGCAGGTGTACGTTCATAGCGGCTGCCCCGTCGGGGGGCGGCTTCGCTCACGTCCTGTCGGAGGACAACATGGCTCTTAGCCGTCTTGCTCAAGAACTCGCGGCCGAGATCGCGCAGCATGACTGGTCGGACGCTCCCTATCGCATCGACCGAGCGGGCCATAGTCGCGCTGGGGACTCAGACTCAAAGCGTACCGAGCAGGTCCTCTCCGAGAAGGAGACCGACCGCGTTCGTACCAACGTTATGTGGGTCGCCGCACAGACACTGGGTTACTCGGACCCCAACTTCGACGTCTACGAGTTCGCCAAGGCCTGCGGGGTCAACACGCTCACCAGTCGGGGAGCGAAGGACGGCGCGATCGCAGCGGGCCTCCGCACGTGGTATGGCCAGTACACGCGTCCCGGATCGTGGACGTTCGATCCTCTGGTTGAGGTCATCACCACGAACACAAGCGACTGCTATCACGCCACCGAAGAGTGTGATCTATTTCGCCGCGGCTATCAGGGTGCGCCCATTCTGCGATTCGCCCCTGACGAAGTGCCAGCGAAGTGGAAGCCGTGCCCCTGCGTCAATGTGCCTAGAGGCTGACGGATCCAGGCGCTGCTGACATCTGCGCCTGACACCAACGAGGGCGTACGCCAACATACTCCGGCACCCACAGGCGACGTACGCGAACGCGCATGCAGCTCTCGTAGACGGTCAGTGATCGAACTCCTAAAGCGGATGTCGCCCAGCAAGACGAGCAGCATCGCGGGGCCGTCTCTGGGCCGTCCGAGGGCGGCCAAGGGCGGCCAACCCTGACAACCATTGGCACACTAACCGCAGGCCACAGGGCTGCTTGCCCAGGTGACCTCAGGTCGACAGAAGCCCGAATCGCTTCCTACGCAACAAGCAGCAGGAGTAGGAGGAGTACCGCTCCGAGGTCACGGCCTTCGAACTCCGCAAGAACCTCCACCTCTTGGTCGTACAGCAGGTCAGTAGGCTCGCGACGTGACAGACCACGGCATTGAGCTCCCAGTCTTCCGACTCCACGTCGTGCCGGCGGTGCTGGCCTCTGTGCCGTGTCCATCCCGCCGACCCGACTCTACGTGGGGCACTACGAGGAGTACGACCCTCCACGCAACCTCGGCTGGGCTCCCGCACCCACCGCAGGACTCTACGTCGTCCCACCGGAGAGGTGGGACGTGAACGTGGAGGATGTGGACATGGAGGATGCGGGGTACATGCTCTACCTGCGCGGAGCTGAGCCCATTCAATGGGAACCGGTCAAGGACTGAGGCGGGACACGCTGGGTTCCAACACCAGTCGGACCAGCATCACCCAGTCCAGGGAGCCAGGCAACGACCCAAGCTACACAGCTCACCTATAAGTCGTGACTATTGCTCCACCATGCCGGACAGGCATCAGAGTCGGCTCGCAGTGGATAGTCGGAGATTGGTCCATGCCACAGCCGTGCCACGTGCCACGGGGGTCGGCCAGGATGGATGCCACCGGATCGGAGGGTGGGACGCTTGCGCCATGACGAATGCCACCGCCGACGATTACCACTGGTTCGAAGCGGACTTTGCCCGCCTTGCCGAGGCGTACTGCATCACGCTGGTGCGCGGGATCACGCCAGCGGAGGTGCTCCAAGTACTCAAGGCCGAGGTGCGAGGGCACGGCATTGGAGTGGCAACGCTGGACGAGCACGCCTACGAAACGGCCCAGGTACACGAGGGCACCCATGGTTACCTCGGAGTGGCGCCCCTCCACGGCTGGACGGTGATGGTGGAACCCAACGGCTACATCGGGACGCTCGACGGAGCACTGTCGCACCTGTCAGCCGGGCGCACGGTCGTGTCCCACTTTCGGAATGTCAACGCGGTCGATCATTTCAACTGGTTCGAGAACGGCAAGCCAAGGCTGCACTTCGAGCCGCTGTTTCCCTACCACCGAGACGGCAGCGACCCCGAGAGCTTGGTGACAGCCATGCGCGAGGTGGGCTTCGCCACGGAGGAAGGAAGCCCAGATGACCTGGACGTGGTCACCGCTGCCACCTTCGCTCTCGCCGAGCGCGTCACCGGGATCCGGCTGACTCCGGAATTTCTGAAGAGCACCCAGTTCATCGAGGGCCTGGCTCCGATACCCAGCGGCTGACCGGATCTAGGCTGGCCCGAACGGGATACGGGTGCTCTGCGGCTCCTGACGGCAGAAGGTGACGGCAACAGCGCCGTACACACGTGGACCCTAGCGGTTGCAGGGGGCCTACCTTGTGCCCTCGTAGTTGCAGCGCGGCAGCGCGCGCGTAGCTGTGAACGAACTCCTAAAGCAGGTATCAGCCCACCTGCTTGAAGTGGCCGCGCAAGGTTTGGCGTCACTGCCCTCTAGCCTTCCGCTGTGAGCGACGTACGAGGCCAAGATGGTGGGCAGTCCTACGCGTGGCGGGAGTTGCTACAGCGCTGGAGTGATGAGTGGCTCGATCCGGTGTTGCACGAACAGGAACGGGCCGAGCCGTTTTCCGAGGAAGTGCGCCGGGCCCGTTGGTTGGGTCGGGCGGGTGCCGGCGTCGAGGAGGTCGGCGCGCTTGAGGACCGCCTGCGCACCGTACTGCCGGCGAGCTACCGGCAGTTCTTGCTGACCAGTGACGGCTGGCTCAACACGACCTCCGACATCGAGCGGATCCTGTCGGCCCAAGAGGTCGGCTGGACCCGGGACCTCGACCCCGAACTGGTGGCGATCTGGAGCGAGGCAGACGGGGCCAACGGCGCACGGGTCGATGACGAGGAGTACTTCGTCTACGGCGAGGCCCAGGACCCGGTCTCGATACGCACCGAGTACGTGCCGCATACCCTGAAGATCAGCCACACGCCCGAGGCCACCGAGGTCTACCTCCTCAACCCATGCGTGGTCACGGCAGACGGCGAGTGGGAAGCCTGGTTCGTCGCCCATTGGCTGCCCGGCGCAGTCCGATACCAGTCCTTCTGGGACCTGATGAACGACGAGTACCGCCGCTTCCGAGGCGACTGGTGACACCCAGGTCGTGCAAGGCAGGTAGGCCCAGGCGCTTGACGGGTCTGACAGGAGGGACGGCGAGCCACAGCCGTGCCACATCGGGCGGTCAGCCACGGTCAACGGCGGTTCGTCGGGGTCGAGATAGCCGGCTGAGCCGGGGTCTCTTCAAGGCCGCTCCGACCTGGACATCCTCGATGACCGTGACCACCAGGCTGACCATGCAGAGTCCCCTAACGCGCGAGGGCCCTCCCGGGCCGCCCAGAACCGTGGAAGGGCATTCGATGATGACCAGCGCTCACGGGTGCCAAACGCGGTCACGGCCACCGATGATCAGTTGTGGCCGTACTGGATCGCGAGCGCGATCAGGTCGCCTGGCCGGCGGGCGATACGCCAGGCCAGGGTTCACCTGAAACCGGATGCAGTAGATCGGCATCGACCATGCCGTCCGGCCTACTGAAGACCGGATCACCTGGCCGCAACCCGATCCGAGCCACCGCTTCCGGCAAGTCCGGTACTTCCAGCGCACCCTCCGCTGGGCGCGTCCCCCCATCCTTTCGGATCGGGTATCCACGCCACATGCCACGCACCCAACGACCGCCTCCCCTGACAGCATCCCGGGCAGCTGATCCTTGCGCAGGGCGGTGGCGGCGCGGATGGGGGCTCGCCTCCTCCCCCGGCGCTGATGCGGACGCCCGGGCAGTCCAAGTGCGAGAAGGCTCCCGCCGTGGTCGAGCGGGACACTGTGAGACGCGGGCGACGAATCCGAGGCGCGAGGTCGTTCTGCTTCAATGGTTACGATATGAGTGATCTGATCTTGAGCGGGGCGCCGCCGGACTTCGAGCTGGTGCGGGCCGCTCAGGCAGGCGATGCGGGTTCCCTGGGGCTGCTGCTCGCCAGGCATCAGGCGACCATGCACGGAGTCGCCCTCGCCATGCTGGGTCACAGCCCGGATGTCGAGGACGCGGTGCAGGAGGCGGCGCTCATCGCGCTGCGGCGCATCGGGGATCTGCGGGATCCGGACGCCGTCGGCCCGTGGCTGCGCATGGTGGTCCGCAACGTCTGCCGTGCCCAGCTGCGCAAGAAGTCGGCGGTGCCGGTGGCCGAGCTCGAGGGGTTCGTCGCCATGGACCGCTCGGGCGGCCCGCCCGATCCGGCGGACGTGCTGGACGAGCACGTGCTGCAGGACTGGATCTGGAGTGCGCTGGAGAAGCTGTCACCCGCGCTGCGGTTGGTGACCATGCTGCGCTACTTCACGGACGTCACCTCCTACGAGGAGATCGCGCTGCTGTGCGGCACCCCCGTCGGCACCGTGCGCAGCAGGCTCAGCCAAGCGCGTACGAAGCTGGCCGGTGCCCTGGTGAGCATGGGCGACCAGGTCCACGACGACGCCACCTCACGCACCGCGCGGCACCGCCGTCTGGCCGAGGAGACCATGCTGGCGGGCCACCGCGGCGAGCTCGCCTCGGCGTGGACGGAGTGGCGGTCACCCCGGCTGGAGGTGACGTGGCCGACCGGCAAGCACACGGACCTCGCCTACCTGGGGTTCTCCTTCGCCCGCGACGTTTCCGACGGCGTCCGCCAGAAGCTGCTGAACGTGGTGGCCGGTCGCGAGGTGGTCATCTGGGAGGCGGCCATCATCAGCCCGCCGGAGGACCCGTTCCACTGCCCGCCCAGCGTGGTCTGGGTGCATCACCTGGACCGGAAGGGTGACGACAGGCTGCGCCTGTACCACCCGCGCCGCCGCCGGGCCGGCCTCGCAAACAATCTTGAAGGCTGATCGAACCTTTCCGGGGTCCACCGCATCGTGTGGGTATGAAAGCTATCCATCACGAGGCGGAGCACGGCGAGCGTGCTGCCGAGGTGCGCACCGTCGTGGTCGACGGCGTGCGCCAGGTCTACCGGGTCGCGGGTGACGGGCCGGTGTGCCTCGTGCACTCCGGAGGCCCCGGTGTGCACCCTGAGTACCTGCGCGTACCCGCACTGGAACCGCATCTGACCATGGTCTACCTGGACCCCGTCGGATCGGGCGACAGCGACCTGCTGCCGGACGGGGACTACTCCACGTCCCGCTACGCGCGCTTCGCCGCGGCCGTACTCGACGACCTCGGGGCGCCGACCGCCTACGTCCTCGGCCACTCGCACGGCGGTTTCGTCGCGCTGCAGTTCGGCCTCGAGCACCCCGACCGCCTCGACGGGCTGATCCTGTACGACACCGCGGCCGTGTACGGGCCGGAACTGATGGAGGCGGCGTCCAAGGAGATGGCCGTGTTCGTCCAGCGCTGGCCGGACCGGCCCGAGGCGGCCGAGGCGGGGCGGGTGTGGGAGGCCCGGCTGTCGGGGACGCTGGGGGTCGTCGACGACGCGTCGAAGGAGCGCTACCTCGGCACCCTCCTGCCCGCCTACTTCGCCGACTACCGCGCGACGGTCGCGCAGGTGGGCACGCCCACCTTGCGGGCGACCCATGACCCGAATCGGCTCCCGGCCGACTGGGACGTACGGGACCGGCTCGGCACGATCCAGGCGCCGGCCCTGGTGATCGTCGGCACCCACGACTTCATCTGCCCGCCCCGCTTCGCCTACGAGATCCACGCCGGCATGCCGGACGCGCGGCTGTGCGAGCTGACCGCGAGCGGCCACTTCGGGCACATCGAGGAGACCGAGCGGTTCGTCGCCGCCGTGCTCGACTTCGTCACCACCACCGACAAGGGGAACCAAGCGTGAGCACCACCGTGCCGACCGGCCTGGCCGAAGAGACCGAGATCAAGGCATATACCGACTTCGTGACAGGCGCGCCGGCCGACGTGCTCAGCGCCCTGGGCGTCGGCGCGCGGCAGTTCGGCTCCGCGCGGGCGCTCGCGGTTCGCGAGGACCCGAGCCGCTTCTTCAACCGGGCCGGGGGGTTCGGGCCTGCCGAGCCGGTCACGGCGGACATCGTGGAGCAGGTGTGCGACTTCTACCGCGCTCAGGGCGTGCCCCAGGGCTCGTTCATGATCGCGCCGTCAGTGCTGCCGTCGGATTGGGCCTCGACCGCGCAGAAGTGGAACCTCACCGAGGGCACCCGTTTCGCCAAGCTCGGCTGTGACGTCGCGACCGTACTGGCCGGGACCGACGGTGTCGCCGCGCTCGACCCGGACCTGCGCGTCGGCCTCGTCGAGCGTGACCAGGCACGCGAGTGGGCCACCGTGATGATGACGACCTTCGGCTTCGCCACGCCGGCCATGATCGACATGGCCGCGGCATGCGTGGGCAGGCCGAACTGGCGGCAGTACGCCGTCTGGGAGGGTGAACGCATCGTCGCGGTCGGCAGCATCTTCGTGAACGGTGACTGTGCCGACATGTTCGGCGGAGCGACGCTGCCGGAATGGCGCGGCCGCGGCGCCCAGTCGGCACTGCTCACCGCCCGCGCCCAGGCGGCCCACGAAGCAGGCTGCCGATGGCTCGTCGCCGAGACCGGGGCGGAGGGCCCCCGCGACCACAACACGTCCCTGCACAACATGAAGCGCGCCGGCTTCGAGCCGCTGTACGAGCGGGTCACCTGGGTGTGGGGCGGGTAGCCCGACCGGAAAGGCCGGACGCGCGCGGTCAGGCCCGGAACCTGAGCGCGGGCGTCTTCGGCCGGCCGGGTCCGGCTGTCGGCTGCACGCCTACGGCAGCGTCGCGGGAACCGGGCGGCGGGGCCGTAGCTTGGCGGCCGCCATGGCGGCGAACACCACGGCCCAGAACGCCGCGGCGATCCAGACCTCCCAGCGGCCCATGCTCGTCATCCACGACGTTCCGGTCGCGCGTCCCAGCTCGTGCGTGGTGACCGCGTACATGCCGACCGGGAAGACGAGGTTCCACCAGCCGAGCTCGTAGCGCAGCGGAATGCGGCGCAGCGCGTGCCGCCATACGCCCAGGGCCAGCAGAAGGGGGATGAGCCAGCTGGAGAACGACCACAGGACGACGGACGACCCGACGAGGAGCGGGCGCGACAGCATGGTGCTGCCCACGGGGAGTGCCATCAACCGCACTGCGGCAAGGACGGCGATCGCCGCCGCCCCCATGAAGATCCAGACGGACGTCATGAGGCCTTCCGGACGGACCGGCCGGGCCAGCAGCCTGGCCAGGACGATGGCGGCGGTCAGCAGGTACTGCACCAGGCCGACGGCCCAGCACACCACCGCCAGCACCGGCAGGACGTTGCCGGGGGTCACCCGGGCCAGCGCGGCCGCCGCGACCGCCACCGACTCCGATCCCACCGCCCACAGGAACCAGGTGCCGTTCACCTGGTCGAACGAGGGGCCCCGTTTCAGGGTGGTGATGAGCGCGAGCGGAATGCCGTAGTCCAGCACCACCCACCCCAGTACCCCGAACGCCAGGAACGCCCATGCGACCGCGGTGTGGCCGTCCGGCGCGAGGCGCGCGGCCAGCACGTTGGCGGAGATGGCGACGGTGAGGAACGCGAAGGCGCGCGGCCCCAGGAAATCCGCGACGAACCGCTCGCGCTGCCGCAGCAGCCGCCAGCCGTAGGCGGGCAGCAGTACCGCGAACCCGGCCAGTGCCACCCACAGCAGTACGGCGGAGGCGGTGCCGGCGCCGTTGACGTACAGGGCGGTGGAGACGATGCCGGTGCCCATGACGAACGCGAGCGCACCGGCGTTGAGGTCGCCCACCGCGGCGGAGAGGGCCGCGCGGCGCCCGGAAGGCGCCGTCTCATCGGTCCTGCGGCAGATGCTCTTGGCCATCACGCATCCTCCGGCCGCTGACGCGGTAGCAGCATTTTACTGGTATGTGCATTTCGTCGTCTTTCGGGCACGGTGACGGCAGCCCGCGCCAGGGCCTCCATGACACTCTCCGCGACGGCCTGTGCGGTCAGTCCCGCTTCCGCGAGGATCTCGGCGCGCGTGGCCTGCCGGGGAAACCCGTCGGCCACCCCCAGGGCACGCACCGGGGTGCGGATGCCGGCCTCCTGCAGGGCCTGGCCCACCGCGGTGCCCACTCCCCCGGTACGCAGGCCGTCCTCGACCGTGACGACCAGGGCGTGCTCGGCGGCGAGGGCGGGCAGCTCTCCGGGCAGCGGCTTGACCCACAGCGGGTCCACCACCGTGACCTCCACACCACGCTCGGCGCAGAGCCCCGCCGCTTCGAGGGCGACCGGGACCATCGTCCCGACGGCGATCAGCAGGACGCCGCCGGAACCGGGGGCCGCCTCACGCAGGACGTCGACCGCACCGACGCGACCGGCCGCCGGGATCTCCGGCCCGACCGCGCCCCGCGGGTAGCGCAGGACCGTCGGCGCGTCCGTGATCGCGACGGCCTGCCGCAACTGCTGCCGCAGCGTGTGCGCGTCACGGGGAGCCGCGATCCGCAGGCCGGGAACGGCCTGGAGCATCGCCAGGTCCCACAGCCCGTTGTGGCTGGGTCCGTCGTCACCGGTGACCCCGGACCGGTCGAGTACGAGGGTCGCACCGAGACGGTGCAGGGCGAGGTCCATCAGCACCTGGTCGAGTGCGCGGTTCAAGAAGGTGCCGTAGAGGGCGATCACCGGGTGCAGTCCCGCCATGGCCATCCCGGCGGCCGAGGCGACCGCGTGCTGCTCGGCGATACCGACGTCGAAGAACCGTGCCGGATAGCGTGCGGCGAAGTCGTTCAGACCGACCGAGCCGGGCATGGCCGCGGTGATCGCCACGAGGTCCGGGTGCGCGTCCGCCAGCTCCACCATTTCCCGGCCGAACACCGCCGACCAGGTCGGAACGGCGGGCCGCAGGGGACGCCCCGTCTGCGGGTCGATGGCACCGATGCCGTGCAGATGGTCCTCCTCGTCCTCCTCGGCGGGCGCGTATCCGAGCCCTTTGCGCGTGATGCAGTGGACAACGACGGGCGCGCCATGGGCCTTGGCCCGCTCCAGGGCCGCTTCCAGGGCGGGGATGTCGTGGCCGTCGACCGGGCCGAGGTAGTGCAGGCCCAGCGCGCCAAAGAGCGAGTGCGGCGTCACGGCGTCGGTGGAGCCGTCTGCGAGGCCCGCCCGCAGCCCCTCCTTGATGCCCTCCTTGGCGGCGTGCAGGGTGCGGTGCAGCGCCCGCCCGGGCGTCCCGGCACCGCCGAGGGCCTGTTTGCCCCAGCCCGCCAGACGCTCGTAGCCGGCGTGGGTGCGCAGGGCCGCCAGGTGCCGCGCGAGTCCGCCCACGGTCGGTGCGTACGAACGGCCGTTGTCGTTGACGACGATCACCACGGGCCGGTCGGGGGCCTCCGCGATGTTGTTCAGGGCCTCCCAGGCCAGCCCGCCGGTGAGCGCTCCGTCGCCGACGACGGCGACGATGTGCCGGTCCGCCCGTCCCGCGAGCTGTCCGGCCTTGGCCATGCCGTCGGCGTACGACAGGGCCGCCGACGCGTGGGAGTGCTCGATGTGGTCGTGCGCGGACTCCTCCCGGCTGGGGTACCCCGACAGGCCGCCGCGCTGCCGCAGGCCGGTGAACTCACCGGCCCGCCCCGTCACGATCTTGTGGACGTACGCCTGGTGCCCGACGTCCCACAGCAGCCGGTCACGCGGGGAGTCGAAGACCCGGTGCAGTGCCAGCGTCAGCTCCACCACGCCGAGGTTGGGCCCCAGATGGCCGCCCGTGGCCGCGACGTGCCGGATCAGGAACTCGCGGATCTCCCCGGCGAGCCTGACCAGTTCCGGATGGCTCAGGCCCCTCAGGTCCGCGGGCCGGTTGATCCCTGCCAGCAGGCTCATGCCGCTGCTCCTCATCGATGCCGCTGTGCCGTCGGCGGATGCACCCGCCGCTCGGACCGACCTGTGCGGCCCCATCGCCTTGACGACGGTAGATCCGGGAGGGCACGGGAACGGACGGTCCTGCGTGCCACGGCGGCCTCACATCAGGACATCGGCCCGGCGGCCGCCCGCGGGCCGCCCGTCGCCGCGTCACGGAGCGCGCACGGACGACGCGGTGTCCTGATCCGAGGGCTTCTTGTCCCCCGTTCCGCCATCAGCTGCGTGGGGAAGCCCCGTTATGTGTGTAGTGCCGCGAACTCGCGGCCGGTGAACCCACCCCGGGGAAGAAGCATGACCGACCGCCATCCGGCCACCGCCACACGGCAACCTCCGCCCATCCTGTGGAGCCTGGGTCTCCTGCACGGCGAACTGCGGGGGACGCACGGCCTGTCGCTCCACGACTACCTCATTCTCGGGGCCCTCGCGGAAGCGGAGGGCCGGCCCGTGCCCCTGACGCGGCTGACGGCGCTCCTGCGCGAGACGCGGACCCGGATCGCCTCCCTCCTCACAGGCCTGGAGGCGGCAGGACTCGTCGAACGCAGTCGTGGGCCCGGAGATCGCAGAACGATCGAAGTGACCCTGACCGAGGCAGGACGTGCCAGGTTCACCGACGCCGAGCGGGCCGCACACGAGCGGCTGCGCCGGCATTTCGTCCTGTGACCGTTGTACCCGCAGCGGTCGTCAGCAGGGCACACCGAAGCCTGTCGACGAGCCCCGGAAAAATCTTGGGCGGTCATGTCGAGAACCCGTGGCCGGCTCCGTCCCCGGGGTGAAGGCGACCACAATGGGTCGCACCGGCACCAGGGAGAACCACGATGGCCAAGTACCTGCTCCTCAAGCACTACCGCGGCGCACCGGCCGCCGTGAACGACGTGTGCATGGACCAGTGGACGCCCCAGGAGATCTCCGACCACGTCCGGTACATGCAGGACTTCGCCGCCCGCCTGGAGAAGACCGGCGAGTTCGTCGACGGCCAGGCCCTCGCCCCCGAAGGCACCTGGGTCCGCTACGACGGCGAAGGCCGCCCGCCCGTCACCGACGGCCCCTTCGCCGAGACCAAGGACCTCATCGCCGGCTGGATGGTCATCGACGTCGACACCTACGACCGTGCCGTCGAACTCGCCGGAGAACTCTCCGCCGCCCCCGGCGCCGGCGGCAGGCCCATCCACGAATGGCTCGAACTCCGCCCCTTCCTCGCCGCCCCGCCCACCATCACCGAATGACCACCCCCATCGACGAGGCACGGCTCCGCAGCCTCACGCCGGGCGTCCTCGCCATCCTCGTCCGCCGCGGAGCCGACTTCGCGGCGGCCGAGGACGCCGTCCAGGACGCGCTGGTCGAGGCCGTCCGCGTCTGGCCGGCCGACCCGCCCAGGGACCCCAAGGGCTGGCTGGTCACCGTGGCCTGGCGCCGGTTCCTGGACGCGACGCGGGCGGACACCGCCCGCCGCCGCCGCGAGGACCTCGTCGACCGGGAACCGGACCCCGGGCCCACGCCCGCGGCCGACGACACGCTCCAGCTGTACTTCCTGTGCGCCCACCCGTCACTGACGCCCTCGTCCGCGGTCGCGCTCACGCTGCGCGCCGTGGGCGGGCTGACGACCCGCCAGATCGCCCGGGCGTATCTGGTGCCCGAGGCGACCATGGCGCAGCGCATCAGCCGGGCCAAACGCACCGTCTCCGGCGTGCGGTTCGACCAGCCCGGCGACGTCGCCACCGTGCTGCGCGTCCTCTACCTGGTCTTCAACGAGGGCTACTCCGGCGACGTCGACCTCGCCGCCGAGGCCATCCGCCTCACCCGGCAGCTCGCGGCCGCGATCGACCACCCCGAGGTGGCGGGGCTGCTCGCCCTCATGCTGCTCCACCACGCCCGGCGGGCCGCCCGGACCGCGCCCGACGGCAGCCTGGTGCCGCTCGCCGAACAGGACCGCGGCCAGTGGGACACCGGGGCCATCGCCGAGGGCGTCGGGATCCTGCAGGCGGCGCTCGCCCGCGACCGGCTCGGCGAGTTCCAGGCGCAGGCCGCCATCGCGGCACTGCACGCCGACGCGCCCACCGCCGAGGAGACCGACTGGGTGCAGATCGTCGAGTGGTACGACGAGCTGACACTCCTGACCGACAGCCCGGTCGTCCGCCTCAACCGCGCGGTCGCCGTCGGCGAGGCCGACGGACCGCGCGCCGGGCTGGCGGCGCTCGCGGCGCTGGACGACTCGCTTCCCCGGTACACCGCGGTGGCGGCCTACCTCCACGAGCGTGACGGCGACCTGACGACGGCGGCACGGCTTTACGCCGAGGCGGCCCGCAAGGCACCCAACCTCGCCGAGCGCGACCATCTGACGCGCCAGGCCGCCCGCCTCAACTCCCGGCGTGGTGGCTGACGATAGGTGGAAGCGGTAGCCGGTGCTCCGGCCCGGAGACCGGTGCCGGGATGAATCTCGGCCGACATGGGCGCACTCTGGAGATAGGCCCCGTTTCCGCACGTGCCGAATGGGCCCTCGGGACGGGGCTGTGGCTGCAGGCCGCTGCCCGCGATGGGCCGTGGCCGATCCATCCACGGGAGCCCGGTGGCCCTCGTAGGCCGGGGGCCGGTGTGCCGGCTCGTTCCGGGCGGTATTGATGGTCTCTTCAGTACCTCAGCGTTGCTCTCGCGCCGGGCGACCGTGGCAACTACCGACATGCACGGAAGGACACGCCATCATGAGGCGCAAGACACTGATCGCCACCGTGGCTGCCGCCGCCGCACTGGCCGGAACGGCCGGCTCGACGTCCGCCGCCGTCGCAGCCGACCACCCTCAGAGCACGGTCTCCGTGGTCGCCGACGACGGCGGCGGTGACGACGACGGCGGGGGCGACGACGGTGACGACGGCGGCGACTACGGTGACTGACGGTGGCTCCCGCAGCTGACGGCGCGGACGCCACCCCACACGCAATGCGTCTTCTCCAGGCCGGCGGTACCACCCGCTGACCTGTCGAGGTCTCATCGCCATCCGCGGGTCCCCGCCGCTCCATCGCGGCGAGGACCCGTTCGTCACTTCCGGCCCCTGGTGGTGCGGCGGCCGTGGTGGAGTAGGGTCTCCCCACGTCGCGCCGGACACACCACATCGGGGATCAGCCTGTGACGCCGTACTCCCTGGCGTTCTACATGGACGTCATCACCACAGGCACCGTGCTCGGCGTGGGCCCCGCGGATTCTCCCGACCGCGTGACCGAGGTCCTCGGCCCGGATTTCGCCGAGAACGCCTTCGGCTCCCTCAGCATCTGCCGTGACTACGGTCTCGTCGAGTTCTACTGGAACCGGGATGCCGCTGGCGAACCCTGGTCGGGGCACCACTTCAGCTTGCACGTGCACCGACTGGCGTTCCGCGATCGCACGCTGGTCAACGCCGAAATGCGCGCCAGATACGGCAGGTTCACTCCCAGGCTTCGCTTCGACAAGCTCCGACGCCTGCTGGACCGGCGTGGTGTCCCCCTGCTGGAGATCCCCGAAATCCCTGCGAACGCCCCGTACTTCCGTACTTTCTGGCAGCCCGGTTCCCACGTGGCCGTCTCGGTCATCGGCACCTACGGCGAGTACGGCACGCCCGACAATCTGCGGGTCGGCGACGTGTACAAGATCCAGGCACCGGTCCCCGCCGAGGAAGTGGAGTGGCGGAGGACCCGGAAGAGGTGAGGGATTCCGGCCCGCACAGCACCCAGGCTGCCGGCGAGGCCGCCTGGAGTGAGTACCAGGCTCTCACCCGCGCGTTCCCGCGGGCCTGGAAGCTCGGTCTGAACCTGGCCTTCTACCGGTGCTTCGCCGTGCCGTCCATCGCGTGCGTGCTGATGTCCACGGGCAGGATCACCGGGCAGCCGATGGTGCGCGCCAAGGCCACCGGGGCCGCCCTCTTCCAGCTGATCGAGGAAGGACCCGACGGCGAGGTGTCCGCCCAGGTCCTGGAGCGCCTGCGCCGCGTCCACCGCGAACTGCCCGTCGACAAAGACGCCTTCGTTTACGTGCTCGGTCTGTTCTGCGTCCACCCGCTGCGGTTCATGGCCGCCTACGGACCGCGCCGCCCCACGGCGGCCGAGGAGGAGTCCGCCCACGCCTTCTACACGCTGGTCGGGCACCGGCTGGGCATCCGGCCGATCCCCGCGACGTACCGCGAGCTCGCCGACGCCCAGGACGCCTACGAGCAGCGCTTCTTCCGGGAGACGCCCGACGGCCTGGCGCTGTGGGCCGCCTCCCGTCAGATCTTCGCGGAGCGCCTGCCCGGACCCTTCTCCGGGATCGGACCGCTGCTCGCCGAGGCGTTGATGGGCACGGCCGGCCCCGCCCTGAGCATCCCCGACCGGCCCCGCACGACAGCGCTGGCCGGGCGCCTGCTTCGCCGGTACCTGGGCCGCGACGGCGCGTCCCCCTGAGGGCCGACGCGGTGGCCGGGGGGCTCACACCGAGTACGGATCGGAGCGTCCGGCCACCGCACGGCTGCAACTCGCCCTGCCGCCCTGCACGGACGAGGACGACCCCTCGGCACCGTGGCGACTCCGCACCGTCGGCTGCACCGGCCCGCATGCCTTCCGCCTTCGCACCGCTGCCTTCCATGGCCCGGGCGTACTCGCCCAATCCGTGCCGCCGACCGGACCCCACAGCCTCGACCTGCACCAGGGTGCCGTGCACATCGCCGCTGGGAAGGGATGGAGTGGGTCGGTGAGCTGACGCCGGGACAGACCCGGCGTCAGCTCACTTGGTGGCGTAGATGGCCGTGTAGCCGCCGATGAGGGGACGGGCCTCCGTCCTGGAGAAGCCTGCCGCCGCCAGCCAACCGGTCGCATCGGCGACGGTGTACTCGGAGCCGGCTTCCGTGTCGATGAGCATGTTCAGCGACACCATGAAGCCGTAGGTGTTGTGCCGTCGGTCGTCGTCGATCATGGCGTCGTAGACGATGAGCGTGCCGCCTTCGGGCAGGGCGTCGTAGGCCTTGCGGAGCAGGAACTGCCGCTGTTCGAGGTTCCAGTCGTGGAGGATCTGCCCCATGACGTAGACGTCGGCCTGGGGAAGGGGGTCGGAGAAGAAGTCGCCGCTGTGGAAGGAGAGGCGGTCGGTCAGGCCGTGCGCGGCGGCGAATTCCTCGAAGACCGGGCGCACCGGGGGAAGTTCGAAGACGGTTCCGGTCATCTCGGGGCGGGATCGCAGCACTGCCGCGGGTACGGCTCCCAGAGCGCCGCCGAGGTCGACCACGTGCCGGCGGCCGGTCCAGTCGAAGTCGGCGGCGAGTGCCCCGGCGAGGGGTGTGCTGACACCGTTCATGCCGTTGAGGAAGTTGCGCCACGCGACGGGGTCTTGGCTCAGCGTCGCGAAGAAGGGGGCTCCGGTGTGCGTGACTTCGTTCTGCTGGGTGCCGGTTCGCAGGGCATCGGTGAGGTTGTTCCAGAAGCCGAAGAGACGGGCGTTGGCCATCTCCAGGATGCCGCCGATGTAGGAGGGCTTGGCCTGGTCCAGGAAGACCTCGGACGCGGGGCTGTTGCGGTAGACACCGTCGTCGTCACGGTCCAGCAGGCCCAGCGACACGAGGGCGTCGAGGAAGTCCGCGGAGGACCTGGGGTGGAGGCCCACTTCGGCGGCGAGGGACGCGTGATCGCGACCGCCCCGGGCCAGGACGGTGAATATCTCCAGCTCCACCGCGCTCAGCAGTGTCTTCGAGGCCATGAATCCCAGACCCAGCTGAAGGATCGGCTCGGGGGTGATCGATTCGTCGACGGTCACATGCATCTCCACTCACTCGACAACGGTTTCTCAGGTTGGTCGCTTGTCGCGGTCTCGCACCGACGACCCGGGCGGGACGGGCCGCGCTCCGGGTTCAGAGCGTCTTGATCTGGCCGCCGTCGATCAGCACCTCGGCCCCGTTGATGTTGCCCGCCACCGGCGAGGCCAGGAAGACGGTGAGGTCGGCCACCTCCTGCGGCTCGGTGATCCGGCCCGAGGTGATGCCCATGCTCTGGGGGACCACGACGTCCAGGGCCTCCTGCGCCGTGGTGCCGGCGGCCGCGGCGGTGGCGTCCGCGAAGGCGCCCGGGGCCGTCCAGAACGGGGTGCGGACCGGGCCGGGGGAGATCGCGTTGACGCGGATGCCCTTCGGCGCGAACTCTTCGGACAGCGACTTGCTCAGGTTGGTCAGCGCGGCCTTGGCGGCCGAGTAGTCCACGACCATCGGGAAGGGCGTGCGGGCGTTGATGGAGCTGATGTTGACGATGGCCGCGCCTTCGGCCTCGGCCAGGTGCGGGAGCGCGGCGCGGCTGGCGCGGACGGCGCTGAAGAAGGTCAGGTCGAAGATCCGCTGCCATTCGGCGTCGGTGACCTCGAGGAACCCGGCGCGCGGTTCGGCGGCGCCGACGTTGTTGACGAGGATGTCGATCCGCTGGTGGCGCTCCGCCGCGCGGCGGACCAGGGTCTGCGCCCCCTCCGGTGTCGCCAGGTCGACGGGCACGATGGTGACGTCGTAGGCGGTCGCCAGAGCGTCGAGTTCGGGCGTCGAGCTGCGGCTGCCGGCGACGACGCGGACACCTTCGCGGGCCATCGCCTCGACGACGGCCAGGCCGATGCCCTTGCTGGCTCCGGTGACGACGGCGACCTTGTTCTTGAGGTGCAGTTCCATGAGGAATCCTTTGTGGAGTGATCAATACAGAATTACGCCAAGCGGAAGCCCGGCCCACACGGTGTGCGCCGGAGCCCGCCCACGGTCAGCCCAGGGCGCGCATCGCCACCGCGAGGGCGTCCTCGACGAAGGACCGCCCAAGACGCGCCCGGCCGACGACCCGCAGGCCCTGGACGAAGGTGGTCAGGAAGCGGGCCAGCTCGACCGGGTTCTTGTCCGGCGCCAGCTCACCCCGCGACCTGGCCCGCGCCAGGGCTCCCGCCAGGGACGACTCGACCTGCCGCATCGCCGCGACGACGCGTTCGGCCGCCGGGGGCCGGCCGCCGCACTCGGTGGCGGCGTTGACGACGAGGCAACCCCGCGACGGATCGGTCAGGTCCGCCTCGATCATGGCGACGAGGACCTGTCGCACCGCCGGCCGGATCTCGGTCGCGTGCTCGAGGATCTTCACGAGGTCGTCCGCCTGGAGGGCGGAGTAACGCTCGAGGGCGCGGAGGTAGAGCTGTTCCTTCGAGCCGAAAGCCGCGTAGAAGCTGCCGCTTCCGATCGACAGCTCGTCGAGGAGGTCCTGCAGGGAGGTCTCGGCGTAGCCGCGACGCCAGAACAGGTCCATCGCGCGGTCGACCGCCCGGTCGACGTCGAACTCCCTGATCCGTCCCATGTCGGGAAGCCTAGCATGATTCTGGATTGATCAATAAAGTAAGCGTCCCGGAGGGCGTCTCGCCCGCTGCGGTCCTCACCGGGCTCAGAGGGATGCCAGCCAGGCCGCGGTCTCGTCGGGGTGGCCGAAGCGGAGGGTGTCCAGCGGAGCGAAGCGGGGATCGCCGACACGGCGCCCGATCTCGAGGCGACGGCCCGCGTGCTGGGACCAGGACCACCAGGCAGGATGCTCCCGGCTCAGCCAGCCGGTGAGGGTTTCCCTGTTGCCCCCGAAGACCGCCTCGCGCGTGACGGTGCGCCGCACGGACCGGCGCAGGACGCGCGGCATAACGACGCGCCTGGGATAGTCCAGCCACACCACGGTGTCGGCCCGCCCCCACAGCAGGTCACGAACGTCCGGGTAGCCGAGGGAGTCGACCACCCAGCGGGGCCCGGCGGCGAACCCCGCCACGTCCTCGGTGAACGCGCCGTTCACCGCCCAGCCGGGGCCGTTGAAGTACAGCGCGTCCATCTCGTGGTACGGCAGGCCCAGTCGACCGCTCACCGCACGGGCGAGCGTGGACTTGCCCGCGCCCGTGGCGCCCACCACCAAGATCCGTTCCACGACCGTGCACCCTACCCGGGCCACCGCGGCGCGGGCAGTGGCAGATGCTCGTGACGGATCAGCCGGCCTTGTTCGGATCGAAGCCGTACCGGCGATCACGGACGGCCGCCACGACCTTGGCGACCCGGGCGTCGAAGGCGTCGAGTTCTTCCGCCTCGGCCGCGTTGGCGACGAACGCGCGTCGGTCACACAGGACGCCTGCCCGCCAGATCCGTTCGATGGCCCGGGTCGCGGTGATGTCGGTCAACGGGTCGCCGGACACGAGCATGAGGTCCGCGCGCCGACCGGGTGCGACCTGCCCGCGGTCGGCGAGGCTGAACACTCGTGCCGGAGCGGCGGTCGCGGCGTTCAGCGCCTGAGCGGGCGTCATGCCGCAGCGGCCGAGCAGCTCCAGTTCCCGGTGCAGACTTGCCCCGAACACGGTTCCCGGGTTCGGGGCGTCGGTGCCGGCCAGGAGCGTGACGCCCGCATCGACCAGGCGGCCGACGTTCTCCTCAGCGCGGGAATAGGGCGGCATCGCTCGCCCATGCCGCCCCGATGCCCCAGAGGTCAGCCGCCGCGCCTGTGCGTCCCCAAGTGCCGCGG
This sequence comes from Streptomyces sp. NBC_00510, assembly GCA_036013505.1. Taxonomy (NCBI): domain Bacteria; kingdom Bacillati; phylum Actinomycetota; class Actinomycetes; order Kitasatosporales; family Streptomycetaceae; genus Streptomyces; species Streptomyces sp. NBC_00510. The sequence goes on along the minus strand of CP107851.1, from coordinate 8,319,405 downwards.
CAAGTCGCGGGTCGCCGGCCACAGCTGCTCCGCCCGGTTCGCCCAGGACGTTCTCGATGGTTGCCAGCGTCGGGCCGACCGCGATTCCGGCCTCGGCGATCCGCCCGGCCAGGGCTCCGTCCACTTCTCCGTCCACCGGCACATGCGCGATGACGTCGATGCCCGCGGACACGACCTCGCCCATCCCGGCCACGGAGTGGATGTGCGCGACGACCACGAGTCCGCGACGATGCGCCGCCTCGGTCAACGCGGTGATCGTGGCCAGGTCCAAAGACGGGGTCGTCCGTGGACCCGCCGTGCCCGAAGGGCCGAAGATCTTCACGTAGTCCGAGCCTTCGGCGACGCGGTCCGCGACGAACTGCTCGGCCTGCTCCGGGCCGGTCAAGGTCGGGAACGGGGCGTACATCGCCGAGGGATGCCCGCCCGGTGCAGTGGCACCGATCCCCGCGGAACGCACGTCGGCGACGTCCGGCCGAACGCCGGCCTGTCGCTTGGCCACGGCCATCGCGTCGGCCTGGCTGAACATGTCCAGTGCAGTGGTCACACCGAAGGTGAGCCCCTGCGCCAGAGCGCCGGGCACCAGGTGGATGTGCGAGTCGATCAGCCCCGGCAGGAGGGTGCCGCCCTCCGCGTCGATCACCTCGTCGCCGTTCTGGGCAGTGGGACCGGTGGCACAGTCGGTGATGATGCCGTCGGCGAACCGGACCGACGTCCAGTCCCGCAGCCGGGTGCCGTCGAAGACCCTCGCGTTGACGATCGCCGTTGCTTCGGTCACGAGGCCCCTCCCGAACGGATGCGCTTGGTGGTCAGGGGCGGGACGCTAGAGCGTCCCGCGATGTGAGGTCAACTCGCCCCCGCTACCCGGTCCCCGCGTCGTACGTCTGCTGGTGGCGGCGGATCTCGGCATGCCGCTCGGCCGACCAGGCCGCCAGTTCCAGCACGGTGGACAGCAGGGAGGTGCCGAGCCCGGTCAGGGAGTACTCGACGCGCGGCGGCACCTCGGCGTACGCGGTCCGGTCGACCAGGCCGCTGCGCTGGAGCTGCTTGAGCGTGAGCGTGAGCATCCGCTGGGAGATGCCGGGGATGGCGTGCGCGAGGTCGGAGTAGCGCACGGGTCCGTCGGAGAGGGTGCCGATGATCAGCACGCTCCACTTGTCGCCGACCAGGTCGAGGATCTCGCGGATGAAGTCCGCGTCCCCGTCACCCCAGTGCGCGCACGGGCCGGGCACGCGCCGCACGCTCGCCCGCACGTTGGTGCGTCCCTGCCGCATCCCGCTGCCGGTGCCCACGTCCGCCGCCTCTCCCACGACCCACGCACATCAATGTGCCTTTTGTATCGCTTCTCACACTAATGCAGAGTGAGGCTACGAACAGAAAGTGAGTTTCGAGAGGGGCCCACCATGCAGATCGACTTCTGGTCCGACATCGTCTGCCCGTACTGCGGATTGGCGGACAACCGGCTGCGGCTGGCGCTGGAGCGTTTCGAGCACGCCGGCGAGGTGCGGATCGTGCACCGCTCGTTCCAGCTCCACCCCGACCTGCCCCGCGAGGGCATCACCCAGCGGCGGCTCCTGGAGAAGCACGGGATCTCCGCGTCCAGGCGCGAACAGATCTTCGCGCCGATCGAGCGCGCCGCCCGGGACGAGGGGCTGGACCCGTACCGCGCGCTGGAGCGGACGCTGGGGCCGACCGACTACGCGCACGAACTCCTCGCCCTCGCCACGGACCGGGGGCGCGGCGGCGAGGTGTGGACGGCGATGTTCCGCGCCCACTTCGGGCAGGCGCGCGAGCTGTGGACCCGGGAGCAGGTCCTCGACTTCGCCGCCGAGGCCGGCCTCGACCGCGAGGAGGCCGCCGAGGCGCTGCGCGACCGGCGCTACCGGGCCCGGGTGGACGCCGACCAGCGCGAAGCCGAGCGCCTGGGGGCACGCGGGACGCCGTTCATCATCCTCGACGGCAGGTACGCGATCCCCGGCGCCGTCGGCATCGACGAGCTCCTGGCCGCGATCACCAAGGCCTGGGAGGCGGCGCACCCCGAGCCCCGGCCGCTGCAGATCCTCGGCGGAGCGGGCGCGGCCGCCTGCGGCCCGGACGGCTGTGCGGTCCCCCGGCCTCCCGCGCCCTGACGACACGGCCTCACCGGAGCCCGCCCGCACCCGCGCGCCGGAACCCGGCCGGCGGACCACCACCACACCCGCACACCCGCACCACAGCGAAAGAGTCACCACCATGTCCTACCTGCTGCGCATCGACGCCTCGGCCTCCGGCGACGCCTCCGTCTCCCGCCGGGTCGCCGATTCCTTCACCGCCGCTTGGGCCGGCGGCGTCGTCCGCCGCGACCTCGCGCTCGACCCCGTCGGCCACCTGGACGCGGCCGGCATCCTGGCCCGTACGACCCCCGCCGAAGAGCACACCCCCGAACAGAAGGCCGCCGCCCGGCTCCAGGACGAGCTGGTGGAGGAGTTCTTGGGCGCCGACGCCTACCTCTTCGCCGTACCGCTCTACAACTACGCGATGCCGTCGGTCTTCAAGGCGTGGCTGGACCACATCATGATCGTCGGCAGGACGATCGGGCTGCCCGGCCCCGCTCCCAGCGCCGGGCGCCCCGCCGTCGTCGTCTCCGCCCGGGGCGGCGGCTACGGTCCCGGCGCGCCCCAGCACGGCAAGGACTTCCTGATCCCCGCGCTGGAGACCATCCTCGGCGATCCGCGGCTGATGGCCCTGGACGTCCGCCCCATCACGCCCGAACTGACCTATGCGCCCACGGTGCCGTCGCTCGGGCACCTGCTCCCCGAGCACCGCGCCTCACTGGAGGATGCGCACGCGCGGGCGCGCCGTCAGGCGGTGGAGGTCGCCGCGCTCACCGCCACCCGGTCGACCACCTGACCGGGTCCGTCCAGGACGCGCTGCCCGTGAAGGGGCAGCGGGGGTCAGCGCACCTTGCGGAAGGTCTCGCGGACGTCGTCGATGTAGGCCCCGGGATTCTCGTAGTGGCCGAAGTGACCTCCCTTCGGGTGGGCGTTGACGTTGACCACGTTGAACGAGTCGTAGGATGGGCCGTGCACGAAGGCGGCGATGCGCTCCTCGACCGTGCGGACACCGGGCGGGTAGACGTCACCGAGCAGGAAGGTGAAGCCCGCCGGTGCCTCGACCACCGGCCGGCGGTCGTGCGACGGCGCCCAGGGGTGGCGGACGGTGTTGCGGTACATGCGGATCGAGGTGCCGATGGACTGGGTCACCCAGAAGACGGTGGCCTGGGTCAGGACGAAGTCCCGGGAGAAGACGGCGTCGAAGTCCTCGTTCTTGTCGCTCCACTTCTTCCACCGCTGCAGCAGCCAGGCGAGCATGCCGACCGGGGAGTCGTTCAGACCGTGCGACAGGGTCGACGCGTCCAGCATGTGCACGGCGACGTGGGAGGCATAGGTGGAGTGGAACTTCATGATGTCCGCCCGCAGTTCGGGTGAGGCGTCCGCGGGGATGGGCTGGCCCATGGTCAGGTCCCAGTAGCGGTCGTGCTGGAAGAGTCCCGGCGGCAGGTCGTGGCCGAAGTGCAGGGCGATGAGGCTGTCGGCGTACTTGTGACCCAGGGCGCTGGTCACCAGAGCGCCGTAGTCGGAGCCCAGCGAGCCGTACTTCTCGTAGCCGAGCACCTCGGTCATGAGGGTGTGGAGGACGTCGGCGATCTTCCAGTAGTTCAGGTCGCCCCGCGTGAGGGGGGTGGACCAGGCGAAGCCGGGAAGGGTCGGCATGATGACGTCGAAGGCGTCGGCCGGGTCCCCGCCGTGGGCGGCGGGGTCCGCCAGGGGGTCGAGGAGCGGGTAGCTGAACTCACCGGGCCACGGCCAGCCGTGCAGGACCAGCAACGGGGTCGGGCTCGGGCCCTTGCCGGGCTTGCGGACGAAGTGGACGGGAGTGCCGTCGATCTCCACCGTGAACTGCTCGTGCCCGTTCAGCCGCTTCTCGGCCGCGCGCCAGTCGAAACCGTCCGCCCAGTACTCGACCAGCGGCTTGAGGTAGGCGGTGCTGACACCGTAGTACTCCTCCTCGTTGTCCAGGTCGTCGAAGAAGCGGGTCTTCCTCAGGCGGTCGGTGAGGTCGTCCAGGACGTCCTGCGCCACGTCGATGGTGAAGCGTTCCGGCGACGGAACCGTGTTCTTGTCGGTCATGGGTGCGCTGCTTTCTCGGGAAGGTGGGGCAGGTGCTGAAGGGGGGAAGGGGGGAAGGTGCGGTGCCCCGGGAGGGGGACACCGTCAGTAGCTGAAGTCCAGGCGCAGCCGGGTCTGTTCGAGTTCGGCGATGTACCAGGTGTCGCCGGTCCTGGCGAAGCGGGCGTGGTAGTGGCCGTAACCGTGCATGCCCTTGAACGGGAAGTCCGGGTTGACCTCGGCGTCCTCGGGCCGGGTGATGAGGTCCTCCATCGACCAGGTGCCGCGGGCGCCGGTCCCCGACTCGACGTCGATCTCGTCGGAGAAGAGGTGGTGGACCAGGACGTCGTCGGGACCGCTGCTCCCGCCGATCGTGGCGGCGATCTCCTCACGACCGGTCATCCGCAGCCACACCGAACCGTCGGGCTTGCGTGGGGTGAACGTGCCGTCGGGAGTGAACAGGCCGGCCAGGTCCTGCCACCGCTTCTGGTCGGCGTAGCGGACGTACCGCGCCATCAGGCGGCGCAGTTCTTCGATCGTCGTCAGGCGTTCGACGTCGTTCATGTGGTGCTCCTCACGGGTTCGGGACGGTCACTCGGCAGCGGTCGGTGGCTCAACTGAGGAGCGAGCGGGCGTAGTCGGGGTTGGTGTAGTCGCGCCAGGCGGCGATCCTGCCGTCGCGGACCTCGTAGACGGCCATGTTCATCACGGGGGCCAGTGGCCCGCCGGGAAGGGCGAGGCCGTGGACCTGCTCGGCGATGACGATGTCGCCGTTGACGGCCTGGTGGACCGTCTCGAACCTGACCTGCTCGAAGGTGCCGAAGACGTTCCGCCACATCTCCAGCAGGGCGTCCCGGCCCCGGATCTCGTCGTCGCCGTAGTTGCGGAAGACGACGTCGGTGTGGAGGAACGGCAGCAGGCGGTCGGTGTCCTTGGTGTTGAACGCCTCGACGAAGGTGCGGACCAGAGTGTCGTTGTCGACGGACATGGAATTCCCTCGCTTCCCGCCGCGCGCGCTGGGGCGCGCGGCACCCGGGAGCAGATTGGACCGCTTGGTCCATCTGCTGTCTGCCGCCAGCATGGGCGGCACAAATTGGACCCGCAAGTCCAAAAAGCGAGATGTGGACCACCCGGTCCAGCGACCTATAGTGACGCCATGCTGACCAAGAAGGGCGCGGCGACCAAGGCACGCATCATCGACGCCGCCGCGCAGCTCGTCGCCGTCAAGGGCGCGGCCGAGACCTGTCTCGACGACATCCGCGCCGCCACCGGCACGAGCAAGAGCCAGCTGTTCCACTACTTCCCGGAGGGCAAGACCCAGCTCCTGCTCGCCGTCGCTGAGGACTGTTCACAGCGCGCCCTGGAGGACCAGCGCCCCCTGCTCGACCAGCTCGACAGCTGGGAGTCCTGGGAGCAGTGGCAGGAGCTGATGCTCCGGCTCCACACCCCCGACAACGACTACTGCCCGCTGACAGCGCTCACCCGCCAGTCCCCGCGGACCGTCCCGGGCATCCAGGCGCTCATCGCCGACCACCTCGAACGCTGGCACGCAGCCCTCGCCAAAGGCTTGACGGCCATGCGGACCGACGGGCTGCTCCGCGAGGACGCCGATGTCGACGAGCTCGCCACAGCGGTCCTCGCCGCCGTCCAGGGCGGAGCGGTGATGGGGCAGATCACCGGCTCCACGGTCCCCCTGCGCACCGCCCTCAAAGTGGTGCTCGACCACCTGCGGACCTGGGCACCCCCGGATCCGGCCCTTCCCGCCATGCGGTAGCGACGGCACGCGTGGCGCGCCGGCGGGGTACCAGGCTCTGGAACGCCGCCCGGCTACCAGCCAGGTTCGCCCGGTGAAGGCGTGGCCGTCTCGACCGGCAGATCCAGACGCAACTGGTAGCCACCGTCAGGGGTGGGACCGCAGACGAGGGAGCCGCCGAGCAGCGCCGCACGCTGGCGCAGGCCCGTCAGGCCGTAACGGGCGCTCGGCAAGGGGAAGGTCGGCCGGTCGGGGGCGCTGTTGGTGACCATGACATGGGCGGTCGCATCGGCGTGCCAGACCCGAATGGTCGTGGCGGCACCCGGGGCGTGTTTGCGAACGTTGGTCAGCCCTTCCTGGACGGTGCGGTAGATGGCGCGCTGCGCGGAAGGGGCGAGGTCGCCGGGAAGGTCGACGGTCAGCTCGGCGTCGATGCCGCTGCCGCCGACCAGGCGCTCCAGATCGGCCACGGACGGCTGCGGGGTGAGCTCGGTGAGGCGACCACCGGAAGCACGCAGCACGCCGACCATGTACCTCAGCTCGTCCAGGGTCTGCACACTCAGCCGGCGGATCGTGCCAGCGGCGTCCTTGGCCTGGGCGTCACCCGTACCGACCTGGAGGGCGCCGGCCCGCACCGCGATCAGGCCGACCTGGTGGGAGACCACGTCGTGCATCTCCCGGGCGAGCTGGGCTCGCTCGGCGGCCAGAACGGTCTGGGCGATCAGCAGCCGTTCGTGCTCGCGAGCCTCGGAGACTTCCACGATGCGTCGCGACAGGTCCCGGCGGGCTTGGACCAGTTGCCCGAGGAAGGCCGCCGCGGCCGCGGTCGCCGCCGTGTAGGTCAAGGTGACCAGGTCCTCCGCCGACAGGTTCGGCGCCAGGTCGCACAGCGTGAAGGCCACCACGCCGAGCGCCAGGATGAGGCGCCTGCGCGACACGGATGCGAGGGTGTACAGCGCTGCGAGCGATGCGAAGATCGCGTCGGAGAAGAAGACGGCCGGCAGGGTCACGAGGAACGTCGGCAGCGGCAGGCCGTGCCGCAGCAGGAGCGCGAAGGCCCCGCTCACCGCGCATGCGAGTTGCAAGGGTTCGTCGATGTGGACATGGACCCAGACGTCGAAGAGCGCGACGAGGACCAGAGCGCCGTCAAGGACGACGGACGGCGGGCGTCGGAGATTCACCTGACCTCCTGGTCCCTCGACGGCCGCATGCCGCGCCCGTGTTCTCCCGGCGTCACGCGGGCCTGGACGTGCAGGGCGCCGGGCACCGAGGACAGGTGCCCGGTACGTGCGGGGCGCCGTCAAGTCCCCTCTGGACAACAGGAGCGTTACTGATCGTAACAGGAGGAAGCGGAACTCCCGGGGCCCGGTCAGAGATGCGGCGCGGCGTTCCAGCTGGCCAGGAGCGGCAGGACCCGGGCGGTGGAGGAGTCGGGGTCGGCGGTGTAGACGACGAGGCGCTGGTCGGGCTCGTGGGGCGCGCGGACGATCTCGATGTCGAAGGACATCGGGCCCGCCGTGGGGTGCTGGATGCGCTTGGTCACCGACGCGTAGTCGCGGACGGCGTGGTCGTCCCACCAGCGGGCGACGTCGGCGTCGGTGGTGCGCAACTCGTCGACGAGCGCGGTGAGGCGGTTGTCGTGCGGGCGGCGGGCGGTCTCCCGGCGCATCGTGGCGACGGTGGCCGAGGCGAAGTCCTGCCAGTTCACGATCCGTTCGCGGGCGACCGGGTCCTGGAACATGTAGCGGACGAACGACGTCCCCGGCTCCAGCGGACGGCCCAGCACCTCCACGAGCAGGGCGTTGCGGGCCAGCACCTCGCCGCGGTGGCCGAGCAGCAGGACCGGGACGTGGTCGAGCGTGCGCATCAGCCGCAGCAGCCCGGGATCGGGGCGCTGCACCGACTGCGGGGTCGCGGCGCGCCGCCGCACGGTGGGTGCGGCGAGGTCGCGGAGATGCGCGTGCTCGACCTCGTCCAGGCGTAGCGCCCGGGCCAGCGCGTCGAGCACCTCGTCGGAGATGTTGGCCTGGCGTCCCTGTTCGAGCCGGCTGTAGTAGTCCGGGCTCAGGCCGGCGAGCACGGCCAGCTCCTCGCGCCGCAGCCCCGGCACCCGCCGGGCCCCGGGGAACGCTTCGATGCCCGCCTGGGAGGGGGTGATGCGGTCCCGGCGGGAGCGGAGGAACGCCCCGAGCGCGGCGCGGTCGCGTGGCATGGCTCCAGGGTAGGCGGCACGCCGTCGCCCTGGGTGGTCCTGCCATGCCCAGGTACGTCCTGACCTGGCCCGATGCCGGCGGGCCGCCGTAGACAGGGACCCATGACCACTTCTCTTCACACCACAGACAGCACACCCTCCACCCCCGGTTCCCGGCTGGCCGGCCGCACCGCCGTGATCACCGGCTCGACCAGCGGGATCGGTGCGGCGATAGCCCGCACGTTCGCCGGCGAGGGTGCCCACGTCGTCGTCAGCGGCCGGCAGGGATCCCGCGGCAAGGAGGTCGTCGAGGACATCCGGCGGGCCGGCGGCCGGGCCGACTTCGTCGCGGCGGACCTGGCAGGCAGCTACGAGCAGCTGCGGGCCTTCGCCGCGGAGGCCACCGACGTGCTCGGCGGACGCGTCGACATCCTGGTCAACAGCGCGGGCATCTACCCGGCGACGGCGACCGAGGACCTGCCGGACGCCGACCTGGACGCCATGCTCGCTGTCAACGTCCGCGCCCCGCATGTGCTGGTCGCCGCGATGGCGCCGGCCATGGCCGAGCGGGGCAACGGTGTCATCGTCACCATCGGCTCCTGGATGGCCCAGGTCGGCAGCCCCTACGCGGCGATGTACACCGCGACCAAGGCGGCGGACGAGCAGCTCACCCGCAGCTGGGCCGCGGAGTACGGCCCGCGCGGCGTGCGGGTGAACGCCGTCGCGCCCGGGGCGACCCTCACGCCGGGCAACGAGGCGGCCCGTGCGGAGCTCGACGCGATGACCGCCGCCACCCCGGCAGGCGTGGTGATCCGGCCCGACGACATCGCCAAGGGCGTTCTGTACGTCGCCAGCGACGACGCGGCCATGGTCCACGGCATCACGCTCTACGTGGACGGCGGAATCTCCGCCACCCGCCCGAACTGACCCCTCCGGCGCCCCGCCGCCTTCCCGGCGGCGGGGGTGCGGGAACCAAAGCCTTCTTACCATCCAGTGATGATTATTAAGAACTTGCCTAATTGCTTTAGGCAAACTAGCCTGCCGCCTCATGAAGCCGTTGACCGAGCAAGAGATCCGCAGCGCGTTCGTGAACTGCACCAAGGGCGAGGCCAAGCGCCTGTTCGTCCCCCGTGACCTGGCCGAGCAGCCGTGGGAAGACCTGGACTTCCTCGGCTGGCGGGACCCCCAGGCCCCCGACCGGTCCTACCTCGCCACCGAGCTGGACGGCCGCACGGTGGCCCTCGCCCTGCGCACCTCGGGCCCGGCCTCCTGGCAGGCACGGCTCAGCATGTGCTCGATGTGCCTGACCACCCACTCCGGGGGCGTCTCGCTCATGGTCGCCGCGAAAGCCGGCAAGGCCGGGCAGCAGGGCAACACCGTGGGCGCCTACATGTGCAGCGACCTCGCCTGCCCGTTGTACGTGCGGGGCATGAAGGACGCGGGCATCGGCGCGCGGCTCCACGAGACGCTCACCCTGGAGGAGAAGATCCAGCGGACCGTCGCGAACCTCGCCGCGTTCATCGCCAAGGTCACCATGTGAGCGAGGCGGCCTCACGGACCATTCCCTGGGTGAGCTCCCACCTCTTCGTGTTCGAGCCCGCGGGGGACGGCTGGCGCCTCGCCGAGGACCTGACCACGGCCGAGCGGGACAACGGCTGACATCCCGGGCGGCAGAGCCTCCCCGCCAAGGACCCCGCCCGCACCACCTCGGGGCAGAGAACCCGTGCTGCCACGCCGGGAAGCTGCTCGGGCATGCGGATAACCCTTCGCGCAACCTAGGACCCCTAGGTTAAAGTGAGGGCTCCTAGGAGCAAGCGGGAGGGTTCATGGTGCGAGCCGGACTGACGGCGGAACGGGTGACGGTCGCGGGCGCCGAGCTGGCGGACGAGGTCGGACTCGACCAGGTGACCATGTCCCAGGTCGCCCGGCGGCTCGGCGTCAGGGACGCCAGCCTCTACACGCACGTGCGCAACCTTGAGGACCTGCGCGGACGGATCGCGCTCCTGGCCGCCGACGAGAAGACCATCCGCATCGCCGAGGCCACCGCGGGCCGGGCCGGCAAGGACGCGCTCATCGCGTTCGCCAACGCCTGGCGCGAGTACGCCCACCAGCACCCCGGCCGCTACACCGCGACGCAGACCCCCCTGCAGATCGACCCCGAACTGGCCGCCAAAGCCCGCGGACCACGACGCGCCGTCGAGCTGACCTACGGCATGCTCCGCGCCTACGGACTCGCAGAGCCCGACCTCACCGACGCCGTACGGCTGCTGCGCAGCACCTTCCACGGGTTCGTCGCCCTGGAGGCCGCCGGCGGCTTCGCCCACCGGCGCTCACCGCAGCAGTCCTGGCTCCGCGCCCTCGACGCCCTGCACCACCTCCTGGAGCACTGGCCCCCGTCCCGAGAAGGAGAAGCAGCCCCATGACGACCGACCTCTCCACCGGCAGCCTGCGCGTGAACGGCGCGACCCTGCACTACGAAGTCCGCGGCCGGGGCCCCCTCCTGCTCCTGATCGCGGGAGGAACCGGCGGCGCCGCGACCTTCGACGACATCGCCGACGACCTGGCCGCCGCGTACACGGTCGCGACCTACGACCCGCGCGGCATGTCCCGCAGCACCCTCGACGACCCCGACGCGGAACAGCACGTCGCCGAACACGCCGACGACGCACTCCACCTCCTCGACCTGCTCTCGCCCGACGAACCCGCCCGCGTCTTCGGCGCCAGCTCGGGCGCGATCACCGCCCTCCACCTGCTCACCACCCACCCCGAACGCGTCGCACGCCTCGTCGCACACGAACCGCCGGTCGTGGACGTCCTCCCCGACGCCCCCGAACACCGCGCACTCGTCGCCCGCGTGCGGGACACCTTCCGCGCCCAAGGGCTCAAGGCGGCGATGGCCGCGTTCGCCGAGGGCATGAGGAAGGACGACGACACCACCGACCCGAAGCCCGAGGTCAAGCTGCCGCCACGAGCGGCGGCGCGGGTCGAGCGGACCATGGGCAACCTGCCCCTCTTCGTCGGCCGCATCGTGCCCGCCTTCATGTCCTACGCCCCCGACACCGGCCGCCTCAAGGCGCTGTCGGACCGGGTCGTGCTCGCCGCCGGCCAGGACTCGCGCGGCGAGCTCCCCCACCGCGCGGCGGCCTCCCTGGCCGAGCACCTCGGCACGGAACTCCGGTACTTCCCCGGCAGCCACATCGGCCTGACGACACACCCCACCGAGTTCGGTAAGCACCTCCGCGAGGCCCTCGGCACCCAGTAGACCCGCGTCCCCGACCCGATTGGGCGCCGTGCGGCTGCGGGAAGGCCGGGGCGGTTGTTCGATGGGCGGCAACGGTCCCCGGCGCGCCCCGTGCGGGGCCGACGGCCGGGCAGGTGGTGCACCGTGGCAGGCAAGGACGCTCCCGCCGACCTCGACTCGGTCGCCGACGAGCTGTACCGGCTGCCGCCCGCGCAGTTCACCGCCGCCCGCAACGCGTACGCGCAGGCCGCCAGGAAGGCCGGCGACCGGCCCCTCGCCGACCGGATCGCGGCCCTGCGCAAGCCCACCACCTCGGCCTGGGCCGCCAATCTGCTGGCCCGCGAACGCCGGGACGAGATCGGGCCGCTCCTCCAACTCGGCGAAGCACTGCGGCAGGCCCACCGCAGCCTGGACGGAGAACAACTCCGCCGGCTCAACCGGCAGCAGCGGGAGCTCGTGCAGGCACTGTCCGGGCAAGCCGGACGACTGGCCGCGGAAGCCGGACAGCCCCTCGCCGGCCAAGCCGTGCAGGAAGTGGAGGAGACCCTGCACGCCGCACTGGCCGACCCCGACGCCGGCGCGGCGTTCGCGGAGGGCCGCCTGACCAAGCCACTGTCGGCGACCGTGGACATCACCGGCCAGGCCACCACCGCCCAGGGCACGCACCGCACACCACCCGCCCCCGTACGGGCGAAGAAGAAGCCGGCACGGACCGCCGAGGACACGGAGCGGGCCCGCCGCGATGCGGAGCGACAGCGCCGACGCGAGGAAGCCGAGCAGGCCGGACAGCAGGCCCGCCGGGCGGAGCAGGAAGCCGAGGCCCGGGCAGCGGCCGCCCGGGAAGGCCTGGACGCGGCGGACCGGCACCGCGACGAGGCCCAGGCCCGCCTCGACGGACTGCTCGGGCAGGTCAAGGACGCGGAGCAGACCGTACGGGCAGCCCGCGACGGCCAGGGCCAGGCCCGACGGCTGCTGCGTGAGGCCGACAAGGCCGCCCGCGACGCCCGCCGCCGGGCCCATGAAGCGGCCGCCCACGCCGACCGGCTGATCGCACGCCTCGACGATCCGGACCCCTGACCGGAACCCTGGAGGGTCACGCCCGGCCCTCGCGCTCCAGGCCTGACGGCCCGGAGCCCCCGCCCCCTCACATCACGACCTGCCGCCGAACTGCCAGTTGTGGACCTCGATCCCGGCGTACGCGTCGGGGGTCAGGACAGCGCGCGCGGCGTCCCCGTCCGGTGCCCGGACCAGTGCCGCCGTCCCGAGCCACGTGCTGCCGTCGTCGGACAGCAGGGGCCCGTACGCGATCAGGTCGTCCCGCGTGGGCGGCACGACGAGGTCGGCTCCCCGGCCCGTCCCGAGGCCGAGCACCAGGTACCGGTTGCCGCCGGTACGGCCACCGGGGAAGTCCCACATGGTGCGCCCCAGCAGGTTGCGCCACCGGCGCACCAGCACGTCCCGGTACACGCCCGCCTGGTAGCCGGGCTCGTCGAAGGCGAACGCGCGGGCAGCGGCAGCGTTCGGCAGGTCGACTATGTGCACGCTGCCGGTGGGCTCGCCGTCCTCGGCGGTGAGGGTCGGGCCGCGGGCGATCATCTCCTTCTCGTACTGGTCCATGTACGACCAGTGCTGCTCCAGCAGCTCTTGACGCAGCGTCAGCGAATCGGGCCGGTCACGGTGGTAGCAGAAGAACTCCATGCGCACACTCTCCCCCAGCGCAGGCCCGACCCGCTCGAACGCACCGGCGCCGTCCGGCCACGCCAAGGCGGTGATATTCCGGTGCGTGACGTCCGGCCGCCGCTCAGACTGCGGGCATGGACGAAACCACCGGGTCCGCAGCCGTCACGCCGGCACAGTCGTCGAGCGAGTTGCTGGGGTATCCGCCCGATGCCCGGCTCCTGATCGTCAACTGCGATGACTTCGGGATGTACCCGGCGATCAACGCCGCCGTGATCGAGTCGCTCGAAGAAGGCATCGCCAGTTCGTGCAGCCTGATGGTCCCGTGTCCCGCGGCGCCGCAGGCCATGCAACTGCTCGGCCGACGCCCCCACATCCCGTTCGGCATCCACCTCACCCTGGTGTGCGACCTCCCCGGCCTCCCATGGGAGCCACTGACCGCCAAGGAACGGATCCCCTCACTGCTGGACCCCACGGGCGCGCTGTTCGCGCCGACGGCCGCCGGACGGACGGCGTTGCTCGGCCAGGCTCGGCTCGATGAGGTGGCGCTCGAGTTCCGCGCCCAGATCGATGCCGTCGCCGACGCCGGGCTCACGCCGACCCACCTGGACTTCCATTGCCTCGCCGATGGCGGCCGCGAGGACATCCTCGACCTGACCGTGGCGCTGGCTGCCGAGTACGGACTCGCGGTCCGGGTGTGGCTCGAACCCAGGCGCAGCACGATGCGGCAACGCGGACTGCCGGTCCCTGACCACGACTTCCTCGACAGCTTCTCCCTCGACATCGAGGGAAAGGCGACCCGGTACGCCGACATGCTGCGTGCCCTGCCCGCCGGGCTCAGCGAATGGGCCGTGCATCCCGGTCTGGGCGATGAGCGGTCGCAGGCCGTCGACGGTGGCTGGCTCGTACGCCGCACGGACTACGCGTTCCTCACCTCGCCGCAGGCCCGTGCTGTTCTGCGTCAGGAGGGCATCCGCGTGATCGACTACCGATCGGTCCAGCGGGCCTGGTGCACGGACCCCGCGCGGTGAACGGGGTCCACGACGGCCGCGGCACAGTGGTCACACCGGCCACAGAACCGTCGACACCGTCGTGGACGTACCGTGCACGGCTCAGGAGTTCGCGGACTCCCGGACGTTCACGGCGATGGCCCGCTCGAGGAGGGCGGGGTCGGCGAGCGACATCGGATGGGCCAGGCCGTAGAAGACCGCCGTGCTCGCTTCGGCGATCGTCACGTCCGTGAGCGAGGCCTGTGCGAGCTGAGCCATGGCCCAGCGCTGGCGCTGCACCTCCTCGGGCACCTCGGCCCCCTCGATCGCGTCGCGGAGGGCGGCGTCCGAGCCGGCCGAGACGGCCCACATGGCGTCGACGGCCACTTCCTGCAGGGCGAAGAACTCGGTGGCCGGTTCGCCGGGTTCGATGCCACCGCCCAGGTATTCGGACAGGCAGGAGGCGTGGAGGGCGGCGGACATCATGCCCTGCGCATAGGTGGCGTTCAGGGAGGCCACCGCGTCGCCGACGCCGACCAGGCCGGCGGGGTAGCGCGACAGCCCCGTGAAATCACGGCGCCGGCTGTCCGACTGGTGGAAGGTCAGGACGTCCCGGGTGACGGCGCCGCTGGTCACCTCCCCGAAGGGATACGGCAGCTTCCCGCACAGCGCGCGGAACTCCTCGATCGACCGGGGAGGCCGGCCCTCCGCGTAGGTGGTGAGCCCCACGAGCCACTGGTCGTCCTCGACGGGCTTGGCCAGGGCCACGGCCAGGCCGCCCGGCCCGGGCGGCAGCGTGAACCGGGCGCCCGTGAAGGACGGCTCCTCCGTGTGCGGGCCGGTCCGCTCGAAGAGCGCCGTCGCGTAGTGGGCCCCGGTCTGCATGCGCTGCAGCCGGGGCCTGTCGAAGCCCGCCTGCTCGACCCAGTCCGAGGACTTGGTGGCGCGCCCCATCGCGTCCACCACGAAGTCGACGGGCAGCACGCCGGCGACACCGTCGACGACGTACCGCACGGCGTCCACCGCACCGCTGTCGTCGTACTCCAGGCCCGTCGCCTGTGCCGCCACGGTCTCCACGTTGGGCAGGGCCAGGACCCGGCTACGGATGCGCGACTCGAGGAAGGGGCGGGTGCAGAAAAGGAACTCGGTGTCTCCGGTGCGGAGTTGCTCCCTGCCGTCGACGTACATGGTCATACGCCGGGGCCCGAGCAGGACGCCGCCCAGTTCCCGCGCCTCCCGCGTGAATCCCGGCAGCCACCGCTCCAGTTGTACGAGCCCGCCGGCCTGCAACCCGTGCACCTGACGATCGTGGGGAACGCCCGCACGGGGGTGTCCCTGCGTATTCGTCTCGTCCCGCTCGACGATCACAACGGTCCGGGCGTGGTCCGCGAGGACCCGGGCCGCCAGAAGGCCGGCGACACTGCCACCCAACACACACGCTGTGTCGAACAGCATGGGGGGATGCTCGGGCACGTCCGACCTGACGATCCTGTCGTACACGGTCATGGGCGAGACAGCCACACACTCTCCTTGGCCCCGATGGCTGCGCGCACCACCCTTGGGCTTCTCTCAGTGGGCGGCCTGCGCTCGGCCGACCGATCCTGCGCGAGCTACGATCGCGACCATCCGCCTGGGCACAGACACTCCGTCAAATACCTTTTAGTGAGGGTCTGTTGCCTTCGAACTTCGGATGGCGCGTCGGAGCGTACGGCAACCTGCTTGATGCAGCAAGCATATGTGCGGCCCCCACGAGCGGTGAGCCCGCCGAGGGGCCCTGACACACCCCCCTCGGCGGGGTGGCCGACGCTTGAGCCGACGCGCCCCGCAACGATGGCAAAGCGTGGGACGGCCCAGCTGGGCTCAGCCGCCTTCTACTTGACGAGTCAAGCTGACTCATGGTTACTTGACGCCGCAACGACTGCGCGCCCCTCGCCGCCCCTTCCCCCCCCTCTCGTTACGGCCGGGACTCCCGGCGACCCACGCATGCGGCGTCCCCGCATGCGCGATCCCACGACTTCGCACAGGAGCGAGAATTGGCAACCCCCGAGCAGTACAAGAGCGGTGCACTGTACGTCCGTTCCACCGAGGGACCCGTCAAGTGGGTGGCCGGTGACGAGTACACCATCAAGGTCAACAGCAAGGAGACCGGCGGCCGGCTCGGCTTCGTCGTCGCCACCGTGCCCTCGGGCAACGGACCGATAGCGCATCTCCACGAGCACAACGACGAGGCGTTCTACGTCCTCGAGGGCGAGCTGGAGTTCCTGGACGGCGAGAACACCTTCGTCGCCTCGGCGGGAGACTTCGTCTTCGTTCCGCGTGGTGTACGGCACCGGTTCAAGAACATCAGCGACCGCGAGGCCAAGATGGCCTTCTTCTTCACCCCGGGCGGCCCCGAGAACTTCTTCCTCGACTTCGGGGACGACCCGCTGCCCGGGCACTCGCCGCGCCTGTGGACCCCGGAGGATTTCACTCCGGAAATGATCGCGGTCAACGAGGCCATGGGGAACGTCATCCTCCCCGAATGACGGGTCCGGCCCCACGGCCGGAATACGACAGCCGTCCGACGGTCACCACCCAAGCCCCTCTGCCTCCCGAAGGGGACCGTGCCCGCCGGCGAATCTCGGCTCGCACCGCGCGGCCCCCGCACCGCCTCACCAGCGGGGACGAGGTCAGACGACCCATGCGGCGGCCGCGACGCAGGGGCATTTGACGCATGCGGCAGCCCCGGCACCGGTGCCACAGTGGTCTGGGCAGCGGACGAGGCCTCTGACCTGCGCTTACCCCTGCCCCGATCACCCTGCGCACTCCGTGGCACCCGGCGGCACCCGCCGGGTGCCACCGCAGACGGACCCGTATGCCACCGGACCGCCGGCCCGCGCGCAGGGCCACGCCCGACACGGGCCGCGTCGTCCCCTCCCGGGATGCCAGGCGGCCGCACAAGGAAGAGACAATGGCTCCACTCGTCAATGAACCCATGGCCGATACGCGCGACATGTACATGGCCCACACTGCGCTGCGCCGGGAGTTCAGGCTGCTTCCCGACCTCATCCGGTCCGTCGCACCGGGCGACGCCCGGCGCGCGGAGGTCATCGGTGCCCACGCGGCGCTGGTGTGCCGGGTCCTGCACACGCACCACGAGGGCGAGGACCTGCTGCTGTGGCCCAAGCTGGCCGAGCGCGCCGGTGTGGAGGCGGAGGCACTCGTGCCGACGATGGAGCAGCAGCACCACGCCATCGACGCACTGCACGGCGAGGTGACCGGACTGCTCGGGGGATGGCGCTCCACCGGGCGGGGAGGCGAGGAGCTCGCGGACGCGTTCGAGCGGCTGTTGACCGTGCTCGTCCGGCACATGGCGCTGGAGGAGAAGGAGATCCTGCCGCTGGCCGCGAAGCACGTGACCGCGGCGGAATGGCACCAACTCGGCGAGCACGGGATGGCGAGCACGCCGAAGAAGGATCTGCCGCTCGTCTTCGGCATGGCGATGTACGAGGGCGACCCGGAGACCATCAAGGCGGTGCTGGCGACGGCCCCGCTGCCCGTCCGGCTGATCGTCCCCGTCCTGGGACGCCGCCGGTACGCGTCCCACGCCCGGCAGGTCCACGGAACGGTCAGGCCTGCGCGCGTCGGTTCCTGACACACCCGCCGGTTCCCCGGCCGGGACCGGGGCGCCAGGGCCGAGGCACCGACCTCGGCCCTGGCGCCGGCCCGGAGGAACGGCCCGTGCACAAGCGGGCGGATGCGGGCGGATGCGCGCGGATGCGTTCGCTTTCCCTGCCGGACCCCTCTCCCACCGAATACGACGACACAATCCCGCCCTATTCCGATTCCACTCGGCATCCGGTTCGCACATGTGAATCAATTGTGAGATTTCTCTCAATACACATTCCGCGTGCATATTGCCTTATGTGATAAATATCCCAGCAGCGGGAATTCATGTTTGCGGATGTCCCCACAATATCTGCGGGTGTCCCGCACTCCCCGCCGGAAGGGCCGCCGATGGCCTGGGCAGGACCCTACGGTGGCCGCGATGGGGGTTCCCCGAGTGGGCCGCGCGTGACGCGGAATGCGCCGCCCGGGCCCCGGGGAACCGGGCAACTCCTCACAGTTCGCGAGGACATCGTGATCGAAGCATTCTGCACAGACATCCAACCGCCCGCCGAGCGGGCCGAGTACTGGAGGGACGCCGTACGCAGGGCGTTCACCCGGCTGGAGATCCGCACCGAGGGGACGGCCGAGCTCCACGGGGCGATACGCCAGGCCTCCGTCGCCGGCGTCCAGGCCGGCTTCCTCGAAGCGAGCCCGCAACGGATGGCACGTACCGCGCCGCTCATCGCCGCCGACGGCGACGGCTCGCTCATCGTGAGCCTGCAACACGCCGGCGGCAGCGTCGCGGCCCAGGACGGCCGGGAGACGCTGGTGGCCGCCGGTGAATTCGTCATCCTCGACAGCCGCAGGCCGTACGTCCTGGACTTCGCCGGCCCCGTCCAGCAGCACGTGGCCACGGTCCCGCGCCAGCTGCTGGACCTCCCCGACTCGCTCCTGCGCCTGGCCACCGGCCGGACCTATTCCCCCGGCCACGGGATCGGCGGGATCCTCGCCTCATACGTCGACGGGCTCGTGACGACGACGGAACACTGCATCTGCGCACAGGACGCGAAGCGGTTCCTGCGGCAGGGCATCGTCGACGTGCTCACCGCCCTGGTCGCCCTGGAGGGCTCCTCAGGGGAGCAGGCCGCGGTGGAGCGGGCCCTGCTGCAGCGCGTCCGTGCGTACGTCCGCGCCCACCTGGACGATCCCGCGCTCTCCCCGGCGTCGGTCGCGATCGCGCACCACATCTCCGTCCGCTACCTGTACCAGCTCTTCCAGGACGAGCCCATGACCGTCGGCCGCTGGATCCAGCGCCTGAGGCTGGAAGCCTGCCGCAGGGACCTCGTACGGCCGGAGCTCGCGGGACAGACGGTGGCGGCGATCGCGCACCGGTGGGGCTTCGCCAGCCACGCGCACTTCAGCCGCACCTTCCGGGCGGTCTACGGTCTCTCCCCGGCGGAGTGGCGGCAGGCCGGCGCCCTGCAGGTCGCACCCCTCCAGGCAGCCGGCCTCCCCCAGCAGACCGACAGGTGATCAGTCCTGCCGCAGCTGCCCCGCGTCCTCGCCAAGGGCCTCACCGGCGGGCCGGGGCAGCGCGGCGGCGGCCGGCTCCTCCATCCGGGTCAGCGCGACCATCGCGAGATCGTCCTCCGGGAGCGCACCGGCGTGGTCGACGAGGTCCCGGAGGATCTCCCCGAGCGCTTCCGGCAGGCATTCGTGGTGGGCCGGGCCCTGCCGGACCCAGCGCCACGCCGTCGCGCGGTCCATCAGCGGGTAGCAGTGCCCCGCGGCGTCGCGGGCCTCGACGAGCCCGTCGGTGTAGAGCAACAGCGTGTCTCCGGGGGCCAGTTCGAAGCGTTCCTCGATGGCCCCGCATTCCCGCAGAGCACGCAGTCCCAGCGGGGGTGACGGGCAGCCCGCCACAAGGGCGACGCTCCCCCCGCGGGCCCGTACGGGCGGCGGATGGCCGTGGTTGACCATGCGGGCGAACCCCTCGCCGTCTCTTACCTCCAACAGCAGCGCGGTCACGAAGCGTTCGTCCGTGTCGCGGACGGCGCCCTCGACTTCGGCCAGGTGGCGCAGGAAGCTCTCCTCCAGCCGCGCCGACAGCTCCGCCAGGGTCGCCGCACGCGGGGCCCATTCGCGGAAGGCCCCGAGCACGGCCGCGACGTCCTCGAACGTGGGCAGGCCCTTGCCGCACACGTCACCGATGATCAGGCGGGTCGTCCCGCCTTTGCGCGCGACGGCGTAGAGGTCCCCGCCGACCTGTCCCCGCCCGCCGCAGGCCCGGTAGACGGAGGCGAGCCCCAGCGCCCCGACCCGCTCGGGGAGCGGTCGCAGCAGGGTCCGCCGCACCGTGTCCGACACGGCGCGCGCCCGCGCCGCCCCGTGGCGGTACCGGTCCTTCATGCGGGCCATCACCACCGCCACGACCCCCGCGGTGACCAGCGGAGCGAGTCCGCACGCGAGACTCGGATGGGCGTACAGCGGCAGGACCACGCACACCGCGCACACCGCGAGCATCCACGCCACGCCGCCCACGACGGCCAAGTGCCGTGTCGGCCGCCCGCCGTCGGGCTCCTCCTCGAACTGTTCGATGTCCGGCATCGGCATCACTCCCTTGGAGTTCGTGCGCGGGGCCGGGAGCCGACGGATCCGCGAACGGTGCCGGACCCGCGCATTGACGTCCCACTCGTGATGGGACAACTCGACCGTAGGAGGGGTCCCCGCCGGGCTCCTTGCCCCGTTGTGCACGGCCCCTTGCCCACCCGTGCAGTCCCCACCCACCTGGGCGTCGAGTCGGGCCCCCGCACGTCCGCGGCTAGCGCTTGGCAAGGCCCGTCAGGGCGTCGCGGAGCGCCGCACGGGAGGTGATGCCGAGCTTGGGGAAGACCCGGCCCAGATGGCCCCCCACGGTGCGGGGGGACAGGTAGAGCCGCTCGGCGATCTGCTTGTTGGTCAGGCCGGAAGCCGCGAGATGGGCGATCTCGACCTCCTGCGGGGTGAGGCCGACGGACTCCGGCCCGTCGGCCCGCTTGACCATCCATCCGGTCGCCTGCAGCGCGCGCCTCGCCCGGTCCGCCCACGGCCGTGCGCCGAGTTGCTCGAAGGTCGCCAGAGCCGCGCTCAGTGACGCCCTGGCGTCGGTGGTCGACCGCGCCTTGCGCAGGCGTTCGCCGTAGGCCAGGGTCACGCGTGCCAGGTCGAAGGGCCACTGCTGGAGGCCGGGGTGCGACAGGGCCCGCTCGAAGTGCTCGATCGCCTCCTCGTCCGCGCCGGCAGCCATCGCCGCCGAAGCGTCGACGAGCATGGCCCTGCGCGGGGAGAGCGCCGCGATCCCGGCCTGCCGGACGGCGGTCACGTGGGCGGCCGCCTCCGCCGGCCGCTGGGTGCGCACGGCCGCCTCCACCACGTCCCCGGCCACCAGCAGCGCCACCGGGGTGTACGGGGCCAGTTCACCGGGCGGGCTGATGGCCGCCGCGTGCCGGTAGGCACGCTCGAAATCGCCCTCCGCCTGCGCGACGAGCACCCGGATGTGGTCCGCCAGGGTCACCAGATGGTGCGCGCCACGGGACGTCCCCCACAGGGCCATCGCGTCGGCCGCCTCCTGCGCGAGGCCCGCTTCGCCGCGGGCCGCGGCGACGACCGCCTTGTAGTAGCGGAAGTACCAGGAGACCGCCTCGAAGGCGTGCTCCTTGCACAGGCGCAGTCCCTCGTCGGCAAGCTCCGTCGTGTCGTCCCACCGGCCCGCGAGGAACGCGTCCGTGCACAGGAGCGGCAGGGTGACGATCTGCCGGCGGCCCTGGGGCAGGACGCGTGATATGGCGTCACGCACTCCGGAGAGCCGGTCGGCGGCGATGCTCGCGGCGCCGATCCGCGTGATCCTCGACGGGGCCGTCTCCTGGGAAAGGCCCGCGATGAGTTCCTCCAGGTCCCCCAGTGCCGCCAGGGCGGTGCGTGCGGGATCGCCCTGGGTGGCGACGTTCACCCCCAGCAGGCGCGGCGCGTCGGGCCCGAGCCGGTCCAGGATCCGGTGGAGGGGCGCCCACAGCTCTTCGCGGCCGCCCAGGCAGCACAGCATGAACAACAGGTAGAGGGCCTCCTCGAGGGCCGGGTCGCAGGCGCGGTAGGGATGGTCGCCGTTCTCGATCGCGCCGAGGAGCACCTGGTGGGCCGTGTCGATGTCCCCCTCGCCGTCGAGCAGCCGGTGGACCGCGACCGCCGCCGAGTAGAGGGACGCGCGGTCGTCGGAGCCAAAGCGCCGGGCGTCGTCAAGAAGGCGGGACGCCATGGTCAGCTCACCGGAGGCGTCCGCCCGTATGTACGCGGCGGTGGCCAGCCGGCGGCCGCGGTCGGCCGCGCCGGGGCTCAGGTGCGCGGCCTTGGTGAGGGCCCGGATCGCGGCCATGGCGTCGCCGCGCCGCAGGACCTGGTGGGCGGTGCCCTCCAGCAACGCGGCGACGTGTTCGTCCTGTTCCACGCACGCCTCCCCCAGGTGCCATGCGCGCTGGTCGGGGCGGTCGTGCAGCACTTCGGCGAGTTCGCGGTGCACGGCACGGCGCTCCGCGGAGGTGGACGCGTCGATCACCGCGACACGGAACAGCGGGTGCCGGAAGCTCACGCGGTGGTCGAACTCCTCGATCCGCACGAGGCCGTCGCGCTCGGCGGCCTCCAGGTCCACCAGGTCGGCCCCGACGCCGAGCCTGTGCGCGGCGGTCTGCACGACGGCCAGGTCCCCCGTCCCCTCCAGCGCGGACACCAGCAGCAGACGACGTGTCGCCGCGGGCAGCTCCGCCACGCACGGGCCGAAGACCTCGCGCAGGCGCCGCGTGAGCGGCAGCGCGGCGGGCGGCCGCTCCAGCCCGGCGCGCTGCGGCCCGGTCAGGGCCGCCGGCAACTCGACCAGGGCCAGCGGGTTGCCCTGCGCCACGGCGACGACGCACTCCACGACCGGCCCGGCGAGGTCCGGATGGGACGAGCCGGCCAGGAGCCGCGACGCGCTCTCGTCCAGCGGCAGGACCTCGTGTCCGGCGCGCACGCCCTCCTCGACAGGGCTGCGACGACCCTTGCGGACGGCCGCCAGGAACCTGACGCGGCTTCCCGGGAGCCGGCGTGCGGCGAATCCCAGCACGGCCGCGCTCGCCGGGTCCACCGCATCGAGGTCGTCGACGACCAGCAGTACCGGCGTCGCGGTGGCCGCGCTGCGGAGCAGTACCAGGGCCGCGTTGGAGACGAGGAACCGCTCGGGCGCGGGTCCCTCGCCGAAGCCCAGGGCCACCCGCAGTGCCTCGCGGTGCGCCCCGTCCAGGGCCTGGGGATCCTCCTCCCACAGCGGGAAGAGCAGCTGGTTGAGTGCCGCGTACTCCACGTCGCTCTCGGACCGCGTGCCCGCCGCCCGCAGCACCCTGGCGCCGACTGCCAGTGCTCTCTGGGCGAGATGGCCGAGCAGCGCCGTCTTGCCCACCCCGGGCTCGCCGGACAGCAGCACCGCGCCACCGGAATCGACCGAGCCGAGCAGACCCTCGATCCGGTCCACGTCCCCCGCGCGACCGACCAGCCCCTGGCGCGTTCCACCGCCGACGTCGGCGGTGTACACGGAGGTTTGCATCGGAGTTTCCGGCTCTCTGGTTCCGGGGCTGGACGCAATGATTCTCACACGGCACGGGTGGCGTATTCGTGCGGGCCGTCGTGATATCCGACTCATGACCGCAGGAGAATTCACCTGCGGTATTCCCGATGGACGACTCCCGGACCACTTCTGTCAAGGGAGTGCAGGTCAACGACCTGGGAGCCACCGACTCAGGGCGTTGATGAGCCTTTCCAGCGCGGGCAGCTTGCTGGAGCGGTCCGTCATCACCGTGCGGCCGTTGAATTGCAGGGTGTACTGGAACATGTCGTTTGCCGCCATGTTCATGGTGAAGTCCGGGACGTCTTCCAGCGCCGGGTCACCGAGCAGGATCCGCAATTCCTTGAACTGGGCGGCGCCGACCCGACGCAGTACGGGCTGGCCCTTTGCGCCGGTGAAGACGGTGCCGTCACCCCGGAGCATCACCTGCTGGTGGACGCCTGCGAAGCCACCACTGACCGTCATCACCACCAGCTTCTGATCCGGTCCGCGGACGGGCACCGGTGTCGC
The DNA here is from genome assembly GCA_036013505.1 of Streptomyces sp. NBC_00510. NCBI lineage: Bacteria > Bacillati > Actinomycetota > Actinomycetes > Kitasatosporales > Streptomycetaceae > Streptomyces > Streptomyces sp. NBC_00510. The sequence continues at coordinate 8,295,685 of CP107851.1, read as the reverse complement.
GGTACGGCTCGGCGAGGGCGACGGGGAGGTCGAGGCGGACACGGAGGCGGACGCCGACGCGGACGGTGGGCCGGACGACGAAGACGTGGCGGAAGCGGTCGCGGTGACCACCGCGACGTCCGCCGGCTCCCCCGCCGTCTCGCCGATGGTGAGGGTGCAGCCTGTCGAGCCCACCACCCCGGCGGCGAGAACCACCCCGGCCAGCACCGCCCCGCCCAGTGTCCTCACGGCTCTCTCCCCCACCAGTCGATCGCCCCAACTCAGGCCTGGATACCACGGAATCGCGCCGTCCGGCCCCGGCCCGCCGCCCTCGCGCTCCCCGGCGTGCCCGAGGCCCGTCACCCGGTCGGCCACTGAGGGTGCGTCAGGTGCAACCCGGGGTGATTCTTGCCGCGGGAGAGCGGTGCAGTCCGCCCTCGATGCCCCATGCTGGAGGTGATGCTGTGATCCGCCGAGTCGGCTTGGCGGCGCCGGCCGGACGCCGTCCGAGGTGCGTGCGCGTGTGGACGGTAGCCGCGGCCGTGGCTCTGACGTCCGGCGCCGTGACGGGAATGGCGCATGCGGGCAGCGGAGAGCGCGCCGCGACTCCCGTGCTCACGTCTCCGGTCGCCGCCCCGCAGAGCTCCGCTTTCCCGTGCTTCTTCGTCCCGGCCGTGCCCGGCTACTGCCCGCCGCGATCGGGCCGCCCCGGACCGCCCGGCCCGCCGGGACCCCCGGGTCCGGCCGGGCCTGCGGGTCTGACGGGTCCGAGCGGGCCGACCGGAGCTGCCGGGCCGTCAGGCGCGCCGGGCCCCGCAGGGCCCGCGGGACCGTCAGGCGACCCCGGCTCCGTGGGGCCCACCGGGCCGCAGGGTCCCGTCGGCCCGCAGGGAGACCCGGGATCCCTGGGTCCCGTCGGCCTGCAGGGCCCCGCGGGCCCGCCCGGGCCCAGCGCCGTTCACGGTCTGCGGCAATTCAGCGCCAGCGGAACCTTCGTCCCGCCCGACGGGGTCACCACCGTCTTCGTCCAGCTGTGGGGCGCCGGTGGTGGCGGCGCCGGAGTGAGGACGAACGGCAGCAACGGCACCGGTGGGGGCGGCGGCGGCTTCGTCTGGTGCACCGTCCAGGTACAGCCGGGGCAACCTCACACGGTCACCATCGGCGAGGGCGGAGCCGGCGGCCCCGCCAATACCGCGGGCACCCAGGGCGGACTCTCGCTCCTGTTCGCCCCTCCCAACAACTTCGCAGTCGCGCTCGCCACGGGCGGCTCCGGTGGACCCGCTTCCTCCATCGGAAGTGGCGCGCCGGGCATCGGTTTCTGCGGTCCGCCCCTCAACCCGGAAGCCGTCTCCCGCTCAGGCGAACCGGGCCTGAACACCGGCCAGGGAGGCCCCGCGGCGAACGGCATCGTCACGCCGCCCGTGGGGTTTGCGTTCATCGGGCAGCCACCGATCGGGGATTCGGGCTCGGGAGGCGACGGCGGAACCACAACAAGCCCCGCGGGGAAGCCCGGTGGGGCCGGATACATGGTCATCTGGTGGTGAGTGGGCCCCACCCGTGGAAGGCCCGGCGTGCCGCATGGCGCGCCGGGCCCCGGCTCAGGAGGCCGCAGCCCCCGGAACGGCGACGAGCGGGAGAGGACCTCAAGCCCCGGCCAACGCGGCGTTCGCACGCTCGGTGATCAGGGTCAGCACGCGACCCGCGACAGCGAGGTCCTCGGCCGGGATGCCGGCGTACAGCCGGGCGGAGATCTCGGCGGTCTCCGTGGTGGTGCTCTCGTACAACTCCCGTCCGGCGTCCGTGAGCCGTATCCGGGACGCCTCGGCCGGGTCTTCCTCCAACAGCATTGCGGCGGTCAGCTCCTCGATCACGCCGCGCACGACCGACTCGTCGGTCTTGAGCGAGCCGATGACGTCACCGACGAGCTCGTCCCGGCCGATGACCCCGCCCGCGGCCACGACGACCCGGAGCGTCACACTCTGGTGGAACGTGGCGCCGTGGCGGGCCAGAACGCCCTCCAGGAGGGCGCGCGCGGCATAGTGCGCAAGGGCGATGACCCGGCCGTTGGCCGTGGGTGCGGGTGTGGTGGTGGTCATGACTGCTCCTCGTCGTTCTCGGTGTACGGATCAAGAGGTGCGTCGATCAAGGTCGCCAGCTCGCGGGTGAACTGCCGCGTGCGCGGGCTGTCCTGTCCCCCGAGCGGCTCCAGCAACTGGTCCAGCAGGCCCTGGACCACGCCGATCGCGCGGCGCGTGACGTCGCGCCCCTGCTCGGTCAGCGACAGCTGCATGGCGCGAGGGTCGCCCGGGTCCCGGGTCCGGTCGACGAGTCCGGCGGTCTCCAGGGCGCGGGCGAGCTTGGAGACGTACAGCGGTTCGAGGCCGGTGTGGTCCGCGAGCCGGCGCTGGCTGGGCCGCAGCCCGGAGCGCGACATGCCGTACAGGGAAGCCATCACCGCGTACTGGGCGTGGGTCAGGCCCAGTGGTGCGACCGCCCGGTCGACGGCCACCCGCCATTTCATCGACAGGCGCCAGACCAGGTACCCCGGCGTGGCGCTCTCAGTTGCTGGACTCACGCCAAATACTGTACATGGCTACTATGTACATGGCTACTAAATCCCGGCTTCCGAACCCGCCCAGCCCGCGCCCTACGCCCGGTTCTGCCCGAGTCCGGCTCGGTGACGCCTACTTCGTGCACCCGGACTTGCCGATGTCTTGACGATACGTTCCATGGCCATTCAACCGAGCGTCCCTGGCGGGGGTGTGCGCCCTCCCTAAGGTCCTTGAGCGTTGCGGAAGAAGGGACCCATGGACACACTCCTCGCAGTCCGTGCTCGCGGAATCGCCAAGTGCTTCGGGGACGTCGTCGCACTCGACGGCGTCGACCTCGACGTGACGCAGGGACAGATCCACGGCCTGGTCGGACCGAACGGCGCAGGCAAGACCACGTTGCTCGGCCTCCTGCTGGGCCTCGCGGTCGCCGACAGCGGCGGCCTCGAGATCCTGGGCACACCGGTCGGGCGGGCGCTCGCCGCGCCCGACGGCGTCGCCGGCTTCGTGGACGGGCCCGGCCTCTATCCGTCGCTCACCGCCCGGCAGAACCTCGCCGCGCTGGCCGCCCTCCGCGGACAGGACGCGCGCGCGGCCGGGATCGACGACGTACTCGCCCAGGTGGGACTCACTGACGTCGCGGACGACCGGGCCCGCGGGTTCTCGCTCGGCATGCGTCAGCGGCTCGGGCTCGCCGCCGCCCTGCTCACCAAGCCCCGCCTGCTCGTGCTCGACGAACCGTCCAACGGCCTGGACCCGGCGGGCAAGAAGCACGTGCACGGGGTCCTGACCCGGCTCGCCGGCGAGGGGACCGCCGTCGTGCTGTCGAGCCACCGGATGGACGACCTGGAGGCACTGTGCTCCGAGGTCACCATCCTGGCCACCGGACGGGTCGTCTTCTCGGGCCCGCTGGGCAAGCTGGCCGCCGAGAACCGTGAACTCGACTACCGGCTGCTCACCTCCGACCCGGAGGCCGCCCGTGAACTGGCCCTCGGCACGGCCGGAATCCGCGTCGTCGACGACGCCGGCGTACGGAACGACGCCGACCTCCTGGTCGTGCGCGCTCTGGTGCCGGCCCTCGACGAACTCGTGGTGGGGATCGTTCGCGCGGGCATCGCACTGCGCGAGCTCGCACCTGTCGTCTCGCCGCTCGAGGCGGCGTTCCTCGCCCTCACCCAGCAGCAGGAGGCCGGCCGATGACCGCGACCATCGTCGCCGACAACGTTGTCCCCGTCCGTCGCGTCCCGGTTTCGCGCGGCTACCGCTTCGAGCTGGTCAAGCTGGTCTCGCAATGGCGGATCCGCCTGCTGGTCCTGGCCTGCTGGATCGCGCCGGCGCTCTTCGTCGCCGCGGTGAGCCAGCAGAGCACACTCCCCGTCGACACCCTCTTCGGCCGCTGGATGCACGCGACGGGGTGGGCCGGACCGCTGGTGATGCTCGGTTTCGCGGGCACCTGGGCCCTCCCGCTGCTGACCTCGGTCGTCGCCGGCGACGTGTTCGCCTCTGAGGACCGGCTCGGCACCTGGCGCCACCTGCTGGTGGCGGTCCGCTCACCCCGGCGGATCTTCGTGGCGAAGGCGCTGGCCAGCCTCACCGTCCTGCTGCTGCTCGTGACCGGGATGGCCTGCTCCAGCGCGGTCGGCGGGGTCGTGGCGGTTGGCAACCAGCCGCTGGTCGGCCTCGACGGCCACCTGCTGACGCCGTCCGACGCCGCCGGACAGGTCCTGCTCGCCTGGCTCTGCGCACTCGCCCCGACGCTGGCCCTGGCCGGGATCGGCCTGCTCGGTTCCATCGCGCTCGGGCGGTCCCCGATGGGCCTGCTGCTGCCCGCGCTGGTCGCGCTCGCGATGCAGCTCGCGCAGATGATGCCGCTCCCCGTCGCCGTGCGCCTGGCTCTGCCCGGCTACGCCTTCATCTCCTGGAACGGGCTGTTCACCGGCCCCCAGCAGCTCACACCGCTCCTGATCGGCATCGCGGTCAGCCTGCTGTGGGCCGTGACCACGACGGTCCTGGCCTACCTCCTCTTCCTGCGGCGCGACTTCACCAACCTGACCGACGACGGCTCGGCGCGCCGCGCGCTCCTCGCCGGCGCCCTGCCGCTGGCCGGGCTGCTCGCCACGACAGTCGCCGTCGTCACCGCGACGACCACGGCCACGGGTTCCGGGGTCGAGCAGGACAAGGTGCAGCGCTCGGTCGCCACGGCCTTCGCCCACCTGTACCGCATGCAGACCGACCAGCTCCACCGTCCCGCCGTCACCGAAGCGCAGCTCAAGGCCACGGCGGCGTGCACCAAGGGCGGCGTCACGGCCGATGCCGAAGGGCCCGGCAACGACTGGCGCTGCGTCGTCTCCTGGCACCTCCCCGGCGTCACCGCCACGGGCCAGGCCATCTACCAGCTCGACGTCACTCCGGACGGGCGGTACGTCGCCGACGGCGACGGGCCGAAGGAAGTCAACGGCTACTTCCTGGTGCGGACCCCGGTGGGGGACGCGCCGAACCCGCTCTGGCAGTTCGACGGCAACGTCGAACTGCTTGCCACCTCCGCGAAGGGATAACTCACCATGCAGGTCACACGTCGCCGCCGCGTGGGCGCCGAGAGGGACACCCGTGCCCTCCCCGGCCGATGGTTCGGCAGCCGCAGAAGCCTCACGCTGGCAGCCGCGACCGCTGTCGTCCTCGCCACCGGTACCGGGATCGGGTTCGCCCAGACCACCCAGTTCGGCCACGACCAGGTCGGCCAGGTCACCGACCGGGGGCAGGTCGTCTCGAGCGACCAGTACATCGCCCCGTACGGTGAGCGCCTCGTCATCGACAACGGCAAGATCATGTCGTCCTCGGTCAGCCCGGACGGCACCCACCTCGCGGCCTCCGTCACCGACGGGGGCGTGGCGCTCGCCGTCGTGGACCTGAAGAACTGGAAGGTCCAGCAGCTCGTCGGCAACTCCGCGTCCGCGGACCTGCGCATCGGCAGCAACAGCGTGGGCCAGGAAGGCCCCACGTACTCCCCCGACGGTTCGCAGCTTTGGCTGGGCCAGACCGACGGCTACACCCGCTTCACCGTGAACCCCGACGGCAGCCTCGCCAACCCGACGTCGGTCTCCATCCCGGCGGACGGCTCCAAGCACGCCCTGGTGGGCGAGCCGGTGTTCTCCTCCGACGGCTCCACCGTGTACGCCGCGGTCAACGGCCAGAACCGCGTGGTCGCCATCGACACGGCGACCGCGACCGTCAAGCAGAGCTGGGCCGTGGGCAACGCCCCGCGCGACATGGTCGTGGTCGGCTCCAAGCTGTACGTCAGCAACGAGGGCGGGCGCCCGGCGAAGCCCGGCGAGACCACCATCAACTCGTACGGCACGCAGGTACCGGCCGACCCCAAGACCGGTGCCACCACCACCGGAACGGTCAGCGTCATCGACCTGGCCGACCCGGCGGCCGCCGTCGCGAGCATCGACGTGGGTCTACACCCGACCGCGCTGTACGCCAAGAAGGGGGCGCTGTTCGTCACGGACACCGCCACCAACGACGTGTCGGTCATCGACACCCGCAAGAACAAGGTCGTGCAGACCATCGCCACCCAGCCGTGGCCGGAGGCGTCGGTGGGCTACGAGCCCAACGCCGTCACGCTCACCGACGACGGCCACCTGCTGGTGACACTGGGCCGCGCCAACGCGGTCGCCGTCTACCGGTACGACTCCCCCCAGGAGCCGGTCGGCTACGTCGGCCTCCTCCCGACGGACTACTTCCCCGCGGAGATCGCCACCGTGGGCAACCAGGTCGTGGTCTCCAACACCCGCGGCATCGACGCCCGCCGGCCCACCAGCAGTGCCGGGCACGGCACGCACGACACCACCTCGAGCGTCCAGCGGTTCACGCTGCCGAGCGAGAAGGTCATCAAGTCCCAGACGGCCAAGGTCTTCCAGCAGAACGGCTGGACCAACGGCTCGGTCAAGCTCGCGAAGGACAAGGGCAAGGACAAGGGCCACGCGAAGCCGGTGGCCGTCCCGCAGCGACTCGGCGACCCGTCGACGATCAAGCACGTCTTCATGATCGTCAAGGAGAACCGGACCTACGACCAGGTCTTCGGCGACGTCCCGCAGGGCAACGGCGACCCGTCCCTCGCCGAGTTCGGCGAGAACGTGACGCCGAACCAGCACGCGCTGGCCCGGCAGTTCGGGCTGTACGACAACACGTACGACATCGGCACGAACTCCGCCGAGGGCCACAACTGGCTGATGCAGGCCGACAACCCTGAGTACACCGAGTCCTCCGCCGGAGAGTACGCGCGCAGCTACGACACCGAGGACGACGCCCTCGGCCATCAGCGCACCGGCTTCATCTGGACCGGCGCGCAGGCGCAGGGCAAGAGCGTGCGGGACTTCGGCGAGTTCCACCAGTTCCTCACCAAGCCGTCGGGCGCGACCTGGCAGAACCTGTACTGCGACACCAAGAACATGCAGGCCACCGGGCAGGACACCGCCTACAACCTGGTGTCGTCCTCGCCGATCCCGTCTCTGAACAGCGTCTCGGTGCCCGGCTTCCCGAAGTTCGACACCAGCGTCCCGGACGTCTACCGGGCGGAGATATGGAAGCAGGACTTCGAGAAGAACGGTCCGGCGAACCTGAACATGTTCTGGCTCTCCAGCGACCACACCGGCGGGCCCGCGGGCCCCGCCGCCCAGGTCGCGGACAACGACCTCGCGGTCGGCCGGATCGTCGACGAGATCTCGCACAGCAAGTACTGGAAGGACTCCGCGATCTTCGTGGTCGAGGACGACTCCCAGGCCGGCCTCGACCACGTCGACGGCCACCGCGCCCCGATCCAGATCATCAGCCCCTGGGCCCGGCACGACACCGTCGACAGCCGCTACTACTCGCAGATCACGATGATCCGCACCATCGAGCAGATCCTCGGGGTCCACCCGATGAACCAGAAGGACAGCGCGGCCACCCCGATGTTCGGGGCGTTCACCAAGAAGGCCGACTACACGCCCTTCACGGCGCTGCCCAACCGCACCCCGCTCACCGACGGCCTCAAGACCCCGCCCGCCTGCGGCCTGGACACCCCGGCGCCGCAGGACCCGAGCGCCGCGGCCGTCCCGACGACGAAGGTGCCCGCGGGCAAGAAGGCCCTCGCCGCGAAGTGGGAGGACTGGCAGTCCAAGCAGCGGCTGACCGGCCCCAACGCCAGGCCGGACTTCGCCAACCCCGCGCAGATGAACCACCTCACGTGGTACGAGACGCACCAGTGGACGACGCCGTACCCCGGCGAGGACAAGATCTTCGCGCCGGACGACGTCCCGGGGGCCTACATCCCGTCGGTGGAGAACGACGGCTGACGCCCGCTGATCACATATACGGGCCTCTGGTCGGCGGTGCCGTCGGCCAGAGGCCCTGAGCGTCGAACTGCCTCGCTTCAGGCGGTCGCTCCGAGGGCGATCCTCGCGAGCAGGGCCGCACAGGCCTCGGGCATGGACAGGAACGGCGAGTGGTCACTGGGCAGCCGGTGCACCGCGTCGGCGCGGCCGGCCATGCCCTCCTGACAGGCCGGCGACAGCGCCCGGTCCCGCTCGCACACGACGTACGTGGACGGGAGCGCGTGCCGGCCGGCGCGGGTCAGCGGCTCGGCGAAAGACTTCGCGCTCTGGGGCACCAGCCTTGCGGCCGCCGCCTCCGCCTCCCGCCGCGGCACGTCGCCGTAGAACGTGCGGATCGGGTCGTCCGGGGGCGGGCGGAAGCCCCGCGGCTCGGCCGCGACGGGAGCCCCGTGGTAGCCCAGGACGCTCTCGCCGACCTCCAGCCGGTACGCGGCCAGGTAGACGACATGGGCGACCCGGGGCGCCTCCGCGACGGCCTGGGTGACGGGCGCACCACCGTAGGAGTGCACGACCACGACCACCGGGCCCTCGATGCCCGCCAGCTCCCGGAGCACCTCGCGCGCGTCGTCATGGATTCCGGCGTCCTCCCGCCCTGTGCTGGGCAGATCGACGACGCGCGTCGCCCAACCAACGGGCCCGAGCACGGACCGCACGTCGTCCCAGCACCACGACCCGTGCCACGCCCCGTGGACGAGGAGCAAGGTGGGCGCGTTCGAGCGGCTGTCCGCGACGGCACACATCACCTTCGATACTCGGGCAGTTCCCTCGGGGACACCAACCCCACCGGTGCGCATCACGGCCGGGACCCGTACGAGATAATTGACTCGTCAAGGATTTGATACGCTCCGGAGGACGCCGGGCGGTCACCTGACAACGGAGGCACGATGAGTTTCCTGCTGGACGAGAACGACCCCGACGACCCGACCTGGAACAGGCGCGGCGCGCTCTACGTGCCGTCGGGCCAGGGGCCGACCGTGTGGGCCGCGGACGACGTCTACACGGTCAAGGCCACGGGCGCGCAGACGAACGGGAACATCGGCTTCATCGAGGCCACCGTTCCGGCCGGTGGCGGCCCGGTGCCCCATGCGCACACGCAAGAGGACGAGACGTTCTACGTCCTCGACGGCGAGCTGGAGTTCGTGGACGGCGACCACGAGTTCACCGCCGTGGCAGGGGACTTCATCCACGTGCCCAAGGGCATCCGGCACGGCTTCAAGAACAAGCGCATCCACGCGGCGCGCCTGCTCTTCATCTACACGCCGCCCGGCCTCGAACAGCTGATGCTGGACCACAGCACACCCGCCCGCCCCGGCGAGGCACCGCCGCCGGTCGACGACGACATGGGCGCCCGCGCCGAGCAGGTCATCCGGCGCTCCAAGACGATCATGCTCCCGTAGACCCCGCAGCACCGTAGACCCCGCAGCACCGTGGACCGCGCAGCCCCGTAGGCCCGTAGCCCCGTAGGCCTCGGCGCGCGTGAAGACGGCGTCCAGCTCGCTCGTCATCGTCGCGTCCACGAGATCGACGGGAGGGTTGTCGAATGTCACGCGCCAGTAGGTGGCCGAGTGCTCGGTCAGCGTGAACCGCGTCGGTGCGTCCATGGGTCCGACGCTAGACGAGTAAGTCCTATGTCCCGGGCCGGTGATCGGGCGTGAAGAGAGGGTGTTCAAGATCATGTTGTGACGTAAGACCTGAACACCCTCTTGACCGCACTGTACGTGAAGATCGATGACGAGTTGGGAGGGCCGCGGTGGACGGGCAGACCGCCGGTGCTGACCGACTCCGAGCTGGTGTGTGTTGCGGTCGCCCAGGCGCTGCTCGGCTTCACCTCCGAGGCGCACTGGCTGCGCTACGCCCGCAAGCATCTGGCCGGCATGTTTCCCTATCTGCCGCAGCAGTCCGGCTACAACAAACGGCTGCGTGCCGCCCTTGGCCTGGTCAAGCGGGTCATTCGGATGCTCGCGAAGTCCAGCGACTTCTGGCTGGACGACTGCTGGATCGCGGACTCTACCCCGGTGCCCTGCGGCATGTCCCGGCCCACGGTCAAGCGCTCGGATCTGGCCGGATGGGCGGGCTACGGCTACTGCGCCAGCCACTCGCGGTTCTACTGGGGGCTGAAGCTGTACCTGGTGTGCACCCCGGCTGGGATGCCGATCCTATGGGCGCTGGCCAATCCGAAGATCGGCGAACGGGAGGTGCTGGCCGCGATGCTCGAAGTCGACGCCGGCGTGGCTGCCGAGCATGACGGCATCCTCCTGATCTGCGACAAGGGATTCGCCGGGAAGGATTTCGAAACGCTGCTGGGCCAGTACGGCATCACCATGCTGCGTCCGTCCCGCAAGGACGAGAAGGCCCGCTACGGCGAGCCCATGCTCAAAAAGGTCCGGCAGCTGATCGAGTCGGTCAACGACACCCTCAAGGGTCAGCTCGACCTGGAAGACCACGGCGGACGCAGCTTCGAGGGCGTCGCGATCCGGGTCGCCCAGCGCGTCCTGGCGATGGCCGCCGCGATCTGGCACAACAACCACACCGCAGCCCCCGTCACCCGGTCACTGATCGCCTACGACCACTGACCGGGCCACCGACGGAATCCGTTGAGCTGCGGAAACACGGCTCGGGTGGTGTGGCGTTCCCTTGTCCCTGCGTGAATGTTCCCGGTGAACTGTGGCAAAGAACCGAGCGCGGAGGGAAGCGGCAAATGCTTTGACCCGGTCCCGCCCAGCCGTGATCATGGGCCGGATGCGATTCCTTCCCGCCACCGCTGACCCCACCACCCTTGACCGTGCCGCCGCGTACCCCGCCGACGGCCCGGTTGCCGCCCTGACCGCCGAGAGGTTCAGCGGAGAGCTCGACGCCAACCGGTTCCGCCCGGAGTGGATCTGGCTTGCCGAGGACGAGGACGGGCAAGTCCTCGCCCGCGCGCTGTGGTGGGGCCGCGCCGACAGCGAGCGGCCTATAGCCCTCGACTGTCTCCAGGTCCGCTCCACAGTCGCCGATCCGGTCGCCGTCGCCACCAGGCTCCTCGACGCCGGGCATGCCGCCTTCGGCACGCGCCCGCTGTACAACCTCTCTCTCCCAGCGAACTGGAGCACCCGCCCGGAACTCACCGAGGCGGTCGCCTGGCGTCGTGAAGTGGGCTTGCGCACAGGGTTGAGCCGGGAAATTCAGCGCCTACGTTACGAATGGACTCCCGCGGCAGGACTGCCCGAAGCCGGCGGTCGGCTGGTGTTCCGCGAGGGAAGCGACCAGGAGTTCCTGGATGCCTTCATCCGGGTGTCGGCAGGCAGCCTCGACCAAGCCACCCTTGACGAGCTGCGCACCAAGGACACCAGACAGTTGGCCGAGGAGGACATGCGGTTCTACCTCGACTGCCCGGGCGAGCGCTCCTGGTGGAGGCTCGCGGAGCTGCCCGATGGCACGCTCGCCGGTCTGGCCGTCCCGTCAGCGACCCCGTACAACCGCAACGTGGGCTATCTCGGAGTCGTACCCGAGCAGCGCGGTCAGGGGCTGATCAACGAGATCCTCGCCAAAATCACCCGTTTCCATGCAACCGAAGGCGCCGAGCGGATCACCGCGACGACGGATACGACGAATGTCCCGATGGCCGCGGCCTTCGACCGCGCCGGCTACGAGGTGACGGAGATCCGTATGGTCCTGGAGGCTCCGGGGGCCGCATGACCAGCCGCGCTCGCGTTACCTGTCAACGGAATCGGCATTCCGTCACCTCGGAGGCAGTATTTCGTCAGTGGGCCTGACCGGGCTTCGGACTTACTCGTCTAGTGTCCGGCGCACGAGCGGCAACCCGGCCGCGTCCGGCGCCCCCCAGGCCCTGGAGCTGCCTCCAGGACCCACGGGGGCGTTGCGCGGGGGCATTGGTGCCGACGCGTCAGGCGCGCGGCCGCCGCCCCGTCACACTCTCCTACGGACGAGGTCGATGAGCTTGGCCTCGGACTTCTTGTCGGCGTCCCGCTTGAGGGTGACGACCTGGATGGTGCACAGGCGGTCGTCGACGGTGAACGCGGTCATCATCGAGTTGTCGACGTCCTCCGAACCGGCCGTCTTCGCGGAGCCGATGCTCAGTGTGACGGAGTGGTAGGTGTCGGGGTTCTCCCAGTTGCAGACGCTCTCCCCCACACCGGCGTCGGGGTGCCCGCCGTCGTTCTCGCCGATGAGCGGGGTGACCTCCTCGGGCTTGAGCAGGGTGCAGGCGTCGACCTTCTTGCCGTCCTCCGACGAACCTCCGTCCGCGGCCGCTCCCTTCCCCGTGGCCGCGGAAGCAGGGCCGGACTGCGCGGGGGCCGCCTTCGCGCCGGTGTCCGACGAGCCGCAGGCGGTCGCTGTCGCGGCGAGGAGCACCAGGCCGACGATTGCCAGAGATGAACGCATCACTGTTGGGTCCTCCGATGGTGGCGCGGCGGGCCGGGGGGGCACTCCGGCCTTCGTGTCTCGGCCCCGGAAGACGTCACCTCGCGCTCGCCCAGTTGCGGGCTCCTGTCACAGGGCGGCAACCGATTGTCATCGCCGTGCGACGGCCGTGTTCGCCGTGCCGGCGGCACGGCGAACACGGCCGCCCCTGCGGCGGCCCCGTCTCACACGGACTCGGGCGCCTCCACGGGGTGCGCCGGCGGGGCGATGAGCGACGCCACCGGGTTCGTCACCGTGCGGCAGCGGGTCCAGCCCGCCGCCTCACCGTCGGTGGGTGAGGCGATCTCCGTGGGCTCCGTGGCGGGGGCGGTGCCGAGCAGCCCGCGGTCCCGGCAGTAGTCGTCGTCGTAGATCGTGGAGAGGTAGCGGTGCGGCCCGTCGGGGAAGACGGCCACGATGCGTGCCTCGGCGGAGTAGGTGCGGGCCGCCCATCCGGCGACGAGGGCGACGGCACCGACGCTCCAGCCGCCCGACGCGTAGTGGGAGCGGGCCAGGGCACGGCAGGTGTGCACGGCCTCGGCCGCGGCGACCCAGTGCACCTCGGTGAACTGCTCGTACGCCACGTTGCGCGAGTGGATGCTGCTGCCCAGGCCCCGGACGAGACGGGGCCTGACGGGCCGGCCGAAGGTGATCGAGCCGACGGTGTCCACCCCGATCACGTGCAGGTCCGGGTTGACGGCGCGCAGCGGGCGGCTGATGCCCGCCGAGTGGCCGCCGGTGCCGACGCTGGTGACCAGGACGTCGACCCGGCCCAGTCGCTCGATCAGTTCCGCCGCCAGGGGCGTGTAGGCGTCGGCGTTGTCGGGGTTGTCGTACGGGTCGGCGCACCACGCCCCGGGTTCTGCCGCCAGGAGTTCGGTCACGCGCCGGCGGCAGGCCTCCTGCCAGCCCTCGTAGGGGTGGGCGTCGCGGACGATGTCGAGGCGGGCACCGCGTGAGCGCAGCAGGCGCTTCATGTCCGGCTCCAGGTCCGGATCGGTCACGAGTGTGACCGGGTGGCCGAAGACCCGTCCGGCGAGCACCAGTCCGAGGCCGAAGGCGCCGCTGGTGGACGCCACGACGGTCGCGCCGGGAAGGAGATCGCCGCGCTCGCGTGCGCAGCCGACCATGTGGAGGGCGGAGCGGTCCTCGATGGCTCCGGGGTTGGCGCCTTCCAGCTTCGCCCAGAAGCCGCGTCCGGGAGAGGTGAGGGGGTGGGAGATCCACAGCAGGGGCGTGTCGCCGACCGCGGAGGCGAGGTCGCGGCCGGTGGTGGGCTCGTTCATGGTGTCCGCTTTCTGGAATCGGGAAGAGTGCCGTGCACGGCTCACCCACCGCCGGTGCGCACACGGGCGGGGGTGAGGGACCGTCAACCGGTCCGGGGGCGTCTTCTAGATGCGCCAGAGGCAGAGGACGGACGGCTCCGCAGTCGCTATGCGGGCGTCTGGGGCCGGGTCGCTTCCCGGTGTGTTGCGCGAGGCGGGCACCTGTCCGGGCGCCGCTTCGGCGGCGCCGGTCTGCGCGGGGCCGGTCCCGTGCTCGCGTGGTCCGGTGCGGGACCCCGGGAGCTCGGCGGAGCCCGGGGAGCAGTCCTCACCGGGGTGGTGGGGAGTGACGGGGTGCGGTCGCTCCTCCGCGTTCTTCAGATGAACGTGCGCGTGCGGGCAGCTGTGGGCGTGCGCGGGCGAGCCGGCCACGGTGAAGCAGAATGCGGCCAGCAGCGCAACGAGGAACGTCGGGCACGTTCCGCGGTGGCGGCCTCGCACAGGCCGCACATTACGCCATGAAACATCCCGGAACGCGCTCAGGCGTGCGGCGGTTTGCCGCTCAGATGGTGATCCGCGAGGTTGAGCACCTCGTCGACGAGCCTGCGCAGATGGCCGTCGGAGAGCGCGTAGATCACCCGGCGGCCCTCCTTTCGGGAGGAGACCAGGCCCGCGATCCGGAGTTTGGCCAGGTGCTGGCTGACGGCGGGACGGGCGGCGCCGACTCGCGCGGTCAGCGTGGAGACGTCGGCCTCGCCCGCGGTCAGCGAGTGCAGCAGGGCGAGGCGGGTGCGGTCCGCGAGGAGGCTCAGGAGCTCGGCCCCGCGGACGTAGTGCTCGGTGCCCGGCGCTCGCGGGTGCGCACCATGCGCAGGTGACAGGTGCGTGCGTGCGTTCATATGCACATAATGGGGGGAAGGCTCAGCCCGTGTCCACCCACGACTCCCCGGAGGCGGTCCCATGAACGGCCGGCACACGCACACCCAGCACGACCACGGCCACGGGCAGGAACACGGGCACGACCACGGGCACACGTACGGCCACGGCCACGGCCACGGCCGCTCCGAAGGTCACGGCACCCGGAGCCGGGCACGCCTGCGCCACCGGCTGGGACACCTCCTGCACCCGCACTCGCACGAGTCCGCCGACAAGGTGGACGGGGCCCTGGAGTCCTCCGCCGAAGGCATGCGGGCCCTGTGGATCTCGCTCGCGGTCCTCGGCGTCACCGCGATCGCCCAGGCCGTGGTCGTCGTCCTGTCCGGCTCGGTGGCCCTCCTGGGCGACACCGTGCACAACGCGGCCGACGCCCTCACCGCCCTCCCGCTCGGCGTCGCGTTCGTCCTCGGGCGGCGGGCCGCCACGCGGCGCTTCACCTACGGCTACGGCCGGGCCGAGGACCTCGCCGGGATCGTCATCGTCCTCACCATCACCGCGTCCGCCGGCTTCGCCGCCTGGACCGCCGTCGACCGCCTCCTGCACCCGCGGGACGTCGCCTATCTGCCCGCCGTGGCCGTCGCGGCGGTGCTCGGCTTCATCGGCAACGAATGGGTGGCCCGCTACCGCATCCGCGTCGGGCGCAAGATCGGCTCGGCCGCGCTCGTCGCCGACGGCCTCCACGCCCGCACCGACGGCTTCACCTCGCTGGCCGTGCTGCTCGGCGCCGCGGGCGCGGCGATGGGCTGGCGGCTGGCGGACCCGATCGTGGGCCTGGCCATCACGGCGGCCATCCTGCTGGTGCTCCGCGACGCCGCGCGCGAGGTCTTCCGCCGCGTCATGGACGCCGTCGACCCGGCGCTCGTGGACGACGCCGAACGCGCCCTGCGCGAGGTGCCGGGGGTCCGGGGGGTGGGCGAGCTGCGCCTGCGCTGGATCGGGCACCGGCTGCGCGCCGAGGTCGCCGTGGTCGTCGACGGGAACCTCACCGTGCGTCAGGCCCACCACACGGCTGTCGCGGCCGAGCACGCGCTGCTGCACGCGGTCCCCCGCCTGACCGCCGCCCTGGTCCACGCGGACCCCGCACCCGTGCCGGGGGTGGCCGACCCGCACGCCGAACTGGCCCATCACGCCGCCTGACAGGCACTGCCCGGCCCGCGGGCGCGCCCGGGCGACCCGATCGCACCGCCTCCCGGACGACACCCACGGACCGACCCGATGCGGCGTCAGCCCGCAGGACCCGAGGTGCCGGACACGTCCGGAAATGCCGCCGTCGCGCGCGCATTCGCCGTGACATTGCTGGGCATATCTTCCGATATGCATCAGATTCGACACCTTCGACTGGTTCCTCCACCCCGTGCGCATGAGTGCGGCGGCGGCTGTCACTGGGTGAGGTGGGCGCGTGGGCATAGTGGGGATGACCTTGACCGTCGTGATCCTCGTGCTCGCTGGAGCGGGGCGGCGGCTCCGCCGATACCCCGGCGGCTGGAGATTCGCGCTCTCCGGCCGTCATGAAGCCGACAGGGACGCCCTGGACCGCGCCCGGCGGACCGTCCGCAAGCTGCGGCGCGGGGCGCGGCGCGAACTGGCAAGGGCGCAGGCGCAGGTGGCACGGGCCGATCGTGCCGCTCGGCGTCGCATCGGCGACGCCGAGCGGCACCTCGCGCGGCTGCGCCGGCCCGGCAAGGGCGCCTTCGTCGCGGCGCTCGGGAAAGTGTCCCTGCACGCGCACGTGATGGTCATATCCGGGCGGGAGACGAAGGTCCTGCAGCTGGACGGCCTGCAGGTGCGGTTCGAACACAGCCCGACGGGCCATCACCTCTACCTCAGGCGGCCGGACGAGGTGCATCTGGAGTCCTACCCGCCCGGGGAGCACGGCGAGGACGGCGTGCGCCGCTTCAGCGTCCGCGTCGAGAACGCGGTCGCCAAGGAGAGCGGGTTCCGCACGGAGCTCGCCACGTCCGTCAAGAAGGCGGAGGACGCCCTCAAGGCCGCGCGCGCCGATACCGGCCCCGCTCAGGACGCCCGCAGGTGGCTGGGCATGCTGACCGCCCGCCAGAGCCGCGACCCGGCACTCGCCGATGCCCTCGCGGGCCTCGAGGCCGCCCGGGACCGGTGGCAGGGGCTCACGGGACGACGCCCTCCGCGGTAGGCGGGTGGAACGGATGCCCTCACCGCGGCGGGTGCTCCGGCCGCTGCGGCTCGACGGGCGACGTGAAGGCGTCCCAGTCGGCGCGGCCACCGGCCCCCATGACGGCGGTGGCGGAACCCAGCTCCGCACCTGAACGGGCACGCAGCTCGCGCCGGGCCATCCACGAGACCACCGGCGGGAACAGCGGCCGCAGCGGCTGGCACCAGCGCAGCCACGGTGGCGCGTACACATGGTGCGCGCGCCGTGCGATGCCCGTGGCGAGCCAGTCGGCGACCTGGGCGGGCGAGTGGACGCGGCGGGCGAACGACGGCTGGTTCTTCCGCAGGGCGCGCAGTACGGGGTGGTCGTCCAGGTCGACGATCATGTCGGTGCCGGTCCAGTGGAGGTAGGCGATGCCGACGGTGACGCCGTCGGGCTCGACCTCACCGCGCAGGGCCTGCGCGAAGGACTCGGCACCGGCCTTGGAGGCACAGTAGGCGCTCATCAGCGGGGCGGCGGAGAAGGCGGCGGTCGAGGCGATCTGCAGGAAGTATCCGCGGGTCCGCGTGAGCTGGGGCAGGAAGGCCCTGGCCGTGTTCGCGGCCCCCACCAGGTTGACGTCGATGACCCGCTGCCAGAGTTCGGCTTCGGTGTGGGCGAACGGTCCGCCGGCGGCGATGCCCGCGTTGGCCACCACCACGCTGGCGGGGCCGAGTTCCTCGTCCACCCGCCGGGCCGCGTCTTCGAGTGCCGGGCGGTCGGTGACGTCCGCCTCGACGAAGATGTTCGGATGGGACAGGGAAGCCGCCGCCTGACGCAGGGTCGCCTCCTCACGGCCCAGCAGCGCGACCCGCATGCCGGCTGACGACAGGTGCCGGGCGAGCGCCTCACCGACTCCCCGGGCCGCGCCGGTGACGACGGCCACGCGCCCTTCCAGCGGGGCCGTCGCCCTGCGGCTGCGTACGCTGGTACCGGTCGTCATCAGGGGCACACCGTTCGATCCTGGTCCGGAGGCGGGGGGCACCACCGAGTGAAGCCGAGCTTCGGGCCCCGGGCCGCGTGCCGCGTCGGACGGCCGCGGGGCGGCCACTCGAACGGAGGCCTGGCCACGTGCGACGTGCGCACACGGCGCCGGGCACACACTGTCCCCCCGGCGGACGAATCGAGGGAGAAGGCGATGAGTACCCACCGCGCCGGCCGGACGGCCGTGCGCCGCGACGTGCACCGCAGCGGCCGTGTCTGGAGCGAGCACGCGCTCCGTGTCCTCGCCGACACCGGCACGGCCCTGGTGACCGCCTGTGCTCCCGGCGCCCAGACCCGCTGGCCCGTCGCGTACGCGCGGGCCCGCGCCACCGGCGACCGCACCGTGCGCACCGACGCGATCGACGGCCTCGCCACGGGTCGGTGGGAGCTCACGCCCGGGCGGTGGCAGGAGACCGAGCTGCGGATGTGGAAGCCGCCCACCGCCTGGTTCAGCGTCAACGCCTTCTACACCGAGGCCGGGCTGCGGAACTGGTACGTGAACTTCGAGCGCCCCACGATCCGGACCGCCGACGGGTTCGACACCTTCGACCTCATCGTGGACCTGCTCGTCGCCCCCGACCTGAGCAGCTGGGAGTGGAAGGACGAGGACGAGTACGCCCACGTCCGCAGGCTCGGCGTCGTCACCGACACCGAACACCGGGCCGTCGACGCGGCCCGCGGACAAGCGCTGGCGATGCTCGAGGAGCGTTCCGGACCGTTCGGCGAGGCCGCCGCGTGGGCGGCATGGCGATGGGAACCGGCCTGGCCCACACCGCGCCTGCCGCTCGCCGTACCCCAACGCCCAAGCAAGGAAGGTCACTTGTAAGGAGCGCTCGCGGGGACGGGATCAACCCCGCGCGGCCGCCGACCAGTCCCGGGAGGCGTCCGCGCCCCAGCTCGCCAGCAGACGCAGCGCCTCCTCCGACGCCGAACCCGGCTCGGCGTGGTAAGTCGACAGTGACTGCTCCTCGTCGCCGGGGAGCGCGAGGGTCTCGTAGCGGAGGGTGAGCGCGCCCGCCAGCGGGTGCAGCAGCCGCATCCCGCCGTGCGACTTCCGCCTGACGTCGTGGGCCGCCCACAGCGACCGGAAGTCCGCACTCCTCATGGAGAGCTCCCCGACCAGCGCCGCCAGTACCGGGTCGTCCACGTGCCGGCCCGCGTCCATCCGCAGCTGGCCCACCACGTCGGCGGCCTTGGACTCCCAGTCGGCGAAGAGCCGCCTGGCCGCCGGGTCGAGGAAGGTGATCCTGGCCCAGTTCCGGTCCTCAGCGGCACGCTCCGCCCAGTCGCCGAAGAGCGCGGACGCCGTGCGGTTCCACGCCAGCACATCGGTGCGGCGGCCCCACACGTACGCGGGGACGCCCTCCAGAGCCGACAGCAGCTCCTGGAGCTCCGGCCGCACCTGCCGGCGCTCGGGCGCGGGCCGCCGCTTCCGCCGCTTCGGCTTCGCCAGGTGCAGCAGGTGGGCGTGCTCCGCCTCGGAGAGCCTGAGCGCCCGTGAGATCGCGCCCAGCACCTCCACGGACACGTTGCGGCCGTTGCCCTGCTCCAGGCGCGTGTAGTAGGCCACGGACACCCCGGCGAGCTGTGCCAGCTCCTCCCGTCGCAGGCCCGGCACCCGGCGCCGCCCGTACTCGGCGAGCCCCACGTCGGCCGGCTTCAGCCGGGCCCTGCGGGTGCGCAGGAACTCGTTGAGCTCCGAGCGCGCGTCGAGGTGCCGCCCGGCGCCGGGTCCCGGACCGGGATCCGACCCGTCTCCCGGGCCGGTGCGGAGGTCGGGGTGGCTGGCCATGCGCTCCAGTATCCCGCCGGATTCCGGGCGGAGCCTGTCCCTGCCGGTGGTAGTCACGCGGGACGTAGGCAGAGCGGGGCCCTGGGTGACGCCGTACGGCCGGAGCAGCCTGAACGAGCGCCCGGAGACACCCACCCGGGGTCACGCCATCCGAGCCCGCTCCAGATCGCGTGCCGTTCGACCCGTCCGCCCGTACGGCGCCGGGTCACACACAGCCCATGGACCACGAAGAATGACGGAAACGACCACCACAGGTCCGTCCACCCCAGCGCGCGGACGGGACCGCCTCCCCGGGAAGGCCCTCTTCGGCCTCTTCCTCAGCGGGTTCGTCGGCATCCTCACCGAATGCCTGCCCGCCGGCCTGCTGCCGGAGATCAGCGGCACGCTCCACACGAGCGTCTCGCTCACCGGCCAGACCGTGACCATCTACGCCCTCGCCACCGCGATCGGGGCGATCCCGCTGACCCGGGCGACGGCGAGGTGGCCCCGCAAGAACGTGCTGCAGCTCGCGCTCGGCACCGTTGCCGTCGCCAACGCGCTCACGGCGCTGTCCGACGACTACGCGCCGACCCTCGTGATCCGCTTCGTCGCCGGCCTCGGCACCGGGCTCGTCTGGCCCCTCCTCGGCGGTTACGCCGCCCGGCTCGCCCCCGAGGGACGCCAGGGCCGCGCCATCGCCATCGCCCTTGCCGGAACCCCGGTGTCGCTGGCGCTGGGCGTCCCATTGGGCACCTGGCTGGGCGCCCTCGGCGGGTGGCAGCTCGCCTTCCACGCGTCCGCCGCCCTGACCGCGCTGACCATGGTGTGGATCCTGGCGACGCTGCCGAACCTGCCCGGCCGGTCGGCCGACGAACGCTTCACGGTCCCGCAGGTCCTGCGCCTGCCGGGGCTGCGCACCATCCTGTTCGCCCTCGCCACGTACATGGTCGCCCACAACATCCTCTACACCTACGTCACCGACCTCCTCGGGTACCTGGGCATGGGCGGCCAGGCGGGCTGGGTGCTGTTCGCCTTCGGCGTCACGTCGATCCTGAGCGTCCTCGTCGTCGGCACCCACATCGACCGGCACCTGCGCAGGCTCGTCGTGGGCAGCACCGCGCTGTTCGCGCTCACCGTGCTCGTGCTCGCCGCGTGCTCCGGCGTGCCCGTGCTGGTCTACGTCGCCGTCGCGGCGTGGGGCTTCGCCTTCGGCAGTTCCCCGAGCCTGTTCATCGGCGCCGCGATCAACGCGACGGGGGCCGCCGCCGACGTCGCGCAGTCGATCACGATCACGGTCTTCTCCTCGTCCATCGCCCTGGGCGGCCTCATCGGTGGCCTCCTGGTCGCGGACCTGGGGACCGCGTCGATCACCTGGGCGTCGCTGGCCCTCCTGGTCGCCGCCGCCGCGGCCGTGACCGGGGGCAGGAGGCACGCCTTCCCCGCGGGCGCCTGAGGCAGGGCGGTCGTCACCTGGCGGGGCGTACCGCGTACGCCCCGCCGGACGGTGACCGGGTCAGGCCCCGACGCGGGGCGGGGTCGGCGTCCCGTACACGCGCTTGGCGTGCGAGGCGTACAGGCGCGGGGCCAGGACCGGCATGATCAGCCGGGGCACCAGCGGGGCGTGCGAGAGGACCGCCTTGATCACCTCGGGGTCGCCCTCGTACATCACCATGCCGAAGGCCAGCGGCAGGTCCTTCTTCGGGCTGTTGGCCATGCCGTGCTCACCGAGCTCCGCCCACTCCGCCGCGGTGATGTACTCCTCGGCCAGCGGGAGGATCTCCTTCTCCTCCAGGGCCATGTGCTCCAGGAGCCGGCTCAGCAGTTCTTCGAGGGCCGCGGCGAGGGCCTCGCCGCCCTGGGCGGTGGAGCGCCACCCCGCCAGCAGTGCGGCCACCTCGGTGAGGGCGGTGTCGATGCCGTGGTGCTGCTCCTCCATCGTGGGCACGATGGCCGCGGTCCGCTCACCGCCGCGCTCCAGGAGGCGCGGCCACACCACCTTGTCCTCGCCCTCGTGGTGCAGGTGCAGGATCAGGCACACCTTGTCGGCATGGTCCGCCACGATCCCGGCGCGCCGGGTGTCACCGGCCTCCACGTCCCGGACGAGTTGCGGGAGCAGGCGGAACTCCCGGCGCATCATCGTGTGCGCCATGAACATGTCGCGCACATCGGCCATGGTTTCGCTGACTGTCGGTACTGCTGCCACTGCTGAAGCCTCGATTGGTGGGGGAGATCACGAAAGGGAGCTTCGGATGCTGTCAGCGGCAGCGGCCCGCGCGCATCGGGAGAATTCCCGATCCCGCGGCGGAGTCCGCGCCGCACGGCCGCCCGGCAGGCGCCGGAGGGCGGTCGGGAGTTCTCCCGATGCGCGGGAGAGCCCGGCTCCGCCAGCATCGGAAGGGCTCCACCCCGGCAGTCCGTCGGAGCCGCGGATGCGCGGGGACCCCCGCCCGCGATCGCAGCGCCCCGTGGTCGAGCCAGTCGGGGGGCTCGCCACGGGGGGTCGCTCCCCGCCCCACGGGCGGGGAAGGACCCGCACGTTGCTACCCTTCGGCAAGAATTGCCCGCACGACCACGACGGGGGCACGCCGCCCCCGGTACCCGGTGGTCACCACCCACAGGTCCCCACAGGTCCCCTCGGATGAGCGCCCCCCTCTCGACACAGACCCGCGTCAGCCCCGTCTTCGTGGGCCGCGAGGCCGAGCTGGCCGAGCTCCTGCGGGCCGCCGGGGCCGCGGACGGCGGCGACCCCCAGGCCGTCCTCGTCCGGGGCGAGGCCGGGGTGGGCAAGACGAGGCTGGTCGGGGAGCTCCTGCGGTCGCTGGAGCCGGGGGCGGCCGTCGCGGCGGTCGGTGGCTGCGTCGAGCTCGGCGGCGACGGCCTGCCCTTCGCCGCGTTCTCCGAGGCCCTGCGCGTGCTGTGGCAGGGACTGCCCGACGAGGTGCGCGCGGCGAGCGCGGGCCATGAGGACCTCCTCGCGCGGATCCTGCCCGACCCGGGCGGCGTGACGCCCGTCGACCACCGGGACGACGACGTGACGCGGCTGTTCGAGCTCACCACCCGCGTCCTGGAACGCCTCGCCTCGGACCGCCTGGTCGTACTCGTCATCGAGGACCTGCACTGGGCCGACGCCTCCACCCGCAACCTGCTGGGCTACCTGTTCCGCACCAGGCGCCGCGGCAGGCTGCTGCTCATGGGGACCTACCGGTCCGACGACGTCGGCCCCCGGCACCCGCTGCGCCCGCTGCTCGCGGAGCTGGGCCGGCTCAGGTCCGTACGCCGTGTGGCGCTCCCCCGGTTCACCCGGGGCGAGGTCGGCGGACAGCTCACCGGCATCCTCGGGGCGCCACCGGACCCGGCCGTCCTCGACGACGTCTTCGCCCGCTCGGACGGCAACGCCTTCTTCGTCGAGGAGCTCGCCGGCGCCGGCCGGGACCACCCGGGCCCGGGGCTCCATGACTTCCACGACCTCCACGACGTGCTGCTGACCCGGCTGGAAGCGTTGCCGGAGACCAGCCGTCGCATCCTGCGCACGGCCGCCGAGGGCGGGAAGGTGACCGGGTACGCGCTGCTGCGGGAGGTGGCGGGGCTGCCCGAGGACGAGCTGATCGAGGGGCTGCGCGCGGCCGTCCTCGCCCACGTCCTCGTCCCCGAACCGGGCGGCTCGGACTACCGGTTCCGGCACTCGCTGGTGCGCGAGACCGTCAGCGAGACCCTGCTGCCGGGCGAACGCGCGCTGATCAACCGCCGGTACGCGCAGGCGCTGGAGGCCGACCCCGCGCTCGTGCCCGCCGTGGAACTGTCCTGCCGTCTGGCCCGGCACTGGCACGCCGCGCAGGACTCCGTGAAGGCCCTGCGGATGAGCGTCGCGGCGGCCGAGGAGGCACGGCACTGCTACGCCTACGCCGAGCAGCTGTGGCACCTGGAACGGGCGCTCCAGCTGTGGGACCGGGTCCCGGACGAGGCCCGCGCGGCCCTGCCCGCCCCGCGCTGCCCGCAGACGTACCCACGCGGTGGTGCCGGGCACGCGGGGCCCGGGCTCGAGGGGAACGGACGCCTCCGCCTGGAGCTGCTCGCGACCGCCACCGTCGCCGCGCTGCACAGCGGCAGCCTCGACGTGGCACTGCGTCTGGCCGACACCGCGCTGGAGGGCCTTCCGCCGGAGGACGAGCCGCACCGGCTGCGCGCGGCGTGGTTCCGCACCCAGCGGTCCCGGCTGATCCAGGGACTGAACCGCGGCGACGGATGGCAGGACCTCGAGACGGCACGGAAACTGGTCGACGGCCTGGCCCCGTCGCCGGTGCACGCCGACGTCCTGGTCCACATCGCCAACTGGAGCGCCGTCCACCGCCCCGGTACGGACCACCGGGCCGCCACCGACGAGGCCGTGCGGTACGCGGCCGCCGTGGGCGCCGAGGCACTGGAACTGCACGCCCGCATGACCAGGTGCCTGCTGGACGCCGGGACCGACCGCGACGGCGCCGGCGTCGCCGAGCTGTACGAGGTCAGACGGCGGGCGGAGGAACTGGGCGAACTCGGCATCGCCGGGCGGGCGAACCAGAACCTGCCGTCGATCCTGGAGGGCATGGGCCGTTCCGAGGAGGCCGTCGCGGCCGCCGACCACGGCATCGCGCTGTGCCGGTCGCTCGGGCTGGCCGACCACGAGGCGTGGGTGCACTCCAACCGGGCGATCAGCCTCTTCTCCGTGGGCCGCTGGGCGGAGTCCGAGGCGGCCCTCGACGAGGCCGCCTCGGTCGCCCGGTCGCACCTGCCGCGCTGGACGTTCGCGGCCCGCCGCGCGTACCACCTGCTCCACCGCGGTGACGCGGACGGCGCCGCCCGGCAGTTGGCGCTCGCCGAGCGACTGCGCGGCACCGAGCGGCTGCGGGCCGAACTCCTCATCGCCCTCAGCCACTGCACGATGGAGATCGCGGCCGCTCAGGGCCGTCTCGCGGACGCCCGGGCCGAGTTCCTGCGGGCCGACGCCGCGGGCCTGACCACCGGACCCGTCCGCTGGTCGCTGCCACTGCTGCGCACCGCGGCGGCGGTCGAGGCCGAGGCCCGTCGGTCCGCCTCCCTCGGCGGGGCCTCGCCCGAGGTCCTCGCCGCGATACGCCGCGCCGCCGGCCGGCTCGACGTCGTCTTCCCCGTCTGGGCGGCGTACGAGCGGCTGCTCCGCGCGGAGTTGGGACGCGCCGACGGGGCCGACGACCCGGCCCTGTGGTCAAAGGCCGTGACCTCCTGCACGGCGGTCGACCGTCCCCACGAGACGGCGGCGGCGCTCCTCGGCGAGGGACGCGCCCTGCTCACCACCCACCGGCAGCGCGCCGCGGCACTCGACCGGCTCGGCAGGGCACGGCGCATCGCCACCGACCTCGGGGCGGGCCTGCTCCTCGCGGACGTCGAAGCGGTGACGCGCCGGGCCGGCACGGGCCCGGCGGACGAACAGGGCCCGCCCGCGACCGCCGCCACCGCGACGGAACCGTCACCCTTCGGCCTCACCCCGCGCGAGTCGGAGGTGCTGGGGCTGGTCGCGAGGGGGTACAGCAACCGCCGGATCTCCGAAGAGCTCTACATCTCGCAGAAGACGACGAGCACGCACGTCTCCAGCATCCTGGCCAAACTGGGTGCCTCCAGCCGCACCGAGGCCGCGGCGATGGCGCACCGCAACGGGCTCCCGTCCTCCCCCTGACGGATTCGGGGATTCGGGGATTCGGTGATTCGGGAATTCTCCCGATGCCCGGGACGACTCCGGCCTGCCAGCATCGGGCCCGACGTCACAACATGCTTCGGCCAGGAGTCCGTACGTGAGGCACTACCACGAACCGCCGCTCAGGGAGCGGGTGGACGCCGCGCGCAACCGCGCCGCGATACTCAAGGCAGCCGCCCGTCTCTTCGCCGAACACGGCGCGGACGGCGTCTCCATGGACCGGGTCGCCGTCGCGGCGGGCGTCGGCAAGGGCACCGTGTACCGCCGCTTCGGCGACAGGTCCGGACTGGCCTCCGCGCTCCTGGCCGCCCGCGAACGCGAACTGCGGGAAGCCGTCCTCGACGGACCGCCCCCACTCGGCCCCGGAGCCCCGGCCGAGGACCGCCTCGCGGCGTTCGTCACCGCCTACTTCGACCACGTCGCCGGGCACCTGGACCTCCTCCGCGCCTCCCAGACCGCGCACCCCGGCGCGCGCCACCGCACCGCCGCCTACCGCTTCTGGCACGACCACCTGACGACCCTGCTCGCCACCACCCCCGACCCTCCCACCACCGCCCACACCCTCCTCGCCGCCCTGTCCGCGGACCACGTCGGCGCCCTCCTCCCGGAACTCGGCGCCCACAGGATGCGCACGAGCCTGATCCGCCTGGCCGGCTCGGCCCCTCGTCCGTAGCTCCACCGTGCATCGCCACCGTCAACCAGTGGCCGCGTTCCCCTGGGCCGGCGGGGCCGGTGCGTCGAAGGTGCCCATCAGTTCCAGGAGGAGTTCGACGACCAGCTCCGGCCGACCCACGAAGGGGGAATGCCCCGTCTGCCACTCGCGGACGGAGTCGCAGCGTGCGGCCATGGCGCGTTGGAGTCCGGGGTCGACAGCGCGGTCCTTCGCGCAGACGACGTAGGTGGACGGGGTGTGCTTCCAGCTGTGGCGCTCCGGTACTCCCCGCCCGCAGCCG
The DNA here is from genome assembly GCA_036013505.1 of Streptomyces sp. NBC_00510. Taxonomy (NCBI): domain Bacteria; kingdom Bacillati; phylum Actinomycetota; class Actinomycetes; order Kitasatosporales; family Streptomycetaceae; genus Streptomyces; species Streptomyces sp. NBC_00510. The sequence goes on along the minus strand of CP107851.1, from coordinate 8,269,595 downwards.
GCCGCCTGGGCTCGCAGCAGCGCCACGGCCCAAGCGGCCAGGTGCTCGGGGCAGTCCGCGTACAGGGCGTCCACGGCCCGGCTCGGGTCAAGGCGCGTGCAACCATCGGCCTGCGGCTCGATGGCAGCCTGCAATGCGCGGGAGGCACCGCCCAAGCCCGCGGCGCTCTCCCCCACGTCCGGCACGAAGGCCGCCAGGTACACCAGGCGCGCGGCTCCGCGCAGGCCGGTGATCACCGAGCCTCCGTAGGAGTGGCCCAGGACCAAGGGGGGCTCCGCCAGACTGTCCACGGCGGCCTGCACGGCCGCCGTGTCGGCAGCCAGGGACCCCCTGTGGAGGGCGGGGACAACCACGTCCACACCCACCGCCCGCAGGCCCTCGGCGACCCGGATGAAGTGGCGGGGCTGGTGGTACAGACCGTGGACCAGAACCGCACTGGGCACTTGGGGCGCCTCCCGAGGTCGCAAGTGATCGACGCGATGCCTGCGCTGGCTAGACGCGCTCCAGGGGGCGGTGCGGGGTGGACGGGAGTTCGACCTCGACGGGGTCCTGGGGGCGGACGATCCCGCCGCGGCGGACCACGCCCATGACGCCGGACTTGAAGGTGAACTCCCCCGACACCGGGTCCAGGGCGAACATCTCGCCGAGCAGGCCCTTGCGGAAGTCGTTGATCTTCGAGCAGGGGTTGCGCAGCCCCGTCACCTCCACCACGGCCTCGTCGCCGAGGTGCAGCAGGGTGCCGGTGGGCAGGCCCAGCAGATCCACGCCGCGGGTGGTGATGTTCTCGCCGAGCCGGCCGGCCGAGACGTCGAAGCCCTTAAGCGCGAGCTCGTCGAAGAGTTCCTCGTGCATCAGGTGGACCTGGCGCAGGTTCGGCAGGTCGGGCTCGTAGGTCATCCGGAACTGGTGGCGGATCGTCTCGCCGGCGTGGACGTCCCCTTCGACGCCGAGCCCGGCGAGCAGCGTGACGGACTCACGATTGGGCTTGCTGAAGGCGTACGTCGCGTGGCGGCTCACCGCCGTGACCCGGCCGGCCATGTCCCATCCCCACCTGTCTTCGCTCCGCGTGGCAGGCCGATCCTAGCCTCGAGCTTTCACGAGGTGGGCTGCCCGTAGGCGATCAACCCCCACCGCTGGCCCTGGGCCAAGGTGATTAGGCTGGCGCGGTGACTGATGAGCAGGAGCGGGTCCAGCCGTCGGGAGTGTGGGCCACGGCGGTGGGGGTGGCCAGGGTGCGTGCGCTGGAGAGCGAGCGGGAGAACGCGCTGTTCCGCGACCCACTGGCGCAGGCCTTCGCCACCGCCGGCGGCCTGTGGCCCTCCTCGCCGCCGCTGCCCGGTGACGAGGCCGCGCGACGCCGCCGGCTGGCCGTGTCGTTCTCCATCGTCATCAGGACGAAGTTCCTCGACGACCTGTTGCAGCAGGCCTCCGCGTCCGGGGTCCGGCAGGTCGTGCTGCTCGGTGCCGGCATGGACAGCCGGGCCTTCCGGATGGACTGGCCCGAGGGCACCCGGCTGTTCGAGGTCGACACCGCCGCGCCACTGGACTTCAAGGCTTCGGTGCTGCGCCGGGAGCGGGCCGTCGCACGCTGCGAGCGGATCACCGTCGCGGTGGATCTGCGTGAGGACTGGCCAGGCGCGCTCACCGCCGCAGGGCACGACCCGGCCGTGCCGACCGTGTGGATCGCCGAAGGACTGCTGATCTATCTGCCCGAGGACGCGGTGGAGCTGCTGCTGGCCCGGATCAGCGCGCAGTCGGCGGCAGGCAGTCGGATGGGGCTGACGTTGGGCTCGCGCGGCGTGATCGAGCGCTTCGGCGCGGACGCCGCGCCGGGATCGGCGGCGTCCATGTGGGTCTCGGAGATGCCCGACGACCCGGTGGACTGGCTGGCCGGGCACGGCTGGGAGGCCGGCAGCCACACCCTGCGCGAGCGTGCTGCCGCCTACGGCCGCCCGATCAGCACCCCGCCGCAGCGCGAGGAGCGGCCCGGCGGACTGATCTCGGCGGTCCGCCGGTAGAGCGCCTTCAGGTTCCCTGACGACCGACGGACCGTCACGACGTCACCGAGGTGGGCGACGGAGGGCGGCTCGCCCTCACCGCGCATGGGGCAGTGGAATCAGGCGGCTCCCGGCAGTTGTGGCACTAGCACCCGTTCCGTGGTCCACCGGGTCGGCGTGCGCTCGCCTTCATCTCCATTGGAGATGACCGGCATCGTGATTCATCTCGCGCATCGAGGAAGCATCCGAACCGTGCCGACGCTGGAGCATGCAGCCGAGCAGCCAAAAGCCGCTCGGCCACCGTCCAGCCCACCGGGACCGCCTCGGCGGTTCCCGTTACGAAGGGGTTCCGTGACCGCTTCCCCCGCTCCCCAGTCCCCGCAGGGGCCCACGCCCGCCGCGTCCGCCCACAGCGTGCCGGGATGGCTGGTGGGGCTGCTCGCCGTGGCGTCGGGCATGTCCATCGCCAACCTGTACTACGCCCAGCCGCTGCTGTCCTCGCTCAGCCGGGTCTTCCACGTCGACACGGCCACGGCCGGCGCGCTGATCACCGTGACGCAGATCGGCTTCGTGGCCGGCATGCTCTTCCTCGTGCCGCTCGGCGACCGGCTGGAGAAACGCCGGCTGGTCATCGCCCTGCTCATCGTCGCCACCGTCGCCCTCGCGGTGGCCGGTTTCGCGACGAGCTTCGCGATGCTGTTCGCCGCGTCGCTGGTCAGCGGTGCCTCGTCGGTGGTCGCCCAGATCCTCGTCCCGTTCGCCGCGAGCCTCGCGCCCGACCATTCCCGCGGCCGCATCGTCGGCCGCGTCATGAGCGGCCTGCTCGTCGGCATCCTGCTCTCCCGCACGGTCAGCAGCCTGGTCTCCGACCTCGCGGGCTGGCGCTACGTGTACCTGGGTTCCGCGGTCCTGATGGCCCTCCTCGCCCTGGCCCTGCGGGCGGCACTGCCGCAGCAGGCCCCCACCACGTCGCTCGCCTACCGCCAGGTGCTGCGCTCCACGTCCCGGCTGGTGCGCACCCACCCCGCGCTGCTGCGCCGGGGGCTGTACCAGGCGGCGATGTACGCCGCGTTCAGCGCCTTCTGGACCACCGTCTCCTTCCTCCTCACCGGGCCGCGGTTCCACTACTCGCCGATCGGCGTCGGGGTGTTCGCGCTCGTGGGCGTCGCCGGTGCCGCGGTGGCACCGCTGGCCGGCCGCTGGGCGGACCGCGAGCTCGTGCGTCCCGTGACGGGGATCGCCCTTGCCGTGGCTGCGCCGGCCTTCGCCCTGGCGGGATTCGGGCAGCACCGGATCGTCCTGATCGCCCTTGCCGGGATCCTGATCGACATGGCCGTGCAGACCACCCTCGTCCTCGGCCAGCACACGATCTACCAACTCGACGCCGGCGCCCGGTCACGGCTCAACAGCGCCTTCATGGCCGTCTTCTTCGCGGGTGGCGCACTCGGCTCCCAGCTCGGGTCGCTCGCCTACCACGCCGGCGGCTGGACGGCGGTGAGCGTCCTCGGTGCCGCCCTGCCGCTGATCTCCCTCGCCTACTGGGCGACCGAGCGCCGCCCCGGCCGCAAGGACACCGCGGCCACGACCGCGGCGGCCGTGATCCGGTGACGCCCCTGGCCGGCTGGCCCCGACGTGCTCATCCCGCCGTCTCCGCCGCCGTCCGGGGGGTGATGTGCCGCAGCAGCGCCTCGACCGCGGGCGACATGTCTCCCCGGCGGCGGACCACCATGACCTTCCAGGCGGGGGCGTGCTGCACGAACCGGCGTACGGAGAGGTCCGGGAACCGGGCCGCGATCGACGCCGGCATGATGCACACCCCGAGGTCGTGCCGGACCAGCTCGGACGCCGCCACGATGTCGTTGACCTCGAACACCGTGGACCGCTCCACTGCGGCGGCCCGGAAGGCCCGGTCCACCGAGTAGCGAATGGCCCAGCCGGGCAGGAAGTCCACGAAGGGCATGCCGGAGATCTCGTCGAGGCGCACCAGGTCGTCCTCGGCGAAGGTGCGCGTCGGCGAGGACACCAGCAGCATCTCCTCTCGCGACAGCAGACGGGTCACCAGCCCCCGTTGCTGCTGCCGGTCGAGCGCCACCACGCCGAGGTCCACCGTGCCCTCGCTCAGCGCCTGCCGGACGTTGGCCACCGGTGCCTGCTGCAGACGTACGCTCACCCCGGGGTGCTCCGCGCGCAGCCCCGCCAGGGCACGGTGCAGCCCGGCCCAGACGCCCTGCATGATGGCGACCGTCACGCGTCCGCGCACCTCACCCCGTACGGCGTCGACCACCGCTCGCGCCTCCTCGGCCGCGCGGAGCGCCGCACGGGCGGCGGGCACGAACGCCTCCCCCGCCGGGGTCAGCGACACGCGGTGCGTGGTCCGGTCGAACAAGGCGCTGCCCAGTTCCTTCTCCAGCGCCCGCACCGTGCCGGACACCGCGGACTGCACCACGTGCAGCCGCTGCGCCGCCGCCGTGAACCCGCCCTCCTCGGCGACCGCGACCACCACTTCCATCTGCCGCAGATCCATGCGAACCGCCGCCGTCCCTTTCCCGTGGCCCGAACCAGGCGGTCATCTCCACCGGTGATGACCCACGCCGTCCAGCATCGCATCCGGTGACCGGAGCGCACGGCGACGTCACGGCCGTCCCGGTCGCCGCGAGCACGGCACTCACCGCGAAGCGGCCGATCCACAGGGTGACCGGCTACGGGGAATCGCCCCTCCGGGAACAGCATCGCCTCACGTGAAGTTGCACAAACCACCACATAGCAGCACGGACGGCACCCACTCCGAGGCGAATGCCCATGCGAGCGGAGCAACACATCGTGACACCGGACGCGGACATCGCCTTCTGGGACGAAGGGGACGGCGAGGCGGTACTGCTCGTCCACGCCTCCTTCGGCGCCGACTGGTTCGCACCGCTCGCCGGGCTGCTCCCCGGCTTGCGGGTCGTACGCACCCATCGCGCCGGGTACGGCCGGAGCCGGGACCTGAGCGGTCGGCTGGGCGTCACCGACCATGCCCGGCACCTCGCGGAGGTGCTCCGCGCCCGGGGGATCGGGCCGGCGCACGTGGTCGGCCACTCGACCGGCGGCACCATCACCCTGCAACTGGCCGCCGCGCACCCGGAGCTCGTCTGGTCGATGGTGCTGCTGGAACCGGCGTTCCCGTACGCCCCCGACGAGCCGGAGAGCGACGCCATGCGCCGGGCCGTCGCCGCCGCGGAGGAGGGCGACCTGGCGCGGGCCTACGGCTTCTTCCCCGGGAGCGTGTGCGCCCCCGGCTACCTGGACGTCATGACCCGCGCGCTCGGCACGGAGGGCTTCAGGAAGTCGGTGTTCAGCGGCAGGTACTTCTTCGAGCACGAGCGAGCGGCGTTCGCCGCGTGGGACGCCGACGCCGCCGGCCTCGAAGACCTGCCGCAGCCGGTGCTCCTGGTGGCGGGCGGCGAGGGGGAGCGCCTCAACAGCCCCTACCGGGCGCGGAACCGCGCGCTGGCCGGGCGGCTCGCCCGGGCCCGGCAGGTGACGCTGCCGGGCGTCAGCCACGCGATGCCCCTGGAGGACCCCTCCCTCGTCGCGTGGACCGTCCTCGACTTCATCCGGCGTCACCCCGTCGAGGCGGCGCATCGGCCGTCGGGGTGACGCTCCGCCCGCGTGACGCGTCGCAGTGGCGACAGCGCGACGGCGGGCGCTTGCATCAGCACATGGCGACCGTACCCATCCCGCTGCGCACCCCGTTCACCGACCTCGTCGGCTGCGACGTGCCGATCCAGCTGGCCGGCATGGGCTGGGTGAGCGGGCTGGACCTCGCCGACGCGGTGTCCGCGGCGGGGGCGCTCGGCATGGTGGGCTACCCGATGGTGCCACCGCCCGTGCTCACCGACCTGCTCGACGCGGTGCGGCGGCGCACCTCCCGCCCGGTGGGGGTCAACTTCATCCTGCCGCTGCTCGAGGACGAGGCGTGCGTCGACGTCGCCGCGGAGCGGATGCCGGTCGTCGAGTTCTTCTACGCGGATCCCGTACCCCGCCTGGTCACCCGTGCCAAGCGCGGCGGGGCGCTGGCCGCCTGGCAGGTGGGTTCGGTCGAGGAGGCCCGGGCCGCGGCCGACGCGGGGTGCGACTTCGTCGTCGTCCAGGGCAGGGAGGCGGGCGGTCACGTGCGCGGGGTAAGGCCCCTGCTCCCGCTCCTCGACGAGGTCCTCGACGCGGTCGACGTCCCCGTCGTCGCGGCGGGCGGCATCGGCACCGCGCGGTCCCTCGCCGCGGTGCTGGCCGCCGGGGCGCACGCGGCCCGTATCGGCACGCGGTTCGTCGCCACGCACGAGTCCGACGCGCACCCGCGGTACAAGGAGGCCCTGATCAGGGCGGGCGCCGGCGACACCGTACTGACGACGCAGTTCTCGACCGGATGGCCGGACGCGCCGCACCGCGTCCTGTCGGAGTGCGTCGAGCGCGCACGCGCCCTGGACACCGACATCGCCGGCGAGGCGGTGCTGGGCGGCGTGCCCGTACCCGTCCCGGCGTCCAGCCCGGTCTGCCCGCTCCGGACCACGACCGGGCACCTGGACGCGATGGCCCTCTACGCGGGCGAGGCGGTCGGCACGGTCTCCCGCATCGAGTCGGCCCTCGACGTCGTCCGCGAACTCGCCGACGGGGCCGCCCGACTGCTGTGCAAGGCGTCCGGCGGCATCGGCAAGGAGTCCGCCTGAGCACCCGTACGATGCGTGCGTGCGCTACTTGGCGGAGTCCTTCGCTGTCGGGGCCTTGGGACGGGGCCGTTCGGTGGAACAGTTCCTCGGGCCGATCGGTGCGCCCGAGCGCCCTGGCGTCAGGGTCGTCGAGGTCCGGCCGACGAAAGCGGCGTACGAGGTCCACGTCCACGACCTCGAGGACGTCGGGCACGAGACCTTCATGGACCTGGTCGAGTTTCCGCCGCTCGACCCGGAAGCAGAGGAGGAGGCGTTCGGCCGCCTCGTCGGCACCGCCGACGATCCGCTGGCCGCGCTGGTGATCGCTGAGGAGCGGACGGGAGCGCTGCGGGAGCGCTGGGTCAACCAAGGCATCGTGGAGGACGAGTACCGGGACTTCGTGGAGGCGGGCCGGCCCACGGTCACCCGCCCGGACGGGGAGACGTGGCCCGCCGTCAGCCGCTGACGGGCCCGGCCCGGCCGGGCCCGCTTCACCGCCTCACTGTCAGACCCGTGCACCAAGATGCGGCACATGACGACAGTGATCGCTGCCCCGCTGATGTCCCGTGAGGACTACCGCTCCGCCGTCGACACGGCCCTGCAGGCGTGCGCCGCCTACTACGCCGACGGGACGAGCCCGCTGGACGACGCCGCGTACGACCTGCTGGCCGGCCGCATCCGCGACTACGAGCTGGAGCATCCCGAGGACGTCCGGGAGGACTCCCCCACGGGCAAGGTGGGCGGTGGTGCCGCCCCGGCGGGCGATGTCGCCCACACCGTTCCCATGTTGTCCCTCGACAATGTGTTCAGCCCCGAGGAACTGGTGAAGTGGGACGCGTCCGTGGCCCGCCGTCTGGGGGCGCCGGTTCAGGGCGGCTACGTCACCGAGCCCAAGCTGGACGGCGCGGCCATCGCCGCCCGGTACGTGGACGGGCGCCTGACACAACTCGTCACCCGGGGCGACGGCACCTCCGGCGAGGACGTCTCCCACGCGATCGGGTCGATCGTGGGCCTGCCCCTGGAGCTGAACACGCCGTCCACCTTCGAGGTGCGCGGGGAAGTCCTGCTCACCCGGGAGCAGTTCGCGGCGGCCAACGCCATCCGCACGGCCCACGGGGCGAAGGTCTTCTCCAACCCGCGCAACGGCACGGCCGGGACGCTGCGCGCCAAGGACCGCCCCTACGTGATCGAGACGACCTTCTACGCGTACGGCGTGGTCGGCCTGCCCGGTGACACGCACACCGAGATGATGGACGCGGTCGCCGCCGCCGGGGTGCAGACCACGGCCGCGACGCCGGCCGGGCCGCGTGTCTGCGGCACGGTGGAGGAGGTGCAGCGCCGCGTCGACGAGATCGCCGGGCTGCGCGCGGAGCTGCCGTTCGGCATCGACGGCGTCGTCATCAAGGCCGACGCGGTCGCCGAGCAGGAGAAGGCCGGGTTCGCCACCCGCCACCCGCACTGGGCGACGGCGTACAAACTCGCCGCCGCCGTCCGGCAGTCGAAGCTCCTCGCGGTGGAGTGGAACGTCGGACGCACCGGCATCATCGCGCCGCGGGCCGTGCTGGAGCCGGTCGAGGTCGACGGCAGCGTCGTCCGGTACGCGACGCTGCACAACCCGAAGTTCATCCGCGACAGCGGCATGATGATCGGGGACACCGTCATGGTGTGGAAGGCCGGCGACATCATCCCCCGCATCGAGGCACCCGTGGTGGAACTGCGCACGGGCGACGAGACACCCGTGGTGTTCCCCGAGTCGTGCCCGACGTGCGGCGGCGAGATCGACACCTCCGGCGAACGGTGGGAGTGCGCGGGCGGCACCGGCGGCGGATGCGGGCTGCTCGCCGCGCTGCGGTACGCCGTGGGCCGCGACCAGCTCGACATCGACGGTCTCGGGGTCACCTACCTGGAGGCCCTCGTCGACGGCGGCGCGGTCGCCGACGTGGCCGACCTGTTCGGCCTCACGCGCGGGCAACTGGTCGAGGCGACCCGCAGCGAGAAGCGCGCCGACACCGTGGTGGCGCAGATCGAGGCGGCAAGGGCCAAGCCCCTCAACCGGGTGTTCTGCGCGCTCGGTATCGTCCGCACCGGCCGTACGCTGTCGCGGGAGATCGCCCGTCACTTCGGCACGATGGACGCGATACGCGCTGCCGACGCCGACGCCCTGGCCGCGGTGCACAAGCTTCCGGCGGCCAACGCCCCCAAGATCGCGGCCCACATCGCGGCCATGGGACCCGTCATCGACAAGCTCGTCGCCGCGGGCGTCACCATGACCGAGCCCGTGGCGCCGGTCGCCGCCGCCACACCTGGCGAGGCGAAGCCCCTGGACGGTCAGGTCGTCGTCATCACGGGCGGCATGAACGGGCCCCTCGCCGGCAGGAACCGCAACGAGATGAACGAGCTCGTCAGCAACGCCGGCGGCAGCTCCTCCGGCAGCGTGTCGAAGAAGACCACCATCCTCGTCGCGGGCCAGGGGGCGGGGTCCAAGCTCGCCAAGGCGCAGGAACTGGGCACGAGAGTGCTCACCGAGCAGGAGTTCGCCGACCTGGTCGCCGACCACCTCGCCTAGGGATCCGGGGTGCCCGCCATGGACGAGGGGATCGCCGGCCCGCGTCAGCCGAGGCGGGTGAGCTTCGAGCCGATCGACGGCGACGACAGGTGGCGGCCGAGGGCGACGGGCACTTCGACGGCGCTGTCCTCGTCCCCGACGGTGAGGGTGCCGATGGGGGCGCCGGCCGGCGCCGCGTGCGGGACGCCGTTCTTGGGGGCGTGCAGGGAGAGCCGGACCTTCAGTCCGCTCCAGCCGATCGCCCGGACGTCCTCGGCCGCCATGACCTCGGTGCGGCCGCCGAGGCCGTCGTCCACGTAGCCGACGACCTCACCCTTCCTGAGCACCGTGTCCGAGGCGAGGGCGCCCAGCGCGGCCTGGAGGAGGGTGTTGCTGCGGCCCAGCACCGTGTCGAGGATGTCGGCCTTGTGCTGCCCCAGCATCGCTCCGATGACGAGCTGCTGCGTACCGCCGAACTCACGGACCGCCGCGAAGAGGAGGTTGCCGCCCGCCTTGGTGCTGCTGCCGGTCTTGATGCCGACGACGCCGCCGGAGCCGACGAGCTGGTTGACGTTCCTCTGGACGTCACCGTTCAGGTCCGTGTACCGGGTCTTGGCGGCGAGTTCCGCGAAGACCTCGTCCTTCATCGCCGCGTGCGCCAGCTTGACCTGGTCGCTCGCGGTGCTGACGGTGGTCGCCTCCAGGCCGCTCGGGTCGGTGTACGTCGTGTCGTCCATCCCGAGTTCCCTGGCGGCGGCGTTCATCTTCCTCACGAACGCCTCCTCCGTCCCCGCGTCCCAACGGGCGAGCAGGCGGGCGATGTTGTTGGCCGAGGGCAGCATGACGGCCTCCAGCGCCTCGTACTCGCTGAGCTTCTGCCCGGCGGTGACCTTGACGACGGACTCCCCCTCCGTCTGCCCGCTGCCGAACTGGTCCTCGGCCTTGCGGTCGACCTCGACGGTCTTGCCCTCGCCGCCGTCCCCGATCGGGTGGTCGCGCAGGATGACGTAGGCCGTCATCACCTTCGCGACGCTCGCGATCGGCACCGGCCGCTGCACGCCGAACGTGCCGATCCGGCCCAGCCCTTCGGCTTCCAGGACCGCTTGGCCCTCGGCGGGCCACGGCAGCGACGGTCCGTCGCCGCCGAACGTGTACGAGGGCGCCGCGGTCAGCTTCAGCGCGGGCGCCGGCAGCGGGCGCAGCGCCTGAACCACGCAGAAGACCAGCGCCAGCAGCACGACCACCGGAAGCCAGAGCCTCACCGGGCTCACGGGGGTGCGCTCCTCCGCGGCCGCCGGTGGCGGAGGAGGGGGTGGCGGAGGAGGGTTCGTCAGCTCGTCCAGCAGCGTCCGGCGCTCGCCGCTGAGCACGGAGGGCTCCGCCGCACCGTTCGTCTCGTCCGGGTCCGCCGTCTGCCCCGACGACTCCTGCTGATCCGCCCCGCCGGGAGACTCGCCCGCCACGCCGACCTCCTCCACGACACTCCGCTGCCGAACCCCAGTTTCCGGACCGTGGCGGCCACGGCATCATGAGCGCCGCCAAAGGAGTGCCCGCCCTTCCGGTGGTGACGGCAACCCGGGCGATATACGTTCGAAGAGGTGCGTTCGAAGAGGTGCGTTCGAAGAGGTCGAGGAGGCAGGACGGACGGCCACGGGCTGCCGTGGCGGGCCGTGAGTGCGCGCCCCAGCCCCAAGACCGCACGCCGGGAAGGTGCCTCCATGAAGGTCCAAGGGTCCGTCGCCCTCGTCACCGGAGCCAACCGCGGGCTCGGTGAGCAGTTCGTGCGGGCGCTCTTCGAGGCCGGGGCGGCCAAGGTCTACGCGGGAGCCCGCGACCCCGCGAAGGTCGGCGTCCCCGGCGCCGTCCCGATCGCGGTGGACATCACCGACCAGGAGTCGGTCCGTGCCGCGGCCGAGCAGGCCGGGGACGTGACGTTCCTGATCAACAACGCGGGCTCGACGACCCGCGCGAACGTCCTCACCGCCGACCTCGACGCGTTCCGTACGGAATTCGAGACGCACGTCCTCGGCACACTCGCCATGAGCAGGGCGTTCGCCCCGGTCCTCGGGCGCAACGGGGGCGGCGCGATCGTCAACGTGCTCTCCGTGCTGTCCTGGGTCTCCATCCCGCGCACCGCCGGGTACGCCGCCGCCAAGTCCGCCGAATGGTCGATCACCAACGCCCTGCGGGTGGCGCTCGCCGAGCAGGGCACGCAGGTCACCGCGCTCCACGTCAGCTACCTCGCGACGGAGATGGCCGCGGCCGTGAGCGGTCCGAAGGCCGATCCCGCCGCGGTGGCCCGCGCCACCCTCGACGGCGTGGAGGCCGGAGCGGACGAGGTGCTCGCCGACGACGTCACCCGGCAGGTCCAGGCGGCCCTGCCCGGCGGCCCCGGCACGCTGTACCCGCAGCTGCGCGGCGGCGAGCCGCTGGTCTGACCCCCACACGACGGGACGGACGGCTACGGCAACCGGAGGTGCCCATGACGGGCAGCAAGGCGCACCACGACCCCCCTGACCTCGCCGGCCAGACCGTCGTGGTGATCGGGGCCAGCGCGGGCATCGGCTTCGAGACCGCGCGCCGCGTACGGGCCGGTGGCGGCGAGGTGGTGCTGGTCGGACGCGACCCCGAGCGGCTGCGGCAGGCCGCGGACGAGCTCCGGCCCCTGAGCACGGCGGCCTTCGACGCCACCGACACCGACCGTCTCAAGGAGTTCTTCCAGGGCCTGCCCGGCACGGTCGACCACGTGCTGCTCACGGCCGGCAGCCCCTTCTACATGCCGCTCGCCGACATGGACCTCGGGGAGGCACGCCGCCACTTCAGCGAACGTCTGGCCATGACCTTAGCGGTGGCGCTCTACAGCGCCGACAAGGTCCGCCCCGGCGGCACGCTGCTGTTCATCGGCGGCACCGGCGGCCGGCGTCCCGGCGTCGGCCTGGCCGTGACCTCCGCGCTCACCGCAGCCCTTCCCGCCCTCACCGCGAACCTGGCGCTCGAGCTGGCGCCGATCCGCGTGAACCTCGTCGCCGCCGGCTTCGTGGACACCTCCCTGTCGGCGTCGCTCCTGGGTGACCAACTCGAGGCCCGGCGCGAGGAACTGCGCGCCAAGCTGCCCATCCGGCGGGTCGTCGGCCCGGCGGACGTCGCCGCCCTGGCCACCCACATCATGTGCAACGACGCGCTCACCGGCGGGACGTACGACATCGACGGCGGCCAGAACCTCATCGCGCACTGACTCCAGGAGGCTGGCTGTCATGATCACATGGTTCATCACCGGCGCGGCCCGTGGATTCGGCCTGGAGGTCGCACGTCAGGCGCTGGAACGCGGTGACCGCGTCGTGGCGACGGCACGCGACCCCCGGGACGTGGAGAAGGCGCTCTCCGCGTACGGCGACCGGGTGCTCGCGGTCGCGCTGGACGTGACCGACGAGCCGCAGGCCCGTGCGGCGGTCGACGCGGCCGTGTACGCCTTCGGCAGGATCGACGTCCTGGTCAACAACGCGGGCCGCGGTGTCCTGGGAGCGGTCGAGGAGACCTCCGACGCGGCGTTCCGGTCGGTGTACGAGACGAACGTCTTCGGTCTGGCCAACCTTACCCGCGCCGTCCTCCCGGTGATGCGCCGGCAGCGGTCGGGCCGCATCCTCAACCTCAGTTCCATCGGCGGTTTCCGAGGCGCGCCCGGCTTCGGCGTCTACTGCTCCACCAAGTTCGCGGTGGAGGGGCTCTCCGAAGCCCTCCACGACGAACTGGCCCCGCTGGGCATCCACGTCGTCATCGTCGAACCGGGCTATTTCCGCACCGACTTCCTCGACGCGTCCAGCCTGCACACCGAGGGTCAGGTGATCGCCGACTACGCCGCCACCGCGGGCGCGGTGCGCGACGCCGTCCCCGGCCTCAACCACGGCCAGCCGGGTGACCCGATCAAGGGCGCCCGGGCCATGATCGAGCTCGCCGACTCCGACCACCCCCCGATGCGGGCCCAATTGGGCAGCGACTGCGCCGCCGCGATGGACGGCAAGATCGTCCAGCTCCGCAAGGAGGCGGACACCTGGCGGGCCCTGGCCCTGTCCACCGACCACGACGACACCAAGTCCGCGGTCTGAGCCGTAGGTTGCGCTCCGTCGCCGCTTCGCGACGATCGCTTGCCCAGTCAACTCTAGCTATATAGAGTTATCCGCATGACGCGGTCCCGACGCCCCTCGGCGCAGACCATCGCGGTGGTGCTGGCGCTGGCCGAAACCCCGACCGACTGGCGGTACGGCTACGAACTGTGCCGCATGCTCGACATCCGGGCCGGGTCGATGTACCCGATCCTGATACGGCTGGCCGACCGCGGGCAGCTGGAGACCACATGGGAGTCCGACGCACCGGCCGGACGGCCCCCGCGGCACCTGTACCGCCTCACGGGCGCCGGCCTGGCGCTGGCCGCCGAACTCGCCGAGCAGGAACGCGACACCGTCACGGAACGGTCCGGGCTGCGTCTGGGGTGGGAGGGCGCATGAACCGCACGGGTTGGCTGGGCGCGGCGCTGGTGTGCGCCGCCGTCGACAGGGCCTACGTCCTGCTGCTGAGCCGCAGCAGCCCGCCGGCGCCGGAGGAGGACCTCCTGTCGTACGCCGTGACCTCGGTCGTCCTGGCGGCGCCCGCGGCATTGGCCGGTGCGCTGCTCTGGGCCGCCTGGTGGCGCACGTCCGGTGTCCGGTTGGCCGCCATGGACGCCCCCGCGCGGCTGCTGACGGCGGCGGTCGCGACGCTGCCGGCCGCCCGCCGCGACTGGGGTGCGGCGATGACCGCCGAGCTGGCGCAGGTGCCGGACCCCCGGGAGCGCTGGTCGTTCGCGACCGGGTGTGCCCGTACCGCGCTTTTCCCGCCGCGCGGGCACCGCGCGGCGGTGCTCGCGGCGGCGGCGCTGGCCACGGCGCTGGTCGCCGGCACCGGACCGGTGGTCGGTCGCGCACTTCCCGAACTGCGGCTCTTCGCGGTGACGTTCGTCGGCCTGGCCGGCGCCCTGGCCACCGTCGCCGTCTCCCGTGCCCGGCGACTGCGCCGCCCGGCGCCCGGTCTGCCCACCGCGGTCGCGGGCCTGCTGGGCGTGGCCGCGTGCGTCGCCGTCAGGGCCTACTCCCTGGGCACGGACGCGTCCGTCGTGCTGGCTCCCTCAGCCGCCGTCACCCTGGCGGTGCTGCTGGCCGCGGGCCTGTGGCTCGCGCTCGTTCCGCCGCGGGCACTGACCACCAGCCGCCGTGCCCGGCGCACCGGCCTCGGCGTCGGGGTGGCGGTCGCCGGCGGACTCCTCCTCTCCGCCCACCTCAACAACATCGTCTCCGGCGACAGCCTCGGCCTCTACCTGCTCGCCGTCCCGGTCCTGGCCCTCTTCCTGGCCTCGCTGTTCGTCGCGGCCGCCGACCGCTCGTTCCGGGCCGGACTGCAGGCCGCGGTGTGGGCGGTCGCGGCCACCTGCCTCCCGGCCTTCACCGTCTACGTCACGGAGGCGTTCCGCTACCAGCGGGCCGGGGTGCACCCCATCGACGGCGACCCGGTCTCCGGCCCGATCGGCCTGGGCCTGCACGAGGCCATCGGCTGGGTGCTCCTCTACGTACCGCTGGCGGCCCTCCCCCTCGCGGTCTTCGGGGCAGCCCTCGGCGCCGCCGTCAGCAACCCCCGCACCGGCGCCACGCCGCCGAACTGGCGGCGGTGACAGCGGCGACGGTGCGCGGTGTTCGGCGCACCACCGTTGCCGTGGTTGCTCGGTCTGCCGGTCTTGGGAATCCTTCGCCGCACAGCGCGTCCGACCCGCGTCACCTCACCAACGCCTACTTCGCCGGCACCGCCCACTCCTCGACCACGGGCTCGCCACTGCTGTCCGGCGCGTACACCACCCGATCCGGCCGCTTCCCCTCCCGCACCGCGAACACGATGTTGCCCCGCACGCAGGCTCCACCCTTGACCTGGGTGTCCGTGCGCGGAAACAGCGGCCGCGGGAACCCGGGCGCGTCCCTGTCCATGGGCTTCACCCGTGCCCCGTCCGCGTAGGCCACGGACCAGGGGGACCGCGACACGGTGAACACGTCGCCGACCGTGTTGCAGACCTTCACCTCGGCGACCGCCCACTCGTACGCGGGGTGCTCAGGCTTGGTGCCGCCGACGGTCGCCGGCTGGGTGTAGGAGACGACGGTGGTGTTGCCTACGTACGGTCCGTCGACCCACGTCCATCGGGTGCCGAGCGTCCACCGGCCGCCCTCGCTCCTGAGCGGCGAGGGACCGGCCGTGGCGGCTCGTGACGTGGGCGCGGGGGCGGGTCCGTCGCTGCCGCTCCCGCAGGCCGTCGTGACGCCGGCCATGAGTAATAGGGCTGCGGCCATGGTGATGCGGTTGTGCATGGATGTCCCCCTCCAGGCGTGCTGCCAGAGGCATCATCCGCTGCTGCGGGGGGAATTGCTCGGGCTCGTGACCGAACGGTGACGCGCGCCGGCGGCACCCGGGCCTCAGGGCCGCCAGGCGTCGCGTGGTGGTTCGGAGGCGGCCTCCGTGAGTTCCGGCTCCAGGCCTTGTGAGGGGGCGGTGCGGGGGCGTCCGGTCTCGGCGCGCCAGGTCTCGAAGACGAGGGTGGTGGCGGTGACCACGACCAGGCCCAGCAGCCAGCCGCCCAGGACGTCGCTGACCCAGTGGACGCCGAGGGCCACCCGGGTGCAGCCGACGCCGAGCACCGTGATCCCGGCGAGGGCCCACGGCAGCGGGCGCCACGCCTTGGGCACCAGGGGGAGCAGGGCGAGCAGCAGGACGGCGCAGGAGGTGGTGGCCGTCATGGCGTGGCCGGACGGGAAGGAGAAGCCTGGGGCCTGGGCGACCGGGTCCGGCAGATGGGGGCGGGCGCGTTCGACGGTGTTCTTGGCGAGCAGCCCCGTCGTGGCTCCGGCGACCGCGGTGACCCCGGCCCAGGCCGCCAGGCGCCAGGCCCGGCGGGTCAGCAGCCACACCACCAGTACGGCCACCAGCGCGCGCAGCGTCGCCGGGTCCCAGACGACGTCGGTGAGGAAGCGGAGCACGCGCACCAGGCCCGGATGCTGCAGGGCGGCGCGGTGCAGGTGGTCGGCGGCGCCCTGGTCCAGGCGGCGCAGCGGGGGCCATCCGGATTCCACCAGCAGTGCGGCGAGGGCGAAGGGCACCGCCATGACGGCTGTGGCGGCCGCCGCGGCCGCCAGCCGGGCGCCCAGACGTGCGTCGGGTCCTGGATGCGAGAGGTGCGAGGGGTGGTGCGGGATGCGCATGGGCGGGGCCTCCTTCGCCGGTCGGGTGTCACACGCCCGGGTCGTCGGCGGCGGGCTGCCGGACCCCGGCGCGTACCGCCTCCAATTGCGCGGCGAACGCCAGGCCGAGGAAGAGCGCGACCGAGGTGAGATAGGACCACAGCAGGAGCGCGACGAAGGCGCTGAGCGGCCCGTACATGCTCGTGAAGGATCCGCTCGCCCCGACGTACAGGCTCAGCGCCCAGGTCGACACGCTCCACAGCACCAGGTACACCGTCGCCCCGAAGGCGAGCCAGGTGTAGCCGGGCTGGGCGCGGCGGGGTGAACGGCGGAAGATCGCGCTGGTGGCGAGCACCGCGAGGAGTATCCCGAGCGGCCGGCGCAGGACGTCCCAGGCGTGCGTGGTGGCGGCGTCCAGGTGGTAGACCTGCGCCAGGGCCCGCGTCAGATGCCCTCCCAGGACGGTGAGGACGAAGCTGAGGCCCAGCGGCATGCCCGCCAGCACGGCCATCACCAGCCCGCGGCTGTACTTGTGGAGGAACGGGCGGTCGCGCTCCACGCCGTAGATGCGGTTGGCGCCGCGTTCGACCTGGCACAGGCCGGTGGTGACGTTGGCGACGGAGAACAGCAGCCCCAGCCACAGGGCCGCCTGCCCGCCGCCGTCGCCCTGCCGATGGCTCTGCCGCAGGGCGTCGTCGATCACCTCCTGGCTGGGTCCGCTGACCATCCGGCGGACGGTCAGTTCGGCTACGCGGCCGATGTCGTCGGTGTGCAGGACGCTCGACAGGCCGATCACGGCGATGGCGAAGGGGACGATCGACAGGACCGTCTGCAGGGCCAGCGCGCGGGAGTGGCTGAAGCCGTCGGCGTAGCGGAACCGCACGAAGGAGTCGCGCAGCAGGCTCCAGCCGCCGTACCGGCGCAGCGCGGCCCAGGCCTCGTCGCCGGACAGTTCGTCACCTTGGACGTCGCGTCGTTGCGGGACGCGGGTGGCTGTGCCCATCGTTCTCCTGACCGGTACGGCCGCGGGGTGGCGGCGGGGGTCTCAGCCGCCGGAGGTGACGGCGCGGTCGTCGTGCCATGGGGCACGCGCGGTGGCGGGTACGGCGGTGGGGGCGGGCAGGCGGACGGCCAGCGCCCCCGGGTGGACCTCGACGGTGAGCCGGGTGCCGTCGGCGACGACGTCCCCGTCGAGTTCCCGTGCCTGGGGCGTGGCGAAGCCGATGTCGATCCGCCGGGCCTGGAAGTACTCCAGCGCCCCGCGGGCCACGGGCGCGCCGGTCGCGCTGTCGCCGCCGCGCCGCCCCGGGCGGCGCGGCAGCATGCGTACCGCCAGGTGCCCCGCGGTGGCCGCCCATCCCGTCAGGCCGCGGGGGTTGAGGAGCACGAGGTCCAGGCATCCGCTGTCGGGGCGTGCCCGGGGCAGCAGCGGCAGGCCGCCCTGGAGGACGCCGACGTTGCCGATGAGGACCATCCGCGCCCTGCGCGGCAGTTCCGGGCCGCCGTCCAGACGGATCGCCAGGTGCATGCGCGGGTCGGTGAGATGACCGAACCCCGACAGGACGTAGGCGCTCCAGCCCAGGCGCGCCTTGAGCCGGACGGAGGCGTCACGGACCATGGCGGCGTCGAAGCCGGCGCCCGCCATGACGGTGAAGCAGGTCGCGGGCAGCCCGTCGCCGTGCACCCGCCCCACGTCGATGCGGGTGGTCCGCCCGGTCAGTGCCTGCTCCAGGGCCACGGCAGGGTCCATGGGCAGGTGGAGGTTGCGGGCGAGCAGGTTGCCGGTGCCGCAGGGCACGATGGCCATGGCGGTGTCCGTGCCCAGCAGGGGCCCGGCGCAGGCGCGCACGGTGCCGTCACCACCGCACACGACGACCAGCGCGGTGCCGGGTACCGCGGCCAGTGCCGCGAGTTCACCGCTGGGGTGCTCCGCCGTGGTGAGGGTCCACCGCTGGTCGGTGTAGCCGTGGCGGTCCAGGACGGCACGCACCTCGTCGGCCAGTTCGCCGGGACAGGCATGAGGGTGCCGGACGACGACGGCCCGGCGTCCGGCGCCGCCACGGGAGCGGGGGCCGGGCGTCCGTCCCCGCCGTCCGCCGGCCGGCGGCAGGGCGCGGGCCATCACGAACAGGGTGCCGGCGCCGTTGAGGAGACCTCCGATGACGTCACTGGGGTGGTGCATGCCCGCGTACAGCCGCGACACCGCCACCGCGGCCGGGACGCACAGCAGCAGGACGACCGCCGGCAGCCGCCACGGACGGCGCTGCCCGCGCGCCACGAGCACGGCCAGACCCCCGTACAGGGCGAGTGCGGCCCCCGCGTGCCCGGAGGGGAAACTCGAAGTCGGCGGCGCGAGCTCCAGGTGCGGCACCTCCGGGCGGGGCCGTTCCACGCACACGGTGACGAGGACGAAGACCGCCGACTGGGCCGCCACCGCGCCGGCCAGGAGGTACGCCTCGGCCCTCCGCGCGGTACGCGGCAGTACGAGCAGCGCCACCACGCACAGCAGCGCCACGGCGATCACGCCCTGCGTACCCGCGACCAGTGACAGCCCCTGCGCCACGGTGACGCCCGCGCCGGTGCGGTGCGCGGACAGGGACCGGACGACGCCGTCCTCCGCCGACAGCGGCCACCGGTCCGCCAGGGGGCCGGTCACCAGCGCTCCGAGCGCCACCAGCAGCCCCCACTGCGCGGGCAGCAGCAGCAACCACCGCAGCCGTGGCGGGACTGCGCCGCTATCGATCCTCATGGCTGCCGTCTTACCCGTCCGGCCCAGGTGACGCGTGACCGACGACGTCGACGGCCCGGCTCAGGTCACCTCAGGGCACCTCGGAAGCCGGGCCGCGGCCGAACTGATCACCCATCAGCGCCCGGCGCATCTCCCGCGCCACGTCGTCGCGCCCCGCCTTCCGGAGCCCCGTCCTGCGCGTCATCGCCTCCAGGTCGAGCTGGAGCGGGGACGGCGGCACGGTGAGGACCGGGCACGAGGCGTGGGCGAGGCAGTGGCGGGCGACCGGGGAGTGCCACGGACCCAGCCCCCGCCTCCGTCCCGCGCCGACGACCAGCAGGTCGCCGTCCCGCTGGGCGATCTTGACGAGGGTCTCGCCCGGGCGGCCCGAGATCGCGAGACCGTCGATGTGGAGATCGTCGGCGGTGGCGGCGAAGACGTCGTTCAGTGTGGCGGTCAGGAGCCGCGCCGCCGCGTTCCGGGCCGACGTCGACGCCGGCCCGGAACTCCAGGGCGGCGCGCCCGCCTCGGCCCGGGTCCACACCAGTACGGCGAGCAGCCTTCGCCCGGTGAGGCGGGCCTCGGCGCCCGCGCGCTGCAGCGCGACCAGGCTGTTGAGGGAGCCGCTGACGCCGACCACGACCCGCTGTTGTGCCGGCGCTTCCATCGAAACTCCGTCCTCCTGGCCGGATCGCACCTGTCCACGGAGACGACGACGTGTCGGAGCGGTGTGTGATGTAGCGCCGCTCACACGCGTCGACCTGTGACAGCCGTCACCTCACGCCCGGCTGAAGTGCCTCGTCATTCCGGTGAGGTACGGCCCCAGGGCGTGTGCCTTTCGTCCGCGCGACTCCTCCCGGGCCCGGGGCTCCCGAGGAGACGCGCGTCCCACTTCGCTTCGACGGAAGGAAAGAGATGCCCGACCCTCTTGACGCGGACCACGGGTCCGCGGACGTCAGGATCGGCATGACCGCGCAGCCGGGAGCCGGCCGATGACGACCCGGCTGCAACAGGCCACGCCCGGCGCACCCGGTGCCGCCCGTCGAAGCGGCCACCCGGGGCTCGCGCTGTTCATCATCGCCGCGTGCCAGCTGATGATCGTGCTCGACAGCACCATCGTGAACGTCGCCCTGCCGAACATCCAGCGCTCGCTCGGCTTCTCCACGACCGACCTCTCCTGGGTGCTGAGCGCCTACACGCTGACCTTCGGCGGACTGCTGCTGCTCGGCGGCCGGGCGGGCGACATCCTCGGGCGCCGGCGCGTGTTCACCACGGGCATCGCGCTCTTCACCGTGGCGTCCCTGCTGGGAGGCCTCGCGCAGGAGCCCTGGCAGCTCCTGGCGGCGCGCGCCCTGCAGGGCGTCGGCGGCGCCATCGCCTCCCCCACGTCGCTCGCGCTCATCACCACGAACTTCGCCGAGGGGCCCGAACGCAACCGGGCGATGGGCGTGTTCGCGGGCGTCTCGGGCGCCGGTGCGGCCGTCGGGCTGCTGGCGGGCGGCATGCTCACCGAGTGGCTCGACTGGCGCTGGGTGCTGTTCGTGAACGTCCCGATCGGGCTCCTCGTCGCGGTGCTCGCCCCCGTCTACATCAACGAGTCCCGGCGGCACCCCGGACACTTCGACGTCGCCGGCGCCGCGACGTCGACCCTCGGGATGGCGTCGCTCGTCTACGGCTTCATCCGGGCCTCCGGCGACGGATGGAGCGACCCGCTCACCGTCTCCGCCTTCGTGGCGGCCGCGGTGCTCCTCGCGGCGTTCGTGCTCGTCGAGTCCCGTGCCGCGCAGCCCATCATCCCGCTGCGCATGTTCGGGGACCGCAACCGCGTCGGCTCGTACGTCGTCATCCTGTGCCTGGCGGGCGCGATGTACGGGATGTTCTTCTTCATCGTGCAGTTCTTCCAGATCGTGCTCGGCTACAGCCCGATCCGCTCCGGTCTGGCGTCGCTGACCTTCACCGCGGCGCTGGTCGTCGCGGTCGGGATCACCCAGCGGCTGCTGCCCGTCCTCGGCCCCAAGCCGTTCGTGGTGATCGGCTCGGCCCTGTCGATCGTCGGGCTGGGCTGGCTGACGTTCATCAGTCCCGGCACCACGTACGTGGGCGGCGTGATGGGGCCGCTGTTCCTCTTCGGCGCCGGCATCGGCCTCAACTTCGTGACGCTCACCCTCACCAGCGTCTCGGGCGTCGCGCAGCACGAGGCCGGAGCCGCCTCCGGCGTGCTCAACGCCTCACAGCAGGTCGGAGGTTCGCTGGGGCTGTCCATCATGGTGACCGTCTTCGGAACCGCGAGCCGCGACGAGGCGGAACACCAGCTGCCGTCCTTCCTGGCACAGGCCACCGCCGCGGACAAGGGCCGGCTGGCCCGGACCGGCCAGCTGCCCGGCCGCTGGGGGCACGAGGTGCTGACCGAGGGCATCTCCTCGGCGTTCCTGACCTCCGCGGCCATGGCGGCCGTCGCTCTGCTGGTCGCACTGCTGCTGATCCGGGTCCGCAGGAGCGACCTGGAGAACCTCGGCGGCAAGGCGGCGGCCGCGGGCACGGGGCTGTAGCGGAAGGGCGCGATCGCCCGGGACCGGCCGTACGGGGCGGCCCCGGGCGGTCGACGCGACCGGGCCTTCGATCGGAAGACGATTCGGATGCACGCCGGCCTGTCTCGGACTGGACGGAGCTGGACACAGCCAGCCCGTACGGATAGGGAAGGACCCACGTCGCGACAGCGGCGGGAACGAGGGAAGGCGGAGCAGGGGCCGTGACACGCGGGCACGAGGTTCACGAGGCAACCCGCGGCCCGCAGCCGCTGTCGACACGTGCCCTGACCCGCGAGGCCGAGCAGGCACGGCGACTCCTAGCGGCCGGGGAGTGGCGCCCCGCCCCGGCGGACTCCGCAGCGGCCGCGGCCGTCCTGGACCGTCTTGCGGCGCCGCTCCCGGCCCGGCGGCAAGCGACCGCCCGGACCCGCGCCACGGACCGCGACCGGCGGCTCCAACGGGTCCTGCGCACCACCCTCCACCACCTCGACGCAGGCGCCGTCAGCCCGCGCGCGGCCGCCCTCCTCGCCGCCGTCGCCCGGGCCTTCGTGCCCTGGTACGCCACCCCGAACCCACCAGTGGCAGCGGCCGCGCCCGGATACGGGCCCCCTGCGGGGACGGCAGGCGGCCGGACCCTGCCGGCGACCGACGCGGGCGAGGCCCTGCTCCCCGAACTGATCGAACTGTTCGCCGCGCTGGCCTCGGCGGGCCCGCCCGGGACCGCCCCGCGCACGCCACCGGTCCGGCCCTGGCAGGTCCGGTACGCGGGCCGCTTCCGACGTCACGGCAGACCCGCCGCCGGGGTGTGGACGGCCGAGACCGTCGGCTGCCCGGTGTGTGGAGGCCGGGACGGCCCGTGGACGGTGACCTGCGACTGGCGCCTGATCCGGCTGGGCTGCCCGTGCGGGGTGACGACCCACGAGCACGGCCTCGCCTTCTCCGAAGTCTGGCTCCTCCTACCGGACGTGTGACCGGGTGGGGCGTCGTGGCCGGGCCGTGCACCCGGCGCCGCTCGGTTCCCGCCGCCGGTGCGTCCGGGTCAGTGGGCGGGGGCGAAGGCGGCCTGCGCCCAGTCGGCGAAGCCGGTCCAGGCGATCTCCGGATGCGCCGCGTGCAGCGCGGGGACGTCGACGCGGTAGCCGGGGCCGTTGAGGAAGGCCCACATCGCGTGCATGTCCGGGTTCGCGATGGCCTCCAGCGGTACGCGCTCGTACCGGACGTCCCGGCCCAGGGCCGCGCGCAGGGCGTCCGCCATCTGCGCGGGCGTGGGTGCGTCGCTGGCGAGCTCGATACGGCGCCCCAGGTAGGGCGCGGGGTTGAGCAGCACCTCGGCCGCGAATGCGCCGTGGTCGGCACGGGCGAGCTGCTGCAGCGGCCTGTCGGAGGGCAGCGGCAGGTCGAGCACGCCGCCGCGGATGCGCTCCGCGCCGCCGAGGGCGTTGTCGTAGAAGTACGTCGGCCCCAGGATCGTGTGGGGCACATCGCCGGAGGCCAGCTCGGCCTCGATGCGGGCCTTGCTGTCGAAGTGGGGCACGCCGCTCCCCTGGTCGGCCCCGGCCACCGAGCTGAACACCAGATGCGGTACCCGCGTCTCGCCGGCGGCGGTCAGGATGGCCCGCCCCTGGGCCACCTCGGCCTCCACGCCGGCCTCGAAGGGCGTGGTGAACGCGAAGACCCCCGCCACCCCGTCCATCGCCGCGGCAAGGGAACCGCCGTCGTTCAGGGACCCCGCCACCACGGTGACGCCCCGATCGGCCAGCCGCCGCGCGGTCTCCCGCTCGGGGTCCCGCACCATCGCCCGCACCCTGGCCCCGCGGTCCAGCAACGCGTCGGTCACGGCCCTGCCCTGTCCGCCGGTTGCGGCAAGCACCAGGATCGGCTCATCAACCATCGGGAAACTCCTTTTTCATGGCCGCAGGGCAATGAACGCCAATGCGCAGTATCCGGCCGCGGCACATGCACACGCGCGGCAACACGGACGCATCGGGCCCATCCACGGGGTGAACTTCAGGCCGGGATGTGTGCGATCAACGGGCGCCCGGCGTTGGCCTTTCCACGGCCGTTCTCCGTGGTCACGAACGTCCTTCGTCCTCATGACCCATCACCCGGGGAATGTGTGACACCCCCGGATCGCGCTAAACGCCGTCCCTGTTGCGCCAGGCGTGCAGTTTGTCCGGGTGCATCATGAGCCAGATCCGGCCGATACGGTCCTCCTCGGTGAGGTCGATCCCGACGACCGCCGCCGTCACGCCGTCCATGCGCCCGACGAGGCCCGGGCGGCCGCTGACGTCCTCGACACGGAAGGAGACTCCCGGCTCCTTCCGCAGGACGCCGAGGAAGAGGCGCGCGATCCTGTCGGCTCCGACCACGGGCCGCAGGGCGGTCCTGACCCTTCCTCCACCGTCGGCGGTCGCGGTCGCGGTCGCGTCGAGGAGTTCCACGAGCGTGTCGAGATCGCCGGTCTCACAGGCGTGCTTGAACGCCGACACGACGTCTCGGTGCCGTGAGCTGCGGATCGCCGGGGGCCCGGCCGCTCTGAGGCGGCGACGGGCGGACGTGGCGAGCTGACGGCAGGCCGCGGGGGAACGCCCCACCGTCTCCGCGATCTCCGTGAAGGGGACCCCGAAGATGTCGTGCAGGATGAACGCGACGCGCTCCGCCGGGGTGACGGAGTCCAGGACGACCAGCACCCCCATGGTGACGGATTCGTCCAGGCTGATCTGGTCCGCCGGATCGGCACCGGCCGCGGCCGGGCCCACCGCGTCCCCCGCGGATCCGGGCAGCGGTTCGGGCAGCCACTCCCCCACGTACCTCTCGCGTCGCACCCGCGCCGAGGACAGGTGGTCCAGGCAGATCCGGCCGGCCACCCGCACCAACCACGCCATGGGCGACCTGATGGCGCGCTGGTCGTCCTCCGAGAGGGCGTACCAGCGCATGTAGGTCTCCTGGACGACGTCCTCGGCGTCGTACGACGACCCGAGCATGCGGAAGGCCAGGTTCAGCAGCACCCGGCGTTCGCCGAAGACGGCGCCCAGCGAGTGGTCGGCGGCTTCGGGCGGGGGTGCGTCAGACATGCCGCCGCCCCCGGGTCCGGCCGTCACGTGCGGGGCGGCTCGCGACCGCCTCGTGGACGGTGTCCTTCGCTTGTCCGATCGGCATGCCTCTACGACGAGACCGCGCCCGGGTATGTGAGGCGCCCCCGGCGTCGCCGCCCGGGCCGCGGGCCCGTGTCCTTCGTCACCTCACATCCGCGGGACCCCGGCCGTCGTGAGGTTCGACCCATCCGACGCGTGAAGCGCGCACGCAGTCCCGAGAGAAGCCCAAGGTGACGATCACCCACACCAGAGACCGACAACAGGCGCCCCGGGGGGAGCGGCTGGCCGACTGGGCGGACGGACGGCTCGGCATCCACACCCTCGCCAGGGCCCACATGCGCAAGATCTTCCCCGACCACTGGTCGTTCATGCTGGGCGAGATCTGTCTCCACAGCTTCGTCGTGCTGGTCCTGACGGGCGTCTACCTGACGCTCTTCTTCCACCCCTCGATGAACACGGTGGTCTACGACGGCAGCTACGCCCCGCTCAACGGCGTCACCATGTCGGAGGCCTACTCCTCCACGCTGGACATCTCGTTCGACGTACGCGGGGGCCTGCTCGTGCGCCAGATGCACCACTGGGCGGCCATCGTCTTCGTCGCGGCCATGTTCGTCCACATGATGCGCCACTTCTTCACGGGCTCCTACCGCAAGCCCCGGGAGGTGAACTGGCTCTTCGGCTGGGCGCTGCTCGTGGTCGGCATGTTCGAGGGCTTCATCGGCTACTCGCTGCCGGACGACCTGCTGTCGGGCACGGGACTGCGCTTCCTTCAGGGGGCGATCCTGTCGGTCCCGGTCGTGGGAACGTACCTGTCCCCGTTCCTCTTCGGCGGTGAGTTCCCGGGCGGGGAGATCGTCCCGCGCTTCTACTCCGCGCACATCCTGCTGCTGCCCGGGATCTTCGTCGCGCTGATCACGGCCCACCTGATCCTGCTCTTCCACCACAAGCACACCCAATGGCCCGGCCCCGGACGGAAGGAGGGCAACGCCGTGGGCATGCCGCTGCTGCCGGTCTACGTCGCCAAGGCGGGCGGCTTCCTCTTCCTCGTGGTGGGCGTGCCGGCCGCCCTCTCCGCCGTCGCGGCCGTCAACCCCGTGTGGAACTACGGGCCCTACCGTCCGGACCAGGTCTCGACCGGCGCCCAGCCGGACTGGTACATGGGGTTCGCCGAGGGCCTCGTCCGCGTCATGCCGGGGTGGGAGGTCCACTTCGCGGGCCACACCCTGGTGCTCGGTGTGCTCATACCCCTGCTGGTCTTCCCCGCCGTCCTGGTGGTCATCGGCGTGTACCCGTTCGTCGAGGCCTGGGTCACCGGGGACCGGCGCGAGCACCACCTGCTGGACCGCACCCCGCAACCGCCCGGTGCGCACGGGGCTCGGCGTCGCCTGGCTGAGCCTCTACTTCTGCCTGCTGGCCGGCGGCGGCAACGACCTCTTCGCGACCCGCTTCCACCTGTCCATCAACACGGTCACCTGGGCCGTCCGCGTCGCCGTGTTCGTCGTCCCGGTCGTCTCCTTCACCGTCACCAAACGCATCTGCCTGGGCCTGCAGCGGCGCGACAAGGACGAGCTCCTCCACGGCGCCGCGACGGGGGTGATCCGCCGGCTGCCCCACGGCGAATACGTCGAGATCCACCGGCCCCTCGACGCCGCGCGGCGTCACGTCCTGGGCTCCCACGAGCAGTACCGGCCCCTGGAGCCCGGCCCCGACGAGGACGCGAACGGGCTCCCGCGCCGGCGGACCCGCCGCGAACGCCTGAGGCTGCGCCTGTCGCACGCCTTCTACGGGCCTTCGTCACAGGTGGCCAAGCCCACCGAGGAGGAGATGCGGCACAGCATCGAGCGATGACCGGCGAAGCCGGGGGGCATGCCTGGCGGATGGTCGGCGCCCGACGGCCCGCCGGAACCCGGGTTCCGGCGGGCCGTCGTGAGGTCGGACCTCTGGATTCAGCGCGGACGGATCAGCACAGGCGGGGATCCGTACCTCCCCGTCCTGGCGCAGATGCCCGTTGTCGACCTATCGGGCGGCTGTCATCCTCGCCTCGTTCCTCATGTGGGCGTGATCCTTGACGCCGGTCCCTAACCGACCAGGCGGCGGCGCCAGTCCAGGGGGGTGACGGTGATGGCCCGGTCGGGGTCACTGTCCCACGCGGTGTGGAGGCCGACTGCTTCGAGGGCAGCCACGACCTCGTGGCCGATGGCTGCAGTGGTCTCGGACGAGCTGTCGAAGCCGCCGTAGAGGAGCATCAGTCCGTGGCCGGCTGCGGCGGAGTCCGTGCACTGGGTGTGGAAGTAGACGAAACCGCGGGCGTCCGGTCGGCCTTCGCCGCCGATCTCGGACTGGCCGCAGCCGCGGCAGCAGGTGAAGTTCTCACGGGCGGTGACGCCGGCCTCCTGCAGGGCGGTGAACGCGCGGGTGAGCCGCTCAGGGTCGGTCTCGCCCTGCCATGCGGTCTGCTCCGCGACCCGCTCCAGCCACAACCGGTCGGCCAGCGCCACCGCCTGCTCGCGTGAGACGGGCCGACGGTCCTTGGTGACCAGGTACTCCTCGGCAACCTCGGCCAGTTCGGCGCGGGAGGCGTAGCCGCCGACCAGCACCTCGCGGACGCGCTTCTCCAACTCCACGCGCTCGTTTTCGCCGAGGTCGAGCGGCGGCACTTCGGGGGCGGGGCCCATGTCCAGCAGCGACCAGGCCAGACCACCGTCCCAACCGGCCTCCTGGCGGGCCCAGCCGGTAATCGCCGCGATCACGGCTTCGGGCCCGCCGGCCATCGCCTGGAAGTGTCGGTCGGCGGCACCGTCCCGGTGCTCCAGCGTGTAGTCACCACCGGCCTTGTGCCAGACCTGGGCGAAGACGTCAGGCAGGTCGGGTACCCGCTGGACCACCAGGAACCGGTCACCGTCACCACCGATGTGCCGGACCAGCCCAGCCAGCTCCTCGGCGGACACACGGACGTGCCGCTCCCGGTTCTCCGCCTTCACCACGATCTCGAGCATGCGCAGACTCTGACACACCCCTCTGGCTGCGGACCTCCCGGGAGCCGACCAGCCCTGATCCCGGTTGGTCGTTGGCCGAGGTTCGACGACAGTCCCTAGTGCCAGGCGGCCAGCTTGTCCGGGTTCAGCGTGATCCACACGTCGGTGATCCGCGATCCGGCGACGTTCAGGGTGACGACGGCGACCACCGCTCCGTCCACCCGGCAGACCAGCGCGGGGCGGTGACCGGCGTTCTCCAGGGTCATGAGGGCCGTGGCCAGACGGCCCTCCTTGCGGGACGCGCCGATGAGGTAGCGGGCGGTCCTGTCCGCTCCGTGGATGGGCTTGAGAGCGGCACGGACGTGTCCACCGCCGTCCGCCCGGGCGGTGACCTGCGGGTCCAACAGGGCGATCAGGCGGTCGAGTTCGCCGGTCTGGCACGCCCGCTTGAACTCGCGGACCAGCCGCCGGTACTCCTGCTGATCCGCCTCGTGCCTGCGCGCGGAGGTGATGCCGCGGCGGGCCGCCACGGCCAGTGCGCGGCAACTCTCGGCGCTGCGGCCGACGATGGCGGCGATCTCGACGAAGGACACCTTGAAGACGTCGTGCAGCACGAAGCTCACGCGTTGCGCCGGCGTGAGGGCCTCAAGGAGGACGAGCATCCCCATGGTGACGGAATCGTCCAGGGCGACCCGGTCCGCGGGATCGTCCATGCGCCCGGACGTCCGTACGCTGCTCCACGCCGAGCTGTCCGGCAGCGGTTCGGGCAGCCACTCGCCCGTGTACCTCTCCCTGCGCACCCGGGCGGAGCCGAGGTGGTCCAGGCAGATCCGGCCGGCCACGCGGACCAGCCAGGCCGTGGGGGACCTGATGCCGGCGCGCGCCGAGGGGGACATCGCGTACCAGCGGGCGTAGGTCTCCTGGACGGCGTCCTCGGCGTCGTGCGTCGATCCGAGCATCCTGAAGGCCAGCGCCATCAGCATGGGCCGGTCCTTCAGCGCCGGGTTCGGGCGGGTGCCCGGTCGCCCCGCGTCCTTGCCCCGCATGAGCATGAGTTCCTCTGGACGAGGAGACACCTGTGCGGCGGCGCAGGGCCTCCATGAGTGTCGTGCTTCCATCGTGCAGACGGTGCCGGAAACCGGCGAGCCGTCGTGTGGGGCGGCCTCAGGCGGCGGTTCCGCTCGCCCCTCTGAGTCGCTCACGGGTGGCGCGGTGCCGCATCGCACGCCGTTCGCTCTCCGTGGTGCCGCCCCAGACGCCTTCCATGGGGCCGGTCTCCACCGCCCACTCCAGGCACCGGGCGGTGACGGGGCACCGCCGGCA
Source organism: Streptomyces sp. NBC_00510 (assembly GCA_036013505.1). NCBI lineage: Bacteria > Bacillati > Actinomycetota > Actinomycetes > Kitasatosporales > Streptomycetaceae > Streptomyces > Streptomyces sp. NBC_00510. The sequence goes on along the minus strand of CP107851.1, from coordinate 8,240,472 downwards.
CACGGCCTTGGCCTCGTCGATCTGCGCCATGCCCAGGCCGCTGCCGCTGATCGGGAAGAAGAGTTCCGGATCCTCCTCGCTGCAGGCGGCGGCGTCGCGCCAATTCATGGAAGCCTCCTCATAGGTGGTCATGCCGGCTCACCGTTCGCGGCCGTCCCGCGGCCCAGGACCCGGCCCCGACCGGACGGTAAGTGCCATGTCTGGATGCTATGGACGAGCGCGCCGTGACGTCCAAGACGGATATCGGAAGGCGTCGATAGACACAGCCTATGGTCGCGATCCGCACATCCCGTGAAGGCGTGCGCCTCCACATAGGTACGACGACGCAGGCCGCCGGAATGTGACGTACGGGCCCCGGCCGGGCTCGTCGACGCGGAATTGCAGGGCGCATTGGAGGTCGGGGCCACGACGCGGCCGCAGAATTGTCCTGCGGATATGTCATGAAATTGGACCACACTCCTGCGCGTCCGGCTGCGTAGCCTTGCGGGCATGGACGTGTACGGACCACCACCCGCGAATCACGAACTCCCCACGGCCGGCTGACGCACCGCACCTCGGGGGTCGGAGAAGGAATGATCGATGGCCAGTACCTCTGACACGGCGATATCCGAAGCGCACGGGGCCTCCGCGCCGGGCGGCGCGGCGACGGCCCTCCTCGACGCGGAGGGAACCGTGGCCGGTTGGTCGCAGGCCGCCCAGCGGCTCGTCGGCTACTCGGCCGCGGAAATGGTCGGCCGGCCCGCCCGCGCGCTGCTCGTCGACGACGACGCCCGCACGCAAGCCCTCGCGACGGAGCAGATCTGCCACCGGGGCCGCTGGTCCGGCGTCGTGCGGGTCCGCCACCGCGACGGCCACGGCATCGACGTGCGCCTGACGGCACAGTCGCTGGCCGGCCAGGACGGCCGCACCCACTGGCTCGTCTCGGCGGCCGAGAAGTCCTCCTCTCCGTCGTGGGAGACGGACGGCCCGGCGCCGGTGGAGCCGCCCCCGGCCGGAGTCGCCGTACCCGGCCGTCTGCCGATCGGCATCGCGATACGCGACACCCAGGTCCGTTGCATCTGGGTGAACGACACCCAGGGCTTCGAGAACGGCGTCCCGCCCCCGCAACTGCCGGGGAGCCCGCCGCAGGCCGTCCCCGGCTCGCAGGCGGAATCGCTCGAGGCGGTCATGCACCGGATGCTGGAGAGCGGCGACCTGGTGATCAACGGGGGCTACCAGGCTTCCGTGCCAACGCAGACGCAGGCGCAGACCCAGGCGCAGACCCAGGCGCAGGCCCAGCGGGAGTCCCCCGCGGCCACCTCCCTCTTCCGCCTCGACGACGCGCAGGGCCGCGCGCTGGGCGTGTGCACCGTGGACGCGGACGCCACCGACAGCCGCCGCGCACAGGAGCGTCTGAGGATCCTGGACGAGGCGGGCAAGCGCATCGGCACCACCCTGGACGTCATGCGGACGGGGCAGGAACTGGCCGACCTCGCCGTGCCGACCCTCGCGGACTACGCCACCGTCGACCTCGCGGAGTCCGTCCTGCTGGGCGACGAGCCGCCCGTCCGCCGCGGCTCCGAGGACGGCGGACGGACCCCTGCCGTCCGCCGCGCCGGCCTGGCCTCGGTCCAACCGGGTGCGCCCGAGTCGCTGTTCGCCCGGGGGGAGCCGGTCTCCGCACCGCCGGCATCGCCGTTCACGGGCGTCCTGCGCTCCGGCAAGGCCCGCCTGGAGCCGGTGCTGAACGCCTCGCCCGGTACATGGCTGGACCACAACGACGCGGCACGCGCCGCCAAGGTCCGCGAGCACCGCATGCACTCGCTGATGCTCGTCCCCATCCGCGCGCGGGGCGCCGTGCTCGGTGTGGCGACGTTCATGCGGACCAGGGACCCCCGGCCGTTCGTGGACGAGGACCTGTTCCTGGCCGAGGAGCTCGTCCGCAGGGCCGCCATCTCCCTGGACCAGGCCCGCCAGTACGCGCGCGAGCACTCCGCCGCCCTCGCCCTGCAGCGCCAACTGCTCCCCCGCCACGCCACGGGCGGCTCCGCTGCGGACGTGGCCTGGCGCTACCTGCCCGCCGACAGCCACCACGGCGTCGGGGGCGACTGGTTCGACGTCATCCCGCTGTCCGGCGCCCGCGTGGCGCTGGTCGTCGGCGACGTCGTCGGACACGGCATCAACGCGGCGGCGACCATGGGTCAACTGCGCACCGCCGTGCACACCCTCGCCGACCTGGACGTGCCGGCGGACGAGCTGCTGGCCGCGCTCGACAAGCAGGTCACCCATCTCACCGAGGCGGAGGCCGGCCCGGGCGGGCCCCCGGCCGGCACGACCATGACGGCCACGTGCCTGTACGCCGTCTACGACCCGGTCACACGGCTCTGCACGCTGGCGCGGGCCGGACATCCCCCGCCCGCGATCGTCGACCCGCACGGCGGCGTCACCTTCCTCGACCTGCCCGTGGGGGCCCCGCTCGGCCTGGGTCTGGTCCCCTTCGAGTCCGTCACCCTGGAGCTGCCCGAGGGCAGCGTGCTGGCCCTCTACACCGACGGCCTGATCGAGGACCGCGAGCACGACATCGACGTCGGCATGGACCGCCTGGCTGCGACCCTCGCGCGACCCGGCCTCCCGCTCGAGGACCTGTGCTCGTCCGCGGTGGGCTCGCTCCCCGACGGCACACCGAACGACGACGTCACCCTGCTCCTCGCGCGGACCCGTTCCCTCAGCCCGGGCCACGTCGCGTCATGGCGCTTCCCCGGCGACGCGGCCGTCGTCAGCCGTGCCCGGTCGCTCGTCACCCGCCAACTGGCCCGCTGGGGGCTGGACGACCTGGCCGAGTCCACGGAGCTGATCGTCAGCGAACTGGTCACCAACGCCGTCATCCACGGCGGCGGAGGCTGCGACGACGACCGGACGATCGGGCTGCGCCTGATCCGGCACGCGGTCCTGACCTGCGAGGTCTCGGACACCAGCCACAGTCACCCGCTGCTGCACCGCCCCACCGCCACCGACGAACACGGCCGCGGGCTCTTCCTCGTCGCGCAGTTGTCGCGCGCTTGGGGAGCCCGCCACGTCCCGGAGGGCAAAGTCGTCTGGGTCGACCAGCAACTGCCGCCCGGGGCCGGTCCCTCACCGTGATCAAGGGCGCGACGTCACTCGCGTCCGATTTATACAAAAATGTTAGCACCTATTGCACCTTGCGGCTTATCAGCGCTACGCTGCACGGACATCCTCCAATAGCACCGGCCGGGGGCTTCCGGACGCCGCGGAGGCCACCGCCTCCGACGCCCACCGACACGTGAGGTGTCCCCCGAGGCCCGCCGCATGCGCCGAGGCCGGTGGCGAGCGGTCGCCAACTCCCGCTCCGCGAGCCGGAGCAGGACGGACGCCCCGCCACGGAACCTCGGCGACACCGCCGACGTGCACGACGCCACCCCGTGCGTCGCTGACCGGGCCCCGCATCCAGCAGGCCCGTCCGATCGGCATCACCCTTCGCTCTGGCACCACCAGTCCCAGCGCCACCTCCACGCGCCGTGCTGCGCACGAAGCACCGCGCCCCGCACAGCAGGAGAACCACCCGTGACCCTCACCGGCGAGAACACCGTGCAGCAACTACTGATCGACGGCATCTGGCAACAGGCAGCCGGCACACACACCTTCACCGCACGCGACCCGTTCACCGGCGACATCGCCTCCCAGGCCGCAGCCGCCCTCTCGGCGGACGTCCTGCGGGCGGCCGATGCAGCCGACCGTGCCTTCCCCGCCTGGGCGGCGCTGCCGCCCAACGAGCGCCGCCGCATCCTGTGGGCGGCCGCCGACGCACTCGAAGCGCGAGCCGAGGAGATCTCCGAGGCGATCACCGTCGAGATGGGCGGCCCCGCCCCATGGGGCCGCTACAACACCTCGGCCCTCGCGGAGAAGTTCCGTTACGCCGCGAGCGCGGTCCACGACGGCCTCACCGGCGAGCTCATCCCCTCCGAGGCACCCGGCCGCACCTCCATCGCGATCCGCAAACCGGTCGGCGTGGTCGCCTGCATCGTCCCGTGGAACGCCCCGGCGCTGCTCGTCGGCAACTCGGTCCCGTACGCGCTGGCCGTGGGCAACACCGTCGTGATGAAGGCGTCGGAACAGACCCCGCGCACCCACGGGCTGGTCGCCGAGTGCCTCACCGAGGCCGGACTGCCCCACGGGGTGTACAACCTCCTCACCAACGCGCCCGAGGACGGCCCCGAAGTGGTCGACGCGCTGATCGCCCATCCGGCCGTACGGCGGGTGCACTTCACCGGTTCGAGCCGGGTGGGCCGGATCATCGCGCAGCGGGCCGCCGCGCACATGAAGCAGGCGATCCTCGAACTCGGCGGCAAGGCGCCCGCCCTGGTCCTCGCCGACGCCGACCTCGACCGCGCGGTCAGCGCCACGGCCTTCGGCGCCTTCGCCAACTCCGGCCAGGCGTGCCTGTCCACGGAACGCATCCTGGTCGACCGCAGCATCGCCGAGGAGTTCACCCGGCGCCTGGCCGCCGTCGCCGCCACCGTCACCTGCGGTGACCCGCGCGACCCGCACACCGCGCTCGGCCCGGTCGTCGGACCGGACAGCATCGAGCGGCTGTCCGACCTGGTCCTGGACGCGGTCACGGCCGGCGCACGGCTCCTGGCCGGCGGGACGTCGGACGGTCCGTGCTTCGCGCCCACCGTGCTGGCCGACGTCACCCCGGACATGCGCGTCTACCGCGAGGAGTCCTTCGGCCCCGTCGTCGGCGTCATCGCCGTCGACGGACCCGAGGAGGCCCTGCGCGTGGCCAACGACAACGACTACGGGCTCACCTCGGCCGTCTTCACCCGGGACATCCCCCTCGCCCTCGACCTCGCCAAGCGCATCAACGCCGGCATGTGCCACATCAACGGCAGCACGCTCGACGACGAGGCGCAGATGCCCTTCGGCGGCGTCAAGAACAGTGGCTACGGCAAGTCCGGTGGGCGCGCCGGCCTGGAGGAGTTCACCGAACTCCAGTGGATCACCATCGAAGGCTCCCGGCCGCCGCGCTACCCCATCGCCGAATGACATGCACCTCTGGGCACGACACACAATCGACTCACCAGGAACGGACAGGAAATCGATGACCGACAGCTACGACTACGTCGTCGTCGGCGGCGGGACGGCCGGCTGCGTGATCGCGGCACGGCTGTCCGAGCCCGAAGGCTCACGCGTCCTGCTGCTGGAAGCGGGCACGGCGCAGACCTCGGCCGACATGACCTCGCCCCCGGCCTGGCCGGCCCTGCTGCAGACGTCGGCGAACTGGGGGGACACCACCGTCCGGCAGCGGGCGAGCGGCACCACCGTCGTCCTCGCCCGCGGGCGCACGCTCGGCGGCGGGTCCGCCATCAACGCGATGAACTTCCTCCGCGGCCACCGCTCCAGCTACGACGCCTGGGCGGAAGCCGGCCTGGAGGGCTGGGGGTTCGACGGGCTGCTGCCCTACTTCAAGCGCAGCGAGAACCTCTCCGGACGGGATCCGGCCCTGCGCGGGGTCGGCGGCCCCCTGACCGTCGGACTCCCCGAACCCCCGAACCCGGTCGTGGCGGCCATGCTCGACGCGGCGGCCGAGACCGGTCACCGGCGCGCGAGCGACATCGGCGGCGGAGCGGAGGAGGGATTCGGCTGGTCCGACCTGAACGTCGTCGACGGCAGGCGGCAGAGCGCCGCCGACGCCTACCTGGCCCCCGTCCTGCACCGTCCCAACCTGACCGTGGTGACCGGTACCCAGGTGCTCCGGCTGCACATCAGCGGCGGGCGGTGCAGCGGGGTGGAGTACGGCGCCAGGGACGGCACCGTATCGCTCGTCCGGTGCTCGGGCGAGGTGGTCCTCACCGCGGGCGCCATCGGATCGGCGCACCTGCTGATGCTCTCCGGAGTCGGCCCCGAGGGGCACCTGCGCCGCACCGGCATCGACGTCGTGGTGGACCTCCCGGGCGTCGGGGAGAACCTGCACGACCACCCGATCGCCAACCTCATCTACCGGGCGGCCCGCCCGGTCCCGGAGGGCGCCAACAACCACGGCGAGGCGTACGGCCTGGTGCGCAGCGGGCCCGGCCTCGACGGCCCGGACCTCCAGGTGCTCTTCGTCGACGCGGCGGGCCACATACCCGTCCCCGACGCGCCCGCGGCGGGGCAGGGTTACACCATCTCCGTCTCCTCGATACGGCCCCGCAGCCGCGGGAGCGTCCGCCTCGCGAGCGCCGACCCGGACGTCCTGCCGCTCGTGGACCCCGACTACTACGGCGACGAGCGGGACCTGGCCGCCGTGGTCCGGGGGCTTCGCCTGGCGCGGGAGATCGGTCAGGCGGACGCGCTCGCGGAGTGGCGCGGGCACGAGGTCCGGCCGGGGCCCCAGGTCACGGACGACGCCGGCCTGCGGGACTACGCGCTCAGGACCCTGTGTTCGTACATGCACCCCGTCGGCACCTGCCGGATGGGCGACGACGACGGCTCCGTCGTCGACCCCGCCCTGCGCGTGCACGGTGTCGACGGCCTGCGGGTCGCCGACGCCTCCGTCATCCCCTCGATCCCCTCCGCGAACACCAACGCCACCGTCTACGCGATCGCGGAACGCGCCGCCGAGTTGCTGCGGTCCTGAACGGTGGTCCGGAAAGGTCCTGACGGCGCCGCAGGCGGATGCCATGTCGGTCGGGACCGAACTCGGCCCCCACCGCGGTGCGGTGGGGGCCGGACCGCTGCTCAGGCGGAGTAGAGGCTCTCGATGTTGTCGTGGAGCTGGTTGGCCAGCGGCGGAGCGGTGTAGGTGTCGGTCATGACCTCGATGTAGCAGCCGGTGCCGGCCTTCGCCGCCGCGTCCATGGCCTGGTCGAGCTCGGCGAGGGTCGAGACGCGGGCGGTGAACCAGTCCTCGCAGCCCAGGGCCTTCGGCAATTCGGAGTAGCGCCAGTTGGCGAGGTCGTTGTAGGCGATGTCCGGGTGCTTGCACAGCAGACGCTCGATCAGGTAGCCGTGGTTGTTCAGCACGAACACCACCGGGCGCAGCCCGTACCGCCCGAACTGGCTGATCTCCTGCGCCGTGAGCTGGTGCGAGCCCTCGCCGGTGATGAGGACGACGCGCCGGTCGTCCTGCGCGGCGACGGCCGCGCCGACGGCGGCGGGGGTGGCCCAGCCGATCGAGCCCCACAGGGTCTGGTTGTGGAAGGTGGCACCGCTGGGCAGCTGGGCGAACGCCAGTCCCATGGAGACCGTTCCGGTCTCGGCGACCAGGATGTCGTCCGGCTTGAGGAAGTTCTCCCAGCGGGGGTAGAGGTTCTCGGCGGTGATGGAGTCGCCGCCGCTGCCTCCTGCCGGGGCCATGCGGGTCACCCGGGCCTCGATGTGCGGCCACTGCTTGCGGGGCAGCTTCTCGGTGAGCGCGACGAGCAGGTCCTTCATCTCCACGCTCTGGTAGGTCATGCCGTCGACGCTCACGTGGTGGTGGCGGATGTCGATCGTGCGACCGGGGTCGAGGTTGGCGGTGAACGCGCCGCTGTTGAAGTCGTGCATCAGCGCACCGACCAGGACGACGACGTCGCTGCCCTCGACGAAGCGGCGGACGCCCTCGTTCATGAGCTTGCCGTCGTACATGCCGCAGTAGCCGGGCTGTTCCTCGTTGAGGACGCCCTTGTCGGCCATCATCGTGGCGAAGGGCATCCCGGTGGCGTCCAGGAACCGCTGCAGTTCCGGTCCGAGGCCGGAACGGGCGGCGAGCACCCCGGGCAGGGCACAGGCGCTCTCGGCTCGGCCGAGCATGTCGGCGACGGCCCGCACGGCGGCGTCCAGCTGCGCGGGGTCGCTGGCCGGTGCGGGGATCGGCTGGGCCGATCCGACCACGGGCATCTCCGCGAGGTCGGCGGGGAACGCCATGTAGACCGGGCGGCGGTGGTAGGCCGCCGCCGCGATAAGGCGCTCGGTCTCGGACGCGACGTTCTGCGGCGTCATGATCGCGCTCGCGCACACCACGGCATCGGACATCTTCAGGAAGAGGTCGAACTCACCGTTGCCCAGGGTGTGGTGGACGACCGAGTGGTGCGCCTGCACGGGCATCTTGGGCATGCCGACCAGGTGGAACACCGGCAGGTGGTCGGTGTACGCACCGGCGATGGCGTTGATCGCGCTGAGTTCGCCGACCCCGTAGGTGGTGCTCACCGCGCCCACACCGTGCACGCGGGCGTAGCCGTCGGCGCTGTAGCCCGCGTTGAGCTCGTTGCAGCTGCCGATCCACTGGATGTCCGGGTGCTGGGAGATGGCGTCGTTGACGGGGAAGGCGTAGTCGCCCGGGACGCCGAAGACATGACGCACGCCGATGTCCCGCAGTCGGTTCAGGACATGCTGGATGACGGTGGTGGACATGGGGAGGTTCCTTTCCTGGTGACGGCACCACCGCCCCAGGGCGCCGGTCTCCGGTGGAGTCGGTGCCGGCCTCGCCGGGCGGCGCGGAGTGCGGCGGGCACCACGGGGAATGGCCACCGCCAGTGCCACAGGTGAAGCAAGCCGGGCTTTTCGCCCCCGCAACATGCTGTCCGCATCCCCCACAGCCCGCAACCGGAGCCATCCGGCCCACGAGCTGCGCGAACGGAGCGCAGGGGCCCGCCGAACACGCGGTCCGACCTGCGGATCGGCCGATACCCTCGACCCCGTGGCCGGATGGGGACCGGCCCACCTCCTCGGAGACCCCGAGGGCCTGATCGACTCCGCCACGACGGTGGGCGCGCTGATGCCGGCCGTGGCAACCGTGGAGAAGACCCGCCAGTGGCGGCAACACCTCCGCACGAGGTAGCGCCCCACCCCTGCCCCGTGCAGCGCGCAGCCGGGCGAACCCGACGCCGCTCGAGGAGCCGCCGTGCACGAGTTCGCAGCGGTTCTCGCGGGTGCGCCCATGTCACCCCGCGGTGAGGCCGTCATCATGCTGCTCATGGGCCTGGGTATGACCGTGTTCGGCCTGTTCGGAATCAGGCACACCCGCTTCTGGGTGGCGTACGACGAGCAAGCACAGCAGGACGCCCATGACGCCTACGGATGGGTGCCCGCACCGACCTCGGCCACACGCAAGGCCTCGCGCATCAAGACGAAGATCGTCGGCTCGGTCTTCGCGATCGCCGGCCCGACGCTCGCGATCATCGGGACCCTTCGCCTCGTCGAGCAGTAGGCGGATCCGGATCCGGCTCCGCCGGACGCACGCGCCGACCGTATGATCCGCGCATGATCGACCAGACGGCCCTCAGAAGATGGGGCAGGGCAATCGACTGGGCGGGACTGATCCCGTCAGGGCTCCTGCTCTTCACCGGCGTACGGGAGTACCGCGACGGCGGGTCCATCGGATGGCCCGTCGCCGGGGCGTTGCTCGTCCTGGCGAGCTGCTGGACGGTCTACCGCGGGATGTCCCGCCGACGCGGCGAGGCCGGCAGGCCGATGCCCTGATCGACGGTCTCGGGTTCCCGCCGGGTGCCGATCAAGTCGAGGAGGACCGTCGCGCCGTGGTCGGGGCTCCCTCTTCGGCGTAGTGGGCGACCAGACGGTGACCGGGGCGTGCCGTCCGGTTGCATCGCTGGCAGCCGAGAGTGAGGTCACCGGCCTCGACGCCATCCCGGCCCCCGTCGGCGCCCGCCACTGACCGGACCGCTCCGGCACCGGCCGACCCGGGGGCACCTGCTTGCTTCGGCAAGTAGCCCCTATATACTTGTGCCGACAATCAATTCCGGGTCCAGGGCAGCACGCCGGACCGGGGAGGCGCACCGCGACGACGGTCCGCCCACCGCGGCCACGCACGTGGCACAAGCACACAGGTGATCTCGATACCCATGCGCATCCTCATGTTCCACACCCCCCTGACCGGTCACTTCCTGCCCCTGCTGCCGCTCGCCCGGGCGTTGCGCACCCAGGGGCACACCGTTGCCTTCGTCTCCGCCGCCGCCATGGCCGGCCCGGTCGAGGCGCAGGGTTTTGAGCTGATCCCCGCCGGTCCGACCGTCGACGTGGCGATCGCCGAAGTGTCCCGCCGCAGCGGTGTCGACATGGCGTCGAATCCTTCGCCGGCGCTGGTCGCCGAGTTCTTCGCCGGGGCACGCGTCGACCTCTCCGTGGACGAGGCCCTCGCGGGGGCGCGCGCGTGGGAGCCGGACCTGGTCGTGTCGGAGCACTGCGACTTCGTGGGGCCGCTGGTCGCCGCCGTGCTCAAGGTGCCGTCCGCGGTGATGGGCATCGACCCGGCGCTGGAGCCCGAGGTTCTGGACGCCCTGGCCGCGACGGCGCAGTCCCGTTACCTCGACCGCGGTCTGCAGGCGCCGGCCCACGCGCCGTCCGGCCGCTGGCTGTTGGACCTCTGCCCGCCCGGCCTGCAGCGCGGCGGCACGCTGCCGTCCCTCGAACGGATGGCGCTGCGGCCGGAGCCCCACCAGGGCCCCGAGGGCACGCCGCGCGCGGCCAGGGTCCCCGGTACCGGCCGGCCCCGGGTGCTCGTCAGCCTCAGCACCGTCTCCGGCAGGGCCTCCTCGCTCGGTCCGCTGCTCCGGTCGCTGAGCGTCCTGGACGTCGACCTGGTCGCCACGACGGGAGGCGCTCCGGTCGACGACCTCGGGCTGGAGCCTGGCAGGGTCGAGCTGGTGTCCTTCGTGCCGGCGGCGGAGTTGCTGGACGGCGTGTGGGTCGTCGTGCACCACGGCGGTTCCGGCAACACGTTCGGGGCGGCGGCGCGCGGGATCCCGGCCGTCGTCGTCCCGGGTGCGGCGGGCCAGCAGCGTCAGGCGTTCCGGCTCCAGGCCGCGGGAGCGGGCGTGGCGATGCCGATCGGCGAGCAGGGGCCCGAAGCGGTCACCGCCGCGGTCAGCCGTGTGCTCGCCGAGCCCGCGTTCACCGCGGCGGCGGAGCGCCTGCGTGACGAGATCGCCGCGATGCCCTCGGCCTCGGAGGTCGCCGAGCGACTCACCGCCGCCGCGGCGGCATGACGCGTAGCGCGTGAGGGCCCGTCGGCCGGCTGACGGGCCCCCACACCGTCCGGACCCGCCGCCACCGCGCTACCGTCCCCGGTCACTTGCGGAACAGCAGCACGATCACGCCGAGCACGACGCCGAGGACCACCGCGGAGACGCCGTGGCCCACCCGGTGCGCGCGCACGCCCGGAAGGTGACGGTCGAGCGCGAAGCGGCCGGGCCCGACGACGGCCAGCGTGGTGGCCAGCGCGGCGATGAGCAGCTCGTACTCCACCCCCGTCGGGGCGAAGAACCCGCCGCCCCATTTCACGCCGACGGCATTGACCATGACACCCACCACCGCTGCCCCGGCGAGCGGGGTCAGCAGCCCGAGGGCGAGGCCCACGCCCCCGAGCACCTCGCTGAGCCCCGCCAGCACGGCCATCGCCTTCCCCGCCGGATAGCCGCCGGAGGTGAAGACGCGTCCTGCGCCGTCGAGGCCCACCCCGGAGAACCAGCCGAACAGCTTCTGGGCTCCGTGGCTCGCCATCGTCAGCCCGAGCACCAGCCGCAGGAGCAGCAGCCCGGCGTCATGGACGTACGGCGGGACGCCGAACTCGGCGGTGGCGTGGGAGCCGGAGCGGGACAGTGTGCTGAGGGGGGAAGCGGACATGTCTGAGGCCCTTCGTGGGGATGCCGTGTGCGGCCTGCGAGCCGGACGTCGCGACGGGCGGCCCACCGCACGGCCGATCACGGCAGCAGCGTGACGCCCTGCGGCGCCGTCCGGCACGCGGCACGCCGGACGTTAGGTCCATGGGGGTCGCATGCCGTGCCACCGATGGCCCCACCCCGCCCCTCCCCTGGCAGGATCTCCGGGTGACCTCCTTGTTCCTGATGGTCGGCCTGCCCGGGGCCGGGAAGACCACCGTGGCCCGGCGGCTCGCCGAGGAGCACGGCGCGCTGCGTCTGACGCCGGACGAGTGGATGATCCCGCTGTTCGGCGATTCCGAGGCGGACGGGAAGCGCGACGTGCTGGAAGGGCTGCTGCTGCGGCTCGCGCTGGAGGCGCTGGCGGTCGGGACCGATGTGGTCCTGGACTTCGGGTGCTGGTCGCGTGACGAGAGGTCGGCGATCCGCCGCCTGGCGGAAGCCGCGGGCGGGTCCTGCCGCCTGGTGTACGTACCGGTGGACCACGAGACCCAACGGGCCCGCGTCGCCCGGCGCCAGGCCACGACACCGGAACGGACCTTCCCGATGAGCGAGGCGGACCTCCTGCGCTGGCGGGCGCTGTTCGAGGAGCCCGACGCCGCCGAACTCGCAGGCGAGGACGTGGGCGACCCTCCCGCCGGGTGGCCGGGATGGCGCGAGTGGGCCGCCGGCCGGTGGCCCTCGTTCGGGTGACGGCCGCCCCAGGGGCCTCGCGGGCTCAGGCCCGGGGGCGGGACGCCTTCGACGCCTCCGGAGCCACGCCGTCGAGGAAGGGCCGCTCGAGGGGGGGCGGGCGGCCGCCGTCAGGTCAGGGCGGGCATGAAGCCGCCGCGCGCCACGCCGGCGGACAGCAGCACCGGCCAGTCCAGCGCGTCCGGCAGCTGATCCACCGACAGGACGACTGCCCCACCGGCCTGTGCGACGTCCAGGCACCAGTCGGCCATCCCGCTCGACGCCGCATCACCGTCAGACCCGCCCAACACCGGTGCGGCCAGGGCGGGTACGACGCATCCGTGGTCGCCGGGCCCGTCCACGACGCACAGGGTGAGCCGGGGGACGACGCTCCAGCCCTCGCACAGGGGCACCGCCCCGTCGGGCACGACCAGGGGTGGCAGAGCGTCGTGGACGGGTGCGTCGGCCAGCAGGAGCACAGGCGTGGCACCACGGACGAAGAGCGTCTTCTCGGGATCCATCAGCACGCGACCACTCTCGCAGCCCGTTCGCCCGGGCCGCGGGCGGGGGCCGGCACATCGTCGGCGGGCGCCCGCACGAGCTCACGAAATCTTTGACTACGCAAGGATTTGCTGCGTAGACTCCACCCCTGACTTCGGCAACGCTAGTCAGGCATGCCGTTGCGCACCGTACGCAAGAGGAGTTGACGTTGGCTTTCCCGTTCGACCCGGAACTGACCCTGAGGATGTCCCGGCTCGCCCAGGCGGAGGGACACGCGGAAGTCGCGCGGATGCGGGCGGAAGCGGCCCTGATGGAAGCCGATCCCTACACCCCGCCGGTCCCGGTCGACTTCCGCGAGGTCACCGTTCCGGGTCCGCAGGGCGCCCCGGACGTCCGGGTGCACGTCCGCAGGCCCGCGGGCCGTGAAGGGAGGCTGCCCGGCCTGCTGTACGTGCACGGCGGCGGCTTCGTGATCGGGCTCGTGGACTTCTTCCACAACGAGACCACCCGCATCGCCGCCGAGGTGGGCGCGGTGGTGGTGTCGGTGGACTACCGCCTCGCACCGGAACACCCCTACCCGGCCGCCCTGGAGGACTGTTACGCCGCCCTGCGCTGGCTGGCCGGGCGCGCCGACGAACTGGGCGTCGACCCCGACCGCATCGGGGTCGCCGGTGAGAGCGCCGGCGGGAACCTCGCGGCCGCGGTCGCCCTGTACGCACGCGACCACGGCGGCCCCGCCCTGAGCATGCAGTACCTCGGCGCCCCCATCCTGGACGACCGCCTCGCCACCGCCTCCATGCAGGCCTTCACCCACACCCCCGGGTTCAACCGCCGCAACGCCCAACGGAGCTGGGACCACTACCTCGGCGGCAAGGGGGTGCGCGGCGGCGACGGCGTCAGCCCGTACGCCGCCCCGGCCAGGACGGAGGACCTGGCCGGACTGCCGCCCACGTACATCGCGGCCACCGAGTTCGACCCGCTGCGCGACGAGGACCTGGCCTACGCCCAGCGGCTGATCACCGCGGGCGTCCCCACCGAGATGCACCACTTCCCGGGCGCCTTCCACGGCGCGGCCCAGCTGGCCCCGCGGACCGAGGTGAGCCGCCGCATGATCGCCGAGCAGCTCGACGCCCTCCGCCGCGGTCTGCGAACCGGCGAGGCCGGCGGCACTGCCTGACCACCGTTCCACCGCCGGACCACCACCGGCCCACTGCGAGCCCCCTGCTCCAGCCGGGTGACACCCGGCGCATGGCGATGTCCGCGGTGGGCGAGCCGGGTGACGTGGGGCGCGGGGCGGACGGGCGGGCGGTTAGCCTGAGCTGGCCGGAAGCCCGGTCGACCTCGGGAGCAGCACGTGGCAAGGCTGGGAGCGCGGAGCTGGGCGGGAACGGAGAGCCGCCTGCTGCCGGCCGTCCTGCTGCTCGTCGCCGTGGTGATCGACCTCGCCACTCCACGCACCGTCAGCGCCGCGGCCCTCTACGCGGCCGCGGTCCTGGTGGCGGCCGCGCTGCTGTCGCTGCGCGGGACGGTTCTCATCGGATTGACCGCCCTCGGCCTCGACGCGGCCATGTTCTGGGTCTTCGGCTACCGCCGGAGTGCGATCGCGTTCAGCGAGCTGTTCATGGTCGCGACGGTGGCCGGGATCGCCGTCCTCCTGAACCGGCTCCTGTACCACCGCGATGAGCAGCTCCAGTCCGTACGCGACATCGCCGCCGCCGTCCAGCGCGCCGTCCTGCCCAGACCACCGGAGCGGATCGGCCCGCTGCGCTTCGCCGCCCGGTACGAGGCCGCCCAGACGGACGCGCAGATCGGCGGGGACCTCTACGCCGTGGTCGACACCCCCTTCGGCGTCCGCTGCGTCATCGGCGACGTACGCGGCAAGGGAATGGAAGCGGTCAGGGCGGTCGCCGTCGGCATCGGGACCTTTTGCGAGGCGGCCCTGCAGGAGCCCAGCCTGACCGCCCTCGCGCAACGGCTGGAGCGGGCCGTCACCCTCGAGTCCCGGCAGTCGGGGACCCTGACCGAGTTCGAGGGGTTCATCACCGGCGTGCTGGCGGAGTTCCCCCGGCACGGGAACGAGGTCCGGCTGGTCAACCGCGGCCACCCGCCGCCGCTGCTCTTCCTGGGCGACACCGTGCGGTACGTCGAGCCCACCCGGCCGGGCCTGCCCCTGGGCCTCGCCTCCCTCGACGACGGCCGCGTCACCGTCGACAGCGTCGACACGGTGACGTTCCCCGAAGGGGCCAGTCTGCTGCTCTACACCGACGGACTCACCGAAGCCCGCGACGCGTCGGGCACCTTCTACGACCCCGTCGCCCGATGCACGGGCCGCCACCACCCCGACCCCGACGCCCTCGTGGACGCCCTGCTCGCCGACCACCACCGCCACACCGGCGGCCGCAGGACCGACGACACGGCGCTGCTGGCCATCACACACACCCCGGCGGACGGGCCTTCCACGGCCGACCGGATCCAGGACAGCTGAGCCCCCCGCGACACCGGCACACGACATGAACCGCTGCAGGACGCGGACGGCAGCCCCGGAACCCGGGCTTGATAGGCAAGCGGCCACTTGCCTATCGTTGCGGTCATGGAAGAGGATGTCTTCAAGGCGCTGGCCGACCCCACCCGCCGACGCATCCTTGACGAGCTGGTGGAACGGGACGGCCAGACCCTGTTCGAGATCTGCGGGCGGCTGGCGATGAAGCACGGCCTGGGGCTGTCCCGCCAGGCGGTCAGCCAGCACCTGGCCGTGCTCGAATCGGCGGGCCTGGTGCTCACGCGGCGCCAGGGCCGCTACAAATACCACGACCTGAACACCGAACCCCTGGAGCACATCGTGACCCGGTGGCTCAGGCCCGACGCATCGGAGAGCACCCCATGAGGATCCACCTGTCCAGCGTCTTCGTCGACGACCAGGAGAAGGCCCTGCGCTTCTACACCGACGTGCTGGGCTTCGTGAAGAAGCACGACGTCCCGATCGGTACGGACCGGTGGCTGACCGTGGTCTCGCCGGAGGACCCCGACGGGACGCAATTGCTGCTCGAGCCCTCCGGCCATCCCGCGGTGAAGCCGTACAAGACGGCGCTGGCCGAGGACGGCATCCCGGCGACCTCCTTCGCCGTGGACGACGTGCACGCGGAGTTCGCCCGGCTGCGCGGGCTCGGGGTGCACTTCACGCAGGAACCGGTGCAGATGGGCCCCGTCACGACCGCCGTCCTGGACGACACCTGCGGCAACCTGATCCAGATCGTGCACAGCGCGGACGCCGGGAGCTGAGGCGCGAGCTCAGGCGGGGGAGGGCCCCGCCCCCGCGTGTCCTTGACTTCGAGAGCACTCCAATTCGTAGCGTTCCGGACATGAGCACTACGGCACAGCACAAGATCGGTTCCGGTTTCGGCGCGCGGAGCACCGCCGAGGACGTCCTCGGCGGCATCGACCTCACCGGAAGGCTCGCGATCGTCACCGGCGGCTACTCGGGTCTCGGCCTGGAGACGACGCGTGCGCTGACCAAGGCGGGCGCCCACGTCGTCGTCCCCGCCCGCCGTCCCGCCTCCGCGCAGGAGGCGCTGGCCGGAGTCGAACGTGTCGAGGTCGACCAACTCGACCTGGGCGACCTCGGCAGCGTCCGGGCTTTCGCCGAGCGGTTCCTCGCCTCCGGCCGCGCGGTCGACATCGTCATCGACAACGCCGGGATCATGGCGTGCCCGGAGACCAGGGTGGGACCGGGCTGGGAGGCGCAGTTCGCCACGAACCACCTCGGGCACTTCGCTCTCGTCAACCGCCTGTGGCCGGCGATCGAGCCGGGCGGCGCCCGCGTCGTCTCGGTCTCCTCCCGCGGCCACCACCTGTCCGGCATCCGCTGGGACGACGTCCAGTGGCAGCGGGGCTACGACAAGTGGCTGGCCTACGGCCAGGCCAAGACCGCGAACGTCCTGTTCGCCGTCCACCTCGACACGCTCGGCCGTGACGCCGGCGTACGGGCCTTCTCCCTCCACCCCGGCAGCATCCTCACACCGCTGCAACGGCACCTGCCCAAGGAGGAGATGATCGAGCGCGGCTGGATCGACGAGCACGGCAACCTGGCGGCTCCCGAAAGCTTCAAGACCCCGCAGCAGGGCGCGGCCACCCAGGTGTGGGCCGCGACCTCACCACAACTGGACGGTCTGGGCGGCGTCTACCTGGAGGACTGCGACATCGCCGAACCCTCCGGCGGCGATTCGGCCGGGGTCAAGGACTGGGCGGTCGACCCGGAGCAGGCGGCCCGCCTGTGGGCCCTGTCGGCGGATCTGACGGGCGTGAACGCCTTCACCGCCTAGGATCCGGCTGATCCGGAAGCCCAAGGCCCTGCCGGGCGGCGAACGGCAGCGGTGGACCTTCGATCCCTTCGTGGTCGCGGGTCCACCACGCTTCGGAACGCCCCCGCCGAGGCGCCCGCGGACCAGACCGGAGGCAGTCCGGTCGATCATGCGGAAGACTCCGGCATCTGGCCCGACGTGACATGTCTCAGCGCCCCACGCGCCCTGATCGCCTGGTCAGGCGCAGGGCCGCCTCACAGCGGCCGTAGTACGTTTCCACGTCCTTCGCGCCGGCGGCCTTCGCCCAGTGCGGGCGGGCCGCGTCGATCTCCCTCTGGAGGGCCGCGACGTGGCGCTCCGCGCCGGCGGGCCATCCATGGCCGCGCAGGATGCGTGCCTGCTCGTCAAGGGCGACCGTGACGCTCTGCGCCCACTCCTCCGATTCGCCGCGTCCTGTACGACCGCGGCCGGACGTGCCAGCATGATCCGGCCGATCGGGAACCACACACGGGGGTTGATGTGTTCCATCGCGTTCGGCGGCGTGCCCTGCTGGGCTGCGTCGCGTCCGTCCTCATGCTCAGCGGCTGCACGGAGGGCTCCAAAGCTCCCCGACAGCAGGGAGTCACGCCGGCTACGGCCTCCCCTTCCGCTTCCGCCTCCCCCGCCGCCTACTGGGACGATCCGGCGGAGCAACTGGCGGACGCCGAGCTGTGGGTGTCGACGGGGCGGCACAGCGGTGCACTGGAGTTGGCGCTGCCGGCGAAGCCTGAGGGCGGGACGGTCTACGTGGCCACGGAGTGCCAGGGCACGGGCACGCTCACGGTCGACGCCGGCCGCTACGGCACGTCCACGGAGCACTGTTCGGACCGGCCGGACGGCAGCCTCAACGGTGCCGCGATGCCGTCCGCCGAGGCCGCGACCCGCCTCAAGGTGACCGCGGGGACCGGGGTCACCTGGGCGGTCGCGGTCGGCTGGGACGAGCGCGCTCAGGGGCCACAGGAGTAGCGGCGCCGCCGTCGGCGGCCGAAGCCATGCTGTGACTGGGAAGGTTCACCGGGTCGCGGCGCTGGTCACGCCCGGGCCCGTAGCCTGCGCCGAGCTCGCCCAGGACGACGGCCTCACCGCGTATCGGGCAGGGCGAGCTCAACAAGCGGGCCGTCGGTCGACGTTCGATTCTTGTCCGAGCTGCCTTCCGGGCCGGCGTCCCGGGGCGCTGAGGGGAAGCCGTCCTCACCGCCCGGCCGTGCCCACCGCACGAGCCTCCTGCGCGGTGGGCACGCAGGACCCCGCCGGAGTTGCACTGCCCGGCGGGGCCCATGGTGTGCGTCGGCGGTGAAGACGACGCCGGTGCGTACCAGCCACGGAAGCCGACCTCAAGCGCAGGACCGGGGTGACGCGGCGTCACAGCGGATCGCGGTCACCCTCCTTGGCCCTGTGACCGGCAGTCGCGCTCCGCCGTCAGCCGTCAGCGTGCACTCGTGGTGTCGATGTCGACGATGTGGTTGTACCGCTCCATCAGCACGAAGAGCTTGGTCTTCTGCACCGTCTCCCCGCTGCCGAAGGTCAGGGTGACGATGACCTCATGGCCGTTTCCCACGGTGCCGTTGTCGGTCACCCTCCACTGCGCCGGGACGTTTTGGGCGTGCAGGACGCCGTCCGCCCCGTTCTTCTCCTCCCAGGCCGCCAGCCGCAGGGCGAAGTCGGGCGTCAGGTAGTGCTTGCGGAGGGCCGTGGCCAGCGTGACGTCCGGGTCCGTGTAGTCGCCCTTCGCGTCGATGTACGCGCCGTAGAAGTCGGCGACCCGGGTCACCGCTTGACCGGGCGTGCCGCTGACCGACTGCGGTGCGGCGGTGGACGCCTTCGCGGGGGCATGGACGGACGCCTGTGCCGACTCGGACGGCTTGCCGCTGACGCCGTGTGGGGTCCCGGCGGAGGCCTGGATGGTGGCGCCGAGGCCGAGAGCAACGGCGAGGACGCCGGCGGTGAGGGCGGTGCGAGTCCTGCTGTTCATGTCGGTTCTCCCTTTCGAGTGATCGAGTGGTCGAGTGGTCGGGCTGTGCCGTGGTCGTCGGTGCCGGCCGCGTACGGCCGGGTCCTGCCGCGATGCGGGCCGCGCAGGACGTGATGTGCTTGTTCAGCCATGAGGTCGGCTGCTTCGCCGAACCGGTGGCGTGCAGGACCACGGTGATCTGGCGGGCGTTCGTGTCGAGGTCGGTGCCGAAGTCGCGGTACCGGGTGGCCGCGTGGCCCTGCAGCGCCCGCAGACAGGTGTCCCGGTCCGTCTCCTCCGGTACGCCGACGGTGGCCTTGCCGGCCGTTCAGGACGAGGTGCGGTGCGGCGGCAGGTCGGCGGCTGCGGCCGCGAGGAAGCCGGGCGCCTTGGGAGCGGCCGCGGCAGGGCCGGCGAGCGCCACGGCCGGACCCGTGACAGCGACTGCGAGGAGCGCGCCTGCTCGGGTGTTCTTGGGCATGGGTGTCCCCCGTGAATGCGGTGAATGCCGTGAGTGCATGAGTGCAGGGCATAGGTTTCGGACGTCGCCCGACGCCGGCTGGCCGGTCCGGCCCCGGCCGGTGCGACACGAAGAGCATCGGCGGCCGCCGGAGTCCTGCGCAACGACTGCCGCCCTAATGGCGACGGTGGAACCATCCCGGCCCATCTGACGTGCAGGGATATGAGTGCCTGGGATGCAGGATCGGCGGCCGGACGACGGGAGAACGGTGTCGATGCGCGACGATGTCGAGGAGTTCGCGGCGCTGGTGCGCCGGCTGAAGGACCGCACGAACCGGAGCTACGCCTCTCTGGCCCGCCGCCTCAACATGAACACCTCCACGTTGCACCGGTACTGCGCGGGCGAGGCGGTGCCGCAGGACTTCGCGCCCCTGGAGCGGCTCGCGGCTTTCTGCGGGGCGGGACCGCAGGAGCGGCTCGAGCTGCACCGTCTGTGGCTGTCGGCGACGGCGGCTCGGCAGGAGGCGCGTACGGCCGGTTCGGCGGAGGCGGCGGCACCAGCGCCCGACGGGGACGGGGTGCTCGTCGAGGAGAACAGCTCCGCGGAGCAGCCCGGGGACGGCCCCGACCCGGATGAGCCCGCTCCCTCCCCCGCTCCCCGCCCCTGGTACCGCCGCCGACGGCTCCTGGCGTCCATCGCCGTCGCCTGCGCGCTGGTCGCCGCTTTGCGCAGCACGTCCGCCCTGTCGGGCGAGCGCTCCTCCGAGGCGGACGCCTCCCGCACCGCGGGCTCACGGACGACCGCCCCCGGCGCACCCCACCGTTCGGCGACGTCGGCCACCGCATCCCCCTCCCCTTCCCGGAGCTCCGCCCCGTCCGCCGCCGGCAGCGGTCCCACCGCGGCCGCGAAGCAGACCACCGGCCTGCCCCTCGCGTGGAGCGCCGACTCCCTGGTCTGGGACAAGGGCTGCGGCCACGACTACGTCATCGCCAAGCCGCCCGCACAGGTACCTGCGCCGCCGGTGGAGCAGGATGCCCGGGCGTGGGCGGCGACGCAGGGCGCGGTGCACGGGCGGCAGACGAGGGTGCAGATCTCGGTGCAAGGGCGGTCGTCCACGGCCGTGGTCCTTGAGGCGCTCCACGTCCGCATCGTCAGCCGCGGCAACCCGGCCGCCGGGAGTGCGTACGCCATGGGCCAGGGCTGCGGGAGCGACCTCACGCCCCGCCGCTTCACCGTGGACCTCGACGTCGGCCGCCCCATCACCCGCCCGAAGGACGGTGCCGACAGTGGACACGTCATCCCGGCCGCGCACTTCCCGTACCGCGTCTCCGCCGAGGACCCGGAGGTGCTGCTGGTCGACGCGACTACACGGACCCACGACGCCCGCTGGTACCTCGAACTCGACTGGTCCTCCCAGGGCCGCACCGGCACGATCCGCATCGACGACCACGGCCGCCCGTTCCGCACCACCGGCATCACGGCGATGCCGCACTACTGGTACGGCACGAACGACGCAGGCCGGCGTGCCTGGGTCCCCTATGACGGCTAGCGCTGTGACCACATGGGTTCCCCGAGTCGTCAGCCGCAGTAGTCGCCGGACTTCGTATCCGGGCCGGTGCCGGCGGTCGCGGCGAGGCGGACGCCGAGGAGACGCCCGGCGGAGTTCACCGTCACCTGAAGCGACGTCACGGCCTGCATGTGGTCGTCGCGGTAGGGGTACGTCACGGTCCAGGTCTCGCCCGCGCCGTCATCGACGCGGTCCACGGCGGGCCGCTTCGTGTCGGCCGTGGGGTAGTGCAGGGCCACGTACCGGTCCGCGGCCCGCTCGGCGGCGGCCGCGTCGTGCACGGACCACGAAGAGCCCGGAATGGGCTTCCCGACCGCCGCGGCCTCGGTCCGGGGGCCCGTCGACACGTCGACGCGGAACCGGTCCGGGTCGGGCCAGCTCATGAAGGCGACCCCGCTCGGTTCCAGCTCCGCCCACACCTCCTCGTTCACGCCGTCGATCCCGCACGGCGTGTTGTCCTGGACCCGGACGATCCTGACGTCGTCGCCCAGCGCCTTGCGCACCGCCTGCCCGATCACCGCCTGCTGTTCCGCGGACGCCTCCCTGCTCGGCTCGGCGTGGTCGACGACCCGCACGTCGACGACGGTCGTCAGCACAAGGGCCACGGCCAGGAATCCCGCCCCGGTCGCGGCCTGGAGCCCGCGGTGGCGCGTGGGCCAGGGCGACAGCCCCGAACCGGCAAGGCGCAGCGACAGGACCCCGATGCCCGCGCCCACGACGGCGCCCGCCACGTTGGTGGTGAAGTCACTGGTGTCGCAGTAACGGCCGATGACGGGAAGGCAGGCCTGGACGGTCTCGATCCCGCACGCCAGGAGGACGGACAGCAGCACAGGAGGGACCGGACGCCGGGCCGCCCGCACACCGAAGAAGCCGATCGGCACGAACAGGGCGACGTTCATCCACCCCTGGGTCGTCCCGAACGACTCCCACACGTCCTTGCTCACCGTGCATTTCACCGCGCCTGTACCGACGGGTCTGAGCCAAAGCGTCAGGAACAAGGCGGCCGTCGTCGTGGCCGCCCATGCCCCGTAGGTCCAGGGCCGGTCGGAACGGCCACGCAGGGCGACCGCGACGACCCCCAGCACGGCCGCGGAGACGAGGGTGACGAGGAGGAGGTACAGCAAGTGCCCTCCGAAGACGAGAGCGAACATGCCGTGCCTTTCGAGCGCGAGGAGATCAGCCGACGGCACGCGAATCGCGGCGCGTCGGCGATCACCATGGCGCCCACACGTCATGGGCCCTGGTTCAACTCATGACCAAGCTGTAACAGCGCCAGGTCGGCGCCAGTCGCTGAAGGGCGGGGGCTTCGCCCCTGGGTGCGCAACCTTTCCCGGACCGACCTCGGCGATTTGCCGCCGCATTCCGCACCGACGCCCCACGCATGGAAACCTGCGGTCGTGAACGACGACGAACCCCCGGTCGAGACGCTGGACGACGACATGCGCCCCTGCGTCTTCTGCGGGCACCCGGTTCCTGAGGAATCCCTTGACGAGTACGACTGCCCCGTGTGCGGCGACCCGGAAGGGCGCGACGTACTGCTGTGAGGTCCCGGCAAGAAGGACGCGCCGGCACGGGGCCGAGTGGGCTGAGCAATCACGACCGCACGCCACGAGGGCGTGAAATGAGGATGCGGCAGAGTGAGTCAGCCGACTACAACGACGACATGACCGTCTTCCTCTGTTCCGTGCGGTACCACTATCACGCCGGACCTGGTCCGGTTGTCGGCGGTCCCCGTGCCGACCGAGGACGAGCACGACCGGAACAAGGACACCCGGCGGGCGCCATCAACGCTGCCGCGCGGCGGCTACGCGATCGATCCCGAGCCGTGGGGACCTCCGTATGTCCTGCAGGACGACCAGGAGAACCCCCGGCGGGCACAGGCCCGCGGACCCATGATCGGTACCGCGGAAGGGTTCGTCGTCTCGGCAGGCTGCCGGAACACGGTCGTGATGAACCCGGAGGATGCCCCGGGGCTGCAGCCGCTGCCTGGCCGGAGGAACAGCAGCGGCTGCTGCGGCCCGGCGGGGAACCAGGGCCTGAACCGGGCCTGCCCCTGCGGTGCTCCAGTCGCGACGCTCGCGGCGGACTGCTCCGGCCCGTTCGAACTTCACCTCGATCCCGTCCGGGCCTACGCGTACTCCCCGGGAACGTGAGGCGATGATGGTCGGCATGGCACCCGAGTCGAAGCCCGCGCCGCCCCCCGCGTCGACGCACCAGACCGCGCTCACCGATGGCATGGCCTCGGTCTTCACATGGGACGAGAACGCGCGCATCGAGGTGCGCGACCTCGGACGCGAGATCGTCATCGAGGCGAACGCCGACGGGCTCAGAACCCTCGCACGCCATTTGCTCACGCTCGCAGACAACGGCACCCCTGACGGTGCGCACCTGCACCTTGAGGCCGGGGTGGGGCTGGTGGAGGGATCCGTGGGTCTGGTCCTGGAGCGATGCGACGACGAGTGACGTCCGCGCGGGCTGATCCAGGGCGCTCGTTGTCACATGCCGGAAACATACGCGGCGGCGATCCACCAGTAGGGTCCCCGGCATGCTCCTTTTCCATTTCACGCGGCCGGGGCTGTGGCCGCTGATTTTGGCGGACGCGGAGATCAGGGCGACCTGGCCGGAGGAGCTGGACGACGTACCGGAACTGGCGCGGACCGTGCACCTGACCGCCGATCCGAGTCCGGGGTCGCTGCCGGGGGCCTTCCGGGACCGCACCGTGCGGTTCACGGTGGAGGTTCCCGCGCCGGAGGCGCAGCGGTGGCATGCCTGGGCGGGTACGAAGCTTCCCGCGGGGTCCGCGGAGGCGCTCGCGGCGTCCCGGTTCGACGGGCGTCCGGACGAGTGGTTCGTGCTGGAGCGGGCCATCCCGTCGGCGGAGTGGGTGTCGGTGATCGACCTCGGTGTGATGACGCCGCTCTGGCCGCGTTTGTAGGCCGTCACCAGGTCGTGGGGCCGGCGCCGCGCCACTCGACGAGGTCGCTGTCGTACAGGTCGCCCAGGCGCATGCGGAGCCCCGCGCGGCGGGCCAGCGCGAGGACGTCCCGGGGTCCGTAGGCGAGGCCGAGGATCCTGCCGTCGCACCGCACGCGGCGGCCGCCGGTGCCCGAGGGCGGGTACACGATCACTCGGCATCGCACCGGCTCAGCGTGGCCCCGCAGGGGCGGGAACGCATCCTGGCGGAATGTCCGGGCGGAGTATCCGGGCGAGCGCCGCGGCCCCGCAGGGCTTACGAATGGAGGGACATCAAAGCGCTGGAGAGAGTGGCTGGGCATGCGTGTTGTCGTGGACCTCACCCGTTGCCAAGGCTATGCGCAGTGCGTGTTCCTTGCGCCGGACGTGTTCGAACTGCACGGCGAGGAGGCGCTGCTGTACGACCCGACGGTTCCGGGCGACCAGTACGAACGCGTGCGCCAGGCCGCCGCGGCGTGCCCGGTGCAGGCGATCCTGGTGGGCGAGGGGGTGAGCGCCGGTGTCCGCTGACCTCCTGGAGGGCCGGATCGTCATCGTCGGAGCGTCGCTGGCGGGCCTGCGGGCCGCGGAGACGCTGCGCGAGAAGGGCTTCACCGGTTCGCTGACCGTCGTCGGGGACGAGCCCCACCCGCCGTACGACCGGCCGCCGCTGTCCAAGGGGGTGCTGCTCGGCAAGGTGTCGGCGGACGCCACCGGGCTGCCGATGCGCCGCGATCCTGACGCGGAGTGGCGGCTGGGGGTGCCCGCCACCGGGCTGGATCCGGTGGGGAAGCGGGTCCTGCTGGGCGACGGCTCGTCGCTGCCGTTCGACCGGCTGCTGATCACGACCGGGACGCGGGCGCGGCCCTGGCCGGTTCCGGAGGAGGCCGCCCTCGACGGGGTGTTCACGCTGCGCACCAGCGACGACGCCGCGCGGCTGGCCGAGCGGCTGGCCGCCGGGCCGCGCCGGGTGCTGGTGATCGGCGCGGGCTTCACCGGTTCGGAGATCGCGTCGGTCTGCCGCGAGCGCGGTCTGGAGGTCACGGTCACCGAACGCGGCCCGGCGCCGCTGGTGGGGGCGCTCGGCGGGACCTTGTCGAAGCTCGCGTCCGCCATGCAGCGGGCCCACGGTGTGGACCTGCGCTGCGGCGTGACCGTCACCTCGCTGCGCGGCAACGGCAGGTTCACCGGCGCGGACCTGTCGGACGGCACCCGTGTCGACGCGGACGTGTGCATCGTCGCGATGGGCGCGGTCCGCAACGTCGAGTGGCTGGCGGAGTCCGGGCTGGCCGCGGGCCCGCGCGGGATCGCCTGCGACGCCGGGTGCCGGGCGTTCACCATGTACGGGATCGTCACGGACGACGTCTTCGTGGCCGGTGACGTCTCGCGCTTCCCGCACCCGCTGTACGAGTACCAGTTGCTCTCCCTCGAGCACTGGCGCAACGCGGTGGACCAAGCCGAGGTCGCCGCCCACAACATGGTCAGTCCGGGTCCCCTGCGGCGTCCGCACCTGGCGGTCCCGACGTTCTGGTCGAGCCAGTTCGGCTACAACATCAAGTCGGTGGGCGTCCCCACCTTCTCCGACCAGGTGGTCATCGCGCAGGGCTCGCTGGAGGAGCGCCGCCTGGTCATGGCGTACGGCTACCGCGGCCGGTTGACCGCCGCGGTCACGGTCAACATGGCCAAGTCGCTGGAGTACTACGAGCGCCTCATCGAGACGGCCGCCCCGTTCCCGCCCCCGCTGGGCGCGTCGGACCGCCGTACGGCGGCCGAGGTCGTCCTCCCCTCCGATGTGCCGGACCCGAGCCGGCTCTCGCACGGTCCCACCGTCGCGCTCACCGGGTACCTGCCGGACCGGCGGCTGGTCCTGGCGAGGCCCGCCGGGTGACCCACCCCCGCCCATCCACGAGGAGCCACCACGCATGACCGCCGAGACCCTGCTGGAACGGATCACCGATTACGCCAGCCGCCCCGACCCGTACCCGCTGTACGCGGAGCTCCGCGAGGCCGGGCCCGTGGTGCGGCAGACGGACGGCAGCTACCTGGTCGGCACGTACCACGAGATCGTCGGCCTGCTCCACGACCCGAGGCTCAGCGCGGACCCCCGCAACCGCACCACACCGGCTGCCCCGGCGACGGAGGAGACCCAGCACCTGCCGTTCCTGCGGCTGGACGACCCCGAGCACCACCGGTTGCGCACGCTGGCCATGCGGCCCTTCGGCCCGCCCCACAACCCCGGCCGGGTCGACGCGATGCGCGGGGAGATCACCCGGATCACCGGGGAACTGGTCGAGGCGCTCCGGGGCCGCGACCACGTCGACATCGTCGACGACCTCGCCTACCCCCTGCCGGTCACGGTCATCTGCCGGATCCTCGGTGTGCCGCGCGAGGACGAGCCGCGGTTCCGGGAGTGGACCGACCTGCTCGTCGCCTCCGCCGACATCAGCCCCGGCGAGGACACCGCCGCGCGGGCCGAGGCGGGCCGCAAGGGCCGGATGGAGATGGGCGCGTACCTGCTCGGCCTCGCGGAGCAGCGCCGCGGCCGGCCCACCGGCGACCTGCTCTCGGACTTCGTCAACGAACCGGATCCGGAGCTGCGGCTCACCGACGAGGAGCTGGCGATGACCGCGATCCTGCTCCTCATCGCGGGGCACGAGACGACGGTCAACCTGATCACCAACGGTGTGCTCACGCTGCTGCGCCACCCCGACCAGCTGGAGCGGCTGCGCCGGGAGCCGGAACTGCTGCCGGAGACGGTGGAGGAACTGCTGCGGTACGAGCCGCCGGTGCACTTGCGCGAGCGCATCCCCCTCGCCGACGTGGACATCGCGGGCACCGTCGTGCCGAAGGGCACGTCCGTGATCCTCGCGCTCGCCTCGGGCAGCCGTGACCCCCTGCGGTTCCAGGACCCCGAACGGTTCGACCCCGGCCGCAAGGACAACGAGCACTTCGGCTTCGGCAGCGGCGTCCACCTCTGCTTCGGCGCACCGCTCGCGCGCATCGAGGCCCAGGCGGCGCTCGGCGCGCTGCTGCCCGGTCTGGGTACGGCGACCCTGCTGCAGGACCCGCCTCCCTACCGGCGCAACGCCATGCTGCGCGGGCCCCGTCACCTCACCGTCAGGTTCTGATGCCCCTCGACCGCCTCAGGCCTCGGTGGTGCGGTGGCGGGCCCGGAAGGCGGCTGCCTTGACGCGGTTCCCGCAGGTCCTCATCGCGCACCACTCACGCCGGCGGCCCCGGGAGCGGTCGAGGTAGACCTGGGTGCACTCCGGGCGGGCACACTCGCGCAGCAGCGCCCCGTCCTCGCCGCCGATGATCTCGACGGCCTCGCGGGCGACGGCGGCGAGGCCTTGTGACGCCGAACCGGAGCGGCTCGTGCCGTCGGGGCCGAGCTGCGTCACCACGGGTGCCTGGGCCGCGTGGCGGTTGACCGCGGCGACCGCTCCGGCGGGCAGCGGTTCGCCGTCGAGCCGCGCCACGACCAGGGCGTAGATCGACTCCCGCAGGTCCACGGCCGCCGCGACGTCAGACGCGTCGGAGCCGGGCTCGCGGTCGAGCATCCGGGACTCGACGAACCAGGAGTCGAGGAGCTCGGGCGACGCGAGCTTCTCCGTGGGCATCGCATTGCGTCGTGCGCGCAGCGTGCCCAGGAAGTCGAGGGCGAGCGTCCCACAGGGAAAGGCATGGTTCACATCACCATCCTAACCGGTGATCTGCGATTCGTCACTGGCTTGACAGGTGACTTCGCCCCGTGAAACGGTCGTCACCGTTCAGAACGGTTACTCATGATGTGGGGGACGCCGCAATGGCTGTCGTACGTTTCCACCTGCTCTCCTCGCTCAGCCCGTCCGAGGCGCTGGCGGTGCTCACCGACTTCGGTCCCGCACGGGCCCGGAACTGGCCCACCATCGACGCCGAGCACCTCACCGTGCACGCGATCGGCGACACCTGGGCCGAGGTGACCGAGGGCACCGCGTCCGCCTGGGAGCGGGCGCGCTACGACTGGGACGCCGGGACGGGGAGGGTCGCCATCGTCACGCACGACTCGAAGGTGTTCGGCCCCGGCGGCGGCTGGATCTTCCAGCTGACCCCCGAGGGGGACGGCACACGGATCGACGTCGAGCTCACCCGCACCCCCGGCACACTCAAGGGCAAGGTGCTCGCCACACTGCTCCCCGTCGCCGCCGCGTCCCTGCGCAAGTCCTACCGGGAGCCCTTCAAGGCGGTGTGATCACGCCGGCTCCGGCCCGGCGGCGGTTCCGGTCCGGACCGGCCCATTGCGGGCGGTTGGCCCGATTCCACCCCTCGAACTCACTGTCGAGATCCGGCTACCGTCCGTACACTGACAAGTTGCAGGCATGCGGGCAGTGTTGACCGGGGGGGAGCCGCCATGTCCGAGCAACCGCACGGCACCGCGTACGGATACGGATACGGATTCGTCATCCCGCCCATGCCCTCCACCCCGCCGCCCGCGCCGCCGGACGGGCTGCGCGCGGCGGCGGTGGGGCTGCTCAACCTCAGTGGCCTCGGCCTCGGTTACGCGCTGACCCGCCGCTGGGTGCTCATGGTCGTGTGCTGGTTCGCGACCGGCCTCCTGCTGCTGGTGGCACTGCCCGCGGACCCAGACGGCGTGCCCATGGGCCTGGTGGTCGTCTACCTCGCCCTCCTCCTGGCAGCGGCCGTCCACGGCGCCGTGGTCGGCCTGCGCACCCGGCTGGTGTGGCCCGCGGCCGCTCCCCTGGCGATCGCCCTCGGACTGGTGCTGCTGGCCGTACCGGTCAGCGGCGTCGTGCTGTACGACATGGCCCGCGACGAGGCCAACGAGCAGGCGCTCCTTGACCGGCTCGACCAGGCCGACCGGCTCGTGCGGGCCGGCGGGAGCAGACCCTTCGACGCGGCCCAGTCCGACTACCGCAAGGCCCTGCGCGAGTACCGGGACATCAGATCCGGCCACCCCGACTCCCGGGCCGCAGGTCGGGTACCCGACCGCCTGAAGACCTACTACACCACCGTCGGCGCCGCCTACGAGCAGCAGGACTACTGTGCGGCGATACCGGCACTGACGTACCTGCGCACGGTCCCGGACACCGTGGACAAGCCGACGCTCGGCGCGCTCGCCCAGTGGCCCGACGACCGCCTGGCCGCCTCCCTCTACGAGTGCGGGGCGCAGCGACTGGGCGACGAGGACGCCGGCTGGACGGAGAACTTCGGCGACCTCCTGGGCACCTTCCCCGATTCCGAGCAGGCCGCGAAGGTCGCACCCGCCGTCGACTCGGCCGTGGACAAGGCCGCGAAGGACGTGAGCGGCTCCGACCCCTGCCCCGCCGTCGACCGGCTGCGCACCCTCGGCACCCAGGCCGGGGGCCTGAACGCGGGCGCCGGGGACGTCGGCGACGCCGTCGCCGCCTCCGCCGCCCGGGCCGGGAGGAGCGCCGACTCGGGGGTGTACGCCTGCGGGGTCGACCAGTACAGGGACGGCGACTTCGGCGAGGCGCGGAAGACGATGAACACGTTCGTCGCCGACAACAAGAGCGCGAAGAACCGGGCGCTGGCCAAGAAGTTCGCCATCGCGGCGGAGGTCGCGGACGAGATCCCCGCGGCGGGCAAGCGCCTGCCCACGCTGGCCTCCGGCGGCAGCATCTCGGTCACGATCAAGAACGACAGCCCCAACCCGATCACGGTGCTCTACACCGGGCCGGTGACCGGCAGCCTCACGCTCAAGGCCTGCCGCAGCTGCACCTCGTACTCCCTCCTGACGCCCACCCTGTCGGGGTTCAAGCCCTGCCAGGACAGCGGCACGAACTACCCCCAGCGCACCATCCGCCTGCCCGTCGGCACCACGTACTTCCTGCACAAGTCGACGTCGTCCGACGGATCGAGCCCGGCGTCCGACAAGGCCACCCTCAAGCCCGGCTACATCTACACCGAGTGCGCCTACACGACGAAGTCCTTCGGCTTCTGACCGGCCACCGCCCGCCCTCGTCCGCCCTCGTCCGCGTCGTCAGTCCGAACCGCCGCCTCCGCCGCCGCAACCGAAGCCGCCGGAGTGGTCGGTGTGGCCGGAGTGGCCGGAGTGGCCGGCACCGCCGTCGGCGCCGTGGCCCGCGTCGCCGTCGGGGTAGTCGGCGCGCCAGCGCAGGAACTCGTGCCTGCCGAACGGGAACAGGCCCTCGTCCGCGACCGCTCCCCGGCCGATCAGTCCCGCCTCAGCGGTGAAGGCCGGGACGAGCGCGGTCAGCGCCGGGTCGCCGTAGAGGGCGACCGCGAGCAGGATGTCCTCCTCCGCGAGCCCTGCGGGACCCTGCGGCATCGGCGTACCGCGCCGCAGGTCCGCCAGATACCGGCGGGCGGCCCGGGTCGGACTGACCCGCACCAGGCGCAGCAGCCCCACCCCGGCCAGTTCGGCCCGCATCCGGGACAGCGCCTTGCGCACGACCGCGCGCCCGAGCAGTTCCCTGATCCCGGCCGGCCGGTACAGCCCGACGCGTATCGCCTTCTCCAGCGGGTGGCGGTGCGGCGGCGGATCCGCCTGCTCCGGGGAGACCTCCCGGCGCAGGGTGCCCGGCCGGCCGGACTCCACGGCGCCGCGCAGGTGCAGCGCCACCACGGCGACCGTCACGGCGGCTCGCGGGCCCCCGCGCAGCAGCGCGATCTCGTGCGGTTCCAGCCGGACCGCCGTTCCCTCGTCCATGGCACCACCCCCGTGTGTGTGCCGGGTACGTGCCCATCGGCGGGGGTGGTCGAAGCCTGCCGGGGCGGGGTTCAGAGGGCGATTTGAGGGTGCCGTAGCGGGCGTACGGCCGGTGGTGTAGGCGCGGCCGGCGGCCCTCCACCGGTACGAGGCGGGACGGCCGGGGCTGATGATGCGTGTGTAAGGAAATGTGCCGGGGGAATTGCCTTGGGGCGCTCCCCTACGGCAGGCTGTCGCTCCAGTCAGGCCCTGTCATCCGCACACCCGTACGTACACGCGTACGGGGCACCGGAGTTGGCCGGTGGTCGCCCGTGGGCGGTCCGAGCCGGCGGGAGGGGCACGATCGCGTCCGGGAGATCACCGAACGGGCCACGCTGGAAGGAAACCGTGTGAGCCGGATCTCGGTCCGGGGGATCGCGGTGGCTTCGGCCACGGCGGTCACCTCCGTGGGCGCCGTCGTCGGTGTCGCCTCGAGCAGCCAGGCGAGTGAGCAGCCCTTCGCCGCCTCCGAAGTCGACACCGTCCTGTCGGACATACCCGCCGGCCAGCGGGTCCAGCAGGCGTCCCTGACGCAGCAGGTGCAGGCGCAGTCCGACGCCGCCGACATCGGCACCAGGAAGTCCGCGGAGCAGGCCGCCCGCAAGCAGGCCGCCAAGGACGCCACCGCCCGCAAGGCGGCGGAGGAGAAGGCGGAGGCCGACCGCAAGGCCAAGGCCGCCGCCCGCGCCGCGCTGGTCGTGAAGGCCTCGTACACCGTCGCCGAGGTCCAGGCCATGGCCCAGGCGATCATCGGCGACGCCTCGCAGTACCAGTGCTTCTCCAACATCGTCACCCACGAGAGCGGCTGGAACTACACCGCGACCAACTCCTCCTCCGGCGCCTACGGCCTCGTCCAGGCCCTGCCCGGCTCCAAGATGGCCTCCGCGGGCGCCGACTGGCGCACCAACCCCGGCACCCAGATCAGGTGGGGCCTCAAGTACATGGACAGCCGCTACGGCAGCCCCTGCGGCGCCTGGTCGTTCTGGCAGGCCAACAACTGGTACTAGGTTCCGCCGTGGCGACCATGGCCCTGTCGGTGACGATCTACCCCCGGTTCATTGTTCCGCCAGGTCAGCGCACCGATGCTCCGGTCCGGTGGGCGCCGGCGCCCGCTGCGCGCCGGTCCTCACGGTGCGAGGACGCCGAGGCGGTCGGCCGCCTCGATCACCTCACCGAGCAGCCCGAGCCATTGGTCCACGTCGGCGGCCTGCAGGCCCACGTCGAGCCCGAGGCCCTGGCCGCCGGCGAGGTACACCTGGGTCACACCGCTCTCGCGGGCGGCCGCGAGGTCTTCGGCGATCTGCCGGGGTGATCCGCCGAGGAAGGGCCGGCCCTCCCCGATCGGCTCACGGGTGACCGGGGTCGGCCAGGGCACCTGGTTGACCACCATGAGGTCCCCGGGGTCGCGGCCCGCCTCCCGGGCGGCGTCATGGAGCGTGGACACGATGCCGCGCAGTTCCTCCGCCGAGGAGGCGATCGGGATCACGCCGTCCGCGATCCGTCCGGCGCGCTTCACGGCGGCCGGCGCGTTCGCGGCCAGCAGCACCGGGATGCGGCCTGGACCGGCTTGGGGTTCACCTGAGACGGCGCGATCCGGTAGAACTCGCCCTCGTGCCCGACCGGGTCCGGGCCCCACGCGGACCGCATCGCCGGCCACCACCGCGGTCTTGTCGTCGAGCAACGGGGAGATCAGCGGACCGATCGAGCGCGCCGAGAGCAGCCCCACCGCTGTCGTCCTCGGCAAACTGGCCGCCGCGTTCCAGGTCTCCGTCTCCGCCCTGCTCACCCCGGCCGAGGCCACCGGGGTGCACCGGGTGGCCGACGCCACGGAATGGCGCGATCCCGTCACCGGATACCGCAGGCGCCAGATCACCGGGCCGAACTTCCCCGCCGACATCGCAGAGGTCCACCTGCCCCCCGGGGCCCGCGTGCCGTATCCGGCAGCGTCCCTGGCCTTCCAACGAGAGGCCGTCTGGGTGCTCGACGGCAGGCTGACCTTCCACGAAGGCGATGTGGTGCACGAACTCAACCCGGGCGACTCGATCGAAGTCGACGAACCCGTCCCGTGCGTGTTCGCCAACACCAGCGATGCCGAGTGCCGCTACGCGATCATCCTCACCCGGGTCGAAAGGCCGTGAGCCTTTCCCCGTGGCCGGACGGTCAGGTCGCGGGCGGGATGCGGGCCGTCGTCATCGCCCTGGCGGTCATCGCCGTCGCCACGCGGGCCTCCAGGGTCGGCAGGCTGGGGTCGGTGAAGCGCCGGCTGCCTTCGGAGGTGGTCACCGCGCCGCCGATGACCGGCCAGTTGTCGTCGTACGGGTCGTCGCCGGTCGCGGGGAACTGACAGGCCACAGGCCACAGTTCGACGCTGACGGCGTGATCGCTCAACAGCACCGCCGCACGGTGTCACAGCGCAGCCGGGTTACCGCCGCATGCGTGCCGCAAGCTCCGTGACCGCCAGGAGCCGGTCCTCGGTGAGGCGACGCACGTCCCAGATGAGCTCGGCCACGCCGGCAGTGCTCGACGTCGCGGCCGGGGACACGTCGGGCAGTGCGACGCCGGTCAACGCCGCCAGGTCGTCGGAGGGCACGTCGAGGACGGCGCAGAAGTCGGCGAGGAGACCGGCGGTCAGCGGGACGGTGCCGCGGCCCACCCCGCCGTACGTGACCGCGGACCAGCAGCGGCCCGTGACCAGGAAGAACGTCTTGGCCGTGGCCATCCACCCGAGGTTGCGGTTGCGTGCCAGGCCCATGAGGACGGCGCCGGGGCCGTCCGGGTACCGCTCGTGCGGCGGCGGCGCGGGGAAGGGCACCGCGCGCTCCTGCGGCGGCAGTGAGGCCACGTACCGGCGCAGGACGGTTCGCTGCCGGAACGGGAGGGCGACGGCGTGCCGGACGAGATTCGGAACGTGACGTCCGGCCTTCGGGTCGACCGGAGCGAGGTCGCCGGGTACGTCGACGCCTGCGATGACGAAGAGGTCCGGCGTGTGCAGCCCGAGCGTGGGCGCGAGCCGCCGGAGCATGGACGGGGTGGGCGGTCCGGACTCGCCGACGGCGCCCGCCGGCCGCCGGTGCGCCGTCAGCCGTTCCAGCAGCACCGCGAAGGGCTCACCTGCCACCGTGCTCCCCGCCTGCTCGGGGGCCGCGGGCAGGCCGCCCGCGGCGGGGAGGTCGGGATGGAGGTCGGGGTCCACGCGCCCAGTGTGGCGTCACCGCGCCGCGCGAGGAACACCGGGACGGCCCGGACGACTCCGGACGACCCCGGCCGGTGCGCGCCGGGCCGGGGTCGTGAGGTGGGGGTGGCGGTCAGCGCAGCGACGCGGGCAGGTCCTCGCGGTGGACGATGCCCATGCGCTGGGTGGCGCGGGTCAGGGCCACGTACAGGTCGCTGGTGCCGAACCGTGCCGGTTCCACGACCAGGACGTGGTCGAATTCGAGCCCCTTGGCCTCGCGGGGGCCGAGCAGCACCACGGGCAGGGTGAGGTCGGGCTCGGCGCCGGCCGTGACCCCGTCGAGCGGGGCGGCGATCTCCTCGTGCAGCGCGCGCGGCGCGATCACCGCGAGGCGCCCCTCGTCGGGGGTCAGTTCCGCGACCGCCCGCGCCACCGCGCCGGCCAGGTCCGCGCCGGCGTGCCGCGTCCACGGCTTCTCGCCGGTGGAACGCACCGACCGGGGCGGCTCGAAGGCGGGGTCCTCGATGCGTACGACCTGCGCGGCCAGGTCCATGATCTCCGCGGGCGTACGGTAGTTGACGCCCAGCCGCACGTGCTCGAAGCGATCGCCGACGTACGGCTCGAGGATCTTCTCCCAGGAGCCGACGCCCGCCTCCTCCGAGGTCTGCGCCGGATCGCCGACCAGGGTCAGCGAGCGGGTCGGGGACCGTCGCATCAGCAGGCGCCACGCCATCGGCGACAGCTCCTGCGCCTCGTCGACGATGATGTGCCCGAACGCCCACGTACGGTCGGCGGCGGCCCGCTCGGCGGCGCTGCGGTGGTCGGCCTCCTCCTGCCGGTCGGCCATCCGCTCGGCGTCGATGATGTCGTGGGCGGCCAGGACCTCGGACTCCGCGTCCTCGAACTCGTACGACTCCGAACCGCGCGACACCTCCAGGACGCCCTGCGCGTAGGCGATCTGCTCCTGGCGTTCGGCCTCGGCCGCGGCCCGCGCGGCGCTGTCGTCGACGCCGAGGAGTTCGGCCGCCTCGTCCAGGAGCGGCACGTCGGCCGGGGTCCACTCGCCCTCGCCCGGGGCGCGGCGGATCGCCCGGGCGTCCTCGTCCGGCAGGTACGCCGGCTCGGCGAGGTAGCCGGTGAGGAACTCCTGCGGGGTGAGCATCGGCCACAGCTCGGCCACGGCGGCCCGCACCCCCGCGCTGGCGGCGACGCCCTTGCCGAGCTGAGCGAGGTCGTCCGGGCCGAGGAAGTTGGGGCCGCCGTACGGGTCCGCGCCGATGCGGTCGGCGAGCTGCGCGGTGAGGGCGTCGATGACGTGGAACGCGAAGTACGGCCGGGCGAGGTTGTGCGGCAGGCGCGTCTCGCGGGCGGCGTCCCGGGCCTGGTAGGCGATCTCCCAGTCCAGGACGAGTTCGCCGTCGTCGTGCGGGATGACGATCGGCGCACCGGGCTCGGGCAGCACCTGGCGGTCGCGCAGGGCGAGGGCGAGCGCCTCGGCCATGTCCGCGGCGCCCTTGACGGCCGCCGCGCGCGGGGTGTCGGTGCCGCGGGCGTGGACGCCGGGGAAGAGTTCGGCCTGCGTGGCGAGCATGACGCCGGTCTCGCCGAGGGCGGGCAGCACCTCGCCGATGTAGCGGAGGAAGGCCGGGTTGGGGCCCACGATCAGGACCGCGCGCTTGGCCAGCAGCTCACGGTGCTCGTACAGCAGGAAGGCCGCCCGGTGCAGCGCGACCGCGGTCTTGCCGGTGCCGGGGCCGCCCTCGACGACGAGGACGCCGCGGTGCGGGGCGCGGATGATGCGGTCCTGGTCGGCCTGGATGGTCCGCACGATGTCGGCCATGCGGCCGGTGCGGGCCGAGTTGAGGGCGGCGAGCAGCACGGCGTCGCCGGTGCGGTCCTCGAAGCCGCTGCGGTCGTCGTCCTCGAGGTCGAGGATCTCGTCGTGCAGCTCGGTGACCCGGCGGCCCTCGGTGGTGATGTGCCTGCGCCGGCGCAGACCCATGGGCGTGTGCCCGGTGGCGACGTAGAACGGCCGGGCGACCGGTGCGCGCCAGTCGATCAGGAGCGGGGTGTGGTCGGTGTCGTCCTCACGGATCCCGATGCGGCCGATGTGGTGCGCGGCACCGTCCTGGAGGTCGATCCGGCCGAAGCACAGCGAGCCGTCGACCGCGTTGAGGGCCGCCAGCAGACCGGAACGCTCGGCGACGAGGACGTCACGTTCGAGACGGGCCTGCATGCCGTTGCCCACCGGGGTCAGCGCGTCCTCGACGCGCCGGGTGGCGACCCCGCGCAGCGTGTCGACCCGCTCGTAGAGCCGGTCGATGAATTCCTGCTCCTTCTGCAGTTCGACTCTTTCGCGAGTTGACACATTCGCTCCCTGTCGGATATGGTGATTCCAGTGGCCCCCGGTGAGGGGCCGTTTCTGTGCGCGCACAGAAACACTCAATATACGTGAGGAAATCCCCGTACCGCAATTGCGTACGGGGATTTCCTGCGTTCGGGGCGGGGCCTGGGCCTCGGCGCTGCGGCGGTGCCGGGGCGGTACCGGGACGATGCCGGGACGCCCCTCCGGCGGGCTCCGGCGCGGGCGCGAAAAAGAAAAGGAAAGGAGCTCGCCCACTCCAATCCGTTCCCAACGTATAGCGCACCGGGGGGCTTGCGGCAAGCCCCTGGGAGTGCCG
The DNA here is from genome assembly GCA_036013505.1 of Streptomyces sp. NBC_00510. NCBI lineage: Bacteria > Bacillati > Actinomycetota > Actinomycetes > Kitasatosporales > Streptomycetaceae > Streptomyces > Streptomyces sp. NBC_00510. The sequence continues at coordinate 8,203,816 of CP107851.1, read as the reverse complement.
CAGAATCGCCCGCCGTAACCGGAATTCAGGGCGTGGGGAGGCATGAAGTGCGTGCGCTGTTGTCGACGTACGGGCCACGGGGGGACGTCGAACCGCTGGTGGCGACCGGGACGCCGCCGGCCGGGGCCGGCGCGGTGACCGGCACCCGGGAGCTGTGGGATCCGGACGGGCGGGCTCACCCCGCCCCGGGACCGGGGCGGGGTGCCCCTATGATCAACGCCCGCTGGACGAACGATCGAAGCGGGGGACGGACGATGACCTACCGGCGTGCGGCGATACCGGTCCTGACCGGGGGATTGCTGCTCACGGCGCTGTTGTGGTGGGCGGGGTCGAGCGCGCACGCGCTGAACCTGCCGGGCACCGTCGACGTGATCGGCGGCCGGGCGGCCGCGGAACTCGGCACGTGGCTGACCCCCTGGTCGTACGACCCGCCGGGCTGGGGGCAGCCCTTCGGCGCGCCGACGGGCGGCACCGACTACCTCACGCTGTACAGGACCGGGCTGCAGATCCGGTTCGCCGCGGTCTTCGCGTTCTTCGTGCCCGGGGCGCTGCTCCTGCTGCGCAGACTGCCCCCGGTGCACGGCCGGTGGCCCGCCACGCTGCTCGCGGTGTGGGCGTGGGGCCTGGTGGCCGGAACGCTGGCGGTCACCGTCTCCGCGCCGTGGCTGATCGCCTCGCACGGGCACGGCAGCTACCGCTTCCTGCCCCAGCTGGCCTCGGTGATCACCACCGGGCGGCAGGCCGTCGCGGTGGCCGCGCTGCTCGCGGCGGTGGTGACGGTGCTCACGGCGCGCATCACGGCCAAGGGCGCGGACCCGCTCCCCCAGGCGGCCGTCCCGGCGCGTGCGGGCCGTCTGGCCGCGACCGTCGGGACGGCGGTGGTCGCGGTGTCCCTGGTGGTGCTCTCGTACCAGTCGGTCGCCGCCGCCCTCCAGACCTACTCCCCCGGCATCGGCCTGCTCTCCGAGCCGGGCGACCTGCTGCGCCAGTGGCTGCTCCTGGGCGCCTGGACGACCCCGTCCGGCGGCGCGCTGACCGACTGGCTCCTGGCCCGCGCCGCCGACGTGCTGCTGCTCGCCGTGGTCTGGTGGATGCTGCGGCGGCTGCCCGTACTGCTGACACGGGCCACGTTCCCCGCCATGGCGGTCGGCGCGGTCTGCGCGACCGTCCTCGGGCTGATCACCTCGCAGTTGCTGCGGGTCGCCGTGGACGGGGCGGGCCTGCACTGGGGGCTGCTGTACCTCTCCGCCAGCCTGGGCATCGGGGTCCCGGCCGCGCTGACCTTCGGCCTGGCGGCGGGTGTGGCGGCCGCCACCACCCTCCGGGTCGCCGAGCGCCGCGCGGCGGGGGGTGCCTGACACCATGGCCGACCACCACGTCGCCGCCCTGGCGTATCTGTCCTGGAATCCCTCCGCGCCGGCGGACGTCCTGCTGCGGCTGCTCACACACGACGACCAGGCGATCAGGCGGAACGTCGCCCAACGCCGAGGTCTTCCGCCGGGGGTGGTCGACGCGATCGTGACCGACCCCGACCCGGAACTGCGGATCGAATTCGCCACGAGCGCGAACGCGGACCCCGCCCAGCGGGCCCGCCTACTCGACGATCCGTCGCGCAGGGTCGTCATGGCCCTGGCCATCGGCCCGACGCCGTACAGGAAACCCGTGGAGCCCCTGCCCGACCGGGCGTACGAACGACTCCTCGCCCACCCGGACGGGCGGATCCGCTGCGAGACCGTCACCTCGCACGCCGTGCCCGGCCACCTCCTGGCGGGACTGGCGGACCGTCCGGACGGCCCCCTGCGCCAGGCGGCCTGCCGCGCGTGGGACTCCCTCACCGACGACACCAAGGAGGCGCTGCTCCACGACGACGACCTCGACGTGCGACGCACCGCCGCAATGCGCGTCTGCCATCAGGACGCAGAACGCACGGCCTGGCTCGTGGAGAGCCTCGCGGACTCCTGGCTCCAGAAGACGGTGCTCCGCCACGGGAAGCTGAGCCGCGAACTCGCCGAACGCCTGGTCACCGACGACCACCCGGGGTCCGTCGCCGCCAACCCCTCCCTCCCCCCGGACCTCGTCGCGCGGTTGGCCACCCACCCGGATCCACACGTACGGCTGGTCGTCTCCGCCAGGCCGGAACTGACGGAGCGGGAACGCGCGGCCGTCGACTACACCGTGGGCCCCGAGGACCGCCTGGACGTGCTGGACTGGGTGTGGGAGGCCCGGGACGACCCGGAGGTCCTGCGGCGATGTGCGACCTCCGCGCACACGTGGCTGCGCCGCAGCGCCGCCGTGTGCCCTGGCCTGGAGCCCGAGTACGTCGAACTGCTCTCCCGGGACGAGGACTTCGCCGTGCGGCTCCTGCTGTGCGAGTTCCACCCGGAGCCGCCGCCGGAAACCCTGCTGGACCTCTACCTCAACGGCACCCACCGCGCGGTCATGATGTTCGCCTCCCACCTGCGGTTCCCCGCCGCGGGCCTCGCGGAGCGGTTCGCGGACTCGACGGACCCCGAGGAACGTCGTCTCGCCTTGACCGACCCGGACCTGCCCGTGGAGACCCTGGAGGAGTTCGCCCGCGACCCCGACCGGCGCTGGGCGGCGGCCCGTCACCCGCGGCTGCCCGTACCGCTGATCCGCGAACTGCTCGACGACCCCGACACGACCCATCTCGCCGCCGGCAACCCCGGTCTGCCCGCCGAGGACATGCACCGGCTCCTGGACGGCGCCGGGGTCTCCGACTAGCCGGACAACGCCCTTGGCGACCGGGCGGTACGCCCGGTCGCCAAGGGGGACTTCACTGCGGCCGCCTGGGAAGCGGAGCTAGAGCGCGCCGCGCTTCACCCTGCGGAGCAGGAGGAATCCCGCGATCGCCAGGACCGCTCCGAGGCCGGCCGGCCACAGGTTGGTCCCGGTGTCGGCCAGACCGCCGTTGATCGCCTGCTGGTTGGCCTGTCCCGCGGGGCTCGGGGCGAACCCGCCGGGGGCGGGGGACTGCCCGGGCGCCGTCGACTGCTGTCCGCCCTGCTCCTCGCCCTGCTGCCCGCCCTGCTGCTCTCCGTGGTGCTCGTGGCCGCCGGCGGGCGGGTTGGCGGTGTCGTCCTGGCCCGCCGTAGGCGTGGTGTCGGCCTTGGGCGTCACTGTGACGGGAGCGTCGGGGGTGTTGTCGCCTCCGTTCTGGTCGTCGTCCGGGGTGTCGGCCGGGGGTTCTTCGGCGCCGGGGTTGTCGTTGCCCCCATTGCCGGGCTCCTCCGCGCCGGGGTTGTCGTTGCCCCCGTTGCCGGGCTCCTCCGCACCGGGGTCGTCGTTCCCGCCGTTGCCGGGCTCCTCCGCACCGGGGTCGTCGTTCCCGCCGTTGCCGGGCTCCTCCGCACCGTCGTCGCCGGCGCCGCAGGTGCGGCCCTGGTTGATGCAGTCGGCCACCTCCTGCATCAGGCCCTCGTCGAAGATGTTGATGAAGTCGCCGTGGTCGGTGATCGGCTTGTGCAGGTTCTCGGGGAAGGAGTCCACCGCGAACAACGGCACCGTCTTGCCGCCGTCCTGGACGCTCGGCGCCTGGACGTCGTACACGATCCGCTGGACGAGCTGCGGGATGGCCTTGAAGCCCTGCGGGCAGTTGCCGCCCGCGTCGGCGAAGGCCACGTGGGTGCGGTGGTTGGCGCTGTCGACGTTCTGGCCGTCCCAGCAGCTCTGGAACCGGAAGGTGCGGACCACGTCGCTGCCGTCGGGGCAGAGCGGGTACTTGTCCTTCAGCTGCCGGTCCTCCAGACCCGTGCAGCTCCAGGAGGCGTTGGCGTTGGCCGGCCCGTTGACGAAGGCCTTGGCGTCGCCCGTGATGATGCGCAGCAGGCGCGGCATGGGCGTGACCTTGCTGACGGGGTTGCCGACGAACGTGAGCGTGACCTCCTTGGGCGTCACGATCTTCCCGGCGTTGCCCTCGGTGCCGCCGCCGGGCGCCCCGGCGTCCCGCTCCACGGTGCCGTCCTGCACGCGCAGCACGGGCCAGTAGTACGACGACTTGTCGCCCTGGTCCTTGCAGCTGGTCTCCGCCTTGGCGAGGTCGTCGATGGTGGCGAGTCCGTTGTTGGACTGGTTGCCGATGTAGTCGTGGAAGTGGTGGGCGCCGTTGGTCACTCCGGGGGCGACGATGATGTTGTCGGAGTTGAACAGACCGCCTGCGTTGACACCGCATTCGGACGAGAACGTGCCGGAAGAGGCGTCCGACGGCTGCGGGCCGCGCGGCGCGTTCGGGTTCACGCTCATGATGTCGGCGAAGTCCGCCACGACGGGGCCGTTGCCGCCCTGGCCGCCGCCCTGCCCGGCCGGGGCGCCCTGGTCGCCCTGACCGTTCTGGCCGCCGTCACCCGTGGACGGCTGCGGGCTGCCCTCCTGGCCCTCCTGGCCCTGCTGGCCTTCCTGGCCCTGCTGGCCCTCCTGGCCCTGCTGGCCTTCCTGGGCATCGGTGGAGCGGACCGTACACCCCGCGAGGCCCTCGACACCCTGCGGGGGGTCCCCCACACGGTCGATGGCCTGCAGGATGCGCGCGATCGTCGCGGCGCGCTTGTCCTTCAGCGGGCCCAGGACCGCGTTGTCCACGAAACCGGGGTCCTGCTGCTGGGCTGCCGACGTCTCCTTCAGCCTCTGGTAGGCCTCGGCTATCTGCTGGTCCAGAAGGGCGAGTTCCTTGTCGACGTCCTCCTTCGCCTGCTCGGGCACGGAGGTGAGCTCCGTGCCGACGTCCGGACAGTCGACCGTGATCGCCTGGCCCGCGGAGGTCGTCTGGGCCGTCTGACCCGACGAGTCCCCCTCGGTCGCCGAGGCGAACACGTTCGCCGTTACCAGGACACCGCCTCCCAGCATCAGGGCGACGGCTACAAAGGTGCCGCTACGTGTGCCGGTAGCACGTCTGCGCGAATTGCGTACCAAGGAAACCCTCCTGCGCGCCTGATGATTGGCGGCCTGAACACGACAAGCCGTCCACACATACGGACACCACCCCCGGAGTGTTCAACCGCCCCAGGAATTCACAGGAGTTACTGGTCAAGGCCGTGGCCGCCCGGGCCGGGCCCGGTGGCGTCACGCCACCGGGCCCGGCCGGCGGGAGCGCCTCACCAGGTGTGGGCCACGTCGATCACCAGGCGGTCGGAGAGTTGGAACACCCGGAACGGCAGCCGGGCCCGCACACCGAGGCCCACCTGCGTGTCACCCTCGAAGCTCGACGCGAACCTCGCGTCCCGGAAGGTGCGGTAGCCGGTCAGGTCGACGCCCGGCAGCGTCCGCCCCGCCCGGCCCGGGTACGTCGCGGCGCCGGTCTGCGGGTCGTACGAGGGGGCGGCCACCCGGATCTCGATGATCGCCCCGCCGGAGACCGGTATGACCCGCCCCGAGCCGTCCTGGTGGACGGCGTCGACGTACTGCACGGTGTAGCCGATCGCGTCGGTGCCGGCGGTGGGCACGTCGAACACCACACGGTCGTAGCACTCGTGGCTGCCGGTCCTGATGTCGGTCAGTGACCCGAGGTCGGCGTCCGTCCCGGACTTCGGGAGGCTGCCCCAGCCCGTCGGGCACGCCGCCGCGGGCGCCGCGGCCACCGCGGGCGCCGCCACGGCCACCCCCGCACCCGCCATCACCAGGGCGGCCAGCACCACCCCGTATCGTTTCGCACGCATGGTTCCCCCTTGCATTGCGGCTCTTGCTTCCTTTCCATGTACGACATGCCGGGCAAGGGTTTGGTTGTGCCGCGACGCCCGGAACGCACCGTCTGCCCGACGGTCCATGGGCCCGCCGTCTCCCGTCAGCCGCCGGCGCTGGGGAACGCCGTCTTCAGGGCCTGCGTGACCGTGGTGAGGGTGGCGTCCGACGGTTCGCGCAGGCACACGTCGATGCGCACCTCGAAGGGCTTGCCGTACGCCGCCGAGCGGCCGTAACCCCAGGCGAGGATCTCCGTGTCGCCCCGCACTGTTTGGCAGCTCTTGCCGGCGGGTGCCGGCTCGCTCATCCGGAGGGGCTTCGCCAGGTCGGCCTTGCCCGTCGCGGCGGTCCGGAACGTCATCAGCACCCCGTCCTCGCCGAGTTCCTCCAGCGGCTCGCAGGCGGGCAGCGCGTCCTCCGCCAGGTCGGGGCAGGAGTCGCGTGGCGGGAGGCTCAGGGACTGCGAGGAGACGAAGCCCGTCGCCGTGCCGCGATCGTCGACGGACAGGCCGTGCCAGGTCCGCGGCACCCGCAGCGTCAGTCCGGTGCCGCTCAGGAGGCGGACCGTCGTGCGGTCCCCCGTGGCTCCCGGCGACGGCGTCGCGGCGGGGAGGGCGTGCCGCTGTCCCGGCGCGTCGGCCGGCGTCCGTGCCTCACCCGGTGGCCGCAGCCCCGGTACGAAGGTCACGCAGCCCACGACGGCGGCCACCGCCGTGGCCGCGCCGGCGACTGCCGCGCGGCGCCGCCTGCGCCGCCGCACACGCCACCTGATCCGCGTCATGCGGTCGGCGGGGCCGGCGGTCTGCGGCACCGCGTCGTGCAGGAGGCGGCGCAGCGCCTGTTCCGTCTCGTGCCACTGCTCGTCAGGCGCGGCGCGCATGGTCCTCACTCCCCTCCACGGGACGGCCGCCCGGCCCCGACTCCCGCACCGCGCAGGCCCCCTGCCATCGCGCTCCCGTCCCGGTTGAACTCCTCACTCCTGTTCCAACCGGGTGGAGCGCCGTTCGGTTGCCCGGGGAACACACGCCGCCGACCAGGCCTCCCGCCCCGAACCGTGACGTGCGTCACATTGCCGGAAACGGCTCAGCCCTGAGCGGTGGTCCACCGGGTTGAGGACGTCAACGGGGCGCATCGCCCCGCCGTGACACCTTTCGAACGAAGTGATGGAACGACATGGCTCCCACACCCACCACGCGTGCACTGCGGCCGGCAGCGGCCGCCGGTGTCCTCGCGCTCGCCCTCGCGCTCGCCGGATGCTCCCAGGGCGACGGCGGTACCGCCGCATCCGCCGGCTCCTCCTCCGACGGCTCCACGTCGCCCTCGCGGGCCGCCGCCAACGGTGAACTGGCCATTCCCGAGGGAGCCGACGAGGGCACCAGACAGCAATACGTGTCGCAGAACACCATTGCCGCCTGCATGCGGAAGAAGGGCTTCACCTACACCCCGCACGTGTCGGGCGCCGACGCCGCCGCCATCCCGGTCGACGGTCAGGACTACGAACTGGCCAAGAAGTACCGCGACAAGTACGGCTTCGGCTTCTTCGCGGCCGCCGTCTACCCGGACGACCCCGACGTCCCCGGCAGCAAGGCCCACGAGGCCCAGGAGATGACCAACCCGGACGAGGCCTACCTCAACGCGCTGTCCCCGGCCCAGCGCAAGGCCTACGACAAGGCGATGGGCACCGCGAAGCAACTCGCGAGCGGGAAGAAGGTGATGCTTCCGGGATGTGTGAAGGAGGGAATCGAGAAGGCTTACGGGCCGGAGAAGTCCCAGGCCGAACTCGACCGTGAGCACGCCGCGAACGAGGAGCGGGACCGCGCCGCGAAGCAGGCCCTCAACGGGGATCCCCGGTTGATCTCCCTGGCGCAGCGGTTCGCGTCCTGCCTGCGCGACGAGGGCATCGCGGTGACGACGACGCAGCCGACGGCCATCGGGGACATGGTGAAGTTCGCGACGGCCCAGCAGACCCCGCAGGACGGCGTCCAGAAGATGGACCAGGACACGGCGCGGGCCAAGCTCACCCAGGAGATCACCATCGCCCGCAAGGACCTGGAGTGCGGCAAGGAGTTCCGCGCCGCGTACTTCCCCAAGCTCGCCAAGCACCCCTTCTCCGGGATCACCGGATGAGCCGGCGTGTGCCGAGCGGCCCGAAGGGGCGTGGCAAGCAGGTCGGGATGATCGTGGGCGTGGTCGCGCTCGTCGGCGCGGGCGGCTGGTTCGCCGGTACGCAGATGCAGTCCCCGGCCGACGCCGCCGCCTCCCGCCGGCCGCCTGAGGCGGGTCCGGTCACCGTCGCCGTGGAACGCCGGAAGCTGACCGCGAACGTGATCGCGCAGGGCGGCGTGGAGTTCGGGGCACCGCACGGGGTGTCGCTGTCCGGGTCCGTCGGGTCCGCGGGCGGTGCCGGGGACGGCGAGGCGACCCAGCGGGTCACCAGGCTTCCGCAGGCCGGTGCCACACTGCGCGAGGGCAGCGTCCTGATGCAGGTGAACGGCCGTCCGGTGTTCGTGCTGCGCGGCTCGGTCCCGATGTACCGGGCCCTCGGCCCGAGCAGTTCGGGCGACGACGTCAGGCAGTTGCAGAGCGCGCTGCGCAGGATCGGGCACGATCCGGGGGCCGTCAGCGGGGACTACCGGCAGGGCACCGCGTCGGCGGTGACCCGCTGGTACCAGGGCAAGGGGTTCACGCCGCAGCAGCCGGGCGTCGCCGACCAGCAGCAGCTGGGCGACCTGGAGGCCGCCGTCACCGACGCGCAGCTCGCGGTCCTCGCGGCGCAGGGCGGCGGAGCCGACGGCGGGGGCGAGGGCGGCAAGGGCGGTTCCGGCACGGCGGGCCCGCCGGCCTCCGGCGAGGCGTCCGCCCTCGAACTGCGCTCCGCGCGGCAGCGGCTGGACCGGGCCAACGCGGCGCTCAGCGCGTTCACCGCCACGTACGGCACCAAGGTCCCGGCGGGCGAGGTCGTCTTCCTGCCCGATCTGCCGGTGCGGGTCGACAAGGTCAAGGTGCGCCTCGGTGACACCCCGGACGGCGAGGTCGCCACCGTGACGAGCTCCGACGTGGTGGTGCGGGCCGTCGTACCCGGAGCCGACGGCTCCGCGCTGCGCGAGGGCATGCCCGCGCGGATCGAGACGGCGGACGGCACCCGTGTACGCGGCGTCGTCGCGCAGGTGGGCGGCGCCGGGACCCAGGCGGACGCCGGAAAGGACGGCGACGGCGCCAGCGCGGACGCGAAGGACGAGGGCGGGGCCGAACCCGACGCCGACGCCGGCGCGGAGCCGGGCGCGGACCCGTCCGCTCCGGTCCAGCTGGTGATCTCCGTACCCGAACCCGGCCCGTTGAAGGACCAGTCGGGCGGCACCGCCAAGGTGACCATCGAGGTGGGCGCCTCCAAGGGCGCCGTCCTGGTGGTGCCCGTGGCCGCGGTCCACACCAGCGCCGACGGCAGGGCCCGGGTACGGGTGGACCGCGACGGCGAGGTGGTGAACGTGCCCGTCACCGTGGGCCTCTCGGCCGCCGGGCAGGTCGAGGTGAGGGCGGACGGCGGCTCGCTGGACGAGGGCGACCGGGTGGTGGTCGGACGGTGAGGCGCAGACCCGTACCGCCCCGCCCGGCCCCCGAACAGGCGCCGGACCCGGACACCGTGATCCGGCTCAGCGGCCTGGGCCGGGTGTTCGACACCGACCCACCGGTGCACGCCTTGCGCGACGTGGACCTGCAGGTCAGGAGGGGGGAGCATCTGTCGATCGTCGGCCCCTCCGGCTCGGGGAAGTCCACGCTGCTCAACACCCTGGGACTGCTGGACCGGCCCACGTCGGGCAGCTACTGGCTCGACGGGGTCCTCACCAACACCCTGGGCGATCCCGAGCGGACCGCGCTGCGCGGCAGCCGCATCGGCTTCGTGTTCCAGTCCTTCCACCTGCTGCCGTACCGGACCGTGGACGAGAACGTCATGCTCGCCGAGACCTACCGGACCCCTCGCCCGGGCCGCGCGCGCCGCACCCGCGCCGAGCGCGCCCGGGCCGCCCTGACGCGCGTCGGACTCGGGCACCGCTTCGGCTTCCTGCCGGGCCGCCTGTCCGGCGGCGAACGGCAGCGGGTGGCCATCGCCCGGGCCCTGATGGGCGAGCCCGCCCTGCTGCTGTGCGACGAGCCGACGGGCAACCTCGACAGCGAGAACACCGAGTCGGTGCTCGCGCTCTTCGACGAACTGCAGGCCCAGGGCATGACGTTGCTGGTGATCACCCACGACGACGCCGTCAGCGGGCGGGCCGGCCGGCGGGTGCGGATCCGGGACGGCATGCTCCGGCAGGACAGCGCATGAGGCCCGGTATCCGTGGCGTGCGGCGCCGCGCCCACGCCCACGCCCACGAACGCCCCTTCATGGACCCGCGGGACCTGTGGTCGGAGTCCCTGGCCGGGGTGCTCGCCCGCCCGGTCCGTTCCGCCCTGACGACCTTGGGCACGGTGCTGGGCATCGGCACGCTGGTCATCACGATCGGCGTGGCGTCGACGGCGGCGAACCAGATCGTCGGCCGGTTCGACGCCCTCACCGCCACCTCGGTGACGGTCGTGGTGCCGTCCCCGCCACCTGGATCCGCCGATCCGCCGCTGGTGGACTGGCCGGGTGTCGAAGCGGTCGAGCGCCTCGCGGGTGTGGAGTCGGCCGCCGCCCTGTCCGATTCCGAGGGCAGCGCGAACGTCCAGGTCCGGGCCAACGACGTGGTCGCCCCCGGTGCGCTGACCGAGCAGACCCTGGCGGTCGTCGCCGCCACCCCGGCGCTGCCGGAGGCGGTCCGCGGCACGATGGCCACCGGCCGGTTCTTCGACACCGGTGACATCGCACGCCACGACCGGGTCGCCGTCCTCGGCGACCAGGCGGCCCGGCTGCTGGGCATCGACGACGTACGCGACGCCCCCGCGGTCTTCTTCAAGGGGCAGTCGTACACGGTGATCGGCGTCCTCGGCGGGTTCCGCCGTGAGCAGCGCCTGTCCGCCTCGGTGATCCTGCCCCCGACCACGGCGGCGGACCGGATGGGCATGGAATACGTGACCCGGGTCCTGGTCAACACCTCCCTCGGCGCGGCCCGGCAGGTCGCCCGGCAGGCGCCGATCGCCCTGTCCCCCGGACACGAGGAGGCGCTCACCGTGACCGCCCCACCGGACCTGTCCAAGGCCAGGAAGGGCGTCCAGGGCGACGTCAACGGCCTGTTCCTGGTCCTCGGGCTGGTCTCGCTGGTCGTGGGCGCCATCGGCATCGCCAACGTCACCCTCGTCACCGTGATGGAACGCGTCGGCGAGATCGGACTGCGCCGGGCGCTCGGCGCGTCCCGGCGCCAGGTGGCCGGGCAGTTCCTGGCGGAGTCCACCACCATCGGAGTCCTCGGCGGCGTCGTGGGCGCGGCCCTCGGCGTGGTGGTCGTCGTCAGCGTGGCCGCCGTGAAGGACTGGACGCCCGTCCTCGACCTCCGCCTCGCCCTGGGCGCCCCGGTCGCCGGCGCCCTGGTCGGCCTCCTCGCCGGCCTCTACCCCGCCCTGCGCGCCGCCCGGATGGAACCCGTGGACGCCCTCCGCGCCCCGTCCTGACCCCGCGCCGCCGCGGGCCCGGGCGGACGGCGCGTCCGCCCGGGCCCGCGGTGCCCGTCGGCCGCCGCGTAGCCTGGTCCCGTGGTGCGCAGCAGGGCGGCGGACGTCGACGGCTACCTCTCCGAGGTCGCGGAGGACCGCAGGGAGGCGCTGGTCAGGCTGCGTGAGCAGTGCCGGGCCGAACTGACGGGGTTCGACGAGGTGATGGCGTACGGCATGCCCGTCTACGAGCGCGGGGGCACGGCCGAGATCGCCTTCGCCGCCCAGAAGCAGTACATCTCCTTCTACCTCATGCGCGGCGACGTCCGCGCGGCCTTCGAGGACCGCCTCGCCGGGCAGGACATGGGCAAGGGCTGCCTGCGGTTCCGCAAGCCCGAGCGCATGGACTTCGACCTCCTGCGCGACCTTCTGCGGGCCACCGCGGCCGAGCCCGGGGTGAGCGGGACCGGTAGGTGACGACGACCGCCGGTGGGCCTGGGGCCGGCATGGGCCGCTGAACATCGCGGCGATGCATCTGAGCGGAGCGCTCCTGCCGACGGGCTTCATCACGCTGACCGCTACCGACGCCGACGCTGTCTCCTACGGGCAGACCTTCGTGTCGATCGGCATGCCCGCCATGATCGCAGCCGCCCCCCGCCCCGCCGTCCGGGGTGCCGGACGGCGGGGCGGTGCGGCAGCTCAATCCCCGCTCATTCCTCCGTCGGTCCGAGGTCGGGGGTGTCCCGCAGGTCGACCGTCGCGCGGGCGGTGGCGTGCAGTTCGAGGACGACGAGTTCGTTCGTGCCGGGCCGAAGGACCGGGCCGGGGACGTAGAGGCGCCGCTGGGGGCCGCGGGACCAATGGCGGCCCAGGGCGAAGCCGTTGATCCAGGCGTTGCCCTTGGTCCAGCCGGTGAGGTCCAGGTAGGTGTCGGCGGGCTGCTCCACCTCGAACACCCCGCGATGGAACGCGGGCCCCACCGGCTGCGGGCCGCCGGTGGTGAAGGTCAGGCCCGACAGGTCGTCCAGGGGCAGGGGCCTGCTGCTCCAGCCGGTCAGTTCGCTGCCGTTGGCGGTGACCGCGCCGGTGAGGCCCTTGCGGTCGTGGATGCCCTCCCCGTAGTTGACGCGGCCCTGGTTCTCGACGAGGACGGTCAGGGTCGCTCCGCCGGCCGGCACGGTGACGGCCAGGGCGCCTTCGTGCAGTTCGCGTTCGAGGACGCCGACGGCGGCGCCGTCGAGGAAGACCTGTGCCCGGTCCGCGATCGCGGCGAAGTGCAGCAGGGTGGGGCCCGGCTCGCGCAGGGCGGTCTCGTACAGGACGAAGCCGAAGTCCTGGCCCAGTTCCTCCATGGTCAGCGGGCGCGGCCCGGCCACCGCCTCGCCGAGCCGGTCGGCGGAGCCGAGCAGCGGGGCGTTCGCGGGGAGCCGGACGCCGAGGAGGTTGAGCTTCTTGGACGGCTCGGGCAGGGGCTCGTCGGAGACGGTGGTGTGCCGGGCGAGGACGTCGCGGAAGGCGAGGTACTTGCGGGTGATGTCGCCGGCCTCGTCCAGGGGCGCGTCGTAGTCGTAGGAGGTGATGGTGGGACGGTAGGTGTGCTTGTCGTTGGCGCCGTTGGTGAAGCCGAAGTTGGTGCCGCCGTGGAACATGTACAGGTTGACGCTCGCACCGGCCGACAGCATCTCGTCGAGGTCGGCGGCGGCCGACGCGGCGTCACGGACGACGTGCACACCGCCCCAGCGGTCGAACCAGCCGTTCCAGAACTCGGTGCACATCAGCGGCCCGTCGCCCTGGTGCTCGCGCAGCGCGGCCAGGCCCTGCGCGGGACGGCTGCCGAAGTTGACGGTGCCGAGGACGCCCGGGATGCTGCCGCGGGCGAGGTCGGCGGGCTGGTCGCAGGTGAACAGCGGCACGTCCACACCGCCCTGGTGCAACTTGTCCTGAAGGTGCGTCAGATAGGCGGGGTCCTCGCCGTAGGCGCCGTACTCGTTCTCGACCTGCACCGCCAGGACGGGCCCTCCGTTGGTGGCGAGGTAGGGGACGACCAGCGGCAGCAGCCGGTCCAGGTAGTCGTCCACGGCGGTCAGGTAGCGCGGGTCGGCGGTGCGCATCCGGATGCCGGGCGTGGCCAGCAGCCAGGACGGCAGTCCGCCGCCCTCCCACTCGGCGCAGATATACGGGCCGGGGCGCAGCAGCACGTGCAGGCCCTCGTCCTGGGCGAGTTCCAGGAAGGCCGGCAGGTCCAGGCCGTCCTCGGCGCGGAAGGTGTGCGGCCGCGGCTGGTGGAGGTTCCACGGCACGTAGGTGTCGATGGTGTTGAGTCCGAGCAGCCGTGCCTTGCGCAGCCGGTCACGCCACTGGCCGGGGTGGACGCGGAAGTAGTGCAGGCCACCGGAGATGATGCGGAACGGCTCGCCGCCGAGGCGGAATTCGTTCCCTTCGATCCGCAGTACGGGCATGGGCCGTGCTCCTCCAGTGGAGTCGAGTTCTGGTGCGTGTGGTGCGTGCGGTGCGGTGCGGTCACGGGGTGCTCGCCGGTGTCCGGCGGGGACGCCCCGTGACGGGATGTTTGCGTTGCCATCGCGACGGTGCGGTGACCGCGGGGAAACCGGCGGGGGGTGGGCTCAGCGGCCGCGCGGCGGCGGCGCGGTACTGCTGCGCACGACCAGGCTGGTGGGCACCAGCGTGGTGCCCCGCTCCGCCTCGTCCTTGCGGATCTGCCGCAGCACCCCGTCGACGCAGCGCCGGCCGACCTCGGCGAAGTCCTGGTGGATCGTCGTCAGCGGCGGCACGTACGAGGCGGCCTCGGGGATGTCGTCGAAGCCCACCACGCTGACGTCCTCCGGCACCCGACGGCCCTGCTCGCGCAGCGCGCGCAACAGCCCGAGCGCCATCTGGTCGTTGGCGACGAACACCGCCGAACAGCCCGGGTCCTGCGCGATCCGCAGCCCGGCACGGTAACCCGACTCCGCGGACCAGTCCCCGCGCAGCAGCGGCGGCACCTCGCGCCCCGCCGACTCCAGGGCCGCCCGCCAGGCACCCACCCGGCGCTCCGCGGCGAACGACTCCTTCGGGCCGGCGATGTGCCACACCGTGCCGTGACCGAGACCCAGCAGGTGTTCCACGGCCGCCCCGGCGCCGCTGGCCTGGTCGGTGTCGACCACGCAGTACCGGTCCCCGGCGTCGGAGTCCACCACCACCACCGGCGCGGTCGGCGGCAGGGCCACCGTCATCGCGTCCAGCAGATGGACCTCCATGATCATGACGACCCCGTCCACCGCCAGCTCCCCGAGCCGGGTGAACGCGCCCTGGACCCCGTCCTGCGTGGGCACGGTGACGGGCAGCAGCGTCGTGGCGTAGCCCTCCCGGGCCGCGGACGAGGCCACGGCCTCCAGCGTGCGCATGTTGCCGGTGCTGGAGAGGTTGAACAAGATGACGCCGATGGTGCGGAACTCACCCCGCTTGAGGGCCCGGGCCGCGCTGTTGGGCCGGTAGCCGAGCTCCTTCATCGCGGCCAGCACCTGCTGCCGGGTCTCCTCCAGCACCCCGGGGAAACCGTTGGAGACCCGGGAGACGGTCTGCGCCGAGACGCCCGCCAGCTTGGCCACGTCGGCCATCGACGCACCGCGCCGCCGCCGCTGCGCACCCGCCGCCGAGCTCTGTCCGGTCCCGTCCACGTGCGTCGTACACCTCATACGTTTCACTGCCGTTGGTGGTCAGAAGTCTAGGGGGGCCGAGTTGCGCGGACCGGCGGTCCGCGGACCCCCCGGGCCGGCGCCGGCGCTCCCTCAAAGAGGGCCGCCGGGGCCGGCCACGGATCGTGAGGAGGCGTCAGCCGCCGACGCTGAAGCCCTGGTCCTTGCCGTACTTGACCGAGGCGTCCTGCCAGGTGCCCAGCGCGTCGGACAGCGGCGTGGACGACACGTAGGCCTTGCCGACGGTGTCGTTGAAGATCGAGTTGGCGTACACCTGGTACGGCAGGTACGACCAGCCCTTGACGACGTTCGCCGCCGACTCCGCGAAGATCTCGTTGGCCTTCTGGCCGCCGAAGTAGGGGAACGAAGTGTCCAGGAACGCCTGGGAGTTCAGGTCCGCCGTCGTGGCCGGGAAGGCACCGCCCTTGATGCGGGCCTGCACGCCGGCGTCCTTGTTCGCGTACTTGATGAAGGCGTAGGCCAGCGGCTTGTCCTTGGCCGCCTCCATCACCGCCAGCGAACTGCCGCCGTTCTCCGCGCTGGCGCTCTGGCCCGCCTGCCACTGCGGCAGCGCCGCCGCACGCCAGTCACCGGACGCCGAGGGGACGCCGGAGACGAAGTTGGCGGGCATCCAGGCACCGGTCGACAGCGTGGCGATCGTGCCGTCGGCCAGGCCCTTGTACCACTGGTCGCTCCACGACGCGATCGGCGCGAGGAGCTTCTCGGAGATCAGCTTCTGCCAGACCTCGGTGAACTTCCGGGTGCCCGCGTCACCGAAGTCGACGTTCACCTTCGTGCCGTCCACCGTGTACGGGTGTCCGCCGGCCTGCCAGATCAAGCTGGTGACGAAGCCGGCGTCACCGGTGTCGTTGGTGATGTACGCCTTCGGGTCCGCCTTGTGCAGCGCGCGGGCCGCGGTCAGGTACTCGTCCCAGGTCGTGGGCACCGCGATCTTGTACTTGTCGAGGACCTTCTTGTTGTAGAACATGGCCATCGGCCCGGAGTCCATGGGCAGCGCGTACACCCCGCCGTTGACGGCCACGGAGTTCCACGGGCCGGGCGAGTACGCCTTGGACAGGTCCTTGGCGCCGTACGGGCTGAGGTCGGTGACGGACTTGCCGAGCGCGAACTGGCTCAGCGCGTAGTACTCGATCTGCGCCACGTCCGGCGCCCCGGAACCGGCCTGCACCGCGTTCTGCAGCGCGGTGTACTGGTCGTTGCCCGTGCCCGCGTTGACCAGCTTCACCTTGACCTTGGGGTACTTGGCCTGGAAGTCGGTGACCACCTGCTTCAGCGTCGGCTCCCACGCCCACACCGTCAGGCTGCCGCCCTTGTCCAGCGCCGCCTCGACACTGCCCGCGTCCGCGGCCTTGGCACCCGAGCCGGAGTCGTCGGAGGAACCGCAGGCGGTCAGGGACAGCGCCGCCGCGCAGAGCACCGCGATCGCCTGCGCCGAACGGCGCAGTGGCTTGTTCGTCATCGCATCTCACTTCGTTGTGGTGATGGTCTGCGGCACCGCCCGTCGCCATGGCACGGGTGTGCCGGGCGCAGGACCGCAGGGGGAGGTGGGTACGGCGCCGCCGCGGCGCCGGTGATCACTCCTTGACGCTGCCGGCGGCGAGCCCGGACTGCCAGAAGCGCTGCAGGAGGAGGAAGGCCGCGACCAGCGGCACGATGGTCAGCAGCGAGCCGGTGACCACCAGGTTGAAGACCGGCTGCCCGCCCGCGGTGGCGGCTTGGGCGTTCCAGGCGTTGAGCCCCAGGGTGAGGGGGTACCAGTCCGGGTCCTTGATCATGATCAGTGGCAGGAAGTAGTTGTTCCACGTCGCCACCACGGTGAAGAGCAGCACGGTGACGATGCCGGGTCCCAGCAGCGGCAGGCTGATCCTGAAGAAGGTGCGGATCTCCCCCGAACCGTCGACCCGGGCGGCCTCCAGCAGCTCGTCGGGGATCGCCTCGGAGGCGAAGACCCACATCAGGTAGAGGCCGAACGGCGAGATGAGCGAGGGTACGATCACCGCCCACGGGGTGTTGGTCAGCCCCATCTTGCTGAACATCAGGAACGTGGGCACGGCCAGCGCGGCACCCGGCACGGCGACCGCGCCGATCACCACCGCGAAGACCGCGCGCTTGCCGGGGAAGTCGAACTTCGCCAGGCCGTAGCCGCCCAGGACGGCCAGGAACGTCGCGCCCCCGGCGCCGAGCGCCACGTACAGCAGGGTGTTGAGCAGCCACCGCACGAAAATGTGGTCGTCGTAGGTGAGGGTCTGCCGGATGTTGTCCCACAGGGCGAAGTCACCGCTGAACCACAGCCCGAAGGAGTCCAGCAGGCTCTTCTGGGTCTTGGTCGCGCTGATCAGCAGCCAGGCCAGCGGGACCAGGGTGTAGACCGCCACCAGCGCGGTCAGGACGGTGAGCAGGACGCTGCGCCGGGGCCGGTCGGAAGAGTGCCGCCGGCTCGCCGGGCGCTCGGACGGTGCGGCGCCGCTGCGCTCGCGCTGCGGGGCCGTAACGCCCGCCTGGGTGCTCGCCTGGGCCATCGTCAGGCCTCCTTGCGCATGCCGCGCAGCTGCACGACGTAGGCGATGATCATCGTGACGACCCCCATGACGATCGCGACGGTCGCCGCGTAGTTGTGCTGCTGCCCGGAGAAGGACAGCGAGTAGGTGTAGAGGTTCGGCGTGAAGTACGTCGTGATGGCGTTGGGCGCCAACGGCTTGAGGATGCTCGGCTCGTTGAACAGCTGGAAGCTGCCGATGATCGAGAAGATCGTCGCGATGACCAGGGCCCCGCGGATCGCCGGGATCTTGATGGAGGTGATGATCCGCAGCCGGCTCGCGCCGTCGATCTCGGCCGCCTCGTACAGGGACCGCGGCACGACGTGCAGCGCCGAGTAGAAGATCAGCATGTTGTAGCCGACGAACTCCCAGGTCACGATGTTGCCGATGCTCGCCAGCACCAGGCCCGGCGACAGGGGGTTCGGCAGGGAGGCACCGAAGGTGTCGTTGATGTCGGCGACCAGACCGAAGCGGTCCCCGTACATGAAGCCCCACATCAGCGTCGCCACGACCGCCGGGACCGCGTAGGGCAGGAAGATCGTGATCCGGAAGAACTTCCGGCCGTGCAGCCGCCCGCTGTCCAGCGCGAGGGCGACCAGCAGCGCGATGCCCAGCATCACCGGCACCTGGACGACGAGGAACAGCGCGACGCGCCCGAGGCCGGACCAGAACTGGCCGTCCTGCAAGGCCTGGACGTAGTTGTCCAGGCCGACGAAGGAGGTCCCGCCGATGAGGCGGTCGCGGAACAGGCTCAGGTAGATCGAGTAGCCGATCGGCGCCAGGAAGACCAGCGCGAAGACGATCATGAACGGTGCCACGAAGCCCCATCCCAGCCAGCGCCGGCCCCGGCGTCCCCGGGGAGGAGCGGCCCGGCCGGTGCCCGGTGGCGGCGGTATGGCAGCCATGATCCCATCCTTCACATCGTCGTGCGGGGTCCCGCCGCATCGGGCGGGTCCGGGATGGTTGCGCAAACATCAGCGACCGCAGCCGGCGCACGTTTACGCAAACATTTGATGGACGCGATGTTGGCACCGGCCATCAGGACACGTCAAGGGCCCTCACTCGGTTCCTCCCCGACACCGCCCCGCCAGGACGTCCCCGCACGTCAACAGCCCTTTTACCGACCCCACTTGCCAACCGCCGGCCCGCACAGCGGACCGGCGGCACACACCCTCACTCCGTACGCAGCCCGTCCGCCCGCATCATCCGCCACAACGGCGGAAGGCTCAGCACCGTCACCACCAGGACCGCCACCGCACCGATCCCGGCATACGGCAGGAACACCCACCAGTCCCGCACCGGCTTCACCACGACGCCCAGCATCGCCCGCCCCAGGACCAGCCCTCCCACGATCGCCACGACCGTACCCGCCAGCACCGGCACCGCCGTCTGCCACAGCACCGACCACGCCAACGTCCTGCGCCGCGTACCGAAGGCCACCAGCACCGACAGCAGACGCCGGCGCTCCCTCAACTGCTCGATCTGCGCCACCAGCATCCCCGCCGCGATCAACACCACCGTCAACGTCCCGCCGACCCGCAGACCCGTCTGCACACTGGAGTACTGCCGGTCACGCTGCACGTTCACCAGCCCGCCCACCCGCAGCATCGGATCCACCCGCGCCGCGGCATTGCGCAGGTACTCCGCCGCGTCGGGAACCCGGCGGTCGATCGCGACGGACGCGAACGTCGACGCCTGCGGCAACCGGTGCCCGCCCAGCGCCCCCGGAGTGACCAGGATGCCGTCATGGACCTCGCCCACCGGATCCCGGACCGCCACCACCGCCCGAGCCGTCACCGGCAACGTCCACAACTCGCCCTCCGAAACGCCCTCCGAAACGCCGTCGAGATCGATCCGCCCACCCGGCCGGGCAGCCTCATCGGTGAGGAGGTTCGCCTCCCGGGCCCGCCGCGACCCACCCGGCCGGCGAGCCACAAAGGCATCACCGTCGCGGCACGAGGACAACGAGGCCAGCGAACGCAACGTCGCACAACTGCCCACCGTCAACGTGGTCACGGACCCCGGCCCACCACCCGCATCCGCACGACTCACATACGCCTCCACCGTGGCGACCACCCGCCGCACGCCCTTGACCCGCCGGAACTCCTCGGCCATCCGCTCCGCCAGGACCGGATCGCCCACGCTCTCCGAAGCCGCGGCAACCCGGAAATCCGCACGGACGACATCGGCAGGGGCGGAAGACCCACGCCCCGCCTTCGGAGCGGACGGCGAGGCGAAGTCCTCCTGCATGCCGCCGAACACCATCTGCAGCGCGATCGCACCGGCCACCGCCACGGTGATGCCGCTCACCGCCCGCGACGCCGTCCCACTGCTCAACTGCAACCGGCGCACCGCGAGCTGCCACGCGACCGGCCCCCCGCGCAGCCGCCTCACCACGGCCTCCACCAGCCACGGCAACAGCCCGGTCAACCCCACCAGGACCAGCACCGCACCCAGCGCGACCGGATACACACCACCCGACCCCAACTCCCCGTCCGCCGACCCCGTCACCGACAGCACGCCGACACCGGCCACAGGGCTCACCAGCCGCCACCACAACCGGCGCGGCCGCAACGTGGCATGCCGCACGACCCCCAACGGCTCGATCGCCACCGAACGCAGCGCCGACAGGGTGACCGCAACCGCCCCCACCAGGATCGCCACCACGATCAGACCCGCCAGCAGCAGGTCAGGGGCGACGTCGGCGGGAAAGGCACTCACGCCCCACAACCGCACCGACCCCGCCAGCCGGCGCGCCCCCAGGAACACCCCCGTACCGACCAGCAGACCCAGCACGGCGCCGAACAGCGCCTCGCCCGCCGCGATCCGCCGGGTCATCCCGACATCCGCACCGACCAGCCGCAACGCGGCCAGCCTGCGGTCCCTGCGGTCCCCGCCGAACCGGACGGCCGTACCGATGAAGACGCCCACCGGCACCAGCAGGACGACACAGATCAAAGCGACCAGGACCACCAGCTGCGGATCGAACCGCCCCGAGCCGGGGTCATGGCCGTACCCTGCGGACCTGATCGCACCCCCGCTCCTGGTGAGCGTGGCACTCCCCGCGTAGAAGCGCAGCTCCCCCGGTTGGAGCAGACCCCGGTCCGCGATGGTCCCCGTGATCCGGTAACCGAGCCGCTCCTTGAGCAGGGCCCCGGACGACGAGCCCAGCAGCTCGCGCAGAGCGGGCGAGACCGCCATCTCCCCCGGCCCGGGAATCCGCGCCACACCCGGCGGCGGCGGAGCACCGGGACCGTCCGGGCGCAGCAACTGCCCGCCGACGGCCTCGCCACGGTACTCGGTGCTCGCGTCGTACCAGAGGAACGTCGTCTCCGCGCGCCGCACCGACACCTCGCTCTCGAAGTTCGGCGTCTCGCGCGCGTGCCCGCGCTCCGCACGGGCGTCGAGGACGTTCGGCACCGCTGCGGCGAGGAACAGCAGAGCCACCCCGAGCCCGACGCCCACCGCGGTCAGCGCCGTGCGGATCCACCCCTCGCGGCCCCCGGAGCCCGCCAGCCGCACGCCGAGCCACAGATCTCCCAGCGCCGAACGGAACCGCCCCGGCGCGGCCCCGGCACCGTCACGGTTCATGCGGGGCTCCCTGGGCACGGTATGCCGTCGAGCGTGACGGCTCGGCGGTTGCGGGACGCGGCCTGCGGCGGGGGCGGCGCGAACGGGCGTCGGAGCGGGTCGAAGAACATGCAGTGAATATACACGCTGTCTATACACTCGATGTCTACCCACAAGGTGTCATCACAGTGTGCTCGCCGCTTCCCTTCGCCGTCTTCACCGGTACGGCATATCGCCTGGTCAGAGCCGTGCAGTAGGGTCCGCCGGCCGGTCCCGCGCACAGTGGCAGGAGTGTCGACACTGGTGGAGGCGCGGTGTGTCACCGGGCTCGCAGGTGCACCCCAGGCCGGACCCCGGGAGCCGTGGGACCTGGGGACGAGGAAGTCTCGACCCTCGCATTACCCTCGCATTACTTACGCGAACAGCCTCCCCGGCGACCCCGTTTCCCTTGCGGAAACCGGCAGCTGGCACGCCGTTCCCCCACGCCGCCGGCGTGACCGGGCCGAAGGCGCGCGGGCGCGGCTCAATGATGTGGACTGACCAAGATCTCCTGCCGTAATGTCCTCCTGCCCGCCGCTCGACGGGCACGTCTCCATGTTGTGTCCCTGGGGGGGATTCCATGTCGCTCAACCCTGTCGGGCCGCCGCCCGGCGCCCCGTACCCCGTACCCGCCGGGCCTCCGGCGACCACCGCCGTGCTCCGTTCGCCACTGGGTCTGGCGACCGCGGTGACGGTACTGCTGTCGCTGGTGATCGCGGTCGATGTGCTCGCCATCGCCGCGGAGGCCGGTCGCTACGCCCTCATGGGCACGGCGGTCGCCGACGAGCTCGCCACCGTCGACCCGTCCGCGCTGAACCGCTCGGACCTGTGGACGGGTAGCGCCGCCGTCCTGCAACTCCTCGCCCTGGTGGCGACGGCCGTCGTCTTCATCGTCTGGTTCCACCGGGTCCGCTCCAACGGCGAGGTGTTCGCTCCCAACGGGTTCGAGAAGGGCCGCGGGTGGGCGATCGGCGGCTGGTTCATCCCCATCGGCAACCTCTGGATCCCCTCCAAGGTCGCCCGCGAGACCTGGGTCGCAAGCTCCCAGACGACGCAGGACGGCCGCCTGCGGCCCGCCGACTCGGGCCCGGTCTCCTACTGGTGGGCGGCGTGGATAGCCTCCTCCGTGCTGGGCCGGCTCTCGGGGGGCCTGTTCGACGAGAGCTCGCGCTACGCGGACGACCTCCGCGACGCCGCCGGCTTCGCCATCGCCGTGGACGGCGTGGACATCCTCGCCGCGGTCCTCGCCATCCTGTTCGTCCGCAAGCTGACGGCCATGCAGCACCGCAAGGCCACGGAAGGCCCGTTCGCCCTGTCCTGACCCGGGAACGGCCGTAGGTCGGCGGGGCGTCGGGCCCGTGCGGGTGGCGTGTCAGCGCGCGGTCAGCGCCCTGTCAGCGGGGGCGGGCAGTGTTCGGGCATGGACACCGTCAGCGCCGACCGATCCGCCCCTCCCGCCGCCGCCCGTCGCCCCCGCACCGCGGACCCCGTACCTTCCGAGCCGGCGGCGTTCGTGCGCTTCGCCGTGTGCGGCGGCGGTGTGGGGCTGGCGTCCTCCGCAGTGCTGATGGCGCTGTCGGGACCGGTGCCGTTCGCCCTGGCGAACGCGGTGGTGACCGTGGCCTCGACGGTGCTGGCCACCGAGTTGCACGCGCGCTTCACCTTCGGCGGGGGCCGCGCCGGGTGGCGGGCGCACCTGGAGTCGGCGCTGACGGTCGTGGTCTGCTACCTGTTCACCACGGCCGCGATGCTGCTCCTGCAGGCGGTGTGCACCGCCCCCGGCGTACTGCTGCGGCAGTCGGTCTACTTGGCGGCCTCCGCGCTGGCCGGGGTGGGCCGCTTCTTGCTGCTCCGCGCGGTGGTCTTCGCCGGACGGGGCGGCTCCGCCGCGTCGGTGCGGCGCAGCGAGGCGGCGTACATCTCGTCGGGGTCGAGCCGACGCAGCTCCTCGGCGATGAGCTCGGCGGTCGACCGGACCTTCAGTGCGAGGTGCCGGCTGGGCTGTCCGGGGATGGTGAGGTTGGCCAGCGGGCCCTCGGGGCGGTCGATGTGGATGTCGCCGTCCGCGGTGCTCAGCCGGACCGCGGTGACGACCGGGCCGTCGGTGACGACGCGCTCGACCGGTACCCGCAGCCGGTTGCCGAGCCAGCGGGCGAGGAGTTCGGCGCTGGGGTTGTCGGCCTCGCTCTCGACGGCGGCCGAGATGACGGTGGCCCGGGCCTGGTCGAGCGCGGCGGCGAGCATGGACCGCCAGGGCGTGAGCCGGGTCCAGGCGAGGTCGGTGTCGCCGGGGGTGTAGCCGGCGGCACGGGTCTTCAGCTCCTCCAGTGGATGCTCGACGGCGTACGCGTCGGTGATCCGGCGCTGCGCCAGCGCGCCGAGGGGGTCGGCGGCGGGGTTGGCGGGTGCGTCGACCGGCCACCACACCACCACGGGGGCGTCGGGCAGCAGCAGCGGCAGGACCACGCTGTGGGCGTGGTCGGCGAGTTCGCCGTGGAGGCGGAGCAGGACGGTCTCGCCGGTGCCGGACTCGCCGCCGACGCGTACCTCGGCGTCGAGGCGGGCGCTGCGCCGGTCCCGGGGGGAGCGGCCGGGGCGCTTGATGACAACCAGGATGCGCGAGGGGTGCTCGCGCGAGGCGTCGGAGGCGGCCTTGAGGGCGTCGTAGTGGTTGCCCTCGTCGGTGACGATGACCAGGGTCAGCACCATGCCGACGGCCGGACTGCCGATGGCCCGGCGCGCCTTGATCAGCGCCGAATTGATCTTGCTTGAGGTCGTCTCGGTCAGATCGATGTTCATGGCCGGCGCCAGCTCCTGCCGTCTCGTGCGAGCATCTCGTCCGCCGCCTTCGGACCCCAGGTACCGGCGGTGTACTGCTCGGGCTTGCCGTGCCGGTCCCAGTACTCCTCGATCGGGTCGAGGATCCGCCAGGACTCCTCGACCTCCTGGTGCCGGGGGAAGAGGTTGGCGTCGCCGAGCAGGACGTCCAGGATCAGCCGTTCGTAGGCCTCCGGGCTGGACTCGGTGAAGGACTCGCCGTAGGCGAAGTCCATCGTCACGTCCCGGATCTCCATCGAGGTGCCCGGCACCTTCGAGCCGAACCTGATCGTCACGCCCTCGTCCGGCTGGACCCGGATGACCAGGGCGTTCTGCCCGAGCTCCTCGGTCGCGGTGTTGTCGAACGGGGAGTGCGGGGCGCGCTGGAAGACGACCGCGATCTCGGTGACGCGGCGGCCCAGGCGCTTGCCGGTACGCAGGTAGAAGGGGACGCCCGCCCAGCGGCGGTTGTCGATGGCCAGCTTGATGGCGGCGTAGGTGTCGGTCTTGGACTTGGCGTCGATGCCGTCCTCCTCCAGGTACCCGAGCACCTCCTCCCCGCCCTGCCAGCCGTGCGCGTACTGCCCGCGCACGGTGTGCGCGCCCAGGTCGTCGGGGTGCCGGACGGCTTGGAGGACCTTGAGCTTCTCCTGCACCAGCGACTTGGCCTCAAAGGAGGCGGGCTCCTCCATGGCGGTCAGCGCCAGGAGTTGGAGCAGGTGGTTCTGGATGACGTCGCGCGCGGCGCCGATCCCGTCGTAGTAGCCCGCGCGACCGCCGATGCCGATGTCCTCGGCCATCGTGATCTGCACGTGGTCGACGTAGGAGCGGTTCCACAGCGGCTCGAACATCGTGTTGGCGAAGCGCAGCGCCAGGATGTTCTGGACGGTCTCCTTGCCCAGGTAGTGGTCGATCCGAAAGACCTCGGCGGGCGGGAAGACCTGGTGGACGACCCGGTTGAGCTCCTGGGCGCTGGCCAGGTCGTGACCGAAGGGCTTCTCGATGACGGCGCGTCGCCAGGAGCCCTCGGGAGGATCGGACAGCCCGTGCTTCTTCAGCTGCTGGACCACGCTCGGGAAGAACTTGGGCGGCACCGAGAGGTAGAAGGCGAAGTTGCCGCTGGTGCCCCGGGCCTTGTCCAGTTCCTCCACGGTCGCACGGAGAGCGTCGAAGGCGTCGTCGTCGCCGAAGTCGCCGGGCACGAAGCGCATTCCGGCGGCCAGCTCCGTCCAGACCTCCTCGCGGAAGGGGGTGCGCGCGTGCTCCTTGACCGCGTCGTGGACGACCTGCGCGAAGTCCTCGTCCGCCCAGTCGCGGCGCGCGAAGCCGACGAGCGAGAAGCCCGGCGGCAGCAGCCCGCGGTTGGCCAGGTCGTACACGGCAGGCATCAGCTTCTTGCGGGACAGGTCGCCCGTCACACCGAAGATCACCAGCCCGGACGGGCCCGCGATGCGCGGCAGCCGCCGGTCGGATGGATCGCGCAGCGGATTGTTCCAGCTGTCGGTTTCCGTCATGGGTCCACTTCTCTTCATCGTGGGTGCGGCGGTGGTCGTGGCGCGCCCGGGGGTCATGCGGCGCCGAAGAGTTCCAGGAGCGCGTCCTGGCCGAACATGCGGGCGGTGTCGATGGCCGAGGGGGTGCCGGCGGCGGGGTCGGCGCCGCCGTCGACGAGGACGCGGACCACCTCGTCCTCGCCCTTGAAGACGGCACCGGCCAGCGGCGTCTGGCCGCGGTCGTTGGCGCGGTCGGGGTCGGCACCGTGCTGCAGGAGCGCGGCCACGGTGACGGCGTGACCGTGGTACGCGGCCAGCATCAGGAGGGTGTCGCCCTTGTCGTTGGTGAGGTTGGCCGGCACGCCGGCGTCCACGTACGCCGTCAGGGTCTCCGTGCCTCCCCGGCGGGCGAGGTCGAAGAGTTCGGCGGCGAGTCGCAGGACTTCGGGGTCCTGGGCCGGGTCGTTCTGCGGGGTCGGCTCGCTCATCGTTCCTCACTAGGCGTGGCTGCTCGCCGTGCGCGGGCGGAACCGCTTGTGATCCACCCTAAGCGGCCCCTACCGCCCTGGCCTTGCCGGGCGTGCTGCCGGTGCGCGCCGGCACGGGGGGCGCGGACCGCACGAGAAGCCATGGCCGAAGCTTAACGATTTTGATCACTCGAACGGGCGACTTCGATGCTCCGTCGGCGGGGCCTGCCACATGACACGCCGGACGACCGGCGAGGATCACCCCGGAAGAAACAGTTCAGCGAAGCTGAACAGGTGAACTTCCCTACAAATCACCCATTTGCCTCTTTTCAGAACATATTACTATCTGTAATTCTGGAACAACTCATGGTGACAGTCCCCATCACACAGGAGTAGCCCCCATGATCCTGTCCATCTCAGGCGTCGTCCTGCTCGGCATCATCGTCTTCCTGTTCTTCCGCAAGGACGGACTCAAGGCGTCCCACGCGCTCGTCTGCGCCCTCTTCGGCTTCTACCTCGCGGGCACCGCCATCGCCCCGAGCATCAAGGCCGGCGGGGCGAGCCTGGCGAGCCTCCTGGGCGGGATCAAGTTCTAGCGCGGCCGTCCGCACGGCCGATCCACCGGGCCCGGCGCCGCTCCGCACCGGGCCCTTCCCGTTCCGTTCCGTCGTACCGTCCCCGCAACGATCCTCTGGAGCTCCCCGTGGTCCGGCGTCCCCTCTCCGCACTCCTGAGCAGCCGCCCCTCGCTCACCCGCGGCCGTGAGCTCGCGCGGGCCGCCGTCGACAGCACCACGGACGTCCTCCACCCGCTCTTCGTCATCGCGCGCGGGCTGCGCCGCCAGGCCGGCTGGGCGCGCGATTGGTGGGGCAGCACGCCCAAGGACCGGCGCGGACCGGCGCTGATGGCCTCCGTGGGAGCCGGGTTCCTCGTCCTGGTCCTGCTGCCCTACGGTGCCTACCTGATGGTCGCCGCCTGGATGGGTTCCGCCGGCTGGATGGGCCGGGACCGCACACCCGCCCCGACCGGACCGAGCGGCGCGGAGAGCGACCGGCTGACCGCGCTGTACGAGGCCCTGGTGCCGTACCTGTCCGTCGCCGACGACCCCAGCCCGATCTACGCCCACGACGGCAGCTGGGAGAACGCCTTCGGCGACCACGTCTTCGAGGACGGGCGGCTGGTCCGCCTGCACCTCAAGTACCCCGCCTACTTCACCGACGGCGAGGCCACGGCCAGGGCCCGCGTCGAGCACGTGCTGCACGCCAAGGTGGGGCGCGGCCGCGAGTACCGCTTCGAGTGGAACGAGGAGGAGAACCACCTCACCCTCACCGCACTCCCCCCGCTGCCCACGGGCATCGCCGCACAGCGTTTCGTCACCTCCCCGGGCGAGACGGTGCTCGGCTTCACCGACCCCGAGGCGGTGCAGCGCACCGTCCCGGTCGAGGACGGCGAGGAGGTCAGGGACGCGCCCCCGGTCGTGTGGCGCACCGGCCCGCGCTCCACCGAGCCGCACCTGCTCGCCCTCGGCCAGCCCGGCACGGGCACCACCACGCTGCTGCGCTCCATCGCGCTCCAGGTGCTGCCGGAGGGCGACCTCGTGGTCGTGGACGGCAGCGGGACCGGCGAGTACGCGTGCCTGACCGGACGGCCCGGCGTGATGGCCGTCGAGAGCGGCCTCGCGGGCACGCTGGCCACCCTGGAGTGGGCGGCGCACGAGACCGAGCGCCGTCTGATCGCCGTCAACCGGGCCCGGCAGGCGGGACGTACCGCCCCTGACGACGTACGACGCCCCTTGTGGATCCTCGTCGACCGGCCGACCGTGCTCAGCCAGCTCGCGCACGCCGAGAGCCGCCCCGACCCGCAGGAGCTGCTGGACATCCCGCTGCGGCACGGCCGCGCGGCCGGGGTGACCGTCGTCGTCGCCGACCACCTCGACGGCGCCGAGGCGCTCTCCCCGGTCGTCATCGCCCAGACCAGGGCCCGGGTGCTGCTGGGCGCGGTCACCGCGGAGCAGACCCAGGCGGTGCTCGGCGCGCCGCAGTGCTCCACGTCCGCCGCGGAGGTGCCGCCGGGCCGCGGCTACGTGCGGCTGGGCTCGGGGCCGGTGCTCCGGGTGCAGGTGCCGGCGACCCCGGACCCCTTCGACGAGGACGCCAGCGACGGGCACCGCCAGGCGGTCATGGCGCTGCTGCCGCCCGCGGACGTCGCCCCCGGGACGCAGGAGCGGGAGGCGGAGGCCGCGCAGGCTCCCGGGGCGATCAGGGTCTCCGGGCCCTCGGGCGCGGTCCGGCCGGCCGGCGACCCGGCGCTCGAGCACTGAGCCGGACCGTCGCCGCGCGGGTCAGCGTCGCGGCAGTTCGTGCAGCCGCACCTGGGTCAGCGCGCCTCCGGCCGCCTCGGCGGTGAGGTAGGTGCCGTACGGCTGACGCCTGCGGTCGGTCGGCGATCCGGGGTTGAGCAGCCGCAGCCCGCCCGGCGCCGTGCTGTCCCAGGGGATGTGGCTGTGCCCGAAGACCAGGACGTCCAGGTCGGGGAAGCGCTCCTCGCAGCGGCGTTCGCGCCCCTGGGCCGGGCCGCTGTCGTGCACCACCCCGAAGCGCAGTCCGCCCAGCTCCGCCCGGGCGACCTCGGGCAGCCGCGCGCGCAGCTCGGCGCCGTCGTTGTTGCCGTACACGCCGATCACCCGGCGGGACCGCGCCTGCAGCAGGTCGAGGGTCGCCGCGTCGACCCAGTCGCCGGCGTGGAGGACCGCGTCGGCCTCGGGAATCCGGTCGAGTAGTTCGGCCGGAAGCTCCTTGGCACGTTTGGGCAGGTGTGTATCGGACATCACAAGAAGACGCACACGTCCACGCTATCCGCGCGGGGGGACGGGAGCGGCGCCCGGCACGGCGGCCGGAAGGGAGGCCGACGTCGCGGTGTGCCGCAAGGCGGCGTGGCCGGTGGGGCGACCCCGCGGTCGCCGGGACCGCGGCCTCAGCCATGAAGGGCCCACACGTCATGTGCGGTGACACCACCCCCAACCGCTCGGCGGAACTCGTGCAGCCGGCGGAGCCCGCCTACGTGGGCGCCGCGCGGCACTTCACGTCCGAGTTGCTGGGGCTGTGGGGACTGACCGCGGAGGACCGCATCGCCGCCGAACTGATCGTCGACGAGCTCGCGGCGAACGCCGCGCGCCACGGCAGGGCGCAGATGTCGGTCCGGCTGTGCATGCACGACGACGGTCTGGTCATCACCGTCACCGACAGCGGCGCTGCCCGGCACCACGACGGGACCTCCCTCGACAGCACCCCGCCGGACGAGCACGGCCGCGGGCTGGAGATCGTGCGCCGGCTGGCCGGGTCCACGTGCATCCACGACGACGAGC
The DNA here is from genome assembly GCA_036013505.1 of Streptomyces sp. NBC_00510. Classification (NCBI taxonomy): domain Bacteria; kingdom Bacillati; phylum Actinomycetota; class Actinomycetes; order Kitasatosporales; family Streptomycetaceae; genus Streptomyces; species Streptomyces sp. NBC_00510. Next base: position 8,174,563 of record CP107851.1, on the reverse strand, counting down.
GCGGCCGCCGCGTGGTGACCACGCGGCACCTCGCCCCGCTCCAGCGGTCCGTCGCGGGGGTCACCAGCCCGGCGTCGTAGGCGCACGCGCGTGGGCGACAATGACGGACCGGACAGGACCGGGCCGGCCCAACGTCCCCGGGAGGCGAGCCACATGGGTGCCGGCGCCACTCCCGCCGGACGCCGGCCCGCACCCCGAGGAACGAGAGTGACGCCCCGCGTGAACCCGCACAAGCCCTCCGGGACCGCCCCCGCCGTCCCGCCGCACCGCGTCCTGGTGCTGCTGTTCGACGGGCTGCAGCTGATGGACGTGACCGGTCCGCTGGACGTGTACGCGGCGGCGAACGAGTACGGCGCCCACTACGTGATGAGCACCGTCTCGCCGGACGGCGGGCCCGTGACCACCACCGCGGGGCTGCGGCTCATGCCGGACCTGTCGCTGGGCGAGGTGGACTTCCCGGTCGACACCCTCGTCATCCCCGGGCGTCCCGACTGGTGGGCGGCGGTCTCCGACACCGCGCTCGTGGAGGGCATCACCCGGCTCGCGGACCGCTCCCGCACCGTCGCCTCCGTCTGCGCCGGCGCTTTCCCACTTGCCGCGACAGGGCTGCTGGACGGACGGCGGGCGGCGACGCACTGGCGGCTGGCGGGCGACCTCGCCGCCCGCTACCCGAAGGTGGAGGTGGACGACGACGCGATCTTCGTACGGGACGGCCGGTTCATCACCTCGGCGGGCATCAGCGCCGGGATCGACCTGACGCTGTCCCTGGTCGAGTCCGACCTCGGGCCGGACATCGCCCGCAGGGCCGCCAAGTTCCTGGTCGTCTTCATGGCGCGGCCGGGCGGCCAGTCGCAGTTCAGCGTGCGGCAGAGCCCGAGGCACCCCGCGCACTCGGTGCTCCGCGAGGTGCTCGACCAGGTGGCCGCCGATCCCTCGGGGGACCACGGCCTGCCCGCGCTGGCGGCGCGGGCGGGGGTGAGTTCACGTCATCTGACCCGGCTGTTCCGCACCGAGACGGGCGGCACGGCCTCGGAGTACGTCGAACGCGTCCGGGTCGAGGCCGCGCAGGCGCTGCTGGAGGCGGGCGACGACGCCCTCGACGTGGTGGCCCGGCGCAGCGGTTTCGGGTCGGAGGAGACGATGCGCCGGGCGTTCCGGCGCCGTCTGGGCGTCAGCCCGGGGGCGTACCGCGACCGCTTCCGCACCACCCGGCCGCACGGCACCCGGGAGGGGTGAGGGGCGGGCCCGCCCCGGCCACCCCGGCCGCCGTGGCCGCCTCCGGCCGGATCACTCCGCCCAGGGCGACTGCAGGATGGTGTCCACGAAGTTCCCGCGGACGAAGCCCGGTACGAAGCGCTCCAGGACGTCGGCCTTGACGTTGCCGAACGTCGTGCCGGGGCGCGGCGCGATGCCGTGGGTGAACTCCTTGAGGATGTTGTTCTTGAAGTCGGGCCGCGGGTGGACGGCGACGACCGCCTCGCGCTCCTCGGGCGTGATCTCGTCGTACCCGAAGCCGAGGACGTCGACCTCGACGCCCGAGGTGACCAGGGCGATCTCGGGCGCCATGTGCCACGGGATCTCCGGCGTGGTGTGCAGGGCGATCGCCTCCCACACCACCCGCGCGCGGTCCTCGGCGACGTCGTGCTCCAGCAGGAAGCGGCGGGCCTCGTCGGCGCCGTCGATCTCGAAGCGCTGGTCGGTACGGGCGTAGGTGTCGGTCAGTCCGAGGTCGTGGAAGAGGGCGCCGACGTACAGCAGCTCGGGGTCGAAGTCCCACCCGCGGTTGCGGCCGCGCATCGACGCCCAGAAGTACACCCGGCGGGAGTGGTGGAAGACCACCGGGTCGGCGGCCTTGCGCACCAGTTCGGTCGCCTCCGTCACGAGCAGGGTGCCGGGCACCTCGATGTCCGCGATGATTTCAGCCACGTCGAATCTCCTGACAGGTTTCCGGTTCCGGCGGCGTCCGGGCGGGCCGCCCGGTGCCGTTGGATCCATCGTCGGACGCGGCGGCGGTCCCCGCCGGATGCCGGACGGACGTGCGACCCTCGGATCGGGACACGCGTCCGGCCGGCGGTACCCGGCGGGACGGGGGTCAGGACGCGTCGGCGAGTTCCGCGATGACCTGCGCGTGGCACGGCTCGGGCAGGCACCAGCAGCCCAGCCTGCGCCCGCGCAGCGCGGGCAGCATCGCGAGCAGGTCGGGGCGGCCCAGCAGGTGTTCGCGGTACTTGTCGAGGACCTCCTGGCGGGTGCCGTCCGGCCCCGGGCGGTAGGGGCTGGCCAGCGGGGAGCCGGCCAGGTGCCAGCCGCCGCGGTGCGTCGGGCGGCCCACGTAGACGACGTCCGCGTACGCGGGGTCGTCGCGGTGGCCCTTGAGGTTGACGACGGTGGTGCTGGGCTCGGTCTCGCTCATGACCTGTTCCTTCCCACGGTCCGGGGCGCCGATGGGCGTCAGGGCAGCTTGGCCGCCAGGACGTCCACCGGGCGGATGTCCGGCGGCGAGCCGAGCGTCGTCTTCGCCGCCTCCGCCAGGGCGGCGGCGATGCGGCCCGACAGGTGGTCGGCGCGCCCCGCCTCGTCCTCGAAGGTGTCGAAGACCCCGAAGGTGGTGGCGTCCTCGCGGAACGCGAACCAGGTGACGGTGTGCTCCTCCTCCCGGGCCGCCGCCAGTGCGTCGCGCAGCATGGCCGCGACCTCCTCCGCGTGCTCGGGCCTGGCCTCGATGCGGGCCAGCAGACCGATCTTCGTCATCGTGTGCTCCGTCTCGGTGGTCGTGCGGTGGTGGACGTCGTCCGGCCGGACACCGGAAACCTATGCCGCGCGGCACCACTCCCCCCAGCGTCGGAAACGACGCGTTCGATACCGTTTCCGTCATGGACGTGGCAGTGGTGGCGTACGACGGTGTGTTCGACTCCGGTCTCTCGGCGGTCCTCGACGTCCTCGAGGCGGCCAACGCGATGCGCGGCGAGCTCCCGCAGCCGCCGCCCGCCTGGAACGTGACGACGGTCGGCCCGCGCCGCCGGGTCCGCACCGGCGCCGGGCACACGGTGGCGACGTCACCGGCCGGCGAGGCCGCCAGCGCGGATCTGCTGCTCGTCCCGGCACTCGCGGAGCGCCGGCCGGACGCCCTCGTGGAGCGCGTCTCGGGGCCCGGCACGGCCGCGGTGCGCCGTCTGGTGGCGGCCACGCGCGAGCGCGGCAGGCCCGTCGCCTCGGCGTGCACGGGCACCTTCCTGCTCGCCGAGTCCGGGGTGCTGGACGGGCAGCGCGCCACGACCAGCTGGTGGCTGGCCCCGGTCTTCCGGCAGCGCTACCCGGCCGTCACGGTCGACGAGACCCGCATGGTGACCAGTTGCGACGGCGTCACGACGGCGGGCGCGGCCTTCGGCCACGTCGACCTGGCGCTGGCGGTGGTGCGCATGTCCAGCCCGGCACTGGCCGATCTGGTCGCCCGCTACCTGGTGGTGGACGAGCGCCCGTCGCAGTCGGCGTACACCATCCCCAGCGCCCTGGCCCAGGCCGATCCGACGGTGGCCGGCTTCGAGCGCTGGGTGCGGCTGCGTCTGGAGGAGCCGATCAGCATCGCCGAGGCGGCCCGCGCCCTGGGGGTCGGTGAGCGGACCCTGCAGCGGGCCGTGCGGCGGGTCCTGGGCGTGTCCCCGGTCCGTTTCGTGCAGGACCTGCGCGTCGAACAGGCCACGCACCTGCTGCGCACCACCGACCTCCCCGTCGAGGTCGTCGCCCGCCGCGTGGGCTACGAGCACGCCAACACCCTGCGCGTCCTGCTCCGCGACCGCACGGGCACGACGGCCGGGGCCCTGCGCGGCCGATGAGCCCTGTGATCCCGGCAGGCCCCGTCGTCGCGGCAGGCAATCGGCGCGCGCCTTCCCCCGGACGCTTGTACGGTGCGGAGCCGTGGGAACGGACATCTACGCCGGCGTCGAGCCCGCCATCCGCCGGCAGGTACGGAGTTCCACGACGGCGAACCCCGGGTCGGCGCGATGGACCTGTGGCTGCTGCACGACGAGGTCGACCACGCCTCCTTCGGCTTCCTCTTCGGGGTGCGCAACACCCTCGGGTTCCGCCCTCTCGCGGCGGGCCGGGGCCCGCCGGAGGACCTGTCCGGCCGCTTCCGCGAGGGGCTCGCGCCGTGGGTGGAGTCCGGGGCGATGGACGGGGCCGGCTGGGTCACCTGGGCCGAGCACGCCGCCGCCGACCGGGCTGCCGTCCCCGAGCACTTCGTGGGCCGGGTGACGTGGTGGCGGCCGTCGCAGCCGGGACCGCCCGACCGGTGTTTCGTACCGGCCGTGTGGCCGCCGGACGTGGTCGCGGCCTTGGGGCCGCGGCCGCCCGAACTGGACGGCGCCACGGGCGGGTTCACCTGGAGCGGGCCGGCGGGGGAATGCCGTTACGAGCCGCTGACCGCGGGCCTGGTCCTGGGCGAGGGCACGCACCGGCCCCATGTCTTCGCCGTGATGGAGGCCCTCGCGGGCCGCTTCGGGCCGGACGGCGTCCGGCTGGTGGTCGCCTTCGACTGAGCCGGTCCGTCCTACGCTGAGGGTGTGATCACCCAGCGGCGCGCCCGGGGCGCCGCCGCGGCTCCGGCCGTGGCGTGGTCGCTGCTGACCGTGTTCCTGCTGGCGGTGACCGCCTTCACCGCGGCCCACGGCGCGTACGAGACCGGGGTGATCGGCCGCGAGGTGCGGGTGCTGCTGACCGAGTGCGAGCAGCGCCCCGAACGCGGCCGCGCCCCCATGCAGTGCACGGGCGTCCCGCTGGGGGCCGTCACGGGCCGGGATCCGTCACCGGAGCCCGTGAAGGTGCGCCACGCGGGCAGCCCGGGGCAGGTGGTGGGCGTGGTGCGGACGACGTGGGGGACGCACATGGCCACGGACCGCGGTCCCGGGGCGCGGGCGACGGCGGTCCTGGCGACCATGGTCCCGTTCACCGTCGCCGTGCTGTGCGGCTGCGCCGCCGCCCGGCGGGCGGTACCGGGCAGGGGGCGTCAGGGACGGACGTAGCGCAGGACGCCGAGCATGGCGTCGGCGGGCAGTTCCTCGCCCGGGGCGGCGACGCAGGCGTCGAGGCCCTTGCGCAGGGCGTCCGCGTCGAGCCCCGCACCGATCATCACCAGCCGGGTGGCGCGGGACTCGCCCCGGGACCAGCCGGACGGCAGGAAGCGCAGGAAGCCGCCGACGGAGTGCAGGGTGTACTTCTGCTCGTGGGCTGCGGCGGCGAAACGCAGGAAGCCCTTCATCCGGTACAGGCCCGCGGGCCTGCCGTCGAGGAACTCCATCAGCCGGCGCGGGTGCAGCGGCGCCTCGGAGGTGAACTCCACGCTGTCGTAGGCCGCGTGGAGATGGCCGGTGTGGTCGCCGTCCGCGTGGTGCTCGTGCCCGTCGTCCGCGTACAGCTCGTCGAACGACAGCTGGCGGGCGGCCGTGCCGTCGACCGCGCGCGGCCGGGGCTCGAAGAGCAGGGCGGGGTCCACACGGCCGTGGGCGGCCTCGACCAGGGGCGTCCCGGGGGCCACGGCGGCCAGTGCTTCGCGGACCCGTTCCCGGCCGGCGGCGCCGACGCGGTCGGTCTTGTTGAGGACGACGAGGTCGGCGGCCCGCACATGGCGGTCGAGTTCGGGGTGCCGGGCGCGTACCGCCTCGTACTCGGCGGCGTCGACGACCTCGACCAGCCCGCCGTAGGTGATGGCGGTGTCGGTGCTGGCCAGCAGCAGCCGGATCATGCCCTGGGGCTCGGCGAGACCGCTCGCCTCGATGACGATGACGTCGATGCGGGCCTGCGGACGGGAGAGCCTGGCGAGCATGTCGTCCATCTCCGTGGCGTCCACGGCACAGCACAGGCAGCCGTTGTCGAGGGCGACCATGGAGTCGACCTGGCCGGCGACGGAGAGCGCGTCGATGTTGATGCTGCCGAAGTCGTTGACGATCGCGCCGATGCGGGTACCACCGCTGTTGCGCAGGAGGTGGTTGAGGAGCGTGGTCTTTCCCGAGCCCAGGAATCCCGCGATGACGACGACCGGAATCCGTTGCTTGGCCAAGGCTTCCTCTCCGGGTACGGGCTGCCGGCCCCTCATCGTAAGCCCCGCGCACCCCGAGGTGCTTCGTGCGGGTGAACCGGCGCCGGGCGCAGAACCGCGGCGGGGGCCGCGCGGTCTTCGCAGGCGTCCACGGGGATGGCTCTACGACGGAGGAGGCGCCCATGGCGGAGCAGGAGGCGGGCCGCGGCACGGTCCTGGTGTGCATCGCCGCGGAGGACGAGGAGACGGCGTACCGCATCGTCGACCTGATCTCCGGGCGGCACCCGGCGACGGAACCACAGCTGCGGCGCACCCGCGAGGGCACGGTCGCGTGCGCGCTGCGGGCCCAGACGCTCCGGGTGCTGGGCGACGGCTGACACGGTTCGGCGGGCCGGTCCGCCGGCCCGCCGAGCGCCCAGCGCCCAGCGCCCAGCGCCCAGCGCCGAGGAACGTGCCGGGTGCTAACCGAACTCGCCCTCGCGCACACCCTCCCGGAACGCCGTCCACTCCTGTGCGGTGAACCGCAGGGGCGGCAAATCCCTGTTCTCGGAATCACGGATGGCCACGGCTCCACCGCCGAGGTCCGCCACCTCGACGCACTCCGGCAGATAGCCGCTCTTGCTGCTCTTGACCCAGCGCGCTTCCCTCAGGTCCCGCGCGTAGAGGTCGGCTTTGCTCGCTCGCATGAGAACCTCCGTTCGAGGTTCGTGCGGAGGTTCCCTCCTCGCCCTCACTCCGACCCCTGGCCCCGCGCGACCATCGAGGTGCGGCCCGTTGCCCCGGGCAACGGAGCCGTCGGCGATCCCGGGCCTGGCGGGCCCGCTCACCGGGGCGGTCGATCGGCCCCGGCGGGCCGGCCCGTCAAGCCGGGTGGGACGTGATGGGCCCTAGCCGAACTCGCCCTCGCGCACACCCTCCCGGAACGCCGTCCACTCCTGCGCGGTGAACCGCAGCGGTGGGAGGTCCCGGTTGTTCGAGTCGCGGATCGCGACGGCTCCGCCGGCGAGCTCCGCCACCTCGACGCAGTCCGTCCGGTAGGGGCTCTTGCTGCTCTTGACCCAGCGCGCTTCCGTCAGGTCCCGCGCGTACAGTTCGGTCTTCCTCGCTTGCATGAGAAGCTCCGTTCGGATCTCGATCGGATGTTCCCCCTTCCCACCCTCATCCCGTCCCTCCCACCTCGCAACCGGCGCTCTGCCCGTGCTCAGGACGCAGACCCGGACCAGCTCAAGTACCCACGGCCGAGGGGTTGCTGACGGCACGTCGCCAATCGGTCGCGCCCTGTCGCGAATCGCCGGGACGGGGCACCATCGAACACATGGCGACATCCTCGGGGTGCGATGTCTGCGGGCGGGAGGACGACACCGTCCGCGACTGCGGCATCCGCCACCTCCCGCTCGCCGTGTGCGACGCGTGCTTCGCGGACATGGCGCGAGCCCGGCGCGGCCCGCTGCCGCGTCCGCTGGACGGCGCGGAGGTGATGGCCGCCGTGCTGGAGGCGCTTCACGAGGACAGCCGGCGCTCCTCCTGAGCGGGGCCGGGCGCGGGCGGATCGGCGAAGGTCGACGGCAGCACGGCCCGTCCCCGGACCGCCCCCACCGGCACGGGGCGGGACCGCCGCGGGTCGGCGGCGGACAGCCCCTCGGCCCGCAGGGCCACTGCGCGCACGGGGTCGCCGTGCGGGCCGAGGGCCTCGTGCATGGCGTAGGCGGCCTCGGCGAGTTCGCCGGGGTCGGAGGTGGGCTCCGGCAGGGTGCGGCTGCGGCTGACGGACGAGCCGCCGGCGAGCCGCACGGTCAGGGTGAGCCCGGTGGCGGTGCGGCCGGTGCTGCGCAGCCGGTCACCGAGGCCGAGCCCGAGTTCGAGGACGGCCCGGCTCAGCGCGCCCCGGTCGGTGGCGTCGGCGGTGAACAGGCGGTCGGCGGCGAGCGAACCGGGCGGGTGCCCGGGGGTGATCGGGGCGGGGTCGAGACCGTGCGCGCGTTCCCACACGCCGCGCCCGGGAGCGGCGCCGAGGATCGCCTGGACGTCGGGCAGCGGCGCGGCGGCGACCCTGCCGACGGTGTCCAGCCCGGCTGCGACCAGTGCACGGACGGCCTCCGCCGTGATCCCGGGGAGCGCCGTGACCGGCTTGGCGCGCAGGAAGTCGGCGACGGCCCGCGGGTCGGAGTCGACGGCCCGGATCCGGCCGACCAGGACGTCGTACGCGGCCATGGCGGCGACCGTGCGGCTCCCGGCGACGCCGATCGTGAGGCCCACGTCGTACAGGGCGGAGGCCCGGGTGCTGATCATGAGGGCGAGCTGCTCGGGCAGCAGCCCGTAGAAGCTCACCGCGGAACGCACGTCGGCCACGACCGCGTCCGGCGGCTCGGCGCGGACGACAGGGGTGAACCGGCCGACGAGCCCGGCCAGCGCCGCGAGTGTCGCCGGGTCGGTCCCGCCGCAGCGGATGTAGAGCACGCAGGGCCCGGGGTCCTGGTGCGGCTCGGCCTCGACCATGGTCTGCCCGCCTCCACCTCGTTCGAACAACTGCTCGAATTCGAGTGTAGGGCATTCCAGGTCCCCGCGTCCGGCTCATAGGGTCGTCGCATGACCCTGACCGCCGTGCAGCGCCGAGCCCTGCTGGAGTCCGACGCCAACACCGGGCAGCTGGGCGCGCGCGAACCGACCTGCGCGGCGCTGGCCAGGCAGGGCCTCGCCGTGCGGTACGGCCGCACCGGCGCCTGGTACCTCACCCAGGAGGGCCGCCGGGTGCGCTCGGAACTGGCCCGCGTAGAACTCCCCCACCCGGAGGCCGGGGCGACGCCACGGACGGAGCCGGAACCTCGCACCGGGCCCGCCGAGCGCGGCTTCGCGGCCGACGACGGGCACGGCACGGGCGCCGCCGCCCCCGGTCGCGCCGCCGAGGTCGCATCGGCCTGGTCGGGGCTGCTGGAGATCCGCCGCGTCCTGCAGGACGGCGACACCACGCGGCCCGCGCCCTGGGAACGCGAGCGCCACGTCCACGCGGTGGCCCTGGCCCTGGAGGCGGCCGGACGGCCACCGTCCGCGCGCGACACCGCCGGGCGGCCCCCGGCCGCCGGCTACGCCGTCGCGCCCGCCGCCCAGAGCGGGGTCGCCGAGGTGTCCTGGCACTCCCCCGCCGGGGACGCCCCCGGCACCGCCGAGGCCGAGCTGGCCCGGTGCCAGGGCGTCCTGGAGGCGTACGGCTGGCAGTGCACCCTCCACCACGACCGCCGGCGGCGGGCGTTCCTCCTGGTCTCGCCCCGCCGGGCCTGAGGGAGCAGGATGGAGGCAGCGACCGTAGGAGGTCCGCCATGAAGTCCAATTCCTCGGACGCCGATCCGTACCTCTACGCGGAGACCCCCTCCCAGGCGGAGGGCGAACGGATCTACGACGACGCCGAGCGAAGCACGATGGAGATCCACCCGGACGTGCCCCGGACGACCCCCTCCCAGGCGGAGGGCGAGCGCACGGACGACATCCCGCCCAAGTGAACCGCCGGCGCGGGCCCGCGCCGTCCGCCCGTCCGTCCGTCAGCGATCCCTGCGGGACAGCACCGCCAGGGCGAGGACGAGGACGGCCAGTCCCGCCCAGGACAGCGGTGTGGGCCGCTCCCCGAGGACGGCCACCCCGAGCAGGGCGGCGACGGCGGGCTCGGCGAGGGTGAGCGTGGTCGCGGCCGAGGCCGGTGTGTGCCGCAGTCCGCGCCCGAACAGCCGGTAGGCCAGGAAGGTCGTCAGCACCGCCAGGTGCAGGACCACCCCGGCGCCGCGCGGCGCGCCGAGCCACACCACTCCCGCGGCGAGCACCACCGGGAGGGTCAGCAGACCGGCGGAACCGAAGAGCACTCCCATCACGGCGCCCGGTGCCTGCCCGCGTCCGATGAAGTGCCCGCCGACCAGGGAGTACACCGCGTACGAGAGCCCGGCCAGGGCCGCCAGTGCCACCCCCGCGGCGTCCGTGCGCGCGGCGGGACCGGCGTCCGCGCCGCCGAGCACCAGCAGCCCGCAGCCGAGGACGGCCACGGCCGTCGCGGCGGCCCACCGGCGGCTCGGGCGGTGCAGGCCCACCGCCCAGGCCAGCAGCCCGGTGAAGACGGGCGCGCTGCCCAGGGCGATGACGGTGGCCACGGCGACCCCGGTACGGGAGACCGCCGGGTAGAAGGAGAGCGGGTAACCGGCGACGGCGAGGGCACCGACGGCGAGCAGCGCCCCTCCCCCGCGCCCCGCGGCGCGCAGCAGGGTCCGTGCGCCCCTGGCGCCGGCCAGGAGCAGGAGCCCGCCGAGGGTGAGCCCGGCGCCGCCGACCGCGGCGGGCGGGGCGCCGGCGGGCGCGAAGGACGCGGCGGTGCCGGTGGTGCCCCACAGCAGGGCGGCGGCGAGGATCGGCAGCGCGCCCTGGACGAACCGCGGCCGGGGGGCGGCAGCGGGCGCGAGCGGGCGTGCGGGGGCGAGGGAGGGGGTGCGGTCCGGCACGGGGGTGGCCTTTCGTCACGAATCGGTGGAAGCGGATCCGGAACGGGCGCACCGCACCTGCCCCTGGCGGCCGGGCGGCCTGCCGGGGGTGGCGGTCCGAGTCGTCAGTGAGTGCGCCCGGTCAGGCGCACAGCGGCGGAAGGACGACGTGCCAGTAGCAATTCACCCGACGATCCTACCGAAGGGCGGGCATGGCAGGGTGAACGCATGCCGATCACTGATGTCACCGATGAGCAGCCCGGACGGGTCATCGACCTGCGCAGCGACACCGTCACACGGCCCGGCGCGGACATGCGCCGCGCCATGGCGGAGGCCGTGGTGGGCGACGACGTCTTCGCCGACGACCCGACCGTGGGCGCACTCCAGGACCGGATCGCGGAGCGGCTCGGCTTCGAGGCCGCGTTGTTCGTCTCGTCCGGGACGCAGAGCAACCTGTGCGCGCTGCTGACGCACTGCGGCCGCGGTGACGAGTACATCGCCGGGCAGTCGGCGCACGTGTACCGCTGGGAGGGCGGCGGCGGTGCCGTGCTCGGCGGGATCCAGCCGCAGCCGCTGCCCCACCGGGCGGACGGGACGCTGGACCCGGCCGACATCGCGGCCGCGGTGAAGCCCGACGACCCGCACTTCCCGCGCACCCGGCTGCTGTGCCTGGAGAACACCATCGGCGGCCGGGTCGTCCCCACGGACTACCTGCGGGCCGCGACCGGGCTGGCGCGTGAGCACGGGCTCGCCACGCACCTCGACGGGGCCCGGCTGTTCAACGCGGCGGTTGCCGCGGGCGGCGACCCGTACGAGCAGGCGCGGCTGATCGCCGGCCACTTCGACAGCGTCTCGGTCTGCTTCAGCAAGGGTCTGGGCGCACCGGTCGGCTCCGCGCTGCTGGGCAGCCGGGAGTTCGTGGCGCGGGCGCTGCGCTGGCGCAAGGCGCTCGGCGGCGGGATGCGGCAGGCGGGCATCGTTGCGGCGGGCGCGCTGTACGCGCTGGAGCACCAGGTGGCGCGGCTCGCCGAGGACCACGCGAACGCGGCGCTGTTCGCGGAGGGGATCAAGGGCGTGCCGGGTCTGGTCGTGGGCGACTCGCAGACCAACATGGTCTTCGCCGAGCCGGCGCCGGGGCTGTCCGCCGAGGAGGTGCAGGAGCGCCTCGCGCGGCGCGGGCTGCACTGCGCCGGCTACCCCGGGCGGCTGCGCTTCGTCTTCCACCTGGACGTGTCGCGGGCCGACACGGAGGAGGCCGTGCGCATCGTCCGCGAGGCCCTGGACGGCGCCGCGCGCGGCTGACGGTCCGCCACTTCCCTTTCCCGTACCGGTCGTTCCGCAACCTCTGGTGCCTCCCGGTTGTCCTAGGGGGTGAGGTCGTCACGCGACGGCCTCACCGGGGAAGGGGATGCGATGAGAGCGGGAGCGTCAGCGGGACGACGGGCGGGGGCCGCCCTCGCGGTGGCGGTGATGGCCGTGACACCGGTCGTGGCGGGGGGCGGCACGGCGCAGGCCGCGTCGTCGTGCACGACGAGCAAGGGGCCGTACCAGAAGCAAGTGGAGAAGTTCCTGGGGCGGCCGGTGGACGGGAAGCAGTCGGCGGCCGACTGCAAGGCGATACGCGCCTTCCAGACGAAGAACGGGATATCCCCGAACATCGGCTACGCGGGCCCGGTGACCTGGGGCGTCATGAAGATCATGAACGCCCAGAAGGCCGCGGGCAGCAATCCCAACAAGGCCGGCAAGTGCCCCACGAACAAGGGGCGGATCGCGTGCGTGGACCTCACGCGGCAGCTGAGCTGGATACAGGACGGCAAGAAGCTCACGTTCGGGCCGGTCCCGGTGCGGACGGGCCGCAACGGCTACGAGACGCGCACCGGGTCCAAGAAGATCTACTGGCGCCACAAGGACCACTGGTCGACGCTCTACAACGTGGCCATGCCCTACAGCCAGTTCTTCGACGGCGGGCAGGCGTTCCACTCGATCGCGGGCAGCGTGTGGTCGCCGCCGGGGTCGCACGGCTGCGTGAACATGCGCAGCGGGGACGCCAAGAAGTACTGGAGCCTGCTGAAGAACGGTGACGACGTGTATGTGTACGGGCGCAAGCCCGGTACGTGACGCGTCGCGGCGCCGGCAGGGGCGGGCGGGACCGGGCGGGACTCCGCGCGGGCCCGCCCGCCCTTCTTGGTCCAGACCTCTTGACGGCGCCTGGGGGCGGCAGTTCAATCACGGCGTGAACTAAGCCTTGAACGCATACGGACGGGAATCCCGCGCCCCCACGCACGAGGGTTCAAGAAATGTCAGGTGCATGACTATCGTGCCCGGCCCTCCGTCCGTCACCCCCCACGACCGCCCCGAAAGGCAGCGCCCCTGTGAAGGCACTCCCCCCACGCCCCCGCCCGCGCCGACGCGTGCGCGCCCGCGGCCTGCTCACCGCCGCCACCGCCGGACTCCTCGCCCTCGCCGCCCTCACCACCACCGGTCCCGCCGACCGCCCCCTCCCCGCGGCCCCCGCCGCCACCGCCGCCGTCACCACCTTCGCCGACGAGTTCGACGGCGCGGCCGGCAGCGCCGTCGACGGTGGCAAGTGGCAGATCGAGACCGGTGACAACGTCAACAACCACGAACGGCAGTACTACACCGCCGGGAACCGCAACGCGGCCCTCGACGGCCAGGGCCACCTCGTCATCACCGCCCGCAGGGAGAACCCCGCCGGTTACCAGTGCTGGTACGGCAGTTGCCAGTACACCTCCGCCCGGCTCAACACCTCGGGCCGCTTCACCACCACCTACGGCCACGTCGAGACCCGGATGAAGATCCCGCGCGGCCAGGGCATGTGGCCCGCGTTCTGGATGCTGGGCAACGACATCGGCGACGTCGGCTGGCCCGCCAGCGGCGAGATCGACATCATGGAGAACGTCGGCTTCGAGCCCGGCACCGTCCACGGCACGATCCACGGCCCGGACTACTTCGGCTCCGGCGGCATCGGGGCGGGCTACACCCTGCCGGGCGGCCAGGCCTTCGCCGACGCGTTCCACACCTTCGCCGTCGACTGGAGCCCGGACGCCATCAGCTGGTCCGTCGACGGCACCGTCTACCAGCGGCGCACCCCCGCCGACCTCGGCGGCCGCCCGTGGGTGTTCAACAAGCCGTTCTTCGTCATCCTCAACCTCGCGGTGGGCGGCTACTGGCCGGGCGACCCCGACGGCAGCACCGCCTTCCCGCAGCAGCTGGTCGTCGACTACGTCCGCGTCACCACCTCCGACAGCGGGGGCGGGGGCGGCACGACGGGCCGCATCACGGGCCTGGCCGGCAAGTGCGTCGACGTCGCCGGGGCCAACCCCGCCAACGGCACCCCCGTCCAGCTCTACGACTGCAACGGCACCGCCGCCCAGCAGTGGACCGCGGCCTCCGACGGCACCCTGCGCGCCCTGGGCAAGTGCCTGGACGTCAAGGACTTCGGCACCGCCGACGGATCCCAGCTGCAGCTGTGGGACTGCGGCGGCGGCACCAACCAGAAGTGGGTCCTCTCCGGTGCGCGCGACATCGTCAACCCGCAGGCGAACAAGTGCCTGGACGTCACCGGCAACAACTCCGCCAACGGCACCCGGCTCCAGTTGTGGACCTGCACCGGCGGCGCCAACCAGAAGTGGACGCTGACCCCCTGACCCCCTGACCCGCTGACCCGCTGACTCCCTGACCGCCGCGCCCCTGCCCTCAGGTCGCCGGCACCCTGGAAACTGACGGTCCGTCATGGCAGTGTCATCCCATGGCGGAACCCCTCCCCCTCGCCGGACGCGCGGCGCTGGTCACCGGCGCGTCCGGCGGGATCGGCCTGGCCGTCGCCGCGGAACTGGCCGCCGCGGGCGCGCGCGTCCTGCTGACCGCCCGCGACCCGGTCCGGCTGGAGGCGGCGGCCGGGCGGCTGCGCTCCGCCGGGCACACCGTGGCCACCCTGGCCGGGACGGTCGCCGACTCCGGCCACCTCGCGGAGTGCGCGGCGCTCGCGGTGCGCGCGCTCGGCGGCCTGGACGTCCTGGTCAACAACGCCGCCACCAACCTTCCGTACGGTCCGCTGGTGGAGGCCGACCCGGACCAGTGGCGGGCCGCGTTCGCGGTCAACGTCGAGGCGCCCCTGCGGCTGACCCAGCTGGCGTGGCGGGTCTGGATGCGCGAGCACGGCGGCGCGGTGGTCAACGTCTGCACCGAGGGGGCCGGGCACGTCGGGCCGAACGTCGGCGCCTACGGCACCAGCAAGGCGGCGCTGCTGCACCTGACGGCGCAGCTCGCGGGCGAACTCGGCCCGGCGGTGCGGGTCAACGCGGTCTCCCCCGGCCTGGTGCGCACCGAGATGGCGCGCTTCGTGTGGCAGGACGCCGAGCGCGCGATCGCCGCCGGGCTGCCGATGGGACGGATCGGCGAACCCGGCGACGTGGCCCGGGCCGTGCGCTGGCTCGCCTCCGACGAGGCGGCTTGGATCACGGGCGCCGAGCTGGTGGTGGATGGCGGGACACGGGTCCGTGCCGCCCGCACCGGCGGCACGGACGGCGTGGGCGGCACGGAGCGGTCGGGCGCCGGCGGCGGTGCCGCCGACGCCGTGCGGGAGCGGCTGCTCGGCCGCCGGCCCGCTGCGGAGGGTCAGAACTGCACGTCGGAGCAGGCGTAGAAGGCGTTGCCGGTGTCCGCCACGGACCAGACGGCCAGGATGATGTGCCGTCCGGTCCTGCTGGGCATGGTGCCCTGGTGGGTGACGGTGGCGGGCGGCCGGGCGCCGTTGTAGTTGACGGTCAGGAACGGTGTGAGGGTCAGCGCGGAGCGGGTGAGCGGCCGGCTGGGGTCGAAGCCCTGCTTGGTGATGTAGTACCTGAAGTCGCTGGTCGCGTGCGAGGCGGTGAACTGCCAGCGGAAGCTGTAGTTCTGACCTGACGTCACCTTCGTGGTGGGCCAGCCGGTGCCGCCGCGCGGGTTGTCGAGCTGGGCGAACCGGCTGTTGCCGCCGGCACAGAGGGTGCCGTCGGACGGGCCGGAGGACGGGAAGCCCTTGGGGCCCTCGACGCTCTGCGGCTCCCACTGGATGTCGCCGCAGTTGGTCACGGTGCCGTTGGCGCAGAGCTTCTGACGGCTGATGGGGGCGTCGGTGTAGCCGTGGCTCCAGGCGCTGCCGGTGCCGAGCAAGGACAGCCCGACGAGGCCCAGGCCGACGACGGCGGCGCCGAATTTCCTGTGCATGCTTCGCTCCTCGGAGAACGTGGGGGAGTTCTGAGAGCAGTGCGCAGCCCGCAGGCACTAGGTCTAGACCAACAGCGAAGGTACTCCCATGAGTTGGTCATGTCTAGACCAAAAACAAAGGGAAAGCCCCGGCCAGGACGGGGGGATCTGGCCGGGGCAGCTGGGGGTTCGCCGCGGACGCTCCTGGGTCCGCCGGGCGATCTGAAACTAGTTTAACAGTGAAAGAGGAGTGCTTCGTGCCACTCAAACTTGTCAACGTTGTGGTGCCCCGCACATTCGTGGGTCCAGCACCCGTTGCAGCCGGTACGCCACCGGCCGGAAGCCCACCTCCGGCCAGTGCGCCGCCGACACCGGCGAGCCCGCCGGCCAGCTGGCCGTGATGTGCCGGTAGCCGCTGTCGTACGCCCACGCCAGCGCCGTCGCGAGCAGCACCCGGCTGATGCCCTCGCCCCGCGCGGCCTGGGTCACGTACGCCTCGACCAGTTCCACGCACCCGTCGGGCACGACGGGGCCCGGCGCGGCCGGTGTCAGTACCACCATGCCGATCTCCTCGCCCCTGCGGGCGGCGACCCACGCCCCGCAGCGCGCGTCGGCCAGGGCGGTCGCGTAGTGCGTCCGCAGTCTCGCCAACGCCCCCTCGGGCTGCGGCCGGAACACCGCCGTCCCGCGGTCCGCGCGTGCCGCCTCCACCGCCATCCGCCCGATCCGGTCCAGGTCGCCGGGCCCCGCGCGGCGCACCGACAGCGCGTCCACACCGCGCGGCTGCCGTCCGCGCGGCCGCACCGCCATCAGGCCCCGCACCCGCTCCAGACCGAAGCCGGTACGGAACCAGGCCGAGGCGACCGCCTCGTCGGCGGGCAGGTCCACGTAGTGCACCGGCCGGCGCTCCGCGACCAGGCGCGCGGCCACCGCCGCGTACAGCCCGCGCAGCACGTCCTCCCGCACCCCGTCCCGGCCGCCGCGCAGCGCGTGCCCTCCGTACGAGACCAGCGCGGAGCGCGGATGGACGCGCAAGCCCGCCCGGTCGTCCTCCGCGAGGTCGAGCGGGGTCGCGGCGAGGTAGCCGGTGAGCGCCCCGTCACCGCCTCGGGCGAGGACGGCCTCCACGCGCGGCTCGGCCAGGATCTTGCCCAGCAGCTCCTCCCCCGGCGGCGGCGCGGTGGTCCGGCCGGACTGGTGGGGCAGCGCCTTGCGGGCCCTGGCGTGCCAGCGGTCGAGGAGGGCCGCTGCCTCGGGGACGTGCTCGGTGGTCAGCGGAGCGATGGCGACAGTCATGGTGGTCCGCGACGCTAACGGTCACCGCGGTGCGGCGGCAAGGGCCGCCGGGTCACCCGGTCCAGGCCGGGTGCCGCGGGTCGTCGGTGTGCACCAGGACGTCCGCGCTCTCGCCGGGCGCCGTCTCCTGCTCGTAGCGGGCGTACGCCGGGAGCGTCCATCGCTCGTCCTCCGGTGTGCGGCGAGCCAGGGCCGCCCCCGACATCCGCAGGTGGATGCAGAGGTCGAAGGGGAAGCCGTAGCCCTGCAGGAGCGCGCCCTCCAGCAACAGCACGCCCCCGGGCGGGAGTTCCTCGTACCCGGCCCGCGTCGCGCGGTCGGTCACCGGGTCCCGCAACGAGGGCAGCACCCGCCCGGTGCCTCCGGGCGCGAGCGGGTCGAAGACCTCCCGCCACAGGGCCCCGTTGTCCAGCCAGCGCTCGTAGTAGGCGTCGGAGTCGTGGCGCCCCGGTTCGTAGCGCTGCGAGGCGGGCCGCCAGTAGGTCTGTGCCCGCACCCGGACGACCGGCCGGCCCCTGAGCCGCAGCGCCTGTGCCAGCGCCTCCCCCAGCACGTCCGGGCGCGCGGCCGGGGCCCCGTCGATGGCGACCCTGGGACGCTCGCCGCCGTCGTCGGGCTTCAGCTCCAGCACGCGGTCCACGACGGCCTCGGTCAGCCGTTCCCAGGTCACAGGCGTCAGTCGCACGCCCCCATACTGCCGGTCGAGGTCCCCGCCCGCGCAGGCGGCCCGTGTTCACCCCTCGCCGGACACCTCGCGCGGCTCGCACGGCACCCGCAGGTCGACGGTCGTGCCCTCGCCCGGGGCGCTGCGGACGGCGAGCCGGGCGTCGATGAGCTCGGCGCGCTCGCGCATCGCGGACAGGCCCATGCCCCGGGTCTGCGGCGACGGCGGCTCCGCGGCGCGGAAGGTGCCGCGGCCCGCGGCGGTCGCCGCGGCCATGCCGTGCCCGTTGTCGGTGATCGCCACGTGCACGGAGCGCTGGTCGCTCTCCAGGCTGACCACGACGCGGGTCGGCTCGGCGTGCTTCACGGCGTTGGTGATCGCCTCCTGGACGATCCGGTACATCTGCGCCTGCGTCTCGGCGGTGAGCAGGCCGCCGACGGTGTCCGCGTGCGCGCCGAGCCGCAACTCGGTGCGGATGCCGTACGTCTCGAAGGAACGCCGGCACAGCGCCTGCAGCGCCGGGCGCAGCCCCAGCTCGTCCAGGACCACCGGACGCAGGTCGACGATCAGGTGCCGCAGCGAGGCGATCTGGTTGCCGACGAGGCCCCGTGCCTGGTCGATGGCCTCCCGCATGGCCTCCGGCCGCCCGTCCGCGGCGGCGGTGGACAGCACTACCTGGACCGCCCCCAGTTCCTGCAGGGTGTCGTCGTGCAGCTCACGCGCCCAGCGGCGGCGCTCGCGCTCCTCGCCGTCGTGCCGGGCCCTGACGCGCTCGCGGCGCAGCCTCGCATCCCGGCGCGCCGAGGAACGCACGGCGAAGAGCGCGTAGGCGACCAGCAGCAGCGGCAGCACGTGCAGGACGTTCAGCGAGGGCTGCTGGGCGACGCGGACCGTCCCGGCCACCGTCAGCATCAGCGCGAAGGCGATGGCCACCACCAGCCACAGCCGCTGCCGCGGCGCCACCAGGGGGGTGAGCAGCACATAACAGACGGCCGCCGCGAGGGCGAGGACGAGCTCCCAGCCCTGCGAGCGGTCGGTGACCTCCATGACGGTCGCCGCCGCCAGGAGGCAGGTGCCCAGCCCCTCCAGGGCCAGGCGCGTCCCGGTCCTTCCAGGGCCGGACGGCGTCATGCCACCAGCCCGCGCTCTCTGGCCGCGGCGATCAACTCGGCCCGGCTGTCCTTGCCGAGCTTGTCCCGCAGCCGTGACCGGTGGGTCTCCACCGTCCGTACGGAGACGAACAGGCGCCGGGCGATCTCCTGGTTGGTGTGCCCCAGCGCCAGCAGGGTCAGCACCTGCGCCTCCCGGTCGGTGAGCGGCTCCTCGTGGTGCCGTTCCGCCAGGTCCAGGTCCTCGACGGCCAGCCGCGCCCCCAGCGAGGGCTGCACATAGGTGGCGCCACCGGCGACCTGGTGGGCGGCGGCGAGCAGTTCCTCGGCGGCGGCCTCCTTCAGCAGGTAGCCGGCCGCCCCCGTGCGCAGCGCCTCCCGGGCGAACGCCGGGTCCTCCTGCATGGTCAGCACCAGGATGCGGGTCCTCGGCGACTCGGTCAGCAGTGCCGGGATCGTCGGCAGGCTGGACCTGCCCGACATGGTCAGGTCCAGGACGAGCACCCTCGGGTGGTGGCGCCGGACGGCTTCCATGGTCTCCGGAACGGTGGAGGTCTCGGCGACGATCTCGAAGGCCGGGTCGGCGGCCATCAGCAGCCGCATGCCCGCGCGCACCACCAGGTGGTCGTCGGCGAGTACGACCGAGATGACCGGGTGCGGCTGCCTGCCGTCGGGGCGGCTGAGGACGTCCATAGCACACACGGTAGATCGGGCGCGCGCGGCGGGCAGCCCGCGCCGCCGGTGTTGCGGGAAACCCGCAGTCACCTCTGCGGGAAATCCCGGATGACCTCTGCGGATCGACGGGGATGCGTTCGCCCGGCCGGAGAGGCAACCTCGAAGGCAGAAGACAAGTGTTTGAAATGCCTACCAAACACTCCGCCGACCCCGACCTCACCCGAGGCGACCGTCATGCTCTGTGCCACCCTCCCGCCCCAGGCCGGCCCTGTGGACCGGCCGTGGTCCTACGACGCAGCCCAGCAGCTCGTGGATTCAGCCGTGCCCACCGTGGCCGACTTCGCCGCCGTCGAGGTCTCGGACGCCACCGTCTCGGAGCAGGCCGCCATCTCCGGACTGCCCGCCACCGGACTCACCTTCCGCCGGGCGGCCTTCCGGGCGGCCCGGGGCACCGCGATCCCGCGCGCCTACGAGGTCGGCGACGTCAGCAGCCTGCCGCCCAGGACTCCGTACCACGCGTCGCTGACCGACCTGCGGCCGCACCTGGTGATGAACCTCCGCCCGCAGACGGGGTGGCTCGCCCGCGACCCGGTGCGCGCCCCCCTGCTGCGGATCACCGGCACGCACTCCCTGCTCGTGATGCCGCTGGACGTCGGCGGTGTCGTCCTGGGGGTCGCGGCCTTCTACCGGACGACGGGCTCCCCCTCCTTCTCCCGGGCCGACCTGATGGCGGCCGGCCGTCTGGCCCGCAGGGCCGCCCGGCTGCTGGACGGTGCCCGCCGGCGCCTGGTCCAGAACGCCGCCGGACGGATCCTGCAGCAGGCCCTGCTGGCGCCGCAGGGGCCGCGGGTCACCGCGATCGAGGATCCCCAGGGGCATCTGCCGCCTGCCGCGGCCCCGGGGGCCTGGGTGGACGTCATCCCGCTGCCCAGCGCCCGGGTGGCCCTGGTGACCGGTTCGGTACGCGGGCAGGGCGTCCCCGCGGCGACGGCGATGAGCCAGCTCAAGGCCGCGGTCCGGGCGCTGATACTGCTCGACATGAGCCCTGGCGAGGTCATCTCCCGGCTCCACCGGCCCACCGCGACCCCCGTCGCCGACGAGGCCGACCGGTGCCTGATCGTCGTCTACGACCCGGTGGCCTGCCGCTGCACCGTGGCGTGCGGCGGCTACCCCGCCCAGGCGCTGCCCGCCACACCCCTGGATGCGGCGGAGGAGGCCGCTCCCGTGCCCGGCGAGCCGGAGGTCACCGAGTGCGACGTGCCGCCCGGCAGCGTGCTGCTGCTGAGCTGCGGCACGGACGGGCTCCCCGTCGGCTCGGAGGGCGCCGGCCAGGTCACCGGGCTGCGCGTGCTGCCCGCCGGCGGCGAGGAGGCGGCCGAGCCGGCGACGGTGCTGGACGGCGTCCTGCGCACCGCCGCGCCCGGCTCGGAGCCGGTGCTCCTCGCCGCCCGCACCCGCGCCCTGGACGCCGGCGACGTCGCCACCCGCGAGGTGTCCAACGACCCCGCGGCGGTGGCCGAGGCACGGGCCTGGACGGACCGGCTGCTGACCGACTGGAAGCTCCCGGAGCTGTCCTTCACCACCACCCTGGTCGTCAGCGAACTCGTCACCAACGCCATCCGGTACTCCACGGGGCCGATCCGGCTGCGGATCATCCGCGACCGGGTCCTGGTCTGCGAGGTGTCGGACTCCTGCAGCGCCGCCCCGCACCCGCGCCACGCGGCGCCCAGCGACCAGGACGGCCGGGGGCTGTCCATCGTCGCCCAGCTCACCGACGCCCAGGGCACCCGCTACACCGAGACCGGCAAGACGGTCTGGGCGGAGCAGGTGATCACCCCACCGGTCGCCGCGTAGGCCCGGCCGTGACCGGGCCCACGCGACATCAGGCGTCAGCCGGCGTCAGTCGGCCGGGTTCTCCGAGCGGTCGCCGCCCCAGAGCGTGTGGAAGGAGCCGGGCTTGTCCACCCGCTTGTAGGTGTGGGCGCCGAAGAAGTCGCGCTGCCCCTGGATGAGCGCGGCGGGCAGCCGCTCCGCCCGCAGGGCGTCGTAGTACGCCAGCGCCGCGGAGAACCCCGGCGCGGGCACGCCGAGTTGTGCCGCCGTGGAGACGACCCGCCGCCATGCCGCCTGGGCGTTGCCGAGTGCCTCGGCGAAGTGCGCGTCCGTCAGCAGGGTGGGACGGCCCGGCTCGGAGTCGAACGCCTCCTTGATGCGGTTGAGGAAGCGCGCCCGGATGATGCAGCCGCCGCGCCAGATCGTCGCCATCGAGCCCGCGTCGATGTCCCAGCCGAACTCGTTGCTGCCCGCCTGGATCAGGTTGAACCCCTGGGCGTAGGCGACGATCTTGGAGGCGTACAGCGCCTGCTCGACGTCGTCCGCGAAGCGGTCGCCCGCCGCGCTGTCCAGCCAGGTCTCCGCCGGTCCGGGCAGTCCGCGCGAGGCGGCCCGCAGCTCCGCGCTGCCCGACAGCGACCGTGCGAAGACCGCCTCGGCGATGCCGGAGACGGGGACGCCGAACTCCAGGGCGTTCTGCACCGTCCAGCTGCCGGTGCCCTTCTGGCCGGCCTGGTCCAGCACCACGTCGACGAACGGCTTGCCGGTGTCGGCGTCCGTGTGGGCCAGCACCTCCGCGGTGATCTCGACGAGGTACGACTCCAGGCGGCCGGAGTTCCAGGTGCGGAAGATCTCCGCGATCTCGCCCGGCCGCTTGCCCGCGGCGTGCCGCAGCAGGTCGTAGGCCTCGGCGATGAGCTGCATGTCGGAGTACTCGATGCCGTTGTGGACCATCTTGACGAAGTGCCCGGCACCGTCCGGGCCCACGTGGGTGCAGCAGGGCACCCCGTCGACCTTGGCGGCGATGTCCTCGAGGATCGGGCCGAGCGACTCGTACGACTCCACGGAGCCGCCCGGCATGATCGAGGGACCGTTGAGGGCGCCCTCCTCGCCGCCGGAGATCCCGGTGCCGACGAAGTGCAGACCCTGTTCGCGCAGCGCCTTCTCCCGGCGCCGGGTGTCGCGGTAGTCGGCGTTGCCGCCGTCGACGACCATGTCGCCGGGCTCCAGCAGCGGCACCAGCTCGTCGATCACGGCGTCGGTGGGGGCACCGGCCTTGACCATGATGATGATGCGCCGGGGCCGTTCGAGTGAGTCGACGAACTCCTTGAGGGACTCCGCCGGATGGAACTCGCCCTCGCCGCCGAACTCCTCCACGAGGGAGCGCGTCCTGGCCGGGGTGCGGTTGTACAAGGCCACCGGGTGGCCGTGCCGCGCGAGGTTCCGGGCCAGGTTGCGGCCCATGACCGCGAGTCCGGTGACGCCGATGCGGGCCTGCTCCGCCATCTGCGGTTCCTCTCTGTGCTGTGGTGCGGGGGGCACGTACGGCGTCCAGCCTGTCAGCGAACCGGCCGGGCGGCCGGGATTCCAGCGGATCCGTCAGCTGCCCGTGCCGATCCGGCCCTGACCTGCTACACGGGCCATCGCACGGCGCAGCCCCCTGGCCGGCGGCGCGGGAACGGCTCCGACGACCTCGCCCGCCGGTGCCCGGGCCTGGGCCGCCCTGAGCGGCCCCATCGCCGCAGGTGGTGGCGGAGGCGGCAGCAGGGGCGGCGCCACGGTGTGGTCGCCGAGGGCCTCGCGCAGCCGGCGCGCGTCCTCCGGGAGGTCGCGGCGCCAGGCCCAGCCCAGGAAGGGGCTCAGCAGCAGCATGCCGCCGCCGAGCTGGCAGGTGACCTGGAGCTGGACGAACGCGCCCCGCGAGTGCGGCAGCATCCGGAACGCGAACTCGGGCGTCTGGGTGCCCAGCGGGCTCCACATCCGCCGGCCGCGGTAGGCGATCCGCCGGCAGGGCTGGTAGACCGAGCATTCCAGCCGGTGCTCCCGGTGGCGGCCCGGATAGTGGTAACGGTAGACGGCCCGCTCGCCGGGGGGTACGGCGTCCGCCGCCACGGCGGCGATACCGGAGTTCCACGACGCGAGGTTGCGGGCGTCGGCAAGGAAGGTGAAGACCTCTTCCACGGTACGGGTGACGATCACGCTCGTAGACACCGTCGGCATCGCAGACCTCCCCGGTGCCGGCGCGGCCAGCATGTGAGCAGAGTGGCTTCTTGGCTCCTCACCGACAGCCTGCGTCCAATCGGGCGGTGTGTCGTGGCGGGTGAGCCGTCCGGGTGAATCCAGGGTGCGTGACCGGCGCGAACGGTATGCCGGCGGACCCTCACCGTCAGTGCCCGAGGGGCTCCGAACCGCTCCTGCGGTCGCGGAATTCGCACCACACTGCCTTGCCCGAACCGTGCGGCTCCACACCCCACGCGTCGGCGAGCCGGTCGACCAGCAGCAGACCGCGCCCGGACACCTCGCCGTCGCCGGGTCGGCGCCGGCGCGGCCAGTTCGCCGCGAGGTCGTGCACCTCGATGCGCAGCCGCCGGGTGGCGTCCGGCGTGGCGTGGGCCAGGGACGCGTCGGGGAGCATGCGCAGGGTGAGCACGGCGCCGCCGTCGGTGTGCACCAGCGCGTTGGTGATCAGCTCGCCGGCGGCGAGTTCGGCCTCGTCCACCCGGTCGCGCAGGCCCCAGCCCGCCATGGCGTCACGGACCATGGCCCGGGCCTCGGAGAGTGCCTCGGGGTCGCCGGGGGCGATGTGCCGGTGCAGCCGGTGCGGCGGGTGCGGGGAGGCGTCGCTGTCGCGCCGGAGCAGCAGCAGGGCCATGTCGTCGTCGGTGGCCTGCTCGCCCATGACGGCGGTGAGGTGGTCGGCGAGGTCCCCGACCTCGCGCGGGCCTTCGCCCAGTGCCCCGGACAGCCGCCGCACGCCGACGTCGAGGTCGGCGCCGGGCCGCTCGACGAGTCCGTCACTGAACATCAGGAGGGTGTCGCCGGGGCCGAGTTCGGCGGGGGTGACCGGGTAGTCGGGCCTGCCGAACTGGGCGGACAGGCCCAGCGGCAGCCCGCCCGCGGTGGGCAGCACGCGCACGGTGCCGTCGGCCTGCCGGACCAGCGGGTCGATGTGGCCCGCCCGCACCAGCAGGGCGGACCCGGTGGCCGGGTCGACCTGCGCGTACAGGCAGGTGGCGAAACGGTCGGTGTCGAGCTCGTACAGGAAGGCCGAGGCCCGCGCCATGACGCTGGCGGGCGGGTGGCCCTCGCCGGCGTAGGCGCGCAACGCGATCCGCAACTGGCCCATGACGGCCGTGGCGTGGGTGTCGTGGCCCTGGACGTCGCCGATGATGACGGCGACCCGGCCGCCGGGCATCGCCACGACGTCGTACCAGTCGCCGCCGATGTCCCGGGCCAGCCGCGCGGAGCGGTAGCGCACCGCTATCTCGGTGCCGGGGATGCGCGGGATGGTGCGGGGCAGCATCGCGGTCTGCAGACCCTGCGCGATGTCGTGCTCCTGGTCGAAGAGGATGGCGCGCTGCAGGCTCTGCGCGATGCTGCCGCTGAGCGCGATCAGCAGGTGGCGCTCCTGCGGGGAGAAACCCTGCTTGTGCCGGTACAGCAGGCCCAGGGCGCCGATGGGCTGGCCCTGGGCGATCAGCGGGAGGTACGCGGCGGCGGAGGCGCCGAGCGGTTCGATGTGCGGCCACAACTTGGGGTAGCGCCGGGCGAACTCCTCGCCGGAGGTGATGAAGCGCGGGACGAGGGTCCGTACGACCTCGCTCATCGGGAACTCGTCCTCGATCCGCGTGTACTGCAGCGACGGCACCCAACTGCTGGCCTTGGCGTCGCTCACCACGTGGACCCGGCCGGCCTCGACCTGCCCGAGGAAGAGGCTGGCTATGCCGAGCCGGTCCATCCTGGGGTTCCCGGTGAGGGCCGCGGTCACGTCGCGCACGGTCACGGCCCGGGCCAGCGACGCGGTGACCTCCATGACCAGGTTGCTCTCGGTCGGGTGGTCCTCGTCCGCGCGCAGGCACTCCGCCGCCTGGGCGAGTTCGTCGGTGGCGTCGCTGACGATGCCGATCACCCGGTTCGCCCGGCCGGTGCCGTCGCGGACGATGCGGCCCTGGAAACGGATCCAGCCGCGGCGGCCGTCGCGCCGGGTGAGCCGGCTGAAGGCGCGGAAGGAGGAGTGGCCCTCGCCGAGGGCCTGGGTGATCGTCCGGGTGACGTCGCCGGCCTCGTCGGGCGCCAGCCGGGAGAACAGCGCCTTCGGATCGCCGTCGAAGTCCTGCGGGCGCAGGTCGACGGTCCGCAGGGCGTGTTCGTCGAGGTGCATGCGGTCGCGGTCGAGGTCCCAGTCGAAGCCGCCGACGTCGTTGAGCGACATGTGGGCGGCGGCGGGAGCCGGCCAGGCGACCGTCGCGGGCGCAGGGGGCGCCCACTCCCGAGACTCAGCCATCACGCCCTCCGGACCTGCTCCCCGCTGCGTCGAGCCGCACCGGAACGGTGACAGCGTACCCATAGTCCGGTAGGGGGACATGCTACAGACGGGACCCGTGGGAGAGCCGGGTTTCCGCCGGTTCCGGGAACGCTCCCGGCCGCCGCCCGGCCCCCCTCCGCCGTCCGCCGGACGGCTCAGCGGGCGGCCGGCGGCGCGTACTTGTAGCCGACCCGGCGCACGGTCACGATGCTGCCGCGGTGTTCGGGGCCGAGCTTGCGGCGCAGCCGGGCGATGTGGACGTCGACGGTGCGTCCGTCCCCGACGTGGCCGTACCCCCAGACCGTGGTGACGAGCTGGTCGCGGGTGTGCACGCGGTGCGGGTGCGCCACCAGGTGGGCGAGCAGCTCGAACTCCAGGTAGGTGAGGTCGAGTGCGCGGCCCCGCACCTGGGCGACGCGGCGCTCGCCGTCGACGGTGACCGGCAGGTCGGCGGATGCCGGGGACGGGGGCACCGCCTGTCCCTCGACGGGGACGAGGACGAGGTAGCCGACCATCGGCGGCCCGCCGACGCCCGTGGGCATCAGGTGGCCGGGGGCGGGCAGCCAGGTCGCGCCGGGCGGGAGGAAGTCCGGCACCGGCGGGACGTCGCCGGTGCGGACGGCGCGCAGGTGCTGGCGGCCCGCGGCGGGCAGGGGCAAGGACTGGGTGCTGGAGGACATGGAGGTCTCGGCTCTCGCGCGAAGGGTCGTGGGACGACGTATTGCGCGGGACCGCCGGGAGGCCGGCAGCGGGCGGCGACCGGGGGACGGCGTCAGCTGTGGGCCGGGGTCCGCGCGGGGACCGCGCGACAACACTCCCGGTCGAACTGGTACTCCTGCCTGGACGGCCAGAACGGCTCGAGGTCGCTGCGACCTGTCGCGGTGTCAGTGAGGCTGGCCATGGCACCCATTGAACCAGACGCGACGCCCACCGGGACAGGGACAGCTCGCTTCACGGCCTTGACCAGGCATTACAGAGGTTGCGGCGCCGGCTGGGGTTCGGGCTCGGGCTCCGGCTGCGGGGGCGGCGCGGGCACGGGGTCGGGGGTCGGTCCGGGGACCGGATGCGGGGCGGGCGGTACGGGGTCGGGCGGGAAGGGCGGCACCGGGCTCGGGGCGGGCGGCACGGGCGGCACGGTGGCCCGGCGTGCTGGGGCGGTCATGGCGGTCTGCCTCCTGGGACTCGCCGGAACGGATCTTGCGCTGCGCTTACCCGGCCCTCCTCGTCCTACCCGTCCTATCCTCAGGCTCATGACCTGGTTGCGCGCCCTGCGCCGCAGTGCCCGCGAAGGGCTGCGGATCGAGCGCGCCGGGCTGGAACCGCTCGTCGCGCTGCGCGCCGCCGCGGGCGTCGCCATCGTCATCGGCCTCTCGCTGTGGCTGGCCGGCCCCTCGGTGGCCGCGTCCTCGGCCTTCGGCGCCTTCGCCTCCGGCATGGCCACCTTCCAGCGCAGTTGGCGGCCCCGGCCGGTGCTGGCGCTGGTCGCCGGTGCCGGTCTCGCCGTCAGCACCTTCCTGGGCTACCTGGCGGGCGCGCACTGGTGGGTGTTCGTGGTGCTGCTGGCGGTCTGGGCGTTCCTGGCGGGCATGGCCTGGGCGCTGGGGCCCACCGCGGGCATCGTCTCGTCCCTCACCGTCGCCGTCATGCTGGTCGTGATCACCCTGCCGACCTCCGTGCTGGGCGCCTTCGGCCACGCGCTGGTCATCGCGGCGGGCGGGGTCGTGCAGGCGGGGCTGATCGTGCTGTTCCCGGTGCGCCGCTGGGGCCGGCAGCGCGACGCGCTGGCCGACGCCTTCGCGGCGGAGGCGGACTACGCGCGCCGGCTGCGGCACGACCCGGTGGCGCCGTTCGACCCCCAGCCGCTGATGACCGCGCGCAACGCCGCCGTCATCACCGACCGGCAGGCGCGGCGGCGCCCGGCGGCGCTGCGCGGCAAGCGGGTGCTGGCCGAGCGCATCCGTCCCGTGCTGGCCTCGCTCGCCGATCCCGCGGTCGGCGCCGCCGTCGAGGGTCCGGAGCGCGACCGGGCCCGCGAGCTGCTGGCCGCGGCGGCCTCCGTGCTGGACGCGGTGGCGCGCGCGGTACGGGAGGCCCAGCCGGTGCGCGTACCACCGGAGGCGGACGCCGTGGTGCTCGTCGACCCCGTTCCGGAGGAGCGGCTGACCGGGCCCGCCCGGCGCACCGCGCTGCGGCTCGTCGCGCTGCTCAGCGAGGCGGTCTCCTCCGCCACCGGCCGCGGCGGCTCGGTGAGCAGCGACACCGCCCACCTGCGTCGCCCCGGCGTGGCCGAACTCCTGCCGCTCGCCACGCGCACCGTACGGGGCGAGGCCCGTTTCGACTCGCCCGTCTTCCGGCACGCCGTCCGGCTGGCCGCCGTCACCCCCGCGGGCTACGCCCTGGGCGTGGCCCTGCCGCTCGGGCACGGCTACTGGGCGCCCCTGACCTCGGTGCTGGTGATGCGGCCCGACTTCTCCCAGACGTACGGCCGCAGCGTGGCCCGCTTCATCGGCACCCTCGCGGGCGTCACCGTGGCGACCGCCGTGATGCAGTCCTTCGCCCCGGGGCCCTACCCCTGCGCCGTGCTGGCCGTGGTGTCGGTCGCCCTGATGTACGGCCTCCTGCGCACCGGCTACCTGGTCTCCCAGGTGGCCGCGTCGGCGTACGTGGTCTTCCTGCTCGGCATGGCCGGCTCCAGCTGGACGCAGACGGTGCCCGACCGCGTGCTCCTCACGCTGCTCGGCGGAATGCTGGCGATGGCCGCGTACGCGCTCTTCCCGGCCTGGGAGACACCCCGGCTGCGGAACCGGCTGGCCGACCGCATCAAGGCCACCGGGCGGTACGCCGCCGCCGCGATGGAGGCCCATGCCGCCCCCGCCCGGGGACGGCGCGAGGCCGTGCGCACGGCCCTGCTGGACGCCCGCGCGGCCGCGCTCGCCTGGGACCAGGCGGTCGCCCGCGCCGACGCCGAACCCGTCCGCGGCCGCGGCCTGTCCCGCCGCGCCGCCGACGGCGCCGACGCGGCCCTGTCGGCCATGGGCCGCGTCCCCATGCTCATGGAGGCCCACCTCCCGGCCCCCGACGCCGACCCGGTCCCGGACGCCGCCCCCTTCGCCCTGCACCTGCGCACGGCCACCGCGGACGCCGCCACCGCGGTCCGCGAACGGCGCCCCCCGGACTTCGCCCCCGTCCGCGCCACGCTCGACGCATGGCCCCCCTCGGACGCCGACCGCATCGTCCGCCGCAGCGCCGAACTGCTCATGGAAACCCTCGACGACCTCGAAACCGCCCTCCGCCCCCGCCCCCGCACCCGCCCCTCCCGCCGCCGCTGACGCCTCCCGGCGCGTTCCGGGTGAGCCGGTCCGGGGGCCGCGCCATCGGGTTCGGCCTGCTCACCCCCGTACAGCCGCCGCTCGGTACGCCTGGAGTCGCCCGACCCCTCGGTGCCGCCGGCGAACGACCCGGCGCTGCCGGCCGGCGAGCGGGACGTGGACCGCATGCCGACCGGGCTGCGCATCGCCCGTGCGGTCGGCGCAGCGGCTCCGCCGGCCCGCCGGTACGGCGGGGAGGTGTTGCCGGGGCCGGCCGTCCACGGGGCCGACGAGTTGCGGCGGTTCCTGCGGCGGCACGGTGTCGACCGGCTCCAAGTCGTCGACGCGTCCGTGAGGCCCGCCCCGCCCGCGGCGAACACCATCGCCGCCGTCCTCGCGATCGCCGAGCAGGCGGCCGGGTCGACCGGGACGGCGGCGTGAGCGCGCCGGGCGTCAGCGGATCGGCATGCCCGACAGGGTGCGGGCGATGACGAGGCGCTGGATCTCGCTCGTGCCCTCGAAGATGGTGTAGATGGCGGCGTCGCGGTGCATGCGCTCCACCGGGTACTCGCGGGTGAAGCCGTTGCCGCCGAGGATCTGGATGGCCTGGGCGGTGACCTTCTTCGCCGTCTCGCTCGCGTAGAGCTTGGACATCGAGCCCTCGGCGGAGGTGAAGGGCTTGCCCGAGATCGCCATCCAGGAGGCGCGCCAGACCAGCAGGCGGGCCGCGTCGATCTGGGTGCGCATGTCGGCCAACTGGAAGGCGACGCCCTGGTTGTCGATGATGGGGCGGCCGAACTGGGTGCGGGTCGTGGCGTAGTCGAGGGCGACCTCGTACGCGGCGCGGGCGGTGCCCACCGCCATCGCGCCGACGGCCGGGCGGGAGGCCTCGAACGTCGCCATGGCGGCGTTCTTCACGCGCTCGCCGCCCTTGGCCCGCTCGCGGGCCCTGGCGAGGCGCTCGTCGAGCTTCTCCTTGCCGCCGAGCAGGCAACTCCCGGGGATGCGGACGCCGTCCAGCACGACCTCGGCGGTGTGCGAGGCGCGGATGCCGTGCTTCTTGAACTTCTGCCCCTGGGAGAGTCCGGGGGTGCCCGGCGGCACGATGAAGGAGGCGTGGCCCTTGGAGCCGAGCTCCGGGTCGACGACGGCGACGACGACGTGGACGTTGGCTATGCCGCCGTTGGTCGCCCAGGTCTTGGTGCCGGTCAGCACCCACTCGTCCTTGGTCTCGTCGTACACGGCGGTGGTGCGCATCGAGCCGACGTCGGAACCCGCGTCGGGCTCGGAGGAGCAGAAGGCGGCGACCTTCACGTCGTTGACGTCGCCGTACATCTGGGGGATCCAGGTGCCGATCTGCTCCTCGGTGCCGTTGGCCAGGACGCCGACGGCGGCCAGGCCGGTGCCGACGATGGACAGGCCGATGCCCGCGTCGCCCCAGAAGAGCTCCTCCATGGCGATCGGGATGCCGAGGCCGGTCGGGTCGAAGTACTGCTGGGCGTAGAAGTCGAGCGAGTAGAGTCCGATCTTCGCGGCCTCCTGGATCACCGGCCAGGGGGTCTCCTCGCGCTCGTCCCACTCCGCCGCAGCCGGGCGCATGACGTCGGCCGCGAAGCCGTGGATCCAGTCGCGCACCGATTTCTGGTCGTCGTTGAGCTCGAGCGAGAAGTCGCCCATCGTCCCCTCCACGTGCTTGTTACTTGCGGTAACGCCAGTGTGTTACCGGCTGGTAAGGGATGTCAACCGGACGAGGGGTGTTACGTTGCGCAGGCGCGAGGAAATTCGAACGGGCGGGGAGGCTCGGGTGGACACCAGCCAGCGGCAGGAGCGGCGGACGCCATCCGCGGCGGAGGAGCGGCGCAGGGAGCTCCTCGAGGCCGCGGACCGCGTCGTGCTGCGGGACGGCCCCGAGGCGTCCATGAACGCCATCGCCGCCGAGGCGGGCATCACCAAGCCCATTCTGTACCGTCACTTCGGCGACAAGAGCGGGCTTTACCGAGCCCTGGCCAAGCGGCACACCGACGCCCTGCTCGCCAATCTGCGTGCCGCCCTCGACGCCCCCAACGAGCGCCGCGACCGCGTGGAGGCCACCCTCGACGCCTATCTCTCGGCCATCGAGGCCCGGCCGCAGGTCTACCGCTTCCTGATGCACCCCGCCGAGAGCACCGCGGACTCCGACCGCGGTTTCGACATCGGCCGCCACTCCGCCCCCGTGCTGCGCCGCATGGGCGAGGAACTGGCCGACGTCATCGCCGAGCGCCTCGACCTCGGCCCGGAGGGCCAGGTGGCGGCCCGGGTCTGGGGGCACGGCATCGTCGGCATGATGCACGCGGCCGGGGACTGGTGGCTGGGCGAACGTCCCGTCGCCCGTGACGTCCTCGTCCGCCACCTCGCGGACCTGCTCTGGGGCCGCCTCGCCGCCGTGGGCGACCGCCCGGGCGCGCCGCGTCTCTAGGCCCTGTCGGGCGCCCAGGGGGCCCGGCGGACGGCGCGCAGTGCGCGGCGGCGGCGCAGGCCGGTGAGCCGGTCGACGAAGAGGCCGCCGCCGAGGTGGTCGCACTCGTGCTGGAGGCAGCGGGCGAAGAAGCCGGTGCCCTCCACGCGCAGCGGCGCGCCGTCGGCGTCGACGCCCTCGACGGCGGTCTCGTCGTGCCGGGCGGTGCCCGCGTGGACGCCCGGCAGCGACAGGCAGCCCTCCTCGCCGGTCACCACGACCCCGTCGTTGTGCACGACGCGGGGGTTGACCACGTACCCGAGGTGCCGGACGTCCTCGTCGTCCGGGCAGTCGAAGACGAACACCCGCAGCGGCACGCCGATCTGGTTCGCGGCCAGCCCCACCCCGTCGTGCGCGTACATCGTGGCGAACAAGTCCTCGACGAGACGGGCGAGTTCGGCGTCGAAGACGGTCACGTCGCGGCAGGGCTCCCGGAGCCCGGGGTCACCCAGCAGCCGCATCGGGCGTACGGTCCCGGAGCTGCCGGGGATGGGGGCGTGTCGCATGCGGGCCAGCGTACGGGGGCGGCTCGTTTCAGCGCCGGTGGGGGAAGTGGATAGGCTGATCGGCGACCGATGCCTTCCGGCCGGTGCAACGGCCCGGGGCACGCACTCCGGCCCGACCGCCGGGGAGGTGCGCGGGGCCGGACGCGAGGAGGATGTGGAGACGATGGCAGGCAATGCGGAGCCACTGTCGCCGCGGGCGAAGCTGGCCGTGACGGCGGGCAAGGCCGCGGCGGCAGTGTCGCGTGCGGCGGGGCGCGGCAGCGGGTCGGTGATCGGCGGCCGGGTTGCCCTGAAACTCGACCCTGATCTGCTGGCCCGGCTGGCGACCCATCTCGACGTCGTGCTCGTTTCGGCCACCAACGGCAAGACCACCACGACGAGGCTGCTCGCCGAGGCGCTGCGTGCCAACGGCGAGGTCGTCTCCAACGCCCTGGGCGCCAACATGCCCGCCGGCATCACCTCGGCGCTCGCCGGCGGCTCCGAGGCCCGCTACGGCGTGATCGAGGTCGACGAGAAGTACCTGGCCGGCGTGGCCCGTGACGTCAAGCCCAAGGCCATCGCCCTGCTCAACCTCTCCCGGGACCAGCTGGACCGCGCCGCCGAGACCCGCATGCTCGCCGAGAAGTGGCGCGAGGGCCTGGCCGGCTCGGACGCCATCATCATCGCCAACGCCGACGACCCGCTGATCACCTGGGCCGCCTCCTCGTGCCCGACCGTCGTCTGGGTCGCGGCGGGCCAGGAGTGGAAGGACGACGCCTGGTCCTGCCCCTCCTGCGGCGGTGTCCTGCAGCGGCCGGCCGAGGACTGGTTCTGCGGCGAGTGCGGTTTCCGCCGCCCGACGCCGACCTGGGCGTTGTCCGGCGACCACGTGATCGACCCGTACGGGTCCGCGTGGCCGATCCAGCTCCAGCTGCCCGGCCGTGCCAACAAGTCCAACGCCGCCGTGTCGGCCGCCGCGGCGGCCGCGTTCGGGGTCGACCCCAAGGTCGCCCTGGAGCGGATGTACAAGGTGCAGGCCGTCGCCGGCCGCTACGACGTGGTGTCCTTCCAGGACCGCGACGTACGGCTGCTGCTGGCGAAGAACCCGGCCGGGTGGCTGGAGACCTTCTCGCTGATCGACGGCCCGCCCACCCCGGTGATCCTCTCGGTGAACGCCCGCGGGGCCGACGGCACGGACACCTCCTGGCTGTGGGACGTGGACTACACCCGCCTGGCCGGTCACCCGATCCGGGTCATCGGCGACCGCAAGCTGGACCTCGCGGTCCGGCTCGAGGTGGCGGGGCTGCGGTTCGAGGTGTGCCAGGACTTCGACGAGGCGGTGCGCACCTCGCCGGCCGGCCGGATCGAGGCCATCGCCAACTACACCGCCTTCCAGGACCTGCGCCGCCGCGTCGGCAACTGACCGAAGACCCGTTTCGACAGGAGAACACGCTGTGAGCGACTCCAGCCTGCGTCTGGTGTGGGTCTACCCCGACCTGCTGAGCACCTACGGCGACCAGGGCAACGTCCTGGTCACCGAGCGCCGGGCCCGCCAGCGGCGGGTGCCGGTCACCCGGATCGACGTCCGGTCCGACCAGCCCATCCCGACCTCGGGCGACATCTACCTCATCGGCGGCGGCGAGGACCGCCCGCAGCGGCTGGCCGCCGAGCGGCTGCGCCGCGACGGCGGGCTGAACCGCGCGGTCGACAACGGGGCCATCGTCTTCTCGGTGTGCGCCGGCTACCAGATCATCGGCCACGAGTTCGTCAACGACCTCGGCCGTCCCGAGCCGGGCCTCGGCCTGCTGGACGTCGTGAGCGTCCGCGGCGAGGGCGAGCGCTGCGTCGGCGACGTGCTGGCCGACATCGACCCCGCGCTCGGTCTGCCCCCGCTGACCGGCTTCGAGAACCACCAGGGCGTCACGCACGTCGGCAAGCAGGCCCGCCCGCTCGCCCGGACCCGCTTCGGCAACGGCAACGGCACCGGCGACGGGACCGAGGGCGCGTACAACGACACCGTCTTCGGCACCTACATGCACGGCCCCGTCATGGCCCGCAATCCCCAGATCGCGGACATGCTGATCAAGCTGGCGATGGACGTCAGGGCGCTGCCGCCGGTCGACGACCAGTGGTACGAGGCGCTGCGCGCCGAGCGCATCGCGGCGGCGTCCCAGCCCGCCTGAGGTCCGCAACGTCGCGGGTCCGACCGGGGGAAACGGGGCCAGGGCCGGGTTGTGTCCGCAGTGCGGGCGGCGTTTCCGCCGCCCGCGCCCGGCTCGATAACGTAGTGAGCAGCGGTGCGCGTCGCCGCGGGTCCATCCGGACGACGGCGTCCGGCGCCCGGATCGAT
Source organism: Streptomyces sp. NBC_00510 (assembly GCA_036013505.1). Classification (NCBI taxonomy): domain Bacteria; kingdom Bacillati; phylum Actinomycetota; class Actinomycetes; order Kitasatosporales; family Streptomycetaceae; genus Streptomyces; species Streptomyces sp. NBC_00510. The sequence continues at coordinate 8,140,128 of CP107851.1, read as the reverse complement.
CTTTCAGGAGTAACGAGCAAATGCGTATTGGTGTGCTGACGAGCGGCGGCGACTGCCCCGGCCTCAACGCCGTCATCCGGTCGGTCGTGCACCGCGCGGTCGTCGACCACGGGGACGAGGTCATAGGTTTCCACGACGGGTGGAAGGGCCTCCTCGAGTGCGACTACCGCAAGCTCGACCTCGACGCGGTCGGCGGCATCCTGGCCCGTGGCGGCACCATCCTCGGCTCCTCCCGGGTCCGCCCCGAGCACCTGCGGGACGGCGTCGAGCGCGCCAAGGGACACGTCGCCGACCTGGGTCTCGACGCGATCATCCCGATCGGCGGCGAGGGCACCCTCAAGGCGGCCCGGCTGCTGTCCGACAACGGCCTGCCGATCGTGGGCGTGCCCAAGACGATCGACAACGACATCGCCTCCACCGACGTCACCTTCGGCTTCGACACCGCCGTGACGGTGGCCACCGAGGCGCTGGACCGCCTGAAGACCACCGCCGAATCGCACCAGCGCGTGCTCATCGTCGAGGTCATGGGCCGCCACACCGGCTGGATCGCCCTGCACTCCGGCATGGCGGCCGGCGCGCACGCGATCGTCGTGCCCGAGCGTCCCTTCGACGTCGCGGAGCTGACCCAGCGGGTCGGCGAGCGCTTCTCCGCGGGCAAGAAGTTCGCGATCGTCGTGGTCTCCGAGGGCGCGAAGCCGCGCGAGGGCACGATGGACTTCGAGTCGGGCGTCAAGGACGTCTACGGCCACGAGCGCTTCACCGGCATCGCCACCCGGCTCTCGATCGAGCTGGAGGAGCGGCTGGGCAAGGAGGCCCGCCCGGTCATCCTCGGCCACGTGCAGCGCGGCGGCACCCCCACCGCCTACGACCGGGTGCTGGCCACCCGCTTCGGCTGGCACGCGGTCGAGGCCGCGCACAACGGCGACTTCGGCATGATGACGGCGCTGCGCGGCACCGACATCACGCTGGTGCCCCTCGCCACCGCCGTCGAGCACCTCAAGACCGTCCCCTCCGAGCGCTACGTCGAGGCCGAGTGCGTGCTGTGACGCGCTGATCGCACCCCTCGAACCGCCCCCGGTCGCGAGCGCGGCCGGGGGCGGTTCTAGTCTGGTGCGGGCGCACCCGCCCCAACCGGCACATTGCCGACGGCGCGGTGCGTGCGGCAGGCACGACAGGAGAGTGACGGATGGACCACGGCGGACACGGGATGACGGCGGAGCTCCCGCCGTTCACCCTCGGCCGGGGGCTCGAGTTCAGCGGGGATCCGGTCTTCCTGGCCGGCTGTCTGCTCGCGCTCGCGCTCTACGGCTGGGGCGTCGTACGACTGCTGCGGCGCGGCGACCGCTGGTCGGCCGGACGGATCGTCGCCTTCGTCGCCGGTGTGCTGTCCATCGCCCTGGTGATGTGCACCGCGCTGAACGACTACGGCATGGTCATGTTCAGCGTCCACATGGTGCAGCACATGGTCGTCAGCATGGTCTCCCCCATCCTCCTGCTGCTGGGCGCCCCCGTGACCCTGACGCTACGGGCGCTGCCGACGGCGGGACGCGGCCGCAAGGGCCCGCGGGAGCTGCTGGTGGCGCTGCTGCACAGCCGCTACCTGCGGGTGATCACGCATCCGGCGTTCACCATCCCGCTGTTCATCGCCAGCCTGTACGGGCTCTACTTCACCCCGCTGTTCGACACCCTGATGGGCAGCCGGACCGGGCACATCGCGATGATGGTCCACTTCCTCGCCGTGGGCCTGGTGTTCTTCTGGCCGATCATGGGCGTGGACCCGGGGCCGAACCGGCCGAGCCATGTGATGCGCATCCTCGAACTGTTCGCCGGGATGCCGTTCCACGCCTTCTTCGGCATCGCCCTGATGATGGCGAGCGAGCCGATGATCGGCGCCTTCGAGCACCCGTCCGCCTCGCTGGGGATCGACGCGCTGGACGACCAGACCGCGGCCGGCGGCATCGCGTGGGCGTTCAGCGAGATCCCGTCGGTGATCGTCCTCGTGGCGCTGCTGATCCAGTGGTACACCTCCGACCAGCGCCAGGCGCGTCGCAAGGACCGCGCCGCGGACCGCGACGGCGACGCGGAACTGGCAGCCTACAACGCGTACTTGGCATCCTTGGAGGCACGGGGTCGCGGCTGACGGGGCCGCCCGCCGCGAAGGGAGGCCCGCGATGGGCGACCAGGTACGGATATCGGGCGACGCGCTGCAGTTGCCGGGCGGCGTCACGGTGCGCTTCATGCGCACCCTGCGGCTGCCGGAGACGGGGACGCATCCGCTCCCACCCGGGATCGGCACCTTCCCGCTGCGCCGGGTCTCCGACCATCCCGACACCGCCCCCCAAGAATGGCTCGCACGGGGCGGGGTCATGCTCCCCGTCTACCAGCGCGAGGCCATGTGGCTCAGCTTCTCGGCCTCCGCGCCGGCCGCGCTCCAGGTGGGCGTCGGCAAGGTGTGCGCGGTGTCGGGGCGGCCGTGGAGCGACCGGCTGTCGCAGGACCCGCAGAACTACGTGGTGCTGCCGCGCCAGCCTTGGCTGGACGGCATCAACTCGGGCTCCGGGACGATCCGGCAGTTCGTGGCCGTGCCCCTGGGCCTGGGCGCGACCGTCGAGGGCCAGGTCACCGGCGAGGAGGTCTGGGGCGGGGTGCAGCTGCAGGTGTCCGAACTCGGCGAGGAGCAGTTGGCGGCGTGGCGGGCCGAGCAGCGGCGCCGGGAGAGCACGCGCCGCGCGGCCTTCGGCGGCTACGGCGGCGCCCCGGGGGCGATGCCGATGGCCGCCCCGGCGGCCGCCCCTCCGCCGGCCCCGGGGGGCGTCCCGCGTCCGGGGGGCGCCGCGCGCCGGGCGGGGGGCGCGGAACGGTCCCCGGTCTCCATGGGGCTGGGCGCCGGCGGCCGCATGCGGCAGGAGGTCTACCGCGACGACCGCAAGCCCTCCGACTGGCGCGCGCGGCCATCGGGCCGGGTCTACGTCCACCTGACGACGGTGCCGGAATGGCGCCGCATCACCGGCGAGCCGGCTCCCCCCTCCCCGGTCAACCGCGCCGCGTACACCGCCGCCGGACTGCCCTGGTTCGACTACTACGACGCCGACGCCGAGGACCTGGCGGCGCCCGGCACGCTCACCCAGGTGAAGCCGGTCGGCGACTGGCTCGGCGAGGACGAGTCGCCGTGGGTGGCGCCGCACCCGGGTCAGGTGCAGCAGCTGGGGGACGAGGGTCAGGTCACCGACGGCGACTGGTAGCGCACGGCGGGCGGCGGCGGGACCATGGAGTCCGGGCCGCCGCCGCGCGGCCCCCGGGGAGGAGGCCAGGGATGCCCACACCTGCCAAGGCGATGATCACGTGCACGGTGGCGTGTCTGGTCGCCGTGACCGCGTACACGGTGGCGCTCGGCCCCAACGGATGGGTGTGGTTCGCCTGGGTCGTCCTCACCCTGGCCACGATCGGGGTGTTCGCGATCCGCACGCCCCGCTGAGGCTTCCCGGCCGCCGGCCCGTCCTCAGGGCCGTGCCGCGGCGGTCCGCGCGTCGCGGGCGGCGATCGTCCCGATGCGGCGCAGGTCGTCGGTGAGGTCACCGCTGCGGTCGAGGTGGGCCGGGACCAGTCTGCCCACGAGCCACCGGAACCAGGCGGGCGTGTTCCTCATCCGGTAGGTCTGCACCACCCGTGTCCCCGTGCCCGCCGGCTCCACCGCGATGGTCCAGTCGGTGCTGTCGGGGAAGAGCGGGGTGGCGACGGTGCGCCACGTGATCCGGTGCGGGGCCTCGAACGCCACGATCTCGCAGACCCGGCTCCACCTCAGCCGGCCCGATCGGTTGCGGCCGCGGAAGCGGGCGCCCGGTGCCGCCGTGCTCGCCCCGCGCAGCCAGGTGACCCGGTGGCACTCGTGGCTCCACTCGCTGGTCCGGGTCACGTCCGCGACGACGCGCCACACGGCCTCGGGCGGCGCGTCGACGACCACCTCGGTGCGGCACGTCCGGGCGACGCCCCGCTCCCTCCCGTTACCCCTCATTGTTCCTCCCCCTCCAGATCATGTGTTCAGGTCTTACGCGTCGAGCAGCCGGTCGATGACACCGGCCACCCACTGTTCGTACTGCTGCGGTGTCCAGCCGGAGATCCCGGTCAGCAGGTGGTAGACCTCGACGCCGAGGACCGCCCACACCCCGTCGAGCTCCTCCCGGGTCACCGCACGGCCCGTGACGCCGGTCATGCCCTGCTCGACGCTGACGCGCCGGCGCCGCTGGTTGTCCCGCAGCTTCCCCGCCAGGTCGCCGTTGGAGGCGGCCGCCTCGCGCAGCGCGAGGTGCACACCGGCGGTGCGCCGGTGGATCGCGGTGACCAGCCGCGCGGCGGCGGCGATCCGCTCCTGCCGGGTCCCCGACGCGAGTCCGGCGAACTCCGGGCGTTCGGCGAGCGCTTCGGGCTCCGCGTCGCCGACGACGGCGACGTCGAGCGCGGCCATCAGCAGTTCGCCCTTGGACCGGAAGCCCGCGTACACCGTCTCGACCGACACCCCGGCCTCGCGGGCGACGTCACGCATCCCGGTCGCCGCCCACCCCCGCTCGCCGAACAGCCGGACGGCCGCGGCCAGCACGACGGCCCGGGTCTCCCCCGCCTGCTGCTCGCGTCGCGGTGAACGGTACGCGCGCCGTGCCCGGGGTTCCTCCTGCTCCGCCATCAGCGGACCGCCCCGCCCCGCTCGGGGTCCTGCGGCCGCCACCATTGCGCCAGGCGCCGCCGGTAGGCGCGGGCGAAGCCGTGCAGCAGGATGAAGCGCGGGACCGGGGGCACCAGAGCGACCACGATCCGGTGCCCCTCGGGGTCGATGCCGTCGAGCAGCCAGTGCCCCTCCATGCCGAGCTGCGTGAACGACTTGGACTTCACGTTGTACCGCTGGTCCCAGGCGTGCCACTCGGCCTGCGTGAGGGTGGCCGACACGACGGGCATGGCCTGCTCGACCTCGCGCTCCAGGTGCGGTACGAGGACGTCCGTCAACGCGTCGAGCGCCGCCAGCAGAATGACGCGCGCCTGGTCGGAGGCCGTCTCCGCGTACCGCCGGGCGGCGTCCGTCACGGTCACGGCCGCCGGGGTGATCCGGCGGTGGTCGGCGTCCAGCGAGTCCAGCAGCGGCCCGGTGGACGGGTCGCGCTCGCGCACCAGCGGCCACAGGCCCTCGTCCTCGCCGATGTGGTGCGCGTGGAGGAACTCCATCAGCCACACGACGTGCCGGCCGACCGCGCTCCCCTGCCCCGGCTGCGGATGCGGCTCGGTGGACAACACCGTCCGCGTGCGCTCCAGGTCACGGCGGAGCGCGCCGTGCACGATCCTCATCATCCGCGTGTCCGCGGGTGCGGAACCCGTCCCCATGTCGACCTCCCCGTCGCCGTCCTGCTCGGAGACTAGGGCCCGGGATGTTTTCATTACAACGTCGTTCCGGTGAATTCTGGCCCCGTGGGCACCACCACCCCTCATGCCCCGGCGTGGATGCAGTGCGTCAGGCCCTCGTCCTTCGTCCGTCCCCTGTCACGGAGGCGACCACCTTGGCGATGACGGCCGTCACGACGAGGCTCCCGGTCAGGACCATCCCGACGCCGACCACGAAGAGGCCGCTCGAGTCGTCCGACCAGTCGACGAAGGCGGCCGCGGTCAGGCCGAGCGTGGTACCGAGCACGGCGGCCATGACGAATCCGCGGGACGCGGCCCAGCACACGACCGCCAGGAGCGTCAGGACCAGCCCTGCGACCTGCCAGGCTTCGTAGGGACCGGTCACGGTGCCGTCGGGCTGCACATCACGGTGCCTGTCCCAGCCCAGCCAGGCAGCCCAGTCGGCCGACGCGACGACCGCCAGCAGGAGGATCGGCAACAACCGGGAAGCGGGATTCGCTGTTGATCGGCGCATGACCCGAGCGTCCCGCCCCGCCTGTGCACCGACCAGAGCGCACGTACTCAGCTCCGGCCGAGTACGTGCCCCCACGCGGCAGCCGCAAAGGCCCCGCGTCAGGCGGGGGCGTGGCGGGCGAGGCCGGAGACGAGGAGGTCGAGGCCGAACTCGAAGCGTTCGTCGCCCTCGTCGCGCATGAGGGCGTCGACCATGCCCGTGATGTGGGGGAAGCGCGCGGGGGGCAGCGAGCCGAAGTACTCGCGGATGCGGGCGATGTGCTCGTCGAGGGTGACGCCCGTCCCGCCGAAGCCCTGGCTGTTGCGCAGGCTCTCCTCGACCGCGGTGGCGGTGACGAAGAGCGCGAGGGCGTCCACGCCGTAGGCGCAGACCCGGTCGGACAGGCCGCCGGCCTTGAAGATCGCGAGCATGGCCTCGGCGTTGAGGAGGGCGTTGGGGCCGAAGGGGATGCCCTGGCCGATGGCAGCGCGCGCGAGGTCGCGGTGGGCGACGAGGACGCGGCGGCCCTGCCGGGCCATCTCCTTGATCTGCTCCTGCCACCGCTGCGGGTCGGGCTCGGGGCGGGTCACGTCGGCCTGGATGCGGTCGAGGAGCAGCTCCAGCAGCTCCTCCTTGTTGGCGACGTGCGCGTAGAGCGAGGCGGCGCCGGTGTCCAGTTCCTGGGCGACCCGGCGCATGCTCAGCGCGTCGAGGCCTTCGGCGTCGACGACGTGCAGGGCCGCGGTGACGATCGCCTCGCGGCTGAGGCTGCGGCGGGGGGCCTTCTTGCGCTCGGGGCGCCAGGGCGGGACGGGGACCGATGTCACGTGCTGCGTACCTCCGGGAGCGGAACACGAACAGCGTACTTGACACGAACACTGTTCGTCTTTTAGAACACTGTTCGTTCAAAGCGAACGCCGTTCGTCCGATCCCGCGGAGGCCCCCATGACCACCCAATCCCTCTCCCCGCCGGCGCCCCCGGCCACCGGCCACCCCCTGCGCAAGCTCGGGCTGGCCGTGATCCTCGCCGTCGAGATCATGGACCTGCTCGACGCCACGATCGTCGGCGTCGCCTCGCCCTCGATCCGCGCGGACTTCGGCGGCAGCTCCACCCAGATCCAGTGGATCACCGCCGCCTACACGCTGGCCTTCTCCGTGCTGATGATCACGGGGGCGCGGCTCGGCGACATCGTGGGCCGCCGACGGATGTTCCTCGTCGGGCTCGCCGGGTTCACGGTGTGCTCCGCGCTGTGCGCGGCCGCGGGCTCCGCGGGGATGCTGATCGGCGGGCGGGCAGCGCAGGGGCTGTTCGCCGCCATGATGGTGCCGCAGGGCCTCGGCATCCTGCGCCAGATGTTCCCGCCGAAGGAGCAGGGGGCGGCCTTCGGTGCGTTCGGGCCGATCATGGGGCTCGCCGCGGTCGCCGGGCCGGTGCTCGGCGGCTTCCTCACCGACGCGGACCTGTTCGGCTCCGGCTGGCGCTCGGTGTTCCTGATCAACGTCCCGATCGGCGTCGTCGCCTTCGCCGTCGCGCTGCGCATCCTGCCCGAGGGGCGCTCGCCGCACGCGCCGCGGCTGGACCTGCCGGGGTCGGCGCTGGTCAGCCTCGGGGTGCTCATGCTGGTGTACCCGCTGGTCCAGGGCCGCGACCTGGGCTGGCCGCTGTGGACGTACCTGTCGATGGCGGGCGCGGTCCCGGTGCTCGGCCTCTTCGCCTGGTACCAGCGGCGGCTGGTGGCGCGGGGCGGTTCCCCGCTCGTCGAGCCGGGGCTCTTCCGCCACCGCGGCTTCTCCGCCGCGCTCGTGGTGGGCGTCGCCTTCTTCGCGGCGATCAGCGGGCTGATGCTCGTGCTGACCCTGCACCTGCAGGTCGGGCTCGGCTACAGCGCCCTGCACGCCGGGGCGTCGATGATCCCCTGGTCCGCCGGCACGGTCGTCGGCGCGGTCCTCTCCGGTGCCGTCCTCGGCCCGAAGTACGGCCGGCGCACCATCCAGGCCGGCTTCGCGCTGTCGGCGGTGGCCGTCGCCGCGCTGGCGCTGACCGTGCACCTGGCGGGCCAGGGGGCCACCACCTGGCAGCTGCTGCCCGCCCTCCTGCTGAACGGCTTCGCGATGGGCCTGGTCATGGCACCGTTCTTCGACATCGCCCTCGCCGACGTCGAGGAGCGCGAGACCGGCTCGGCCTCGGGTGTCCTCAACGCCGTGCAGCAGCTGGGCGGTTCGGTCGGTGTCGCGGTGCTCGGCACGGCGTTCTTCTCGTACGCGGCCGACGGGGGCACGGTGCCCGCGACCCAGTGGACGGCGCTCATGGCCGCGGCCGCGTTCGTCGCGGCCCTGGCGGCCGCCTTCCTGATGCCCCGCCGCGCCCGCGAGGGCGCGACGGGACACTGAGGGTCCACCGGGGCCGGTGGCCTCAGGCGGTGTGCAGGGTCAGGCCGTAACGGGCCAGGATCGGGTTGACGGGCTGGAACCAGGTCTCGCCTCCGGAGGAGCAGTTGCCCCAGCCTCCGGAGGTGACGCCCTGGGCCTGGTCGCCGCTGATGAACGAGCCACCGGAGTCGCCCGGTTCCGCGCACACGTTCGTCTTCGTCAGGCCGTACACGCTGCCCTGGCTGTAGTTCACGGTCTCGTTCTTCGCCAGGATCGTGCCGCAGTGCCAGTGCGTGGTCGACCCGGAGCGGCAGACCGACGCCCCCACCGGCGCCTCGGCGGAGCCGCGCACCAGGGCGTCGGGAACGGTGCCCCAGCCCAGCACCACCGGGACCGTCCACCAGCCGCTGCCGACGTTGACCCAGCCGTAGTCGTTGCCGGGGAAGGTGCCGCCCTGGAAGGCGCCGACGTAGGAGCCGTCCCAGCCGTACACGGCGGCGCCGGCCTGGGCGCAGTGCCCGGCGGTGACGAAGCCGCCGTACACGGAGAAGCCGATGGAGCAGCGGATGTTGTGGCTGTAGTACGGGTCCCCGCCGACCGTCCCCGCGGCGAGCGTCGCCGGTGCCTGCGCGGCCCGGCGTACCGAGGTGACGACGGCGCCGGGTGCGGCCCGCCGGGCGGAGGCGACGAAGGCGCGCACCGCCGCGGTGTCCCGGGCGCCCGCGCGGACGTCGACGACGACACGGTTGGCCCGCGGGTCGACACGCCAGCCGGTCACGGCCGCCGGAGCGGCCCCCGCCCTGGCCCCGCGGTCCAGGACCGCCTTCGCCGCGTCGAGTTCGCCCGCGGAGTGCTCGACGACCCGTACGGCCGCCCCGGTCCCGCGGACGGCCGCGGCCTTGCGTTCGCCGGTCACGGCGACGACGAGGGTGCCCGTGCGCGCGTCGAACCAGGACCCGCCGTAGTCCGCGCCCGCGGCACGCCGGGCGGCGGGCTCCAGACGGGTGGCGGCGGCCTCGTCACGGAGGCGTTCGCGCGCCTGCGCCTCGCTCAGGCCCAGGTCGCCCGCGAGAACCCGGACGAGCCCGGCGGACGGCGTGCCGGCGGCGGACGCGGGTGCGCTCCCCGTGGCGGATGAGGCGGCGGCGGGAGTGGGCGCGGTGGAGGTCGCGCCCAGTCCCGCCAGTACGAGCAGCACGGACAGGGCGGCACGCGCGCTGATCCTGCGTCTCATGGCAGTTCCCCTAACTGGTGTGGGAGGAAGTGGTGCAGGGGAGGTCGTGAGAGCGCTCTCAAAACTGACGTCGCCGCGAGCCTAGAGGTGACGATTAGTCATGTCCATACCAATCACTCGGCGCGCGCGTGCGGGCCCGGTGACGCACGGCACCCCCCACGCCTAGACTGACCATCCTCGAACCGCGTTGTGACCTGGCAGAACGCCGTCCCGGAGCCGATCGGCGCCAGTTGGGAGTCAGTCCGTGTTCTACTACGTGCTCAAGTACGTGGTCCTCGGCCCGCTGCTGCGGGTGCTGTTCCGCCCGAGGATCGAGGGCATGGAGAACATCCCGGAGGAGGGCGCGGCGATCGTCGCGGGCAACCACCTGTCGTTCTCCGACCACTTCCTGATGCCCGCGATCCTGCCGCGCCGGATCACCTTCCTGGCGAAGGCCGAGTACTTCACCGGAACCGGCATCAAGGGACGGCTGACCGCGGCGTTCTTCCACAGCATCGGGCAGATCCCGGTCGACCGCTCCGGCGGGAAGGCGGGCGAGTCGGCGGTCCGCGAGGGGCTGAAGGTGCTCGCCAAGGGCGAGCTCCTCGGCATCTACCCCGAGGGCACCCGCTCCCACGACGGACGCCTCTACAAGGGCAAGGTCGGCGTGGCCACCATGGCCATCCGCGCCGGGGTCCCGGTGGTCCCGTGCGCGATGATCGGCACGTACGAGATCCAGCCCGCCGGCCGGCGGCTGCCGCGCATCAAGCCGGTGACGATCCGCTTCGGCGCGCCGCTGGAGTTCTCCCGCTTCGAGGGGATGGACAACGAGCGCTTCGTGGTGCGTTCGGCCACCGACGAGATCATGTACGCCATCCTCGGCCTGTCCGGCCAGGAGTACGTCGACCGGTACGCGTCCGAGGTCAAGGCGGAGCAGCAGGGCCAGTCCGGCATTGGCTCCCGGCTGCGCCGCAGCGCCTGACCGGTCGCACCCTGGGCGGTTGCGCCCTGGGCGGATCCGCGCACGGCGAACGAGCCTGGCCCCGCCGTCACCGGCCCGCCTAGCGTCGCCGTCATGACGAGAACTGCGTTCGTGATCGGGGCGACGGGACAGATCGGCCGGGCGGCGGTACGCGCCCTCGCCGAGGACGGCTGGGAGGTGCGGGCCGCCTCCCGCGGGGGCGGCGGTGACGTGGAGTGGCCCGACGGGGTCCGGCCGGTGGCCGTGGACCGCGAGGACACCCCGGCGCTGGCGGCGGCGCTCGGCGAGGGCTGCGACGTGCTGCTGGACTGCGTCGCCTACGGGCCGGAGCACGCGCGGCAGCTGACGGACCTGGCGGACCGGATCGGCTCCGCGGTCGTCGTGTCCAGCTGCTCCGTCTACGAGGACGGCCGGGGCCGCAGCCTGGACACCGACGGGGAGCCCGGCGGCGCGCCCGTCTTCCCGGTGCCCGTCGCGGAGACGCAAGCCGTGCTGGCCCCCGGCGAGGGCGGCTACTCCGCGCGCAAGGTGGCACTCGAGCGCGACCTCCTCGCGGCGGAGGAGCGGTTGCCCGTCACGCTGCTGCGCGCCGGGGCCGTCCACGGCCCGCACAGCCTGCGGCCGAGGGAGCTGTACTTCGTCAAGCGGGCCGTGGACCGGCGGCCGTTCCGGGTGCTCGCGTACAACGGCGCCAGCCGCTTCCACCCGGTGCACGCCGCGAACCTCGCCGAACTGGTGCGGCTGGCCGCCCGCCGCCCGGGCTCCCGGGTGCTCAACGCCGGTGACCCGTACGCCCCGACGGTGGCGGAGATCGCGGACGCCGTCGGCGCGCTGCTGGGCCACGAGACGCAGACGTACACCGTGGACGGCCCTCCCCCGGCGAAGAACGTCGGCGACACCCCGTGGACCACGGCCCACCCCTTCGTGCTCGACATGTCGGCCGCGGAGCGCGAGCTGGGCTACCGCGCCGTCACCGGCTACGCGCAGTCGCTGCCGGAGAACGTGGCCTGGCTGGTCGAGCGGCTCGGCGGGCGGGACTGGCGGGAGGCCTTCCCCGTCCTGGCGTCGACGTACGACCGGTTCGGCGACCTGTTCGACTACGAGGCCGAGGACCGCTGGCTGGCCGCCGGAAAACCGCTCGCCGGGCCCGGGGAGCCCCACTAGCCTCGGGGCGTGGGAAAGGACCGGACATGAGTGCGCGGCTGCGGGCCCTCGCCAAGGAGACGGAAGGCCTCGTCGCGACCGGCCGTTACCGCACGGCACGCGGCGTGGAGGTGGCGATCGGGGAGGCCGTCGCGCGGGCCGTGCGGGGGACGCGGATGTACGGCCCCGGGCCCGTCGATCCCGGCCCCCGCACGGCGCGCACCGGGCCCACGTCCTTCGAGGTGACCGGAGAGGACAGCCTGCAGGCGGCGCGCCGCCTGGTGCGGCAGGCACCGGGAGTCCCGGTCGCCGTGCTGAACTTCGCCTCGGCGCGCAACCCCGGCGGCGGCTACCTCAACGGGGCGCAGGCCCAGGAGGAGGCGGTGTGCCGCGCGTCGGCGCTGTACACGACGCTGCTCACGGCGAGGCGGTTCTACGACTGGCACCGGGCCGACCGCAGCCCCTTCTACAGCGACCGGGTGATCCACTCCCCCGCCGTCCCGGTCTTCCGCGACGAGCACGGCGTCCTGCTGGACGAGCCCTTCGAGGCCGGCTTCCTCACCTCCGCCGCGCCGAACGCGGGGGTGATCGCCCGCCAGGATCCCGGCGCCGCGGACCGGGTGCCGGCCGCGCTGACGGCGCGGGCGGGCAGGGTGCTCGAGGTCGCCGCGGCGCACGGCTACCCCTGCCTGGTGCTGGGTGCCTGGGGCTGCGGGGTGTTCCGCAACGATCCGGCGGCGGTCGCGGCCGCCTTCGGCGAGCACCTCGGGCCGGGCGGCCGGTTCGCGGACCGCTTCGGCCGGGTCGTCTTCGCCGTACTGGACCGGCGCGCGGACTCGCCCACCCGGGCGGCCTTCGCCGCCGCCTTCCCCGGGTAGAGGAATCACATGAGCGACAAGCGCAACATCGACACCGTGATGGACGCCGTGGACCAGAAGTGGATGCCGCACGTCCTCGCCGAGGTCAACGACTACGACGTGAAGGTGGCCAACGTCGAGGGCGACTTCGCCGAGCACGCGCACGCGGACACCGACGAGTTCTTCCTCGTCCTCGCCGGACGTCTGCACCTGGAGTTGCCGGACCGTACGGTGACCCTCGGCCCGCACGAGGTGTTCACCGTGCCCCGCGGCGTCCCGCACCGCCCGCGCGCCGAGGAGGGCACCCGCATCCTGATGTTCGAGCCGCGCGGCACGGTCAACACCGGCGACGGCAACGAGGGCACGGGCACGACCGGGGTGCGGCTCGGATAGCCGCCCGGGCCCGGAACGCCGGACGGCCCCGCCGCGCCCCTGTGGGCGCCGCGGGGCCGTCCGCCCGTGTACGGCGGAGGGTCAGCTCGTGGGCGGCACCGGCGTGGCGTGCGGGGCGCACGTCACGTCGGACCGGTCGAGCCTGCCCGTCACGAAGTAGCCGGTGACCCGGTCGTTGATGCAGGGGTTGACCAGGCCGGTGACGCCGTGCGAACCGGCGCCCTTCTCGGTGATCATGAGCGAGCCCTTGAGCCGCTTGTGCAGCTCCACGGCGCCGGTGTACGGGGTCGCCGCGTCACGGGTGCTCTGGACGATCATGACGCGCGGCAGGCCGTGGCCGGTCCGCACCTCCACGGGGTTCTGCTGCGGGACGCCCCACGTGGCGCACGGCAGGTTCATCCACGCGTTGGACCAGGTCAGGAACGGGTACTTGGCGTGCAGACGGGTGTTGTCGCGGTCCCAGGTGCGCCAGTCACGGGGCCACTTGGCATCGGTGCACTCCACCGCCGTGTAGACCGCGTTGCCGTTCTCCGAGGCGATGTTGCCCGCGGTGTCCGACAGGTCGGGCGCCGCGGCGTCGACCAGCGCCTGGGTGTCACCCCCGAGGTAGGCGCTCCAGATCCCGGCCACGGCCGCCCACGACGAGTCGTAGTACGGCGCGCTCTGGAAGAGGCCGAGCAGTTCGGCCGGGCCCACGACCCCGCCGATGGGGTGCGCCTTGGCGGCGGCCCGCAACTGTTCCCACTTCGCCTGGACCTTCGCCGGGGTGTTGCCGATGTGGTAGACGGAGTCGTACCTGGCGACCCAGGCCTTCCAGTCGTTCCAGCGGCCCTCGAAGGCGACGTCCTGGTCGAGGTTGTTCCGGTACCAGATCTGGTCGCGGTCGGGGTTGACGACGCTGTCGACGACCATGCGGCGCACGTGCGACGGGAAGAGCGTGGCGTAGACGGCGCCGAGGTAGGTGCCGTAGGACACACCGAGGTAGTTGAGCTTCCGCTCGCCGAGGGCGGCACGGATGACGTCGAGGTCGCGGGCGGTGTTGGCCGTCGTCATCTGCGCGAGCATGGCGGCGCCGGTGCGCTCCTTGCAGCCCTGCGCGTACTCGGCGGCCAGCTTGCGCTGCGCCCGCTTGTCGGCCTCGTCGTCCGGGACCGGGTCGGCCTTGGGGGCCTTCACGAACTCCTGGGGGTCGGCGCAGGAGATGGGCGCCGAATGGCCGACGCCGCGCGGGTCGAATCCGACGAAGTCGTAGGCCTTGGCGGTCGCCGCCCAGATCGGGTTCTTGGTCGTCACGCGGAGCGGGAACCGCATGCCGGAACCACCGGGGCCGCCCGGGTTGTAGATGAGGGCGCCCTGGCGCTCGGCGGCGGTGCCGGTGTTGCCGATGCGGTCCACGGCGATCTTGATCGTCTTGCCGGAGGGCTTGGCGTAGTCGACCGGCACGGTCACCCAGCCGCACTGGACGGGGTTCGCGATGCCCCAGTCGGCCGGGCACGCGGCCCAGTCGATGCCATTCTTCGCGGCGTGCGCGGCGGCGATCCGTACGCCGCGGGCCTCGGCGGCGCCGCTGTGTCCGTGGGCCTTCGGCGCGCTGCGGGCGACCGCGGTCTGCGGTGCCGCCGTGGCGACGGTGCCGGCTATCAGGGCCGCGGTCAGCCCGAGCACGGCCGTGCGTCTCACCATGAACTCCCCCTGCTGTTGATGCCGCTTGTGGCGGCCTGAACGCAACTGCAGGGGGATCCTTTCGTCCCGAAGGCCCCGGGGAGAAGATCTTATGAGTGTTTCTTTACCAACGCATAAGGCGGGAGCGCCGGTTGGCGGCGTGCTCCACGGCCGCCTCGGCGAGGCCCCTGACGAAGGGATGGGGTACGGAGCCGTCGCCGGCCAGCTCCGGCTGGAAGAGGCTCGCCAGGTAGAAGGGGTGGCCGGGGAGTTCGGCGACGCGGGGTTCGCCGTCGGGGTCGTGGCCGGTGAACCGCAGACCGTGCGCGGTCAGGTCGTCGAGCCGGCCGCGGTCGAGGCCGAACGCGCAGTGGTAGCGCTCGACGGTCTCCGCCGCGCCGAGCAGGCGGCGGGCGCGGGAGCCGGGGGCGAGCCGGAGGGCGCCCTCGTGGCCGACGAGCGAGCAGGCGAGCGGCACGATGAGCGCGCCGTCCCCGGCGGCGGGGTCGTTCTCGGCGTGACGGGCGCCGCTGTCGCCGCAGACGTTCCGGGCGAACTCCAGCAGCGCGTGCTGGAAGCCCGCGCAGGTACCGAGGAAGGGGATGCCGCGCTCCCGCGCGGTGCGGACCGCGGCGAGGGCGCCCGACTCGCTGCGGTACGGGCTGCCGGGCACCGTCCACACCGCGTCGAAGCCGTCGACCGCGGACTCCCCCGCCGCCGCGGCCTCCTCGGCGTCCTCGGTGGGGATCCAGCAGGCGTCCAGGACCAGGCCGTCGCGCTCGCGGAGCGCGTCGAGCAGGCGCGGGATCCGGCGGTGGGAACGGACGGACTCGGAGCGGTCCCCGACCAGGGCGAGGCGGGCGGTGGGCGTGGCGGTGGTGGCCGCGGCCGGGAGGCCGCCGGTTGCTTCGGTCATGGTCCGCATCCTCCGGCCCGGCCCGGCATCACGTCCAACGATGATGTGCGGACCGGTGATAAGGGATACTGATGAGCCATGGATCCGCACCTGCTGCGCACGTTCGCCGCCGTGGCCCGCCACGCGTCCTTCTCGGCCGCCGCGCGCGAACTGGGCTACACCCAGTCCGCGGTCTCCCAGCACATCGCCGCGCTGGAGGCGGATCTCGGCGTGGACCTGCTGGGCAGGCGGCCGGTGGTGCCGACGGAGGCGGGGACCCGGCTGCTGGAGCACACCGAGCCGCTGCTGCTGCGGCTCGCGGCGGCACGCGCCGCGGTGGTGCGCGCGGCCCGCTCCCCCTCCTCCCGGGTCGTGGCCGGGGCCTCGCCCCTGGCGGCCGGTGCCCGGACGGCGAGGGCCCTGGCACGGCTGCGGGAACTGCGCCCGCGAGCCCGGGTGACGCTGCGGGTGCTGGACCGCGCGGAGGTCGTCGCCGGGGTGGCGGCGGGAGAGCTCGACGTCGGGCTGGTCGACGGCGCGGCGGCGCCCAGCGATCCGCTGCGGCTGCCCGAGGCCGGCCCGCTGCACGCGGTGCGCTGCGCCGAGGAGGACCTGACGGTGGTCCTGGCTGAGGATCATCCGCTGGCCCGCCGGCGGGGAGTGCGGCTGACGGACCTCGCGGACGCCCTGTGGGTGGACGCGCCGGCCGCCGCGCTGCCACCGGCGCTGCTGCATCCGGCGGCGGCCGGGGAGGGCTTCCGGGCGGGGGTGCGGCACGAGGGGCCCGAGGTCCGGACGGTGCTGGAACTCGTCAGGTCGGGACTCGGCCTGGCGCTGCTGCCGCGTTCCGCGGCCGAGGGGGCGGCCGGCGTCGCCGTGGTGCCGCTCACCGCGCCGCGGCTGGTCCACCGTACGGAGGTGCTGCACCGCGGCGGCGCGGCCGGGGCGGCAGCGGTGCTGACCGGCCTGCTGACCGGGGCCCCCGTCCCGTAGCGGCGGATGGGGCTCACCCGTTCGGCCCAGCGCCTTTTGCCCCGCCCAGGTGACGGCCGCACAGTCGAGGGACGGCGGTAACTGGGCGCCCCATCCCCCCGGGATGGACGAGGCGATCCCCCGGGCGACCGTCCCGGGACCCGCGCTCGACGGCCCCTGCCACGCGACTCCCGCGCCGCCCCGTGCGATCGAGCGGCCCGCCCGGGCCCCACGCCACCGTCCTGAGCGCGGCTGCGGCGTGCGCACGGTCCTCGCGCCCCCAAGGATCGAGGTCCCATGGACAGCACACCGAAGACACGCGTCGTTCTGCGGATTCGGCTTCACGAGGGCAAGGGGGATCAGTATGCGGCGGCATACGACCTCGTGCACCAAGGCATCGTCACGGCAGACGGCTTCATCAGCTCGCAGCTGTGCCGGTCCCACGCGGACCCGGACAGCTGGATCGTGACCAGCGAGTGGCGGTCGCTCGACCAGTACCTCGCGTACTTGGCGAGCGAGGACTTCAAGGCGCGGCGGGTCGGGCTGCGCGAGTGCATCGTGGAGCACGAGTCGACGCAGTACGCGGTCGTCGCCGACGTGAAGCCGTGACGCCGTGAGGGCTCCGGCCCCGGGAGCGGTAGGCGCCCCCGGGGCCGTTGCGCGTGCGCGTCAGCGCCAGCGGTACAGCTCCTTGAGCCGGTTCACGACGATGTTGAAGCGGCCCCGGTCCAGCGCGCAGGCCTCGCGGCGCATGCCGTCGGGGTGGACGCGCAGCACGCGGTCGACGTTCACCCAGGACGGGCGGCCGGACTTGTCCCACGGGCCGGAGCCGATGGCGACCCACTCGCGGTCGTCGTTGTGCTCCTTGCTGGACAGCTGCACGGCGAGCAGCGTGTCGGTCCGCTCGCGCGCGACGACGAGGACCGGGCGGTCCTTGCCGCGGCCGTCGTTCTCCTCGTAGGGCACCCACGTCCAGACGATCTCGCCCGGGTCGGGGTCGCCGTCGTGGGCGGGTGCGTACTCGGTGCGGACGGGGCCGACCTGCTCCGGCTGGGCCTCGGTGGTCGCGCTGGGGCCGTGGCGGCCCGGATTCTCGGTGTCTATCGACGTCACGGGGCCACGCTAGCCGACAGGATGCGGCGCAGGCACAGCCCGTCCGGGGCGAGGGCGGTCAGCAGCGCGGCGGGACCGGCGAGCGGGGTCAGCACGGCCTCGCCCCGTTCGGCGTCCCGCACCGGCACTCGTGCCTCCACCGGCTTGTCCGTGAACGCGGGGTCCACGACCAGCAGTTGGCCCGCCGCCCGGTGCGTGTGCAGGACGGCGGGCCCGGCCCAGCCCGCCGCGCCCGGCCCGAAGGAGAGCTCCTGGTCCAGCAGCGGACGGCCGCCGATCCGTACCGTGAGGCGGGTGGTGAGCCGGCCCGGCCGCTCCCCCGCCCGGCCGAGGATCTGCTCCTCGCGCAGCACGAGGCGGGCGCCCGGGGCGAGTTCGGCCGTCGTGGTCATCAGCAGGTCGCTGCCCTGCGCGGCGATCAGCGGCTCCGGCAGCCAGTGCAGCACGGCGTCCTCGCCGACGGTGAGCCGTACGTCGTACCGCGCCTGCTCCCCGCCCCGGCCGGGCAGCGACACGGTGGCCGCCGCCGCGTCCACGTGGAGCACGGCGCCGGGCCGGGCGGTGACGTGCACGGCCAGCCGGTCGCCGCCGAGCGGCGCGCTCATGGCGCCGACGACCGTCACCCGGGCCGCCCGTTCGTCGGCGGAGCGCGTACGGCGCAGCGCGAGCGGCCCCTCGCCGGTGAGTTCGGGCAGCGCTGTGCCGCCGCGGCCGTCCGGGACGGCGGTGATCCGGGCGGTGGCGTGGACGCCGCTCACGCGGGGACCGCTGCCCAGGCCGCCAGCCGCGTACGGATCCACTCGGCGATGGGGGCGACGCCGTTCTCGGCGACGAGGGAGGTGAAGACCACCGGCAGGTCGCCGCGCTGCCGCTTGGCGTCGCGCGCCATGCGGCCGAGGTCCGAGCCGACGTACGGGGCGAGGTCGGTCTTGTTGACGACCAGCAGGTCCGCGGTGGTGACCCCGGGGCCGCCCTTGCGCGGGATGTCGTCGCCGCCGGCCACGTCGATCACGAAGACCTGGGCGTCGACCAGGCCCTTGGAGAAGGTGGCGGTGAGGTTGTCGCCGCCGGACTCCACCAGGACGAGGTCGAGCGGCCCGACGGTGTCCTCCAGGTCCTCGACGGCCTCGAGGTTGGCCGAGATGTCGTCGCGGATTGCGGTGTGCGGGCACGCGCCGGTCTCGACCGCGGCGATCCGCTCGGGCGGCAGGACGGCTTTGCGCAGCAGGAAGTCGGCGTCCTCGCGGGTGTAGATGTCGTTGGTGACGACGGCGATGGACAACTCCTCGCGCAGCGCGCGGCACAGCGCGGCCACGGTGGCGGTCTTGCCCGAGCCGACCGGGCCGCCGAGGCCGATGCGCAGGGCGCGGCGGCTGCCGTCGGGGCGGGCCGTGGGGGTGGCCCAGGTGTGCCGTTGCGGGAAGACGGTGTGGTCGTGGTCGAGGTGCATGAGGGGTCCCCCTAGGAGGCGAAGAGGCGGACGGGCCATCCGGCGTGGGCCTCGGCGTACACGTCGAGCAGCGGCGCGGAGGCGGCCGGCAGGGCGTCGGTGCCCTCGGTGAGGCAGCGGTGGGCGGCGTCGGCGGCCCGAGCGGCGACCTCGTCCAGGTCCGGGGCGAGCCGGGCCAGGACGGCGGTCACCGCGAACGGGTCGAGGCTCAGCAGGCGTACGGCGGCGGTGGCCGGGCCGGTCACGGCCTCGTACGCCGCCGCGTGGGCGGCGTCCAGCGGGGTGAGGCCGGCGGCCCGGGCGGTCACGCCGAGCACGACGGGCTGGTGGGCCCCCCGCGGCCGGGCGGCGGCGAGCGCGTCGAGCGCGGGTGACGGCCAGGCGGCGCGGGCGGCCCGCGTCATCTGGCGACCGAGGCGGCGGGCGGTCTGCCGCAGCGCGGGCGAGGGGGTACGGGCGTCGGCGGCCTCGTCCAGCGCGAGCGGGTCGGCGCCCGCGGCGGCCGCGGCGGCGAGCGCCGCGGCCACCAGGCCCGTGGTGTGCAGCCTGCCCCGGCAGAACTCCTCGAGCGTGCCGGGGCCGGTGATCCGGCCCGCCGTGACGGCCGCCTCGGCCCCTCCGGAGTGGGCGTGGCCCCCGGCGGGGAAGCGGCCGTCGGCGAGCAGCAGCAGTGCGGCGCGGTTCATCGTCCCCCTGCTCCGTTCAGAACAGGAAGTACCGCTGTGCCATGGGGAGTTCCACGGCCGGGGCGGGTTCGACGACGTCTCCGTCGATGCGGACGGTGAAGGTGTCGGGGTCGACCTCGACGCGCGGCATGGCGTCGTTCTCGCGCATGTCCGCCTTGGTGACGCGCCGGGTGTCGCGGATCGGGAGGAACCGCTTGCCGAGGGCGAGGCGTTCGGCGAGGCCGTCCTCGAGGGCGGTGTGCGTCACGAAGGTGAAGGAGTTGGCGGCGGGAGCGCCGCCGATCGCGCCGAACATCGGGCGGGGCAGGACCGGCTGCGGGGTCGGGATGGAGGCGTTGGCGTCGCCCATCTGCGCGTAGGCGATCTGGCCGCCCTTGAGCACGAGGTGCGGTTTGACGCCGAAGAACGCCGGGTCCCACAGCACCAGGTCGGCGAGCTTGCCGCTCTCGACCGAGCCGATCTCGCCGTCGAGGCCCTGGGCGACGGCGGGGTTGATGGTGTACTTGGCGACATATCGACGTGCGCGCAGGTTGTCGGCCCGTCCGTCGCCGGGCAGGGCGCCGCGCCGCCGCTTCATGACGTGCGCGGTCTGCCAGGTGCGCAGGACGACCTCGCCGACCCGCCCCATGGCCTGCGAGTCCGAGGAGATGATCGAGATCGCCCCCAGGTCGTGCAGGACGTCCTCGGCCGCGATCGTGCCGGGCCTGATCCGCGACTCGGCGAAGGCGAGGTCCTCGGGCACGGAGGGGTTGAGGTGGTGGCAGACCATCAGCATGTCGAGGTGCTCCTCGACGGTGTTGACGGTGTGCGGCCGGGTCGGGTTGGTCGAGGACGGCAGGACGTTGGGGTGGGCGACGACGGTCATGATGTCCGGCGCGTGCCCGCCGCCCGCGCCCTCGGTGTGGTACGCGTGGATGCCCCGGCCGGCGATGGCGGCGAGGGTGTCCTCGACGAAACCGGCCTCGTTGAGGGTGTCGGTGTGGACGGCGAGCTGGGCGCCGGTCGCCTCGCACACCGTCAGGCAGGCGTCGATGGCGGCCGGGGTGGCGCCCCAGTCCTCGTGGATCTTGAAGCCGACGGCCCCGCCCCGCAACTGGGAGAGCATCGCCTCGTGGGAGACGGTGTTGCCCTTGCCGAGCAGGCCGATGTTGACCGGGTAGTGCTCCAGCGCCGCGAACATCCGCGCCAGGTGCCAGGGCCCCGGCGTGATGGTGGTGGCCTTGGTGCCCTCGGCGGGACCGGTGCCGCCGCCGACGAGCGTGGTGATGCCGGAGGCCAGCGCCTCGTCCACGATCGTCGGGGAGATGAAGTGGACGTGCGCGTCGACGGCCCCGGCGGTGACGATCCTGCCGTTGCCGGCGATGACCTCCGTCTCGGGTCCGATGACGAGGTCCGGGTGGACGCCGTCCATGGTGTCGGGGTTGCCGGCCTTGCCCAGCGCCGCGATCCGCCCGTCGCGGATGCCGATGTCGGCCTTGACCACGCCCCAGTGGTCCAGGA
Organism: Streptomyces sp. NBC_00510; assembly: GCA_036013505.1. NCBI lineage: Bacteria > Bacillati > Actinomycetota > Actinomycetes > Kitasatosporales > Streptomycetaceae > Streptomyces > Streptomyces sp. NBC_00510. The sequence goes on along the minus strand of CP107851.1, from coordinate 8,119,014 downwards.
CGACGGCGCCGGTGATCACCGTGTCGGGGGTGCCCTCGGCCCGGGTGGCGCGGGCCTGCCCCATCGACTCGCGGATCACCTTGCCGCCGCCGAAGACGACCTCGTCGCCCGAGCCGTCGGCGCCGCCCGACAGGTCCCGCTCGACCTCGATCAGCAGGTCGGTGTCGGCGAGCCGTATACGGTCCCCGGTGGTCGGCCCGAACAGGTCGGCGTAGACGGCACGCGAGAGCTCAGCCATCGAGAGCACCTCCGGTCTCTCCGCGCAGCCCCGCCACGATCCGCGCGCCGCCCAGCGGCACGAGCTCGACCTCGACGGGGATGCCGGGCTCGAAGCGCACGGCCGTCCCGGCGGCGACGGCCAGGCGCTTGCCGCGGGCGGCGACGCGGTCGAAGACGAGACCCGGGTTGGCCTCGGCGAAGTGGTAGTGGGAACCGACCTGGACCGGCCGGTCGGCGGAGTTGAGCACGGTCAGCCGGGTGACCGGCTTGCCCGCGTTGAGCACGACGGGCTCGCCCGCGTGGAGGATCTCCCCGGGAATCACGCGGCGCCCCCTAGACGATCGGCTCGTGGACGGTGACGAGCTTGGTGCCGTCCGGGAAGGTGGCCTCGACCTGGACGTCGTGGATCATCTCCGGCACGCCCTCCATCACGTCGTCCCTGGTGAGCACCTTGCGCCCGGAGGCCATGAGTTCCGCGACGCTGCGGCCGTCCCGGGCGCCCTCGAGGAGGTGCGAGGTGATCAGGGCGATGGCCTCCGGGTGATTCAGCCTCAGGCCCCTGGCCCGCCGCCTCTCCGCCACGTCCGCGGCGACATGGACGAGCAGGCGTTCCTGCTCGTGGGGGGTCAGTTGCATGGCCACACCTCGCAGTCGTCCCGGGTGAACGGACCCGCGGGGGCGTCCCCGGCCGGCGGATCCGCTCTGCCGTTGTCCGGCAGCCGCAGGCTAGTTCGGCGGCGTTTCGTCCGCGTTAACTCCCGGGCTCCGGGGTGAAGCCGGCGAGCGCGCGTGGGATCGGGGTGCGGGCGACCTCGTCGGGCTCGGCGTCCTCCGGCAGCATGCCACGGCGTTTCGGCTCCTCCGCGTACGACACGAGTCCGGCGACCACCCGGGCGCACCCCTGCCCCGGCCGCTCGGCGAGCCCACACACGACCGTCTCCGGGAAGGCCGGCGTTCGGCCCCCACAGGTCCGCGCTGTGGGCCTTCGCCTGGCCCGCCGCCCGCGTCGCCCCGCGCGGGCTGCCGGCCGGCGGTGCGGGGCCCGCGGCCGCCACGGCGCAGAGCCGGCCGGGCGCACCGCGGGGTCGCCGCCCGGGGGCCGTGCGCGCCCGCCGCCACGAGTCGCTCAGGCCCCGTCGTGGTGGGCGTCCGTCGTACCGCGGTGCTCCGCGGCGATGCCGAACCGGCGGCGTTCGCCCGTGGCGGACACCGCCCCGCGCACCGAGGAGACCGTACTGACCACCGCCTCCTCGGGAGCGGCATCCAGTTCTTGGAGTCGTTGCAGGTCAGCGGCGGACACCAGGGCGACGAGCGGCTTGCCGTGACGCGTCACGACCACCCGCTCACCGCCGTAGACGACGCGGTTGATCAGTTCCGCCAGCTCCGCACGCGCTTGTGTCACCGGGACTTCGTGGGCCATGCTCCCCATCATAACGAGATGTACGTCCTGTACATTTTTTACAGCGACGGGCACCCCTGTCCGGGTGCCCACGGAGGTGCAGCGATGCTTCGACCGACCGCCCGCCACGTCCTGCCCGAGTTCACCGAGCGCACCAGCGAGGGCGTACGGACCATGGACCCGTACTCCAAGCTGCTCCAGGAGCGGATCGTCCTGCTCGGGACGCCCATCGACGACATCTCGGCGAACGACGTGATGGCACAGCTCATCCACCTGGAGGCCGCCGCCCCGGAGCAGGACATCTCGCTCTACATCAACTCTCCCGGCGGGTCCTTCACCGCGATGACCGCGATCTACGACACCATGCAGTTCGTCAGCTGCGACGTGTCGACGGTGTGCGTCGGCCAGGCGGCCTCGGCGGCGGCCGTCCTGCTCGCCGCCGGAGCGCCCGGCAAGCGGCTGATGACCCCCGGCGCGCGGGTGCTGATCCACCAGCCCTCGTTCGCGGAGGTGATCCAGGGCACCACCGCGGACCTGGAGATCCAGGCCCGGGAACTGCTCCGCCGTCGGGAGCAGTTGGAGGAGCTGCTGGTACGCCACACCGGCCAGGCACCGGAGCGCATCGGGGCCGACATCGAACGGGACACCATTTTTGACGCCCCGTCGGCCCTCGACTACGGCCTGGTGGACCGGCTGACGCTGAGCCGCAAGGACGGCGCCGGCCGCGCCCCGCGCGCCCTGCGGTGACCGGCCGTGGTGCCCGAACTGCCCCCGCTCCCCGCACTGACACGGGCCGAGGGCGAGCTGATCGACGCCTATCTGGAGGTCGTGGACCTGCTGGGCAGGATCAACCCGTCCCGCTCCCGGGACACCTACGGGGCGCTGCGCGCCGCGCAGGCCCTGGTGGGGAGGGCGGCGGAGCTGCGTGACGCGCTGACGCTGATGCACATGCGCGGGGAGAGCGAGGTGCACACGGCGACGATGGAACGGGCGCTGCGGGTGCTGGACGGCGAACGGCGCACCGGTCAGGTCACCTTGCCGTCGCCGCAGCCTCGCTGACGGAGCGTCACGACACACTGGTCCGTTCGGGCGGCGCGAACTCGAACCGAATGGACTCGCCCGATCGTTGTATCTGCCGTGGACGGCCGAGTGGCCCCGAGTTGCGCGAAATGGCCGTACACATGCGGAATCTGACGCTCCGTCCCTGGTGTTCGACTGCTTTCGAGTCGTCAGTCAGGGTCCCGTGTCGCGGAGTCCACCCGAATAGGTGAGTCGTGAACAGACTCACATTCGACCGGTTGCGCTGGGAATCGGCCGCTTCGGTGGGTGATCATCCCTTCGACGACAAGCCCCCGTCATCCCGGCGGGGCGGTCCGTGCGGACGCCGAATCCTGCCGCCGCGCGGATGCCAGGTCGACGACGACTCATCGGCAGGAGCGGAGGACCCGAGCAGTACGGGTCCGGCGCCGGTCGCCGGACCCTTGGGGTGAAGCCGCAGCCGCGGCCGGGCATCTTCGCCTGCCCGAACCCGACAGGTCATCCTTCGCAGGCGGACGACGAAGGGTTGCGCATGAGTGCGCCAACAGCCATGTCCGGGGTCCTGTGCCGGCTCGGAGCGGTCTCCGCCCTCACGGCGGCCGCCGTGGCCGGTCCCGCCGTACTGCCGGAGCTCGCCCAGCAGGCAGACGCGGCGGCGGTCTCCGCCAAGGCGCTGAAGATCGCGGCGTCCAAGAGGGGCGCGCCGTACCAGTACGGGGCCGCCGGCCCCGGCAGGTTCGACTGCTCCGGGCTCACCTTCTACTCCTTCAAGAAGGCGGGCAAGAAGCTCCCCCGCACCGCGGGCGCCCAGTACAACAGCGTCCGGCACATCCGGAAGTCCTCACGGACCCGTGGTGACCTGGTCTTCTTCCACTACGGGAGCAACGTGTACCACGTGGGGATGTACGCCGGGCACGGGAAGATCTGGCACTCCCCCAAACCCGGCGGGCGGGTGCGGCTGGAGAAGATCTGGAGCCGCAGCGTCTGGTACGGCCGGGTGAAGTGACCCCGGTCGCGTTGCCCGGGAGCCGGGGCTCCCGGGCAACGCGACCGGCGCCGCGGACGTGCCGGTAGCGTGCCGGTGTGTCCCTGATACGGATCCTCGCCGACGCCGCCGCGGGCGTCTTCCCGCCCGCCGACGGCTCGGTGACGGTCGTGCGGCAGCCCGCGCCGCGCGACGCCGGGGTGATCGCCTTCACCGCCCATGCCGTGGTCTTCGCGGACGCCGATCCGGAGCGGATCCGCGGGCTGCTGCCGCCCGGCGACCTCTCGGCGCCGCTCAATCCGCCGTTCCTCACCGCGCTGTGCGGCCTGCTGGACCGCACGGTGAACAACGTCGACCTGCTGACCGCCGCGCCGGCCCTGCCGGGGCCGCCGCCGGCCTCCCTGGGCCTGCCCCTGCGGGAGACCGCCGACCGGGATCATCCGCGGATCGTCCGGGCCCTGCGGCACCGTGACTGGGTACGGGCGTGGACGGTGCCCGGGGGCACCGTGCTGACGGGCCGGGGTGTGGCGGGCCGCTGGGAGGCGGCCGTGGAGGTCGATCCGGGGGCGCGCGGTGCGGGCCTCGGCCGCCGGCTTGCGCTCGCGGCACGTCATCTCGTCCCGGAGGGCGGGACGGTGTGGGCGCAGATCGCCCCGGGCAACGCGGCGAGCGTGCGGGCGTTCACGGCGGCGGGCTTCGTGCCGATGGGCGCCGAGGCGCTGCTGCTCACCCGGGAGGACTGAGGGCCACCGGGGTCACTCGACGGCGGCGGCGGTGGCCCAGGGCAGGCTGATCCACACCGTCTTGCCGCCCTCGGCGGTGGGGGTGACGAGCAGCGTGCCGCCCGCCTCCGCCGTGAGGTGACGGATAATCACCATGCCGCGTCCGTTGTCCTGCTGCACGGCGGCGGGCAGCCGCTGGGGCCACCGGGGGTGGCTGTCGGTGACCCCGATGCGCAGTTGCTCGTCCCGGTCCAGCTGGACGTCGAGGGTGAAGGTCGGGGACTGGCCGAGGGTGTGCAGCACCGCGTTGGTCGCGAGCTCGGAGACGATGAGCCGGACGGAGTCGGCGGGGTCCGAGTCCTCGGGCATGCCCCACTCCACCAGCAGCTCGCTCACGTAGCGACGTACCGCGGGGACCGAGGCAGGGTCGCTCGGCAGGGTGACGGATGCTTCCTGGTGGTCTGCCATGGCGACGCTGTCCCTTTCCCGCCGTGACCAGGACGCCGGCGCCTGCCGCGCCCGTGGCCGCACGCGCGACGGCCGGCGGCGCCGTGCCCCGCCTTCCGCGCGGCACGTCCCCGTTCGGCACTCACGCGCCAGAGTGTCACTCATCGTGCCCTTAATCGGGTGTCACCACAGCTATATGCATATATCTGTCGCCCAAAGCGGTGAACTCTGCTACGAGAGAACGTATTTGCGCGGCAGACTTCGCCCGGGGACCGGCGGGGGTGCCGGGAACCGGGAGGTGCACACACCATGCAGCAGGTGCCGGCGGTACGCCGCCGCAAGATCGGCTCGGAATTGCGCCGTCTGCGCGACACGGCGGGGCTCACGAGCGGTGAGGCCGCCCAGCGCCTGGGATGGCACCAGTCCAAGGTCAGCCGGATCGAGACCGGCCGCAGCGGAGTGCGCCCCGAGGACGTCACGGCACTGCTGGACGTGTACGGGGTGCGCGACCAGCGGTTGCGGGAGATGCTCTCCGCACTGGCGGGCGAGGTCGACCGGCGCGGCTGGTGGCATGAGTTCCGCGAGGAACTCCCGTCCGCCTACCGGGACTTCATCTCCCTGGAGACCGACGCCTGCCGGGCGCGGACCCTGGAGACCACGGTGGTGCCGGGACTGCTGCAGACCCCGGACTACGCCCGCGAGCTCACCCGGTCCGTCCTGCCGCAGCTCGGTCCGCGGCAGATCGCGACCCTGGTGCAGGTGCGGATGGCCCGCCAGGCGGTGCTGCGCGCCGATCCGCCGCTGGAGCTCTGGGCGGTGCTGGACGAGGCGGTGCTGCGCCGCAGGGTCGGGGGTCCCGGAGTGATGGCGGCGCAATTGAGCCATCTTGTGGAGCTGGGTTCACTGCCTCATGTGCATCTGCAGGTGCTGCCTTTCTCGGCCGGTGGGCATATAGGCGTCACAGGCCCTTTCGTAATCTTCTCATTTCCGCGCATTGCTGATCTCGACGTGGTTGTTCTCGACCATTTGACGAGTAGTCTCTATCTAGATCAGCACGAGGACGTCAGGGCGTACGGTGCTGCCTTCAATCGGTTGCGCTCCCATGCCCTGTCGAGTGAGCAGTCGCTGTCCTTCATCTCCGGCATCGGCAAAGGCGCGTAAGGAGGCACACCCCCCATGTCCAACGCTCTGCCTCAGTACGTCACCTCCAGTGCGTCCCTCTCAGGTGTGAATTGGCGACGCAGCAGCTACAGCACGGCGGCGAACAACTGCGTCGAGACGGCCCTCATCGGGGACGGGCCGCTCTCGGGTCAGCTCGCCGTACGCGACTCCAAGGATGTGCGCGGTCCCGCCCTGCTCTTCCCCCCGGCGGCCTGGGCGGAGTTCCTCGCCGCCGTGGCGACGGGGAGCCTGACCGAACACCCCTGAACTCAGGGGCGCGGCGGCGCCGTACGGACGATCGTCCCCACGGCGTCGCCGATCTCACGGCCCGTCAGGTCCGCCCGAGCGGTGAGCCGCAACCGCGAGATCCCGTCGGGCACGGACGGTGGCCGGAAGCAGCCCACGGCGAGACCCGCCTCACGGCACGCCCCGGCCCACGCGACGGCCGCCTCGGGCGACGGTGCCCGCACCGACACCACGCACGCGTCCGGCGCGGTGGCGTCCAGCCCCGCCCCCGCCAGCCGCTCGTACAGCTCGCGGGCGACCGCCCGGGCCCGTACGGCACGTTCCGGCTCGCGCCTGAGCAGGCGCAGCGCACCGAGCGCCGCTCCGGTGGCCGCCGGGGCGAGGCCCGTGTCGAAGATGAACGTCCGCGCGGCGTTGACCAGGTGCTCGATGACGCGGGCCGGTCCCAGCACCACGCCGCCCTGGCTGCCCAGGGACTTGGAGAGCGTGGCGGTGCACACCAGTCCGGGCGCGCCCGCCAGACCCGCCTCCGCGGCCGCCCCCCGGCCCCCGGGACCGAGCACCCCGAGCCCGTGTGCGTCGTCCACCAGCAGCGCGGCGCCGTGCTCGCGGCAGGCGGCGGCCAGCGCGCCGAGCGGGGCCGCGTCGCCGTCCACCGAGAAGACCGAGTCGGTGACGGCCACGGCAGGGCCTTCGTGGCCGGTCAGCGCCTTGCGCAGGGCGTCCGGATCGGCGTGCCGCACGACCTCGGTGGTGGCGCGGGAGAGCCGGCAGCCGTCGATGAGCGAGGCGTGGTTGCCGCTGTCGGAGACGAGGAGCGTGTCCGGCTCGGTGCTGAGCGCCGTGACGGCGGCGAGGTTGGCGGCGTAGCCGGAGGCCAGGACCAGCGCCGCCTCGAAGCCGCAGAAGGCGGCCAGTTCGGCCTCCAGCTCGGCGTGGAGCTCGGTGCTGCCGGTGACCAGCCGTGAACCGGTCGAGCCGGCGCCCCAGCGCAGGCAGGCGTCCGCACCGGCCCGGGTCACCTCGGGGTGGTGGGCGAGCCCCAGGTAGTCGTTGGAGGCGAGGTCCAGCAGGGGCGACCGCGCGGGCCGCGGGCGCAGGGTGCGCACCAGCCCGGCCGCGCGACGCCGTTCGGCGTGCGCGTCGATCCAGTCGAACGGGTCGCGGGTCATGGTCGTCCCCTGGGGTCGGCGGAGGGTTCGGCGCCACCGTAGTGTGCCGGATCGTCTCGCACGGTGTGGTGATGCACACACCCTGAGCGAGCGGTCTTGTGGGATGCCCCATTGGCCCGGGCCCGCGCGGTACGCCAGGATCGCGACATGGATCTGCTGAATGCTTTGGTCGAGAAGGGCCTGCGCCGCGAGCTGCCCACCCGTGAGGAGGCGCTCGCCGTGCTGGCGACCTCCGACGACGAACTCCTCGACGTGGTGGCCGCGGCCGGCAAGGTGCGCCGTGCGTGGTTCGGCCGCCGGGTGAAGCTGAACTACCTGGTCAACCTCAAGTCGGGGCTGTGCCCGGAGGACTGCTCGTACTGCTCGCAGCGGCTCGGCTCGGAGGCCGGGATCCTCAAGTACACCTGGCTCAAGCCCGACCAGGCGGCGGCCGCCGCGGCGGCGGGGGTCGCCGGCGGTGCCAAGCGGGTCTGCCTGGTGGCGAGCGGACGCGGCCCGACCGACCGCGACGTGGACCGGGTCTCCAAGACCATCGAGGCCATCAAGGAGCAGAACGAGGCCGTCGAGGTCTGCGCCTGCCTGGGCCTCCTCTCCGACGGACAGGCCGAGCGGCTGCGCGGCGCGGGCGCCGACGCGTACAACCACAACCTCAACACCTCCGAGGCCACCTACGGGGACATCACCACCACGCACACCTACGCGGACCGGGTCGAAACGGTGCAACAGGCCCAGGCGGCGGGCCTGTCGGCCTGCTCCGGACTGATCGCGGGCATGGGCGAGAGCGACGAGGACCTGGTCGACGTGGTCTTCGCGCTGCGCGAGCTGGACCCCGACTCCGTCCCGGTGAACTTCCTCATCCCCTTCGAGGGCACCCCGCTGGCGAAGGAGTGGAACCTCACCCCGCAGCGGTGCCTGCGGATTCTTTCTATGGTGCGGTTCGTCTGTCCCGATGTGGAGGTCCGCATCGCGGGCGGCCGCGAGGTACACCTGCGGAGCATGCAGCCGCTCGCGCTGCACCTGGCGAACTCGATCTTCCTGGGCGACTACCTCACCAGCGAGGGCCAGGCCGGCAAGACCGACCTCGACATGATCGCGGACGCCGGTTTCGAGGTGGAGGGCGCCGGCGAGGTGACCCTGCCCGAGCACCGGGCGGACGTGGCGGCCCCGGCCGGGGGCTGCGGTTCCCACGCTTCCGCCGGCTGCGGCTCGCACGGCGAGGGTGAGGGCGGCGGCTGCGGCCCCTGCGGCGGCCACACCCACGGCGACACCCACGGCGACACCCACGGCGACCTCGCGCAGCCCGCGGCGGCCGGTGCCGCCCGCACCGACCTGGTGGCCGTGCGCCGCCGCGGCACCGGCACGGACCTGCCGCCCAATGCCTGAGCCGCTCACCCCGGGCGAGCTGCTGGCACTGGACCGGGAGCACGTCTGGCATCCGTACGGGCCCATGCCGGGCCGTCAGGAACCGCTCGTCGTCGAGTCCGCGGCCGGGGTCCGGCTGCGGCTCGCCGAGCCGTTCGAGGGCGCGGGCGAACTCGTCGACGGCATGTCGTCGTGGTGGTCGGCGATCCACGGCTACAACCACCCGGTGCTCAACGAGGCGGCCCGCGGCCAGCTGGACCGGATGAGCCACGTGATGTTCGGCGGGCTCACCCACGAGCCCGCCGTGCGGCTCGCCGCCCGCCTGGTCGAGATCACCCCCGATCCGCTGCGGCACGTCTTCCTCGCCGACTCCGGCTCGGTGTCGGTCGAGGTCGCGGTCAAGATGTGCCTGCAGTACTGGCGTTCGCTCGGGCGGCCGGAGAAGCAGCGCCTGATGACCTGGCGCGGCGGCTACCACGGCGACACGTGGCAGCCGATGTCCGTCTGCGACCCCGAGGGCGGCATGCACGGGCTGTGGTCCGGCGTCCTGCCCCGGCAGGTCTTCGCGGACGCGCCGCCGGCCGCGTACGAGGAGGCGTACGCCGGCCACCTGCGGGAGACGATCGCCGCTCACGCGCACGAGCTCGCCGCGGTCGTCGTCGAGCCCGTCGTGCAGGGCGCGGGCGGCATGACCTTCCACTCCCCCGCCTACCTGCGGGTGCTGCGCGAGGCCTGCGACGAGCACGACGTGCTGCTGGTGTTCGACGAGATCGCCACCGGCTTCGGGCGGACCGGGACGCTGTTCGCCGCCGACCAGGCGGGCGTCTCGCCGGACGTGATGTGCGTCGGCAAGGCCCTGACCGGGGGCTACCTCACGATGGCCGCCACCTTGTGCACCGCGCGCGTCGCCGACGGGATCTCCCGGGGCGAGGTGCCGGTGCTCGCCCACGGCCCGACCTTCATGGGCAACCCGCTGGCCGCGGCCGTCGCCTGCGCCTCGCTCGACCTGCTGCTCGGCCAGGACTGGGCTCAGGAGGTCAAGCGGATCGAGGCCGGGCTGCGCGAGGGGCTCGCGCCCGCCGCCGGCCTCCCCGGGGTACGCGACGTGCGGGTGCTGGGCGCGATCGGTGTCGTCCAGCTCGACCACCAGGTCGACCTCGCCGCCGCGACGCGGGCCGCCGCCCGCAGCGGGGTATGGTTGCGGCCGTTCCGGGACTTGATCTACACGATGCCCCCGTACGTCACGGGGGACGAGGACGTCGCGCGCATCTGCGCGGCGGTGCGCGCGGCGGCGGAGGCGGCATGACGGTGTTGTTCGTGACCGGTACGGGCACGGAGATCGGCAAGACGGTGACGACGGCCGCGATCGCGGCGACGGTGCTGCTCGGCGAGTACAGCGTCGCCTACCTGAAGCCCGCGCAGACCGGGGTGGGCCCCGGCGAGCCGGGCGACGCCGCCGAGGTCACCCGGCTCGCCGGCCCCGAGGTCACCGGCGTCGAACTGGCCCGGTACCCCGAGCCGCTGGCGCCCGCCACGGCCGCACGGCGCTCCGGACTCGCCCCGGTGGGCCCGGCCGACATCGCGGAGGCGGCGGCGAAGCTGGCGGCGGTGCACGACATCGTCCTCGTCGAGGGCGCGGGCGGGCTGCTCGTCCGTCTCGACGACACGGGCTCGACGCTGGCGGACGCGGCACGGATGCTCGCGGCCCCGGTGCTCGTGGTCGCCCCGGCCGGGCTCGGCACCCTCAACGGTGCCGCGCTGACGGCGGAGGCGCTGAAGGCACGGGACCTGAAGTGCGCGGGCGTCGTCATCGGCAGCTGGCCGGACGAAGCGGACCTGGCCGCCCGCTGCAACCTCCTCGACCTGCCCGAGGTCACCGGCGCCCCGCTCGTGGGCGCCCTGCCCGCCGGCGCGGCCGCCCTCGACCCCGCCGACTTCCGGCAGGCGGCACCCGGTTGGCTCTCCCCCCGCATCGGCGGCATCTGGGACGCCTCCGCCTTCACCTCGTACTGGGCACCCGCCGACCCCGCCTGACCCGCACCGCCGTCCGGCCCCGACGGCTTCCCGGGGCGGACGGTGGGCGACACGCCGGATGTGCCCCGGAACGGGGAGGCTTGGGGCGGGCTCCGAAGCGGCAGAATCGGAGTGAGGGGTGCCGAGACGAAGGGGGTCCGGCCATGAGGAGCCGTACCGGCGTGACGGGCGAAGCCGTCCACCACCCGCTGTTCGCCCGCTTCTACGCCCGCTGCGGCCCGGTGATGGACGCCCGCGCGGGCTTCGGCGCGCACCGGCGGGCCGTGCTCGCGGGACTCACCGGCCGGGTCATCGAGATCGGCGCGGGCTCGGGGCTGAACTTCCGTCACTACCCGCGCACCGTCGCCGAGGTCGTGGCGATCGAGCCGGAACGGCATCTGCGCCGGCTGGCCGTCGACGCCGCGCAGCACGCCGAGGTGCCGGTGGACGTCGTACCCGGGGTCGCCGAGGCGCTGCCGGTCAAGAGCGAGGCCTTCGACGCGGCGGTCGCCTCGCTGGTGCTGTGCTCCGTACGCGACCAGAAGCGCGCCCTGGCCGAGCTCCACCGGGTACTGCGCCCGGGCGGGGAACTGCGGCTGCTGGAGCACTGCCGGGCCGAGGGCCGAGCGCACGCGGCGCTGCAGTGGGCGGTGGACCGCACCGTGTGGCCGCTGCTGTTCGGCGGCTGCCGGACCGGGCGGGACACGCTCACCGCGGTCGAGGCGGCCGGCTTCGAGGTGCTGGAGCTGCGCCGCTTCCGTGTTCCGGAGCGCGCCAAGGGCCTCACCCTGCCCGTGCCGAGCGCCCCGCACATCCTGGCCACCGCGCGCCGCCCCGCTTGAGCGCTGGCTCCACCGCTCTGTACCTACTGGTATGTACACTGCCGGCATGGAGACGACGTCGGAACGCCTGATCGAGAGCACCCGCGAACTGCTCTGGGAGCGCGGCTACGTCGGCACCAGCCCGAAGGCCATCCAGCAGCGCTCCGGCGTCGGCCAGGGCAGCATGTACCACCATTTCTCCGGCAAGCCGGACCTCGCGCTCGCCGCCGTGCGCCGTACCGCCGAGCAGATGCGGCAGACCGCCGAGCGCGAACTCGCCGACCCGGGCACGGCGGTCGAGCGGGTCTCGCGCTATCTGCGCCGCGAACGCGACGTGCTGCGGGGCTGCCCGATCGGGCGGCTCACCCAGGACCCGGAGGTCGTGGCCAGCCCGCAGCTGCGGGCGCCGCTCGACGAGACCTTCGAGTGGCTGCGCGGCCGGCTCGCGGACGTGCTCGCCGAGGGCCAGGCGCGCGGGGAGATCGCGCCCGGTCTCGACACCGGCGACATCGCGGCCGCGCTCGTGGCCGTGCTCCAGGGCGGCTACGTGCTCGCCCGGGCGGCCGGCTCGGCCGCGCCCTTCGACCAGGCGGTCAGCGGCGCGCTGGCCCTGCTGACACAGCGCGCCTGAGCGGGCCCCACCGGCCCTCCGCCGATCCGGCACACCGGTACGACACCCAGGGGGACACATGTACGCGATGCAGTACGGGATCACGCTGCCCGCCGACTACGACATGAAGGTCATCCGCGACCGGGTCGCCGGGCGCGGCCGGCTCACGGACGCCTACGAGGGCCTGGGCTTCAAGGCCTACCTGATCCGCGAGCGCGGCACGGAGGGCTTCCCTGTCAACGAGTACGCGCCCTTCTACCTCTGGGACGACACCGGCGGCATGAACCGCTTCCTGTGGGGCGGGGGCGGCTTCGGCGGCATCGTCGACGACTTCGGACGCCCGGACGTCAGCCACTGGACGGGCGTCGCCTACCGTCCGGGGCCCGCCTTCGGGACCCCGCCGGGCGCGGCGAGCCGCCTGCGCCGCCGGATCCCCGCCGGGGCCGACCCGCGCGAGCCGGTGGCCCGGGAGCTGGAGGCGTGGGAGGAGCGCGCCGCCACGGCGGGCGTCCACGCCACCGTCCTGGCCGTGGACCCGCGCCACTGGGAGACCGTGCTCTTCACGCTCTGGGACCGGACGCCGCCCGCCGACGTCACCGATCCGGACCGCTACGAGGTGCTGCACCTGTCGGCCCCGCACCTGTCCGAGGTGCCGGTCGGACGCCAGTGGGCGTAGCCCCTCAGACGCACCAGGAGCGCAGCTCGTCGGCGATCTCGTGCACGTCGGCGGTGCCGCCCTTGACCAGCCGGGCCAGGTCTCGGACCCGTTCGGGGGACGTGGCGACCTTCAGGCCGCTGGCCACCAGGTAGGCGTAGGCGACCGCGGAGGCGAAGAGCGCGTTGGACCGCTCCAGGGCCGGTACGTGGACCAGCAGTTGCAGCAGGCACGCGGCTCGCTCGTGGGGGTCGGCGTAGACGGGGACGCCGAATATCTCCGCCTGGTGGCGGCCGACCGCGGCGACGAGGGCGCCCCAGTCGGTCACCTGGGGGTCACCGGGGGTGTTGTGCTCCGCGACCATGAGCAGCCAGGCGAGGTCGATCTGCAGGGTCAACGGCGTCCTTCGCGCTCCGCGCCGAACTCCTCGGCGAAGACGGACTCGTAGCGCTGCATGAAGTCGGCGGCGGCCTCGACGAAGCTGCGGCCCGCTTCCCCCGCGTCCTTCCGGACGAGTTCCTCGATGTACCGGTTGACGCTGACGCCCCGCTGCGCGGCCCGCTCACGGGCGGCCGCGGCGGTGGTCTCGTCCACCCGCACGTTCAACTGCGTCTTGGCCATACCCTCAAGCTAGCGCCGATGCACTAGCAGTGACAAGCGGCTCCCGGGCGCATCCACCCGGGGCCCGTGCGCCCCGGGGCCCGACGGGGCTCCGGGGCGCACGGGAAGCGCGGGGAGCGCGGGGAGCGCGTTCAGAGGCGGCCCGCCACCGTGCGTGCCAGTTCCTCGAGCGGCTTGTCGAACCGGGACGGCTCCTCGTTGCGGACCAGCCGGATCGCGACCCACTGCCCGGACACCCGCAGGAAGACCGATCCGTCCTCCAGCCAGGCCTCGTCGCCGATGCCGTCGAGCGGCTTCAGTTCGTGGCCGAGCCCGCGCTCGGCGTCGTAGTAGTTCTTCCCCGACTCCCCCGCGAAGATCTCGACCTGGGCCGTCGGGCCGGACTCCGGCGCGGGGTAGGTGCAGGTCCCCTCCAGGTCCTGACCGGGTTTGAGGGCCGTACCGGCGAGCCGCTCGGCCTCCTCCTGCGTCACCAGGGCGCACGGGTCGCCGGCCGTCCCGCCCGGCGGCGACGCGGACGGCTGCCCCCCGGACGCCGCGGACGACCCCGCCGCGCCCGGGGTGCCCGGCGCGGTCGCGGACGGCTTGTCGCCGGCGTCGTCGGCCGCCGGGTCCTGACACCCCTGGAGCGCCAGGGCCAGCAGCGCCACCACGGGCGCCACCGCCCGGGCCCGCGTGCGCCTGCGGTCACCGGACCCGGTCCGGATACGTGCGTGCACCATCGATTCGGTCCCCCCTCGGTACTGGTCCTCGTCCCCGTCCCGGCCACACCGTGCCCGGGACGGGTGCACCTACAGACGTACCGGGACGGCCGGCCGGTTTCGGCCGGACGAACTCGCGGTCGCACGGCGGCCGCCCGCGCGCCCCGGCGCTCACCCTCCGGGACGATGCGGCACCGCACCCGACGACCTACGCTCGGGTCGCATACGGACAAGTACGCACTTCCTCATCTTGGGGGGCAAGCGTGTCGACATGGACGGCAGCGGACACAGAGGGCATCGAGGCGGGAGCGGAGCCCGCAGCGCGGGCGACCGCGCTGACGAAGGCGTACGGGACGGGCGAGACACAGGTGGTGGCGCTGGACGCGGTGGACGTGGAGATCGCCCGCGGCCGCTTCACGGCCGTCATGGGGCCCTCCGGCTCCGGCAAGTCCACGCTCATGCACTGCCTGGCGGGGCTGGACTCGGTCACCTCGGGGCAGGTCTGGATCGGCGAGACCGAGATCACCCGTCTGGCGGAACGCGAACTGACCCGGCTCCGCCGCGATCAGGTCGGCTTCGTCTTCCAGGCGTTCAACCTGCTGCCGACGCTGACGGCCGCCGAGAACATCACGCTGCCCATGGACATCGCCGGCCGCAAACCCGACCGGGAGTGGGTGGACCGGGTGATCGACACCCTGGGTCTGCGCGACCGGCTGGGGCACCGTCCCGCACAGTTGTCGGGCGGCCAGCAGCAGCGTGTGGCGTGCGCGCGCGCCCTGGCCTCCCGGCCGCAGCTGATCTTCGCCGACGAGCCGACCGGCAACCTGGACTCGCAGGCGGGCGCCGAGGTGCTCGGCTTCCTCCGCGAGGCCGTGGACGCCCTCGGCCAGACCGTGGTGATGGTGACCCACGACCCCACCGCGGCGGCCTGGTCGGACCTGGTGCTCTTCCTGGGCGACGGACGGATCGTCGACGAGATGCACGGGCCCACCGCGGACGGCGTCCTGGAACAGCTCAAGCGGTTCGACGCGCTGCGGAAGCACGGCTAGGCACCGGCCAATGCTCCGGGCGACGCTGCGCAGCTTCCTGGCCCACAAGGGCCGGCTGCTGCTCAGCGCGCTCGCCGTCCTGTTGTCGGTGGCCTTCGTCACCGGCAGCATGATCTTCTCCGACACCGTCAACCGCACCTTCGACCGCCTGTTCGCCTCGACGGCCGCCGACGTGACGGTGGGCCCCCCGGAGGCCTTCAGCGAGGACCAGCAGTTCGCCTCCGGCCAGGTGCGCACCCTGCCGGCGTCCCTGCTGGACCGGGTGAAGGCGGTACGGGGCGTCGCCGACGCACGGATCGACGTCACCGTCCGCAACACCACCGTGGTCGACGCCGAGGACCAGCCGGTCGGCCCGACCACGGGCGCGCCCACCCTGGCCACCAACTGGTCGGGGAACCCGCGCAGTCCCGTCCGGCTGACCAGCGGGCACGCGCCGCACGGCCCCGACGAGGCGCTGATCGACGCCGACACCGCGGCGAAGCGTCACCTGGAGATCGGCGACCGGCTGCGGGTACTGGCGCAGCCGGGCGCGTTCCCGGTCCGCCTCGTGGGCATCGCCACCTTCACCACGACCAATCCCGGCGCCGCCCTGCTGTTCGTCGACACCCCCACCTCGCAGTCGCGCCTGCTGGGCCGGACCGGTGTCGCCACCTCGGTGCAGGCCGACGCCGCGCCCGGGGTCTCCGACGACGTGCTGAAGAACCGGATCGCCGCCGCGCTCGGTCCGCGCTACACGTACACGACCCAGGCCGAGCAGGCGAAGTCGGCGGTGGAGAGCCTGGCGACCTTCCTGGACGTGATCAAGTACGTGATGCTGGGCTTCGCCGGGGTCGCGGTCCTGGTCGGCGTCTTCCTGATCGTCAACACCTACTCGATGCTGATCGCCCAGCGCACCCGGGAGCTCGGCCTGCTGCGCGCGCTCGGGGCGGACCGCGGGCAGGTGCGGCGGTCGGTGCTGGTGGAGGCGCTGCTGCTCGGGCTGGTCGGCTCCACCCTGGGCCTGCTGTGCGGGGTCGGCACGGCGGCGGGGCTGATCCGGCTGCTCGGGGTGTTCGGGATGAACGTCGACACCGCCGAGATGGTCATCCGCTGGCGCGTGCCGGTCGCCGCGTACGCCGTCGGCCTGCTGGTGACGCTGGTCGCGGCCTACCTGCCGGCGCGCCGGGCGGCACGGGTCTCCCCCATGGCGGCGCTGTCCGACGCCGAGGTCGCCGGGAGCGCGCGGAGCCTGCGGTCGCGGGCGGTGGGCGGCACGGTCGCGACACTGGTGGCCGCGGGGGCGCTGAGCGGGGCGGCGGTGGCCGGGAGCACCGGTGACGCCGCGACGTTCCTGGGGATCGGCATCGGTCTTTCGCTGATCGCGGCGGTGGTCGTGGGGCCGCTGCTGGTACGGCCGGTGATCCGGGTGCTGGGCGGGGCGTTCCCCCACGTGTTCGGGCCGGTGGGGCGGCTGAGCCAGCGCAACGCGCTGCGCAACCCGCGCCGCACCGGCGCGACCGCCGGCGCGCTGATGATCGGGCTGGCCCTGGTCACGGGCATGTCCATCGCCGGCACCTCGATGGCGAGCTCCTTCGACCACGAGATCGACCGGGCCCTGGGCGCGGACTACGTCGTGCAGGGCGACCAGTTCGCGCCGTTCTCCCCGGAGATCACCGACCGCGTGCGGAAGGTGCGCGGGGCCGGGGAGGTGGTGCGGGTGCGGTACGTCTCCGTCCTGATGACCCTGCCCGACCACCGCACGACCGAGCTGACGGGGACCGCGATCGGCCCCGGCGCGGACCGGGCGCTCAACCTGGACTACGCCGCGGGCGACACGGCGCACGCCCTGGCCCGCGACAGCCTCTCGCTCTCCGCGACGTACGCCGCCCACCACGGTCTGCGCGTGGGCAGCCGCATCCCCGTGCGCTTCGTCGACGGCCGCTCCACGACGTTCACCCTGCGCGCGCTGACCACCAGCCAGAGCACCCTGCTCGGCGACGACGCCACCCTCACCATGGGCCTGGCAACCGCCGAGCGGTTCCTCCCCCGCGGCCAGGACGCCGCGCTCTACGTGAACGCCGCCCCCGGCACC
Organism: Streptomyces sp. NBC_00510; assembly: GCA_036013505.1. Classification (NCBI taxonomy): domain Bacteria; kingdom Bacillati; phylum Actinomycetota; class Actinomycetes; order Kitasatosporales; family Streptomycetaceae; genus Streptomyces; species Streptomyces sp. NBC_00510. Next base: position 8,101,722 of record CP107851.1, on the reverse strand, counting down.
GACAAGCCCACGCTGCGGGCGAACCTGGAGCGGGCCCTGAAGCCGTACCCGCAGGTGGAGGTCCGTGACCAGGCCGACTACAAGAAGCTGGTGCGCACCCAGATCTCCGTGCTGCTGAACCTGGTGTACGCCCTGCTCGGGCTGGCGATCATCATCGCCGTGCTGGGCGTCGTCAACACCCTCGCCCTGTCGGTGATCGAGCGCACCCGGGAGATCGGGCTGCTCAGGGCGATCGGGCTGTCGCGGCTGCAACTGCGCCGGATGATCCGGCTGGAGTCCGTGGTGATCGCGGTCTTCGGGGCGGTGCTGGGGCTCGCCCTGGGGCTGGTCTGGGGTCTGGTCACGCACGAGGTGCTGGCGCTGGAGGGCATGCGGGCGTTCACCGTCCCGTGGACCACGGTGGGTGCGGTCATGGCCGGTTCCGTGGTGGTCGGCCTGGTCGCGGCGTTGCTGCCGGCCCTGCGCGCCTCCAGGATGAACGTCCTCGCCGCGATCGCCCACGAGTGAGCGGCCCGGGGGCGGGGAAGGTCGTCGACCGGCGGACGGGTGCGGACGAGGGGGCGGTCATGGCGCGACGGTTCCGGTTCGGTGTGAATCTGCTCGAGCCCGCGCAGGGCGACGCGTGGGAGCGCAAGTGCCGCCGGGTGGAGGCGCTCGGCTACGACGTCCTCCAGGTGCCGGACCACCTGGACTGGCCCGCGCCGTTCCCCTCGCTGGTCGCGGCGGCGAACGCCACGCGGCGTCCACGGCTGGGGACCTTCGTGCTCAACGCGGCGTTCTGGAACCCGGTCCTGCTCGCCCGCGAGGTCGCCACCACCGCCCGGCTCACCGGCGGCCGCCTGGAGCTGGGCCTCGGCGCGGGCTACGTGCGCGCCGAGTTCGAACGCGCGGGCCTGGCCTACGGCACCGCCCGCGACCGGGTCGACCACCTGGAACGCACCGTCGAGGTGCTGACCGGGCTGCTCGCGGGACCGCACGAAACGGATGGAACGGGAACGGGCGGAACGGACGGCGCCGGTGCGCCGCCGACCCCGCTGCTCCTGGGCGGGAACGGCCCGCGCATGCTGCGCCTCGCGGCACGGCACGCGGCCGTCGTCGCCTTCACCGGCGCCGAGGCCGACCCGGCCAAGGACGACGGCTCGCTGCGGCTGCTGTCCGCCGCGACCGTGGAGGAGCGGGTCGCCACCGCGCGCGGCTTCGCCACGTCGTACGGCACCGACCCGGAGTTCAACGTCCTCGTCCAGCGGGTCGTGATCACCGAGGACCGCGGGGCGGCGGCCGGGGGGTTCGCCCCGCACGCGCCGCACCTGGACGAGAAGGAGCTGCTCGACCTGCCGACGCTGCTCGTCGGCACGGTCGCGGAGATCGCGGAACAGCTGCGGCGGGGCCGCGAGCGCTTCGGCTTCAGCTACGTCACGGTGCTGGAACCCTCCATGGAGGCGTTCGCCCCGGTGATCGAGGAACTGCGCCGCGACGAGCCGCGCGAAGGGCACGGGTAAGAGCGGGGAAGCGTAATACGCTCGCCGCCCGGGCCGGGGGGCTGGTTGGCTGACCCTCATGGACGATCTCGGGATACGCAGCGCGGTACCGGCCGACGCCGAACGGGTGCTGGACTTCTGGAAGACGGCCGCCGAGGGCACCAGCGTCAGTGACGACCCGGAGGGTGTGGCGCGCCTGATCGCACGCGACCCCGAGGCCCTGCTGCTCGCCGAGGACGGCGGCGTGCTCGTCGGCACGGTCATCGCGGGCTTCGACGGCTGGCGCTGTCATCTGTACCGGCTGGCGGTCCACCCCGAGCGGCGGCGGCAGGGCATCGCCCGGGCCCTGCTGGCGGCGGCCGAGGAGCGCTTCACCGCGCTGGGCGGCCGGCGCGGCGACGCCATGGTGCTGGAGCGCAACGAGCGCGCCCACCACGCCTGGCGCTCGGCGGGCTACGCGCCCGAGCACCACTGGCGCCGCTGGACCAAGCCCTTCCAGCGCACCCGGTAGCGCGCCGGGCGGGTCGGGGCGCACCCCCTGGCCGCGTTCCCGGGCTGTCCGTTGCGCCCGCGCTTCCTACGATGGGCGTATGGACGACCCTGCGAGTCCGTCACGTCTCCGGTCCCGTCGCCCACGCCTGCAGCGCGCGGTCCACCCCGGCCTGACCGATCATGGGACCGAGGTGTCCCGATGACCGAAGTGCTGCTCCTGGCCGTCGCCCTGCTGCTGACCCTGGCCTGCGCCGTCTTCGTCGCCGCGGAGTTCTCCCTGACCACGGTCGAGCGCACCGACCTGGAACGGGCCGAGAAGGCGGGCGAGCGCGGTGCCTCCGCGGCCCTGCGGGCCGTGCGCAGCCTGACGGTGCAGCTGTCGGGCGCCCAGCTCGGCATCACCGTCACCGGCCTGGTGATCGGCATGCTCGCGCAGGCCTCCATCGCCGAGCTGCTGGCGGGACCGCTGCGCGCCCTGGGGATGTCTGCCGGCGGCGCAGCGTCACTGGGCCTGGTGCTCGGCACCGGCATCTCCACGGTGGTGCTCATGGTGGTGGGCGAGCTCGTCCCCAAGAACTGGGCGATCTCCCGGCCGCTGCCGGTGGCCAAGGCCGTCGCCCCGCCCCAGACGGTCTTCACCGCCGCCTTCGGCCCGCTGATCCGCCACCTGAACAACACCGCCAACCGTGTGCTGCACCGCCTGGGCATGGAACCCACCGAGGAGCTCGCCTCGGCCCGCAGCCCCGAGGAGCTGGTGGCCCTCGCCCGGCACTCCGCCCGGGCGGGCGCGCTGGAGGCCGACACCGCCGAGCTGTTCGTACGGACGCTGAGCCTGGCCGGGCTGACGGCCGAGAACGTGATGACCCCCCGCGTCCAGGTCGTCGCCCTGGAGGAGGGCGCCACCTGCCAGGACGTCGCCGACATCACCCGCGCCACGGGGCTGTCCCGCTTCCCCGTGCACCGGGGCGGCCTGGACAACGTCATCGGCATCGTCCACATCAAGGACGTCCTGGCCGTGCCCTACGAACGCCGCGAGGGCCACCCCATCACCCCGCTGCTGCGGGAGCCGGTGCCGGTCCCCGAGACGCTCAGCGTGGACCGGCTGCTGGACCGGCTCTCCGGCTCGATGAGCATGGCCGTCGTCATCGACGAGTACGGCGGCACCGCGGGCGTCGTCACCCTGGAGGACATCGTGGAGGAGGTCGTCGGCGAGGTCCGTGACGAGCACGACCCGCAGGAGACCCCCGACCTGGCCTTCATCCACCAGGACCGCACCGGCCGCCGCGTCTACGACGCCGACGGCGCGGTGCGGACCGACCGGCTCGCGCACATCGGCCTGCGGGCCGGGAACGGCCCCTACGAGACACTGGCCGGCCTGGTCGCCGAGCGGCTCGGGCGGATCCCCGCCACCGGCGACACCGTCGAGGTGAACGGCTGGATGGTCGAGGTCACCGACGACTCGCACCACCGCGCGGCGCACGTACGGCTGATCTCGCCGGCGCCGCGCGCGCAGAACGGGCTCGCCCCGCAGGACGCGGACGACGGGACGGCGGGTGCGCGATGATCTTCCTGCAGTTGTTCATCGGCGCGCTGACCCTGGTCGTGAACGCCTTCTTCGTCGGCGCCGAGTTCGCGATGATCTCCGTCCGGCGCAGCCAGATCGAGCCCCGCGCGGAGGCCGGGGAGCGCGGGGCGCGCCACGTGCTGTGGGGGTTGCAGCACCTGTCGCCGCTGATGGCCGCCGCCCAGCTGGGCATCACGCTGTGCACCCTGGTGCTGGGCATCGTCGCGGAACCGGCCATCGAGCACCTGCTCGCGCCGCTCTTCCACCTGCTGCACGTACCGCAGGGCGCCATCCACGCCCTGTCGTTCGCGATCGCCCTGACCCTGGCCACGTACGCGCACATGCTGCTCGGCGAGATGGTGCCGAAGAACATCGCGCTCGCCGCCCCGGAGCGGACCGCCCTCGTCCTCGGTCCCCCGCTGGTCACCCTGGCGCGGGCGCTGCGCCCGGTGATCTTCACGGTCAACGCCTTCGCGAACGGGCTGCTGAAGCTGCTGCGGGTCGAGCCGAAGGACGAGGTCGCGGCGGTGTTCTCGGACGACGAGCTGGCCCGGATGGTGACCGACGCCGGCCAGGCCGGGCTGCTGGACGAGCGTGCCGCGATCCGCCTGCAGGACGCCCTCGAACTGGGCCGCCGCCCGGTCCGCGCGGTCGTCGTCCCGTGGGAGCGCGTGGTGTCCGCGCGCTTCGGGATGACCCCGGCGGGGCTGGAGCGGCTGGCCGCGCGGTCCGGCTTCTCGCGCTTCCCCGTGACCGACGACGCCTGCCGCATCCTGGGCTACCTCCACGTGAAGGACGCCCTGGCCCTCGGCCCCAGCCGCCACGACCAGCCCTTCCCGCGGGGCGCCCTGCGCCGGATCACCCGGGTCGTCGCGGCCACCCCGCTGGACGACGTCCTGGCGGCGATGCGGGCCAGCGGCGCGCACCTGGCGGCGGTCGTCGACGACCAGGGCCGCGGCATCGGCCTGGTCACCATGGAGGACGTGCTGAAGGAGCTCGTGGGCCACGCACCGGCCGCCTGAAGCGACGGTCCGCGGGCCCGGTAGGATCACGCGCGCCATGCAGATGAACGCCACCCACACCAGCTTCGTCGCGCTCGGCGACTCCTTCACCGAAGGCATGTCCGACGCGCTCCCCGACGGCTCCTACCGGGGCTGGGCGGACCTCCTCGCCGGACGCCTGTCCGCCCACGCGCCGGGCTTCCGCTACGCCAACCTGGCGGTACGCGGGAAGCTCATCCAGCAGATCGTGGACGAGCAGGTGGAGACCGCCGCCTCGATGGACGCCGACCTGGTGACCCTGGTGGGCGGGCTCAACGACGTGCTGCGCCCCAAATGCGACGTGGCGAGGGTGTGCGCGCTGCTGGAGGAGGCCGTCGAGCGGCTGACGCCGAACTGCCGGCAGCTGGTGCTGATGCGCAGCCCGGCCCGCCGGGGCCCGGTCGCGACGCGGTTCCTGCCCCGCATGGAGCAGCTGTTCGGCTTCGTCGACGACCTCGCCGCCCGGCACGGCGCGCTCGTCGTGGACCTGTACGGCGCCGATGTGCTGGGCGACCCGCGGCTGTGGGCGGACGACCGGCTGCACCTGGACGGCGAGGGCCACCGCCGCGTCACCGAGGCGGTCTGGCAGACCCTCGGGCACACCCCGCAGTTCGACTGGACCGAGGCGCTGCCCACGTACGTGCCCCTGTCGTGGCCCGCCCGCCGCACCGCCGACCTGCGCTTCACGCGCCGGCACCTCGTTCCGTGGATCGGCCGCCGCCTGACCGGCCGCTCCTCCGGCGACGGCCTTCCGCCCAAGCGCGCCGAACTGGTGCCGTTCGAGCTCTGAGCCAACGTCCGGCGGCGCCTGACGACGGGCGGACCCACGGCTCGCCGCTCGGCGTCCGCGCGCCGGGCCTTCTCACGGCGGAAGGATAGAGCCGGACGATCTCCGCCGACGGACTTCCGGGTGGCCCTCGGCGGTCGGCTCGGCGACGGATGGACCCACGGCGCTACGCGCATAGACCGGTGTGGGGCGCTGACCTGCGCCGACGCGCAGTAGAATCTCGCTACGTGACTTCCAAGCCCCGCATCCCCAACGTCCTGGCCGGCCGCTACGCCTCCGCGGAGCTCGCCACCCTGTGGTCCCCCGAGCAGAAGGTGGTGCTGGAGCGCCGTCTGTGGCTGGCTGTGCTGCGGGCCCAGAAGGACCTGGGGATCGAGGTGCCGGAGCAGGCCCTCGCGGACTACGAGCGGGTGCTGGAGCAGGTCGACCTGGCGTCGATCGCCGAGCGGGAGAAGGTCACCCGGCACGACGTCAAGGCGCGCATCGAGGAGTTCAACGCCCTCGCCGGGCACGAGCACGTCCACAAGGGCATGACCTCGCGCGACCTCACCGAGAACGTCGAGCAGCTGCAGATCCGGCTCTCCCTGGAGCACGTGCGCGACCGCACCGTCGCCGTGCTGACCCGGCTCGGCAGGCTCGCCGCCGAGTACGCGGAGCTGGTCATGGCCGGCCGTTCGCACAACGTGGCCGCCCAGACCACCACCCTCGGCAAGCGCTTCGCGACCACGGCCGACGAGCTGCTGGTGGCCTTCGCGCGGGTCGAGGACCTGCTGGGCCGCTACCCGCTGCGCGGCATCAAGGGCCCGGTCGGCACCGCGCAGGACATGCTCGACCTGCTCGGCGGCGACACCGCCAAGCTCGCCGAGCTGGAGCGGCGGATCGCCTCGCACCTCGGCTTCTCCGAGGTCTTCACCTCCGTCGGCCAGGTCTACCCGCGCTCGCTGGACTACGACGCCGTCACCGCGCTGGTACAGCTGGCCGCCGCGCCGTCCTCGCTCGCCAAGACGATCCGCCTGATGGCCGGCCACGAGCTGGTCACCGAGGGCTTCAAGCCCGGCCAGGTCGGCTCCTCGGCCATGCCGCACAAGATGAACACCCGCTCCTGCGAGCGCGTCAACGGCCTGGCGGTCATCCTGCGCGGCTACGCGTCGATGGTGGGCGAGCTGGCCGGCGACCAGTGGAACGAGGGCGACGTCTCCTGCTCGGTCGTGCGCCGGGTGGCCCTGCCGGACGCGTTCTTCGCCTTCGACGGCCTGCTGGAGACCTTCCTGACGGTCCTGGACGAGTTCGGCGCCTTCCCGGCCGTCATCGCCCGCGAGCTCGACCGCTACCTGCCGTTCCTCGCCACGACGAAGGTGCTCATGGGCGCGGTGCGGGCCGGCGTCGGCCGCGAGCTGGCGCACGAGGTCATCAAGGAGCACGCGGTCGCCTCCGCGCTGGCCATGCGCGAGAAGGGCGTGGAGCGCAACGAGCTGCTGGACCGGCTCGCCGAGGACGAGCGCATCCCGCTGGACCGCGCCCAATTGGACGCGCTCATGGCCGACCGCCTCTCCTTCACGGGTGCGGCCGCGGACCAGGTCGCGGAGGTCGTGCGCCGGGTCGGCGAGGTCGCCGAGCGCCACCCGCAGGCGGCCGCCTACACCCCCGGGGCCATCCTCTGACCACGGTCAGGCGCACCCGCCCCACCCGGGACGAGCTGGAGGCCGCCCGCGACCGCGTCATCCCCGACGTGATCGCCGGCGGCCTGCGGGTGCTCTTCTGCGGCATCAACCCCGGGCTGATGTCGGCCGCCACCGGTCACCACTTCGCCCGCCCCGGCAACCGCTTCTGGCCCGTGCTGCACGCCTGCGGCTTCACCCCGCGCCGGCTCGACCCCGCGGAGCAGGGCGAACTCCCGGCATACGGGCTGGGGATCACCAACGTCGTCGCGCGCGCCTCCGCCCGGGCCGACGAACTGACCCGCGACGAACTGCTGGAGGGCGGGCGGCTGTTGACGGAGAGGGTCCTGCGGTACGAGCCGCGCTGGCTCGCCGTCGTGGGCGTCACCGCCTACCGCGTCGCCTTCGCCGAGCCCCGCGCCCGCATCGGCCCCCAGGAGCGCACGATCGGCGGCACCCGGATCTGGGCCCTGCCCAACCCCAGCGGCCTGAACGCCGGTTGGTCGACGCAGGCGATGACGGAGGAATACGGCCGCCTCCGCGACGCGTCGCAGGAATGATCCTCGCGCCGACGAACTCCCGATAACGCCGAGGGCCGGGTGCGGTCGGCGTCCGCGGCTGCCGGAGGTCCTCGTCGACTCCTGGGTGACCTGCCGGATCCGCACGGCCCGCCGGGGACCCGAAGGTCCCCGGCGAGCCCGCCCGTCGCGTACGCCTCGTCCCGGCCGCAGGCCTCACGAGCCATGACCGCCCGCCCGGTCCCCAGCGCCGCTCACGGGGTGCCCCCGGGCACCAGGGGGCCGGGGGCACCGGCGAGCAGGCGGGTCAGGAGGGGGAGGGCGGCGGCGGTGGTGGGGGCCTGGGCTGCGGGCAGGTGGGCGACGTCGGTCGGCAGCGGCATGCCGCCCCGGGGGACGGCGAGGACGCGCATGCCGGCCGCGGTCGCCGAGCGGATGCCGTTCGGGGAGTCCTCGACGGCCAGACAGCCGGACGGCGGCACGCCGATCTCGGCCGCCGCGCGCAGGTAGGGGTCGGGCGCGGGTTTGCCCCGGGCCACGTCCTCCCCGCACACGACGGCGCTGAGCCGTCCCGTCAGGCCCAGCCCGTCGAGGACCGCCAGGACGAAGCGGCGCGGGCTGGCCGTGGCCAGGCCCACAGGGCCGTGCCGTCCGGCTTCGAGGACCAGGTCCACGGCGCCGGGCAGCGCCCGGACCCGGCCCGCGGCCACCTCGCCGGTCGCCGCGGTGGTGCAGGCCCGGACCACCTCGGCGGGGCTCGCCGTGCCACCGCACAGTCCGGCGACGTACGCCGCCCAGCCGCCGTTGCCGTGCAGGGCGGCGGTGTCCTGCGCCCGCCAGCGGTGACCGTGGCGGGCGGCGAAGGCGGCGCAGACACGGACCCATGCGTCCGCGCTGTCGACCAGCGTGTCGTCCAGGTCGAAGATCGTCGCACGGCTCATCCGGTCACACCGTCGCGGGGTCCGCGAGGCGCGGCCCGTTCGACAACTGCTCGATCGAGATGAGCGCCAGGCCGTGCCGGTCGGCGAAGGCCCGGAGCCGGTCGAAGCGGGCGACCGAACCGTCGTCCTCGCAGACCTCGCTGATCACTCCGACCGGCGGCAACCCGGCCAGGCGCAGCAGGTCGACGGTGGCCTCGGTGTGCCCGCGCCGCTCGGCGATCCCCCCGGGGCGGGCGCGCAGGGGGAAGACGTGCCCGGGGCGGTGCAGCTCGTCGGGCCGGGTCGTCCGGCCGGCCAGCGTCCGTACCGTCCGTGCCCGGTCCGCGGCGGAGATCCCGGAGCCGACGCCGACCGCGTCCACGGAGACGGTGTACGCCGCCGTGTCGAGGTCGGGGCCGGGCGGGACCATCAGCGGCAGTTCCAGGCGGTCGGCGATCTCCGGCGCCAAGGGCGCGCAGATCAGGCCGCTGGTCCAGCGGACGAAGAACCCCATGGTCTCCGCGGTGGCGAACTCGGCCGCCATGACCAGGTCGCCCTCGTTCTCGCGGTCCTCGTCGTCGACCACGATGACGGGCCGCCCGGCCCGCAGGTCGCCGACGGCGGTCGCCACCGCGTCCAGGCCCGCAGCCGAGCGCGGCGCCGATGCTGACGTCACAGATCCAACCTCTCCTCGCAGTAACGCTTCCTGCGGGATGCATCGGTGACCGAACGGGGGAGCTTGAGAAGCCCGTACGCCGAACGGGCTTTCCCCGCTCAACAGCGCGGGATCGGCTTGCTGTAGCCCGTCGTGCCGGGCGTGGCGACGTAGTGGTCGGAGACGTAGCGGCCGTTGTCGAGGCGGTTCCAGATCTTGGTGGCGCCCACCTTGGAGCCGGACTTCTGGCAGACGACCCAGGCCAGGGCGCCGTTCGGGGAGGTGCCCTTGGCGGCGTAGGAGGTGCCGGGGCCGCTGCGTTCGGTGAGGCCGCCGGGCGCGGTGACCTGGTAGGGCAGGACGCAGCGGGGCAGGGGGGCGCTGTAGCCCGTGGCCGAGGGGGTGCTGACGTAGTGGTCGCTGACGTAGGTGCCGTCGGTGAGCTTGTCCCACACGGAGGTGGTGCCCACCTTCAGGCCCGGGGCCTGGCAGACGACGCGCAGGGCGGAGCCGGGCGCACGGGTGGTGACGACGGGATAGGTCGTCGAGGGGCCGCTGCGGGCCTTGAGGGCGGTGGAACTCGTCACCGTGTAGCCGAGGGCGACGGTGGCGACGGGCGCGTCGAGCCGGTCGTTGTCGATGTTCACGGTGACGCCGCCGTAGGTCTCGTCGTGGCTGCCGCGGTACTGCTTCGCGCGCTGGTGGACGGGCCACTTGGCGTCGGCGACGCCGGTCCAGCCCTTGAGGGTGTCGGCGCCGTCGTAGCGGGCGATCCACAGGGCGTCGGGGCGGGCGTAGGAGGCCGAGGTGTAGACGTCGGCGAGCTGCTTGGCGCCGAGGTTGAGGTTCATGTAGACGCCGGAGACGTAGCCCAGCCGGTGCAGTTCCTTCGTCCAGGCCGACAGATAGGTGAGGACGCCGGTGCGGCAGGCGGCGTCGTTCTGGGCGTAGTTCTCGATGTCGTTGTAGAGGGCACTGCCGGGCTGCATGCCGAGGGCCTTGGCCGCGGCGACGGCCTCGCCGGCCGCCCTGGTGCCCTGGGTCCGCGCGGAGCCGGGGGTGGTGCTGATCTTGGCGTCGCCGGGCCGGGCGCCGCAGGGCGGCTGCAGGCCCTTGTGTATGGGCAGCAGGCGCCACTTGAGCCGGGCGACGGAGGTCACCCAGGAGGCGGTGAGCTGCGGCTGGGCGCAGGTGCGGTTGACGCCCGATATGTACACGCCGAGCGCGCGGTACGGGGAGGCGTTCCACGCCTGGATCGTGGTGAGCGGCGGCGCGGTGCACGTATCGAAGGCGAGCCCGGAGTGGCGGGTGGCGCTCGCCCCCGCGGGGTAGCCGGCCGGGGTGGCGGGCTCGGCGGAGGCCGCGGGGGCGAGGACGAGGGCGGTGGCGCCGCCCAGGAGCAGGGCGGAGGCGGCGGCGAGGAGTCTTCGCGCGGCGCGGTGGAGGAGGTGCGGGTTCGGCATGACGGGCCCCCCGGGTACGGCACGGCGCCATGGCGCCGGAATCACTGGGTCAGCCGTCCGCGCCGTGTGTGCCGGGCCCCGGGGCGGGAGTCGTCGCACATGACGACACATCAGGCCGTTGCGGACAAAGGGTAGTGGGCGTGCGGCTACCGCGTCGAGGAGTGCGACGCGGTCACGGTACGGCCGCGGCGTCGCCGACGGCGGCGACGAGCTGGAAGGGCAGCTCCGGGTCCCCCTGGCCGACGCACACCCCTATCCAGCGGTCCCCGACGCGCCAGGCCCATGCCTCGGAGGCGTAGCCGCACAGCGTGTCCAGCGGCGGCGGAACCGGCTCACCGTGGAAGGAGCGTTCGAGGTGGGCGGCGAGGTCGACCGTCTCCGGCGCGCCCCAGCGCTCCGTGAACACCTCCACCAGGGCCTGGCACTCGGCCTCCATGTCGTCCTCGACCTGCCCTCTGTACCCGGGGTCACCGTCCGCGTCCCAGAAGTCCGCACTGATCCGGAGGTCCGTTATGTGGTGGCCGGGGCCGCTGTCGACCGCGCCGCAGCGCTCGCGCCGCGCCGGGAAGGGGCGGGCGCGCAGCGCGTCGACGGTGGCCACGTGGCCGGGCAGGTCCATGGCTCCAGTAAACCCCGCGCCTGTGACACTTGACATCGAGTCAGTAACCCTGTGCCGGAGCTACTCGCCGCGGGCCGCCGGGACGGGTACGATCCGGCCAACACGCGCGCAAGCTGGGAGGACGTACGTTGGGGCGGCTCACCGGCGGGGACCCGTCCCTGCTCCGGCGGATCAATTCCGCGGTGGTGCTCCATGCGCTGCGCGGCGAGCCCGCCGTGAGCCTGACCGAACTGGTGCAGACGACGGGGCTGTCACGGCCGACCGTCGAGGGCGTGATCGAGGGCCTGACGGAGTCGGGCCTGGTGGTGGAGGCGCCGCAGGAGCCCGGTGACGCGCGCAAGCAGGGCCGTCCCGCGCGCAGGTTCCGCTTCCACGCGGAGGCGGGGCACCTGCTGGGCGTGGAGATCGGGGCCCGGGAGATCCGGACGCTGCTGTCGGACCTCAGCGGTCGCGTCCTGGGGTCGCTGGCGCACGACGTCGCCGACACGTTGCCGGCCGAGGAGCGCCTGGAGCGGGTCCGCGGCACCGTCGCCGAGCTGCTGCGCAAGGCCGGCGTGGCCCGCAGCACCCTGTGGGCGGTCGGCGTGGGCAGCCCGGGGATCGTGGAGACCGACGGCGCGGTCCGGCTGAGCACGGCGCTGCCCGGCTGGACGGGGCTGCCGCTGGGCGAGCGGCTGCGCCGGTCGTTCCGCTGCCCCGTCCTGGTGGAGAACGACGCGAACGCCGCCGCCGTCGCCGAGCACTGGAAGGGCGCGGCGGTCGGCACCGACGACGTGGTGTTCGTGCTGGCGGGGCTGAGCCCCGGAGCAGGGTCGCTGATCGGGGGCCGGCTGCACCGCGGCTTCGGCGGGGCGGCGGGCGAGATCGGGGCGCTGCACCTGCTGGGGCGGGAGGCCCGGCCGGAACGGCTGCTGTCCACGACGGGGACACCGCTGCACCCGCTGGACGAGTCCGCGGTGGCCGAGGTGTTCGCGCTCGCGAGGTCGGGCGACGTCCAGGCGCGGGAGGCCTTCGACCGGTTCCTGCAGCGCCTGGTGCACGACGTGGCGGCGCTGGTGCAGGCGATAGACCCGGAACTGGTGGTGATCGGCGGCTGGGCGGCCGGACTCGACGGCGTACTGGAGCCGCTTCGCACGGAGTTGGCGCGCTACTGCCTGCGGCCGCCGGAGGTGGCGCTGTCGGCGCTGGGGCACGAGGCGGTGGCCACGGGGGCACTGCGACTGGCGCTGGACCACGTCGAGGAGCAGTTGTTCGCGGTGGCCAGGACCTCGCTGCTCGGTCGCTGAGCGCGCGACGCGCGCCGGGCCGCATCACCCGACCGCACCACCACCGGCCGGCCCCACCGCCGGCCACTCGGACCACCGGCCAGGGCAATACGGGCGAAATTCCGCGGCTCACCGGCCTGTCTGCTTGGCCGGTTTGTCCGACCAGCCGACGATCCGTCGCATCGGCGAGCGTGCCGCGCCGGCGGGCGCGGCCGGCGAAAGGGCGTCCCTCGTGCGGCGAGCAGTGGTCCTGGCAGTGTCCTTGGTGCTGGCGGCCGGCGCGGCGACCGCCCCGGCCGCCGGGCACTCCCCGGATCCCCTGGTCGCCGAGCAGTTGCGGATGGCGGGGGCCACGGTCGCGGCCCGGGCGGCCGGGGCCACCGGGATCGTCTTCGGGGCGTGCCCGGCGGACAGCGGGCTCAAGGCGCCCGTGCAGTGCGGCACCGTCCGGGTGCCCGTGGACTACGCGGAGCCGGGCGGTGCGACGATCGGCCTGCTGGTGAGCCGCCTGCGCGCGGCGGGCCCGGCCTCGGTGCGCCAGGGTGCCCTGGTGTTCAACCCGGGCGGCCCCGGGTCGTCGGGGCTGTGGTTCCCCGCGGTGGGCCGGCCCGGCGTGGGCGCGGTCACCCGCAAGGTCTGGGAGACCGCGGCCAGGACGTACGACCTGGTGGGCTTCGACCCCCGCGGGGTCGGCCACTCCGCGCCGCTGTCCTGCCAGGACCCGGCCGGCCACCAGCGCTCCCCCGGCCCCGATCCGCGGGTGCCCACCGCCGCGGTGAAGGCCGCCAAGCGCGCGGAGGCCCGGCGCACGGCCGAGAACTGCGGTGCGCGGGGCGGCGCGCTGCTGCGGAACATGCGCACCGCGGACCTGGCACGGGACCTCGACGTCATCCGCGCCGCCCTGGGCGAGCCGCGCCTCAACTACTACGGCGTCTCCTACGGGACGTACCTGGGCGCGGTGTACGCCACCCTCTTCCCCTCGCACGTGCGCCGCATGGTCGTGGACAGCGTCGTCAACCCCGACCCGCGCGGTGTCTGGTACGGCGCCAACCTCGCGCAGGACGTGGCCTTCGAGCGCCGCTGGGCGGACTGGCGCGCCTGGGCCGCCGGGCACGACCGCGTGTACGGCCTCGGCGCGACACCCGGGCGCGTGCAGGCCAGCTTCGACCGGGCGATGCGGATGCTCGGCAAGCGCCCGGCCGGCAAGGTGGGCGCCGGCGAACTGCACTCGGCGGCGGTGCAGGCCGCCTACTACGACCAGCGCTGGGCCTCCTTCGCCCATCTGCTCTCGCGCTACCTGCGCGGCGACGACGAGCCGCTCGTCACCGCGGCCGCCCCGGACCCCGGGCAGGCCAAGGACGAGGAGAACAGCGAAGCGGTCTACCTGGCGGTGGAGTGCTCGGACGGGGCGTGGCCGCGCGACTGGAGCGTGTGGGACCGCGACAACTCACGGGTCGCGCGCCAGCGTCCCTTCGAGACCTGGGCGAACGCCTGGCTGAACCTGCCCTGCGCCTCGTGGCCGGTCCAGGGCGGGCGGGCGGTGGACGTCGGGGCGCGCCCCGGGTCGGGGCTGCCGCCGGTGCTGATCGTCCAGTCGGAGCGGGACGCGGCCACACCGTACGAGGGCGCGGTCGAACTGCACCGCAGGCTGCCGGGCTCCCGGATGATCACCGAGGAGGGGCGGGGCTCCCACGGCCTGATCAGCTTCTGGAACGAGTGCGTCACCGCGCGCGTCGACCGCTACCTGGTCTCCGGCGCCGCCGGGGACCGGGACGTCCGCTGCTCCGGGCACCCGCTGCCCGTGCCCTCCGGCCGTGATGGCGCCGAGGACGCCAACACGGGCCGCTTCTACTGACCGGACGGACCGGACGGGACGGACGGCGGAGCCGGGTTCACGACGCGGCGGCGTGCCGCTCCTGGCCGTGGTGGGTGATCTCCATCGCGCCGCTGTCGCCGAAGGTCAGCCGGCAGGTGTCGGCGCGGTAGGTGGCGACGGCCACGGCCGCGACGCGCCCCCCGCTGAAGTAACGGGTGGTGACGACCAGCACGGGTGCGCCGGGCAGCCGGTCGAGCTGCTTGGCGTCCTCGGCGCGGGCCGAGCCCAGCTCCACGGCCCGGTCGTCGCCGTCGAGCCCGAGGCCGTGCAACTCCCGCAGGACTGCGGGGGCGTGGCCGGTCGGCGTCAGGTCGCCGGCGAGGCCGGGGACGGAGGCCCGGGGGACGTAGAGCAGTTCGGTGGCGACGGACTGGCCGCCCATCGCGCGGACCCGTCGGACGGTGTGCACCGCCTCGTCGGCGTCGGTGCCGAGCACCTCGGCGACCGCTGCGGGGGCGACGGCCTCGACGCACCCCACGGTCCGCCACGCGTCACCCGCGGCGCCGGGCCAGCTGCCGCTCGACGGGCCCACCGAGACGCCCACACGCGGCGGGGCGACCGTGGTGCCGACACCGCGGCGGCGCTGCAGGCGGCCCTCCAGCTCCAACTGCTCCAGGGCCTGGCGCAGGGTCGCCCGGGCGACACCGAAACGGGCGGCGAGCTCACGCTCGTTGGGCAGGATCTCACCGACCGCGAACTCGGAGTCGAGGGCGTCGATGAGGACGGTCTTGAGGTGCCAGTACTTGGGCTCCGGCACGGTCTCGAGCTGCGTGGTCCCCACCCTGTCCTCCGCAATCGGCCTGACGCCGTCCGGGGTTTGTTCAGCCTTGTTTCCGAACGGCTCTTTATTAAAGGTTCTTGCACTACTAGGCGACGATAGAGCTGCCCTCCGACTTGGTCAAGACCAATACTCAGGGGCCCGGCCGCGTCCGGCGGGCACGGCCGCGCGCTGTTCACGAGGTGTTCGCGCCCGTCACGGGCCCGTCATGGGGCGTTCGCGCGCTGGTAGCGTTCGTGATCACGTCGAATGAGGGAGCTGGCATGGGTCCGGTCACGGTGGTCACCGGAGGCGGCCGCGGCATCGGCGCGGCGGTCGCCCTGCGGCTGGCCCGCGAGGGGCACGCCGTCGGCATCGGTTACGAGAAGGACGCCGGCGCCGCCGAGGACGTCGCCCGCAAGGTCCGGGACGCGGGCGCCCGCTGCGTCGTGGTGCGCGTCGACACCAGCGACGCCGGACAGGTGGACACGCTCTTCGACACCGTGGGCGAACAGCTCGGCGCGGTGACCGGGCTGGTCAACAACGCGGGCGTCACCGGGCCGCTGGGCCGGTTCACCGAGACCCCGGTCGAGGTCATGCGCCGGGTGATCGACGTCAACGTGATGGGCGCGATCATGTGCGCCCGCCGCGCGGCGCTGGGGATGTCCACCCGGTACGGCGGCCAGGGCGGCGCGATCGTCAACATCTCCTCCGGTGCCGCGACGCTCGGCGGCCCCGGGGAGTACGTGCACTACGCCGCCAGCAAGGCGGCGGTCGACGCGCTGACCGTGGGCCTCGCCAAGGAGCTCGCCCCGGATGGCGTGCGCGTCAACTCCGTCCAGCCCGGCATGATCGTGACCGACATCCACGCCGCGATGGGCGACCCCGAGCGGCCCTGGCGCAATCCGGACCGCGTGCCCATGCGGCGGCCCGGTGAGCCGGACGAGGTCGCCGGCGCGGTGGCGTGGCTGATGTCGCCGGACGCCTCATACACCACGGGCGCGGTGCTGCGCGTCGCCGGCGGCCTGTAGCGGGCGTCGCCGCCCGCTACTCCCGGCCGGCCGCCTCCCCGGTCTCCGCGGCCCCGCCGACGTCCTCCGCGTCGATCGTGCGCAGCACGTCGGTGGCGAGAGCGGCGACCTGCGGGATCAGCTCCGGGGTGGCGAGGGCGAGGTGGCACAGCGACCAGGTCAGGGTGACGACGCGGGTCCGCCTCGCCTCCAGTGCGTCCAGCAGGCGGCGGCCGACGAGTTCGGCCGCGTCCTTGCGCACGGCGGGGTCGGTCCAGGCGGTCGCGACGATCGCGAGCGCGGCCGCCTCGCACACCCAGTCCTCGGCGTTGTCCAGCACGTCCACGAGGAGCGCACGGCGCCGCGAGACGGCCCAGGGCTCGTCGCTGCGGTGGTGCGCCAGACCCAGGCACGCCCACACCTGCACGCACCGTATCCACAGGTCGGGGGCCTGGGCGGCGAGCGCGCGGCCCAGCTCGTCCTCGCGCGGGGCCGGCGGATGGACGAGCACGCCGAGCAGGTCCTCGGCGTCGAGCCCGGAGAGCGCCACCGCGTCGTCGTAGGCGGCGACCAGGTGCGGCCAGCCGTGCCAGGCCAGGCGGCGCACCGCTTCGGCCGCCTCCGGGGAGGGCGGACGGACGGCGGGCCGCGCGGTCGTGCCCTCGTAGGCCCAGAGCGCGACCTCTACGGGGCGCGGGGCGGTCCGCAGGTCCGGCTCGGGCACGGACTGGATCTCGGTGACCGCGTTCGGATAGGCGGCGCGCAGCGCGAGCAGCGCGCTCGGTGGTTCCAGGGCGGAGACGGTGAGCGTCAGTCCGGCGTCCGCGGGCACGGACTGCCCGAGCGCCTGGTGCAGCAGGCTGACCACGGCCTCGTTGCCGCCGGGTATCCAGTTCAGCCACGGCGTCCCCTGGCTCAGCCGACCGAGCAGGTCCGCGGCGTAGCCGTGTCCGGGTTCGGCCCGCAGATGGTCGGCGAGGGCCACCAGGTGCCGCAGGTCCGGCTGGACCGCGTGGCGCAGCGCGTGCGCCGCGGGTCCCGCCTTGGGGTGCGAGGGGTCGGCGGCCAGCGCCCGCTCGGCCCACGCCACGCCCTCGGCGGGACGGCCGAGCGACCCCAGCAACTCGGCGACGTCGACGTACAGGTCGAGGTCGCAGGGGTCGCGGGCGACCTCGACCTGCCAGACCTCCAGCGCCTCCTCGGGGCGGCCGGCGCTGCGCAGCGCGTAGCCGAGCATCACCGCGGCGGGGTGGGAGGGTTCGAGCTCGTACGAGCGCCGTGCCCAGCCCACGGCCTCCTCGGAGCCGCCCATGCGGCGGGCGAGCGTGGAACCGCACCAGAGCAGCATCGTGTGGTCGGGGTGGCGCGCGGCACTCGCGCGGACCAGGTCGAGCAGCGGCAGCAGCGGGCCGCGCCGCTCCTCCTCCACCGGGTCGGGCAGTTGCGGCGCGACGCGCGCGGCCGCCCGGGCCACCGTGTCCGGCGCGACGAGCTCCGCGATGTCGGGGCGGCGCAGCCACGCGACCTCCAGCCAGGGCCGCTGCGGCTCGTGCCCGGCGCACTGGGCGAGCAGGCCGACGGCCTCGTCCCAGTGGCCCGCGACCGCGCAGAGGTGGCCGCGCGCGGCCACGGTGCCGATGAACGCCCGTTCCTCGGGGGCGAAGTACGTCAGCGCCGCCTCCGCGCCCCCGACGCGCGCGGCGAACTCGGCCATGGCCTCGTGGGTCTCGGGGAGTGCGGGGTCACGCGCCAGCGCGTCCTCCAAGTGCCGGGCGGCGTGCTCGAGGTCGCCCCCGGCCAGCGCGATGCGCGCCGTGGCCACTTCGCCCTCCGCCTCCAGGCGCGCCCCGCCCTCGTGGCCCTCCGGATGATCGTGCACAGCCGCTCCCCGCCTCGCGTCGCTCGTGGTGCCCCCGCCCCCGGGGCACCCTAACCGACGGCGTCGAACCGCCTGTCGGAGTGCCTCGGCAGGAAGTCCGTGGGGAGGTGGGCTTGGTGTTCTCGACCCCCGCATTACTTTCTGCTGCCCCAGGGCCGGAGGGCGGCCGTCCCGTGCGCCACGGCGGTCAGGCCGTGCCCGTGTCGCGGAGGGCGGGGGCCGGGGTGGCGACACCGGTGAGCTTGCCGGGGTTGGTGAGCAGGTAGACCGTGGAGACGAGGCCGTCGGTGACCTCCAGGCTGAACACGGTGTGGGGGCGGCCGCGCGAGGTGACGACGATCGACGGGACGCCGTTCACCTCGCGGAAGGCGAAGGCGGGTTCGGCGATCGGGGTGGGCGCGATGGCGTGCAGGAAGCGGCCGACCTTGCCGGCGGTCTCGATGACCCGGAGCGGGGCGCGTTGCACGCCGCCGCCGTCGCCGAGGAGGCGCACGTCGGGGGCGAGCAGGGCGAGCAGTCCCTGGAGGTCACCGCCCACCGCGGCGGCGAGGAAGCGCTCGGTGACCCGGGCGGTCTCGGCGGGGTCGGCGTCGTAGCGGGGGCGCTTGTCCTCGACGTGGCGGCGGGCGCGGCCGGCGAGCTGGCGTACCGCGGGCTCGGTCCGGTCGAGGACCGCGGCGATCTGCGCGTACGGGAACGCGAAGGCCTCGCGCAGCACGAACACGGCGCGCTCCAACGGGGAGAGCGACTCCAGCAGGACGAGGACCGCGAGCGAGACGGACTCGGCGAGGACGACGCGTTCGGCGGCGTCGGGCACGGTGTGCTCGAAGTCGGTGGCGACGGGCTCGGGGAGCCAGGGACCGGGGTAGGACTCGCGGCGCGACCGCAGGTGCCGCAGGCGGTCGATGGCGAGCCGGGTCGTGGCGGTCACCAGGAAGGCCCGCGGGTCGCGTACGGTCGCACGGTCGGCGGCGGCCCAGCGCGGCCAGGCCTCCTGCACGACGTCCTCGGCGTCGGCGAAGCGGCCGAGCATGCGGTACGCGACCCCCGTGAGCAGGGGCCGGTGCCGCTCGAAGACCTCCGCCGCGCTGTCCTGGTCGCCCACGGTCCCCATCCCACCGGACGGCGGGCGGGCATGTCCAGGCGGGACGCCGCTGCGCGCCGGTTTCGACGCCGGAGTCCGGGTGGGGCGCCGAGCGGTGCCGATTCGTTAACACAAGGAAACGGATTCAAAACCCGAGCGGACGTTCCGGCGTACACAATCCCCCCAGCCTCCAGCAGGTTTACCCGGTTGCCGTACCGACCCCGAGGAGCACCATGTCCGCTCAGGCCACCGACGTGGCGAAGGGCTCTCCGCCACCACCACCGCACAACGCACTGGACCGCTACTTCCGCATCGGGGAGCGCGGGTCGACCTTCGGCCGCGAAGTCCGCGGCGGTTTCGCCACGTTCTTCACGATGGCCTACATCCTCGTGCTGAACCCGATCATCCTGGGGAGCGCGAAGGACAAGTTCGGCCACGTCCTGTCGACAGGTCAACTGGTCACCGCCACCGCGCTGGTGGCGGCGGTCATGACGATCGTCATGGGCGTCGGCGGCAACCTGCCGCTGGCCATCGCGGCGGGCCTCGGCCTCAACGCGGTGGTCGCCTTCCAGATCGCGCCCATGATGAGCTGGGACGACGCGATGGGCCTGATCGTCATCGAGGGCCTGGTCATCTGCGTCCTGGTGGTGACCGGGCTCCGCGAGGCGGTGATGCACGCGATACCCCAGGCGTTGAAGCAGGCGATCAGCGTGGGCATCGGCCTGTTCATCGCCTTCATCGGCTTCGTGGACGCCGGCTTCGTCAGCCGCATCCCGGACGCCGCGAACACCACGGTCCCCGTGCAGCTGGGCGGCGGCGGGGCGTTGTCGGGCTGGCCGGTGCTCGTCTTCTGCCTGGGGGTGCTGCTGACGATCGCCCTGCTGGCCCGGAAGGTGAAGGGCGCGATCCTGATCAGCATCGTCGCCATGACGGTGCTGGCGATCGTGGTCGACGCCGTCGCGGACGTGAAGAGCTGGGGGCTGACCACGCCCAAGGTGCCCGACGACGTGTTCGCCGCACCGGACTTCGGGCTGCTGGGCCACTTCAGCCTCTTCGGCGCCTTCGCCGAGGTCAGCTTCATCACGGTGGTGCTGCTGGTCTTCACCCTCATCCTGTCGGACTTCTTCGACACCATGGGCACGGTCGTCGGCATCACGGCCGAGGCGGGCCTGCTGGACGAGGAGGGCAAGGTCCCGAACCTGGGCCGGGTCCTGCTCATCGACGGTGCCGCGGCGGTCGCGGGCGGCGCGGCCTCCGCGTCCTCGAACACCGCCTACATCGAGTCGGCGGCGGGGGTCGGCGAGGGGGCGCGTACGGGCTTCGCCAACCTGGTCACCGGCGGCCTGTTCGCGGTGGCGCTCTTCCTGAGCCCGCTGCTGACGATCGTGCCGCTCCAGGCGGCGGCACCGGCGCTGGTCGCGGTCGGCTTCCTGATGATGACCCAGGTCAAGAACATCGGCTGGGACGACTTCGAGATCGCCATCCCGGCCTTCCTGACGATCGCCGTGATGCCCTTCACGTATTCGATCACCAACGGCATCGGTGCCGGATTCATCGCCTTCGTGCTGCTCAAGGCCGTGCTGGGCAAGGCCCGTCAGGTGCACTGGCTGCTGTGGGCGGTGTCGGCGCTCTTCGTCGTCTACTTCGCGATCGACCCGCTCGAACAGTTGCTCGGGGTCAAGTAGGGCCCGGTGGGCCGCGGGGGGCGAGGAGGCCTCCCGCGGCCCCACGATGAAGACCCCGACCGGGACGGGGGCCCCCGGTCGGGGCCGCTGGCCGGACCGGCGCTCCGCGCACGGCCCGTACTTGTCGAACTACCGGCGCAGGGCGGGAGTTCCCGCCCGTTCCGGATCCCCGGGTGTGACGTGGCGCACGCCCGCGCCGAGCGCGACCCCGCCCGCGACCAGCAGGCTGCCGGCCGGCTGCCCGGTGCCGTACGCGCCGACGCCGGCGAGCGGCGCGGTCGGCGCGGCGGAGACCGGGTCAGCCCGGAGCAGAGCGTGGCCCGCTCGGCGCCGATCCGCTGGACGCCCGCGTACCAGCAGACGAAGCCGATCACGGTGGTGACCGCCGCCTGCCGGCCCAGCGCCGGCGCCTCGGCGCCGGTGGGCGCCCGGAGGTCTTCCGCGCCGTCGAGGGCCACACCGAGCAGTGCCGCCTGTCGGCGGGCGACATCGGGAGCTGTGTACGTGTGCTCCGCGCGAGCGTTTGATCTCGATTCGGCAACAGCGGGTTTGAGTGGGGAATACCCCCTTATCGTCGGGCCTCGTTGCTTGATACACATGGTTCCGCGCGTTCCTGTCCGTCGATAGGCGCACTTCCCCCACCTGCTCGCCGTGCCTTCGGCCGTCCCTCACCCAGGAACGCCCATGTCTTCGCGGACCGCGCCCTCGCGCGCCCTGCTGCCGCTCGTCGCGCTCTTCTGCGCCGGCTACCTCGCGCCGTACCTCATGCCGACCGTCGTCGGCCGTCTCACCACCGGTCTTGCCCTGAGCGGTTCCCAGGCCGGGGCGGTCGGCAGCACGCTGCTGCTCGGCTCGGCCTGCGCCGGGTTCACGCTGGCCTCGCGGGTCGACCGGATCGGCCGGGCGCGGCTGGCCCGGTACGGCCTGCTGCTGATCGCGGGCGGCTTCACGACGGCCGCGGCCACCGGCCACCTGCCCCTGGTGGTCCTCGGCTGCGTCGCCGGCGGCTTCGGGTCCGGTACGTCGACCGCGGTGGCCGCCGTCGGCATCGCCGGTGAACGGGAGCCCCACCGGGTCACGGTGCTCGCGCTGCTGACCACCTCGGCGGCGGCCGGGGCGCTCTACCTCGTCCTGCCGCGGCTCGGCGGGGGCCACGCCCTGCCGTTCGCGGCCATCGCCGCGACCGCCCTGCTCGTCCTCCCGCTGACCCGGCGGCTGCCCGCGCGGCCGTGCCCGCGGACCACGGCCGCGGCGCGGCCGACCGGGCTGCCGCTGCCGCACCCGGTCGCCGGGATCGTGCTCGCGGCGTCGATGCTGTGCTGGTCACTGGCGCAGAACGCGCTGTGGGGGGTGAGCGAACGCATCGGGCTGGACCGCGTGGGCCTGTCGGAGGCCGCGGTGGGCATGGTGTTCGCGGTCGCCCTCGGGGGCGGGCTGCTCGGCGTCGTGGCCGCGGGGGCCCTCGGCACCCGCCTCGGGCGCGCGGTGCCCGTCGGCCTGGGCACGGTCGTGATCGCCGTGTGCGTGGCGGCCAGCGCCTCGGCCCGCGGCGCGGTCGCCTTCGCGGTCGGCGAGGTGCTGTGGAACACCGTCTACCCGGTGGTGCTCTCGTACCTGATCGGCCTGGCCGCCACGCTCGACCCGCGCGGCCGCTGGGCGGTGTACGCCGGTTCCGCGTCCTCGCTCGGGGTGGCCTGCGGACCGCTGGCCGGCGCACTGCTCGGCGCCCGGCTGGGCTTCCCGGTGATGGGCGCCGTCCTGGGCTGCCTGCTGCTGCTCGCCGCCGTACCGCTCACCGCGGTGGCCCGGGGCGCCGGTTCCGGGACCTGGGGCCGGGGCGCCGTGGCGGTCGGCCGCCGCGCCGCCGCCGCGGTCGTGGCCCGCTCGGACGTGGGCCGCTCGGACGTGGGCCGGGCGGCCTGAGGGGAAATCGGGATGCCGCGGCGGTGACGCGTCTGGCAGGGTGCGGCCTCGTGAACGACACCGGCACCCTCCGCATCACCCCGCTCGCCGAGCGCCCCGCCCTGGCCCCCCGGCTCTGGGAGATCACCGAGAACTGGCCGGCCTTCGTCCCCCAGGACCCGGTCGCCGGGGCCCTGTTGCACCGGGTGGCCGAGGACTTCCCGCGGTACTGCGTCGTCGCCACCGACGGCGACCGCGTCGTGGCGCGCGGGTTCGCCGTCCCCTTCGACGCCTCCCGCGAGGGCCGCGAGGAAACGCCCGACCAGGGCTGGGACCGCGTCCTGGTGTGGGCGTACACCGACCTGCGCGACGGGAGCCCGGCGACGGCCGTCAGCGCGCTGGAGATCACCATCGACACCGGGTACCTGGGACGCGGCCTGTCGCACCGCATGGTGGCCGCGCTGCGCGACACCGCGCGCGACCTGGACCACGACGCGCTGCTCGCCCCGGTCCGACCCACGGCCAAGCACCTGCGTCCGCGGCTCCCCATGACCGACTACGTCGGCCTGCTGCGCGAGGACGGGCTCCCCGAGGACCCCTGGCTGCGGGTGCACGTCAGGGCGGGCGGCGTCGTCGTGAAGGTCGCGCCGGCCTCCATGACGGTCAGCGGGACGCTGGCCCAGTGGCGGCGCTGGACGGGGCTCCCCTTCGACCGCGACGGCGCCGTCGAGGTGCCCGGCGCCCTGGTGCCCGTGCACTGCGACACCGCGCACGACCACGCCGTGTACGTGGAGCCCAACGTGTGGGTCCGGCACGGAACGGAACGGGCCTAGCCCAGCGCCCGGTCCAGGTTGAAGGCGGCACTGATCAGGGCCAGGTGAGTGAAGGCCTGCGGGAAGTTGCCGCGCAGTTCGCCGGCGCGGTCGATCTCCTCGGCGTACAGGCCGAGGTGGTTGCCATACGTGAGCATCTTCTCGAAGGCCAGGCGCGCCTCGTCCTCGCGCCCGGCGCGGGTGAGGGCCTCGACGTACCAGAAGGAGCAGATGGAGAAGGTGCCCTCGTCGCCGGGGAGGCCGTCCGGGCTCGACAGGGGGTCGTAGCGGTAGACCAGGGAGTCGGAGACCAGGTCCTTGCCGAGGGCGTCGAGCGTCGAGAGCCACTTGGGGTCGGTCGGCGAGATGAACTTGGACAGCGGCATCATCAGCACCGACGCGTCCAGCACGTCCTCGCCCTCGCTCTGGGTGAACGCGCCGCGCGCCTGCGACCAGCCGTTCCTCATGATCCGCCGGTAGATGGCGTCGCGGGCGCCGTACCAGCGCTCCCGGTTGGCGGGCAGGCCGCGGTGGTTCGCCATGCGGATGCCGCGCTCGATCGCCACCCAGCACATCACACGGGAGTACAGGAAGTTCTTGCGGCCGCCGCGGGTCTCCCAGATGCCCTCGTCGGGCTGGTCCCAGTTGTCGCAGACCCAGTCCACGAGTTCGCAGACGGTGTCCCAGTGGCTGCTGGAGATCGGCTTGCCCCACTTGTCGTACAGGTAGAGGGAGTCGATGAGCTCGCCGTAGATGTCCAGCTGGAGTTGATGGACGGCGTTGTTGCCCACCCGGACCGGCGCGGAACCCGCGTACCCCTCCAGGTGGTCCAGCTCCCGTTCGGGCAGCTCGGAGCGGCCGTCGATGCCGTACATGATCTGCAGCGGGCCGGCGGTGCAGCGGGGTCCCCCCATGCAGATGCGGTCCGACAGGAAGTTCATGAAGGCCTCGGCCTCGTCGGTGAAGCCCAGCCGGAGCAGCGCGTAGACGCAGAAGGCCGCGTCGCGGATCCAGACGTAGCGGTAGTCCCAGTTGCGCTCCCCGCCGATGCGCTCGGGGAGGCTGGTGGTGGGCGCGGCGATGATGGCGCCGGTCGGCGCGTAGGTGAGCAGCTTCAGGGTCAGCGCGGACCGGTGCACCATCTCGCGCCAGCGTCCGCGGTACTTCGACTGGGAGAGCCAGTGGCGCCAGTAGCGCACGGTCTTCTCGAACTGGTCCTCCGCCTCGGTCAGCGGGCAGCCGCGGGGGCCGACACCGTCGCCGACCTGGTCCAGGGCGAAGACGGCGGTCTCGCCCTCGGAGAGCTTGAACTGGGCCCACACGTCCCGGCCGTCGTTCTCCAGCGGCACCGAGCAGGTGAGGGCGAGGGTCTGGGCCGGGGTGGCGAAGAGCGCCTGCATCCCGTTCATGTGGACGGTGTGCGGCACGCTGCCGTACTCGAACCGCGGGGCCACCCGCATCCGGAACGGCAGCACGCCCCGCACGCAGACCACGCGGCGGATCAGGCGGTGCCGGTCGGCCTCGTGGGAGTCGTCGACCACCGGCATGAAGTCCTGCACCTCGCCCATGCCGTCCTCGGCGAAGAACCGGGTGATCAGCACGTTGGTGTCGGGGAAGTAGAACTGCTTGGTGCGCGCGGGCACGTCCGCGGCCAGCTCGAAGCTGCCGCCCCGGTCGGCGTCGAGGATCGAGGCGAAGACGCTGGGGGCGTCGAAGCGCCCGGAGCAGTACCAGTCGATGGTGCCGTTCGTGCCGACGAGCGCGGCGCTGCGCAGGTCGCCGATGAGCCCGTGGGCGGCGATCGGCAGGTAGCGGCCGTCGGCCGGTGCGAAATCGGACTGGAGGGCTTCGGCTGTCACGGTGGCCTCCTCGCGTGCCGGGAAACGGCAAAAGCCACCATTCAGACTAACCCTCCGCGGCCTGCTCCTTCTCGGTCGGGACCGTGCCGGCGGCCGGGCCTACGCCTGCCCGGCCGGTGCCTGCCCGCCCTGCGCTTGCCCGCCCTGCGCCTCCTCGGGTCCGGCGGACCGCTCGCCGACGTATTCGAGGACGGAGCGCGCCTCGGCCCGCCGCTGCTCGGCGACCTCGTCCTCCTGACCGCCGTCCTCGCCCCCGTACAGGGCGATCACGGCCCGGGCCCGCTCCGCGGCCGCGGTGTGCCGTCCCAGATCGGCCTCGAGCCAGGCGGCCATCAGCTGGGCCGCGCTGCGCGCGGGACCCGGTTCGAAGACCGCGATCGCGCGTTCCGCGCAGGCCAGGCCCTCCTCGTACGCGGCGCGCGCCGAGCCGTCCGTGTCGTCCTCGCCGGGCTCGCCGGGGCAGGAGCGGACGACCAGTTCGCCGGTCTGCCGGTGGGTCCCCGCCAGTTCGGCGCGCAGGTGCGCCGCGGCGTCCCCGTCACCGGCCGCCGTCGCCGCGGCCAGCGCCTCCTCGGCCACCGCGACGGCCTCGGCCATCACCGAGCGGCCCACGCCGAGACCGCCCTGGCCGTCGTGGAGGGCGAGCCAGGCCCGGGCACGCAGCGAGCGGACGAGGGGGACGGGACGCTCCAGGGCACGCCAGAGCTCACCGGCGCGGGTGTACGCCTCGCCGGCCTCGCCGGCCAGGCCGGCCCGTTCCAGGGAGTCCGCGGCGAGGTTCGCGAGGACGGCGTGGTCCTGCTGCTCCTCCCAGCCCTGCGCGATCCCCGCGGCGAGCAGGAACTGCTCGGCGGCGGCGCGCGGCTCGTCCAGGTCGCGCAGCGCGTCCCCCAGCCACCAGCGGGCCTGGACGACGCGCCCGTCGTGGTGGGCGCGCACCAGGTCGGGCAGGGCGGTCTCCAGGACGGTGGCGGCCTCGGCGGACCTGTCCTGGCGCAGCAGCGCCCCGCCGAGCACGAGCCGTGCCCAGGCGCCGAGCTCCTCGGACATGTCGCCCTCGTCGGCCCAGTGGGCGCCCTCCAGGGCGTGGTCGGCGGCCTCGGCGTCGGCTCCGCGGGCGGCGAGCGCGGCGGCGAGCACGGTGTGCAGGTGGGCCCGGTGCACGGGGCCCAGGGCCGCGGCGCCGTCCTCCAGCGCGGCGCGGGCGGACCGCTCCGCGGTGGTGTGGTCGTCCCGCTGGAGGGAGAGGTCGGCGAGGAGCGCCTCGGGTTCGGCGGCGTGCCACGGGGTTCCGGCCTCGTGGTGGAGGCGGGCGGCCCGCGCGAAGAGCTCGGCGGAGGTCGCGACGTCGCCGCGCGCGGCGGTGTGGCGGGCGTGCAGCGCGATCGCGTCGGCGAGCCGTCCGGCCATCCGGTCCTCGTCGCGGTGCTCCTGCGCGAAGGCGATGATCCGCAGCAGTTCCGCCTCGCCCTCGGCGCCGGGCGGCCGGAGGTGGAACCGGGCCAGCCAGGCCCCGGTGAGCTGGCGGGCGGTGGCCCGGCCGGTGCCGTGCAGCTCGCGCAGTGCGTCGACGGCCGCGTCGAGCGCGGTCAGGGCCCGGGCACTTTGTTCCGCGACGGCCACCGCGTAGGCGGCGCGGGCACGGCAGGCCGCGGCTTCGCCGGGCTTGCCGGCCGCCTCGAACAGGCCGGCGGCGGTGTCGAAGAGCGGTACGGCGCTGCCGGGGTCGGCGAAGGCGTCGATGCCGGCGTGGTCGGCGATCTCGGCGCGGGCCAGGTCGTCCAGGGCGGTGCCGGTGCTGTCCGCGGCACAGCCCGCGGCGGCCCATGCGGCGCCCGCGTCGGGGTGCTGGGCGGCGCTGAGCCTGCGGGCATCGGCGAGCAGTGCGGGGACGTCCGCCGCGCCCGCGGGCACGGCGGCCGCTCCGGCGGCCGGTGCGGGCTGCGGACGGGCGGGCGCGGTCAGGCGCTGCCGGGCCCGGACGCCCAGCGGGAGCCGCTCCACGAGGGGCTCGGCGCCGAGGCGCTCGCGCATGCGGCGGCTGACGGCGTCGTTGCCGTTGCGGGCGTCGAAGCGCGCGGCGACGGCGGCGGCCTCGCGCTCGGCGTGGGCGAGCAGCGTGCGGGCGGTCCACTCGGTGCCGGCCGGGCCGGGGACGCCGCCGTCGGCGTGGCCGAGGGCGAGCAGGCGGCGCATCAGGACCGCGGTGACGACCAGGTGGTCCATGAGCGTGTCGGGGTCGCCGGTGTCGGTGAAGTACGCGGGGTGCTCGGCGAGGATCTCCAGGGCCCGTGCCTCGTTGCCGGTCAGGGCGCAGAACTCGACGTGGGAGGAGACCGCGCCGCGCATGCTCTCCATGGAGCGCACCAGGCGGTGGCCGCGCAGGTGGTGGGCGCGTGCCTCGTCGAGCCGGCCGAGCCGGACCAGCGGCAGCAGCGAGGACGCCAGCACGTTGTGCGGTTCGTGGGCGCAGGTGTACTGCCCCGTCAGGACCGGCTCCCAGGCGCTCAGCGCCTCGTCGTCACGGCCGCGTTCCACCTGCCAGCTGCCCTGGCCGTGGAGTTCGCAGGCGTGGCAGTCGGCCATGCCGTCGCGGTCGGCGGCGAGCCAGGCGGCATGGGCGGCCTCGGCGCGGGCGGTGTCACCGAGGTGCCGGGCGATGCGGAACTCGCCCTGGCGGACGGCACGTTCGGAGTGACCGGCGAGGCGGTAGCGGTGCTCCATCTCGCGGTGCCACTTCTCGATGGAGGCGAGCGGGACGTCGGGCTGGTCGAGCATGCCGTTGGCCACCCACTTGAAGATCCAGTGCAGGTGGTGGGTGTTCGCGCCGTCGAAGTCGCCGGGCCGCTCGTCCCACATGCGCAGCAGACGGGCGAAGGGCACGAAGAACTTGTCCTTCTCGCTGCTGTACGCATAGGCGTTGGCGAGGTTGAACAGGGCCTCGAGGAGCAGCTGGGTGTCCCCGGTGGCCTCGGCCTCGGCGACGAGCCGCTCCGCGCCGGCGTTGCGGGCGCGGCCCTCGGGCTCCTCCCGGTTGTGGTGCAGGGCGCGGCGTACGGTCTCGACCGCCGGGTCCTGGGTGCTCATCGGCCGTCCTCCTGTTCGGCGTCGGCGGGCTTGCCCGCGGGGCTGTCCGCGGTCTGCGCCGCCCACTGCAGCAGGCCGAGGAAGGCGCGGTTGAGGAGCGCGGAGTCGGCGGGGCGCAGCGGGCGCTGGGCCATCAGCAGGGCCTGGCCGTACAGCGCCTCGGCGGCGGTGCCGACGAGTTCGTGGTCGGTGAACCCGCTGATCCGCCGGACCAGCGGGTTGAGGTGGTTCAGGACGAGCCGGGCGCGCGGGGCGCCGCCGCGCAGGGAGCCGAGGATGCCCGCCCACAGCTCGTCGGCCTGCTCCTCCTCCTCGGCGCGGGCGCGTTCGTGGCGGGCGGCCCGGTCGTCCAGGTGCAGGGCGGGGACGGTGACGGGGTGGAAGGTGCGCAGCGACACGTCGCAGCCGAGCGGGTCGAGCCGGGCGCGGGCCGCGGCGAGGAAGCCGGACAGCGCGAGTTCCTCGGCCGGGTCGACGGGGTCGAGGTGCGCGGTCACGGTGTCCGCGTCGAGTTCGGCGACGGCGGTGCCCGGACGCACGGTCGGCAGCAGCTCGACCAGGTCGGCGTCGTAGGTGTAGCCGCCGTTGACGACGCCGATGCCCTGCGCGGAGGCGATCGCGGCGACCTGCCGGTACTCCTCGACGGTGCGGGTGAAGTGGACGACGGGGTGGCGGCGGGCGAACTCCTCGAGCGACAGCTGCCCGTCGGTGGTCTCGAACGGCAGCCACGGCAGCATCGTGCGGAGCATCCCGGCGTCGTGCCGGGCGAGCGACTTGACGCCGAGGTGGTGGACGGCGAGGAACTGGGCGAGCCGTTCCCGGTCGCCCGCGGCAAGTTCGGTCAGCCAGCCGCGGATGCGTTCGCCGAGGGCCTCGCGGACGGCGGCGAGCGTCTCGTCGGCGTACAGGCTCTCCCGGGACGCGGTGGGGCGCAGGCTGTCGGTGTCGATCACGCAGCGGACGAAGAAGGCCCACTCCGGCAGGAGTTCGTCGGCCCGGTCGGTGAGCAGCATGCCCTTGAGGTGGACGCGGTGCCCGGCGCGCTGGGCGGGGCTGACCGCGGCGGGCAGGACGTAGCCGACGCCGCGCACGCCCGCGAGGGGGACGTCGAGGTCGATGACGTCGAGCGGGGTGAAGCCGAACTGCTCGTGGCAGTGCCGGGCGAGCGCGACCCGGCGGGCCGCCTGCCCGGGGTGCGGGCGCTCCCAGACCGGCGGACGCTCGGTGACGGGCGTGTCGCCGACCCGCACGTCGTACGGCAGCAGGGACCCGAAGTCCTTGGCGAGGGCGAGCACGCGCTCCTCGGCCAGCCACTCCGCGGCGCCCGGCCGGGCGGTCAGGTGGACGGTCGTACCGGGCTCGGGGTGGTCCTGCCGCGGCAGCGTGCGGACGGTGTACGAGCCGTCGTCACGGGCGGTCCACTCGACGGGCGGGGCGTCCGGGGTACGGGCGGACCGGCTGACGACGCGGATCTCCGCTGCGACGACGAAGCAGGCGAGCAGCCCGATGCCGAACTGGCCGAGGAACTCCGAGCGGGCGCTCTCCAGCCCGTCGCGCTTGGAGCTGCGGCCGATGGTGGCGAGCAGGTCGTGCACGTCGGACTCGGTGAGGCCGACGCCGGTGTCCGTCACGCGCAGCCGGCCGCCCTCGGCGTGCAGGTGCACCCTGGCGGGGGCGTCGGGCTGTTCGGCCCGGCGGGCGGTGATCGCGTCGACGCCGTTCTGCAGCAGTTCGCGCAGGTAGACCTTGGGGCTGGAGTAGAGGTGGTGGGAGAGGAGGTCCACCAGGCCGCGCAGGTCGACCTGGAAGGCGTGCGGTGTCTGATCTGCAGTCATCATGGAAGCGCCGGTGCATTCCCGGGGAGGGATGACGGGGCGCGGGTAGGGCGATCGGGTGATCGCGGCCGCCGGATTCGGGACATCGTATGGCGGCGGAGCCCGTGGTTACCAGGGGGTTTCGTCGCACGGGGCTCACGTGGGGGCGCGCGGAGGGGGTGGGCGCCGCCGTACGGCGCGGGGTGGTTGTTCACTGGGCGTTCGGATCGACGGCACGCGGCGCGCGTAGGAACGTGGGGCGGACGCATTCCGGCGTACGCGGCTGCGACGTGGGAGGTCAGGATGGCGGACGGATCCGGGAGCACGGTCGGGCGGCGGTCGGTGCTGAGGGGCGGGCTGGCGGCCTCCGGGGCGCTGCTGGTGCCCGCGGGGGCCGCGCCCGCACTGGCCCTGCCGGGGAGGCCGGCGGCGACGTCGGGGGTGCAGACCGGCGACGTGACCGCGTCGGGCGGCCTGGTGTGGGTGCGCGCGGACCGGCCGGCGCGGATGGTGGTGGAGACCTCGGCGACCGAGTCGTTCCGGCACACCCGGCGCTTCCACGGCCCGGTGGTCGGCCCCGGCACCGACTTCACCGGGGTGACCCGGCTGCACGGCCTGCCGTCCGGCGAGCAGGTCCACTACCGGGTGCTGCTGGCCGACCCCGACGACCCCCGCCGCACCGGCGCGCCGGTCACGGGCACCTTCCGCACGGCGCCGGACGGACGGCACGGCGGGGTGCGCTTCGTGTGGTCGGGCGACCTGGCCGGGCAGGGCTGGGGCATCAACCCCGACATCGGCGGCTACCGCATCTTCGACGCGATGGGCGCGGTGGACCCGGACTTCTTCCTGTGCAGCGGTGACAACATCTACGCCGACGGCCCCATCGCGGCGACCCAGGCCCTCCCCGACGGCAGCGCATACCGCAACGTCACCACGGCGGAGAAGTCCAAGGTCGCCGAGACGCTGGCCGAGTTCCGCGGCAACTTCCGCTACAACCTGCTCGACGAGAACCTGCGGCGCTTCAACGCCCGAGTGCCGTCGGTCATCCAGTGGGACGACCACGAGGTCCGCAACAACTGGTACCCCGGCGAGGTGATCGCCGCCTCGGACCCGCGCTACACCGAGAAGAGCGTGGACGTCCTCGCGGCCCGGGCGCGGCGGGCGTTCGCCGAGTACTTCCCCCTCTCCTCGCTGCGGCCGGACGGCGCCGGCCGGGTGTACCGGGTGCTGCGGCAGGGTCCCCTGCTGGACGTCTTCGTCCTCGACATGCGCACGTACCGCAACGCCAACTCCCCCGACGACCAGGCCCACGACCCGCAAGGCATCCTCGGCCGTGAGCAGTTGGAGTGGCTGAAGCGGGAGCTGTCGCGGTCGCGGGCGGTGTGGAAGGTGATCGCCGCCGACATGCCGCTCGGGCTGGTGGTGCCCGACACCACGGAGGGCCGGCCGAACATCGAGGCCGTCGCGCAGGGCGACCCCGGCGCGCCGCTCGGCCGCGAGCTGCAGATCGCCGAACTGCTGCGGTTCGTCAAGCACCGCAGGATCACGGGCACGGTGTGGCTGACCGCCGACGTCCACCACACCTCGGCGCAGCACTACCAGCCCTCGCGCGCGGCGTTCACGGACTTCGAGCCGTTCTGGGAGTTCGTCTCCGGTCCGCTGAACGCGGGTGCCTTCCCGGCGAGCGCGCTGGACGGCACCTTCGGCCCGGAGCGGGTCTTCGTGAAGGCCCCGACGGCTTCGAACGTCTCGCCCGCCGAGGGCTACCAGTTCTTCGGGCAGGTCGACATCGACGGCCACTCCGGGGACATGACGGTGCGGCTGCGCGAGCAGGACGGCTCGGTGCTGTTCACGAAGGTGCTCCGGGCGGGTCTGGTCGGCCAGTAGCCTCGGACGGCAGCGGGGGCCGCGACGGGCCGGCGCCCGGCGGTGCGAGCGCGCCGCCGGGCGTCCGGTGCTCAGCGGGCGGCCGCCAGGATCACGTCCGCCACGGCCCGCGGCTGGGAGACCATGACCAGATGGCCGGCGCCGGGCACCGATACCGTCGCGGCCCCCATGCGCTCGGCCACGAAGCGTTCCAGGTCCGGCGGGATGATCTGGTCGTCCTCCGCGACGACGTAGTGGCACGGGTGCTCGCGCCAGGCCGGCGGTCCCGACACGAAGCCGAAGCGGGCCACGTCGCTGGGTCCCTGGACGGCGGCCAGTACCCGTGCCTCCTCCGTTGCGACGTCCGGGCAGAAATACTGCGGGAACAGGTCCTGGCGATCACAGTCGGTCGGCGGCGGTCGGATTCCGTCTCGATCCGCAGGGATGTGGTCCAGGTCACCTCGCCTCGCCTCCTGGGCGCGATGATTTCGGGGCAGTGCGACGGTCTCCCTTGCCGTGACCGCAGCGAGCGACGACGAAGACGAGGAGCGAGTCCCATGCGCATCGTGATCACCGAGTTCATCAGCCTCGACGGCGTGGTGCAGGCGCCGGGCGGACCGGACGAGGACACCGACGGCGGCTTCGCCAACGGCGGTTGGACGCACCCCTTCTTCGACCCGGAGGTCGTGGGCGGCGCCTTCGACGAGGCGGTGGGCAAGGCCGACGCGCTGCTGTACGGGCGCCGCACCTGGGCGGCGATGGCCGGCGCGTGGCCCGAGCGGGCCGGTGACCCCTTCGCGGACCGGATGAACGCGCTCCCGAAGTACGTCGTGTCCGGCACGCTCGGCGACTCCGAGCTGACCTGGCACAACACCACCCGCATCCCCGGCGGGGAAGCCGTCGCCCGGATCAAGGAACTGCGGGAGGCCCCCGGCGGCGACGTCGTCGTCATGGGCAGCCCGACGCTGGCACGCACCCTGCTGAGCGAGGACCTGGTCGACGAACTCCGCCTCATGGTCATGCCCGTGCTCCTCGGCGGCGGCAAGTCGGTCTTCCCCGAGGACGGCGGACTGCGCACCTTCGCACTGGTCTCCACGGTCACCAGCGACAAGGGCGTCAACGTCTGCACCTACCGGCGGGCCGCCGGGTAGCCGGGAGCGGCACCGCGTGAGTCACGTCCCGGACCGGTGCCGCCCGGAGGAGGCCGCGGGGGACGCGCCGTGGAGGCGGGGGCACGGCGGCGGTCCGGTTCGCCTACGGGCTGCCGGGATCTGCGGATGCGGGCGGCGTCCCGGGGGCTTAGCATGTGCAAATCGTCAATACGGCGATTTCGAGACCTCGTGGAGCGACCGGGGAGGGTGCTCCGCGGGCTGACGGACGGGGAGGACGGCGCCGTGACGGGTGGTTTCACCTATGAGCAGGTCGGGATGACGCGGACCGGCGGGCCCACGCCGCCGGGGTTCCACCACCTGCACGAGCGGATCCGGCTCGGCGAGGGCCCCCAGGTGCTGGCCGCGGCCGGGCGGGCGCTGATGGGGTGGCGGATGCACCGGGCGACCGGACTGCGGGTGCCCGCCGGCACCCCGGACGCGGCACCGGGGGTGCGCGTGCCCCTGCGGATCGGCCCCCTGCGCGCGCCGTGCGAGGTGGTGTGGGCGGAACGCGGCCCGGAGCGCGTGGGGTTCGCCTACGGGACGCTCCCCGGCCACCCGGAACGCGGGGAGGAGGCGTTCGTGGTGAGCCTCGCGCCGGACGGGTCCGTGTGGCTGGATGTCACGGCCTTCAGTGGACCGGGGGCGTGGTACGTGCGTCTACTGGGCCCCCTGGGACGCGTCACTCAGCGTGGCATCGCGCGGCGCTACGGCCGATGCCTACGCCGATTGTCGCAGGACGGAACTGTTGAAAGGGGGAGTTAACCGACATGGGACACCCTTTACCCGTCGGTCACAACGCGTTCGTGATCACGCAACACGAGTTCGGCATGGTGTTTGCATGCGAGAACTGACTTCCGCCACGACCGCCCCCGCCGCCTTCGCGGGCCGGCGGCACCACTGGCGCCGCGACGTCATCGAACTCGCCGCGCTCTTCGTGGCCGTGGCCACCGCCGACCTCATCGCCAATCTCGTCGGGCACGCCCCCGACGGCCCGGCCCTGTTGTGCCTGTCGGCCGCCGCGCTCGTCGCCACGGCCGGGTTCCACACATGGTGGGCACGCCATCACGGTCATTCACCGCCGACAGCCGGGAGCCACAGCGGGAGCCGTACGACGGAGCCGGGGGAAAGCTCCGCCGCCACCGGACCCGACCCGCAGACCACGTTGTGGCGGGTGCGCACCACCGTGCGCGACACGCCGGGCAGCCTGGCCGCCCTCTGCACGGCGCTGGCCGGGCGGGGCGTGGACATCCTCACGCTCCAGACGCACCCGCTGGCCGAGGGCACCGTGGACGAGTTCCTGGTCCGCGCCCCGGCCGCACTCGCCCCGGGCGACCTGACGCGGGCCGTGGGCGGCGGGGGCGGGCGCGACACCTGGATCGAGCGGGCCGACGCCCACGACCTGGTCGACACCCCGACCCGGGTGCTGAACCTCGCCACCCGCACCGCCATGGACGCCGCCGAACTACCCCTGGCACTACGCCAGTTGTTCGGCCGCTGCACGATAAGGTCCACCCCGCCCGGTACGGCCGGCCCCGATCCCGCCGAGGACACCGAGGACACCCTGGAGGGCACCATCATGCGGCTGCGCGATCCGGCCGGAGGCACCATCACCGTGGAACGCGCCTACCTCCCGTTCACCCCGACCGAGTTCGCCCGCGCCCGCGCGCTCGTCGAGCTCGACGCGCACCTGGGCACCAGGGTCCCGGAGGACCGGGCGGTGCTCACCCTGCCCGAGGGCAACGAGATCACCGTCCGCCGGGCGGGCCCCGAGGACCTCGAGGCCGCCCGCGAGCTCCACGAGCGCTGCTCCGCCAGGACCCTGACGCGCCGTTACCACGGCCCCGTCGCGGACGTGGACCGCTATCTGACCCACCTGCTCAGCCCCCGCTTCGGGCAGACGCTCGCCGTGCAGACCGTCTCCGGCCGGCTCGTCGCCCTCGGCCACCTGCTGTGGGACGGCGACGAGACCGAGGTCGCCCTGCTGGTCGAGGACGCCTGGCAGCGCCGCGGCATCGGCCTCGAGCTGCTGCGCCGCCTGGTCGCCCAGGCCGTCGACGCGGGGTGCGGGAGCGTGTACGCGGTGACCCGGGCGACCAACACCGGGATGGTCGCGACGATGCGCCGCCTGGGTCTGCCGCTGGACTACCAGGTCGAGGACGGCACGCTGGTCATCACCGCGACGCTGTCACCGGCCGGCGCGAGCGTGTCGCTGCGCTGAGCGCGATGTCGAGGTCCTCCCACAGGTCCTCGACGTCCTCCAGGCCGACGGACAGCCGCAGCAGCCGGTCGCTGACCCCCGAGCTGTGGCGGTCGCCCTCGTCGACGATGCGGTGGCTGATCGAGGCCGGGTGCTGGATGAGGGTGTCGACGCTCCCGAGGCTGACCGCCGGGGTGATCAGCCGGACCCCGGCGATCACCTCGTGCGGGTCGCCCTGGACCTCGAACGCGACCATGGCGCCGCCGATCCGCGGGTAGTGCACCTTCGCCACCCGCGGGTCGGCGGCCAGCCGCTCGGCCAGCGCGGCCGCCGTCGCCGAGGCGGCCTTCACCCGGACCGGCAGCGTGGACAGCCCGCGCAGCAGCAGGTAGCCCGCCAGGGGGTGCAGCACCCCGCCGGTGGCGAAGCGCACCTTGCGCAGCACGCGGGCGAACTCCTCGTCACAGGCGATGACCCCGCCCAGGACGTCGCCGTGGCCGCCCAGGTACTTGGTGGCGCTGTGCAGCACGATCCTGGCGCCGCTCTCCAGCGGGCGCTGCAGGACGGGCGTGGCGAAGGTGTTGTCGACCAGCAGCGGCACCTCGCCGCAGGAGTGGGCGACGGCCCGCAGGTCGACCTCGGCCAGCGTCGGGTTGGCGGGGGTCTCCACGATCACCAGGCCGGTGTCGGGGCGGATGGCGTCGGCGATCCTCCCCCTGACTGCGTCGGGGGTACCCCCAGCCGGGTCGGTCCAGGTCACCTCGGTGCCGATCAGGCCCCCGGTCAGGAGGTGGTCGCTGCAGCCGTACAGCGGGCGGACGGCCACCACGTGGCGCAGCCCCATGGAGGCACGGGCCAGCAGGGTGGCGGTGAGGGCGGCCATGCCGCTGGCGAAGGCCACCGCGGCCTCGGCGCCCTCCAGCCGGGCCAGCGCCGCCTCGAAGCGGGCGACGGTGGGGTTGTCGAGCCGGGAGTAGACCGGCGGGCCGGTCAGCGCGGCACCGGTCACGGCGAAGTCGTCCAGCCGGGCGGCCTCGGCGCGGCTGTCCCGCGAGGGGTAGGTGGTGGACAGGTCCAGGGGAACGGCGTGCAGGCCGAGGTCCGCGAGGTCTTCGCGGCCGGCGTGCACGGCCTCGGTGGCGAGGGCGCGGGTGGGCGCCGATGCTGTCGTGTCCATGGCCCGATGCTGAACAGCTACCGGTCCGTAGCGGGGAGAGCCCGTGTTAACTTCGGCCGATGTCCGATTCTGTGCTTCTGGATCCGGTCGACCTCGAGATTCTGCGGCTCCTGCAGAACGACGCACGGACGACGTACAAGGACCTCGCCGCGGCCGTGGGCGTGGCCCCGTCCACCTGCCTGGACCGGGTCGGCCGGCTGCGCCGCACCGGGGTGATCCTCGGCCATGAGCTGCGGGTCGACCCGGCCCGGCTCGGGCGGCCGCTGGAGGCACTGCTGGCGGTGCAGGTGCGGCCGCACCGCCGGGAGCTGATCGGCCCGTTCGTGGAACGGGTGCGGGCACTGCCCGAGTCCCGGGCGCTGTTCCACCTCACCGGGCCCGACGACTACCTCGTCCACGTGGCCGTGGCGAGCACCGGCGACCTCCAGCGGCTGGTCGTCGACGAGTTCACCTCGCGGCCCGAAGTCGCGCGCGTGGAGACCCGGTTGATCTTCCAGCACTGGGACTGCGGCCCGCTGCTCCCGCCCACGTCAGGAATATGATCGTCAATGGTGATGACGGAGCAGGCCGCTCCGTACCAGGATGTGACCATGCCCGACACCACCGGCAGCGCGCTGCCCCGCCAGATCGCCGACGCGTACGTCGACGCGGTCACCGAACTCGACCCCATCACCGCCACGTACCTGGGGGTGCGGACCGGTCAGGACCGGCTCCCCGACTTCAGCCCCGCCGGCCTGGAGGCCCAGGCCGGGCTCGCCCGCCGCACCCTGGCCGACGTCGACGTGGCCGAGGCGACGGACGACGACGAGCGCCGCTGCGCCCGGCTGCTGCGCGAGCGGCTCACCGCCGAGCTGGCCGTGCACGAGGCGGGTGAGGGCCTGCGGGCCGTGAGCAACCTGCACTCCCCCGTCCACGCGGTGCGCGGCGTCTTCATGCTGATGCCGACCGGGACGGACGAGGACTGGGCCGCCGTCGCCGCCCGGCTGCGCGCGGTCCCGGAGGCCCTGGCGGGCTACCGGGCCTCCCTGGAGGAGGGCGTCGCCCGCAAGCTGCCGGCCGGGCCGCGCCAGGTCACCACGGTCATCGAGCAGCTCGGTGAGTGGCTGGGCGAGGACGCAGGAGCGAGCTGGTTCGCGCAGTTCGTGAAGGAGGGCCCGCAGGCCCTGCGGTCCGAGCTCGACGGCGGTGCCGCCGACGCCGCCGCCGCCGTCGCAGGCCTGCGCGACTGGCTGCGCGACACCTACGCCCCCGCCGTCGAGGGCACCCCGGACGCCGTCGGCCGCGAGCGGTACGCCCGCTGGGCCCGCTACTGGACCGGCTCCGACCTCGACCTGGACGAGGCGTACGCCTGGGGCTGGGAGGAATTCCGGCGCCTCGACGCCGAGATGCGCGTCGAGGCGGAGAAGGTGCTGCCCGGCTCCACCCCGCTGGAGGCGCTGGCCCACCTGGACGAGGCCGGCGAGGCCGTCGACGGCGTCGACGCGGTCCGCGACTGGCTGCAGGGCCTGATGGACGAGGCCATGGCCGCGCTCGACGGCACCCACTTCGACCTGGCCGAGCCCGTCAAGCACGTCGAGTCCCGCATCGCCCCGCCCGGCAGCGCCGCCGCGCCGTACTACACGGCCCCCTCCCTGGACTTCTCCCGCCCGGGCCGCACCTGGCTGCCCACCCTGGGCCGCGAGCGGTTCCCCGTCTGGGACCTGGTCAGCACCTGGTACCACGAGGGCGTCCCCGGCCACCACCTGCAGCTCGCGCAGTGGGTGTACGTCGCGGACCGGCTCAGCCGCTACCAGGCCACCCTCGGCCAGGTCAGCGCCAACGCGGAGGGCTGGGCCCTGTACGCCGAGCGCCTCATGGACGAACTCGGCTTCCTGACGGACGCGGGGCGCCGGCTGGGCTACCTCAACGCGCAGATGCTGCGGGCCACCCGCGTCATCCTGGACATCGGCATGCACCTGGAGCTGGAGATCCCGCGGGACAGCCCGTACCGCCCGGGCGAGACCTGGACGCCGGAGCTGGGGCGTGAGTTCTTCGGGCGCTTCAACGGGCTCAGCGACGCCATGCTCGACAGCGAGATCATCCGCTACCTCGGCATGCCGGGGCAGGCCATCGGCTACAAGCTGGGCGAGCGCGCCTGGCTCGCCGGGCGCGAGGCCGCCCGCAAGGCCCACGGCGACTCCTTCGACCCCAAGGCCTGGCACATGGCCGCGCTGTCGCAGGGCTCCCTGGGCCTGGACGACCTCGTCGACGAGCTCTCGAAGCTCTAGGCCGTGTCGTCCCTCGTCCCTCCGGGACCCGCCCGGGGGGACGACGGACACCGCCGCTTCACCGCTCCGGGTCGGGCCAGGCCGCCACGAGCGCCGGGTAGTCGGCGAAGCGGGGGCCGGGGACGGTCTCCCGGACCGGCCGGCCGTTCAGCCAGTCCATGCGGTGGACGCCGGTCTCGGTGTCGAGCAGGCAGCACACTCCGCCGGCTGCGGCCGTGAGGCCGGTGAACACCGATCTGACGCTCGCGGACCGCTCGAACATCAGGCTCATCCCGGTGGTCGCCGCCGTGAACTCCAGCGTCGCGTAGTGGGGGTGGAGCGCGGGCGCGAACCGGACCGTCAGATAGACGTAGCCGATCGGGACCCTCCCGAGCGCGTCGGGCTCGGGGTCGCGGGTCTCCAGGAACGCGCGTACGGCGTCGTCCACCCCGAACATGATCGAGGTGTCGAGCTTCAGCGTGTCGCTCCTGGAGCAGTCCACCGGCTCACTCCGGAAGTGGGAGGTGAACGGGACGACGATGCCTTCCCCGCCGGGCAGGGTGACCGTCAGCGGCGGCACATGCGAGGCCGGCGGCGCCAGCGTCACCAGCTCCGCCAGCGCGGCGGCGACGTTCCTGGCCGGCAGGACGATCTCGTAGGTGTAGTCGAGCCCCATGCGCATCCCTCCCCTGAGCGGCACCGATCGTGCCACGCCGGACCGCCGGAAGCCCGCGGATTTCCCGCGGGGCACGTCGCCGCCCGGTGCCTTCCTCCGATGCCCGCCCCGGCGCGGGGACCCGCCCGCGGGGAGCGGCGGGGTGGATAGGGTGAGGTGCATGGGGGTGTCACGCGGATGATTCCGAATGCTGCGCGGGAAGACGGCCGCCTGGTGCTGACGCACGGGCGGGTGGTGCTGAGGGAGCAACTGCCGGAGGAAGCGGCGCAGCTGGCCGACGGCAAGCCGGCCGGGCTGGAGTGGATCGACGGCGGGCCGGGCGAGGGCACGATCATCGCGGCCGGGATGTTGACGATCGCGGCGGCCGCCGCGGTGTACGCCCCGGGGTGGGGGCTGTTCGTGATCCAGCGGACCGACGACGGCCTCGCGCTCGGCGGCATCGGCTTCCACGGTCCGCCCTCCGCCGTCGACGGCCTGGTGGAGATCGGCTACGACCTGTCGGAGTCCGCGCGCGGCGTGGGCTGGGCGACGGACGCCGTGCTGGTGCTGTCCCGGTGGGCGCTGAGCCGTGCCGAGGTGCGCACCGTGCTGGCGACCACGGATCCGGGCAACCGCGCCTCGCAACGGGTGCTGGAGCGGGCCGGTTTCGGGCGGGTCGCGGACCGGGACGCCCAGTGGGCGTACGAGCTGCGGCCGGCCGGGGTGGTGTGACGGCGTAATGCGCGCTCGCGTCACCCGCCGGGTGCGCCACCATCGGTGACCGTGAACACCGTGCACCCGTCCCGGACCCTCTTCCTCTCGCCGCGCGTGACCGCCACCGGCCACGCGCTCGCCGCGGCCGCCCACCGGCGCGGCATGGCGACGCGTACCCTCCCCACGTGGCGGGTGCCGCAGGACGCGCTCGACGCCGTGGGCCCGTCGCTGTACGCGGGGCCGCTCTTCGCGGACGCGGTGGCGGCGGACCTGGGCCTGGGGCTGCTGGAGGCCGACGAGGACTGGCTGGCCCGGCTGCCGTGCGAACTCGTGGGGCGGCGGGTCGAGTTCACCACCCTGGCGGAGGCCCGCGGGCTGCGCCGGCCCGCCTTCGTGAAGCCGCCGAACGACAAGAGCTTCCCGGCCCGTGTGTACCCCGACGGCAGCGGCCTGCCCGGTCCGGACGCGGTGGACGACGACGCTCCCGTGCTGGTGAGCGACATCGTGGCGTTCGCCGTCGAGTACCGGCTGTTCCTGCTGGACGGCGAGGTCGTCACGGGCAGCCGCTACGCGGCCCGCGGTGACCTGGACGTGGCGCCCCTGGACGGCGACCCGGCGGCCGGCGAGGTCCGGGACTTCGCCCGACGGCTGTTCGCACCCGGCGTGCCGGAACTGCCCGGCGCGGTCGTGGTCGACGTCGGCAGGACCGCTGACGGCTGGGCGGTGGTCGAGGCCAACGCGGCCTGGGCGAGCGGGCACTACGCCTGCGACGCCGACGCCGCGCTGGACGTCGTCCTGCGGGCCGCGGCGCCGCTCGCCGGGTGGGGGCCGCGGGACCGCCGGTTCCTGCGCCCGGCCGTCTCCGTCGTCCGCTGAGGCCGCCGCGCGGCGGCCTCAGCAGCCGCAGTCGTCGCCGCCCACGGGCGCGGTCAGCGGATCGGCCGGGCGCCGCGAGGTGCCGTCGGCCGTCTCGTGGGCGAAGCCCTCACGGATCCAGTACTCCATGCCGCCGAGCATCTCCTTGACCCGGTAGCCGAGGCTCGCCAGGGCGTGCGCGGCGCGGGTGGCGCCGTTGCAGCCGGGCCCCCAGCAGTACACGACGACGGGCACGTCGCGGTCGAGGAAGGCCGCGGCGAGCCGGGGGACGTCCGCGGTGGGCAGGTGGACGGCGCCCGGGACGTGGCCCTGCTCCCAGGCCTGGGTGGAACGGGAGTCGACGACGACGAAGCCGGGTCCGGTGCCGCTCTCCGCCGCCGTGGCGAGGGCGGCCGCGACGTCGGACACGTCGGCGTGAAGGGCGAGGCTCGCGGCGAAGTACGCGGCGGCGTCGGCCGGAGCGGCGGGCGGGACGCGCAGCACGGGGTTGTCTGCCGGGGCGGAGGCGGGGGCAGCGGTCTGTGTCGTCATGGCGGCAAATCTACGAGCCGCCGACGCCGGCCTGAAGGGTCGTTCCCCGGCGTCCGTCTTGCCCGGCCGGGGAAATCACTGGTACCCAGGGGGCATGACCGTGGATTCCCTCGACGCCACCGACTGGCGCATCCTGGACGCCCTGCAGCACGACGGCCGGGCCAGCTACGCCGAACTGGCGCGTGCCGTGTCGATGTCACCGAGCGCGGTGACCGAGCGGGTCCGGCGGCTGGAGGAGGCGGGGGTGATCACGGCGTACACGGCCGTCGTGGACCTGGAGCGGATCGGCCGCCCGATCATGGCGTTCGTCCGGCTGCGCTACCCGCACGGCAACTACAAGCCGTTCCACGATCTGCTGGAGTCGACCCCGGAGATCCTGGAGGCCCACCATGTGACGGGCGACGACTGCTTCATCATGAAGGTCACCGCCCGCTCGATGCGTCACCTGGAGGAGATCACCGGCCGCGTCTCGGGCCTGGGCTCGGTGACGACGAGCGTCGTCTACTCGTCACCGCTCGCCCGCCGTGCGGTGGCGCAGGGCTGACCCCCGCTGCCCCTTGACCACCTGCAACTGGGCGGGGACGCGCTGCCGGAGCTCGGCCACGTGACTGACGATGCCGACGGCGCGGTCCCGTTCGCGCAGGCCGTCGAGGACGTCCAGCACCTCGTCCAGGGTCTGCTCGTCGAGGCTGCCGAAGCCCTCGTCGACGAAGAGCGTGTCGAGGCGGGCGCCGCCCGACTCGTCCGTGACGACGTCCGCGAGACCGAGGGCGAGGGCGAGGGAGGCGAAGAAGGTCTCGCCGCCGGAGAGCGTGGCGGTGTCGCGCTCGGTGCCCGTCCAGGCGTCCA
This sequence comes from Streptomyces sp. NBC_00510, assembly GCA_036013505.1. Classification (NCBI taxonomy): domain Bacteria; kingdom Bacillati; phylum Actinomycetota; class Actinomycetes; order Kitasatosporales; family Streptomycetaceae; genus Streptomyces; species Streptomyces sp. NBC_00510. The sequence goes on along the minus strand of CP107851.1, from coordinate 8,059,233 downwards.
CGACCATCAGTCCCAGGCCCGACTTGACGTTGCGTGAGGCACGGGCGTCGGTGTGAACGAGGGTGTAGCGCCCGGCGGACATCCGGTGCAGCCGGACGCTGGCCGCGGCCGCGACCTGTTCCAGCCGGGCGGCGAGCACATAGGTCTCCAGCTCCATGCGCAGCGTGTTCTCCCCGGCGCCGGTGGCCAGGTCCGCCAGGCGTCGCAGCCGCGCGTACTCCTCGCGGGCCGGGGCGAGCGCCCTGGTACGGCGCAGCGCCTCGGCCCGCAGCCGGTCGAGGGCGTCGCGGGTGGTGTGCGCGGCGGACTGGCGGGCGGCGGCCCCGCGCAGCCGTACGGTGGCGGTCTCGACGGCCCGCCGGGCCGCGTCGGGGTCGGCCGGCGGCAGCGCGGCGGCCTCGGCCAGGTCCAGGGCGGTGAGTTCGGCGGTGACCGCGGCCTCCTCGCGGCGCCACTCCTCCGCCCGTTGCCGCAGCCGCCGCAGTTCCGTCTCCGGCTGTACGGCGTCGGCCGCCGCCTCGGGCGTGGGGAAACCGGCCTTGTAGGCGGCGTCGGCCAGGTCGGAGTCCGCCTCCTTCAGCGCGCGGGCGGAGTCCTGCCCGGCGCGGGCGGCCCCGGCCGCGGTGGCGGCGCGCTCGGCGTCCGCCGCGAGCCGGGCGCGGCGCTCGGCGACGGTGGCGTACGGCCCGCGGGCCCGCGCCAGCCGGGCGGTGAGCTCGGCGTCCTCCTGGTCGAGGAGCTCCCGGCGGGTGGTGAGGGAGGCGAGCCGGTTCTCGGCCTCGTTGCGGTCCGCGGAGCGGCGGGCGTGCTCCGCCAGGGCCCGGTCGAGCGCCTGGCGCGCCTCGGGGGCTCGCGCGGCGGCCCGCACGGCGGACCGGTGCTCCTCCTCCAACGCGGCGTGCGCGGCGGCGAGTTCGGGCTGCGGCTCCGGTCCCGCGGCGGCGAGGGCCGCATCGTGGGCCGCGGTGAGGCGTACGACCTGATCCTGCGCGGTGTCCCGGGTGGCGGCGGCCCGCTGCTGGGCCTCCTGCGCGGCCTCCTCGTCGGCGCGGCCCACCTGGCGGCCGGTGGGGCGGGCGGGGTGCGGGTGCTCGGTGGCGCCGCAGACAAGGCAGCCCTCACCGGGGCTGAGCTGCGCGGCCAGTTCGGCGGCGATGCCGTTGATGCGGGCCTCGCGCACGTCCTGCCAGTGGTCGCGGGCGTCGGCGGCGGCGTCGCGTGCGGCGCGCAGCCGGTCCTGCGCGGCGAGCAGCGCGGTGGCGTGGGTGTCGCGTTCGCGGGCGGCGTCGAGGCGGCGGCGGGCCCGGTCGAGGACGCCGGAGAGCTCGGCGGCGCGGGTGGCGGCGGACTGGGCGGTGTCGACGGCGCGTTCGTGGCCGAGGCGCGCGGCCTCCCAGCCGTCCAGCCAGGCGGCCGTGTCGGCGATCAGCCGCTCGTCCTCGGCGGCCTCGCGCTCCACGCGCCCGCGGTCGTGGGCCAGTTCGGCGGCGCGCTGCTCGGCCCGGCCGGCGTCGGCGAGGCCGCCCAGCTCCTCGCGGAGCCGGTTCTCGTGCTCCGCGAGCTGTTCGGCGCCCGCCTCGTACTGCTCGGCGGGCAGGCCCGCGCGGGCGGTGCGCTCCTCGACGGCCGCACGGGCCTGCCGGGCGGCGGCCCGCTCGCGCAGTTCCAGGGCGGGCACCACGGTCGCGGCCCGCTCCGCCGTCTCCAGCAGCCGCTGTTCGCGGGCGCGGGTCTCGCGCTCGCCGGCCATGTCGCGGGCGCGGCGCTCGGCCGCGGCGTGCCGGCGCTGCCGGACGGCGAGTTCGCGTACCGCTTCGGCCTCGCGCTGAGCCTGCTCGTGCGCGCCCTCGGCGGCGGTCACGGCGAGGTCGGCGACGTCGACGCGTTCGTGTGCGGTGACGGCCAGCACGGCCGCCCAGCGCAGGATGTGCGGGGCCAGTTCCGGGTCACCGGCCGCGACACCCTCCGGCAGCGGCCCGACCAGGGCCTCCGGGTCGTCACCGGCCGCTTGGCCCATGCGCTCGGCGAGCCGCTGCAGTTCGTCGTCCCCGGCGGCGACCCGCTGCTCGGCGGCCCGCCGCCGGGCCCGCAGCCACTCCTCGACGGCCTTGAAGCGGCCGGTGTCGAAGAGCTTGCCGAGCAGGGCGGCCCGGTCGGTGGCGGTGGCCCGCAGGAAGGTCGCGAACTCGCCCTGGGGCAGCAGCACGACCTGGCAGAACTGCTCCCGGCTCATGCCGATGAGCTGCTTCAGCTCCTCGCCGGCCTCCTGGTGGGACTTGCTGAGCGCCCGCCACTCCCCCGCCGTGTGCTCGCGCAGCAGGGTGACGGCCTTCTCCATCGTGAAGCCGGTGCCACGCTTCTTGGGGCGCGGCTGCTCGGGGCGCCGGGTGATCTCCAGCCGCCGTCCGCCCACGGTCAGGTCGAGCACGACCTCGGTGAGCGTGTCCTCCTCGGCGTGGTCGCTGCGCAGCCGGTTGCCCTGCCGGCTGCCGGGGACCCCGCCGTACAGGGCGAAGCACACCCCGTCGAGCACGGAGGTCTTGCCGGCGCCGGTCGCACCGTGCAGCAGGAACAGCCCGGCCGAGGACAGCTCGTCGAAGTCCACGGTGTGGCTGCCGGCGAACGGCCCGAAGGCGGTCAGGGTCAGACGGTGCAGGCGCATCAGTCGGTCTCCGCCCGTACGGCATCGCTACGGACCGCGTCGAACGCGTCCCGCAGGACGCCCCGCTCCGCGGTGTCGGGCCCGGTGCCCGGCCGCACGCGGCGCCGGGCACCCGCCGCCCGCCCACCGCCCACGGTGGGGCCGGGCACGACGGCGGCATGATCGCCGCACGGCCGATCGCCCCACCGCGCGCCGGCCGCGCGGCTGACGGCGAACGACCCGAGGGCCGTGAAGGCCGGACGGTGCAGGCGCATCAGTCGGTCTCCGCCCGTACGGCATCGCTACGGACCGCGTCGAACGCGTCCCGCAGGACGCCCCGCTCCGCGGTGTCGGGCCCGGTGCCGCGGACGTGGGCCACGAAATCCTCGGCGATCTGCCGGTCGGAGCGGCCGCGCAGGCGCTGCGCGTACGAGGCGTGGGGGTCGGCGTCCGTACGCTCGGGCTCGAAGGCCAGCGCGAGGGCGTGCGGGAAGCGTTTGCGCAGGCGGGCCATGGGCTCGTGCGGGCGGTGCGGGTCGGTGAGGGTGGCCTCGACCCAGGAGTCCTCGTGCCGTTCGTGCGCCGGGTCCTCCAGAAGTTCCTCGATGCGGCCGCGGATCCGGGCGAGCGGCCGGGGCACGGGGCAGTCGACCCGCTCGGCGGCCACGGAGCCGTCGGCGCCGAGGTCGACCAGCCACATGCTCTTGCGGTGGTCGGCCTCGGAGAAGGAGTACGCCAGCGGGGAGCCGGAGTAGCGGACGCGGTCGGTGATCGTCTGGCAGCCGTGGAGGTGGCCGAGGGCCACGTAGTCGACACCGTCGAAGACGCCCGCGGGCACGGCCGCCACGCCGCCGACGGTGATGTCCCGCTCGCTGTCGCTGGGCGCGCCGCCCGCGACGAAGGCGTGCGCCAGCACGACCGAGCGGGTGCCCGCGGGGCGTGCGGCCAGGTCGGCGCGGACCCGCGCCATGGCGGCGCTCAGCACTTCGGTGTGCCCGGCCCGGTCGAGGGTGAACTCCTCCCGCACCAGGGCGGGTTCGAGGTAGGGCAGCCCGTACAGGGCGACCGGCCCGTGCGCGTCGGCGAGCACGACCGGCGTCGCGCACCCGGCCGGGTCGGTCCGCAGGTGGATCCCGGCGCGGTCGATGAGCCCGGAGGCCACGCCGAGCCGGCGGGCCGAGTCGTGGTTGCCGGAGATCATCACCGTGGGCACGCCGAGGTCGGCGAGCCGGTGCAGCACGTCGTCGAAGAGCTCGACGGCGGGCAGCGACGGCAGCGCCCGGTCGTAGACGTCGCCGGCGACGAGGACGGCGTCGACGCGCTCCGCCCGCACCGTCGCCACCAGGTGGTCGATGAACGCCGCCTGGGCGTCGAGCAGCCCGACCCGGTGGAAGGACCGCCCCAGATGCCAGTCGGAGGTGTGCAGCAACCTCACCGTGGCTCTCCCGCCCGCATGTTCCGTTCCTCCGGCTCACGTTCCGCATGCTCCGCACGGGCCCCGGTGTCCCCACCGGTCCCGTAGGCTCCGAGAGCAGGCTATCGGCCACCACTGTCAGCGCGCCGCGGGAGTCCGAATTCGGGCAAGGTCGGTCAAGCCGTGTCCCCGCCCGCCCGTACGATAACCGCCATGACGGCGAGCGACTCCGGCAGACGACTGATCGACGGCCGCTTCGAACTGCTGGAACGACTGGGCGGCGGCGGCATGGGCCTGGTCTGGCGGGCCCTCGACACCGCCCTGCACCGCGAGGTCGCCCTGAAGGAAGTACGGCCGCCCGACCCGGACTTGGCCGAGACCGACCCCGAGGCGGCGGCGAAACTGCGGGAGCGCGTACTGCGCGAGGCCCGCGCGCTGGCCCGGGTGCACCACCCCAATGTCGCCACGATCCACCACATCGTGGACAGGACGGACCTCCCGCACCCGTGGCTCGTGATGGAGCTGGTGACCGGCGGCTCCCTGCAGGACCGGCTGGCCCGTGGCCCGCTGACCCCGCCGGAGGCGGCCACGGTCGGCCGCGGCGTGCTGGCCGGGCTGCGCGCCGCGCACGCGGTCGGGGTCCACCACCGCGACGTGAAGCCCGCGAACGTGCTGCTGCGGCCGGACATGACGCCGGTCCTCACCGACTTCGGCATCGCCACGCTCCGCGACTCGACCCGGCTGACGACCACCGGCGGCCTCATCGGCTCGCCCGAGTACATCGCCCCCGAGCGCATCCGCGGTGAGGAGGGCAACCCCGCCTCCGACCTGTGGTCGCTCGGCATGCTGCTGTACGTCGCGGTGGAGGGCGTCCACCCGCTGCGCCGCGAGACCAGCATCGCCACGCTCGTCGCCGTCCTCGACGAGCCCCTGCCGCCCCCGGTGCGGTCGGGGCCGCTGGCCCCCGTGCTCACCGCCCTGCTCGTACGGGACGCCGCCGCCCGGCCCGACGCAGACCGGCTGGACCGGATGCTGGCCGACGTCGAGCGCGGCACGCCGCCCGCTCCCGCGCCCGTGGACGCGGCGCCCCCCGGTTTCGGGCCCGCCCCGGCCTCGTACCCGCCGATGGCGCCCCACCCGTACCACCCCCCGCAGCCGCCGACCCGCCCCACCCCGCTCCCCTCGGCCCGGCGCGGCGGCCGTGCCGGGCGGGTCGTGGCCGCCGCCACCGCCGTCGTGGCCGTGGGGGTCGCGGGCGTCCTGCTGTACACCCTCGTCCCGGGGCTCCACGGCGGAGACGCCGACGCGAAGGAGAAGGGCGGCCGCACGGGGACCCCGAAGGGCACGCACTCCTCCGGCCCCGGCACCCCCGGCACGGCGGCGCCCGAGAAGCTGCTCTCGGTGGCCGGGGGCCGCTCGATGGCGGACGTCGTGAAGTCGGTCTCGGGCGGGACCAAGGTGGTCGACCTGACCCTCTACGAGGACTACGCGATCTTCAAGGCACCGAAGAAGTCGGACACCGCGGTGTACGACGGCTACATGTACCGCGACGGCGAGGTGTCGGAGTGGGGCAGCAAGGGCACCATCGATCCCGACGACACGGTCATCGACCTCAAGACCGTCAGCTGGGACACGCTCCCGGTCCTGATGGGCCGCGCGGACAAGGACTGCAAGGTCGAACACCCGAAGATGAGTTACGTGATCGTCAAGCCCGACATCATCAGCGACAAGCCGTCCCTGTACTACTACCGGGTCGACGACTACCGCACCTGCTTCATCGAGGCCACCGTCAAGGGCAAGGTCACCTACGTGAACCCCGAGTGACCTCCCGGACGGGCCCAGGCCGCTACACGTCCACGAAAGCGCTGCCCGACACCTCGACGCCCGCGGTCCCGGCGGAGGCGTCGGCGAGCCAGCTCCGGAAGGCCGCCAGTTCCTCCTCCGGCACGCCCAGCTCGATGCGCACCTCCGCCGCGCCGTAGGCGACGCCTCGTACGGTGCGGCCGGCGGCGCGCAGGTCGTTCTCGATGCGCCCGGCCCGCTGGTGGTCGGCGACGACGGTGACCAGCGCGAGCTTCTGCCGCTCGACCGTGCCGAGCTCGTCGAGCGCCGCCGACACGGCACCCCCGTAGGCGCGGACCAGACCGCCCGCGCCCAGCTGGATGCCGCCGTAGTAGCGGGTGACGACGGCGACGACGTCGCGGACCTCTCGGCGCAGCAGCACCTGCAGCATCGGGGTGCCGGCGGTGCCGCCCGGCTCGCCGTCGTCGCTCGCCTTGTGGATCCGGCCCTCGGCGCCGATCACGTACGCGTAGCAGTTGTGCGTCGCCCCGGCGTGCTCCTTGCGGACACGGGCGATGAACTCCTGCGCCGCCTCCTCACCGGGCACCGGCGCCAGTGCGCACAGGAACCGCGAGCGCTTGATCTCGCTCTCGTGGACGTGCTCTCGCCCGATCGTCAGATACCGCTCCACCACCCCGCCACCCTACGGGAACAGTCAGGTGCGTCCTCTGGTTGACTGCTGCGGATCGGAATCGAGGGAGGACGACGTGTACGGAGACGACGCGACGGTTCGGAAGATCCTGACCGGCCTCGGCGACACCTGGGCCGTGGTGGGGCTGTCCAACAACGCCTCACGGGCGGCGTACGGCGTCGCCGCGGTGCTGCAGCGGTACGGCAAGCGCGTGGTGCCGGTGCACCCGAAGGCCGAGACCGTGCACGGCGAGCAGGGTTACGCCTCGCTGGCCGACATCCCGTTCCCGGTCGACGTGGTGGACGTCTTCGTCAACTCCGACCTGGCCGGTGCCGTCGCGGACGAGGCCGTCGCGATCGGCGCGAAGGCGGTCTGGTACCAGCTCGGCGTGATCGACGAGGACGCGTACGAGCGCACCCGGGGCGCGGGCCCGCTCATGGTCATGGACCGCTGCCCCGCGATCGAGATCCCCCGGCTCGGCTAGCCGCCGGGGCTCCCCAGAGGTGTCGGAAATCCGCTGCGTACGGCCTGATGCCCTGTTGTAGCGTGCGCACATGCCCGGTCCCGTACGCCCTGCCCGACCCGATGACGCCGCCGAGCTGGTACGGCTGCGGCGGCTGATGTTCCTGGCCATGAGCGGGCGGGACGAGCCCGGTCCGTGGGAGGCGGCCGCCGAGGAGCGGGCGCGCGAGCAGCTCGGCGGGGGCGGCGCGAGATGGCTGGGGGCGTTCGTGGTGGACGGCGACCCCGCGGTCGCGGACGGGCCGCACCTGGCGGCGTGCGCGGTGGGCCGGGTCGAGGAGCGGCTGCCCGCGCCGGGGCACCCGGCGGGCCGGTTCGGCTTCGTCTTCAACGTCTGCACCGACACCCGTTACCGCGGCCTGGGGTACGCGCGGGCGACGACGCAGGCCCTGCTCGCGTGGTTCGCGGAGCAGGGCGTGACCCGCGTCGACCTGCACGCGACCCCGGAGGCGGAGCCGCTGTACCGCAGCCTGGGGTTCGCCGAGCACTCGATCCCGCTGTCGCTGGACCTTTCGCCCGCCCCGTCCGGGCGGCCCGTCAGGGGACGGACGGCTCCGCGATGAGCGCCGTCGCGACCCGGCGGAAGCCGAGCCGGGCGTAGATCCGGGCGACGTCCTCGTCCCCCGCGGAGAGGAACACCGTGGTCAGCCCGCGTTCGCGGGCGTCGGCGACGAGCGCGCCGGTGACCGCGAGGGCCAGGCCGCGGCGGCGGGCGCTGGGCAGGGTGCCGACGCCGACGATCTCGCAGACCTCGCCCACGGGGTTGTACTGGCCCGCGCACAGCGCGGTGCCGTCCTCGACGGCCGCGGCGTGGACGGTGAGCCCGGCCCGCAGGCGGGCCTCCGCGGTCGCGACGAGTCCCGGGGCGGCGTGCAGCGGGAGCGCGGCGGCGAGTTCCGCCCGCCCGGCGGTGCCGATGGCGGTGCCGGGCTGCGCGAAGGCCAGGTGCGGGACGGTGAGCGCGCTGGGCAGCGCGGGGTCGCCGGGCCGGAGCAGCCGTACGCCGACGTCCGCGGGGAGTTCCGGCGGCGGTGACGGGACGAGCGGATCCAGCACCATCAGCGGGTGCTCGTGCACGGCCAGGCCGGACGCCTGCGCCGCCTCCCGGAGGCCGGGGGTGGTCTCCGCGACCCACTCGAAGCACTCGGGCACGCCCAGCTCGCGCTGGCGGGCCCGGACCCGGTCGACGTCGGCCCGGCCGACGGTGCCGTCGGCGCCGGGCGTCGGGCGGGCGTAGAAGGGCCAGCCGACGCCCTCGCGCACGAAGAGGGTGAGCGGGCCGTGCTCCTCGGCGCGGGCGCCCGCGCGGGGCACGGCGTCGTAGTAGCGCTCCAGGCGGTCCAGCAGCTCCGTCACGCGGGGAGTCCCAGCCCTTCCAGCAGTTCCACGCCGGGCAGCGAGGCCAGCGCCTTGCCGGGCACGAGCAGTTTGCCGCGCCGGCGGCCGCTGCCGATGATCACGTACGGCGTGTCCGCGACCGCTGCGTCGACCAGCAGCGGCCAGTCGGCGGGCAGCCCGATCGGGGTGATGCCGCCGTACTCCATGCCGCTCTCGCCCACGGCGGTGTCCATCGGCGCGAACGAGGCCTTGCGGACGCCGAGATGACGCCGCACGAGGCCGTTCACGTCGGCGCGCGTGGTGGCGAGGACGACGCAGGCGGCGAGCGTCACCTCCCCGCCGCGCTTGCCCGCGACCACCACGCAGTTCGCGGACTGCTCCAGGGCGACCCCGTACGTCTCGGTGAAGACCGCGGTGTCGGCCTTCTCGGGGTCGGTGTCGACCAGCAGCAGCTCCTCGACGGGCACCTGCCCGCTCCAGGCGGTCAGTGCGGCCGCGACGGGGGCCGGCAGCAGGTCGAGCTGCTCCACTGCGGGGTGGACGTCGGTGAAGGTGCCGATGGGTGCGCGCATGTCCGGAACGCTAACAAATCCCGGGAGTTGGCGGTGCCGTCTCACTGGGGGGCGGGGACGGAGATGGCCAGCGTCATCTCCGTCACCTCGGTGCCCCGGTTGCGGTAGCCGTGCGGCGCCGCGGCCTCGAAGCTCGCGGTCGTCCCGGCGGGCACGAGGTGCTCCTGCCCGTCGACGACGAGGGTGAGCTCGCCCTGGTCCACGCGGATCAGTTCGACGGTGCCGGGTGGGTGCGCGTCCGAGTCGTGGCCCTCGCCCGGCATGATCCGCCAGGACCACATCTCCAGCGGTCCCGGCGCCTGCCCGCCGGCCAGCAGCAGACCGCGGCTGCCGGCGGGGGTGCTCCACAACTCGACGGCCTGGTCGGCGGGGACCAGCCGCACCTTGGGCCCGTCCGCGTAGTCCAGCAGGTTCACCAGGCTCGCGCCGAGCGCGTCCCCGATGCGGACGATGGTGCCCAGGCTCGGGTTGGTGCGCGCCTGCTCGATCTGGATCAGCATGCCGCGGCTGACGCCGGCGCGGGCGGCGAGCGCGTCGAGGCTGTAGCCCCGCTCCAGGCGCAGGCGCTTGACGTTGCGCGCGAGCGACTGGGCGATCAGGTCGAGGTCCGGCACCGTACCGTCCAATATGATGAATGCAGGAGTTCACTTCACTGCACTACTGTGGGGTGTACTGCACTGTTCACCGTACTGTACTGCGAGGGAGCCCCATGACCGCGGTCTTCGCCCTGGCCACCAGCCTGCTGTGGGGTCTCGCCGACTTCGGCGGCGGGCTCCTCACCCGCCGTTTCCCGGCGCTCACCGTGGTCGTCGTCTCCCAGGGCGTGGCCGCCGTCGTGCTGGGCGCGGTCGTCGTCGCGACGGGCGGCTGGAGCGAGGCCTCCCCGCGCCTGTGGTTCGCGGTGGCCGCGGGCCTGATCGGCCCGGTCGCCATGCTCTGCTTCTACCGCGCGCTCGCCCTCGGCCCCATGGGCGTCGTCTCGCCGCTGGCCACGGTGGGGGTGGCGGTCCCGGTGAGCGTGGGGCTGCTGCTCGGAGAACGCCCCGGGACCGTGCAGTACGCGGGCATCGCGGTGGCCGTCGTGGGCATCGTCCTGGCCGGCGGGCCCGAGTTGCGCGGGGCGCCCGTACAGCGGCAGGCGGTGGTCATGACCCTGGTCGCGGCCTTCGGTTTCGGCGCGGTCATGTCGCTCGTGGCGGAGGCGTCCCACACCGTGACCGGGCTCTTCCTGGCGCTGTTCGTCCAGCGCGTCTGCAACGTCGCCGTGGGCGGGGCTGCCCTCGCGGTCTCCGTGCGGCGGGGCGCGCCGTCGCTCCCCGAGGGCGGCCTGCCGACGGTGTGGCGCAGCCTGCCCGCGCTGTCCTTCGTGGGCCTCGCGGACGTGGCGGCCAACGGCTCCTACGCCTTGGCGGCGCACCACGGCCCCGTCGCGGTGGCGGCCGTGCTGGCCTCCCTCTACCCCGTCGTCACCGCCCTCGCCGCCCGGGGCGTCCTCGGCGAGCGGCTCCGCCCCGTCCAGGCCGCCGGCGCCGGCCTCGCCCTGGCGGGATCGGTCCTGCTGGCGGCGGGCTGACGACGTACGGCCGGCCCGCCGGTTGCCGCGCTTGCAATCCCCCATGCCGTCTCGGCAACCTGAGGGAATGGACGTCACGAGGAAAGAGGTGCTGGACGCCGTCGGGCCCCGGCTGCGGGAGCTGCGGCGCCGCCGCGGCATGACCCTGGCCGAGCTGGCCGAGCGGACGGGGATCAACGAGAGCACCCTGTCCCGCCTCGAGGGCGGGAGCCGCAAGCCGACCCTGGAGCTGCTGCTGACCCTGGCGGAGGTCCACGCGGTGCCGCTCGACGAGCTCGTCGGCGCGCCCGGTACCGGCGATCCCCGCATCCACCTCCGGCCGGTCACCCGCGACGGCCTGACGTACGTGCCGCTGAGCCGACCCGGCGGGATCCAGGCGCACAAGCTGCTGATCCCGCCGCATCCGGGTACGGAGCCCGAGTTGAAGACCCATGAGGGCTTCGAATGGGTCTACGTCCTGGCCGGACGCCTGCTGCTGCTCCTCGGCGACCGGCGCGTGGTGCTGAAGCCGGGCGAGGCCGCCGAATTCGACACCCACGTCCCGCACCGGCTCGGCCCCGACGGCGAGGACCCCGTCGAACTGCTCGTCCTGTTCGGGCGGCAGGGCGAGCGAGCCCATCTGCGGGCCCGCACCGCCTGAGGCCGGGGCGACCGGGGCGACGGGGGAGTCACGCTCCCGGCAGCGGGTCCAGGCCGTGCCGGCGCGCGCCGAGCACGCGCCGCGTGACCTCCGCCTCCATCCGCCCGCCGAACACCTCGGCGCCGGCGGGCCGGCGGGCCCGGGCCGCCGCACGGGCGTCGTCCGTCAACAGGTCCATGACGATCGCGGCGGCCGCGGTCGTCCCGGCCGCCGCGGCAGCAGGGACGCCCGCCATCAGGTCGCTGACGTTCCCCGCGGCCCACACGCCGTCGACGCCAGTGAAGCCGGAGGCGTCCACCGCGAGTTGCTCCCCGAAGCCCGCCGGATGCTCCCGCACGGTCAGGCCGAGACCGCCGAGGAAGGACGCCCGTGCCGTGAAGCGCGGGGCGACCGCGAGCACGCGGACCGGCACCACGTGCCCGGAGCCGAGGCGCACCCCCGCCAGCCGGTCCGCGTCGTCGGTCTCCAGACCGGTCACCACGCCCTCGACGACGCCGACGCCCAGACCGGCGAGCTGTTCCCACTGATCGGGCGTCAGATCGGCGCCGGGTGCGAGGAGCAGCGTCACGTCCTGCGACAACTGCCGGAACAGCAGGGCCTGGTGGAAGCTCCCGAGGACCCCGACCGCGGTGTCCCGCGCCTCCCAGCCGTGGCAGAACACGCAGTGCAGCACGTCCCTGCCCCACCGCTGCGCCAGCCCGGGCACGTCCGGCAGCTCGTCGACCAGGCCGGAGGTCACCAGCACCCGCCGCGCCGCCACCCGCCGCCCGTCCCCGCACACGACCACGAACCGGCAGCCGTCGCGCTGGATGTCCGTGACGCGGCCGCTGACGACGCGGCCCCCGTAGGAGGCGACCTCCTCCCGCCCCTTGCGCAGCAGTTCCAGCGGGGCGACGCCGTCGCGGCCCAGCAGGCCGTGTGCCGCGGCGGCCGGGGCGTTGCGGGGCTCGCCCGCGTCGATCACCAGCACCGACCGCCGTACGCGTGCCAGGGTCAGCGCGCCGGACAGACCGGCGGCGCCTCCCCCGACGACCACCACGTCCCACACGCCGCCCGGTACCTCGGTGTTGTCGTCGCGGTTCTCGCTGTTGTTGTCGTCCATGACCGCACGATCACGCCGGCCGCGGGCGGGAGGCAACGTTCCATGCCGGTTCGGCAAGAAACGCCGCGGACGCCCGGACCGGTCAGGCCTCGGAGGTGAGCTTCTCCTCCAGCCCTGAGAGGAGTTCCGGGTCGAGCCCCGCGAGCGCGGCCAGCTGCTGGTGGGTCGCGCCGGCGGGCACCGGCACCGGGGCGGGCGTCCGCAGCGGCGGCTCCCACCCCCGCTCGGGTGTCCAGCGCCGGACGACCCGCGCCGGCGCGCCCGCCACCACCGAGTGGTCGGGGACCTCGCCCCGCACGATCGCCCCCGCCGCGACGACGACGTTCCGCCCGATCCGCGCCCCCGGCAGGACCACCGCGCCCGCGCCGAGCCAGCTCCCCGAGCCGATCTCCACGGGCGCCGAGCGCGGCCACTGGCGGCCGATGGGCTCGTGCGGGTCGTCGTAGGAGTGGTTGTCGCTCGTCACGTAGACGTACGGCCCGCAGTAGACGTCGTCGCCGAACACGACCGGCCGGGAGGCGATCACGTGGCTGCCGCGGCCGAGGACGACGCCGTTGCCGAGCCGGACGACGGGGTCGGGGCCGAGGTCGAGGCCGGGCATCATCCCGGCCGTCAGGGTGACCTGTTCGCCGATGATGCAGCACTCGCCGAGGTGGATCCAGCGCTCGCCGAAGATCGTCCCCTGCGGGAACGCCAGCCGGGTGCCCGCGCCGATCCGGCCGAAGCGCAGCGGGCCGGGGAGCTCGGCGGAGACGGCACCCGCGTCCTGGACCCACCGCCAGCCGCGGTGCACCAGACGCGAGGCGGCCCGGCGGCGCCAGGCCGCCGCGGAGGAGAACAGGTTCTCGTTTTTCGGCACCCGCTCACCGTACCGAGGGCGCCGGGGCCCGGCCGGGCGATCAGATGTGATGTGCGCCGCGTTCCGTCCACGCGACGGCCACCTGTGCGGCGAGTCGGACGTTGCCGCGCACGGCGGCGAGGTTCGCCTCCAGGCTGGCCCCGCCGGTGTGCTCGACGAGATGACCGAGGAGGAACGGCGTGACGGCCTGCCCCGTGACGCCCTCGCGTTCGGCGGCCGCCAGCGCCTGCGCCAGCACGCGGTCGTGCAGGGCCGGGTCGAGTTGCTCGTGCTCCGGCACGGGGTTGGCGAGGATCACGGCGGACGGCGGCCCGTCGAGGTCGTCCTGGGCGGCCATGACGCAGGCGGCCTCGCCGGGCGTGCCGACCGTCCAGTCCACGGGCTGCCCGGAGCCGCTGAGGTAGAAGCCGGGGAACTCGCTCGTCCCGTAACCCACGATGGTGACGCCGAGGGTCTCCAGGCGCTGCAGGGTGGCGGGCACGTCGAGGATCGATTTCACCCCGGCGCACACGACGGTGATCCGGGTGCCCGCGAGCAGCCTCAGGTCGGCGGATTCGTCCTGCTCCTCGGTCCAGCCCCGGTGCACGCCGCCCAGTCCGCCGGTCGCGAAGACGCGCAGCCCGGCGCGGGCGGCGAGGAAGGCGGTGGCCGAGACGGTGGTGGCGCCGCTGGCGCCGGTGGCGACCGCGACGGGCAGGTCGCGGTGGCCGAGCTTGCGCATCCCCTCGTCGCCGGCGATGCGCTCCAGGCCCTTCCCGTCGAGCCCGATGCACGGCACGCCGTCCAGCACCGCGATCGTCGCGGGGACGGCGCCGGCCTCGCGCACGGCGGCCTCCAGCTCCAGCGCCACCTCGTGGTTGCGGGGACGGGGCAGGCCGTGGGAGATGATCGTCGACTCGAGGGCGACGACCGGGGCACCGGTTTCCAGCGCGATGATCACTTCGTCGGAGAACTTCAGCACGCAGTACGCGCTACCCGCCACGCGAGGGGCGCAATCACCGGACTACGGTGATCCCCATGACGGAGAGAGCCTTGATCGCGGACGTCGCCGGGCGTACGCCCCACCTGGACCCCGCCGCCTTCACCGCGCCGACCTCGGTGGTGCTGGGCGACGTGACGCTGGCCGCCGGCGCGAGCGTCTGGTACCACACGGTGCTGCGCGGCGACTGCGAGTCGATCAGCGTCGGCGAGGGCAGCAACGTCCAGGACAACTCCACGGTGCACGCCGACCCCGGGTTCCCGGCGGTGATCGGCGCGGGCGTCACGGTGGGCCACAACGCGGTGCTGCACGGCTGCGTCGTGGAGGACGACGTGCTGGTCGGCATGGGCGCCACGGTCCTCAACGGCGCGCACATCGGCACCGGCTCGCTCGTCGCGGCGGGCGCGCTCGTCCCCCAGGGCATGCGGGTGCCCCCGGGGTCGCTGGTGGCGGGCGTACCGGCGAAGGTGCGCCGTGAGCTGACCACCGAGGAGCGCGAGATGGTCCGGATCAACGCCGAGCACTACGTCCGGCTCGCCGACGCCCACCGGGCCGCCTTCGCCCGGGACTGACCGCCCCGGGACCGACCGCTCAGTCGGCGGCCGCCGCCACGGCGTCCGCCTCCGGCGCGGCCTCGTGGGCCTTCGCCGCGGCCTTGGCCCGGCGCCGCACGACGAGGAACGAGCCGAGGCCGATCAGCACGGCGGCCGCCAGGCCGATCCAGGAGAAGCGCTTGAGCCACGGCTCGGCGACGATGCCCACGTAGTAGATGACGGCCGTGGTGCCGCCCGCCCACACGATGCCGCCGAGGACGTTGGCGACCAGGAACTTCCAGTACGGCATCTTCAGCACGCCCGACAGCGGGCCGGCGAAGATCCGCAGCAGCGCCACGAAGCGCCCGAAGAACACCGCCCACATGCCCCAGCGCGTGAACGACGCCTCGGCGGTCGCGATGTGCGCCGGCGAGAAGTGCTTGGGGAAGCGCCGCCCCAGCCGGTCCAGCATCGGCCTGCCGCCCCGCCGGCCGATGGCGTAGCCGATCGAGTCGCCCACGATCGCCCCCGCCGAGGCGCAGACGCCGACCACCCACGGGTCCACGTGCCCCTGGGAGGCGAGCAGGGCCGAGCTGACGAGGATGATCTCGCCCGGCAGCGGGATGCCCAGGCTCTCCAGGCCGATCACCAAGCCCACCAGCAGGTAGACGCTGACCGGCGGGATCGTGCCGAGCCACTCCTGGACGTGCAAGGCCGCTTCCTCCCCCTAGGGCGGTCGGATGTCGGTCGGCGCGCCGGTGCGCGCACGTCGTTGCAGGGTATCCGACGTGCAGCCCGGCGCGTCGCCTCCAGCATGCCGGGCCCCTCGGGGAGTGCGCGGTGGCCGTGTGTTCCCGCGAGGGACGCCGCGGCCGACGCTCAGCCCTGCACCAGCACGAGGATCCCACCGGCCAGCAGAAACAGCCCGCCCCCGAGGGCGATCCAGCCGAGCACCCCAAGAACCGCCGGCCGCAGGATTACCAGCGCGGATGGCACGGCCTCCGCGCCCATCTGCCGCCGCCGCAGACCAAGCGCCCGCGCCCCGGCGAGCAAGCCGAGAAATCCCGTAAGAAGATACGCCATCACAACCCCCTTCGATCACCCGTAAATGCTTTGCACGTCACAGCGCAACTCGATGGCATACGCCCTGGCCCCAGCACCCGAACGGGATAAAAAGATGCTTTTCGCAGTTTTCTCGACACGTGCCGCTAGTTCCGCCGACTGTCGACGTGAATATATTTGCGGCTTATCGAGATCGACGCACCCAACCTCGCCCACCGAACCTCTCCTTGGCTAGTAGTTTTCGTACCAATCATCTCCGCCTTCGCGGAGGCGGCGAGCAAGGTAATCTCCCAGGCCGTTCGCGACCCACTTACGACTATCACTCTCGTGCTGCCATACGAAAATATCCGCCCTGGCGGGGTGGAGCACGAAGGCAAACTGGTCCCCGCCGCCGTTATCGCCGAAGAAGAGAAAGGAATCAAAGGGCATATAGAGCTCGGCGAAGGAACTACTCTGCCGAAATTTCAGGTTCCCCTGGACGATCCTCTCCAGCGACCAGACGGCATCTGAACTCGTTTGCCCCACAATCCCATCCGTCTCGGCAAGGAGGCCCTTGAGCTCCACCGGAATGGACTCCCCCAGCAAACGTTCGGCTTCGTCAAGGCCAGCAGGGAGTACCGGGTCCTTGAACCTCGCTCCGGCATAAGCCTCTGTGGCCAACTCTCTCCACATAAGAATTCCCCTTCACTCGATTTCCCGTCCTGCGACGTCAGGATACAACATCCGACCTCGCCCCGCCTCTAAGCCACACCGAGGCGGGACGAGGTCGGATGAAAGAGCCGGTCGGCGACATCCGAATGGTCAGCGAACTCTCGGTTCGAATTCCCCACCAAGGAAGTCGTCAATGAACGTCGCATAGTCCAAGACCTGCTGCCTCGTGGCCGTTGGATTCGCCGAATAGAATCCATTCCACAGAATCCGTATGCGACTCAGATGGAGATCGCTGTTGACGCTGCTTGGAATTCCACGCAGATTTTCAGGAGCGTTCAGCTCATCAATCGTGAAGAGTCCGGGATATTTCTTGAGCGCCTGGCGCTCCACGGCATGATGAACCCAGTACCCATCACTCTCCTTCACGCTCGGATTTGCGTTGAAGAAGTTATCTCGATAGTTCGTGCTGACAGGAGCGCCGCTACCGACGGCGGCGGGCGCCCTGGTCGGGACATCCGGACTGATGGGATCACCGCACGCGTTGTGCACGAGCACGGGAATCGAGCCCACCAGCACGTAGTACGTGTGCAGTTCGCGGACCGTGAGGTTGTACCGGTCGGCCGTACCCGGGGTCACCCTGACCTTGGCGACCAGGACGTGGTGGCCGTCCACCGTGGTGAGGGCGTGGCCGGCCCTGAGTTTGGCCGCGGGAACCCACGTGTGGGTGGTGGCGTCCCAGAAGGGGTGCTCGGAGGTCGTGTGGAGCGTCGCCGTGTGGCGGCGGCCGGTGCGGACCGTGACGTCGACCAGGTCCTTGTCGTGGTGGACGAGGGTCGCGACGACCTCGCGGGGGCCGGCGTGCTTGCCGGTCCGGGCGTTGGCGGCCTCGACCTTGTCACCGGTCCTGATCTTGCCGATCGCCTTGGACTTGCCGCCTGCCATGAGGACGGGCGTGTCCGGCGCGAAGCTGCACTGCGTGGGCGTCTCGGTACCCGAGTTGCCGGTGCTCGGCTTGTCGGATGTGGCGGCGGCCTTCTGTGCGCCCGCAGCCTCGTCCTGGGAGCTGGACTTCTTGGGCTTGGCCGCGTTGGTGCCGGCCGAATCGCTCGCGGATTCCTTGCCGGCGCTCGAGGCGGCCGCGGCGTCGCCGGATCCGCCGGAACTGCCGGTGGCGTCGTGAGGGGCCGGTTCCGCCGCGGCCTTGGGGGCGGCGTCGGTGCCGCCTCCGGCGGGTGGTGACTCGCCTTCCTCCGCGTGGAAGCCTCCCCCTCCGGCGCAGCCCATGGCGGCGCAGTCGCCGCCGAACATTCCGCCGATCATCCCGGCGCCCTCGCCCATCCCGATGATGCAGGCGGGGGCGGCCACCACGGTTCCGGCGCAGGCAGACGCAACCACCGCCACGGCGACGACCACGACCACCACGGTGACGACGACCTCGACCACGGGCAGGGACTTCTTGAAGTAGTGCCCGGCGCATCCCCAGAAGCCGTGGCAGCCCCCGTGGTGCTGCTTCTTCTTGCCGCTCGAGGTGCTGCTGTCCGACTTGCTGATGTTGGCCATGCACTTGGAGTCACAGCCGCCGCCACCGCCGTCGGCCGCTGCCAGCATCAGGCCGCTCGGGTCCGCGCCGCTCGCCGGGTTGTCGCCGGCGTAGGTGTAACCGCCCATCTGGTTGGGGTCGCCCGGTTCGAAGACGGGGTCGGGGGTCAGGAAGCGGCCGAGGAGGGGGTCGTAGTTGCGGGCGCCCAGGAGGTTGAGCCCGGTCGTGGCGTCGGCGGGTTGGCCGAGGAAACCGTGGTTCTCGTCCGGTGCCACCCAGGAGCCGGGCTTGGTACCGCGCGGGTTGCCCCAGGGGTCGTAGGAGCGTCGGCTGACCGCCAGCGTGGAGGCGTCGATCGCGGTGACGGCCGTACCCTGGCCGTTGGCCACCTCGTAGCTGACCGTGCCGCTGCTGGAGCGGGTGACGGTGGTGCCGTCCGGGCCCGTGACGTTCCGCAGTCCGGTCCAGGTCTTGGCGGTGACGTTGAGCGTGATCTGCTCGGCACCGCCGAAGAGGTAGAGGACGCGGGTCTTGTCGGCGCCGTCGACCGCGGAGGTCTGCTCCAGCAGGTCACCTTGGGCGTCGTACAGGTACTTGCTCGTGTTGGAGTGGGTGCCGGACGTCGTGGTGACGGTGGCCGTGCGGCCTTCCGCGTCGTAGGTGAAGGTCTGGCTCTGGCCGGCCGGGATCGCGCCGCCCGCCGCGCCGGCCCAGGTCTGGCCGCTGCCGCCGCAGGCGGCGATGGTCAGCTGGGTGCCGTTGGTGGCGGAGGCCCCCGGGTCGGTCAGGCAGACCGCGCTGTTGGCGTTGCTGACCAGGGTTCCGGTGGTGGTGACCTTCCACTTCTGGGTGGCGTCGGTCTTGCAGGTGTCGATCACCACGAGGGTGCCCGCTGTGGTCGCGTTGCCGACGGTGTCCAGGCACATGCCGAGGACCTTCACCGTTCCGTCCGTGCCGATCGTCCACTTCTGGCTCGTGGATCCGCTGCAGGTGGAGATCTGCACCTTGGTGCCGGCCGTGGTCGACCCGCCCGCGTCGTCGATGCACCGCTTGCCGCCGCCGGAGATGGTGAAGCCGGTGGACAGCGGGCCGGTGGACGTGACCTTCCGGCTGATGGTGTCGCCGGCGTTCACGTTGCCGTAGGCCGGGTCGGCGTACGTGGAGGTGGTGGTCGCGGTGCCGGTGCCCGGGTTGGTGGTGGTCGCGGCGCCCGCCTGGTCGGGCAGGGTGGCGGCGACGGTGCCGTCGGTGCCCGGGTAGGTGATGGCCTGGGTGGTGTCGTTGAGGGCGTTGCCGGTGGTGTCGTGGTTGACCATCCCGACGCGGTCGCCGAGTTGGTCGTAGGTGTAGGTCTGCCAGTAGGGCGCCGGGCCGCCGACGGTCGTGGTCCGGATCGGCGACGCGGTCGTGGTCTGCACCGCGGCGGAGGTGCAGCCGCCGACGGCGCCGACAGGGGCGGTGGCGGGCGTGGTGATGCCCGCGGTGTCCGTCCACGCGGCGGTCAGCCGCTGGAAGGAGTCGTAGGTGAAGCACTGGGTGTCGTGGGAGGTGTCGTTCTGCAGGTCGTCGATCGCCGTGAGTTCGCCGGCCTGGTTGTATCGCAGGTTGACGACGTCCAGGGCGGTAGTGGACGTCTGCAGCATGCTGCTGGTCTGGGTGACCCGCCCGGTGGTGGCGTCGTACTGGGCGAAGGTCGCCAGTTCCTTGCCGACCGGGCCGTAGTTGGCCTGCAGCGGCCGCCCGAAGGCGTCGTGGACCGTGGCGTCGAGATAGGCGGGCGTGTTGGCGCTGTTGATGAACCCGCCGATGCCGTCGAGGTTGCCCTGCTGGGTGTAGCCGTAGTCGATGTCCTCGGCGGGCAGATGGCCGTCCGCCTGGTAGTGGATCGTCGAGAGCAGGCCCACGTTGGGCGTGTAGGCGGAGGTGGAGGTGTAGGTGACCGTGCCGCTGGTCGGAGCGGTGCTCTGGCCGGCGGCCGCGAACCCGTCGGAGGCCGGGACCGTCAGCGTGGTGCCCTGGGGCTGGTAAGCGGTGTTGTAACCCGTGACCGCCTGGGTGTAGGCGCTGCCGGAGGCGCCGCCCACATAGCGCGTGGCGGAGGTCTCGTAACCCTTCTCCAAGGTGTCGTAGATCCGGGAGGCGAGCAGTTTCGACTGGTCCGGAGTGGCGGACCAGGCGGCGGCGTACTCGGCGGTGGGGCGGTTGTCCCAGTCGTAGGTGTAGGAGAGCACCTGGCCGCGCGGGTCGGTGGTCTGCAGCAGGTTGCCCGCCACGTCGTACTTGTCGAACGTGGTGGTGCCGGTGTTCGGATCGGTCTGTGACTTCTTCTGGCCGAGCAGGTTGTAGGTGTACGACCAGGAGTTGCCGGCGTTGTCCTTGATCGAGTCGATCTGGCCCGCAGGGGTGTAGGTGTAGCGCGTGGTGGCGTCGGCGGACGCGACGGCGTTCGCGGTGCCCTGCTTCCACAGCACGGTGGAGCCGTTGGAGGCGACGACCGCGGCGGTGGAGTCGTTGCGCACCTGGAACGTGGCGCCGGTCACGGCCGTCAGGCCCGTGGTCCACAGCTGGGCGGCCGCGGTGCTGTAGACGACCAGGTTGCCGTCCGTGCCGAACCTGGCCCAGGCACCGGTGTTACCGCCGGTGCCGGACGACCAGATCGTCTTGCCCGTCGCGAGGGCGGAGAGCACCAGGTTGCCGTCGGCCTGCATCGCCAGGCGCACGCTGTCCGAGGTCAGTGAGGTCCCCGAGGGGATCACCGAGCCTCCCGTCAGGGTGACGGTGCTGCCGGAGTTCTTCACCACGGTCCTGACCGTCTGGCCGACGGCGTTGGTGAAGGACGCGGTGGAACGCCCGCCGGCCGGCGCCGTGGTGTCGACCTCGTCCGCGCCGGGATAGGCGGTGGAACCGTGCCACTGCTCGACGGCCTGGTGCCACAGGGTCTCCCTGAGCGGGCGGCCCTGACCGTCGTAGGTCGTGGTGGTCTCGGCGGGGATCTGGTTCTCGTTGGCCGCGTACAGCGTGGTGGAGGGGAAGTTGTCCGGCTCGGAGTACGCCGAGTACGACGCGGTCTGCCAGCCGTGCGAGTCGTAGAAGGTGTCCGAGATGACCCGGCCGGAGTTGGAGTCGCCCATGGCGGTGGACTGGGTCTGCCGCGGCTGCAGCATGCCGTCGTAGATCGTGATCGAGGTGGCGTAGGTGCCGTCCTCGCGCAGCGTCCTGGAGGTGACCGTGGACGGCGCACCCGGCTGGGTGATCGTGCCGCCGGGTGCCGGCACGGCGCCCGGGTTGATCGCGTACGCGAAGGTCCGGTCCGCGCTCTGCCCGGCCGCCTTGTCCCGGCCGGGCAGCCACACCGCGGTGCGCCGGCCGAGCGCGTCGTAGGTCATGTCCGTCTTGCGGCCGTTGGCGTCGGTGTTCTGCAGGGGCAGGCCGCGGAGCGCGTCGAGGGTGGACTTGACCTCCCAGCCCTGGCTGTTGACGGAGACCTTGGCCGTGGCGTCGGTGTTGCCGCCGGAACCGCTCCACGCCGGGGTGAAGTCGGTGTGGGTCTTCTGCCCCGTGGCGTCGTAGGCGTCGGTGATCCGGCCGCCTCCGTCGTACTTCATCGCGGAGGTCGTCTGCCAGTTCTCCGTGGTGCCGGTGAAGCCCGTGGCGGTCTGGGTGCCGGTGACCTGGCCGGCCGCGGTGACCTGGCCGAAGGTGCCGAGTGCGGCGGGCGTCCCGTCGCCCGCGTAGTAGATCTTCTTGTCCGTCAGCAGCGTGGTCGCGCCGGGTGCGGTGGCGCATCCTCCGAGCACCGAGGTGACCCGGTCCGCGTAGGACAGCATCATCGTGTTCGACGCGGGCGGGCTCGCGTAGGTGGTGGTGGCGCACTTCTCCTGAGCCGGATCCGTCCCGTCACCGTGGCCGTTGACGGTCGAGACGCGGCCCTGGCCGTCGTACCCGGTGTCGGTCGTGGTGTGACGCCAGGTGCCGTTGGCGAGGAGTTCGTACTCGCGGGAGCTGCTGGTCTTGATCCGGTGCGCGGTGAGCGGGGGGAGGGTGGAGGCCGTCGGCTTGGTCCCGCCAGGGTCGTCCTCCTGGGTCCAGGCCGTCCACGGCGTCCGGTCGGCCGATGCGGTGGTGGTGAAGGTGAACGGGCCATTGATGCTGACGGAGCCGACCGTGCCACCTGCCTCCGTGTACGAGTCGTCCTGCAGCGTGGTGCCGGCCAGTTGGTCGTCGTCGGGCACGCTCAGCACCGTGCTGCCGCCGACCTTGGCGTCCACCGTGACGGAGCGGCGGGTGCCGTCGGCCTTGTAGTCGCCGTTCATGCCCTGCAGATACGTCGTGGTCTGCTGGGTGACGGGCTCGGGAGCCTGGCCGGTCTGCACGGTGACGGTGCGGAAGCCGCGGAACTGGTCCCAGGTGCGGTACTGGTCGTCCGTCAGGTCGGAGTCGTCGCGATGCCAGGCGGGCCCTGCGTAGCTGTAGCGGGAGACCTGGGTCTCCGAACCGGCCGGGTTGTTCCGCGCGTCCGGCTTGTACTGGCCGGCGATCGTCAGGTCGGAGACGGCCACGCTGTTGACCGTGACCTTGTTGAACCAGTCCGGGATCGGCTTGGAGGCCCCGGGGACCGTCCAGTAGACGGGGTAACAGGAATTGGTGTTGCTGTCCGCCTGGGACATCGACAGCGTCCTGCCGGCGCACGGCTCGGCGTTGTACTCGACGGCGATGGACTCGCCGGTCTCCGTCTGGATGGAGGAGATGCGGGGCCGGTACAGCGGCGGAGCGGACGGGGAGTCGTCGTCGACCCGGTTGTCGATCTCGGTTCCGGTGAACGACACCTGATTCAGCGCGATGTCGCTGTTGCCGTTGCCGTACGTGTCCTTGCCGGTGTGGCGGACCGACTGCAGCCACATGACGGCCTGCAGCATTCCGGCGTCCTTGGGATCCACCGTGGTGCCGGTGACCGGGTCGACGGTACCGCCCGCGTCGGAGTAGACCTGGCCGAGCTGGTACGTGTCGACCGCGGTGAGCTGGTCGGTCGCCTTCACGTGGACCTTGGTGGTGATGGAGTCCAGTCGCGTGGTGGTCCAGAAGCTGGGCCCCGCGGTGATGCACACGTCGTCGGGGACGTCGGTCGCCCCGTCGGGGAGTTTCGTGGAGTCCGTCGAGTCGCAGTGCAGGTCCCACGGCACGTCCGGCCAGTGGGTCGCCGTGTTGTCCTTGAGGTTCGAGGCCGAGCAGTCGGTGAAGGTGGAAGTGGTCTGGCACCGCTGCGCCAGGCCGAAGTCGACCTGGGCCGCAGCGGTCCGGCCCGCCTGCTCGTCGGACAGGGTGTAGCCGTACGAGATCAGCGTCAGCGCGCCGCCGCGGGTGTAGGCGGTCAGGGTGCCGGTGTCGCCGTCGGCGGCCTGGCCGCCGCCGAGGTCGTAGTAGTTGCTCTCCGTGGTGTAGTCGTAACGTTGTACGAATCCGGTCGGCGAGACCACGAAGTCGAGGTTCCAGCGCCAGCCCTCGGGCTTGTCGCACGTGGAGGCCTTGCCCTTGGCGCTGTCGTGGCAGGGATCCGAGGAGCGCGGATGCAGCACGGGCACGCCCCAGGCGGAGTGCGTGGAGGGGTCGCCGGGGTTCGAGGGCATGGTGGCGCCGGTGCCCGGGCCGCTCGGCGAGTGGTCCGCGCCGAAGTAGGCCGCGGTGCCGTCGGCGGTCAGGACCCGGTAGTAGACGCCGTCCTGGAGGCCGTTCGCGGCGCCGGACAGTTCCTGGACGAGGGTGCCGTCGTCGCCCTGCAGCCTCCACTGCTTGAGCTCACCGGGCACGCTCGGGTCCGCCCCGTCCGGCACGAGCACACCGGAGTGGGCGCCGAAGGACAGCGTGGCGTTGTCCCCGCCCCAGCACTCGTCCCCCGATCCCTTGAGGATCTTGTCGCCGTCGGAGTCGAGGAGCGAACCGCAGGCGCGGTAGCCGCGCTCCACGTATCCGACCTGGTAACTCCAGCCGTCACCGACCCAGGACGCCTGGGAGTTGCGGGCGGAGGTCTCGCCGTCGACGGACTGCGAGTCGTAGCTGAGGCCGACCGACGGCGCGTTGCCGCCGATCGCGGCGGGCACGGAGATCGGGTAGGCGTAGGTGAAGGAGCCGGTGGCCGAGGCCTGCCAGGTGCCGGCTCCCGACAGTGTGGTGGCCGCGTAGTCACCCTGGGAACCGGAGTTGCCCGAGGTGACGGCGAGCGCCGTGGTGCCGGTGTCCGCGGCCATCGGCGCGGTGTGCGCCGACATGGTCCTCGGCCCGTCCGCGTCCCCGTCCGCGTCCCCGTCCGTCTCGTCTTCCGGTTCGTCGGCGGGCGCGGAACCCAGGGTGACGGTGGCCGTCAGCTGCTCGGCGCCGGCGCGGTTGGTGAACCGCAGGGGGGTGCGCTTCCGGCACGCGGGGAGCGAGGGCGTGGTGAGCGCGCAGGCAGGCAGCTGCACCAACTGCAGCCGTGAACCGAAGCCTCCGCCGTAGGCCCTGGCTATTCCCGCGTAGTCGACGACCACGCGCACCCGGCTGCGTGCGGCGGTCGCACGGGACGGGGTGATGCCCAGCAGCATGCCGTTGGCCCCGGCCCGGAGGGTCTGCGTGTGCGAGGCGGTGCGCACGCGGACTTCGCCGGTACCCTCCCCCTCGCCCGCGGACGCCACCCAGACGGGGAGTTCGCCCGCCTTGACGGGCTTCGCCGCGGAGTGGGAGTCGAGCACGACCGTGGCGGTACCGGGCTTCGGCCACACCGGCGGCTGCGCCCGGTAGTTCCCGAGCGCCTTGTACCCACGGGGCTGACCGGCCACCTTCGCGTGCAGCCCGTGCCCTCCCACAGCCGGGACGTCCGCGACGGCCTTCGGGTTCCACACCGAACCCTCGAAGTGGAACCCGCCGTGCCGGCCGAACGCGTCATCGGTGTGGAGGGGAAAGAATCCGGGGGTGCCCAGACCGGTGGCGATCGTCACGGGAAGAAGCAGCGCGAAAAGGGCAACCGGAATTGTCCAGAGACCCAGCTTGCCGAGGAATGTCCGGTGCCACACACCAGCAAACCAGCGCCGTCTGCCACTCACGGGCAACCCCCCGGGAAAACGGTCCTGATGGACCGTCATGTCTTTGGATCACACGTGCGAGTGATCGACCGGAGGGTATGGGGGGCCATGATCGCGTCTCAATGCCCTTTGCGATCTCGTTGAACAGACCGTGCATCAACTTTGAGGTTCATGTGTATTTTCTGTACGCAAATGATCACTGCCGCGCGGCAACCGGGCTTCCCCCGGCATTGCATGCACTGCCCGACAAAGCCGACCAGGCACGGAACGAGCACAGAGCGCCGTCCGTCATGTCCGCGACCCGAAGGAAGTCCCGTTACGTGTTGAGCCCATCGATCCGCATACGTCACAGACGCGTTGCCCGTCGCCGTCTCACGATGTTCGCCACCGCACTCACCCTCCTGGCCGCCCTTCCCGCGTTGCCCGCGGCCGCTGCCGCTTCCCCCACCCCGGCCGACCCGCTGCTCGCCGCGCGGGGACAGGCCGTGTCCACCGGAAAGCCCGTCGTGGTGGACGCGCTCACCACGGAGACCTCCACCACCGAGGCGCTGCCGGACGGCACCTTCGTCAACACGACCAGCCCTCTGCCGACCCGGGTGCGCAAGGACGGTGCCTGGACCCCGGTGGACGCCACCCTGATCGCCGACGGCGACGGCGGGTACGCGCCCAAGGCCACCCCGAACGCGGTGACGCTCTCCGGCGGCGGCAACGGCCCGCTGGTCACCCTCACCCACGCCGACGGCCCCGGCATGACCCTGACCCTGCCCTTCACCCTGCCCGCGCCGAGGGTCAGCGGCGACACCGCCCTCTACCCCTCCGTGCTGCCCGGCGTCGATCTGTCGGTGTCCGTGACCGACCAGGGCGGCTTCAGCGACATCCTGATCGTCCACAACGCGGCCGCCGCGGCCGATCCGCAACTCAGGAAGCTCACCCTGGCCGCCGACACCCGCGGCCTCACCCTGGCCACCACCGACGCGGGCGACGTGCGGGCCACCGCCGCCGACGGCGACCTGGTGTACACCAGCCCGCAGCCGCTGATGTGGGACTCCGGGACCACCCCGGTGATGCTGCAGGAACTCGGCAGTGCGCCGGACCCGGCAGCGGGCCTGACGTCCTCCGTCGAGGGACCCGGCGCGGGCGCCACCACCGAGCCGGTCGCCGTGGCCGTCGGCAGCGACACCCTGACGCTGACCCCTGACGCGGGCGTGCTCACCGGCCCCGGCACCACGTATCCGGTGTTCATCGACCCCTACACCAATCCGGTCTCCTCCACCGCGGGCCACTACACCGAGGTCTACTCCAGTTCGACCTGCGAGAACTCCCCGCAGTACGACAAGGCGCAGACCAACGGCCAGGGCGTCGGGTACCAGCGCTGGGGCGGTGCCTGCGGTGTCGGCCTGGAGCGCTCGTACTGGGCGATCAACACCGGTGGACTCCACCCTGCGTTCGTCGTCGACAGCGCCTCCGTCAAGATCTCCACCACCTATGCCGCGAGTTGGTCCTGCAGCCAGAACCAGCCGGTCACGCTGCACACGACGAACGCGATCAGCTCCAGCACCGACTGGCTGTCCAGGCCCGGCGCCCACGACACCGCGTTCCCACCGGTGACCGACACCGTGCCCAGCGGCGCCAATTCCAGCAGTTCGTGCAGCAACAGCACCGCGACCTTCAACGTCACCGCCGCGGTCCAGAAGATCGCCGACCAGGACGGCGACGGCTACGACGCGGACGGCACCTTCGGCGCCGCCTCCAACACCTGGACGATCGGCCTGTACGGGAACGAGTCGCAGACTTCGGGCAACGACGACTACCTGCGGATGTCGACCACGCTGACCCTCACCACCAAGTTCGACATACCGCCGGACGTGCCCGACAACCTGCACATGACCCCGGCCGCCACCGGCGCCTCGGCACCCTGCACGACCAGCGGTGTGGGCTGGATCGGCGCCACCACGTACTCCGACGCCGGCAGCAACATCACGCTGCACTCCACCGTCGCCACCCAGATGTCCGGCGAGCACGTCAAGGCGCACTACTACGTCTGGGACCGCACCATCGACCCTGACGGGGACGGGAACGGCGCCGCCGTCTCCACTCCGGACAGCTCCTTCCTCGCCTCCGGAGCGGATGCTCCGATGGGCATCGGCGCCACCCTCAAGGACGGTCACCAGTACGGCTGGGACGTCTACGCCGAGGACGACTCGAGCCAAGGACTCACGTCCGCCAAGTCGGAGCACTGCTGGTTCACCACCGACTTCACCGCCCCGCAGAGCCCGGACGTGACCACCAACCCGTCCTTCCCTCCGGTGGGATCCGGGCCCGTGGACGCCGACAAGGTCGTCTACGCCGGTGTCGGGAAGACCACCGACTTCACCGTGGCCGCCGCGGACAACGCCGCCGCGGACACCACCTGCGACCCGGGTCCCTGCAGGTCCAGCGGAATGGACCACTTCCTGTGGCAGCTGGACTCGGCGCCCACCGCGGCCGACGGCACCAGCGCCGGCATCACC
Organism: Streptomyces sp. NBC_00510; assembly: GCA_036013505.1. Taxonomy (NCBI): domain Bacteria; kingdom Bacillati; phylum Actinomycetota; class Actinomycetes; order Kitasatosporales; family Streptomycetaceae; genus Streptomyces; species Streptomyces sp. NBC_00510. The sequence continues at coordinate 8,031,772 of CP107851.1, read as the reverse complement.
GGCACGGACGCGCAGGGACGGTCCACCGGCAAGGTGACGGTGCCGATCACGGACTGGGGCGTGCACACCCTGTACGTGGCGGCCGTCGACAAGGCGGGCAACATCTCCACCAACGTCTCGGGTTACACCTACACCGTCCCCTGGAACCCGGCGACCAAGATCAAGCCGGGTGACATCTCCGGGGACGGCGTGCCCGACCTGCTCGCCACCACCAAGACCGGCGACCTCAACATGATCCCGGGCAACCTCGACCCCGCGCAGAACACCGGCGCCGTCCAGAGCGGGCCCGTCACCGGCACGCCGCCACCGGTCACCGGCCCGGTCACCGTGGCCACCGCCGCCGATTCACCCGACCACACCGGTTGGAACAACTACCTCATCGCCCACCGGGGCAACCTCCACGGCTCGGATGTCGACGACCTCTTCGCCTACAACAAGGTGAGCAAGCAGCTCTACGTCGTCAAGAACGACCTCGACCCGGTCGACGACGCCTCGTTCCCGAGGATTCCCTACTCCACGTTCGGCGGCTTCATCGGCGAGAGGTTCGACGTCGTCACCAAGGACGCATGCGCGCCGTCCGACGTCGTCGCGGACGACACGCGCTGCCGTGGCACCGACTACAACAGCCAGAGCTGGAACGTCAGCCAACTCATCACCCCGGGCAACGTCTTCGGCAACAGCTACGACTATTCCGCCGTCATCACCGTCGAGAACAAGGAGCTGTGGATCTACCAGTCCGACGGCGGCTACCACCTGAAGAACCCGCTCCTGCTGGGCGACGGCGACTGGACCGGACAGACCCTGATCGCCGCGGGGACCTTCAAGGGCAGTCCCGTCCTGTGGTCCCGTGACAACACCACCGGAGCCCTGTACAGCTACCCGCTCGCCGTGGACGGCGACACCCTGGTACCTGCCCTGCTCCATCCCACGGTCCACACCGCTCTCGGGCTCACCCTCGCCCCGGCGGCCTTCCCGGTCGTGGCTTCTCCGGGAGACGTCAACAGCCCGGTCGCGACCGGCACGAACGGCGGAGGACCGGACGGGATTCCCGACCTCTACACCGTCGACACGTCGGGTCAGCTCATCGAGTACAACTACCGCCAGAGCCCCGTCCTGACCTCACCGCCCACCTACTCCTTCGCCGCCCCGGTCCCGCTGGGTTCCGTGACCGACACCGCGAGCCACTGGTGGAAGCTCGCGGAAGGTACCGGCGGCACGACGGCCGACAGCACCGGCACCCTGGGTACCACTCTGACCGGTGCGTACAACTGGACCACCGACGCCGCCCGCGGCAAGGTGCTCAACCTCAGCGGTACCACGGGTTACGGTGCGGCGTCCGGACCTGCCGTGGACACGTCGAAGAGCTTCACCGTCTCCGCCTGGGTCAAGCTCAATTCGGCCTCCGCCAACAGCACGTTCGTCTCACAGAGCGGCACCATCAACAACGGTTTCCAGCTCTACTACTCCTCCGGCGCCCAAGCCTGGGCCTTCGGACGGTGGAGCACCGACACCACCGGCGCAGTCTGGCGAGCCGCCTACGGCAGCAAGCCGGTCACCGGACAGTGGACCTACCTGGTCGGCGTCTACGACTCCACCGCCAAGGAAGTCCGTCTGTACGTCAACGGCAGGCTCTCGGCGACCAGGGACTGGACCTACGCCCCCTGGAACGCCACCGGCCCGCTCCAGATCGGCCGCAAGATCGCCGCCGGCACCTACGCGGAATACACCAACGCGGCGCTCAGCAGCATCCGTGTCTACCCCACGGCGCTGCCTCCCGCTGACGCCGCCGGCACCGGTGACAGCCCCAAGGTCGTCCAGCTCGACTGAGAGCCTCGGCCGCACCGCCTCCAGGACCCGTTCCGGCCCCACCGCCGGGACGGGTCCTCCCGCGACAGCGTCAGTTGTCGGGGCGCAGGGTCCACACGATGGTCATCTCGCCCGTGACGGCGCCGTCCTCGCGCGCGAGGGCGACGGTGACGGGGAACTCCGGGCGTTCGCCCTTGTCGAGGTCGGCGATGACGTCGGCGGCGGGGCGGCCGAGCTGGGCGGTGGCGGTGACCGGGCCCATGGCGAGCTTCTTGTAGCCGATCTCGGCGCGGACGGCGAGGGGGACGGCGCGGGAGAGCTGGTCGGCGAAGGCGGCCAGGACGACGGCGCCGCTGGCGGTCTCGGCGAGGGTGAACATCGCGCCGGCGTGGGGGCCGCCGACGTGGTTGTGGTAGGCGGGCTGGTCGGGGAGGCGGACCACGGCGCGCTCGGCGGTGGTCTCCAGGAACTCGATGCTGAGGGTGGCGGCCATCGGCACGGTGGCCGCCATGAGCTCGCCTATCTGGGGCTGGTTCTCGGACATGGCCGGATGTTACCAGCAAGTAATCAGCACTTCCGTGGAACCGCGGCCGCTCAACCCCTAGTGTTTCCAGCCATGTGGCCAGGACAGCAGCAGCCGGGGGAACCGCAGTATCCGCAGCAGCCCCCACAGAACCAGCCCCAGTGGGGGCAGCAGCAGCCCGCCCCGTACCAGCCGCAGCAGCACCCGGCCTACCAGCAGCCTCCGCAGATGTGGGGGCCGCCGCCGGGGCCGAGTGGGCCGAAGCCGCCCGGGGGGCGGCGGGGCGCGGTGGTCGCGGTGTCGGTGGTGGCCGCGGTCGCGGTGGTCGCCGCCGGTGTCCTGGTCGCCGTGAAGCTCACCGGCGACGACAAGAGCCCGCAGGCCGGCCCGTCCGGCAGCGGCTCGCCGGTCGCCTCGGAAAGCGCCCCGGACTCCCCCGCCCCCACGCCCTCCACGTCCGGGAGCGAGGAGGGTGAGCAGGGCCCCGGCCCGGACGACGCCCGCGGCAACCCCGGTGAGGACACGATCAAGCCCGTGGTGCCCGACTGGCAGACCGTCGTGCGCAGTGACATGGGCGTCGCCTACGACGTCCCCAAGGGCTGGACGGTCAAGCCGCAGGGCCTGCTCATCGGCTACGAGTGGGACGACAACCGCGTCGTCACCGGGGGCGCCGCCGTCCTCGACGAGAAGTGGTGCGGCACCGACGAGCGCGGTCTGGCGGGCGTGAAGGGCGGCAAGGGCGCCAAGAGCCTGAAGTCCGAGGCCGCCAACGAGGCCTACAACTGGGCGTACGGCAAGTACAACAAGGAGGGCCGCACCAAGCTCACCGAGGCCGCCCCCCGCGCCTACACCAACGCCCAGGGCGTGCCCGGCTGGATCGCCTCCACGCGCGCGACCGGGATGAAGGGCTCGTGCGCGGCCGACGGCACCTCGTACAGCTTCACCTTCCTCGGCAAGGACAAGGAGGTCCGCTCCTGGCTGCTGGTCGTGGACAGCGGCTACGCGGGCGCGGTCGACGCCGGGACGGTGGCCAAGGTCCGCGACAGCGTCCGGCTGGTCGGCTGAGGCCGAGGCCGTAGCCCGATCCGGCCGGCTCGGGCTACGGCCCGGCCGTCGGCCGGAAATGGGTTTGCCAAAGACCGGCCCAGCGACGATAGTCCCCGGGTGAAACGCCACGTCTCCCACCGGCCGCGCTTCCCGGACTGGGCCGGCCGCAACTTCCGGCTCCTCGCCGCCTCCGCCTTCGTGACCGGGCTCGGCGCCTCGGGCGCCGTCGTCGCGTCGGCGTTCGCGGTCCTGCAGGCGGGCGGCGGCGGTACGGAGATCGGGCTGGTCGCCGCAGCGCGGACGGTGCCCCTGGTCGTCTTCCTGCTCATCGGTGGCGCGGTCGCGGACCGGCTGCCGCGGCACCGGGTCATGGTCGCCGCCAACTGCCTGAACACGGTCTCGCAGGGCCTGTTCGCGGTCCTGGTGCTGACCGGCCGGGCCGAGATCTGGCACATGGCCGTGCTGTCCGCGCTGGGCGGCACCGGGCAGGCCTTCTTCGCCCCCGCCAACGAGGGGATGCTGCTCTCGACCGTCGACTCCGCCCACGCGGGCCGCGCCTTCGCGGTGTTCCGGCTCGGCGTCAACGGGGCGAACGTCGGCGGCGCCGCGCTCGCCGGGGCGCTGGTCGCCCTCGCCGGACCGGGCTGGGTCCTCGCGGTGGACGCGACGTGCTTCGCGGTCGCGGCGGGGCTGCGCGCGCTGCTGCGGGTGTCCCCGGCGACGCTGCGCGACCGCGCGGAGCGGCGCGCGGGCGGTCTGCGCGGCGGTCTGCTGGGCGATCTGCGCGACGGCTGGCGGGAGTTCGTCTCACGGCGCTGGCTGTGGGGCATCGTGGTGCAGTTCTCGGTCGTCAACGCCGTGATCACGGCCGCCGACGCGGTGTACGGGCCGCTCGTCGCCCGGGAGCACCTCGGCGGTGCCGGGCCGTGGGGCGCGGCGCTGGCCGCGTTCGGCGTCGGGAACCTGCTGGGCGGGCTGCTGATGCTCCGCTGGCGGCCGCGCCGCATCCTGCTCGCCGGAGTGCTCTGCGTCTTCCCGTTCTCGCTGCCCGCCGCCGCGCTGGCCCTGGCGCTCCCGGTGCCGCTGCTGGCCTGCGCGATGCTCGTCGCCGGCCTGTCGATCGAGGTGTTCGGCGTGGCCTGGATGATGGCGCTGCACCAGGAGATCCCCGAGGACAAGCTCTCCCGCGTCGCGGCCTACGACTGGTTCGGCTCGGTCTCCATGATGCCGATCGGCACGGCGCTGGCGGGCCCGGCCGCGGACGCCTTCGGCCTGAACGGGGCGCTGTGGGGCTGCGCGGGGCTGACGGTGCTGCTCACGGGCGCGGTGCTCACCCTCCCCGAGGTGCGGCGGCTGCGGCGCGTGGACGACCCCGCGGGCGGGCGGACGGTCGCGCGGGGCGGTCAGCCGACGCCGAAGGAACCGTCGGGCGGGATCGGCGAGGGCACCGCGTCCTTGTCGTAGACCGGCCGCGCCCCCCGTCCGAACACCTCCAGCGCGTCGCCGTCCACCACACGGGCGGGGAAGACGTCGGACGCGGTACGCCGCGCGATCCGGTCCACCGGCAGCGGGGCGCTGCTCGCGGCCAGCACGGCGTTGCCGAAACGGCGGCCCCGCAGCACCCCGGGCTCGGCGATCAGGCACACCTGGCCGAACAGCTCGCGCAGGCCCGCGATCTGCGGCCGCAGGAAGTCGAAGGGCGCCGAGTCGGCGAGATTCGCCAGGTACACCCCGCCGGGACGCAGCACCCGGGCCGCCTCGGTGACGAACTCGTACGAGGTCAGGTGCGCCGGCACCCGCGAACCGCCGAAGACGTCCGCCACGACGACGTCCGCCGACGCCTCCGGGGCGGCCTCGAGCCAGGCACGGGCGTCGTCCGTCGTGATCGCCACGCCGTCGCCGCCGCGCCCGAGCGGGAGGCGGACGGCGACCAGCGCGGCGAGCGCCCGGTCGGCCTCCACGACCCGCTGCCGCGAACCGGGCCGCGTCGCGGCGGTGTAGCGGGGCAGCGTCAGGGCGCCGCCGCCCAGGTGGACGACGTCCAGCGGCGCGCCCTCGGGCGCGGCCTCGTCCAGCACGTGGGCGAGGCGCCGCGCGTACTCGAACTCCAGGTAGGTGGGATCGTCCAGGTCCACGTACGACTGAGGGGCCCCGTCGACCGTGAGCAGCCAGCCCGCGGGCCGGTCCACGTCCGGCAGCAGCCTGGCCGCGCCGAAGTCCACGTCCTGGGTCACGGGTATGCGTCCGTCGTCCTCCACTCCGCAATTGTCCCAGCACACCAGGGGGCCCGGGGGCGGAACCCCCGGCCCCCCGCGCTCACTCGGCGAGCGCCGTGACGGTGCCCGCGCCGACGGTGCGGCCACCCTCACGGATCGCGAAGCCGAGCCCCGGCTCCAGCGGCACCGGCCGGCCCAGCTCGACCGTCATCTCGACGGTCGCCCCCGGCAGGGCCGCCCCCACCTCGCCCAGGTCCACGTCGCCGACGACGTCGGCGGTGCGGACGTAGAACTGCGGCCGGTAGCCGCTGGCGATCCCGGTGCGCCGCCCGCCCTCGGCGGCCGGCAGCAGGTAGACCCGCGCCCGGAACCGGCGGCTCGGCGTGACACTGCCAGGCGCGGCCACCACGTGGCCCCGCCGGACCACGTCCCGTGCCACACCACGCAGCAGCAGCGCCACGTTGTCGCCGGCCTGGGCCTCGTCCATCGGCTTGCCGAAGGTCTCCAGACCGGTCACCACGCTCGCCGTCTCCGCGCCGAGCACCTCCACGCGGTCGCCGACCCGCACCGTGCCCCGCTCCACGGCGCCGGTGACGACCGTGCCGCGTCCGGTGATGGTCAGCACGTTCTCCACCGGCAGCAGGAAGGGCGCGTCGGTGTAGCGGTGCGGCATCGGCACGTGGGTGTCGACCGCGTCGAGCAGCGCCTCGATCGCCGACGTCCACCGCGGGTCGCCCTCCAGCGCCCGCAGGCCCGACACCCGGACGACGGGCAGCGTGTCGCCCGGGTACCCCTGGGCGGACAGCAGCTCGCGCACCTCCAGCTCGACCAGGTCGGTGAGTTCGGGGTCGCCGGCGTCGGCCTTGTTGAGCGCCACCACGATGTGCTCCACGCCGACCTGGCGGGCGAGCAGCACGTGCTCGGCGGTCTGCGGCATGACGCCGTCGAGGGCGGAGACGACGAGGATCGCCCCGTCGAGCTGGGCCGCGCCGGTGATCATGTTCTTCACGTAGTCGGCGTGACCGGGCATGTCGACGTGCGCGTAGTGCCGGGTGTCCGTCTCGTACTCGACGTGCGCGATGGTGATCGTGATCCCCCGCGCGGCCTCCTCCGGGGCCTTGTCGATCCGGTCGAACGGCACGAACGCGGCGGAGCCGCGGGCGCTGAGCACCTTCGTGATGGCGGCGGTCAGCGTGGTCTTGCCGTGGTCGACGTGACCCATGGTCCCGATGTTGAGGTGCGGCTTGGTGCGCACGTACGCCTGCTTGGGCATGTTGCTTCCTCGGTAAGTCGATTCATCGCCTCGCGTGCGGGACCCCTGGACCGTGCCGACCCTCCCCCTGCGGGGTCCGCCGGACTGTCCGGGAAGGGTCAGGTTCGGGCGCCGCCGAACGCGTTGGCCGAGAAAGCCTGTGCCGGGGCAGCCTGCAGCGCGTCCGCGACTGCGGACGTATCTGCGCTGAAGGCGTACCGGGACATGCCGTCGATGATCGGGTACGGCACGGCCGTCGGTCGAACTATTTTCCGGCGGGCCGCCTCACGCCCCGCTGACGCGGGCGAGGACGTAGGCGCGCCGGGTCTCCGTCTCCTGCGGGTAGGGGGCCCGCTCCAGCCGCGCCTCCACCTCGAACCCGGCGTCGGTCAGCGCCTCGGTGACCGTCCCGGGGTCGTGGAAGTGGAAGTCGACGTCGACCTCGTGCCCCCACCACTGCGTCACGTGCCGGATCTCCGTCCCGACGTGGAAGGCCACGAGCACCCGCCCGGACGGACGCAGCACGCGCCGCATCTCGCCGAACGCCGCCCGCAGTTCACCGGGCGTCAGGTGGACCACCGCGTAGAGCGCCACCAGCGCCCCGAACTCGCCGTCCGCCGCAGGGAGGCGGAGCAAGTCGCCCTCACGGAACTCGGCCCCGGGGTGCTCGCGGCGGGCGAGCGCGACCATTCCCGGCGACAGGTCGATGCCCACGGTCCGCGCCCCGCGCTCCGCGAGCCACGCCGTGACGTGGCCGGGGCCGCACCCCAGGTCCGCCACGGGCGCGCCGTCCGCGCTCTGCTCGGCGAGGGCCGCCAGCAGGGCCCGGTCCAGCGGCTTGTACGCCAACTCGGTCCCGATGCGCTCCCGGTACTCCTCGGCCACGGTGTCGTAGCTGCGGCGCACCCGGCCGCGTCCGTCGGTCCCGCTCACAGGTGCTTCCCCGCCTCTCGTACCGACAGCGGCGACAGCCGCTCCCCCGCCTCCGCGAGGAACGCCCGCACGGCGCCGGGATCGGTGCGGGCGTACTCGCGCAGTGCCCAGCCGATCGCCTTGCGGACGAAGAAGTCCCGGTGGTCCGCCTGACGCAGGCAGTAGCGGAACAGCCGGCCGGGGTCGGTGTCCGCCTTGTACGTCAACTGGTGCAGCAGCGCGGTGCGGGCGAGCCAGAGGTCCTCGCCGGCGATCCACTCGTCCATCACGTCCACCAGGGCGGGGTCGGCGGCCACGAGCCGTCCGACGACGTGCGCGGCGAGCAGGTCGACGGTGTCCCACCACGGCTCCGTCGTGATCAGGTGCCGGGCCGTGCCGAGGAAGTCCGAGGAGCAGCGCCCCACGTGACGACGCAGGTAGTCCACGGCGAAGTAGCGGTACTCCCGTTCGGGGAGCGCCCAGCAACGCAGGCCGACGGCCGTGCAGTCGGCCTCGCCCGGGCGCGGCGTGCCCGCGAGCACGGCGCGGGACAGGGTACGCCGGGCCGGCGTGGCGATACCGAGGAACGGGAACGCGTCCCGCATGTACGCCGCCGCCGAGGCGGCCCGCACCGGGTCGGCGGCGGCACCGTACGCCGAGGTCAGCCGGGGCAGCACGAGATCGGCGAGGGCGCTGTCCGGCAGGACCGGGGCGGGAGGGGCCATGGCCCTACGGTACGCGGCGGCACCGGAGCGACATCCTCCTCCGCTAGGCTCGCGGGATGTCCGAGGTCACCGTCCTCTCCCGACCGCGCTCGCGACCGGCGTCGTGGGCCCGGCTGGCGCTGCTGGTCGTCCTCCTGTCCGGGGCCGCGGCCTCGGTGCTGGTGTGGGAGCCCCAGCGGCTGCTCGCGCACGGCTGGCCCGCGCAACTCACCGGCGCCGCGGCCGTGGTGCTCTTCGCCGCGGGCTACGGGCTCTGCGCCCTCGCCTTCGTACCGCGCCCCCTGCTCAACATCGGCGCGGGAGCGCTCTTCGGTGCCCAGGCCGGACTGCCCGCGGCCCTCGCCGGCACGGTGCTCGGCGCCGGCCTCGCCTTCGTCCTCGGCCGCCTCCTCGGGCGGGACGCGCTGCGCCCGCTGCTCCGCGGCCGGGTGCTGCTCGCCGCGGACCGCCAGCTCAGCGAGCACGGCTTCCGCACGATGCTGGCGATGCGGCTCTTCCCCGGGGTGCCGTTCGCGGCGGCCAACTACAGCGCGGCGGTCTCGCGGATGCGCCTCGCGCCCTTCCTGCTGGCCACGGCGCTGGGCAGCGTGCCCAACACGGCGGCCTACGTCATCGCCGGCAGCCGCGCCGCGACACCGACGTCGCCGGCCTTCCTCGTCGCGATGGGCTTCATCGCGGTCACCGGCCTCGCCGCCGTCGTCGTCGCCGCCCGCAGCCGCCGCAAGCGCTGACCCTCCGGGGGGCGCGGCACGCGACTGCGCCACCGCACGGCGCGGATCCGTCGTCGGCGAGGGGACCGGCCGGGGGCCGCAGACGCCGGGGCCACCGTCACGGCCGGTAGACCGTGCCGGGGCGCGGTACGGCGGGAGCCATCAGCTCGGAGACGGTCACGAGGACGTAGCCCTGGCGGCGCAGGGCGTCGACGATCCCGGGGACGGCGGGGACCGTGCCCCGGTAGCGGTCGTGGAGGAGGATGATCCCGTCGCGCTGCGTCTGTTCCAGGACCCGCCGGGTGATCAGTGCGGTGTCGGTCGTGGCGTAGTCCTTCGCGGTGACGCTCCACAGCACCTGGGCCAGGCCCAGCTCGCGCATGACCGCCGAGACGTCGTCGTCGGTGCGGCCCTGCGGTGGGCGCATCAGGGTGGGGGCGTGTCCGGTGATCCTTCGGACGTCGTTCTGGACCGGGGTCAGCTCGTCGCTCACCTGCCGCGCGTCCAGTTCCGTGAGCACCTTGTGCGACCAGGTGTGGTTGCCTATTTCGTGGCCTTCGCGCGCCATGCGCCGCAGGGTCTGCGGATAGGTGTCGGTGTGGCCTTTCCCCTGGACGAAGAAGGTGGCGCGGACCTTCTTCTCCGCGAGAATGTCCAGCAGTTCCGGCGTGGTGGCGCCGGGCCCTCCGTCGAAGGTGAGCGCCACGCATTTCTCGACGGTGCAGTCGGGGGCGGGGCGGTGGCTGCCGGCCCGGTCCGCGCGGTGGGCGGCGGCGCGCGCGTCGGCCGGTGACGTCACTCCGTGGAGGGTGCTGCATCCGCTGATCACGGCGACGGAGGCGACGGCGGCCAGTACGACGGCGACCCGGGTCCCCGGCCGCGGTGCGGCGGGAACTCCGGCCCGGGTGAGGCGTCGGGAGAATTTCCTGGAATTCATGGCCGCAAAGGTAAGGACCGCGGGAAACCCGGAATTCGACTGCGGGTATACGCCTTTTCCGTCCGAAGGGACGATGCGCACCGGGCGTCCCCATACTTTGGTATAGAAGTCTATCAAGGGGGCCCGTATGTTTTGATCCGGACCGGGAACGGCGTTTACGGTTGCGTGCGTGATCGATGTGAGACGGGCCCTGCTCGGGCACCCGCGGGTCGTGGACGCGGGCGTGGTGGTCGCGGCCGCCGGGCTGACGCTCTTCGTCGTGCGGGTCCAGCAGTCGGGTCTGCACGTGTACCCGCAACTGTCCAGCGGTGCCTTGCTCACCTCGCTGCTGCCGATCTCCTGGCGGCCGTCCCAGACGGCGCTGATCCCGCTGCTGGCCTGCGCGGCACTGTTCTGGCGCAAGCGTCACCCGGTCGTGCTGGCCTTGGTCCTGGTGGCGCTGTCGGTCGTGTGGCCCGTGGTCGTGCCGTTGCTGGTGGCGCTGTTCACCGTGGCCGCCACGCGCCCCCTGCGCACCACGCTCATGGTCACCGTGGTGGCCCTGCTGCCGGTCCCGGCGCAGTTCGTGCGCGCCTCGTACTCCGGGCCCCTCATCTCCGCCACGGCCGTGTCGGCCGTGGCGTTCGTGGGCGGCGCCGTCGGCTGGGGGCTGTACGTGGCCGGTGTGCGGGAGAGGGCCGAGCGGGCGGAGCGGGACGCGGACCTGCGGGCCGAGCAGGCCCGGCAGCACGCCCGGGAGGAGATCGCCCGGGAGATGCACGACGTGCTGGCCCACCGGCTGACCCTGCTCAGCGTGCACGCCGGGGCGCTGGAGTTCCATCCCACGGCGTCGCCCGCCCAGGTCGCCGAGGCGGCCGGTGTCATCCGGCAGAGCGCCGGACAGGCCCTGGAGGACCTCCAGGACGTGCTGCGCGTCCTGCGCACCCCCACGGTCAACGCGCACACCGAGCCCCCGCAGCCCGCCGTGGCCGACATGGACCGGCTGGTCGAGGAGTCGCGCGCGGCCGGCGCCACCGTCGAGGTGCACCGGGACACGGAGGACCTGGCCACCATGGACCCCACCACGAGCCGGGCCGTGTACCGCATCCTGCAGGAAGCCCTCACCAACCACCGCAAGCACGCGCCGGACGGCCCGCTGCGGCTGTCGCTGACGGGCGGGGCCCGCGAGGGGCTGACCGTCACGGCCCGCAACCCGGTGCCGCGGGAACGCACCGCGCGTCCCGAAGGCGCCGGCCAGGGCCTGGTCGGGATGAACGAAAGGGCGGTCCTGGCCGGCGGCAGCATGCGCCGTACCCTCACCGCCACCGAGTTCGCCCTGGAGATCTGGCTGCCATGGACCAGGTGACCCGCGTCCTGATCGTGGACGACGACCCGCTGGTGCGCTCCGGCCTGCGCATGATGCTGGCCGGGGCGGAGGACGTCGAGGTGGTCGCCGAGGCGGCGGACGGTACGGAGGTCCTGCCGCTGGTCGACGCGCACCGGCCCGACCTCGTCCTGATGGACATCCGCATGCCGCGGATGGACGGCCTGAGCGCCACCGCCGCACTGCGGCGCAGGCCCCGGCCGCCCGAGGTGCTGATCCTGACCACGTTCACCACGGACGGCTACGTCCTGGAGGCGTTGCGGGCCGGGGCGGCGGGCTACGTCCTCAAGCACACGCCCCCGGCCCAGATCGTCGCCGCGGTGCGGAACGTCGTGGCGGGCGAACCGGTCCTGTCACCGGCCGCCGTCAAACAGCTCATCGGCGCGGTCACCGCCGCCGGTGACGAGGGCACCGCCGCGCGCCCCGACGACCGGGGCGAGGCGGAGCGGCTGCTCGGCCTCCTGGGGGAGCGGGAGCGGGAGGTGGCGCTCGCCGTGGCACAGGGCAGGACGAACGCCGAGATCTCGGCGTCGCTGTACATGAGCGTCCCCACGGTGAAGGCACATGTGTCCCACATCCTCACCAAGCTCGATCTGAACAACCGGGTCCAGATCGCCCTGGTGGTGTACCGGGCCGGCCTCGCCTGACGGTGGGTCAGTCCGCCAGGCGCAGCCCGGTGACGAGGAGCCCGACCAGGCGTCGCGCGTCGTAGCGGGGATCGCTGTCCGCGCCGATGCAGAGGTTGCCGACGCCGCGCATGAGCGCGTACGCCTCCAGGTCGGAGCGGATCTCGCCGGACGCGGCGGCGGCGTCGAGCAGCCCGGCGCACACGGGCACGAGGCGGTCGAGGAAGGAGGCGTGCAGCGTCTCGAAGCCGGCGCTGTCGGACTGCAGCACCGAGGCGAGTCCGTGCTTGGTCACCAGGAAGTCGACGAACAGGTCGATCCATCGCGCCAGCGCGGCGTGCGGGGTCGCGCTGCTCGCCAGCAGGGCGGGTCCGGCCTCGGCGCACGCGTCGACCTGGTGCCGGTAGACGGCGATGATCAGATCCGCCCGGGTGGGGAAGTGGCGGTAGATCGTGCCCGTTCCGACGCCGGCCCTCGCGGCGATGTCGCGCACCGGCGCCTCCACGCCCGAGGCGACGAAGGCGGCGGCCGCCGCCTCGAGCAGGGTCTCCTCGTTGCGCCGGGCGTCGGCCCGCTTGGACCGCGGCGCCCGCCCCGTGCCCTTGTCGCCGTCCACCACCGTGCCACTCCTTCCACGACCGGCCTTGCCAACCGGAACCTCGTTCCGTATCGTTAACGGAACAAGGTTCCGTTTGCCCATCATGCCAGGGCCTACGCCCCGGGACCAAGTCGTGCGCGCTTCCGCCGCACGCAGCCACCCCACCCCACCCGCAAGGGAGAACACGGTCATGCAGTACCGCACCCTCGGCCGCACCGGTGTGCAGGTCAGTTCCCTCGCCCTCGGCGCGATGAACTTCGGCAGCATCGGGCGCACCACCCAGGACGAGGCCACCGCCCTCGTCGACGCCGCCCTCGAGGCCGGGATCAACGTCATCGACACCGCCGACATGTACGGCGCCGGAGAGTCGGAGGAGATGGTCGGCAAGGCCCTCGCCGGCCGCCGCGACGACATCGTGCTGGCCACGAAGGCCGGCATGCCGATGGGCGACGAGCGCAACCACCGCGGCAGTTCCCGCCGCTGGCTGGTCACGGCCCTGGAGGACAGCCTGCGCCGGCTCGGCGTCGACCACGTCGACCTCTACCAGGTCCACCGGTGGGACCCGGCCACCGGCGACGAGGAGACCCTGTCGGCCCTGACCGACCTGCAACGCGCAGGCAAGATCCGCCACTTCGGCTCCTCGACCTTCCCCGCGTACCGCATCGTGCAGGCCCAGTGGGCCGCCCGCGAGCACCACCTGAGCCGGTACGTCACCGAACAGCCCGGCTACTCGATCCTGCAGCGCGCCGTGGAGACCCATGTGCTGCCCGTCACCGAGGAGTACGGCCTGGGCGTGCTGGCGTGGAGCCCACTGGCCTCGGGCTGGCTGTCCGGCGCGGTCCGCGAGGGCCGGCCGGTCACCACCAGCCGCTCCACGTTCCTTCCGGAACGCTTCGACACCGCCCTCCCCGCCAACCGGGCCAGGCTCGACGCCGTCGAGAAGCTGGCCGCACTCGCGGCCGAGGCCGGACTGACCATGGTCCAGCTCGCCCTCGGCTTCGTGACGGCGCACCCCGCCGTGACCGCCGCGATCATCGGCCCCCGCACACCGGACCACCTGCGGGCACACCTCGCCGCCGCGGACACCGTGCTCTCCGCCGACGTGCTGGACGCGATCGACGCGATCGTCGCCCCCGGCGTCGACCTCGCCCCGCACGAGAAGTTCGACACCCCGCCCGCACTGCTCGACCCGTCCCTGCGCCGCCGCAACCGTCCGTGACGCCCACGGGCCCGGACCGGTCGTACGGCGGCGCGGACCGGACGACCGGTCCGGGCCGGACGTACGGCGGGACGACGCTCAGCCCTGGGTGACGCCCGGCCAGTCGGCGTAGCGGATGCGGGAGATCTCCAGGACCTCGCCGGTCGTGCCCCATTCGTCCTTGCCGAGGCGGGCCAGCGGGCGGAGCTTGCGCACGTCGGGGTGGCCCTCGAGCATCACGGCCTCGGAGACGGCGGCGTGGACGACGCGCCCGAAGACCACGGTCGAGTCGCCGAGGGTGACCGTGCTGTGCAGTTCGCACTCCAGGGCGACGGGCGAGGCCGCGACGCGCGGCGGCTTGACCGCGCGGCTGGGCTCACGGGCGATGCCGACCGCGTCGAACTCGCTGACGCCGCGCGGGAAGTCGGTGCCGGTGGCGTTGATCTGCTCGAAGAGGTGCTCGGGCGCGAGGTTGACCACGAACTGCCGGGTCTCCTCGATGTTGCGCAGCGAGTCCTTCCGCCCCACCGAGGTGAACTGCACGACCGGCGGGCTGACGCAGGCGACGGTGAAGAAGGAGTGCGGGGCGAGGTTGGCCGTCCCCGCCTCGCTGAGCGTCGAGACCCAGGCGATGGGGCGCGGGACGACCACCGAGGTCAGGAGCTTGTAGAACGGGGTCCGGCCCATGGCCTCGGGATCGAAGTCGATACGCATGGCGCCCAGTATCCCGGTCGCCGTCCGCGCCCGGTCACCAGGACACCTCGCGGATGGTCGCCTTGCTCTGCGGGGTGGTGGTGGCGACGATCTCGGAGCGGTGCCGGTCGCCGGAGAAGGTCACCGTCAGCTGCTGCGCCCCGTCACGCCGGGTGGAGACGGTGAACCCGCTGGCGGGCACGGCGGACACCAGGCACACGGCGTCCTCGCCGAAGCGCACCGAGGCCTGGCCGCCCTGGGACTGGAGGGTGTGGACCCCGGCGCCGCCGGTCCCGCAGTCGACGGGCGTGGCGGACGGGCGGGCGGTGCGGGTGGGGGGCGCGGTGGTGGCCGGCCGGACCGGGGTCCGGGTGGGCCGGCGCACGGTGGGGCTGGGGGTGCGCTTCGCGGCGGGGGACACCGGCGCGGTGCGCGACGGCGAGGGCCGCGCGGGGGACGGGCTGCCGCCGGCGAGCGCGCTCTCGGGGATGTCCCGCGCGACGGGCGGCGTCGGGCGGGTCGAGCCCACCACGAAGCCGACGGTGAGCATGACCGCGGTCACGCTGACCGCGGTGCACGAGAGCCATATGACGACGTAGCGCAGGTACCGGGGCACGCCGCCATCTTTCCCGACCGGCTACTGTCCCTCCACATGGCATCCGTACTCCTGGTCGAGGACGACCCCGCGATACGCGCGCGGCTGGTCGAGGTGCTGACCGCGCACGGCCACATGGTGCACAGCTCGGCCTACGGCTTCGAGGCGTTGCGGCAGGCCGCGCAGCGCCCCCCGGACGCCGTGGTGCTCGACCTCGGGCTGCCGGACCTGGACGGGGTGGACGTGCTGCGGATGCTGCGCGGCATCTCGCGGGTCCCGGTCCTCGTCACGACCGCGCGCGACGACGACAGCGAGGTGATCCGGCTGCTGAACGCGGGCGCCGACGACTACCTGGTGAAGCCGTTCTCCGGGGGCCAGTTGGTGGCCCGTCTGACGGCGGTGCTGCGCCGTTCGGCGATGGCGCCGGCGCAGCCGCAGGGCCCGGCCCCGGAGGGCGCGGCCGGCGCGCTGCGGGTGGGCGGTCTGCTGATCGACGTACCGGCCCGGGTGGCGTACCACGACGGGCGCGAACTGCGGTTGACGCGCAGGGAGTTCGACCTGCTGGCCTACCTGGCGGAGCACGCGGACCGCGTGGTGCCGCGCAGCCGCATCCTGGCGGACGTGTGGCAGCAGGCGTACGTGGAGGACCAGACGATCGACGTCCATCTGTCGGCGCTGCGCCGCAAGCTGGGCGAGCGGGCCTCGCAGCCGCGCTACCTGCACACCGTGCGGGGCGTCGGCATCAAGCTGGTGACGCCGCGATGAGACGCGCCCTGGCCGGGGTGGCGCTGGCGGTGACGTCGATGGTGGCGCTGTCCTTCCTGATCCCGCTGGCGCTGCTGGTGCAGTCCGAGGCCCGTTCGCGGGCGACCACGGTCGCCGAGCAGCGGGCCGCGGCGCTGGCGCCGGTGCTCGCCCTCACCACGCGGCCCGCGGACGTCCAGCAGGCGGTGGCCGGGCTGGACTCGGGGGACCACCTGAGCGTGCGGCTGCCCGACGGGCAGGTCGTGGGAAAGGTGCACGCCTCCCAGGAGGCCCTCGACCGGGCGGCCGACGGACGCCGGACCGTGGCCACGGACACCTCCGCGGGCTGGGTCTACCTCCAGCCGGTGATCCTGGCCCGAGACCGGGTGGCGGTGGTGGAGGCCTTCGTCCCCCGCGCCGACCTGGACCGCGGGGTGACGGCGTCCTGGGCGATGATGGCGTTGCTGGCGCTGGGCCTGGTGGCGGGGTCGGTGCTGGTCGCCGACCGGCTGGGCGCGCGCGTGGTGCGCGCCTCCCAGGGTCTGTCCCGCGCCTCGCGCTCGCTCGGCGCGGGGGAACTGGGCATCCGGGTGGAGCCCAAGGGGCCGCCGGAGCTGCAGGAGGCCGGCGTGGCCTTCAACACGATGGCCGACCGGGTCGTCGAACTGCTCGCCATGGAACGGGAACTGGTCGCCGACCTCTCGCACCGCCTGCGGACCCCGCTGACCCGGTTGCAGCTGGAGGCCGAGCGGATCGCCGCGCAGGTCCCCGGCTACCGGGGCGAGGACCTGGAGGCCGCGATCGCGCACCTGGAGAGCGAGCTGGACTCGATCATCGACGCGGCCCGTACGCCGCTGTCGGCCTCGCCCGAGCGCCCGGGCCGCCTGCAGGAGTGCGACGCGTCGGCCGTGGTGCGCGGCCGGGTCGAGTTCTGGTCCGTCCTGGCGGCGCAGCAGGAGCGCGAGTGCCGGCTGGAGGCGACCGCGGAGGCGACCGCGGTCCCGCTCGGCGAGGACGACCTCGCGGCGGTCGTCGACGCGTTGATCGGCAACGTGTTCCGGCACACCCCGCAGGGCACCGCGCTGGCGGTGACGGTGGAGCGGACCGCCCGGACGGTGCTGCTCACGGTGGACGACGCGGGGCCGGGGATCAGCGACCCGGACACCGCCCGGGCCCGCGGGGTGAGCGTCGGCGGCTCCACCGGCCTCGGCCTGGACATCGTGCAGCGGGCGGCGGCCGCCTGCGACGGCGGCATGGAGATCACCAGGGGCCCACTGGGCGGCACGAGGGTGCGGGTGACGCTCGGGCTCGCCGGCGGGCCGCCTGTGGGGGGAAGGAAAGCGGCCCGACGCGCGAGGCGTCACCCGCACCCGGCCTGAGGCCGACCGGCCGCCCCAGCTGACCGGCCGGTCGGCGGTTCAGCGGGGCGTGCCGAAGTCCTGGGTCCACCAGGGACCGTTGGACGACGTGTTCACGCCGACTCCGATCTGCTCGAAGTTGCAGTTGAGGATGTTCGCCCGGTGCCCCTCGCTGTGCATCCAGGCGTCCATCACGGCGGCGGCGGTCCGCTGGCCCACGGCTATGTTCTCGCCGAGGGCCGACCACTGGTACCCGGCCGCCTCGACGCGCCCGGCCATGGTGGACCCGTCGGGCCCGGTGTGGGAGAGCTCGCCCGAGCGGGCCATCACGTCCGTGTAGTCCTGGGCGGCCTCGGTGAGCCGGTCCTGCAGCGTCACGGGGCGGCATCCGGCGGAGGCGCGCTCCTCGTTGACCAGCCGGACGATCTCCTCGACCACCGACTCGTCGGCGTCGGACCGCGAGGGCTGCGCCGCGACCGTCGTGGAGGCCGGTGACGGGGCCACCGTACGGGTCGGCGTGGCGGAGGGCCGCGGCGTGCGGGTGTGCCGCGAGGCCGGCTTGCGCCGCTCCGGGGTGGCGGAGGCGCTGGGGCTCGCGGCCGTCGGGCTCGGGCTCGCGGTCTCCGGGCGCGCGTCGGACGCGACGGGGTCGTCGGCCTCCCGGTCGCCGGCCGCCAGCGAGGCCTTGTCCTTGCCGCCGTTGTTCCCGTACTGCGCACCGACCCCGACCAGGGCGCCCGCGGCGACCGTCGCCACCGCGGCGGCCAGCGGCCAGGACCGCGCCGAGGGGGCGCGGCGGGCGCGGTGTCGTTTCCTGTGGGAACTCATGCGCGGGGTACCTCCGGACGACGGGAACTGCACCGGGCACGTCCGAACGTGGTGTGCCGGGCACTGTGACCCTAGGCGCCCGAGGCGGAGAACTCGCCGGTCGGGAGCGGATCTTCAAGAACACATAAGGCTGCGCTCAGGTAAGGCACCGGTTCTCCCGGCCTTTTCCGTTCCGGGTGTGGGAACCGTCACACGGGGCCCGCGATGGGTGTCAGCACCCATATCGGCCCGGTTCGCCCGGATGAAAGGATGAGGATCCCTGGGGGACGAAACGGACGAGCAACCGGGCGGCGGCACGCCGTCCGTGAAGGGAACCGAGCTGTGCCTGCTCCGCGGATGAGCACGACACCATTGCCGGGCATCGGTGTCCGGTACGACCTCACCACGCGGGACCGGCGTCATCTGTCGGTGGTCGCCCACCGCGACGGTTCGCGGACGGTGAACGTGTACCGGGCCGACGACCCGGACGCGTGCGCGCAGTCGCTGCGGCTGACCGGGCCCGAGGCGATGTCGCTGATCGACGCGCTGATGCCGACGCACCACAGCCCGAACCTGCTGCACACGACCGACCTCGGTCTGGTCGCGGAGCGCATCGAACTGCCCGTCACCTCGTACTGGAACGGCCGCCTGCTCGGCGAGACGCGGATGCGCACGGACACCGGCGCCTCCATCGTCGCCGTGCTGCGCAGGGCGGACGCGATCCCCTCCCCCGCACCGGACTTCCGCCTGGCCGGCGGCGACACGATGATCGTCATCGGCACCCGTGAGGGTGTCGAGGCCGCCGCCGCGATACTCGGGCGGGAGTGAGTCCTTGCACTCCGCGGTCTTCCTCATCGAATTCGGCGCCATCATCCTCGGTCTCGGCCTGCTCGGCAGGGTCGCCGGGCGGTTGCGCTTCTCCCCCATCCCCCTCTACCTGCTGGCCGGGCTCGCCTTCGGCGAGGGCGGGATCCTGCCGCTGGGCACCAGCGAGGAGTTCGTGGCGATCGGCGCCGAGATCGGCGTCATCCTGCTGCTGCTGATGCTCGGCCTGGAGTACACCGCGAGCGATCTGATCGGGAACCTGCGGACGCAGTACCCGTCGGGCCTGGTCGACATCGCGCTCAACGCCCTGCCCGGCGCGGTCGCGGCGCTGCTGCTCGGCTGGGGCCCGGTGGCCGCGGTGGTGCTGGCGGGCGTCACCTGGATCTCCTCCTCCGGGGTCATCGCGAAGGTGCTGGGTGACCTCGGGCGGCTCGGCAACCGCGAGACGCCGGTCATCCTGAGCATCCTGGTCCTGGAGGACCTGGCGATGGCGGTGTACCTGCCGATCCTCACCGCCCTGCTGGCCGGGGTCGGCTGGGCCGCGGGCAGCGTGACGCTGGCCGTGGCGCTGGGCGCCGCAGGCCTGGTGCTGCTGGTCGCGGTCCGCTTCGGGCGCGTGATCTCCCGGTTCGTCTCCAGCGACGACCCGGAGAAGCTGCTGCTCGTCGTGCTGGGCCTGACGCTGCTGGTGGCGGGCATCGCCCAGCAGTTGCAGGTGTCTGCGGCGGTCGGCGCGTTCCTGGTCGGCATCGCGCTGTCCGGGGAGGTCGCCGAGGGCGCCCACTCGCTGCTGAGCCCGCTGCGGGACCTGTTCGCGGCGGTGTTCTTCGTCTTCTTCGGTCTGCACACCGACCCGGCCAGCATCCCGCCGGTCCTGCTGCCGGCGCTGGCGCTCGCGGTCGTCACCGCGCTCACCAAGATCGCCACCGGTTACTGGGCGGCGCGGCGCGCCGGGGTCGCGGTGCGGGGCAGGTGGCGGGCGGGCGGCGCGCTGGTGGCGCGGGGCGAGTTCTCCATCGTCATCGCGGGGCTGGGGGTCACGGCCGGCATCGAGCCCGCGCTGGGCCCGCTGGCCACGGCGTACGTGCTGCTGCTGGTGGTCTTCGGCCCGCTGACGGCCCGCTACACCGAGCCGCTGGCCCGGGCACTGGCCGGGCGCCGGGCCCCGGCGGCGCGTACGAGCGGCTCCGAGCCGGAGCGCACCCCGTCCGCCGTCGCCGGGGACTGACCTCGCGCGCCCGTCGTCCGTTGCCCGCTTCACCCCCGAGAGGAGGCCCGTGGCCGTGTCGCTGTTCTGGCGGATCTTCCTGCTCAACGCCGTCGTGCTGATGGTGGCGACGATGCTGCTGCTGGGGCCGGTCACCGTCTCCTCCCCCGTCCTGCCGGCCGAGGCGGCGGTGGTCGTGGCGGGCCTGGTCGCGATGCTGGTCGCCAACGCCGTGCTGCTCCGGGTCGGGCTGGCGCCGCTGCGCCGGCTGACCCGGGCCATGGCGGCGGCGGACCTGCTGCGTCCCGGGCGCCGGCCGTCCGCCGCCGGGCACGGCGAGATCGCCGAACTCATCACGACCTTCAACACCATGCTCGACCGGCTGGAGAGCGAACAGGCCGCCGGCAGCGCCCACGTGCTGTCCGGCCAGGAGGCCGAGCGGCAGCGGATCGCCCAGGAGCTCCACGACGAGGTCGGGCAGACGCTCACCGCGGTGCTGCTCCAGCTCAAGCACGTCACCGAACTCGCGCCCGGCCCACTGCGCGAGGAGTTGCACCAGGTCCGCGAGACCACCCGCGCCGGCCTGGAGGAGATCCGCCGCATCGCGCGCCGGCTGCGGCCCGGAGTCCTGGAGGAACTCGGCCTGCCCAGCGCGCTGCGGGCGCTGACCGCCGAGTTCACCTCCCCGGCACTGGCCGTGCGCCACCGCCTCGACCCCCACCTGCCCGCCCTGGACGAGCAGACCGAGCTGGTCCTGTACCGGGTGGCCCAGGAGGGCCTGACCAACACCGCGCGCCACGCGGGCGCCGGCCGGGTCGACCTCCTGCTGGAACGCACCGCCACCGGTGCACGCCTGACCGTGCGCGACGACGGCAAGGGCCTCGGCGCCGCCCCCGAGGGCGCCGGGATCCGGGGGATGCGCGAACGCGCCCTGCTCATCGGGGCGCGGCTCACGCTCCGTCCGGGACCCGACGGCGGCACCGAGGTGCGGCTCGACGTACCCGCCCGCGAGGAGGACCGCTGACCGTGCCCGACGCGGCGAAGACCCGGATCCTGCTCGCCGACGACCACGCGCTGGTGCGCCGCGGCGTGCGGATGATCCTCGACGACGAACCGGACCTGACCGTCGTCGCGGAGGCCGGGGACGGCGCCGAGGCCATCGAGCAGGCCCGCGCCCACGAACTCGACCTGGCCGTCCTCGACATCGCCATGCCCCGCCTCACCGGGCTCCAGGCGGCCCGCGAGCTGTCCCGGCTGCGGCCCGGGCTGCGCATCCTCATGCTGACGATGCACGACAACGAGCAGTTCTTCTTCGAGGCGCTGCGCGCCGGGGCCAGCGGCTACGTCCCGAAGTCCGTCGCCGACCGGGACCTCGTGGAGGCCTGCCGCGCCGCCGTGCGCGACGAGCCGTTCATCTACCCGGGCGCGGTCACGGCGCTGGTGCGCAACCTCCTGGAACGCGCCCGGCAGGGCGAGCCGCTGCCCGCGCGGGCCGTCACCGACCGGGAGGAGGAGATCCTGAAGCTGGTCGCCGAGGGCCACACCTCCAAGGAGATCGGGGACATCCTCTTCATCAGCGCCAAGACGGTCGAGCGCCACCGTGCCAACATCCTGCAGAAGCTGGGCCTGCGCGACCGCTTGGAACTCACGCGGTACGCGATCCGGGCCGGGCTGATCGAACCCTGAGCGGAGGAACGAGGAACGGTGGGCGGTTGGGGCAGCGGCAACTTCGACGAGGACACGGCGGCGGACCATCTGTCCCTGCTCACCGGGCGGCTGGTCCGCGAGGTCGAGGACGCCGTCGCCGGCGCCCCCGGGACGCTGGAGCCCGACGAGTACGGGGGCGTGGCCGTGCCCTGCAACGTGGAGCTGCTGCACCTGATCGCCACCCAGGGCTGGGCGGGCGCGGTGCTCCCCGCGGCCGCGACGGTCCGGCAGTGGAAGGCGGCCCTCCTCGCCGCCTGGGACGGGGCGATCGACGGCCTGGCTCCCTCGCCGGAGTACCGCGCCGAGCGGCGTGCGGTCCTCGTCCGCACCTTCGACGCGTTGGCCGAACTCGCCGAACGCAGGACCTGACCACCGCACGCGCCGAGCGCCGCGTCCAAGCGGGCGGGACAGGCAGGACGGGGCGGGGCGGGGCGGGGCTGGTTGTACGGCGGCTTCGGCGGCGGGGCCGCCTTGCCGGCTCCCGGAACCGCCGCGCAGCGGTCCAAGCCCCGGCTCCGGCCGGAGCAGCCGTCGGACCGCTGCGCTACCGCGAGGGGGCGGTCGGACCCCGCGGGACGTCCACGACACCCGGCCCGCCACGAAGATGACATGGCGTCATGCGACCGCGCCGGCGACCCAGGAGGCCACCGTGCCGCGGGCCAAGCCGCGGGGCTGGACGGCACACCCGCCGGACCGCTGCGCTACCCGCGCCCAGTCGGACCACCGCAAGGGCCACCACAGAGGCCACCACGATCCACGCGGCGAACCCGCCGCCCGGCGGCAAGGGCGGCGTCAGGCGGCCTCTTCCGCGGGCGTCCCCGGTTCCCCTTCACGGGTCGGGCGTGCCGCCGGGCGGTGGGGCAGCGCCACAAGTGCCGCGCCGAGGGCGAACGCGAGGGCGGGCAGGGCGGGGAACCGGCCGTCGGGGGCCAGACCGTGCACCGACCAGTAGGCGAGAGCGGCCGTGCTGCAGGCCAGACCGGTCCACAGCAGGGCGGGGCGGTCGTGGCGGGCGCCGGCCGGCGGGACGACGGCGCCGAACAGGCGGGCGAGCGCACGCTCCAGCGGCCGCAGTGCGACCAGCACGCCCGCCAGGAACACCGCGAGAACCAGCATCCAGGGCACGCGCAGCGCCCACCAGGCGGCGCTGCCGAAGGCGGCGTCGGGGGCGAGGCCGACCAGGTAGAACACGGCGGCGAGCAGCACGGGCAGCATGTGCCACAGGTACAGGGTCATGCTCGCGCCACCCAGGAACCCGACGGCCCGTCCCACGCGTGCGCCCTCCAGTGCCCGCCGGACGGCCGGCGCGGCCAGCAGGCATGCGCCGGCCTGGGCCACCACCCAGGCCAGCATCGCCGGCGACGGGGGGTCGGTGTTGCCGACGGTCTCCCCGGTGACCCGGATCAGGCTCACCGGGTACGGCCCAAGGGTGATCAGCGCCGTGAAGGCCAGCGCGCCGCCGACCGCCATCGCCGCGGCGGGCAGGCGCGTCAACTGCCCGTCGCGCCAGCAGAACCCGAGCTGGTACGCCGCGCCCCAGACCAGGACGTAGTCGACCAGCCCGGTGGAGGCCGGGGCGCCCGCCGTCACCGACGCACCCGCCGCCACCGCGACCGCGCCCATCGCCACCGGGACCCGCGGCCCCCAGCGCCGGTGTGCCGCGTGCAGCACCGGGGTGAGGGCGCTGAGCAGCAGGTACACCGGGAGGAACCAGAACTGCATGGCCATCGCCCATCCCGCGAGCTCGAGCGTGCGCCGGTCCACGCCGGCCGCCGAGCAGATCGCGACCACGAGCAGCACCAGCCCGCAGTAGGCGGCCGCGGGCAGCAGCAGGCGCAGGGCCCGCCGCGCCACCCAGGGGGCCGCCGTGCCTCCCGCCGCCCGGGTGCGGGCCCAGGAGCCGCCCGCCGCGTGGCCCCCGGCGAGGAAGAACAGCGGCATGATCTGGAAGCCCAGGGTCAGCCACTGCGTCCAGGGGATCTCCGCCAGGAGCTCGGGCGCCACGATGCCCCCGCCCGGCTCCCGGACGAGGGCGGTGATCAGCCAGTGGCCGAGCACGACCATGCAGATCGCCAGGGCCCGCAGGAAGTCGACGTACCGGTCTCGCTCCATGCCCGGTCATGCTGCCCCATCCCCGTCCGTGGCGCCGCGGTTGGCCCCGGCCGCAACCGATTCGTACCCGCGGCGCAACCTGACCGGGGTAAATCGCTTGCGGGGCCCGCGGGTCGGGGCGAGGCTGGCCGGTCGGTCGCGAGGAGAGGGAGTTGCTGATGACGGGCGAGGAGCAACGGGACGTGTCCCTGTGGCGGTTGGCGGACCTGGTGACCCCGATGGCGCTGCGCACGGCGGCGACGCTCAAGGTGGCGGACCACCTGGCGGAAGGTCCCCGTACGGCCACCGAGCTGGCGCAGGAGACCGGGACGGAGTCGGGCGCGTTGGACCGCCTGCTGCGGCACCTGACCGGCGTCGGGGTGGTGACCCGCGACGGGGGCGGGCGGTACGCGCTGACGGCCCGGGGCGAGGAGCTGAGGTCGGACCACCCGGGCGGGCTGCGGGAGTGGCTGGACACCGAGGGCGGCCTCGGCCGGGCCGAACTGGCCTTCGTGCAGCTGCCGCACAGCGTGCGCACGGGCACGGCCGCCTTCCCGCGCCAGTACGCCCGCGGGTTCTGGGAGGACCTGGCGGCGGACGAGGAGCGGACCCGCTCGTACGACCGCGCGATGGGGGTCGACGTCGCCGAGTGGGCGAGCGCGCTGGTCCCGGCGTACGACTGGGGCGCGCTCGGGCACCTGGTCGACGTGGGCGGCGGCAACGGGACGCTGCTGGCGGCGCTGCTCACCGCCTTCCCGGAGCTGCGCGGCACCGTGGTGGACCAGCCCGCCACGGCCGGTGCGGCCCGCGCGACGCTGACAGCGGCCGGACTCGGCGACCGCGGCGACGCGGTGGGGGGCAGCTTCTTCGAGGCGCTGCCCAAGGGGGCCGGCGGCTACCTGCTCTGCGCGATCCTGCACGACTGGGACGACGACGCGGCACGGGCCGTCCTGCGCCGCTGCGCCGAGGCCGCGGGCGAGCACGGCCGGGTGCTCGTCGTGGAGAAGGTGGGCGCCGACCACGAGTCGACCGTGGCCGCGATGGACCTGCGCATGCTGGTGTACTTCGGCGGCCGGGAGCGCGGGGTCGCCGCGCTGACCGCGCTCGGCTCGGACGCGGGGCTGCGGGTGTCGTCGGTGCGCACGGCGGGGGACATCGGGATCGTCGAGTTCAGGGCCGCCTGACCTCCGGCGGCGGCCGCGGCACTCCTCGTCTTCCCGCTGAGCCCCGGAAGGGGCGTGGCCCGCACCGCAGCGTCGGTACGGCGCCGCCCTCCGCCCGGGTCACCTCGACCCCGGGAAGGCCGCGGCTCCACGGACCGGTGATCCGGACGAGGGCGGCCGCGTCGGGCGGGGCGGGGCCAAGGCCGATGGCGCAATGGGCTGAACGGAAGGGAGCCGGGCGCGGACGCCGCCCGTGGTGCGGCTCACCCGCAGTCTCGCGTCCTTCGGGGCCCGGACGCGGACCGTGGAAGGGGAGTGGGGTCCTCACCGCAGCGTCGGCACGGCGCCGCCCTCCGCCCATGTCACCTCGGCACCGGGGAGGCCCCGGCTCCACGCGCGGGTGATCCCGGCGAGGCCGCCCGCGTCGGGCGGGGCGGGGCCAA
Source organism: Streptomyces sp. NBC_00510 (assembly GCA_036013505.1). Classification (NCBI taxonomy): domain Bacteria; kingdom Bacillati; phylum Actinomycetota; class Actinomycetes; order Kitasatosporales; family Streptomycetaceae; genus Streptomyces; species Streptomyces sp. NBC_00510. Next base: position 8,006,226 of record CP107851.1, on the reverse strand, counting down.
GGCCGATGGCGTAGTGGGCGGAACGGGGGGTGGTGCGGAAGGGGCGTGGCCAGGCGTGGACGCCGCCGGTGCCGGCGTCCTCCAGCGCGGTGAGCAGCGCGCGGACGCGGCCCCTGACCCGGCCGAGGGTGTCCTCGAACTCCTCCTCCGTCGCCCCGTGCACGGCCAGTACCGCCCAGGCCGCGTGGCGGCGGTGGAGCGGGGGCGGGGCGGCGAGGGCGGGCCGGGGGCCAATGCCTGTGCCGTCCGCGGACTCCAGCAGCTCCCAGGCGCGGTAGAGCTCCCGGGCGAGCAGGTCGCGGCCGTCCGGGCCGACTTGCGCGGTGCACGGGCGGACGGGCGCGGTGGGGGTGGCGATGGAGATCGCCGGGCCCGACTGCCCGGCGGCGCCCACCGGTTGACGCCAGTCCCAGGCGGCCCACGTGGCGAAGAAGTGCCGGAGCAGCCCGGCGCCGGTCAGGCCGGGGGCGTCGTGGACGGTGCGCGCGGCGAGCAGCGCCCAGGCCAGACCGGGCAGGCCGCCGAAGGGGGCGGAGTCCAGGCCGCGTGCCCGGGCCCAGGCCTTGACCTCGCGGGCGAGACCCGCGAAGCGGTCATGGTCACCGGCGAGTTCGAGGACCGCGTCGGCGTCGCTGACGGCGCTCAGCGCGACGGCGGCGGCCTCGCCCAGTCCGGCACGGCGGGCCACGGCCTCGGCGGGGTCGAGGCCGCCGGTGGCGACGACGACGAGGTCGACGTCGAGCGCGCCGACGCGGAAGCGCAGTCCCGGCACCCGGGCGCCGGTCACCTGCCGTACGCGGGTGGCCTCCGGCAGCCCGGCGGCCACCTTGGCCCGGACCTCCGCCATGTCCACCGTGCCCGGCAGCGCCGCGACGAGGTCGAGGTCGGCGCCGGGCAGCGCGCACCCCATGCGGCGTGAGCCGGCGAGGTGGACCACGCCGTCGCTCAGGGCGTCGGCGACGCGCCGCGCGGTCTCCTCGGCGTGCGGGACGTCCTCGGCGTCCGGGACCTCGTCGGGTGTGCCGGTGGCGGCGGTGTCGGGCACCCAGCGCAGCTCCCCCGTGCCGAGTCCGACCGTGGCCCGGACCCGCATCGGTTCGTCCCCGCGCCGGGAGAGCAGGACGAGTTCGCCGACCTGTGCCGTCGTCCCGCGCAGCCGGGCCGCGCAGTCGGCGGCCACCCTCAGCGGGTCCCGGGTGCGGCCGAGCGACAGATGCGGGGTGAAGCCCCCGGCGCGCCCCCGGCAGCGGGGGAAACGGCGGGCGAGGGCGTGCTGGAGGACCGCCCAGGAGGTGCCGCCGTCGGCCGCCGGGTCGAGCCAGACGGTGGCGTCCTCGCGGTGCCCGAAGGTGTGCACCCCGTCGAGGCGGGCGGTGAAGGGACGGACGCCGGCCGCGGCCTCGGACAGCTGCGGCGCTGCGCGTTCGAACGCGGCCTCCGGCACGAAGCCGAAGAGCAGGTTGACGTGCGGCGGCCAGCGGTGGATCTGCGGATCGTGGTCGCGGCGGACGGCCTGGACCGCGGGCCACAACTCGTCCGGTGGCAGCCAGGCCACGGCGGTGCGTGCGGTGGGCGGCAGGTCGAGGACGTCTTCGGCCTCGTCCTCCGCGCCCGCCGCGAGGGAGAGGGTGACCTCCACGCCGTAGTGGTCGGAGACGAACAGGCCCTCCGCCGTCGGGGCGTCGCCGCGCAGGGCGGCGCCGGTGACACGGGGTCCGCCTTCGCGCAGCAGGACGCGGTCGAGCCGGGAGGCACGGCCGCTGAGCGAGGAGACCGCCGCCAGCGGGTTGACGGCCGGGTCGAAGGTGGGGGTGCGGTCGTCCGGCCCGTGCGCCTCGGTCCAGGCGTCGCGCAGGCCGAGGGCGAGGGCCGGCCCGTCGCCTCCGTCGTTGAAGTCGCCGAGCAGCAGCAGGTCGCCCTCGACGCCGGCGAGTCCCTCGGCGAGCCGGGCGAGTTCGTCCTGTCTGCGGGCCGGGCCGTCGTCGGAGTGGTCGCTGCTGAGGTGGGTGGCGGCGACCACGAGTGGTCCGGCGGCCGTCTCGACGGTGATCGCGGCGACGGCCTTGTGCGGGCCGAGGGTGTGCCGGGCGGCCTCCCGCACAGGCAGCCGGCTGAGCAGCAGCACCCCGCTGTCGTCGGTGTCACGTCCGTCCGGGTCGGTGCCGAGGGTGTAGCGGGAGCGCACCCAGGGAGCCCGCAGCAGCATGTCGAGCAGCGCGGGCTCGACCTCCTGCAGGGCGATGACGTCGGCGTCCGCCTCCTCCAGGGCGCTCAGCAGCAGGGGGCGGCGGCGGTCGGTGTCGATGCGGTGGCTGTCGTACCGGTCCCACAGGGTGTTCCAGGTCAGGACGCGCAGCGGGCCGCCGCCCGCCGTTCCCGCCCGGCCGGGCGTCGCCTGCCCGGCGGGCCGCCAGCGGTGCCCGACCTCGTCCCAGGCGTGCGGGACGCGGGCGGTGAAGAACGGCGGGCGCAGCAGGCGCGGGTCGCGGACGCGTCCGGCGTCGGTGGCGTCCATGCGGTCGGTGCCGGTGGCCCGGTCCCAGACGAGCTCTCCGTCCGCCTCCACGAACAGCACGCGGTGCCAGGGGATCTCGCCACCGGGCACGAAGGCGGGCAGCGGGATCCGCTTGGGCGCGGCGCCGCGCTGGTGGACGCCGATCACGAAGCGCGCCGGGTCGAACCGGGCGTCCCAGCGGACTCGGTGGTAGATCTCCTCGCTGGTGCGCATGTCACGCCTCCTGTCCGGCCGCGGCGCCGCCGCCGCCGAGCGAGCCGTCGGTGTCCTCGACGGTGCCGCCCGCGCCGACGTACCAGGTGCGGTGTGCCTCGCCGGGGTACGGCGGGGCGAACCGGCGGGCCTGCGCGGTCAGCACGGCGGGGGGCACCGGGTGGGCGCGGCCGGCGTTGCGCCGGGCCAGCTCCTCCTCGTCGACCAGGGTCACCGCGTGCGTGATCAGGGCGTCGCGGCGGCGGGCCACCGCGTGCACCAGGGAGCGCTGGTGCGGATTGAGGGACGTCGCGTCCCACACCACCGTCGCACGCCCGGCCAGGGCGGTGTCGAGCCGGCGCAGCCCCTCGCGCAGGACGTCGGCGTTGGCGCGCTGGTCGGCGCGGGAACCGCGGGCGAGGCGCAGGTCGTCCAGGGCGATGCGGACGGCGGTGCCGGGCAGCGTGCCGGCGAAGGTGCTCTTGCCGCTGCCCGCGGGTCCGGTCAGGTGGATCAGACGGGGGAACTCCGCGGAACGCCACCGCCAGGTGGCGGCCACGGCCTCCTCCGCGCCGCCGATCCGCCCGGCGGCGTACGCCGCGCGGGCCTCCGTCCAGCAGCGGTCGGCGGCGTCGGGGTCGAGCCCGGCGAGGGCTCCGCGCAGTCCGTGGCGCAGGGGGCCGAGCGGGTCGGGGCCGAGCAGGCCGGCCTCCTCGGCGTGCAGCGCCGACCATTCGGTCTGCTCGCGGGCGGCGTCGTCGGGCGCCGCGGCGCCCGCCACGGCGTGCAGGACGCCCAGGTCGGCGGCGAGCGCCATGCGGGCCAGGCCGGCCGCGCGGGCCTCGTCGGGGTACGGGCGGTGCAGCGCGGGGTGCAGTCCGGCCAGGTCGGCGACGCGCCGGGCCTGGGGCATGGTGAGCGGCCCGGCGAGGCGCGCCGCCAGGCGGACGCGGGGGGTGTCGTGCAGCAGGGCGGCGAGGACCCCGGCCAGCCGGGCGTCCCCGGTGCGGCCGAGGACGTCCAGCCGGGCGGAGACGTCGGCGGCACGGTCGGCGGCGCCGGGGCCGGTGACGGTGACGCCCACGGCGGCGGCGAGCGCGCCGGCGTCCGGGGCCGCGCCGGAACGCACCGCCCACAGCGGGGCGGCGGGGCCCAGCCCGTTCTCGACGACGGGGGCGTGCATCCAGTGGGTGCCGGTGGTCACATGGCCTGCGCGTACCCACTTGGCGACGCGGCGGCCGAACTCCTCGTACCGGAAGCCGTCGACGGTGCGGACGACGTAGCCCTCCTGACGTGAGGTGTCCAGGCGCAGGGCGCGCAGCGCGCGTTCGTCGTACGTGCCGCGCCACAGCACGGGGGGCGCCGGGATCCCGAGGCGCCGCAGGAAGCGGACCGTGCGATCCCAGTCCAGGCACCGGTCGCCGTCCCAGACGGAGAAGCCGTAGAACCAGCTGTCCAGGTCTGGGTAAGCGAGGGAGTGGCGGGCGTGCAGGTTCTCCCCGCACACCCGCAGGCCGGGCGGGAGGGAGGGGCCGATCCGCCCCTGGAGAGCCTTGACCCACGCCCGGGAGGGGTGGTGGGCCGAGTCGAGCGACCTGGCGTGCATCCCGTCCCGGTAGAGCGTGGTGTTCTCGCCGTCGAGTTTCTCCGTGACGACGACCTCGCGGCCCCGGAGCGCTCCGGGGTCCCCGGCGCGTAGGTCGTCCGGCGTGGCCCCGGGCGACCAGGGCAGATGCGGTGTGCGTGGATAGTGCGTGCGCATGGTGCCGGATCCCCCGTGACGTTCTGGTGCGCGCTCACTGTAGGAGCGCGGGAACCCGCGAAGCCATCGCTTAATCGGGGGCGCCACCAGGGAGCGGGAAGAGTCCGGGAAACGACGGTCGACGCGGGTGCGGCGCTTCCGAGTCCCCCGGGCCCACCCGCGGACGGTGTCGCCGTCCTCGCCACGGATGTCGGGGGCCGCAAAATGCGTGGTGGCGACGGAGGGTGGGCGCGATGATGGGCGCGTGACGTTCCTGGAGGTCGCCTGCGACGAGTCGGGCTCGGACGGCGAGAACCTGATCAGCGGGAACACGGATGTCTTCGCGCACGCGGGTGTGTGCGTCGCGGAAGAGGCCGCCGCCGGGGCGCTGCGGGAGATACGGGAGCGGATCCGGTCGCCCGCCGAGGAGTACAAGGCCAACCACCTGCTGCGGGAGAAGCACCGCGCGGTGCTGGAGTGGCTGCTGGGACCCGCGGGCCCGCTGCACGGTCACGCGTCCGTACACCTCATCGACAAGTCGTACTTCGTGCTCGTGGCGGTCCTCGACGTGCTGGCCGGCGGGCCTGCCGCGGCGGCCACGGCGGCGGTGCTCTACCGCGAGGGGCGCGGCGCCGTGGAGCCCTCGGGGTGGCAGGCGTTCCTCCGGGCCGGCAACGACCTGGTGCGCAGGAGGAACCACGAGGACGGGGAAGCGCCCGTCGACGCCTTCTACCGGGCGCTGGAGGCGTTGCGTCCGGCGCCCGGCGGGGACGGCGGTTCGTCCGGGGTCCTCGCGGTGCTGCGGCGGGCGAGGCCGCGGGCGCAGGCGTTCCGGGCGCGGCTCGCGGCGGAGCCGGGGGCGGTGGAGCCGTTGGATCCGCTCTTCCCCGCGCTGGAGCGTACGGTCGCGCGGTGGGGTGAGGGCGGGGCGCCGGTGCACATCGTGCACGACCGGCAGAACACGCTCACCGAGGAACGGATCACACGGCTCGGTGCGTCACTGCCCCCAGGCCGTCGTCTGGCGGGGCTCCGGCTGGCCGAGTCGCGTCATGACGCGCGGATCCAGCTCGCCGACTTCCTCGCCGGAGTGGCGCGGAAGCTGGCCTCGGACGAACTCGCGGGCCGCGGTGACCCAGTGCTGACCGGTCTGCTGCGCCCCTACGTGGATCCGCTCTCGGTGTGGGGCGACGAACGGAGCTGGTCGCGCCTGGGGCCCGTGCCGTCCGCGACCGGGCTCCGGCCGACGCCGCCTCAGCCGGCGCCGCTGGGCCTCGTCGCAGGGTACGCGGGCACGGCACCGCCCTCGGCCTCACCGGTGCCCGTGGTGATGCCGTCCGGTGGCCTGCCTTCCGGGCGGGGTCGAGCACGCGAACGCGGGGGGCGTTCTGCGCCGGAGCCCGACGACGGTCGGGGAGCGGTCGTTGACGCACCCGATCTCGTGGCGGCGTTCCGGCCGGGGCAGGACACGGCGGAGGGCCGCGTTCAGCACTGCCAGAGGAAGGCGGCCTCGCCGCAGGGCCGGCAGACGAAGACGTAACCGCGGCCCCCGCCATCGAAGTTCGCCGAGGACGTGTGGTCGGCGCCCTCCTCGAGCTGCGCCGTGAACGTCATCGGCGCGGCGCGGGAGGGGCGGCGCGGGGTCTCGTCTCCCCGCAGCCGGCCGGGCTCGCCGCCCAGCTGCCCGAGTGCCCGCTCCGGGGCGGGACCGCCGTCCGGGGTCGGCGCCCCGGTGAACGCGTACGCGCGGTTGCCTCCGGCCGCGGGGTCCGGCAGAGGAAGACCGCCACGGCGCCGCCGTCGGCGGGCGGGTGCGCGAGGAAAGGCTAGGGCTTGCGCGGTACGCACCGCAGGGCCAGGGCGGCGGCGGTGAGGTAGGCGAGGGCGCCGACGGCCATGGACAGGCGCAGGCCCGTGCCGTAGTCGGCGGCGGTGGCCAGGAGGGTGCCGCCGAGGGCCACACCGGCCGCGCTGCCGATCTGGCGGGCGGTGTTGAACAGGGCGGAGGCGGTCCCGGAGTAGCCGGGGGGCGCGGCCGCCATCACGCTGGTGGTCGTGCCGGTGAGGGCGAAGGAGGTGCCGAAGCCCGCGGCCATCATGGGGGCGACGAGCAGCGCGTAGGCCGGCTCGGGCCCCGCCGCGGCCCAGCCGGCGAGCCCGAGGGCGCCCAGCAGCATGCCGGTGACGACCAGCGGACGGTCCCCGGTCCTGCGGGCCAGCCGCCCGGACAGGACGGAGGCGAACATGGTCGTCGCCACGGCCGGGAAGAGGGCGAGGCCGGTGCCCAGGGCGCTGTAGCCGCGCTGGTGCTGGAAGGAGAGGCTGGCGGTGAACACCATGCCGTAGAAGGCGAAGTTGAAGAGCAGCCCGGTCAGCGAGCCGCCGCCGACCGCCCGGGAGCGCAGCATGCGCGGCGGGATCGCGGGCGAGCGGGCCAGCCGCTCGCGCACCGAGAACGCCGCCGCGGCCAGCAGGGCCAGGCCGGCGCCGGCGAGGACCGCCGGATCGGACCACCCGCGCCGCCCGGCTTCGTTGAGGACGGCGGTCAACAGGGCGACCGCGGCCACGACGGCGCACTGCGCGGGCCAGTCCAGGGCCCGGTCGGCGCGCCGGCGCGAGGGCGCGACGTGCCGCAGCGTCAGCGCCAGGCAGGCGACGCCGACGGGGAGGTTGACCAGGAAGACCCACCGCCAGCCCACCGTGGACACGAGCAGCCCGCCCAGCAGCGGGCCCGCGGAGGCCGCGATGCCGGCCATCGAGCCCCACAGCCCGACGGCTCGCGATCGCGCGGCGGGGGCGGGGTAGGCCTGCTGGAGCAGCGCCAGGGAGCCGGGCACGATCAGCGCCGCGCCGAGTCCCTCGGCCAGCCGCGCGGCGACCAGGGACGGGGCGTCCGGTGCGAGCGCGCAGGCGGCCGAGGAAACGGTGAACACGGCCACGCCGGTGCAGAAGACGCGGCGGTTGCCCAGCCGGTCGCCGAGCGCCCCGCCGGTGAGCAGCAGCCCGGCGAACACCATCGTGTAGCCGTCGGTGATCCACTGGATCCCGGTGAGCGAGGCCGACAGCTCCCGGCCCACCACGGGCACGGCGACGTTGATGACGGTCACGTCCAGGATCACCATGAAGTAGCCGGCGCACACCGCCAGCAGCGGTGCCCGTGACCACGGCCGGGCGTCCGGGCCCGGCTCGGCGGCGGGCCCGGGCCCGTCACCGGCGGCCGCCTCCGCGAACGGCACGTCCTCGACCTCATCCCGTACGCAGGGGTTCAGTACCGGATGTCACAGTAAGGGCTGGTAAGTCCGTATCACGGGACCGATCGGCGCGTGCTGCGCGTGGCTCAGCCCGGCTCGCCGGTGCGGCGGCGCAGCAGGTAGGTGTCCATGATCCAGCCCTTGCGCTCGCGGGCATCGGTGCGCGCCCGGAGGATGCGCTCGGAGGTCTCGGCGAGCGGGCCGGAGACGAGGATCTCGTCCTCGGTGCCGAGGTAGGCGCCGTAGTGGATGTCCAGGCCCTCGGGGTCGAGGCCGGCGAAGGCCGCGCCGCCGTCCAGCATGACCACCACGTCGTCGGCGTCCTCGGGGAACCCCTCGGCGAGGCGGCGGCCGGTGGTGATCTGCAGGGGGCGCCCGACCCGGGTGAGGGTGAGGCGGTGGCGGGCCGCGAGGGCGGCGACGCTGCTGATGCCGGGGACGACCTCGTGGGTGAAGGAACCGGGCCGGCGGGCCAGGACCTCCTCGACGACGGCGATCACGCTGTCGTAGAGGGAGGGGTCGCCCCAGACCAGGAAGGCGCCCGTCTCGCCGGGGCCGAGGTGGGCGTCGAGGAGTCCGGCCACCAGGTCGGCGCGGCGGCGGCGCCAGTCCTCGACGGCCTCGGCGTAGCCGGGGGCGGCGCGGTCGCGCTCGGCGTCGGGGACCTCGACGAGGCGGTGGCCGGGGCGCGCGTGCTCGTCCAGCATCCGCCGGCGCAGGCGGATCAGGTCCTGGCGTTCCTCGGGTTTCCCGAGGACGAGGAAGACGTCCGTACGGCCGATCGCCTTGACCGCCTGAAGGGTGAGGTGTTCGGGATCGCCCGCGCCGATGCCGATGACGAGGATGTGTCGCATGCGGTGATTGTGCCCTGCGGTGTGCCCGTGACGGTCGTCGCGGCAACTGTTCCCGGGGCGTCCCGTGATGTCCCTCACGCTGGATCGGGTGGTTACGGTGCGACTTAGTAGCGGGCGTTCACGCGGCATATAACATCTATCCGTAACGGAATGGGACATAATTCGCACAGGGGGGCGACGGCATCCGATCCGTACGGCGTCATGGGTCTCTCCCGGGGCGGGGAAAGCTTTCTGAGGGCCCATCAGGTCTCTTCCGGACCGTGGATCCGGCGGCGCGGCACGCTCACCCGCCGGGCGCAAGAGGCACCGCGGCTACGAGTCCGCGTAGTACCGATCTTTCATTGCCCGACGTTCGGGACGGTCCACACAATGGCCGGGCCCGCCAGCCATCACGGCAGCTCAGGTGGGTTGTGAACACACACGCCGAACCCTGGAGTGAGGTCACGCAATGACGAAGCACCGCCGGATGAAGCCCTTCCGGAAGATCACCGTCGCCGCCCTCGCCGTCGCCGCCGTGGGTGTGCCCTCGGTGGCCATGGCTTGCGTCGGCGGCCAGCAGGGCCCGCAGTACGACGGGTCCCAGGGCCAGGGTGGCCAGGGCCAGGCCCAGGGCCAGGGCCGCTGGAACCACGCGTCGTGGGGCGGGTCCTGGAACGGGTCCGCCGACGGGACGTGGACGCAGGGCGGCCAGTGGGGCGGGAAGCCGTCCTGGGCACCCTCCGCCGCACCCTCGGCCCCCGCCTCCGCGCCCTCGTCGGCGCCCTCGTCCGCGCCCTCGTCGGCACCTTCGTCGGCACCGTCCGCCGCACCGGCCTCCCCGGCCGCGGGTTCGGGCGCCACGCTGACGGGAGCCTCGGCCACCGTGCTCGACCTGGTGAACCAGGAGCGGGCCAAGGCCGGCTGCACGGCCCTGAAGGTCAACGCCAAGCTGAACGAGGCCGCGCAGGACCACAGCAAGGACATGGCCTCGCACCAGAACATGTCGCACACCGGCTCCGACGGTTCGTCACCCGCCGACCGCATCTCCTCGGTGGGCTACAACTGGAGCAGCTACGGCGAGAACGTGGCCTACGGCTACTCCTCCGCCTCCAGCGTGATGAGCGCCTGGATGGCCAGCCCCGGTCACAAGCGGAACATACTGGACTGCTCCTTCAAGGAAATAGGGATCGCGCTGACGCAGCCCGGCAACTACTGGACGCAGGACTTCGGCGCCGCGCGCTGAAGCAGAACGCCGGGAGGACCGGCCGCCCCCGTGGCGGCCGGGCCTCCCGGCGTACGTGCGGTGGGATCAGCGCAGGCCGCGGCCGAGCGCGTTGATCAGCTCACCCTTGGTGGTGTCCCCGCTCAGCTCCCAGAAGAAGGCGCCGCCGAGGCCCTGTGACTTCGCCCAGGCCGCTTTGCCCCGGAGGGTGAGCGGTGTGTCGTAGCTCCACCACTCGTCGCCGCAGCGGGCGTACGCGGTGCCGGCGACCACGCGCGTGGCCGGGCAGCGGGTCTTGAGCACCTTGTAGTCCTCGCTGCCCGCCTCCCAGGTGCCGGGGGCGGGGCCGGTGGCGTCGCCGCCGGGCGCCGTCTGCGTCACACCGGTCCAGCCGCGGCCGTAGAAGCCGAGGCCCAGCAGGAGCTTGCGGGCCGGGATGCCGAGGCCGCGCAGCTTGTGGATGGTCGCCGCCGCGTTGGAGGTCTTCTCCGGGATGCCGCGGTAGGAGGTGAGCGGCGAGTGGGGGGCGGTCGGGCCGGTGGCCGACCACGTGCCGAAGTAGTCGTAGGTCATCGGGTTGTACCAGTTGACGTACTTCGCGGCGCCCGCGTAGTCGGCGGCGTCGATCTTGCCGCCGTCCGAGGCGTCGGCGGTGATGGCGGCGGTGACCAGGTTCTTCTTGCCGAAGCGGTGGCGCACCGCGGCCATCAGGTCCTTGTACGCGGTCGGGCCGCTGGTGTCGCAGGACATGCCGCAGGCGTTGGGGTACTCCCAGTCGATGTCGATGCCGTCGAAGACGTCGGCCCACCGCGGGTCCTCGACGAGGTCGTAGCAGGAGTCGGCGAAGGCCTTCGGGTCGGCCGCGGCCTGGGTGAAGCCGGGCGACCAGCTCCAGCCGCCGAAGCTCCACAGGACCTTGATGTCCGGGTACTGCTTCTTGAGCTTGCGCAGCTGGTTGAAGTTGCCGTGCAGCGCGCCGTCCGCGGTGCTGTCGGCGACGCCGTCGACGCTGCCGGCCGCGTCGTAGGGCTTCTGGTAGTCGGCCCACTCGTCGCCGACGGCGCACTTGCCGTCGCTCACGTTGCCGAAGGCGTAGTTGATGTGGGTGAGCCGCGAGGCCGCGCCCGAGGTGACGATGTTCTTGACGTGGTAGTCGCGGGCGTAGACGCCCCAGTCGATGAAGTAGCCGACGACTTTCGACGTGGCTCCCGTGGTGTGCGGGGCGTGGTGGCCGTGGGACGCCGCCGCGGGTGCCGGCTGGGCCGCGGCGGGGCCGGTGACCAGGCTCGCGGTGAGCAGCGCCGTGCCGGCGGCGACGAGGCCGACCAGGGTTCTGCGGAACCGTGATCCCTGCTGTCTGGGCATGGAGTCACCTCTGGTGAGGAAGCGGTCGTGAGCGCGCGTGGATGCGGGGACACCCTAGAAGGACTAGACCAATGGGGTCAATGGTCTGCACCAATTTGGAAGTCCCCGCTCCGCGCGTCGTGTTGACCGCCCGTCAGAGCGGCTGCAGCGTCCAGGACCAGCGGTGGGTACCCGGGCCCACCCGGTACGCCGGCAGGGTGTCGGGGCCGCAGGAGGCGGTGCCGACCCCGCGGTGGGCGGCGTCCAGGTGGACCACGCACGCGGCGCGCGGCACGAGTTCGTCGTGGTGGGCGGCGGCCGTGAGGTCCGCGGCACGGTAGCGGGTGACGCTCACCTGGCGCGGCACGTCCAGATGGACGGCGATCCCCGGCGCGGCCGCGGCCCCGGTGAGGGTGAAGCGCCGCACGTCGTGCCGCCCGCCGCTCTCCTGCGGCCTCAGGTACGGCGTGAACAACGCGTCCACGTCCGCCCGGTGGAGCCCCACGGTCGCACCCGCGCACCGGTCGGGGTACGTCTCGCCGGGGCCCCGCCCGAACCATTCCAGTGTGTCGAGCCCCGCCACGGTCTCGAAGACCGTGCCGACCCGCGGCAGGTCGGTCAGCGCCTCCGGCAGCACCGCGGTCTCGTCGACGAGCAACCCTCCGTTCGGCAGCGGCGTGAGGACCTGCTCGTGGCCGACGGTGCCCGCGCCGTCCGTCGCGTACGCCGAGCGCACCACCACGCTCGCGCCCTCCCTGCCGACCGACACCAGGGTGCGTTCCAGCGCGTGCAGGCCCCAGGCGCGCCAGCGAGCGGCGATGCCGCCCCACTCGTCGTTGTCGGTGGGGGCCCGCCACAGCGTCAGCACGGGCGGGGCGGTGAGCAGCGGATGCCGGAGCAGTCCGGCGTCGTCGAGCTCCACGGCCCCGGCCCCGTCCGCGGCGAGCACGGCGCCCGCCCGGCTGAGCAGGTCCCGGTGGTCCTCGGCGAGCACCACCTGCGGGGCGCACACGAGCGTGCCGCGCGGCGCCCACGGCAGGTCCTGCGCCGTCGTGACGCGCAGCGTCAGGTGCGAGTCGCCGTGCGGCAGCAGGCTGGTGGGCAGCGGCACCACCGCGCTCTCCCCCGGCGCGAGGTCCGGGAGCCGGGCGGGGGCGGTGCCGGAGTCGCCGATGTGCCACCGCGCGCTCAGCCACGCCAGGCCCGCGAAGTGCTGCCGGTTGGTGATCCGCGCCTCGCGGCGGTCGGGGGTGAGCTCCAGCCGCAGCGGGGCGGCGATCTCGCGGTGCTCGGCCATCGCGGGCTTGGGCGTCCGGTCGGGCAGGACCAGGCCGTCGGCGCAGAAGGCGCCGTCGTGCGGCGTGTCGCCGAAGTCGCCGCCGTACGCCCAGCGGTAGCCGGGGGCGGTCACCCCGTCGGCGTACGCGTCAGCGGGGGCGTCGGGCCCGGCCGGGCGGCCGGCCCCCTCCCCGGTGAGCCGCTGGAGGATGCCGTGGTCCCGGAACTCCCAGACGAAGCCGCCCTGCAGGCCCGGGGTGGACTCGATGGCCCGCCAGTAGTCGGCCAGGGAGCCGTTGCTGTTGCCCATCGCGTGCGAGTACTCGCACAGGATCAATGGCTTGGAGTGCGGACCGGCCGTGATCTCCTCGATGGAGGCGTACATCGGGCAGATGATGTCGCTCGCGGACTGCGCCTCCTCCCAGGCGTCCTTGATCGCGCCCTCGTACTGCACGGGCCGGGTCGGGTCGGTGCGCCGCAGCCAGCCCGCGGCGGCGTCGTGGTGGGCGCCGTAGTCGCTCTCGTTGCCCAGCGACCAGACGACGACACTGGGGTGGTTGCGGTCGCGCAGCACCATCCGGGCCACCCGGTCGGTGAACGCCCCCAGGTAGCGGGGGTCGTCGGCCAGTTCGTGGGCGTGGTCGTGGGTCTCGATGTCGGCCTCGTCCACGACGTACAGGCCGAGTTCGTCGGCGAGGGAGAGCAGGGCCGGGTCGGGCGGGTAGTGCGCGGTGCGCACCGCGTTGAAGCCGTGCCGCTTCATCAGGCACAGGTCGGCCCGCATCTCCTCGGCGTCGACCACGCGCCCGGTCAGGGGGTGGAAGTCGTGCCGGTTGACCCCGCGGAAGTAGACCCGGACGCCGTTGACCAGCAGGTCGGCCCCGGAGATCTCCACGCGGCGGAACCCGACGCGGTGGCGGGACTCGTCGGCCACGCTGCCGTCCGCCCGGTGCAGCCGCACGGTCAGGTCGTACAGGTGCGGCGTCTCGGCGCTCCACGGCCGGACACCGGGCACCGTGGCCCGGATGCGGGCCTCGCCGAGGAAGTCCGAGACGCGCTCGCTCGCGACGTTGGCCCGCGCGAAGGCCTCGTCGGCGGGGAGCCGCAGGATGCCGTCCGGGGTGCACAGCAGTCCGGACACGCTCCAGCCCGCCGGGAGGGCGCCCTCCCCGCTGCGGACCCGGACCGCGACGTCGAGGGTGCCGCCGGGCACGGCCGTGATCCCCACGTCCGCCAGGTGGAGCGGGTCGGTGGCGTAGAGGTGGACGGAGCGGGTGATGCCGCCGTGCCACCACTGGTCCTGGTCCTCCAGGAAGGTCGCGTCGGACCACTTGACGACCGTCAGGCGCACGGTGTTGCGCTCCCCCGGGCGCACCGCGTGCGTGACGTCGAACTCCGAGGCGAGGTGGGAGTCCTTGCCCACCCCGACGGCGGTGCCGTTGACGTGCGCGATCAGCACGCTCTCGGCGGCCCCGACGTGGAGCACGACCCGCCGCCCCGCCCAGTCGGCGGGTACGTCGGCCTCCCGCTCGTACACTCCGGTCGGGTTGCGCCCCGCAGGCGGTGAGGGCGGCAGGTCGGGGAAGGGCATCGTCACGTTGGTGTAGTGCGGCAGGTCGCGCACGCCGTGGATGTCGTCGAAGTCCTGGACGGTCCAGCAGCCGGGCACGTCCGTCTCCGCCCAGCGGCCGGCGAGCGGGGTGCGCGGGGTGGGCAGCAGCTGGAAGCGCCAGCGCCCGTCCAGCGGTACGCGGGGCGCGTCGGGGCGGACGACGGCGTGCATGGGCAGCCGACGCCATCCGGTCAGCTCGGGGGCGTCCCACGGGTCGATCGGAACGGCGGGCTCTGCGCTTGCGGGGCGGCGGTCCTGCATGGGGGTTCCCTCCCGGGAGCGGTCGGTTCGCGGTGGGGCGCGGTGACGGCGGGCCGCGTGGGGACGAGGACCGGGGCGGCGTCGCCGGGGGTGGCCCGGCGGCCGCGGGTCGGGGCCCGCGGTGCGGCGCGATCGGCGCCGGGGAGGACGGGGGTCCGCTGCGACGGCACGGGGGTGACGGCCGGGCGGTACGTCGTCCGGGGCGGGCGTGGTGCGCGCGCCCCGGACGGCCCGGAACGGTCGGGCGGGTGGCCGGTGGCCGGACCGTTCCGGGCGGTGGGGCGGCTACGCGCGCGGCGTCAGACGCAGGGTGAGGATCTGGAACGGCCGCAGGGACACCCGGATCCCTCCGTCGGGCCCGAGCTGCGCGCTCTCCCCCTCCAGCGGGCGTTCCAGCAGGTCGGTCACCTGCACCCGCTCCACCGGGAACGAGGCGCGCAGGGTGGTCGCGGCGCGCCCGCCGAGCGACTCGTACAGCCGGACGACCACGTCGCCGGAGCGGTCGTCGGCGAGCTTGACCGCCTCGATCGCGGCCCGCGTGCCGTCGAGGGTCACCAGGGGCGCGGCCGGCCCGGCGCCCGCGGCCCCGGCGGTGACGCGCAGCGGCAGGTTGAGCTCGTAGCCGCCCGCCACGGCGTCCTCCACGGCCGCGCCGGGCAGCAGCGCGTACGTCATGCGGTGCGTGCCCTGGTCGGCGTGCGGATCGGGCACGCGGGGCGCCCGGACCAGGCTGAGCCGCAGCGTCGTGGTGGTGCCGCCGTCCTCGCGGGAGGCGCGGCCGACATCGTGCCCGTAGGTCGAGTCGTTGAGCACGGCCACGCCGTACCCGGGCTCGGCGACGTGCACCCAGCGGTGGCAGAAGACCTCGAAACGGGCCGCGTCCCAGCTGGTGTTGGTGTGCGTGGGCCGGAAGACGTGCCCGAACTGGATCTCGGCGGCGCTCCGGTCGGCGTGCACGTCCAGCGGGAAGGCCGCCTTGAGGATCTTCTCGCTCTCGTGCCAGTCGATCTCCGTCTCGAAGTCGATCCGCGGGCTGCCGGCGCGCAGCCGTACGGTCTGCGCGAGGCGGGAGGCCCCGAAGGACCGCTCGACGCGGATGGCGCCGACGAGCGGGCCCTCCTCCACGACGGTGATCGCGTCCGCGGCCGTCAGGTCGGTGTACTGGCGGCGGTAGTGCCGGTCGATGTCCCAGGCGTCCCACTGGTTGGGCAGGTCGGTGTGGAGCCGCAGCAGGTTGCCGCGCGCGCCGGGGGCGAGCACCTCGCGGCCGGCGGTCAGGTCGAACACCGAGGTGAGCAGCCCGTCGTCGTCGAGTTCGACGCGGACCAGCCCGTTGTCCAGGACACGGCCGGTGACGGTCACCTTGCCGCCCGGCTCACCCGCCACGACCGGCCCCGCCCCGGAGGCCGGAAGCTCGGCGAAGACCGCCACCCGCCCGTCGGCAAGCGGCTGGCCTCCGGCTCCGTCCGGCGCCGCCGGCACCGCGACGACCTCCGCCCGGGGCCGCGGTGAGGTGTTGAACACCCACGGCGCCGACGGCCCCGTGCCGGGGTCGCCGGCCACCACCGCGGCGGCGGTGGCGGTGATCGCCTCCAGCTCCTCCTTCAGGCGGGCGTAGGTCGCCTCGGCCTCGCGGTGCACCCAGGCGATGGAGGAGCCGGGCAGGATGTCGTGGAACTGGTGGAGCAGGACCGTCTTCCACAGCCGGTCGAGGTCCTCGTACGGGTAGGCGTACGAGGGGTCGCGCAGCGCGGCCGTGGCGGCCCACAGCTCGGCCTCGCGCAGCAGGTGCTCGCCCCGCCGGTTGCCGGACTTGGTGCGGGCCTGGCTGGTGTAGGTGGCGCGGTGCAGCTCCAGGTAGAGCTCGCCGGACCACACCGGGGCGTCCTCGTACTCCTCCCGGGCCTCGCGGAAGAAGGTGTCCGGGTCCTGGACGACGACCTTGGCCGAGCCCTCCAGGTCGCGCAGACGCCGGGCCTTCTCCAGCATCTCGCGGGTGGGGCCGCCCCCGCCGTCACCGTGGCCGAAGGGGACCAGGGAACGCGTGCCGCCGCCCTTGTCGGCGTAGTTGCGCACGGCGTGGGCCATCTCCTCGCCGGAGAACACCGCGTTGTAGGTGTCGACGGGCGGGAAGTGCGTGAAGATGCGGGTCCCGTCGATGCCCTCCCACCAGAAGGTGTGGTGCGGCATCTTGTTCGTCTGGTTCCACGAGATCTTCTGGGTGAGGAACCAGTCCATCCCGGCCAGCCGGGCGATCTGCGGGTAGGCGCCGGTGTAGCCGAAGGAGTCGGGCAGCCACACACCCCGGCACTCGACGCCGAACTCCTCGGCGAAGAAGCGCTTGCCGTGGATCAGCTGGCGGGCCATCGCCTCGCCGCCCGGCAGGTTGCCGTCGGCCTCCACCCACATGCCGCCGACCGGCACCCAGTTGCCGGCCTTCGCCGCCTCCTGCATGCGGCGGTACACCTCGGGGTTGCGCTCCTTGACCCAGGCGTACTGCTGGGCCTGGGAGCAGGCGAAGACCAGCTCCGGGTAGTCGGCGGCGAGCGCGGTGACGTTGGAGAAGGTGCGGGCGGTCTTGCGCTTGGTCTCACGCAGCGGCCACAGCCATGCGCTGTCGATGTGGGCGTGGCCGACCGCGGACAGCGTGTGGGCGCTGGCGTGGGCGGGCCGGGACAGCGCCCCGGCGAGTTCCGCGCGGGCCGCGGCGGCGGTGCCGGCGACGTCCGCGATGTCGAGGGCGTCGAGCATCCGCTCCAGGGCGCGCAGCAGTTCGTGGCGGCGCGGCTCGGCCGTGGACAGCTCACGCATCAGTTCGCCCGCGACCTCGATGTCGAGGACGAGGTGCCACACGTCCTCGTCGAGCACGGCGAGGTCCGCGCGGGCCATCGTGTACAGCGGTTCCGCGGGCGCGGTGAGCCGGTCGCCGAGCGGGGTCGGCAGGAAGCCCTTGGCCAGGATGTCGGGATTGGCGGCGGCCTCCAGCAGCAGTTCCACCGGCTCGCCGCCGGCCGCGGGGTTCGCGACGGGCACGTACTGGTTGCGCGGCTCGATGCCCTTGACCGGGGTGCCGGAGGCGTCGTGCACCAGGGCCTCGGCCTGGCCGCCGGGCCAGTCGCCGATGAAGCCGAGGTCGAAGACGGCCTCGACGCGCCGGCCGGCCCATTCCGCGGGGACGGTGCCCTGGGCGCGTATCCAGCTGGTCGACCAGGGGGTGCCCCAGCGGTCGCCGACCGCGAAGGGCACGTACCCGGCGGCCAGCGCCTCGCCCACCGGCACCGGTTCGCCGTCCACGTGCCACGCGGTGAGCGTCAGCGGCACCGACGCGGCGTACACCGCGGGGCGGATGCGCTGTTCGAGGACGCGGTCGAGGCGCGCCTCGACCTGCTTGCGGTCGTCGTGCATGGGTGCTGTTCCCCTCAGTCCCGGAGGTAGGCGAGGTCGGGTACGTGCTTGCGGTAGCCGTCGAGCAGACGCTGGGCGACGGCGACGGAGTCGACGAGCGGGTGGAGCGCGAAGGCGCGCAGGGCGGCGGCGCGCTCGCCGGTGGTGGCGGCACGGATGACGTCGCGCTCGACGGCCTTGACGGAGGTGACCAGGCCGACGGCGTGGCCGGGCAGCGGATCGCCGACGATCGGGCGGGCGCCGTTGGCGTCCACGTGGCAGGGCACCTCCACGACGGCCTCGGCGTCGAGCGGCTCCAGGGCGCGGCGGTTGCGGACGTTGAGGATCAGCGTGGTGCGCTCGTCGAGGGCGATGGCCCGCATCAGGGCGAGGGCGACCTTCTCGTAGCCGCCGGACTCCAGGTCGCACGAGTCGCGTTCGCCGGCTCCCGCGGCCTCCCGCACGTCGGCGCCGTAGGTGGTCTCGCGCTCCAGGCGGGTGGCGTCCCAGGCCGCGAAGGGCTCGGTGCCCGGGGCGCGCATCGTCTCGTAGAAGCGCTGCTGCTGCTCCAGGAGGAAGGCGCCGCGGGTGTGCTCGGCGTCGCGCGCGGCGGCGACGGTCTCCCGGTTGGAGTAGTAGTAGTTCAGGTACTCGTTGGGCACCGAGCCGAGGGTGCGCAGCCAGTCGGCGCCGAAGAGCTTGCCCTCCTCGAAGGAGGTGAGCGCCGCCTCGTCGGCCAGCAGGCGCGGGAGCAGGTCGACGCCGTCCACGCGCACCGCCCGCAGCCAGCCGAGGTGGTTCAGGCCCGCGTAGTCGAACCAGGCGCGGCCGGCGTCGACGCCCAGGGCGCGCGCCACCCGCCTGCCGAGGCCGACGGGCGAGTCGCAGATGCCGATGACGCGGTCGCCGAGGTGGTGGGACATGGCCTCGGTGACCATGCCGGCGGGGTTGGTGAAGTTGATGACCCAGGCGTCGGGCGCCAGCCGCGCGATGCGGCGCGCGATGTCGACGGCGACAGGGATGGTGCGCAGCCCGTACGCGATGCCGCCGGGGCCGACCGTCTCCTGGCCGAGGACGCCCTCGTCGAGGGCGACGCGCTCGTCGACGACCCGTCCGGCGAGGCCGCCGACGCGGATCGCGGAGAACACGAAGTCGGCGCCGGTGACGGCCGCGTCGAGGTCGGTGGTGACGGTGACCCCGGGCGCGTCGGGGTATCCCTGCGCCTGCTGCCGCAGCACCCGGACGATGGCGTCCAGGCGTCCGGGGTCCAGGTCGTGCAGGGTCACGTGGGTGACGCGGCCCGCCGCACGGTCCTCCAGCAAGGCGCGGTAGACCAGCGGGACGCGGAAGCCGCCACCACCGAGAATCGTGAGCCTCATACCTCGACCACCTCCACCCCCGCCTCGCGCAGCGAGGTCCGGGTCGTCGCGTCCGCCGGGGCGTTGGTCACCACGACGTCGATGTCCTCGGGCCCGCACACACGGGCCATGCCGGTGCCGGGGAACTTCCCGGCGTCCGCCGCGAGCACCACCTGGTCGCTCGCCGCGATCATGGCCCGTTTGACGGGCACCTCCACGGCGGTCGTGTCCAGTATCTGCCCGCCCGGGCGGATGCCGCTGGTGCCCAGGACCAGCCGGTCGGCCCGGACCTGGCGCAGGTTGTCCTCGGTGAGGAAGCCGACCAGGGAGCGGTACTCGCGGCGCACGACCCCGCCGAGCAGCACCAGCTGGACGTCCTTCTCGTCCTGCAGCTCCTCGTAGACCGCGAGGTTGCTGGTGATCACCGTGAGCGAGCGGCCGCGCAGGTGCCGGGCGACCCGCAGTGCGGTGGTCCCGATGTCCAGCAGCACGGTCTCGCCGTCCTTGATGATCTCGGCGCAGCGGACGGCGATGGCGTCCTTGGCCTCGACGCGGACGGCGGCGACGTCCGGGAACGGGTCGTCCTCGCCGGTCAGCGGGACCGCACCGCCGTAGACCCGCTTCAGCAGGCCCTCGTCCTCGAGCTGGATGAGGTCGCGGCGGATCGTGGCCTGGCTGGCGCCGATCCGCTCGGCCAGCACGGTCACCGAGGTGGGGCCGTCCGCCCGCAGCGCACGGAGGATCAGCTCATGTCGTCGGTCGGGGAGCATGACACGAACCCTACCCGGGCTCTCTGCAAAGTCAATCAAAGTCGAGCAGGTTTGTGATTGACCCTTGTCAAACCACTGCACAGCATGCAAGCTCTTGCCTACTTCAGGCCGGGGCGTCCCCCCGTCCGGGCCTGGACCGGGGGGACACGAAGCACCGGGCGCCCCGCGCCGGTGCCCCTGGAGAGGTAGGTCGCAATGCCGCGGTCGACACACGCCGGCAGCACCCGGGAGGAGGCAGCCGATGTCTTCCTGTCAGGGCTGCTCTTCTTCGACCTGGGTTTCACCGGGCTCCCCTCGGCTCCCACCCCGGGCGCCGAGGTGTGGACCAAGGGCATGGGCACGTCCCCCGGCGGGATCGCCAACTTCGCGGTCGCGCTGAGCAGGCTGGGGCTGCGCACGTCGCTGTCCGCGGCCTTCGGCGAGGAC
This sequence comes from Streptomyces sp. NBC_00510, assembly GCA_036013505.1. NCBI lineage: Bacteria > Bacillati > Actinomycetota > Actinomycetes > Kitasatosporales > Streptomycetaceae > Streptomyces > Streptomyces sp. NBC_00510. The sequence goes on along the minus strand of CP107851.1, from coordinate 7,986,042 downwards.
CTGCTCGGCACGCACCTGTGGCACGAGCTGTCCGTCACCGAGGGCGTCGACCTCTCCCGCTCGCGCCGCTTCGCCGGGTGGCCGACCCCGGTGACCGTCTCGCTCGCGTACGACGGCGACCGGGCGCTGGTCACCCACGGCCAGGAGCCGCCGCTCGGCCCGGACGCGATGATCGGCGAACCGCCGCCCAGCCGGGCCGCGATCGCCCACATCGGCGCCGAGCCGCTGGAGTGGGTGGGGCGCGCGCACGCGGCGGGCACCCTAGTCTTCGCCGACGTCGGCTGGGACCCCTCGGAGCGCTGGAGCCCGGCGGTGCTGGAACAGCTCGCCCTGTGCCACGCCTTCATGCCCAACGCCGAGGAGGCGATGGCCTACACCCGCACCGGCACCCCGCGGGCGGCGCTGTCCCGGCTGGCCGACCTGGTACCGCTCGCCGTGGTCACCGACGGCGCCGGGGGCGCGCTGGCGGTGGACTCCACGACGGGCGAGAGCGCGTCGGTGGCCGGACTGCCGGTGGACGCCGTCGACACCACCGGCGCCGGCGACGTCTTCGGGGCCGGGCTGGTCGCCGCCACCCTGGCCGGCCGGCCGCTCGCCGACCGGCTGCGTTTCGCCAACCTCGTCGCCGCGCTGTCCGTGCGGCGGATCGGTGGCGCCGCCGCCGCACCGGACGTGGCCGCCGTCGACCGCTGGTGGCGGTCCGTGCGCGACTCCCCCGGCAACGACGACCTGCGCTCCGCCTACGCCTTCCTCGACCACACCGTGCCGGCCGCCGCGACGACCGCCGCCGGCCCGCACCACGCCGATCAGCCCGAGCAGTAGGAGAACCCCGTGGACCTTTCCCGCAGACGATTCCTGCAGGCGACCGTGCTCACCGCCGCGGCCGCCGGCCTCACCGCCGCGTGCGGTGGCGGCGGAGCGGGCGGCACCAGGAACGGCAAGAACCTCACGCTCTGGTACTGGGGCGGCGGGCTGAGTGACAAGGTTGTCAAGGACGCCGAGGCGCACTTCACCGAAGTGACCCTGAAGTCCGCGCAGATAGGCGGCGACTTCAAGCAGAAGCTGCTCACGACGCTGACCGGGGGCCAGTCCGTGCCCGACATCACCGGCATCAAGGGCGAGGACATGGCCTCCTTCCTGCCCAATGCCAACCGCTTCCTGGACCTCAACGACCTGGGCTTCAAGGACGTGGCCCCGCAGTACCTGGAGTGGAAGACCAAGCTGGCGCGCAGCGAGGACGGCCGGCAGATCGGCTTCCCGATCGACATCGGCCCCACCGCGATGTTCTACCGCGCGGACTTCTTCGAGCAGGCCGGGCTGCCCTCCGAGCCGGAGCAGGTCGCGGCGCAGATCAAGACCTGGGACGACTGGCTGGCCGCGGGCCGGGAGCTGCACAAGGCGGTGCCGTCGGCGTCGCTGATCAACAGCGCGAGCGCGGTCTTCGACATCGCCGTCGGCCAGGGCACGCAGCGCTTCATCGACACCGGCAACCACTTCGTCGGCGACCAGGACCACATCCGTGCCGCCTGGGACCTGGCCGTGCGGCCGTACGAGCTCGGGCTCGACGCCAAGATCAACGACAACAGCTGGAACGCGGCCATCGCCAAGGGCACGCTGGCGACCGAACTCGGCGCCGCCTGGCACGCCCTGGACATCTCCTCCGCCGCCCCCGACTCCAAGGGCAAGTGGCGCGTGGCCCCGATGCCGGGCGGCCCGTCCAACCTCGGCGGCTCGTTCCTGGCGCTGCCCCGCCAGTGCCGCAACCCCGAGCAGGCCTTCAAGGTCGTGAGTTGGCTGCTGAGCCCCGCCAACGACGCCCGCGGCTTCGCCGACGCCGCGATCTTCCCGGCCGCCCCCGCGGCCTACGCGATGCCGCAGATGACCGCCGGCGATCCGTACTTCGGCGGCCAGAAGACCATCGACGTCTTCGGGCCGGCCGCCAAGGCGATCCCGGCGGCCTACGAGGCCCCGGCGGACGCGGCCCTGATGGCGACGTACAAGACCGAACTGACCAACGTCGAGACCAAGGGCAAGAAGCCGGACGACGCCTGGAAGGACGCCGTGGCCCAGGCAAAGCAGATCGCGCAGCGGCAGGGCGTGCGCTGACATGGCGGCGCCTCCGACCACCGGCCCCGGCTCCGTCGCGGTGGACGCCACCGGCGGCGGCCCGGGGCGGCCGCGCCTGCGTCCACGCCGCTCCGCGCCCGCGCACCACCTGCCGCAGCCGGCGGCGCGGGCCGCCCGGCGCGGTGCACTGTCCTTCTGGCCGCAGTACCTGGCGATCTCGCCGTTCTACCTGGTCTTCGGCGTCTTCATGCTCTGGCCGGTGTTCTACTCGCTCTACCTGGCCTTCCACCGCTGGGACGGCATCGGCGAGATGCAGTTCGTCGGGTTGCAGCAGTTCCGCTTCCTGATGGACGACCCGGTCTTCTGGCTGTCGATCCGCAACACCCTGGCCATCTGGGTGCTGTCGACGGTGCCGACGCTCCTGGGGGCGCTGGTGCTGGCCACGCTGCTCAACTCCGTGCGGCGCTTCAAGTCCTTCTACCGGATCGCGCTCTTCCTGCCGAACGTCACCTCGATCGTCGCCATCGCGATCTTCTTCGGGGCGGTCTTCAGCAACAACTTCGGCCTGGTCAACGCGATCCTGCACATGGCCGGCCTGCCCGAGGTCCAGTGGATGAGCAATCCGTGGACCATCAAGCTGGTCATCGCGCTGCTGATGACCTGGCAGTGGACCGGGTACAACATGATCATCTACTTGGCGGGGATGCAGGCCATCCCCGGCGAGGTCTACGAGGCGGCGCGGATCGACGGGGCCGGGCCGGTGCGGACCTTCCTGCGCATCACGATCCCGATCCTGCGCCCGGTCATCCTGTTCACGGTCGTCATCTCGACCGTCAACGGCCTGCAGAGCTTCACCGAGCCGCAGGTCCTCTTCGGGAGCAACGCGGCCAACGCCAATCTCGGCGGCCCCGGCCAGGCGGGTCTGACCACCTTGCTCTACTTCTACCAATCGGCGTTCTCCAACAACGACTTCGGCTACGGGGCCGCCATCGTCTGGGCGTTCTTCGTGCTCATCCTCGTGCTCGTCGTCGTCAACTGGCGCCTCGTACAGCGCGGGAGGAAGTCATGACGCGCACCACACGGTCGCTGCGCCCCAAGGGGCTCACCGCGCACCTCGTGCTGATCGTCGCGGTCCTCGTCTCGGTCTTCCCGTTCTACTGGACGATCGTCATGGCGACCAACACCACCCGCGACATCTACCGCACGCCGCCCAAGGTCTCCTTCGGCCCGCACCTGCTGGACAACGTCCGCACGGTGCTCGACAGCATCGACTTCTTCGGCTCGATGCTCAACACGCTGGCCGTCGCCTGCGTCTCGACCGTGCTCGTGCTCCTCGTCGACTCGATCGCGGCCTTCGCCTTCGCCAAGTTCGACTTCCCCGGGCGCAAGTGGCTCTTCGGGGTGCTGCTCGTCTTCATGATGCTGCCGCTGCAGCTGGCGATCATCCCGCAGTACCTGATCATGATGCACCTGGGCTGGCTGGGCACGCTCAAGGCGCTCATCCCGCCCGCGCTGGCCAACGCCTTCGGCATCTTCTGGCTGCGCCAGTACGTCAGCGGGGGCGTCCCCGACGAACTCCTCGACGCCGCCCGCATGGACGGCTGCGGCTTCCTGCGCCAGTACTGGCACGTGGTGCTGCCGATGATCCGCCCGGCGCTGGCGTTCCTCGGCATCTACGCCTTCGTCAACGCCTGGAACGACTACGTCTGGCCGCTGATCGCCCTGGTCAACCCCGAGCACATCACGCTCCAGGTCGCCCTGGCCCAGCTCAACGTCGGCCGCTCCACCGACTACAGCGTCGTGATGGCCGCCGTGCTCATCGCCTCCGCACCCCTGGTGCTGGTCTTCGCGCTCTTCGCCCGGGGTTTCATCGCGGGCGCGACCGAGGGGGCCGTCCGCGGCTGACCCGTCACCGGTCCCGGGGCGCGCCGCCCGGCGCCCCGGGCGGGCGGTCAGCCCGTCTGCACCGTGACCATGCCGTTCTCGGTGGTGGCGGTGATCCTGCGGGACGACGACGGATCGGTCGGCACGCTCACCTGCCTCATGCCGACGCCGGTCCGGGCCCGCACGTCGTAGGCGGTTCCGGGCGGCACGGTGACGGTGACCATGCCGTTCTCGGTCGTGGTGGTGACCTCCTGCGGTGCGACCGCGAAGGTCGCCTCGACCGTGCCGTTCTCGCTCGTCAGGGACGCCCGGCGGGCGCCCAGCGCGGTGCCGGTGACGCTGCCGTTGCCCGTGCCGAGGTCGACCGCGCCGGTGACGCCGTCCGCCTCGACCTCCCCGTTGTCCACCCTGACGGTGACGGGCGTCGCGGGGGGCACCCTGACGACGTAGTCGACCTTGCACGGCCGGCTGTTCCCGCACCCGGAGCCGACCAGCCTCAGGGTGCCGCCTTCGACCCGATGACGGGTGGCCGGCTTCACGGCGCCGTACTCCAGGGTCTCGGTCACCGACATCGGCCCGCTCCCCACGGTGATCCGCACGGAGCCGTTCTCATTGCGCACGTCGAGCGCCTTCGCGCCGGAGATCTCGTAGGAGTGCGGGGAGGACCCGCCCGTCGCGCCGCCGGGCGACCCTTCCCCCGAGGGGACGACGCGGCCGGTGACGTCGGCACCGGGTGCCCCGTCGCCGCCCGCGTCGCAGGACACCAGGAACCCCGCCGCCGCAAGCACCAGGACGACCGCCACCGCGCGCCAACTCTTCACCACTGCCTTCTCCTTGCACGTCGTCAACCATCGCCCCACGGGGAGCATATCGCTGCAAAGGCGGCATTCCCGATCCTCCGATGGGGTGACCGGCCCGCCGGCGGGCGTCTGCACCGGGGCTGCCCGGGGACTCCGTCGCCCGGCTGGCGGTCGGCGTCGCCGTGCTGCTCGTCGCCTTCGGCGAGCAGGGGATGACGCGTGGCGGTCGCACCGGCCGCCCGCCTCCGGCCGTTACGGTCCGTGCATGGGACCGGGTATCGCCTTCGCTCTGTGTGCCGCCGTCCTGATGGGGACGGCGACGGTGATACAGGCCATGGGCGCGCGCCGGGCCGCCGCCGGCTCGCCCGGGGCGCCGTGCTCGGGCGCGCGGACGCTGCTGGCGGCACTGCGGTGCTGGCCGTTCGTCGCGGGCGTCGGGATGGACGCGCTGGGCTTCGCGGCGGAGCTGGTCGCGCTGCGGTCCCTGGCGCTGTTCGTGGTCGAGGCGGCGCTGGCGTCCTCGCTCGCGGTCACCGCGGTCGTGGCGGCGGTGCTGCTGAAGGTGCGGTTGCGTGCGGCGGAGTGGACGGCGGTCGGCGCGGTGTGCGTCGGGCTCGCGGTGCTGGCGGTCTCCGCGGGCCGGGACGGCGGGGGCGAGGGGGACCTGCGGCTGCGGCTGGCGATCCTCGTCACGGCGGTCGTGCTGGCGGTCGCCGGCCGGATCGTGGACCGCCGTGTGACGCGGAGCAGGGCGGCGGTGCTCGGCGCCGTGGCGGGGCTCGGCTTCGGCGTCGTGGCGGTCGCGGTACGGATGCTGATCGGGTTCGAGGTGGGCGAACTGCTCGCGGACCCGGCGACGTACGCCGTCGTCATCTCGGGGATCACCGGCTTCGTCTTCCTCGTCGACGCCCTCCAGGCGGGCTCGGTGACCGCCGCGACGGCGGCGATGGTCATCACCGAGTCCCTGTGGCCCGCGCTGTTCGGGGTGGTGTGGCTGGGGGACTCCACTCGGCACGACCGGGCCCCGCTCGCCGTGCTCGGCTTCGTGCTGTCGATCGCGGGGGCACTGGTCCTGGCGCGGTTCGGGGAGGCGGAGCAGGGCGCGCCGCCCGCGTCGGCCGCGGGCGGCGCGCCGTGAAGGACGGCTGACGGTCGCCCGCGGGTCAGCCGGTCACCGTCCCGGCCACGTCCACTCGGTGACCTCGGGCAGGTCCACGCCGTGCTCGCGGATCCACGCGTGGTGCCGCAGCCGGGCGTCCTCCATCAGCTGGCGTACCGGCGCGGCCCGCACCGCGAGTCCCGGCACGCGGTCGATGACGTCCATGACCAGCCGGAAGCGGTCGAGGTCGTTGCGGACGACCATGTCGAAGGGCGTGGTCGTGGTGCCGATCTCCTTGTAGCCGCGCACGTGCAGGTGGGCGTGGCCGGTGCGGCGGTAGGCGAGCCGGTGGATGAGCCACGGGTAGCCGTGGTAGGCGAAGATCACCGGCTTGTCGCGGGTGAAGAGCGCGTCGTACTCCGGGTCCGCCATGCCGTGCGGATGCTCGTCCTTGGGCACCAGCCGCGCGAGGTCGACCACGTTGACCACCCGTACGGCCAGCTCGGGCAGATGACGGCGGATCAGTGAGGCGGCGGCCAGCACCTCCTGGGTGGGCACGTCCCCCGCGCAGGCGAGGACGACGTCCGGTTCGCGGGTGCCGTCCTCGGTGCCCGCCCACTGCCAGACTCCCGCGCCGCGGGCGCAGTGGGCGCGGGCGGCGTCGAGGTCGAGCCAGTCGAAGCAGGGCTGCTTGCCGGCGACGACCACGTTGACGTAGTCGCGGCTGTGCAGCACGTGCTCGGCGGTCGACAGCAGGGTGTTGGCGTCCGGCGGCAGGTAGACCCGCACGACCTCGGGCGCCTTGTTGAGGATGTGGTCGATGAAGCCGGGGTCCTGGTGGGAGAAGCCGTTGTGGTCCTGCCGCCACACGTGCGAGGTCAGCAGGTAGTTCAGGGAGGCGATGGGGCGGCGCCAGGGCAGCGCCCGCGTGGTGCGCAGCCACTTGACGTGCTGGTTCACCATGGAGTCGACGATGTGGACGAAGGCCTCGTAGCAGGAGAACAGCCCGTGCCTGCCGGTGAGGAGGTAGCCCTCCAGCCAGCCCTGGCAGGTGTGCTCGGACAGGATCTCCATGACGCGGCCGTGCCGGTCGAGGTTCTCGTCGACCGGGAGCACCTCGGCCTGCCAGGCCTTGCCGCTGGCCTCGTAGACCGCCTGGAGCCGGTTGGAGGCGGTCTCGTCGGGGCCGACGAGCCGGAAGTCGCGGCGCTCGGCGGTGTCGGCCATGACGCGTTCCAGCAGGTCGCCGAGGATCCGGGTGGGCTCGTGCAGGGTCACGCCCGGCTTGTCGACCTCGACGGCGAACCGCTCCAGGGGCGGCACGGGCAGGTCGCGCAGCAGCAGCCCGCCGTTGGCGTACGGGGTGGCGCCGAGCCGCAGGTCGCCCTCGGGGACGCAGGCCAGCACCGCGGCGGTGGGCGCGCCGTGCTCGTCGAACAGCTCCTGCGGCCGGTACGAGCGCATCCACTGCTCGAGCTGCCGCAGGTGCTGGGGGTTGTCGCGGACCGCGGCCAACGGCACTTGGTGGGCGCGCCACGTGCCCTCCACGGGCAGGCCGTCGACCTCGGCCGGGCCGGTCCACCCCTTGGGCGTGCGCAGCACGATCACGGGCCAGCGCGGGCGCCCGCTCTCCCCGCCCTCGCGGGCGGCGGCCTGGATCTGCGCGATGCGGTCCAGGGCGGTGTCCATCGCCTCGGCCATCGCGGCGTGCACGGCCATCGGGTCGTCCCCGGTGACGTGCAGCGGCTCGTGTCCGTAGCCGCGCAGCAGTTCGTCGAGCTCGCCCTCCGGGATGCGGGCCAGTACGGTCGGGTTGGCGATCTTGTAGCCGTTCAGGTGCAGCACGGGCAGGACGGCCCCGTCGTGGACGGGGTCGAGGAACTTGTTGGAGTGCCAGGACGCGGCGAGCGGCCCGGTCTCGGCCTCGCCGTCGCCGATGACGCAGGTGACGACGAGTTCGGGGTGGTCGAAGGCGGCACCGTAGGCGTGCGAGAGCGAGTAGCCCAGCTCACCGCCCTCGTGGATCGAGCCGGGGGTCTCCGGCGCGACGTGGCTCGGCACGCCCCCGGGGAAGGAGAACTGCCGGAACAGCCGGTCCATGCCCGCGGCGTCACGGGGGACGTCCGGGTAGGTCTGCGAGTACGTGCCCTCCAGCCACGCGTTCGCCAGGACGGCCGGGCCGCCGTGCCCCGGGCCCCAGACGGCGAGCTCCCGCTGCCCGCGGGCCTTGATCACCCGGTTGAGGTGGGTGTACACGAGGTTCAGGCCGGGCGAGGTGCCCCAGTGGCCGAGCAGCCGTGGTTTCACGTGTTCGGGGCGGAGCGGTTCGGCCAGGAGCGGATTGCCCATCAGGTAGATCTGGCCGACGGCCAGGTAGTTCGCGGCGCGCCAATGGGCGTCGAGGGCACGGAGCTCCTCGTCGTGCATGGCTTCCTCCGAAACGTCGGGTACGGGAGACCTCTCCTTCCCAGACTCGGCACTCCCGATGACGGTCCGCTAGGGCCGGATGGGGCCTCTTCCGGTGGTCCGGACGCCGACGGGATGTCCGACACGGGCCGTGATCTGGAGCGCGCGTGCCGCAGGAGGGGGCAGGGAAGATCGCGGATTGAGCGGATTCGGGCGAACCGGACCGGTTTCGGCGCATCCCCGGCACGGCCCGCCGCCAGGCCCTACGGTCCCGGAATCGGCCCCGAACGGACCCGGATGGACAGGGGGACCACGATGCACGAGACCAGGACCGACACGCCGGCCCCGGCGGTCGGCGACCCGGCCGCCGAGGAGATGTTCCGCGCGCTGCTGGAGGCGGCCCCGGACGCGATGGTCATCGTGGACGGCACCGGTGTCATCAGACTGGTCAACGCCCAGACCGAGTCCCTGTTCGGCCACACCCGGCAGGAACTGCTGGGCCGCCCCGTCGAGGTGCTGGTCCCCGATCGCTTCCGCGGCCACCACCCCGCCTACCGGCACGGCTACGCGCACAACCAGCAGGTACGGCCGATGGGCGCCGGGCTGGAGCTGTACGGGCTGCGCAAGGACGGCCGGGAGTTCCCCGTCGAGATCAGCCTGAGTCCGCTGCAGACCGCCGACGGCCTGCTGATCTCCGCGGCGGTGCGCGACGTCAGCGAGCGCAAGGCCGCCGAGGAGCGCATCAACGAGCTGGCGGTGCTCGTCGAGTCGTCCCAGGACGCGATCCTCGCCAAGACCCTCGACGGCCGCATCACCTACTGGAACGCCGCGGCACAGCGGCTGTACGGCTACGCGGCGGAGGAGGCCATCGGCCGGCACGTGTCCATGCTGGCCCCGGCGCACCTGAAGGAGGAGATCGCGACCCTGCTGGAGCGGCTCGGCCGGGGCGAGCGGGTGGAGCACTTCGAGACGCTGCGGGTGACGAGCACCGGGCACCTGCTCGACGTGGACGTGACCCTCTGGCCGATCCGCGACCGCGACGGGGCCATCGTGGGCGCCTGCTCCATCGTGCGCGACATCGCCGACCTCAAGCGTGCCGAGGAGGAGCTGACGGAGCTGTACCGGCAGCAGCGGCACATCGCGCTGACCCTGCAGCGCAGCCTCATGGGGTCACCGGTCGAGCCGCCCGGCATGCGCACCGCCAGCCGCTACTTCCCCGCCACGCAGGGCGCGGGCGTCGGCGGTGACTGGTTCGACCTCATCCCGCTGGGCGGCGGTCAGGTGGGTGTGCTCATCGGCGATGTGATGGGGCGTGGCCTGGAGGCAGCCGCGGTGATGGGGCAGTTGCGGTCGGCGGCCCGCGCGCTGGCCAAGACCGGGATACCCCCGCGGCAGTTGATGCAGGCGCTCGACGCCTTCGTCACCGACCTGCCCGACCAGCTCGTCACCTGCTGCTACCTGGTGGTGGACCCGGACGCGGGCGAGGTGACGGTCTGCTCTGCGGGCCATCTTCCGGTGCTGCTGGTGGATCCCGGCCCCGAGGCCGCCGTGCGCGAACTGCCCGCGCCGATCAGCGTGCCGCTCGGCGTCGGCGACGTGCCGCACCAGCAGGTGTGCCTGCCCGTCCCCGCCGGGTCGACGCTCGTGCTGTACACCGACGGGCTGGTCGAGACGCCGCGCTCCGACATCGACGCACAGCTCCGCCGGCTCGGCACGGAGCTGCGCACCGCCTTCGCCCGCTCCCCCGGGCTGGAGGAGGCCGCCGACACGGTGCTGGCCTCGCTCCGCCCCGACGCCGACGGCCACGCCGACGACGTCACCCTGCTGCTCGCCCGGCTGCCCGAGGCCCCGCTCGCCGCGACCGCCATGGAGGTCACGGCCGTCCCCTCGGCGGTCGCCGACGCGCGCGGCTTCGTCCGCGGGACCCTGGCGCAGTGGGGCTGCGAGGAGATCTCGGACGCCGCCTGCCTGCTGGCCTCGGAGGTCCTCACCAACGCCGTGCGGCACGCCCAGGGGCCGTTGCGGCTGCGGCTGCACCGTACCGACCGGGAGATCACCGTCGAGGTCACCGACCACAGCACGCACATCCCGCAGCGCCGTCCGGCCGAACTCGGCGACGAGTCGGGGCGCGGTCTGCTGCTGGTGGAGGCCCTGGCCACGGGCTGGGGCACCCGGCCGTCCAGCGACGGCAAGACGGTCTGGTTCACCCTCCCGCTGGCGCACCGGTGACGCTCCGGCCGGCGCCGCCGGTCACCTCGGCCACCTCCACGAAGTGCGGGTTGTACATCACGCCGAGCAGGTTGCCGAAGGGGTCGAGCGCCGCGCCGGCGACGAAGCCGTGGCCGTAGTCGCGCGGTGCCTCGTGCGGGCGGGCCCCCAGGGCGAGGAGCCGCTCCCAGACCGCCTCGACGTCGTCGACGTGCCAGTAGGCGACGACGCCGGCGGGCGCGGAGGGCGTGCGGGAGACGCCCAGCTCCTGGCTGTGGTCGCCGAGGCGGAACTCGATGTAGTCCGGGGTGTCGAAGTAGGGCTCGATGCCGAGCAGTTCGGTGTACCAGGCCTTGGCGGCCGCGAGGTCCTGTGCGTGGTAGCGGATGGTGGCCACGCCACGGAATGTCGTCGTCATGCCGTCATGCTCGCCTGCCTTGCGGTCAGTTCCGGTCCGCATGGCGCGGGACCGGGCCCGGACGGCGGTGCGGGCACGGCCACGGCCGCGCGCCGCTGGTCCCGGCCCGCGGGCCGTCCGTAGCATCGGGTCCATGGCAACCCTGTGGGAGCTCATGCGCGACTGCATCCCCGACGACCACGCCCGCCAGGTCACGTCGCGCTTCTACCTCGACGAGGCCATGACCTCCGCCCACGCGCCGGACCAGGTGGTGGACCTCGGCTGCGGCCGCGGCACCTCGGCCGCGCGCTTCCGCCGGCACAACCCGGAGGTGCGCTGGGTGGGCGTCGACATCGGCGACTCCCCCGAGGCACGGCAGCGCACCGCCGGCGGGGACCCGGTCGTCCACTACGACGGCGTCCGGCTGCCCTTCCGCACCGGCGCCGTCCCGCTGATCTACTCGCACCAGGTGTTCGAGCACGTCTCCCGTCCGAGGGAGCTGCTGGCCGAGATCGGCCGCGTGCTGCGGCCGGGCGCGGTCTTCATCGGCAGCACCTCGCAGTTCGAGCCGTACCACTCCTTCAGCCTCTGGAACTACACGCCCTACGGCTTCCGGGTGCTGGTCGAGGAGGCCGGGCTCGCCCTGGAGGAGATCCGGCCCTCCCTGGACGGGGTGACCCTCATCATGCGCTCGTACCACGGCCGGCCGCCCGAGTACGGCCGGTACTGGGACGAGGCGTCGCCCCTGAACGCCGAGATCGACACCTGGGCGCAGCGGACGAAGCGGGGCGCCGCCCTGGCGAACCTCCGCAAGCTCACCTACTGCGGGCAGTTCGCCTTCCGCGTCCGCAAGCCGGCCGGCGCCCCTGCCTGACGCCCTGTCACGACCCCAAGGACAGCGCCTCCGGACCCAGGTCCCCCGGGCGGGAGTGGCCCGACAGGGCGAGGGTGAGGTCGAACTCGGCGAGCAGGCAGCGGATGACGTGCTCGACGCCCGCCTGGCCGTCGAGGCCGAGGCCGTAGGCGTAGGGGCGGCCGACGAGGACGGCGTCGGCACCGAGGGCGAGCGCCTTGAGGACGTCGTCGCCGGTGCGGATGCCGCTGTCGAAGAGGACGGCGAGTCGGTCGCCGACGGCGCGGGCCACGGCGGGCAGGGTCTCGGCGGCGCCGATCGCGCCGCCGACCTGGCGGCCGCCGTGGTTGGAGACGACGACGCCGTCCATGCCGGCGTCGGCGGCCAGACGGGCGTCGTCGGGGTGTTGCACGCCCTTGAGGACGATGGGGCCGTCCCAGTTCTCGCGCAGGAAGGCGAGGTCGGGCCAGGTCTTGCCGGGGTCGGCGAACATGCCGACGAAGTGCAGGACGGCCGCGTTCAGGTCCTCCTCGACGGGCTTGGCGAGGCCCGCGAGGAAGGCCGGGTCGGTGAAGTAGTTGGCGGTGCCGATGCCCTTGAGGAAGGGCAGGTACGCCTGGTCCAGGTCGCGGGGGCGCCAGGCGAGCAACGGGGTGTCGAGGGTGACGAGCAGCGCGGTGTAGCCGGCGGCCCTGGCACGGCCCAGGAAGCTCCGCGTGACCTCGCGGTCCTTGGCCCAGTACAGCTGGAACCAGCGTTCCGCGTCGCCCATCGCCTCGGCGACCTCCTCCATGGGCGTGCTGGACGCCGAGGAGAGCACGAAGGGCACCCCTTGCGCGGCGGCGGCACGGGCGGCCGCGCGCTCGGCGTCGGGGTGCACGATCGACAGCACGCCGACCGGGCCCAGCGCGAGCGGGGCGCTCAGCGTGCGGCCGAGGACCTCCACCGTCAGGTCGCGCGCGGACACGTCGCGCAGCATGCGCGGCACGATCCGCAGCCGGTCCAGGGCCTCCCGGTTGGCGCGTTCCGTGCGGCCGCTGCCCGCGCTGCCGGCGACGTAGCCGAAGGGGCCGGGCGCCAGGCGCTCGGCGGCCAGTCCCTCCAGCCGCGTCAGGTCGGTGGGGAGCGCGGGCAGCACGCCCGCGAGCCCGTTGAGGTAGATCTCGTACTGGTGGTCCGCCCGGTCGCCCATCCCTGTCCCGTCTCTCGGTGCCGAGAGCAGGACTGTGTCAGGACCGGACCGCCGCGTCCACCGTCCGGTCAGGGCTGCGGCAGTTCGGCCGCCATGTCGGCGCGTACGGCGGCGTTGCGGCGGGAGATCACCACCGCCGCGGCGACGGCACTGGCCGCGAAGGAGGCCACGACCGTCCAGGAGCAGTCCAGTACGTCGCCGGTCAGATGGTCCAGGGAGTAGCGGCCGGGCCCGGCGATGCCGATCGCGGCGGCCGTGAAGCCGAGGAAGGCCGGGTGCTCGAAGCCGCCCGAGGCGGAGAAGAAGCCGGCCGGCAGGTGCACGGAGACGGCGCCGGCCATCCCGCCGGCGGCGGCCGCGCCCGCGGCCGGGGTGGCCAGGCCGAGCGCCAGCAGGGTGCCGCCGCCGGCCTCGGCGAGGCCCGAGGCGAGCGCGCTGCGCCGGCCGGGCCGGAAGCCCATGGACTCCATCGCCTCGCCCGTGCCCTCCAGGCCGTGGCCGCCGAACCAGCCGAAGAGCTTCTGGGCGCCGTGCGCGAAGAGCACCGAGCCGGTCCCGAGGCGCAGCGCGAGCAGTCCGAGGTCCTTGCGGCGGTTGGTGGGCATGGCGGGGTCCTTCCGGGGCGGTGCGGGCGCGTACGGCCAGTCTCGGCGCCCGCCGCGGGGGGCGCCGCCCGCGGTGGGCCGTCCGGGCGGTCAGGAGCTGATGGCCACCGCCCGCCGTACGCAGTCCTCGGAGCCGAGGGCACGGAGCATGAAGTCGGCGACGTCGGCCCGGCTGACCCGGGAGGCGAGACCGAGCCGCAGGTCGGATCCGGTGCGGTAGACACCGGAGTAGCGGCCGCCGGTGACGACGGCGGGCCGCACGATCGTCCACAGGTCGCCCTCGGCGCGGATCAGCTCCTCCTGGCGGTCCTTGTCCCGCATGATGGCCGGGATGACCAGCGAGGTCGCGGCCCGGTACACACCGCGCCGGCCGGGTCCCGACCCGTAGGCGCCGACGGCCACCAGCCGCCGTACGCCGAGCGCCCGCATGGCGGGGAGGATGCGCCGCATCCCGTCGGCGCAGACCGTCCCGCCGCGCGGGGAGCGGGTGCCGAGGGCGCTGAGCACCCCGTCGGCGCCCGCGATCACGCGGCCGACGGCCTCGGGGTCCCGGACGTCGCCGGGTACGACCGTCAGCCGTTCGTGCGGAGGGAGCGCTGCGGGGTCGCGGGCCAGGGCGGTGACCTCGTGGCCCGCGTCGAGCGCCTGCGCCACGAGTTCGCGTCCCACGTGGCCGGTGGCTCCGAAGATCGCGATGCGCATGTCAGCGGTGCTCCGGGTTCGCGAAGTCGGGGCGGCAGCCGGCGTCCCAGGCGCTCCGCTGGTTGCCGTGGCCCGGGATGCCGCCGGAGCGCTTGAGCAGGGCGGCCAGGTGCATCAGGTTCCAGGTCATGAAGGAGAGGTTCCGGTTGGTGAAGTCGTTCTCCGGGCCGCCGGAGCCCGGGTCGAGGTAGGAGGGCCCGGGGCCGGCCTCGCCGATCCAGCCGGCGTCGGCCTGCGGCGGGACGGTGTAGCCCAGGTGCTGGAGGCTGTAGAGGAGGTTCATGGCGCAGTGCTTGACGCCGTCCTCGTTGCCCGTGACGAGACAGCCGCCGACCCGGCCGTAGTAGGCGTACTGGCCGCGGTCGTTGAGCAGGCTGGAGCAGGCGTAGAGCCGCTCGACGACACGCTTGGTGACGGAGGAGTTGTCGCCGAGCCAGATCGGGCCGCACAGGACGAGGATGTCGGCGGCGAGCACCTTCTCGTACAGGGCGGGCCAGGCGTCGGTCCGCCAGCCGTGCTCGGTCATGTCGGGCCAGACGCCGGTGGCGATGTCCTCGTCGACGGCGCGGACGACCTCGGTGCGGACCCCCTGCGCCTCCATCAGGGCGCGGCTGCGGTCGATGAGCCCCTCGGTGTTGCTGACCTCGGGGGAGCGCTTCAGCGTGCAGTTGAGGAACAGCGCACCCAGCTCGTCATAGCGGTACCCGGTGGAATCGGACATGGCGCACCCTTTCGATCACCAGTCATCCTGGGTCACCGCCCGCCGGGCGGCTACTTCAGCAGCCGCGACATCCTCCGGTCGGCGAGCGGCTTCCCGCCGGTCTGGCAGGTGGGGCAGTACTGCAGGGATGAGTCGCTGAAGGAGACCTCGCGGATCGTGTCGCCGCAGACGGGGCACGGTTCGCCGGTGCGCCCGTGCACCCGCAGCCCGGTCTTCTTCTCGCCCTTCAGGTCTCCCGCGGCCAGGCCGCGGGAGCGTTCGACGGCGTCCCGGAGGGTGGTGAGCAGCGCTTCGTACAACCGGCTGACCTCCTCCGCGGAGAGGTTCGCGGCGAGCGCGTACGGCGACATCCTGGCGGCGTGCAGCACCTCGTCCGAATAGGCGTTGCCGACACCGGCGATGACGCCCTGGTCGCGCAGGACGCCCTTGATGCGGCGGCGTTCGCCGGAGAGCAGGGCCGCGAAGACCTCGAGGGTGAAGGCGGCATCGAGCGGTTCGGGGCCGAGGCGGGCGATGCCGGGGACGTCCGCGAGGTCCCGGACGCAGTGGACGGCGAGCCGTTTCTGCGTCCCCGCCTCCGTCAGGTCGAAGCCGGCGCCCTCCGGTTCCGCCATCAGCAGCCGCAGTGCGAGCGGGCCCTTGCCGGGGCGGGGCGGGGTCGCGGGCAGGTCGTCCTTCCAGCGCAGCCAGCCGCCCCGGGCCAGGTGGACGGCGAGGTACGGGCCCGCGCCCTCGTCGGTGGTGAAGACCAGGAACTTGCCCCGGCGCCCGACGGAGATCACGGTGCGCCCGTGCAGCGCGTCCAGCGGGGGGTCGTAGGTCTTCAGGACGCTCACCGCCACCGGCAGCACCCGGGCGATGGCGTGGCCGGCCATGCGGCCGGTGAGGAAACCGGCCAGGGCTTCGACTTCGGGCAGCTCCGGCATGCGACCAGTGTGCGCCCCGGGGCGGCGGGGTGCGAGCGGCGACGGGACGGTTCCGCCCGGTTTCGGCGTCAATACCGCACCATGAACAGACAGTTGGATCTTCGGGAGAACTGGACATCGGGCCGCCGGATGTGAATGATCGCAGCCATGGCCGATTCTCTCCCCCTGCCCGCCGAGGCACCGAGCCACCCCGACCCGGGTGCGCTGGACCCCACCGAGGTGATACCCCGGCCGCAGCCGGTGGAGGCGGGTGAGGCCGCGGAGGTCAAGGTCATCAGCGGAGAGGTCGTCGGCGGCCGCCACCGCGGGCAGCGCGGCGGTCCCGGCCGCGCCTCGCTGGGCACCGCCGTGCTGACGGCGACCGGCGCCATCGCGGGACTGTCCATGCTCATGCCGCACGGCGGCTCCGGCGGCGTCGCGGAAGCCGCCCAGGGGCCGGCCAGGGCCGTGCCGGACGGGTCCGTCGAGGACGCCATGGTGCCGACCGCCGCGGGCGCGGCCGTCTCCGCCGAGACCACGAAGGCCGACACTGCGGCGGTCACGAAGGCCGCGTCGACGGGTACGGATACGGGTACCGCGGCGAGCACCGGAACGCGCGACACCGCGCGGCCGGACGCCCCGGGCGACGCCCCGGCCCCGGGCCGCCACGCACGCGTCAGCGGCACCTGGGACAGCGAGGACTGGCAGGAGGCCGTGGCCCGCGCCATCGCCGCGCACCGCTCGGGCGAGCAGGGTCACCTCGGCGGCCGGCACCGCACCGGCGGCGGCACCGGCTGGCACGGCGGCCAGTGGAACGGCGGCCGGCAGGGCGACTGGTCCCGCGACGGCTGACGACACTTCAAGGTCGGGCCGATCAGCAGAGGATGACGCCGCGTCGGAGGGTCAGGCCAGTTCCTGCTCGGCCCAGATCGTCTTGCCGGTGGGCGTCTGCCGGGATCCCCAGCGCTGGGTGAGCTGGGCGACGAGCAGCAGCCCGCGGCCGCCCTCGTCGAAGATCCGGGCACGGCGCAGGTGCGGGGCGGTGCTGCTGGTGTCGGAGACCTCGCAGATCAAGGTGGCGTCGCGGATCAGCCGGAGCTGGATCGGGCCGCCGCCGGCGTAGCGGATCGCGTTGGTGACCAGTTCGCTGACGACCAGTTCCGTGATGAACACGGCCTCCCCCAGCCCCCACTCGCGGAGTTGCTCCGCGGTCGTCCTGCGCGCCTGCGCGACGACGGCCGGGTCGTCGGGCAGCTCCCAGGTGGCGACCTGGTGGGCGTCGAGGGCGCGGGTCCGGGCGACCAGCAGCGCGATGTCGTCGCGGGGCCGGTCCGGCAGCAGCCCGTACAGCACGTTGTCGCAGAGTTCGTCCAGGCTCCCCGCCGGCCGGGTGAGCGTCCGGGCGAGCAGCGCGAGCCCCGCGTCGACGTCGTGCCCGGCCGATTCGATCAGGCCGTCCGTGTACAGGGCCAGCAGGCTGCCCTCGGGCAGGTCCAGCTCCGCCGACTCGAAGGGCAGCCCGCCCAGCCCCAGCGGCGGCCCAGCGGGCAGGTCGGGGAAGTCGGCCCGGCCGCCGGGCAGCACCACGGCGGGCAGCGGGTGGCCGGCGCGTGCCATGGTGCAGCGCCGGGTGACGGGGTCGTAGACCGCGTACAGGCAGGTGGCGCCGACCTCCCCGGAGAACTGGTCCGAGCCGCCCTCGATGCCCTGCCCCTCCTCCATGTCGAGGCGTACCACCAGGTCGTCGAGCTGGGTGAGGAGTTCGTCTGGCGCCAGGTCGACGTCGGCGAGGGTCCGCACGGCGGTGCGCAGCCGTCCCATCGTCGCCGAGGCGTGCACCCCGTGGCCTACGACGTCGCCCACCACGAGCGCCACCCGGGCGCCGCTGAGCGGGATCACGTCGAACCAGTCGCCGCCCACGCCCGCCCGGGAGCCGGCCGGCAGGTAACGGGAGGCGACCTCGACGGCGGCCTGCCGCGGGGAGTGCCGGGGGAGCATGCTGCGCTGCAGGGTGAGGGCGGTGGCCCGTTCCCTGGAGTAGCGGCGGGCGTTGTCCACGCAGACGGCGGCCCGGGCGGCGATCTCCTCGGCGAGCAGCAGGTCGTCGGCGTGGAAGGGGTCGAGGGTGCGGTGCCGGATGAAGATCGCCAGCCCGAGGGTCGCGCCCCGGGCGCGCAGCGGCACGACCATCAGCGAGTGCACGCCGTAGTCGACGACGCTCCTGCCGCGGGCGCGGTCGTACTCCGTCCAGCGCCGGATCTCCGGCTCGTGGGTGCGGTGCAGCGACCCCCGCCCGGTGACCAGGGCGCAGGCGGCCGGTGAGTGCTCGGGCACCGTGTCCAGCTCCCCGACCTGGGCCGCGGCCTCGGGACAGCCGGGCAGCACGGACTGCTGGGCGACGCGGCGGAAGGCGAGGGCGCCCGCGGCCGGCAACGGGCCGGGTTCCTCACCGCGGACGACGGAGTCCAGCAGGTCGACGCTGACCATGTCGGCGAACCGCCGTACGGAGACGTCGGCGAGTTCCTGCGCGGTGCGGGTGATGTCCAGGGTGGTGCCGATGCAGGTGCTCGCCTCGTTGACGATGTCCAGGCGGCGCCGGGCGTGGAACTGCTCGGTCGTCTCGTAGACCGCGGCGGACACCCCGGTGACCTGTCCCGACCCGTCCCTGAGCGGGAAGACCAGCATCGCGTACGCGTGGTCGCGGTCGTCGCCGGGCGGGCGGCCGAGGCTCTCCAGGCGCGCGGTCGCGCCGGTCTGCATCACCTCCTCCTGGACGCGGTCGAACTCCTCGAAGGCCGCGCCGGGCATGAACTCGCGCAGCCGCTGCCCGCGCACCTCCTCCACGCTCCTGCCGACCAGGCGCTCCATCGCCGCGTTGGCGGTGCTGAGCCGTACCTCGCGGTCGTAGACGGCGACGGCGACCGGGAGCTGGGCGAGGACCCCGGCGTCCGGTTCCGGTCGCCCGGGGGCGGTCGCGGTGACGGCCCAGTGCGCGGTGCCCGACGCGTCGCTGAGGAGGCGCAGCCCCAGCCGGACCGGCACGTCCCCGCCGTCGCGGTGGCGCAGGACGACGGGGCCCGCCCAGGCGCGTCCGGCGGCGATGCGGCGCAGTGCGGCGAAGGGCAGCGGGGCGGCGAGCAGGGTGCCGGCGGGCCGGCCGAGCACCTCGGCGGACGACCAGCCGAGCAGCCGGCAGGCGTCCTCGCCCCAGGCGGTCAGCACCCCCGTGTCACCGGCAGCGACGGCAGCGGCCGCGGGCGGCCTCAGCCCGTGGCGCTCCTTCCCTCCCCCGTGCTCCCCGTGGCCGGTACGCCTTCCCATGGGTACGTCCTCGTCCTCACGGCCGTTCCCCCTCAGCATGGTCCCCCGCCGGGGCACTCTCAACCGGCGTGCGCGACGGAGGCGGGGCGCGCACGGCACGGGGCCGCCGGTTCACGCGCTGTGGCCCTCTGGGCAAGGCCGTCCGGACGAACGAGACTGAGGCCAGGCGAGTGTGAGGAGTGGCGCAGGTGACGGTGAAGGTCGACGGGCCGCGGACGGCTTCCCCCCGGCTCGCCTCGCCCTGGACGCGCGGCGCGGCGGCCGCGGCGGCGGGGGCGCTGCCCGCGCTGGCGTTCCCCGCGCCGTCGCTGTGGTGGCTGGTGTACGTCGCCCTCGTGCCGTGGATGCTGCTGGCGCGCGCCGCGCCGACGGGGCGGCGGGCCGCCTTGGACGGCTGGCTGGGCGGGGCCGGCTTCATGGCGGCCGTGCACCACTGGCTGATCCCGAGCCTGCACGTCTTCATCGTGCTCATCGCCCTGCTGCTGGGGGCCCTGTGGGCGCCGTGGGGGTGGCTGGTGCGGCGGCTGCTCGGGGGCACACCGGGCCGCCGCACGGTCCTGGCGGCGACGGTGCTGGTGCCGTCCGCCTGGCTGCTGGTCGAGCTGGTGCGGTCGTGGGAGTACCTGGGCGGGCCGTGGGGGCTGCTGGGGGCGAGCCAGTGGCAGGTGGCGCCGGCGCTGCGGCTGGCCTCGATCGGGGGCGTGTGGCTGGTCAGCTTCCTGGTGGTGGCGGTGAACACGGCGCTGGCCGCGCTCCTCGCGGTGCCCTCGTGCCGGGCGGCCGCGGGGTCGGTGCTGGCGGCCGCGGCGGTGGGCACGACGGCGGTGTGGGCCTGGGCGCCGGTCCCGGCCCGCAGCGGGGAGTCCGTGCGGGTGGCGGTGGTGCAGCCGGGGGTGATCGACGGGCCGCAGCCGCGCTTCGACCGCGGGGAGCGGCTGACCCGTGCGCTCGCGGGCAAGGGCGTGGACCTGGTGGTGTGGGGGGAGAGCAGCGTCGGCTTCGACCTGTCGGCGCGCCCCGACCTGGCCGACCGGCTGGCCGCGCTGTCCCGGGACGTCGGCGCCGACATCCTGGTCAACGTCGACGCCCGGCGGGCGGACGGCCTCGGGATATCCAAGACCTCGGTGCTGATGGGTCCGGACGGGCCGGCCGGCCCGGTCTACGACAAGATGCGGCTGGTGCCCTTCGGCGAGTACGTCCCGGCCCGCACCGTGCTGGGCTGGGCCACGTCGGTGGGCAGGGCCGCCGGTGAGGACCGGATCCGGGGCGACCACCAGGTGGTCATGGACGAGGGCTCGGTGCGGCTGGGCCCCCTGGTGTGCTTCGAGTCGGCGTTCCCCGACATGAGCCGGCACCTCGCGGACGACGGGGCGCAGCTGCTGGTGGCGCAGTCCTCCACGTCCTCGTTCCAGGGGAGCTGGGCGCCCGCACAGCACGCCTCGCTGGCGGCGCTGCGCTCGGCCGAGTCGTGGCGGCCGATGGTACACGCGACGCTGACCGGGATCAGCGCGGTCCACGACGCCCGCGGCGAGCGGATCGGCCCGTCGCTGGGGACGTCGCGCAGCGCGGCGCAGGTCTACGACGTGCCGCTGAGTTCCGGGCGCAGCCCGTACGACCGGCTCGGCGACTGGGTGCCCCGGCTGGGGGTGCTGCTGCTGGCCGGGGCGGGCGCGTACGAGGCGGCGCTCAGGAGGTCTGCTCGGTCACGGCGGTGACGACGCGCTCGCACAGTTCATGGGTCTGCAGCGCGTCGCGGGCGTCGAGGGGCTTGCCGTGCCGTACGGCGTCG
Source organism: Streptomyces sp. NBC_00510 (assembly GCA_036013505.1). Lineage (NCBI taxonomy): Bacteria > Bacillati > Actinomycetota > Actinomycetes > Kitasatosporales > Streptomycetaceae > Streptomyces > Streptomyces sp. NBC_00510. The sequence continues at coordinate 7,965,093 of CP107851.1, read as the reverse complement.
AGGAAGGCGAGGGCGATCCCCTCTATTCCGCGCTGGCGGGCGACGGGGACCCAGTCGCCGCGGCGGCGGACGGTGGGCTGGCCCTTGTGGTCCACGACCTCGGCCAGGTTGAACACCTGGCGCTTGCTGTCCTGGCCCATGACCTCCAGGACCTCCTCGTTGGAGCCGCTCATGCGGTTCATCACGCCGATCGCGGTGAAGCCTTCGCCGGACAGCTGGAGCGTGACGTGGTGGAGCAGCCCGCCGCGGACCCGTGCCCGGACGTCGGTGTGCTCGACGGGGCCGGGGAGGAGGAAGCGCAGGGTGTCGACGACGTGGATGAAGTCGTCGAAGACGACGGTGCGCGCGGTCTCCGGGTGCCCGATGCGGTTCTTCTGCAGGAGGATCAGGTCGCGCGGGTGGTCGGCACACTGCACGTAGCCCGGAGCGTGGCGGCGGTTGAAGCCGACCGTCAGCCCGACCCCGCGTTCCTCGGCGAGGCGCACCAGGTGCTCGGCCCCGGCCAGGTCGTAGGCGAGCGGTTTGTCGACGTAGACGGGGACGCCCGCGGCGATGAGGCGTTCGGTGATCTCCACGTGCGTCTCGGTGGGGGCGTGCACGAACGCCCCGTCGAGCCCCTGGTCGAGCAGGGCGTCGAGGGTCTCGTGGCGGTGCGGGACCGGGACCCGGTGGGTGTCGCCGACGGCGTCGAGGGTGGCGCGGGTGCGGGTGTGCAGATGGAGTTCCACCCCCGGCTGCGCGGTCAGCACCGGCAGGTACGCCTTGCGCGCGATGTCGCCGAGTCCGATGACCCCGATCCTGAGGGGTTCCATGTGCCGCTCCCGCCTACGCCTGCAGTGCCTGACCTGTGCCGTCGGCAGCATACGGGCCGGCCGGCGGCCGCCAGTCGGCGATCCCGTCGAGGCTGCGCAGCGCCAGGCGCGGGCCGACCCGGTTGACGGTGGCGAACAGGGCGTCGCGCAGCGCGACGGCGGGCGGGGAGGACCAGGTGGTGAGCCTCCCGATGCTCCAGGAGCGGCGTACGACGCCCGTTGTGCGGGGCAGCCGCTGCGCGGTGTAGGCGGCCAGGGCGCGCGCCACGGCCTCGTCCCCGGCGTCGGGGGCGGCGAGGTGGGCGAGGACGACGGCGTCCTCCAGGGCCTGGCAGCCGCCCTGGCCGAGGTTGGGCGTCATGGCGTGCGCCGCGTCGCCGAGCAGGGCGATGCGCCCCTGGTGGAAGGCGGGCAGCGGTCGCACGAGGTGGTGGACGTCGTTGCGGAGCACGGCACCGGGGGCGGCGGAGTCGATCAGCTCGGGCACCGGGTGGTGCCAGTCGCCGAATACCGCCGCAGCTCGGTGCGTTCGTCCCCGTCGGGGGCGCGGCCGCCCGACGGGGTCACGGCGGTGGCGTAGCAGTAGACGCGGCCGCCGGTGAGCGGGACGGTGCCCCACAGCCGGCCGCGCCCCCAGGTCTCGTGCGGGAGGTACGCGGAGGGGGCCGGCACGACCGTGCGCCAGCTGGTGAAGCCGCTGTAGACCGGCCCCGGGTGCTCCGGGAACAGCGCGGCGCGCACGGCTGAGTTGATCCCGTCGGCGGCGACCACCAGATCGGCGTCGATCGTCCCGTCCTCGGTGCTGACCTTCCCCCCGGGGGAGGCGGACAGGACCCGGGTCCCGGTGCGCAGCGCGCCGTCCGGCAGGAGGCCCGACAGCACGGCCACCAGCTCCGCCCGGTGGGCGATCACCACGGGCCCGCCGAACCGCTCGGCGGCGGCCTCACCACTGGTCCGGGAGAGCCAGCGCCCGTCGGGGCGGCGCAGCCCGCCCTCGCCCTGGAAGGCGGCCATGGCGCGCACGGCCTCACCGACCCCGAGCACATCCAGCGCACGCAGGGCGTTGGGCGCGATGCCGATCCCGGCGCCGACGGGTTCGAGCGCCGCGGCCCGCTCCAGGACGGTCACCCGCCAGCCGCGCAGACCGAGTCCCACGGCGGCGGCGAGACCGCCGATGCCGGCTCCGACGACGACGGCGTGCGGCCGATCCGATGTGCGGGTCATGGCTTCCGCTCCCCTCCCGGGACTACAGGTGTAGTGGGGAGCGTACTACACCTGTAGTGCCGGGGGGAATGGGCGCCCATGCCTCCGGCGCCCCTCACCGACCGGCCGCGCGGGGCGGTCGCGGACGAGCGGCGCACGCTCACGGAGCCGGGGCGCGTCGGCCCGGGACGAGGCCGCCGGCACCCTGGAGAGCCCGAGCGCCGGCATCGGTGCCCCACGACCGACGCGGGCGGAGGCAGCGCGCGAAGGGGCGCGGCCGTCGGCACCGAGCCCGCGCCGCCGGCCCTCTCCCGGGCTTTGACCGCGTCCCGGGCGCCGGCGCCTCGAGCCGCGTGAGGGCGGCGGTGCGCGCATCGGCCGCTCCGGCGCGACGGCAGGGACGTGCCCGGGGCGAACCGGCCCGGGACGGGGTCGTCGGCAGTGGTGGGAGCCGCGAGCGCCGGCCCCGGGGCGGGAGCCGGGGTCCGCTGTGGCCCTGGGCGCGTCGCGGACACCCGGCCGCGCCGGGGCCGGATGACGGGGACACCCCTCAGCGGTCCGCGGGCGGACGGGCCGGGGCGGGAGTCGGGGGGCCGGTAGGTTGCCGTCATGAGCACCGCGCAGACGTCCCGCCCCGAGCTGATCGCCGACACCGCACTCGCCTTGCTCGCCGAGCGGGGCATGCGCGGGCTGACCCACCGTGCGGTCGACGAGGCGGCCGGTCTGCCGCAGGGCTCGACGTCCAACCACGCCCGGACCCGCGCGGCCCTCCTGGAGGCGGCGGTCCGCAGGCTGGCCTTCCGCGAGTCGCAGACGGCCCACGCCCCCACGTCCGCGCCCGGGCCGGAGGGGCTGGCCGCGCTGCTCGCGTACTTCCTGCACCGCTCCGTCACCGAGGCCCGTGACCTCACGCGCGCACGCCTGGAACTCGCCCTGGAGGCCACCCGGCGCCCCGAGTTGCGCACGGTCTACGACACCGCGGGCCGCGCCTTCCGCGAGCAGCTGGAGGCGATGCTGCGCGCCGTGGGCTCCGCCGAACCGGAGCGTCACGCGCGGTCGCTCATCGCGTGGTGCGACGGCGTCCTCTTCCACTCCGTCGCGGGCGCCGGGTCCGTGTCGCCCCCGCCCGAGGCCGAGTTGCGGGCGGGCGCGGCCGACCTGCTGCGCGGGATGCTCGGCGGCGGCTCCGGCGGCTCCGGCGGCTCGGCCGGTTAATGCGTCGACGCTGTCAGAGGCCCCCGCCATCATGACGGCCATGACGACGACACCGGAGCGCACCGACCCGCCCTACATCGCCGACGAGCGCACCATGCTGGAGAGCTGGCTGGACTTCCACCGCGACACCCTCGCGATGAAGTGCGCCGGCCTGGACGACGAACAGCTGCGCACCCCCAGCGCGCCCCCCTCCGACCTCACCCTGCTCGGCCTGGTCCGGCACATGGCGGGGGTCGAACGGGGCTGGTTCCGCACCGTGCTCGCCGGAGAGGACGTGCCCCCGCTCTACCTCACCGAGGAGGACCCCGACGGCGAGTTCCACGACCTCGGCCAGGCCGACACCGCCGAGGCGTTCGCCACCTGGCGCGCCGAGATCGCGCACGCCCGCGAGCTGACCCGCCACCGGTCGCTCGACGACACCGGGCTGCGCCGCGGCAGGCACGAAATCTCCCTGCGCTGGATCTACGTCCACATGATCGAGGAGTACGCCCGCCACAACGGCCACGCCGACCTGATCCGTGAACGCATCGACGGGGTCACCGGCGACTGACCCCCGCTCCGGGGCATGGCGCCGCCGCGCCGAGCGTGCGGCCCGGGCCCGGCGACGACCCCCGTGCGTCGCCCGGCCCGGGCACGGACTCAGCGGCCCAGGTCCGGGATGCGCCAGTCCACCGGGTCGTGGCCCTGTGCCTTGAGCGCCTCGTCGATCTGGGTGAAGGGACGGCTGCCCAGGAAGAGCTTGGCCGACAGCGGCGACGGGTGGGCGCCCTGCACGACCGCGTGCCGCTCGGTGTCGATCAGCGGCAGCTTCTTCTTGGCGTAGTTGCCCCACAGGACGAAGACCGCCGGGTCGGGCCGGGACGCGACGGCCTTGATGACCGCGTCGGTGAACTTCTCCCAGCCCTTGCCCTTGTGCGAGTTGGCCTCGGCCTCGCGCACCGTCAGCACCGCGTTGAGCAGCAGCACGCCCTGCTCCGCCCACGGCATCAGGTAGCCGTTGTCCGGGATCGGGTAGCCGTACTCCTCCTTCATCTCCTTGAAGATGTTCCGCAGGGAGGGCGGGGTCTTGACGCCCGGCTGCACCGAGAAGCACAGCCCGTGCCCCTGGCCCTCGCCGTGGTACGGGTCCTGGCCGAGGACCAGCACCTTCACCTTGTCGTAGGGCGTGGCCTCCAGGGCCGCGAAGACCTGCTCGCGCGGCGGGAAGACCTTGTGCTTCCCGCGCTCCTCCTCCACGAACTCGGTGAGCTGGGTGAAGTAGGGCTTCTCCAGCTCCTCACCGAGGACGGCCTGCCAGGACTCGGGCAGCGTGATGGGCACGTCGGGAACCTCCGGTACGCGATCCGTTACTGGGGACGAACGTACCGTTCCGCACTGACAATCCGCCCGGCCGGGTGTCAGACCGTGTCCATCCGGGCCCGCAACTCCGGTTCGGGGTCGGGCAGGACGCGCGGGTCCTCGATGCGGACGCAGTGGACGTCGACGTGGCCGGTGCCCAGCCTGCGCAGGCTTTCCCTCAGGCCCGCCCGGGCACGGGGTGCCGACCCCCGGTCCGGCGACGCCGGCCGATGTGCGTCACCGCGTGCACTCCCCGGATACGGGCGAGTCCCTGGTGCCGCCCGCCGCTACGGCGGCCGGCACCAGGGACCGTGCACGTGGGAGTGCGGGCGGACGCAAGCCTCAGGCGCCGACGCCGGCGTTGAGGAAGATGCCGCCGTCCACGACCAGGGTCTGGCCGGTGATCCAGGCCGCCGCGTCCGAGAGCAGGAAGGCGGCGGCGCCGCCGATGTCCTCGGGCACGCCGAGCCGCCCCAGCGGGTAGGCGGAAGCGGCCTGCTCCTCGCGGCCCTCGTAGAGGGCGGAGGCGAACCTGGTCTTGACGACCGCGGGGGCGATGGCGTTGGCGCGGACGCCGGGCGCCATCTCGGAGGCGAGCTGCAGCGTGAGGTTGACCATCGCGGCCTTGCTCATGCCGTACGCGCCGATGAAGGGGGAGGCGCTGATGCCCGCCACGGAGGCGATGTTGACGATCGCGCCGCCGTTCTCCTTCATCCACGCCTTGTACGTCTGCTGGGCGAAGCCGAGCGCGGAGATGACGTTGGTCTCGAAGACCTTGCGGGCGACGCCGAGGTCGAGCTCGGCGAGCGGGCCGAAGACCGGGTTCGTACCGGCGTTGTTGGCAAGGTAGTCGACGCGGCCGAAGGCCTCCATCGTCCGCTCGACGACCTCGGCCTGGTGCGCCTCGTCGTGGGCCTTGCCGGCCACGCCGAGGGCCCGGTCGGCGCCGAGCCGTTCGACGGCCTCCTTCAGCGCCTCCTCGTTTCGGCCGGTGATGACGACGCGGTCGCCGCGGGCGACGAGCGCCTCGGCGATGCCGTAGCCGATGCCGCGGCTGGCGCCGGTGACGATCGCCACGCGTCCGCCGTCGGGCTGGTTGCTCATGATGCGGGTCTCCTGTCGCGGGTCAGTCGAGCGGTCCGCCGGCCACGTACAGCACCTGGCCGGAGACGAAGCCCGCGGCATCGCCGGTGAAGAAGGCGATGGCGTTGGCGACGTCGTCCGGGTTGCCGACGCGCTGGACGGGGATCTGGGTGGCGGCCGCGGCCTGGAACTCCTCGAAGCCCATGCCGATGCGGGCGGCGGTGGCGGCCGTCATGTCGGTGACGATGAAGCCGGGGGCGACGGCGTTGGCCGTGACGCCGAACTTGCCGAGCTCGTGCGCGAGGGTCTTGGTGAAGCCCTGCAGGCCGGCCTTGGCGGCGGAGTAGTTGGCCTGGCCGCGGTTGCCGAGGGCGGAGGACGAGGACAGGTTGACCACGCGGCCGAAGTTCGCGTCCACCATGTGCTTCTGGACGGCGCGGGTCATCAGGAAGGCGCCGCGCAGGTGCACGTTCATGACCGTGTCCCAGTCGGACGCGCTCATCTTGAACAGCAGGTTGTCGCGGAGCACGCCCGCGTTGTTGACGAGGATCGTCGGCGCCCCGAGCTCCGCGGCGACGCGCGCGACCGCGGCCGCTACCTGCTCCTCGTCGGAGACGTCGGCGCCGATGGCGACGGCCCGGCCGCCCGCCTTGGTGATCTGCTCGACGGTGTCCTTGCACGCGGTCTCGTCGAGGTCCAGCACGGCCACGGCGCGGCCCTCCGCGGCCAGGCGCACGGCGGTGGCGGCGCCGATGCCGCGCGCCGCCCCTGTCACGATCGCTACGCGCTGCTCGGTGGTCGACATCTGCTCTCCTCAGCCCTGTGGGGAGCGGTCGCGCAGGTGAGCGACCGCTTAGTACGTCCCGTAGCCGAAACCGTAGGAGCGCAGTGACCCTGTGTCAACGCCCACCGCGCCGATGTGGCTCAGCGCACCAGAAGATCCAGCAGACGGTCCACCTCGGCCTGCGGGTCCTCGGTCAGCCCGGTGTGGATCGGGCCCGGCTGCACGATGGTGCTGCGCGGCGCCGTCAGCCACCGGAAGCGGCGCCCCGGATCGTCCTCCGCCGCCTGCCCGGCCCGCTCGCCGCCCGCGCAGATGCCCTCGTAGCCGCGCAGCGCCGCCCGTACGCCGGCGACGTCCACGTCGGGGTCGAGGCAGCGCAGTCGGGTCTCGTCCAGGTGGACCCGGGCCCCCACGAAGGACTTGGCACGGCAGTAGACCAGCACACCCGCGTTGATCAGCTCGCCGCGCTCGATCCGCGGCATCACGCGCACCAGGGCGTACTCGAACACATCGCGCCCGCTCGCCGTGCTCACTTGGCGGCCTTCCCCTCGACCCAGGTACGCAGCCACTCCGGCGGCGCCTGCTTCTCCTGCTGCTTCGGGGCGAGGGTGATCCGCTCCCCCACGGTGCCGGCGCGCGCCAGCAGCACCCGCTCGTACGCGCGCCGCACCTCGTCCGGGCCGGCGAAACCGGGCTCGTCCACCAGCCACTCGTCGGGGACCTGGGCGGTGACCTCGCGCAGCAGCGCCTCGTCCACCCGCGGGGCGAGGTCGCGGGCGGCGGCCTCGATGTCCGGGGCGAAGCGGGCGAGGGCGTGGTCGGCGGCGTCGTACGGCTTGTCCGCGGCCTGGTCGGCACCCTTCCAGTTGTGGTGGAAGATCAGCGAGGCACCGTGGTCGATCAGCCAGACGTCCTGGTGCCAGACCAGCATGTTCGGGTTGCGCCACGAGCGGTCGACGTTGCCCACGAGGGCGTCGAACCACACGATCCGGCCCGCCTCGCCGGACTCCACCTCGAAGACCAGCGGGTCGAAGCCGAGCGCGCCGGGGAGGAAGTCCATGCCGAGGTTGAGGCCGCCGCTGGCCTTCAGCAGGTCCTGGATCTCCTGGTCCGGCTCGCCGAGCCCGATCACCGGGTCGAACTGGAACCGCACCAGCACCGGCACCCGCATGCCCAGCCGCCGGGCCAGCTCCCCCGCGATCACCTCCGCGACCAGCGCCTTGCGCCCCTGTGCGGCACCCACGAACTTCACCACGTAGGTCCCCAGGTCGTCGGCCTCGACGACCCCGGGAACCGATCCGCCCTCACGCAACGGCGTGACGTAGCGGATCCCGGTCACTTCCTCCATGGACGCATCCTAATGATCGGTCTCCCATGGCCACGCCGCGCCGTGGTTCCGGCTGAGCAGGTCGACCATGGTGAAGAGCTTGTCGGAGAAGCCGCCGATCTCGTACCGGTGCGGCCGCACGGTGTCGATCGCCGCCGGCGCGTAGCCGCTCGTGTCGACCCCGAACACCGGCACGTCGGCCGGGACCGACTCCGACACCGACAGGCCCCGGTGCCCCTCGCGGCCCCGGTCGAGGGCGCCGCCTCCGTGGCCGGGGTGGTGGAAGGCCTGCATGTCCGACACGATCACCACGCGGTCGTGGGCCCGGTACGCCGCCCTGAGCGCGGCGACCGTCTCCGTGCCGTGGCCGACCTCGCCGATCCGGGCGCAGAACGCCTCCGTCTGCGCCAGGACGGATCCGCCCTTCGACAGCGGGTGCCGGAAGACGCCGTCCGCGTAGCCGTACAGGTCGACCGCGCAGCCCCGTGCGGCCAGGGCCACCGCGAAGAGCGCGCCCACGTCCACGTGCCGGACCGTGGACCTCCACGACACGCGGTCCCGCATCGAGGCGGAGGTGTCCACCAGCACCAGCGTGCGCCCGGGCAGGGCCGGGATGTTCGCCGTGGCCGCGGTCAGCGCCCGTTCCAGCGCGTGGGCCCAGCGCAGGGACGGTGCGGTGCGGTACGCCGACAGGAAGCGGAAGGGGAACTGCCTCGAGCGCCGGACCTCCTCCGGGTCCGCCAGCCGGGCGCACACCCGCTCGGCGACGTCGTCGGGGACCCCGGCCTCGTCGAAGCCGCGCAGGTTCCGCGTGAGGGCCATCAGCCCCATGGACGGGATCATCGCCGACCATGCCGGGGCGTCCATCGCGCCGAGGCCCGAGAGCTGCTCCCAGGTCATGCCGGCCGCGCGCAACCGGACCGGGTCCGCCAGGAACCAGGAGCGCCGCTCGGCCCGGGGCATCCGCATCGCGTCGCGGTACGCCGTCAGGACCGGCAGGCGGTCCGTGACGCGCACGGTCTCCCGCTTCCAGCGGCGGTCGGCGAGGTGGTCGAAGAGGTCGGCCTGCCACGGCCCGGCCGGTACCGGCTTGGCCAGCGCGACGACGTCCGCCATGCGCCACCGCGCGGCTGTGCCGTCGTACTTCAGCGCGGCCCGCTCGGTGTAGAGGCGGGCGACGGCGTCGGCGACTCCGCGCTGGACACCGCCGGGCAGGGTCCTGCGGCCGGTGCGCGCGACCCAGTAAGCGAGGAACTCGGCGGGCTCGTCGGCGCGGAGCATCGCGTCCGCGACCATCCTGCGCACCGGCACCGTCGCCTCGCGCTCGGTGCCCTCCTTGCGGGCGAGCGCCGATTCGGCGGCGACGACGACCGCGGCGGACCGCATGTTCATCTCGCCCCGCAGATACGGCACGAACCGGGCGACCCAGTCGGGGTCCTGCCGTGTGGCGGCGTGCACGAGGTCGCGGAAGCGCCGGTCGCGGTCGCCGGCGGACTCGTAGAACGTGTCCTCGCCCACCATGTTGGTCGCAGCGAACAGGAACAGGTCGCTCTTCGCGTCGCGGGTGAAGCCGGCGCCGCCCTCGAAGGTGGTGGTCACGCCGGTCGTGGTCAGCGGCGACACCGGCGCGGTGCGCGCCGATGCGAACTTGGCCATCTCGTCCGTCTCCTGCAGTCGGGGGGTTCCGGGCCGCGCAGGGGCTGCCGGGCGCCACGAGTACCTGCTCGCAGGAGCCGCATTGTCCTTGGCCGCTGGACGACGGTCCCCGAGGGGACCGGTAGGATTCGAACCCACGGACTGCGTGAGTCAGAAGTAAGCCCCTGCTTCGCTTCGTGGCGCCGGTGCAGCCCCCGGCCCGGCCGCGAGGCGACCGGTCGGGGACGACGGAACCGGACACGGGAGGCCGGCGAGTACCTGACGCGCGAAGTGTGTCTGGTGCTCTGCCGGTTGAGCTACCGGCCGTCCAGTGGACGGCCGGGCGGGACTCGAACCCGCAACCGCCGGATCCGAAGGAACTCCGCGCTGCGCTTCGCCGGCCACCCGTGTCCAGTTGTCGTCCCCGAAGGGTGCGGCGAGTGCCCGCCGCCCGAGGGGCGGCGCTTCGCGGCACCCCTCACCTTAGTGACGGCGATCCGGCGTGCCATGTGAATTTCCGGGGGATGGTTGAACGGCCCACCCATCTCGTCCGTACGACAGGGCAGGGCGTGACCGACGCTCCCGGGCCCCGGCTGGCGGTCCGGAACGGACGAGGCAACAGGATGTGTGACGCATGGCCGAGACGACTGGCACCGCAGGAGCTCCGACCCGCCGCGCCGTGGTCGCCGGGGTGGGTGCGGCGGGGCTCGCGGCCGCGCTGGCCGCGTGCGGTGACTCCAACGACTCCGCGGGCGCCTACAGCCCTGCCGCGCCCCCGCAGGGCGGCGACCAAGGGGCCGGGGGGTCGGCGCCCGCCGGCGGCGGGGCCGAGGCGGCGCTGGCCAAGACCTCGGACATCCCGGTCGGCGGCGGCAAGATCTTCGCGGACAAGAAGGTCGTCGTCTGCCAGCCCGAGGCGGGCTCGTTCAAGGCCTTCTCGGCGATCTGCACCCATCAGGGCTGCGCCGTCAACGAGATCGCGGGCGGCACGATCAACTGCCCCTGCCACGGCAGCAAGTTCAGCATCAAGGACGGCAGCGTGGCCAACGGCCCGGCGACCCAGCCGCTGCCGGCGGCGAACATCAAGGTGGAGGGGGACTCAGTGGCCCTGGCCTGAGCCCCCCCGGGCCCGGCCCGGACCGTTTCCAGCTGCCGATGACCTCGTCGGCGGTGGTGACCGTGGCGACGAGCGCGAGGGTGTGCCGGACCATGTCCGCGGTGTACGACTCCGGCACCCCGGCGATGGCGTCCGCGGGCACGACCGCCTGGTAGCCGAGGTTGACCGCGTCGAAGACGGCGTTGGGAACGGCCACGTTGGCCGACACCCCGGTGACGACGACCGTGCGCACGCCCAGGTTGCGCAGCACGGCGTCGAGGCCGGTGCCGGCGACCGGCGACAGCCCGTGCAGCCGTCGCACGACGAAGTCGCCGGCACCGACCGCTATCTCCTCGGCGACCTCGACCGCCGGTGTGCCCGCGACCTGCAGGACGGGCAGCCGCTCGGCGGCGCGGAAGATCCGCGCGTTGCGGCTGGACCCGCGGCCGTCGGCGCGGCGTTCGGCGACGGCGTGCACCACGGTGGCGCCCGCCGCGTGGGCCGCGGTGACCAGCCGCGCGATGGCGTCCAGCGCCCCGGAGGCCCTTACGGCGGCCGCGAGTTCCGGCAGCGCGCCGCCCGGACCAACCACCCCGCGCTGGCACTCGACGGTGAGCACGGCGGTGGACCGGGGGGTCAGGAGCGCGTCGAGCCTGCGGTGCCGGTTGCCGTCCGTCATGCTTGCCCCCTTGCGCGCGGCTGCCCTACCGTCGTCCCAAGTGACCGTATCTGACGAACCGTCAGGCAGGAAGTGGGGGCGCACATGGCCGTCGCACAGCGGCGCGGACGCCGGATCATGATGACCCCGCAGGAGGCCGACGCCTTCCTCGGCGCGCAGCGCACCTGCCGCGTCGCGACCGTCTCGCCCGACGGCCGCCCGCACGTGGGCGCGCTGTGGTTCGTCTGGGACGGGACGTCCCTGTGGCTGTACTCGATCGTCCGCAGCCGCCGCTGGGCCGACCTGCGGCGTGACCCGCGGGTCGCGGTCGTCGTCGACGACGGCACGGAGTACGGCGAACTGCGCGGCGTCGAACTCTCCGGCACCGTCGAGTTCGTCGGCGAGGCGCCCCGCACCGGTGAGCCCCACCCGGACCTGGAGGTCGTCGAGCGGCTGTTCGCCGCCAAGAACTTCGGCCTGGAGTCCATGCCCCACGACGGCCGCCACGCGTGGCTGCGCCTGACCCCGGACTCCGTCGTCTCCTGGGACTTCCGCAAGATGCCGGGGCTCGGCTAGCGCACGCGCGGCGGCCCCGAGCGCGATCAGCCCTCGGCGGCCGCGACGTCCTCCGCTGCCCGGCGCAGGGCCCCGACGGCGGCGCGGATGGCGGGGCGGCGGTCGGCGTCGGAGCGCCAGACGGCGTAGATGTGGCGCTTCATGGTGTGGCGCACGCGGATGGCGCGCACCCCGCCCGGTAGGGGGCCGCGGCCGAGGCGCGGGACGACGGCGACGCCCAGGCCGGCGGCGACGAGGGCGAGGACGGTGGGGTGCTCCTCGGCGTGGTGGGCGATGCGCGGTTCCACGCCCTTGCCGCGCAGGGTGAACAGCAGCCACTCGTGGCAGAAGCCGCCGTCCGGCCAGGCGATCCAGTCGTCGTCGGCGAGTTCGCCCAGGTCGACCTCGTCGCGGCCCGCCAGGGGGTGGGCCTCGGGGACGACCACGTCGGCGAGGTCGTCGAGCAGCGGCTCCTTGGCCAGGCCCCCGGGCAGCGACAGCGGCTTGTTGTACCAGTCGAGGACGACCGCGAGGTCGATGTCGCCGCGGACGAGCCGGGCCAGCGCGTCCTGGGGCTCCATCTCGTGGACCATCGCGCGCAGCTTGGGGTGGTCGTGCCGCGTCGCCGCGAGCGCCTGCGGGAACAGGCCGCGCACCGCGGTGGGGAAGGCCCCCATGCGCAGCTCGCCGACCGCGGCGCCGCGGTGCGCCTCCAGGTCGGAGTGGGCGAGCTCGACGAGGGAGAGGATGCGGTCGGCGTGCCCGGACAGCAGCCGGCCGGCGTCGGTGAGGCGGACCCCGCGGCCGTTCTTGGCCAGCAGCGTCTGCCCGGTCTCGCGTTCGAGCTTGCCCATCTGCTGGGAGACGGCCGAGGTCGTCACGTGCAGGACGTCCGCCGCGGCGCTCACCGAGCCGTAGGTGGAGATCGCGTGCAGGATGCGCAGGCGCTCGAGGTTCAACATGTAAGCAACACTACGGGATCACTGGCAGGTTTTCTCGCTTGTCCTAAGAGGTTCAATCCGTCATCGTGATGGCCATGAGCGCACCCAGCACCCGCCCCCCGGCCGTCGTGGCCGCCCCCTCCCCCGCCGGCACCACACCCGCCTCCGCCGCCCCCTCGGTCACCACGCGCCGCCGTCCCGTCGTGGACTGGCGCGTCAGCTGGGCCGTGCTCGCGCTCATCTGGGGCTTCAGCTTCCTGTTCATCAAGGTGGGGACCGAGGCGTACGCCCCGCTGCAGGTCGCGCTCGGCCGCATGGTCTTCGGCACCGCCGTGCTGGCCGCCGCCTTCGCCGTGAAGCGGGAACGGATGCCGCGCGGCGCCCGCACATGGGGGCACATGGCGGTCGCCGCGCTGCTGCTGAACACGCTCCCGTTCACGCTCTTCGCGTACGCGGAGCTCACCATCCCCTCCACGCTCGCGGGGATCTGCAACGCCACGACCCCGCTGTGGAGCATGGTGCTGTCGGTGGTGGCGCTGTCGGACGACAAGCCCACCCGGCAGCGGGTCGCGGGGGTCGGCATCGGCTTCGTCGGGGTGCTGACCGTGCTCGGCGCCTGGCAGGGCTTCTCCGGGACGGATCCGGCGGGCACCGCGATGGCGCTGGGCGCCTCCGCGAGCTACGCGGTGGGCTGGATCTACGTGCGCCGCACCCTGAGCGGCAGCGGCAACTCGGCGCTGTCGATGTCCTCCGCGCAGCTGCTGCTCGGCACCGTCCAACTGGCCGTGCTGACCCCGCTGTTCACCTCCACGCCCGGCTCGTTCCCGCTCTGGCCGACGCTGTCGGTCGTGGCGCTGGGCGCGCTGGGCACCGGGATCGCCTTCCTCCTGCAGTACGGGATCGTCGCGGAGAAGGGCCCGACCATCGCCACGATGGTCACCTACCTGATCCCGGTCATCGCGACCGCGGCCGGTGTCGCCCTGCTGGACGAGCACCTGACGTGGAACGAGCCGGTCGGCGCCCTCGTCGTGCTCGCCGGCGCGGCGCTGACCCAGCGCCGTCCGGCGGGCTGACCCCCTCCGGCCCGCGCCCCGTCAGCCGAAGCGCCCGGCGCGGTGCGGCCGGACGGCGGCGGCGACGGCGTCGGCCAGGGCCGGGACCTCGTCCACCGCGACCGGGGAGACGGTGATGCGGATGCCCGGCGGGGAGTCCAGGCGGAAGCGCGCGCCGGGCGCGACCGCCCAGCCCGCCTGCAGGAGCCGGGCGACCGCCCCGGTCTCGTCGGGCACCGGGACCCAGACGTTCATACCGCTGCGTCCGTGCGCCGGGACGCCGCGGTCGGCCAGCGCCCGCACCAGCGCGTCGCGGCGCGCGGCGTAGGCGGCGGAGACGGCCGGGACGTCGACCGCTCCGGTGCGCCAGAGGTGGGCGACGGCGTGCTGCAGCAGATGGCTGACCCAGCCGGGCCCGAGCCGGTAGCGGCCGCGGACCCGGTCGACGGTGACCGGGTCGCCGGTGAGGACGGCCAGGCGCAGGTCGGGGCCGTAGGCCTTGGCGGTCGAGCGGACCAGCATCCAGTGCGGGGTGCTCCCGGCGAGCGGGTGCAGCGGCAGCTCGGTCAGGCCGTTCACATGGTCGTCGTCGATGACGAGCACCTGCGGGTGGCCGCCCAGGACGGCACGGAGTTCGCCGGCGCGCGCCGCGGAGAGCGTGGCGCCGGTCGGGTTCTGGCCGCGGTCGGTGACGATCAGCGCCCGCGCGCCCTGCCGCAGGGCGGCGTCCACGTCGTGCGGCAGCGGGCCGTCGTCGTCCACGCCGACCGGGACCGCGCGCAGCCCGAGGGCCGGGACGAGGTCGAAGACGCTGCCCCAGCCGGGGTCCTCCACCGCCACCGCGTCCCCCGGCCGCAGATGGGCGGTGAGCGCGCGCTCCATGGCGTCGAGCGAACCGGAGGTGAGGCCGACCGGGCCGGCCGGCACCCCGTCGGCGTCGAAGGCGGCACGCGCGAGCGCGGCGAGCTCCTCCTCGACCGGGGACCGCCCGTACAGCGTTGGCTGCCGCGCGTTGCGGGCGGCCGCCTCGGCCAGTGCCTCCCCGAGCGGGGGCAGCAGGGCGGCGTCCGGGTTGCCCGTGGACAGGTCCCGCACCCCGGGCGGCACCTCCAGGCGGATCTCGTCCCGCGCGGTGGTCGCCGGACGCCTGCGCACCCGGCTGCCGCGTCGGCCCGCCGTCTCGATGACGCCGCGGTCGCGGAGCAGGCGGTAGGCGGCGGCGACGGTGTTGGGGTTGACGCCGAGTCCGGCGGCGAGCTCCCGCAGCGGCGGCAGCGCGGCGCCGGGCGCGAGCGCGCCCTCCCCGATGGCCCGTTCGACGCTCGCCGCGATGTCCGCTGCGCCCCGGCCGGTGAACGTGTACTCTCCTAGCACAAAAGGCATTATGCACTAGTGCAAAGGATCGCGCCATGTCCGCCACGCCCTCCGCTGCCGATGCGTACGCTCCCACCGACCGCACGGTCCCGACCCGCAGCCGCGAGCGCGCCTCGTACGACCGCGACCTGGTGCACGCGATCCTCGACGCGGACTACCTCTGCCACCTCGGCTTCGTCCGCGACGGGGCACCGGTCGTGCTGCCGACCCTCTACGCCCGCGTCGGCGAGCGGCTCTACGTGCACGGCTCCACCGGCTCCCGTCCGCTGCGCGACGCAAGCGAGGACACCGGGCTCCCGGTCTGCCTGACCGTGACGCACCTGGACGGACTCGTGCTGGCCCGGTCCGCCTTCCACCACACCATCAACTACCGCTCCGTGGTGGTGCACGGCGTGGCCCGCCAGGTCACCGACCCCGCCGAGCGCTCCGCCGCCCTGGACGCCCTCGTCGACCACATCGTGCCCGGCCGCGCCGCCGACTCCCGCCCCGCCAACGCCAGGGAACTGGCCGCCACCGCAGTCATCGCCCTCGACCTGCACGAGGTCTCGGCCAAGGTGCGCACCGGCGGCCCCGGCGACGACCCCGAGGACCTGACGCTCCCCCACTGGACGGGCGTGCTGCCGGTGACCCGCTCCTACGGGACGCCCGAACCCGCCCACGACCTCGACCCGTCGATCGCCGCCCCCGGCTACCTCACCGCGCGCTGAAAGGAGCCCCGCGCATGCTCGTCCACCCCTGGGACGCCGCCCTCGACGAGGCCGAGTGGCAGGACTGGCTGGCCGCCCACGACTTCGGCCAGCTCGCGGTCAACGGACTCGACGGCGAGCCCCCGTTCGTCCAGCCGCTGCACTTCGCCTACGACGCCGGACGGCACGAGGCGGTCACCCACCTCGCCCGGCCGAACCCGCTGTGGGCCGCGGTCGAGGCCCACCCCCGGGTGACGCTCAGCGTCGTCGACGACTACACCTTCATCCCCGGCCCCTGGCACGCCCCCGCGGGCACCCCGCCCGAGCACGGGACGCCCACCAGCTACTACGCCGCCGTGCAACTGCTGTGCGTGGCCCACCTCGTGGACGACCCCCAGGAGAAGGCGGACCTGCTGCACCGGCAGCTCGCCCACTTCCAGCCGCGCGGCGACCACGCCCCCGTCGTCCCCGGCCAGGCGCCGTTCGGCCGGATGCTGCCGGGCATCCGCGGGCTGCGGCTGGAGGTCACCGACGTACGCGCCAAGTTCAAGTTCGGCGGGAACCGCCCGCGCGAGACGCAGTGGCGGGTGAGCGGGCTGCTGGCCGAGCGCGACGGTCCGGGCGACGACGCCGCCCGGACCCGGCAGTTGCGCCGCCTCGGGCAGCGCGGTTAGTCGTCGATCGCCGCGCCGAACCGGGCGTTCTGGGACGGGGCGCCGAGCGAGCCGCCGCCGTACGTCCAGCTCCCCGGCAGCTTGAGGCCACCGGAGCCGGCCGAGAACACCCACACCACGCCGTCGTTGGTGTTCTCACCCGGGGCCGCGACGAGCAGACCGAAGTAGCCGTCGCGGTTGGGGTCGGTGAAGGAGACCTGGGCGCCGAACTTGTCGGCCTTCTCGGCGGCGCCCGGGACGCCCGCGGTGTTCTGGCTGACGTCCAGGACACCGGCGGTGGTCAGACCCCTGGCCGAGCCGCGCAGCACCCACACGGCTCCGGCATCGGCGACGCGGCCGATGTCCTCTCCGGAGGCGCCGATCGCGACGTCCGCGTACCCGTCGCGGTTGACGTCCCCGACGGAGAGGTCCGAGCCGAAGCCGTCACCGCGCTCCGAGACACCCGGCACACCGGCGTTGTCCTGGGTCCACCACACGGGCGGGCTCCCCGGACCCTCCTGCCCGACCGGCCCGTCCGGGCTGCCGTAGTAGACGCCGACCATGCCGCCGGTCATCGACGCGCCGCCGTCGTCGGGGCTGTGCGGCTCCCCGGTGACCAGGTCGTCGAAGCCGTCGCCGTTGACGTCGCCGGAAGCGACGACGGGGCCGCCGCGCAGGGCGGTGACGGGCAGCGGATCGA
The DNA here is from genome assembly GCA_036013505.1 of Streptomyces sp. NBC_00510. Taxonomy (NCBI): domain Bacteria; kingdom Bacillati; phylum Actinomycetota; class Actinomycetes; order Kitasatosporales; family Streptomycetaceae; genus Streptomyces; species Streptomyces sp. NBC_00510. The sequence goes on along the minus strand of CP107851.1, from coordinate 7,947,981 downwards.
TGTCGTCGCTGAGGAGGACGTACGACCAGCCGTAGCCCGGCTCGTCGCCCACGCTGAGGCCGGAGACCACGAGGTCGGCCAGGCCGTTGTCGTCGTAGTCGCCGGTCGTCAGCGAGGTGGGCGCGATGCCGGGCCCTTCCGCCTGCCGGGCGAGCGGCGTGCGCCGCCGGTCCTTGAAGGGCGTGAAGGTCCCCGCGTCCCCGCCCTTGCGGGCGGCGGCCTGCGGCACGGACTCGTACTGGAAGATCGACAGCCCCACCTTGTCGATCACGGCGAGCAGGTCACCCGGGACGTAGGTGGTGAAGTGCCCGGCGGCCAGGGCGCTGCCGAACCGGTCGCCCTTCATGGCGCTGACGGACTGCAGCCAGTCGCTCGCGGCGCCGGACAGCCCCTTCGCCGAGCCCCACAGGACCACGATGCCGCCCGCGTCGGCGCCGACGCCGCCCAGGTCCTCGCCGGGGATGCCGACGACGGCGTCGTCGTACCCGTCCCCGTCGAGGTCCCCGCTGGCCACGGCCTGGCCGAAGGCGTCGCCGGTCTCGGCGGCGCCGGGCACGCCGGAGGTGTTCTGGCTGAACACCTTGGCGCTGGTGGTGACCCCCTTGGGCCCGCCGTACTGCACGGTGACGGCACCGGCGCCGGAACGCCCGCCCACGGTGGCGCCGGGCGCGCCGGTCAGCACGTCCTCGTACCCGTCGCCGTTGAAGTCCCGGTTGCGGTCACTTGCGTGGGTGCCGCCGGGGGTCCCGGCGACGGAGGCGGGCGCGGTGGCGATGGCCGCGCCCGTGATGAGGAGAAATGACGCCGCGGTGACCGCAGCCGAGCGGTTCTTGCGCATGAGCGGCTCCTTCGCTCAAGAACGACCGGGCGGTGCGGGGGTGTCCGGAAAGAGCCCGTTTTCCTTCTCCGGCACCGTCTTTGACACGCCGTGGGGAGGAATGGTTGTAGGGGTGATTGCGGAAGCGTGGGCGGAGGAGCGCCGGCAGCGCACGGCACCGGGGGCACCACGACCGCCGCGGCCCGGCCTGGCGGTAGGCCCGGCGGGGCAGCGCGCATGACGTTCCGGACGGGGACGATCACGCTGTGCCGGGGCGGACGCGGCCGCCGCGCCAGCGGGGCCGCGCCACCGACACCACCGCGCGTCACGCGGGCCAACGCGACCGCCGGCGCCGGACCCCGCAGGCAGAACGCCCCGGCCGCCCGCGGCGCGTGGCCGCGACGACGAGCACCCATCGACCACCGGTGACTCCGGCGGACCACGCCGCGCCAACGCCGTCCACGGCACGCGGCCGCCCTACGGGACGTGGCCGGGCCAAGGGGCCGGCGCGCATAGCGACCCGGGCGGGGGGCGGCACAGGCCGCGCAGGTGTCCCGGACGGTCGTGTTGGTCCTCCGCAGCGGCGCGTGGCCGCGACGACGAGCGACAACCACTTACCCGAGACCACCGCAGGGCCGGCGCCGCCAGCGGGAGCGTTACGCGGGTTGCGTCGCGGAAGCGGCGGCCTCCGTGTCGGCCGGGGCACTGGAGGCGACGACCGTGGTCGTGCCCTGCTTCTTGGCGGTCTGGGCGACGAAGGCCCCCGCCAGTACGAGCGTTCCCCCGATGATCTGCGGCAGCGCGAGGTGCTCGCCCAGCAGCACCCACGCGAAGACGGTGCCGACCACCGCCTCCAGGCAGGCCACGACGCCGGCCACCTGCGGCGACAGCCGTCGTACGGCGACCACACCGGTCAGGTAGGCGAGCACGGTGGCCACCAGCACGACCCAGCCGACGAGCAGGACCGCGGGCACGTCGGTCTCGCCGAGGGCCGCCTGCCGGGTGAGCACCGACCAGTCCATCGACCAGGGACGGGAGACCGCGGTGAGCACGACGGCGCCGATGGCCAGGCCGTAGGCGATGACGGCGACCGGGTCCGGCGCGTCGTCGCCGTCGCTGCCGTGGTCGGCCAGGACGAAGTAGCTGACCTGGCAGCAGGCGGCGCCGAAGGCGAGCGCCAGGCCCAGCGGGTCGAAGGCGAGCCCGGACCACACCTCGACCACGGCGGCCATGCCGCCGACGGCGAGCACGACACCGATCGCCGCGGCCTTGCTGACCGCCTTGCGCTGGACGAAGCGCACCCAGCCGAGCAGCAGCGCGGGGCCGAGGAACTCCACGAGGATCGCGACGCCGACCGGGATGCGGGAGATCGCCGCGAAGTAGAGCGTCTGGACGCCGGCGACGCCGAGCAGGCCGAAGCCGAGCAGCAGACCGGGGCGGCGCAGCAGGAGCGCCCGGTGCCGCAGCACCACGGGGAGCATGACGAGTGTGGCGCCGGTGACGCGCAACCACACCACGTGCAGCGGGTCGAGCCCCGCCTCGATCAGCGGCTTGGCCGCCACCCCCGAACCGCCGAACGCGAACGCGGACACCAGCGCGAGCCAGAGCCCGGCGTTCCTCCCCTGAGACACATGCATCGGGCCATGATGTCAGCTCGCGACAGGACCGTCATCCCTGTGGCGACTGTCGCCCTCGGCACGTGGCGGGCGCGGGCGCCCGGTCAGGACCTCCGGTTCGACCCCCGCCGCCCTCAGCACCTGTGCCGCCCGGCTCCCGCGGTCGTCGACGAGCGCGGCGAGCAGGTCGGTGCCCTCGGCCCGCGGCGCGCCCCGGTCCCCGGCGCGGACGGCGGCCGCACGCAGGGCCGCGGCGGCGGCCGGGCTCCAGCCGGGCGCGTCGACGGCGGTGAGCACGCTTCCGGCGCCCGGGTCCTCGACCGCGTCCCGCCAGGCGATGCCGTAGCCGATGGTGCGCTGCGCGAGGTAGCCGAGGACGCGCGCCACCCGCCCGCCGGCGGCGGCACCCGTCGCACCGGCCGCGCCCGCCGCTCCCTCCACGGCTTCCCGCGCCCGCGGGTCGGCCTCGAGGAGGGAGTGCAGGAGGTGCGCGGTGTCGACCTGCCGGTCCCCGTCCCTGGTGGCGCGCCGCCGGGCGGCGGCGGTCGCCGTGCGCAGCTCGGCGCCGAGCCGCGAGTCGTTCCAGTGCACGCGGTCCACCCCATCAGACGGCAGGCCCGGGCGGCATCGCCGCACGGTCCCATTCCGCCGTCCTGCGCTGGACGGGCGCCCGCGTGCGCCGCGTCCTCCTCAGGGATGACGGCGGCCCCAGGACCGGCCCCGGACCAGCCCCGGGCCGGGCGCCGCGGGCGGTTCAGTAGCGGACGTCACTCTGCAGCAGCGGCGGGTACACCGAGGACGCCCGGCCGTCGACCGTGGTGCCCGCGAACTGCAGCATCGCCTGCAACTCGCCGTGCAGGGGCGCCGGGTAGCCCAGCACCGGGGCGGACACCTCGTCCAGCCGCCGCAGGTGCTCCGGGGCGAGGACCGTCCCGAGGCCCGCGAGGTTGTCCTCGAGGTGCTCCAGGCGCCGCGCGCCGACGATCGGCACGACGGTGCCCTCGCGGGCGCGCAGCCACGCCAGGGACACCGCCGCCGAGGTGGTCCCCAGCTCGTCGGCGACGGCGGCGACCTCCTCGATCACCGGGTACTCGTCCTCCCCTGGACCGCCCACGAACGAGGTGCGGACGGAGTCGGCGACCGCGCCGCCGCGCCGGTACTTGCCGGACAGGAAGCCGTTCTTCAGCGGGCTCCACGGCACGAGCGCCATGCCCTGGTCGAGGGCGAGCGGGGCGAGTTCGCCCTCCACGGTGCGGGCCAGCAGTGAGTACTCGACCTGCAGCGCGATCAGCGGGGTCCAGCCCTTCAGCAGCGCGGTGGTCTGGGCCTGCGCGGTCAGCCAGGCGGGGGTGTTGGAGAAGCCGATGTAGCGGATCTTGCCCGCGCGCACCAGGTCGTCGAGGGTGCGCATCGTCTCCTCGATCGGGGTGTGCCGGTCCCAGTTGTGCAGCCAGTACAGGTCCAGGTGGTCGGTGCGCAGGCGGCGCAGGGTCTCGTCGAGCTGGGCGACGATCGAACCGCGGCCCGCGCCACCGCCGTTGGGGTCGCCGGGGAAGAGGTTGGTGAAGAACTTCGACGCCAGCACGACGTGCTCGCGCCGCCCGGGGTGGGCGGCGAACCAGTCGCCGAGGATCCGCTCCGAGTGGCCGTTGGTGTAGAAGTTCGCGGTGTCGATGAAGTTCCCGCCGCGGTCCAGGTAGGTCTCCAGGATCTTCTCCGACTCCTCGACGCTGCACCCGGCGCCGCCGGGGTCCTCGCCGAAGGTCATCGCGCCGAGCGCGAACGGGCTGACCCGCAGCCCGGACCGGCCGAGGGTGACGTAGTGGTCGAGCGCCATGGACGTGCTCCCTTGTGCGTCGGAATCTGTCCACTCCATGCAACGGGAGACGGCTCCGGCGGGGTAGACCGATCCTCGCGGGCTCTTGCCCGATCCTGCCGACTTCGCCCCGATCGGGCTTGCCGGGACCCGGGCGGGGATGCTTCGGTGAGGTGTGCGCCCCCCTCCCGACCTCCTGGACGAGGTCCGCGGCCTCATCGCGACCCACGCCCGGCCCGACCTGCGGACGTCCATCGACGGTCTGCTGCTGTCACGGGTGGCGACGGCCCCGCCGGACTACTCGCTGACCGAACCGCTGCTGGTCGTCATGGCCCGGGGCGGCAAGCGCCTGCTGCTCGGCGACGAGGTGCACGACTACCGGGCGGGGCAGTACCTCGTGGTCACCGCGGTCCTGCCGGTCACCGGCCACTACGTGGACATGAGCCCGCGGCACCCCGCGCTGGGCATGGGGCTGGTCCTGCGCGCGGCCGCCATCGCCCCGCTGCTGCTGGAGGCACCGCCCGGGCGCCGGGCCCGAGCCGCGTCCGCCCCACCCGCGATCGCGACCGGTGAGGCCGGACCCGACCTCCTCGACGCCGTCGTGCGGCTGCTGCGGCTGCTCGACCACCCCGCGGACGCCCCCGTGCTCGCCCCGATGATCGAGCGGGAGATCCTCTGGCGGCTGCTCACCGGCCCCCACGGCACCATGGTCCGTCAGATCGGCCTGGCCGACAGCGGCCTGTCCCACGTCAGCCGGGCCATCCACTGGATCCGTGACCACTACGCCGAGCCCCTGCGGATCGAGGACCTCGCCCGTCTCGCCGGCATGAGCCCCTCCGCCTTCCACCGGCACTTCCGCGCCGTGACGACCATGAGCCCCCTGCAGTTCCAAAAACGCATCCGCCTCCAGGAGGCCCGCTCGCTCCTCGTGGCCCGGCCCGAGGACGTCGCGGGCGTCGGCCATGTCGTCGGCTACGCCAGCCCCACCCAGTTCAACCGCGAGTACCGCCGTCTGTTCGGCGCCCCGCCGGGCCGGGACGCCGCCCGCGTCCGCACCGCTTCCGGCCCGCCGGGGGTGCGGCACCTGCCGTGAGGCCTCAGGGCCAGAGCAGACCTCGTGTCCAGCCGCCGGGGGCGACGGGGTCGCGGGTGTAGCGGAGGCGGACGTGGCCCTGGGCGGGGGCGCCCTGCCAGAACTCGGCCTCGTCGGCGACGAGCCGGTAGACGGTGTGGCCCTCGGGCACGTCGTCGGGGTGGGCGGCGACGTGCTCGGTGGCCCGGCGGCGCGCCTCCTCGTACGCGGCGCGTCCCTGCATCGGGGCGCTCATCACGCCCGTGAAGCCGGCAATCCGGGAGGCCTCGCGGCGGCCGAGGAAGTCGCGGCGGGCGGTGGCGCGGTCCAGGGTCTCGACCGGTCCGGTCACCCGGATCTGCCGGCCGTGCCGCGGCCAGTACCAGGTGAGCGCGGCGTGGGGGCGGTCCGCCAAGTCGCGGCCCTTGCGGCTGGCCGCGTCCGAGGCGAAGTCGAAGGCGGGACGGTCGAGGTCGACGCCGCGCAGCATGAGCACCCGTGCCGAGGGCCGGCCGGCGGCGTCCGCCGTGCCGAGGGTCATGACGTGCGGCTCCGGGACGCCGTCGTCGAGGGCGTACGCCAGCCAGCGGGCGAACAGCGGCCCGGGGTCGGGTCCGGCGGTCGCGGGGTCGAAGGACGGGAGGGGCCCGCCGAGGACGGGCGCGGAGCGCATGCGCTCCCGGAGGGCGTCGGCGGTCACGGGTGCCTGGTCGTCGGTCACGCACCGATCCTGGCATGCGGCCGCCCGGCGCACCGCGGTCGCGCGGTGCGCCGGGCGGCGGCGGTGGGGCCGTCAGGCCGGGAGGTGGAACTGCTGGTTGGTGCCGCCGGCGCAGGTCCAGATCTGCAGCCGGGCGCCGTTGGCGGTGGACTTGTCGGTGACGTCCAGGCACTTGCCGGACGCGGGGTTGACCAGGGTGTCCCCGCTGCCGCGCTGCCAGACCTGGGCGCCGGTGCCGTTGCAGTCGTACAGCTGGACCTTGGTGCCGTTGGCGGTGCCGGCCGCGGTGAGGTCCATGCACTTGCCGAGCGCGCGCAGCGTGCCGTCGGTGCCCACCGTCCACTGCTGCGCGGTGGTGCCGTTGCAGTCGTACATCTGGACGGCGGTGCCGTTGGCGCTGCTCGCGGCGGCGATGTCGACGCACTTGCCGCCGAGGCCGGTGATCTGGCCGGTGGATCCGGTGGGCGGCGGGGTCGTGCCGCCGCCGGTCACGGTGTTGAAGACGGAGGAGAACTGCCAGGCGCTCTGCGGGGTGCCGCTGCAGCTGTCGGAGAGCTGCCCGTTGGTGGCGCAGGCCTTGTCGCGGCCGAGCGCCCAGAAGGCGAGCTCCTGGATGCCCTTGGACTTGGCGAAGTTGGCGAGGGTGGTGGCGTTGCCGGTGGTGAAGATCTCGCTGGTGTCGTCGTTGACCCCGATCATCGGGGTGTTGCCCTCCATCGCCCACAGCTGGGCGTCGGACTTCTCCGGCCAGATGGCGCCGAGCTGGCCGCGCAGGGCGGTGGCGGCGTCGGTGGCCGCCTTGCCCATGTCGCGGGTCCCGTCGTAGTAGTCCATCGTCATGATGTTGACGAGGTTGACGTTCAGCCCGTTGCTCTTGGCGTTGGAGAGCAGCTTCGTCCCGTTGTCGTCCAGGCCGTTCGGCATGGACGGCAGGGTGTACTGGACGTCGAGCTTGCGCCCGGCGGCCGCGTACTCCTGCTGGAGCTGGGCGAGCGCCTTGTTGCGGCGGTCGTTCGCCGCGGTGTTGGCGATCGCGCTGCCCTCGACGTCCAGGTCGACGCGGGTGAGGTTGAGGGCGTCGACGACCTTCTTGTACTGGGCCTTGAGCGCGGACACGGTCGTACAGGAGAGGCCGATCTCGGTGCCGGAGGCGCCGCCGAAGGAGACGATGACGTCGCCGCCCGCGGCCCGCAGGGAGTTGACCGCGGAGGTCCAGCCGGCGTCGGTGACGGGCGTGTCGCCGTTGAACATGGCGTTGCAGCCGCCGCCGTCGATGACGAAGGCGAGGGTGAAGTACTTCAGGCCCGTCGCGTTGCGGGCGTTGGTCATCGCCGAGGTCGAGTTCCAGGTCTCGACGTAGGGCGCGGCGTAGTGGGCGGGGAAGCCGGGGCCGGGGTTGGCGGCGGCGCTCGCGGAGCCGCCGGTGGCGACGACGGCGGTGGCGGCCATCGCGAGGACGGCGGGGGCCGCGGCGAGGGCTCTGACGGCGGATTTCAGCACGGGACGGCTCCTTCGTGTGCGCACCCGGGGTGCACGTCGTGGGGGGCAAGCCGTTGGGGGGTGGGACAGCGGGGTGGGGGGATCTGGACAGCTGTTCATGTAGGTGAACATCTCCTCACTACATGAACAGCTGATGGCCGATGACGGTATGGACTAGACCAGCCTTGCGTCAAGCCCCCCGCGCCACCGGTTCGTTGGGCGCCGCGATGACCGCGGGAGGGCTCGCGGGCATGGCTGGGGGCGGGGTCGCCGCCGCCCGCCGTGCGGACGGCGGCGGCCCCGCCGGTCGTCGTCCGGCCGGGGTCAGGGACCGGAGACGAGGTTGGCCACGTTGTTCGCGGAGTTGGACGGGCCTCCGCTGTTGTTGATCACGTGGATGATCGTGCCCGTGCCGCCGAGGGAGACCGTCACCATGTCGTGGAAGCGGACCCCGGACACCGCGGGGACCTCGAAGGCCCGGTCGGCGACGACGGACGGGTTGACGTTGAAGTAGCAGTAACTGCCCAGGCCCCAGGCCTCGTGGCTGGTCACCGAGGGGCTGACCTTGTAGGCGTCGTAGCCGCGGGTGGAGCCGTTCATCCAGGCGGCCTGGTTGGGCGGGTCGTACGGCATCTCGTTCTGGAAGAAGTACGTGCGGCCGCCGTTGCCGTTCCAGATCACCTGGTGCTGCTGGTAGTGCTCGACGAACAGGCCGTACATCGTCACGTTCGAGCCGTTGACGATCAGGCCGTTGGCGGCGGTGTTGCTGTTCCAGCCCACCCCGCTGCCGTGGTCGGCGCGCCACAGCCACATGTGGTCGCCGATGACGTCCGAGCTGTTGACCACCAGGCTCTGGGTGGCCTTGCCGACGCCCGCACCGCCGATGCGGAAGAAGACGTCGTGCAGCGAGATCGGGTCGGCGGTGTGCCGCGCGGACGAGCCGGCGGGGCCGACCTGCATCAGTGTCTGCGAGTTGGTGGTGCCAGCGTCGATGAGCAGTCCGGCGATCTTGACGCCGTCGACGTCGGCGACGTTCACCGCGGTGATGCCGTTGTCCGGGATGACGGTGGCCAGGCCCAGGCCCAGGACGACGGTGTCGGCACGGTTGATGTTGAGCGTCTGGTTGAGGTGGTAGACCCCGGGCGTGAACAGCAGGTTCTTGCCCTGGGCGAGCGCGCCGTTGATGTCGGTGGCGGTGGCGCCGGGCTTGACGATGAAGAACTGGTCGATCGGCAGCGAACTGCCGGCCGGGCTGCCGCCCGCCCAGGTCGTGCCCTGGGTGTTGGTGCGCAGCGCCGGGACGAAGACCTTGTAGGCGCCGGCCGAGTCCACGTACAGGAACGGCTTCTCACGCGTCACCGGCGACTGGGCGACCGTGGTGTACGGCGGGCTCGGGAAGGTGTTCGCGGGGGCGTTGACGTCACCGACGAAGACCATGTTCCAGTTGGAGCCCGTCCAGCTGCCCCACTGGCTGTTCCGCGACAGCCACTGCTGCTGGGAGCCGGAGCGCACCTGGCCGTCGATCTTGGAGTCGGCGATCAGGCCGCCGCTGGACCAGCCGCCGTCGTCCAGCTGCAGGTTTCCGCGGACGTGCATGCGCCGGTACGGGGCCGCCTGCGAGACCGCCCAGCGGTCGGTGCCGCCGGTCGGGTTGACGGAGAGGTTCTCCGCGGAGCGCCAGAAGTTCTGGGTGGCGTTGCCCTGGAACCAGTCGGCCTCGGCATGGACCGCGCCGTTGATCGTCACGTCGTCCGGCGACAGGCCGAGGCCCGCGACCTGGGTGTAGAAGCCGACGTTGGCGTCGACGCTGTAGCTGCCGGGCTTGAAGAGCAGGGCGTAGCGCTGGGAGCCGAACTGGTTGGACTCCTGCTGGCCGAAGACCTGGCTGAGCCGGCTCTGGATGGCGGCCGAGGACATCGACGGGTCGAAGACCGAGACGTTGGGGCCGAGGTCGGGGGTGCCCGGCGGGTTCTGCGGGGTGTCGGTGGAGCCGAGGCTGAAGGACTGCGCGGCGGTGCCGTTGCAGGTGTACTGCTGGATGCGCGCGCCGTCGGCGGTGGAGGCGGCGGGCACGTCGAGGCACTTGCCGCTGTTGCGGTTCACGAAGTGGTACGTCCCGCCGGTCTCCTCGACCGGCAGCCACTGCTGGTTGGCGCCGCCCGAGTACGACCAGAGCTGGACCGGGGCGCCGTCCGCCGTGGAGACGTCGGTGACGTCCCAGGACTTGGCCGCGTCGTTGCGGTTGTTGACCCGCACGTAGCCGTCGCTCGTCGCCTGGAACTGCCACTGCTGCGCGGTGGTGCCGTTGCACGCGTACTGCTGGACCGCGGTGCCGTCGGCGGTGCCCGCGGCGGCGGCGTCGACGCACTTGCCGCTGTGCTTGGCGGCGACGGTCACCCAGCCGGTGGGGAGGGAGGCGGCCTGGGCCTGCGGGGCGGTCAGCACGACGGCCGACAGGCCCGAGGCGAACAGCGCGCCGAGCGCGAGCGGTGCGACGCGGCGCCGGACCCGGCCGCGTCCGGGGACGCCGCGGGACGGCGCTCCGAGGGTTCTCATGGAGGACTCCTGTGCCGCGCGGGGCGCGGCGCCGTGGGGGGTGTGAGCGGGCATGCCGAAGCGGGCGACGGCATGACGTGGCATGACGGAGGTGGGGGGTGGCCGGGCGCACGCGCCCGGCCATGCGACAGCAGCTCAAAGGTCGGATCGACCTTTCTTCACGGCGTGAAGTTAGGCTTCCGCAGCGGACACGTCAAGAGGTCGCGCTACGGATTTCGAACGCCGCCGGATGCGTGGTAGTGCCACAACCCGGCGCCTGGGCATGGCATTTGCGCAGTTGGCAGCCGATGCGACACGGTGCGGCACGGTGCGGCCGACAGGCTCCGCCGCATCCGGGCCGGACAACACTTGAAGGCGCTGTGCCGGCCGGGCCGCCCCTCGGGACCCGCGCCGCCGGACCCCCCGCCCGGACCTGCTGATCAACGGCGGCCACCTGGGCGGACGGTACTGGTCTGTACCAAAGTCTTGACTGCACCCTTCCTTCACTCCTTAAATCACGAGTTGAACAAGGCCTCCCCACCGCCTCCCCCCACCACCTCTCCCCCACCCCGCTCCCCCACCGGCGCCCCCCACACGCGCCCGCCGACCGGGAAGGACCTCCCCCCATGACCCGTGCCACGAGCGCCGCGAGGCGCGCCGCCGCCCGCCTGTTACTGCTGCTCGCCGTCCTCCTGGGCGCCGTCGCCGCCCCGGCCACGTCCGCCCCCGCCGCCGCCCCCTTCAAGGTGCTGGCGTTCTACAACGGCACCTGGGACGCGGCCCACATCAACTTCGTCAAGGAAGCCAACCAGTGGTTCCCGCAGGCGGGCGCCGCCAACGGCTTCACGTACACCTCGACGACCAACTGGAACCTGCTGACCGACGCGAACGCGCTGAAGCAGTACCAGGTCGTCCTCTTCCTCGACGACGCCCCGCAGAGCGCCGCCCAGCGCTCCGGCTTCGAGACCTACATGCGCGGCGGCGGCGCCTGGATGGGCTTCCACGTCTCGGCCTGGACCGACAACGCGCAGAGCTGGCCCTGGTACTACAACCAGTTCCTCGGCAGCGGGAACTTCCGCTCCAACACCTGGGGCCCCACCAGCGCCGTGCTGCGCGTCGAGGACCGCACCCACCCCTCCACCACGCACCTGCCCGCGACGTTCACCTCGTCGGTGAGCGAGTGGTACAGCTGGAGCAACGACCTGCGCAACAACCCGGACATCGACGTCCTGGCGTCCGTCGACCCGGTCAGCTTCCCCCTGGGCACCGACCCGAACCAGTCGTGGTACAGCGGCTACTACCCGATCCTGTGGACCAACACCAAGTACCGCATGCTGTACGCCAACTTCGGCCACAACGCGATGAACTACGACACCAACACCCCCCTGTCGTCGACCTTCGCCAGCGCCACCCAGAACACCTTCCTCCTCGACGGCCTCAAGTGGCTGGGCACCGGCTCCACGGGTGACCCCGCCCCCACCGACCCGATCTCCGAGACCTCCTGGTACTCCCTGGTCAACGCCGGCAGCGGCCGCTGCGTGGACGCCCGCGCCGCCGCCACGGCCAACGGCACCGCGATCCAGCAGTACACCTGCAACTCCACCACCGCCCAGGACTTCCGCGTGCTGTCCACCGACAGCGGCTACACGCGCCTGGCCGCCCGCAACGACACCACGAAGGCCGTGGACGTCACGGACGTCTCCACCGCCGACAACGCCGCGCTCCAGCTCTGGACGTACGGCGGCGGCGCCAACCAGCAGTGGAAGCCCGTCGCCGAGTCCGGCGGCCGCTACCACTTCACCGCCCGGCACAGCGGCAAGTGCCTCACCGCCCCCACCGGCGACCCGAGCGGCACCCAGCTGGTCCAGCGCCCCTGCGACGGCTCCGCCGCGCAGTCCTTCCAGCTCGTCGTCCGTCCCTGACCCGGGCGACGGGATCACGGTGCCGCCCCGCCCCCACGAGGGCCGGGGCGGCACCTCCGCGTCAGCGGAAGGCCGCCGCGTGGCGGGCGGCCCAGGCGGCGAAGGGCCGCGCGGGACGCCCGAGCACCGCCTCGGCGTCGGGGCCGACCCTCTGTTCGGCGGGCAGCGGCTCGCCCAGGATGTCCAGCGTGCCGTCCGCCACGGGCTCCGGCATGAAGCGCAGCATCCCCTCACGGGCCTGCTCGCGGCTGAGTTCGACGAAGCGCAGCGGGACTGCGAGTTCCCCGCCGAGCACCTCCGCCTGCCGGCGCGGGGAGACCGCTTCGGGCCCGGTCAGCACGTAGGTCCGGCCCACGTGGGACCCCTCGCGGAGGACGACCGCGGCGGCGTCGGCGACGTCCGCGGGATCGACGACCGGCAGCGCCACGTCCGCGAAGGGCGCGGCCACCGTGCGCGCAGTGCGCACCGAGTCCGCCCACGCCAGGGCGTTGGAGGCGAAGCCGCCCGAACGCAGGACCGTCCAGTCCACGCCGGAGTCGCGGACCGCCGCCTCGAAGGCCCGCAGCGGCTCGTGGGAGACCGCGTCCGGCCGGGTCCCCGCCGCCTGCGAGGAGAGCAGAACGATGCGTCGCACCCCGCTGTCCCGGGCGGCCGCCACCAGGTCGTGCGGCCTCGCCCGCGGCCCCAGCAGCTCCCCCGCCACCAGCAGGAACAGCGCCTTCGCACCGGCGAGGGCGGGCCGCAGCCCCTCCGGCGACGCGAGGTCGACGGTTACGTGACGTACGCCGGCGGGCAGCCGGTCGTCCGCGGGGGCCCGGCGTGAGAGGGCCGTCACGGGCTCGCCCGCCGCCGCCAGTGCCCGTACGAGAGGGCGTCCGACGTTCCCGGTGGCCCCTGTAACTGCGATCATTTCCGGCTCCGTTCCGGTCCGTTGGTCAACGACCCGGCGAAGCTAACACCGTGGATATAGTAGGTACCTACAGGATAGTGACTATCCCCCAAGCCCCTAGGAAGCCCCCAGGAAGCCCGCAGGGAGCCGCCATGAACGCCGAGACCGCGCACCGCGACGCCGCCCCCGGCCCGACCCCTCGCGAAGGCCCCTCCCGCACCGCCGACCCGGCACTCGCCTGCCCCATCGGCCCGGTCGTGGACCTCGTCTTCAGCCGCTGGACGACGCCGGTGCTCTGGAGCCTGCACGCCCACGGCCGGCAGCGGTTCGTCGAACTGCAGCGCCGGATCGGCGGGATCACCCCGAAGGTGCTGACGCAGCGCCTGCGCCAACTGGAGCGCGACGGACTGGTGGTCCGCACCTACCACCCGGAGGTCCCACCACGGGTCGAGTACGAGATCAGCGAGCTGGGGCGCAGCCTGGCGCCCCTGTTCGCGACGCTCGCACGCTGGTCGGACGCCCACCTGGACGAGGTGGAACAGGCGCGCGCGGCGTACGACGGCCCGATGCCCTGAGGAACGGCTGACATCCCACAGCAGTTCTGACGTTTCATCAGTATTGAAAGTTCCGGTCCCGGCCGTTACGTTCCGCTCACTCGCCGACGCAAGGGAGTGTGGTCGTATGGCCGAGGTCTCCGCACAGGCCCGCATCGCGGCTCCGGCCGAGAAGGTCTGGCGCACCCTCACCGACTTCAGCTCGCACACGCAGTGGAGCACCACGCACACCGGCTTCCCCGACGGCGGTCCGGAGCCGTTGGAGACGGGCGCGACCTACCGGGAGAACATGAAGCTGATGGGCTTCCCGGCCGAGGTGAACTGGGAGGTCACGTCCGTGGACCCCGGGCGGGGGTTCGAGATCGCCGGCAAGGGCCCGATGGCCGTGGACCTGCTGACCCGCTACAGCCTGACGCCGGACGGCGACCGGACCGACGTCCGCATCGACGGCGCCTTCAACGGCGCGGCCGTCGCCCTCATGGCGGGCAAGCTCAAGGACACCGCCACCGCCGCGCTCAACGAGTCGCTGCGCAAGCTCGCCGGTCTCGTCGAGTAGCCCGGGACGCCCCGGAAGCCGGGGACCGCAGGCGGCGTGGTCGCCGCGGTCCCCGGCGCCCGCCGCCTAACGCAGCACCGCGTCGGCGCTCTTGTCCCCCACCGTGAAGGTGTACGTCCCGCGCTCGACCCGCCGTGTCCCCGCGCCGTCGATGTCGCCCGGCGTCACGGCGAGCGCGCCGCGCGCGAAGTCGAGCCGCACGGTCCGCTTCTCGCCCGCCTTCAGGTGCACCTTGGTGAAGGCGACCAACTTGCGCGCCGGCCACAGCACCTCGCTGACCGCCCGTGACGCGTAGACAGGGACCACCAGGTCGCCGTCCCGCGCGCCGGTGTTGGAGACGGTCACCTTGACGCCCTTGGCGTCGGCGGTGAGGGCGTCGTAGGCGTACGTCGTGTACGACAGGCCCGACCCGAAGGGGTAGAGCGCGTCGTACGACGACTCCAGGCCGCCGTTCGTGCCCGGCAGCTGCTGGTAGTACATGGGCTCGTTGCCGATGTCCTTCGGCCACGAGACCGGCAGCCGCCCGCTCGGGTTGACCTTGCCGAACAGCACGTCGGCGACGGCCCCGCCGCCCTCGGTGCCGGGCAGCCAGGACATCACCAGGCCGTCGGTACCGGCCGCGTCGCCCAGGACCAGCGGACGGCCCGCGACGACCACGGTGACGACCGGCCTGCCGCTCGCCTTCAGCGCCTTGACCAGCGCCTGCTGGTCGGCCGACAGTTCGGGCCGCGGGCTGTCCGCGGCGCCCTCGGCGGCGGCCTTCTCGCCGACCACGACGACGGTCAGGTCCGCGTCCTTGGCCTGTGCCACCGCGTCGTCCGCGGTCGCGGCCCGTACGACCTCGGTGCCGGAGGGGGCCGCCGCGCGGATGCCCTCCAGGATGGTCGTCCCGGGCAGTTCGACGCCCTCGGGCACGCCCTGCCAGCCGATCGTCCATCCGCCGGCCTGGTCGTTGATGTCGTCCGCGTACGAGCCCGCCACCACGATGCGCCTGGCGTCCGCGCGCACCGGCAGCACGCCGCCCTCGTTGCGGAGCAGCACCTGCGACTCGGCCGCGGCCTGCCGCGCGAGGGCGGCGTCCGCACCGAGCACCGCCTTGTCGGCCTTGGCCGGGTCCACGTAGGGGTGCTCGAAGAGGCCGAGCTCGAACTTCATGCGCAGGACGCGCCCGACGGCCTCGTCGATGCGCCGCGTCGGGACCAGCCCGCGGTCGACGGCCGTCTTCAGACCGGTGCTCCACTCCTTGGCGAAGTACGGCTCCATCGCCATGTCGAGGCCCGCGTTGACGGCGAGGGCGATCGCCTCCGGGTAGTCCGCGGCGATCTTGTACCGGGTCTGGAGGGCGCGCACGTCCTCCCAGTCGCTGACGGTGACGCCCTTGAAGCCCCACTGCTGGCGGAGCACCTTCGTGAGCAGGTACTTCGACGCGGTGGCCGGTACGCCGTTGACGGCACCGGAGTTGACCATCACGGTCTTGGCGCCGGCCTGGACCGCCTGCCGGTAGGAGGGCAGGAGGGTGTCCTGGAGGTAGCGGACGGAGACGTCGGCGGGGACGCGGTCGTGGCCGTTGGAGGGCTCGGAGTAGCCGCCGTAGTGCTTGACGCTGGCGGCGACGCGCTTGGAGCCGCCGGCGTGCTCGATGCCCGTCACGGCGGAGGCGGCCAGCGTGCCGGCGAGCAACGGGTCCTCGCCGTAGGTCTCGTAGTAGCGGCCCCACCGCTGGTCGCGGGCGAGGTCGGCGACGGGGGCGAAGTTCCAGTCGATGCCGGTGGCGGCGACGGCGCGGGCGGTGGCCGCGGCGGAGTCCTTCACCGTGCCCGGGTCCCAGGTGGCGCCGAGGCCGATCTGGTGCGGGAAGACGGTGGCGCCGAGCACGTTGTTGTGCCCGTGGACCGCGTCCACGCCGTACAGGACGGGGATGTGCAGGCGCGTGTTGGTGACCGCGTACTTCTGGACGGCGTTGACCATCTTCGCCCAGTCCTGGGGCGTGTTCCTGGCCGGGGTCATGCCGCCGCCGGAGATCACCGAGCCGACGGGGTAGTCGGCGAGCACGGTCTTCATGCAGCTCTCGTTGAGCTCACCGCCGCTCCACTCGCAGTCGCCCTGGATGCGGGCGACCGCGACCTGGTCCATCTGACCGATCTTCTCCTGCAGGGTCATGCGCCCCAGCAGGTCCTTGACGCGCAGTTCGACGGGCGCGCCGGCCCGGGTGTAGACGGGCCCGTCGGCGCGGGCGGGGACGGAGGCGACCGCGGCGGCGCAGGCGGCCGCGGTCGAGAGGACGAGGAGGTTCCGCCACCGGTCGCGGTTTCTCCACCGGTCGCGGGTGAGGCGTGCGCGCGGTTCGTTCGTTGGCATAGCAGGCATCCCGTTCCTGTCCGGGCCCTTCCGGGCACTGGCCGTAAACGTTTCCGGCTGCTGTCGCACCCGACAGACTGACGCTGACATGACATATCGTCAAGACTGTGACCGTGCTGCGAACCCATGAGGACCCCTCGTCCGCACCCCCGCCCGGGACCGGCCCCGCGATCACCCTCCGGGAGCTCGCCCGGCGCAGCGGGGTGTCCACCGCGACCGTCTCGCGCGCGCTCAACGGCCGGGCCGAGGTCAGCCAGGCCACCCGCGAGCGCATCCGGCGGCTGGCCGGCGAACTGGGCTACGCGCCCAACGAGCCCGCCCGCACCCTGGTGCGGCGCCGATCCGACACGATCGGCCTGCTGTGGGACACCGGACACGAGTCGCGCGGCCTCCACCACCCCTTCCTGCAGGGCCTGCTGAGCTCGGTGCGCACCGCCCTGTCCGACGCGGGCTACCACCTCATGCTGCTCACCACGGCCGGGCCCGAGGACCCGCAGACGACGTACGTCCAGGCCGTGCGGCGGCACAGCCTGGAGGGCGTGATCGCGATGGGCCGGCCCGCCGACGACCGCGCCCTGCGCGCCCTGGCGGCCTCGGGCGTCCCCTGCGCCGGTCTCGACGTCGCCCTGGACGGCCCGCGCACGGTCGGCGTCGCCTCCGACAACCCCGGCGGGGCGCAGGCGGCCGTCGCCCACCTGCACTCCCTCGGACACCGCCGGATCGCCACCGTCACCGGCCCGCCGGAACTCACCCCCGCCGCCGAGCGGCTGGCCGGTTTCCGCACCGCCTGCGCACGCCTCGGGCTGGCGGTGCCGGAGGAGTACGTCGTCGCGGGGGACTTCTTCCTGGACAGCGGGCGCCGGGCGGTCCGGCGCCTGCTCGCCCTGCCCGAGCCGCCGACGGCGCTGTTCGCCGCGGGCGACATGATGGCGATCGGCGCCCTGCACGCCGTCGCCGACGCGAGGCTGTCCGTCCCCGGGGACCTGGCGGTCGTCGGCTTCGACGACATCGACGCGGCCACCCTCGTGCGCCCCGCGCTCACCACGGTCGCCCAGGACCACCGCGCCCTCGGCACCGCGGCCGTCGCGGCGCTGTGCGAGCTGCTCGACCCGCAGGCCGTCCGCCCGCTCCCGCCGCGCGTACTGCCGACGCGGCTGGTCGTCCGCGGGACCTGCGGGGCCCGGCCCGGAGCGGGCCCGGGCTCCTGACCGGACGTCACTCATAGGTGGACAGTGCGGCATTGATCCGTTGTGCCCGGGTACGGTACCGCTTGCCCCGGCCAGGCCGGGCCGATGGACCGACAGGGGAGCCCCGCCCATGCAGATCGCCCGCACCGCCGCCGCCCTCGCGCTCGCCGTCCTCGCCGCCGCCACCGCGACGGCCTGCGATCCCGCCGACGGTGGCACCACCGGCGATGGCCGGCCCCCCGCGAGCGCTGCGGCCACGGCCGGACCGGCCGACCTGCCCTCGTTCGCCGGCATGGGCCTGCAGGCCGCCCAGGACAAGGCCCAGACGCTGGGCTTCTACCGCCTGGACTCGCACGACGCGCTGGGCCGCGGCCGCGAGCAGATCTGGGACCGCGACTGGAAGGTGTGCTTCCAGCGCCCGGCCCCGGGAAGCCGGACCACCACCGTCACCGTCGACTTCGGCGCCGTGAAGCTCGCGGAGTCCTGCCCCGCCCGGGACGCTCCCCCGCCCGCCTCGGCGGGCGCCACGATGCCCGACCTCACCGGCACGTCCCTGAAGGTGGCCCGCACGACGCTCACCGCCTCGACCGGCATCACGGCGGAGGACGCCTCCGGGCGGGACCGTTTCATCCTCATGGAGAGCAACTGGAAGGTGTGCTCTCAGTCGCCCGCCGCCGGCACCGGGCTCACGGGGCAGCCGGTGGTCTTCAAGGCCGTCAAGTTCGGCGAGGCCTGCCCGTAACCCGCGGGCACGGCACGGGACACGCCGCCGGCCCGGGACGCGCACGTCCCGGGCCGGCGGCGTCGAGAGGGTCAGTCCTCGTCGGCGAGGATCAGGTAGAGCTTCTTGCGGGCCTCGTTGACCACGGTCAGCGCCTTGTCACGCTGCTCGGGCGTACCGGTCGCCCAGACCTGCCGGAAGGCGTCGACCAGGCCGGCACCCGCCTTGCGGATCTCGTTCATGGCCTCCCAGTCGATGCCGCGCCCGGCCTCCTCCCAGGGGGCGTCGGGCCCCGCCTCGGCCTCGGTACGGCCGGCCTCGGTGAGCGTGAAGAGCTTCTTGCCGCCCTCCGACGCACTGCTGATCAGGCCCTCGTCCTCCAGCAGTTGCAGCGTCGGGTAGACCGAGCCGGGGCTCGGCTTCCACGCGCCGCCGCTGCGCTCGGCGATCTCCTGGATCATCTCGTAGCCGTGCATGGGCCGGTCGGCCAGCAGCGCCAGGATCGAGGCGCGCACGTCGCCGCGCCGCGCCCGGCCCCGCGGACCTCCCCTGCCGCCCCGCCCGCCGTGCCACGGCCCGGGCCCCCAGGGCCCGCCGCCGAACGGCGGTCCGAACGGGCCGAACGCCGCGCGCCGCCCCTCCTCCTCGTGGTCGCCGCGGCCGTGATGGCCGGGCCCAAAGTGTCCATGTCCATGGGAACGCATGGTGACGCTCCTTCCATCATCGTACGGTCGCGATACCTCAACGATATATCGGTAACAGTCGCAAGGCAAGGCCCTCCCACCTGCGACGCAACGTCGCCCGCCCGATACGTAGTGGACGCGAGGCCCTGCGCTGCCTGCTGAAGCCTCGCGGCGTGACGTTCCAGCGGACCAAGACGTGGAAGGAGTCCACCGACCCTGCGCACTTCGGGCCGCTGCGGCAGTTCACCCTCGCCCACTCGAACCGCCCCAACCACACAGTCCAGACCCGCGCGCCGCATCAGTTCGTGCACTGGCGCAACCAGAACGCACGCCATCCAGGCGTCCTGGCCGCGCAGCGCCGGGAACGTGCCCGTGTCCGCAGCGAGAAGGGCATCCGCTGGGGCGGCCGCCCTCTCAACCCAGCGGTCTGACCGCCCGCCCCGCGATCGCCGGCGGTAGAGCCGCGCGGCCTCACCCCGGGAACGAGCCCCGTCAGGGCGTTGCGGGCTTGCGGGCCAGGAGGCAGGCGTGCGGTCTGTTCACGCGCCCGCCGGGCTCCTGCTCCAGCCTCGCGGTGACGACGAGTCCGGCCTGGTCCAGCAGGTCGACCATGCGGTCCAGGGGCAGGAGGTACGACTCGTAGGACACCGGACGGCCATAGCCGTGGGTCGGCTGCAGCCGCTCATTGCCGACATAGTCTCCCCAGAGCAGGTAGCCGCCGGGCGCGAGCGTGCGGTGGAACTCGGCGAACACATCCGGCAGCCACTGCGGGGGCGTGTGATGGGTGGAGTACCAGGCCAGGATGCCGCCGAGCTCGTCGTCCCTCATCTCCAGCGCGGTCATCGAGCCCTCGGTGAACCGCAGGTCCGGATAGGCGTGCCGGGCCAGCCCGACCATCTTCGGCGACAGATCGACGCCGAAGACGGGCACCCCCAGCCCGGCCAGGTGCGCCGTCACGCGTCCGGGGCCGCACCCCAGGTCCGCGACCGGCCCGGGACCCGCCGTCCGCACCAGTTCGGCAAACCCCGCCAGCATCGCGCGTGACAGCGGGTCCATCTCGGCCGGAGGCGGGACGCGCTCGACGTAATCGGCGGCGACCGTGTCGTACGACTCACGGACGGCGGTCAGAAAGGAGGGCTCAGCCATGCGGGCGACCCTAGACCAGGCAACTGACGGACCCTGGCGCGCCCTTCGGCTGACCTGCACGACATCCACCGCTGCCGGCACCCAGCCGTCACACCACGCCGGTGATCGTTTGCGGTCACGGCACTACATCACAGTGACCGACATCATCGAGGCCGTGGTGGGCGGCCGTCCCGTCTCGAGTGATCTGATCCGAAGCCGCGGCTGTGACCCTCGGTGGCCGCAAATCTCAGTTGATCTGGACCCTGGCATATGAATACTGGCTGTCGTCTCAGTTGATCTGGTCTGCCTCCGGCGTCTCGACTTGGACCAGTGGAAGGGCCTGCAAGAATGACCATGCACGATGACCAAGTGGACGTGACCACCGAAACCGTTGCGACCTTGGTCCAGGAACAGTTCCCTCAGTGGACCGGCAAGGCGATCCGACTCCTGTCGTCGACCGGGACGGTCAACGCCATCTTCCGCATCGGGAACGACCTCTCTGCGCGTTTCCCACTGCGTCTGGCCGATGCTGCCGAGGCGCTGGCGGTTCTGGAACAGGAAGCCCGGGCGAGCGCGGAACTGGCGCGGGTGTCTCGGTTCCCCGTCCCGGAACCCGTCGCCTTGGGACAGCCTGGAGCGGGTTATCCCATGCCGTGGTCGGTCCAGACATGGCTGCCGGGAACGGTTGCCTTTGATGCCGACCCGAGCGGGTCGGACGCTTTTGCCGAGGACCTTGCGGCCTTCATCGCAGCCCTCCGGGAGGCCGAGACGCTGGGGCGGCTCTTCAGCGGCGAGGGCCGTGGCGGCGTTCTCGCTCACCACGACGATTGGATGGCGAAGTGCTTCGAGGAGAGCAATGGGCTGCTCGACGTGCCCCGGCTGCGCCAGGTGTGGAGCCACTTTCGGGAGTTGCCACGCACGGGTGCCGACGTGATGAGCCACGGTGACTTGATTCCCGGCAATGTCCTGGTCGCGGGAGACCGGCTCGGCGGCGTACTCGACACCGGCGGCTTCGGCCCGGCCGACCCCGCGCTGGATCTGGTCAGTGCCTGGCACCTGTTGCAGCCAGGCCCGCGGGAAGTGCTCCGGCAGACACTGGCCTGTGACGATCTGGAGTGGGAGCGCGGCAAGGCATGGGCGTTCGAACAGGCGATGGGTGTTGTCTGGTACTACGTCGAGAGCAATCCGGCGATGAGCAGGATGGGGCGCCGGACACTCGACCGCATTCTGGGGTCGATGGAGTGATGTCGCCCCGATCGTAGGCCGTGATACAGACGATCGCTTGCCGCCCCCACCGGCACCAGCAGCACGAAACCCTTCCGCGACGCGACGCGACGCGAACGGCCTCGGCGAGGGTGGGTGCGAAAACGGCCGGCATCTCGACCGCCTCACCACTCCCCGCCCCCTCTTCACTTGGACTGTGCCTCACGTCGCGATCTGTCTTGCTCGGGTCCGCCTACCGCGCGGGCGCTTCGAGTTGACGGGGCACTGCGGCCGTGCGCAGTCCGCCGACCTGGCAGCGGGTGGGAGGCGTCGGCAGAAGGTCTCGCGCGCCGGACAGCAGCTTCCCGGAAGTCCGCGCGCAATCCCCTTGCGCAATGGTCAAGAGTCGTTGACCATTGCTCGCATGCCTACCGATGACCTTCCCGAGACGTTTCACGTCACCACGGACGAGCAGCTGCGCGCCGTTTCCAATCTCACGCGTCACCGGATCATGGCCGTGCTCCGCTTCGAGCCCGCGACGATCACGCAGATCGCCGAGCGGGTGGGTCTTGCGAAGGGGAGTTCCAGCTACCACGTACGGCTGCTGGAGCGAGCCGGCCTGGTGAAGGTGGTGCGGACGCGGAAGGTCCGGGGGGTCACCGAGCGGTACTACGCAATGGCCGCGCGGGCGATCGTGCTGCCGGATCCGGGCGAGGGAGGGCCGGATGTGCTGATGCGACATGCGGTGGCGGACCTGGAGGCAGCGCCGGCGGATGGCGAGCGGCATGTGGGGATGGCGCATCTGCGGCTCACCGAGGAGCAGTTCGCGGAGCTGGGGGCGCGGCTGCAGGCGCTGGCGGACGAGTACCGGGAGCTGTCCGATCCGTCGCTGCCGGATGCGTCACTCGTCTTCGCACTGTTCCACCCGGCATCGCGCGTGCAGGCCGAAGGGGACGCCAAGTGACCTCAGACGTACGGAATTTGCCGACCGGTTTCGGACGGCTGTGGACCGCACAGACGGTGTCCTCGCTCGGCGACGGGGTGTCGCACGCCGCGCTGCCGCTGCTCGCGTTGACGTTGACGCGGGATCCGATGGCGCTCGCCGTCGTCACGGCCGCCGGAACGCTGCCGTGGCTGCTCTTCGGGGTGCTCGGCGGTGCGCTGGTGGACCGCTGGGACCGCCGGCGCACGATGTGGGTCACGGACGCGGCGCGTGCGGTGCTGCTCGCGATACCGGCGGCGGCGGCCGCGCTCGACGGCTTGAGCATTCCACTGCTCGCGGCCGTCGCCTTCTTCCTCGGCCTCGGCGGACTCTTCTTCGACACGGCCGCCACGGCCTACCTGCCGGATCTGCTCGGCCGCGACCCCGCGTCCCTGGAGCGCGCCAACTCCCGCCTGCGCGGCACCCAGACCGCCGCGTCCGGCTTCGCCGGGCCGCCCGCGGGCAGTGCCTTGCTCGCGCTCGGGCGGGCGGTTCCGCTGCTCGCCGACGCGGTCTCGTTCGCGCTCTCCGCACTGCTCGTACGGTCACTGCCCGCCGCACCCCGGCCCGCACCGCAGGCCCGTGAGTCGCTGCTGCGGCAGGCGCGGGCCGGCGCCTCGTACGTCTTCCGGGATCAGCTGCTGCTCGGGCTCGCGCTACGTCCGGCGGTCGGGAACATCGCCTTCCTCGCCGTGGAGACCGTACTCGCGCTCTTCGCGCACGATCGTCTCGGCATCGACACCTTCGGCTTCGGCCTGCTCCTCACCGCGGAGGCCACCGGCGGTCTGCTCGGCGCAGCCATCGCCTCCCACCTCGGCCGGCGACTCGGCACCGGCGCCGCGCTGACCTGCACGGCCGCAGTCGAGGGACTCGCCATTGCGGGCCTTGCCGCCGCCCCGAACCCGTACGTCGCCGGGCTCGCGCTCGCCGTCTGCGGAGCGGGCATGGGCGCCACGATGGTGCTCGGCCCGTCCCTCCGACAGGCGATCGTCCCCGCCCACCTGATGGGCCGGGTCGCCTCCACCTCCCGCATGCTCGCCATGTGCGCCGCACCGTTCGGCGCCTTCCTCGGCGGCTGGCTGGCCACCACCTATGACGTACGCACCCCGCTCTACACCGCCGCCGGCCTCCTCCTCACTATGACCACCATCACGGCGACCATGACCGGCAATCGCCGGGTCGAGGCGGCGCTGCGTGCCGCCGCCCCGGCCGGTGATCCAATTCACCCGGAAGCCAGGGACCCCGCTCAGGAGCGTGCCGTTCAGGGCTCCGCGAGGTCGTTGAGCCAGCGCTGAGCCCAGCCCGGTGTTCCCCGCCTCGGCCCCAAAGCGTCGGCCGCCCGGCCTCCACGGGATGCAACGAGTGGCCCAGCGGGCCGGGTACGCCGCCGTCCCTCGTCGTCCTCGACAGCCGCCGGGTCAGGGACTCACCGCGGCTGCGGTCAACCTTCGGTGAGACCGGTCAGCGGCGTCGCACGACCCATGCCGGCGCGCGCAGTTACGAGGCCAGAAGCAAGATCGCAGTGAGCGGGCTCCGGTAAGACGACCTCGACGGCGCAGGTCACTTCCTCGGGTGAGCACCGCGCACGGTGCAGCGGCCGAACCCGAAGGCCGGGGCGGATGTCACGTGCACAGGCCGATCAGCCATACTGCCCGCCGTGGAGCAGAGCAGAGGTTCGAACATCCCGCTCGTACAGGCCGCCGGCATCGATCCGGCACACGTCCCCGGCATCCTGGGGCCGGAACCGGATGGAGACGACAGAACCGAGGCCGCGGCCTCCGAGACCGACAGTGCGTCCGACGCCGCGGCTGACGTGACGACCGATGCCGGGCCGTCGCCCGCCGCGGCCGCGGAAGAGTCCGCCGCCGACACCGATGACGACGCCGAAGTCACCGAAGGCTCCGGTGAGGGCCCGGTGTTCGAGGCGGCGGACCGCAGGGGGGCGATCCGGGTGGACCGGGACGGCCTCACTTTCCGGCTGGACGACACCGAGGCCGAGTTCAGTTGGAAAGAGATCGGCGCGGTCGAGGTCGACGTCCCCAAGTGGGGGCATCGCTTCGGCATCACGGTCTACCTGTCCCCGCGCCGCTGGTTCGAGACGTGGGTCGACGCGCCCAGCCGACGCCGGCTGCGGGCCTGGAGCGATGAGTTCGACGCCGTCCTCGACGTCTACTTCGAAGCCGACACCGAGAAGCACGACTCCGTGGAGCACTAGGGGTTGATTCCAGCCGTCGGTTGGGGCTGGTGTTGAGCGTAGTAGTGGGTCTCGTACTCGTGGGGTGGAACGCTGCCGACGCAGTGTGGAGACGCTGGTCAGCGGTGGCGAGTGCGACGTTGGCCAAGCCTCGTCAGGTGCGCCGTGGCTCCGGGCGTCGACGTTCTCGCCCGGGCCGTCGTGCGCTGCTTCGACGAGGTCGCGAAGGTCCACGGTGCCGACGGCTACCGGAACGCCTGGGGCAGAAAGTTCCCGCGGACCGAGCTGGAGGCCCTCCGGCGGCTGTGGCGCGAGCGCGCCTCGTCGACGGCACGATCACCAAGGGCCGCAACGACAAAGGCGAGGAGCACCGCTCCTCGCCACTCTCAACGTATAGCGCATGGGGGGCCTTGCGGCAAGGCCCCCGTCGTGCCGCAGAATCACCGCCCTGAGTCGGAACCTGCGGGGATGGGTGTGTTGATGATCGACGTCATCGTCGTCGGCGGCGGGCCGACCGGCCTGATGCTGGCCGCCGAGCTGCGGCTGCAAGGTGTGCACGCGCTCGTGCTGGAGAAGGCGGCCGAGCCGAGCGTGCAGACCCGCTCGCGCGGGCTGCACGTACGCAGCGTGGAGGTGATGGACCAGCGCGGTCTGCTGGAGCGGTTCCTCGCGCACGGCGAGAAGTTCACGGTCGGCGGGTTCTTCGGCGGCCTCGGGAAGCGGTGGCCCGACGGGCTGGACACCGCCCACTCGTACGTCCTCGCCATCCCGCAGCCGGTCACCGAGCGCCTGCTGGCCGAGCACGCCGGCGCACTCGGCGTGGAGATCCGGCGTGGCTGCGAACTGGCCGGGCTGAGCCAGGACGACGACGGGGTGACCGCCGAGCTGGCCGACGGGACGCGGCTGCGCTCGCGCTACCTCGTCGGCTGCGACGGAGGACGCAGCACCGTGCGCAAGCTGCTCGGCGTCGGCTTCCCCGGCGAGCCCTCCCGGGTCGAGACGCTGCTGGGCGAGATGGAGGTGGCCGCGCCCCCGGAGACGGTGGCCGCCGTGGTGGCCGAGGTCCGCAGGACGCAGGGGCGGTTCGGCGTCATCCCCGAGCCCAGCGGTCGGCACTGTCTCATCGTGCCCGCGGACGGGGTGGCCGAGGACCGTGCGGCGCCGGCCTTCGAGGAGTTCAAGGAGCGGCTGCGGGCGGTCGCCGGCACCGACTTCGGCGTGCACTCGCCGCGCTGGCTCTCCCGCTTCGGCGACGCCACCCGGCAGGCGGAGCGCTACCGGGTGGGCCGGGTGCTGCTCGCCGGCGACGCGGCGCACGTCCACCCGCCGACCGGCGGGCAGGGGCTGAACCTCGGCATCCAGGACGCGTTCAACCTCGGCTGGAAGCTCGCCGCCGCGGTGAACGGCTGGGCGCCGGAGGCGCTGCTGGACAGCTACCACGCCGAACGGCACCCGGTGGCCGCCGCCGTGCTGGACAACACCCGCGCGCAGATGCACCTGCTGTCCACCGAGCCGGGTCCGCAGGCCGTGCGCCGGCTGCTGGCGGAGCTGATGGACTTCGAGGAGGTGAACCGGCACCTGATCGAGAAGATCACCGCGATCGGGATCCGGTACGACTTCGGCGAGGGCCACGACCTGCTCGGCCGGCGGCTGCGGGACGTGGAGCTGAAGCGAGGGCGGCTGTACGGCCTGACGCACGCCGGCCGCGGCCTGCTGCTGGACCGGACGGGCGGGCTGTCGGTGGCCGGTTGGGAGGACCGGGTCGACCACGTCGTCGACGTCGCCGAGGAACTGGACGTCCCCGCGGTGCTGCTGCGCCCGGACGGCCACGTCGCCTGGGCCGGCGAGGACCAGCGGGAGCTGCTCGGCGTCCTCCCCCGGTGGTTCGGCGCCGCCGCCCACTGACCACCCGCGCCCCCGGCGCCCAACGGCCACGCGGCCGCTGGGCTCCGCCCGGGCCGGGTCCGGCGCCCGTCACCAGGGGGTATCACGTTCCGCCGACGCGGAGTTGCCGAAGGTGACGGCCCGGCCGAGTGGCGTCTGCGGCCCCCGGGGCCGAGACTGCGAGTACGACACACACCCGATGCCGGACACAGGGCACACCCACAGCTTCCGGATCGCTCGCTCGGACGTTGGCCGAGGCGGTGTCGCCTCGGTGCTCAGCTCGACCGCACGTGGTCCGCACCTCTCATGGAGCCGCCATGGCGGACATCCCGGTCGACGTCCTGACCCCCGATCCCGACGAGTCCTCTGCCACCGACCGCGAACGGATCCTCGCCGAGGTGCTGGCGCCGGTCGTGCAGGCCGAGCACGTCCCGCTCGACGGCAACTTCTTCACCGACCTCGGCGCGGACTCCATGGTGATGGCCCGCTTCTGCGCGCGGCTCAGGAAGCGCCAGGACATGCCGTCCGTCTCGATCAAGGACGTCTACCGCCATCCGACCGTCAGGAGCCTGGCGGCGGCCCTCGCGGAAGCCCCGCCGCCGGCTGCCGTGCCGGCCGCCGCCTCCCCGGTGGCGGCGCCGTACGGACCGGGCACGCCGGGGAGCCGGTCCGGTACGCCGCGTTACGTGCTGTGCGCGACGCTGCAACTGCTGTTCTTCCTCGCCTACTCCTATGCCGCGGCGCTCGTCTTCGCGGGCGGCGTGGAGTGGATCGCGAACGGTTCCGGGCTGCTCGGCACCTATCTGCGGGCGGTCGTCTTCGGGGCCGTCGTCTTCCTCGGGGTGTGCGTGCTGCCCATCGTGGCCAAGTGGGTGCTCGTCGGCCGGTGGCGCCCACGGGAGATCCGCCTCTGGAGCCTGGCGTACGTCCGCTTCTGGTGCGCCAAGACGCTCATCCGGGCGAACCCGCTGGCGCTGTTCGCCGGGTCCCCGGTCTACTCCCTGTACCTGCGGGCGCTCGGTGCGAGGATCGGACGCCGCGTCACGATCCTCACCCGTCACGTACCGGTCTGCACCGACCTGCTCACCGTCGGCGACGGCACGCTGATCCGCAAGGACGTCTTCCTCAACTGCTACCGGGCGCAGTCCGGGGTGATCCGCACCGGGACGGTCACCCTCGGCAGGGACGTGCTGATCGGCGAGGCGACGGTGCTCGACATCGGGACCGCCATGGGCGACGGCACCCAGCTCGGGCACGCCTCCTCGCTGCACGCCGGCCAGTCCGTGCCCGACGGCGAACGCTGGCACGGGTCCCCGGCCCAGCCGGCCGAGGTGGACCACCGCCGCTCCGCCGACGCCGTCCGCTGCGGCGCCGTCCGCAGGGCCGCCTACGCGGCGACGCAGGTGCTGACGGCCCTGATCGTGTACGTCCCCCTGGCCGTCGGCGGCGCCGTCCTGGTGGTCGCCGCGGTCCCGCAGTTCGAGGCGCTGCTGCGACCCGGGCCCACGGCGCTGACGAGCTGGACGTTCTACGCCGACGCCCTGGCCGCGTCCGCGATCTTCTTCTTCGGCGGAGTCGTCGCCGGGGCCCTGCTGTCCGTGAGCGTCCCGCGCGTGCTGGGCCTCCTCGTCCGGCCGGACACGGACTACCCCCTGTTCGGCTTCCGCTACGGGGTGCACCGGGCCGTCGGCTTCCTCACCAACCGGCGCTTCCACAAGGTGCTGTTCGGCGACAGCTCGGCGATCGTCCCCTACCTGAGCCGCCTCGGCTACGACCTGGGCGACGTCGAGCAGACCGGCTCCAACTTCGGCCTCACGGTGCGGCAGGACACCCCCGGCCTGACCAGCGTCGGCAGGGGGACGATGATCGCCGACGGGCTGTCGGTCATCAACACCGACTACACCGGCACGTCCTTCCGGACGTCACGGGTGACGATCGGCCCGCACAACTTCCTGGGCAACTACATCGCCTTCCCCGCCCGCGGCAGGACCGGTGACAACTGCCTCCTGGCCACAAAGGTGATGGTCCCGCTCGACGGGGAGGTCCGCGAAGGCGTGGGGCTGCTCGGCTCGCCCAGCTTCGAGATCCCCCGGTCCGTCCTGCGCGACAGCAGGTTCGACCACCTCAAGGACGGCGCGACCTTCCGGCGCCGCCTGGCGGCGAAGAACAAGCACAACGCCGCCACCATGGCCCTGCACCTGATGTCGCGGTGGCTGTTCTTCTTCTCGGTCGCGCTGGTGGTGTCGGTCGCCGCGGACCTCTACGGCACGCTCGGCCCGGCGGTGATCGCGCTCGCCAACGTCCTCACGGTGCTGTTCGCCGTCGGCGACATGATGCTGACCGAGCGCGCCACCGCGGGCCCGGGCGGTCTGCGGCCGCTGTACTGCTCGATCTACGAGCGTCCCTTCTGGCGGCACGAGCGCTACTGGAAGATCACCAACCCGACCGAGGCGATCGCGGTCCTCAACGGCACGCCCTTCAAGACCGTCGTCTGGCGGCTGCTCGGCGTCCGGATCGGCAGCCGGGTCTTCGACGACGGCTGCTACGTGCCGGAACGGTCCCTCGTCGCCATCGGCGACGAATGCGTCCTCAACGAGGGCACCCGGATCCAGTGCCACTCGCAGGAGGACGGCACCTTCAAGTCCGACCGCACCACGCTGGGCAGCCGTTGCACCGTCGGCGTGGGCGCCCTCGTCCACTACGGCGTCACGATGGGCGACGGGGCGGTCCTCGCGCCCGACTCCTTCCTGATGAAGGGCGAGGAGGTCCCGGAGCGGGCTCACTGGGGCGGCAACCCGGCCCGGGAGATGCTCGGCACCGTGGCCGGCGCTCCCGGCTGAAGCCGCCCCGCGGGAACGCTCGCGCCCCCGCTCGTCTCCACAGTCCTGTAGTTTCCTCAGGGTCGTCACCACGGGCGCCCCGCGCCCCGTCCCATCGGAGGGAACCGGCACGATGTTCGGCCTCAGCGAGCTCGCCCTGCTGCTCATCGTGGTCATCGTCCTGATCGGCATCAGGAAGCTCCCCGGCCTCGTGCGCTCCGCCGGGAAGGCCACCCGCATCCTCAAGAGCGAGGCCGCGGCCATGAAGGCGGACGACGACCCGTCCGCCGACGGACCCGCCCCGCGCGTCATCCGGGCGGCCCCCGGGGACGTGACCCGCAGGACCGACGAGGTGGACGGCACCGGGCGCTGAGCCTCCACCGGCCGTCGAGCGCGCGGTCGCGGACGCCTGCTTGACGGCCGTGCGAACATCGCCTGGTACGGACCGCCGGGTGAGGGGCAGGGGGAGCCGTGACGGGGTTCGAGATCGCGCTGGTCATCCTCGCGGGCGGTTATGTCACCGGAGGTGCCTACGACCGGCTGAGGAAGGCCGCGACCGAGCGGCGCAAGGCCCGGCAGCAGGAGCTGAACGGGCCGCAGCCGGTGTGCGGTTGCGGGCACCACCTCGCCTACCACGACGCGCGCGAGGGCCTGTGCTACGCCTCCGTCCCGGCACCGTCCGGCCGCAAGGACGAGTCCGGCGACAAGGACGAGGACGAGGACCGGCGGTGTCCGTGCCGGCGGTACGCCGGCCCGGAACCGCTGGCGACCCTGTACGCGCCGGAGATCGCCGCGCCGCCCGCGGAACGTCCCCGGCCCGACGCCGCCGGGTAGTGGCTCAGGCCGCCTCCTCGACCGCCGTGGCCGGTCCGACGAGCTCCTCGAGGACGTCCTCCATCGTGACGTAGCCGAGCAGCGTGCCGTCGTCCCCGGTGACCGCGGCGAGGTGGGTGCCCGCGGCCCGCAGGGCGGTGAGCGTGTCGTCCAGCGGGGTGGTGGGGCGGAGCCGGATGACGGGGTGGAAGGCGCTCCGGGGGTAGGGACGGTCGCGCTCGGCGGCGCCGAGGGTGTCCTTGATGTGGAGGTAGCCCAGGACGCCGCCGTCGGCGCCGGTGACCGGCAGGCGGGAGTAGCCGGACGCGGCGGCGGTCCGCTCCAGCTCGTCCGGGGTG
This sequence comes from Streptomyces sp. NBC_00510, assembly GCA_036013505.1. NCBI lineage: Bacteria > Bacillati > Actinomycetota > Actinomycetes > Kitasatosporales > Streptomycetaceae > Streptomyces > Streptomyces sp. NBC_00510. Next base: position 7,917,676 of record CP107851.1, on the reverse strand, counting down.
ACCCGCTCGCCGACGGTGACCATGCGGCCGGCCGGTACGAGGATCTCCCCCACCGGACGGCTGCCGAGTTCCAGGGCGTCGCGCAGGCGCTCGCCACCCGTGGCGTCGAGCAGGCCGGCGGCGCTGGAGTCCTGGACCAGGCGGGCCAGTTCGTCGTCGGTGAAGACGGCCGCGACCTCGTTCTTCGGCTCGACGCGCAGCAGCCGCAGCAGGGCGTTGGCGAAGGCGTTGATGCCGAAGACCACCGGGCGCAGCGCGCGGGTGACGGCCACCAGCGGCGGGCCGAGCAGCAGCGCGGCGCGCTCGGGTGCGGCGAGCGCGATGTTCTTGGGCACCATCTCGCCGACCAGCATGTGCAGGTAGGTGGCCGCGGTCAGGGCGATCACGAACGAGATCGGGTGCACCAGCGCGTGCGGGGCGTGCGCGGCCTCGAAGGCCGGCTCCAGCAGGTGCGCGATGGCGGGTTCCGCGACCGCACCCAGCACCAGCGAGGAGACGGTGATGCCCAGCTGCGCGGTGGCCAGCAGGGCGGACAGGTGTTCCAGACCCCACAGCACGGTGCGGGCGCGCTTGTCGCCTCCTTGCGCGCGCGGCTCGATCTGGCTGCGCCGTACGGAGATCAGGGCGAATTCGCCGCCCACGAAGAAGGCGTTCGTCAGCAGCGTGAGGGCGCCGACGGCGAGCTGCAGCGCGGTCATCGGGCGTCCTCCGGGATGCGTGCGACGCGGACCCGCTCGGCGACGTGGTGGTCGACGCTGAGCACGGTGAAGCGCCAGCCGTCGACCTCGGCGGCGTCGCCCCGGGCGGGGATCCTGCCGAGGGTGGCGGCCAGCAGCCCGGCGACGGTCTCGTACGGGCCCTCGGACGCGGTGAGGCCGATGCCGGAGAGCTGGTCCATGCGGACGTTGCCGTCCGCCTCCCAGGACCCGTCGCCGGCGGGGGCGAGGTCGGGCCGCTGCTGGGGGTCGTGCTCGTCGCGCACGTCGCCGACGACCTCCTCCACGACGTCCTCGACGGTGACGACACCGGCCGTGCCGCCGTACTCGTCGATGACGACGGCCATGGTGCGGCGGCTGCGCATCCGGTCCAGCAGCCGGTTCACGGGCAGGCTGTCGGGCACGAGCAGCGGCGCGGTGGCCAGCGCGCTCACGGGTGTGGTGGCGCGTTCCGCGGCCGGAAGGGCCAGGACGTCACGGATGTGGACGGTGCCGATGACCTCGTCGAGGCCGTCCCTGTACACGGGGAAGCGGGACAGTCCGGTGGACAGCGACAGGGCGGCGGCGTCGGCGGCGCTCGCGTGGGCCTCCAGGGCCCGTACGTCCACGCGCGGGGTCATGACGTTCTCCGCGGTCAGCTCGCTCAGGTGGAGCGTGCGGACGAAGAGCTCGGCGGAGTCGGGCTCCAGGACGCCCACGGCGGCGGAGTGGCGGGCCAGGGCCCGCAGCTCGTCCGGTGTGCGGGCGGAGGCCAGTTCCTCGGCCGGTTCCAGGCCGAACCTGCGCACCAGACGGTTCGCGGCGTCGTTGAGGTGGTTGATCAGCGGCGAGAAGGCCGCGGTGAAGCCGCGCTGCGGCCCGGCCACCACCTTGGCGACGGCCAGCGGGCTGGAGATCGCCCAGTTCTTGGGCACCAGCTCGCCGATCACCATCAGCACCACGGTCGAGACGACGACACCCAGGACGGTCGCCGTCATGGACGCGGCGCCCTCGGGCAGGCCGGCGGCCTCGATCGGGCCGCTCAGCAGCACCGCCAGGGACGGTTCGGCGAGCATGCCGATGACCAGCGAGGTCACCGTGATGCCCAGCTGCGCGCCGGACAGCTGCAGCGTCAGCCGCCGCACGGCCTTGAGGGCGCCGTCCGCGCCGCGCTCACCGGCGGCGGCGGAACGTTCCAGCTCACCGCGCTCCACCGTGGTCAGGGAGAACTCCGCCGCGACGAACACCGCACAGGTCAGGGTCAGCAGCAGGGCCAGCAGGAGGAGCAGCACTTCGGTCACCGTGTCACCCCCGTTCCCACGCCTCGGCGGGCCTCTCGGGGGATGACACGGTCGGTACTCGGGGGATGGTCCATCGCGGGAACCGCGGCTCCTTCTTCGTGCTCGGTACGACGGGTTTCCCCCATGGTAAAGGAAGCGCAAAAGTCACGGTCGGCGGACGGACCCCTGGTCACTGGCCGCCCTCTCCCCTCACGACCGGCCGGAGACCGCTCGGCCATCAGGGCGTCTTGGGAACTTCTTTACCTGACGCGATAGTTCTGCGGGTGGCCCGCAGGGTGCCGACGGCCGGCGGCACGGCCCGATCCACCGCGGGCCGCATCCCGACCGTCTCCGGCCACCGCCACCGTACGACCTCATCTCGCGCACCTCTCCCGAGCGGCGCCGCCGCCGGGCCGCCGCCCCGTCGACCATCCGTGGAGTCACCCCCCGATGTCCTGGTTCGAAGCCGCCGTCCTCGGCTTGCTGCAGGGGCTCACCGAGTTCCTGCCCGTGTCCTCCAGCGCGCACCTGCGTGTGTTCTCCGCCCTGGCCGGCTGGAAGGACCCGGGGTCCGCCTTCACGGCCGTGACGCAGCTGGGCACCGAGACGGCCGTGCTGATCTACTTCCGCCGCGACATCGTCTCGATCGTCAAGGCCTGGACGACGTCCCTCTTCGTGCCCGACCGGCGCAAGGACCCGAACGCCCGCATGGGCTGGTTCGTCATCATCGGGACGATCCCCATCGCGGTCCTCGGTGCGGTGTTCCAGCACAGCATCGAGACGTCACTGCGCGATCTGCGGATCACCGGCACCGTGCTGATCCTCTTCGGGCTGGTCCTCGCCGTGGCCGACCGCAGCCGGGCGATCCGCAACGCCAAGCCCATCACCGAGCTGACGCTCCCCCACGCCCTCGGCTACGGCTTCGCCCAGTCCCTCGCCCTCATCCCCGGCGTCTCCCGCTCCGGCGGCACCATCAGCGCGGGGCTCTTCCTCGGCTACAGCCGTGAGGCGGCGGCCCGTTACTCGTTCCTGCTGGCCATCCCCGCGGTGCTCGCGTCCGGCACCCTGGAGCTGTTCAAGATCGGCGACGGCGCCGCCCCCGCCTGGGGGCCGACGCTGCTCGCCACCGGGATCGCCTTCGTCGTGGGCTACGCGGCCATCGCCTGGTTCCTCAAGTACGTCTCCACGCACAGCTTCACGCCGTTCGTGATCTACCGCGTGCTCCTCGGCGTACTGATCATCGGGCTGGTCGCCGCCGGGGCGGTCGCACCGGGCGCGGGAGACGTGGGCTGACCGGCCCTCCCTGTCCCCGCCCCGGTCCTCGGGTCAGTCCTCGTCGTCCGAGTCGTCGTCGCCCTGGTCGTCGTGGCCGGCGGACGGCGTACCGGCGCCGGGCGCGGGTCCGGTCCCCTGGGTCGGCGTCGCGCTCGGACCGGTGGTGGGGGTCTTCGCGGAGCTGCTCTCCGGCGAGAACAAGAGCATGCCGAGGAGCACCGCCACCGCGAAGGCCACCACCCCGGCGATGGCGCTCGCGACGCGGGGCCGGTAGCGGATGAACTCGCCGGGGCTGCGCCGCTGTGCCGGAGCCGACCGCCGCCTCGACGCCGGCGCCGACCGCGCGGAGCGTGCCGCCGTCGGCCGCACCCGCGCCGCGGTACCGGCCTCGTGGCCCGCGACGTTCGGGGCGCCGTGCGACGGCACGGTGGCGGGCAGGGACACCGGGTGCGCGCGCCACGCGTCGGTGCGGAACCAGTCGGCCACGTCCTGGGCCGTCGGCCGGTCCTCCGGCTGCTTGGCGAGGAGCCCGAGCAGGTACCCCTCGAAGGCGGCGGGCAGGTCGGCGCCCAGCTGGGAGGGCGGCACGGGCGCGCTGTCGATGTGCTGGTAGAGCAGGGCCGTGGCGCTGTCGCCCTGGAACGGCGTACGGCCCGTCAGCAGCTGGTACAGGACGCACCCGAGGGCGTAGACGTCGGAGGCCGGCCCCGCGGTCCGGCCCAGTGCCCGTTCGGGGGCGAGGTAGAGGCTGGTGCCGACGATCTGTCCGGTCATGGTGAGCGCGGCGGCCGGATCGTCGACGAACCGGGCGATTCCGAAGTCACCGATCTTGAGCGATCCGGCGGCGTCGAGCATCAGGTTGCCGGGCTTGATGTCGCGGTGGACGATGCCCTGCTGGTGGGCGGCCGCCAGACCCGCGGCCGCCTGCGCGGCGACGACCGCGACGTGTTCGGCGCCGAGCACGTGCCCTGCCTCCAGCAGCTGGCCCAGGCTGTCGCCCTCGACCAGTTCCATGACGAGGAAGAACCGCCCGTCCCAGGAACCGAAGTCGAAGACCGCCACGACGTGCGGGTGACCCAGGCGCGCCGCCGTCTGCGCCTCCAGCCGGAACCGCGCGGCCGCCGAGGCGTCGGAACCGTCGCCCAGCAGGAGCTTCACGGCGACGGGACGTCCCAGCACCTCGTCGGTCGCCCGCCACACCTCGCCCATGCCACCGCGGCCGATGGGCGCGTCCAAGCGATACCGATCCGCCACCAGCACGTCGTACGACCTCGATCCCGCGAGCCAAACCAGACCTTGCTTAAGGTACTTCACCCGGGCACCCGCGGTGACCTGCGGCCGCAACCGCCGGGGGACTCACACCTCGCCGAGGAACCCCGGGTCCGCCGGGCCGGTCCGCCGGGCGAAGTCGGCCGCGAATGCGAGGACTTGGCTCATCGCAACCGCCTGCCGGGTGGTCGCCGCGAGATCGGCATGGGCCTCCTGCGACCACAGGAACGGGTACACCGCGATCCCCTGCGAGGGGGTGAGGGCGGCGGCCTCCTCGCGCCAGCCCGGCCAGCGCAGCCCGTCGTAGAACGTCTCCAGCCGCCCCGAGAGCAGCCAGGTGACCCAACCGGAGTAGCCCGTCTCCATCGCCTCCCAGGCGAGGGTGTCGGGCGCGAAGTAGGTCATCTGGCCCGGCGCTCCCGGGCGGCCGGCGGCCGCGGGAGCGTGGCCGTTCAGCGCGAAGACCCCGCCCACCGCGTCGTGGCCTACGACGAGAGCGGTGCCGGGATGCCAGGCCGGGTCGAGGACCGCGGGGAAGCGGTTGACCTGCCCCAGGCTCGGCAGGCCTCCGCCGGCGGCCGGGCCGCCGCCGAACACCCGCACCCACCCGTCGTCCAGCAGCACCCCGCCGGTGTTCAGCACCAGGGCACCCAGCGCCGACCGCGCGGTGACCTGCAACTGCAGCAGGCACCGCCTCCCTTCGCCACGATCGCCGGGCAGCACCCGGGCGGCCACGGGGCCACCGGTGAGCACGGCCGCCAGCTCCGGCCACGCCGGAGTGTCCACGTCGGTCAATTCGTCGATCTGCCGCACCCGGGGATGATCGCAGCCCGATGCCCGCCCGCCGGAGGCGGGGTGGGCGCCGCGGAACCTCAGGTCCACCTCAGACCGGTTGCGCGTCCGGACCCCCGCACGGCAGTGTTCGAGTCCGGTCAAGGGGCGGCTGCCGGCCCATCGGGAGGAGGAAAGGTGAACACGGTCCTCGCATGGCGGCGCCTGCTCGGAGGCGTCCTCCTCCTCGCCGCCGTCGTCGCGGCGGTGCGCGGCTTCGGCACCTCGCAGGCCGGTGGCGCGGCCGGAACGGTCGTGGTCACCGTCGTCCTGGCGGGCTCCGGTGCCCGCCTCGTCCGTACCGCGGCCCCCGGCCGGCGCTGAGCCGGACCGGCGCCCCGGCTCAGTGCCGGTCGTCCCAGGCCGCGTTGTGCAGGAAGTAGGTGTCGTACCGTTCCTGCACCTCCAGCAGGCTCTCCGGGGTGACCTCGCCCAGGGCGATGCGCTGCAAGTGGCGGAAGTACTCGAAGCGTTCGACGCCCGGGGTGATGACGATGAGCATGTCGGCGTCGCACCCGGGCGCCGCGGCGAAGGCGTGCGGGCGGCCGGGCGGGACGACGACCAGGTCGCCGGCTCCGGCGGTGACGACCTCGTCCCCGGACAGGAACCGGGCCTCGCCGTCGAGCATGTAGAACATCTCGGCCGACCGGTCGTGCCGGTGCGGGCGGGCGCCGTCGGCGCCCCCGGTCAGGGTCACGCGCTGGGTGGAGAGCGCGCCTCCCGTCGCGCTGCTGTCGGCCAGCAGCCGGACGGTGGTGGGGGCGCGGCCGATGACCTCGGCCTCGGTGGAGCGGACGATCACGGAGGCGTCGAAGTCGGGCACGATCAATGACATTGCGAACTCCTTGTCCGGGTGGTGACGGGTCTTCGGGAACTGCCGGGTCACACGGCGAAGAGCAGGGCGGCGCTGACGAGGACGACGACCGCGGTGGCGAAGTGGATGCCGAAGGCCACCGCCTTGGTGCCTCCGTGCCGCAGGACTATCAAGGTGTCGCCGAGCGGGGCGAGCGCCACGACCAGCATGAACCAGGCCTCGGCGCGGGCACCGGCGAAGGCGAGCAGGGCCAGGCCCATCACCCCGAAGGTGGCGTCCCGCAGGCCCTTGACGGTGAGGTACGCGGCGGCCCCGTCCCCTTCGGCGGGCACGCCGTAGGCGGCGGCCGCGGGACGGGGCTGGAGCAGGAATCGGGCTCCGATGAAGAGCACCAGGAGGTCGAGCACGACGGCCAGGGTGTACGCGGTGGTGGTCACGTCCACATCTCCTTGCTAGCAGCGCTAGGGACAAGAGCGAAGCTAGCAGAGTATCGACAGGAGATCTAGCAGTGCTAGAATTTCTGCCATGACGATCCGGACGCGCCGGGAGCGCGAGCGAGCCGAGCGCGAGCAGCTGATCATCACGGCCGCGCGGGAACTGGCCGAGGCCGAGGGCTGGGACGCCGTCACCACGCGGCGGCTGGCCGCCGAGATCGAGTACAGCCAGCCCGTCCTGTACAGCCACTTCAAGGGCAAGGACGCGATCATGGCCGCCGTCGCGGTGCAGGGGTTCGCGGAACTGGCCGCCGAACTGCGGGAGGCGCGCACCGCGGTGGCGGGCCCGCGGGAGACACTCGCCGCGGTGGGCGAGGCGTACACGGCGTTCGCGCGGCGGCGGCCGGCCCTCTACGACGCGATGTTCACCCACCACGTCGGCCTGCCGTTCGCCACGCCCGAGGCCCCGGCGGCCCTGCGCGAGGCGTTCGGCGAACTGCTGCGGGCCGTGGAGCCGGTCGCGGCCGCCGGCGACGCGCCGGACCTCCTCACCGAGACCTACTGGGCCTCCCTGCACGGCCTGGTCACCCTCATGCGCAGCGGCCGACTGCCGGAGGGGGCGCACGAGCGCCGCCTCGCCCTGCTGAACGGGCACTTCACGAACGGCGGTTGACGCACGGCAGCGGCGGCACACGCCGCACCCCCGCCGCCCGGCCCCCCTCAGGGGACGAGGACGGTGAGCGAGGTGGCGGTGACGGCGAACCCCAGCTGCTCGTACAGCCGGCGAGCCGGATTGCCGTCGCTCACCGCCAGGGCGATCCTCGGGAGACCGCCGGCCGCCGCGTCCGCCAGCGCCCGGCGCAGCAGCCGGGAACCGAGGCCGGCGTGGCGGGGATCCGGCTGCCGGAAGACCGTCGCGACCCACGGGAGGCCGTCCCGGTCCGTCACCACGACCCCCGCGACGACGTGGCCGTCCCCGTCGACGGCCAGGGTGCTGCACGCCAGGACCGGCCCGAGCACGGCGCCCGACAGCACCGGGGCCAGCTGGGCGTCGAGGGCCTCCTCGTCACTTCCCTGATGGCGGTCGGGATGACCCGGCGCGAAGGCGGCACGCCACGCGGGGAACAGCTCGTGTGCCTCGCGGTCGCAGGGTACGGCGCGCAGTCCGTCCGGAAGGAGCGCCGCGGCCCACTCGCGCGGCGGGGGGTCGGCGACGAGGTCGCGCTCCATGGTGTGCGCGTGCCGCAGGACCCGGGCACCGTGCCGGACGAGCTGCTCCCCGAGTTCGACGGAACCCGACACGGCCCACCCCGGCATGCCCGCGAGCACGGCCGGTACGGGGTCCGGTCCCACCGCCTCCGCGAGGTCGGCCCAGGGCCGGCCGTCCCGGACCCCCTCGACGTACGTCAGTTCCGGCAGTCCCCCCGGGCCGCGCAGGACCAGGCGCTCTTCCTCGTGCACGGTCACTCAGTACCCGCCCACCGGCATCGGCATCGCTCTCATGCGGCCCATGCTGCGGGCCGCCCGCCGGTGCGGGCAACCGATTTCCGGCCGGGGGACGCCGTGCCGCACCGGCGCGCCGGACCCTCAGGCCCGCGGGGCCGGGTAGGTCGGGTACTCGACCTCGGACACGTGCTGCACGACACGGATGACCTGGCACGAGTAGCCGAACTCGTTGTCGTACCAGAGGTAGAGGATGGCGTTGTCGCCGTCGACCTTGGTGGCACCGGCGTCGACGATCGAGGCGTGCCGCGAGCCGATGAAGTCGCTGGAGACGGCGTCGGGGGCGGTGATGAAGTCGATCTGGCGCTTGAGCGGCGAGGTCAGCGACACCTCGCGGAGGTGGTCGAGGACCTCCTCGCGGGTGGTCTCCCGGGCGAGCTGCAGGCTGAGGATCGCGATCGAGACGTCCGGCACCGGTACGCGGATGGAACTGCCGGTGATCCTGGCCTTGAGGTCGGGCAGCGCCTTGGCGACGGCCGAGGCGGCACCGGTCTCGGTGATGACCATGTTGAGCGGCGCCGAACGGCCGCGGCGGTCGGAGCTGTGGTAGTTGTCCAGCAGGTTCTGGTCGTTGGTGAACGAGTGGACCGTCTCGACGTGGCCGCGCAGGACGCCGTACTCGTCCGCCATCGCCTTCAGCGGCGGCACGATCGCATTGGTGGTGCAGGAGGCGCAGGACAGGATCCGCTCGTCCGGCTTGATCATGTCGTGGTTGACGCCGTGGACGACGTTGGGGACGTCGCCCTTGCCAGGCGCGGTCAGGACGACCTTGTCGACGCCGGGACGCAGGTGCTGCGAAAGGCCTTCGCGGTCACGCCACTTGCCGGTGTTGTCGATGAGGATGGCGTCCTTGATGCCGTACGCGGTGTAGTCCAGCGACGTCGGGTCGTCGGCGTGGATCACCCTGATGGCGTTGCCGTTGGCGACGATCGTGCTGTTCGCCTCGTCGACGGTGATCGTGCCCTGGAACTGGCCGTGGATGGAGTCGCGGCGCAGCAGCGAGGCACGCTTGACGAGGTCTTCGCCGGCCCGGCCGGCCCCCTTGCGGACGACGATGGCGCGCAGCCGCAGGCCGTTGCCGGAACCGGCCTTCTCGATCAGCAGCCGGGCGAGGAGGCGGCCGATGCGGCCGAAGCCGTAGAGGACGACGTCGCGCGGCTCACGGCGCTCGATCTTGTTGGCACCCGTGGCACCCGCGACGGCCCCCGCGGTGAACTCCGCCACCGACAGCCCGCGGTCGTCGGCCCGGTACGTCGCGGCGAGCATGCCGAGGTCGATCTGGGACGGGCCGAGGTCGAGCGTGGTGAGTGCGTGCAGGAACGGCAGCGTCTCGGTGACCGAGAGCTCCTCGCCGGCGATCTGCCGGACGAAGCGGTGGGCCTTGAGGATGCTGATCACCGACTTGTTCACCAAGGAGCGGCTGTGCAGCAGGACGGTCACGTCCCGCTCCCTGTGCAGCTTCCCGATGATCGGAATCATCGATTCCGCGATCTCCTCGCGGTGCTTCCAGTCGGTGAACGAGTCCTCGTTGACAGTCACAGGCTTATCTTTCGAGCTAGGCGGTGCTCATATGTTAACCACACCGCCATCTCGCTCTTGCCGCGGGTCCCACCGGGTGACGTCAGGAGACGGCGACGACCCCCACCGCCGCCGAGCCGGTCTCCGCGCGCAGGAGGACGTCGAAGAGGTACCGGTCACCGTCGCGCGGCGCCACGACCGTCCGCGCCCCGGTCGGCAGCGCCCGGGACACGGCCTCGTGCCGCTCCCCCGGCGCCGACCCGCTGACCGCCACGAGCCGCACCGAGGTGCTGCCGATGTTCTCGAACGTCACGGAACGGGTCCTGGGACAGGGGCCGTCGTGCTCACCGGTGCAGTGGAAGCGGACGTCGCCGAGGTCCACCAGCCCGCACGAGACGTCGGTGGCGAAGGCGAAGTGCGAGGAGCAGACGGCCCCCACCCGCAGGTCCTCCGCGGGCGCCTCGGCGGCCGTGCCACCGGGGCGGGGCGCGTCCGCGCAGGAGACGGCGGACACACCGAGTGCGGCGGTGGCGAGTGCTGCGGGCAGGAGTGCTTTGCGCACCTGTGGCTCCAGAAGTGGTGCAGTCGGTGAGTCCCGCTCACCGGGGTGCCGGCCCGCGCCGGACCGGCGCGGGCGAAGGGCGGGAAGGGGCAGGGCAGGGGTCCCGGACGCGGGTGGGGCCCGGAAGCCGTGGCTCACGGGCCCCACCCTCAGCGTGTCGTACGGGCGTCGGCGACCGGCTCAGCGGTCGTTGTGCGCGGGACGCTCCGTGGCGATGACGTCGCCCGCGTAGACCAGGGCGACCCGGTGGTTGTACTGGATCGTGTACATCTTCTTGGCGCCGAAGACGACCTTGCCGTCAGCCTTGAAGTAGTCGTCGGTCAGGGCGGGCGGCGCGGTGGCGACGTACGCCTGGCCGGACGGGATGCTGTACATGCTCAGCGGGGCCTGGGTGGAGGCGCCGTACCCGGCCGGGTACTCCGAGGCGTCCGGGTAGCTGGAGCCGTACACCTTGCCGGGCGGCGTGGCGGGCGTCACACCGGCCTTGACGATGGTGTAACCGCCGCGCGCCGGGATGGTGTTGGCGCCGTACGGGTTGTGGAACCACACCTTCGCGCCGCTGAACCAGATCGCGGTCCAGGGGCCCTCCTTGCCGGCGACGACGAACTGCTGGCCGGCCTGCACGGTGTTGCCCCAGTCGTTGATCCGGTCGGTGCCTGCGGCACCGGAGTGGATCGCCGGGTCCCCGAAGAGGGGCGCGGTGCTGCTGGGGGCGGTGCGCACGAACAGGGTGTTCGACGCCTGCGTCACCTCGGTGCACTCGGGGGTGGCACCGGTCGGGTCGTCGGACGGGCAGATCTGGGCGGTCTGCTGGTTCCGCTCGAAGCCGGGGGCGATGGTCACCACCGAGCCGATGTCACCGACGCCGTGCCTGCCCGTGACGGGCGCGCCGAGCAGTGCCATGAAGTGCTCCCAGTCCCAGGCGGTGCCCGGGTCCCAGTGCATGCCGGAGACCGACCCGGAGTTCGGGCCGGCAACGTTGTCATGGCCCACGATGTGCTGCCGGTCGAGCGGGATGCCGAAGCGCCCGGCCAGGTACTTCACCAGCTCCGCCGTGGCCTCGTACTGCGCCTCGGTGTACCAGTCGGCCCCGTGCGCGGCGAAGCCCTCGTGCTCGATGCCGACGGAGTGCATGTTGGTGGAGTAGTTGCCCGCGTGGAAGGAGATGTCCTTCGTGGGCATCATCTGCGTCACCGCGCCGTCCGACGACCGCATCACGTAGTGCGAGGCGGTCGTGCTGCCCGGGGCCTGGAAGGTGGCGATGGCGGACTCGTACGAGCCCTCGGTGTCGTGGATGACGATGGTGTCGATCCGGATCCCGTTGGCGGGCCGGCTGGACACCTGGCCGTTGGTCGACGCCGCCGGCACGAAGGTGCAGTCCACGGTGGTGGGGCACTCGACGTCGGCGGTCGCCGCGGCCTTCAGGTGCAGCTTCGCCAGCTGGGCCCTGGCGGGCTCGACCTGCGGCACGGCGGCCAGGCTGACCCGCTGGCCGTCCGTCGTGGTACGGCCGGCGCCCTTGGCCAGGGTGGCGAAGACACGGTCGGCGAACGCCTGGGCGCCCTGCCGCTGCGAGGCCTGGCTGTAACGGGCCACGGCCCCGTACCAGTCGCCGGGTTCGGCGGATGCGGTTCCGGCCGTGGCCTTCTGGTACGACGCGAGGAGCGCCGCGCCGCCGCGGATGTTGGCCGCCGGGTCGTTCCTCAGCTCCCGCGCCGACAGGCCGGTGAGCTTCGCCGCGGCCTGGAGGGTGTGCAGGGCCGGGTCGGCGACGAAGGACGCGAGGTCGCTGCGGCCGACCGCTCCGGCGCCACCACCGGCCACCATCTCCGTCGTCACGTCGGTGAGGTGCATCGGACCGTAGCCACCGCTCGCGCTGTGCGCGCCCGCATGCCCGTCCCACGCCGACTCCTGGTACGCCACGGCCAGCAGCACCTGCTCCGGAACGTGGTACTCGTCGGCCGCCGCGGCGAAGTCGCGCTGCCGCGCGGTGTCCGCCGGCGCGGCACCGGTGGCCTGCGCCGTCAGCGGCACGGCCACCGAGCCCGCGATCACCAGCGCGCCGACCGCGGCCAGCAGGCCGGGCCTGCGCCGCCTGGCGTGCCGGCGTATGGATGTTTCTGATGTCATGAACGATCCCAAATCTTGAACGTATGAGGCCAGTTCCCCTGGCCGGACGTCGATGTGACGCTCCATCGGCCTTTGGAAGGCTCGCGGATTCTACTCACGCCGAATCCCCGGAAAATGAGGCACCGTCATTATCGAGCCACCGCCGCGCGGTTCGCCGGCGGCGGGCCGGATCCTCCGGACGGCGAGCGGGAAGAGCGCGGGGGTCCATCAGCCGAATTCCCGGCATCCGCCGCAACTCCCGCACCCGTGAGGGGGAACCGGGCGGCGGAGAAGGGCGGGGACCGCATCGGCGGACGAACTCGGCCCGTGCATCGCAGTCGCACGACCTCCCGGTGCGCCACCGCCCCGACGGTGGAAGCTCACGAAGATCCCTCTTCTTGTCCGGACGGGCGTGCACGCGAGAGCCGCAGACCCCGGGCCAATAGCTTGCTGCGTCAAGGAGTAGACCAGGAAAGTGCTGCACCATGCAAGTAACTGCGACATATAACGGTGCCGATCGGATCATTCGCGACACCGAGTCTCGACATGCGGTCCTGGACGCCTCCATTCGTCACCACCTTGACAGGTGACTTTTTTCTGTGCGAAAGTCATCACCACTTCAATAGGTGATCAGATCGGTCATCGCGTCCCCGGAACCGAGGAGAGGCCGCGTGAGCCAGGCTGTGGAATACGACTACGTCGTGGTGGGCGCGGGAACGGCCGGCAGTGTGCTGGCTTCGCGCCTGTCCGAGGACGGCGGCGCCCGCGTCCTCCTGCTGGAGGCGGGCGGCCCCGACGTGCCGGAGGCGATGCCGGTTCCCCCCGCGTGGCCGCGGTTGCTGGGCACGTCATCCGACTGGGGCGACCGCACGACCGAGCAGGCCTCCACCGGCACGTCCGTGGCGCTCGCCCGGGGCCGGGGGCTCGGCGGGTCGTCGGCGATCAACGCCATGGTCTTCACCCGCGGGCACCGCAGCGCCTATGACGCGTGGGCCGCCGGCGGCGCGAAGGGGTGGGACTTCGACGCCCTCCTGCCGTACCTCATGCGCAGCGAGCGCGCGCAGGGCCGCGACCCCCGCACGCGCGGGCAGCACGGGCCGCTGGCCGTGGCCCCCGCCCACGAGCCGAACCCGGTGCTGGAGGCCTGTCTGGAAGCCGCCGCGGAAGCGGGCCACCGCAGGGCGGCCGACATCAGCTCCGGGCTGGAGGAGGGATTCGGCTGGCCTGACCTGAACATCGTCGACGGCCGGCGTCAGAGCGCCGCCGACGCCTACCTCACCCCCGCGTCGGGACGGGCCGGCCTGCGCGTGGTGACCGGTGCGCTCGTCCACCGCGTCCTGCTGGACGGCGACCGCTGCACCGGGGTGGCGTACACCGCCGGAGGAGAAGAGGTCACCGCCCGCGCCACCCGCGAGGTGATCCTCACGGCCGGCGCCATCGGCACCCCGCACCTGCTCATGCTCTCGGGCATCGGCCCCGGCCGGCACCTGCGGGAGACCGGTGTCGAGGTCGTCCGCGACCTGCCCGGCGTCGGGGGCGGCCTGCAGGACCATGTGATGGCCGGTCTGGTCTACTCCGCCGCCCGCCCGGTCCCCGCCGCGCGGAACAACCACGGGGAGGCCCTGGGCCTGCTGCGCAGCACGCCCTCCGCCGACGCCCCCGACCTGCAGATCATCTTCGTCGACGTCCCCAGCCACGCGCCCGCCCTCGCGGGGCCCCGCGAGGGCTACACGATCCGCGTCTCGCTGATGCGCCCGCACAGCCGCGGCACGGTGCGGCTCGCCTCATCCTCGCCGGGGACCGCCCCGCTGATCGACCCGGACTACTACGCCGACCCCCGTGACCTGCGGGCCATGGTCGCCGGCATCCGCGCGGCCCGCGAGATCGGCCGGGCCAGGGCGCTCGACGGCTGGCGCGGCGAGGAGGTGCTGCCCGGCGTGGACGTCGACGACGACGCGGCGGTCGCCGCCTACCTCCGCAGGGCCCTGGCCTCCTACTTCCACCCGGTCGGCACGTGCAGGCTCGGCACCGACGAGGGCGCCGTGGTCGACGAGGAGCTGAGGGTCCACGGCATCGACGGGCTGCGCGTCGCCGACGCCTCGGTGATGCCGTCGATCGTCTCGGGGAACACCAACGCGACGGTCTACGCCATCGCCGAGCGGGCCGCCGAGTTCGTCTCCCGGAAGGGGGCGTGATGACCGTGGCCGACCAGGAGAACCGGCCGGAGCGCGGGGCCCCTGTGGCGCGTCGCACCATGCTCGGCATGCTCGGCGCCGGGGTCGCCGGCGTCGCCGCCGCACCCTGGCTGCAGCGCGGCTGGGAGAACTTCCTCGGCGCGGCCTCGCAGGCCGACCCCACCGGGCTCACCGGGGTGCTCCCGAACCCGGGCGGCTTCCGCTACTACAGCGTCGTCGGCTCGGTGCCCCGCAAGGACGAGCGGACCTACCGGCTGAAGGTCAACGGTCTCGTCGACCGTCCGCGGACGTACACCCTCGACGACCTCCGCGCGCTCCCGCAGCAGCGGATCGTGCGCGACGTGCAGTGCACCGACGGCTGGCGGGTGGCGGACACCCCCTTCGAGGGCGTGCCGCTGTCGGACCTGCTGGACGCGGCAGGGGTGCGTCCCGAGGGCAAGGCGATCCACTTCACGTGCTTCGACGGCGTCTACACCGAGAGCCTGACCCTCGCCCAAGCGCGCCGCCCCGACATGCTGGTCGCCCTGAAGATGCAGGACAAGCCCGTCAGCCACGAGCACGGCGGCCCCGTCCGGCTCTACGCCGCGCCGATGTACTTCTACAAGTCGGCCAAGTGGCTGTCCGGAATCACCGTGACCGACGAGGTCATCCCCGGCTACTGGGAGGAGTACGGCTATGACGTCGACGGCTGGCTCGACGGCGCCGACAGGCGTGGCGACGCGCAGGCCGCCTGAACGCCCCGGGCGCGTACTGCGGTTCACCAGGGCCGAGCGCTGGGTGCACCGCGGCACCGGTCTGCTGATGCTGGTGTGCCTGGCGACTGCGGCCTGCCTCTACCTGGGGCCGCTGGCCCAGCTCGTCGGCCGCCGCCACCTGCTCGCGACGGTCCACGAATGGTCGGGGATCCTGCTGCCGCTGCCCTTCCTGCTCGGACTCGCCTCGCCCGCCTTCCGCGCGGACCTGCGCAGGCTCAACCGCTTCGCCCCGTACGACAAGCGCTGGCTGCGGGCCGCGCGCCGGCGGCTGACATCGCCGGACATGCGTCCCGCCGGCAAGTTCAACGCCGGCCAGAAGCTCTACGCGGGCTGGCTCGCCGGGGTCGTGCTGGTCATGACGGCCACCGGGCTGCTGATGTGGTTCACGGGCCTGCTGCCGGCGGTCTCCCGCACCAGCGCGATCTTCGTGCACGACCTCCTGGCCTGGGCCATCGCCCTGGTGCTGATCGGGCACATCCGCAAGGCGTTCCAGGACCCCGAGGCGCGGCTGGGGATGCGCACCGGGTACGTCTCCCTGGGCTGGGCGCGGCGATGGCACGCCCACTGGCTGGACGAGGACCGCCCGGCTGCCAAGGACACACCGGAGCGCTGAACGTCGCGCCGCCGCACCTACGCGAGCGCCCGGGTGGCCGGGCCCCGATCTCCGGGGCCCGGCCACCCGGGCGTACCCGACGGCCACTCGCTCCGCGCGGCGGCGGGCTACGCGGACACGGCCGTCCGCGGCGTGGCCGCCTTCTTGCGCGCGCGGTACGCCGCCGCCTTCACGCGGTTGCCACAGGGGTCCATGGCGCACCACTCGCGACGGCTGCCGTGCGAGCGGTCGAGGTAGATCTGCGTGCACTCCGGCCTGCTGCACTCCTTGACCAGCTCCGCGTCCGGGCCGCTGAGGAGCCGCACGGCCTCCCGGGCCAGCGACGACAGGGCCTGCTGCGGTGTCGCCTCGACCCTGCGCCCGTCCCTGGTGAGCTGCGGGACGGCGGACGGCCTGCGTGCCGCCGCGTTGAGCAGCGCGAGCGCGTCGGTGTCGTAGCCCTCCTTGTTCAGCGCGGACCTGACGAGCGAGAAGACCGCCTCCCGCAGGGAGACCGCCTCCGCCACGTCGGACGGCTGCGACAGGACGTCCCCGTCGACGAGCCCCGACTCGCGGAACCAGGCGTCGAGGCTCTCGGGCGTGGTGAGCATCTCCTGGGGCTCCGGGTTGCGACGGCGCCTCAGGGTTCCCACGAAGTCCAGCACGGGCATGCCGCACTTGAACACATGCATCATGTCACCATTTTGACAGGTGACGAACAAGAGGGCAAGACACCGGCCCGACGTCGGCGCACCTTTCCTGCGCCCCGCAGCCCGGCGGCGGAGGGCCTCCACCGCGAACAGCCAGGGATCAGGCGGGGGCGCCCTGGTCGGCCGCAACCCGGCGCAGCGCGATGGTCAGCGCGGCGAGGTCCTGGTCGGCGAAGTGGTCGACGAGGTGGCGTCGCACGCTGGCGAGGTGCGTCGGCCAGGCCTGCTCCAGGCGCTCGAGCCCGTCGTCCGTCAGCACCGCGTTCCAACCACGGCCGTCCTCGGCGCACTTGACGCGTTCCACCCAGCCGTGCTTCTCGAGCCGGATGACGACGCGGGTCATCCCGCTGAGGGAGAGGCTGCAGGCGGCGGCGAGCTCGCTCATCCGCATCGCGCGCCCCGGGGTCTCGGACAGGTGCCTCAGCGGCGTGTACTCGGACAGCGGCAGCCCCGCCCCCTCGACCATGTCGGCGTCGACGGCACGCGGGAGCTCCAGGAGCACCCGGCCCAGCGCGCGCACGAACGCCTCCTCGCTCGCGCTGAGGGGCTGCAACTGCTGCTTCGTGGACGCCATCCCCCCACTTTAGCTTCTTGACAGGTCAATGAGGCCTCAATGATCGACACTCCGGCGCGAACCGGTTCGAGCACATGCCTTTGACAGTTGTCGACCGGTCGTCTAGCTTCAAATAGGCGACCGGTCAGTTAGTTGTTCCGGTCCGCCCATCCCCCCATCGCAAAGAAACGAAAAGAAGCGGAGAGCCTCCTGTGGCCACCCCCGTCAAGCTCGCCATCGTCTACTACTCGTCGACCGGCACCATCACCGAGATCGCCAGGGAACTGCACGACGCCGCCGTCAAGGCCGGCGCCGAGGTGCGCCTGGTGAAGACGGCCGAACTCGCCCCGCAGGCCGCCATCGAGAGCAACCCGGCCTGGGCCGCCCACCACGCGGCGAACACGCACGTCCCGCACGCCACGCCCGAGGACATCGAGTGGGCCGACGCCGTGATCTTCGGCACCCCCACCCGCTTCGGCAACGTCTCGGCGCAGCTCAAGCAGTTCATCGACACGCTCGGCGGACTGTGGGCCGAGGGCAAGCTGATCGACAAGGTCTACAGCGCCTTCGTCTCCAGCGCCACCGCGCACGCGGGCCAGGAGGCCACGCTGCTGGCCCTCTACACCTCGATCCACCACTTCGGCGGGATCACGGTCACCCCCGGCTTCACCCAGCCGTCCAAGTTCGTCGACGGCAACCCCTACGGCACCTCCCACGTGGACGGCCAGGGCAACAACCCCGTGGACGAGGTCACCCGCACCGCCGCCCGCGTCCAGGCCGAGCGCGTCGTGCGCGTCGCCGCGCAGCTCAAGGCGGCCTGACCCCTCCCGGCACCCCGCCGGCAGCGGCGCCGCGCGGCGGGCCCCCTCACCGGGGGAGCCGCGCGGCGCCGCTCCCCACATCCTCACCGAACCCACGAAAAGGGAGATGCGGAAACATGCGCGTCGAGATCTGGACCGACATCGCCTGCCCTTGGTGCTACGCCGGAAAGGCCCGTTTCGAGCGGGCCCTCGCCGGCTTCGAGCACCGTGACGGCGTCGAGGTGGTGCACCGGTCGTTCGAGCTCAACCCGGACGCCGGGAACGGCACGACGCCGATCATCGACGCCGTGGCCGCGCAGTACGGGCGCACCCGCGAGCAGCAGGTCGCGCGCGAGGAGCACGCCGCGTCCGAGGCGCGCACCGAAGGGCTGGACTTCCGGATCGGCGGCCGCGTCCACGGCAACACCTTCGACGTCCACCGCCTCCTGCACTTCGCCAAGGAGCACGGCGTCCAGCACGAACTCCTGGACCTCGCCTTCCGGGTGAACTTCGCGGACGAGCGTTCCGTCTACGACACGGAGACCCTGCTGGACCTGGCGGCCGAGGTGGGACTGGAACCGGCGGAGGCACGAGCCGTCCTGGCCGACCCCGACGCGTACGCGCAGCAGGTGCGGGCCGACGAGCGGATGGCCGCTGAACTCGGCGCCGGCGGCGTGCCGTTCTTCGTGCTGAACCGGAAGTACGGCGTGAGCGGACTGCAGCCCGTCGAGCTGTTCACCCGCGCCCTGGAGCAGGCGTGGGAGGACCACGCGGGGGCCCGGGCCTGACGCCCGGACCGGGGGGCTCCGGCAGTACCCCTCTGCGGCGCGTTCCCCCGTGGCGGGCGCCGTGGCGTGAGGGAGATGGACGCGCACATGACCAGGGACCACGCCCGGAACGCCGCGCTCGGGGAGTTCCTCCGCTCACGCCGCGCGAAGATCTCCCCCGCGCAGGCCGGCCTGGTCCCCGAACCGACCGTCCGCCGGGTGTCCGGTCTGCGCCGTGCGGAGATCGCCCGGCTCCCCGGGGTCAGCGTCGACTACTACGTACGCCTGGAGCGCGGGCACCACGTCAACGTGTCCGGGACCGTCCTCGCCGCCATCGCCCGCGCCCTGCGCCTGACCGACGACGAACGGGACCATCTGTTCGCCGTGGCCAGGCCCACCCGCCCGGTGCCCCGCTGCCGCCGCAGCAGGTGCGTCCGGCCCTGCACCGCCTCCTGGAGACGATGACCGAGGTCCCCGCGCTGGTGGTGGGGCGCCGCACCGACGTCCCGGCCGCCAACCGGCTCGCCCACACGCTCTACACCGACTTCGACGCGCTCCCCCAGCGGCAGCGGAACATGTCCGGTCGTCGGTGGACTCACCCTCCACTACGAGGCGCTCGCCGTCACCGGCGATCCGGACCAGATCCTCGGCGTCTACACCGCGGAGCCCGCGACCGCCTCCGACCGGGCCCTGCGCCGGCTCGCCCAGTGGGCCGAGCAGAGCGGCCCGACCGGCCTGGTCATCTGACTTTCACACTTAAAGTCAGCTGTTAGCCTGGCCCCGCAGGCCGATCCGCGCCTGCGCCGAGGGCTGCCGCACACCGCCCGGGGCCGCCGACGACCGCGCGGCCGTCCGGGCAGGGCGCGCCCGCAGGAAGGAGGCACGATGCACATCAAGGGGTCGGTCGCCCTGGTGACGGGCGCGAGTCGCGGCATCGGCCGCGCCTTCGCCCGCGCGCTCATCACGCACGGCGCGTCCAAGGTCTACGCGGGCGTCCGCGATCCGGAGAGCCTCGTCGACCAGAGCCTGGTGGACGACACCCTCGTACCCCTGCGCCTGGACGTCACCAAGCCCGACGAGATCGCCGCGGCGGCCGCCGCCGCCGGCGACGTCAGCATCGTCGTCAACAACGCGGGCACGGGCGGCGCCGGCACCCGTCTGCTGGAGGGTTCCTTCGACGGCGCGCGCCAGGCGATGGAGGTCAACTACTTCGGCACCTGGGCCGTTTCCCGGGCCTTCGCCCCGATCCTGGCCGCGAACGGGGGCGGGGCACTGGTCAACATGCTCTCGTTGGCGTCCTGGGTCGGCCAGCCGCTGATCCCCGGGTACGCGGCCTCCAAGGCGGCCGCGTGGTCGCTGACCGACACCCTCCGGCAGGCCCTGCACCCCCAGGGCACGCTGGTGGTGGGCGTCCACGCGAGCTTCGTGGACACCGAACTCAGCGCGTGGACCGACGCCCCGAAGATCAGCGCCGGGACGGTGGCCGAACTGACCATGGACGCGCTGCTCCACGACCGGCCGGAAGTCCTCGCCGACGAGGAGACCCGGCGCGCCAAGTCCGCCCTCTCCGGGCCCCCGAGCGCCACCCCGGGCGCATGACACGGCGGCGGCCCCGGACGGAGACGTCCGGGGCCGCCGCCGTGAACTCGGGCCCTGCCCGACCGGCCGGTCAGCGGCCGGCGGTCTGGCCGCCGTCGACGGGCAGGGTCACACCCGTCACGAACGGCGCGTTCTCCAGGTAGAGCACGGCCTCGACGATGTCGTCGATCTCGCCCATGCGCCCCACCGGGTGCAGGCCCGCCAGCATCTCGTGGGTCTCCACCGGGTGCATCGGGGTCTTGATCGTCCCCAGCGCCACCGCGTTCGCCCGGATGCCCTGCGTCGCGTACTCGGTCGCCAGCGCCCGGGTCGCCGACTGCAGACCGCCCTTCGTCAGCGACGCCAGCACCGACGTCACCTTCGCGTCCGCCTGGTCACCGAGGCTGCTGGAGATCTGGACGACGTGCCCCCCGCCCTGCTGCAGCATCCGCTCCACCGCCAGCTGCGTGATCCGGAAGAAGCCGTCGACGTTCACCCCGATCACCGCCCGGTAGTCCTCCTCGGTGTACTCCGTGAACGGCCTCGCCACGAAGATCCCCGCGTTGTTGACCAGCGTGTCCACCCGGCCGAACCGCTCCACCGCCGTCGCGATCACCCGCTCCGCGGTGTCCCGCTCCGCGATGTCCCCCCGCACCGCCACCACCCCCGGGTCCGCCGACTCGCCGATGTTCCGCGACGTGGCCACCACCGCGTACCCCAGCTTCCGGTACGCCTCGACCAGACCGGCACCGATGCCCTGCGACGCACCGGTGATGACCGCGACCTTCTGACCCTCAACGCTCATGGTGTTTCTTCTCCAGTGGGGGGATGTCATGGGAATCCGGTACTAGACGACCGGTCACATACAAAGTAGACGACCGGTCGAGAACTGTCAAAGACCCGGAACCCTGACGGGGGCGACGCCGCCGGAGGCGGCTTCCCGGGGAACGGGCAGGTCCAAGCGGTGCGGGAACCCGATGCGCAGCACGAACGCCGCCGCGGCCGCGGCCAGGACGACCAGTGCCGCCAGGACCAGTGCCTGCTGGTAGCCGTGGTGCAGCAGCGGCGCGACGGCCAGGGGGCCGAGGATCTGACCCACCGAGTAGCCGGCGGTCAGCAGGGCGACCGCGCGCGGGAACCGCAGATGCGTCCCGGCCGCGAGGGCGACCGTGCTCACGCCGATGAAGGTGGCGCCGAAGAGGAACGCCGAGACGAGCGCGGCGGCGGGCCCCCCGACCAGGGCGGGCAGGGCGATGCCGGCGGCCTGCACGACCAGAGCGGCGAGCAGCACGTCCGGGCGGGACCGGCGCCGTCCCAGCCACGCCCACAGCGCGGCGGAGGGGACGGCCGCCACCCCGGCCAGCACCCACGCAGCGGTGCCGAGCCGGCCGGGTGAGCCCTGGTCGATCGCGGCGACCAGGAAGGTGCCGGCGATGATGTAGCCGACGCCTTCCAGCGTGTACGACGCGAACAGGGCACCGAACCAGCGGTGCGTGCGCGGCGCCGCCGTCCGCCCCCGCGCTCCGGGGACCGCATCGACCGACACGGCCGCCACGTCCGGCGCGGATTCCGTCCGCATGGTCCACGCCGGCACGGCGAGCAGCGCGGCGAGCGCGGCGGACGCCCACCACGCGGCCCGCCAGTCGGCGAAGCCGCGCAGGACGAGGACAAGCAGGCCGGACAGCGCGATCCCGGCGCCGATCCCGCCGAAGCCCCAGCCGGGCAGGTGGGCCGGGTGCTCGCGCAGCCGCCCGAGGAGCGCGCCGACGGCGATGACGAAGACCGTCGCGCTCACCGCGCCCGCGACCAGCCGGAGCACCAGCCACACGGCGGTCGCGTGCGTGAGCGGCATCGCGGCGAGGCTCACGACGAGCAGCACCAGCGACCCGCGCAGGACGGCGGCGGAGCGCGTCAGCCGGGGGAGGAAGGTCCCGGCGAGCGCTCCGGCGAGGTAGCCGACGTAGTTGGCCGTGGCCAGGTGCGCACCGGCCCCGGCCGTCAGGCCCGCCTGAGCGTGCATCAGGGGGAGGATCGGGGTGTAGACGAAACGGCCGACCCCCATGGCCGCCGCCAGCGCCGCCCCGGCCCGGGCCACATGGGCCCAGGGCGACCCTGGGGCGCCGCCGCGTGCGGCGGCCGGGCGCCGGGTTGATTCGATCATGACGTATTCCTCGACGGGTGGGCTCCGGGACAAGACCGGACGGACCACGGCTCCCCGTCGCGACCGTGTCCGGGCGGCGGGGAGCCGTATGGTGCCGCGTTCGGCGGGCGTGCGCCGTCAGGCGTCGCCGTTCGCCTTCCCCGGGTCATTGGGGTGGGACTGCACGGCGGTGACGGCCGCGGCCATCCACGGCCACAGCGGCAGCGTGCCGAGGACCTTCTCGTACAGCTCGGCCTCGTCGGCGGCGCGCCACAGACCGATGCTGCGCAGTTCGCCCACGGGGCGCCACAACCGGACGAGGTGGCCGGCGGCGGCCAGTTCCCCGGCGCGGACGGCCTCGGCCGCGCGACGCCGGTCCACCTCGGCGGGGTCGGTGCCCTCGGGGACGGTGGTGGTGAGTTCGACCAGGAACTCCTTCACGGTGTTGCCTCTCTTAGAAACTGCCGGAACCTTCGACGGGCGGGCACGCGGCCGGACCGGTGACGAACCGCCGGTCCTCCGCCCTTCCACCCTGTGCCCACGGGCCGGGGCGGCGCCACGACCGGCGTCCTCCCTGCTGGGAGGCGGAACCTCGCAACGCGCTCCGCCCGGCGGACGGGGGCCTTCGGCCTCAGTGGTCGGTGACGATCCGCGAGACGTGGTAGGCGCGGATCAGCCAGTCGTCACCCTCGCGCTGCAGGACCAGCGAGAGGTGCACGGCGGCCTCCCAGCCCTCCGCGCCCCGGAAGACGACGTCGGCGAAGCCGCCGGCCACCTGGTCGCCGACGCGGTAGCCCTGCACCTTCCCCACGTCCGCCCAGCGGTCCTCCGTCACGGCCTCGTAGTAGGCGCGGACCGCGTCCCGGCCGGCCGTGGTGTCGGGCCCGAACCCCTGGAACAGGGCGTCCGCGGTGAACAACTCGGCCATCTCGTCCGGCCGGTGGCCGTCGAAGGCGGCCTTCCAGCGGGACAGCGTCTCGCGCATCGGGTCGTTCGCGGCGTCCTTCGGGTCAGCGCTCATGTCGGTTCTCCTCTGTGCTCAACGGTAGGAAGAACGGGCGCCCGTCCGCGTGCGGAGGGCGGCCGGATCAGGGATCCGGTCCATGGTAGTCGACCGGTCTAATAAAACTAGTTGGGCGGTCGTATACTGGCAAACGCGGGCCGCACCGTGACGCCGGCGAGAAGCCCCCGGCCGACACCGCCCGTCCCGTGCCCACCTCGCGAACGACCGTCGCCGCCCCGCAGGAGGAACACTCACATCATGGTCTCGCCACTGGCCGCACTCGGGGTCGACGCCCCGGTCCTCGCCGCGCCGATGGCCGGCGGTCCCACCACCCCCGCACTGGTCACCGCGGCCGCCCGAGCAGGCGGCCTGGGCTTCCTGCCCGGCGGATACCGCACCCCCGCGGCGCTGGCCGAGCAGATCGCCGCGGTCCGGCCCGAAGGGGTGCCCTTCGGCGTCAACCTCTTCGCACCCAACCCCGTCCCGGTGGACCCCGACGCCTTCCGGCGCTACGCCCGCGCCATCGCGCCCGACGCCGGGACGCACGGCATCGACGCGCCGGCGGCGGAGATCGTCGAGGACGACGACCACTGGGCGGACAAGGTCGACCTGCTGCTCTCCGACCCGGTCCCGGTGGTGAGCTTCACCTTCGGCATCCCGCAGGCCTCGGTCGTCTCCGCGCTGCGCGCCGCCGGAAGCCTGGTCGTCCTGACCGTCACCTCGGCCGCGGAGGCCCGGGCGGCCGCGGAGGCGGGCGCGGACGTCCTGGCCGTGCAGGCGTCCGCCGCGGGCGGGCATTCCGGCACACTCACCCCGCAGCACGTACCGGCGGCCGTCCCCCTCGAGGAACTGCTCGGCGAGGTGCGTGCGGCGGTGCACCTGCCGCTCGTCGCCGCCGGGGGCCTGGCGACCCCGGCCGCCGTGGCCGGTGCGCTGCGGGCCGGAGCCGACGCGGTCATGGTCGGCACCGTCCTGCTGCGCGCCGAGGAGGCCGGCACCTCCGCGCCGCACCGGGCGGCGCTGGCCGATCCGGCACGCACCGGGACGGTGGTGACCCGGGCGTTCACGGGCCGTCCGGCGAGGGCACTGCGCAACGCCTTCACCGACCGCCACACCGGCCACGCGCCGGCCGGCTACCCGGCCCTGCACCACCTGACCAGCCCGATGCGCAAGGCGGCCGCCGCCGCGGGCGACCCCGAGCGGATCAACCTGTGGGCGGGCACGGGCTACCGTCACGCCACCGAGGAGCCCGCGGAGCGGATCCTGCGGCGGCTGGCGTCCGGAATCTGACCCCGGACGCACACGGCGGCCCGCACACGGCGGCCCGCCCGGTCCCGGCCCCGCCCCTCAGGTCAGGGCGACGCCGAGCAGGACCTCCAGCTGTGCGATGGTCTCCTTGGGGTCCTTGGCGTGGACGCCCGCGAGCCCCAGTTGCGCCGCGGGCGCCAGGTACTGCTCGGTGTCGTCGACGAACACGCAGGCCTCGGCGGGCAGACCGAGCTTCTCCAGCGCCAGTTCGAAGATGGCGGACTCGGGCTTGCGCATCCCGTGGTGCTCGGAGATGACCACAGCGTCGTACGACCCCTCCAGGTCGTAGCCGTCGTAGAGGTCCCACGGCGCGAAGCCCACGGAGTTGGACAGGATCCCCACGCGCACCCCGGCGCGCCGGGCGGCGGCCGCGGCGTCGATCAGGGCCGTCTCGGGACGGAGGTCGGCGAAGATCCGGCCCATGAGGTTGTCGGGGGCCACGCCGAGGCTGCGGGCCGCCGCGACGTTCCACTCCACCTGGGTGATCGCGCCGCGTTCGAGGTCGTGGGTGCGCCGGGTCCCCTCCTCGTCGAGGTAGAGCGCGGTGATGCACGCGCCCTCGGCCAGTCCCTCGCGCCGCTCGAAGGCGAGCACGGCGGGCAGCAGCGGCGTGGTGAGGACACCGCCGAAGTCGAGGATCAGGCCGGTGCGGTGGGACATGACGGAACTCCTGCGGTAGCGACGAGGACGCCTGCCGCCGCGATGCGGACGCGGCAGCCGCGCGGTGGGCCGTCCGCCGGCGACGCTGCCGCACGGTGCCCGAGGGGGCCGGCCGGGAGCGGCGGCCACGCGGGCGGCACGCGCGGGGCGACGACCGGACGTCATCCTGCCATCCCCTTCCGCGGCCCGCCCGGCCACCCCTCCCCCGGACCTGGGCGGGCTCTCGGGCGGCACCCGCGATGCGTCACCGCCTTGACCGGTGACGCATCTACGTGCGAGGGTTGCCGCCGGGAGAACCCCGGTAACAGGAAAGAAGGTTGGGAATGATCGACAGGCGGAGCTTCGGCAAGGTTTTCGGTGCGGGCGCGGCCGCGGCGTCGCTCGCGGGGCTGTCGGGCCTCGCGTCACAGCCCGTCTCGGCGGCGACGTCGCACGGGCCGCGGCCGGCCACCGGGGGACCCGCACCCGTCCGGGGGACCTACACCTCCCTCGGCGCCCTCAAGCAGGTCGACGCCGGCGTCCTGAACATCGGTTACGCCGAGTCCGGCCCCGCCGACGGCCCCGTGGTGATACTCCTGCACGGCTGGCCGTACGACATCCACAGCTACGTCGACGTCGCGCCCCTGCTGGCGGCGGAGGGCTACCGCGTCATCGTCCCGCACCTGCGCGGCCACGGCACGACGCGCTTCCTCTCCCCCAGGGCCTTCCGCAACGCCCAGCAGTCGGTGGTCGCACTCGACGTCATCGCCCTGATGAACGCCCTGCGGATCGAGAAGGCGGTCCTCGCCGGCTACGACTGGGGCTCGCGGACCGCCGACATCATCGCCGCGGTCTGGCCGGAGCGCTGCAAGGCCCTGGTCTCCGTCACCGGTTACCTGATCACCAACCGCGAGGCGAACAGGCAGCCGCTGCCGCCCAAGGCGGAGTGGGCATGGTGGTACCAGTACTACTTCTCGACCGAGCGCGGCCGGCTCGGCCTGGAGGAGAACCGGCAGGACCTCGCCCGGCTGGTCTGGCAGTTCAACTCCCCCACGTGGGAGTTCGACGACGCCACGTTCCGCCGCACCGCGGCGTCCTTCGAGAACCCGGACTACGTCGCCATCGTGCTCCACAACTACCGCTGGCGGCTCGGCCTCGAGAAGGGCGATCCGCGCTACGACCGCCTGGAGCGGCGCCTTGCCGCGGGCCCGATGATCGGGGTGCCCACCATCACGCTCGACGGCGAGGCCGACCCGTTCACCCCGGCCGGGGAGGGGGCCGCCTACCGCGCCAAGTTCTCGGGGAAGTACGCCCACCGCACGCTGAAGGGCATCGGCCACAACGTCCCCCAGGAAGCGCCGGAGGCCTTCGCCGCGGCCGTCGTCGACGTCGACACCTTCTGAAGGCCCGCCCACCGGCAGGAGGTGGGCTGCGACGTGACCGCCCGTCACGGGGATCGGTTCGGGGCGGATCGGGAGCACGGCACCCTCGGGGCCGGGCGACTCGGTCCGCCCCGTTCCGTCGGGCAGGAACCCCGGGAACGCACGCCACCGCCCCCGGCCGCGGGGCGGACGGGGGCGGTGGGGCCGGCCGGCAGCCGTGCGATCAGCCGAAGGTGAAGGAGTAGGCGCCGAGTCCGGGCGAGAGCTTCAGCGTCAGGACGCCCTGCCGGGACGAACTCCCGGTCACCACGCGGTGGATGCCGGGGGCGCCGGAGACGGTGAAGGTGCTGGTCCTCCCGTCCAGGGTCGCGGTGACGGTTCCCGTGCCGCCGACGTCGAGGTAGACGTCACGGGCGAAGAAGTCCAGGGTGATCCCGGCGTTCCGCCCGCTGGTGATCGCCTCCTCGCCGGCGTCCCAGGTCCCGGTCAGGGCGGCCTGTCCCGGCAGGAGCGTCTGCGGGCGGCCGAACTCACCGGTCCCCGTGGTCACGAGTCCGTTCACCACCGCCGCGCTGCGGCCCGCCCCGAGGGGGATCTCCGGGGTCTGCCTCCCGTCGGTCGGGGTGTCGTCGGGTACGTCGGTGGGGGGCGGCAGCGCGGTGCCGGGGCGCGCGTCGGTGAGCAGCCGCCGGATCAGCGCCTCGGTGCCGCCGTAGCCGCCCTCGCCCACGGCGACGTGCCGGACCCTGCCCCGGGCGTCGATCAGGTACTGGGTGGGCCAGGCCTGGTTGCCGAAGCTGTCCCAGGTCGCGTAGGAGTTGTCCAGTGCCACCGGGTAGTCGACGCCGAGCCGCCGGGCGCCCGCCGCGACGTTGCCGGGGACGCGCTCGAAGGCGTACTCGGGGGTGTGCACGCCGATCACCACGAGGCCGTCGGACCGGTAGTTCCCGTACCAGGCGTCGACGTGCTCGATGGCGCGCTGGCAGTTGATGCAGGAGTAGGCCCAGAAGTCGACGAGGACGACCTTGCCGGCCAGTGACTCCTTCGTCAGCGGCGCGTTCCCCGGGGTGTTGAGCCACTGCTGGATCCCCGAGATCTCCGGCGCCGCGCCGCAGTCCAGGAGGACGGCGGCCGGTTCCTCCGCGCAGGAGCGCAACTCCCGTGAGCCGGACGGGCCGTGCCCGCCGGGGAGCCCGGGGCCGGCGATCGCGTCGTTGATGCGGGAGGTGTAGTCGGGGACGGCACGCTGCACGACGTCGGTGAGGTTGAAGGTGAGGCCGAAGGCCAGGACGACGAAGGTCAGTCCGGCGGCGAACCGCACCCCCCGCTGCCGTTCCCGGAACGCGCGCACCCGCTCGCCGACCCTCCGGCCCGCGAGCGCGAAGAAGAGCAGCGGCACCGCCGTGCCGACGGCGAAGGCGACGGCGAGCACGACCGTCCCCGCGCCGATCCGGTGCGTGGCGCCGGCGACGGCGATCGCCGCCAGGACGGGCCCGGCACAGGGCACGTACACCGTGCCGAGCACGAGTCCCAGGAGGAAACCGCCGCGTCCGCCCCCGACCCGCCGCTGCCCGATGCGTGCGAACGGGCGCTCCAGCAGGTCCTGCACCGCGGGGAACATCATGGCCACGCCGAGCAGGAGCAGCACCCCGAGTCCCACCCACCGCAGGATGTCCGGGGGCACCGGCAGGGCACCGAGCACGAGGGTGCCGAACAGCGTGATGAGGCTGAAGCTGACGACCAGCCCGGCCATCACCGCGTACGGCCGGCTCCTGCGCGCCGGTTCAGCCGCCTGCCCGGACGCCGGGACCCCGCCCGAGAGGAAGACCAGGGGCAGGACGGGGAGCACGCAGGGGGAGACGGCGGTGACGAATCCGCCGACCAGCCCGATGAGCAGCAGCGTGAGCAAGACGACCTCCGGACGGGGCCCTCACGGACGGCCCCGGGGGGAACGGCGTCGTGCCGGGGCCCGTGGCCCCGGCACGACGCGGACGGACGGTGCCGCCGCGGGTGGGCGGCGGCGGGTACGGCGTCAGACGACGGTGGCCTCGACGGTCACCGGGATGGCGAGCGCCTTGGAGTAGGGGCAGATCTGGTGGGCGCCCGCACCGAGTTCGTCGGCGGTCTTCTGGTCCACGCCGCCGACTTCGAGGTGCAACACGGCGCTCAGGCCGTAGTCGCCCTGTTCGTGCCGGTGGTGGAGGGTGACCTCGGCGACGACGGCCACGTCCTGCACGCGCACCTTGCGCTGCGCCGCGGTGATCTTCACCGCGCCCAGGAAGCACGAGGCCCATCCCGCGGCGAGCAGCTGCTCGGGGTTGGTCGCCCCGCCGTTGCCGCCGAACTCCTTCGGGATGGCGAGGGTCAGGTCCAGGAGCCCGTCGCTGGACGCCGCCCGGCCTCCGTTGCGGCCCTCGCCGGTGGCGGTGACGACGGCGGTGTAGTGCGTCTCGGTCACGATCATGCCTCTCTCGCGTGTCCCGGGCCGATCGGCCCAGTGGATCACCTGTCCGGGTGGTGACGACTGTCGCAGAACCTTTCGTCACCTGTCAAACAGGTGACGTACGACGCCCCCCGCGCCGGCCACCCCGCGACCCGTGAGGTGAATCACTTCCTTGACAGGTGATGAAATGGAGGACATCGTCAACGGGAACGACACCCTTCGGCGGAGGAGACGACGCGATGCCGCCCACCCAACAGAAGACCCCCGACCCCGCCGCGGCGGCGCGCAGGGCCCGGTTCGGCAAGCTGCCGGAGCGCGTCCGGCCCGAACAGATGGTCCAGGAGAGCCCGGCCACGGCACCCGACCCGGCCCGGGACGTGTACACCGCCGACGACTGGCTCGTCCGCTACTGCCTGTGAACCCCGCCGGCTCCGCCGGCCGAGCAACGGAGGTCTCCCCGTGCGCATCCCCAAGCCGCTCCTGGCGGCATCCCTGACGGTGCTCGCGGCAGCCGTGAGCGTCGCCTGCTTCGCCCAGGTCGTCTGACCGACCCGCCCGCCATCGCCACCGCGCCGGCCCGCCCCGACCATCGTCGGGAGCGCGCCGGCGCCGTCGTGCCCGGGGCGCGGCCGGGGCCGTCGGGCGGCGCTTGACGCATGTGAGACGACCGGTCATATTGGTTCTTGGACGCAGGCCCGCCCCTCGCTCCGGCGTGACGGGCGCGGCCTGCGCCGCGGCCTGGCGCCGCCCTCGCGGCGCCGCCCCCACCCGGCCACCCCCCACCCCACCGGTCGACCCGTCGAGGAGAACCATGTCCACGTACCGCGCATTCGAGGTCACAGGCGCCCGCAACTTCGAGCTCGTCACCCGCGAGGTCGTCGCCCCGCCCGCCGGGCACGTGCGGCTGAGGGTGGAGAGCTGCGGCGTCTGCCACTCCGACGCGCTCGCCGTGGAGGGCCTGCGGGCCGACCCGTCGCAGCCGGTCGTCCCCGGCCACGAGGTCGTCGGCGTCATCGACGCCGTCGGTGAGGGCGTGAGCGCCTGGCGCGTCGGCGACCGGGTGGGCGTCGGCTTCCTGGGCGGTCACTGCGGCGAGTGCACGTCCTGCCGACGCGGGGACTTCGTCAACTGCACCGACCAGCCGCAGACCGGCACCACCACCGACGGCGGTTACGCCGAGGTCCTCATCACCCGCAGCAGCGGCCTGGTCCGGGTGCCGGACGAGCTCGCCCCCACCCTCGCCGCCCCGCTGCTGTGCGCCGGACTCACGACCTTCAGCGCCCTGCGCCGGCTGGACGCCCGCCCCGGCGCGCTCGTCGCGGTCCAGGGCATCGGCGGCCTCGGCCACCTGGGTCTCCAGTACGCCGCCCGGCTCGGCTACCGCGTCGCGGCCATCGCCCGCGGCCAGGAGAAGGAGAAGCTCGCCCTCGAACTCGGCGCGAGCCACTACATCGACAGCTCGGCGCAGGACCCCGGAGCCGAGCTGCGCAAGCTGGGCGGCGCGGACGCCATCGTCGCCACCGCGGCGAACGGCACGTCGATGACGCCGCTGGTCCCCGGACTCGCCCCGCGCGGGCACATGGTCGTGGTCGGCGTCTCCATGGACCCGGTCTCCGTCGCCACGACCGACCTCGTCCTCGGTTCGCGCACCATCAGCGGGAGCCTGACCGGCTCCGCGATCGAGAACGAGGACAACCTCGAGTTCAGCTCGCGCTCCGGCATCCGCCCGATGGTCGAGACGATGCCCCTGTCGCGGGCGCCCGAGGCCTACGAGCGCATGATGTCCGGCAAGGCCCGCTTCCGGGTGGTCCTGGACGCGGCGGCCTGACCCGGAGGGCCGTGCCCTGCCGGGTGTATTTTTGACAGAACAGAGACGACTGGCCATATTGCGGTGCGGAGGTGGCACCATGGCCCGGCAGAGCATGCGCGAGGCGATCGTCGACGCGGCGGTCGCACAGTTCCACGCGAAGGGGTACAACGCCGCAGGCGTGAAGGACATCACGGACGCGGCCGGCGTTCCGAAGGGGTCGTTCTACAACCACTTCGACAGCAAGGAGTCGCTGGCCCTCGTCGCGCTCGACCGCTACGGCGCGGGCCGGCGGACGCACGAGCTGGCGGAACCCGGCACCGCGCCGCTGGCGCGGCTGCGCGCGCACTTCGAGTTCCTGCGCGACGAGACCGTGGACGCGGACTTCACCCGGGGCTGCATGATCGGCAATTTCGGCGCCGAGATCGCCGACCACAGCGAGACGATCCGCGCGGGCGTCCGCGCGTCCCTCGGCCAGTGGGCCTCGTCGATCTCCGGCGCGCTCGCCGAGGCACAGCAGGCCGGCGAGCTGCGGGCGGAGCTCGACACCGAGCGGACGGCGCGGTTCATCCTCAACACCTGGGAGGGCACGCTGATCGCCGCACGTTCCGGCCGCTCGGGCGAGGCCTTCGACGACTTCTTCGAAACGGTCTTCGGAACGCTGCTCGCACCGCCGCCGCCCCCGGCGGCATGACGGACCGGTGCCCGGACGCCCCACGGCGTCCGGGCACCGGCTTCACGTGGACGACCGGAGTGCCGTCCAGCGCACCGCGGTGACCCTGCACGACGTGACCCGAGGGCGGACGACCCGGCCCGCCCCGGCTCCGCGCCCCTCAAGTGGGCCGGTTCCGGTACCGGTTGGGGCGCGACAGCGGCTGCGCACCGATGGCGCGGGCCACAACCCCTCGATTGGCCCTGGCCGGTGGCGTCCGGACCTCCGTACGCTCGCCGGCATGCGGATTCGTATCGTCGACGCCTTCACCGACCGCCCCTTCGCCGGCAACCCCGCGGGCGTCCTGCTGCTGGACGCGGACGCCTTCCCCGACGACGGCTGGCTCCAGCGGGTGGCCGCCGAGGTCAACCTCTCCGAGACCGCCTTCGCCCACCCCACGCCGGGCGCCCAGGACGCGGACTGGGCCCTGCGCTGGTTCACCCCCAAGGCCGAGGTGAACATGTGCGGGCACGCCACCCTCGCCACCGCGCACATCCTGCACAGCACGGGCGCCGCCCGCGGACCGGTGCGGTTCGGCGCCCGCTGCGGCATCCTCACGACGACGGCCGACGACGACGGCACCATCACCATGGACTTCCCCGTCGCCCCGCTGACCTCGGTGGTCGTCACCGACGACATCGGCGCCGCGATCGGCGCCGACGTGCTGTCCGTGCACGAGACGGGTGACGACGTGGGCGACCTGCTGGTGGAGGTCGTCGACGAGAAGACCGTGCGGGCGCTCACCCCCGATGTCGCCGCCGTCGCCGCGCTGCCGTCCAAGCGCGGGCTCATCGTCACGGCCGCCGCCGAGTCCCCGGCGACGACCGGCTACGACTTCGTCTCGCGCGGTTTCTTCCCCGCCGTCGGCATCGACGAGGACCCGGTCACCGGCAGCGCCCACACCGCCCTGGCACCGTTCTGGTCGCGGCGTCTGGGCCGCGACGAGCTCACCGGATTGCAGGCCTCGGCGCGTTCGGGCCTGGTGCGGACGGTGCTGCGCGGCGACCGTGTGCGGCTCAGCGGCCGTGCCGTCACCGTGATCGACGGCGAGCTGCACGCCCACCCGTAGAGGGGCCTCACGCGGTCGGCAGCCAGCCGACCTTCCCGGCGAGCAGCGCGTAGCCCACGAAGGCCACGATGTCGATCAGCGCGTGGGCCGCCACCAGCGGCCCCACCCGCCCCCAGCGCCGGTAGAGCAGGACGAAAACGACGCCCATCGCCATGTTCCCGATGAGCCCGCCGATGCCCTGGTAGAGGTGGTACGAGCCGCGCAGCACACTGCTGGCCACCAGCGCGCCGACCGGCGTCCAGCCCAACTGGCCCAGTCTGCGCAGCAGGTAGCCGACGACGACGACCTCCTCGAGCACCGCGTTCTGGACCGCGGAGGCGATCAGCACGGGGATCTTCCACCAGACGTCGGGCAGCGACTCCGGCACGACCGTCAGGTTGAACCCGGAGGCGCGCGCGCCCAGGTAGAACAGCAGCCCGGTGCCGCCGATGGCCGCGGCCACCGCGGCGCCGCGCAGCAGGTCGGTCCGCGGACGGCGCAGGTCGAAGCCGATGGCCGGCATGCCCGTGCCCTCGCGGGCCAGCAGGTGGGCGACGAGCGCGACCGGGACGAGCGCGGTGGCGACACCGAACAGCTGCCAGGCCAGGTCCAGCCACGGACGGCCCGGCGCCTGCGAGCCGACGAGGGTGGCCGCCTGGTCCTTGAGCCCGCCGGGCTTGGTCAGCGAACCGATGAAGCTGATCAGCGCCGCGAGCGCGCTCGCCCCGAGCGACAGCGCGAGCACCAGGAGGGTCTCGCTGCGCAGCGCGCGCGGGCCGAGCCGCTCCACCGACCCGGCCCCGGACCCGCCCGGCTCCGCCGCATTCCCGTCCACAGATGCCTCCACCCGCGCCATCCTGCCTCATCGGCTGGGCGGCACGGACGGCGGCTCAGCGTTCCAGGGGCCACTCGTGCACGGGGGCGCCGGTGTGCATCAGCTCGCAGTAGCGCAGGGTCATCGCAGCCAGCGCCCGCTGCCGGTCCAGTCCGCGGTCCAGCTCCTGGTGGAAGGCGACGGCCTGCCACTCGGCGCCGTTCGTGCGCTTGCGGCAGCGGCCCTCGATGATGCCGAGGTAGTGGTCCCGGTCCACCGGGTCGATGCCCCACGCGTCCAGTCCGGCGGCCGCCATCGGGAGCAGTTCGTCCAGGACGAGTTCGACGGCCCCGATCTCCACGAGGCCGTTGCCGCGCCCCGGCCGGGGCCAGGTGAACACCGCGTCGATGCCGTACCGGCACGCGGCGTCGAAGTTCGCCGCGGCGGCCGCGAACGGCAGCCGGCTCCACACCGGGCGCGACGTCTCGGCGAGGGAGCGGACGAGCCCGTAGTAGAAGGCGGTGTTGGCGAGCACGTCGGCGACGGTCGGCCCGGCGGGCATCACCCGGTTCTCCACCCGCAGGTGCGGCACGCCGTCGACGACCGCGTACACCGGGCGGTTCCAGCGGTAGATCGTGCCGTTGTGCAGGGTGAGTTCCTTCAGCTGCGGCACCCCGCCCTCGTCCAGGACGTGCAGCGGGTCCTCGTCCTCGCAGATCGGCAGCAGGGAGGGGAAGTAGCGCACGTTCTCGGCGAAGAGGTCGTACGCGGAGTCGATCCAGCGCTCGCCGAACCAGGTCAGCGGGCGCACGCCCTGGGCCCGGTGCTCCTCGGGGCGGGTGTCGGTGGCCTGCTGGAACAGCGTGGGGCGGGTCTCCCGCCACAGCTCACGGCCGAACAGGAAGGGCGAGTTGGCGCCGAGTGCGACCTGGGGGCCAGCCACCACCTGCGCTGCGTTCCACACCGCGGCGAACCGCGCGGGGGTCACCTGCAGGTGCATCTGCATCGAGGTGCACGCGGCCTCCGGGGCGATCGAGCCGGAGACGCAGGTCAGCCGCTCCACCCCCGAGATGTCCAGGGTGATGTCCTCGCCGCGGGCGGCGAGGATGCGGTCGTTGAGCAGCATGTAGCGGTCGACTCGGGACAGGTTGGCACCGACCAGGTCCTGCGCGCCGAGGGTGGGCAGGATTCCCACCATCACGATGCGGGCGCCGACCTCGCGGGCCTTTCCCTCGGCATATCCCAGGCCCATGCGCAACTCTTCTGCGAGGCGGTCCAGGACCCGGCCGGAAAGCCGGTGCGGGGCGATGTTCACTTCAATGTTGAACTGTGCGAGCTCGGTCTGGAAATCACGGCTCGCGATGCGCTCGAGGACCTCCTCGTTCATCATGCGCGGCAGCCCGTCGCGGTCGGTGAGATTGAGTTCGATCTCCAGCCCCATCAGATTGCGGGGGCGGTCGAATCGCTTCTCCTCCAGCAGTCGCTCCAACCCCAGCAGGCACTGCTTCAGCTTCCTGCGGTAGCGCTGGCGGTCGGCCAGGTCGAACCCCGTGGCCGCGACCTTTTCCCCCATCGGAGGTCCTTCCTCGAGTGGGCCGTGATCACATGATGCCCAGCCCTGAGATCGATAAGGCCCCCGGCGCCGGCGCCGAGCCGCTAAGCTGGCCACGAGCACCGTCTTGCGGCACATTCCGCGGGCAAGGACGGAATTCACATGCCGGCGGCGGCAGTGTCGTGAAAAACACCGACGAGATTCAGCCATCCGCAGCAACGCGGAAAGCGCAGTTCACGGCGTGGGCGACGGCGCAATTGGGGAGCTATTACCTGCCCGGGGTGACCTGGAAGCGCCTTGCCCGTAATATCACTGACGGCTAGATGAAACACTGCGCGAACACTCCTCGTATATCCTTCGTTCACAGGCAGAGCCTCCGCGACCCGCCGCGCGCCCGCGACGCATCCGGCCACGGGAAGGGATCCGCATGCCCACGCTGATTCCGTACGTCGCCGCCCCCACGCGCCCCGCGGATCCGGGCTGTCCCGGCCTGCCGCAGTGTCATCTGCTCCATCGCTGACAGTGCTGTCCGCACCCCGCCGAACACCCCCCGTGTCTCCTCATGAGAGGCCGCCCACCATGCCGCTGCAGGTAGCCCCAGCCCCCGCTCCCGCCCTGCGGAGCGTTCTCGCCGCCCTGAGCTCCCCCACCGCCGTCCGTGAGGCCCGCACCCCCTCACTGCGCAACGCCACGGGGCCCCTGGTCGCCGAGCATCCGCTCCCCCTGCACGTCCTCGACCCCGTGATCACCGAACCGGGAGGACTGCCTCGGGCCCGACTGACCGGCTGGCGCTTCCACATCCGTACCGGCGACAAGGTGGCCGCCGCGGGCGAGACCGTGGACACCCCGGACGGCTGGGCGTTCTCGCACTTCTGCGAGGGCCCGTACCTGGCCTCCACCGAGCGCGCGCTGCGCCAGGCCGATGCGCTCACCACCCCCTACCAGCCGCACCTGCTCTCGGTACCGGGGCTCTACATGCTGACGCTGTGGCTGCACGGGGACGTCGCAGCGGACGCGGGCACGGCCCAGCCGGCCCCCTCCGACCTGCTGA
This sequence comes from Streptomyces sp. NBC_00510, assembly GCA_036013505.1. Taxonomy (NCBI): domain Bacteria; kingdom Bacillati; phylum Actinomycetota; class Actinomycetes; order Kitasatosporales; family Streptomycetaceae; genus Streptomyces; species Streptomyces sp. NBC_00510. Next base: position 7,881,537 of record CP107851.1, on the reverse strand, counting down.
TCCCGCTGGCGCCGGCCCCGCCGGGGATCGCCGCGCACCGCATGCACCGGCTCTCCGACCTGGTGCCGGTGCTCACCCTGCGGCTGGCTCCGCCACCACTGCTCGGCACCACCGCCTGAGGCTCCCGGCTGGGGCGACCCGCACACGCCTCCGTGACCGTCCGGTCACGGAGGCGTTGCATTGTCCGGGCAACCGCCCGCGAGAGTGAATGCGTCCCCAACTAACGAGGACAGCTCACGCGAAATCCCTGCGGAAATCCCTCAGTAGAGCAACACTGGGACCGACCGACTGAACGGGGGAGCGGCATGACTGAGGTTCCTACCCAAGGCAGCCGTACTTCACACCACTCGCAGCGAAAGACGTCGTCCATGTGCCCGCACCAGCCGCATTGTCCGTCCGCCGGCAGCCCCGACCGCGAGGCCGCCCACATCATGGCCAGCCACCCCGAGCAGGGCTGGAGCCTGCTGTGCAACGGCGTCCTGCTCTTCGAGGACACCGGTGAGCTGCTCCCCGACGGCCAGATCATCGCCCCGCACCGCCCGCTCGGCAGCGGGCACATCGTCACGGCGGCCTGACCCGGGCCGGGAACGACACAGGGCCGACCCCGCTGCAGCAGCGGGGCCGACCCTTGAGCGCGTCAGGCGCCCTTACACGTCGTACTCGTCCAGCGGAGGGCAGGAGCAGACCAGGTTGCGGTCGCCGAAGGCGCCGTCGATGCGGCGGACCGGCGGCCAGTACTTGTCCGCGGCCGACACACCGGAGGGGAAGACCGCCTCCTCACGGGAGTACGGGTGCTCCCAGTCGCCGCCCAGCGCCGCCGCCGTGTGCGGGGCGTTGCGCAGCGGGTTGTCCTGCGCGGGCCACTCCCCCGAGCCGACCCGCTCGATCTCGGCGCGGATCGCGATCATCGTGTCGCAGAAGCGGTCCAGCTCCGCGAGGTTCTCGCTCTCCGTCGGCTCGATCATCAGCGTCCCGGCCACCGGGAACGACATCGTCGGCGCGTGGAAGCCGTAGTCGATCAGGCGCTTGGCGACGTCGTCGACCGTCACGCCCGTCTCCTTGGTCAGCGGGCGCAGGTCGATGATGCACTCGTGCGCGACGAGACCGCCGGGCCCCGTGTAGAGCACCGGGAAGTGCGGCTCCAGGCGCTTGGCCACGTAGTTCGCGCTGAGCACCGCCACCTGGGTGGCGCGCTTGAGGCCCTCGCCGCCCATGAGCCGCACGTACGCCCAGGAGATCGGCAGGATGCCGGCCGAGCCCCAGGGGGCGGCCGAAATCGGGCCGACGCCCGTCTCCGGGCCGGCGGCCGGCTGGAGCGGGTGGTTCGGCAGGTACGGGGCGAGGTGGGCGCGGACCGCGACCGGGCCGACGCCGGGGCCGCCGCCGCCGTGCGGGATGCAGAAGGTCTTGTGCAGGTTCAGGTGCGACACGTCGCCGCCGAAGTGGCCGGGCTTCGCCAGGCCCACCAGGGCGTTGAGGTTCGCGCCGTCCACGTAGACCTGGCCGCCCGCGTCGTGCACCGCGGCGCAGATGTCGCCGATGTGCTCCTCGAAGACGCCGTGCGTGGAGGGGTAGGTGACCATGAGCACGGCGAGCTCGTCGCGGTACTGCTCGATCTTGGCGCGCAGGTCCTCGACGTCGACCTCGCCGTCGCCCGCGGTCTTCACGACGACGACCCTCATGCCGGCCATCACGGCGCTGGCGGCGTTGGTGCCGTGCGCGGAGGACGGGATCAGGCAGACGGTGCGCTGGGCGTCACCGCCCGCGCGGTGGTAGGCGCGGACGGCCAGCAGGCCGGCGAGCTCACCCTGGGAGCCGGCGTTCGGCTGGAGGCTGACCTTGTCGTAGCCGGTGACCTCGGCGAGGCGCTCCTCCAGCTCACGGATGAGGGTCAGGTAGCCCTCGGCCTGGTCGGCGGGCGCGAAGGGGTGCAGCGCGCCGAACTCGGGCCAGGTGACCGGCTCCATCTCGGTGGTCGCGTTGAGCTTCATGGTGCAGGAGCCCAGCGGGATCATGCCGCGGTCCAGCGCGTAGTCGCGGTCGGCGAGGCGGCGCAGGTAGCGCAGCATCGCGGTCTCGGAGCGGTGCTGGTGGAAGACCGGGTGGGTCAGGTAGTCCACGCCGCGGGTCAGACCGGCGGGCAGCGCGTCCTCGGTGGACGCGTCCAGGGCCTCGACGTCGGCGCCGGTGACGCCGAAGGCGTCCCAGACCGCGGTGAGGTCGGCGCGGCCGGTGGTCTCGTCGCAGGCGATGCCGACCAGGTCGGCGTCGACCTGGCGCAGGTTGACCCCGGCCTCGCGGGCGGCGGCCACGACCTCGGCGGCACGGCCGGGCACGCGGGCGGTGACGGTGTCGAAGAAGGCTCCGGTGGTCACCTCGACGCCGCCGGCGCGCAGGCCCGCGGCGAGGACCGAGGCGTAGCGGTGGGTGCGGCGGGCGATCTGCGCCAGGCCCTCCGGGCCGTGGTAGACCGCGTACATGCCGGCCATGACGGCGAGCAGCACCTGCGCGGTGCAGATGTTGCTGGTGGCCTTCTCGCGGCGGATGTGCTGCTCGCGGGTCTGCAGGGCCAGACGGTAGGCCCTGTCGCCGTCGGCGTCGACGGAGACGCCGACCAGGCGGCCCGGGAGGCTGCGGGCGTACACGTCACGGACGGCCATGTAGCCGGCGTGCGGGCCGCCGAAGCCCATGGGCACACCGAAGCGCTGGGTGGTGCCGACCGCGATGTCCGCGCCGAGCTCGCCGGGAGAGGTGAGCACGGTCAGGGCCAGCAGGTCGGCGGCGACGGTGACGATCGCGCCGAGCCCGTGCGCCTGCTCCACGACCGGCTTGAGGTCGCGCACGGCGCCGGAGGCGCCCGGGTACTGCAGCAGCACGCCGAAGACGCCGCGCTCGGCGATCTCCGCCGGGATGCCCTCGCTGAGGTCGGCGACGACGACCTCGACGCCGGTCGGCTCGGCGCGGGTCTCGATCACGGCGACGGTCTGCGGGAAGGTGTCGGCGTCGATCAGGAAGACGCCGTCCTTGACCTTGCCGACCCGGCGGGCCAGGGCCATGGCCTCGGCGGCCGCGGTGCTCTCGTCGAGCAGCGAGGCGCCGGAGGTGGACAGCCCGGTGAGGTCGGCGACGACCGTCTGGAAGTTCAGCAGGGCCTCCAGGCGGCCCTGGGAGATCTCCGGCTGGTAGGGCGTGTACGCCGTGTACCAGGCGGGGTTCTCCATGACGTTGCGCAGGATGACCGGCGGGGTGAAGGTGCCGTAGTAGCCGAGCCCGATCATGGGCCGAAGCACCTGGTTGCGGTCGGCGAGCGAGCGCAGCTCGGCGAGGACCTCGGGCTCGGTGCGGGCGTCGGACAGACCGAGCGCCTCGGCGCTCTTGATGGTGTCCGGCACGGCGGCGGCGGTCAGCTCGTCCAGCGAGCCGTAGCCGACCTGCGCGAGCATCTTGGCCTGCGCACCGGCGTCGGGCCCGATGTGGCGCTGCTCGAAGGGGATGCCGCGCTCCAGCTCGGAGAGTGGGATGCGGTTGGCGGTCATCTGCGGAGGCCTCCTGGTCTGACGCGACACGGCCTCCCCCTCTGTCATCTGAACCTGAGAGCTTCACCGTCCCGCAGGTGCCGGGACGGCTTTCACCGTCGGTGAGGAAGCGGCCGCGCACGCGGTGTGCCGCCCTTCCTGCTTTCCAGAGTGACCTCACCCATGCGGTACGGATGCCTGAGAGATTCCGGGGAGGGTTTGCTCCTTCGGCGCCCGGCGGACGGTTCCCCGCGTCGCCAGGACTCTCCCGCAAGGGGTCAGCAGCCGCTGTCAGCGTACCAGCGCGGTCCGGGGACGGGTCATGTGACAGCCGCCACCTTTCGTGCCTAAATAGGATTAATCGCGACCAGTTGGAGGGACCGTGCAGACCGGTATCGATCCGCGCAGCCTCATCGGGCGCAGGGCCTTCGACCGCAACGGGATGAAGATCGGCACGGTCGACGAGGTGTACCTCGACGACGCCACCGGAGAGCCCGAATGGGCCGCGGTGCGCACCGGCCTGTTCAGCCGCGACGCCTTCGTACCGCTGGAACCGAGCGAGTTCACCGGGGAAGAGCTGCGCGTGCCGTTCGACAAGGCACTGATCAAGGACGCCCCGGACTTCGGCGTGGGCCGGCACCTCTCCCCCGAGCAGGAGCTGCAGCTCTACCACCACTACGGCATGAGCGGGCCTTCGCTGTCCGGCCCGGTGCCGGAGCCCCCGCCGGACCACGACTTCGGCAAGCTGGCCGGCGACGCTTGACGCGGGAGCCCCGGCAGGCCCGGTAACACCAGCGGGAGCGGCTCGGACGGCTCGAGCTCCGGGTCGGTCACCGCAAAGGTGCGCACCCGCCCCGGCACCGGCGAGCCCGGCTCCTCGAAGCGGACGGTGACCCTCCCGACCCCGCTGCCCTGCACCCACCCCGCGCCGTGCTCGGTGTGCCGCACGTCCTGGCCCGGCACCCAGCGCCGCTCCGCCGGCTCCGGCTCCCGGGCTTCCTCCACGGGCCGCTCGTCAGCCCCCTCGGACGGGGCGGACTCCTCGCCCGCCGCCTCCTCCTCCCGTCCGGCCGCCTGGGCGAACAGGTCCTCCTGCGTGAAGTCCGCGAGCCCCGCGACACCGACCCCGAGCAGGCGTACGCCGCCGGTGATCTCGACGGCCTCCAGCAGCCGCGCCGCGGTCTCCCGCACCACCGCGAGGTCGTCGGTCGGGGCGCGCAGGGTCTCCGATCGGGTCAGCGTCGTGAAGTCGTACCGCCGCACCTTCAGCACCACCGTGCGGCCCGAGCGGCCCGCCGTGCGCAGCCTGCGCACGCAGCGGTCGGCCAGCCGGTCCACCTCGAGCCGGACCCGTACGCGGTCGGTGAGGTCGACGTCGAAGGTGTCCTCGACCGAGACCGACTTGCTCTCGCGGTCGGCGACCACGGGCCGCTCGTCGATCCCCAGGGCCATCCCGTGCACATGGGCGCCGTGCGCCTTGCCGAGCAGCCGCACCAGCTCGGCCTCCCCCGCCTCCACGACCTCGCCGACCGTGAGGATGCCCGCCCGCCGCAGGTGCTCCGCCGTCGCGGGCCCCACGCCCGGCAGCGCACGCACCTGCATGGGGGCCAGCAGCTCGCGCTCGGTGCCGGGCTCGATGACGACCAGCCCGTCGGGCTTGGCCTGCTCCGAGGCGATCTTGGCGAGCAGCTTGGAGCCCGCGAGCCCCACCGAGCCGGTGACCCCGGTGGCCGCCCGGATGTCCGCCCGCAGCCGCTCCCCCACCGCGCGCGGGTCGTCCGCGATCCCGCCCGCCTCCAGGTCCACGAAGGCCTCGTCGAGGCTGAGCGGCTCGACCAGCGGCGACAGCCGTGACAGCAGCTCCATGACGATGTCGCTGATCTGCCGGTAGACGGCGAAGCGCGGCACGAGGTACGCGGCGTTCGGGCACAGCCGGCGCGCGTGGGCCATCGCCATGGCCGAGTGCACCCCGTACACCCGGGCCTCGTACGAGGCGGTCGCGACCACGCCGCGCGGCCCGAGACCCCCCACGACGACCGGCTTCCCCCGCAGACTCGGCTTCGCCGCCTGCTCGACGGCCGCGAAGAACGCGTCCATGTCCAGGTGGAGGATGGTCGGCGCGCTTCTCACAGTCACCGATGGTGCCCCACGGGTCCGACATCCGCCGTACGCCTGTACGGCGGACGGGTGGGCCGCGGTCCGACCCGCCCGGTTCGGCCCGGTTCAGCCCGCGCGGTTGCGGCGCCGCGCCAGCTCGTCGCCCGGGTTGTGGCCGACCACCGTCTCCCCGGTGTCGATGCGCTCGGAGTGCAGCTGCGACAGGGCGCCCTCGACGTCCCGCCACACCACGCCCACGGCGATCCCGAAGATCCCCTGACCGCCCTGGAGGAGGTCGACGACCTCGTCCGGGGAGGTGCACTCGTACACCGTCGCGCCGTCGCTCATCAGCGTCATGCGGGTGAGCTCGGCGGGCGCGCTGGACCGCAGGTGCTGCACGGCGGTGCGGATGTTCTGCAGGGACACGCCCGTGTCGAGGAGCCGCTTGACGATCTTGAGGACCACGACGTCCCGGAAGCTGTACAGCCGCTGCGTCCCCGAGCCGTACGCGGGGCGGATGCTGGGCTCCACGAGCCCGGTACGCGCCCAGTAGTCCAGCTGGCGATACGTGATGCCGGTCGCCGCGCAGGCGGTGGGCCCGCGGTAGCCGACCCGTTCGCCGGCCCCCTCCGGCTGCTGTCCCGAGGTGTCGCCCGAACCCCCTCCGGGGGGCGTCGCGGCGTTGCGGGCCAAGGCCCCGCGCATCGGATACGGGCCGCCAAAGGCCGTACCGTCGCCGGTGCTTCTCACGCCGACCTCCCGTCCCTTCGCACCCCTCAGGGCACGCGCACGTGCCATCGGGACTTTCCTTCTCGACGGTAGGCAGTCACTCCGGGTGCGTCAACGATCGCCACGCTCGGCACGCCGAGTGATATCAACCCCAGAGGTGGTTTCCCGTGTCCATGGTGGGGGTAAGGCTGGACGAATGGCCTTCGCGGGCCCTATTGACTGCTGGTTCCGAAGTCCTCCGGCGAGATCTGGTCGAGGAACTCGCGGAACTTCTCGACCTCGTCCTCCTGCTCGTCGGGAATGGCGATGCCGGCGTCGTCCAGCACCCCGTCGCTCCCGTAGATGGGGGTTCCGGTGCGCAGCGCGAGCGCTATGGCATCCGAGGGACGGGCGCTCACCTCGACGCCACTGGCGAACACCAGCTCGGCGTAGAAGACGCCGTCACGCAGGTCGGTGATCCGGACCTCGGTCAGCGTCTGGCCGACGGCCTCGAGCACGTCCTTGAACAGATCATGGGTCAGCGGCCGCGCGGGCGTCATGCCCTGTTGCGCGAAAGCGATGGCGGTGGCCTCCCCCGGCCCGATCCAGATGGGCAGGTAGCGGTCGCCTCCCACTTCCCGCAGGAGCACAATCGGCTGGTTGGAGGGCATTTCGACCCGGACACCCACGACGTCGAGCTCGTTCACACAGCAACCCTAGGCCGTGCCCGGCAGGTTTGGGTAGTCGGGACGGGCCCGGCCGGTCACCGACCGGGCGTGTCCTGGCCAATGTCGGCTTCAGAAGAGCCGCACCCTCAGCGCGGACTGCACCAGCGCCGCGTGCAGCCGCACGGACAGCGCCGCCAGCTCCCGCGCGGTGGCCTCCGCGTGCGTCCTGGTCTGCGGATTGCGGTGCCTGCGCAGGGGCGCGACCACCTGCTCCACCAGACCGGCCTCACGATCCGCGGCCGCCTTCACCGCCCGCAGATGGCGCGGTTCGAGCCCGAAGCGGCCCAGATCGGCCACGATCTTGGCGATGTTCACCGTTTCGGCGTCATAGTCACCGTCAGGACCGGCCTCCACCAGTCCGTACGCCTCCCACTGGGCGAGCTCGCCCGCTTCGGCGCCCGTGGCGGCCAGCAACTCGTCCCTGCCGATGCGCAGCGCAGCGGGCGCCTGCCGCTCCACCGCGCCGACCTCGATCAGCTCCCGGGACTCCCCGGAGGACGGGACGGGCAGCGGCAGCGGCTCGCCCCGGTCGAGGGCGTCGAGGTGCTCGCGGATCACTTTCAGCGGAAGATAGTGGTCCCGCTGCATGCGCAGCACGTGCCCGAGCCGTTCCACGTCCCGGACGGTGAACTTCCGGTACCCGGAGGGCGTGCGTTGCGGCTCCACCAGCCCCTCCGCCTCCAGGAAGCGGATCTTGGAGATGGTGACCTCGGGGAACTCCTCCCGCAACTCGTTGAGCACCGCCCCGATGCTCAGCAGCCGGTCGTCCGCGGTGGCGGTGCCGTTGCCGGCACCGCCCGACGGTGTACGAAGCATGAACCTTCCCTCGCGGGGGTCAGGCGCCCCACTGGCTCGCGTAGAAGACCAGTCGGTACTTGCCGATCTGCACCTCGTCGCCACTGGACAGGGTCACCGAGTCGATCCGCTCGCGGTTGACGTAGGTGCCGTTGAGGCTGCCGACGTCGGAGACCGTGAAGGAACCGTCCTGAGCGCGCCGGAACTCCACGTGACGCCGCGAGACGGTGACGTCGTCCAGGAAGATGTCGCTCTCCGGGTGGCGGCCGGCCGTCGTCAGTTCGCCGTCCAGGAGGAAGCGGCTCCCCGAGTTGGGACCACGGCGTACCACCAGCAGCGCGGAGCCCGGCGGCAGCGCGTCGACCGCGGCCTGGGCCTCCGGGGACAGCGCCGGCAGCACGGTCTGTCCCGTCGCCTCGGCCTCGTACGCCTCGATCCCGGAGATGGAGATCGTGGACGTGGTCTCGGAGGCACGCTCGGACGGCACCGCGGCACGCAGCGGCGCGCCGCAGTTGGAGCAGAAGCGGCTCGCTTCCGCGTTCTGGAACCCGCACCGCGTACAGACCGGCAAGGACCCTCCACCCGTGCTAGAGGCTGATGGTTGCTGGAAACCTATGCGCCCCGCAGCCGCAGGGTCAACAGAAACCGCACCATGACCGCCCGAAATGTCACCGCCCGGAGCAGCGATCCCGTCACGGAACAGCGGGCGCTCCTCGCCCGGTCCCTCCCCCTGCACGTGCCGCGGGGCGCGGTGCCGCGCCGTGGGGCTGTCACCAGCCTGACGCGAACTCTTGCCGAACCACTTACCGAACAACTTCACGGGCGATTCCCCTTGAACGACACAGACCCGCCCGTGGGGCAGGACGAACCCTCAGTCACGACCAACACATAGTTTCCCTCACGCACCACCCCAGCGGTGCGGCGACCCCCCGCATTCTCCTGCCCTCCCCCGCAAACCCCACTCGCCCCCGCCTCACCGGGTCGACGACTGAGCGTAGTCAGGCTGCTCCGACGGCCGCAAGGCGTCGACAACGATCTTCTCCGATCGCGTCACGTCCGCTGTGGCCTGCTCCTTCTCCAAAGTCTGTACCACGCCGCCCGGGATGTTCAGGGCGGGTTCAAGATCCTGTGGATTACCGATGACCTTGAAGCGGTAGGGCGGGCTGACCTTGTGCCCGTCGATCTGCACACCGCCCGACCCCTGGATGAAGTAGGTGTCGGCCACGACCCGCACGTCGTTGATCTGGATCGCCTCCGCTCCCGCGGCGCGCAGCTCCTGCAGCGCGTCGAGCAGCATGTCGGCCTCGACGGCGTCCTGGGGGTCGTTGATCGTCAGCGTGATGCCGGGACCCTCGACGGCGACCGTGCCGGCCAGCACCCCGAGCTGCTCCGCCTTCTGCTCGGTCTGCTTGCGGGCCTCCTCGGCCTGGTCCGAGCTGTTCTCCAGCTCGGTGCGCTGCTCCTCGAGGCGCCGCCGCTCGTCGCCGAGCCGCTGCGAGCGGTTGTCCAGCTCGTCCAGGATGCGCACCAGGTCCTCCTGGCGGGCGCCGCGCAGCGCGCTGGTGTCGCTGGTCGAGCGGACCTGGATGGCCAGGCCCAGACCGAGGACGAACAGCAGCAGCGCGACGATCAACTGCGCCCGGGACACCCGCGGCGGCCACAGTCCCGCCTTGAGGCGTTGCCGGCCGCTCACGCCGGACGCCGCTCCCCGCGGTTCCCCCGCGTCCTGCGGCGGCTGCTGCCGACCGTGTGCGGATTGCTCCGCGTCCGACGGCCCGGCGGCCGGCACCGGTCCGGCGGCGGGCAGCTCCGGGCGCGCCGCGGGCCGCTCCCGCGCCGGCGGCTCGTCTCCGGCCGGCGGCTCGGGGCGAGGCCGTTCCGGCCGGGAGGGCTCCGCGGGCCGCGGCGCCTCCGGCCGCTCCGGCGTCTGGTCGTTCTCGTCGCTCATCGTGCTGTCACGCCCGGAAGACATGGCGGCGGATCGCCGCGGCGTTGGAGAAGATGCGGATGCCGAGGACGACGACCACGCCCGTGGAGAGCTGCGCACCCACCCCCAGTTTGTCGCCCAGGAAGACGATCAGCGCCGCCACGACGACGTTGGACAGGAAGGAGACCACGAAGACCTTGTCGTCGAAGATCCCGTCGAGCATGGCCCGCAGACCGCCGAAGACGGCGTCGAGCGCGGCGACCACGGCGATCGGGAGGTAGGGCTCGACCACCGTCGGTACGACGGGGCGGACCACCAGGCCCACCACCACTCCAACGATCAGGCCCAGTACGGCGATCAATTCGTACCCTTCCCATTTCCGGATGCGCTCGACGACGGCCCGGCCGACGGGACCGGGGTCGCGGAGCGGATGATCAGGCTCGGAGCCGCGGGCAGTTCCAGCTTCTCCTTCTCGGAGATGCGCGCGCGGATCCCGTAGTTCTCCTGCAGGACGTGCAAGTACTGCCCGTCCGCACCGTCCTGGAAGGACGTGCTCAGCTTCTGCGGGTCCCCGATCGCCAGGATCGTGTAGGGCGGAACCAGCGGCCGGTTGTCGACCAGTATGGCGTCACCCGCGGCACGGATGGCCGACAACGACGTCAACCGCTGTCCGTTGATGGAGATGGCCTCCGCCCCCGCCGCCCACAGGCCGTTGACCACGCGCTGCATGTCCCGGTCCCGCACCCGGCCGGTGTCGGAGAAGTCACTGGTCGTACGCGGGTCGCTGCCGCCGCCCGACGAGGCCTCCTTGGCGTCGTTGACCTCCAGCTCGACGCCCGGCCCCGTGACCGGCGTCGCCCCGGCCAGGAGCGCCACGCGCTCCGCGTCACCGTCGCGGTCGTTGAGCGCCTGCCGCTGCTTGGCCGCCACGTCGTCGCGCAGCCCGTCCACGCTCTTCTGCAGCTCGTCGGCGGTGCGGGTCTCGGACTCGATGCGGTCGATGAGCTTCTGCCGCTCCTTGGCCAGCGTCGGGGCGGCCACCTGCGTCTGCGCCGCGCCTATGGTGACCACCACGGCGGCCAGCACCAAGCCCAGTGCGAGCACCAGCCGGCCCCGCAGCGTTCCGGGCAGGCGGGAGGTGCCCGTGGCGCCCCGGCGGGCGGTGGCCTCGGCGTACCCGTCGTCGAGACTGTGCTCCATGACGTTCGTCAGCAGCGACATGGAGGCGTCCGGGCGCCGGGTCACGGCCCTCCCAGGGGCGCTGCTCCGATCGGGGTGCTGCTGCGACATGCCGCACATCGTCGCATGTCCGTGCCGCCGACCTCGAACGGGCCCCTCCCGACGCGCCGTTCGTCGCGTCGGGAGGGGCCCGTGAGCCGGTGCCGGAGCGGGATCAGCGGCCGGCGCTGTCCACGATCGACGACCACTCGTCGAGCAGTGCCTGCGCGGAGGCGTCGTCCGGCCCCTCCGCCCACACGTGCGTGACCGCCTCGGCCGGGTCGGGCAGCACCATCACCCAGCGGCCGTCCGCCTCGACCACGCGCACGCCGTCGGTGGTGTCGACGTTGCGGTCGCCCGCCTCCTCGACCACCCGGCGCATGACCAGGCCCTTGACCGCCCACGGCGTCGCCAGGTCCCGCTTGAGGACGTGGGCACGCGGGATGCGGGCGTCGATCTGGCTCAGGGTGAGCTGGGTACGGGCCACCAGGCCGATCAGCCGCACGAAGGCCGCGGCGCCGTCGAAGACGCTGCTGAACTCCGGGATGATGATGCCGCCCTTGCCGTCACCGCCGAAAATGGTCGTGTCCTGCCGGCCGACCCGGGTGAGGTCGTCGGGCGAGGTCGTCGTCCAGTCCACCTGCGTCCCGTGGTACGCCGCGACCTGTTCGGCGATGCGGGTCGTCGTCACGGGGAGCGCCACCCGGCCGCTGCGCCGCTCGGCGGCGACCAGGTCGAGCATGACCAGCAGCGCCCGGTCGTCCTCGATGATCTTGCCGCGCTCGTCCACCAGCGACAGCCGCTCCCCGACCGGGTCGAAGCGCACGCCGAAGGCCGCCCGCGAGGAGGCGACGATCTCCCCGAGCCGGACCAGGCCCGCACGCCGGCCGTCGGCCGTCTCGGTGGGCCTGGCCTCGTTGAGGCCGGGGTTGATCGTCAGCGAGTCCACCCCGAGCCGGCCGAGGAGGCTGGGCAGGACGAGGCCCGCGCTGCCGTTCGCGGCGTCGACCACGACCTTCAGCCCGGCGTCGGCGATGCCCGAGGTGTCCACGGCCCGCAGCAGCGCGCCCGTGTAGGAGTCGAAGACGCTCGCCGGGAAGTTCAGGTCGCCGATCTCGCCGGGGAACGCACGGCGGTACTCCTGACGCGCGAACACGCGGTCCAGCTTGCGCTGCCCCGCCGCCGACAGGTCGGCGCCGCGTTCGTCGAAGAACATGATGTCCACCGAGTCGGGGATGCCCGGACTCGTGCGGATCATGATGCCGCCGGCGCTGCCGCGCGCGGTCTGCTGCCGCGCCACGGGCATCGGCACGTTCTCCAGGTCCCGCACGTCGATCGCGCTGGCCTGGAGCGCAGAGATCACCGCACGCTTCAGCGCACGGGCACCACGGGAGTGGTCACGGGCGGTGGTGACGGTCGCGCCCTTCTTGAGCGTCGTCGCGTACGCGCCCGCGAGGCGCACGGCGAGCTCCGGGGTGATCTCCACGTTCAGGATGCCGGAGACGCCGCGCGCGCCGAACAGGTTCGCCTGGCCCCGGGACTCCCAGATCACCGACGTGTTCACGAAGGCGCCGGCCTCGATGGTCTTGAACGGGTACACCCGGACGTCGCCCGCGATGATCGACTCCTCGCCGATCAGGCACTCGTCGCCGATGACCGCTCCGTCGTCGATCCGCGCCGCGCGCATGACGTCGGTGTTCTTGCCGATGACGCAGCCGCGCAGGTTGGTCTGCGGCCCGATGTAGACGTTGTCGTGGACGACGGCCTTGTGCAGGAAGGCACCGGACTTCACGACGACGTTGGAGCCGATCACCGTGTGCTCGCGCAGCTCGGCCCCGGCCTCGACCTTGGCGTAGTCACCGACGTACAGGGGACCACGCAGCGTCGCGTCCGGGTGCACCTCCGCGCCCTCGGCGACCCAGACGCCGGGCGAGATCTCGAAGCCCTCGAGGTCGACGTCGACCTTGCCCTCCAGGACGTCGGCCTGCGCCTTGATGTAGCTCTCGTGGGTGCCGACGTCCTCCCAGTAGCCCTCGGCGATGTAGCCGTAGACGGGCTTGCCTTCCTTCATCAACTGCGGGAAGACGTCACCGGACCAGTCCACCGAGACGTCGGGCTCGACGTAGTCGAAGACCTCCGGCTCCATGACGTAGATGCCGGTGTTCACCGTGTCCGAGAAGACCTGGCCCCAGGTCGGCTTCTCGAGGAAGCGCTCGACCTTGCCCTCCTCGTCGACGATGGTGATCCCGAACTCCAGGGGATTGGGCACCCGGGTCAGGCAGACCGTGACCAGCGCGCCTTTTTCCTTGTGGAAGTTGATCAGCTCGGTCAGGTCGAAATCGGTCAGTGCGTCACCGGAGATCACCAGGAACGAATCGTCCTTGAGTGCGTCCTCGGCGTTCTTGACGCTGCCGGCGGTGCCGAGTGGCTTCTCCTCGTTCGCGTAGGTGAGATCCATGCCGAGTTCCTCGCCGTCACCGAAGTAGTTCTTGACGAGCGAGGCGAGGAACTGCACGGTCACCACGGTCTCGGTCAGACCGTGCCGCTTGAGCAGCTTGAGCACGTGCTGCATGATCGGCTGATTCACGACCGGCAGCAGCGGCTTGGGCATGCTCGAGGTCATCGGGCGAAGGCGTGTGCCTTCGCCGCCGGCCATCACGACGGCCTTCATGTCGGAAGCGTCCTCCTCAAAGAGACGACTGTCTTGCCGACGTCACCCGTGCTCTCTCTCACGCGGACCGTCGCGGTCCCCCGGACCGCCGGTCACGCGCGGGGTACCCGGCCGGAGGGCTCTCCTGCCGGGTACGCGGGCTCAATCGGCCGTGGCGTCCGCCCTGACGAGTCGGCGGACCTGGACCACGTAGAGGATCCCTGCCCACCAATACAGCGTTGTACCCCATCCGGCGAACGCCCATCCGAAAATAGCAGCGAGCGTGTTCAGCCACCCGTCGCCGTCGCTCAGCAGCAGCAACGGGAAGGCGTACATGAGGTTGAAGGTGGCGGCCTTGCCCATGAAGTTGACCTGCGGCGGACCCCAGCCGTGCCGGCGCATGACCAGGATCATCACGCCCATGACGGCGTCCCGGGCCACCAGGATGGCCGTCAGCCACCACGGTAGGATCCCGCGCCACGTGAGGCCGATGATCGTGGAGACGATGTACAGCCGGTCCGCGGCCGGGTCCAGCACCCTGCCGAGGCTGCTGATCTGGTTCCAGCGGCGCGCGAGCTTCCCGTCCAGGTAGTCGCTGACGCCGCTGAGGGCGAGCACGAGCAGTGCCCAGCCGTCGACCTTCGGACCGCCGAACTCGGGCCACAGGATGAGCCACAGGAACACGGGCACGCCCAACAGCCGTGCCATGCTCAGGATGTTGGGGATCGTGAAGACGCGATCCGTCTGCACCCTTGTCTCCTGGACCTCCACCGGGGGCCCCTTCTCTTGAACGTACGCTCGGATGATTCCACCCGACCTTACCTCAGGGCATGAAAAAGCCCGCCGCCGGGCCTCTGAAGAGGCTCCGGCGACGGGCTCAATAATTGTTCGGCGGCGTCCTACTCTCCCACAGGGTCCCCCCTGCAGTACCATCGGCGCTGAAAGGCTTAGCTTCCGGGTTCGAAATGTAACCGGGCGTTTCCCTAACGCTATAACCACCGAAACACTATGAAACTATACGAACCAACGGTTCGTTGTTTCAGAACTACACAGTGGACGCGAGCAACCTATGGACAAGCCCTCGGCTTATTAGTACCGGTCAGCTCCACCCATTACTGGGCTTCCACATCCGGCCTATCAACCCAGTCGTCTACTGGGAGCCTTAACCCCTCAAGGGGGTGGGAGTCCTCATCTCGAAGCAGGCTTCCCGCTTAGATGCTTTCAGCGGTTATCCCTCCCGAACGTAGCCAACCAGCCATGCCCTTGGCAGAACAACTGGCACACCAGAGGTTCGTCCGTCCCGGTCCTCTCGTACTAGGGACAGCCCTTCTCAAGACTCCTACGCGCACAGCGGATAGGGACCGAACTGTCTCACGACGTTCTAAACCCAGCTCGCGTACCGCTTTAATGGGCGAACAGCCCAACCCTTGGGACCGACTCCAGCCCCAGGATGCGACGAGCCGACATCGAGGTGCCAAACCATCCCGTCGATATGGACTCTTGGGGAAGATCAGCCTGTTATCCCCGGGGTACCTTTTATCCGTTGAGCGACGGCGCTTCCACAAGCCACCGCCGGATCACTAGTCCCTACTTTCGTACCTGCTCGACCCGTCAGTCTCACAGTCAAGCTCCCTTGTGCACTTACACTCAACACCTGATTGCCAACCAGGCTGAGGGAACCTTTGGGCGCCTCCGTTACTCTTTAGGAGGCAACCGCCCCAGTTAAACTACCCACCAGACACTGTCCCTGATCCGGATCACGGACCGAGGTTAGACATCCAGCACGACCAGAGTGGTATTTCAACGACGACTCCACAATGGCTGGCGCCATCGCTTCACAGTCTCCCACCTATCCTACACAAGCCGAACCGAACACCAATATCAAGCTGTAGTAAAGGTCCCGGGGTCTTTCCGTCCTGCTGCGCGAAACGAGCATCTTTACTCGTAGTGCAATTTCACCGGGCCTGTGGTTGAGACAGTCGAGAAGTCGTTACGCCATTCGTGCAGGTCGGAACTTACCCGACAAGGAATTTCGCTACCTTAGGATGGTTATAGTTACCACCGCCGTTTACTGGCGCTTAAGTTCTCAGCTTCGCCCCACCGAAATGGAGCTAACCGGTCCCCTTAACGTTCCAGCACCGGGCAGGCGTCAGTCCGTATACATCGCCTTACGGCTTCGCACGGACCTGTGTTTTTAGTAAACAGTCGCTTCTCGCTGGTCTCTGCGGCCACCACCAGCTCAGGGAGCAAGTCCCCTCACCAGCAATGGCCCCCTTCTCCCGAAGTTACGGGGGCATTTTGCCGAGTTCCTTAACCACAGTTCACCCGAACGCCTCGGTATTCTCTACCTGACCACCTGAGTCGGTTTAGGGTACGGGCCGCCATGAAACTCGCTAGAGGCTTTTCTCGACAGCATAGGATCATCCACTTCACCACAATCGGCTCGGCATCAGGTCTCAGCCTCAATGAGTGGCGGATTTGCCTACCACTCGGCCTACACCCTTACCCCGGGACAACCACCGCCCGGGCTGGACTACCTTCCTGCGTCACCCCATCGCTCACCTACTACTGGATAGGTTCAGCGGCTCCACCACTCCCCATCACTCCGAAGAGATCAAGGGCGGCTTCACGGCCTTAGCATCACCAGATTCAGCGCTGGCGCTTCAAAGCGGGTACCGGAATATCAACCGGTTGTCCATCGACTACGCCTGTCGGCCTCGCCTTAGGTCCCGACTTACCCTGGGCAGATCAGCTTGACCCAGGAACCCTTAGTCAATCGGCGCAAGAGTTTCCCACTCTTGTATCGCTACTCATGCCTGCATTCTCACTCGTGAACCGTCCACGACTCCCTTACAGGGCCGCTTCACCCGGCACACGACGCTCCCCTACCCATCACAGCCTCCGTTGGGAGTATTGCTGCAATGACACGACTTCGGCGGTACGCTTGAGCCCCGCTACATTGTCGGCGCGGAATCACTTGACCAGTGAGCTATTACGCACTCTTTCAAGGGTGGCTGCTTCTAAGCCAACCTCCTGGTTGTCTGTGCGACTCCACATCCTTTCCCACTTAGCGTACGCTTAGGGGCCTTAGTCGATGCTCTGGGCTGTTTCCCTCTCGACCACGGAGCTTATCCCCCGCAGTCTCACTGCCGCGCTCTCACTTACCGGCATTCGGAGTTTGGCTAAGGTCAGTAACCCGGTAGGGCCCATCGCCTATCCAGTGCTCTACCTCCGGCAAGAAACACACGACGCTGCACCTAAATGCATTTCGGGGAGAACCAGCTATCACGGAGTTTGATTGGCCTTTCACCCCTAACCACAGGTCATCCCCCAGGTTTTCAACCCTGGTGGGTTCGGTCCTCCACGCGGTCTTACCCACGCTTCAACCTGCCCATGGCTAGATCACTCCGCTTCGGGTCTTGGGCATGCGACTAAAATCGCCCTATTCGGACTCGCTTTCGCTACGGCTACCCCACACGGGTTAACCTCGCCACACACCGCAAACTCGCAGGCTCATTCTTCAAAAGGCACGCAGTCACGACATACAAGCAAGCTTGCATGCGACGCTCCCACGGCTTGTAGGCACACGGTTTCAGGTACTATTTCACTCCGCTCCCGCGGTACTTTTCACCATTCCCTCACGGTACTATCCGCTATCGGTCACCAGGGAATATTTAGGCTTAGCGGGTGGTCCCGCCAGATTCACACGGGATTTCTCGGGCCCCGTGCTACTTGGGTGTCGTACAAGCAAGCCGCTAATGTTTCAGCTACGGGGGTCTTACCCTCTACGCCGGACCTTTCGCATGTCCTTCGCCTACATCAACGGTTTCTGACTCGCCCAGCCGCCGGCAGACGACTGAAGTACGATCCCACAACCCCACATGCGCAACCCCTGCCGGGTATCACACGCATACGGTTTGGCCTCATCCGGTTTCGCTCGCCACTACTCCCGGAATCACGGTTGTTTTCTCTTCCTGCGGGTACTGAGATGTTTCACTTCCCCGCGTTCCCTCCACACTGCCTATGTGTTCAGCAGCGGGTGACAGCCCATGACGACTGCCGGGTTTCCCCATTCGGACACCCCCGGATCAAAGCTTGGTTGACAGCTCCCCGGGGCCTATCGTGGCCTCCCACGTCCTTCATCGGTTCCTGGTGCCAAGGCATCCACCGTGCGCCCTTAAAAACTTGGCCACAGATGCTCGCGTCCACTATGCAGTTCTCAAACAACGACCCGTCACCCAACTCCACCCACTACCAGCAGGATTCATCGAGTCCGGTCCACAACCGAGAACACTTCCGTGCCCTCAGGACCCAACAGCGCGCCCGACCCGACCAGTTGACGATGTGCGTTCCACGCCGAAGCAGTACTAACACTCACAACCAGCCGTGCCGAATAGTCAACGTTCCACCCATGAGCTAACCACCGCCGGACATTCGCCGGCGAAGTGGCTCTGGACCTCCGAAGAGGCCTAGATGCTCCTTAGAAAGGAGGTGATCCAGCCGCACCTTCCGGTACGGCTACCTTGTTACGACTTCGTCCCAATCGCCAGTCCCACCTTCGACGACTCCCTCCCACAAGGGGTTGGGCCACCGGCTTCGGGTGTTACCGACTTTCGTGACGTGACGGGCGGTGTGTACAAGGCCCGGGAACGTATTCACCGCAGCACTGCTGATCTGCGATTACTAGCGACTCCGACTTCATGGGGTCGAGTTGCAGACCCCAATCCGAACTGAGACCGGCTTTTTGAGATTCGCTCCACCTCGCGGTATCGCAGCTCATTGTACCGGCCATTGTAGCACGTGTGCAGCCCAAGACATAAGGGGCATGATGACTTGACGTCGTCCCCACCTTCCTCCGAGTTGACCCCGGCGGTCTCCTGTGAGTCCCCGGCATAATCCGCTGGCAACACAGGACAGGGGTTGCGCTCGTTGCGGGACTTAACCCAACATCTCACGACACGAGCTGACGACAGCCATGCACCACCTGTACACCGACCACAAGGGGGCACCCATCTCTGGGTGTTTCCGGTGTATGTCAAGCCTTGGTAAGGTTCTTCGCGTTGCGTCGAATTAAGCCACATGCTCCGCCGCTTGTGCGGGCCCCCGTCAATTCCTTTGAGTTTTAGCCTTGCGGCCGTACTCCCCAGGCGGGGAACTTAATGCGTTAGCTGCGGCACGGACGACGTGGAATGTCGCCCACACCTAGTTCCCAACGTTTACGGCGTGGACTACCAGGGTATCTAATCCTGTTCGCTCCCCACGCTTTCGCTCCTCAGCGTCAGTATCGGCCCAGAGATCCGCCTTCGCCACCGGTGTTCCTCCTGATATCTGCGCATTTCACCGCTACACCAGGAATTCCGATCTCCCCTACCGAACTCTAGCCTGCCCGTATCGACTGCAGACCCGGGGTTAAGCCCCGGGCTTTCACAACCGACGTGACAAGCCGCCTACGAGCTCTTTACGCCCAATAATTCCGGACAACGCTCGCACCCTACGTATTACCGCGGCTGCTGGCACGTAGTTAGCCGGTGCTTCTTCTGCAGGTACCGTCACTTTCGCTTCTTCCCTGCTGAAAGAGGTTTACAACCCGAAGGCCGTCATCCCTCACGCGGCGTCGCTGCATCAGGCTTTCGCCCATTGTGCAATATTCCCCACTGCTGCCTCCCGTAGGAGTCTGGGCCGTGTCTCAGTCCCAGTGTGGCCGGTCGCCCTCTCAGGCCGGCTACCCGTCGTCGCCTTGGTAGGCCATTACCCCACCAACAAGCTGATAGGCCGCGGGCTCATCCTGCACCGCCGGAGCTTTCCACCAACCCCCATGCAGAGGAAGGTAATATCCGGTATTAGACCCCGTTTCCAGGGCTTGTCCCAGAGTGCAGGGCAGATTGCCCACGTGTTACTCACCCGTTCGCCACTGATCCACCCCGAAGGGCTTCACCGTTCGACTTGCATGTGTTAAGCACGCCGCCAGCGTTCGTCCTGAGCCAGGATCAAACTCTCCGTGAATGTCTTCACGAGAGCGGCACCATCGGGAGGAATAATCCCGACGTGCCCAGCGTCCTCGCTGTGTTTTTACAAAGGAACCTCGTCCGAGATGGACGGGGTATCAACATATCTGGCGTTGACTTTTGGCACGCTGTTGAGTTCTCAAGGAACGGAAGCTTCCTTCGAGACCGTTTCACCGGCCCCTCCGGGCTTTCCCTTCGTTGTCACCAGCTTATCAGACTCTTTCGGGCCCGATTCCCGCCGGCGGGGATTTCCTGCTTTTGCGTTTCTGCCTTTCGGCTTTCGCGCTCCCCGACTTTAGCAGATGCTTTACGTCGGATTTACCGCACCGCTGTGAGCACGCACGTCTCCGTGGCGTTCTCGTCGCGGGGGTTGACCCAACGTACTGGAGGCGCCCGGTCGGAGCAAATCGGGGGTGGCGTGCGGTGGCATGGTGTGCCGGGCCTCAAGGGGGTGGCAGACTTGAGTGGTCTGGACCACTTGCTTGGAGGCTTCATCATGACGACTGTCTCGTCGCCCCTGACCGGGCGCGTCATCGGTCTGGCCGCGGTGCCCGACCCCGTGTTCTCCGGTGCCATGGTGGGGCCCGGCACGGCGATCGACCCCGTGCGCGAGCCGTCGGTGGCCGTGTCGCCGGTGGACGGTGTGGTCGTGTCCCTGCACGCGCACGCGTTCGTCGTGGTGGACGCGGACGGGCACGGGGTGCTGACCCATCTCGGCATCGACACGGTGCAGCTGAACGGTGAGGGCTTCGAGGTGCTCGTCAACAAGGGCGACACCGTGGTGCGCGGCCAGGAGATGGTGCGCTGGGACCCCGCGGCGGTCGAGGCCGCCGGCAAGTCCCCGGTGTGCCCGGTGGTGGCCCTTGAGGCGGCGGCCGAGGCGCTGACCGGTCTGGTCGGGGACGGAGAGGTGACCGCCGGGGCCACGCTCTTCTCTTGGACGTAGCCTTTTCGGCAAGGCCACTCCCGACGCATACACACAGGCAACGCGGTCGCGAGCGTCCGCGACAACCGGAGACGGGTGAGATGGAGACAACGCTGCGAGGCGTCGGTGTCAGCCACGGCGTGGCGATCGGCGAGGTACGGCACATGGGGACCGCGGTTCTCGAGCCTCCGGCCAAGCAGATTCCGGCCGACGAGGCGCCGCGGGAGCAGGCCCGGGCACGTCAGGCGGTCGAGGCGGTGGCCAACGACCTGATCGCGCGCGGCAACCTGGCCGGCGGCGAGGCGCAGGCGGTGCTGGAGGCCCAGGCGCTGATGGCGCAGGACCCCGAGCTGATGGCCGACGTGGAGCGCCGTATCGCGGTGGGCAGCTCGGCGGAGCGCGCGGTGTACGACGCGTTCGCCTCCTACCGTGCGCTGCTCGCCAACGCGGGCGAGTACCTGGCGGGGCGCGTCGCGGACCTGGACGACGTCCGCAACCGGATCGTGGCGCGGCTGCTCGGGGTGCCGATGCCCGGCGTCCCGGACAGCGACGAGCCGTACGTGCTGATCGCGCGGGACCTGGCGCCGGCCGACACCGCGCTGCTGGACCCGTCGCTGGTGCTCGGCTTCGTGACCGAGGAGGGCGGGCCGACCAGCCACAGCGCGATCCTCGCGCGTGCGCTGGGGGTGCCCGCCGTGGTGGCGCTGCCGGGCGCCACGGAGCTGGCGGAGGGCACGGTCATCGCCGTGGACGGCAGCACCGGCGACATCTACGTCGACCCGGACAAGGACCGGCGGGCCGAGCTGGCGAAGGCCGCCGAGGAGCGCAGGGCGGCGCTCGCCGCGACCTCGGGGCCGGGTGCCACGTCGGACGGGCACAAGGTGCCGCTGCTGGCGAACGTCGGCGGTCCCGCGGACGTCGAGGCGGCCGTGAAGGCGGGCGCGGAGGGCGTGGGTCTGTTCCGCACGGAGTTCCTCTTCCTGGACGACTCCCGGAAGGCGCCGTCGGAGGAGAAGCAGGTCGAGGCGTACCGGCAGGTGCTGGAGGCCTTCCCCGAGGGCCGGGTCGTGGTCCGGGTGCTGGACGCGGGTGCCGACAAGCCGCTGGAGTTCCTGACGCCCGCGGACGAGCCGAACCCGGCGCTGGGCGTGCGGGGCCTGCGGACGCTGCTCGCCCACCCCGATGTGCTGCACACGCAGCTGCGGGCGCTCGCCAGGGCCGCCGAGGGCCTGCCGGTGTACCTCGAGGTCATGGCACCGATGGTGGCGGACCGCATCGACGCCAAGGCGTTCGCGGACGCGTGCCGGGAGGCCGGGCTGCACGCGAAGTTCGGCGCAATGGTGGAGATCCCGTCGGCGGCCCTGCGGGCACGGTCGATCCTGCAGGAGGTCGAGTTCCTCTCGCTGGGGACGAACGACCTGGCGCAGTACACCTTCGCCGCGGACCGGCAGGTCGGTTCGGTCTCGCGGCTGCAGGATCCGTGGCAGCCGGCGCTGCTGGACCTGGTGTCCGCGGCGGCCGAGGCCGCGCGGGCCGAGGGCAAGAGCTGCGGTGTGTGCGGTGAGGCGGCCTCCGATCCTCTGCTGGCGTGCGTGCTGACGGGTCTGGGTGTGACGAGCCTGTCGATGGGCGCGGCGTCGATCCCCTATGTGCGGGCGACGCTGGCGAAGTACACCCTGGCGCAGTGCGAGCGGGCGGCGGCGGCCGCCCGGGCGACCGACACGGCCGACGAGGCGCGGCGCGCGGCGCAGGCGGTGCTGTCCGGGGAGTGATGGCTTCCCGTCCTCCCGAGGGGCGCCCCACCGGTGGTGGGGCGCCCCTCGGCGTTCCCGGGCTCCGCCGTGCTCAGCCGTCCTCCGGCGGCGGGAGGACGAATCCCGGGCGGTGGACGACGCCGGGCTCCGGGGGTACGGGGTCGCCGGACTCGGCGTCGGTGCAGTAGGCGTTGAAGACCTGTGCCTCGGTGAGGGGTTGGAGCCAGCCGTCGCGCAGCGTCCAGCCGCGGACTTCGTCCGGGCGGTCGGGCGGGGGTTGGCCGGTGCCCGTGCCGCTGCGCAGGACGAGGCCGCCGGGGCTGTCCTCGGCGAGCCCGGCGGCGATGACGGTGCAGCAGACCAGGGCCTCGGCCTCGACGAGGTGGACCATGCCCTGCTCGTCGCAGCGGGCGTGCATGGCGGCGAGCAGTGTGGTGCCCTCGGCGGGCACGCTGCACACGAGGTGGTGGTGGCCGGGCCCCGCGGCTTCGAGGAGGCGCATCAGGGCCTGGGAGGCGCGGTCGAACGAGGTGCGGGCGAGGTCGTCGCCGCAGCCGGCGCAGTCCCCCGCGCGGGCCAGGATGCCGGAGGCCCGTTCCCAGGTGGCCTGGCGGCCCGCCTCGTACTCGAGCTCGGTGACGAGGTGTTCCAGGGGCTGTCCCGAGTAGGGGACGGTGGGGCCGGCCGTGGTGACGTCGGCGGCGTACCGCGTGCGGGAGCGTGAGCTGTCGGGGTCGTGGCCGGTGTCGGCGCAGTACTCGGCGTACTCGGCCGGGTCGAAGGGCCCGACGCGGACGTGGATGCCTCGGGAGGCGAGCGACCGCAGCAGGCCCTCGATCTGCCGCAGGTAGCTCGCGTGGTCGTCGAAGGTGAAACTGCGGTAGCCGCGCATGGCGTCGAAGTCGGCGGGGTCGGTGAGGACGGCGACGGTGGTCGGTGACTCGCGGCGCAGGGTGCGCCGGCCGGTCCTCGCGGTGCGGCGGGCGGGGCGGCTGCTCTGCTTGCGGTGCTTGGTGTGTGCCATGACGGCTCCCCCTCGGTACGGCGGTCAACTGTCACTCACCGTAATCGCCACCACTGACAGTGAGCGTCCCGCTGGGGACGGCGAGGGTCTTCGGGGCCGCGGCCCCGGGGCGTTCGGCGGCGTCCAGTCGGTCCAGGCGGCGGCGTACGAGGGTGCGCTGGCCGACGGAGACGGCGGCGAGTCCGGCGCCGAGGCCGAGCCAGCCG
This sequence comes from Streptomyces sp. NBC_00510, assembly GCA_036013505.1. NCBI lineage: Bacteria > Bacillati > Actinomycetota > Actinomycetes > Kitasatosporales > Streptomycetaceae > Streptomyces > Streptomyces sp. NBC_00510. The sequence continues at coordinate 7,857,985 of CP107851.1, read as the reverse complement.
AGCGGGCCCGCGGCCATGACCGCGGAGGTGAGCAGCACCGGGCCGGCCGAGCGCTGGGCCGACTGCGCGAGTCCGTGGACGCCGAGGTAGGCGCCCTGGGACCGGCCGGGGGCGAGGGCGAGGGACAACTCCCAGGAGATCGCGGCGTGGACGATCTCCGCGGCGGTGAAGGCCGTGGCGGCGACGACGAGGGCGACCACGGCGGTCCCCGTCGAGTCCACGGCCGAGACGGCCATGGCGCCGCCCGCGACGAGGAAGGCGACGCCGAGCAGCGGCAGGGAGGCGGCGGCCCTGCGCGGCTCGTCCCCGAGGCGGCTGAGGCGGACCTGGAAGAGCACGACGAGGACGTTGTTGAGCACGAAGAGCAGGGCGACGAGGCTGCGCGGGGCGACGGTCGCGGTGGCGATCCACAGGGGCAGGCCGATGTTGAGCGCCGTGTCGTCGAGGAACAGCAGGGTCTCGGTGGCGGTGTAGGCGAGGTAGCCGCGGTCGCGCCAGGGGCTGGTGGCCGCTGTCTTCGTCCGGGGCGGTTCCCCGCCGGTGGCGGCGGGCGCGCCGGCCACCACGCGTGCGGGGGACGGCGGTTCGGCGCAGCGCAGGACGAGCAGGGCGGCGCCGGCGAAGGAGAGGGCGTCCCCGATGAGCATGGTGCGGTAGGCGGTGTCGGTGCCGATGGCCAGGGCGACGGCGGCGGCGAGGCCGCCGATGCCGAAGCCGATGTTGACCACGGTGCGCTGGAGGGCCTGGTAGCGGACGCGGTCCGGGCCGGCGACGCGTGCGGCGTACAACTTGGTGAGGACCGAGGCGGCGCGGTCGCCGAGGCTGCCGAGCGCGGCGATGGGCAGCAGGAGCCAGAGGGTGCCGGTGAGCAGGATGCCGACGGCGGCCGCGGCGCGCAGGGCGTGGACGGCCGGGAGCAGCCGGGTGAGCGGCACGCGGTCCGCGACCCGGCCCGCGACGGGGGTGCCCGCGATGCCCACGGCACCGGCGACGCCGAGCAGGAGGCCGATCTCGTGCGGGGCGAGTCCGGCGACGTAGGTGTAGTAGAGCGCCGAAGTGCCGTACCAGAGGCCGGATCCGGCCTTGTCGGTGAGGCTCACCCAGAGCATGCGGCGGCCGTCGCGGCCGCCCGGTACGAGGTCCTCGATGTCACTGCGGCTGCGAGGGAATCGCATGCACTGCCCCCTTGACCCAAAGTTTGTATTGATACATACTTATGAATGTGGCAGCACAATATGCGATCAGCGGTACGAGCGCCAAGGGCATTGCCGCGTCCGTCGAACGGGGCGTGACCGACGGGGCGTTGTCGCCCGGGGCCGCGCTCCCGCCGGTACGGACGCTGGCCGATCGCCTGGGAGTCAGTCCCGGCACGGTGGCGACCGCCTACAAGGAGCTCCGGCAGCGCGGGATCGTCGTCACGCGCGGACGCGGCGGCACCGTCGTCGCACAGGCGCCGGCCGTGGCGTCCAGGAGGCCGCCGAAGGTGCCCGCCGGACTGCGGGACCTGGCGGGCGGCCACCCGGACCCGGCGTTCCTGCCGGAGCTGCCGCCGTCGGTGCGGGTGACGCCCGGCGTGCGCTCGCACCGGTCGGCTCCGCGCCTTCCCGAGCTGGAGGAGCTGACCCGCGCGTGGTTCGACCGCGACGGGGTGCCGGCGGACGACGTGACGTTCGCGCACAGCGCGCTCGACTGCGTCGGGCGGCTGCTCTCCGTCGAACTGCGGCCCGGCGACGCGGTGGCGATGGAGGATCCGGGCTACCACCATCTGCTCGACCTGGTGCCCGCCCTGGGACTGCGCATGGTGCCGGTAGCGGTCGACGACGAGGGCATGCGGCCCGAGGCGCTGCGCGACGCGCTGCGGGCCGGGGCGCGGGCGGTGGTGTGCAGTCCGCGCTCCCAGAACCCGTACGGCGGGTGCTTCTCGCCGGAGCGGCGGGACGCGCTGCTCGGCGTGCTGCGGGAGGCGCCCGACGTCCTCGTGGTCGAGAACGACCACGCCGCGGAGATCGCGGGCGTGCCGCTGCACAGCCTGACCTCAGGGGGGCTGCCGCGCTGGGCGCAGGTGCGCACGGTCACCAAGTACCTGGGCACGGACCTGCGGTGGGCGGCCCTCGCCTGCGACCCGACGACGCTGGCGCGGCACGACGGGCGGCTGCTGCTGACCTCGGGGTGGATCAGTCATGTGCTGCAGGGGATGGCCGCGCGGCTGATGACGGACGCGGCGGCGCGGCTGCTGGTGGAGGCCGCACGGGACGCGTACGCGGAGCGGCGGGAGGCGCTCGTCGCGGAGCTGGGGGAGCGCGGGATCGCGGCGCACGGGGCGAGCGGGCTGAACGTGTGGGTGCCGGTGCGGGACGAGGCGGCGGTGGTGAACGGCCTGCGGTCGCGCGGGTGGTGGGTGGCGGCGGGGGCGAGGTTCCGGCTCGCGGCGGGGCCCGGGGTGCGCATCACGACCGCGGGGCTGCGGCCCGCGGAGGCGGCTGCCCTGGCCGCCGACTTCGCCGGCGTCCTGGGCGAGTTCGGCGCGACGTACGGGGGGTGAGGGCGGGCCGGGCCCGCCTCACCCCCGCGGGCGCTCAGCAGCGGGTGCGGGCCAGGTCCGCGTAGAACCTGAGCAGCCCCAGGTCGTCGACGGAGCCCGGGTTGACGGCCTTGTCCAGCGGCGTGCCCTGCAGCAGCTTCTTCACCGGGACCTCGATGCGCTTGCCGGTGAGGGTGTGCGGGATGCCGGGGACCGGGATGATCTCGTCGGGGACGTGGCGGGGGGAGAGCTGTTCACGGATGGTGCGCTTGACCTTGTCGCGGAGGGCGTCGTCGAGCACCGCGCCCTCGGCGAGCTGGACGAACAGCGGCATCCAGTAACCGCCGTCGGCCTGCTCGACGCCGATGACGAGCGACTCGCGGATCTCCGGGAGCCGTTCGACGGCCTCGTAGATGTCCGCGGAGCCCATGCGGACGCCCTGGCGGTTGAGGGTGGAGTCGGAACGGCCGTGGATGACCACCGTGCCGCGCGAGGTCAAGGTGATCCAGTCGCCGTGCCGCCAGACGCCCGGGAACATCTCGAAGTAACTGTCGTGGTAGCGGCTGCCGTCGGGGTCGTTCCAGAAGTGGATGGGCATCGACGGCATCGGGTTGGTGACGACCAGCTCGCCGACCTCGTCGGTGACCGGCTTGCCGTACGGGTCCCAAGCCTGCAGGTCGGTGCCGAGGCAGGGGGCCTGGAGCTCGCCGATGTACACCGGCAGGGTGGGGACGCCGCCCGCGAAGCAGCTGCACACGTCGGTGCCGCCGCTCACGGAGGCGATCCACAGGTCCTCCTTGACCTCGTCGTGGATCCAGCGGAAGCCGTCCGGCGGGAGCGGGGAGCCGGTGGTGGCCACGCACGTGACGGCCGACAGGTCGTGGTCGCGGCCGGGGTGGACGCCGGCCTTGCGGCAGGCGATGACGTACGCGGCGGAGGTGCCGAAGACGGTGGTTCCGGTGCGCTCGGCCACGCCCCACTGGGCGCCGGTGTCGGGGAAACCGGGGCTGCCGTCGTACAGGACGATCGTGGAGCCCGCGAGCAGACCGCCGACGAGGAAGTTCCACATCATCCAGCCGGTGGAGGTGTACCAGAAGAACCGGTCCCGCGGCCCGAGGTCGAGGTGGAGGCCGGTCTGCTTGAGGTGCTCCAGCAGGATGCCGCCCTGGGACTGGACGATGGCCTTGGGCAGGCCGGTGGTGCCGGAGGAGTAGAGCACCCACAGCGGGTGGTCGAAGGGGACCTGTTCGTACGCCGGCTCGGGGTCGCCGGAGACCAGGGACTCCCACTCCAGGGCGCCCTCGGGGACGGGCGTGCCCAGCAGCGGGATGTGCACGACGGCGCGCAGCGAGGGCAGTTCGGCACGCAGCTCGGCGACGACGTCGGTGCGGTCGTGCTCCTTTCCGCCGTAGCGGTAGCCGTCGACGGTGAACAGGACGACGGGCTCGACCTGCTGGAAGCGGTCCAGCACGCTGCGGGCGCCGAAGTCCGGGGCGCAGGAGGTCCACACGCCGCCGACGGCGGCGGTGGCGAGCAGGGCGACGACGGCCTGGGGGACGTTGGGCAGGTAGCCGCTGACCCGGTCGCCGGGGCGGACGCCGAGGGCGCGCAGCTCGTGGGCGAGGGAGGCGACCTGGCGGCGCAGCTCGGCCCAGCTGGTGGCGCCGATCTCGTGCCGCTCGTCGAGGTGGAGCAGGGCGGGCTCACCGGCCCGGGCTGCGTCGCCGGCGGGACGCAGGGCGTGCTCGGCGTAGTTGAGCGTGGCCCCGGGGAACCACTTCGCGCCCGGCATGGCGGCGTCCGCGAGGACGGTTTCGTACGGGGAGGAGAAGCGCACGTCGAACCACTCGACGACGGACCGCCAGAAGGTCCCGGGCTCGCGCACCGACCAGGCGTGCAGCGCGTGGTAGCCGGCGACGGGGTCGGCGGTGTCGGGGGCGGGCGCGCCGTGGTGCTCGGCGGCCCAGGCCTGGAAGCGCGTCACCTGGGCACCGGAGACTCGGTCCGGGCCGGGCTGCCACAGGGGCTGCTCGGTCGCCGGGTCGGCGGTGGGCTCAGGTGTGGTGCTCATGGGGCGGCTCCCGGACGGTACGCGACGCTGCGTGATGTGCGGCTGGACCCCGGCCGGGCGGAATGTCCCCGGTCGCGGCTGGGCAGGACGATGCCACGTGATCGTCTCCGGCGCCAGGGCACACCCCACACATTCGGGGGTGGAAGCATGTGCCGGGCCGCCAGGTGGAAGGTGGCCGGCCGGCGGCGGGGCGGGCGGGAACGGTGAAAGGGTGGGCCTTATGGATGCTCGGGACCTGGTGCGACAGGTACTGCAGGTCGGATCGGCGAACGGGCTGAGGGCGGTGCGCGCGGCGTGGCGCCGGCAACGCACCGACGCGCGGGACCTCCCGCGGCGGGGGCCGGAGCGGGCGCGGGTGCCGGGGTCCGCCGAGGGCGCGGATCCGCTGCCGGGCGGCGGGGTGGTCCGCTTCGCCCGGTCGACCCTGCGGGTGCGGGTCGCGGCGGGCGGCGCGGTGTTCTGCGGCTGGGACGGTGCCGAGCCGGAGCCGTCGTACGCGCTGGACGGCGGCTGCCCCGACGCCGACACCCGGGCGGTCATCGAGCCCGACAAGGACGGCTGGCGGGTGGTGTCGGAGCGGATCACGGTGCTGGTCTCCCGGCACGGGGCGGTGGAGTTCCGCACGCCGGGGGGCCTGCTGCTCCGTCGTGACCTGCCGCCGCGCTGGTGGGACCCGGTGAACGCGGCGGAGGGCACGGAACCGCGCTGGGTGCAGCGCTCGGAGACGCCGGCGGACGCGGACGTGTTCGGGCTCGGTGGGCGGGCCTCGGGGCCGCGGCTGGGCGAGGGCTCGTACCGGCTGTGGAACACCGACCCCGGCGGCGCCTTCGAGCCGGAGACCGATCCGCTGTACATCACCATGCCGCTGCAGCTGGTCGTCGCCGACGCGGGCAGCCATCTGGTCTTCCACGACAACACCTGGGACGGCCGGGTGACCCTGCGCGACGGCGAGGAGGGCGCGGGATCGGGCCACGACCGCCCCGGCGGCTGCGAGACGCGGATGGACGGCGGCCCGCTGCGCTACTGGGTGATCCCCGGCACGCCCGCGCGGATCCTGGCCTCCTGGACCGCGCTGACCGGCCGGCCCGCGCTGCCGCCGCGCTGGGCGCTGGGGTACCAGCACTCGCGGTGGGGCTTCGGCACGGCGGCGGAGGTGCGGCGGGTCGCGGCGGGTTACCGCGAGCGCGGACTGCCGCTGTCGGCGCTGCACCTGGACATCGACCACTACGACGGCCACCGGGTCTTCACCGTCGACCGCGAGCACTTCCCCGACCTGCCCGCGCTCGCCGAGGAGTTGCGCGGGCACGGGGTGCGCCTGGTGTCGATCGTGGACCCGGCGGTCAAGCTGGAGCCGGGCAACCCGGTCCACGACAGCGGGGCCGCGGCCGACGCCTTCGTGCGCGACGCGCAGGGGCGTCCGGTGCGCGGTGTGGTGTGGCCGGGCGACGCGGTCTTCCCCGACTTCACCGACCCTCGGGTGCGCAAGTGGTGGGGCGGGCTCTACGCGGAACGGCTCGCGCAGGGCTTCGCCGGGGTGTGGCACGACATGAACGAACCGGTGTCCTTCGCCGCGTTCGGCGACACCACCCTCCCCCGCTCCGCCCGGCACGCCCTGGAGGGCCGCGGCGGCGACCACCGCGAGGCGCACAACGTGTACGGGCTGACCATGGCCCGGGCCGGACACGAGGGGCTGCGCGAACTGCGCCCCGGCTCCCGGCCGTTCCTGTTCTCGCGTTCCGGCTGGGCGGGCATGCAGCGGTACGGCGGCACGTGGTCGGGCGACGTGTCGACGGGGTGGCCGGGGCTGCGTTCCTCGTTGTCGCTGGTGCTGGGGCTCGGCCTGTGCGGGGTGCCGTACTCGGGGCCGGACGTGGGCGGGTTCACCGGGAACCCGTCGCCGGAGCTGTACCTGCGCTGGTTCCAGATGGCCGCGTACTTCCCGTTCTTCCGCACGCACTCGGCGATCCACGCCGGTCACCGCGAGCCGTGGGGGTTCGGGCCGCGGGTGCTGGAGGCGGCCGGGGCGGCGATGCGCGGGCGGGAGCGGCTGATGCCGTACCTGTACACGCTGGCGCACACCGCGCGGCGTTCGGGCGCACCCTATGTGCGGCCGCTGTGGTGGGGCGATCCGGAGGACCGCAAGTTGCGTGCCTGCGGGGACGCCTTCCTGCTGGGGGACGCGCTCCTGGTGGCGCCGGTGCTGGAGCAGGGGGCGACGGAACGGGCGGTGCGGCTGCCGCGGGGCCTGTGGTACGACACCGCGACCGGGGAGGCGTACCAGGGGCCCGGGCAGGTGCTGTTGCCCGCGCCGCCGGAGCGCATCCCGGTGCTGGCCAGGGCCGGTGCCGTGGTGCCGGTGGCGGAGGAGGACGGCACCGTGACGCTGGAGGTGTGGACGCCCGCGCCCGGCCGCACCGGGGGCGGCATGCTGATCACCGACGCCGGGGACGGCTGGGCCGACCCGCGGGTGGAGCGCTTCGGCTCACGGGTGGCGGACGGCGAGGTCGTCGTCGAGCGTGAGGAGCACGACGAGGTGGGGTACCGGGTGCGGGTGCGCGGCACGGCGGTGCGGTAGCTGCCGTTCGGCAACGGCGGTGCAGTGGCGGCGGTTCGGTGACAGCGGTTCAGTAGCGGCCATCGAACCAGTTGCGCACCGCCTCGGTGTGCAGCGGGAAGGCCAGTTCCGCGGGGGCGAGGAGGAGTTCCCGGCCGTCGGTCTCGTCGGTGACGACGGCGGGCGGGAGGTCCTCGGCGGCACGCTCGGGCAGGAGGCCGAAGACCAGCAGGTGCCCGGTGTCGCCGCTGAGGGCGTCGGCGAGCCGTACCTCGCCCGCGGCCGCCTTGATGCCGGTCTCCTCGTCGAGTTCGCGCACCACGGCCTCCTGCCACGTCTCGCCGAGGTCCACGAAGCCGCCGGGAAGGGCGAGCAGTCCGCGCCGCGGCTCGATGGCCCGGCGCACGAGGAGCAGACCGGTGCCCTCCGGGGTGCGCACGGGCAGCAGGGCGACGGCGACCGGGAGCGGATTGCGGTACGTGATGCCACCGCAGGCCGCGCAGGTGCGCGGCCAGCCCGCGCCGGGGGGGAACTCCGTACCGCAGCAGGAGCAGTGGCTGTCCTTCTGACGAGTGGTCACGCGCGGACTGTAGCGGACCGCGTCCCGGGGGACCGGCCGGTTCCGTACGGGCTGCCCGGGCACGGGTGTCGTGCGGAGCCCTGTCCGTCGCGGCGGGTGAGAGGGCACACTGGCGTCCGTGACACCCGAATCCCTCGGAAAAGGCGCCAATCTGCCGGTTCCCGTGCCCGCCGTGCGGGCCGTGCTCGACTGGACCGCGGGTCCCGGCGTGCCCGACGTCGACGCCTCGGCGCTGCTGCTGAGCGGCGACGGGCGCGTGCGCTCGGACGCCGACCTCGTGTTCTACAACCAGCCCGCGCACGCCTCCGGCGCCGTGCGGCACGCCGGTAAGCAGGCGGGGCCCGGACAGGCCTCGGACACGCTCGACGTGGACCTGGCCCGTGTGGAGCCGGCGGTCGAACGGATCGTGCTGTGCGCCTCCGCGGACGGCGGCACCTTCGGTCAGGTGCCGGGGTTGCGGCTGCGGCTGCTGGACGCGCGCAACGGGGCCGAGATCGCGCGGTTCGACATGGGGGCGACGACGGAGACGGCGTTCCTCGGCGGTGAGCTGTACCGGCGCGAAGGGGTCTGGAAGTTCCGCGCCGTCGGGCAGGGCTGGAACTCCGGACTGGCCGGGCTCGCCACGGACTTCGGGATCACCGTGGACCCGCCGCAGCCGCCCGCGGCGCCGGCCGCACCGGCGCCTGCTCCGCCTCCCCCTGCGCCGCCGCAGTACCCGCGGCCCGCGCTGCCCGTGACGGTGCCCCCGCCGCCGCCCTTCCCGGCCGCGGACGCTCCCCCGCCGCCGGCCGTCCGGCTCACCAAGGGCGAGGAGCACCTTCCTCCCGACATGCGCAAGCGGCTCAGCCTGCGCAAGGAGCAGGTGGCCGTCAGCCTGCGCAAGCACGGCGCGACAGGTGTCGTGGCGCGGGTGATCCTCGTGCTGGACGCGTCGGGCTCGATGAGCGGCCTGTACGCGCGCGGGGTCGTCGCCGACGTGGTCGAGCGCATGGCGGCGGTCGCGGCGCAACTGGACGACGACGGCGAGATGCAGGCGTGGACCTTCGCCTCGCACCCGGCACGGCTGCCGGACCTGCGGATCGCGGAACTGCCGCTGTGGCTGCGGCTGCACGTCCGGGTGGGCGAGCTGAGCCTGTTCGGCCGGCCCAAGAAGCCCCGGCACGGACTGCAGCCGGGCCAGGTCGACATGCGGTTCGTCGGCATCCAGAACGAGGAGCAGAAGGTCATCGCCGAGGTCCGGGCGTTCGTGCGGGCGTACCCGACGGCGGCGCCGACGCTCGTGCTGTTCTTCTCCGACGGCGGTGTCTACCGCAACGCCCAGATCGAGCAGCAGTTGCGGGAGGCGGTGGAGGAGCCGGTGTTCTGGCAGTTCGTCGGCCTGGGCCGGGCCAACTACGGGGTGCTGGAGCGTTTCGACACCCTGCCGGGCCGGCGTGTGGACAACGTCGGGTTCTTCGCCGTGGACGACATCGCCACCGTGCCGGACGCGGAGCTCTACGACCGGCTCCTCTCGGAGTTCCCCTCCTGGATGACGGCCGCGCGGCAGGCCGGGATCCTGCGCTGAACCTCCCGTTTGTCGGCGGCCGTCGGGCCGTGGGACTCCAGGACGACCGGCGCGCCGAGCGCCTCCCCCACCGCCTCCGACCAGGCCGCCGGATCGGGGCCCGGCACGTCCCAGCGTGCCGGACGCGCCGTCAGCAGCCGTTCGGTGAGGGCGGCCCGGCGGCCGAGGTCCCCGGGCGGGGCGGTGGGCAGCCGCGTCTGCCCGGTGTCGTACGCGCGGACCAGCCGCAGCTGCGGGCAGCGGCGGGGCGCGTCGAGGTGGGTGACGGCGAGGGCGTCCACGCCGCCGCAGGCCTCGACGGCGTAGCGGTGGGCGACGGCGTCGAAGTGGCCGGTGCGGAAGGCGCCCTGCCAGGGGCCGTGGCCGTTGTGCGGTTCGGGCAGCAGCGGGGCGAGTTCGGGGTCCTCGGTGACGTGCGGTCCGGGGCCGTGGCGCGTGGTGTACGTCCGTACGACGCCGAGCCGGCGGGCCTCCTGACCGGCTTCCGCCAGCAGGGCCTCGGCGCCCGCGAACGTGGTCGTGGACCAGGTGGTGTAGGGGTGGAAACCGTGCCACTCGTCCAGGAGCACGCCCTGGGCGCCCTCGAGGACGACCGTGCCCTCGCGCAGGACGCGGGCGAGGTGGCCGTCGCCGGTGAGGGTGACGGCGCGGGCGAAGGCGGTGAAGGCGTCGGCGCAGTCCTCGGGCGGCGGGGCGGGCAGCCGGCGGCCGAACTCGTCGGCCAGGCGCTCGCGCAGCAGGCGCAGCTTGCGCAGCAGACGAGGGCGTGAAGCGCAGTCCCCCGCCGTGGGGGCGTCCTGCGGGTGGGCGAGGGCGTAGGCGGCGGTCTCGCCGATGCCCATGCCGCACGAACCGTGGCGGGCCGCGCCGCGGGCCTGCTCCCGCAGCCGGTTGGCGGCGGCGTGGTACGGGGTGGTGAGGCGGGCCGCGCGGTCGACGCTGAGCAGGGCGTACGGCGCGCGGACCCCGAGGGCGGCGAGGTGGTCGGCCTCGGCGGCCAGCGCGAGGGGGTCCACCAGCATGAAGCGGGACAGGTGGGTGGCAACGCCCTGGAGGGTGCCGGAGCCGAACTGGGCGAAGGTGTGGTGACGTCCGTCGGTGGTGACGACGTTGTGCGCCGCTTGGGCTCCGCCGTTGAAGCGGACCACCGCGCGGACCGGCCCGCTCGCGCAGAGCCGGTCCACGACGGTGCCCTTGCCGGCGTCGCCGTAGCCGAGGTCGACGACGATGGTGTGCACGGGGTCCTCCAGGATCCTCCGGGAAGGGCCTACAGGCGGGTGGTGCCGGTGGCGGTGCCGTCGCCGGTGACGTCGATCAGGGGCGTGTCCGTCACCGCGACGGCCGCGCGGTCGCGGTCGAGGGCGGCGAGGGCCTTGCCGACGGAGCCGGTGGCGGCGGAGCCGAGGTCGGCGAGGTCTTCGAGGCCCTCGGCGAGGTCGATGGCCTCCTCGCCGAGCCCGATGGTCAGGGCGATGGTCTCGCAGACGGCGTCGAGGTCGTCGAGCTCGATGACGTTCTGGCCGAGGAGCCCCCGCCAGGTGCCGAGGACCTCGGTGTTGCCGACGTAGGAGGAGCCCGCCGGAAGGATGTAGTAGACGTCGAACTTCCGCCGCAGCTCGGCGACGATCCGCGTGACCGGGATGTCCTCGGCGAGGTCGTCGCCGAGGACGTCGCGCACCTCGCGGGCCTTGACCTTGCCGTAGGGCAGCTCGTCGCCGATCAGGAAGAGGTAGCCGCGGCGGCCGCGCTTGTCGTGGCAGTCGAGCGAGGTGTGCCGGGCCATCGCGTACATGGCGAGCTCGTAGGACTCGGTCATCTGGCCGCCGCCCCCGCCCTCCAGCAGGATGTTGCCGAGGTCGTCGTCCATGCGGTTGTCCGACTCGAACTGCCCCAGCTGGAGCGGGACCCGGTCGCAGGTGGCGTCGCCGACCGCGCCGAAGAGGATCTGCGGGTGCTCGGTGTAGCCCTTGCGCAGGAGCAGGCCGAAGAGCTCGGGGAGCTTGGTCTGCAGGACCTGCGGGACGGTGCGCATGGATCCGGTGACGTCGAACAGGACGGCGATGGCGAGCGAGGTGGGGTGCTCGTCTGAGTCGCGGCTCTCGCGGACGCCGATGTCCTTCGGGTCGAGCGTGGGGTGCGCGGTCCAGGAACCGCGCGGCGCGGACGAGGTGACGCGGTCGCTGTAGGCGAAGGCGCCGGTGCCGCTGGCGGCGCGGTAGCGCGCGGCGGCGTCGTAGACGTTGGTGGACCAGCTTCCGCTGCCCATGGTGTTCCCCCTAGATGTGTCAGGTGTGTCGGGTGTCGCCGCCCGGCATGGTGAACGGGCGGAAGGTGCGCGGGCCGTAGAGACCTTCCAGGACGTCGTCGAGCTCCGCGAGCAGCCGCCACGCGTCGTGCGGGCGGCGGGCCTCGGCTGGGAGCGTGCAGCCGCGGAGGAAGGCGCGCAGCGGTCGCGGCGCGCGGTCTCCCATCAGCTGCTCGACGCAGCGCGAGGCGAGGTGGATGTCGGTGGCCTCGGTGGCGGGGCGCCGGCCGGTGACCTCGGGTGGGTAGAGGGCGCGGTGCCGCTCGACGAGGGCGGGGACGGTCGCGCCGCGTTCGGTGGAGTAGCACCAGTCGACCAGCACGAGGCCGTGCTGTGCGGGGTGGATGAGGACGTGCTCGGGCAGGACGGCGCCGTGGACGACGCCGGCCCGGTGCGCCCAGCCGAGGGCGACCAGCAGCCGGCGCCACATCCAGGCGGCGTCGCGAGGGTCGAGGCCGCCGGGGTGGAGGGCGCGGACCTCGGCGAGGGTGTGGAAGCCGTGCAGTCGCTGGAGCGCGTTGACGCGGCGTTCGGTGCCGTCAGGGCCGCGGTGGCGGAAGGAGTCGGCCAGGCGGGGTGCGTAGGCACGGTGCCGGGCGTCGGCGACGCCGTGCAGCCGGGTGAGGGCGTCCGCCTCCCGCTCCATCAGGTCGTTGTCGGCGGGCCGCCGGGGGATCTTCAAGGCGGTGCCGGGCCCTGCGGCCCGCAGCACCGCGAGGTCGCCCTCGGCCAGGACGGGCCCCAGCGGGTACACGCCGCGGGCGGTGGTGAGGGCCGGGCCGTCGCCGGTGTGCCGCCGCCACAGGGCGGCGAGGCGGACGAAGGCGGCCTCGGCCTCGTCAGCGCGGCCGGGCGGGGCCGTGTCGGGGTGGAGCAGCCGGGCGAGCCGGCGGTAGTGCCGGGCGGCCTCGCCGGCGTCGGCCGGGAAGGGCCGGCCGAGGGTGGCCAGGGCCTCGTCGAAGGTGCGGGCGCGATGTGCGGACGCGGAACGCGTCGTGGCGGTCATCGGACACTGTCCTCACGGTCGGGGCGGAGCAGTGCGGGGTGCAGGAGGCGGGCGTCGCCGGCGCGGTAGAGGCGGGCCCGGGGGCCGCCCTTGGAGCCGCCGCGGCCGGCGGTGGTGCCGGTGGACTCGACGAAGCCCGGCACCGACAGGACCTTGCGGTGGAAGTTCCCTGCGTGCAGGGTGCGGCCCCAGACCGCCTCGTAGACCGAGCGGAGCTCGGTGACGGTGAACTCCTCGCCGAGGAAGGCGGTGGCCAGCGGGGTGTACTCGATCTTGGCGCGGGCCCGGTCGAGGCCTTCGGCGAGGATCGTGCCGTGGTCGAAGGCGAGGTCGGCGGCGAGGCCTTGCGCCTGGCCGGACCGGCGGCCGGAACCACCCCCGTGGATCCCGGCCGGCCGGTCCTGCTCCTTGGGACGCGCGGTGGCGGCGTCCGGTTTCGCCTGCGGTGCGAGTGCCTCGACCGGGACCCACTCGGCCGCCGCGGCGTCGCTGCCGGCCCGCGCCTCGGGGAGGTCCGGGGCGAAGGCGAGGTAGGCGACGGAGACGACGTGCATGCGCGGGTCGCGGTCGGGGCGGCCGTAGGAGCCGAGCTGTTCGAGGTGGACGCGGCCGAGGCCGCGTGCCGCGTCGAGCCCGGTCTCCTCGGCCAGTTCACGGGCCGCGGCCTCGTCCAGGGACTCGCGTCCGGCCTGGACGAATCCGCCGGGCAGTGCCCAGGCACCTTCGTACGGCGGGCCGCCGCGGCGCACCAGCAGGACGTGCAGGGCCCCTTGACGCAGCGTCAGGGCGACGACGTCGACGGTCACGGCGATGGGCTCGAAGGCTCGCGGGTCATAGGCGGCGAGGAACGCGTCCTCACCCTGCCGGTCCGCCATCGTGCGCCACCCTTCGCCGGTTGTTCTCACTTCGAGTATTTCTCGCTTCGAGAAGAACTTAGCACCGGGCACCGACACCGTCCACCCCGTTCCGCCGCGCGGCCCGCCCGTGGCACACTTCTGACGATCCGTCAGTTCAGAAGGGGAGGGGGCCGGACGTGGCACGGTCGCGGAAACCCGTGGTGACGGGCTGGTTCACACACGACACGGCGGACGAGGACGGCTTCCGGCTGCTCGGCACCCGGTGCCGCGGCTGCGGCGCGGTGTTCTTCCCCCGCGAGGACCACACCTGCCGCAACCCGGCCTGCGACGGCGCCGAAGGGGACCTGGAGGAGGTCCCGCTGTCGCGGCGGGGCCGCGTCTGGTCGTACACCGACGCCCGCTACCGCCCGCCCGCCCCCTACCTCTCCGACCCCTCACGCCCCTGGGAACCCCGCGCCCTGGTGGCGGTGGAACTGACGGCGGAACGGATGATCGTGCTCGGGCAGGCCGCACCCGGGACGGGCGTGGCCGATCTGGCCGTCGGCATGGAGGTCGAGCTGGTGCCCGGCGTGCTCTACGAGGACGCGGAGCACACCTGGACCACCTGGCACTGGCGTCCCGTGGGAGGCGGACGATGAGCCATGACGTGGCCGTGCTCGGCGTCGGCATGCACCCCTGGGGCAAGTGGGGCCGCCCCTTCACCCGGTACGGGGTCGCGGCGGCGCGCGCCGCGCTCGCCGACGCCGGGCTGGACTGGCGGGACGTCGGACTGGTCGTCGGCGCGGACACGGTGCGCGGCGGCTACCCCGGCTACGTGGCCGGGGCGGCCTTCGCCCAGGCGCTGGGCTGGCAGGGCGCCCGCGTGGCCAGCGTCTACGCCGCCTGCGCCTCCGGGGCCCAGGCACTCGACACCGCCCGGGCCCGTATCCTCGCCGGCCTCGTGGACACCGCCCTGGTCGTCGGCGCGGACGCGGCCCCCAAGGGCTTCTTCGCGCCCGCCGGGGGCGACCGGCCCGTCGACCCGGACTGGCTGCGCTTCCGCGTGCTCGGGGCCACCAACCCCACCTACTTCGGGCTGTACGCGCGCCGCCGCATGGCCCTGCACGGCGACACTCCCGAGGACTTCGCCCAGGTCAAGGTGAAGAACGCGGCCGCCGGCGCCGCCAACCCGCTCGCCCGCTACCGGACGCCGGTCACGGCCGCGGAAGTGGCGGCCTCCCCCGTCGTCGCCGACCCGCTGCGGCTGCTCGACATCTGCGCCACCTCCGACGGGGGCGCCGCCGTCGTCCTGTCCAGCCTGGACTTCGCCCGGCGCCGCGCGACGGCGGATCCGGTGCGGATCCGCGCGGTCTCCACCGTCACCCCGGTCTATCCGCGCACGGTGCCCGACCTCCCCGACATCGCCACCGACTCCGCCCTCGCCGCCGCACCCCGGGACCCGGCCAGCGGTTTCCGGGCGGCCGTCGCCCGCGCCGCGTACGAGGAGGCCGGCATCGGTCCCGAGGACCTGGACCTGGCGGAGGTGTACGACCTGTCGACGGCGCTGGAGCTGGACTGGTACGAGGACCTCGGCCTGTGCCCGCCGGGCGGCGCGGTGAAGCTGCTGCGCGACGGGGCCACGTCGCTCGGGGGGCGGATTCCGGTCAATCCCAGCGGCGGTCTGGCCTCCTTCGGGGAGGCCGTGCCCGCCCAGGCGCTCGCGCAGGTGTGCGAGCTGACCTGGCAGTTGCGCGGCCGGTCCGGGCCCCGGCAGGTCACCGGGGCCCGCGTGGGGGTGACGGCGAACCAAGGCCTGTTCGGGCACGGCTCGTCGGTGGTCGTAATCAGGTGATCTGTCCGATACCTTGACGCTCCATCACCCCGCGACAACACTTCCGGGTGGCGCGGAGGCCGGGCGGGAGGCGGGACCCTCCGTACCCGGGTCTCCGTGCGCCATTCTCTGGCGGCGCATGCCCGACACGTGCGCCTGCACGAAGGAGCCGTCATGTATTCCAACGGAGACGTCTTTGTCGGCGAGATCATCGGAACGGCGATCCTGATCCTGTTCGGCGCCGGCGTGGTGGCCGGGGTGCTCCTCCACCACTCGAAGGCCCGGGCATCCGGGTGGATCGTCATCTCGTTCGGCTGGGGCCTCGCGGTCCTGGCCGGCGCGTACACCGCCGGCCCGCTGTCCGGCGGGCAGCTGAACCCCGCCGTGACCTTCGGCGTCGCCATCAGCTCGGGCAAGTGGAACCAGGTGCCGTTCTACCTCGCCGGGCAGATCATCGGCGCGATGCTGGGCGCCGTCCTGTGCTGGCTGGTGTACTACGGCCAGTTCGCGGCGAACCGCGCCGAGGAGACCCGTCAGCCCACGCTCGCCGTCTTCTCCACCGTCCCCGAGATCCGCGTCTGGTGGCAGAACCTGATCACGGAGGCGATCGCCACCATGGGTCTCGTCCTGCCGATCCTGGCCTTCGGCCTCAGCAAGGGCCTCGGCGAGACCGGCACCGGCACCCTGATCGTGGCCCTGCTCGTGACCGGCATCGGGCTCTCCCTGGGTGGTCCCACCGGCTACGCCATCAACCCGGCCCGCGACCTCGGGCCGCGCATCGTCCACTCCGTCCTGCCGATCCCGTTCAAGGGCACCTCCGACTGGGCGTACGCCTGGATCCCGGTGGCCGGCCCGCTGATCGGCGGTGCACTGTCCGGTCTCATCTACAACGTCGCGTTCAAGTGAGGCGGTCATGACCGAAACCTCCGACCAGGCGACCCGATACGTGGCCGCCATCGACCAGGGAACGACCTCCAGCCGCTGCATCGTCTTCGACTCCGGCGGGTCGATCGTGGCGCTCGACCAGCGCGAGCACCGCCAGATCTTCCCCAAGCCGGGCTGGGTGGAGCACGACGCCACCGAGATCTGGTCCAAGGTGCAGGCCGTGGTGGCGGGTGCGCTCGCCAAGGCCCGGCTGCGCGCGGACCAGCTCAGCGCACTCGGCATCACCAACCAGCGTGAGACGACCGTGCTGTGGGACCGCACCACCGGCCGCCCGGTGCACAACGCGATCGTGTGGCAGGACACCCGCACCGCCGCGCTGTGCGACCGGCTCGGCGGCCAGGACGGCCAGGACCGCTTCCGCGAGTCCACCGGACTGCCGCTGGCCAGCTACTTCTCCGGTCCCAAGGCGGCCTGGCTGCTGGACAACGTGCCGGGGCTGCGCCGCCGCGCGGAGAACGGCGAGATCGCCTTCGGCACCATCGACTCCTGGCTGATCTGGAACCTGACGGGCGGCACGGAGGGCGGCGTCCACGTCACGGACGTCACCAACGCGAGCCGCACGATGCTGATGAACCTGGAGTCGCTGGAGTGGGACCCGGCGATCCTCGCCGCGATGAACGTCCCCGAGGCCGTCCTCCCGGAGATCCGATCCTCCTCCGAGGTGTACGGCACGGCGGTCGGCCAGCTGGGCGGCGTGCCCGTGGCCTCGGCCCTCGGCGACCAGCAGGCCGCGATCTTCGGCCAGGCCTGCTACGGGACGGGCGACGCCAAGAACACCTACGGGACGGGCAGCTTCCTGCTGCTCAACACCGGGAACCGGCCCGTGCCGTCGAAGAACGGCCTGCTCACCACGATGGGCTACCGGCTGGGCGGACAGGCGCCGGTCTACTGCCTGGAGGGGTCGATCGCCATCACCGGCGCCCTGGTGCAGTGGTTCCGCGACAGCCTCGGCATCATCACCGCGGCGGACGAGATCGAGGCGCTCGCGGCGAGCGTCCCGGACAACGGGGGCGCGTACATCGTCCCCGCCTTCTCCGGGCTCTTCGCCCCGTACTGGCGCTCCGACGCCCGCGGCGTGATCACCGGCCTGACCCGGTACGTCACCAAGGCGCACCTGGCGCGTGCGGTGCTGGAGGCGACCAGCTGGCAGACCCGCGAGGTCGTCGACGCGATGTACCAGGACTCCGGCGTGCACATCACCGGGCTCAAGGTCGACGGCGGCATGACGTCCAACAACCTGCTGATGCAGCACCAGGCTGACGTGCTGGGCGTCCCGGTGGTACGGCCGCGGATCTCCGAGACCACGGCGCTGGGCGCGGCCTACGCCGCGGGGCTCGCCACCGGCGTGTGGGACGGGCTGGACACGCTCAAGGCGCACTGGCAGAAGGACGCCGAATGGCAGCCGCGGATGGACGAGAAGACCCGTGAGAAGGAGTACCGCCGCTGGAAGAAGGCGGTCGAGCGGAGCTTCGGCTGGCAGGACGAGGACGAGGACGACGGCCCCGTGCCGGCGGCGGGGGGCTGACCGGCCCGCCCGCCCGCAGCCGCGGCGCTCGGCTCAGTTGGCGGCGGCCGCCCGGCGGTCGCCGGCCACCTGGGCCGCGTGCTCGACCACGGTGATGAGCACCTTCTTCGCCGAGGCGCGGTCCCGCGCGTCGCACGTCACCAGCGGCACCTCGGGGTCGAGGTCGAGTGCGTCGCGCACCGTCTCGGCAGGGTGCCGCTCGGCCCCGTCGAAGGCGTTGACGGCCACGGCGAAGGGGATGCCGCGGCGCTCGAAGTAGTCGATCGCGGAGAAGCAGTCCTCCAGGCGCCGGGTGTCCGCGAGGACGACCGCCCCCAGGGCGCCCTGCGCCAGCTCGTCCCACAGGAACCAGAAGCGGTCCTGGCCCGGCGTGCCGAACAGGTAGAGCACGAGGTCGTCGCGGAGGGTGATCCGGCCGAAGTCCATGGCCACGGTGGTGGTGCGCTTGGCCTCGACGCCCGCGGTGTCGTCGACGGGCCGGCCGACCTCGCTCAGCGTCTCCTCGGTGCGCAGCGGGCGGATCTCGCTGACCGCGCCGACGAGCGTGGTCTTGCCCACGCCGAAGCCGCCCGCCACCAGGATCTTCAGCGTGACGGGCTCGACGGGGGAGGGACGGCGTTCAGAGCGTCCGAAGGCCATGGCTCACTCCTCCGGTCGTGCCGTTTACACAGGTCAGAGGCATCCTGGGTCCTAGGGACTGCGTCGGGCGATCAGCTGTGGCAGTGGAACATTACTACGATCCGACCGGACAACTACCAGCGGTCCCGGGGCCGTTACCCGCCCGCGGGCCCACCCGGCGGCCGCGGGACCCTTCGTGGCAGGCCCTCAGGCCGTGCACCGGGGGGCGCCGCGGGCGCCGGGTGACGGTCCCCGCCGCGGCGCCCCCCGGGCGGGTTCAGAGCGCGCGCAGGCGGTCGATCACGTCGCGGAGCAGCCCCGCGTCGGGCAGCTCCGCCGGTGGGACGGGCCGGCTGACGTGGACCAGCCCGGACTCCAGGACGTCGCCGATGAGCACCCGGACGACGCCCACGGGCAGGTCGAGGTCGGCCGCCAGCTCGGCGACCGACATCGGCTGCTCCCGGCAGAGTTCGACGATGTCGAGGTGCTCGGGCGACAGGGTGCGGTCGACGTCGGCGTCGTCGTCCGCGCTGCGCGACTCGGCGACCACCAGGGCGATCAGGTCGAGCCGGGCCTCCGCGGCGTGGCTGGTACGGCCGCGTGTCATGGCGTACGGCCGCACCACGGGCCCGGCGTCGTCGTCGTACCAGCGGTCCGCTTCGGAAGTCATGACGTCCTCGTCACACCGCCCGCGCCGCGTCATCGTCGTCGTCGGTCCGCGGGGCGGTCGCGAGGTGCACGCCGACCCGCTTCACCAGCAGCGCCATCTCGTAGGCGACCTGACCGACGTCGGAGTCGGCGTCGGCGAGCACGGCCAGGCAGCTGCCGTCACCCGCGGCGGTGACGAACAGGAAGGCCTCGTCCAGCTCCACGAGGGTCTGCCGGACCTTGCCGGCCTCGAAGTGCCGACCGACGCCCTTGGCGAGGCTGTGGAAGCCGGAGGCGACGGCGGCGAGGTGCTCGGCGTCCTCACGGGTCAGGCCCTCGGACGCGCCGGTGGCCAGCCCGTCGCTGGAGAGCACCAGCGCCTTGCGGATGCTGGCCACGCGGCCGACGAGTTCGTCGAGAAGCCAGCTGAGCTCGCGGGTCGGGCTCGATGGTGCGGTCATGGACCGGTCCCCTCCGTGGTGGATCTGGTTGCGCTGTCGCCCCCTGGCTCCGCCGGGGTGGTTCCCGGGCGGTCGGTGGGGCGGACGTCGTCGGTGCCGTCGGTGCCGAGGTCGTCGGCGGTGTCCGCGCGGCCACGCAGCCATCCTCGCTGCAGTGAGGCCATGCGGTCGCGCACCTCCTCGGGCGAGCGTTCGTGCCCGCCGTCGTCGTCCGCGCCGCCGGTGGCGGCGCTACGGGTCTGGGTGGTCGAGTCGCTGCGCAGCTGCGGGGCGAGGCTGGCCTGGCGGACCCGGCGGGGCAGTCCCGCGCCGGCGGGCTCCTCCTGCGGTGCGGGGTCGGCGGGCCGCGGCGCCTCGCCGACCGGCCGGCCGTTCTCTGCGACCAGGACCGGGGTGCGGCGGCGACGTGGCAGGACCGTGGGCGCGTCGCCCGGTACCGCGTCGGGTGCGGCCGTCAGCGCCGGCGTCCCCACGGTCTCCGGCACGTGCGGCCGGTGCTCGCGCGGCTCCTCGTCCGGCTCCGGGACCAGGCCCCACTGACGGAAGCTGTGCTCGGTGGCGGCCGACATCGGCGCGACCCGCGGTTCGTCCGGCTCGCCCGGCGCCCGGGCCTCCACGACGGCCGCCACGGCGGCCTCTTCGAGGGGCTCGTCCAGGGGCTCGTCCGGCTGGTCCTCGCCGGGCTCGGTGAGGAGCGACGCCGGGACGAACACCACGGCCGTGGTGCCGCCGTACGGGGACTGGCGCAGCGAGACGCGGACGCCCTGGCGCTGGGCCAGCCGGCTGACGACGAACAGCCCGAGCCGGTCGGTGTCGGAGAGCTCGAACTCGGGGGTCTCGGCGAGGCGGAGGTTCGCCTCCAGCATGGCGTCGGGGGTGAGCCCTAGGCCGCGGTCGTCGATCTCCAGGACGAAGCCGTTGGCGACGGACTCGCCGTGCACCTGGACGCTGGTGTGCGGCGGCGAGAACACGGTGGCGTTCTCGATGAGCTCGGCGATGAGGTGGGTGAGGTCGGCGACGCCGTGACCGGTGACGGCGAGCCGCGGCAGCCGGCGCACGTCGACCCGCTCGTAGTCCTCGACCTCGGCGACGGCCGCCCGCACCACGTCCATCAGCTGCACCGGCTTGCGCCACTGCCGGGACGGCACGGCGCCGGAGAGGATCACCAGGCCCTCGGCGTGGCGGCGCATGCGGGTGGTCATGTGGTCGAGGCGGAAGAGGTCGGCGAGTTCCTGCGGGTCCTCGGTGCGCCGCTCCATGGCGTCCAGCAGGGTGAGCTGGCGGTGCAGCAGCACCTGGCTGCGACGGGCGAGGTTGACGAAGACCTCGGAGACGCCGCGGCGCATCTCGGACTGGCGCACGGCGGCCTCGACGGCCGCCCGTTGCAGGGTGTTGACGGCCTTGCCGACCTGGCCGACCTCGTCGTCGGAGTAGTCCAGCCGCGGCGCCTCGGTCTCCACGTCGACCTCCTCGCCCGCGGCGAGACGGCGCATGACGCGCGGCAGCCGGGTGCCGGAGACCTCCTGGGCCTCCTTGCGGAGCCGGGACAGGTCGCGGATCAGGCCGCGGCCGACGCGTACGGAGACGATGACGGAGGCGATGACGGCGATCAGGCCGAGGCCGCCGGCGACCGCGGCGGTGGCGACCAGCCGCATCCCGATCGGTTCGGCGCGCTTCTTGTGCAGGTCGCCCGCCTCGACGCCCAGGCGGTCCAGGTCGGTCAGCGCGGTGGTGGCCGTGGTCTGCCAGGACGCGCGGTCGGCGGCCTGGGGCGCGCCGGACGCGCCCGCGGAGATGACCGCGTCCTCGGCGGCGCGCAGGGCGCGGCCGGAGGGCCCCGCCCAGTACGCGTCGTAGAGGGCGCGCTCGTCGGCGGTCAGCAGGTGGAGGTTGTCGGCGTAGTAGGCACGCTGCTCGGCGACGGCGAAGGTGAAGGAGCGCATCTCGGCGGCGCTCATGCGGCCCGCCGCGATGGCCGCCACCATGAGGGCGTCCTCCTGGCTGATCGCCTCGCGGGCCCGGGTGACCTGGATGAGGGCGCGGCCCTGCTTGTCGATGGCGACGTTGTTGAGCGGGTTCAGCGAGTCCAGGAACGCGTAGGCCGGGTCGAAGAGGCCGCTGTACGCGGCGAAGGCGTCGTTGCGGCCGATGGTGCCCTTGCCGACCTTGTCGCGCAGCGTCTCCAGACCGCCGAACTCGCGGACGACCAGGTCGAGCCGGCGCAGTGCGTCGGGGGCCAGCCGGTCCCGGTTGGCGCCGGAGGCCGCGTTGCCGCGCAGCCGGGCGATCACCTTGTCCGTCTCGCGCTCGCGGGCGAGCAGGGTCCCACGGGCGTCGGAACGGCGAGGATCGGCCAAGTAGAGCATGGCGGAACGACGTTCCTGCTGGAGCGCCTGGATGCTGTCCTCGACCGGGTAGCCGAGTGCGTTGACGGTCTGCTCGACGCCGAAGAGGCCCCAGACCTGACGCCCCGTCACAGTTGCGGCGAAGGCCCAGATGGCCGTGAGGGACACCAGCGGAATGAGCAGCAGTGCCACGATCTTCCGCCGGATCGTCGTACCGCGAAAGCGCATGGCCTCCCCAACGTCAAACCCGGTCAAGGGCTGTCGTGTTCCGACTGCAAACGGCGCGAGCCTACTACTGCCGGATGACCAATCCGAAAGCCATGCTTCCGCTCTTGCCCCGGGACGACCCGATTCGTACGGATGAACAGCGGGCGCGGCTGGCCGAAATGCACCGCACAGGGAACCCGCGGCGCCCTTCCGTCGTATGACAGGAGGGGAGGGGCGCTCCGGAATGCGGAGGGCATTCATCGGCGGAAACCGGGCAGCCACTCTGGAGTCGGACATCGGGGATCCGGCACCGCAACACCGGTATCCCGCAGGGGAGCAGATTTCATGGACGACCTCGTCGAGGACGCACTGGATCGCGACATTCCGCCGCGGAAGACCCGGCGGCCGTTGTGGGTCGATGAGCCCGTCGGGCGGCCACGCATGCCCGACCCGGTACGCCGGGCGGCCGTGCGGGCCGTGCTCGTCGTCGCACTGACCCTGATCGCCGCGGTGATCGCCATGCTGGGGGCGGCCGGTGAATCCTGGCTCGCGGCGCCGGCGATGCTCACCGCCATAGCCTTCACCGTCGTCGCCACCTGGGCGGTGCTGGACGTGTGGATCACCCGCCAGGTCTGGAACCAGCGCAACGGCGTGGTGTCCAGCCCGAGCAGCGCGGCCCGCAGGCTGCGCCGCGAGCGCCGGCGGGAACGGCGTCGGGCCCGGGCCGGGGCCCGCGGCGCCGCACGGCGCCGGCACCATCCCGGTACCGGCGCGCGTACCGCCTGAGGAAGGCACACCGTCCCGAAGGGCCCGGACGGCCTTCGGGACGGGCCGCCCGGGGTCAGCCGCCCTGCGGGGCCGGCTGATCCGCCGGGCGGCGGAACATCCGCGTCGCCGTGATCTCGCCGTGCACCGGCTCGGACTCCGGGTCCGCGACGGGCAGCCCGGGCCGCAGGTGCTCCTCGACGCTGATGTACTTCAGGCCCGCGCGCAGGTCCGCGTCATTGCGCAGCCGTACGACCAGCGGGAACTCGGCCAGTGCCGTGGTGTCGAACAGACCCGTGGTGTAGATCAGCTGGACGCCCAGCGCGTCGGCGACCGCGCGCTGCAGCTCCAGCAGATAGGTGGCGTTGGCGCGGCCGATCGGGTTGTCGAGGAAGAGCGTGCCCGCGTGCCGGTGCCGGTCCCTGCCGCGGTCGTTGCTGCGCAGCGCGGCCATCGTGCAGTACAGCGCGATGGCCGCGGTGAGCAGCTGGCCGCCGGAGAAGACGTCTCCCATCTGCCCGACGGGGACGCGCTCGGCGCGCAGCACGGCGTCCGGCTTGAGGATCTCGACGGCCACCCCCCGGGGTTCGAGGGCGGCCGCGACCCCGCGCAGCAGCAGCGACATGCCGTCCCGGCGCAGATCGGAGTTCTTGCGGACGGCCGCCCGGGTCGCCTCGTCGATCACGGCGCCGAGCCGCTCGTCGAGCGCCGCGTGGTCCGGGTCGTCGAAGCGGATCCGCAGGAACTCCTGACCCGACCACTCCCCCAGCCCGTCCGGCAGGCGGGACAGCCGCTGCGCCGACCGCAAGGTGGTCAACGAGGACTCCACCATGCCGCGCAGCCGGTCCACGATGCTGTCGCGGTTGCGCTCCAGCTGTTCCAGCTCGTCGGTCAGGACGCGCAGCCGCGGCTCGAAGGCGGCGTGCCAGGCCGCCGCGTGCTCGGGCAGCGCGGACGCGGGCAGTTCGCGGATCTGCTGGCGGGCCGGGGTGCGCACCTGCTCGTAGCGGGCGGCGTTGGCGTGCCGCACGAGGACGTCGCAGGCCTCGCGCAGCTGCGACTCGGCCGCCGACAGGTCGGCGGCACAGCCGCGCAGGCCGCGGCGGGTCTCGGCGACGGCGGTCCTGGCCTCCTCCAGGGAGCCGGAGTGCGGCTCGGGCTCCTCCTCGCCGTCCTCGGGCTGCCGGTCGCCGTCGCGGAGCAGGTCCCGCAGCACTGCGGCGAGTTCGTCGAAGCCGCTCGCGGCGTCCTCGGCGGCGCGGTGCGCGCGCACCAGGTCGCCGTGGCCGTCGCGGGCGTGGGCCAGCGCATCGGTGCGGGTGGCCAGTTCGCCGTTGGCGCCGCGCAGCAGCTCCTGGGCGTGCTCGGCGTCGCGGGGCAGCAGTCCCCCGGGGAGCTCGGTGTGCGTCTCGCCGTCCGCCGGGGCGTGCCGCTCGGCCTCGCCGCGCAGCCGGCCGAGCTGCTCGCTCGCGGCGGCGGAGCGGGAGTCCAGGGTGCCCACCAGTTGTTCCGCGCGGGCGGCCGCGGCCTGCCGCGACGGGCCGTCGGCGCCGTCCGGGCCTTCCAGCAGCTGCGCGGCGCGGGTGCGCACCTTGTTGGTGAGGCGCTCCAGTTCGGCGAGCGCGGAGTGCTCGGTGCTCTCGGCGCGGGCCTGCTCGGCCCGCAGGTCGGCGCCGACGCCCACCTTCTCGTACACCTGGGAGGCCGCGCGGTAGGCCTCGCGCAGGGCGGGCAGCGAGCCGGCCGGCTGCCCGGCGCCGTCCTCCTCGTCGTCCAGGGCCTCGTCGGGGGCGCCGGTGATCTCCGAGCGCTCGGCGCGGAGCACGCGCGCGGTACGGCGCGCGTCGTCCGCGGCGCGCTGGGCCGCACGGCGGTCCTCGTCGGCGGCGCGCGCCAGGGTCAGGCAGGCCTCGGCGCGCGTCTCGGCCTCGACGGCGTCCTCGGCCAGCTCCCGCGTCCTGCGCTGCCAGTTGGCCCGCTCCCGCAGCCGGAAGGCGAGACCGGCGAGCGCGTCGGCGGCCCGCCGGGCCTGCTGCGCCACCTCCTGGCGCTCGTCGCGCAGGGCGGTCGCCTCGGCGGCGGCCTCGTCGGCCTCCACCCGTACGGAGCGTGCCTCGGCGAGCTCCTCGCGGGCGGCCCCCGCGGTCTCCCGGGCGATCTCCACGGCTGCGGCGAGTTCGGCGAGCCGGCCGCTCGGGCAGCCGGAACGCCACGAGGAGAGGCGGGCGGCCAGCGTGCGGTCCTCGGCCAGGCGGGCGGCGAGCCCGCGGATGTCCTCCTCGCGGGCGGTCGCGCGGGCGCGCAGCGCCTGGCGCTCGCCGTCGGCGGCCAGTTCGTCGTGCATGGCCGGGTTGGGCGGGACGAGGAAGAGCTCGGGCCCGGTGCCCGCCGGGGGCGGCGGGGCGAGCAGCGCCGCCGCCGTCCCGACCGTGACGGTCGACCGCGGCAGCAGGGCCGCCTGCGCCAGCACCTCGCGGGCCCGCAGGTAGCTCTGAGGGTCGGTGACGACCACGCCGTCCACCAGCTCCGGGCGCGCGGCCAGCACGGCGGCGTGGTCGGCCGGGTCGACGGCCTGGGCCAGGTACCGCCAGCCGGGGAGCGCGGGGATGCCGTGCTCGCCCAGGTACTCGACGGTGGCGAGGACGTCGGGGCCCGGCGGCAGCAACCCGCCGTCGCCGAGCGCGGCCAGGATGCGGGCGTCGTCGGCGGCGGCGGTGCGCAGGTCGAACAACTGCCGCTCGGCGGAGGCCACCGCGCCGTCCAGCATCTCCTGCAGCGGCTCCGCGAAGGCGTCGAGTTCGGCCGCGGTCAGCGGGCCCTGCTCGGCGGGACGCCGTCCGGCCCCGGGCGCGGCGCGCCGGGCCGCGGAGGTCTGCGCGGGGATGGCGGGGCCGCGGTCCGCGGCGGTGTCCCCCGCGGTGTCGCCCGCCGGGACGGTGCCGGGGGCCTCCGCGGGCGGCAGGCTGAGCAGTTCGGCCAGGCGCGGCTCGGCCGCGAGGGCGTCCGCGACGCGTGACTCGGCGGAGTGGGCGGCCTCGGCCGCGGCGAGGGCGTCGGCCGCGCGGGCGGCGGACAGCTCGGCGCGCGCGTCGGCGGCGGCGGCCTCCCGGGCCCGGTCACCGGCCCGGCGGGCGGCGTCACGGGCGGCCTCCGCGGCGGTCGCGGCGGCCTTCTCCGCGTCCGAGGCCTCCAGGGCGGCGCGGGCCGGGTCGGCGTCGGGGGCGGAGTCGTCCAGCCAGCCCGCCCGGACCGCCTCGGCGGTCTCCTGCTCGACCTCCGCCAGCCGCTGCACCAGGTGCCCGGACTCGCTGCGCGCGCGCTGCGCCTCCGTCGCGGCGGCGGTGGCGTCGCGGTGCGCCGCCTCGGACTGTGCCTGGAGTCCTGCGGACCGCTCCTCCTCCGCGTCCGCCCGCTCGTCGGCGGTGTCCGCGGCGGCCCGCAGCACGCGGACGAGATCGCCCGCGGCCTTCGTACGGGCAGCGAGTGCGGGCGCGGCGTCCCGTTCCGCCTCGCGGATGGCGGCGGTCACCCGGGCCATGCGGTCGGCTGCGGCCCGGTGCCGCAGCACGATCTCCGCGGCCTGCCAGGCGGACTGCAGCGTCCGGGCGTCGTTGAGTTCGCGGCGCAGCGCGGTGGCGCTCTTCTCGCCGGCTGCCAGGGCCAGCGAGGCGTGCCGGTAGGCGAGTTCGGCGGCGATGAGGGCGCTGCGGCCGCGAGCGGCCTCGGCGTCGGTGACGGTGTGCGCGGCACGGGCCGTCTTCTGCGCCAGCTCGGCGGCGCGGCCCCGCTCCTCGCGGGCGCGCGCGGACAGCCTGCGGGCCAGGGCGCGGCTGCGGCGCTCGGACTGGGCGTGGACGCCGCGTGCCTGGTCGCGGGCGGCGGTGGTGTCGACGATGCGGCCGAGCAGTTCGAGGGAGCCCGCCGTGAAGTCGCGTTCCGCGGTGAGTTCGGCCCGGCGGCCCAGCTTGCCCGCGAAGCCGTGCACCAGGTCGGCGAGGCCGTCGGTGTCCCGGGTGTCGGTGACCGCGCGCAGCAGAAAGTCGGTGAAGTCGGAGTCCTTCTTCACCGCGAAGAGACCGGCCGCCTCGCCTTCGTCGGCGTTCATCTCCCGCTGGTAGCGGAAGAGTTCGGGGTCGAGGCCGAGCTCGCCAAGGTGCTCGTTCCACCGGTCGTGGATCTCCTCCCACACCACTTCCAGGTGCGGGTAGTAGCGTGCGGCGTCGGTCACGGCGTCGCGGAAGCCCTTCATGGTGCGACGGCGCCCGCGGGCACCCGAGGTGCCCTCGGCGGGTGTCCGTACCGCGGTGGACTCGGCGACCGGCAGCGAGTCCAGGCTGAGCCCCGGACCGGGCCGGAAGGAGTACCAGGCCTCGGCGAACTTGCGCGGGTCGGAGGAGACCTGGCGTCCGCGCCACTCGCTGACCTTGCCGACGACGACCAGCTCGCCGGTGACGGTGTGCTGCCACTCCAGGGCGACGTGGCCGCAGTCGTCGGCCAGCAGGAACTTGCGGAGCACTCCGGAGCTCGCGCCGCCCAGGGTGTTGCGGTGACCGGGCAGCATGACCGAGAAGATCAGCTTGAGCAGGACGGACTTGCCGCCGCCGTTCTCCAGGAACAGCACCCCGGCCGGCGCCGGACGGCGCGGCGGGCCGGTCGGCTCGTCCTCGAAGAACTCCGCCTGGGCGGGGGCGGGTTGCGGCACGGGCTCGCCGACTCCGCGCAGGTCCAGCACGGTGTCGGCGTAGCGCGCACCGGCGGGCCCGATGGAGTAGAGGCGGACCCGGGACAGCTCGTACATGGGGGGCTCTCGTCGTGGTGGTCTGTGGTCTGTGGTCGGCGGGTTCGGGTGGATCGGCAGGATCCGGGAGGCGGGTGCGGGGTCGGTGCGCCGCTTCAGGAGTGGAAGGGCAGGCCGGCTCCGGTCACGAGGTCGAGGTCGTCGCCGTCCGCCGCCGGCATCAGGGCCGCCGACTCACCGGCCCGGGGCACGATCCCGAGGTCGAGGAGTTCGGCCATGGCGGCGCTGCCCGCCATGTCGCGCACCTGGAGCTGGTAGCGGGCGGTGGTGCGGTAGGTGCCGCCCGACTCGTCACCCGTGCGCTGCAGGAACCCCGAGTCGACGAGGAAGGAGACGGCCTTGCTGACGATGCCGGTGGTGGAGCCCGCCAGGCGCCGGGCGTCCTTGGTGGCGCCGGTGGAGCTGCGGCGCACGTAGACCCGCCAGGCGGCCTCCAGGCCGGGGGCGTCGCTGGCCGGGTCGGTGTTCTCACCCTGCTCCTCGGCCCGTTCCTCCAGCCTGCGGCAGGCCTGGCGCAGGAAGCCGTCGATGCCGTTGACGGTGACCCGGCCGATGTACGCGTCGTCGGCGAGGTCCTCCGGGCGGGGGAAGGCCATGGCGGCGGTGGCGAGGTGGGCGAGGCCGTGCAGGAAGCGGTCGCCCGCGTCGGACGCGGCGCGGCGTGAGTAGTCGCCCATGCGGACGGCGAAGACCGAGTCCTCGCCGGCGGCCAGCGCCATGCCGGCCCGGGGCGAGACCTCCAGCACGACCAGGCCGAGCCCGGCGGCCACGGCGTCGGCCAGCCGCGAGAACAGCGGGTCCTCCCGGTAGCGGCGGATCAGCTCGGCGTACTCGACGTCGCGCGCGGGCAGCAGCTTCGGCTGGAGCCCGAAGGAGACGAGACGGGCGGCGTCCGCGGCGTCGCCCGGCGTCACGGCCGCCGGGCCGGGGGCCGCTGCGGGCGGCTGCGTGCTCTCGCCGTCGCGGTGGTCGCTCACGGGGTCGTCTCCTCGGTGCGGATGGTCGGTTCGCTCATCGTCACGCCACCTCGGACCGCTCGGCGGCCATCCCGGCGGCGTCCAGCCGGGCCGTGCCCACGATCAGGTCGGCGCCGCCGAACTCGGGGTCGTCCAGCCCGGTGCCGTCGTCCACGGCGAACAGCAGCCGCTCCTCGCCCTGGCGGTAGGCGGTGCCGACCGGCGGGCTGGCGGCGTGCACCGCCAGCAGGGCGACCAGGTAGGGCAGTTCGGGATCGAGGCGGCGGGCCTCGGCGAGCAGCCCGGACAGCCGGCGGGGGGCGTCGTGCGGCAGGTCGAGGAGTTCCAGGGCGGTCTCCAGCTGCTCCTCGCTGAACCGGCTGTCGTCCGGGGTGGCGACGAGGTCGGGCTCGGGCATCTCGGCACCGAGGTGCTCGCGCTCCAGCGGCGGGGTGAGCAGGGCGTCCACGAGGTCCGTGACGCGTACCGAGGCGGGGGAGCGCAGGCCCGTGCCGCGGGCGAACCAGGCGTCGGTGACCCGGGTGGCCTGCTCCACCGGGAGCGGCAGGACCGGCGCGACCAGCTGCCCGTACAGGTCGAGCATGCCGACGAGGGCGCCGCCGCGCGGTGCGGCGAAGGCCTGCCGGTCCTGCTCGGCGCGGAAGATGGGCCCGGCCTCCAGCAGCCGGGACTGCAGCTGGGTGTGGCGGCGGATGCAGTCCTTGACGATGTCGACGAGCTCGGCGGCGCGGCGCTTGTGCTCCGGGTCCTCCGACTCGTCCCTGGCCTTGCGGATGTTGGTCAGGATGGCGTTCTCGTGCCGGTAGCGGTCGGCGACGTGGTCGAGCGCCTCGTCGATCATGTCGGGGACGGTGCGGATCCAGTCGACCGCCCGGACGTTGCGGCGGGTGGCGTCCAGGGCGCGGCGCAGCGTCTCGGCGTACTGCACCGTGCGGTAGCGGGCCTGTTCCGCCGCGAGCTGGGCGTCGGCGAGGCGGCCCCGGTTGATCAGCACCTCGAGCTTGACCTCGGCGGCGATCTGGGCGCTGGTCACGTCGGTGTCGAGGGCACCGACGAGCACGTTGACGGCCTCGTCGGTGGTGCGCAGGTAGACGGTGCCGTCGCGGCCCGGGACCTCCTCGATCAGCTTGAAGTCGTAGTCACGGCGGACGTACGCCCCGTCGGGGCCGAAGGTGCCGTAGACGGCGCGGAAGCCGCGGTCGACGCTGCCGACGTTGATCAGGTTCTCCAGGACCCAGCGGCCCACCCGCTCGTGCTCGGCGACGGGACGGCCGGGGGCCTGAGCGGCGATGCGCGGCAGCAGGCGGGAGATTATCTGGTCGTGGTCGGCACCGGTGTCGAAGTCCATGTTGAGCGTGACCAGGTCGATGGCGGCCAGGGCCACCTCCGCCATCGCGTACACCGAGTACTCGCCCGCGAGGTTGGCCTTGCGCACGTCGAGGTCGTGCAGCGGCGCGGTGCAGGCCAGGGCCTTGAGCCGGCGGGCCAGGCCCTCGTCCGCGGCCGGCCCCGGCGCGGGCCGGACACCGCCGCTGAGCTGGTGCGGAACGGTCGTGGTCACGACGCACAGACTAGGCGCTCGGACCGACATCATCCCAAACGGCGCGGTCCGGGCAGCCGCGCGCCCGGGACCCCTCAGCCGCCGGCGGCCCCGTAGCCGCCCCCGCCGGGCGTCGCGACGACCAGGACGTCACCGGGCCCGACGTCGGCGGAGTCGACGCCGCCGAGCGGGGTGACGGAGCCGTCGGCGCGCTCGATCCGGTTCTCGCCCAGGGCGCCGGGCCCGCCGCCGGCCAGGCCGTACGGGGCGACCCGCCGGTGGCCGGACAGCAGGGCGACCGTCATGGGTTCCAGGAAGCGGATGCGGCGGACGGCCCCGCGGCCCCCGTGCCACCGGCCGTCGCCGCCGCTGTCCTCGCGCAGGGCGAAGCTCTCGACGCGGACGGGGTAGCGCCACTCGAGGATCTCGGGGTCGGTGAGCCGGGAGTTGGTCATGTGGGTCTGGACGGCGTCGGCGCCGTCGAAGCCCTCACCCGCCCCGGAACCACTGGCGACGGTCTCGTAGTACTGCACCCGGTCGTTGCCGAAGGTGACGTTGTTCATCGTGCCGGAGCCCTCGGCCTGCACGCCGAGCGCGGCGTACAGGGCCCCCGTGACGGCCTGGGAGGTCTCCACGTTGCCGGCGACGGTGGCCGCAGGGTATTCCGGGGCCAGCATCGAGCCGTCGGGGACGCGGACGTCCAGCGGCTTCAGGCAGCCGCTGTTGAGCGGGATGTCGTCGGCGACGAGGGTGCGGAAGACGTAGAGCACGGCGGCCATGACCACGGACCGCGGCGCGTTGAAGTTGCCCTCCTGCTGCGGCGAGGTGCCGGTGAAGTCCAGGACGGCGGAGCGCGCCGCGCGGTCGACGCGGACGGCGACGCGGACGACCGCGCCGTTGTCGGTCTCGTACGCGCAGTCGCCGTCGTCCAGGCCCGCGACGATGCGCCGCACGGACTCCTCGGCGTTGTCCTGCACGTGCCGCATGTAGGCGTGCACGACGTCGAGGCCGAACTGCGCGGTCATGCGCCGCAGCTCGGCGATGCCCTTCTCGTTCGCGGCGACCTGGGCGCGCAGGTCGGCGATGTTGGTGTCCGGGTCGCGCGAGGGGTGGGGGGCGCCGGTGAGCAGGGCGCGGGTCTCCTCCTCGCGCAGGCGGCCGTCGCGCACCAGGAGCCAGTTGTCGAAGAGGACGCCCTCCTCGTGCACGGTGCGGCTGAAGGCGGGCATGGAGCCGGGGGTGAGGCCGCCGATCTCGGCGTGGTGGCCGCGCGAGGCGACGAGGAAGAGCGGCGACCGCTCCTCCTCGTCGAAGACGGGGGTGACGACGGTGACGTCGGGCAGGTGGGTGCCCCCGTGGTACGGGTCGTTGACGGCGTAGGCGTCGCCCGGACGCATGGTGCCCTCGTTCCGGCGCAGCACCTCCTTGATGGACTCGCCCATGGAGCCGAGGTGGACGGGGATGTGGGGGGCGTTGGCGATCAGGTTGCCCTCGGGGTCGAACAGGGCGCAGGAGAAGTCCAGGCGTTCCTTGATGTTGACGGAGTGGGCGGTGTTCTCCAGGCGCACCCCCATCTGCTCGGCGATCGACATGAAGAGGTTGTTGAAGATCTCCAGCATCACCGGATCGACCTCGGTACCGACCGCCACCCGGCCGGGCCGCGGCCGCACCCGGGTGAGCAGGAGGTGGCCGTGCTCGCCCACCGCGGCCCGCCAGCCGGGGTCGACCACGGTCGTCGCGTCGGCCTCGGCGATCACGGCGGGCCCGTCCACGGTGTCGCCCGGGCGCATCCCGTCCCGGCGGAACAGGGGGCTGGCCTGCCGCCGGCCCTCCGTGTACAGCGACACCTCGGCGGCCCGTCGCAGGGGACCCTCGCGGGCCGGCGGCTCCACGTGGTGCCGTCCGGGCGGGCCCGCGGAGCCGATGGCCTCGACCGAGACCGCCTCGACGACCAGGGGCTTGTCCATGGTGAAGGCGTACCGGGCGCGGTGGTCGGCGGTGAACGCCTCGCGCATGGCGTCGACCGTGCCCATCGGCACCGGGAGCGCAGCGTCGGTGCCCGCGTAGCGGACGTGGACGCGGGTGACGGTCTCGACGGTGTCGTCGGGTACCCCGTCCTCGCGCAGTTGCGCGCGGGCCAGGCCGTCGAGCTCGTCGCGGGCGTTGCGCAGGGCGGGCAGCCCGTCCTCGCCGAGTCCGGTCTCCACGGAGCGCTCGCGCATGGCGGTGGCGTCGGCCAGGCCGATCCCGTACGCGGACAGCACACCGGCCAGCGGGGGCACGATGACCGTGTCGACGGACAGGGCGTCGGCGACCGCGCAGGCGTGCTGGCCGCCGGCTCCGCCGAAGCTGGTGAGGGCGTAGCGCGTGATGTCGTGGCCGCGCTGCACGGAGATCTTCTTGACGGCGTTGGCCATGTTCAGGACGGCGATCTCCAGGAAGCCCGCGGCGACCTCCTCCGGGGTGCGGCGGTCGCCGGTCGCGGCCGCGGACTCCTCGGCGAGCCGCGCGAAGCCGGCGCGGACGGCCTCGGTGTCCAGCGGCTGGTCGCCGTCGGGGCCGAACACGGCCGGGAAGTGCGCCGCCTGGACACGGCCGAGCATCACATTGGCGTCGGTCACGGTCAGCGGACCGCCGCGGCGGTAGCAGGCGGGGCCCGGGTCGGCACCCGCGGAGTCGGGGCCGACCCGGTAGCGCTGCCCGTCGAAGTGGAGGACGGAGCCGCCGCCCGCCGCCACCGTGTGGATGTTCATCATGGGCGCGCGCATCCGTACGCCCGCCACCTGGGTGCCGAGGACGCGTTCCAGCTCGCCCGCCCAGTGGGAGACGTCGGTGGAGGTTCCGCCCATGTCGAAGCCGACGACCCGGTCGAACCCGGCCTGCCGGGACGTACGGGCCATGCCGACCACTCCCCCGGCCGGGCCGGACAGCACGGCGTCCTTGCCCCGGAAGTGACCGGCCTCGCGGAGCCCGCCGTTGGACTGCATGAACATCAGCCGGACGCCCCGCAGTTCGGCGGCCACCTCGTCCACGTAACGGCGCAGGATCGGCGACAGGTAGGCGTCCACCACGGTGGTGTCGCCGCGCGGGACCAGCTTGATCAGCGGGCTCACCTCGTGGGAGCAGCTGATCTGGTCGAACCCGGCCTCGCGGGCCGCCCGCGCGACGGCCTGCTCGTGGGCGGGGTGGCGGTAGCCGTGCAGCAGGACGACGGCGACGCTCGTCAGGCCGTCCCGGCGCGCCTGACGCAGGGCCGCTTTGGTGGCGGCCGGGTCGAGGGGGCGGACGACCTCGCCGTGCGCGCCGATGCGTTCGGGGACCTCGATGACGCGCTCGTAGAGCGCCTCGGGGAGGACGATCCGGCGGTCGAAGAGTCGCGGCCGGTTCTGGTACGCGATGCGCAGCGCGTCACGGAAGCCCTCGGTGACGACGAGGACGGTCGGCTCCCCCTTGCGTTCCAGGAGGGCGTTGGTGGCGACCGTGGTGCCCATCTTGACGGCGGAGATCCGGTCGGCGGGCACGGGTGCGCCGGGGTCCAGGCCCAGCATGCGCCGGATGCCCTCGACGGGGGCGTCCCGGTAGCGCCCGGGGTCGTGGGAGAGCAGCTTGCACGTCTCCAGGCCGCCGTCCGGCCGTCTGGCGACGACGTCGGTGAAGGTGCCGCCCCGGTCGATCCAGAACTCCCAGCGTCCGGTCACGCCCTCATTGTCCCAGGGACGTCCCTTCCAGGCGGGCCAGCGCACCGGCGGTGGCGTCGCGGGAGCACGGGTCCAGCAGCCCGTCGGTGCCGGCCAGCCGGTGCCGGGTCTCCCGGCCGGCGAGCCGCAGGAGATCGGGCAGCAGATCGGTGCAGCGGTCGGCGACCCAGCGGGTGCCCTTGGTCGCCATCCACCAGACGCTCGCCGCGGCGCCCGGTCCCGGGCCGCCGGGGGTCGTGGACGGCGGTTCACCCTCCGACAGGCCGCGCGAGACCAGGAGGTCGTGGAACTCCCGGGCCAGCAGCCGGTGGCCGAGTTCGCTGGGGTGCAGCCGGTCCGCGCTCCAGGAGGCGCGGTCGGCCGCCCACGGATGGCGGGCGGCGTGCAGGTGCACGGCCTCGTACCGCTCGGAGAGCACGTGCACGACCTGGTTCAGCGCGGCCATCCGGCGGCCCAGCGGGCGGGCGAGCGGCCACGGCAGGCCCAGCATGCGGCCGGGGTCGGGCAGGCAGGCGGTGAGCACCTCGGCGCCCTGGGCGCGCAGTTGGGCCAGGACGGTGTCCAGGCGGCGGGCGACGGTCTCGATGTCGAAGCTGCCGCGGAGCGTGTCGTTGGCGCCGATCACCACCGAGGCCAGGTGCGGCCGGTGGTCCAGGGCGCGCGGCAGCTGCTCCTCGACGACGTCCTTGGTGAGGGCGCCGCTGCGTGCGCAGTTGAGCAGGCGCACGGCCGAGGGCTCGGCGCCCAGCCCGTGCGCCAGGAGCGGCGCCCAACCGCGCCATCCGCCGGCGACGGGGTCGCCGAGGCCCTCGGTGAGCGAGTCGCCGAGGGCGGCGAAACGTATCTCCCTCGTGCCGGCGGACCCGGCGGCGCCCTGGACCGACGCCGGGGACGGAACAGGGGCGGGCAAAGGGACGGGCACAGGGGCGGGCATCCGGGCGGTGACCTGGGCCTGGACGGGTCCCGCGACCCCGGTGGGCACGTGGGCCGCGGGTCTGGCACGTCCGGGGACGGTGGGCGTCTGCGTGCCCGTCGTCATGGCGTGACCTCCGGCGCGGTGAGCCGGGGCGCGGCGTCGTGGGCGGCGAGGAAGGCGCTCACGGCGGTCGGCCAGCCGTAGCGCTCGGCCTGGGCGCGGGCGATGGCGCGGCGCATGGGCTCCGGGCGGGCCAGCAGGTGGCCGACGGCGTCGGCGAAGGCCGGGCCGTCGTCGGTGGCGGCGGCACCGGCCGGGCCGAGGATGTCGGGCAGCGCGGACAGCGCGCTGGCGACGACCGGCGTGCCGCAGGCGAGGGCCTCCAGGGCGGACAGGCCGAACGTCTCCACCGGGCCCGGGGCCAGGACCACGTCGGCGGTGGCCTGGAGGGCGGACAGGGCGCGACGGACGGGGACGTGCCCGACGAAGGTGACCGGCAGCCGGGCCTCCCGGGCCCGGGCCTCCAGGCGGGCGCGCATCGGCCCGTCCCCCGCGACGACGAGGACGGCGTCCACGCCCTGGCGACGCATGTGGGCGAGGGCCTCCAGGGCGCGTCCCGGCCGCTTCTCGGGCGACAGGCGGGAGCACATCACCAGCAGCACCTCGGCGTTGCCGGCGTACCGGGCGCGCAACTCCGGGTCGTGGTGCGCCGGGTGGCATGCCTCCAGGTCGACGCCGAGCGGCGCCCGTACGACGTTGCGGGCCCCGATCCGCTCGAACTCCGCGGCCGCCCAGGCCGTCGTGCAGACGATGCGCGAGTACACGTGCGCGCTGCGGCGGTTGAGCCGGTCGGCGGCGCCCTGGGCGAGGCCGCTGGGCACACCCCAGGTGCGCAGCACCCCGTCGACGCTCTCGTGGGACACCATGACGGACGGCACCCGGCGGCGGCGCGCCCACTCCCCGGTCCAGCGCAGCGTCGTGCGGTCGGAGACCTCCAGCCGGTCGGGGCGGAGGCCGTCCAGCACCGCCTCCAGCCGGGCCCGGCCGGTCAGGACGCGGTAGCCGCCGGTGCCGGCGACGAGGGGGCCGGGGAGGGTGATGACGCGGCCCTGGGAGGTGGTCTGGTCCTTGGCGGCGGGGCCGGGGACGACCAGGACCGGGTCGTGGCCTGCCGCGAGGTAGCCCTCGCCGAGGTGGCGCAGCGCGGTGCGCAGGCCTCCGGAGGTGGGCGTGACGAAGTTCGCCAGCCTGACGATGCGCAGCGGGCCGGTCATGCCGCCACCGCCGTGCGGGCGTCGAGCACCTGCGCGTAGTGCTCCAGGAGCAGGTCGCCGACGGCCTCCCAGGTGCGCGCGGCCACGTCGGCGCGCCCCTCGGCGCCGAATTGGTCGCGCATGGCCGGGGCACTGGCCAGCAGCCGTACGGCGCCGGTGACGGCGTCCACGTCGCCGGGCGGCACGAGCAGCCCGGTGCGGCCGTGGTCCACGAGGTCGAGCGGACCGCCGGCGGCGGGGGCGACCACGGGCAGCCCGCTGGCCATCGCCTCCTGGACGGTCTGGCAGAACGTCTCGAACGGCCCGGTGTGGACGAAGACGTCGAGGGAGGCGTAGATCCGTGCCAGGTCGTGGCCGGTGCGGCGGCCGAGGAACACCGCGTCCGGCAGCGCCTCGCGCAGCCCGGGGGCGCTCGGGCCGTCCCCGACGACAACCACCTTCACCCCGGACAGCCGGCCCGCGCCGGCCAGCAGCTCCACGTGCTTCTCCGGGGCGAGGCGGCCGATGTAGCCCACCAGGACCTCACCGTTCGGGGCGAGTTCACGGCGCAGCGCCTCGTCGCGGTGGGCAGCGTCGAAGCGTACGGAGTCCACGCCGCGCGGCCACAGGTGCACGCGCGGGACGCCGTGCGCCTCCAGGTCGCGCTGGGAGGCGCTGGACGGGGCGAGCGTGCGATCGGCGGCCGTGTGCACGGCGCGGATGCGGCGCCACGCGGTGCTCTCGCCGCGGCTCAGGTAGGTGCGGGCGTACCCCGCGAGGTCGGTCTGGTACACGGCGACCGCGGGGATGTGCTGCCGGGTGGCCGCGGCCATGCCGCGCACCCCGAGGATGAACGGGCTGGCCAGGTGGACGAGTTCGGCGCGGTGCGCGGCGATCGCCGCCGCGGTCCTGCGGCCGGGGAGCGCCACCCTGACCTGCGGGTAGCCGGGCAGTGGCAGCGACGGCACACGCACGACGGGGCACGGTTCGTCCCCCGGCGCGGACTCCTGCGGGCCGGCCGGCGCGATCACCAGCGGCTCGTGGCCCCTGCGGACCAGATGTTCGGCCGTGCGCAGCGCGCAGTGGGCCACTCCGTTGACGTCGGGTGGGAAGGACTCTGTGACGATGGCTACTCGCATACGGACGTTGTCGGCTCCCCGGGCGTTGTCCGGGTCACGTGGATCTTTCACCTTGGGGAACGTGCCGTGAGCGTTGGCTCCGGATCGGGCCTTCCGACCGCGTCGGCGGCCCTCGGTCTCCCCCGGACGCCGGGCCGGGCGGCGTCGGGCGCCGCGCGCCGGTCCGGGCAGGAGTCCGGCGACGGGCACGGGGCCGGCGTTCGGGTCGGCGTGCGGGAGGCCGACGCCGAGTCCTTCGGCGAGGCGGTGGAACGGGCCGCGCGGACCCAGGGGGCCGTGGTCCTCGTCCTCGGGTAGAGCTCCCAGGGCACGCGGGGCGGGGGTGAACCGCCGGGGATCGCGGCCGGTGTGGTGGTCCGGGTGGAGGCCCAGCAGGGTGTCGGTGCCGTCGGCGTGCAGCGCCCGCGTCCCCGCCGATACGTCGAGGACCGGCCGCTCGTCCTCGACGCAACTCCAACTGCCGTGCTCCCGGGCCCAGGCCCACTCCCCGGACCGGCCGGCGCCGACGCCCACGGCGGGCTGCCTCGGGTGAAGGCCGGACTCAGCAGTGGCAGGTCACACCCGTACATCCGGTCCGGCCCCACCCGCGGCCGGGGAGGCGGGGCCTACCGCGCGGGGTCGCCGGAGCTGAGGCGGCCGCGGACCGCGGTCTGGACCTCGGCCTCCTCCGCGGGATCGGCGGCGAGACTGCGCAGGCGGGCCAGGACCCGGACGTCCGAGGTCGTGGCCGTGCGGGCGGCGAGTTCGCGGGTGGTCTCCTCGCAGTCCCACAGGCACTCGACGGCGAGGCCGGCGCCGAAGCAGGGGTCGGTGCGGGCGAGGGCGTGGGCGGCGACGCCGCGCAGCTGTGAGGAGCTCGTCTCGCGGTAGACGTGGCGCAGGACGGGGGCGGCGCACTCGATGGAGAGCCGGCCGGCCCCTTCCACGAGCACGGCGAGGCCCTCGGCGTCGGCGCCCTCGCGCTGGACGAGGCGGCGCAGGGCGCCGAGGACGCGGTCGGCGTCCTGTTCGCCGCCGCGGCAGGCGAGCATGCGGGCGGCGGTCGCGCCGAGCACGTCCTCGCGGCGTGACCAGGCGCGGGCCCGGGTGAGGGCGGCGATGCTGCGCATCCGCTCGAAGGACTCGACGGCGGCGCGGGCGACGAGCTCGGACTCGCTGAGGGCGGCGGCCTCGATGAGGTCGAGGGCCTCGCGGTCCTGGCGGTCGGAGAGGTGGCGGAGTGCGGCCGCGCGGGCCGCCTCGGGACCGCCGCGGGCCGCGCGGACGAGCTCCTCGCGGTCCTCGGGGCCGGCGACGGCGGCGAGGCAGCGGGCGGCGGGGGCGTCGCGGTGCTGCGGCGGATGGGCGGCAAGGCCTTCCTGGGCCCATTCGAGGACGGCGCCCACGCTCCAGCCCGGCGTCGGCCCGGCGGGCCGCATCTGGCGCTGCCAGCGGTCGAAGGCGGTCTGTTCCGATGCCTTGCGCACCCGTTCGGAGACGGCGGGGTCGGGATCCTCGGCCCACAAGCGCCAGGGCCGTGGCTCGTACGCCTCGCGGAGCGCGGCGGCGAGCTGGGCGTCACCCTCCGTGGTGAGCGGGAAGCGGGCGAGCACGGCCGGGCCGAGCGCACGCAGCGCGTCGTCCCCGTCACGTACGGCGAGCTCGTCCAGGGCCCACTCCCAGTTGCCGCCGGTGGCGGCGTAGCGGCGCAGCAGCAGGGCCGCGTCCCGGCGGCCGTAACCGGCGAGGTGACCGAGGACGGACAGGGCCAGGCCGCAGCGGTGCTCGTCGGGGCTGATGATGTCGTCGGGGTGGAAGAGGTGCTGTTCGATCCCGTCGAGCGAGCCCTCGAGCTCCGAGTAGAGGCGCGCGTAATAGAGGGAGCGGGACTCCACGCGCCAGTCGTGACGGGGGTCGCGCAGGACGCACTGCTCCAGCGCGGCGAGCGCGTCGGCTCGCTGCGCCGCGAGGGCGTGCAGGGTCCCGTCCCCGCGTCCTCTCTGGAGGAGGCCGAGAAGGGTACCGCTGGGCGCTATGTCGGGGTCGAACATGAGGTCAGCATCCGGTGCGGGGAGTTGGTTGGCAACGGGATTTCCCGTTACCGGCTGCGAGGTATCTTCGCAGATCGTCCCGGGTTCAAACCCTTTGCGCGGCACCCGGGCGGCTCGCGGGCACGCTCGCGGCCGGAGTCCCGCAGCTTACCCGGACCGAGGCATTCCGCCGAGTTCTCCGAGCGTGGCGGCACTCCAGGCTCCTGGCATATGCCGGTAGCACCACCGGATCGGGTATTGCAGAAACCCTTACGGGCCATCACTCCTTGTGCAAGAGTCGTGACTGGCCCATCCGTACGGCCCCGTTGAGGCCGGCGCCCGGTTCGGAGACATGTTCGGAGAGCGTCATGCCGCCCCATTTGCATGAGGACCGCGCCACCGCGAAGCCTGAGCCCGGCACCGTGGACGCGCTCATCTCCCAGACCCGCCAGCTGCGCGGCAAGGTCGACGCCGTTCGCCGTGACGCCGCCGCCGAGGACGAGGAGGACCCGCAGCTGCGCTGGCAGCGCGCGCTGTGCGACCTCGCCGTCCACCAGCTCGACGACCTGGGTGCGCACCTCGGGCAGCTGCGGGACGGCATCCCCGTCCTCGGCGACCGGGAGACGGGCACCGAGCCCGGCGGCGCCGCCTACGCGGGCCGGTCCGCCCGGGAGGTCCCCGTCCCCACGCCGGTCGCCGGTGCCGTGCAGGCCCTGGGGCGGGCCGGCAGCGCGGAGTGGGACCTGGTCACGGACGGTGTCCAGTGGTCGGAGGAGCTCTACCGCATCTTCGGGCGCACCCGCGAGGACGGGCCGCTGACCCTGGACGAACTGCCCTCCTGGCTGTTCGCCGAGGACCAGCAGACCCTCACCGCGGCCGTGACCGGCTGCCTGGTGGACGCCCGGCCGATCGACTGCGAGTTCCGCATCGTCCGCCCGGACGGTGCCGTGCGTACGGTGCACATGGTGGGCGAGCCGGTGCTCGACGCCGCCGGCGCCACCGCCTCCATGTGGGCGGTGCTCCGCGACGTCAGCGAACTGCGCCGCAGCCAGCGGACGCTGCGCGAGACCCGTGACTCGTTGCAGCGCGAGCGGCAGATCGCGCAGACCGAGCGCCGGCTGGCGGTCGAGCTGCAGGAGGCCGTACTGCCGCCGTGGCGCGGCTCCCTGCGGTTCCCGCAGGACGGCGGCCCCACCACGGTCGACCTCGCCGCCCACTACCTCCCGTCCTCCACCGGCGCGCTCGTCGGCGGCGACTGGTACGACGCGCTGCACCTGCCCGACGGTTCCGCGCTGCTCACCGTGGGCGACCTCACCGGGCACGGGGTCTCCGCCACCTCCGGCATGGCCATGCTGCTCGGCGCGCTGCGCGGCATGGCGATGACGGGGCTGGACCCGGCCCCGCTGCTGGGCGGGCTCAACCAGTTGCTGGACAGCTCCGCGCAGCCCGCCCTGGGCAGCGCCCTGTGCTGCCGCTACCGCCCCGAGGACCGCTCTTTGGTGTGGGCTCAGGCCGGACACCCCGCCCCGCTGCTGTTCCGCGACGGGACGGGGCGACCGCTCGACGCGCCCGAGGGCGTGCTGCTGGGCGCCACCTCGGGCGCCCAGTACGGCCAGGCCACCGAGCGCTTGCTCCCCGGCGACCTGCTGGTGCTGCACACCGACGGCCTGCTGCCGCGCCGCTCCGTTTCCATGGCGGCCGCGGACTCGGCCAACGCGGTGCGACGCCTGCTGGAGCTAGGCCCGAGGTTCGCGCAGGCCCGCACCCCGCAGGAGTGCGTGCGCATCGTGGTGGAGGAACTCGGCGCCCCCGAGCGCGAGGACGACGCCTGCGTGCTCATCGCCAAGTTCCACTGAGGTCCATGGGCCCACTGGTCCGCTGGTCCACTGGTCCACGGGCCCGCCGGTCCACAGTCGACGTGTTCCCATGTCGATGTGTCGACATGGGGACGACATCCGGGAGAGCCGGCTCATTCGGCGTCGAGTCGGCTGGTCCCGCTCATCGATGTCCACGTCCTCCGCGTGGGTCTCCTCAGATCGCGGGGCCCCTGCGCTTGGGGCCGCTCGGCAGCGCGATCTCGATCTCCTCACGCAGGTCCTGGATCCTGGTGAAGTCGGAGTAGCGGGCCGTCAGCCGGTACATCTCCCGCAGCCGGTCCCAGGTCCGCAGCGACGAGTTCTGCCTTATGGTCAGCAGCGCCAGTCGCGCGTAGCGGTCCGCCTGCTCCGGGTCGTCGGCGATGAAGCAGGCCGAGGCCAGCGAGATGTAGTCGAAGATGTTGGACCGGTCGCGGCCCTTGCCCCGCAGTTCCAGCGCGTGCTTGGCGTGCTGCTGCGCCGTCCGCGCCGCCAGCGGCTCGTACTCGGCGAGGGTGCGGTACGCCAGCGCCTGCATGCCGTGCAGATCGGCCTCGTCGAACATCTGCATCCAGCTCGGCGGCGGGACGTCGCCGCGGTCGGTGGCGAAGAGGTCCTCGGCCTTGCCCAGGGTGCGGCGCATCGCCTGGCCGTGGCCCATGGAGGCCTGTGCCCAGGCCTCGATGGTGCAGAGCATGGCGCGGGTGCGCGGCAGGGTCTCGTGCCCGGAGCCGGACTGCGCCAGCTTCATCAGGTCCAGTGCGTCGTCCGGCCGTCCCAGGTGGACCATCTGCCGGGCGGCGCGGGAGAGCGCCTCGCCGGCCCTGGGCCGGTCCCCGCCCTCCCGTGCGGCGTGCGCCGCGATGACGAAGTACTTCTGGGCGGTGGGCTCCAGGCCCACGTCGTGGGACATCCAGCCCGCCAGGACGGCGAGGTTGGCGGCCACGCCCCAGAGCCTGCGCTTGAGGTGCTCGGGGTGGTGGTAGGCGAGCATGCCGCCCACCTCGTTGAGCTGTCCGACGACCGCCTTGCGCTGCAGTCCGCCGCCGCGGGAGGCGTCCCAGGCGCGGAACACCTCGACCGAGCGCTCCAGCGCCTCGATCTCATGGGAGCCGACCGGGGCCGCCTCGTATCGGTCGTAGGAGACGGCGTCGGCGTCGAAGGGGTCGTTGGTGGTGGGGGCGTCGGCCGCGAGCGCCGGATCGGTGTGCAGCCAGTCGTACATGGCGCTGCTGAGTGCGGAACCCGCGGCAAGCGCGGCTCCCGCGCCCACCAGACCGCGTCGGTTGAGCATGAGGTCCATTCCCGTGAATTCGGTGAGGACCGCGGCTGTTCGCTCCGGTGGCCAGGGCAGTCCGTCGGCGCTGACGGCCTGCTTCCTTCCCGTACGCCGATGCCGGCCGAACCCGAGATCCTCGATGGTTACGACACGGCCGAGACGCTCGGTGAACAGGGCGGCCAGCACGGTGGGGACGGGTTCGCGGGGGGATTCCCCGGTCTCGATCCAGCGGCGCACGCGCGAGGTGTCCGTCGCCAGCTGCGGGTGGCCCATGGCCGCCGCCTGCCGGTTGACGAGTCTCGCGAGCTCTCCCTTGGACCATCCGGTAAGTGCGAACAGGTCCGCTAGCCGTGTGTTGGCTTCCTTGTCCATCCAAGCCCCCAGGTTCCTCGGCACTGTTGACACTAACGGCCGGTCAGCGCCCCCGCGAGCATTCGCCATGGTTCGCCAGGGTGCGCCAGATGGTCTGCCACCCGCATGCGGTGGTCAGGTAGGAACGCGCCACCCGGCCCGGCAACCGCCGGCTCGCGAACGGTCGCATATGAACAACTTTCGAAAAACGCCGATCAGCGTTGAACAACTCGAGAGGCATGTGCGTACTGGTACGCGAGGGGCGTACGGCGCGTGGACAGTTCGGACCGCCGGCCCGGACCCGCATTCCCCAGGGTGCGGGACCGGACGCCGACTCCGGCTCCGGATCCGTCCACGCGCCGGCCCCGCCACCTCGTCAAGAGCTCGTTGGCACACGAAGGGATCTGTCTCCCCATATGTATTCAGCATCGTCCTCCGTGTCCGCACCGCCCCGGCCGACCCAGCTCCCGGGGTTCACCGGGACAGGGACCGCCATACGTCCTCGTCCGGTGCTGCCCGCTCCGCGCAGGGGCGCGCCGGGGACCTCCCACCCGCTCAGCGGGAGGCTCGACTTGACCGGTCCCCAAGGCGCGCAGCTGCGCTCGGCCATCGCCTCGGTGCAGCGCATCTGTCCCGAGTTCACGCCCGTCCAGATGCTGCGGCGCAGCGGCCGCTCGGTGCTGCTGGTCGGCACCTCCGGCCGTGCCCCCGCGGTCGCCAAGTGCCTGCTGGACCACTCCCCCGCCTGGGTGGAGCGGTACCGGCACGAGATCGGCGCGTACCGGGCGTTCGTACGGCACCGGCCGCCGGTCAGGGCGCCGCGGCTGATCGCCGCCGACCCCGAGAGCTGCACGCTCGTGCTGGAGCGCATGCCCGGACGGGTCGCGGCCCTGCAGCGGCACCCCTCGGAGGCCCCGCCGCGGGCCGACGTGCGGATGGCGCTCAGCGCGATCTCCCGGGTCAACATGTGGCGTCCGCCGGCCGGGATCTTCGACGCCCCCGTCGACTACGCGGCGCGGCTGTCCCGTTACCACGAGCTGGGACTGCTCACCGACCGGGACATGGGCGACCTGCAGAAGCTGCTGCACGGACTGGCGCACGCACAGGGCCAGTTCAACCACGGCGACGCCCTGCTCTCCAACATCCTGCTCTCCCCGGCCGGTCCGGTGCTGGTCGACTGGGAGCACGCCGGCTGGTACCTGCCCGGCTACGACCTGGCGGTGCTCTGGATGATCCTGGGCGACGACCCGGTCACCCGGCGGCAGATCAGCCAGATGGCGCAGGCCGCCGGACCGATCGCGCGTGACGCCTTCCTGGTGAACCTGATGCTGGTGGTCACCCGCGAGATCCGCACCTACGAGACGGCCGTGCAGCGCACGATGCGCAGCACCGTCCCGGCGGGTCCGGGCGCGGCCGAGGCCGGCGAGGAGCAGCGCCTGCTGCTGCGCCGGCTGCACGACGACGCGGGCCTCGCCCGGCGGGCCGTCAGGGCCGCCGTCGGCACGAGGTGACCTTCCGGCCGGTTCCCG
The DNA here is from genome assembly GCA_036013505.1 of Streptomyces sp. NBC_00510. NCBI lineage: Bacteria > Bacillati > Actinomycetota > Actinomycetes > Kitasatosporales > Streptomycetaceae > Streptomyces > Streptomyces sp. NBC_00510. Next base: position 7,813,858 of record CP107851.1, on the reverse strand, counting down.
GACGGAAGAGGAGGAACCGGTGCGTGGTGGACGGCGGAGCACCGCGGTCGCGGACCCGGGGACCAGGGGAGGGTCCTCCGGTGCCGTCGCGGTGCCGCCCGGGCGGCCTCACGGCCGGGACGGCACCGCCGGTGGTCCAGTCCACTGACGCACCGCAGGCCATGGCGCCCGTGCGGGGAAAGCTCCCGGCACGGGCGCTGACATGCGTAAACAGCCTCCACAGCGCCTAGTTGACGGATCGTCGACCAACGGATACCTCTGTGGTGCCGAACGGCCCCGTGCGTCACCACAGGAGGCTGCAGTGCGAGGAACCCCCCACAACGCGAGACGCCCGCGCAAGGTCGTCACCGCCGCAACGGTCACCGTGGCCGTCGGCGCCCTGCTCTCCGCGCTGTCGCCGCTGCCCGCGGCCGGCGCGACCCCGCAGGAGCGGGACGCACCGCTCCGGCAGGCCTTCCAGGACGCCGCGGAACGTCATCACGTCCCGGAGAGCGTGCTGATGGGCGTGGCCTACCTGGAATCGCGCTGGGACACCCACCGCGGACTGCCCAGCGTCACCGCCGGATACGGCCCCATGCACCTCACGGACGCCCGGACGGCGCTCACCGATGTGCCCCGGCGGGGCGATGGCGGTGACGACCCGCGCGGCGACGTGGGACGTCCCCTCGCCGACGTGGGGCTGCCCGCCGCGGACACCCGCGCGCTGCCCTCGACGCTCACCACGCTGGACCGCGCCGCCGGGCTGACCGGGCTGAGCGCCGAGGAGCTGCGCGAGGACCCGGCGGCCAACGTCGAGGGGGGCGCGGCGCTGCTGGCCCAGGCCCAGAAGTCGCTGGGCGCACCCCTGAGTCCGGACCCGGCCCGCTGGTACGGCGCGGTGGCGCGCTACTCGGGCGCCGACGACACCGCCACGGCGTCGGTCTTCGCCGACGACGTCTTCCAGGTCATCCGCGAGGGCGTCACGCGCACCACGGACGACGGGGAGGGCCTCACCCTCGCCGCGCACCCCGGGCTCGCGCCGGAGACCGCCCAGCTCCGCTCCCTGGGTCTGCGCACCGTCGCCGCGGACGGGACGGAGTGCCCGCGCACGATCGCGTGCGAATGGCTCCCGGCCCCGTACGAGGAGTACGGCACGGGCGACTACGGCAACCACGACCTCGCCGACCGCCCGCACGACCAGAAGATCGACTACATCGTCGTCCACGACACCGAGGCCACCTGGGACACCACCCTCCAGCTGGTGCAGAAGCCGGACTACCTCGCGTGGCACTACTCGATCCGCTCCGCGGACGGCCACGTCGACCAGCACGTGAGGACCAAGGACGTCGGCTGGCACGCGGGCAACTGGTACGTCAACGCCAAGTCCGTCGGCATCGAACACGAGGGCTTCCTCACCGATCCCGGCGCCTGGTACACCGAGGCCATGTACCGGGCGTCGGCCCGGCTGGTCCGCTACCTGGCCGGGCGTTACGGCATCCCGCTGGACCGGCAGCACATCCTGGGCCACGACAACGTCCCGGGACCGACCCCCGCGAACATCCCGGGGATGCACACCGACCCCGGCCCGTACTGGGACTGGGCGCACTACTTCCAGCTCCTGGGAGCGCCCTTCCGGCAGACCGCCGGGCCGGGCAGCGCCCTGGTGACGATCGACCCGGACTACGTCTCCAACCGGCCCGTCTACACGGGGTGCGCGAGCGCCGGTGACACCTGCCCGTCCCGCGGTTCCACGGCCGTCCGGCTCTACACCGAGCCCCGCGAGGACGCCCCGCTCGTCAAGGACGTCGGTCTGCACGGGGAGGCCCCCTCCACGACCGGGGTGAACGACACCGGCGCCCGTGCCTCGACCGGCCAGCAGTTCGCGGTGGCCGGGCGGCGCGGGGACTGGACGGCGATCTGGTACCTGGGCCAGAAGGCCTGGTTCCACGACCCCAGGGCGCACCGGACCGCCCTGCCGGCCACGGGCCGGCTGGTCACGCCGAAGGAGGGCCGCGCCGAGGTCCCGGTGTACGGGCGCGCCTACCCGGAGGCGTCCGCCTACCCCGCGGGCGTCCCGGTGCAGCCGGACTCCCCGCTGCCGTACAAGCTGCTCGCGGGCCAGAGCTACGCGGTGGGCCTGGCCACGCACGGCGAGTACTACCGGGCGGTCACCTTCGACGCCTCCCAGCACGTGGTGGTGCGGGGGGAGCAGCTCTACTACGAGATCCAGTTCGGCCACCGGGTGGCCTGGGTCAAGGCCGAGGACGTGACCCTGCGGCCCTCCTGGGCCCCGCTCAGCCCTGCTGGAACATCTCCGCGGGGAGGGGCTTGAGCAACTGGTAGAGGTCGTCGGTGATCGGGCGGTCCCAGGTCGCGATGGTGACCTGGACGCCGTCGCTGCGGTCGAACTGCGTGCAGGCGATGCGCCCCTCGGAGAGCTTCACCTTGCGCACGATCAGCAGGTTGTCACCGTGCATGACCGGGGTGTCCTCGGTGCCGACGACCTCGACCGGCTCGTCGTTGCCGAGGGCCAGCAGCAGCTGGGCGACCTCGAAGGGGATCTGGCCCTCTTCGAGGTCGCGGGCGGGCGAGCCCTCGGGGAGGTTGCCGATCAGCATGGCGGGACCGCGCCCGCCGAAGAGGTCGTAGCGCAGGAAGATGCCCTGGCAACTGCCGTCCTCCCCGGGCAGCAGCCCGGCGCCGAGTTCGCCCGGCCAGTCGCCCGGGTCCATGGCCAGGACGTCGAATTCCGGCCCTGTGGGCGTTGCGGCGCTGCGGCGGCGGAGGAACGACATGCGCCCATCGTACGGTCCCCGGGCCGCCCGTGTGCCCGGGGTCGCGTCGCTACGGGGCCAGCGCCCGGGACAGGCCCGCCCGGTCGGTGCCGATCTTGCGGTAGACGGCGGAGAGCAGACGGGTGACGCCCTCCACGTCGGTGTCCAGACCTGCGGCGATCTGCTCGTCGTCCTCACCGCGGGCGGCCCGCGAGGCGGCCACCCGTTCCTGGGCGGTGAGGGCGTCGGTCTCCGTCGTACGGAGCCTGCGTGGACGCAGTCCGGCGGCGGCGAGTTCGTCGCGGGCGCGCTCGGCCAGTTGGTCGGCACCGCAGTGGACGGCGGTCTCCAGGCCCCGGTAGAGCTGCTCGGCCGCCTCGTGGAGCCGGGCCTCGCGGCGCAGGGCGGCACCGTGGTCGACCAGGGCCCGGGCCAGCTCGTAGCCGGCCGGTGAGCGCTCCAGGTGCGTGACCGCCTCCTGCAGCAGCTTGAGCCGGTCGGATTCCGCGGCCACCTCGGCGGAGACCCGCAGCGCCTGGCCGATCGAGGACGCGGTGCCGTACTGGCGGGCGCGTTCGACGGCGTCGGCGGCGGTGGCACGGGCCCGCTCCGGGGTGTCCCGTGCCTCGGCGAGGGCGAGGTGGAGCTTCCACGGGGACCAGGCGGGATTGCGCATGCCCCGGGGGTCGAGCCGGCGGCCGCACGACTCGAGCTGGGCGATGGCCTCGTTGACCATGCCCCGGGCGAGCAGCAGTTCGCCGTAGACGGTCTGGGCGTCGGGGAAGGTGACGGCCGCCGGGAAGGGCTCGCAGAAGTCGTACTCCTCGGCGAGGGCCGCGGCCTCGCGGAGCCGGCCCCGGGCGAGCAGGATCTCGACGAGGATCGCCACGGTGTACCAGACGACCGGGGTGCCGCGGCCGACGCGGTCGGCGAGCCGAAGGCCGTCGCGGGCGAAGTCCTCGGCCTCGGCGAGGCGCCCGCGGCGGTAACGCACGTACCCGAGCAGGGAGTAGCCGAAGGCGAGGTGGGCGCCGCGCCATCCCTGGCGCTCGTAGTCGCCGATGCCGGCGGCGAAGAGCTCCTCGGCGCGGCCGGGCCGGTCGGCGTACATGTACGTCATCGCGACGAGGACCGGGACCTCGAAGCCGAAGTCCTCGCTGGCCCAGGGCAGTCCGCCGTCAAGGGCGCGGTCGGAGTGCCGCAGCGCGGTCTCGGCGGGCTCGCCGCGCAGGGTGGCGTCCCAGGCGCGCAGGCCGATGATGTAGCGCTCGGTCAGGTCGCGTCCGGTCAGCCGGTCGGCCAGGCGGGCCAGCCGGCGGGAGCGGGCCGGGGAGTCGGGTTCGTCGGAGCGGAAGGCGTCCCACATGAACTGCTCTTCCTGCATCCGCAGCCGGGCCCGCGCGTTGGTGGCGGTCCGGGCGGCCTGTCCGACGGTGTCCGCGGCCTCGCCGAGCCGGTCGGAGTGGGCCAGCGCCTGGGAGAGCCGGTAGGTGATCGCGTCGCGCAGCGCCGGGTCGACGACGGGCTCCTCGAGCGCGGCGCGCAGATGGTTGACGGTGGTCGCCGGCTCGGTGAGCAGGGAGGAGCAGCCGAGCTCGAACAGCACGGCGGCCCGGTCCTCGAACGGGGGCGGCTCGCGCAGGGCCCGCGCGAGGTAGCGGCGGGCCGCGTCGGGGGCGCCGGCCCGGGCGGTGTCCCGGGCGGCCTGGCGCAGCTGGCCGACGACCCAGGGGTCGCCCTCGGGGTGGGTCTCCAGCAGGTGGCGGGCGGCGGCGGAGGGTCCGAGCCCGGCGTCCACGACGGACCAGGCGGCCTGGCCGTGCAGGGCGACCCGGACGGCGTCGGGGATCGCCCGGTACACGGCGGTGGCGATGAGGGGGTGGACGAACTCCAGGACGTCGCTGCCGGTGAGGATGCGGGCCTTGCGGAGCCGGTCCGCGGCGTCGGCTGCCTCCTCGCCGCCCAGGCCCGCCACGCTCGCGGCGATCGCCGGCGAGATGGACGTGCCGAGGACGGCCGCGGCCCACGCCATGCGGACGGTGGAGGTGCCCAGACGTTCCAGGCGGGCGATGAGTCCGCTGCCCTTGGCGGCGGCGGCGAGGTCGCGCAGGAGGTGCGCGCTGGACTCGTCGGGGCGCAGCGCCCGGTCGAGGACCTTGGCGGTGAGCTCCACGGCCTCGAAGGGGTTGCCGGCGGTGACGGCCCAGGCCTCGCGGCAGAACGCGTCGTCGGCGTGGTCGCCCACGGCGTCGCGGATGAGCCGGCCGATGGCGGCGGCGCTGAGCGGTTCCAGGCCGAGCGGGCGGGTGCCGGAGCGGTCGGGCAGGCCGCGGAACGCCTCGGCGTGGGCGGGGAGTTCGTCGGGGCGGTAGGCCACGACGACGAGCATGGGGAGTTCCTCGGCGCGCGGTGCGAAGGCGGCCAGCCAGCCCAGGGACTCGGGGTCGGCCCAGTGGGCGTCGTCGAGCACGAGGACCACGGGGGCACGCCGGACGGCGATGTGGGTGAGGACCCAGTCGAGTCCGTCCGCGAGGCCCTGCGGGTCCGGGGGCGCGCCCTCGCCGTCGGTGCACAGCCCCAGGGCGGGGCCGACGATGCCGTACCAGCTGCCGAGGGTGGTGCGGAGCACCCCGTCACCGGCTCCGGCGAGCTGCGGCTGCAGCAGCTGGCGGGCGACGTGGAAGGCGACGCCCTGTTCCTGGTCGCCGCCGCGGGCGTACAGGACGGTGCAGCCGAGGGCGGAGGCCCGGCGCCGGGTCTCCGCGAGCAGGGTCGTCTTGCCGAGGCCCGCGGGGGCCGCGAAGGCGAGCACGCCGCCGCGCCGTGTGCCGGCGCGGGGGTGGTCCCCCTCGGCCCGTATGCCCGTGAGTTCGGCCAGCGCCTCGTCGACGGCCACGAGCTCGGCCTCGCGTTCGAGGAGCGGTCGCCGGGACTTCGGTGTGCGCCGCGCCATAGTGCACCCCCTGCCCCTGATCCGGCGCGCGCCGGGGCGCGACGGTGATGCTCGGACACCTGTCCGGTGGCACCTCAGCGTACGCCACCAGGGACCCTGCGTGAGTACATAAATGCGAAGTGGTGACGGCTGTTCACAATCGTCCGCGGAATGATCGTCCGTGCTCGATCAGGTGCGCCCACGTGCGGGAACGCGTCACCGTGATGCCCCCGGCACATGCCGGACCGGTAGCGGTACGACGGCGTGTCAGGTGCATTCCCCGGGGACGTACCGCGGGCGCGGGAACCGGGGACACCAAGGCCCCCGGGGCGCGCCGGGCCGGGTGCGCCGGCAGCCCGTCGTCGTGGACGGGACGGGCTGCCCGGCGCGCCCGTGAGCTTCCGTCAGGTGAGGTCGAACTCGCCGTCGCGGGCCCCGAGGACGAAGGCCCGCCATTCCGCCGGGGTGAAGATCAGCGAGGGCCCCTCGGGGCTCCGGCCGTCCCTCATGGCGATGTAGCCCTCGACGAAGGCGATCTGGACGTCTCCTGTGCCCTGGCTGCTCGACTGCCATGTTGCGTTGGCCAGATCAAGCTGCGGCTTCTTCCCGTTGGCCAACGGCGATCCGATCGTGCTCTCGGCCACGTCCGCTCTCCTCCCGACTCCGTCGTCCGGGCCAGCCTAGCGACCGTGCCGGGGCCCGGACAGGTCATGGAAGAACCTGCCCGGACCCGGTACCGGTTCATGCCCGCTTCACTCTCCGGGGTGTCCGGAGCCGACCACCCACATGGAGAAGAACTGCGAACCCCCGCCGTAGGCGTGGCCCAGCGCCAGCCGTGCCCCGTCCACCTGGTGCCCGCCCGCCGTGCCGCGCACCTGGAGGGCCGCCTCGGCGAAGCGGATCATCCCCGAGGCGCCGATCGGGTTGGTGGACAGCACACCACCCGAAGGGTTGACGGGCAGGTCGCCGTCGAGCTCCGTCACCCCCGACTCGGTGAGCTTCCAGCCCTCGCCCTCCTGGGCGAAGCCGAGGTTCTCCAGCCACATCGGCTCGTACCAGGAGAAGGGCACGTACATCTCCACGGCGTCGATCTGCCGCCGCGGATCGGTGATGCCCGCCTGCCGGTAGACGTCGGCCGCGCAGTCGCGTCCGGCCCGGGGGCTGACGAAGTCCTTGCCCGCGAACATCGTGGGCTCGCTGCGCATCGCCCCGCCGTGCACCCAGGCCACCGGTCCGGGGGCGCGGCGCCCGCCCGCCCCGTCGGTGAGCACCATCGCGCAGGCGCCGTCGGAGGACGGGCACGTCTCGGAGTAGCGGATCGGGTCCCAGAGCATGGGCGAGGAACGCACCTTCTCCAGGGTGATGTCCTTCTCGTGCAGATGGGCGTACGGGTTCCTCAGCGCGTTGCGCCGGTCCTTGTACGCGACGAGGACGCCGACGGTGTCGGGCGCGCCGGTGCGCCGCATGTAGGCGCGCACGTGCGGCGCGAAGAACCCGCCCGCCCCGGCCAGCAGGGGCTGCTGGAAGGGGACGGGCAGCGACAGCCCCCACATCGCGTTGGACTCGGACTGCTTCTCGAAGGCGAGCGTCAGGACCGTGCGGTGCACCCGCGCGGCGACCAGGCTGGTCGCGACGAGCGCGGTGGAGCCGCCCACGGAACCCGCGGTGTGCACCCGCATCATGGGCTTGCCGACCGCGCCGAGGGCGTCGGCGAGGTACAGCTCCGGCATCATCACGCCCTCGAAGAAGTCCGGGGCCTTGCCGATGACGACGGCGTCGACGTCCGCCCAGGTCATCGAGGCATCCACCAGGGCACGCTGCGCCGCCTCGCGGACGAGTCCCGCGATGGACACGTCGTGCCGCGCCGAGGTGTGGTGGGTCTGGCCGACGCCGACGACCGCGACGGGTTCCTTGCCGGTCACCGCGCTCATCGGTCCTCTCCTTCCAGGACGGCGACCAGGTTCTGCTGCAGGCAGGGCCCGGACGTGGCGTGGGCGAGCGCGCGGCGGGACTCGCCGCGGTGGATGCGGGCGGCGGCCTCGCCGAGCCGGATCAGGCCGGCGGCCATCACGGGGTTCGCGGCGAGCGGGCCGCCCGAGGGGTTGACCGTGACGTCGTCCCCCAGGCCGAGTGCCTTGCGGAGCACGACCTCCTGGGAGGTGAAGGGGGCGTGCAGCTCCGCGGTGTCGACGGGTGCGTCGAAGGCCCCGGCGCGTTCCGCGGCCAGCCGGGCGGAGGGTGAGTCGGTGAGGTCGCGGACGCCGAGCGCGTGGGCCTCGATGCGGTGGTCCATGCCGCGGATCCAGGCGGGGCGCTCACACAGCCGCCGGGCGGTGTCCCCGGCGGCCAGCACCACCGCGGCCGCGCCGTCGCCGACCGGCGGGCAGTCGCCCCGGCGCAGCGGCCGCACCACGTACGCGCCCTGCGGCCGGTCGCCGGACTCCTGGGCGTACGGATTGCCCCCGGCGGCGGTCCGGCTGCGGCCGGCGACGGCGGCGAGCGCGGTTTCGTCCGTGTCGCCCGCGTCGATCAGCGCCTGGGCCTGGAGCGCGGCCAGGGCGACGGAGTCGGGCCACAGCGGTGCCAGGTAGTAGGGGTCGAGCTGGCGGGTCAGCACGTCCCGCAGCCGCCCCGGCGAGGACTTGCCGTAGGAGTAGACCAGGGCGGTGTCGGCCTCGCCGGTGAGGAGCTTGACCCAGGCCTCGTACAGCGCCCACGCCCCGTCGGTCTCCACGTGCGACTCGGAGATCGGCGGCCAGGCCCCGACCCCGTCCAGCGCCATGGTGAAGGAGAAGGCCCGGCCCGCCAGGTAGTCGCAGGAGCCCGAGCAGGTGAAGCCGATCTCCCCCGCGGTGAGGCCGACCTGGCCCAGCACCTCGTGCAGCACCGGCATCAGCATCTCGACCTCGGAGAGGGTTGCGCTGTCGCGCACGTGCCGGGTCTGGGCGAAGGCCACGATGGCCACCTCCCGGCGCGCCTGCGGACTGGTCGCCGTGGTCACAGCAGCTCCTTGTAGGCGTCGTAGTCGGCGTCGGGCTCGCCGGTGGGCCGGTAGTGGTCGGGGTAGCGTCCGTCGCCGGTCCAGACGGGCTCCACGCGCAGCCCCATGCGCACCTGGTCGTACGGGATGCCGCCGATGCGTCCGTGCAGGGCGAGGCCGGCGCCGTCGAGGGCGATGTGGGCGTAGACGTAGGGCACCTCGATGTCGACGCCCTTGGCCTTGATGTTGACGATGCAGAAGGTGGTGACCGTGCCGCGCGGGCCGACCTCGACCTGTTCGTCGGTGGCGACGCCGCAGGTGGGGCACGCGCCCCGGGGCGGGACGTAGACCTTGCGGCAGGAGGGGCACCGCTCGCCGACGGTGCGGTGCCCGGCGAGGGCGGCGAGGTAGCGGCTCTGGGCCCGGCCCGGGGCGTAGGTGTACTCCAGCCGGGCGGGCACGGTGATGCCGGTGACGGGTTCGGCGAACGCGCCGGTGTGCGCGGTCGCCACGGTCTCCCCGGCGGCGGCGGCGTCCGCGGCGGGTTCGAAGCACGCGATGTCGGTGACGGCGCCGGTGCGCCGTCCGGCCCAGCGGACGCGGACGCGCATGCCGGTGCGCACCGCCTCCGGGCCGGGTGCGTCCAGGACGTGCAGCAGCGCGGTGTCGGCGCCGTCGAGGCGGACCAGCACCCAGGCGAAGGGGGTGGCCAGCGGCTGCTGCGGCCGCGGCGACGGGTTCCAGGCCCAGGTCGTGACGGTGCCGGTGGTGCCGACCTCGACGAGGTCGCGCAGTTCCTCGGCGGTGACCGGGTCGTACTCGACGGGCGGCACGAGCACCCGTCCGTCCCCGGTGCGCACGCCGAGGACGGTCCGCTCGCGCAACCCGGTGAGGAAGGCGCTCTGCACCGGGCCGAGGGAGCGGGTGAAGGGGAACTCGACGACGAGGGGCGCGGTGAGCGGTTCGGGCATGGCGGTGATGACCTCCCGTGTCAGGCGCGGCGGTAGACGGGCGGGCGCTTCTCGCCGAAGGCCCTGGCGCCCTCCTTGGCGTCGGCGGTGGCGAAGACGGGCCCGCCGCGCTCCAGTTCGGACCTCAGCCCCTCGGCCTCGGTCATCTCCGCGGTCTCGTAGACCGAGGCCTTGACGGCCTCGACGGCCAGCGGGCCGTTGGCGTTGACCAGTGCGGCGATCTCCAGCGCCTCGTCCAGGGCGGTGCCGTCGGGGACCACGTGGCCGATCAGCCCGATCCGCTCGGCCTCGGCGGCGGTGTAGGGGCGGCCGGTGAGCAGCATCTCCAGGGCGTGCGTACGTGGTATCTGGCGGGCGAGGCGGACCGTGGAGCCGCCGATGGGGAAGAGGCCGCGGCGCACCTCGAACAGGCCGAAGACCGCGCTCTCGCCCGCGACGCGGATGTCGGTGCCCTGGAGGATCTCGGTGCCGCCGGCCACGCAGGGCCCTTCGACGGCGGCGATCACCGGCTTGCGGGGGCGGTGGTGGCGCAGCATCGCCTTCCAGTGCAGGTCGGGGTCGGCGGTGAGCCGCTCCCGGTACTGCTGCCCCGCCATGCCGCCGTTCGCGGCGAGTGCCTTGAGGTCCATGCCGGAGCAGAAGGCTCCGCCGGCGCCGGTGAGGACCACGGAGCGGATCGCGTCGTCCTGGTCGGCCTCCAGCCAGCCGTCGTGGAGGCCCACGAGCATCGGCAGGGAGAGCGCGTTGCGCGCCTCCGGCCGGTTGAGGGTCAGTACGAGTGTCGCGCCGACGCGCTCCACCGTGAGGTGTTCGGTGCCGCCCATCGCCGTCCTCCCGCGTCGCGTACCGGACCTAGAACAGGTTGCAGTAGGCGCAGGTCGAGTTCAATACTTTTCTGACTGTCAGTCAGATTCTTGCCGCGGGACCCCTTCACAGCCCCCCTGCGGGGTGCTCTGATGACCGGCTGGGAGCCGGTCGCGCACCCGGTCCCCCGGCCCCGGTGAGGAGGAGCCGTGGAGTACAACCTTGCCGACCTCTTCGAGTCGGTCGCCGACACCGTGCCCGGCCGCGAGGCGCTGGTGCATCTCGACCACCCCGGCACGGGGGCCGAGCGCCGGCTCACCTACGCGCAGCTCGACGCGGCGGCCAACCGCCTGGCGCACCACCTGGCGGCGCACGGCGTCGCCCCCGGCGAACACGTGGGCCTGCACCTCCTCAACGGCGTCGAGTACCTGCAGACGGCGCTGGCCTGCATGAAGATCCGCGCCGTCCCGGTCAACGTCAACTACCGCTACGTGGCGGACGAGCTCGTCTACCTCTACCGCGACGCCGACCTCACGGCGCTCGTCTTCGACGCCGGGTTCACCGGCCGCGTCGCGGCGGCCCTGCCCCGTACCGAACGGCTGCGCCACCTGATACGGGTCGGCGACGCGCCACCGGACGCGCCCGAACCCGCCGTCGCACCGGTCGGCTTCGCCGAAGCCGAGGCCTCCGGATCGCCCGCCCGCGACTTCCCCGCCCGCTCCGCCGACGACCGCTTCGTCATCTACACCGGCGGCACGACCGGCATGCCCAAGGGCGTCATGTGGCGCCACGAGGACCTCTTCTTCTCCGGCATGGGCGGCGGCGCCCCCACCGGCGTCCCCGTCTCCCGCCCCGAGGAACTCGCCGAACGGGTCGCGGCCGGCGGCGAGGGCCTGGTCTTCTTCCCCACCGCGCCGCTGATGCACGGCACCTCCACGCTGACCGCCTTCATCGGCTTCCACTACGGCCAGAAGGTCGTCGTCCACAGCAAGTACGCGCCCGTGGAGGTGCTGCGCACGATCGAGCGCGAGAAGGTCACCAGCGTCTCGCTGGTCGGCGACGCCATGCTGCGCCCCCTCGCCGACGCCCTGGCCGGACCGCTCAAGGACACCGACGTCTCCTCGCTGTTCAGCCTTTCCAGCTCCGGCGCGATCCTCTCCGAGACCGTGCGCGCGCAGTTCCAGGCGCTCGCCCCGAACTGCATGATCCTCAACAACTTCGGCTCGTCCGAGTCCGGCTTCAACGGCACCGCCACGGACGACTCCGGTCCGCGCAGGGGCTTCCGGCTGCGCGTCAGCGCGCACATCGCCGTCGTCGACCCCGCTTCCCTTTGGCCCGTGGCCCCCGGGGAACCCGGGCGCATCGCGCTGCGCGGCCACGTGCCGCTCGGCTACTACAACGACCCCGGCAAGACCGCCCAGACCTTCTTCGAGCGCGACGGCGAGCGCTGGGTGCTGCTCGGCGACATGGCCACCGTCGACGACGAGGGCATCGTCACCGTGCTCGGACGCGGCTCGCAGTGCATCAACACCGGCGGCGAGAAGGTCTACCCGGAGGAGGTCGAGGAGGCGCTGAAGGCCCACCCCGACGTGTACGACGCCCTGGTCGCAGGCGTCCCCGACCCGAAGTGGGGCCACCACGTATCGGCCGTCGTCCAGCTGCGCGAAGGCGCCCCGGCGCCCTCCCTGGAGGAGATCCAGACCCACTGCCGGGCCCGCCTCGCCGGCTACAAGGTGCCGCGCAGCCTCGTCATCACCCCCGTCATCCAGCGCTCCCCCAGCGGCAAGGCCGACTACCGCTGGGCCCGCGAGACGGCCGCGCAGGGAGCGGACGGCGGCTGAACACCGAGGTGGGCCGAGCGCGGGGGCACCCGATGGCCGCGAGCCCCTGCGCACGCGCGGCGGGGGTACTTAAGGTGTGCCCATGACGCGTCTCGAACCCCAGCGCACCGCACTTGTCGTGATCGACCTGATGGAACGCATCGTGGAGCTGCCGTTGGCTCCGCGGTCCGGCGAGGAGGTCGTGCTGGCGTCGCTCGGACTCGCGACGGCCTTCCGGGAGGCGGGGGCACCGGTCGTGCTGGTGCGCGTGGAGCGCCCCGGGGTCGACGAGCAGCCGCCGGGGAGCGAGCTCGTCGAAGGGCTGGAGCGGGAGGGCGACCTGGTGATCGTCAAGCGGACCGTGGGCGCCTTCCACGGCACCGGCCTGGACGGGGAGTTGCGGGAGCGCGGCGTCGGCACCCTCGTGATCGCCGGCATCGCGACGAACATGGGCGTCGAGTCCACGGCCCGCGCGGCGGCCGACCACGGGTACGCACTCCACTTCGCCGAGGACGCGATGACCGCGCTGAGCGCGGCGGAGCACGAGGCCGCCGTGACGCTCGCCCTGCCGCGCTTCGGGACCGTGGCCCCGGCCGCCGAGCTGGCGAAGGCCCTGTGGAGCTGATCGGCGCGGGCCGCGACGCCGACGTCTACGCCCTCGACGGCACGCGGGTCCTGCGCCGCTACCGGCACGGCGGTTCGGCCCACGAGGAGGCCCGCCTGATGGCCCACCTCGCCGGCGTGGGGTTCGCGGTGCCCCGGGTGCACGACGCGGACGGCACCGACCTCGTCATGGACCGCCTGACGGGGCCCACCATGGCACAGGACCTGGCCCGCAGGCCCTGGCGGGCGCACGCCCACGGACGGTTGCTGGCCGGACTGCAGGCGTCCCTGCACGCCGTCCCGGCGCCCGGCTGGCTCGGCCGCCGCTTCACCACCGGGGATCCCGCCCGGGACCGCGTCCTCCACCTGGACCTGCACCCGGAGAACGTCATCCTCACCCCGGACGGACCGGTGCTGATCGACTGGAGCAACGCCGCCGCGGGCGACCCCGCCGCCGACACCGCCCTGACCGTCGCCATCCTGCGCGGCGTCGGCCTGGGCCCCGTCCGGAACGTCGGCCTGCGCGTCTTCGTCGCCGGGTTCCTCCACGCCGCCCCCACCGACCCGGCGCCGAGGATGGCCGAGGCGATCGCCGCGCGCCTCGCCAACCCCAATCTGCTGCCCGCCGAGGAACACAGACTCCGGCGCTTCGCCCGCCGCACGCCGCACGGCAATTGACTCGCGGACCGCCCGGCACCGCCCCTAACCTGGCCCGATGGCCCACCAGGTGATCGTGCTCAACGGCGGCTCCAGCTCCGGCAAGTCGGGCATCGCGCGCTGCCTGCAGGCGGTGCTCCTGCCGGACCCGTGGCTGACGTTCGGCACCGACACGCTCGTCGACGGCCTGCCCGCCGGGCTGCGGGGCTCCGGGGCCGGCGCGGGCATCGGCTTCGGTGCCGACGGGAGCGTGTCGGTCGGCGACACCTTCCGGGCCCTGGACGAGGCCTGGACGGCCGGCATCGCGGCCATGGCGCGGGCCGGTGCCCGGGTCGTCGTCGACGAGGTGTTCCTCGGCGGCCCCGCCTCGCAGGAGCGCTGGCGGCGCGCCCTGGACGGCCTGGAGGTGCTGTGGGTCGGCGTCCGCTGTGCCCCCGAGGTGGCTGCGGGCCGGGAGATCGCGCGGGGCGACCGGGTGGCGGGCATGGCGGCGGCGCAGGCGGAGGCGGTCCACCGGGGAGTCGTCTACGACATCGAAGTGGACACGACACGCATGGAGTCCATGGAGTGCGCGCGGGCCGTCGCGGCCCGTGTGTCACCTGTGTGACGTACACGACGCCGGAGGGGACAGACCGGTGGTCCGTGTGCTTGCATGGGTCCATGCGCACGAACATCTGGAACCTGGGCCCCCTGTGGCCGGGACGCCGTGCGCACCACTTCGACCAGAGCTGTCGCCGGGGCTGACCTCCGTAGCCCCGACCACCCCATGACCTGCCCCCGCCCAGGCGGGGCACGTCGTGTTCCCGCTCTGGAGCCCTTCCCATGGCCCTGCACCACCGGGCGAGCGGTCCCACCCCGCTCGTCCTCCCCCAACTGCGCGCGCTCGTGCGCGGCTACGCCGCCGCCGTCGAGGCCGGTGTCCACCTCCCGGTCCACCTGCCCGACCGCCGCTGGTACATCCGGCTGCACCAGGACCCCTACGTGGACGTCTGGCTGATCACCTGGCCGTGCGACACCTCCACCGAACTGCACGACCACGCGGGATCCCTCGGCGCCCTGACCGTCGTCGGCGGCACGCTCACCGAGCACCGCTGGCTCCACGACGAGCGGGGCCACGGCCGCATCGCGACCCGCGAACTCGCCGCGGGCGGCGGCGCGGCCTTCCCGCTCGGACACGTCCACGACGTCGTCAACGCCTCCGCCGCGCCCGCGGTGAGCGTGCACGCCTATTCGCCGCCCCTGACGGCGATGTCGTACTACGCGGTCGACGCCGCGCGCTCGCTGCGGCGCACGCGTACCGTGCTGACGGACGAGCCGGAGCCCTCCGCGGTACCCCGCGCCGTCCCCCTGTCACGCGCCCTGGCCGTGACCGCGTCCGCGTCCACGACCGCTCCGGAGGCCGTCCGATGAACCCGCCCGCCACCGTCAGGTCCGGCATCGACCGGATGCTCGACCGCGCCCGGGCCCGGCTGAACCGGGTCGGACCCGACGACGCGGCGGCCGAGATCGCCGCGGGTGAGGCACTGCTGGTCGACATCCGCCCGGCGGCGCAGCGGGCCCGGGAGGGCGAGTTCCCGGACGCCCTGGTGATCGAGCGCAACGTCCTCGAATGGCGGCTGGACCCGCTGAGCGACGCCCGCGTCCCCGAGGCCACCGGCCCCGACGTGCGCTGGATCGTGGCGTGCTCCGAGGGCTACACCTCCAGCCTGGCGGCGGCCTCGCTGCTGGACGTCGGCCTGACCCGGGCCACCGACCTGGAGGGCGGTTTCCAGGCGTGGCTGCGGGCCGGGCTGCAGGTCAAGGGCGGGGCGCCGGAAGGAACCCCCTGACCTCGGCGAGGAAGTCCGTCGGGCGCTCCTGGTGGACCAGGTGCCCCGCCTCCACCGTCACCAGTCGCGCCCCCGGCACCCGGGCCGCGACGGCCGCGATGCCGTCCTGGGGAACGTGGCTGGCCGCTCCGCCGGCGAGGACCAGGGTGGGGCAGTCGATCGCCGCCAGCAGGTCCCACCAGCGCGGGTCGGGGGCGTTGCGCCAGCGGTTGACGGCCGCGATGACCCGCCAGTCGCAGGTCTCGTCCCCCTCGGGGCCGGACGGCACGGCCCGCGGCGGCACCTCCGGGTCCGGCGGCACGGGCTCCTCCAGGACGAGGGCGGTCAGCCGGGGCGACGCCGCCGCCACCAGGTAGGCGACGACCGCGCCCATCGAGTGCCCGGCCAGCACCACCGGCTCCGGGCCGAGGGCGTCCAGGAACGCCACGACGTCGTCGCGCATGGCCTCGAAGGCGTAGTCGCCCGGCCAGTCGCTGGCGCCGTGGCCGCGCAGGTCGGGCGCGTACACCCGGTGGGCCGAGGCCAGCGCGGGCGCGACCGGCTGCCAGTCGGCGCCGTCCGAGCCGCGTCCGTGGAGCAGGACGAGGGGCGGCGCGTCCGCCTCGCCCCAGGTGCGGTAGGCCATCCGGATGCCGTTCACCTGCACGGTGTGGAGATCGCTCACCCGGGCGACGCTACCCGCCGGCGGGAGACGTCACTCGTCCGGGCGTCACCCGTTCCGGTCCGCCCACCGCGAACGGTCCGCTCCCGCGGGCGTCAGTGCGGGACGACCGCCACCGGGCAGGCCGCGTGGTGCAGCACCGCGGCCGCCACGGGGCCCAGGTGCGGGCCCGCGCCTCCGTGCCGGTTCCGGCACCGCCCGACGACCAGCAGCGAGGCACCGGCCGCCGCGTCCACCAGGGGCTGCGCGGCGTTGCCGGCGGCGACCTCCTCCGTGATCTCCACACCGGGCGCCTTCTCCCGCCACGGCGCGAGGGCGGCCTGCACCGCGTGCCGCTCCGCCGCCGAGATCTCCGCGCCGCACGTGGGGTCCATGGCCGCGGGGACGTATCCGTACGTCGGCGGGTACGACCACGCGTGGACCACCCGCAGCTGCACCCCGCGCCGCCGCGCGTCCTCCACCGCGAAGGCCATCACCTCGTCGGCGCCCTGCCGCAGGCTGAAGCCCAGCACCACGGGCCGCCGGTCGTCCCCGGCTCCCTCGTCCTGGCCGGTGCGGACGACCACGACGGGACCCTCGGCGCGGGCCAGCGTCGCCTGCCCCACGGACCCGAGGAGGAAGCCGCTGAGCCCGCTCAGCCCCTGCGAGCCGAGCGCGAGCAACTCGCTGCGGCCCGCCTCCGCGACCAGCAGCTCCGCCGGCGGGCCGTCGGCCACGTCGGTCGTCACGGGCAGGTCCGGATACCGCTCGGCGAGGTCCTGTGCGGCGTCGCGCACCACCGCGTCGCCGTACGGGTGTCCCCCGGCGTGCACCAGGCGCAGCGGCACCGATCTCCGCAGCGCCTCCCCCGCCGCCCAGTGCATGGCGGCGTGGCTTTCCGGCGAGCCGTCCAGGCCCACGGTGACGGGTCGGGTCATCGGATGTGCCTCCCTCGCCTCCACAGTAGGCGCCGCCGCCCCGCCCGGCGCCCCGGCGGACGTGGCCGCCCGGGCGTACGGGGGCCGGGCGGTCCCGTCGTCACACCGGCCGTGCGCGGCCCTCCCAGTACGGGTCGCGGAGCCGGCGCTTGTAGAGCTTGCCGTTGGGGTCACGCGGCATCTCGGCGACGAAGTCCACCGACCGGGGGCGCTTGTAGCCGGCCAGGCGCTCCTCGCAGTGGGCCAGGACGGAGGCGGCGAGTTCCGGCCCGGGCGCGTGGCCGGGGGCGGGCTCGACGACGGCCTTGACCTGCTCGCCCCAGTCGTCGTGGGGGATGCCGAAGGCGGCCGCGTCGGCGACCGCGGGGTGGCTGAGGAGCGCGGCCTCGATCTCGGCGGGGTAGACGTTGACGCCGCCGGAGATGATCATGTCGATCTTGCGGTCGCGGAGGTAGAGGTAGCCGTCCTCGTCCAGGTAGCCCAGGTCCCCGACCGTGAAGAAGTCTCCGATGCGGCTCGCCCGGGTCTTGGCCTCGTCCTTGTGGTAGCGGAAGCCGGGGGTGTTCATCTTGATGTAGACGGTGCCGAGTTCACCGGGCGGCAGCCGGTTGCCGTCGTCGTCGTGGACGGCGATCTCGCTGATCGGCCACGCCTTGCCGACCGTTCCGGGCTTCTTCAGCCACTCGGCGGCGGAGGCGAAGGTGCCGCCGCCCTCGCTGGCCGCGTAGTACTCCTCGACGCACGGCCCCCACCACTCCAGCATGGCCCGCTTGATGTGCTCGGGGCAGGGCGCGGCGCCGTGGATGGCGTGCCGCATCGAGGAGACGTCGTGGCGGCTCCTGACCTCCTCCGGGAGGGCCAGCAGCCGGTGGAACTGCGTCGGCACCATGTGGGTGTGCGTGCAGCGGTGGACGTCGATCAGCCGCAGCATCTCCTCGGGCGTCCACTTGTCCATCAGGACGACCGGGTGGCCGATGTGCAGCGCGGCGCCCGCGAACTGCAGCACCGCCGTGTGGTACAGCGGCGAACAGACGAGATGGACGTTCCCGTCGAAGGGGCGGATGCCGAAAATGCCGAGGAAGCCGCCGAGGTGGGTCTCCTCGGGGGGCCTGCCGGACAGGGCGCGCCGGATGCCGCGGGGGCGGCCGGTGGTGCCGGAGGTGTAGTTCATGACCCAGCCGGTGGTGCGCTCCCCGGGCGGGGTGCCGGGCATGCCGGCCTGCAGGTCCGCGTAAGGACGGAAGCCCTCGATGCCGGTGGCGCCGACGGCGTAGCGGCACATCCCGGGCAGTCCCGCCTCGTCGGCGGCGGCGCGTGCCTGGTCGCCGAAGCGCTCGTGGGCGATCAGCACCTTCGCGCCGGAGTCGGCGACGATCCAGGCGATCTCGGGCCCCACCAGGTGGTGGTTGACCGGGACGAGGTAGAACCCGGCCTGGAAGGCGGCGAGGTACGCCGTGAAGAACTCGGCGCCGTTCGGCAGCACGACCGCGAAGGCGTCGCCGGTCCGCAGCCCTGCGGCGCGCAGGCCGTGGACGAGGCGGTTGGACTCCTCGTGCAGCCGCCGGGCGCTCCACCGGTCGCCGTCGGGAGAGGTGAGCACGACCCGTTCCGGGTCGGCGGCGGCCTGGGCCCAGAACCCGTTGGGGGCGTTCGCCGTGGTCGATGTCATGGGTGCCGCCTCCTCAGGTGCGTCCGGCGATGCGGTTCATGCGGTCGACGGCCCGCTCGAAGCCGCGGGTCAGATCGTCGAAGACCGCCTGGACGCTGCGCACTTCACGCATCTGGCCCACGATCTGGCCCACCGGCGTGCCGAGCAGCGGCTCCACCTCGTACTTCTGGATCCGGGTGATCGCGTCGGCGACCAGCAGGCCCTGCAGGGGCATCGGCAGCGCTCCGGGCCCGGCCGGGCCGTCCCAGGCGTCGGTCCACTCGGTGCGCAGCTGGCGGGCCGGTTTGCCGGTCAGGGCGCGCGAGCGGACGGTGTCGCCGGAGCCTGCCGCGAGCAGCTTGCGGACCAGGGCGGAGGAGGGGAGCTCCGCCTCTGTGGTGGTCAGCCACACCGATCCCAGCCACACGCCCTGGGCGCCCAGCGCGAGCCCGGCGGCGACCTGCTCGCCGGTGCCGATGCCCCCGGCGGCGAGCACGGGCAGCGGGTCCACGGCACGGACGACCTCGGGCACGAGCACCATGCCGGCGATCTCGCCGGTGTGGCCGCCGGCCTCGTAGCCCTGCGCGACGACGATGTCGATGCCCGCCTCCTGGTGGTGCCGGGCGTGCCGGGCGCTGCCGGCGAGGGCGGCGACGGGGACGCCCCGGTCGTGGGCGCGCCGTACGACGTCCGCGGGCGGGGAGCCCAGCGCGTTGGCGAGCAGGCCGATCGGGAAGTCGAAGGCGACGTCGAGCTGCGAGCGGGCCACCTGCTCCATCCAGCCCGTGATGCGCCAGCCGGTGGGATCGCCCGGCTCCAGCTCGGGCACGCCGTGCTTGGCCAGCACCTCCCGGACGTACTGGCGGTGCCCCTCCGGGATCATCGCCTCGACGTCCGCCTCGGTGACGCCCTCGACCTTCTTGGCCGGCATGACGACGTCCAGCCCGTACGGCCGGCCGTCGGTGTGCGCCTCCATCCACTCCAGGCCGCGGGCCAGCTCGTCGGGCGCGGTGTAGCGCACCGCCCCGAGGACGCCCATGCCCCCGGCCCTGCTGATCGCGGCCGCGACGGCGGGGAACGGCGTGAAGCCGAAGATGGCGTGCTCGATGCCCAGCCTCTTGCTCAGCTCCGTCTCCATGGGGGCAGGATGCCCGAGCGGACCGGCCGGGGGAAGAGATTTTCTGATGCTGCGTCAGATTTTAGGGAAGCGCACCTCTCCCCACCCGGCGTCGCGGAGGTCCCGGACGACCACACGGCCGGGCCCCGCGGGCTCCGCGCAGGCGGGCTCGCACGGATCGAGCCGTCCGGGCTCCCGGGTGAGGGCGGCCCCCGGCCCGAAGTACCCCCCGGCCAGGGCGAATTCCCCTGGCTCCCGCGCCCGGCGGGCGCCGCCTGCTCCAGCGGCGCCGAAACGGGCCGGAGCCCCGTCGACTCCTGCCGGAAACCGCGGCCGCCGCACCACATCTCGACCACCGTGCGCGTGGTCAGCGCCGCGGCGGCGGCCGGCAGAAACCACGCGGGGCCGAGCAGCGAGCCGAAATACCCGGCGGCGGGCCCCTCCTGACCGTCCCAGGAGTGCGGCTCGTCGAGGGTCACCGTGAAGGAGAGGTCACCGGTGATCTCGACGAGCCCGCTCAGGGAATGCGACGGGGCGACCGCGGTCGCCGGGTGCAGGACGTGCCCGGCGACGGCGGACAGCACGGCGGTCGGCAGCCGCGGATCGCCCTGCCCGAACCGGAAGTACCTCCCCGGCCGGGCGCGCACCCCCGCGTCGAACGCCGGGAGGGCGATGCGCGAGCCGTCGTACGAATGCCCGGTCATGGCCGCAGGCTACCTGCCGCCCGCCGCCTATGGGTCAGGCGTCGGACCGGCCGAAGTAGTGGCCCTCCGCCAGGTCCTGGAGCAGCGCGGGGTGCTCCGGGCGCCACCCCAGGAGCTCCCTGGTGCGCGCGTTCGACGTCGGGTTGTCGAGCGTCGCGAAGCCGGACAGGAAGCCGAGGTGCTCCTCCGCCCCCTCGCGCGGCACGCTCTTCACCGGGACGTCCAGGCCGCGGCCGATCGCCTCGGCGATCTCCCGGAACGGGATGCCCTCGTCGCCCACCCCGTGCAGCCGCGAGCCCGCCGGCGCCGCTTCCAGGGCCAGGCGGAACAGGCGCGCCGCGTCCAGGGTGTGGACGGCGGGCCAGCGGGTGGCGCCGTCCTCCACGTACGCCGAGACGCCCTTGTCACGCGCGATGCCGATCAGCCGCGGGACGAAGCCATGCCGGTCGGACGGGCCGTGCACGGACGGGGCGAGCCGGACGACCGACGACCGGACCCCGCGCGCGGCAAGTGCGACCGCCGCGTTCTCCGCGGCGCCACGGGGAGATGCCGGGGCCGCCGCCTCGTCCTCCGTCCCGGGGCGGACCGCGACGGCGGACGCGAGCATCAGCGTGCCGGAGGTGATCACGAAGGGGCGCCCGGAGCCCTCGAGCGCGTCCCCCATCGCCTCGACGGCCCGCAGGTCGGCGGCGACCGCGCCCGCGTAGTCGGAGAAGTCGTGGTCGAAGGCGAGGTGGATGACGCCGTCGGCCTCCGCTGCCCCGCGGCGCAGACCGTCGAGGTCCTCCAGGCTGCCGCGGTGCACCCCGGCGCCCGCGGCCGTCAGCGCGGCGGCGGAACGGTCCGAGCGGGCGAGGCCGACGACCTCGTGCCCGGCCCCGAGGAGTTCGGCGACGACGGCGGCCCCGATGTGTCCGGTGGCGCCGGTGACGAATACACGCATGCTGCGATCCTTCGATGAGGTGGTGTGGTGCCGCCCCCTCGCGCGGTGCCGGCGGCGCGGTCCGGGGCGGTCTCCATCGTGCGGGCCGGGGACACCCGCGGTCCAAGGCCCGTTCTGCACGGCGCAATGCGTTCCGGGCATCACCCCAGGTGGAAGCGGACGAGGCGGACTAGGCTGGCGTCATGTCCGAGTCCTCCTCCGCGCCGCCGGACCTCGACCTGCGGCTCGTGCGCTACTTCACGGCCGTCGCCGAGCACCGGCACTTCGGCCGGGCCGCCGAGGCGCTCCACGTCACCCAGCCGTCCCTGAGCCGGCAGGTCCGCCGCCTCGAGCAGCAACTCGGCGCGCGCCTGCTGGACCGCACCCCGCGGGGCACCGTCCTCACCGAGGCCGGGGAGGTCTTCCTGCCCCGCGCCAGGGCGCTGCTGCGCTCCGCCGCGAGCGCCGCGGCCGAGACCCGCGCCGCCGCCCGGCCCAGCCGGATCACCGTGGGCTACACCGCGGGCCTCATCGTCACCCCCGCCGTGCGGGAGCTGCGCCACCGGCATCCCGACGCCGACGTGCGCACCCAGCACGTGCCCTGGAACGAGGCGCGCGCGGCACTGCTGGACCACCGGGTGGACGCGCTGGTCACGCGGCTGCCGTTCCCCACCGACGGACTGCACGTGACGGTGCTGTACGACGAACCCCGGGTGCTGGTGGTGCCGCTGGACCACCGCCTCGCCGGCAAGGAGTCCGTCACGCTCGACGACATCGCCGGCGAACCCCTGCCCCGGGTACGGCAGTCAGACCCGTCGTGGAGCGCGTTCTGGCGGATCGATCCCCGCCCCGACGGCAGCCCGGCGCCGGACGGTCCCCTCATCGACGCCGTCGAGGACAAGTTCGAGGTGGTCGCCGCCGGGCAGGCCGTGACCATCTCGGCGGGCGTCCGCGGCGGCCTGCGCCCCGACCTCACCGCGATCCCCCTCGAAGGCGTCGAGCCGAGCCACGTCGTCCTGGCGACCCGCGCCGGCGACGGCAACCGCCTCGTGGCGGCCTTCCGCAAGGCAGCGGAGTCCCGCCTGACCGGCCGCTCCTGAACCCGGAACCGAAGTGGTGCGGCAGCCACCGCCGAGGCCGCGGCGGCCGGGACGAACTCCACCGCCGGCGCTCACCGCCGCAGCCTCGTCGCGGGCGCGCTTGAAACACCGCCGGCGGGCCCCTCCCCCGGAAGATCGCAGGTCGGCTCTGGCCCGGACGCCCCGGAATCCGCAGCCGGACGCCGCGACCTGATGCTCGGCGCGCCCGCAACCCCGGCCAGCGCGGGCGGAACGGCAGCCCAGCACTCGGGGAACCCCATTCCCCGCGGCAGTTTCCAACCCGCCGCCCTTGAAGCCGGAACCCGCGCCCGGACGGCCGCTAGCCGCTACCCGGTGCGCCGGAGCGACGGCCGGCGGGCCCGTTGCCCGGAGTCGCGCGGGTCATCCGGTCAGCCGGACAGGCCCAGCTGTTCGCGGCAGCGGGCCCGGTCCTCGCGGCTGGCCACCGTGTCGGGGTGCTCCGGGCCGAGGGTCCGCTCGCGGCCCTCCGCCACGGCCTCGTGGAGGGCCAGGGCCTCGCGCCAGTCCCCCAGCCAGCCCAGGGCGACGGCGATCTCGCGGCGGCTGACGAGCGTGTCGGGGTGGTCCGCGCCGAGCACGCGGGTGCGGACCGCCGCGACGTCGCGGGCCTCGGCGAGGGCGTCGCGCCAGCGGCCGAGACGGCCGAGGTTGACCCCGAGGCCGTGCCGGGCGCGGAGGGTGTCGGGGTGGGCGGGGCCCGACACACGGGTGCGGAGGGCGACGAGGTCGGTGTAGAGCTCGTGGGCCTCGGCGCCGAGGCCCATCCGGCCCAGGCAGATGCCCAGTTCGTGGCGGGTGGCCAGGGTGTCGGGGTGGTCGGCCCCCAGCAGTCCCGCCCGGGTCGCGGCGACGTGGGCGTAGGTCGCGCGGGCCTCCGGCCAGCGGTCGAGGAGCCCGAGCAGATGGCCGACCTCGCAGCGGGTGGTGAGCGTGTCGGCGTGGGCGGGGCCCAGCACGCGGGTGCGGGAGTCCGCGACCTGCGCCGCCAACGCGTACGCCTCCTGCGTGCGGCCGAGCAGCCCGAGCGTGACGGCGAGGTTGTGCCGGCAGTGCAGGGTGTCGGGATGGTCGGCGCCCTGCCGCCGTTCGCGGGCGGCGAGCACCGCGGTGTACCCCTGACGGGCCTCCTCGTGGCGGCCGAGCCGCCCGAGGGCGTAGGCGGCCTCCTGGCGGGCGGCGAGCGCGGCGGGGTGATCCGCGCCCAGGGCCTGCGCCCGGGCCGCGGCCACCTCCTCGTACGCGCGCAGCGCCTCGGCGTGGCGGCCGCCGCGGCTGAGGCACAGGGCGAGTTCGTAGCGGCTGGTGAGCGTGTCGGGATGGGTGGCGCCGAGCAGCCGCTCGCGCTCCTCGGCGACGGCGCGGTGCGACCGTTCGGCCTCGGACCAGCGGCCCAGCCGGGCGAGTCCGACGGCCGCTGTGTGCCGGCTCGCCAGGGCCCCGGCGCCGTGCATGCCGGGCGCCCCAGACCGCAGTTCCAGACGGCGCGCCCAGGAGGGCAGCCCGTGCTCGGGGCGGGTGCCGCCGTGCCCGCCGTGCCCGCCGTCCCGGAGCGTCTTGAGCCGGCCGGCCACGTCGGCGGCGCTCTGCGGGCGGTCCTCCGGGCTCTTGGCGAGCAGGTCGAGGACGAGCTGCTCCAGCTCCCCGGGCAGGTCGGGCCGGTGCTCGCGCGGCGGCCGGGGCGGGGTGTCGCGGTGGCCGACGAGGACGGCCCAGGTGTCGTCGAGATCGAAGGGCGGGGCGCCGGTGGCGATCTCGTAGAGGACGCAGCCGAGCGAGTAGAGGTCGCTGCGGTGGTCGATCCCGTCCTCGCCGCCGATCTGCTCCGGCGACATGTAGTGCGGGGTGCCCATGGCGACCCCCGTGCCGGTCAGCCGCGAGGTGAAGCCGATGTCGTGGCCGAGGCGGGCGATGCCGAAGTCGCAGATCTTCACTTCGCCGTCGGCGAGCCGCATGACGTTCGCCGGCTTCAGGTCGCGGTGCACGATGCCCCGGGCGTGGGTGTACGCCAGGGCCGCCGCGATCTGCACGGCGATGTCGGTGACGTCGGGGACGGGCAGCGGACGGCCCTCGTTGTCACCGAGCAACTGCCGCAGGTTGCGGCCCTCGAGCAGCTCCATGACGAGGAAGAGCACGCCCTCGCTCTCGCCGAAGTCGTGGACGACGGTGACGCCGCGGTGCTGCAGCGCCGCCGCGACCCGTGCCTCGCGGCGGAACCGCTCCCGCAGCACCCGGTGCACGGACGGGTCCAGTGAAGGGCTCGTCGGTTTCAGGCACTTGACCGCGACCTCCCGGCCCAGCGACTCGTCCAGCGCCTTCCAGACCTCGCCCATGCCGCCGCGCCCGATCCGCTCCCGCAGCCGGTAGCGGTCGCGCAGCAGTGTTCCCCCGTCGTACCGGCCTGCCGTCATGGTGTGCGCCGCCCCCGGTCGTCCGCCTCTCCCCGCATCCAGTATGGCCGCGGGGGGCACGCTTGGGGACCCGCCGTTATCCCCGGGAACGCGCCTGTTCGCGCAGCCGGTGGGTGGACGGGTGCGTGCCGGGACCGAGGCGTCCGACCGCCTTGAGGATGTGCCCGGGGGGCAGTTGCCAGCGCACGTAGGAGGGGACCGTACGCAGCAGCAGGCCCGTGCCGCGCAGCCGCCGCCCGGTGACGGGGACGGCCGGGGCGGGCCGCCCGTACAGCTCGTGGGCGAAGGGCGGCAGCGCGGCGTAGGCCAGCGCGGTGGCCCGGCCCCACACGGCGAACCGCAGGGGCAGCAGCGCCCAGGGCACGGGCGGCCCCTGCAGGAAGGCGAAGACCTCCAGGGCCTCGGGGGTGACGGCGAGCTCGGGCCGCACCTTCTCGAAGTAGGCGGCGAGCGACCCGGTGTCGCCGGGGACCTCCGCCGGGTCCAGGCCCACCAGCCGGGCGGCCTCGCGCTGTTCGGCGACGTAGGCGTCGGCCTGGGCGTCGGACAGGGGGAAGCCGGAGCGCCGCGCGACCTCCAGGTAGGAGTCGATCTCCGCGCAGTGCACCCACAGCAGCAGTCCGGGATCGTCGACGGGGAAGCGCTCGCCGCTGTCCGGATCCGTCGCGGACAGCCGGCGGTGGATGCCGCGCACCTTGGCCCCGGCCCGCTCGGCCTGCAACGTGGTGCCGTAGGTGATCGTGCCGACGAAGTCCGCGGTGCGCAGCAGACGGCCCCACGCGTCCCGGCGGAAGTCCGAGTTCTGCGTGACGCCGCGCACCGCGCGCGGGTGCAGTGCCTGCAGGTACAGCGCCCGTACGCCGGCGATCCACATCATGGGGTCGCCGTGCATCTGCCAGGTGACCGAGGCGGGCCCGAAGAGCCCGGGGTCGGCGTCGCGCATCGCAGCCTCCTGTCGCCGTGCGACCACGGCCGGCCCCACCCGCGACCGGGGCGGCGGCCTCCGGCCTGGTGCCCGCAGCGCCGAGCATAGGGCCGCGCGGGGCGCCGGGTCTGCCCCGCGCGGCCCTCCCGCGGTGGCGCGTCAGCGGGCGGGCGCGGCGTCGCCCGGCGGGTGGGAGCGCCGTCGCTCGATCAGGGCCAGGCTGACCGCGCCGAGGACGATCAGCCCCACGCCCGTCACGATCTGGTTGAGGGGCGCGAGGCCGGCCCCCGGGTCGTCGAAGTAGCCGAAGACGAACGGCGAGGCGACCAGGCAGGCACCGCACACGATGGTGATGACGTCGCTGCCGGGCCCCCGGGTCCGGGCCGCGCGTGCGATCGCGTTGAGCAGGATGATGGTCGAGAAGACCAGGTCGACGATCCGCACGTTGTTGCCGATGGGCGTGTCGGGATACGCCAGCGCCCATCCGGCGGCGAACAGCCATCCGCCGATCAGCAGCAGGGGTGCCGTGAACAGCGAGTCGCGTATGTCGGCCGGTGGGGTCTGGGCGTGGCCCGCCGTTTGGATCCGGGTGCCGGAACGCTGAGCCAGGGACATGGTGCCCTCCCGCGGTGGGAGCCCCGTCGCCCGGCACGCGGCGCACGCCTCGCGGCGCCTGTCGGCGGGGAACACGCCCGCGTCCGCTCCGGGCGACGGGCCGGAGTGTGGACTCCTCTCATTTTAGGTGGGTCGCCGGGAACGTCCTGTTCGGCGGGCTCCGGTGCCGGGCGCGGTTCAGGCCCAGATCGCCTGGGCCACGGCGGCCCCGGTGAAGGCCGCGCCGATCCCGGCGACCACGCTGGCGACGACGTTCGCGACGGCGAAGAACCGCGCCCCGGTCTCCGCCAGCCGCAGGGTCTCGTACGAGAAGGTCGAGTAGGTGGTCAGCGCCCCGCAGAAACCCGTGCCGACCAGGAGCTGGACCGAATGGGAGGCGGCCCCGTAGGTGACCCCGCCGGCCACCAGCCCCAGGACGAGGCAGCCGACGACGTTGACCGTGAACGTGCCCCACGGGAACACGGTGTCGTGCCGGGCCTGGACGGCGCGGTCCGTGAGGTACCGCAGCGGTGCCCCGACCACGGCCCCGGCGATGACGAGCACCCAGTTCACCCGTGGTTCCCCCGTCCCACGTAGCGGATGACCTCGACCTCGTCGAGGGTGACCAGCCCTTCGGTGACCAGTTCGTCCAGCTGCGGCAGGAACGCGCGGACGCGCTCCTCGTGGTCGATGATGACGACGGCCACCGGCAGGTTGTCGCTCAGCGAGAGCAGCCTGCTGGTGTGGATCAGCGAGGAGGCGCCGAAGCCCTCCACGCCGTGGAAGACGCTGGCGCCGGCCAGGCCGGCGTCGTGGGCGCGGCGGGTGATCTCGGAGCACAGCGGCTTGTGGTGCCAGGTGTCGTTGTCGCCGATCAGGATCGTCAACCGCATCGCGGTGCCGTGCAGCCGTGTCATGTCTGCCTCCGAACGATCAGGCGACGGGCCGTGTGCGCCGCGCCCCACACCGCGGCCAGGGCGATCAGCGGCGTGGCGGCGAGGTAGGCCAGTCCGGCTCCGGCGTGACCGCCCTCCACCAGGCCGTGGATGTCGACGGCGTAGGTGGAGAAGGTGGTGAAGCCCCCGAGCACGCCGGTGCCGAAGAACGGGCGCACGAGCCGGTGGACGGACCACATCTCGGTGATGACCACCATGAACACGCCGATCACGGCGCAGCCGAGCGCGTTGACACCGAAGGTGCTCCACGGGAAGCCGCCCGGCGCACCGGGCCACATCAGGCCCGCGCCGTAGCGCGCGCACGCTCCCAGCGCTCCGCCGACCGCGACCACGCCGACGAACGGCGCCTGTTCCCGTATCCGCGCGGATCGCGGCAGGGGCGGCTGCGGCTCGGCATCGGGGGACACGGGCTCGGTCATCGGGGAGAAGGGGGCTGGTGAGGTCATGCGTCTCCTACTCGTGAGGCGCCCTGCTGCGGGCGCGTTCCGTCACAAGTAGGGACCGTTGGCGGCATCCTCACCGCGGTTCGGGTACGGCGGGCCCCACCGCCGCGCGGCGGTCACCAGGGACCACCGCTGGCTCCAGCATACTCCGCGGTTCCCGGCCCCGTGATCCGTTCCGGGGTGGCACCCTGGGGCTTCGAACCGGGCGAGGGGGATGCGGCGATGATGACCGGGCCGGACGTGGTGGAGGTCCTGCACCTGCTGCGGAGGGCCGGCGCGGAGGTCTGGGTGGGCGGCGGCTGGGGCGTCGACGCCCTGCTGCGCAGGCAGACCCGCGACCACCGGGACCTGGACCTCATGCACCGCCGCGAGCAGGAGGACACCGTGGTCGCGGCGCTGGCCGCGGCCGGCTTCACCCAGACCCTCGACTGGCGGCCGGTGCGCTTCGTCGTCACCGACGGCAGGGGCCGTGAGATCGACCTGCACCCCCTGTCCTTCGCCGCCGACGGGAGCGCGCGGCAGGCGTCGCCGGAGCCGGGGCGGCCCTTCGTCTACCCGGCCGCGTGCTTCGGCACCGGCGAGGTCGAACGGACCGTCGTCCCGTGCCTGTCGGCCGAGCAGCAGGTGTACTTCCACCAGGGGTACGAGCCGACCGACCGGGACCGCCACGACATGCTCCGGCTCCGCGAGGCCTTCGGCATCGCCACCCACTTCTGAGGTCATCCGGACAGCGGCGTCAGGAAGATCCAGACGTGGCCGAAGGGGTCCCGGAGCATCGACTGGCGCGCGCCGTAGGGCATGTCGGCCGGGGCCGTGAGCAGTTCGGCTCCGGCGGCCACGGCCCGGTCGGTGAGGGCGTCCACGTCCGGCACGTAGACGTGCAGGACGACGGACGGCCCGGCCGCGGCGGACGGGGGCGACGCCGGGGCCTCGGCGTCCCCGAGCATGAGGGTGGAGCGGTGGATCCTGATCTCGGCGTGCACGATCCGCCCGTCGTCGCCTTCGAGCCGGAAGGACTCCGTCGCTCCGAACGCGGCGGCGTAGAACGTGATCGCCTCGGCGGCCCCGTCGACCAACGCGTGCGGGATGACGGCGTACTTGTACTGCTCGGGGATCTCCATGCACCGCACGGTAGGCAGACGCCGGGCGGCCGGGCATCGAGCGGAGGTCCCGTTGCGCCTGTGCCGGTGGACGTAGGACCGGCGGTGGCCTGCCGCCTCACCTCCGTACGCGCGGCATGCCCAGCCCGATCCAGGAGATGATCTCGCGCTGGATCTCGTTGTTGCCGCCGCCGAAGGTGAAGATGACGGCGCTGCGGTAGCCGCGTTCCAGCTCGCCGTGGAGGAGGGCGCCCGCGGAGCCCTCCTTCATGGGGCCGAGGGCTGCGGTGACCTCCATCAGCCAGGCGTACGCGTCCCGACGGGCCTCGGAGCCGTAGACCTTGACGGCGGAGGCGTCGTGCGGGGTGAGGGTGCCGCGCTGGAGGGCGTCGACCATCTGCCAGTTGAGCAGCTTCATGGCGTCCAGGCGGGCGTGGGTGCGGGCGAGGCGGCCGCGGACCCAGGCGAGGTCGATGACGCGGCGGCCGTCGGCCAGTTTGGTGTCGGCGGCCCAGCGGCGTACGTCGTGGAAGGCGCGGATCGCCATCGTGCCGTGGGCGGCGAGGGTGACGCGCTCGTGGTTGAGCTGGGTGGTGATCA
Organism: Streptomyces sp. NBC_00510; assembly: GCA_036013505.1. Taxonomy (NCBI): domain Bacteria; kingdom Bacillati; phylum Actinomycetota; class Actinomycetes; order Kitasatosporales; family Streptomycetaceae; genus Streptomyces; species Streptomyces sp. NBC_00510. The sequence goes on along the minus strand of CP107851.1, from coordinate 7,784,393 downwards.
GCCGCCAGCCCTGGTTCTCCTCGCCGACGCGGCGGTCCACGGGGACGCGGACGTCCTCGTAGTAGCTCGCGGTGGTGTCGTGGGAGGCGAGGGTGTTGATGATCGTGCAGGAGTAGCCGGGATCCGTGGTCGGCACCAGGAGGATCGAGATGCCCTTGTGGGGCGGGGCGCCGGGGTCGGTGCGCACGGCCAGCCAGACCCAGTCGGCGGTGTCGCCGTTGGTGGTCCAGATCTTCTGGCCGTTGACCGTGTAGTGGCCGGTGGCCCCGTCGCCGTCCCGTACGGCGCGGGTGCGCAGCGCGGCCAGGTCGGTGCCGGCGTCCGGTTCCGAGTAGCCGATGGCGAAGTCGATCTCGCCGGCCAGGATGCGCGGCAGGAAGTGGGCCTTCTGCTCCTCGGTGCCGAACTGCATGATCGTGGGGCCGACGGTGTTGAGCGCCATCAGCGGCAGCGGGACGCCCGCCTGGGCGGCCTCGTCGAAGAAGATGAACTGCTCCATGGGGGTCATGCCGCGGCCGCCGTACTCCTCGGGCCAGCCGACGCCGAGCCAGCCGTCGCCACCGAGCCGGCGGACGGTGTCGCGGTAGAAGCGCTTGGCCGCGGCCCGGTCGAAGTGGCGGGCGTAGGCGTTGTCGGGCACCAGTCCGGCGAAGTACGACCTGAGTTCGGCGCGCAGCCGCTGCTGCTCCGGGGTGTGGTCCAGGTGCACGGCCCCTCCAGAGGTCCGGTCGCGTCCCTGAGCGACGACGGCGCAAGAGTAGAACGCGTTGCAGAAATCCGGAAGGGCCGTGACCGGCCTCAGCGTTGGGGCACGAAGCGCACCGGCAGCCCCGGGACGGCCTGCGCGGCCGCGGCCAGGCCGCGCTCGGGGACGACACCGACGACCGGGTAGCCGCCGGTGGTGGGCGAATCGGCGAGGAAGACCACCGGCCTGCCGTCGGGCGGCACTTGGACGGCGCCCACGACCATGCCCTCGCTGGGCAGCTCCCGGTGGACGGCGCGCTCCAGCACCGGCCCCGTGGTGCGCAGCCCGATGCGGTTGCTGCGGTCCGACACCCGGAAGCGGCCGGCCGCGAGGGTCCGGACGGCCGCGGCCGTGAACCAGTCGTCGCGCGGCCCGAGCCGCAGCGGCAGCACGAGCTCCCGCGGCGGACCGGCGTGCGGGGCCAGGTCGGCGTGGACGGGCAGCCACGGCCCCGGGCCCAGCGGCAGGACGTCACCGTCCCCGAGCGGGGCGGGCCCGAGCCCGGACAGCAGGTCGGTGGAGCGGCTGCCGAGCACCGCGGGCACGGCGAGACCGCCCCCGACCGCGAGGTAGCTGCGCACGCCCCGCGTGGCGGGCCCGACCTCGAGCACCGCCCCGGCCGGCAGCCGCACGGGGGTGCCCCAGGGGGCGGGACGGCCGTCGAGCAGGACCGGTGCCGGGGCTCCGGTGACCGCGACGACGGCCGGGCGGGTGACCCGCACGGTCACCCCGGTCAGCGTGGTCTCCAGGGTCGCGGCGCCGTCGGCGTTGCCCACCAGGCGGTTGGCCAGCCGGTGCGCCGGCCGGTCCAGGGCCCCGGAGCGGGCGACGCCGAGGGCGGCATGGCCGTACCGCCCGAGGTCCTGGACGGTGGTCAGCGCGCCGGCCCTGACGACCCGCAGCTCGCCCCCGTTCATGCGCCGGCCCCGGCGGGCACGGGGACGAAGCGCACCCGGGTGCCGGGCGCGAGCAGCGCGGCGGGTTCGCGTTCCAGGTCCCACAGGCGCACACAGGTGGTGCCGATCAGCTGCCAGCCGCCCGGCGAACTCCTCGGGTAGATCCCGGTGTAGGGGCCCGCGACGGCCACCGAGCCGGCGGGCACCGAAGTGCGCGGCTCGGCCCGGCGCGGCACGCCGTACCGTGCGCCGAGACCGGTCATGTAGGCGAAGCCCGGGGCGAACCCGCAGAAGGCGACGCGGTGTTCGGCACCGCTGTGCAGCCCGGCCACGTCCTCCTCCGCGACGCCCCACCGCTCGGCCACGACCGCCAGGTCGGGCCCGTCGTAGCGCACGGGGATCTCCACGAGCGGTCCGCTCCCGGCGGCCCGGCCCGTGACGGACCAGCCGCGCAGCTCGGCGCGGAGCGCGGCGGCGTCCGGCACCCCGTACAGCAGCACGGTCCGCTCGCCGGGGACGATCTCGCGCACCGGCCCGAGGCTGCCCTCGCCACGGCGGCGCAGGAGCTCGGCGTGCCAGGACTGCGCCTCCTCGGCGGTGGCGAGGTCGATCAGGAGCGCGTCCTCCCCGACCGTGAGGACCCTCATGCGAACGCCTCCAGCCGCACGCCCGCGTCCTCGAGCGCGGCCCGCACCCGCAGGGCCGTGGCCACCGCGTCCGGGGAGTCGCCGTGCAGGCACAGCGACCGCGCCCGTACGGTCACCCGCTCGCCGGTCAGGGCGGTGGTGACGCCGTCGCGGGCGAGGGCGACCGCCTGCCGGGTGACCTCGTGGGGGTCGGCGAGGAGTGCGCCCGAAGTGCCGCGCGGGACGAGTGTGCCGGCGGCGGTGTAGGCGCGGTCGGCGAAGGCCTCCCCCACCACGTCCAGCCCGGCCTGCCGGGCCGCGCGCTCCATGGCCGAACCGGGCAGGCAGAGCACCGGCAGGGCCGGGTCGGCCCGCCGGGTGCCCGCGGCGACGGCGGCGGCCTGCTCGTCGTCGACGACGACCTTGTTGTAGAGGGCCCCGTGCGGTTTCACGTACGCCACCTGGGCCCCGGCGGCGCGGGCGAAGACCTCCAGCGCGCCGATCTGGTACGTGATCTCGTCGGCCAGTTCGTCGGCGGGCACCTCCATCGCCCGCCGGCCGAACCCCGCCAGGTCGCGGTAGGAGACCTGGGCGCCGATGCGCACCCCGCGCCCGGCCGCGGTGTCGCACACCCGGCGCATGATGCCGGGGTCCCCGGCGTGGAAGCCGCAGGCGACGTTGGCGCTGGTCACGACGGAGAGCAGGGCGTCGTCGTCGGTGAGGACCCACCGCCCGTAGCCCTCCCCCAGGTCCGCGTTGAGGTCGATCACGAGGTCTGTCATCGGTACGGCGAGCTCCTCGGGAAGGGTCGCGTCCGGTCGGGCGACGCGAGCTGCGGTGTCCGGCGGGCCGGTGGCGAACGGGTACCCGGCGCTCGATCACCGTAGATTCTTGTTGAACAATCCCACAAGAGTCCTGTTGTCTTGTCCCCCGCTCTCGGATTGACTGGGCCCGCGCCGCGATCCCGCGGCGGAGCGGAGGGGGGCGGGGACGATGGCAGCCGAGGTGGATCCGGCGGTCCTCGTGGGCGACCGCGCGCTGCTGGCACGCTCCAGCACCGCCGACCGCGTCGCCGCCGTGCTGCGCACCCGGATCTCCGAGGGTCACCTGCCGCCGGGCGCCAAGCTCGCCGAGGACGTCGCCGCCGGGGCGCTGGGCGTCTCCCGCAACACCCTCCGCGAGGCCTTCCGGCTGCTGACGCACGAGAGACTGCTGGTGCACGAGCTCAACCGCGGGGTCTTCGTCCGGGTGCTGACCGCGGGCGACGTCGTCGACATCTACCGGGTGCGGCGCCTGGTCGAGTGCTCCGTGATCCGCGGACTCGTGGCCCCGCCGTACGACCTGACCCGGGCGGCGGACGCCGTGGCGGAGGGCGAGCGGGCCGCGTCCGGGGAGCGGTGGGGCCTGCTCGGCACGGCCGACATCCACTTCCACCAGGCGCTGGTCGACCTCGCGGGCAGCGCCCGGCTGACCGGGCTCATGACGGGCGTGCTCGCCGAACTGCGCCTGGCCTTCCACGCGATGGACGACCCACACGAGTTCCACGCGCCCTACCTGGCCGGCAACCGGGAGATCCTCTCCGCCCTGGAGGCGGCCGACCCCGCGAAGGCGGAACTGCTTCTGGCGTCCTACCTCGACGACGCCGAGGCGCAGCTCGTCCGCCGGTACTCGGGACCCGCCGGGGGCGGGGACGGCCGCGGCTAGGCCGTGTCGTCAAAGTAGTACCGGCCGCCCGGAGGGCGGACCCAGCGGCTCCCCAGCTCCGCTGGGAGGTGCCCCCAGGTGCGGTGCATCGCAAGGCGGAGAGTCGTCCTCGTGGTGGGCTGCTCGGACGATTCGACAACTCCCCCGGGCCGAAGGCTGGGGAGTGCCGTGCCTGGGGGCACCTCCCAGCGTCAGCTGGGGGAACGTCTCGGGGTGGGGGACCCCCCCGCCGAAGGTTGAGGGAGGGACTTTGACGACACGGCCCAAGGCCCGGTGCACGGTGCACACGAGACTCGTGCGTCATCAGGACTGCCCACGGCGCGGCTGATCCGTAGGCTGATGTCACAGCGCAGCACCGCCAGACCCAGCCTTTGGACGGAGCCGTTCGATGAAGATGCTGATCAATGTCCCGGAGACCGTCGTGGCCGACGCGCTGCGGGGGTTCGCGGCCGCGCATCCCGAGCTGACCGTGGACGTGGAGAACCGGCTGGTCGTGCGCCGGGACGCGCCGGTCGCGGGGAAGGTCGGGCTGGTCTCCGGCGGCGGGTCGGGGCACGAACCGCTGCACGGCGGGTTCGTGGGACACGGGATGCTCGACGCGGCCTGCCCGGGCGAGGTGTTCACCTCCCCCGTCCCGGACCAGATGGTACGGGCCGCCGCGGCGGTGGACAGCGGGGCCGGGGTGCTGTTCATCGTGAAGAACTACACCGGTGACGTGCTGAACTTCGACATGGCCGCCGAGCTGGCCGAGGACGAGGGGATCGTGGTCGCCAAAGTCCTGGTCAACGACGACGTCGCGGTGACCGACAGCCTCTACACGGCGGGACGGCGCGGCACCGGCGCCACGCTCTTCGTGGAGAAGATCGCGGGCGCGCTGGCCGAGGAGGGGGCGCCGCTGGAGCGCGTCGAGGCGGTCGCGCGGCGCGTCAACGAGCTCTCGCGGAGCTTCGGCGTGGCGCTGACCGCGGTCAGCACGCCCGCCAAGGGCGCGCCCACCTTCGACCTCCCGGCGGGCGAACTGGAGCTGGGCATCGGCATCCACGGCGAGCCCGGCCGGGAGCGGCGGGCGATGATGACCTCGGGCGAGATCGCCGAGTTCGCCGTCGACGCCGTCCTGGACGACTTCCGCCCGACCGGTCCGGTGCTGCTGCTGGTGAACGGCATGGGCGGGACGCCGCTGCTGGAGCTGTACGGGTTCAACGCCGAGGTGCACCGTGTGCTCGGGGCGCGCGGCGTGACGGTGGCCCGCACACTGGTCGGCAACTACGTGACGTCGCTGGACATGGCGGGCGCCTCGGTGTCGCTGTGCCAGGTGGACGAGGAGCTGCTGCGCCTGTGGGACGCGCCGGTGAGCACGCCGGGCCTGCGCTGGGGCGCCTGAGCGAGCAGAAGGAGAGCGGGAGAGATGAGCGAGGCATCGTCCACCGGAGCGGGCCAGGTGATCGACACGGCTTTCCTCCGCCGTTGGCTCACCGCCGCGACCTCGGTGATCGAGCGCGAGGCGGACCGGCTGACGGAGCTGGACTCCCCCATCGGCGACGCCGACCACGGCGCGAACATGCGGCGCGGTTTCATCGCGGCGCGCACCGCGGTGGAGAAGGAGCCGCCGGACACCCCGGGCGGCGTGCTGGTGCTGGTCGGCCGGCAGCTGATCAGTACGGTCGGCGGAGCCTCGGGGCCGTTGTACGGGACGCTGCTGCGCAAGGCGGGCAAGGCCCTGGGCGACGGCCACCAGGTGGCGCCGGAGCAGTTCGCACAGGCCCTGCGGGAAGGGGTCGACGGCGTGGCGCAACTGGGCGGCGCGGCGCAGGGGGACAAGACGATGCTGGACGCGCTGGCGCCGGCCGTGGAGGCGCTGTCGTTCGCCCTCGACAAGGGGGCGGGGCTCGCGGAGGCGCTGTCGGCGGCCGCGATGGCCGCGGACGAGGGCGCGCTGGCGACCGTGCCGCTGCAGGCCCGCAAGGGGCGGGCGAGCTACCTCGGGGAGCGCAGCATCGGGCACCAGGATCCCGGGGCGACCTCCTCGGCCCTCTTGCTGGGCGCCCTGGCCGGCACCGCGCGGGGCGGTGCGTCATGACGGTCGCCGTGGTGCTGGTGTCGCACAGCGCCGAGGTCGCCGAGTCGGTCGCCCGTATGGCGACCGGCCTCAGCGGCGGCGGGGCCCGGGTGCCGGTGGCCGCCGCCGGCGGCGCGCCGGACGGCGGACTCGGCACGGACGCCGCGAAGATCGCCGCCGCCGCGTACGCGGTGGACCAGGGCGACGGCGTCGCCGTCCTCGCCGACCTGGGCAGCGCGGTCCTGACGGTGAAGACGCTGCTCGCCGACGAGGACGAGCTGCCGCCCGGCACCCGGCTGGTCGACGCGCCGTTCGCCGAGGGCGCGGTGGCCGCGGTGGTCACCGCGTCGGCGGGCGCCGACCTGGACGCCGTGGCCGCGGCGGCCCAGGACGCGTACACCTTCCGCAAGACCTGAGCGGCGCCGCGGCCGTCGGGGTCGTCAGCTCCGGCGGGCGCCGGCCCCGTACCGGCGCTCGAACCGCTCGACGCGTCCGGCGGTGTCCAGGACGCGGGCGTTGCCGGTGTAGAACGGGTGGCTCGCGGAGGAGATCTCCACGTCGACCACCGGGTAGGTGTTCCCGTCCTCCCAGACGACGGTCTTCTCGCTGGTCATCGTGGAGCGGGTGAGGAAGGCGTGGTCCGCGGCGCGGTCGCGGAAGACGACCGGACGGTAGACGGGGTGGATCGTGTGCTGCACGGTGTGCTCCAGTCTGGGGAAGGGACGGGGGACGGTCGGCCTCGCCGGTGTCAGCGCTCCTCGCGGAACGGCACGTGACGGCCGACGGCCGGGTCGTACTTGCTCAGGACCATGCGGTCCGGGTCGTTGCGCCGGTTCTTGCGGGTCACGTAGGTCGTGCCGGTACCGGCGGTCGACCGGAGCGTGACCACCGGGCGCTGCTCGCTGCGTGCCATGCGGTGCCCTCTTCTTCCATAATGGTTTTCATTTTCTTCGGACGTCCCCCTCAACACGGGGGCCGTCGCGTCCATTCCCGCCGTTCCCCGCCCGGTGCGGCGAAGATGGAGACAGGGGGTCCCGCACGGCGACAGGAGGGCCGGCACCGATGGCCCGAGGCCCGCACCAGCACACCGCGGCAGCCCCGCTCGCTCTGTCCCGCGGGGCGCTCTGCTTCCTGGCCATGGCCTACCTGCTGATCACCGCGTGCGTCGTCCTGGACCTGACCAGCGGTCCGCAGACCACCCTGGCCCCCGTACTGGCGGCCCTTCCGGTGCTCGCCGGTGCGCACTCCCGCCGCGCCCGCGGGCCGCTGGCGGCCGGGGCGCTCGCGATCGGCCTGGTCTTCGTGCTCGCGGCGGCGAACCACGGGGTCCCGGCGCTGGTCCACGTGGCCTCCGCGATCACCGTGCTCGCGGTGACCTTCACCAGCACCGGCGCCGTCGTCCTGATCACCGGGCGGGAACGGGAGCTGGCCCGGGTCCGCGGGGTCGCCGAGGCGGCGCAGAACGCCCTGCTGCGTCCCACGCCGCCCCGGATCGGCCGGCTGCGCGTCGCGGTGCGGTACGTGGCGGCTGAGGCGGAGGCCCGGATCGGCGGGGACCTGTACGAGGTGGTGCCGACCGACCACGGGGTGCGGGTGCTGCTCGGCGACGTGCGCGGCAAGGGACTGACCGCCGTGGAGACCGCCGCCGACGTCCTCGGCGTCTTCCGGGAGGCCGCCCGCTCCGAACCGGGCCTGGACACGGTGGCCGCCCGGCTGGACGGCGCGCTCTCCCGCAGCGGCGGCAGCGAGGACTTCGTCACCGCCGTGCTGCTGACCGTCCCGGAGGACGGTGACGCCGCCGTGCTCGTCAACTGCGGCCATCCCGCGCCGCTGCTGCGGCGAGCCGGCTCCGTGACCGAGCTGACGCCGCAGCCCCCGGCGCCGCCGCTCGGGCTCCTCGCCCTGACCGGGGACCGCTACCGGCCGCAGACGGTCCCCTTCCACCGCGGGGACCTGCTGCTGTTCTTCACCGACGGCGTGGTCGAGGCCCGCGACCGGCAGGGCCGCTTCTACCCGCTCGCCGACCGCGTGCGGGAAATGCCGGAGCAGGACCCGGACGACCTGCTCGACCGGGTCCTGGCCGATCTGCGCTCCTGGAGCGGCGGCGGCCTCGGCGACGACGCGGCACTGCTGGCCGTGCGCCGCACACGGTGACGGACGCGGTGACGGATGCGCGCGTCTTGACTTCCCCGGGCACCGGCCGCACATTTCTGACGCAATGTCAGATTCCAGTGCCGGAGGCCCGCCATGCCCGAATCCGCCTTGGCCGACGACCGTACGGAGCGGCCCTCCCGCCGCCAGGTGCTGCGCGGCGCGGCCGCGGGCACCGGCGCGGGGCTGCTGTTCGCCGCCGGGCTCACCGCGGCGGCACCCGCCCGGGGTGCCGACGTTCCGGTGGCCGGCGAGTACGACGTCGTGGTCGTGGGATCGGGCGCCGCCGGGATGACGGCGGCGCTGACGGCCGCGGCGCGCGGGCTGAGCTGCGTCGTGGTGGAGAAGGCCGCCACCTTCGGCGGTTCCGCGGCCCGCTCGGGGGCCGGGATCTGGATCCCGTGCAACCCGGTGCTCCTGGCCGCCGGGGTGCCGGACACCTCGGAGAAGGCCGCGTCCTACCTCGCGGCGGTCGTCGGCGGCGACGTAACCGTCGAGCGGCAGCGGGCGTTCCTGACCCACGGGCCGGCCATGATCGCCTTCGTCATGGCCCACAGCCCCCTGCGTTTCCGCTGGATGGAGGGGTACAGCGACTACTACCCGCACCTGCCGGGCGGGATGCCGAACGGCCGCTCCATCGAACCCGACCAGCTGGACGGGAACGTGCTCGGCCCGGAACTGGACCGCCTCAACCCCCCGTACATACCGGTCCCCGACGGACTGGTCGTCTTCAGTTCCGACTACAAGTGGCTCAACCTGGCCGCGGTCAGCGCCAAGGGCCTGGCCGTCTCCGCCGCGTGCCTCGCGCGCGGCACCGAGGCCGCCCTCAAGGGGCAGAAGCCGCTCACCATGGGCCAGGCGCTGGCCGGCGGGCTCCGCGCCGGACTGCTGCGGGCGGGAGTGCCCGTACGGCTGAACACCCCGCTGGTCGACCTGGACGTCGTGGGCGGGGCGGTCACCGGGGTGGTCGTGGCCCCCGACGGCGGCGCCCCCGCCCTGATCAGGGCGCGGCGCGGTGTGGTGGTCGGCTCCGGCGGCTTCGAGCACGACGCGGCCATGCGCGCGCGGTACCAGCGGCAGCCCATCGGCACCGAGTGGACGGTCGGCGCGAAGGAGAACACAGGCGACGGCATCCGCGCCGGGGAGCGCGCCGGGGCCGCCCTGGACCTGATGGAGGACGCGTGGTGGGGCCCGGCCATCCCGCTCCCCGGCCAGCCGTACTTCTGCCTCGCCGAACGCACGCTGCCCGGCGGGCTGATCGTCGACCAGGCGGGCGAGCGCTTCGTGAACGAGGCCGCGCCCTACAGCGACGTGGTCCACGTGATGTACGACCGGAACGCCACCGCCCCCGACATGCCGGCATGGCTGATCACCGACCAGAACCACCGCAACCGCTACCTCTTCAAGGACGTCGCCCCGGCGCTGCCCTTCCCCGACGCCTGGTACGCCTCCGGCGCCGTCCGCAAGGCCTGGACCCTGAGCGCGCTCGCCGGGGAGATCGGGGTGCCGCCGGCGGCCCTGCGCGCCACCGTCGGACGCTTCAACGGGCAGGCGCTCACCGGCCGCGACCCCGACTTCCACCGGGGGGACAGCGCCTACGACCACTACTACACCGACCCCGCGGTGCTGCCGAACTCCTGCCTGGCCCCGCTCTGGCTGCCGCCCTACCACGCCTTCAAGATCGTCCCCGGGGACCTCGGCACCAAGGGCGGCATGCGCACCGACGCCCGCGCCCGTGTGCTGCGCCCCGACGGCACGGCGATCGCGGGCCTGTACGCCGCGGGCAACGCCAGCGCGGCCGTCATGGGGCACAGTTACGCCGGGGCGGGCTCGACCATCGGCCCCGCGATGACCTTCGGCTACGTCGCGGCCAACGACATCGCCGACCACTGAACCCGGCGGCCGGTCAGGGCCGCCCCATCCGCTCGACCTCGGCGACCGCCTCGCCGAGCCACCGCGACCAGAAGGTCTCCAGGTCGATTCCCGCACGCAGCACCAGGTGCCGCAGCCGGTCCTCGTCGGCGCCGCGCCCCGGCGGGAAGTCGCGCCGCTCGATCTCGGCGTACTCCGCCAACTGCCGCTCGTGCAGCTCGAGATGGCGCCGCAACTCGGCCGCGAGCCCGTCGGTCCCGACCACCGCCGCGGCGCGCAGCCGCAGCAGCAGCGGGTCGCGGATGGGCTTGGGGTCCTCGGTGGCCGCCACCCAGGCGGTGAGTTCGGCACGGCCCGCGGGCAGCACCTCGTACTCCTTGCGCTGGCCGCGGGCGGGCTGCGCCGCGGGCAGGGCGCGGATCAGGCCCGCCTCCTCCAGCCGGCCCAGTTCGCGGTAGATCTGCTGGTGCGTCGCGGACCAGAAGTAGCGGATCGAGCGGTCGAAGCGGCGTGCCAGCTCAAGGCCCGAGGACGGCTTCTCCAGCAGGGCGGTGAGGATGGCGTGCGGCAGCGACATGCCCGCATCCTACGGACGGGCCGGGGTCACAGCGCCGCGGCCACTTCGGTGCCCTGGCGGATGGCCCGCTTGGCGTCCAGCTCCGCCGCGACGTCGGCGCCGCCGATGAGGTGCACGGAGTGCCCGGCCGCGCGCAGCGCCTCGTACAGGTCGCGGCGCGGCTCCTGACCGGCGCACAGGACGACGGTGTCGACCGGCACGGTCCGCCGCTCGCCGTCGACGGTGATGTGCAGGCCCTCGTCGTCGATGCGCTCGTAGACGGCGCCCGCGACCATGGTGACGCCGCGGTGCTTGAGCTCGGTGCGGTGGATCCAGCCGGTGGTCTTGCCCAGCCCCGCGCCGACCTTGGTGGTCTTGCGCTGCAGCAGGTGCACGGTGCGCGGCGGCCGCGGCCGCTCGGGCGCACGCAGCCCGCCGGGCGCGCGGTAGTCGGTGTCGACGCCCCACTGGCGGAAGTAGGTCTCCGGGTCCCGGCTCGCGCCCTCGCCGCCGTCGGTGAGGAACTCGGCGACGTCGAAGCCGATGCCGCCCGCGCCGACGACGGCGACCCGCTCGCCGACCGGGGCGCCGTCGCGCAGCACGTCGAGGTAGCTCAGCACGCTCGGGTGGTCGACACCGGGGATCTCGGGGGTGCGCGGGGTGACGCCGGTGGCCAGGACGATCTCGTCGAAGCCCTGGTCCGCCAGGGACTCCGCCGTGACGTGGGTGCCCAGGCGCAGTTGCACGTCCTCCTCGGCGAGCCGGGTGCGGAAGTACCGCAGCGTCTCGTCGAACTCCTCCTTGCCCGGCACCTTGCGGGCGACGTTCAGCTGTCCGCCGATCCGGTCGGCGGCGTCGAAGAGCGTGACGGCGTGGCCGCGTTCGGCCGCGGAGACGGCGCAGGCGAGCCCGGCGGGCCCGGCGCCGACGACGGCGACGTTCTTGCGCAGGCGGGTGGGGAGGAGGACGAGCTCGGTCTCGTGGCAGGCCCGGGGGTTGACCAGGCAGGAGGTGAGCTTGCCGCTGAAGGTGTGGTCCAGGCAGGCCTGGTTGCAGCCGATGCACGTGTTGATGGCGTCCGCGCGGTCCTCGCGGGCCTTGGCGACGAAGTCCGGGTCGGCGAGCATCGGGCGGGCCATCGACACCATGTCCGCGGCGCCCTCGGCGAGCAACCGCTCCGCCACCTCGGGGGTGTTGATGCGGTTGCTGGTGACCAGCGGCACCGAGACCGCGCCCATCAGCTTCTTCGTCACCCAGGTGTACGCGCCGCGCGGGACGGAGGTGGCGATGGTGGGGATGCGCGCCTCGTGCCAGCCGATGCCGGTGTTGATGATCGTCGCGCCGGCCGCCTCGATCTCCTTGGCGAGGGAGACGACCTCCTCCAGGGTGGACCCGCCGGGCACCAGGTCCAGCATGGACAGCCGGTAGACGATGATGAAATCGGGCCCGACCCGCTCGCGGGTGCGGCGGACGATCTCCAGCGGGAAGCGGGTCCGGTTCTCGTAGGAGCCGCCCCAGCGGTCGTCGCGGTGGTTGGTGGCGGAGGCGATGAACTCGTTGATCAGGTAGCCCTCGGAGCCCATGATCTCGACGCCGTCATAGCCCGCCCGCTGCGCGAGCGCGGCCGCCCGCACGAAGTCCTCGACGGTCTCCTCGACCTCCTCGTCGGTGAGGGCGTGCGGGACGTAGGGGCTGATCGGTGCCTGCAGCGCGCTCGGGGCGACCAGGTCGGGGTGGTACGCGTACCGGCCGAAGTGCAGGATCTGCATCGCGATGCGGCCGCCCGCGCGGTGCACGGCGTCGGTGACGACGGCGTGCTGCGCGGCCTCGGCCTCGGTGGTCAGCCGGGCCCCGCCCGGGTAGGGGCGGCCCCGGTCGTTGGGGGCGATGCCGCCGGTCACGATGAGGCCGACGCCGCCGCGGGCCCGGGCGGCGTAGAACGCGGCCATCCGCTCGAAGCCGTGCTCGGCCTCCTCAAGACCGATGTGCATCGAGCCCATGAGCACCCGGTTCGGCAGGGTGGTGAAGCCGAGGTCGAGCGGGCTCAACAGGTGCGGGTACGGGCTCATCGCGGGGTCTCCTCGGGCGGCGGCGCGCGGTGTCTTCGCGACTTTTGTAGACCACCCGGAGGCGATTATGCAACCAGTTGCAAAAGTGTTCCGCGCTACTCCGCACGGCGCGGGGCTACACCGCCGGGCGGCTCCAGCGCGGATCGCGGCCCGTGCCCGCCAGCAGCGCCTCGAAGGCGGAGGCCCCGGCGGGCACCGGCGCCGGCTCGCCGAAGACGCCCATCTTCCGAGCCGTCGGCCCCATCGCGGCCACCAGTTCCTCCAGCGCCCGCAGCCCCTCGTCGTGCGGTGTGTACGGCAGCCCGGTGGCGCGGGCGAGGTCCCAGGGGTGCACCGTCAGGTCGAGCAGGGCCATGGCACCGACGGTGCGCGCGGGCAGGTTCATCGATCCGGCCACGCCCTCGTCGGCGCCCGGCGCCGCCCAGGCGTCGACCAGCAGCCCCGTCTCCTTCTCGAAGCGCGCCCGCCAGCCGTCGCCGTACGCGGAGAGACGGTCCGGGGTGACCGAGAAGTCGGCCTCCTCCCGGGCCGCGAGGGCCTGGAAGCCCACGACCACGTGGAAGAGGTGGTTGAGCAGGCTCCGCACGTCGTACTCGGCGCACGGCGTGGGCGCGTCCAGGGCCTCGTCGGGCAGCGCACGCACCAGGGGCAGCGCCCGGTCGCGGGCCGCGGCGAGCAGTTCACCGGTCCTCGTCGTCATGGGGCCGACGCTAGGGCCGGGCGGGCCCCGGCGGCTTGAAGAAATGCGACAGGGGCGCCCCGTAGGATCGCCGGTATGGCAGGTCCGGACAGCCCGCGCCGCGACACCCGGGGCATCGTCGACGCCCCGGAGCTCTTCGCCCGCGTCCGCTTCCGGCGCCGGGCGCCCGCGCCCGCGCTGCGGCCGTACCTGGAGCACTACTGGCTGATCGACTGGGACCTCGCCGAGCCGTACGCCTCGCACGTCGTGCCGCACCCCTCGGTCAACATCGTCTTCCAGCGCCACGGCACCAGCCCGGACTTCGGCGAGGTCGCGGGCATCGGGCTCGAGCTGTTCACACAGAAGCTGGAGTCCGCCGGACGCGTCTGCGGCATCCAGTTCCGGCCCGGCGGCTTCCGGCCGTTCGCGCCCACGGTGCCGGTGTCGCACTGGACGGGCCGACGCGTCCTGCTCGACGACGCGCTGCCCGGCCACGAGGCCGTGCCGGGCGCGGTGCTCGGCCCGCGCGACGAGGACGCCCGCGTCGCCGCCCTCGACGCGTTCCTGCTGTCGCTGTCCCCCGCGCCCGACCCGCAGGCGGCCCTCTCGACGGCGCTGGCCGACCGCATCCGGCACGACCGCTCCATCCTGCGGGTCGAGGACTTCGCCCGCGCCGAGGGCATGTCGGCCCGCTCCCTGCAGCGGCTGTTCGCGGCGTACGTCGGCGTCAGCCCGAAGTGGGTCATCCTCCGCTACCGCATCCACGAGGCCCTGGAGCGCGCCGAGTCCGAGGCGTCCGTCGACTGGGCCGCCCTCGCCGCGGAGCTCGGCTACAGCGACCAGGCCCATCTGGTGCGGGACTTCACCGCGACCGTGGGCGTGCCGCCGACCGCCTACGCGAGCTGACCGGCGCCCCGCGGGGGGCGCACGACCGGACCGCCCGATTCCACCCGCGGGCCCAGCCGAGCCAGGCGTCTCCCCCCGCGAAGGGCCACCACCGCCGCGCCGAACACCGCCGCGCAGCGGCCCCGCAGGCGCAGCACCACCAGCTCAACCCGCCCCGGGGCCCGAGACCGGCCCGACGGCACACCTCCCCACGGGGCCACAGCGCAGCAGTCCGGCGCCCGCCGCCACCAGGGCCCGGCGCCCCGCGGGCACCGCACGGCCGGCCCGGCCCCACCCCGGGGCTCCCGGCACGCCGGACGGCGCAACGGCCACCGGACCGGGCCGGCGCTCCGGAGGGCACTCGCGCCGCGGCCTCCCGACGGGCCCGCCCGGTCAGTCCCCGGCCTCGGGGCCCGCTTCCAGAACGGCCTGCAGCTCGGCGAAACGCCGGACCTGCGACGTGCCCGCGGCCAACTCGCTGAGCGCGTACGCCGTGGTCTTGAAGCCGTCCCCGTGATGGAACTCCGCGCCCCAGGCACCGAGCCGCACCGAAGCCACCTCGTCCAGCCCCAGGCGATGGGTGCCCCACGGATTGACCGCCACGATCCCGGCCGGGCCGACCTCGAGCCGGACCCTGTGGACGAACCACCAGAAGAACAACGCGGCGCCGACGGCGAATCCCGACGACAGCCCGGCCGACCGGGCCGTCGCCGCTTCCGGCGAGGAGATCCAGCCGGCCCAGCCGACGAGCGCCTTCACGCCCAGGACCGCCGGGAGCAGGAAGCCGGCCGCGCGAGCTGCCCCGCCCACCCGCCACACCGCTACCGGAGCTGCACCCTGGTCGTTCAGGCCCGCATTGTGGCCACCTCCCCCGCCCCCGGGAGGCAGGGTTACCAACTCCTGACCCTCGCACATGCGTCGGAGGCGGCCACGACGGGGCATACCGACATCGAGTGCGCACAAGCGGCTCTTCCCCCCACACGCACACAGGTCACGTCGCGTCTCGCGGCAGAGGAGGCCTGCCCCATGACCGGTCCCATCACGCCCCGGCTCACCCCGATCCCCGTCGACGGCATGACGCCGTGCGGCCGCGTCGCGACCGGCGCGGCACAACCGTGCGGGGAGCCCGCACGGTGGCACATCCAATGGCTCCCCGGGCACGGCTCGTTCGCGTGCCCGGGCCACATGGCGGAGGCGCGGCGGCTGTTCGCCTACGTCGACCGCCACCAGGTCGGCCCGGACTGCAACATGCCCGGGGCGCTGTGGTCGGCGGGGCGGTGCGCCGTACCCCGGGACCAGGCACGGGCGGCCTGACCCCCTGGGCCGTGTCGTCACATGCCCGCGGGCTCAGCCCGAGAAGGCGTCGAGGATGCGCGCGGCGGCCAGGGTGGGCGTCAGCGTGCCCTCGCGGACCTGCCGTTCGATCTCCGGGGTCAGCCTGCGCACCTCGGGGTGACCGCGCAGGCGGCCCAGCAGTTCCTCGCGGACCATGCTCCAGGCCCACTCCATCTGCTGGTCGCGCCGTTTGGCGGCCAGCCGGCCCGTGGACTCCAGCAGCGTGCGGTGCTGCTCCAGCCGCTCCCAGAGGGTGTCGAGGCCGGTCCCCTCGCGGGCGCTGCAGGTCAGCACGGGCGGGGTCCACGCGGCGTCCATCGGGGTCATCATCCGCAGGGCGCCGGACAGTTCACGCGCGGCGGCGCGGGCGTCGCGCTCGTGCGGGCCGTCGGCCTTGTTGACGGTGATGACGTCGGCGAGTTCCAGCACGCCCTTCTTGATGCCTTGGAGCTGGTCGCCGGTACGGGCCAGCGTCAGCAGCAGGAAGGTGTCGACCATGCTCGCGACCGCGGTCTCGGACTGGCCGACGCCCACGGTCTCGACGAGCACGACGTCGTAGCCGGCCGCCTCCACCACGACCATGGACTCCCGGGTCGCCTTGGCCACGCCGCCGAGCGTCCCGGCCGAGGGCGAGGGCCGCACGAAGGCCGAGCGGTCCACCGACAGCCGCTCCATGCGGGTCTTGTCGCCCAGGATGGAGCCGCCGGTCAGCGTGGACGACGGGTCGACGGCGAGCACCGCGACCCGGTGGCCCAGGCCGGTGAGCAGGGTGCCGAAGGCGTCGATGAAGGTGGACTTGCCCACCCCCGGCACCCCGCTGACGCCGATCCTGCGGGCCTTGCCCGCGTGCGGCAGCAGCTCGGTCAGGAGCCGCTGGGCGAGCTCCCGGTGATCGGGCCGCGACGACTCCACCAGGGTGATGGCGCGCGCGATCCAGGCCCGGGAGCCGTCCAGCACGCCTTTGACGTATGCGTCCAGGTCGATGGTGGGAGGCATGGGCTCACAGTTCGTGGCCGAGCGCGGCGGCCAGCCTCGTGACCAGGTCGTACGCCGAGTCGGGGATGACGGTGCCGGGCGGGAAGACCGCGGCCGCGCCCATGCCGAGCAGTTCGGGGACGTCCTGCGGCGGGATGACGCCGCCGACCACGATCATGATGTCCTCCCGGCCCTCGGCCGCCAGTTCCTCGCGCAGCGCGGGCACCAACGTGAGGTGGCCGGCGGCGAGCGAGGAGACACCGACGATGTGCACGTCGGCCTCCACCGCCTGCCGGGCGACCTCGGCGGGGGTCTGGAAGAGCGGCCCGACGTCCACCGTGAAGCCCAGGTCGGCGAAGGCGGTGGCGATCACCTTCTGCCCGCGGTCGTGGCCGTCCTGGCCCATCTTGGCGACGAGGATGCGCGGACGGCGGCCCTCCGCCTCCTCGAAGCGGTCGACCAGTGCGCGGGTGCGGTCCACGGACGGCGACTCCCCTGCCTCGTTCCGGTACACACCGGAGATCGTGCGGATCTGCCCGGCGTGCCGGCCGTACACCTTCTCCAGGGCGTCGGAGATCTCGCCCACGGTGGCCTTGGCGCGGGCCGCGTCCACCGCGAGCGCCAGCAGGTTGCCCTCCAGGCCCTGACCCGCGCCGCGCTCGGCGGCGGTGGTCAGCGCGGCGAGCGCGTCCTGGCAGACGGCCTCGTCGCGCTCCTCGCGCAGCCGGCGCAGCTTGGCGATCTGCTGGGCGCGCACGGAGGAGTTGTCGACCTTGAGGACCTCGATCTTCTCGTCGCTGTCCACCCGGTACTTGTTGACGCCGATGACCGGCTGCCGGCCGGAGTCGATGCGCGCCTGGGTGCGGGCCGCGGCCTCCTCGACGCGCATCTTGGGGATGCCCGCGTCGATCGCCTGCGCCATGCCCCCGGCGGCCTCGACCTCCTGGATGTGCTGCCACGCGCGCCGCGCCAGGTCGTACGTCAGCTTCTCCACGTACGCGGAGCCGCCCCAGGGGTCGATGACCCGGTTGGTGCCCGACTCCTGCTGCAGCAGCAGCTGGGTGTTGCGGGCGATGCGCGCGGAGAAGTCCGTGGGCAGCGCCAGCGCCTCGTCGAGGGCGTTGGTGTGCAGCGACTGGGTGTGGCCCTGGGTGGCGGCCATCGCCTCCACGCAGGTGCGCGTGACGTTGTTGAAGACGTCCTGCGCGGTCAGCGACCAGCCGGAGGTCTGCGAATGGGTGCGCAGCGAGAGGGACTTCACGTTCGCCGGCTCGAACTGCCTGACCAGCTTGGCCCACAGCAGACGGGCCGCGCGCAGCTTGGCGACCTCCATGAAGAAGTTCATGCCGATCGCCCAGAAGAACGACAGCCGCGGCGCGAAGGCGTCGACGTCCAGGCCCGCGCCGAGCCCGGCGCGCAGGTACTCCACGCCGTCGGCGAGGGTGTAGGCGAGCTCCAGGTCGGCCGTGGCCCCGGCCTCCTGGATGTGGTAGCCGGAGATGGAGATCGAGTTGTAGCGCGGCATCTTCTGCGAGGTGTACGCGAAGATGTCGGAGATGATCCGCATCGAGGGCTTCGGCGGATAGATGTAGGTGTTGCGGACCATGAACTCCTTGAGGATGTCGTTCTGGATGGTCCCCGCCAGCTTCTCGGGCGGTACGCCCTGCTCCTCCGCGGCCACGATGTAGAGCGCCAGCACCGGCAGCACGGCGCCGTTCATCGTCATCGACACGGTCATCCGGTCCAGCGGGATGCCGTCGAAGAGCTGCCGCATGTCGTAGATGGAGTCGATGGCGACGCCCGCCATGCCGACGTCGCCGGTGACGCGCGGGTGGTCGCTGTCGTAGCCGCGGTGGGTCGGCAGGTCGAAGGCGACCGACAGGCCCTTCTGGCCGGCGGCGAGGTTGCGCCGGTAGAAGGCGTTGGACTCCTCGGCGGTGGAGAAGCCCGCGTACTGCCGGATCGTCCAGGGCTGGTTGACGTACATCGTCGGGTACGGGCCGCGCAGGTACGGCGCGATGCCCGGGTAGGTGCCCAGGAAGTCCAGGCCCTCCAGGTCGCGGCCGGTGTAGAGCGGCTGGACGCCGATGCCCTCGGGCGTCTCCCACACCAGGTCCTCGGCGCCGCGGCCGGTGGTCTCCTTGACCGCGGCGCGCCACTGCTCCTCGGTGGCGCCGTTCCCGGCGCCCGGTCCCAGCTCGATCTCCGAGAAGTCCGGGATCCGCATCACGCCACTCCCATCCGGTCGAGAACGGAGGTCAGGACGGCGACCGCGTCGCCGCCCGCGAAGACAAAGCCGTCGACGCCGGCCGCCGTGTAGGCCTGTTCGTGCTCGCCCGGACGCCCGGCCAGGAACACCCGGCCCGCGCCCGCGGCCTTCAGCGCCGCGGCGACGTCCGCGGCCCGCTCTTCGTACAGCGCGTCGCTGGAGCACAGGCACGCGATCTGCGCACCACTGCGGGCGAAGGCCTCGGCCACCGTCGCGGCGTCGACCGTCACCGGGTCGTGGACGGGCTCGATGCCTCCGGCCTGGAAGAGGTTGGCGGCGAAGGTGACGCGGCCGGTGTGCGCGGCGGCGGGACCGAGGGCGGCCAGGAAGACCTTCGGGCGGGACCCGGTCGCGGCCAGGTGGGCGTCCGAGCGGGCGCGCAGGTTCTCGTAGGCCTCGTCGCGGCGGACCTTCGGCAGGCCTCCGGAGGGCGCCGCCGGGGCCGGGTCGCGCTCGACGGGTGCCTCGGACAGCAGCGGGAACTCGCTGACGCCGGTGATCGGCTCACGGCGCTTGGCCAGCGCCTGGGCGCGCTTGGCCCAGGTCGCGGCCAGGCGGTCGGCGACCAGGCCGGAGGCGAGGGCCGCGGCCTGTCCGCCGGAGCGCTCCAGCTCCTGGAACCAGGCCCAGGCGGCCCCGGCGAGCTCGTCGGTGAGGCGCTCCACGTACCAGGAGCCGCCGGCGGGGTCGACGACCCGGGCCAGGTGGGACTCCTCCAGGAGGATGGTGGAGGTGTTGCGGGCGATGCGGCGCGCGAAGGCGTCGGGCAGGCCCAGCGCGTGGTCGAACGGCAGCACCGTGACCGAGTCCGCGCCGCCGACACCGGCGCCCAGCGTGGCGACGGTGGTGCGCAGCATGTTCACCCACGGGTCACGGCGGGTCATCATCACCGGCGAGGTGACGACGTGCTGGCGCTGCCCCGCCACGGTCGCGGTCGCGCCGCACACCTGCGCGACGCGGGCCCACAGCCGGCGCGCGGCGCGCAGCTTGGCGATCGTCAGGAACTGGTCGGCGGTGGCGGCGTAGCGGAACTCCAGCTGACCGCAGGCCGCGTCGACCGGCAGGCCGGCCTCGGTGAGCGCCCGCAGGTAGGCCACACCGGTGGCCAGGGAGGCGCCGAGTTCCTCGGCGGCCGAGCCGCCCGCCTCGTGGTACGGCAGGGCGTCCACGGTCAGGGCGCGCAGCCCCGGGTACTGCTCGTGGGCCCGGCGGGCCAGCCCCGCGGCGGCGGCGGTCCGCGCGGCGAGCGCGTCCCCGTCACCGGTGCGGGCGACATGGCCGAGGGGGTCGGCGCCGAGGTTGCCGCGCGCCGCCCGACGGGACACGCCGCGTTCGTCGTACAGCGCGAACAGCGCCTGCCCGGCGGCCTCGAAGTCCGCGCCCGCGTCGAGCACGACCGGGGCGAGGTCGAGGTAGACGCCGTCCAGGGCCGCGCCGAGCGCGGACACCGGGAGCCCGGCGTCGCCCAGCACGAGCCAGAGGGAGGTGACGCCGTTCTCCAGGTCGGCGAGCACCGCCTCGTTCGCGCGGGCCGCGTCGGGCCGAGCGTGGCGCTGGCGCACGTCCCAGCCGCCGAGGACGCCGCCCGCCGGGGCGCCGCCCCGGGTGAAGGGCGCGAAGCCGGGGAGGCCGACGCGGTCGCCGAAGGCGTCGGGCGCGTCGGGCGCGGTGTACAGCGGGCGCGTGGTCAGCCCGTCTTCGAGGGTGGTGGACAGCGCGTCCTCCGCCGCCTGACCCGAGACGTCCTTGCCCGCCTTGCGCAGGACGCCCTCTACGAGGCGCCGCCACTGCTCGTGGGTCGCATCCGGGAATTCGGCGGCCAGAGAAAGCCCGTCATCAGGCAGGACCGTCATGCTCAGAGGTTAGTGCCCGTGAGCAGGTGAGCAGCAGGGGGCACACCTGTGACCTAGCCCATTCCCGTGCGCCCTTGATCCGTTCGGACGCGATGCTCTATTCGACGCTCTGTTCGACCGCACTGTTCGACACACTTCCGGACGTTCCGGCGCGGGCGGCGGCCGTGGCCTGTGTGAGGTCGGCCACCTGGCGGCGCAGCTCACGGACCTCCCGCAGCAGTTCCTCCGTGACCTCCTGGACGCGCCGGTTCTCCTCCTCGTCCTCCTGGAAGCGGGCCAGGAACCAGGCGGCGATGTTGGCGGTGACCACACCGAGCAGGGCGATGCCCGAGAGCATCAGCCCCACGGCGATCAGCCTGCCGACGCCGGTGGTGGGGGCGTGGTCCCCGTAGCCCACGGTCGTCATCGTGGTGAAGGACCACCACAGGGCGTCGCCGATGGTGCGGATGTTGCCGTGCGGGGAGTTGCGCTCGACCTCGAGGACGGCGACCGACCCGAACGCCAGCAGCCCGAGCACGGCACCGACGACGTACGTCGTCAGGCGCACCTGCGCCGCCATCCGCACCCGCTGGCCGACCAGGAAGAGCGCGGAGACCAGCCGCAGCAGGCGCAGCGGCTGGAGCAGCGGGAGGACGACCACCGCCAGGCTGAGCGGCTGGCGCCTGACGAACTCCCAGCGCCGCTCGCTCAGGCCCAGCCGGACCGCGTAGTCGGCGGCGAACAGGGCCCAGACCGTGCGCTCCGTCCAGTGCGCGGTGGTGATGAGCGCGGGGTCGGCGGCCGGCACCAGGATCGGCAGGGCGTAGGCGGCGCCGAACACCACGGCCAGGGCGAGCAGCGGCGCCCTGGTCTGCTGCTCCCAGCGTTCGAGACGGTTCATGGGCTCAGTGTGCACGCTCTCCCCGCACGCCCCCAGCGGCTCGGCAGGCCCTGGTCACGGCGCCGCCGACCGTGGCCCGGTTGGGGCAGGTTTCCCGAACGGTTCGCGTACTGGCCCCCACTTGTTCGGACAAGTTGAGGAAGCTGACGGCTCCGCACATCCGACGGCCCATCGCATCTTCCGGGAGACAGGCCCTTCATGAACGCCCTTGACCGCAGAAGGTTCATGCAACTGGCGGGCGGCACGGCCGCCCTGACCGCGCTGTCCACCAGCATCGCCCGCGCGGCGGAGATACCCGCGCACAGGAACACCGGTTCCCTCAAGGACGTCGAGCACATCGTGGTCCTGATGCAGGAGAACCGCTCCTTCGACCATTACCTCGGCACCTTGCGCGGTGTCAGGGGGTTCGGGGACCCGCACCCCGTGACGCTGCCGAGCGGCAAGCCGGTCTGGCACCAGTCGGACGGCACGAAGGAGGTGCTGCCGTTCCACCCGGACGCCGACGACCTCGGTCTGGCCTTCCTGGAGGACCTGCCGCACGGGTGGAAGGACACCCAGGCCGCCTTCAACAAGGGCCGGTACGACCAGTGGATCCCGGCCAAGTCCGCCACGACGATGGCGCACCTGACGCGCGAGGACATCCCGTTCCACCACGCGCTCGCCGACGCCTTCACCATCTGCGACGCCTACCACTGCTCCTTCATGGGCTCCACCGACCCCAACCGCTACTACATGTGGACGGGCCACACCGGCAACGACGGCAAGGGCGGCGGCCCGGTCCTCGGCAACGACGAACTGGGCTACTCCTGGACGACCTATCCCGAGCGGCTGGAGAAGGCCGGGGTCTCCTGGAAGATCTACCAGGACGTCGGCGACGGCCTGGACGCCGCGGGCGGCTGGGGCTGGATCGAGGACGCCTACCGCGGCAACTACGGCGACAACTCGCTGCTGTACTTCAACCAGTACCGGGGCGCCAAGCCCGGCGACCCGCTGTACGACAAGGCCCGCACCGGCACCGACGCCCGCAAGGGCGAGGGCTTCTTCGACATCCTGCGCGCCGACGTCAAGGCCGGGAAGCTGCCGAAGGTCTCCTGGGTCGTGGCCCCCGAGGCCTTCACCGAGCACCCCAACTGGCCCGCCAACTACGGCGCCTGGTACATCTCGCAGGTCCTCGACGCGCTCACCTCCGACCCCGAGGTGTGGAGCAGGACCGCGCTGTTCATCACCTACGACGAGAACGACGGGTTCTTCGACCACGTCGTGCCGCCGTTCCCGGCCGGCTCGTCCGCGCAGGGCGGCTCCACCGTCGACGTCACCCGCGACGTGTACGCCGGCGACAGCGGGCGCCCGGCGGGTCCGTACGGGCTGGGCCAGCGCGTCCCGATGTTCGTCGTCTCCCCCTGGAGCAAGGGCGGCTACGTCTGCTCGCAGACCTTCGACCACACCTCCATCATCCGGTTCATGGAGCGCCGCTTCGGCGTGACCGAGCCCAACATCTCCCCCTGGCGCCGCGCCGTCTGCGGCGATCTGACGACGGCCTTCGACTTCCGGCACAAGGACAGCCGCACCCCGCGGCTGCCCGACACCGACGGCTACCTCCCGCCGGACGGCGACCGTCACCCCGACTACTCGCCGGTCCCTCCCGCGAAGGGCTCGCTGCCCCGTCAGGAGCGCGGTCTGCGCCCCGCGCGGCCCGTCCCGTACGACCTCGCCGCGGACGGCGGGATCAGTGCCGCGGGCTCGCTGCGGATCGAGTTCGCCTCCCACGGCGAGGCCGGCGCCGGTTTCCTGGTCACCTCCACGACGGACGCCTCCGGTCCGTGGACGTACACCGTCGGGTCGGGGCACTCGCTCACCGGCGCCTGGAACGTCGCCGCGGGCGCCCACGGCGACTACGACCTCACCGTGCACGGCCCCAACGGCTTCCTGCGCCGGTTCGCCGGCCGGGCCGCGGCGGCGGGTGCCGAGGTCGGCGCCCGCCACGACGGCGGGAGCGGCGCCGTGCGCCTGGTCCTGACCAACCACGGGCACTCGACGGTCACGCTCACGGTCAGGGACGGCTACGGCGAGCACAAGCCGTCGTCCCACCGGCTGCGTCCGGGCGCCCGTGTCGTGCACGTGGCCGAGACGCACCGCAGCCACGGCTGGTACGACCTGTCGGTGACCTCCGACCACGACGGCACCTTCCGGCGCCGGCTGGCCGGCCACGTCGAGACGGGCCGGGAGAGCACCAGCGACCCGGCGATCGGCGGCTGACCGTCCCGCCCGGTACGAGGGCGCGCGCCCGCTACATCGGCTCGACGTAGCGGGCGCGCCACTCCGGGCGCGGGTCGGCGCCCGGGCTCGTCCAGTACTCGCGTCCGGCGACGATCCGCCCGTCGCGGACGGTCCAGAACGACGCCGCGTGGAAGAGCCCGAGGTCCACGTGCGGCACCTCGACCTCCGAGACGGCCTGGTCGCCGTCGGCCACGACCCTCAGGACACGGATCGACCAGCCTTCCGGGTACTCCCTGTTGACGGCGAGGAAGTTGGCCCTGCCGACGATGCGCTCGCCGCTCACGGGCCACTCCACCACGGCGTCCTCGGCGATCAGTTCACCGGCACCGGCCCAGTCGCGTGCCTGGATCCGCTGCCACAGCTCTTCGACTACCTTCGCAGACTCCACGCTCACAGCATGCCGGAAGGAGCGCCGCCAGGACCCCGATACGGCAGGGTCTGCCGGTAGACCACACTGGTCGTCGCGCTCCCGAACTGCGCCAGCTCGTCCATGACTTCCTCCAGGTGGCCCATGGACGCGGCGGCGACCTTCAGCACGTAGCACTCCTCCCCGGTGGTGCGCAGGCACTCCAGGATCTCCGGACGCTCCGCGAGCAGCCGGTGCAGGGGCTCGTGCCGGCTGCCGGGGTACTTCAGGCGGACGACCGCGAGGACCGGGTAGCCGGCCTTGCCGAGGTCGACCTCCGCGCGGTAGCCCGTGATGACGCCCAGGGTCTCCAGCCGGCGGACCCGCTCGGTGGTCGCGGAGGCGCTGAGGCTCACCCGGCGGGCCAGCTCGGTGAAGGGGACCCGCCCGTCGCGCTGCAGCTCGGTGAGGATCGTCCAGTCGGTCGCGTCGAGATTCTCGGCCATACGGCGAAGATACCGGCGGATCCACGGCCGGGCGCCGCCCACACCGCGAGGAATGCCTTCCGGACGGGACCTCCGGCTGGATAGCCTGATCGAGTGCGAATCGGCGTGAACGTCCCCAATTTCGGGCCCGGAACCGACCCCGGCGTGCTGCGCGACTGGGCGCGGACGGTGGAGGGTCTCGGCTTCGACCTGCTGATGGTCTCCGACCACGTCGTGGTGACGCCGGACGTGGCGGAGCAGTACCCGGCGCCCTTCTACGAGCCCTTCACCACCCTGTCCTGGCTCGCGGGCGTCACCGACAGGATCCGGCTGGGGACGACGGTGCTGATCCTGCCGTACCGGCATCCACTGCTGACGGCGCGGATGGCCGCGAACCTCAACGCGCTCAGCGGCGGGCGGCTGGTGCTCGGCGTCGGCGTCGGCTGGGCGCGGCAGGAGTTCGCGGCGCTCGGCGTCCCCTACGAACGGCGCGGCGCGCTGACGGACGAGTACCTGACGGCACTGCGCGAGGCTTGGAAGGACGAGGCGGACTACGCCGGCGGCCCCGTGCCGCTCTGGATCGGCGGCAACAGCGCGGCGGGACGCCGGCGGGCGGTCCGCGTCGGTGACGCGTGGCATCCGCTGCGGTTCACCCTGCCCTGGCTGCGCGAGGCCGTCGACGACCTCGCCTCTCAGGCACGCGAACAGGGACGGCCCCTACCCGCCCTCACGCCGCGCATCGCGCTGCGGCTCACGGCGGAGCCGGTGACCGGGCCGGACCGGCTCGCCGGCGAGGGCACCCTCGACCAGATCACCGCCGACCTCGACGGACTGCGGGCGCTCGGCGCGGACACCGTCGTCCTGGACCCCTTCAACGGCGACCCCCGCGAGATCCTGCGCCCGCAGACGGCGTGGCAGGCGCTCGCGGCCGTCGCCGCCCACCGCTCACGAACGGAGTGACGATGACCGACGAGATGACGACCCGGCTGCTGCGCCGGGCGGTCGAACTGGCCGCGGAGGCCCGTGCGTCCGGCAACCCGCCCTTCGGCTCGCTGCTGGCCGGGCCGGACGGCACGGTGCTCGCCGAGGACCGCAACAGCAGCCTGAGCGACGACGACATCACCGCCCACCCCGAGCTGAAGCTGGCGCGGTGGGCGGCCCGGGAGCTCGATCCGGCCACCGCGGCCGCCACCACCCTGTACACCAGCTGCCAGCCCTGCGGGATGTGCGCGGGCGCCATCGAGCGCTCGGGCCTGGGCCGGGTCGTCTACGCCCTGTCCACCGACCAGCTCACCGGGCTCAAGTCGCCCGCCGCCAAGGCCGGTTTCCCGCATGTGCCGCAGGACGGCCCGGCCCTGTACGACGAGGCCCGCGTCCCGGTCGAGGGCTACTACTGATCCCGCCGGCCCCCGTCCCGCGGTCTCACTCCTGCTTCTCGCCCGAGGCGAAGCGGGAGATGATCAGGGCGACGATGA
Organism: Streptomyces sp. NBC_00510; assembly: GCA_036013505.1. NCBI lineage: Bacteria > Bacillati > Actinomycetota > Actinomycetes > Kitasatosporales > Streptomycetaceae > Streptomyces > Streptomyces sp. NBC_00510. Next base: position 7,758,259 of record CP107851.1, on the reverse strand, counting down.
TGATGGCCCCGTTGAGGAACTGGTTCCACAGCGGGGGCACGCCCGCCAGGGTCATCACGTTGACGACGAGCTGCAGGGTGAGGACACCGGTCAGCGCCCCGAAGAGCGTGCCGCGGCCGCCGTTGAGGCTGACCCCGCCGATGACGGTCGCGGCGAAGACCTGGAAGATCCAGCCGCTGCCCTGGTCCGCGGAGATCGAGCCGTAGTGCCCGCTGTAGAGCACGCCCGCGAAGGCCGCGAGCACGCCGCCCACGATGAGCACCACCCAGGTGATCCGGTCCACCCGGATGCCCGCGGTGCGCGCGGCCTCGGGGTTGCCGCCGATCGCGTACAGCGCCCGGCCGTGCCGCAGCCAGGCGAGCGCGCAGCCGCCGACCGCGAAGAGCAGGGCGCAGACCCAGATCGCGGCGGGCACGCCGGCCCAGGACGCGTGGCCGAGGTAGGTGAAGGAGGCCGGCAGCTCGACGATGGAACGCCCCTCCGAGATGGCGATCTGCAGCCCGCGCAGCATGGTGAGCGCGCCGAGGGTGACGATGAAGCCGTTCAGCCGCAGCTTGAGGATGAAGAAGCCGTTGACGGCGCCGATGAGCGCGCCCACCAGCAGGCACAGCGGTATCGCCGTCCAGACCGGCAGCAGTTCCAGTCCGGTGAAGCGGCCGCCCGCGGAGGGCAGGACGAGCCAGACGGCGATGACGGGCGCGACGCCGATGGTGGACTCCAGCGACAGGTCCATCCGTCCCGCGATGAGGATCAGCGCCTGGGCCAGCACGAGCAGGCTGAGTTCGGTGGACTGCTGGGCGACGCCGATGAGGTTGTCGGAGGTGAGGAACGCCGGCGAGACGATGAAGCCGATGACGCCCAGCACCAGGATGGCGGGGACGAGGGACAGTTCGCGGAAGCGGGCGATCCCGCCCGGTACGCGGCGCGGCGTCCCGGCCGCGGCCGCCTCGGCGGTGGGCACCGGCGGCTCGGTGACGTCAGTGGTGGTGGACATGGCTACCCTTCCTCTTCCTCTCCCTGCTCGGTGTCCCGCTCCTGCGCGGGACGGGCGGCCACGCCCTCCATGGCGGCGACCAGGTCCTCGTCGCGCCAGCCCCGGCCGAACTCCGCGACCACCCGGCCGTGGAACATCGCCACGATCCGGTCGCACGCCCTGAGGTCGTCCAGCTCGTCGGAGACGACCAGCGCGGCCCGGCCGTCGTCGGCGACCTTGCGGATCCTGCCCAGCAGGAACTCCTTGGACCGCACGTCCACCCCGTTGGTGGGCCGTACCGCGACCAGCACATGGGGGTCGGTGGCCAGGGCCCGGGCGACCACGACCTTCTGCTGGTTGCCGCCGGAGAGCGCGGAGACGGAGGTCGCCGCGCCCGGCGTCCTGATGTCCAGGTCCTTGATCATGCGCTCGGCGAACTCGCGGGTCCGCGAGGGCAGTACGGTGCCGAACGGCCCGAGCTGGTCGGTCACCGTGAGGGTGGCGTTCTCGGCCACGCTGCGCGTGCCGACCAGGCCCTGGTGGTGGCGGTCCTCGGGGACCAGGCCCACCCCTGCGGCCAGGGCGGCGGGGACGCCGGAGCCACGCACCTCCCGGCCCGCGACGGTGATCCGCCCGGCGTCGGCGCGGTGCAGTCCGGCGAGGGTCTCCCCCAGCCGGACGTTGCCGCTGGCGGTGGCCCCGGCGAGGCCGACGACCTCACCGGCGCGGACCTCCAGGCGGACGTCGGCGTAGGCGCCGCGCAGGGTCAGGCCGGTCACGTCCAGCAGCGGCGCGCCCCCGGTGGCCGCCGCCCGGCCGCCCGCCGGGGCGCCCGCCGCGGGCGCGGCGGCGCTCTCCCCGGTCATCGCCTCGACCAGGGCGTCGTGGTCCAGTTCGGCCACCGGGGCGGTGACGACGTGGCGGGCGTCCCGGTAGACGGTGACGGTGGTGCAGAGGTCGTAGACCTCCTGCAGGTGGTGCGAGATGAAGAGGAACGCCACGCCCTGCCGTTGCAGGTCGCGGAGCTTGTCGAAGAGCCGGGTGATGCCGCGGGCGTCGAGCCGGGCGGTGGGCTCGTCGAGGATGATGAAGCGGGCGCCGAAGGACAGGGCGCGTGCGATCTCGACGAACTGCCGCTGCTCGACGCTGAGGTCGCGGGCGCGTGCGGCGGGGTCGATGTCGACCCCGTACTCGCCGAGCAGTTCGGCCGCGCGGCGGCGCAGTGCCGTCCACCGGATGGGGCGCAGCGCGCCGGGGCTCTGCCGGTTGAGGAAGAGGTTCTCGGCGACGGAGAGGTCGCCGATGACGGTGGAGCGCTGGTAGACGCAGGCGACCCGGGAGCGCCAGGCGTCGGTGTCGCCGAAGGAGGGCGCCGGTTCGCCCGAGAAGCGCAGGGTGCCGTCGTCGGGCTGCTGGAGGCCGGTGAGGATGCCGACGAGGGTGGACTTGCCGGCGCCGTTGCGGCCCACGAGGGCGTGCGACTCGCCCGGGGCGACCGAGATGCCCGCGTCGCGCAGCGCCACGGTGGCGCCGAACCGCTTGCTGATCCCGGTCGCCTCGGCCACGGCCGGCGGCGCGGTGGCGGGGTCCGCCATGGTGGTCTTCCGTTCTTCGGGTGCGGACGGACGGTCAGCCGATGTTGTTGCCCCACAGGGCCTTGTCGTCGACGTTCTCCTTGGTCACCAGCGGCGCGGGAAGCTGGTCCTCCAGGCCGTTGGGGATGCTGATGATCGTCGAGTCGTGGTCGGTGGGGCCCGCCTTGAAGGTCTTCCCCTCCGCGGCGGCCTTGGCGTAGTACAGCGCGTACTTGGCGTAGAGGTCGGCGGGCTGGGAGACGGTGGCGTCGATCTCGCCCTTGCGGATGGCGTCCAGCTCCTGCGGGATGCCGTCGTTGGAGACGATGCTGATGTGGCCCTTCTGCCCGGCCGGCTTGAGCAGGCCCTTCTGCTTGAGCAGGGCCAGCGTCGGCTGCAGGAAGACACCGCCCGCCTGCATGTAGATGCCGTTCAGGTCGGGGTGCTGGGCGAGCAGGCTCTGCAGCTTGGCGGAGGCGACGTCGCCCTTCCAGTCGGTGGGCAGCTCGAAGACCGTGATGCCGGGGAACTTCTCCTTCATGCACGCCGCGAACGCCTCGGAGCGGTCGCGGCCGTTGATGGAGTCCAGGGCGCCCTGGAACTCGGCGACCTTGCCCTTGCCGCCCAGTTGCTCGCCCAGGAACTCGCAGGCCTTGGTGCCGTACGCCTTGTTGTCGGCGCGGACGACCATGTAGACGTCGCCCTTGTCGGGGCGGGTGTCCACGCTGACCACGGGGATCTTCTTGCCGGCGAGGGTGTCGAGGGTGGAGGCGATGGCGCCGGTGTCCTGCGGGGCCATGACGACGGCCTTGGCCCCGGTGTTCTGGAAGACCTGGACGTTGGCGACGAGCTTGGTGATGTCGTTCTGCGAGTTGCTCCGCGGCAGCGCGTTCAGGCCGTCGTCCTCGATGCCCTTCTCGACGTACTGCGCGTAGGAGTTCCAGAAGTCGGAGTCCGAGCGTGGCAGGTCGATGCCGATGGCGGGCTTGTCGTCGCCGGAGCCGGCGGCGGTGCCGGTGCTGCCGCGGTTGCAGGCGGTGGCGAGTGCGGCCGTGACGAGAACGGCCGCGGCGATCGCGGCGGTGGAGCGCGTGCGGGCGGGCTTCATGCCGTGTTCTCCCTGTCCGGGTAAGCCGGGGCGATTCATCCGAGGTATCCCGGACGACAGGAAGGTAAGTCCGTCCCGCGACCCTGACAACCCCTTATACGGACACGATCGAATGGAGTTCGAGGGACGAGACATCCGAGGAATGGATTGCCAGCCCCGTCCCGGAGGCCTAGAGTCACCGTGGCGCGAGACCTCCGATGTCTTGGCCAGGCCGAGCGTGAAAGGCAGCCACTTGTCCGCAACCTCCGCCCGCATCACCGCGATCGACACCCACGACATCCGCTTCCCCACCTCACGGGAGCTCGACGGTTCGGACGCGATGAATCCGGACCCCGACTACTCCGCCGCGTACGTGGTGCTGCGGACCGATGCCGACGACGGCCACGAGGGACACGGCTTCGTCTTCACCATCGGCCGGGGCAACGACGTCCAGGTCGCGGCGATCGAGGCACTCCGCCCCCATCTCGTCGGCCGGCCGGTCGAGGAGCTGTGCGCCGATCCCGGCTCCGTGGCCCGCGACCTGACCGGCGACAGCCAGCTGCGCTGGCTGGGGCCCGAGAAGGGCGTGATGCACATGGCGATCGGAGCCGTCGTCAACGCCGTGTGGGACCTGGCCGCCAAGCGCCGGGGCCTGCCGCTGTGGCGGCTGCTGGCCGAGGCCGAGCCCGAATGGCTCGTCTCCCAGGTCGACTTCCGCTACATCGCCGACGCCCTCACCCCCGAGCGCGCGCTGGAACTGCTGCGTGCGGGCCGGAAGGGCGCCGCCGTGCGCACCGCCGAGCTGCTGGAGCACGGCTACCCCGGTTACACCACCTCGCCCGGCTGGCTCGGCTACTCCGACGAGAAGCTGACCCGCCTCGCCGAGCAGGCGGTGGCCGACGGCTTCACCCAGATCAAGCTGAAGGTCGGCGCAGACCTGGGCGACGACGTACGGCGCATGCGCACGGCCCGCGCCGCCGTGGGCCCGGACGTGCGCATCGCGATCGACGCCAACCAGCGGTGGGGCGTGGCCGAGGCCGTGGCATGGGTCACCGCGCTGGGCGAGTTCGACCCGTACTGGATCGAGGAGCCCACCTCCCCCGACGACGTCCTCGGCCACGCCGCGATCCGCAAGGCGGTCGCGCCGGTACGGGTCGCCACCGGCGAGCACGTGCAGAACCGGATCGTGTTCAAGCAGCTGCTGCAGGCCGGCGCGATCGACGTGCTGCAGATCGACGCGGCGCGGGTCGGCGGGGTCAACGAGAACCTGGCCATCCTGCTGCTGGCCGCCGCCTTCGGCGTCCCGGTGTGCCCGCACGCCGGCGGCGTCGGCCTGTGCGAGCTGGTCCAGCACCTGTCGATGTTCGACTTCGTGGCCCTGGCCGGGACGACCGAGGACCGCTCCATCGAGTACGTGGACCACCTCCACGAGCACTTCACCACGCCGGTCGTCATGCGCCGCGGCCACTACACCGCTCCGGAGGCACCCGGTTTCTCCGCGCAGATGAGGCCGGAATCGATCGACGCGTACCACTACCCCGACGGTACGTTCTGGGTGGCCGACCGGGCACGGCAGGAAGGTGGGACGGCATGAGCGAGGAGTTGCGCGACCTGGAGGGCCTCGGGGCCCTGGTCACGGGCGGCGCCTCCGGGATCGGGCTGGCGACCGCGCGGCTGCTGGCCGCGCGCGGCGCCCGCGTCGCCGTACTGGACCTGGCGCCGGACGGACTGCCGGCGCAGCTGACGGGTTTCAAGGCCGACGTCAGTGACGACGCCTCCACCCGCGCCGCCGTGGACGCCGCGGCGGAAGCCCTCGGCGGCCTCGACGTCCTGGTCAACAACGCGGGCATCGGGGCGGCGGGCACCGTCGAGGACAACCCCGACGAGCAGTGGCACCGCGTGCTCGACGTCAACGTGCTCGGGATGGTGCGCACCACCCGCGCCGCGCTCCCGCATCTGCGGCGCTCGGCCCGTCCCGCGGTCGTCAACACCTGCTCCATCGCCGCCACCGCCGGGCTGCCGCAGCGCGCGCTGTACAGCGCCAGCAAGGGCGCCGTGCTCTCGCTGACCCTGGCGATGGCCGCCGACCACGTCCGCGAGGGCATCCGGGTCAACTGCGTCAACCCCGGCACCGCCGACACCCCGTGGGTGGCCCGGCTGCTGGACGCCGCCGACGACCCCGAGGCGGAACGCGCCGCCCTCGACGCCCGGCAGCCGATGGGCCGTCTGGTGACCGCCGACGAGGTCGCCGCCGCCATCGTCTACCTGGCGAGCCCCGCCGCGGCCTCCGTCACCGGCACCGCGCTCGCCGTGGACGGCGGCATGGCCGGGCTCCGGCTGCGCCCGGCCGGGAAGTGAGGGCCCGGACCGCGATGCGCACCACCACCCTGGGCCGCAGCGAAGTCGCCGTCACCGAGGTGGGCTTCGGCGCCGCCCCGATCGGCAACCTCTTCACCCCGGTCGCCGACGACGCCGCCCGCGCGGCCGTGGACGCCGCCTGGGACGCAGGCGTCCGCTACTTCGACACCGCGCCCCACTACGGGCTCGGTCTGTCCGAACGCCGGCTCGGCGCCGCCCTGCGCGACCGGCCGCGGGCCGAATACACCGTCTCCACCAAGGTCGGGCGGCTGCTGGAGCCCGGCGGACCGGGCGGGGACGACCTGGCGAACGGCTTCGCCGTACCCGCCGGGCTGCGCCGCGTCTGGGACTTCAGCGCCGACGGCATCCGGCGCTCCGTCGAGGCGAGTCTGGAACGCCTCGGCCTGGACCGTGTCGACGTGGTGTACCTCCACGACCCCGACGACCACGCCGAGGAGGCCTTCGGGCAGGCGTACCCGGCGCTGGAGGAACTGCGCGCGCAGGGCGTGGTCGGGGCGATCGGCGCGGGCATGAACCAGACCGCCATGCTCGCCCGCTTCCTGCGGGACACCGACGTCGACGTGGTGCTGATGGCCGGCCGCTACACGCTGCTGGAACAGGAGGGCCTGGCCGAGGTGCTGCCGCTGGCGGCGGCCCGCGGCGCGAGCGTGGTCGTCGGCGGCGCCTTCAACTCGGGCCTGCTGATCGACCCGGGCGAGGACGCCACGTACGACTACGCCCCCGCCCCGGAGCCCGTGCTCGCCCGCGCCCGCCACCTGCGGTCGGTGACCGGCCGGCACGGCGTGCCGCTGCGCGCGGCCGCCCTGCGCTTCCCCGCGGCCCATCCCGCCGTCGCGAGCACGCTGGTGGGGCTGCGCTCCGCCGAGGAGGCACGGGACACCGCGGCGATGCTGCGGCTGCCGCTCCCGGCCCCGATGTGGGCCGACCTGCGCGCCGAGGGCCTGCTCCGCGCGGACGTACCCGTACCGGATGAGGAGGTGTCATGAGGGTCGCCCTGCACACGAAGGTGCGAGCGGACCGGATCGCCGCGTACGAGGCGGCGCACCGTGAGGTGCCCGCTGAACTGACCGCCGCCATCAGCGGCGCGGGCGTGCGGGAGTGGACGATCTGGCGCAGCGGCGGCGACCTCTTCCACCTGCTGGACGTCGACGACTACCCGGCGATGCTCGCCGCGCTGGAACGGCTGCCCGTCAACATCGCCTGGCAGGCGCGGATGGCGGAGCTGCTGGAGGTCGCCCACGACTACTCCGCCGAGGGCGCGGGGGCGCCGCTGCCGGTGGTGTGGCAGCTGTGACCGCGGTGGAGGGCATCGTCGACGCGCACCACCACCTGTGGGACCTGTCGGTGCGCGACCAGGACTGGATCACCGGGGAGCGGCTGGCCCCGCTGCGCCGCGACTTCACCCTCGCCGACCTGGAGCCGGAGACGAAGGCCGCCGGGGTCACCGCGACCGTCCTCGTCCAGACCGTCACGGTGGCCGCGGAGACCCCGGAGTTCCTGGCGCTGGCCGCGGGCAGCGACCTGGTGGCCGGGGTGGTCGGCTGGACCGACCTGACGGACCCCGCGGTCGCGGACCGGCTCGCCGCCCTGCGCGAACTGCCGGGCGGCGAGCACCTGGTGGGCATCCGCCACCAGGTGCAGGGCGAACCCGACCCCGAGTGGCTGCTCCGTCCCGACGTGCTGCGCGGGCTGCGCGCGGTGGCCGACGCGGGACTCGTCTACGACCTGGTGGTGCTCGCCCACCAGCTCCCGGCCGCGACCCGCGCCGCCGGCCTCGTGCCCGAGCTGGTGTTCGTCCTCGACCACCTGGGCAAGCCGCCCATCTCCGAGGGCGGGACACGGCCATGGAGCGACGACCTGCGGTCGCTCGCCGCGCGGCCCAACACCGTGTGCAAGCTGTCCGGCATGGTCACCGAGGCCGACTGGGACAGCTGGACCACCGAGGACCTCGCGCCCTACGCCGCCACCGTGCTCGACGCCTTCGGGCCCGGCCGCCTGATGTTCGGCTCCGACTGGCCGGTGTGCCGGCTCGCCGCCTCCTACGCCGAGGTGGTCGACACCGCCCACGCCCTGACCGGCGGACTGGACGACGGCGAGCGGCGGGAGGTCTTCTCCGGCACGGCCCGGCGCGTCTACGGCCTCTGATCCCCCCGCGCGCGGACCGGCCCCGGGCGGGGTGCGGGTGACTAGACTCCCACCCCTGGCAGCACGAGGGACGGGCGTGGGCGCGTGAGCGACGGCAGACCGGACACACCCCCGGCGAGCGCGGCGGGGCGGCTCACCGTGCGCGACGTCCTCGACCTCGACCTCGTGACGCCCTGGGTGCCGGAGGTCGTGGCCGGTTCCGCCCATCTGCACCGCGCGGTGCGCTGGCTGCACGTGGCCGAGGCCCTGGACGTCGGGGTCATGCTCAGCGGCGGGGAGATGGTGCTGACCACCGGACTGCTGCTGGCGGGCGACGAGCGGGCGCAGCGCGAGTACGTCGAGTCGATGCAGCGCGCTGACGTCGCGGCGGTCGTCCTGGGCCTCGGCCGGGCGTTCCGCACCACGCCCGAGCCGATGCGCCGGGCCGCCGAGCGCTGCGGGGTGCCGCTGATCGTGCTGCACCGGCCGGCACCGTTCGCGCGGCTCACCGAGGAGGTGCACGCGCGGCTGGTGCACGGCCGGTTCGCCGCGCTCGACCTCTCCGACCGGGTCCGCTCCTCGCTGACCGCGCTCAACCTCTCCGGCGCCAGCCTCCAGCAGGTCCTGGACGAGATAGCGGCGCACAGCGGATGTCCGGCCGTCGTCGTCAACCTCGCGCAGCGCGTGCTGGCCTCGGCCGGGAACAAGGGCTCGCTCAACGACCTGCTGCGCGACTGGGAGCGGGTCTCGGGTCAGGTCGCCGAACTGGCCGGCAGCGGCGCGGTGACGGTCGGCCCGGACGGCTGGGTCGTCGCCCCGCTGGAGGCGCGGGGCCGGCAGTGGGGGCGCCTGGTGCTCTTCGGCTACCACGGCCCGGAGGAGTTCGGCCGGGTGCTCGGCGCCCGTGCCTCCGAGGCGCTCGCCATGCACCGCCTCCTCGGTGACCAGGACCGGGGCTGGGAGGACCAGGCCGCCGAGTCGCTGCTGCACGACCTGGCGACGGGCACGGCCCGCCCCGAGCAGTTGGTCACCCGGGTGCGCGCCGCGGGGCTCCCGGTCAACCGGCGCACCTTCGTGCCCGTCGTCGTCCGCCCCCTCGGCGCGGTGCCGGAGGGCCGGGACGACATGCCGGAGCTGATCGAGCACGTGCTGGCCGAGCACCCCGGCGTCGCCGGACTGGTGGCGCGGATCGGCTCCGCCGGCACGGCGGTCCTGCTGAGCATCCCGTACGGTCAGGACGCCGACGCCGCCGTGCACAAGGTGGCGGTGCGGGTGCACGAGGAGCTCGCCGGGCGGCACCGTACCGCGGTGGCCGGCGCGGGTTTCGGCTGCCGGGAGCTGGACGAGGTCCGCCGTTCCTTCGTCGAGGCGGTGCACGTGGCGGACGCGGCGGTCGCCGGCCCGCCCGGGGCACCGGTGGCCCGGCTGCGCGACGTGCGGTTGCGCGGCCTGGTGCGCCTGCTGCGCGACGAGCCGGAGCTGCAGGCCTTCATCGGGCGGGAGCTGGGGCCCCTGCTGGGGAACCCCGCGCTGCTGGAGGTGCTGCGCACCTATCTGGCCACGGGCCGCAACAAGTCGGCCGCCGCCCAGGTCCACCACGTCAGCCGGCCCGCCCTGTACCGGCGGTTGCAGAGCATCGAGTCGCTGCTCGGCATCGACCTGGACGACTGGGAGCAGCTCACCTCGCTGTACGTGGCGCTGCTCGCGCACGAGGCGCAGCGCGCCGCGGGGCCCGGGTCCGGCCGCTGAGCGGACCGGACCCGGGCCCCGGTGCGAACCGGCGGGGTCAGCTCCTGCGGTCGGGCGCGAGACGGCCGAGCAGGAGGTAGACGAGGAGGGAGGCGGCGAGGCCGACGGCCCACCCGTAGTCCGCGAGCGGCTTCAGGAAGGGGATCATCCCGTCGACGGGGAACGGCCCCTGCTTGACGCCCTTGGCGTCGAGCCCGGAGTGCGAGCCGCCGATGGCCAGGACACCGCCGACCGCGAACGCCGCCAGCGCCCGCCAGTTCCACCCGCCGTCGTACCAGTAGCGGCCCTCCGTCCGGTACAGGTCGGCCAGTTCCAGCCGGGTGCGGCGCAGGATCCAGTAGTCGGCGATGAGGATGCCGGCCACCGTGCCGAGCAGACCGCCGACGGTGCCGAGCCAGGTGAAGATGTACGCCTGCGGGCTGGCCAGCAGCTTCCAGGGGAAGATGACGACGCCCACGACCGCGGTGATCAACGAGCCGGTGCGGAAGCTGATCCTGCGCGGCGCGATGTTGGAGAGGTCGAAGGCGGGCGAGACCACGTTGGCCGCGATGTTCACCGACAAGGTGGCCACCAGGACCGTGATCAGCGCGAAGAGCACCGCGGCCCAGTTGTCGAGCTTCGCGGCCAGCGCCACCGGGTCCCAGATCGGCTCGCCATACACCGCCTGCGAGCCGGAGGTCACCAGCACCGACAGCAGCGCGAACAGCGTCATCGTGGTGGGCAGTCCGAGGGACTGGCCCCACAGCTGGGCGCGCTGGCCGGCGGCGTAGCGGGTGAAGTCGGGGATGTTGAGGGAGAGGGTCGACCAGAAGCCGATCATGCCCATGAGGGCGGGGAAGAAGACCTTCCAGAAGTCACCGCCCCAGCCGAGTGCGGAGGGCTGGTCGAGCAGCGGGCCGAAGCCGCCGGCCTTCACGCTCATCCAGATCAGCAGCGCGATCGCGCCGACGATGACGAAGGGGGCCGCCCAGTTCTCGAACCTCCGCACCATCTCCATGCCGCGCACGATGATCGCGACCTGGATGATCCAGAAGACGACGAAGGAGAGCCACTGCGTCCACGGGTAGCCGCCGATCGTCCCGGCGGTCGCCCAGGAGTCGCCGAAGAGCTTCCCCGCGAGCAGGAAGATGCCGGAACCGCCGATCCAGGTCTGGATGCCGAACCACACGCAGGCGACCGCCGCCCGGACCAGGGCGGGCAGGTTGGCCCCGCGCACCCCGAACGACGCGCGGGCGAAGACCGGGAACGGGATGCCGTACTTGGGACCGGCGTGGCCGGTGAGCAGCATCGGTACGAGCACGATGAGGTTGGCGAGGGCGATGGTGAGCACCGCCTGCTTCCAGTCCATGCCGAGGGCCACCAGGCCCGAGGCGAGGGTCCAGGAGGCGACGTTGTGCGCCATCCCGATCCACAGCGCGGTGAAGTTGTACGTGGTCCACTTCCGCTTGGCGAGCGGAACGGGGAGCAGGTCCTCGTTGGCGTAGGGGCCGGACGGGACGGCGTCGGGCGAGAGCTCGACGCGGCCGTCGGCCCCGGCTCTTCCGGCGGGGGGTGGAGCGGTGGCTGTCATGGCAGCCCCCTTCGTTCGAGGCGGGGAACGGGGATCGAACGTGCCGTGCGGGGGGATGGCGGGCCCGGGATCAGCCGCGGAGCGCGGGGATGACGGTGGAGCCGTAGACGTCGATGGTGGACTCCTTGGCGTCCTGCATGTCGTACAGGGCGAACTGGTCGACACCGAGGGCCTTCAGGGCGCGCAGCTTCTCGACGTGCTGCTCTGCGGTGCCGATGAGGCAGAAGCGGTCGACGATCTCGTCGGGGACGAACGCGGTGTCGGGGTTGCCGGTGCGGCCGTGGTGCGAGTAGTCGTACCCCTCACGGGCCTTGATGTAATCCGTGAGCTCCTGGGGGACCGCGCTCGACACCTCGCCGTACCTGGTCACCAGGTCGGCGACGTGGTTGCCGACCATGCCGCCGAACCAGCGGCACTGGTCGCGGGCGTGGGCCAGGGCCTGCGGGGAGTCGTCCTCGGTGACGTACGCGGGGGCCGCCACGCAGACCTTCACCTGCGAGGGGTCGCGGCCGGCGGCGACCGCGGCGTCCCTGACCGACTTGACCATCCACTCGGTCAGGTAGACGTCGGCGAGCTGCAGGATGAACCCGTCCGCCTTCGCCCCGGTGATCGCCAGCGCCTTCGGCCCGTACGCCGCCATCCACACCGGCAGTTCGGCACCGGGCCGCACCCACGGGAACTTCACCACCGTCCCGCCGCCGAGGTCGGCCTCGCGGCCCTCGGCGAGCTCGCGGATGACGTGCATCGCCTCCTCGATGCGGGCGAGGGTGTTGGGCTTGCGGCCCGCCACTCGCATCGCCGAGTCGCCCCGGCCGATGCCGCAGATCGTCCGGTTGCCGAACATCTCGTTCAGCGTGGCGAAGGTCGAGGCGGTCACCTCCCAGGTACGGGTGCCCGGATTGGTGACCATCGGGCCGACGACCATCCGCTCCGTCCGCGCCAGGATCTGGCTGTAGATGACGAACGGCTCCTGCCACAGCACCGTGGAGTCGAACGTCCAGCCGTGGGTGAAGCCGTTGCGCTCGGCGCGCCGCATCAGCTCCACGACCCCCGACGCGGGCGGGTCCGTCTGCAGGACGAGACCAAAATCCATAGCTCTGCTCCCTGGGGTGGCTAGACGAGGTACTGGCAGGTCTCGCGGGTCTGGTAGCGGCCGTGGCCGGCCCGGCCCAGGTAGCGGTCCTGGTCGACGACGACGGTGCCGCGCGACATCACGGTGCGGGCCTTGCCGCGTACGCGCCGGCCCTCGTAGGCCGAGTAGTCGACGTTCATGTGGTGCGTGGAGGCGGACATGACCTGCTCCGCATCGGGGTCGTAGACGACGATGTCGGCGTCCGCGCCCGGCGCGATGGTGCCCTTGCGCGGATACAGCCCGAACATCCGCGCCGGGGTCGCGCAGGCGATCTCGATCCACCGGCGCCGGCTGATGTGCCCGTCCACCACCGCCTGATGGAGTAGGTCCATCCGGTTCTCCACCCCCGGCAGACCGTTGGGGATCTTGGAGAAGTCACCCCGGCCCAGCTCCTTCTGCCCCACGAAGCAGAACGGGCAGTGGTCCGTGGACACCACCTGCAGGTCGTTGGTCCGCAGACCCTTCCACAGCTCCGTCTGGTGCTCCCTGGGCCGCAGCGGCGTGGAACAGACGTACTTGGCGCCCTCGAAGTCCGGCTCGGCCAGGTTGTCCGTGGACAGGAACAGGTACTGCGGGCACGTCTCGGCGAAGACGTTGAGGCCGCGGTCGCGTGCCGTGGCCAGCTCCGCGACCGCCTGCTGGGCAGAGACGTGGACGACGTAGAGCGGCGCACCGGCCACCTCGGCCAGCCGGATGGCCCGGTGGGTCGCCTCGGCCTCCAGCAACTCCCGCCGGACCTCGCCGTGGTAGCGGGGGTCGGTCTTGCCCGCGGCCAGCGCCTGCTCGACCAGGACGTCGATGGCGATGCCGTTCTCCGCGTGCATCATGACCAGGCCGCCGTTGGCCGCGCCACGCTGCATGGCCCGCAGGATCTTGCCGTCGTCGCTGTAGAAGACGCCGGGGTAGGCCATGAACAGCTTGAAGGAGGTGACCCCTTCGTCGACGAGGAGGTCCATCTCCTTGAGGCTGTTCTCGTTGACGTCCGACACGATCATGTGGAACGCGTAGTCGACGGCGCAGTTGCCCTCGGCCTTGGCGTGCCAGGCGTCGAGTCCGGCACGCAGCGACTCGCCCACCGACTGGACGGCGAAGTCCACGATCGTCGTCGTACCGCCCCAGGCGGCGGCCCGGGTGCCGGTCTCGAAGGTGTCCGAGGCGTGGGTGCCGCCGAAGGGCAGCTCCATGTGGGTGTGCGCGTCGACACCGCCCGGGATGACGTACGTCCCGGTCGCGTCGATCACGGTGTCGGCCGTCCAGCCCTCGGCGACCGTGCTGCCGGTGGTGGCGAGGGCGACGATCCTCTCGTCCTCGACGAGGACGTCGGCGTGGACCTCCTCAGCGGCGGTGACGACCAGTCCGCCGCGGATCAGGGTTCGGCTCACCGGTTCCCTCCCTCCCTCAGGCCTCGGTCAGCGGGCCGTAGGCGTCGGGGCGGCGGTCCCGGTAGAAGGCCCACTGCTGACGGACCTCCTCGATCTTCCCGAAGTCCAGGTCGCGGACGACGAGTTCCTCCTCCTTGTCGGAGGCGACGTCGCCCACGAACTGACCGCGCGGGTCGACGAAGTAGGACGTGCCGTAGAAGTCGTTGTCGCCGTACTCCTCCTGGCCGACCCGGTTGATGGCGGCGACGAAGTACTCGTTGGCGACGGCCGCGGCCGGCTGCTCCAGCTGCCACAGGTACGAGGAGAGCCCGCGCGAGGTGGCGGAGGGGTTGTAGACCAGTTCGGCGCCGGCGAGGCCGAGTGCCCGCCAGCCCTCGGGGAAATGGCGGTCGTAGCAGATGTAGACGCCGACCTTGCCGACGGCCGTGTCGAAGACCGGCCAGCCCAGGTTGCCGGGCTTGAAGTAGTACTTCTCCCAGAAGCCCTTGACCTGCGGGATGTGGTGCTTGCGGTACTTGCCGAGGTAGCTGCCGTCGGCGTCGATCACGGCGGCGGTGTTGTAGTAGAAGCCCGCCTGCTCGATCTCGTAGACCGGCACCACCATCACCATGCGGAGCTCCTTGGCGAGCGCCTGCATCCGCACGATCGTCGGGCCGTCCGGCACCGGTTCCGCCCACCGGTAGTGCTCGGGCTCCTGCACCTGGCAGAAGTACGGGGCGTTGAACACCTCCTGGAAGCCGATGACCTGCGCCCCCTGGGCGGCCGCCTCGCGGGCGTACCGCTCGTGGAGGTCGGTCATCGATTCCTTGTCGCCGGTCCACTTCGTCTGGACGAGCGCGGCGCGCACTACTCGACTCATCGGTCTTCCCTCCGACGTCGCGGCAATGAGCGGGCCGCGGAGGTGAACTCCGGGCCGCTTGACGGCTGACATTAGGAGCCCTGGGGTGCGGGGTGCAGTACCACGCTGTAACGCGCTGGGGCCCCCGGCGTTCCGTCGCGTCACCTGTGCGGACACGGCCCACGGCGGTGTCAGGTCCGTTCGCGCGGCAGGTGAAATCGGTGTTTCGTCCCGGGCGCCGGCGTTACCGGCGGGTGTCCCCGACTCACCGACAAGAAATGTGGGCTGGACAAAAAAACTTTTCGGTGAGACGGTGGGGCCATGTTGGACGTGAGCGTGATCGAGGACTCGGCGGCCGCCGCCGCCACGCTGGACCCCGTACGGGCCCGCCTCCTCGCCGAGCTGGCGGAGGGGCCGGCGTCGGCGGCCATGCTCGCCGCCCGGGTCGGGCTGCCGCGGCAGAAGGTGAACTACCACCTGCGGACGCTGGAGGCGCACGGCCTGGTCGAGCTTGCCGGCGAACGCCGGAAGGGCAACGTCACCGAACGGCTGATGCGGGCCACCGCGGCCTCGTACGTGATCTCCCCGCTCGCGCTCGCCGCCGTCCAGCCGGACCCCGGGCGCTTCCGCGACCAGCTGTCCGCGCGCTGGCTGCTGGCCGTCGCCGCCCGGCTCGTCCGCGACGTCGGCACCCTGATCACCGGTGCGGCCAGGGCCCGCAAGCGGCTCGCGACGTACGCCCTCGACGGAGAGGTGCGCTTCGCCTCCGCCGCCGACCGGGCCGCGTTCGTGGAGGAGCTGACCCGCGGGGTGAGCGCGCTGATCGCCAAGTACCACGACGCTGACGGCGAGGGCGGTCGCGAGCACCGCATCGTGGTCGCGCTCCACCCCACCGTCAAGGAACCCGGTCCCCCGTCCGGGCCGTCCGGGGAGTCCGCACCGGCCGTCGGGCGGGCCACGCCGGCCGCCGTCGAGGAGTCCCCGTGAGCGGCCCGTGACCCGTCCCGGCCCGCACTGCACCGCACCGCCGAACACCCCCCACCACCCCACCACCCACCACGTCGTCCGGGCGTCCGGGCCCGTCCCCCGAGGAGCGAGCAGCACCATGTCCAAGGAATTCGAGATCGTCCGCGAGTTCGAGACCGAGGCGAGCCCGGAGGAGGTCTGGGAGGCCGTCACCACCGGTTCCGCCGGCTGGCTGTGGCCCCAGGAGTTCGAGCCGCGCAAGGGCGGCGCCGCGCCCTTCGGCGGCACCCTCACCGCCTGGGACCCGCCGCACCACCTGATCGCCCGGTCGGAGAGCCCGGAGGGCGTCGACAACCAGTTCTTCAACCAGCTCGAGCACGTCGTCGAGGAGCGCGAGGGCGGCGGTGCCTGGGTGCGCTACGTGCACAGCGGCGTCTTCGTCGACGACTGGGACAACCAGTACGACGGCGCGAGCAAGCACACCGACTTCTACCTGCACACCCTGCGCCAGTACCTGACCCACTTCACCGGGCGGCCGGCCGCCTTCGCCACCGTGGGCGGCCCCGCCGCGTCCACCGCGCCGGACGCCCTCGAGGCCGTCAGCCGCGCCCTCGGGGTGCCGGACGACGCGGCCGAGGGCGCCGTGGTGCGTGTCGAACTGCCCGGCGCCGGGCCGGTGGAGGCCGTGGTCGACTACCGCGACCGGTACTTCGTCGGCCTGCGGACCGGCGACGCGATGTACCGGGTCTTCGGCCGCAACCACTTCGGCGCCCCGGTCGGCGTGAGCGTGCACGACTTCGCCCCCGGCGCCGACGGCGAGCGGGCCGGGCAGCGCTGGCAGGCGTGGCTGGACGGCGTCTTCGCGTAACCGCGCGCCCCACCGCGCCCCGTGCACGGGACCGCCCCGGCTGGATCACCAGCCGGGGCGGTTCGCGTCGTGCTGCCGGTCGCGTCAGGCGAGGGTCGCCAGCGCCTCGTTGAAGGTCGCGGACGGACGCATGACGGCCGCGGCCTTGGCCGGGTCGGGCTGGTAGTAGCCGCCGATCTCTGCCGGAGAGCCCTGCACGGCGATCAGCTCGTCGACGATCACCTGCTCCCTCTCGGTCAGCGTCTGGGCGAGCGGGCCGAAGGCCTTGGCCAGCTCGGCGTCGTCCGTCTGCCCGGCCAGCTCCTGGGCCCAGTACATCGCCAGGTAGAAGTGGCTGCCGCGGTTGTCGATGCCGCCGAGCCGGCGGCTGGGCGACTTGTCCTCGTTGAGGAAGGTGCCCGTGGCGCGGTCGAGGGTGTCGGCCAGGACCTGGGCGCGGGCGTTGCCCGTGGTGGTCGCCAGGTGCTCGAAGCTGACCGCGAGCGCGAGGAACTCGCCGAGGCTGTCCCAGCGCAGGTAGTTCTCCTTGACCAGCTGCTGGACGTGCTTGGGCGCGGAGCCGCCGGCGCCGGTCTCGAAGAGGCCGCCGCCGTTCATCAGCGGCACGACCGACAGCATCTTGGCGCTGGTGCCCAGCTCCAGGATCGGGAAGAGGTCGGTCAGGTAGTCGCGCAGCACGTTGCCGGTGACGGAGATCGTGTCCTCGCCGCGGCGGATGCGGTCGAGGGAGAACTTGATCGCCTCGACCGGGGACTTGATCTCGATCCGCAGGCCCTCGGTGTCGTGCTCCGTCAGGTACTGCTTCACCTTGGTGATGAGGTTCGCGTCGTGGGCGCGCTCCTCGTCCAGCCAGAACACCGCCGGGTCGCCGGTCGCGCGGGCGCGGGTGACGGCGAGCTTGACCCAGTCCTTGATCGGCGCGTCCTTGGTCTGGCAGGCGCGGAAGATGTCGCCGGCGGAGACGGCCTGCTCCAGGACGACGTTCCCGGCCTGGTCGACCAGGCGGACGGTGCCGGTGTGCTGGATCTCGAAGGTCTTGTCGTGGCTGCCGTACTCCTCGGCCTTCTGCGCCATGAGGCCGACGTTGGGCACCGAGCCCATCGTGGCCGGGTCGAAGGCGCCGTGCGCGCGGCAGTCGTCGATGACGGCCTGGTAGATGCCGGCGTAGCTGCTGTCCGGGAGCACCGCGAGGGTGTCGGCCTCCTGGCCGTCCGGGCCCCACATGTGGCCGGAGGTGCGGATCATGGCCGGCATCGAGGCGTCGACGATGACGTCGCTCGGGACGTGCAGGTTGGTGATGCCGCGGTCGGAGTCGACCATGGCCAGGGCCGGGCCCTCGGCCAGCTCCGCCTCGAAGGAGGCCTTGATCGCCGCGCCGTCGGCCAGGGACTCGACGCCCTTGAGGATGCCGCCGAGGCCGTCGTTCGGGGTGAGGCCGGCCGCCGCGAAGGTCTCGCCGTACTGGGCGAAGGTCTTGGGGAAGAAGGCGCGGACCACGTGGCCGAAGACGATGGGGTCGGAGACCTTCATCATCGTCGCCTTCAGGTGCACCGAGAACAGGACGTCCTCGGCCTTGGCGCGGGCGACCTGCTCGCCGAGGAACTCGCGCAGCACGGCGACGCGCATGACGGAGGCGTCCACGACCTCGCCCGCGAGCACCGGCACCGACTCGCGCAGCACGGTGGTCGTGCCGTCGTCGCCGACCAGCTCGATGCGCAGCGCGCCGTCCTCGGCGATGACGGCGGACTTCTCCGTGGAACGGAAGTCGTCGGCGGTCATGTGCGCGACGTTCGTCTTCGAGTCGGCCGACCACGCGCCCATGCGGTGCGGGTGCGCCTTGGCGTAGTTCTTGACCGACGCGGGGGCGCGGCGGTCGGAGTTGCCCTCGCGCAGGACGGGGTTGACGGCGCTGCCCTTGATCTTGTCGTAGCGGGCGCGGACGTACTTGTCCTCGTCGGACTTCGGGTCGTCCGGGTAGTCCGGCAGCGCGTAGCCCTGCGCCTGCAGCTCGGCGACCGCGGCCTTCAGCTGCGGGATCGAGGCCGAGACGTTCGGCAGCTTGATGATGTTCGCGGCCGGGGTCTTGGCGAGCTCGCCGAGCTCGGCGAGGGCGTCGGCGATGCGCTGGCCCTCCTCCAGGTACTCGGGGAAGCTCGCGATGATGCGCCCGGCCAGGGAGATGTCACGGGTCTCCACGGCGACTCCGGCCGTGGAGGCGTACGCCTGGATCACGGGCAGGAACGAGTACGTCGCCAGCGCCGGCGCCTCGTCGGTGTGCGTATAGATGATGGTCGAGTCAGTCACCGGGTGCTCCGCTCCACGTCTGCAACATTGCTCGACATCAAGATATCTCGTGAGCGGCCACCACTCGAATGGACCCTCCCGGCGCCCGGGCACCGCCCCCCGGCCCCGCCCCGGCGGCGCCGGGCACCCCGGACGGGACGCTCATGGTGCCCGCCCGCATACCCGGCGGCACAACTGTGGTGTTCCACCACATGGGAGCGTGACGTGGCCGTTTCTACGGTGTGGCGACATCGGAAACGTCCCCGTCCCCCGCCCGGAAGTGGTGACCATGGCAACCCCGGCACCCGCGCCCACCGCACCCGGCTCGCTCCGCAGAATCGTCGCGGCGAGCCTCATCGGCACCACCATCGAGTGGTACGACTTCTTCCTCTACGGCTCCGCCGCCGCGCTGGTCTTCAACAAGCTGTTCTTCCCCAACGAGGAACCCCTGGTCGGCACGCTGCTGTCGTTCCTCACCTACGCGGTCGGCTTCGCCGCCCGCCCGGTGGGCGCCCTCGTCTTCGGCCACTACGGGGACCGCCTCGGCCGCAAGCGGCTGCTCGTGCTGAGCCTGCTGCTCATGGGTGGCGCGACCTTCTGCATCGGCCTGCTGCCGACGTTCTCCACGATCGGCGTCGCCGCTCCGGTGCTGCTCACCATGCTCCGCCTCGTGCAGGGCTTCGCGCTCGGCGGCGAGTGGGGCGGCGCGGTGCTGCTGGTCTCGGAGCACGGCGACGCCAAGCGGCGCGGGTTCTGGGCCTCGTGGCCGCAGACGGGCGCGCCGGCCGGGCAGCTGCTCGCCACCGGTGTGCTGTCGGCGCTGACCGCGCTGCTCTCGGACGACGCGTTCACCTCGTGGGGCTGGCGGATCCCGTTCCTCCTCTCGGGCGTGCTCGTGATGGTGGGGCTGTGGATCCGGCTGTCGGTCGACGAGTCCCCCGTGTTCAAGGCGGCGCTGGCCAGGGCGGAGGCCCGCAAGGCGGAGGAGTCCACGATCGAGCGGCTGCCGCTGGTGTCGGTCCTGCGCGACCACTGGCGGGACGTCCTGGTGGCGATGGGTGCCCGCATGGCGGAGAACATCAGCTACTACGTCATCACCGCCTTCGTCCTCGTCTACGCCGTCGAGCACGCGGCCCTGGGCAAGCAGACCGCGCTGAACGCCGTGCTCATCGCCTCCGCGGTGCACTTCGCCGTCATCCCGGCCTGGGGCGCGCTCTCCGACCGCGTCGGGCGCAGGCCGGTGTACCTGCTGGGCGCGGCGGGCGTCGGCCTGTGGGCCTTCCCGTTCTTCGCGCTGATCGACACAAAGAGCTTCCCGGCCCTGCTGCTGGCCGTCACGGGCGGCCTGGTGCTGCACGGCGCCATGTACGCGCCGCAGGCGGCCTTCTTCTCCGAGATGTTCGCGACCCGCATGCGCTACTCCGGGGCCTCGATCGGCGCCCAGTTCGCCTCCGTGGCCGCGGGCGCCCCGGCTCCGCTCATCGCGACCGCGCTGCTCGCGGCCTACGACAGCTCGGTCCCCATCTCGCTGTACGTCATCGCCGCCGCGCTGCTCACGCTGGTCGCGGTCGGGGTGGCCAAGGAGACGCGCGGCCGGGACCTCGACGCCGTCGAGTCGGGGACCGCTGAGGACGCCCCGCTGGCCCGGTCGGCCCACGCGGGCTGACCCCGGGCGGACACGTTCCGCACCCCCCGGTACGTGGACCCCGTCACGGCATGTCAGTGGCGGGGTCTACTGTCGTGACCGTGAGTGACACGAGAGCGATGACGGGGGTGCTCCACCATGTCGAGCTGTGGGTTCCGGAGCTGGAGCGCGCGGACGCCGAGTGGGGCTGGCTGCTGGGCGAGCTCGGCTACGTCCGGTACCAGCGGTGGGACGCGGGCCGCAGCTGGCGGCTGGGGGCGACCTATATCGTCGTCGAGCGGTCACCGGATCTCGTCGAGGGGCCGCACGAGCGCCGCAGGGCGGGGCTGAACCACCTCGCGTTCCATGTGGCGGGCCGCGCGGAGCTGGACGCCCTGGTGGCCCGCTCGCCGCGGCACGGCTGGACGCTGATGTTCCCCGAGCTGCATCCGTACGCCGGTGGCGAGGAGCACTACGCCGCCTACCTGGAGAACGGCGACGGGTTCGAGGTGGAGCTGGTCGCGGGCCCGGATCAGACCTGACCGGCGGGGCCCGGCGGGCCCTCCTGCCCGGCCGAGAGCCGGTGCAGGCGCAGCGCGAGCTGGATCTCCAGCGAACGGTCCGGGGCCTGCCAGTCGGCGCCGAGCAGGTGGGAGATGCGCTCCAGGCGCTGCGCGACGGTGTTGACGTGCACGTGGAGGGCGTCCTTGGTGCGCACGGGGCTCATCCCGCTGGCGAAGTAGGCGTCCAGGGTGCGCACGAGGTCGGTGCCCCGGCGGCTGTCGTAGTCGGCGACGGCGCCGATCGTGCGGTGCACAAACCCGTCGACGTCGCGCGACTCGGTCAGCAGCAGTCCGAGGAAGCCGAAGTCGTCGCCCGCGGCGCCCTCGCCGACCCGGCCGAGGGCGCGCAGCGTGTCGCCGCAGCGCTGCGCTTCCGCGTAGGCCAGGGCGACGGCGCCGGGCCGGCCGGCCGGCGCGTGGACGGGGCCGGACGCCCCCACCGTGACGGCCGCCTGCACCGCCGTGCCCAGCTGCTGGGCGATCCGGCGGGCGGTGGCGGAGGCGTCGGAGCCCGGCTCCAGCGGGAGCAGCAGCACGGTGCCGCCGTCGCGTGCGGCGGCCAGACCCCGCCGGGTGGCGGCGAGGTGGGAGGCGGCCGACCACAACCGCTGCCGGTCTGCTGCGGCCCCGGCGTGCTCCTCGTCGACGCGGGCGGCGAGGACGACGTGCGGGGCGTCGAGGTCCGCGCGGAGCCGGCCCGCGCGTTCGCGCAGCAGTGCGGGGTCACGCTGCGGGGCGTCGAGCAGGTCGTCCAGGAGCTCGCCCCGGAAGCGCTGCTCGGCCTCGGCGGCGGTGCGCCGGGCGAGCAGCAGCAGCGAGGTGACCATGGCGGCCCGCTCCAGCGTGCGCTGGTCGACGGGGTCGAGTTCGGGGTGGCCGTGCAGCACGAGGGCGCCCAGCAGTTCGCCGCCCGCGGTGACGGCGGCCGTCCAGGTCTCGCCCTGCCGTACGGCGTGGCCGTCCTTCCGGGAGCGGGCCACCGCGTCGGCGAGCGCGTCGGGGACGGGGTCGCGGTCGGTGCCGACGACCCGCACCGTCCCGGAGAGCACCTCGGCGACGGCGTCCGCGACGTCGTCCACGCCGCCGCCGCGCAGGACGAGCTCGGTGAGCCGGTCGTGCACCTCGGAGGCCCGTTCCAGCACGGCGCTGTGGCTGCGGATGGTCTCGTTGGCGGTGCCCAGGTCGGCGAGCGCGGACCGGGTCTCCTCCAGCAGGTTCGCCGTGTCGATGGCGACGGCGGCGAGCGAGGCGAGGGAGGCCAGCAGGGCGATCTGGCCGCGTTCGAACACCCGGGCCCGGCGGTCCGCGGCGTACAGCACCCCGATGACGCCGGTGCCCAGCACGAGGGGCACGCCGAGGATCGCCACCAGGCCCTCGTCGTGCACGGCCGAGTCGATCGGGTCGGTGTGCCGGAAGCGCTCGTCGTCGAAGTAGGACTCGGTGACGTAGGGCAGCGCGGTCTGCGCGACCAGACCGCCGAGCCCCTCCCCCATCCCGAGCCGCACCCGCTGGAACTCGGCGGAGACCGACCCCTCGGTGACCCGCATGTAGGTGTCGCCAGCCTTCCGGTCGATCAGGCTGAGGTAGGCGACGTCCGTGCCGAGCAGGGACCTGGCCCGCTGCACGATGGCCTGCAGCACCGAGTCCAGGTCCCGCAGGCCCGCGAGGTCGCCCGCCGTCTCGAACAGCGCCGACAGCTCGGCCTCGCGCCGCCGCCGGCCCTCCAGTTCCGCCCGCACGCGCAGGGCCAGCAGCTTGGCCTGCTCCATCTCCGCGAGCACGGCGGGGGGCGCGCCCTCGGCCCTGGCCGTGAGGACCGGCCGCTCGTACTCCTCGGCCGGTGCCCCGCGGGCGAGCAGCCGCAGGAAGGGTGCGTCGGAAGGGCTGTGGGGAGCCATGGTTCCGCCGTCGTCGTCGGGGGCGTCGTGTGGGTCGCGGGGCACGCTGTCAGGGATACCGGCAGATCAGTGTGCCGTCCATCCACCGTCCATGGTGAGCGAGGCACCGGTGATGAAGGACGCCTGCGGCGAGCAGAGGTAGGCGGTCAGCTCGGCGACCTCCTCCGGCTCCACCAGCCGCTTCACGGCGGAGTCGGCGAGCATGATCTCGGTGACGACCCGCTCGGGATCGATGCCGTGCGCGGCCGCCTGGTCGGCGATCTGCCGCTCGACGAGCGGCGTGCGCACATAGGCGGGGCTGATGCAGTTCGAGGTGACGCCGCGCGCGGCGCCCTCCAGGGCGGCGGTCTTGGACAGCCCCTCCAGCCCGTGCTTGGCCGAGACGTAGGCGCTCTTGTAGGCCGAGGCCCGCAGGCCGTGGACGGAGGAGATGTTCACGATCCGGCCCCAGCCCTGTCCGTACATGTGCGGCAGCGCCCCCCGGATCAGCCGGAAGGGCGCCTCCAGCATCACCCGCAGCACCGTGGCGAAGACGTCGGGCGGGAAGTCCTCGATGGGGCGGACGAGCTGCAGCCCGGCGTTGTTGACCAGGATGTCGGTGCCCGCGGCGGCCTGCTCGGCGGCGTCGAGGTCGGTCAGGTCCAGCGTCACGGTCTCGACGGCGCCGCGGCGGCCGCCCGCCGTGGCCTGTTCCGCGAGCTCGGCCAGGCCTTCGGCGTCCCGGTCGGCGGCCCGCACCTTGGCGCCTGCGGCGGCCAGGCGCAGGACGCACGCGCGGCCGATGCCGCCGGCGGCGCCGGTGACGAGCGCGGTGCGTCCGTCCAGGTCCGGCGACCCGGACGGCGGGACGGGGCCTGCTGCGGGACGGGGCACGGGGGGCGTGGGCGTCATGCACTGCAGGCTAGGCAGCGCGTGGGCCCCGACCGATGTGTGCGCCGCCCACACTCGTGACACCGCCCGTGGGGGCGGCGCACACTCACTCCTGCGGCGGCCCCGCGGGCTCGAACCAGGTAGGGCCGTCGGACAGCGCGTGCTTGAGGCGCAGCCGCCCGTGGTTGCCGAGGTCGGGCAGACCGTCCACCTCGAACCAGCCGACCTCCAGCGACTCGTCGTCCGCGACCCGGGCCCGCCCGCCGACGGCCCGGCAGAGGAAGGTGATGTCCACGTACTGGCAGCGGTCCCCGTTCGGGTAGAGGACCGGGTCGATCGTCTGGACGAGGACGACGCGCTCCACGACCGCGCGCACGCCGGTCTCCTCCAGCACCTCGCGGACGGCGGTCTCGGCGGGTTGCTCGCCGGGTTCGGCGATGCCGCCGATGAGGGACCAGCGTCCGTTGTCCGCCCGCCGGTTCAGCAGGACGCGGTCGTCGTCGTCGAGGACGACCGCCGTGACACCGGGCAGGAGCAGCTGCCGGTGGCCGACGAGGGCCCGCAGCTCGCGGAGGAATTCGGGAATCGGCACGCCCCCGAGCCTACGTCCTCGGCAGGGCCCTCCCGTGGATCAGGCCCGCGGGCGCGGCACTTGCCGTTCGCGCACGGGATCTCCACATCCCGAGCCCCCAGCGGTTACGGTGACCCCCGGGGCCGGGGGGTTCCCCGGGGGTCAGGGGGTGCGCTGATGGACACGCGAACCGGCGGCACGCGGTCAGGCGTCGGGGGCGCCGGCGACGGCCCGGCGGAACGCCCGCGCTCCGGATGGACGGACGCGGTCGGCGCGTTGGTCCTCGCCGGCTGCGCGGTGTGGTCGCTGGTCGCCGCGGCGGGCCGCCCGGCCCGTCCGGAAGGCGTGCTCCTGGCCGTCCTGGCGGTCACCGCCGGATACGCCGCAGGCCGCGTCGGCGGCGCCCTGCGTCCGGTGGCCGTCCCCGCCGTGGCGGCGCTCACCGCGGTCGTCCTGGTGGTTGCCCTCCCCGGTCGCCTGTCCGGCGGCCCGGACACCCCACCGCTCGGGTACGCGAACGCCGACGCCGCGCTGATGGTGCTCGCCACCGGCGCCGCCTGTTGCGCCGCCTGGGCCGCGCGGACCCGACCGCTCCGGCTGGGCCTGCGCCTGCTCGGCGCCACGGCGGCCGGGTTCGCGCTGGCCGTCGGCTCCGTCACGGGGTTCGCGGCGTGCCTCGGGGTGGTCCTGTGCTCGCTGGCCGCCGACCGCACGCGCCGCGCGGTCGGTCTCGCGGGCCTGGCCCTGGCCCTCGTCGTGGCGGTCGGCGGCACCTGCGCGGTCGCCGTCGACGCCCTGCCGCCGGGGCTGTCGGCCTCGCTGTCAGGGCAGCTCACCCCGGCCCGGGTCCGGCTGTGGCACGACGCCCTGGAGACCGCCCGGGACCATCCCGTACGCGGGATCGGCCCGGGCCGCTTCGCCGAGGCGGGCGCCGGACCGGCTCCCTCGGCGCCCGGCGGGGGCACGCCGCAGTCGGCGCCCCTGCAACTGGCGGCCGAGCAGGGACTGCCCGGCGTCGCCCTCCTCGCCGCCTCGTACGTCTGGCTGCTCTGGGCCCTCCAGCGCTCCCCGCGCCCGACCCCCGTCGTCCTGACCGCCGCGGCCGCCCTGACCGGCCTCGCCATGCAGTCCGCCGTCGACCACGTCCTCAGCTACCCCGTCGTCACCGCCGCCGCCGGCCTCCTCGCCGGCCTCGCCACCTCCCGCCCCCTCGGCGGAACCCCGGACCCCGGCGGCACATGAGCCTCCGGCTCACCCCGCCGCCCGCGTCACGTCCACCCGGGCGAGGTCGGCGAACCGCCGGTTGGCAGCGGCGAACCCGTCCATGGCCGCCGGACAGCCGCACGGATGTCGTCGACGCCGCTGCCGGATCGCAACGGGTAGGCGGCGTGGAACAGCGCGCTGACGGCGTGAGCGAGCTCTCCCGCGGCCTCCATGACCACGTCCGGTGCCTCCAACCGGACCGCGGCGAGTGCGGCGTCCATCGGGACGAGGGCCTGCCAGGCCGCGACCAGGTCGTCCACGGGGTCGTCGGGGTGGGCGGCGCGGTGGTCGACCGCCGAGGCGAGTTCCTTCGTGGCGGCACGGCAGGCGGCCATGAACGTCACGTAGGCGTCGCGGCGGTTCTGCCGCTGCCAACGCCGGTCGTCGAGGTCCCTCTGCCGTACGAGCTGCCACCGCATCGCCGTCCAGGCGAAGCCGCCGGTGACCACCGAACCGAACGCGCCGACCGCGGCGCCCAGCAGTGCCGCTGTTGCCTCGTCCACACGGGACCCCCTCCCGGCGGCCCGTCGGTGCTGCCCGCACCGGCCCTACCCGGCTCGCGGCATGCGTCACACACCGGCACAACGGGCCGGGGGCCATTGCCTCACCCCGGGGGGCCGACATAGCATCGTGCTCCGTAGTGGTGAATCGATTCGACGAATCGATTCGACAGCCCGGGCACACGGGTCGCGAAGGAGCCGCATGACCACGATCAAGGACGTCGCCGAGCGCGCCGGGGTCGCGCCGAGCACCGTGTCGTACGTTCTGAGCGGCTCGCGCAAGATCTCCGAGGACACCCGCCGCACCGTGCAGCAGGCGATCGACGAGCTCGGCTACCACCCGCGCGCGAGCGCCCGCACGCTGCGCAGCGCGCGCACCAACGTGCTGGCGCTGGCCTTCCCCCGCGTGGCGGGCGGCTACCGGGCGGTCGACGGGCAATTCGCCATCTACATCAGCGACGCGGCCCGCGCCCATGGCTACGACGTCCTGCTCATGACCGCGCGGGAAGGCGTGCCGGGGCTGCGCCGCATCGCGCGCGGCGGTCAGGCGGACGCCGCGATCCTGATGGCCGTGGAGATGGAGGATCCGCGCATCGCGGCCATGCTCGAACTCGGCTTCCCCACGGCGCTGCTGGGGCGGTCCGCCGACGACGCCGCGCTGCCGTGGACCGATCTGGACTGGGAGGCGGCCGCCGCCCTCGCAGTCCACGAGGTCGCCGCCGCCGGCCACCGGGACATCGCGTACCTGGCCACCACCGAGCGCGAGATCCAGGCTCGACGCGGCTACGCGATCCGGGGCGTGGCCGGTGCCCGCCGCGCGGCGCCGGAGACCGGGGCCGACGTGCGCGTGCACCAGTCGACCGGGGACATGGCGCGGCTCGCGCGGCGCATCGGCACCCTGCTGCACGGCGAGCGCCCGCCGACCGCCCTGGTGGTGCAGCACGTGGCGGCGCTCCCGCACATCCTCGCCGCCGTGGCGGCGGAGGGGCTACGGGTGCCCGAGGACCTGGCGGTCGTGGCGGTCGGCAACCTCCCCGACGACGTGGGCGGTCAGGACCTGCCGCGCATCGAACTGCCCGTCCCCGAGATGTCCGCCGAGGTGACACGGCTCGCCGTGGAGGCCATCGCCGCCCACGCGCAGGGCACGTCCCCCACGCCGCCGGGGCACCGGCTGATCCCCCCGGTGCTCGTGCCGGGCCCGCTGATCGCCCCGCCCCGCCCGCGCACGGCCGGCGCCTGAACCCGGCGCCCTCCGTCCGCCGTTCCCACCGTCCCGTTCCACGTACCCGCCACTCACCCAGCCAGGGAGCACTCCCCCATGCCCACCGATTTCCCGGTCTTCCCGCCCGGTTTCCGTTTCGGCGCCGCCACCGCCGCGTACCAGATCGAGGGTGCCCACGACGAGGACGGCCGCGGGCCGTCCATCTGGGACACCTTCAGCCACACCCCGGGCCGCACCGCCGAGGGCGCCACCGGTGACGTGGCCTGCGACCACTACCACCGGCACGCCGAGGACGTACGCCTCCTCTCCGACCTGGGCGTCGACTCCTACCGCTTCTCCGTCGCATGGCCGCGCGTCGTCCCGCAGGGCCGCGGCGCGGTCAACGGCAAGGGCCTGGACTTCTACGACCGCCTCACCGACGACCTGCTCGCCGCCGGCATCTCCCCCGCCGTGACCCTCTACCACTGGGACCTCCCGCAGGCCCTGGAGGACGAGGGCGGCTGGCGCAACCGCGCGACGGCCGAAGCCTTCGCCGCGTACACGGCCGCCGTCGCCGAGCGGCTCGGGGACCGCGTCGAGCGCTGGATCACCCTCAACGAGCCCTACTGCTCGGCCTTCGTCGGCTACGCCGAGGGCCGGCACGCCCCCGGCGCGCAGGAGGGCACCGGCGCGCTGGCCGCCGCCCACCACCTGCTGCTCGCGCACGGCCTGGCCGTGCGCGCCCTGCGCGAGGCGGGCGCCCGCGAGGTCGGCATCACCCTCAACCTCGACCGCATCGAGGCGGCGAGCGGCTCCGCCGCGGACCAGGCCGCGCTGCGCCGGGCCGTGACGCTGCACAACGACACGTGGACCGAGCCGCTGTTCTCGGGCCGCTACCCCACCGGCGAGGCCGAGACCTGGGGCGCGCTCGCCGACGGCTCGTACCGCCGCGAGGGCGACCTCGAGGTCATCGCAGCCCCGCTGGACTTCGTGGGCCTCAACTTCTACCGCCCCCTCACCGTCACCGACGCCCCGCACCGCGAGTCCGACCCGGCCCGCCGTACCGCCGTCGACATCGGTGTGCGGGAGACCGACCCGTACGGGACGCGGCACACCACCATGGGCTGGCCCGTCGTGCCCGAGTCCTTCACGGCGCTGCTGCTGGAGCTCAAGGAGCGCTACCCGTCGCTGCCGCCCGCCTTCATCACGGAGAACGGCTCGGCGGAGGCCGACGTCCTCTCCCCCGACGGCCGTGTCGACGACGCCGACCGCGTGACCTACCTCCGCGACCACCTCCACGCGCTCGTCGCCGCGATGGACGCGGGTGTGGACGTGCGCGGCTACTACGTCTGGTCGCTGCTGGACAACTTCGAGTGGGCCCGGGGCTACGGCCAGCGCTTCGGCATCGTGCACATCGACTACGACAACGGCGCCAAGCGCACGCCCAAGGCCAGTTACGGCTGGTACCGGGACCTGATCGGCGCCCACCGGGCGGGACGGCAGGAGCGGTCGTGAAGTTCACCGACGGCTTCTGGATGATGCGCCCGGGCGTCACGGCGAAGTACGCGACCTCCGTCGCCGACGCCTCGGTCGCGGACGACCGGATCGTCCTCCACGCGCCGGTGAAGCCGGTGCGGCAGCGCGGCGACACGCTCAACAGCCCGCTGCTGACGGTCGAGTGCTGGTCCCCCGCCGAGGGCGTGATCGGCGTGCGCACCACCCACCACGCCGGGAAGGCCCGCCGCGGCCCGGAGTTCGGCCTGGCCGGCGCCGGGGACGGCGGCACGGGGAAGACCGCCCGCGACGGCTCGGTGCTCGAGCTGACCTCGGGCGGACTGACGCTGCGCGTCGACACCTCCGCCCCGTGGCGGCTGGACTTCACCGCGGGCGGCCGCGTCCTCACCTCGGCCGGCGCCCGCGGCACGGGCTTCGTCACCGACGCGGACGACCGGCACTTCATGGTGGCCCAGCTGTCGCTCGGGGTCGGCGAGCTGGTGTACGGCCTGGGTGAGCGCTTCACCCCGTTCGTGAAGAACGGCCAGACCGTGGACATCTGGCAGGCGGACGGCGGCACGATCAGCGAGCAGGCGTACAAGAACGTCCCGTTCCACCTCACCAACCGCGGCTACGGCGTCTTCGTCAACCACCCCGGCAAGGTCTCGTACGAGGTCGGCTCCGAGGTGGTCGACCAGGTGCAGTTCAGCGTCGAGGACCAGTCGCTGGAGTACTTCGTCGTCCAGGGGTCAACCCCGAAGGAGATCCTGGCCCGCTACACGGCCCTCACCGGCCGCCCCGCGCTGCCGCCGGCCTGGTCGTTCGGCCTGTGGCTGTCGACCTCCTTCACCACCTCCTACGACGAGGCGACCGTCAGCCACTTCGTGCAGGGGATGGCGGACCGCGGGATCCCGCTGAGCGTCTTCCACTTCGACTGCTTCTGGATGCGCGAGTACCAGTGGAGCGACTTCACCTGGGACGCGGAGGTCTTCCCCGACCCCGAGGGCATGCTCGCCCGTCTCAAGGAGCGCGGGCTGCGCGTCTCCGCCTGGATCAACCCGTACATCGCGCAGAAGTCCGCGCTCTTCGCGGAGGGCATGCGGGAGGGCTTCCTCGTCACGCGGCCGAACGGCGACGTGTGGCAGTGGGACCTGTGGCAGCCGGGGATGGCGCTGGTCGACTTCACCAACCCCGCGGCCCGCGCCTGGTACGCGGAGAAGCTGCGCGCGCTGGTGCGGCAGGGCGTCGACGTCTTCAAGACCGACTTCGGCGAGCGCATCCCGGTCGACGTGGTGTGGCACGACGGCTCCGACCCGGAGCGCATGCACAACTACTACGCGCAGCTGTACAACCAGGTCGTCTTCGACCTGCTGCGCGAGGAGCGCGGCGAGGGCGAGGCGGTGCTCTTCGCCCGCTCGGCGACCGCGGGCGGGCAGCAGTTCCCGGTGCACTGGGGCGGCGACTGCGAGTCGACGTTCACGGCGATGGCGGACAGCCTGCGCGGCGGTCTGTCGCTCGGCCTGTCGGGCTTCGGCTTCTGGAGCCACGACATCGGCGGCTTCGAGGGGACGCCGGACCCGGCGGTGTTCAAGCGCTGGGTGCAGTTCGGCCTGCTGTCCTCGCACAGCCGGCTGCACGGCAGCAGGTCCTACCGCGTGCCCTGGGAGTTCGGCGACGAGGCCGTCACCGTCACCCGCGACTTCACCCGGCTGAAGAACCGCCTCATGCCGTACCTGTACCGGGCCGCACTGCAGGCCCGTGACCAGGGCACCCCGATGATGCGGGCGATGGTGCTTGAGTTCCCCGACGACCCGGCCTGCCACCACCTCGACCGGCAGTACATGCTCGGCGACGACGTGCTGGTCGCTCCGGTCCTCAGCGCGGACGGCGAGGTCGAGTACTACGTCCCCGCCGGCACCTGGACGCACCTGCTGACCGGCGAGCGCGTCGAGGGGCCGGGCTGGCGGCGCGAGACGCACGGTTTCGACACGCTCCCGCTGCTGGCGAGGCCCGGCTCGGTCGTGCCGTTCGGCGCCTTCGAGGAAGGCCCGGAGTACGACTGGGCCGACGGCGTCACCCTGCGGGTGCACGCCCCGGCCGACGGCGGCGAGACGATCACCACCGTGCTGGCTCCTGACGGCACGGCGGCCGCCGTCTTCCGGGTAAGCCGTACGGGTGACACGGTCACGGTCGAGGCCCGGGGCGAGCGCCCGCCGGCCACGCCGTGGAACGTACTGCTCGTCGGCGCGGACGACACGGACGGGGCCGAGGGCGCCACGTCGGCCGAGCGCACCGGGCTGGGCGTGCTCCTGACGTGCGCCGCGGGAACCGGACGGGTGACGGCGCGCTGGTCGTGACCGCGCGCCGGCCGTGAGGGGCCGCGCCCGGGCCCTCGGTGGCCACGGGCGCGGCCTGTGCCCGGCGGCTACGGGCGCAGGCTCAGCCGGCTGCGGATGGCCCGGACGGCGCCCTCGGCGTCGTCCACGGTGACGGTGAAGTGCCGGCCGTTGCCGAGGTCGATGACGACACCGGGCCCGCGGCGGACCACGACCGCGGTGCCCTGTTCCGGCCGCCAGCGGTAGCCCCAGCCGCCCCAGTGGCGGGGGCTGACGACGGGGGCGAGGTGCGCGTCGTTGATCTCCTCCCACCGGAACCGCCGGCGGGGCACGCCGATGTGGCCGCAGAGCACCTGGAGCCCCTCGCGGTCCACGTTCACGCGGACGTGCGTGAACGCGACCGTTCCGAACAGCACCAGCAGCCCCGCCGCGATGCAGCCCACGACCGACATGACCAGCGGCACCGTGCCCGAGGTGTAGGGCGAGGCCACGGCGAGCTCGATGCCGAGCGCCATGCAGGCCGCTCCCGCGGCCGCCAGCAGCCACTGGAAGCGGTTGCTCGCGTGGCCGGTCCACACCTGGGATGTACGCGCGTCGTCACGCTGCGCGTCCGTCATAGTCCGCAGCCTACTCATCCCACGGCGAGTTGGCACCGTTCCACGGAGGGGAAATGAGGGGGACGGCGCCCGGGGGCGCGTCCGAGCGGGGTCAGCGCGCCTCGGCCGCGGCGGGGGTCACTCCGGCGTCGAGGGAGCGGCCCTCGGCGTAGGCCAGCGCCTCGGGCGTGACGGCGCCCGCCCGTCCGCTGAGGATCACCGCGAGGCTGCCGGTGGACGCCGCGTCCGGGCGCGGCCCGGCGCCGATCCGCCGCAGTGTCTGGGCGGCGACGGCGTCCGCCGAGCCGTACAGCCGGGCGGGACCGGCCAGGGCGGCCCGGATGCGGTCGGCGACCAGCTCGTAGTGGGTGCAGCCGAGGACGACCGCCTCCACGTCGGAGGGGGTGAGCGCGGCCGCGGCGGCGATGGCGGTGGCGGTCGCGGCCTCGTCGGCCCGATCGACGGCGTCGGCGAGGCCGGGACACGGCACCTCGGTGATCTCCGCGCCGTTGCCGAATTCCTCGATCAGCCCGCGCTGGTAGGGGCTCCCGGTGGTCGCCGGGGTCGCCCAGATCGCGACCTTGCGGGCCCCGGCCGCGGCGGGCTTGATCGCCGGGACGGTGCCGACGACCGGGATGCCGGGTTCGAGCGCCGCGCGCAGCGCGGGCAGGGCGTGCACCGAGGCGGTGTTGCAGGCCACGATCAGCGCTTGCGGGCGGTGCTCGGCGGCGGCGAGGGCGCAGGCCAGGGCGTGCGCGGTGACGTCCTCGGGGGTGCGCGGACCCCAGGGCATGCCGTCGGGGTCGCTGGAGAGCACGAGGTCCGCGTCGGGCCGCAGCCGGCGGATGGCCGCGGCCGCGGCGAGCAGGCCGATACCGGAGTCCATCAGCGCGATCTTCACGGGGGACAACCCTACGCGATGCGATTGTCGGCCCGCTCTGCGGCCGTACCGGGGGAAATGACGCACGCGGGAGGGCGACGGCGGCAGACTGCGGGGGTGACGTGGCTGACGTGGGTGACCATGGTGTCGTTGCTGTCGTGGGTGTGGCTGCTGCTGGCGCAGGGGTCGTTCTGGCGGACGGACGTGCGGCTGCCCGCCGTCGCGGCGGAGCCCCGGGAGTGGCCGGACGTGGCGGTGGTCGTCCCGGCGCGGGACGAGGCGGAGGTGCTGCCGCGGAGCCTGCCGAGCGTCCTGGCGCAGCGCTACCCGGGACGCGCCGAGGTGGTCCTGGTGGACGACGGCAGCAGCGACGGCACCGGGGAACTGGCCCGTGCGCTGGCGCGCCGGGTGGACGGGCTGCCGCTGCGCGTGGTCGCGCCGGGGCCCGTCCCGGAGGGCTGGACGGGGAAGCTGTGGGCGGTGCGGCACGGCATCGATGTGGCCACCGCGTCCGGCGGCCCGGAGTTCCTGCTGCTGACGGACGCCGACATCGCGCACGGCCCCGAATCGCTGCGCCACCTGGTGGCCGCGGCGCAGGCAGGCGACCTGGACATGGTGTCGCAGATGGCCCGGCTGCGGGTCGCCACGACGTGGGAGCGGCTGATCGTCCCCGCCTTCGTCTACTTCTTCGCGCAGCTGTACCCGTTCCGCCGGGTTAACCGGCCGCGTGCCAGGACCGCCGCGGCCGCCGGCGGATGCGTGCTGATCCGCCGCACGGCGGTGGAGCGGGCGGGCGTGCCCGACACGATCCGGCACGCGGTGATCGACGACGTGGCGCTGGCCCGAGCCGTCAAGCGGACCGGCGGGCGGATCTGGCTGGGCCTGGCCGAGGAGGTCGACAGCGTCCGCCCCTACCCCGGCCTCGCCGAGCTGTGGCGGATGGTCTCGCGCAGCGCGTACGCGCAGCTGCGGCACAGCGCGGTCCTCCTCGCGGGCACGGTGCTCGGCCTGCTGCTGGTGTACGTGCTCCCGCCGCTCGCCACGATCGGCGGGGCGGTCACCGGTGACCGCCCGCTGTGCGCGGCGGGCGCGGCGGCGTGGGCCCTGATGTGCGGCACCTACCTACCGATGCTCCGCTACTACCGGCTGCCGCCGTGGCCGGCGCTGCTGCTGCCGTTCACGGCCGTCCTCTACCTGCTGATGACGGTCGACTCGGCGGTGCAGCACGGCCGGGGCCGTGGGGCCGCGTGGAAGGGCCGCACCTACGCGCGGCCGCGGCCCGACGACGCCTCGGCGTAGACGACGGCGAGCCGGGCGCCGACGGCTGCCGTGCCGTAGCGGCGCCGGGTGCGGTCGGCGAGGACCGCGGGACGGCGCGCGGACAGCCGGGCGGCGGCCTCCACCAGCGCCCGGCCGAGTGCGGGGGCGTCACCGGGTGGGACGAGCACCCCACCGTCGTGCCCGACGAGTTCGGGGAGCGCTCCGGTGCGGGTGCCGACGACGGGGGTGCCGCAGCAGAGCGCGTCCAGGGCGCGCACGCAGAAGCTCTCCACGTGACTCGCCACGAG
The DNA here is from genome assembly GCA_036013505.1 of Streptomyces sp. NBC_00510. NCBI lineage: Bacteria > Bacillati > Actinomycetota > Actinomycetes > Kitasatosporales > Streptomycetaceae > Streptomyces > Streptomyces sp. NBC_00510. Next base: position 7,723,970 of record CP107851.1, on the reverse strand, counting down.
GAAGAGGTCGGCGTGCGCGACGGTGTGCAGCGCCTCGGCGCGGCCGCGGGCCCGGCGCACCGTGACGAAGTGGGCCACTCCGCACTTGCGTATCAGCTCGCGGACGTCGCCGGGGAGTTCGGCGGACCCTTCGGCGATGACGTCCAGCCGCAGCCGTGGGTCCTTGACCCGGGCGGTGGCGAAGGCGCGCACCAGCACCTCCCAGCCCTCGTGCGCCTCGAAGCGCCCCGCGGCCGCCACCCGCACCGGGTCCTGGCTGATCCGGGTGCGGGCGGGCACCGGCGGCAGCGCCTCGGGGCCGACCGGGTGCGGGACGAGGCGGTGCCGGCCCGGGAGGCGGAGCTCCCCGAGCCGCAGCAGCAGTGCGTCGCTGACCGCGAGGACGGCGGCGGCCTCGCGGTAGATCCGCGCGCGGGACCGCCGCGCGGGAAGACCGGGGAGCGGGCGCGTGGGGTGGCCGAACAGGGACGGGTCGTCCTCGCTCAGCACGTAGGGCAGCCCCGCGGTCCGTGCGAGCCGGGGCAGCAGTTCCTCGGAGCCGGGCACATGGCCGTGGATGAGGTCGAACCGGCCGCACTCGGCCGCTTCGTGGCGCAGCACGCCCTCGACGCGGCCCGCGGTGACCCGGCGCGCCACGGCGCCGCCGTGGGGGACGGCGACCTGGTAATGGTGCGGCCGCTCGGGGTCGCGGCCGGCGTAGGGGAGCCCGCGGACGGCGGGCAGGGTCAACTCGCGGACGGCCACCACGTCGACCACGTCGGCGACGGTCGCAGCGGCCTTGTGCCATTCCTCCGGCCGCGCCGGCCGGTTCTGCCCGAAAAGCATGGCGACGCGCATGGCCCACTGTGGCATATCGGGGGCCTCCCGGGACGAAGTTCGCCGGAGTCACGGAAACGCCGCGTTCCTCCTTCGTGCGGGTGACTTGTTGGTGCGCGAGAGTGCCGGTCCCGTCACCCTCCGACACCACCCGGCCGGGTGCTTCCCCGCGCCCGTGTTCCTGCGTGACGAGCGGTAACGCCCCAGGCCCAGCGCCTTTACGCGATCCGAACGGCGGCCACGGACCGATTTCCTCCGATTCGCTCGCAATAGGGCTCAGCCGTCACTCGCTGCACATGAAATGACCTGCTAATCGGTCTCCCCAACCAGCACATCGTGGGCTTAACTTATGGGCTATGACCTCCCCCCGCGGTTCTTACGGCGGTGGCTACTACACGTCGCCGTTCTTCCCCGACACCCCCATCTACGACAGCCTGGTCGCAGAGCGGGGCACCCCTCAGATCGCGCCGATCCGCGTACCGTCCGCGTACGACACCGGCAGCAATCTCCCGGCCCTGCCGGCCGCGCTCCCCGCGCTGCCCCCCGGCCCCTCGCAGTACTCCTCCGCGCCGAGCACGCCGTCGTACTCCGGCTACTCGGCGCCCGGCTACCAGCAGCCCCAGCTGCAGCAGGCGCCGGCGCCCTACATCCCGCAGCAGGCCACCGCGCCCCGGCCCGCCGCCTTCAACGGCGGGTACCAGGCGCAGCAGTACCAGGGCCCGGCCGGCTACGAGCAGGTGCGCCCCGCCGCCGCGCCGCGTCCGGTGCCGCCGCGCCCCGTGGCGCCCAGCGGCTACGACGAGCAGCCGTACCAGCGGCGCAACCTCGGCCAGGGCTACTACTCCGGCTGACGCCGGCGGGCGGCCCGGTCCCCGCCGACGGGTGACCGCGCCGCCTGGCACGATGGCTGAATGACGACTCCGACGCCGACACCACGCCTCAGCTCACTGCACGTCCACCCCGTCAAGTCGCTCGGTGGACAGCGGTTGTCCGAGGCAATGGTGGAGCCGTGGGGGCTCGCCGGAGACCGCCGGTGGATGCTCGCCGATGCTGCGGGACGATGCGTCACGCAGCGGGAGCAGCCCCGGCTGGCCCTGGCACGCGCGGAGTCGTCCCCCGGTGGTGGGCTGCTGCTCACCGCCCCGGGGATGCCGTTGCTGGACATCGACGCACCGGGACCGTCCACGACGGTCCCGGTGCACATATGGGGCGACAAGGTGGAGGCCGTGCCCGCGGGAGACGCGGCCGCCGCCTGGTTCAGCACGTACCTGGGCGCGGAGGTCACCCTCGTCCACCTCGACGACCCGGCTCGCCGCCGCCCGATCGACCCGGACTACGCGCGCCCCGGTGAGACCGTCAGCTTCGCCGACGGCTTCCCGCTGCTCGTGACGACCGAGGCCTCGCTGGCCGCCCTCAACGCGCTGATCGCCGCGGGCGACCACCCCGGCGAAGGCCCCCTTCCGATGGACCGCTTCCGTCCCAACGCCGTCATCGCGGGGACCGATCCCTGGGCCGAGGACACCTGGACCCGGATCCGCATCGGGGAAGTCGAATTCCGCGTCGTGAAGCCCTGTGGGCGTTGCGTGGTGACGACGACGGACCAGCGCACCGCGGCCCGCGGCCGGGAACCCCTGCGCACCCTCGCGCGCCACCGCAGATTCGGGGGCAGACTGGTTTTCGGACAGAATCTCGTGCCCGTACGACCCGGAACACTCCGGGTGGGAGACGCGTTGTCGAGTAGGGAGTGAACGCGTCCCGAGACCGCGGCACGGTCCGGGCACCGGACGGGTGCCGGCGTGAGATGGCCCCCCTCCCGCCCGGTCCATGCCGCGCATGTGCCGTGCCGTGTGCGGTACTTGGACGGTGAAGGGGGTGCGGCCCGATGGCGGCCACGCACGTACGGTGGTGGCGTTGGCGGAAGAACAGCCTGCGCCGCCGTTCCGACGTGTTCGAGGCCTGCGCGGGGGTCGCGGCGGGCTGCGCCATCGTCCTGGGGGCGCCGGCCGCGGGGCTGGTCGCCGGGCTGGCCGTGGACCACTCCCTCCAGCACACCGTCGGCGTCGAGCACGCCACCCGCATCGAGGTCGGGGCCGTGGTGCTCAAGGTTGGGCCGCGCGAGGCCGCCGACCCCGACCCCGAGTCCGGCCACGTCCGGGAGGAACGCCGTGACGCCGTGGTCCGCTGGACCGCTCCGGACGGGCAGGTCCACACCGCCCAGGTGCGCGTGGTCGCCACCCACGACAAGGGCGACCACCTCACGATGTGGACCGACAAGTCCGGTGCCGTGCCCGTACCCGCGCCCCTGGACGCCCGGTCCGCCACCACGCATGCGATGCTCGCCGGGATCGGCACCTTCCTCGCCGCGAGTGTGCTGGCGTTGATGGGGCGCCAGGTGCTCATGTGGCAGTTGATGCGCCGCAGGCTCGCGGAGTGGGAGCGCGAGTGGGCCGCGGCCGGGCAGAGCTGGGGCCGCGCCGGGGCGGGCGGCTGACCACGCCGGATACGTACGCCGGTGCCACGGATCATCCGCAATCGGCCTCATCCGCCCGGTTCCAACAGCTGATCCATCAGCATCGGGTGCTGGCGCGCGCCCGGCGCGCGCTACCGTTGAGGCCCCCAGGTCGGCGCAGTGCAAGAGGACGGGGCAGAGCATCTCCATGGCACAGGGCGTGGTTCAGGTGACGCACACCAGCAGCTCGCGGTGGCGCCGCCGCACGGGAGAGTACGAGAGCCTCGCCGCGGCCCTGGAGGCGGCCGCCGAGGGCGACGTGCTCTCGGTCAACCCCGGGACCTACCGGGAGAACCTCGTCGTGGAGAAGGCCATAACGCTCCGCGCCGCCGAGGGGCCGGGCTCCGTCCGCATCGCCCCGCCGGCCGGCGTCGCGCTGACCGTACGGGCCGCGGCGACGGTCCAGGACCTCTCCGTCGAGGGGCAGGACACCTCCGCCGCCGCCCTGCTGGTCGAGGGCGCCGCACCCGAACTCACCGGACTGCGGGTCAGCACGCGGTCCGCGGTGGGCATAGAGGTCCGCGACGGGGCGCGGCCGACCGTGCGCCGCTGCACCGTCGACAACCCGGCCGGACTCGGGATCAGCATCCTGGAGGCCGCGGGCGGGCTGTTCGAGGACTGCGAGGTCGTGGCCGCGGGCCAGACCGGCATCTCCGTACGCGGCGGGGCCTCCCCGCGGCTGGAACGCTGCCGGGTCCGCAACGCGTCCGGCGCGGGACTCGCCCTCACCGGTGAGGGCACCGTGGCCGAGGCGGTCGGCTGCGAGGTGTACGAGGTCAAGGGCACCGGCGTACAGGTCGCCTCGCGCGCGGCCGGCCATCTCACCGAGTGCCAGGTGCACCGCACCACCGGCGACGGCATCACCCTGGACACCGACGCCGTCCTGACCCTCTCCGACTGCGACATCCACGACATCCCCGAGAACGCCGTGGACCTGCGCTCCCGTTCGGTGCTCACCCTCACCCGCACCACGGTGCGGCGCTTCGGCCGCAACGGCCTGTCGGTGTGGGACCCGGGCACCCGGGTGGACGCCAACCAGTGCGAGATCCACGACAGCCAGGGCGACTACCCGGCGGTCTGGGTCAGCGACGGGGCGGCCGCCGTCCTCGACTCCTGCCGCCTGCACGACGTGCCCGACGCCTTGTTCGTGCTCGACCGGGGCTCGCGCGCCGACGTGGTCGACAGCGACATCTCCCAGGTCCGCAACACCGCGGTCTCGGTCAGCGACGGCGCCACCGTGCAGCTCGACGACTGCCGCATCCGCGAGGCCTCCACCGGTGCCTGGTTCCGCGACCACGGCAGCGGCGGCACGCTGTCCGCCTGCACCATCGACGACACGGCGACCGGGGTCATCGTCACCAAGGGGGCCGATCCCACGCTGGAACGGTGTGTCGTGACCAACCCGGCCGAGGCCGGGTTCTACGTCTCCGCGGGCGGCCGCGGGACCTTCACGGGCTGCCGGGTCACGGGCAGCCGGGGCTACGGCTTCCACATCATCGACGGCTGCCGCTCCACCCTCACCCGCTGCCGCACGGAACGCTGTGCGCGCGGCGGTTACGAGTTCGCGGAGCCGGGCCCGGTGACGGAGGACTGCACCGGGGACCAGAGCGGTGAGCGCCGCACCGTGCCGGAGTCGTCGTCGCGTATGCCGGCTCCGGCGGGCGAGCGGCCGCCCGCGCCCACGTCGTTCGGGCTGCTCGGCGGACTGCCCGTGACGCCGACCAGCACCGCCGGGCCCACGGCCGTTCCCGCGCCGGCCACGGCCGGGGACGCCCGTCCCTCGGACGAGGTGCTGGCCGAACTCGACGCGCTGGTGGGCCTGGACAACGTCAAGCGCGAGGTGCGCTCCCTGATCGACCTGATCGCGGTGGGCCGCAGACGCCGCGAGGCCGGCCTCAAGGCCCCCTCCCCGCGCCGCCATCTGGTCTTCACCGGCTCCCCCGGCACGGGCAAGACGACCGTCGCCCGGCTCTACGGCGAGATCCTGGCCACCCTCGGCGTGCTGGAGCGCGGCCACCTGGTGGAGGTGGCCCGCGTCGACCTGGTGGGCGAGCACATCGGCTCGACCGCCATCCGCACCCAGGAGGCCTTCGAACGCGCCCGCGGCGGGGTGCTCTTCATCGACGAGGCGTACGCCCTGGCCCCCGAGGACTCCGGCCGGGACTTCGGCCGGGAGGCCATCGACACCCTGGTGAAGCTGATGGAGGACCACCGCGAGGCCGTCGTGGTGATCGTCGCGGGTTACACCGCGGAGATGGAGCACTTCCTGTCCGCCAACCCCGGCGTCGCCTCCCGCTTCTCGCGGACCATCACCTTCGACGACTACACCCCGGTCGAGCTGCTGCGGATCGTGCGGGCCCAGGCCGAGGAACACGAGTACCAGCTCTCCGAGGACACCGGCGAGGCGCTCTACAAGTACTTCACCGCGATCCCCAAGGGCCCGGCCTTCGGCAACGGCCGCACCGCGCGGCAGACCTTCGAGGCCATGGTCGAGCGCCACGCGGGCCGGCTCGCCCGGATCAGCGAGCCCAGCCACGAGGAGCTGCAGTTGCTCTACCCGGAGGACCTCCCCCCGCTGCCCTGACCCTGCCCGGGCAGTACTCCCTCCACGTTGCGGTACAGCCAGCGGAGCAGCGCACCGCGCTCGGCCGCGAAGGCCGGGTCGGCCTGGTAGTCGAAGTGCGTCAGCAGGGGCGCGGGCAGTGGGTGTTCCTCCGTCCGGCCGTACGCCGCAGGATCGGGCAGCGGCGCACGGTCGACCGGTGGCCCGGGCTCGTCGAGGTGCACCGGGCCGCCGATCGGATCCGTACGCCGCCACAGATTGCGCCAGGCGTGCAGCTCGCCGTGGAGCGAGGTCAGCGCGGGGGGCCCGAAGTAGGCGGGGAACCAGCGCCCGTACAACCGGCCCAGCGGCGAGCCGTAGGTGAGCAGGGCGATCCGCGCCCGGGTCGCCGGATCCAGCTGCCAGACCGCCGCCGCGGCCAGGACGCTCCCCTGGGAGTGCCCGGAGAGGATGATCCGGCCGTGATTCGCCCGCGTCCAGGTCGTCATGCGCCAGGTCAGGTCCGGCACCGCGCGCTCGGCGTAGCAGGGCGGGGCGAAGGGGTGCGCGGCGCGCGGCCAGAAGGTGCCGACGTCCCAGAGGATGCCGACGGTGCGGCGTGCCCCGGCGTCGCGGTAGGCCCTGCGGCCGAGCGCGATCAGGGCCACCACCCCGGCGCCGACCAGCCAGGAGCCCAGGGCCTGGGCGGTCTCCGCGACCGTGCGCACCCATCCGGGCGGGTCGGCCCCGGCCCGCCCGGGGACGGCACCGCTCAGCCATGCCCCGGCGAGCGCCCCCGCGCCCAGCAGGAAGGCCACCGTCCCGATGACCCCGATGAACAGGGCTGCCTGATCGGTGAGTTCGGCCCTGGCCCGGGCCAGGGCGATCTGGCGGCTGCGCGCCGGCTCGTGCTCCTCCCCCGGATAGTCGGACTCCACCTTCGGCACCAGCGCCCGGGTCCGGCGCAGCAGCCTCCTGCCGCGCACGACGACCACCACGGCCAGCACCAGCAGCAGCACCGGGATCGCCGATGCCTGCCAGGACAGCAGCACGGGCGGCCCGGCGACGGCGCTGCCCCCGCTGCCCGGCGTGGCACCGCGGTCCAGCCAGTCCGCGACCCGCTGGGCGATCCCTCCGGTGAGCACCCCGCCGAGCGAGCACGCGAGCAGGGCCACCGCCGGTCCCCCGAGACCCCGCAGCTCCGCCCGCCCGCCGCCGGAGCGGTGCATCAGACGGGCGACGCACGCCAGCACCACGAGCAACAGCCCCTGTGCCAGGGCGAGCCAGCCGAAGGCCTCCCCTGCGGGCAGCCGCCCGCCGGCGTTCCATCCCGGCCGGTGCCAGCAGGCGTATCCGGCCGTGGCCAGCAGCGCGGCGGCCGTCCCGCCGAGCATCGCCCGGGCGAGCCGTGGATCCAGGGCCTCGTCCGGCGCGTGCTCGCTGCGTCCCATGCCGCAGGTCACGGCGATCGCCGCGACCGTCAACCCGGCCAGGGCGCCCGTCAGCAGCCAGCCGACCGCGGCGAGTATCCGGATCCCGCCGACGTCCATGTCCCGTTCGAGCGGGGGGACGACCAGGGCGACCGCGACCGTGAGCAGCCCGGCCGCCGTGTGGGCCGCACGGAGCCTGGCGACCAGCCGCCGCCCGTACCAGAAGCCGCGCCGGGCCAGCGGCGTGACGTCCGGCCCCTCCCGCTCGCCCGGATGCGGGCCCGGCAGGGGCCGCTGGGACTCGTAGGCGTACCAGGTGCGCCGGGAGAGCCACCACAGCAGCAGGGTCAGCCCGACGGGCAGCGCGGCCCCGGCGGCGATCCGGCGCCCCGGCTCGCCGGCGGCGAGGAACGAGAGCCAGCTCTTCCCGCCCGCGCAGGCCGCGTTGCCCGCGCACTGCCAGGCCACCAGGTCCATCGCGACCTCGCAGGCCGCCGCCACCAGCAGCACCGTCAGCGACAGCGCCAGCAGCCGCACCAGCACGTCGTACGCCCGGTCCAGGCGCGGCCGGGAGACCGGCGGCCGCATCCAGTGGGCCAGGTTGGCCACCATGAAGGGCAGCAGGAGCAGCCACAGTGCACGACTGCCGTCCCCGGACGTCAGATTGCACCAGGAGTAGGCGTCGGGCACCGGGCCCTCGCCGTACTCCTGCGGACGCCGCTCCGCGTCGGCGTCCTCGGCACGCCGGTAGATCCCGGCGGTGTCGTCACCGCAGACGCGCGTGATGCGCGGGTCGTTGAGCATCGTCTGCGGGGTCGTCCCGCCGACGCCGTGGACCAGCAACTCCAGCGCCAGTTCCGTCCGTACCGTATCCGACCGCATCGCGATCGCCTCCCCGTACTTTCCCCGTGACGCGCGTACGGCATCGCGCGTATTCAGAATCGGGCACACGTACCAGTACTGGACAGAGGTGTTCACGAATGCCACCCGAACGTGTCACACGCGGTACGTGTGGGACCGGTCACCCCGCGCCCTTCGCCCCCCGTCCGGCGGGGGCGGTCGTGGAAGGATGGCGAGACTGCCGGTCCGGGCAGCATCGGGATCACATCAGAGGATGGGACGGGACCTCGGGTGAGCGACAACCAGAACCTGCTCGCGGAACAGCGGCGTGCGCTGATCCTGGACGAGGTCCGGCGCCGCGGCGGGGTCCGGGTCAACGAGCTGACCCGGAAGCTGAACGTGTCGGACATGACCGTCCGCCGCGACCTCGACGCGCTCGCCCGTCAGGGCGTGGTCGAGAAGGTCCACGGCGGCGCCGTGCCGGTCGCCCCCGCCAGCAGCCACGAGCCGGGCTTCGAGGCGAAGGCGGGCCTCGAGCTCGGGGCCAAGGAGGCCATCGCCCGCGCCGCCGCCCGCCTGGTCACCCCCGGCAGCGCCATCGCGCTCACCGGCGGCACGACGACGTACGCCCTGGCCCAGCACCTCCTCGACGTGCCCGACCTCACCGTGGTCACCAACTCCGTCCGCGTCGCCGACGTCTTCCACTCCGCGGCCCGCGGCGCGGGCGGCGGCCGCGAGGGCGCCGCGACCGTCGTCCTCACCGGCGGTGTGCGCACCCCCTCGGACTCCCTCGTCGGCCCCGTCGCGGACCGGGCGATCGGCTCGCTCCACTTCGACCTGCTCTTCCTCGGCGTCCACGGCATCTCGGTCGAGGCCGGCCTGTCCACCCCCAACCTCGCCGAGGCGGAGACCAACCGGCGCTTCGTCCGCTCCGCACGCCGGGTGGTCGTCATCGCCGACCACACCAAGTGGGGCACCGTGGGACTGAGCTCCTTCGCCACCCTGGAGGACGTGGACACCCTCGTCACCGACGCGGGCATCCCCGAGGTGCTCCGGGCGGAGATCGCCGAGCACCTGTCGGACCTGATCGTCGCCGGCGAGCCCGGGGACACCGAGCCGGGCGGCGCCCTGCGCGAGGGTCCCGCAGACAACTGACAGAGTATCAACTACCGTACGGCCCATGACCCGCCGACTGCGCCCCACACGTCAGGTGGACCTGGGCTTCCTCGCCTCGGCGCCGCTGCGTCTCGTCTTCGCCGCCGACGTCACGGCGCCGCCCGACGCCGTGCACGCCGCGCTCGCCAAGGACACCGAGGGCTGGACGGCGTGGTTCGGCGCCGTCACGGCCGCCGTGCCGACCGCCACGGGCCGCGCGATCGGGCTCCGGGGAGGAGTGCGTTTCGAGGAGACCGTCCTCGCCGACGAGCCCCCGCGGCGCTTCGCCTACCGCGTCGACGCCACGAACGCCCCTGGCCTGCGCGCCCTGCTGGAGGAATGGGCGCTCTCCCCCACCCCGGCCGGCGGCACCCACGTGCGCTGGACCTTCGCCGCCGACGGCGCCCCGTCCCTGCGCACCTTCCTGCTCCTGTCCCGCCCGGGCCTCGGCCTGTCGTTCCGTTCCGCGGTCCGCTCGCTGGACCGCCGGCTGGCCTCCTGAACGGGCCTCCCGGCGGAGCCGGGGCCTCAGGTACGGGAGACGGTGCCGCAGCCCTCTGACCCCGTCCGCCCGGCCTTGAGGTCCCTGCTGCGGTCGTAGGGGTCCACGGTGGGCCCCGACCGACCGGGGTCGTCCCCCGGCGAGGCGTCGGAGGCGAACTGCGGGTGGAGCCAGCCGTCATGGACGGAGCAGGCCGTGTTGGCGACGTCGTCGACGTACAGGGTGATCGCGAACTTGCCGGGGGTCACCCGGTAGCGGGACGGGTCGGGGAACTCCACGTCCAGGATGCGGCGGATGATCGTCCGGGCGACCTCGGTGGAACCGGACCCCGCCTGCACCAGGGGGTACACGAAGGTGTAGTCGGCGTGGACGACGACGGCGCGGTCCTTGCCCTTCGCGAAGGCCATCCGGCCGCGGGTCTTGACCACATCTCCCGCCAGGGCGACTTCGGAAGGCTTGAAGCGCACCGCGAGCCGGAGCGGGTCGTTCTTCTCGGTCGGCTTGCGGAAGGCCGTCTCGAACCGGGTGCGCAGGTCGCGCTGGCTCGGATCGAGCATCCCCAGGGCGGCGTCGGGCCGTTCGCCCCGAAGCGTCGCGGGGTCGAGGTTGGTGTCGACCAGGTACGCCTTGACGTTTTTGAGGGCCGCCGTCACCTGCGCCGACGTCATCCAGCCGGCCGACCGCGCCTTCGGCGGGACGATCCCCGCGGCGCCGTCGGCGTACTGCTTCGCCGGGGAGCCGGCGAACGGGTCCTCAAGCGTGGGCGTGCCGGGGAACGCCTCCTTCGACGGGGCGCTCGTCGGCCGCGCGGTCTCCGCGGGGAGCGGCGAGGGGTCCGGGGCCGCGCTGCCGCGCATCGCGTCCAGCGCCCAGCCCGGGTTCAAAGCGAACAGCAGCACCCCGACGGCGACGAGGACGCCGACCAGCCCGAGCCACCGGCGGCGCCGGTGGCCGCGCGCCTCGACCGCGTAGACCGCGGGGCCGGTGCGCCAGCCCTCGGGCTGCGCGGGCGGCGGGTTGCCGCGCCCTTTGCGCTTGGTGCGGCGCGCCGCCTCCGCGTCCTGCTGCCGCAGTCGCTCGGTGACCATACGGGCCCGCGCGGAGGGTTCCTTGGGCGCCGACGCGCGGATATCCGCCTCGCTGTCCTGGACGAACCGCTCCCAGATGTCGTCGGGCACGGAGGGGACGTCGTCGGGGGGCGGCGGAGTGGTGGTCACCGGAAGCTCTTTCACAAGATCGGACTGACAGGCCTTTCTATAACCGAACGCAGTTTCCCCACAAGCCCCGTCGGCCCCGGGACCACCGCCTCACCGGTACTCCGCGAGCCGCGGCCGCACACCGACCACGACGAGGGCCGCGGCGATGCCGAGGACGCCCGCGGGAACGGCGGGCCAGCCGTCGAGCGCGGAGCGCGCGGCGTCCGTGCGCACGGTGAAGTCGGCCTGCTGGTCCTGCGCGAGCACGTCCAGGGTGGTCGCGAAGTCCCAGAAGTCGAACCCCACCTCGCCGCGCCCGACGTCGGTGAGCACCACGGCCGCCTCGTCGATCCGCTTGCCGGCCATCAGCTCGACGAGCTTGCGGTCGTCGGCGCGGAAGTGCCCGTAGCGCTCGTTGACGTCGGCGTACGCGGGACGCTCGTCCGCCGCGGCCCAGCCGTCGGGGGCGAGCAGGCCGTCCAGCCGCCGGTTGAGCGCGTCGAGTTCGGCGCGCTGCTGCGGCTCGGCGCCGTTGACGAGCCAGCGGCTCTGCGTGGCGGCGGCCTCCGCGGCGACCGCGCGGGCCTGTGTGAGCCGGGACCAGGGGCGCAGTCCGTCCCGGGTCCCCGCGTCGAGGTCGGCGGCGGCACCGGTGAAGGAGAACACGCCGGCGAGGGTGACCCCGAGCGCCGCGGCCGTGGCGGCGGCCAGCGCCGGGTTGAGGACACGGCGGTAACGGCGGGTCAGGTCCCGCTGCCACCACAGGAGTACGGCGACGGCGACCAGGCCCAGGAACCCCACGGCCACGGCCGAGCGCACGGCGGCGTCCTGCGCGGTGCGCGACGCCGCGGTGGCCTGCGCGTCGTAGGCCTTCGCCAGCGTCGCGACCTTGGGCAGCAGGTGGCTGTGCATGATGTCGCCCGCCTCGGCGGAGAAGGCGACGGCGACCGCCGGCGGGTGGCCCGCGGCCCGGTCGTGGTGCTGCTCGTCGACGTAGGCGGCACGACCGCTGGCGTCGTCGTAGCGCCCGAGCAGGTCGAGGATGCCGCGCACCTGCGCGGCATGGGCCTCGTCGCCGCCGAGCTGCCGGAGGAGGTCGCTGGCCTGGGCACGGCGCTGCTGGGCGGTGATGAGCGCGAGGAGGCGGTTGCCGACCGACACCTCGGGGTCGTCGACCGCGTGGCCGGGCACCAGCTGGTTGGCGCGCTGGGCGTCCAGGTCCGCCAGGGCGAAGCGGAGTTCCGCAGTGACGGCGGCGCGGTGCGCGGAGGTGTCGCGCAACTGCTCGGCGTCCGACCGTACGGTGACGGCCCCGACGACCACGGCGAGGCACAGGGCGAGGACGGCCACCAGCGCGGCGGTCGCCTGGACGACCAGGCGCGCCGGGGGCGGCATGCGCCGGCGCCGCGCCCGGACGGGCGGTACCGGCGCCCGGCGCACCGGCGGTGCGGACGCACCGGGTGCGGGGGACGGCGGCGCGACCGCCGGAGGCGCGACGTGAGAGATCGTCATATCCGGACGCTAAGAGCGCCCGTGGAAGGGAAGGCGGTACTCCGGCGGACTCCCGGTGACCACGACGTAACAGAACGGAACGGACGGACCGGGTCAGTCCGGCCAGCTCCCCGCCGTCAGGAAGGCGTCGATGGTGACGGCGTACGGCGTGACGTCCAAGCCCTGTTGGGCGAGCCAGGCATCGGAATAGTACTTGTCCAGGTACCGGTCGCCAGGGTCGCACAGCAAGGTGACGACACTGCCCGTGCGGCCCGCCGCGACCATCTCCGAGACGATCTTGAAGGCGCTCCACAGGCCGGTGCCCGTCGATCCCCCGGCCTTGCGCCCGATGGCCGCCTCCAGGGCGCGGACCGCCGCCACCGACGCCGCGTCCGGCACCTTCATCATCCGGTCGATGGCACCGGGCACGAAGCTGGGCTCCACCCTCGGGCGGCCGATGCCCTCGATCCGTGAACCGCGGTCGCAGCACACGGAGTCGTCGCCGCTCACCCAGCCGTCGAAGAACACCGAGTTCTCCGGGTCCGCGACGCACACCAGGGTTTCGTACTGCATGTAGTGGATGTAGCGGGCGATGGTGGCCGAGGTGCCGCCGGTGCCGGCGGTGGCCACGATCCACGCCGGGCAGGGGTTCCGTTCCAGGCTCAGCTGCTGGTATATCGACTCGGCGATGTTGTTGTTGCCGCGCCAGTCGGTGGCGCGCTCGGCGTAGGTGAACTGGTCCATGTAGTGGCCGCCGCTCTCCTCCGCGAGGCGGGCGGAGACCTCGTAGACCGTCCGCGGGTCGTCCACCAGGTGGCACCGGCCGCCGTGGAACTCGATCAGCCGCTGCTTCTCCCAGCTGGTGGTGCGCGGGATCACGGCGATGAACGGCACGCCGATCAAGGCGGCGAAGTACGCCTCGGACACCGCGGTCGAACCGCTGGAGGCCTCGATGACGGGCTTGCCCGGCCGGACCCAGCCGTTGCAGAGGCCGTAGAGGAACAGCGAACGGGCGAGGCGGTGCTTGAGGCTGCCGGTCGGGTGGGTCGACTCGTCCTTCAGGTAGAGGTCGATGCCCCAGGCGTCGGGGAGCGGGAAGCGCAACAGGTGTGTGTCGGCGGAGCGGTTGGCGTCCGCCTGGACCTTGCGCACGGCCTCTTTCAGCCACCCCCGGTAGTCCGGGTCGGTCCGGTCCACGTCGACGGTGGGCATCGCCTCCGTCGCCCTCGCACGGTCTTCGCGGTCACCCTTCTCGCTGCTGTCCACCTGCGCCGCCTTCCGTTCGCGCCCGTGTCCCGATCATAGGCAGACGCTGGTGCCACGCCCCCCGGAGCGGGCAGACTTCGAGCGGACGAAGGAGGGGATGCGCCGTGGCCGAAGCGGAGTTCACCGCCACAGGGGTGCGGATCGGACGGCGGCTGCGGTCGCTCACCCGGGGCGGGCAGGTCCTGATCCGTGACGGCCGCCTGGTGCTGCTCACCAGCCGCGGGCGGGAGATCGACAGCGCCCCGGTGGAGGACGTCCACGCCCTGACCCCGCGTTTCGCGGTGCGGCGGCGCACCCTGACACGGCTCAACGGCACCGGCTACCTGCTGACCCTGCGCACGCAGGGCGCGGCGTCCGCGGGGCGCTTCCTGGACGCCCTGCGCACGGCCCGGGAACGGGTCGCGCGCCGCTGAGCCGAGCGGAACGGCACTCTCCGCGTTCACGGAGTTGCGGTAAGCATCCATCGGGGTGATCCTTGAGTGGCGTCACGGAGTCACTGCAGCAGTCACTCACAGCAATCCCGCAAAGGTGTTCCCATACCATGCGGGCGGGGCATGCCCCGATCACAGGGGCGCGCCCTCACCGCGGAGGGAGTCGCAGCCGTGATCAGCTCAGAAGGCAGTAAACGGCAGTGTGCCCTGGAACTTGAGGCACTGCCGTCCCGGATCCAGCAGGTACGCCGCATCGTCGCCGCTCAACTGCGGTACTGGCGGCTGGACCCCCTGATCGACCCCACTCTGCTGGGCATCACCGAACTGCTCGGCAACGTCCACCGGCACGCCCGGCCGGACAAGCGCTGTTCCGTCGAGCTGAGTTTCGCCTCCGGCTGGCTCACCGTCGCCGTCTCGGACAACGATCCGCGCCTGCCGCGGGTCCGCGAGTTCGAGCCCCTGGCCACCTGCGGCCGCGGCCTCGCCATGGTCGTGTCGATGAGCGACAGCTGGGGCACCGAGACCGTCAACGACGGTGGCAAGGTCGTGTGGTTCACGCTCCGGGCCGAGGCGACGGTCTCGTCCAGGGCGATGACCGAGCAGGTGTCGGCGGCCGTCGTCCGCAAGGTCGCCCCGCGGACGCTGCCGGTGCTCCCCGAGACGCCGGAGGCCTGGGCCCCGGTGCTCGATCGGCTGGTCCCGGCCGCGGCCGAACCGGTGCTGGTCTGACGCGCGGCCGCCGCACCCCCGGAGGGGCACGGCGGCCGTGGCCCCCGGGCCGTCGTCGGCGGAGTCATTCCGCTGCGATGGCCCTCAGTACGTCCAGACGCGCCGCGCGCCGGGCCGGACGCCAACCGGCCAGGACTCCGGCGACCAGCCCGACCAGCACGACGACCGCGAGCTGGACGGGCGGCACCGCGAAGGCGCTCGTGCCCGCGCCGTCCGACGCCTTGACCAGTGCCCAGCCGAGGAACCCCCCGAGCCCCAGCCCGCCGGCCGTGCCGAAGGCGGCGACCAGGACGGACTCCCAGCGGACCATGGTCCGCAACTGGGCCCTGGTCTGCCCGACCGCGCGCAGCAGCCCGAGTTCGCGGGTGCGCTCGTGCACCGCGAGGGTGAGCGTGTTGGTGATGCCGAGCAGCGCGATGAGGACGGCCAGCGCGAGCAGTGCGTAGACGAGCGTCAGCATGATGTCCACGCCCGAGGCGGCGGATTCCGCGTACTCCTCACGGGTCTGGACCTCGGGGTTGCCGTACTGCCGGGCGACTCCTTGGACGGCTGTGCGGCCCTCGTCGAGGGCGACGCCCTTCTTGAAGGCGACGGCGACGAGGTCGTCGGCGTCCTGCACCTTGTGCGGTGCCCAGGCAGTGCGGGTAACGATGTAGTCGCCGCCGAGGCCGGCCTCCGGGTAGACGGCGCGCACGGTGAAGGTCTGGCGGGTGCCGTCGGCGAACGCAAGCACCATGGTGCTGCCCGGCTTCCAGTGGTGCTTGTCCGCTTCCTTGCGGGAGACGGCGATGCCGTCCCGGCCGAGGCCGCTCAGGGAGCCGTCGACGGCACCGAGGTCGAGCACGCGCGTCAGGGCGACGGGGTCGGTGACCGTCAGCTGCCGCCCGCCGCCGTCGACTTCGGCGACGCCCTTGCCGAGCCCGACCGCCGTCGCCACCTCGGGCAGCTTCGCCACGGCGGGTGCGAGCCCCGGGCTGAGACCGTTCGCACCCGCACCGAACCCCGAGGCGGTCAGGGCGACGTCGCCGGCGAAGGAGCGGTCGACGGTCCGGTCCATGGTGGCCTTCAGGGAGGCGCCGAAGACGGTGAAGAGCGACACGACCGCGACGCCGATCATCAGCGCGGTGGCGGTGGCCGCCGTCCGCTTCGGGCTCCGCAGCGCGTTCCGCCGGGCCAGCGCTCCGGTGGCACCGCGCAGCCGCGCGAGCGGGGCTCCCAGGACGCGCACCGCGTACGAGACGGCGACCGGCCCCAGGACGACGAAGGCGACGACGACCACGGCGGCGCCGACCGAGGTGAGCCACACCTCTGGCGTGCCCGCCGCGCCCGCGACGGTCGTCGCGGCACCGGCCACCGCCAGCACGGCCCCCAGCGCCGCCCGTCCGCGCGAGGCACCGGAGTGGTCCACCGCCGTCTCGCGCAGCGCGGCGAGCGGCGCCGTCCGCCCGGCACGTACGGCGGGCAGCACGGCCGAGCCGGTGCAGACGAGCAGGCCGATGCCGAGCGGTACGGCCATGGCGGTGGCGCCGACGACCAGTCCCCCGTCCGGGAAGGGGAATCCGACGGCCGGGAACAGCGCCTGCAGCCCGGCCGCGATGCCGATCCCGCCCAGGAGCCCGGCGGCCGAGGCGGCCAGTGCCACGGCCACGGCCTCCGTGAGGGTCGAGCCCAGCACCTGACGCCTGGACGCGCCGAGCGCCCGCAGCAGGGCGTTCTCCCGGGTGCGCTGGGCGACGACGATCGCGAAGGTGTTGTGGATGCTGAAGGTCGCCACGAGCAGGGCGATCCCGGCGAAGACCGTGAGCAGGGTCGTGAACAGCGACAGGAACCGGCCCGAGACCTGGTCGAGGTTCTCGTCCGTGGCCTGCTGACCGGTGATCGCCTCGACACCGTGGGGCAGCACGCCCGCGACGCGCCTCGCCAGCTCTTCCTGGCCGACGCCGGAGGCCGCACGCACCTTGATCGTGGACGCCCGGCCGGGCCTCGGCATCAGTTGGCGCTCGGCGTCGGCGCGGGTGAGGCCGGTGAAGGTGGACTGGCCCATGCCGTCCTCGCCGCCGAAGGTCACCAGTCCGACGATCGTCACGCGCAGCGGGTCGGGGGTGCGCAGTACGGTCGTGTCGCCGATGCCCAGCCCGCCCTGCTCGGCCGCGGCACGGTTCACCACGGCCTCGCCGGCGGCCCTGGGAGCGCGGCCCTCCGCGAGGGCGTACGGGTTGAGCCCGGCGTCGTCGATCCAGTTCCCGGCGAGGGTCGGCGGGCCCTGACCGCCGACGGGCTCGCCGTCACGGCCGACGAGTTGGCCCGCGCCCTCGATGTCGGCCGCGACGGCCGCCACCCCGGGTACGGCCCGCAGCCGCGCGACGAGCGCGCTGTCGACGGGTTCGCGGGTGCCTTGTCCCTCCCCGGGGACGGTGACGACGTCGGCGCTGCGGACGACCACGTCGGTGCCGCTGTTGGCGTGTCCAAAGAGCGTGTCGAAGCTGGCGCGCAGGGTGTCGCCCATCACCATGGTGCCCGCCAGGAAGGCGACACCCAGGAAGACCGCCAGGAAGGTGCCGGCGAACCGGCGCTTGTGGGCCCTCAGGGAGGACAGGCTCAGCCGCAGGGACGCGCGGACCGGCCCGGTCGGCGCGCTCATGACGTCACCCGCTGCCCTGGTGCGGTGCGGCGTCCCGCGTCGCGGGCGGTGTCGAAGGCCTTCATGCGGTCGAGGACCTTCTCCGCGCTCGGGTCGGGCATCGTGTCCACCAGGCGTCCGTCGGCGAGGAAGACGACCTCGTCGGCGTGGGCGGCGGCGACCGGGTCGTGGGTGACCATGACGACCGTGCGGCCCATCTCGTGGACGGCCCGTCCCAGCAGGCGCAGCACCTCCTCGCCGGACCGCGAGTCGAGGTTGCCGGTGGGCTCGTCGGCGAAGACGACCTCGGGCCGCCCGGCCAGCGCCCTGGCCACCGCCACGCGCTGCTGCTGGCCCCCGGAGAGCTCGGTCGGGCGGTGCCGCAGCCGGTCGCCCAGGCCCACGACGTCGATCAGGGCGTCCACCCACTCACGGTCCGTCCCGGCACCGGCCAGGTCCTGGGGCAGGGTGATGTTCTCCGCCACGGTCAGGGTCGGCAGCAGGTTGAAGGACTGGAAGACGAAACCGACCCGCTCCCGGCGCAGCAGCGTCAACTGCCGGTCGCCGAGCGCCCCCAACTCGGTGTCGCCGATCCAGGCGGTCCCGGAGGTGAG
The DNA here is from genome assembly GCA_036013505.1 of Streptomyces sp. NBC_00510. Taxonomy (NCBI): domain Bacteria; kingdom Bacillati; phylum Actinomycetota; class Actinomycetes; order Kitasatosporales; family Streptomycetaceae; genus Streptomyces; species Streptomyces sp. NBC_00510. Next base: position 7,705,829 of record CP107851.1, on the reverse strand, counting down.
GGTGTCCAGGCCGGCGGCGCAGTGCATGAGGGTGGACTTCCCGGACCCGGAAGGACCCATGATCGCGGTGAACCGCCCGCTGGGGAACCCGACCGTGACCCCGTCCAATGCGCGCACCTGGGCGTCGCCCGCCCCGTAGGTCTTTACTGCGTCGGCAACGCGGGCGGCGGTCATCGCTCCCCGCCCTTGGGGAAGCGGCCGAACTGCTCGTCCAGGACGGACAGCCGGCGCCAGTACTCGTCCTCGTCGATCTCGCCCGCGGCGAAGCGGCGGCCCAGTACGGCGATCGGCGAGTGCTCGCCGATCGCGGCCCGGGCGTGCCAGGGGCCACGGCCGAGGCCCCTGCGCCACGCGGCGCGGCGCAGCACGAATGCGACGCCTCCGATGACGGCGGCCCAGATCAGCGGGAAGAACAGGATCCAGGGGCCGGGGCCCCCGTCCCAGTGGTCGGCGAGCGAGGTCAGTGCGTTGGCGTCCATCGCGAATCGTCTCCTTGGTGATGCCGTGGTTTTCCGGCACTACGAGACTGGTCCGCGCGCGGCCGCTGGTCGTCGTACGGCCAGCGGCACCGCGGGTACCACCCGGGGAGTACGGCCGCTGTCGGTGCCTGCGCCTAACATGCGGATCATGTGGCGATGCACAGGTCTGCGATGGGTGTCCGGGGGCCCGGCGTGGACCTGGTGGCACCCCCGCCACGGCGACCGGCGCAGTCCCGTGCGCCTCGGCGACCCGCTGGCGCTCGCCGTGCAGCCGGGCGCGGTGCGGCAGTGCATGGGCGTGTGGCGTTCGGGGCGCTGGACTCCGTGCCCACGGGCCGCGGAACTTCCCGCGCGGGCCCGCCGCGACCAGTGCGAGCAGTGCGCGGCGCTGGACCGCTCCCGGTCCGTGGCGGCGGACACGCGGCTGGACGACCCCCGGACCTTCGCGGTGTACCTGGCCTGGTTCGGCCCGGGTCTGGGCAAGGTCGGCATCACGGCGGCCGAGCGGGGCAGTGCGCGGCTGCTCGAACAGGCCGCGATCTGCTTCACGTTCCTGGGCCGGGGGCCGCTGATGGCCGCGCGTCGCGCCGAGTCGGTCCTCGGGACGGCGCTGGGCATCCCGGACCGGGTGGCGACGTCCGCGAAGCGTGCCGCCCGCGGCGCGCTGCCACCCGCGCCCGCACGGGTGGCCGGGCTGCGGGCCCTCCACGAGGCGGCGGCCGCGGTCCCCGACTGGCGGGACACGCTGACCGCCACCGGGTTCCAACCCGTCGACCACGCGGCGGTGTTCGGCCTGGAGCCCGACGCGCCGCAGGCCACCGCCGCGGTGACCGGGCTCGCCCCGGCCACCGCCCTGGGCGGCACCGTCGTGGCGGTGGCCGGGGGCGATGTCTACCTCCGCACCGCCGGGCCGGCCGGCGGTGTCCTGCTGCTCGACACGCACCTGGTGCCGGGATGGCCGCTCACCGCGTCGGTGGAGGACCTGCCGGCCCCGCCCACGAAGGCGCTACCGCAGGCCACCGAGCCTCCGGAGCCGCTGTTCTGACGGTGTGTCGGTGATCCCGGGGACGGACCTCAGGCGCCGAGCGCCGTGAGCGGGTCGTCCAGCACGGGCTGCCAGGCCAGTTCCGCGGCCCCGACGAGGCTGTTGTGGTCCAGGGCGCAGGCGAGCAGCGGGATGCCGCCGCTGCGCCCCCACAGGCTGCGTTCGGCGACGACGGCACGCAGCCGCCCCGGGTCGGCGTCGAGCAGCCAGCGGTGCAGGCCGCCGAGCAGGATCCGGTCGGGGTTGAGGACGTTGACCAGTCCCGCGAGTCCCTGGCCGAGGCGGTCGATGAGGCTGTCGGCGGCGCGCCGCACCGCGGGGTCGTCGTACTCCTCACGGAGCAGGGCGCGGCACTGGTCGGGCAGCGAGCCCTCGGGGCCGGGGATCCGGCCGGCGGACTCCAGGAAGGCGAGGGGGTCCACTTCGACGTCGAGGCAGCCACGGCTGCCGCAATGGCAGGGGCGGCCCTCGGGGTTGACGGTGAGGTGGCCGACCTCCAGGGCGAGTCCGGCACTGCCGGTGTGGAGCTTGCCGTGCAGGACGAGCGCACCACCCACGCCGCGGTGGCCGGTGGCGACGACCAGCAGGTGCTCGGCTCCCTGTCCGGCGCCGTGCCGGTGCTCGGCGAGCGCGGCGACGTTGACGTCGTTGCCGACGAAGCACGGCGGCGGCGCCCCGTTGGGGGAGATGATGCCCGACCGCTCGATCTGCTCGCGGAAGATGTCCAGGACGGGTGCGCCCGCGGGCCAGGCGAGGTGAAGGGGGTTGAGCGCGGCGCCTTCCGGCTCGGCGACGGCGGAGGGCACGGCGAGACCGGCGCCCGCGCACGCCCGGCCGGAGGCGCGCAGCAGCTCCGCGCCGGCTGCGACGACGGCGCCGAGGACCCGGGCGGGGTCAGCGGGCACGGTCATGGCGACCGGAGTGGACGCGAGGATGTGGCCGCCGAGTCCGACCAGGGCGGCGCGGAATCCGTCGGCGTGGATCTGCGCGGCGAGGACGACGGGCCCCTCGGGGTTGACGGCGAGCCGGTGCGAGGGCCGGCCCTGCGCTCCGGCGGGTCCGCCCGGCCGGGTGTCGACCCGGATCAGGCGCAGTGCCTCCAACTCGGCGGCGACGGCCCCCGCGGTCGCCCGCGTCACGCCGAGTTCGGCGGTGAGCACGGCGCGGGTGGGGGCACGCCCGGTGTGCACGAGCGCGAGCGCGGGACCGAGCGCACCACGGCCCCGCTCCAACCTTGTCCGAGTCTGGGTCACAGTCCTATTCTCACTTTGTGCCGAGCCTAAACAAAATACGGAGCGTACTCGCCCGGCAAGATCGCGCAAGTCCGCCGCTCCCTTTGCGGCGCCTCCGTGTCGCCCTGACCGCGTTCTTCGCCCTGGACGGATTCGTCTTCGCCGGCTGGGTCGTTCGCATCCCCGCCGTCAAGGAGCAGGTCGGCGCCTCGGCCGGGGCGCTCGGCCTCGCGCTGCTCGGCGTGTCGGCGGGGGCGGTCGCCACCATGATCCCCAGCGGGCGGCTGTGCCGGCGCTTCGGGGCCCGGCAGGTGACCGTCGGCACCGGTGCCGTCCTGTCACTGGGCGTCGCGCTGCCTCCGTTCACCCACTCCCCCCTCGCCCTCGGTCTCGTACTGCTCCTGCTCGGCGTGGGCTTCGGCGGCATGAACGTCGCGATGAACAGCGTCGCCGTCGACCTGGTGGCCGCGCTGCGGCGCCCCATCATGCCCGGTTTCCACGCGGCGTACAGCCTGGGCGGACTGGTCGGGGCGGGCGTCGGCGGACCGCTGGCCGCGCGGCTGACACCGGCCCAGCACCTCGTTGGCGTCGCGGTGTTCGGGCTCCTGGCCACGGTGCTGCTCGGGCGGCTCCTGCTCAGACACGCCGTCCCCCGTCCCGCGGAGCCCGCGGATCCCTCGGCCGTCACCATGGAGGGTGCACACGACACGGCGCGTCAGGCAGGCGGCCGGCGGATGGTCCCCGTCTTCGGCCTGATCGCGCTGTGCACCGCCTACGGCGAGGGAGCGCTCGCCGAATGGGGTCCGCTCCACTTTCAGGAGGACCTGCACACCGGTCCGGCCCTCGCGGCCACCGGATACGCCGCCGTCGCCCTCGCGATGACCGTAGGACGCCTCTCCGGCACCGCCCTCCTGTTGCGGCTTGGCCCGACCCGCGCGGTGGTGCTGGGCGGACTGACGGCCTGCGCAGGGATGCTGCTGGGGGCGTTCGGCCCCGAGGTCTGGCTCGTCCTGGCCGGCTTCGCGCTCACCGGGCTCGGGCTCGCCAACGTCTTCCCCGTGGCCATCGGCCGGGCCGGCGCCCTCGGCGGCCCCGGCGGTGTTGCCACCGCCTCCACCCTGGGGTACGCGGGCTTCCTGCTCGGGCCGCCCACGATCGGCTTCCTCGCCGACGCCTTCGGGCTGCCGGTCGCACTGACCACGGTCGCCGCGCTGGCGGCGGTGGCCGCCGTGGTCGCGCACACGACCCGGCACGCGTCCGCGGCCGCCGGAGTCTGACGCGTCGCATCCGGATTCCCCCGGCGTGCGGGAAGCGTCATGCTGGACGGTGCCCTGTGGACCGCACAGCAGCCGGAGGTGACATGCCGATCCCCCGAAGCTCCGGGCCGCCGCCCGGTCCGTGTACCGGGAGCGTGTGTCGCGCGTCTACTTGTGCCTGGTCGCCGCCGCCCTCGTCCTGGTCCTGCTCGACACCGCGTTCGTCTCGCACGCGGACGCGACGCTGTCCGGAGTGTGGCTCGTCCTGCTGACGTTGCCGTGGATGCCCATGTTCTGGTCGCTGTTCGACGCCATCGGCGGTCTCGGGGCGGCCGACGCCGCCCACGGCTGGGGTGGTTGGTCGACGGCGGTGGCGGCGGCCGTGGTGTCGGCGGTCCTCAACGCGGTGTTGTCCGGACTGGTGGCGCGGGCCCGCCGCCGGCGTCGCCCCGCGCACTGAGCCGGTACGGGCCCGGCTGTCGGTGCCGGCTGCCACAATCGCGTCATGGAGACAGCCGAGTTCATCGAGGTGCTGCGACGCGACGGCGGACTGCTCGCCGACGCGGCGGAAGCGGCCGGGCTCGACGCCGAGGTGCCGTCCTGCCCCGGCTGGCGCGTGCGCGAACTGGTCCGCCATCAAGGGGTCGTGCACCGCTGGGCGACGGGTTACGTCGCGGAGGGGCGGCGGCAGCCGGAGCCCATCGAGGCCGAGGCCCCCAGGGACGACGCCTCGGTCCTCCCCTGGTTCCGCGAAGGCCACGGGCTGCTGGTCGCGGCCCTCGATGCGGCGCCCGTCGACCTGGAGTGCTGGTACTTCCTCAAGGCCCCCTCCCCGCGGGCCTTCTGGGCGCGGCGCCAGGCGCACGAGACGGCGGTCCACCGGGTGGACGCGGAACTGGCCCTGGGCCGGGCCCCGTCCCCGGTGGATCCGGGGTTCGCGGCCGACGGCATCGACGAGTTGCTCGCCGGTTTCCACGTCCGGCCGAAGAGCCGGGTCCGCAGCGGGACGCCCAGGACGCTCCGCGTGCGCACGACCGACACCGACGCCGCGCGGGACGACTGGCTCGCGCGCATGTCGGCCAACCCGCTGTCCGTCGAACGGTCCGCGCCGGGCGAGGCGGACTGCACGGTGAGCGGCACCGCCGAGGAGCTCTACCTCACCCTCTGGAACCGGGGGGCGTACGAGAAGCTGCAGGTGACGGGGGATGACTCCGTGATCGACCTGTGGCGGCGCACGGCGGCGATCGACTGACGCACCAGGCGCGACGCAGGGCGGCGCCCCGGTTACCGGCCGGTAACTTCACCTGCTAGCGTCTTCGCATGGCACGACGTTCCCTCACGCCCGCCGCCCTGCACCGCGCGATCACCTGGTGGCCGCCCTACCTGTTCTCCGGCATCCGCGTCCTGCACATCGCCGACGACTGGAGTTCGGCCCGGGTCCGGCTGCGGCTCCACCGCTTCAACCGCAACTACGTGGGCACCCACTTCGGCGGATCGCTCTTCTCGATGAGCGACCCCTTCTGGATGCTGCTGGTCATGAACCGCCTCGGGCGCGACTACCTGGTGTGGGACCGCGCGGCGGAGATCGAGTTCGTCTCGCCCGGCAAGGGGGACGTGTTCGCCGACTTCAAGCTGACCGAGCACCGGCTCGAGGAGATCAGGGAGCTCACCGCGGGCGGCGACAAGGCCCTGGTGTGGTTCGAGAACGACGTCGTCGCGGACGACGGGACGGTCGTGGCCAGGGTCCGCAAGCAGCTGTACGTCCGCCGGAAGCGCGACTCCCGCTGAGCGGAAGGCCGCCGGCGACGCCGGAAACCCTCAGACCTGGCCGAGCATCCGCTCCAGGACGGCGCGCTGCACGGGCTTGACCTCCTCATGGCGCACCCGGCCCGCCTCGGTCAGCGCGACCCGCACCCCACGCCGGTCCTCGCTGCAGATCCCCCGGCTGACGAGGCCGTCCTTCTCCAGCCGGCCGACCAGCCGGGAGAGCGCGCTCTGGCTCAGGTGCACGCGGTCCGCGAGCTCCTGGACGCGGTAGGTGCATCCGCCGTCGTCGGGGTTGCCCTCGGCGAGCAGGTCGAGCACCTCGAAGTCGCTCGCCCCGAGTCCGTGCGGGTTCAGCTCACGGTCGAGTTCGCACGCGGTGCGCGCGTGCAGGGAGAGGACCTCCCGCCACCGCTCCACGAGCACATGCTCACTCTTCACGCCGGTCATGGCCGCAGGATAGCAGAAAATCAACACTGCATGTACGCACATTAAATGCGCTTGCATCTGATGCACATGCATGTAGTGTTCCTCGGCATGACCTCTCCGCACACCGCCGTCCCCGGTTCCGACGGGCGCTGGAGCGCCCGGCAGTGGGGCACCCTGCTGGTGCTCTGCGCCGCGCTCTTCCTCGACGCCCTGGACGTCTCGATGGTCGGCGTGGCCCTCCCGTCCATCGCGGACGACCTCGACCTGTCCACCTCGTCGCTCCAGTGGGTCGTCAGCGGCTACATCCTCGGCTACGGCGGCCTGCTGCTCCTCGGCGGCCGTGCCGCCGACCTGCTCGGCCGGCGCCGGGTCTTCCTCGTCGCGCTGGCCGTGTTCGCCGTGGCGTCCCTGTTCGGCGGACTCGTCGACTCCGGTGAACTGCTCATCGCCAGCCGCTTCGTCAAGGGCCTGAGCGCGGCGTTCACCGCCCCGGCGGGACTGTCCATCATCACCACGACCTTCGCCGAGGGGCCGGTCCGCAACCGTGCCCTCAGCATCTACACCACCTGCGGCGCGACCGGCTTCTCCATGGGTCTGGTCCTGTCCGGCCTGCTGACCGAGGTGGGCTGGCGCTGGACGATGCTGCTGCCCGCGCCCGTGGCCGTCCTGGCCCTCGTGGCCGGCCTCCGCCTGATCCCGTCGAGCCCCCGCGAGCGGCACTCCGGCCGCGGTTACGACCTGCCCGGCGCCCTGACCGGCACCGGGGCGATGCTGCTGCTGGTCTTCACCGTCGTCCAGGCTCCAGAAGCGGGCTGGAGTTCGGCCCGCACCCTGCTCTCCTTCGCCGCCGTCGCCGTCCTGCTGGCCGCCTTCGCGGTGATCGAGCACCGCAGCAGCCACCCCCTCATCCGGCTGGGCGTCCTGCGCTCGCCCCACCAGATCCGCGCCAACCTCGGCGGCGCCGCCTTCTTCGGCTCCTACGTGGGCTTCCAGTTCCTCGTCACCCAGTACATGCAGTCGCTGCTGGGCTGGTCGGCGCTGCAGACCGCGCTGGCCTTCCTGCCCGCGGGGGCGCTGGTGGCGCTCGCCTCCACGCGCATCGGTCCGCTGGTGGACCGCTTCGGCACGCCGCGGGTGATCGCCACCGGATTCACCCTGCTGTTCCTGGGCTACGTGCTCTTCCTGCGCGTCGACCTCACCCCGAGTTTCGCCGCGGTAATCCTGCCGTCGATGCTGCTGCTGGGCGCCGCGTGCGCGCTGGTCTTCCCGTCGCTCAACATCCAGGCCACCAACGGCGTGCGCGACGAGGAGCAGGGCATGGTCTCCGGCCTGCTGAACACCTCCTTCCAGGTGGGCGGCGCCATCTTCCTCGCGGTGGTGACCGCGGCGATCACCGCCGGGTCCGGTGACGGCCGCCCCGCCTCCCCGCAGGCCGTGCTCGACAGCTACCGCCCCGGGCTGGTCGTGGTCAGCGCGATCGCCCTGGCCGGACTCCTGATCACCCTCACGGGGCTGCGCCGCAGGGTGTCGTACGGCTTCGTCGTCGCCTCCTCCGACACCGCCACGCCGGTGAGCGAGGAGCGCAAGGTCCCGGTGCGGGACTGACCTGCCCGCAGCCTGGGGGCCCGCGCGCGCCACGGTCCGCGCGGGCCCCTGCGGTTCAGCCGAGCCAGCCGGGCCGCACCAGGCCGGATTCGTAGGCGAGGACGACGAGCTGGGCCCGGTCCCGGGCGCCGAGCTTCACCATCGTGCGGCTGACGTGCGTCTTGGCGGTGAGCGGGCTCACCACCAGGCGGCGCGCGATCTCCTCGTTGGACAGACCGATCCCGACCAGGGCCATCACCTCACGCTCCCGCTCGGTGAGCCGGTCGAGTTCGGCCGCGGCCGAGGGCTCCTTGGACCGGGCGGCGAACTCGGCGATGAGCCGCCGGGTCACGCCGGGCGACAGCAGCGCGTCGCCGTCCACCACCGCCCTTACGGCACGCACCAGTTCCTCCGGCTCGGTGTCCTTGACCAGGAAGCCCGAGGCGCCCGCCCGGATGGCCTCGAAGACGTACTCGTCGAGCTCGAACGTGGTGAGGATGACGACCCTGACCCCGGTCAGCGCCGCGTCCTCGGTGATCAGGCGGGTGGCCTCCAGTCCGTCCATGACGGGCATGCGGATGTCCATCAGCACCGCGTCCGGGGTGAGTTCGCGGACCAGGCGCAGCGCCTGGGCGCCGTCGGAGGCCTCCCCCACGACCTCGATGTCGGGCTGGGCGTCCAGCAGGGCGGCGAAGCCCGCGCGTACCAGGAGCTGGTCGTCGGCGAGCAGGACCCGGGTCATGGGTTCTCCTTGTCGGGGACGGGCGGCGGCGCGGCGCCGGCGGCGAGCGGCAGACGGGCCAGGACGCGGAAGCCGCCGTCGGCTCGGGGTCCGGCCTCGACCGTGCCGCCGAGCGCCGCCGCCCGCTCGCGCATGCCGAGCAGCCCGTTGCCGCCACCGGAGTCGGGGGCGTGGTCGGCGGTCGTGGTGGCGGGGCCGTCGTCGTCGACCCGCAGTTCGACGGCGTCCCGGCGGCGGGTGACGCGGATGCGGGCGGTACGGGAGCCGGAGTGGCGGATGACATTCGTCAGCGCCTCCTGGACGATGCGGAACGCCGCCAGGTCGACGCCCGGTGGCAGGGCGCCGGTGCGGCCGTCGCGGGTGATGTCGACGGCCAGGCCGGCGCCCGCGGCCTGTTCGAGCAGTTCGGGCAACCGGTCCAGGCCCGGTGCGGGCGAGCGGGGTGCCTCCCCGGGGCTGCGCAGGGTGCCGAGCACCTGGCGGACCTCGCCGAGCGCCTCCTTGCTGGCCGCCTTGATGGTGGTCAGTGCCTGCCGGGCCTGCTCGGGGCGCTCGTCCATGAGGGCGAGGGCCACCCCCGCCTGCACGTTGATGACCGAGATGCTGTGGGCGAGCACGTCGTGCAGCTCGCGGGCGATGCGCAGCCGCTCCTCGTCGGCGCGGCGCCGTTCGGCCTCGGCCCGCTCCCGCCGGTCGCGGACGAACTGTTCCCTGCGCAGCCGCCACAGCTCGGCGACGGCGAGGATCGCCAGCAGCCAGGCGGCGGCCCCCGACACCTGGGCCCACGAGGCGGCCTCGTCCCCGGCGGGCGGCAACCAGCGGTACAGCCACACGGTGATGAGCAGGTAGGCCGTGTACAGGGCGGCCGCGATGATCAGGACGGCTCTGCGGCGACCGGCGGCGACGGCCGTGAAGTAGGCGGCGACGATGCTCAGGAAGACCGGCCCGTACGGGTAACCGGCGGCGACGTAGACGAGCGTGACGGCCGATACGGCGGCGGCGACCGCGACGGGCGCGCGGTTGCGCCACAGGAGCAGGACCGGCCCCGCGAGCAGGAGCGCGTACCCGAAGTGGCCGAGGGCGACCCGGCCGGGCGCGTTGTGCGCGGCGGCCGTGGTGCCGACCACCTGGACGACGGCGATGATCAGCGACGAGACCCACGGGTGGCGCGGGCGCTCGCCGCCGCCGCCGCGGGAGTGGCCGGGCCCGGTGTGGCGCCGCCAGGCCCCCCAGGGCGGGCCGCCACCCCGTGTCACGTCGTCGGTCATGCGGCCACGCTAGACCGGGGGGCGGCGGGTCGGCGTCCGGTCGGCGGGGTGATCGCGTCTACTCCCCGTGGAGTACGCGCTCACGGCGGAGCCCCGCTTGGTGCGCGAGGCCCGCGACGGCGTGGTCGAAGAAGTCGTCGCGCGCCTCGACCACGTTGTTGAACTGGCCGAACACCTCGAAGCTGACGAGCCCGAAGAGCTGCGCCCAGGCGGCCACGAGGGAGGGGATCGCCCGTGCCGGCAGGTCGCGGTCGAGGTCCTTGCCGAGCCGCCAGGCGTCGGCGTGGGCGGCCTCCGACAGCGGGGCGTCGGCCGGGGAGGCGGCGAGCGCCCCCGCGGTGTGGGCCTGCTCGGCCACGGCGATCAGTGCCAGCCCGACCCGGGACGCGGGGCCGATCGTGTCGAGCGGCGCGGAGTAGCCGGGCACGGGGGAGCCGTAGATGAGGGCGTACTCGTGCGGATGGCCGAGGGCCCAGCGGCGTACGGCCCGGCAGACCTCGCTCCAGCGCTCCACGGGGTCACCGCCCGCGCGGGCCAGGGCCCCCTCGGCGGCGGCGCCCACCGCGTCGTAGGCGTCGATGATGAGGGCGGTGAGCAACTCGTCCCGGCTCGGGAAGTAGCGGTAGAGCGCGGAGGAGACCATGCCCAGCTCCCGCGCGACGGCGCGGAGCGAGAGCCTCGATGCGCCTTCGTCGGCGAGCTGCCGGCGCGCCTCTTCCTTGATGGCCGCGGTCACTTCGTCGCGGGCCCGTTCCCTGGCCGTTCGGATCACGCTCATGCGATCAGTGTACGCACGAATGGAGCGACGACCAAGAAAGAGAGCAGTGCTCTTGCCATGGAGCGCCAGGGCGTGCACACTGTTCTCAAGCGAGAGCACCGCTCACGGACCGTCCTCGGTCCACGGCCCGCGCGTCACGGAGGAGTCCTCATGTCCGAGCACGTCATCAAGCCCGGCTGGTTCACGGTCAACGTCTTCAACCGCGCGGTGGCCTGGCTGACCCGCCGCGGTCTGAGCGTGTGGGGCTCCCGCGTGCTGGCCGTCCGCGGCCGCAAGAGCGGGGAGTGGCGGCGCACCCCGGTCAACCTGCTGGTGGTGAACGGGGAGCGCTACCTCGTGGCGCCGCGCGGGCACGTCCAGTGGACGCACAACATGCGCGCCGCCGGCGGCGGTCGGCTGCTGCTGGGCAAGAACGTCGAGGAGTTCAGCGCGACCGAGGTCGGCGACGACGTCAAGCCCGAGGTGCTGCGTGCCTACCTCAAGCGCTGGAAGGCCGAGGTGGGCGTGTTCTTCGGCGGGGTGGGCGCGGACTCCACCGATGAGGAACTGCGCGCCATAGCCCACAAGCACCCGGTCTTCCGCATCACCGAGCTCCGGCCCGTCAGCTGAAGCGGACCTCCACCTTCTCGAACCCCAGCGAGGTCAGCAGCTGTACCAGCATGGCCCGGGTGTTGGTCTCCGCCCGCTTCGTCAGCTCGGTGGACTTGGCCGCCTGCTGGATCTTCTTCGCGGCGAGTTGCTGGACCTGCTGTTCGTCCCCCGGGTGGGAGGAGAAGAAGTCGCCGAGCCGGTCGAAGAAACCGCGCTCCTGGGCCACCACGTAGGAACGGTCGGGGTCGAGCGAAGTCCGCTCGAGTTGGGCGTGGGGCAGGGTGAGGACGGCGGAGGTACGGTCCTCGGAGACCGTGACGCCCTTCGGGCCCACGTCACCGAGGTCCACGTAGGCGTCGACACTGCCGGCCCCCACGTAGAGCGTGCGCCTGCCGCGCACGGCATCGGGAAGGAACTTGGCGTCCTTCTCCAGGTCGACCACGACCTGGAACTGGCCACTTGCTCCTTCGAAGCGGCTCATGTCCTGGATCGCCTTGAGCACCACGGGACCACTGCGGTCCTTGGTCTCCTCGGCGAAGGGATTGGGCAGACCCGGTATCAGGTCCGCGCGCGCGACCAGGAACAGAAGTCCGCCGAGCACGACGAGCCCGGTGAGTGTACGCACCCACCACGGCAGTCTTCCGTCTACGTTCCTCAAGGGCATGACGAGGACACCTCCCATAACGTCTCTGCCCCTCAACTCCGCCTTTATGACGCCCGGGAGGGTGCCAACAGGAGGTCAACGACGGTCGAACGACTCCAGCGCGCGACGGGCCAGCGGATGCGTACGGACCAGCTCGGCGAGCGAGCTGGAACCGCGGGTGATCTTAGCGAAGGCGTTCCACGCCGGGGGGAGGGTTGTGAGAGCCGCGTGCAGCAGACCCGGACGCTTCTCGAAGACGCCCAGCATCCGGCGGCCGACGCCCATCTCGACCCCGAGGCCGGCCTTGACGGCGAACGCGTAGTTCAGGGCCTGGCGACGCGCGTCCACCGCGTCGCTCGCCTCGGCGATCCGCACCGCCCACTCCCCCGCCAGGCGGCCGGAGCGCAGCGCGAAGGAGATGCCCTCGCGGGTCCACGGCTCCAGCAGCCCCGCCGCGTCACCGCAGACCAGCACGCGGCCGCGGGAGAGCGGGGAGTCGTCGGCGCGGCAGCGGGTGAGGTGGCCGGAGGAGATGCTCGGCTCGAAGCCGGCCAGACCGAGCCGCCCGATGAAGTCCTCCAGGTAGCGCTTGGTGGCCGCGCCCTCGCCGCGCGCCGAGATGACGCCGACGGTCAGGGTCTCGCCCTTGGGGAAGACCCACCCGTAACTGCCGGGCAGCGGGCCCCAGTCGATGAGCACCCGGCCCGCCCAGTCCTCGGCGACCTCCGCGGGCACCGGGATCTCGGCCTCGAGCCCCAGGTCGACCTGGGCCATCTTGACGCCGACGTGGGCGCCTATCCGGCTCGCCGAGCCGTCGGCGCCGACCACCGCGCGGGCGAGGATCGTCTCGCCGTCGTTGAGGACCACCGCGACGGTCCGCCGGTCGGGGACGGAGGTGCCGTGCTGTTCGACCCGGGAGACCTGGGCCCCGGTCCGCAGCCGAGCGCCCGCGTCGACGGCCGCGTCCACCAGCTGGGCGTCGAACTCGGGCCTGTTGATCAGCCCGAAGAGCATCTGCCGCGACCGGCGGGTCCGGGTGAGCCGGCCGTTGAGGCTGAAGGTCACCGCGTGCACCCGGTCGCGCAGCGGGAGCTCGAAGCCCGGCGGCAACGCGTCGCGGGAGGGCCCGATGATGCCGCCGCCGCAGGTCTTGTAACGCGGCAGTTCGGCCTTCTCCAGCAGGAGCACACGGCGTCCCGCACTTGCCGCGGCGTAGGCCGCCGAGGCCCCGGCCGGCCCGGCACCCACCACGACGACGTCCCACACCGGCATGCCGTCGACGTCCTCCGCCGAACCGCCGTCCTGCGCCTGGTACTCGCTGCTCACGTGTGCTTCCCGCTCCCGTTCGACCTGCCGACTGCCGTCGCCCCTGCTCAGCCGCATACTAATCCGCGGCTGAGCGAGGCCGCCTGTGGCACCATCGATCACGACCACCGGTCCACGAACATCGCGTTCGGCCTGTCCCACCCATCAGGAGCGCCCATGTCCGCCGCACCACTCGCCGCAACCGTCGCCGCACTGATGCCGCGGGCCAGGACCGAGCTGGCCGAGCTGGTGTCGTACCGCTCGGTGGCGGATCCGCGGCAGTTCCCCAAGAGCGAGTGCGAGCGGGCCGCCTCATGGATCGCCGACGCGCTGCGCGCCGAGGGCTTCGAGGACGTCGCCCTGCTGGACACCCCGGACGGCACGCAGTCGGTGTACGGCTACCTGCCCGGGCCGGAGGGAGCGCCCACGGTGCTGCTGTACGCGCACTACGACGTGCAGCCGCCGCTGGACGAGGCCGGCTGGCTGTCGCCGCCGTTCGAGCTCACCGAGCGCGACGGCCGCTGGTACGGGCGCGGCGCGGCCGACTGCAAGGGCGGCCTGATCATGCACCTCACCGCCCTGCGCGCGCTGCGCGAGAACGGCGGGGTCCCGGTCGGCGTGAAGATCATCGCCGAGGGCTCGGAGGAGCAGGGCACCGGCGGTCTGGAGCGCTACGCGGAGGAGCACCCCGAACTGCTCGCCGCGGACGCGATCGTCATCGGCGACTCCGGCAACTTCCGCGTCGGCCTGCCGACCGTCACGGCGACCCTGCGCGGCATGGCGCTGGTCGACGTCAAGGTGACCACCCTGGAGGGCAATCTGCACTCCGGCCAGTTCGGCGGTGCCGCACCGGACGCGCTGGCCGCCCTGGTCCGCATCCTGCACACGCTCCACGACGACTCCGGTGCCTCCACCGTGGCGGGCCTCACCGCCGACGCCGCCTGGGACGGGCTGCAGTACGACGAGGGCGACTTCCGCGCCGACGCCAAGGTGCTCGACGGCGTGGAGCTGATGGGCACCGGCACGGTCGCCGACCGTCTCTGGGCCCGCCCGTCGGTCACCGTCATCGGCATCGACGCGCCTCCCGTGGTCGGCGCCACGCCGTCCGTGCAGGCCACCGCGGGTGCCAAGGTCAGTCTGCGGGTCCCGCCGGGCGTGGACGCCCAGCAGGCGGCCAAGCTGCTGATCGCCCACCTGGAGGCCGCCGCCCCCTGGGGGGCCCGCGTGGAGGTCACCCAGGTCGGCAGCGGCCAGCCGTTCCGCGCGGACACCTCCAGCCCGGCGTACGCCTCCATGGCGGAGGCGATGCGCACCGCGTACGGCACCCAGATGGAGATCGCCGGCATGGGCGGCTCGATCCCGCTCTGCAACACCCTGGCGACGCTCTACCCCGAGTCGGAGATCCTGCTGATCGGCCTGAGCGAGCCGGAGGCGCAGATCCACGCGGTGAACGAGAGCGTCTCCCCCGAGGAACTGGAGAAGCTCTCGCTCACCGAGGCGCTCTTCCTCCAGAAGTACGCCGCCAAGGCCGTCTGAGCCCCGGTGGGCGGCCGGGACGCGCCCGTCGCCCCTCAGCCGCCCACCGGCACGCCCGCCTCCAGGTTGAGCACGGTGGCCCGCTCCCGCGCCCGCAGCGCCCAGCACAGCCGGGTGTGCCGGACGGGCGGCAGCATGGAGGCGGCCTCGTCCTCCGTGGCGAAGCGCCAGCCCCGCAGCTCGGCGCCGGGCAGCAGGAGGCGCTCGGCGTCCGCGGCGGGCAGCCGCCCGCCGTCGAAGAGCAGCCGCAGACCGCCGTATCCGGGCGGCAGCGGCGGTTCCCAGTCGACGACCAGCAGCCGGGGCACCACCGGGAGCCGCAGGCCGAGTTCCTCGGCGACCTCCCGCATGCCGGCCCGGGCGGGCGGCTCACCGGGCTCGACGACCCCGCCGGGGAATTCCCAGCCGGGCTTGTAGGTCGGGTCGACCAGCAGCACCCGGTCGTCCTCGTCGAAGAGCAGCACGCCCGCCGCGAGGGTCTCGGCGGTGGGCTCCGGGGTCTGCACGATGTCGCAGGAGCCCGCGCCCTCCCGTATCGCCTCGGCGATCCGCTCGGCCGTCGCGCGGGAGGTGAGCCCCGCGGTGTCGACGACGTGGGCGTCCGCCGTGAGCCAGGGCAGTGCCTCCTGGTAGGCGGGCAGGTGGTCCAGACACCAGGCGCGGACCCCCGCGCTGGCCTCGGCGTCGCCCGGGATGTCGGCGCGCTGGTCGATCCGCTCCCGCAGAACCGTTTCCTCAGCGTGCAGCAGAACATGCCGCACAGTGATCCGGCGGGCCGCGAGCCCGCCGAAGATCTCGTCCCGGTACTCCTGCCTCAGCAGGGTCATCGGCACCACGAGCGGTCCCCCGCCCACCTCGGCGAGCAGTGCGGCGGCGGTGTCGACGACCAGCCGCCGCCACGCGGGCAGCTCCTGGTAGTCGGAGACCTCGCCCAGCCGCTTCTCCGGGAGCATCAGCCGCAGTCCGCTGCCGATGAGTTCCGGATCGTAGAGCACGCTGCCCGGCAGCAGTTCGAGCAGTTCGCGTGCCGCAGTGGTCTTCCCCGCGCCGAACGTGCCGTTGAGCCAGACGATCACGGTGCCCCCTCTTCCGTAGCCCGGTAGCCCCCTACGAATTGCCCGGATCATCGGCGTCGGCAAACGCGCAGACCCGGCCATCGGCGCATACCGGTGGCTTCGGCACCCGCGAACACCGTGGTCAGCCCTCGTTGGCCCCCGGGGTCAGTCCGGCGATGAACTGCCGCCGCAGCAGCATGGTGGTCCGGGTCCGCGAGGCCCTCGTCGTCGCCTCCCGCGACCACCACGACCACGCGGTGCCGGCCGAGGCGCCGAACGGGAGCCGCCCCGCCAACTGGTGGGCGCCTCCGAATCCCCCTCGCACGCAAGCAGGTGGTCGACGGATTCGACACGGTCCGCGTCAAGCACGTACGACCCGCCCGGAACCGTCGCCCACGAGCGCGCCTCCCTCTGGGGCATGCTCGACCACACGCCCCGGCCGATCTTGGAGATCCACGAGTTCCTGGACGGCGTCGGCACGCACCGCGACAACCGTCCCGTCGCGCTGTTCCGGGCCTACGAAACCTCCGCCGACCCGGTGGGCAAGTGCTATGACGCCCGGCACCTGCTCCTCGCTCGGCCAGGCCGTCCCCGGCGCGTCGGCGGCCGGATTCACGGCCAACCCGCTCTCGACGCTCTCCGCCTTCGTCCCGGCCGATCCGCAGCTGCGAGGTCGACAAGCCCGGGAAGCGGGCGCGGCTGACCGCGCCCACCGGGCCGTGACGGGGGCGTCGCGACAGGACGCGGTGGGCACGACTGCGCGCTCCCGCGCGAACGGGTGAATCTCCTCCTCCGCGAGGCACACCGGACCTCGCCCCCCGGCCGTAGGCCAGGAGAGGGACTGCGACGACCCGGACTAGGCGCCGGTCGCGAAGGCTTCCAGCCGCAGCGCCTGCGCCGCGGCGGCGGCCGCGCCGACCAGGCCCGCGTCCGTGCCGAGCACGGCGGGAACGACCTTCACCCCCGAGGCGAACGACAGCGTGGCGTACCGGCGCATGTGCGCGCGGAGGGGCTCGAAGAGCAGCGGGCCGGCGCCCGCGACACCGCCGCCGATCACCGCCACGTCGATCTCCACCAGGGTGGCCGTCGCGGCGATGCCCGCGGCCAGCGCCTGCGCCGCGCGGTCGTACGAGGCGAGGGCGAGGGCGTCGCCCTCACGGGCGGCCCGGGCGACGGCGGCGGCGTCGGACTCCTCGCCGTGGGCCGGACGCCAGCCGGACTCCAGGGCGCGCCGCACGATGTTGGGCCCGCTGGCCAGACGCTCGACACAGCCTCGGCTGCCGCAGGGGCACACGTCCCCGTCGAGGTTGACGCTGATGTGGCCGATGTGCCCGGCGTTGCCCGTCGGGCCGGGGTGGAGCTTGCCGCCGAGGACGAGACCGCCGCCGACGCCGGTCGACACCACCATGCACAGCGCGTTGTCGTGCCCGCGGGCGGCGCCCTGCCAGTGCTCTGCCGCGGTGATCGCGATGCCGTCGCCGGTGAGGACGACGGGCAGCCCACCGACCCGTTCGCCCACCTGGGCGACGACGGGGAAGTCCCGCCAGCCGGCGATGTTGACCGGGCTCACCGTGCCGCGGGAGGCGTCGATCGGCCCGGCGCTGCCGATGCCCACCGCGACGACCCGCGGCCAGCCCGCGGACTCCCGCAGTCCGGCCAGCACCTCCGCGAGCGATCCCATCACCGTCGCCGCGTCCCGGTCTGCGGGCGTCGGGCGCTGCACGCGTACGAGCAACTCGCCGCGGGCGTCCACCAGGGCACCCGCGATCTTGGTGCCGCCGATGTCCACGGCGGCGATCAGCGGGCCCGCACCGGCGGCACCCGACGGCGGGACGATGGACTCGGCAGAGCTCTCGAACGGCATGGGCGTAGTGTCGCCCTTTGTTGACAACGTTGTCCAGCCCATAGGATCACGCCGTGACCGATATTCCGCGTACCGCCCGTCCCACCATGAAGGATGTCGCGGCCCGGGCCGGTGTCGGCCTGAAGACGGTATCGCGTGTCGTCAACGAGGAACCGGGCGTCACCGAGGACACGATCTCGCGTGTCCAGGCGGCCATCGACGCCCTCGGATTCCGCCGCAACGACAGCGCGCGGCTGCTCCGCAAGGGCCGTACGGCCAGCATCGGGCTGGTCCTCGAGGACCTCGCCGACCCCTTCTACTCCCCGCTCAGCCGGGCCGTCGAGGACCTCGCACGGGCGCACTCGACACTGCTGTTCACCGGATCGAGTGCCGAGGACGCGGACCGCGAGCAGGAACTGGTGCTCGCCTTCTGCGCCCGGCGTGTCGACGGGCTGGTCATCGTGCCCGCCAGCGAGGACCACCGCTACCTCGAACCGGAGATCGCGGCCGGCGTCGCCACCGTCTTCGTGGACCGCCCCGCGGGCGGCATCGACGCGGACGTGGTCCTCAGCGACAACGCCGGAGGCACCCGCGAGGGCGTCGCCCACCTCATCGCCCACGGGCACCGGCGCATCGGCTTCATCGGCGACCTCCCCCGCATCCACACCGCGGCCGAGCGTCTGCGGGGATACCGGGAGGCGATGGCCGCCGCAGGGCTCCCCGTGCACGAGGGCTGGGTCTCCTGCGGGCCCACGGCCCCCGACCGCGTCCGCGCCGCCGTGGAGTCCATGCTGAGCGGCCCGGAACCGGTCACCGCCCTGTTCGCCGGCAACAACCGGATCACCGTGACCGCGGTCCGGGTCCTCGCCGACCGGCCCAGCGTGGTCGCCCTCGTGGGCTTCGACGACTTCGAGCTCGCCGACCTGCTGCGCCCGGCGGTCACCGTCGTCGCCCAGGAGCCCGGGCAGCTCGGCCGGACCGCTGCGGGCCTGCTCTTCCAGCGGCTCGACGGCTCGGCGGGCCCCCCCAAGCGGGTCGAGCTCGCCTGCCGCCTGATCCCGCGCGGCTCGGGCGAGCTCCCGCCCGTGCCGTGACGGCGCGGCGGGCGGTCAGGACGGCTCCTCCTCGACCAGCCCGCAGGTGAAGCCGAAGGACTCCAGGGCGCGGCGCCGCGCCGGGTCCGGCTCGGCCGCCGCCAGGTCGTCGAGCACCCGCAGGAACCGGGCGCGCTGACGGGGTGGCAGGTTGTGGAGCACCCACCCGGCGTGCTCCGCCGTCCTCACGGCGACATCGGGGGCTACCTCGTCGTCGGCGCAGGTGTCGAGGGAGTGGACGACGTCCACGACGATTCCGGCGAGTACCGGCACAAGCGGGTCGGTGTCCGTCGCGGGGGCACCGTGGCCGAGCGCGTGGCGCGGGCGCGCCGCGCCCGGACCGTCAGCAGGCATGTGCCATGGCGGTGAAGGTCAGCGCGGTGAAGGACCCCGGCCCGCCGTCGTACGCGACCGTCACCGTCCAGCCACCCTTGCCGAGGTTGACGTACGTACCGCCGCCGGGGCTGTTCTCCCGGCGCAGTTCCGTCCACCCGTGCTCGCGCAGGACCGCCGTCACGGCGGCGTACTCCCGCTCGCCCGCCCCCTCGGCGGCCGCCCAGGCGAGCATGCACTGCTCACTGGGCCGGTCGGACTCCTTGTCGGCGGTCACGGTCAAGCCCATCACCGTGTTCTCCGACCTGTGTACGCCGGACTGGTCCGCCGCCGCGTCGAGCTCCGCCTCCACCGCGGCACGGCTCAGCGGAACCGCCGTCACGGGCACGGCGCTTCCCGGTCCCGCAACGAGCCCCGCGAGCACGGTGACGGCACCCACCCTGAGCATCGCGCGCGTCACCGGCGAGCGGGGCGCCGGTGCCCAGCCGATCTCCTCCACGACGACACCCTCCCACGACGGACGGACAACCGGCACGCGTCGGGCGTCCGTTGACACCCCACCCCGTGAAACGATTCGATACCGGCCATGCCGCTCACCGACCTGCCGCTGGACGAACTGCGCCGCTACGCCCCGGAGATCGCCGAGCCCGGTGACTTCGACGCCTTCTGGGCCAAGACCCTGACCGCCGCCCGCGAGGCCGGCACCGACCCGGCCGAGTACCGCGCGGTCGACTCGCCGCTGGCCACGGTCGAGGTGTTCGACGTGCGCCTCCCGGGCTGGGGAGGCCAGCCGGTCGCGGCCTGGCTGCTGCTGCCCCGCGGGGCGGCCGCGCCGCTGCCCGGGGTCGTCACGTACATCGGCTACGGCGGCGGGCGCGGGCTGCACCACGAGAACCTGCTGTGGAGCGCCGCGGGCTACGCCCATCTGGTCGTCGACTCCCGTGGCCAGGGCCACGACACGCCGGACCCCGACCCCGCCCCGGGTCCGCAGTACGTCGGCGGGTTCATGACCCGCGGTGTGGAGGACCCGGAGCACTACTACTACCGCCGCCTGATGACGGACTGCGTACGCGCCGTGGACGCCCTGCGCGCGCACCCGGCCGTCGACGCGGGCCGGGTCGTCGTCTCCGGCGGC
Organism: Streptomyces sp. NBC_00510; assembly: GCA_036013505.1. Lineage (NCBI taxonomy): Bacteria > Bacillati > Actinomycetota > Actinomycetes > Kitasatosporales > Streptomycetaceae > Streptomyces > Streptomyces sp. NBC_00510. Next base: position 7,685,717 of record CP107851.1, on the reverse strand, counting down.
AGCCAGGGCGGCGGGCTCGCCCTCGCGGTGGCCGGGCTGGCCCCGGACGCGGTCGCGGCGGCCCTGGTCGACGTGCCGTTCCTCTGCCACTTCCGGCGGAGCGCGGAGACCGCCACCGAGGGGCCGTACCCGGAGCTCGCCCAGTACCTCGGCGTCCACCGGCGCATCGACCCCGAACGGCTCTTCGGCACCCTCGACTACTTCGACGGCGTCCACTTCGCCCCGCGCGCCACCGCGCCGGCGCTGTTCAGCGTGGGCCTGATGGACCCCGTCTGCCCGCCGTCGACGGTGTTCGCCGCGTACAACCGCTACGCGGGGCCCAAGGACATCACGGTGTGGCGGTTCGGCGACCACGGCGGCGGACGCGGCTCCCAGCCGTACGAGCAGATGCTGTGGCTGCGCGGCCTGGGACTCGCCCCTGCCACGGACCGGTAGCCGCCGCTCCCCCGGGTGGCGTGCTCAGGCGCAGGACGGGCACAGGCCGCGGTAGGTGACCTCGGCCTCGGAGACCGTGAAACCGAACCGCTCGCCGGCCGGGAGGTCTGCCAGCGGGTCGCCGGTGGGGTGGACGTCGCGGACGGTGCCGCACCTGGAGCACACCAGGTGCTGGTGCGGACGGTGCGCGTTGGGGTCGTAGCGCTTGGCGCGGCCGTCGGTGGAGACCTCTATGACCTCACCGAGGGAGACCAGCTCGCCCAGGGTGTTGTAGACGGTCGCCCGGGAGATCTCGGGCAGCAGCCGCGCCGCGCGGGCGTGCACCTCGTCGGCCGTGAGGTGCACGTGGTCGCCGTCCAGGACCTCCGCGACGACACGCCGCTGGGACGTCATGCGCCAGCCGCGCCCGCGCAGTCGCTCCAGCAGGTCGCTCATGTGTGCTCACCCGTTCCGCTCGGTGGACGTCCGGAATTCACCCCGTGGACGCGTCCGGGTTCTGATTGCCTATGGAATTGACGCTCTTCTTGACTTGGACTGCGTCCATCGTAGGATCGGTTCCGGCGCCAGCCAAGGGACAGGAAGACTCCAGTACGGCAGAAGAGAGGGACGTGACGGGACCACCGCCGAGCAGCCGCGCGGTGCCGCCTGGGAGTTACGGGCGCCCGCGTCGTACTGCCGTAGCCGGTCCTGGACCCGCTCTCCCTGTCATGCCGCCGGTGAGGCCCCCGTGCGCTCACCGCGACGACCCCCGCCAGAACGCGTCCGACGGCCCGCAGTCCTGAGCACCGTGATCCGCCAGGTCCGGAAGGATTCCCATGTCTGAGAACCACGAAGCAATCGTCACAGACGCCAAGACGGAGGGCGTGAACGGCTGCCCCGTCGCGCACGGGCGCGCCCCGCACCCGACCCAGGGCGGCGGAAACCGGCAGTGGTGGCCGGAACGGCTGAACCTGAAGATCCTCGCCAAGAACCCGGCGGTGGCCAACCCGCTCGGTGAGGACTTCGACTACGCCGAGGCGTTCAAGGCCCTCGACCTCGCCGCCGTGAAGCAGGACGTCCTCGAGGTCCTGACGACCTCTCAGGACTGGTGGCCGGCGGACTTCGGCCACTACGGCCCGTTCATGATCCGCATGGCCTGGCACAGCGCGGGTACCTACCGCATCAGCGACGGCCGCGGCGGCGCCGGCGCCGGCCAGCAGCGCTTCGCCCCGCTCAACAGCTGGCCGGACAACGGCAACCTCGACAAGGCCCGCCGCCTGCTGTGGCCGGTGAAGAAGAAGTACGGCCAGAGCATCTCGTGGGCCGACCTCATGATCCTCACCGGCAACGTCGCGCTGGAGTCGATGGGCTTCGCGACCTTCGGCTTCGCCGGCGGCCGCGAGGACGTCTGGGAGCCGGAGGAGGACGTCTACTGGGGCCCCGAGTCCACCTGGCTCGGCGACCAGCGCTACACCGGCGACCGCCAGCTGGAGAGCCCGCTCGGCGCCGTCCAGATGGGCCTGATCTACGTCAACCCGGAAGGGCCCAACGGCAACCCGGACCCGATCGCCGCGGCCCGCGACATCCGTGAGACCTTCCGCCGGATGGCGATGAACGACGAGGAGACCGTCGCCCTCATCGCCGGCGGGCACACCTTCGGCAAGACCCACGGCGCGGGCCCCGCGGACAACGTCGGTCCCGACCCCGAGGCCGCCTCGATGGAGGAGCAGGGCCTCGGCTGGCGGAACAGCTACGGCACCGGCAAGGGCGCCGACGCGATCACCAGCGGTCTCGAGGTCACCTGGACCAGCACCCCGACCCAGTGGGGCATGGGCTTCTTCGAGAACCTCTTCCGCTACGAATGGGAGCTGACGACCAGCCCCGCCGGCGCCAACCAGTGGGTGGCCAAGGACGGTGCCGGCGCGGGCACCATCCCCGACGCGCACGACTCCGCCAAGAGCCACGCCCCGACGATGCTGACCACGGACCTCTCGCTCCGGTTCGACCCGGTCTACGAGCAGATCTCGCGTCGCTTCCTGGAGAACCCGGACGAGTTCGCGGACGCCTTCGCCCGCGCGTGGTTCAAGCTGACCCACCGCGACATGGGCCCGGTCGTGCGTTACCTCGGTTCCGAGGTCCCGTCCGAGACCCTGCTGTGGCAGGACCCGCTGCCCGCGCGGACGCACGGGCTCGTCGACGCCGCCGACGTCGCCGCCCTCAAGGAGCAGGTCCTCGCCTCGGGCCTCACCGTGTCGCAGCTGGTGTCCACGGCGTGGGCGTCGGCCTCGTCCTTCCGCGGCAGCGACAAGCGCGGTGGCGCCAACGGCGCCCGTCTGCGCCTGGAGCCGCAGCGCGGCTGGGAGGTCAACGAGCCCGACGAGCTCGCCGTGGTGCTGCGCACCCTGGAGGGCGTCCAGGAGTCCTTCAACGCGGCGCAGTCCGGCAACAAGCGGATCTCGCTGGCCGACCTGATCGTGCTGGCCGGTTCCGCCGCCGTCGAGAAGGCCGCCTCGGACGGCGGTCACCGCGTCGAGGTGCCCTTCACGCCGGGTCGTGTGGACGCCGCGCAGGACCAGACGGACGTGGAGTCCTTCGCGGCGCTCGAGCCGGCCGCCGACGGGTTCCGCAACTACCTCGGCAAGGGCAACCGCCTGCCGGCCGAGTACCTGCTGCTCGACCGGGCGAACCTGCTGACCCTCAGCGCCCCCGAGCTGACGGTCCTCGTCGGCGGTCTGCGCGTCCTGGGCGCGAACCACGGGCAGTCGTCGCACGGCGCCTTCACCGCGACCCCCGGGTCGCTGACCAACGACTTCTTCGTCAACCTGCTCGACCTGGGCACGTCGTGGAAGGCGACCTCCGAGGACCAGTCCACCTTCGAGGGCCGTGACAACGTCACGGGCGAGGTCAAGTGGACCGGCACCCGTGCCGACCTCGTCTTCGGCTCCAACTCCGAGCTGCGCGCGGTCGCGGAGGTCTACGCGAGCGACGACGCGAAGGCGAAGTTCACCGACGACTTCGTCGCGGCGTGGGCGAAGGTCATGGACCTCGACCGGTTCGACCTCGTCTGACGGTCCACCTCTCCGGGACGTCCGGGCCGGCCCCAGCGGGGGCCGGCCCGGACGTCTTCGCGTGGAGGGTCCTCAGACGGCGGGGCCGCCGCGGCCCGCGAGGGCGTCGAGGTCGGCGCGGGTCAGCCCGGTGGCGGTGGCGACCTCCGCGAAGTCCACGGCGCCGCAGTCGAGTCCGCGCAGCAGGTAGCCGCTCAGGGCCCGGGCGGTGGCGGGTTCGTCCATGACGTCGCCGCCGGCCTTGGCGACGTACGCCGCGAGCCGGTCCGCCGCCGCGTCCAGGCCTTCGCGGTAGAAGGCGTAGACCGCGGCGTACCGTGTCGGCAGATGCGCGGGGTGCATGTCCCAGCCCTGGTAGTACGCGCGGGCCAGCGAACGGCGGACCAGGCCGTAGTGGAGCCGCCAGGCCTCGTGGACCTGGGGGCCCGGGCCGACGGGCAGCACATTGGTGGAGCCGTCGGAGAGCCGCACGCCCGTGCCGGCGGCCGCCACCTGCATGACGGCCTTGGCGTGGTCCGCGACCGGGTGGTCCATGGACTGGTACGCCGCGCTGACCCCGCACGCGGCGCTGTAGTCGAAGGTCCCGTAGTGCAGCCCCGTGACGCGGCCTTCGGCGGCGTCGATCAGCCGGGCGACCGTGGCCGTGCCGTCGGGCCCGAGGATGGACTGCGTGGTCTCGATCTGGATCTCGAACCCGAGGCGTCCGGCCGGGAGTCCCCGTGCCGTCTCGAACTCCTCGGCGAGCCGCACCATCGCCGTCACCTGCTGGGGGAAGGTGACCTTGGGCAGGGTCAGCACCAGGCCGCCCGGCAGCCCGCCGGAATCCATCAGGCCGGTGAGGAAGATGTCCAGGGTGCGGATGCCGCGGTCTCGCACGGCGGCCTCCATGCACTTCATGCGGATGCCGACGTACGGGGGCGCGGTCCCGTCCGCGACGGCGGCGGCCACGAGCCGCGCGGCGCGGGCGGCCGCCGCGTCCTCCTCGGCGTCGGGCCGCGGCCCGTAGCCGTCCTCGAAGTCGATCCGCAGGTCCTCGACCGGTTCGCGGCGCAGCTTGGCCCGTACGCGGTCGTGGACGGGCGCGGCGAGGGCGGGCGCCAGGCCCAGCACGCCGGCGAGCCGCACCGCGTCGGGGGCGTGCTCGTCCAGGGCGGCGAGGGCACGGTCGCCCCAGGTGCGCACGGTGTCGGCGGCGAAGGCGTCGGCAGGGACGTAGACGGTGTGCACGGGCTGCCGGGTGCCCGGGTCCCCGGGGTAGCGGCGGGCGAGTTCGGCGTCGACGGCGGCGAGCGAGGCGCCGATGTCCTGCCGGACCGTGTCGCCGAGCGATGTGCGGACCGTCTCGTTCTGCGCCATCGGGCACCCTCCCGGTCTTCAACAAATCGTTGAAGTGAAGCTAACGCCCCCTCCGTCGCACCGTCAACGACCCGCGGGGACGCCGGGAAGCGCCGGAGCCCCGTGGTGCCGTCAGGGGGCGTCACGGGGCTCCGGTGCGTGCTGCCGGCCGGTTGGTGTGCCGGGGTCAGCCCTTGCGGGCGGTGACCTCCTCGGTCAGCTGCGGTACGACCTGGAACAGGTCACCGACCACGCCGTAGTCGACCAGCTCGAAGATCGGCGCCTCCGGGTCCTTGTTCACCGCCACGATCGTCTTCGAGGTCTGCATACCCGCCCGGTGCTGGATCGCACCCGAGATACCCGCCGCGATGTACAACTGCGGCGACACCGACTTACCCGTCTGACCCACCTGATTGGTGTGCGGATACCAACCCGCGTCCACCGCCGCACGCGACGCACCCACCGCCGCACCCAGCGAGTCCGCCAGCGCCTCGATCACCACGAAGTTCTCCGCACCATTGACACCCCGACCACCGGACACCACGATCGCCGCCTCGGTCAGATCCGGACGCCCCGTCGCCTCCCGCGGCGTACGCGCCACCACCTTCGTACCCGTGGCCAGCGCACCGAAGACCACCGCCAACTCCTCCACCGCACCCCCGGCCGAAACAGCCTCCACCGGCGCCGAGTTCGGCTTCACCGTGATCACCGGCACGCCGGTCGTGACCCGCGACTTCGTCGTGAACGACGCCGCGAACGCCGACTGCGTAGCCACCGGCCCCTGCTCACCGGCCACCACATCCACCGCGTCGGTGATGATGCCCGACCCCAACCGCAACGCCAGCCGCGCCGCGACCTCCTTGCCCTCACCCGAGGACGGCACCAGCACCGCCACCGGACTCACCACACGCACGGCCGCCTCCAGCGCATCCACCTTCGGCACCACCAGATACTGCCCGAACTCCCCAGCCTCATTGACCAGCACCCGGGTCGCACCATGCTCACCCAGCACACCCGCCGCCGCACCGGCACCCGCACCCAGCGCCACCGCCACCGGCTCACCCAGCCGACGCGCGATCGTCAGCAACTCCAGCGTCGGCTTGCGGACCGCACCATCCACATGATCGACATAAACCAGGACTTCACCCATGGGACTACCTACTCCTGCGCACTCGATGAAAGGGGGCTTCAGATGAACTTCTGGCTCGCGAGGAACTCCGCGAGCTGCTTGCCGCCCTCGCCCTCGTCCTTCACGATCACACCGGCCGTCCGCGGCGGACGCGCCACCGCCTCATCCACCGTCGACCACGCACCCGCCAGACCCACCTGCCCCTCCTCGACACCCAGGTCGGACAGATCCAGGGACTCCACCGGCTTCTTCTTCGCCGCCATGATCCCCTTGAACGACGGATACCGCGCCTCACCCGACTGATCCGTCACCGACACCAACGCCGGCAACGACGCCTCAAGCTGCTCACTGGCGGTGTCACCATCCCGGCGACCGGACACCACACCACCCTCGACCTTCACCTCCGACAGCAACGTCACCTGCGGCACACCCAACCGCTCCGCCAGCAAAGCCGGCACCACACCCGCCGTCCCATCGGTGGACGCCATCCCCGTCACCACCAGATCGAACCCCGCATGCTCGACCGCCTTCGCCAGCACCAGCGACGTCCCCATCACATCACTGCCATGCAAACCGTCGTCCTCGACATGGACCGCCCTGTCCGCACCCATCGACAACGCCTTGCGCAACGCGTCCTTCGCATCCTCCGGACCCACCGTCACCACGGTCACCTCGGCGTCACCCACCGCCTCCGCGATCTGCAGCGCCTGCTCCACCGCATACTCGTCCAGCTCCGACAGCAGACCATCCACCGCATCCCGATCCGTGGTCAGATCCCCCGCAAAGTGACGATCACCCGTGGCATCAGGCACGTACTTCACTGCGACAACGATCCTCAAGCTCACGCCTGCACTCCTACTGCTGCATGGGTACGTCAACTGCCCTTGTGAAGGCAGCATAGGCGCCTTCGACGACGGCTCCCCGTTGGGACGCACGGCGCTCCGGCAGAAATATTACTCGCCAGTACAGCCGTCGGTCCCCCGGCAGGCAAGGGCGGTGGACTGTGACCTTGCCGACGCGGGTCTGATGGAGGGACTCAGTGGCGCAGCGCGTTGTAGCGCCCGTGGTGGTAGAGCAGCGGGCGGGCCGCTTCGCCGCCGGGGGCGCCCGCCACGGCCTGGGCGACGACGATGCGGTGGTCACCGGCGGGTATGCGGGCCACCACACGGGCGACCAGCCAGGCTTGGACATCCTCCAGGAGCGGTACTCCATACGGGCCGGGTCCCCACGCGGTGGGCGGCGCGAAGCGGTCGGCGCCGCTGCGGGCGAAGGTGGCGGCCACCTCCTCCTGGTGCTCGCCGAGGATGTGGACGCCCACGTGGGTGGCTTCCGCGACGGTGCGCCACGCGGAGCCGGTGGTGCTGATCCCGAAGGACAGCAGGGGCGGCTCGGCGGACACGGAGGTGAGGGAGGTGGCCGTGAAGCCCGCGGGGCGGGTGCCGGCCGCGGTGATGACCGCGACCCCGGCGGCGTGACGGCGGAAGACGGCACGGAAAGCGGTCGAGTCGAAGGCGGTCGAGTCGAAGGCGGCCGGGTCCAAGGCGCCGGTCACGGCGGGCGGCGGGGGCAGGGGGACCGGGGCGGGCGCGGGGATCGAGGTGGGCACCGCGCCCAGGGAGGTCGTGGCCGGCGTGCCGAGGTCGGGAGAGGCGGTCATGGAGTTGTCCTTCGTCGTGCTGTCGAGCCGGAGGGGTGCGGAGTCCTGGGCACTCAACGGCCGTGACAGCGGGCGCTCGCGTGCCGACCGAGGTCGACGTCGAAGCGGGAGTACAGAAGGAGGTCTCGCGACATAACGTCAGACTGACGATCAGACCGGCGCCGCGTCAAGGGCGCCCCGGCGGGTGGGACCGGGGTCATAACACCGCGCGCGGGTCACACCGCCGCGCCGAGCGCCGCGATGACGTCGGCCTTGCGCGGCGCGCCCGACGCGCGCCGCACCACGGTGCCACGGGCGTCGAGGACGAGGACGGTCGGCGTCCTGACGACGCCCAGCCGGCGCACCAGGTCGAGGTGCGCCTCGGCGTCGATCTCCACGTGCCGCACGCCGTCGACCATGCCGGCCACCTCGCCGAGGGTGCGGCGGGTGACCCGGCAGGGCGCGCAGAAGGCGGTGGAGAACTGGAGGAGCGTGGCCCGCTCTCCGAGTTCCGCGCCGATCTCACCCGCCGTCAGCTGTTGTGCCGCGTCCTTGTCCCGCACCCGTACCCTTCCGTCCCTGCGCTTGTGGAGGATGCCGAGGATCCCCGCCGCCACGAGCACGGCGACGCACACCACCAGTCCTGTCACTTCGTCCCTCCCTGCCGTTGCAGCGTTCACACGACCGCCATGATTCCCGGGGGTCCGGACGGCGTCCGTTCCGGAATCATGGCCGGCATGAGCCCTCACGCCATTGATGCCCGTGGACCGCGCTTCGGCGCAAGCCTGACCAGTGTCGTCCTGGCCGCCGTCCTCGTCACCGGAAGTGCCTGGCTGCTGGCCGTCCAGGCGCTGGTGTTCGCGGTGGGCGCCGCCGCGGGTGTCCAGAACTCACCGTACGGCCTGTTGTACCGGGTGGCGGTACGGCCCCGTCTGGGGCCGCCGACCGAGACCGAGGACCCTGCGCCGCCGCGCTTCGCGCAGGCGGTCGGACTGGCGTTCGCGGTCGTCGGGCTCGCCGGCTACGCCACGGGGCTCGCCTGGCTGGGCCTGGCGGCGACGGCCTGCGCGCTCGCGGCGGCCTTCCTCAACGCGGTGTTCGGCTACTGCCTCGGATGCGAGATGTACCTGCTGGTGCGTCGCACGACCGGGTGACGTGACGAGAATCTCGCCACACGGCGGGCACGCGGGATGACACGGCACCCGTTTACGGGGCACGATCAGCCGGCGGCCCAAACCTACGGCCGCGTAACTTCCGCCGGGGGCCACCCCCTACGAAGAAGGGGCCCCACACATGGCCGAGCTCGTCTACCCGCCCGTCATCGGCTTCGCCCGCACCATGTTCAAGGTGCAGGGACTGCGCTTCGACATCGCCGGCACCGAACATGTGCCGCGCAAGGGCGGCGCTTTGCTCGTGAGCAACCACATCGGGTACCTCGACTTCGTGTTCGCGGGGCTGACGGCGCTCCCGGCGAAGCGGCTGGTGCGTTTCATGGCGAAGGAATCGGTTTTCCGGCACAAGGTGTCGGGTCCGCTGATGCGGGCCATGAAGCACATCCCGGTGGACCGCTCCGAGGGCATGCACGCGTACAAGCACGCGCTGACGGCGCTGCGCTCGGGCGAGATCATCGGGGTCTTCCCCGAGGCGACCATCTCCCAGTCCTTCACCCTGAAGTCCTTCAAATCCGGTGCCGCGCGCCTGGCGATGGAGGCGGGCGTACCCCTGCTGCCGGTCGCCCTGTGGGGCACGCAGCGGCTGTGGACCAAGGACCAGCCGCGCCAGCTGGGCCGCAACGGCTTCCCCATCGCCATCCGGGTGGGCGAGCAGATGACGCCCCACGCGGACGAGAAGCCGGGCGCGCTGACCCGGCGGCTGCGGCTGCGCGTCCAGGAGCTGCTGGAGGACGCGCAGCGCGTGTACACCGGGCGCCCGTCGGGCCCGAACGACCACTGGTGGCTGCCCGCGCACCTGGGCGGCAGCGCCCCCACGGCGGAGGACGTCGCCGCCCGGGAGCGCGGCGCGACGGCGGAGTGACCGAGCGCGGGGGTCAGACCGGCTCGTGCACGGTGACCTCCGCGCCGGGGTTGAACCTCCCCAGGTGAGCGGCGAGTTCCTCACCGGCGGCCCGTAGGTCGGCCAACGGCATCGGATCCATCCGCTCCAGGAGGAAGAGCGCGTTGACCGACTCCTCGGTCAGCCGGGTACGGATCCCCTGCCGCCAGTTCCAGCGGCGGCAGGTGACGCCGGTCCCGTCGCGCCAGACGACCTCGCCGGGCTCGGGGTGCTCGACGGCGGGCTCACCGCCGGCCACGGTCTCGAACTTCTCGTCGCCGGTCGCCCGTACGAGGGTCATGCCGCCGTGGATGTGGTCGGTGTCCTCACCACCGACGGGCACGAGGTGGGCGACGCTGATCGCGTTGTAGAGGTCCACCAGCCGGTTGATGCGGGGCAGTCCGCCCTCGGCGAGGGCGCGTTTGGCCAGCGCCTCCGCGGAGTTGCGGGTGCGCGAGGGCTTGGCGCCGAAGGCGGTGTACGCCGCGCGCCAGGCGGCCATGTGGGGGTCCTCGTGCGGGGCGCGGCCGCCGAGGCGCTCGGCGAGGCGGCGGGCCGCGTCGTCGAGGAGGGCCGCGCTCGTGTCGTCGCTCGGCCCGTTGACCAGGCCGCGGGCCTCCACGGCGAGGTGGGCGAACCCGGGGGCCAGAGCGCGCACGGCGGGGTCGACGGTCAGGGTCAGGGGGGTGTGTGAGGTCATCGGTCTTCTTGGTCCGGTAGGTCGGTGGGCAGCAGCCGCCACAGATGCGGCCGGTCGACAGCCTGCCGCAGGGCGGTGAGTACGGCGGGCGGCGGGGTGGCGTGGAGACCGGGGTAGTCGCGTTCGCCGAGTCCGGGGCGGGGCACCCAGGCCAGCCGTTCCTCCCGGAGGGAGAACCGGGCGTCGACACCGGGCTTGTTGCCGCGCGGGTCCTGCCGGGCCCAGCGGTCGTGTCCGGGCAGCTTGAGGGCGATGAGCCCGTGGACGAGGGCGCCGGTGCCGTCGTCGTCGGTGAGCCGCTGGTAGCACAGCCCCGCGGGGATGCCCTCGGCGCGCAGCAGCGCGGTCAGGGCGTGGGCCTTGGCGTGGCAGATGCCGGTGCGCTGCTCCAGGACGTCGGAGGCGCGCCAGGTGACGCGCGGGTCCCCGGAGTCGGCGGAGTGCGGGATGGCGTCGCGGACGAAGGTGTAGGCCGCCTCGGCATAGCCATACGGATCGGAGGCTTCCGCCCGCAGCCGGGCGGCGGTCGCCCGCACCAGCGGGTGGTCGTGGTCGATCACCTCGTCCGCTGCGAGGTAGGCGGTCGCGTCCGCCGTCTGGGGTACCGGCTCCATGTGGCGGATACTAGGAATACGCGCAGCGATTCGGCAAATGGCTTTTCCGTAGGCAGCATACCTATGCAGCACGGGGGTGGCCGTCGTGGCCCGAGCACCCAGACGTCCCGCGAGAGCGGCGATCCTGGTCGTGCTGGCGGTGTTCACCGTGTTCCTGGTGAGCCGGGGCTGCGGCGGCCCCGAGCGGACGCCCGGCGGGCCCTCCCCCTCCTCGACGGGCTCGGCGCCCGGCACCACCGCGGTCGCGCGCTCGCCCTTCACCGGACTGCCCGGACGCACCGGCGGCCCGGTCCTCGCGGTGAAGATCGACAACGTCGGACCCGCCCGCCCGCACACCGGGCTGGACCGGGCCGACCTCGTCTACGTGGAGCAGGTGGAGTCCGGTCTCACCCGTCTGCTCGCCGTCTTCTCCTCCCAACTGCCCGATCGGGTCGGCCCGGTGCGCAGCGCCCGGGAATCGGACCTGGAACTGCTCCGCCAGTTCGGCCGCCCCGCCCTCGCCTTCTCCGGGGCGCAGTCCAGGTTGCTGCCGGTGGTGGCGGCGGCTCCGGTGCACGACGTCTCCCCCGCCCACGCCTCCGGCGCCTACGTACGCGACGGCTCGCGCCCCGCCCCGCACAACCTGTACGCCACCCCGGAACGGCTGCTCGCCGCGGCCCCGGACGCCTCCGCCGCCCGGGACATAGGCTTCCGCTTCGGTGCCGCGCCGCCCGGTGGCACCCCCGAGCGCGACCGCACCGTCCGCTACCCGAACGGCTCGGTGGGCCTGCACTGGTCGGCCGACGGCGACCGCTGGCTGATCTCGTTCGACGGCGACCCGGCCACCACCACCGACGGCGGCAGGCTGGGCGCGCCGACGGTGGTCGTGCAGTACGTCACGGTCCGTTCCTCCGGCTTCCAGGACCGGTGGGGGAACACCTCCCCGTACAGCGAGACCGTGGGCACCGGGCGCGCGGTGGTGCTCCGCGACGGCAAGGCCTACGACGCCCGGTGGTCACGGTCCGATGCGGCCGGGGGCACGCACTTCACCACGCCCGACGGGCAGCCGGTGAACTTCGCCCGCGGCCAGGTCTGGATCGTGCTGGCGCCGCTGCCCGGGTGAGCTCACGCTATGGCGCCGTCCGCCGCGGGGGGATCGGGGGCGCCCGGCGCGGCCAGCGCGGAGGCCAGGTCGTCGTGCACGGTGAAGACCCGGATCGTCCGGGTGAGCCGCAACAGCCGCAGCACGCAGGGACTGTCGCCGACGATGCCGAACCGGCCACCGCGGTCGAGGGTCCGCTTCCGCGCCCGGATGAGCACCGACAGACCACTGCAGTCGATGAAGCTCACCCCGCGCAGGTCCACCACGACGTCGGGCCGCTGCCCGCCGGTGACCGCGTCCAGACGCGCGGCCGCCCGCACGCCGGCGCACAGGTCGAGCTCCCCCGTCAGTTCCACCACGGTCGTGCCGCCGACCGTCCACTGCCGCACCCCGAAGTCATGCTCGTCGTCGAACATGCCCGGCCCCCCGACTGCCGCTTCCTGCTGGGCCCTTGACACGACGTGTGCGCCGCGCGCGGCGAACGCACCGCGCACACGGTCGCGTGTACGGAATACCCCCTGCCGTACCGGGAGTCAACACATCGGACTAAACAGACAGGACGACCAGGTCCCGGGAGGTCTGGTTGAGCCGTTCCCCGCCCTCGGGCGTGCAGACGGCGATGTCCTCGATGCGGGCACCGAAACGGTCCGGGAGGTAGATCCCGGGTTCGACGGAGAAGGCCATGCCCGGCTCCAGCGGACGGGAGCTGCCCGCGACGATGTACGGCTCCTCGTGCGTCTCCAGACCGATGCCGTGCCCGGTGCGGTGGATGAAGTGCTCGCCGTAGCCGGCCGCCGCGATGATGTCCCGCCCGATCGCGTCGAGTTCCTCCGCGGTGATGCCGGGGCGGACGGCCTCGGTCTGGGCGTGCTGCGCGCGCCGCAGCACCTCGTACATCTCGCGGAACTCGGCGGGCGGTTCACCGACCGCGTAGGTGCGCGTGGAGTCGGAGCAGTAGCCCTCCTGCGTGGTGCCGCCGATGTCGACGACGACCGGGTCGCCGGCCCGGATCACCCGGTCGGAGACCTCGTGGTGGGGGCTGGCGCCGTTCGGGCCCGAGGCGACGATGACGAAGTCGACGGTGGTGTGCCCCGCCTCGATGACGGCGTCGGCGACGTCCCGGGCGACCTCGCGCTCGGTGCGCCCGGCCCTGAGCCACTCCCCGATGCGGCGGTGCACCCGGTCGATGGCGCCGGCGGCCCGGCGCAGCGCCTCGGTCTCCGCCGGCGACTTGCGCATCCGCAGTTCGCGCAGCACGTCGCCGGCCAGGCTCTGCTCGGCGCCGGGGAGGGCCGCGCGGAAGGCGAGCACCTTCTCGGCCCACATGTGGTTGTCGACGGCCACCCGCGCGGTCCCCCGCGGCAGCCGGCCGGCGACCAGGGCGTACGGGTCCTCGGTCTCGCCCCAGCCGACGACCTCGACGCCGAGCGCGCCCAGCGGGGAGGCCTCGGCGCCGGGCTTCTCCAGGTGGGGCACGACGAGGAAGGGGTCGCCGAGCACCGGCAGCGCCAGGCACACCAGGCGCTCGGTGAGGTGGGCGTGGTAGCCGGTGAGGTAGCGCAGATCGGGTCCCGGTGAGACGAGCAGCGCGTCGAGTCCCGCGTCGGCGGCGGCCTTGCGGGCGAGTTCGAGTCGCTCCGGGGGGTACAGGGATGCGGCAGAGTCGGTCACGACTCTTACCGTAGACGCCCCTGGCACCCACCGCAGTCCCTTGCGTCGGCGCAGGTCGTAGGCTGGGGCCGATGGACCACCAGACCACCCCCGGGGCGCTCCGCGCGCTCGCCGCCCGGCTGCGCGCCCTTCCGCCGTCCTGCGGGCCGGTGCGGCTCGTTGCCGTGGACGGCCACGCCGGATCCGGCAAGACGACCTTCGCCGCCGCGCTGGCGTCCGCACTGGACGGTGCTCCCGTCGTCCACCTCGACGATCTGGCCACGCACGAGGAGTTGTTCGAGTGGACCGGGCGGCTGCGCGAGCAGGTGCTGGAGCCGCTGCGCCGCGGTGACACCGCCCGGCCCTCGAAGTACGACTGGGTGGCCCGGCGGTTCGCGACGACCCTGGAGGTGCCGCCGGCCCCCGTGGTCCTGCTGGAGGGTGTGGGGGTGGGCCGCCGCGCGCTGCGTCCCCGGCTGGCGAGCCTGCTCTGGCTGGAGGTCTCCCGGGACACGGCACGGGAGCGCGGCGAGCTCCGCGACGGCCCCGCCCTGTCCGGGTTCTGGGCCGGCTGGATGCGGGCGCAGGACGCGCACTTCGCCGCCGACCCCTCCCGGCCGTTCGCGGACCTGCTGGTCCACCAGCGTCCGGAGGGCTACGAGGTACGGGAACAGCACGCGGAGAGCCCGCTCGCCGACACCCTCCGTCACTGACCGTGACCGCGTGCAGCCGGTGCGCCGCACCCGCCCTGCGACCGCCGGAGCGACGCCCCAAGGTGGCTTGACCCGGGAGCCGTACAGGACTTACGTTCTCAATGCGCGGTCATCGTCGACCGCACCTCGTACGCGAAGCCCCCGGTTGTTCCCCCGTGACCGGGGGCTTCGTTCTGCCTACAGCCGGTGATCCGGCCCCGTACGGCGGCGGATCGCTCACCCACCGTCACCACCCGCGTCGCTCTACGGCCCGCCAGGCTCGCACGGGTACCATGCCAACGGGTGCGCCGCCCCGCGAAGGCGGTGCTCACCTGGCACCAACTCCCGCTTCGCGTAACCTGGTTGGAGCGGCGTACGGCGGGCGGCACCGGGGGGAACGGGCTGGTGGGGACCTGATGGACTTCGGCACAGAGCATTCCGGCGCCCCCTCCGACCTCGCCTGGGTGCGGGCTGTCGACGCCTACACCATGGGCGCCTACACCCAGGCCGAGGAGGAGTTCCGCGTCGCGGTCCGCCTCGACCCCGGCATGGCGGACGCCTGGCTCGGGCTGCACGCGCTGCGGGCGGACACCTCCACCGCGCTGCTGCAGATGTACCGGCACCGCGACCGTTTCGGCGAGCAGCGCAGCGCGCACCGCCGCTCCATGAACTCCTGGTACTGGCTGGGCTGGTGGGTGCAGCCGGTGCTGGAGACCCGCCGCGACCTGCTGCTCGCGCACGCCTCCCACTGGCTCGACGGCCGCCACATCGCGGAGCTGGACCGGGCCCTGGCCGAGTGCCCGCCGATCGACACCGATCCGCACGTCCGTTTCCTGCACGCCTGCCGGGCCTACCTGGTCAAGGACTGGGACCAGCTGGTGCGCCACACCGAACCGCTCCTCGGCGACCAGGTGCTGGGCATCGAGGCCGGCCTGTTCGGCGGCATGGCCCGGGTCCGGCTGGAGCTGTACGGGCAGGCCGAACCGCTGCTGGCGACGGCCCTGATGCGCTGCCGCAGCGAACAGCCGCAGCGCAAGGAACTCCGCTACTGGCTGGCCCGCGCGTACGAGGGCACGGGCCGCACCGCGGCCGCGCTCCCCCTGTACCGGGCGGTGCACCGGGTCGACCCGGCGTTCATGGACACCGCGGCCCGGCTCGCCGCGATCGACGAGTCCGACGGCCTCACCGACGGGACGGCCGACCTGGCCCCGGTCACCCTGCAGGGCTACGGCCAGACCGGGCCCGACGCGCTGCCGCCCGACCCCGATCCGCTCGACGCCCGGGCCGGGGCGGCCGCCATGCCCGGTGGCCTCGGGGCGGGCTCGGTGCTGGACGACCCGCTGGGCGCGGTCGGCCCGATCGACGACGACATCCGGGAGAAGGCGATCCTGCCCGTCTCCCCCGTCCCGCCGCAGGTCCCGGTCACGGCCCCGGACCCGGTGCTGCTCTCCCAGGCCCTGGCCGAACTCGACCGCATGGTGGGCCTGGAGCCGGTCAAGCGCCAAGTGCGGGCGCTGTCGGCGCAGTTGCGGATGGCGCGGCTGCGGGCGGGACAGGGCCTGCCGGTGCAGCCGCCCAAGCGGCACTTCGTCTTCTCGGGCCCGTCCGGCACCGGCAAGACCACGGTGGCGCGCATCCTCGGCCGGGTGTTCTACGCCCTCGGTCTGCTGGGCGGCGACCATCTGGTCGAGGCGCAGCGCGCGGACCTCGTGGGCGAGTTCCTGGGTCAGACGGCCGTCAAGGCCAACGAGCTGATCGACTCCGCGCTCGGCGGGGTGCTGTTCGTCGACGAGGCGTACGCGCTGTCCAACTCCGGCTACAGCAAGGGCGACGCCTACGGCGACGAGGCGCTGCAGGTCCTGCTGAAGCGCGCGGAGGACAACCGGGACCGCCTGGTCGTGATCCTCGCCGGCTACCCCGAGGGCATGGACCGCCTGCTCGCGGCCAACCCCGGCCTCGGCTCGCGCTTCACCACCCGGGTCGACTTCCCCAGCTACCGGCCGCACGAGCTGACCAGCATCGGCGAGGTCCTCGCCGCCGACAACGGGGACCGCTGGGACGGCGAGGCCCTGGAGGAGCTGCTCGCCATCAGCGGCCACGTCGTCGAGCAGGGCTGGATCGACGAACTGGGCAACGGCCGCTTCCTGCGCACCCTGTACGAGAAGAGCTGCGCCTACCGCGACCTGCGGCTGTCCGGCTACGCGGGACAGCCGTCCCGGGACGACCTGTCCACGCTGCGGCTGCCCGACCTCATGCAGGCCTACGGCGAGGTGCTGTCGGGCCGCGGCCCCGGGCTGACGCCGCCCGAGCCGCTGGAGTGAACGACACGGGAGGGGCCCGGGCGCATACGCCCGGGCCCCTCCCGCGTGGGTCCCCGTGTCAGCTCGCCATCACACGTGAGGGCCGGGCGACCTCGCCGGGCTCCGGGGCGGCCGCGGTGCCGGCGGTCTGCACAGGCTCCGGGACCTCCCGGTGTGCCGGGTCGCGGACCTCGCCGACCAGCATCTCCAGCACGTCCTCCAGGGCGACCAGACCCAGCACACGCCCGCTGGAGTCCGCGACCGACGCCAGGTGGGACGCGGCCCGCCGCATCTGGGTGAGCGCGTCGTCCAGCGGCAGCTCCGCGCGGAGGGTGGCCATCGGCCGCCACAGCCGCGCCGGGACGGGCCGGCCGGTGTCCTCCAGGTCGAGGACGTCCTTCACGTGGAGGTAGCCGAGGTAGGCGCCCTCCGGTCCGGCCACCGGGAAGCGCGAGTAGCCGGTGCGGACGGTCAGCTCCTCGACCTCGGCGGGGGTGACGGACGCGTCGACCGTCACCAGCTCCTCCGGGGACAGCAGGACGTCCGTGACCGGGCGGGTGCCCAGCTCCAGCGCGTCCTCCAGGCGTTCCTGGGCGTCGTCGTCGAGGAGTCCGGCCTGCCGGGCGTCCTCGACGAGCACGGTCAGCTCCTCGCTGGTGAAGACCGCGTCGATCTCGTCCTTGGGCTCGACCCGGAACAGCCGCAGCACGAGCTTGGCGCACCAGCCGAGCACCGCGATGACCGGCCGGAACAGCCGGGCGAAGCCGACGAGTCCGGGGCTGAGCCACAGCGCGGTCTTCTCGGGCGCGGCCATCGCCAGGTTCTTGGGGACCATCTCGCCGATGACGAGGTGGAGGAAGACCACGACGGCGAGCGCGATGACGTAGCCGAGCGGGTGGATCAGCCCCTCGGGCAGGTGGATCGCCTCGAAGAGCGGCTCCAGCATGTGGGCCACGGTCGGCTCGGCGACCGCACCCAGCGTCAGGGAGCAGACCGTGATGCCGAACTGGGCCGCCGCCATCATCTGCGGCAGGTTCTCCAGCCCGTGCAGGACCGTACGGGCCCGCCGCTGGGTGCCGGCGAGCGGCTCGATCTGGCTGCGCCGTACGGAGACCAGGGCGAACTCGGCGCCGACGAAGAAGCCGTTGCCCAGCACCAGCAGGCCGGCGAAGAACAGCTGCAGGAAGCTCATCGCCCGCCCTCCTGCCCGTCCTCGGGCTCCTCGAACCCGACGCGTACCAGGCGGACCCTCTCGGCACGGTGGTGCGCGACCTCGCGCACCCGCAGCTCCCAGCCGGGCAGCAGCGCGGTGTCCCCCGGCTCGGGAATGCGTTCGAGGAGGTCGGCGACGAGGCCGGCCACCGTCTCGTACGGCCCCTCGGGGGCCTCGAGCCCTATGCGCTCCAGCAGGTCGACCCGGCAGCCGCCGTCGGCGTCCCAGGCGGGGTTGCCGTTCTCCGCGGGGGCGGCCGCCAGCTCGGGCAGGTCGGCGCCGTCGTGCTCGTCGCGCACCTCGCCGACGAGTTCCTCGACGATGTCCTCCAGGGTGACGACGCCGGCGGTGCCGCCGTACTCGTCGACGACCACGGCGATCGGCTGCTCGCGGCGCAGCTGCTCCAGGAGCGGCTGCACCGGCAGCGTCTCCGGGACGAGCAGCGGGGCGACCGTGACCCGGCCGACCGGTGTGCGGTCGCGCAGGTGGGCCGGGACCGCGAGCGCGTCCTTCAGGCTCGCCATGCCGACGATGTCGTCCAGCCGCTCCCGGTAGACCGGGAAGCGGGACAGCCCGGTGGCCCGGGTCAGGTTGAGGACGTCGGCGGCGGTGGCGGTGTCCTGCAGGGCGCTGACCCGCACGCGCGGGGTCATCACGTTCTCCGCCGTGAGGTCGCCGAGGGAGATGGTGCGGACGAAGAGGTCCGCGGTGTCCTGTTCGAGGGCCCCGGCACGGGCGGAGTGGCGGGCCAGCGAGACCAGCTCGGTGGGGGTGCGCGCGGAGGCCAGCTCCTCGGCGGGCTCCACGCCCAGCGCCCGCACCAGGCGGTTCGCGGCGGCGTTGAGGGCCTCGATGACCGGGCGGAACAGGGCGGAGAAGGCCCGCTGCGGCCCGGCCACGAAACGGGCCACCTCCAGCGGACGGGACACCGCCCAGTTCTTCGGGACGAGCTCGCCGATGACCATCTGGACGGCCGAGGCGAGGATCATGCCGATCACGACAGCGACGGCGGGCGCCGCGCCCTCGGGCACGCCCACCGAGGTGAGCGGTCCGGCGAACAGGTCGGCGAGGGCGGGCTCGGCCAGCATGCCGACCACCAGTGAGGTGATCGTGATGCCGAGCTGGGTGCCCGAGAGCTGGAAGGACAGCTTGCGCAGCGCCTCCACGACACTGCGGGCCCTGCGGTCACCCTCGGCGGCGGCGCGTTCGGCGGCCGGCCGTTCGACGGTCACCAGGCCGAATTCGGCGGCGACGAAGAAGCCGTTCGCGAGGATCAGGAGGAAGGCTGCCGCGAGCAGCAGCAACGGGGCGCTCATGCCGCCGCTCCGGTATGTCGGGGGGGAGAGGCGGCGCGGGTACTACCGGACGATCCGTCCATCGTGGATTGGGTGTCACTCCTCGGGTCGTTGCGAAGGTTCCAGAGTAATGAAGAAGCGGGCCGGGGCGGCAGGTCTAGTGCGCCGTCGGCTTGCCGGTACCGTACGCCTCCGCGAGGGCCCGCAGGGCGCGCGCGTCGCGCAACGCGCGGGCGCGTCCGATCCCGGGCTGGATCCCCATGGCGGCCAGGCTGGTCCCGTCGGCCAGGTCGAGGTACACCCACGGATCGCCGGGGCGCAGGTTCACCCGGAGGACCTGCGCCCATTCCAGCCGGCGCCGGGTCGTCAGGTTGACGAGGGTCACACCGTCGCGGTCGGCGGCCACCTTGGGCCGGCTGAGCAGCACGAGCACCCCGGCGATCAGCAGCCCGGTGAGCACGAGCCAGATCCGGTCCGAGGCGTGCCAGGGCCGTGCGCCGTCCGCGGGGAGCAGCACGGCGATGACGACGAAGGCCGCGAGCAGCCCGGCAGCCAGGCCCAGCAGCACCGCGCGGGTGCGGGCGGGCCGGAAGGTGACGGGCAGTTCGGGGAGTTCCACGGGCATGGCGTGCGGGGTGGACGAGGTCACAGACGGCACGCGTGGATCCCGGTGGTGAGGATGGCCCGCGCGCCGAGGTCGTACAGCTCGTCCATGATCCGCTGGGCCTCGCGGCTGGGGACCATGGCGCGCACGGCGACCCAGCCCTCGTGGTGCAGCGGGGAGACGGTCGGCGACTCCAGGCCGGGCGTGAGGGCGATGGCCCGCTCGACGTGCTCGACGCGGATGTCGTAGTCCATCATCACGTAGCGGCGGGCCACCAGGACGCCTTGGAGGCGGCGCAGGAACTGCTGCACCTTCGGCTCGGCCGACGCGTCCTCGCCGCCGGCGCCGGCCCGGCGGATGACGACCGCCTCGGAGTCGAGGATCGGCTCCCCGATGACCTCCAGGCCGGCGTTGCGCAGGGAGGTGCCCGTCTCGACGACGTCGGCGATGACGTCCGCCACACCGAGGTGGATGGAGGTCTCGACGGCGCCGTCGAGGCGGACCACCGAGGCCTCCACCGAGTGGTCGGCGAGGTGCTTCCTGACGATCTCCGGGTAGGACGTGGCGACCGTCTTCCCGCCGAACTCCTTCACGTCGCTCACGCCACCGGGTGTGGTGGCGTAGCGGAAGGTGGAGTGGGCGAAGCCGAGCTGCAGGATCTCCTCGGCGTTGGCACCCGAGTCCAGCAGCAGGTCGCGGCCGGTGATGCCGATGTCGAGGCGGCCCGAGCCGACGTAGATGGCGATGTCGCGCGGGCGCAGGTAGAAGAACTCGACGTCGTTCTCGCCGTCGACGAGGACGAGTTCCTTGGAGTCCTTGCGCTGGCGGTAGCCGGCCTCATGCAGCATCGCCGACGCAGGTCCGGACAGTGAACCCTTGTTGGGGACGGCGATGCGCAGCATGACAGCGTTCCTTTGCAGCTCGGATGTGGGTGGGAAAGGGCGCGTGGGGCGGGTCCGGCCCGGGGTGATCCGCTCAGAGATGAGCGTAGACGTCGTCGAGGCCGATGCCCCGGGCGACCATCATCACCTGCAGGTGGTACAGCAGCTGGGAGATCTCCTCCGCGGTGCGGTCGGCGCCTTCGTACTCGGCTGCCATCCACACCTCGGCGGCCTCCTCGACCACCTTCTTGCCGATCGCATGCACTCCCTTGCCGACCAGTTCGGCGGTGCGGGAGCTGCTGGGGTCGCCGGTGGCGGCCTTGTGCTGGAGCTCGGCGAAGAGCTCCTCGAATGTCTTCTTGGCCATGGTGGTCCCCACCCTACGCGGAAGTCCCCTTACCTCACCGCCACGGCTCGGATACTGAACGCAGGACGGTCGCGGTGGCGATCGCGGCGGTGACAGCCTCGTGCCCCTTGTCCTCGTTCGAGCCGGGCAGTCCGGCCCGGTCCAGGGCCTGCTCCTCGGTGTCGCAGGTGAGCACGCCGAAGCCGATCGGCACGCCGGTGTCGACCGAGACCTGGGTCAGGCCCTGGGCGACGCCCTGGCAGACGTACTCGAAGTGCGGCGTACCGCCGCGGATGACGACGCCGAGGGCGACGACCGCGTCGTAGCCCCGGCTCGCCAGCACCTTGGCGGCGACCGGCAGTTCGAAGCTGCCGGGAACGCGCAGCAGGGTGGGCTCGTCGATGCCCAGGTCGCTCAGGGCGCGCAGGGCGCCGTCGACCAGCCCGTCCATCACCTGCTCGTGCCACTGCGCCGCGATCACGGCCACGCGCAGGTCACCGCAGTTCTTCACGGTCAGCTCGGGGGCGCCCTTACCGCTCACGTCCGTCTTCTCCTTGCTCGTTCTTGCTCTGGTCGTTCGGGTCGTACAGGTCGTACAGGTTGTCGTGGTGCTGCTTGAGGGGCCTACTGGTTGCGGCAGGCACCGGTGGGGGCCGGGTCCAGCCAGGGCAGGTCGTGGCCCATGCGGTCCCGCTTGGTGCGCAGGTACCGCAGGTTGTGCTCGCCGGCCGCGATCGGCATGGCGACGCGCTCGGCGACCTTCAGGCCGTGCCGCTCGAGGGCCTCGGTCTTGTCGGGGTTGTTGGTCATCAGGCGCAGGGAGTGCACGCCGAGGTCGGACAGCATCTGGGCGGCGGCGCCGTAGTCGCGGGCGTCGGCGGGCAGTCCGAGTTCCAGGTTGGCGTCGAGCGTGTCCCGGCCGCGCTCCTGGAGTTCGTACGCGCGCAGCTTGGACATCAGGCCGATGCCCCGGCCCTCGTGGCCGCGGAGGTAGACCACGACGCCCCGGCCCTCGGCTGCCACCCGTTCGAGTGAGGCCTGGAGCTGCGGTCCGCAGTCGCAGCGCAGCGAGTGGAAGACGTCGCCGGTGAGGCACTCGGAGTGGACGCGGACGAGGACGTCCTCGCCGTCGCCGATCTCGCCGGCCGCGAGGGCGATGTGCTCGACGCCGTCGACGGTGCTGCGGTAGCCGTACGCGCGGAAGTCGCCGAAGGCGGTGGGCAGCCGGGTCTCGGCCTCGCGGCGCACGGTCGGCTCCGAGCTCCGGCGGTAGGTGACCAGGTCCTCGATGGAGATGATGGCCAGGCCGTGCTTGCGGGCGAAGTGGACCAGCTCGGGGAGGCGGGCCATCGTGCCGTCCTCGTTGGCGATCTCCACAATGGCGGCGGCCGGGCGCAGTCCGGCGAGCCGGGCCAGGTCGACGCCCGCCTCGGTGTGGCCGTTGCGGGTGAGGACGCCGCCGGACTTTGCGCGCAGCGGGAAGACGTGGCCGGGCCGGACGAAGTCACCGGGGACGGAGTCGCCGGAGGCCAGCAGCCGGATGGTGGTCGCCCGGTCGGCGGCGGAGATGCCGGTGGTGACCCCGTGGACGGCGCTCGCGTCGACGGAGACGGTGAACGCGGTCTGCATGGACTCGGTGTTGGAGTCCACCATCTGCGGCAGGTCGACCCGGTCCAGGTCGTGCTCCTCCATGGGCACGCAGATCAGACCACGGCACTCGGTCATCATGAAGGCGACGATCTCCGGCGTGGCCTTCTCCGCCGCGATGATGAGGTCGCCCTCGTTCTCGCGGTTCTCGTCGTCCACGACGACGACGGGCCGGCCGGCCGCTATGTCGGCGATCGCACGCTCGACGGGGTCGAGGACGATCGGGGCGTCCTCCGCCACGTAGAGGGTGTGCAGTGCGGTGGTCATGCGGCCGCTCCTTCCAGGACGGGCCCGCCGTGCCGCGGGACCCGGGTCTGCTGCCACCAGGCGTACATGCCGGCGATCACGAGAACGAAGTAGATGACGTACACGAGCGCGGAGAACTTCAGGTCGCTGTTCCAGGCGAGGGGGACGCCGACCGCGTCGACGGCGAGCCAGGCGAACCAGAACTCGACCCAGCCCCTGGCCATGGCCACCATCGCGGCGACGGTGCCGACGAAGATGTAGGCGTCCGGCCAGGGGTTCCAGGACAGCGACGGGTAGAGCGTGAAGATGCCGACGACCGCGAACAGTCCGGCCGCCGTGCCGGCGACCAGCGCGCCCCGCTCACGCCAGGTGGCGAAGCGGACCCGGATCTCGCCGCCGTCCCGGACGCCGCGGCGCCACTGGAACCAGCCCCACACTGCGACGCCGATGACGAGCAGCTGCTTGCCGACGCCGCCGGTGAGCTGCGCCGACCAGTACGCGGCGACGAGCACCGCACCGGACAGCAGCTGGACCGGCCAGGCCCACACCGAGCGGCGCCATCCCAGGGCGAGACCGGCCAGGCCGAGGCCGTTGCCGACCACGTCGGTCCACTTGAAGTGCTCACCGAAGGCGGAGAAGGCGACACTGTTCAGGGTGTCGAGGGCACTCATTCCGCCGGAGCCCCCTTCGGTGCCCCGGCCCGCTCCCCGTACAGCCGCTCGACGTACTTGGCGATCACGTCGACCTCGAGGTTCACCGGGTCGCCGGGCTGCTTGAAGCCGAGCGTGGTGAGGTCGAGGGTGGTCGGGATCAGGCTGACGGAGAAGAAGTCGGGGCCGGCCTCGACGACGGTCAGGCTGATGCCGTCGACGGTGATCGAGCCCTTCTCGACCACGTAGCGGGACAGCTCCGCCGGCAGCGAGATCCTCACGATCTCCCAGTGCTCGGCGGGGGTCCGCGAGATGACCGCGCCGGTGCCGTCCACATGGCCCTGGACGAGGTGACCGCCGAGGCGGCCGCCCAGCTCCATCGGGCGCTCCAGGTTGACCCGGCTGCCGGGGTTCAGCGCGCCGAGGCTGGAGCGCTTGAGGGTCTCGGCCATCACGTCGGCGGTGAACTCGCCGTCCGCGGTGTCGACGACGGTGAGGCACACCCCGTTGACCGCGATCGAGTCGCCGTGCTTGGCGCCCTCGGTGACGACCGGCCCGCGCAGACGGAAGCGGGAGGCGTCGCCCAGGTCCTCGACGGCGACGACGTCGCCCAGCTCTTCGACGATTCCGGTGAACACGTCAGTTCTCCTCGGTGCGGCTCGGGTAGGCAGTAATACGCAGGTCGGGGCCGATGCGTTCGATCTCGGCGACGTCGAGCCGCAACGCGTGCGCGATGGTGGTGATTCCCGCGTCCCCCAGGGCCGCGGGTCCGGCCCCCAGGAGGGCCGGCGCGAGGTAGCCGACGACCTTGTCGACGGTCCCGGCGGCGACGAAGGCGCCGGCGAGCGTCGGGCCGCCCTCCAGCAGCACGGAACGGACGCCGCGGCCGTACAGCTCGGCGAGCAGCGCGGGCACGGCGACGCCGCTGCCGGTGCGGGGCAGGCGGGCCACGTCGACGCCCGGCAGGTGGGCGGTGTCGGTGTCCTCGGCGACGGCGACCAGGGTCGGGGCGGTGCCGTCCAGCACCCGGGCGCCGGGGGTGATCTTGGCGTTGGTGTCGACGACCACCCGCAGGGGCTGTGTGAAGGTGCCCTCCACTCCGCGCACGGCCAGGTGGGGGTCGTCGGCGCGCAGGGTGCCGGAGCCGACGACGACGGCGTCGGACTCGGCGCGCAGTCGGTGCACGTCGGCGCGGGAGGCCGCGGAGCTGATCCAGCGGCTGGTGCCGTCGGCGGCGGCGATGCGGCCGTCGAGGGTGCTCGCGTACTTCCACAGCACGAAGGGCCGCTGCTCGCGGGAGGCGGTGAGCCACACCTCGTTGCCGCGGGCGGCCTCGGCCGCCATGAGCCCGCTCTCCACGGCGATCCCGGCGGCGGCCAGCGTGGCGCCGCCTCCGGTCGCCGCGGGGGTGGGGTCCGCGACGGCGTACACGACGCGGGAGACGCCGGCCGCGATGAGGGCCTGGGCGCACGGGCCGGTGCGACCGGTGTGGTTGCAGGGTTCGAGGGTGACGACGGCGGTACCGCCGCGGGCCGCGTCGCCGGCCGCGCGCAGGGCGTGGACCTCGGCGTGGGGGCCGCCCGCCTGCTGGTGCCAGCCCTCGCCGGCGATCTCGCCGCCTGCGTCGAGGATCACGGCGCCGACGACGGGGTTGGGGCTCGTGGAGCCCACGCCGCGGGCGGCGAGCTCTATGGCCCGGCGCATCGCGTCGGCTTCACCGGGTGTTGCCACCGGGTCCTCCTGCCTCATCGGGCACGGACTCCGGGGCTGTGCGGAACACAGAGCGGACGTGAGCCTCGGGGACACCGCGGTCGGTCTGGGGCGGCGTCCGCCCGTGTCACCCGTTTCCGGGGGACACGCACCCACGCTGCCGCCGACGGCGGTGTACCGATGCCCGCCCGCCGCGCACTGCCTCCCATCCGGACTTTAACCGTCGGTCCAGGAATTTCACCTGGTCAACCGGCCGCTGGATGCGGACGGGTCGCGGACTGTAACCGCCGGTTCGGAGTTTCACCGACCCCGGAGTGCGCTGAACGTCACTGGTACTGCTCCACCAGTCTGCCACGAAGGTTCCTTGCGGACGCAAGGGATCGCTGTGGATTGGCTCACACGGGATCGGTCCGACCGCTCGGACCCCGCGGCCCGTCGCCATGACTTCCGGCCAACACGGCCCACGGGAGCGCCCGTTGAGGCCGGCGCGCACCGCGTGGGCGGTGCGGGTTCACCCGGGGGACTCCGGTCGTGCGCCGGCGCCGGCGAACGTCCGGCGCCCGATGGGCGGTTGTCCCGAGGCGCCGGACGTCACACCTCGGGTGTGAACAGCGCGTCCTGCGCCGCGTCCATCGCCGAGAGGACCGCGCCGCGCAGCACCGCGCTGCCCGCGACGGTCCCCGCCCGCACCTGGGTCGGCAGCGGGGACATCCGCGCGAGCCGTTCCTCCACCCGGGCGGCCAGGTCCTCGCCCCCGGCCCGGCCCACCTCGCCGCCCAGCACCACGCAGCCGGGGTCGAGCACGGCGGTGACGGCTGCCACCCCGATCACCACCCGGTCCGCCAGCGCGTCGAGGAAGAGCTCGCCCTGCTTGCCGTCCGCCCGGGCCGCGGTCACCACCGCCTCGGCCGCCAGGGCGTCGTCGTCGCCGGACACCGGCATCCCGTGCGAGCGCGCCAGAGCGCACACGGCCGCGCTGCCCGCCAGCGAGTGGAAACCGCCCTCGCACCCGCTGGCCGTCGGCAGTTGGAAGGTCCCCGGCACGGGCAGGAAGCCGATCTCCCCCGTACCGCCCGAGGCACCGCGCCGCAGGATCCCGCCGAGCACCACCGCGGCACCCACCCCGTGACCCAGCCACAGCAGGACGAAGTCCTCGCGGTCGCGCACCGCGCCCAGGCGCCGCTCGGCGACGGCCGCGAGGTTGACCTCGTTCTCCAGCAGCACCGGGAGGGAGAGCCGCCTGCGCAGTTCGGCGACGAGCGCCGAGTGCCAGGCCGGCAGCTGCCCGGTGGCCCGCAGTTCGCCGGTGGCCGGGTCGACCAGGCCGGGCGCGCCGACCGCGACGGTGTGCAGCGCGCCGGCGCCGGCGGTGCGCGCGGTCCGCTCCAGCAGCGCCACCGAGCGCCGCACCGTGCGCTGAGGATCGCCGAACGGGTCCACCGGAAGGACGGCGCTGCCGATGGTGTTCCCCAGCAGGTCGGCCACCTCGAGGGCGACGCTGTGGGTGCGGACGTCGAAGGCGGCCAGTTGCGCCCGGTCGGCGACGATCCCGTACACCCGCGCGTTGGGGCCGCGCCGGTCGGCTCCCGTCTCGCCGACCACCGTGATCAGCCCGGACTCCTGCAGCCGCTCGACCAGATCCGCGACGCTCGGACGGGACAGCCCGGTGAGGGACTTGAGCTGGGCCGCCGTCAACGGGCCCTCGCGCTGCAGCAGTTCCAGAGCCAGCCGGTCGTTGATCGCCCGGGCCGTGCGGGGGGAGGCGGTGCGCCCGGCGTGGGATCGCATGGCGGTCATGGACGGATCCTTCCAGAAGCCGTCGCGCGGGTGCGAGGCGGGCGAGAGGGGGCCCGGTGCGGGACCGCGGCAGGAGGCAGTCTATCTTTCAGGAAGCCTGCCTGATAATTTATGGCCCGAGCACGGCGGGACCAGACTGGAGGGAACATGCCGACGAAGCCGACGACCCCGACGGGGAAGACCGACCCGCGACTGCGGCGCGCCCATCTCGCCGTCGCCGCGGTGTTCGCCGTGCACGGCGCGGTGACCGGCAGCTTCGCCACCCGGGTGCCCTGGATCCAGGAGCACGCGGGGCTCAGCGCCGGACAGCTCGGCTTCGCGCTCGTCTTCGCGGCCCTCGGCGCCTCCGTCGCGATGCCGCTCGCCGCCCGCGTCGCCCACCACATGGGCATGCGCAACGCCCTGCGCCTCCTGCTGGGTCTGTGGTGCGCCTCGCTGGCGCTGCCCGCCCTCTCCTCCGGACTGGGCTGGCTGTGCGGGGCGATGCTCGTGTACGGGGCCTCGGCCGGCATGGCCGACGTCGTCATGAACGCCCAGGGCGTCGAGGTCGAGGAACGCCTCGGCCGCTCGATCATGTCCGGCCTGCACGGCATGTGGAGCGCCGGCACCCTGCTCGGCTCCCTCTTCGGCGTCCTCGCCGCCCACGCGGAACTCGACGCGCGCGTCCACCTCACCGCCGCGGCCGTCCTGCTCGTCGTGCTGGGCCAGGTGGTCTGCGGCGGAGTGCTCGACCTGCGGCCCGCCGCGTCGGAGGAGGCCCCCGCGCGCTTCGCCCTGCCGCCCCGCGCGGCCCTGGTCATCGGCGCCATCGGTTTCTGCGCCGTCTTCGCCGAGGGCGCCAGCATGGACTGGAGCGCGGTCTACCTCCGTGACATCGCCGGCGCCTCCCCCGGCGTCGCCGCCGCGTCCTACACCGCCTTCGCGTGCACCATGGCCGTGTCCCGCCTCCTCGGCGACCTCGTCGTCCGCCGTTTCGGGCCGGTCCGCACCGTACGCTTCGGCGGCCTGCTCGCCACGGTGGGCGGCGTCCTCGTCGCCACGGCGTCCACGCAGGTCACCACCATCGTGGGCTTCGCCCTCATCGGGGTGGGCATCGCCGTCGTCGTGCCGCTGTGCTTCGCCGCGGCCGGCCGCAGCGGGCCCAACCCGAGCCAGGCCATCGCGGGCGTCGCCACGGTCACCTACACCTCCGGCCTGGTCGCACCGGCCGCCATCGGCTCCATCGCGGAGGCCAGCTCCCTGCAGGTCTCCTTCGGCCTCGTCACCCTGCTCGCCGCCGGGCTCGCCGTGGGCGCGGGCGTGCTCCGGCGCGCGGGCACCGTCTCCGTGGAGGGCGACCGCAAACCCGTGGCGGCGACGACCCCGCAGGCCTAGCGTGCCGCTCATGCACATGCGGATCTTCCTGGAGACGGAACGGCTGCGGCTGCGGCACTTCACCGACACCGACGCGGACGCCGAACTGCTCGTCGCGCTCGACAGCGACCCCGAGGTCATGCGCTACCTGGGCAACGGCCGCCCCACGCCCTCGGACGTCATCCGGCACGAGGTCCTGCCCCGCTTCGCGCGCTCCCAGGTCTGGGCCGCGGAGGAGCTCTCCACCGGGCACTTCGTCGGCTGGTTCGCCCTCACCCCCCGCCCCGGCGGCCCCGCCGACGACCTCGAACTCGGGTACCGCCTGCGCCGCGCCGCCTGGGGTCGCGGCTACGCCACGGAGGGGTCCCGCGCGCTGGTCCGCAAGGCCTTCACCGACCTGGGCGCGGGGCGCGTCCACGCGGAGACGATGTTCGTCAACGGGCGGTCGCGGCGCGTGATGGAGAAGGCGGGGCTGTCGTTCGTCCGGGTCTTCCACGAGGAGTGGGACGAGGCGTTGCCGGGCGCCGAGCACGGCGAGGTCGAGTACGCGATCACGCGCACGGCGTGGGCCGACTAGGCGGCTGCACCGGGCTGCCCGGGTGTTTGTGTGCCGGTTGTTTGCGCCTGCGGGTGGCTGCACCGGGCTGCCCGGGTGTTTGTGTGCCGGTTGTTTGCGCCTGCGGCGGGCATCCCCCGCCCTCCCTCCCGATTGCCCGGCGCGGTCAGTGACCGCCTCGCTGCGTTCGTTGTGGGTCGGTGCCGCGCCGGCGCACGCCCCCAGCCTTCGGCCGGGGGACCCCCACCTCGGCGCTCGCGGCGCTGCCCCACATCATCCGGCACCGCGCCCACCGCTCGTCGCCTGCGGGGGCACCCCGCCACACCCCCTCCAGTCGTGTTGGCGACTAACGGCCGGACGGGGTCAGAAGGCGGTCCGGGGTCGCCGCAAGTGCCCTACTAACCCCCCACCGGCCGTCATGCGCCCCGACAACCGGAGGGGGTGTGGCGGGGTGCGCCCATGGGGGTCCCCCCGGCCGAAGGCTGGGGGAGACGAGCGGCGAACGCGGTGCCGAATGACGTAGGGCCAAACCGCGAGCGCTGAGGACGTGCGCTGGCGCGGCCCCGACCCAGGCACACGATGCGCAGACCCGCACTGACCGCGCCGGGCAATCGGGAGGGCGGCGGGGAAACCCCCAACAGCAACCACAACGCACCCGCACACACCAACTCACCGCACCGCAAGGTCCTGCAGGCCCACAACGCGAAGCAACCGCAACCGCTCGTAGGACTCGCTCCCCGGCCGCGCCGTGTACACGATCAACCGCTGATCATGCTCCGCACTGAGCAGCACCTCGCACTCCAGCTCCATCAGCCCCACCACCGGATGCTGGAACCGCTTCACATCCGCGCGCCGCACGGCGACCTCGTGCTCGTCCCACAGCCTCGAGAACTCGGCGCTGCGCCCCCGCAGTTCCGCGACCAGCGCGCCCGCGCGCGCGTCGTCGGGCCGGGCGGCCAGCACCGCGCGCAGGTGGGCGACGTGACGCCGGGCGTGCTCCTCCCGGTCCCCCGGAGGGAAGAGTTCGCGCGCCGCCGGGTCGAGGAAGAAGCGGCGGACGATGTTGCGCTCCCCCGGCGGCCGGGAGGCCGCGTCGCCGACGAGCGCCGCGGCCATCGCGTTCTGGGCGAGGACGTCCCCCGCGTCGCTGACGACCTGCGCCGGGGTGTCGTCGAGCCGGTCCAGCACCAGCAGCAGCCCGGGCCGTACGTGCCCCGTGGCGCCGACGTCGCCGACGTCGCGGGTGTCACGGGGCGGTTCCTCGCCGGCCAGGTGGAAGAGGTGGTCCCGTTCGTCCTCGGACAGGCGCAGCGCACGGGCGAGCGCGCCCAGGATCTGCCGGGACGGCCGGGGGCCCCGTGACTGCTCGAGCCGGGTGTAGTAGTCCGCGGACATCCCGGCGAGCTGGGCGACCTCCTCGCGGCGCAGCCCGGGGGTGCGCCGCCGGAGGCCGACCGCCAGGCCCACGTCGGAGGGGGCGAGGCGGGCGCGGCTGCGGCGCAGGAAGTCGGCGAGCTGCGCGCGGTCGATGTCCACGTTTCAAGCATCCCGCCGGGCCGGGACCTTATCCAGGGAGTGTCGGTCCCCGGATGCGGAGGTCTCTCCCGCGGCGCCGCAGGCCGCCGCAGCCTGGTCGCATGACGGCGACGAGAGGGGACCGAGGATGCTGACGCTGGTGACGGGGGCGACCGGTCGGGTCGGCAGCCGCTTCGTGCCGAGGCTGCTGCAGTGGTGCCGCCCGGGCGAGGAGGTGCGGGTGCTCGTGCGGGACGCGGAACGGGGCGAGGGGCTCGCCCGGCTGGGGGCGCGGATCGCGACCGGGGACCTGCGGGACCCGGAGGACCTGCGCAAGGCCCTGGCGGGCGTGGACACGGTCGTGCACCTGGCGGCGGTGTTCCGGGACGGCTCCGAGGAAGGCACCTGGGCGGTGAACCGCGATGCCACGCTGGCCCTGGCGCGGGCGGCCGCCGAGGCCGAGGCGACGCGTTTCGTGCAGGCGAGCACGAACCTGGTGTACGGCGAGGGCCGGGGCCGCCCCCTGGTGGAGGACGACCCGAGCGTGCCGGGCGGCCCGATGTGGGGCGCGTACCCCGCGTCGAAGGCGGAGGCCGAGCGGGGGCTGCTGGAGCTCCACCGCGAGCTGGGCCTGGACGTCCGCATCGGCCGGCTGGCCTTCGTGTACGGCGACGGCGATCCGCACCTGGCGCAGTCCCTGCGCTGGGCGGGCGGCTGGGCGGCGCACCAGCGGCTGCACATGGTGCACCACGCGGACGTGGCCCAGGGCCTGCTGCGGCTGCTGCGGGCCC
Source organism: Streptomyces sp. NBC_00510 (assembly GCA_036013505.1). Taxonomy (NCBI): domain Bacteria; kingdom Bacillati; phylum Actinomycetota; class Actinomycetes; order Kitasatosporales; family Streptomycetaceae; genus Streptomyces; species Streptomyces sp. NBC_00510. The sequence goes on along the minus strand of CP107851.1, from coordinate 7,654,442 downwards.
CCGGCATCGGAGGCCGGGCGTACAACATCGCCGACGACGCGCCGGTGTCGGCGGTGGAACTGCACTGGGTGAACGGCGCCGAGGTCCCTGGCGGCATGGCGGAGCGTGCGTCGGACGATCCGTGGGACGGCGTGGTGTCGAACCTGCGCATCAGGGAGGAGCTGGGCTTCCGCCCGCAGTATCCGTCGGTGTGGACGGCCCGCGACGCGGGCGCGCTCTGACTCACCCGATCCGGGGACGCCACGGCCGCCGTACCGCGCACGCCGCCCGGCCTGCTGGGACGCTGTGCCCATGACGACGGCACGGCGGCCGGCCCCGGTGGGGGTGGGCCAGGTGGTGGCGCGCATGCGCGCGCTCGGCACGACGCTCCCGCCGGGGGACGGGGTGGCGGTGTTCAACCGTGTCTACCTGTCGGTCACGGAGGAAATGGACGGCCGGCTGGCGGCGGGCGGCTTCGGTGATCCCGTCGCCGCCGCCGTGCTGGCCGCCCGTTTCGCCGCCCGTTACCTGCGGGCGGTCGACGGCGCGACCGACCGCCGTGCCGTCCCGGCCTGCTGGCGGCCGCTGCTGCAGTTGCGCGGGCACCGAGGCGTCCGCCCGCTGCAGTTCGCGCTGGCCGGGATCAACGCGCACGTGGGTCACGACCTGGCGCTCGCGGTGGTGGACACCTGCTCCGCCCTGGGGTGCGAGCCGCCTTCCCTGGAACGGGACTTCGACCGCGTGGGCGATCTGCTGACGTCCGTGGAGGAACGCGTCAGGGAGGAGCTGATGCCCGGCCCCGATCTGCTGGACCTCGCCGACCCGCTGACCCATCTCGCCGGTTCCTGGAGCCTGGAACGCGCGCGGGACGCGGCGTGGGCCGCGTCCCGCGTGCTGTGGTCCCTGCGCGGACTGCCCGAGGTGTACGAGGAGTTCGCCGAGAAGCTCGACTCCGGGGTCGGGCTGGTGGGGCGCTTCCTGCTGACCCCGCTGGGCCGCTGAGGGGTGGCGTGTCAGTCCTCGTCGAGCATGACCGGCGCGATCTCGTCGTAGAGGTCGCCCGGGCCCGGGTTGGTCGGGTCCGTGGTGCCGCCGAACTGGTGCATCACGCCCCACACGGCGTTGAGCGCGGTCTGCACGGCGCCCTCGGCCCAGCCCGCGGTCCAGGAGATGTCGTCGCCTGCGAGGTAGATGCCGCGCTTGTCCTCGGGGAGGGTGTCCTGCATGAAGTGGGTGAACAGGCGCCGCTGGTAGCGGTAGTGACCGGGCAGGTTCGCCTTGAACGCGCCCATGAAGTAGGGCTCGTTCTCCCAGGACACGGTCACCGGGTTGCCGATGATGTGCCCCCGGATGTCGACCTTCGGGTAGATCTCGCCGAGCGACTTGAGCATGACCTCCATGCGCTCGGACGCGCTCAGCGGCAGCCACTTGAGGCTGTCGTCGCACCACGTGTACGACAGGCAGATCACGGCCGGCTCGTCGGGGCCGTTGTCCAGCAGGTAGGTGCCGCGGGTCATGCGGTCGGTGAGCGTCATGCTCATCACGTCGCGGCCCGTCTGCTCGTCCTTGTCCAGCCAGAACGGCCGGTCGACCGGGACGAAGAGCTTGCTGGACTCCATGTAGTGGGTGCGCTCGATCGCCGTCCAGTGGTCGATCGGGAAGAGCGAGTCGTCGCAGTCGATCTTGCTGAGCAGCATCCAGCTCTGCGCGGTGAAGATCGCCGCACGGTAGGTGCGGATGTCCCCGTCGGCGTCGGTGACGGTGATCCGGTTGCCGGCGGTGCGGTGCAGGCGGGTCACGGCCGGGCGGGGGTGGCCGCCGTGCAGGGACTTCAGCGAGGTACCCAGCGGCCAGTGGACGATCTTCTGCGGTTCGCGCTCCCACAGCCGCAGCGGCAGCTGCTGACTGCCGCCGACGATGCCGCGGTGGTGGTCGTCGGCCTCGGTGTAGACGACGCGCAGGATCTCCAGGATGGAGTTGGGGAAGTCGGTGTCCCAGCCGCCGGTGCCGAAGCCGACCTGGCCGAAGATCTCGCGGTGGCGGAAGGACTTGAACGCCTCGGAGTCGCAGAGGAACCCGTAGAAGGTCTGGTTGTCGAGCTTCTCGACCAGCTTCGCCCAGATCTCGCGGATGCGCGGGACGTCGCGCTCACGCATGGCGCGGTTCATGTCGGAGAAGTCCGCGCCCTCCTCCAGGCAGGCGTTCCAGGCGTGCGCGACGTCGCGGTAGACCTGGGGCAGGTCGTCGATGGTCTGCGCGTAGTGGGACTCGCCCTTGAGGTCGACGACGGTCGACGGGGTCTCGGGGGCCAGCGGGTTGGGGAACGGCGTGGTCTCCAGGCCCACCAGGTCGATGTAGTGCTGCAGGGCGGTGGAGGACGGCGGGAAGCGCATCGCGCCCATCTCCGCGGTCAGGTTCTCGTCGCAGCCCTCGAAGCCGACGGTGCGCAGCCGGCCGCCGATCCGGTCGGCCTCGTAGACGACGGGCCTCAGGCCCATCTTCATCAGCTCGTACGCGGCGACGATGCCTGACAGGCCGCCGCCGATGACCGCGACCTCCGCGCCGTGCCCGGTCGCCGGTATGGAGCCGAGGCCCGCGGCGCTCGCCAGGAAGTCGTCGTAGGCGAAAGGGAAGTCCGGGCCGAACATGGTGATCGGCGGGGCCGACCGCACCTCGGGGTGCTGCTCGTCGTGGACCGCGGTGGGCACCGTGGACGTCATGGCGTGGTTCTCCTGGCTGTGAAGCGGTGAAGCGGGGCGGTGGCGGGGGCGGGGATCAGCCCAGCGAGCGGTACAGCTCGGGGCGGCGGTCCTCGAGGTAGGGCGTCTCCTCGCGGACCGCGCGCAGGAGATCCGGGTCGGCGTCGGCGACGACCAGTTCCTCGGTGGCTCCGGCCCGGGCGCGTACGGCGCCGTCGGGTCCGGCGAGGCAGCTCTGCCCCGCGAAGTCGAAATCGCCCTCGGGGCCGCAGCGGTTGGCGTAGGCGACGTGCAGCTGGCTCTCGTACGCGCGGGCCGGCACCAGGGTCTGCGGGACGAACTCGAAGGGCCGCATCAGCGCGGTGGGCACGGCGAGCAGCTGGGTGCCGGCGAGGGCGTGGGCCCGCACGGTCTCCGGGAACTCGACGTCGTAGCAGATGAGGATGCCGATCCGGACGCCGTCGAGTTCGGCCTGGACGACGGCGTCGTCGCCGGGGGTGAACCAGGTGCGCTCGAAGTCGCCGAAGAGGTGGGTCTTGCGGTAGTTGGCGAGGCGTTCGCCGTCCGGGCCGATCAGCTGGGCGGAGTTGAAGACGCCGCAGCCGTCGCGCTCGGGGTAGCCGTAGACGATGCCCAGGCCGTGCTCGGCGGCGATCCGGCCGACCCGGGCGGCGGCGGGCCCGTCGGCCGCCTCGGCGAGGCCCGGGACCGCGTCGCCGAGGGCGTAGCCGGTCAGGTACATCTCGGGCGTGACGAGCAGGCGGGCTCCCGCGGCCGAGGCCCGGCGCGCGGCGGCGTCGAGCGCGGCCAGGCTGTCGTCCACGGAGGAGGGGACGCCGCTCGGGCCTTGGTACAGCGCGGTGCGCAGCGGCGCCATGAAGCCTCTTTCGCCTGGTGGGAAGCCTGTTCCGGGTCTGCCTCGACGGTACGATTCCGGGCGTCGTGGCGACAAGACGCGTCCGTTGCGCACCGACCGCCGATTCGTTGCGCGCCGGGGCCCGACAGCGGCGATTCGTTGCGCGGGGGCGGCCGGACCCGGCTCCCCGGCCCGGCCCGCCCTCGGTCACGGCTCCGGCTGGTCCGGCACTCCCGTGTAGCGGCGCAGCAGCGGCGACAGCACCAGGACGGACTTGGTGCGCTCCACGAAGGGCTCGCCGGCGATCCGCTCCAGGACGCGCTCGAAGTGGCGCACGTCGGCGGCGTAGATCTGGACGACGGCGTCCGCCTCGCCGGTGACGGTCGAGGCGGACGCCACCTCCGGGTAGCGCGACAGGCCGCGCCGGATGTCGTCGGGCGAGGTGTTGTGGCGGCAGTAGAGCTCGACGAACGCCTCGGTCTCCCAGCCCAGCGCGGAGGGCTCGACACGGACGGTGAAGCCCGTGATGGCGCCCTCCGCCAGCAGCCGGTCGACCCGGCGCTTGACGGCGGGGGCGGAGAGCCCGACGAGGGCGCCGATGTCGGCGAAGGAGCGGCGGGCGTCCTCGGCGAGGGCGTGGACGATGCGTTCGTCGAGTTCGTTCAGTCGCACTGGGGGTGGGTCACTTCTCTTCGCGAGCGAGCTGGGAACGGCGCGTGCCGTACGCACACCAGACTACGAGGCCGACCGCCGTCCACCCGGCGCAGCACTCCCGGGTGATCGCGTCGAGGCGGGAACGCGGGTGCCCCCGTCCGCGGAAGCGGACGGGGGCACCCGGGGCAGCGGTGCCGGCTACTGCCAGCTGGCGTGCAGCGGCTTGCCCTCGGCGTAGCCGGCGGCGCTCTGGATGCCGACGACGGCCTTCTCGGCGAACTCGGCGAGGTTGGCGGCCCCGGCGTAGGTGCAGGAGCTGCGGACGCCCGCGATGATCGAGTCGATGAGGTCCTCGACACCCGGGCGGCCCGGGTCGAGGAACATCCGCGAGGTGGAGATGCCCTCCTCGAACAGCCCCTTGCGGGCGCGGTCGTACGCGGACTCCTCGCTGGTGCGGTTGGCCACGGCGCGGGCGGAGGCCATGCCGAAGCTCTCCTTGTACGGCCGGCCGTCGGCGGTCTGCTGCAGGTCGCCGGGCGACTCGTAGGTGCCCGCGAACCAGGAGCCGATCATGACGTTGGACGCGCCGGCGGCGAGCGCCATCGCGACGTCGCGCGGGTGCCGGACGCCACCGTCGGCCCAGACGTGCTTGCCGTGCCGGGCGGCCTCGGCGGCGCACTCCATGACGGCGGAGAACTGGGGCCGGCCCACGCCGGTCATCATGCGGGTGGTGCACATGGCGCCCGGGCCCACGCCGACCTTGACGATGTCGGCACCGGCCTCGATCAGGTCGCGCACGCCCTCCGCGGAGACGACGTTGCCGGCCACGACCGGCACCTGCGGGTCCAGGGCGCGGACGGCCTTCACGGCCTGGATCATGCTCTCCTGGTGACCGTGGGCGGTGTCCACGACGAGCGTGTCCACCCCCGCGTCGAGCAGCTGCTTGGCCTTGCCCGCCACGTCGCCGTTGATGCCGACGGCGGCGGCGATGCGCAGCCGCCCGCCGGCGTCGGTGGCGGGGGTGTACAGGGTGGCGCGCAGCGCTGCCTTGCGGGTGAGGATGCCGGCCAGCCTGCCGTCGGCGTCCACCGCGGGGGCGAGCTTGCGGTTGGCCTCCTCCAGGCGGTTGAAGGCCTCGCGCGGGTCGATGTCCGCGGGCAGCAGCAGGAGGTCCTTGGACATCACCACGGAGACCTGGGTGAAGCGGTCCACGCCGGTGAGGTCGTGCTCGGTGACGATGCCGACCGGACGGCCGTCCTCGACGACGACCGCGGCGCCGTGCGCCCGCTTGGGCAGCAGCGCCAAGGCGTCGGCGACGGTGGCGTGCGGGCCGAGCACGATCGGGGTGTCGAGCACGAGGTGCCGCTGCTTCACCCAGGTGATCACCTCGGCGATCACCTCGATCGGGATGTCCTGGGGGATGACCACCAGACCTCCGCGCCGGGCGACGGTCTCGGCCATGCGGCGACCGGCGATGGCGGTCATGTTGGCGACCACGAGCGGGATGGTGGTACCGGTGCCGTCCGGGGCCGAGAGGTCGACCGCTTGGCGGGAACCCACCGCCGAGCGGCTGGGGACCATGAACACGTCGTCGTACGTCAGGTCGTACGGAGGCTTTGCATCATTGAGGAAACGCACGTACTTCATTTTTGCACGGACCGGGCCGGAACGAACACGGAGGAAACTCCGGCGCTCACGAAGGGTCGCTCGTAGGTTCCTCCAGGACGACGTCGAAGGGGAGCACGGCCCGGTCGTGGAAGGCGGCGGCGTCCGCGAGGACCCGGCGCGCGGTCCGCCACTCCCCCGGTTCGGCCGCCGCGAAGTCGGGCCAGCCGCGGACGACCAGGCGCAGCCCGCCCCGCGCGGGGTCCGGCAGGTCGGTGAGGCAGTCGTACAGGGCGTCCCAGTTGCGGCCGAACCAGCCGGGCAGCCGCAACTGCTCGGCGCAGCGGTCCATGAACGCGCTCTTGGTGGTGACCCCGTGCAGGTCCAGCACCGTCGTTGCCGTCATCTGCGGACCGCCCTGAAGCTCTGGTAGTGGTCGTCGGTGTAGTAGACCTCCCCGCCGGAGCCGGTCACGAAGCGCCGGGCGCCGCGGTCGCTCGCCCCCGGGGTCGGGACGGTGTACTCGTGGTAGTAGCCGCGTGGGTGCGCGGGCAGCAGGCCCTCGAAGTTGTTGAAGACGGTGCCGTCCTTCGCGTACGGGAAGGGGCCGCCCGCGTCGATCAGCAGGAGCGTCTCGCGGGCCTCCGGCGGCAGGCTCGTGACCGCCACCGTGGGCAGCGCCCCCACGGGTTCGGTGGCGGGCGGGGAGCAGCCGGTGAGCAGCAGCGCGAGGCAGCCCAGCAAGGCGGCGGCGATCACGGTGGCACGGCGGACGGGGCCGGTCGGCATGCCGCGATGCTGCCACAGCCCACGACGCCCGCCGCGCAGGGCACGCGCGCGGACGGTGGGCGGTGGGCGGTGGACTAGAACTCGCGGAGCGCCTCGGGGTCCACGCGGTCGAGGGCGGGCCGCGGCATGGGCGCGGTGGAGTCCAGCAGGTAGTCGGCGGCGGCGGTGTCCGTCACGATGCTGGTGACCAGGCCGGACCGGAGCACGGCGTCGACCGCGGCGGCCTTGCGCAGCCCGCCGGCGATGGCGAGCACCTCGGGGATGCGGCGCAGCCGGTCCGCCTCGATCGTGATGCAGCGCTCGCCCAGGTCACGGCCGACCAGCAGGCCCTCGGCGTCGAAGAGGTGCGAGGACATCTCCGCGGCGACGCCGAGGGAGGCGTAGTGCTCCCGCTCGGCGTCGGTCAGGGCGTCGTGGACGGTGGAGATGCCGGCCGCCCAGGAGCCGATCGACACCACGGCCACGGTGACCTTGTCGAAGTAGCTCATGGCGGCCGCGATGCCGCTCTGGGCGCGCAGCGCCGCCGCCGTCGCCGGGTCGGGCAGCACCATGGGGGCGTACATGGGGTGGGCCTCGCCGCCGGAGACGGCCGCGGCGGTGCGGACCGCCTCGACCGAGCCGCGGTCGGCGGTGCCGGCGTCGTACACGCCGGTGAGCTGGACGACGGTGCACGGCGGCAGCCGGTCGAGGGCGTTGGCCATGGTGATGATGGAGCGCCCCCAGGCGAGGCCGAGCACGTCGCCCTCGCTGACCAGCTCGCCGAGCAGCTGCGCGGCGACCGCGCCCAGGTTCTCCGGGTCGGGTCCGTCGGTCTCGTCGGCGGGCGACTCGACGACGACGGCGTGCCGCAGCCCGTAGCGGGCGCGCAGGGCGTCGGAGCGTTCGGCGTCGAGCTCGGCCGGGACCCTGATCTCGATGCGCACGAGGTCACGTTCGAGGGCCGTCTCCAGGACCCGCGCCACCTTGAAGCGGCTCACGCCGAACTCCTCGGCGATCTGGATCTTGGATTTTCCCTCCAGGTAGAAGCGGCGCGCCATCGCCGCCGCCTGGACCATCTCGCCGGGGCCCATGCGCACCCCTGTGCGGCCTGTGGTCACGTTCTCTCCCCAGTTGCCCATCTGATCGGCTCCGCGCTCATCCTCGCACGTACTACGGAGTACCGGAGCACGCTGCTCACGGAGTGGTCAGTGCGCGCAGGCGGCCGCCGCCTGCTTGCGCAGCCCCCGTACGGCCTCGGCCGGGTCCTCGGCTCCGTAGACGGCCGAACCGGCCACGAAGACGTCCGCTCCGGCCTCGGCGCAGCGCTCGATGGTGGCGGCCGAGACGCCCCCGTCGACCTGCAGCCACAGGTCCAGCCCGTGCTTGTCGATCAGCTTCCGGGCGCGCCGGATCTTGGGCAGCATGATGTCGAGGAAGGCCTGACCGCCGAAGCCCGGTTCCACGGTCATGATCAGCAGCATGTCGAGCTCGGGCAGCAGGTCCTCGTACGGCTCGACCGGCGTCGCCGGCCTGAGCGCCATCGAGGCCCGCGCGCCCTTGGCGCGGATCTCCCGGGCCAGGCGCACCGGCGCGGCGGCCGCCTCGACGTGGAAGGTGACGGAACCCGCGCCCGCCTCGACGTAGGCCGGGGCCCAGCGATCCGGATCGGCGATCATCAGATGGCAGTCGAGCGGGGTCTTGGTCGCCTTGTGGAGGGACTCCACGACCGGCACGCCGAGCGTCAGGTTGGGGACGAAGTGATTGTCCATCACGTCGACGTGGAGCCAGTCCGCGCCTTCGACGGCCCGCGCCTCGTCGGCGAGGCGCGCGAAGTCGGCGGAGAGAATACTGGGGTTGATCTGCACGGCCATGGTCCCAGTATGGCGGTGCCGGGCCCCTCCCCGCGCACCGGGCGGACGGCTGTGGAAAACCACCCCGCACGGCCCTTCCGGGCGTGGGATGCTGTGCGGATCGGGAGCACTCCTCGGGGGACGCCTTGGCGAGGCGGAGGTGGCGGGTGTGAAGGCTCCACACGGCTGGGCGGTCCTGGTCTGCGGCCGGCGCGGCAAATGGGTCGTGCTCGCGCTCTGGCTGGTCCTGCTGGTGGCGGTGGCGCCGCTGGCCCAGAAGCTCACGGACGCGCAGCAGAACGACTCCTCCTCCTGGCTGCCGGGCAACGCGGAGTCCACCCAGGTCCTGGAGCTGCAGAAGCGGTTCCTGCCCGACACCGCCCCCGCCGTCGTGGTCTACGCGCGCCCCGGCGGACTGACCGAGGACGACCGTGCGACGGTCGGTCAGGACGCCGCGCAGATACGGCGGATGACCGATCACGGCGTCTTCGGCGGCCGCACCGTCGGCCCGGTGTACGAGGAACGCGCCGCCGGCCCGCGCGCCGCGCAGCTCATCGTCCCCATCGGCGTGGACGAGGGCGGCTGGACGGGCATCGCGGACGCGGTCGCCGGCATCCGCGCCGTCACCGGCGACGACACCGGCGGCCTCGAGGTGCACATCACCGGACCCGGTGGCTTCGCGGCCGACTCCGCCGAGGCCTTCGAGGGCATCGACGGCACCTTGCTGTACAGCGCGCTCGCCGTGGTCGTCGTCATCCTGCTGCTGACCTACCGCAGCGTCACCCTCATCCTGCTGCCGGTCATCTCGGTCGTCGGGGCGCTGTTCACCGCGCAGGCGGCGGTCTACCTGCTGGCCGAGCACGCCGACCTCGTCGTCAACGCGCAGAGCGCGGGCATCCTCACCGTCCTGGTGTTCGGCGCCGGCACGGACTACGCGCTGCTGCTGGTCGCCCGCTACCGCGAGGAGCTGCGCCGCCACGAGGACCGCCACGAGGCCATGGCGCTGGCCCTGCACCGGGCGGGGCCTGCGATCGTCGCCAGTGCCGCCACGGTCGCGGTGAGCATGCTGTGCCTGCTGGCCGCCGAGATGAACTCGACCTCCGGGCTCGGGCCGGTCGCCGCCGTCGGCGTCGTCATCGGCCTGGCCGCCATGCTGACGCTCTTCCCCGCCCTGCTGGTCGTCGTGGGCCGCTGGGTGTTCTGGCCCGCCGTCCCGCACGCCGGTTCCGTCGAACCCACCCGGAACGGTGTGTGGTCCCGGGTGGGCCGCCGCATCGACCGCCGGCCGCGCGCGGTGTGGGTGGGCACCGCCGCCGTGCTGGCCGCGCTCTCGCTGGGCCTGATCGGCCTGGAGGCGGCGGGCCTGAGCAACGCCCAGAGCTTCACCGGGACCCCCGACTCCGTCACCGGCCAGCAGGTCGAGTCCCGCTACTTCCCCGCCGGCTCCGGACAGCCGCTGGTGGTGATCGCCGACGCGGATGCGGCGGAGCAGGTCAAGGCCGCGCTCGACGGCATCGAGGGCATCGCACCGGGCTCAGCGCTCGTGCCGAAGGGCGCACCCGCGCAGAAGGACGGCCGGGTCTACCTGGAGGCCACGCTCACCGACCCGGCCGACAGCCAGGCCGCCAAGGACACCGTGGACCGCGCCCGCGGGATCCTGCACGCCGTGCCGGGTGCCGACGCCAAGGTCGGCGGCGGTACGGCGGCACTGCTCGATGCGGGCCGCGCCGCGGCGCACGACAACAAGCTGCTCATCCCCATGATCCTCGTCGTCGTGCTGGTGATCCTGAGCATCCTGCTGCGGGCCCTCACCGCCCCGCTGGTGCTCATCGCGACCGTGGTGCTCTCCTTCGCCGCCGCGCTCGGAGTCAGCGTGCTCGCCTTCCGCCACGTCTTCGGCTTCCAGGGCGAGGACACGGCCTTCCCGCTGTTCGTCTTCGTGTTCCTGGTGGCGCTGGGCATCGACTACAACATCTTCCTGATGACGCGGATCCGCGAGGAGAGCGCGCAGTCCGGGACCCGCGAGGGAACCCTCACCGGCCTCGCGGCGACCGGCGGTGTCATCACCTCCGCGGGCCTGGTGCTCGCCGGCACGTTCGCGGCCCTGGCGACACTGCCCGTCGTGGGCTTCGCGGAGATCGGCTTCGCGGTGGCCTTCGGCGTCCTGCTGGACACCCTGGTCGTGCGGTCGGTGCTGGTCACCGCGCTCACCCTCGACCTGCGGCACCGCGTGTGGTGGCCGAGCCGCCTGGACCGCCCCCGCGCCGCGGCACCGGCCGGGGAACCGGCCGCGCCCGCCGCCCCGCACGCCGGTTCGTGACGTCCGCCGGACAGCAGTGACCCCCCGCGCCGGGCGCGGGGGGTCACGTGCGGCACGGCGGGTGTCACGCGTTGGGACGCTTGCCGTGGTTGGCGCCCTTCTTCTTCCGGGCGCGCCGCTTGTTGCCTCGCTTGGACATGATGCCCAACCCTCTCGTACAGGACATTTCGACCGCGGTCAGTCTATGACCGCCCCCGGCGTGCGGCACGTCAGCGACGCTCCGCGCGGACGCCCGGTCAGTCCGGGAAGTGCTCGCGCATGAAGGTGTTGCGGAAGACCTCTGCGGGGTCGAACCGGGCGGCGAGCCGCCGGAAGTCGTCGTAGCGCGGGTAGAGCTCGCGCAGTGCGGCGGGCGACGGGGTGAAGAACTTGCCCCAGTGCGGTCGGGCGGAGAAGGGACGCAGGGCCTCCTCGACGACCTGGACCGCCAGCGTCACCGCCGGGACGTCCGGGATCCAGGTGAAGTGGAAGGCGACGCTGTCGCGTCCGTGGGCGGGGCTGAGCCAGAGGGAGTCGGCCGCCACGGTGCGGATCTCGCCGATCAGCACTTCGGACGAGAACCGCTCCCGCACCCGCCACAGGGCGTCGAACGCCGCCACCGCGTCCCGCCGGTCGACGAAGAACTCCGACTGGATCTCCTCGCCGCTGCTCGGGGTGAACTCCAGGCGGAAGTGCGGCAACCGCTCGTACCAGGGGCCGACCAGGCCCTGCTGCGGGGTGCAGTGCGTGCCGGGCATCCCCGGGATCGGGTGCCGTGGCCCGTCGGCCGCGGTGGCCCCGAACCACGTCTGCGGTACGGACTCCGCCCCGTCGGCCTCGACCCGCTCCTTGCGCCACACCTGGTCGACGGCACGGTCGCGCCAGCGGGTGAAGACCGACACGCTGTACCCCGCCGACATCACCGTGTCGAAGTTCCCGAGGAACTCCTCCTTCGGCATGTCCTCGTAGACGGTCTGGCGCACGGCGAAGGACGGGACGAGGTCGAGGGTCAGCCGTGTCACGACGCCCAGGGCGCCCAGGGCGACGACGGAGCCGTCGAAGTCAGGATCGCCGCGATGGATTTCGGCGAGCTCGCCGTCGGCGGTGACCATGGTCAGCGCGCTGACCGCGCCGGCCAGGCTGCGCCGCCCGGTGCCGGAACCGTGCGTGCCGGTGGCGCACGCACCGGCGACGGAGATGTGCGGCAGGGAGCCGAGGTTGTGCAGCGCCAGACCCGCCTCGTCGATCGCGCGGACGATCTCGCCGAAGCGCAGCCCCGAGGCGACCGTGGCGGTACGGGCGGTGCGGTCGACGTCGATCACGGCGGGCAGCCGCGAGGTCGAGACGTGCTCGCCGTCGGTGTCGGCGACGGTGCTGAAGGAGTGCCGGGTCCCGAGGGCGCGCACCCGTGGGGACCGGGCCACGATCTCCTGCAGCTCGGTGACGGACTCGGGGTGGTGGAGGCTTCGTGCGGTGAAGGCGACGTTGCCGCCCCAGTTGCTCTCCGCGGGCATCGCGGTCGTTCCTTCCTGTACGGCCCGGCTGCCGGCGGCCGCGCGGCGCGCGGCCTGCCGGATCAGCGGTTCGGGGCCTGCCGTTCCAGGATGATTCTCGCCGCTGGGGCCGGGGGCGCAGGACAGGGGTGTGTCGTGGCGCCGCGGGCGCCGGCCCGCACGTTCCTTCAAGTATTGACGTGACCCCGTCACCCTGGCATGGTCTAGACCTAGCTGGGCTCAACGGGACGGCGCAGCAGGGAAGTTCACGCCGTCCCGGACACGACGCACGCCGCGCCGCGCCCGTGCGTGACCTCCTCGGAAAGACCCGTGCCCGCCGTGCGGAGCACCCCCGCCAAGCTCCCTCCCCCACGACCGCGGCCTCTGGCCGGGTAAGGAGCGACTCCCCCATGTCCACGTCCCTCGCCGGACGGCTCCCCGCAGGGCGTACCGTCCTGGGCCCGTCCGCGGTGTTCGCCGTCCTCGCGGCGCTCCTGGCCACCTTGTTCGTCGCGACGCCGACCGCCCGCGCGGCGGACGGCCAGATCAGCGGCCTGGCGGGCAAGTGCGTCGACGTCGCCGCGGCCAGCAGCGCCAACGGCACCGCCGTACAGCTCTACGACTGCAACGGGACCAACGCCCAGCGCTGGTCCAACCCCGGTGACGGCACGCTGCGCGCGCTCGGCAAGTGCCTCGACGTCGTCGACCGCGGCACCGCCGACGGGGCCGCGGTCCAGTTGTGGGACTGCGCGGGCAGCGCCAACCAGCAGTGGGTCGTCACCGCGGCGCGCGACATCGTCAACCCCGCCGCCAACAAGTGCCTGGACGTCCGGGACAACAACTCCGCCAACGCCACCCGGCTGCAGATCTGGACCTGCACCGGCGGGGCGAACCAGAAGTGGAACGCCCCCGCGAGCGGCGGTGGCGGCACGAACCCGTCCGGATTCGTCGTCAGCGAGGCCCAGTTCAACCAGATGTTCCCGGGCCGCAACGGCTTCTACACCTACAGCGGCCTGGTCGCGGCCCTGAGCTCCTACCCGGGCTTCGCCAACTCCGGCAGCGACACCGTGAAGAAGCAGGAGGCCGCCGCCTTCCTCGCCAACGTCAGCCACGAGACGGGCGGGCTGGTGTACGTGGTCGAGCAGAACACGGCCAACTACCCGCACTACTGCGACTGGGGCCAGCCCTACGGCTGCCCGGCCGGCCAGGCCGCGTACTACGGCCGCGGCCCGATCCAGCTCAGCTGGAACTTCAACTACAAGGCGGCGGGCGACGCCCTCGGCATCGACCTGCTGGGCAACCCCTGGCGCGTGGAGCAGGACGCGGCCGTGGCCTGGCGCACGGGTCTTTGGTACTGGAACACCCAGAGCGGCCCCGGCACCATGACCCCGCACAACGCCATGGTGAACCAGGCGGGCTTCGGCCAGACGATCCGCTCCATCAACGGATCGCTGGAATGCGACGGCCGCAACCCGGCGCAGGTGCAGAGCCGGGTGAGCAAGTACCAGCAGTTCACGGCGATCCTGGGCGTCAGCCAGGGTGCCAACCTCTACTGCTGAGTCTCCGCCGCGCGGGTGCGGCCCGGATGTCCGGGCCGCACCCGCGCGGTCATTCCCCTGTGCGGCGCAGCAGGGCGAGGTACATCGCGTCGGTGCCGTGCAGGTGGGGCCAGAGCTGGACGTCGGGGCCCTCGCCGAGGTCGGGGACCCCGGGCATGAGGGGGCGGGCGTCGACGAATTCGGCGGGGACGGCCCCCGGCTGGCCCAGGACGTCCTCCACGACGGCACGGGTCTCGGCCGGATGCGGGGAGCAGGTCGCGTAACCGACGACCCCGCCGACGCGCACCGCGCGCAGGGCGGACTCCAGCAGGCCGCGCTGCAGGGGCGCGAAGCCCGGGACGTCCTCGGCGCGCCGGCGCCAGCGCGCCTCGGGGCGGCGGCGCAGGGCGCCGAGGCCGGTGCAGGGCACGTCGACCAGGACACGGTCGAAGGCGCCCGGGCGCCAGGCGGGCCGGGTGCCGTCGGCGACGATCACCTCGAACGGCCCGGGGTTGCCGGCCAGGGCGCGGGCCACCAGGCGGGCCCGGTGCAGCTGCTTCTCGGAGGCGACCAGGGCCGCCCCACGCTCCGCGGCGAGCGCGCCGAGCAGGGCCGCCTTGCCGCCGGGGCCGGCGCAGCCGTCCAGCCAGAGCCGGTCGGGGCCCTCGCCGAGCGGGGCCGCGGCCAGGGCGGCGGCGACGAGCTGGCTGCCCTCGTCCTGGACGCCGGCGCGGCCCTCCCGCACCGCCTCGATGGTCGCGGGGTCGCCGCCCTCGGCGAGCCGGACCGCCCACGGGGACCAGCGGCCGGGGAGGGTGGCGTCCGCGGGAAGCGCGTCGGCGAGCTCCTGCGGGGTGGCGCGGCCGGGGCGCGCGACGAGGGTGACCTCGGGGCGCTCGTTGTCGGCCGCGAGCAGCTCCTCCATGCCCGCGCGGCCGCCGCCGAGGGCGTCCCACAGGGCCGAGACGATCCAGCGCGGGTGCGAGTGGACGACGGCGAGGTGGTCCTCGGGGTCCTCGTCGTAGGGCGGCGCCACCTCGTCCAGCCAGGCGTCCAGCTCCTGTGCGGCGATCCGGCGCAGCACCGCGTTGACGAACTTCGCGCGCCCGTCGCCGAGGACCACGCGGGCCAGCTCGACGGTGGCGGAGACGGCGGCGTGGCTGGGGATGCGGGTGCCCAGCAGCTGGTGGGCACCGAGCGACAACACGTCCAGCACGGGCGGGTCGACCTCGCGCAGCGGCCGGTCGACGCAGGCCGCGATCACGGCGTCGTACGTGCCCTGACGGCGCAGGGTGCCGTAGACCAGCTCGGTGGCGAGCGCCGCGTCGCGCCGGTCGAACTCCCGGCCCTTGCGTGCCGCCTCGGCCTCGGCCTCGCGCAGCAGCGAGGGCAGGACGAGGTTGGCGTAGGCGTCGCGCTCGTCGACCGCCCTCAGCGCCTCGAACGCCAGGATGCGCACGGGGTCGCGCTGGGGCTTGCGGTAGGGCCGGCCGCCCTGCGGGGGCCTGCCCTGGGTGCGGCCCTGACGGGCGGCGGGCTGCGGTCGGCGGCGTGACGGTTCGCTCACGTGGAAGGTGCTCCGGAAGTGTCGGTGGTACGGCGGGGCGCGGTGCGCCCCGCTTCGAGCGTACGTGGGAGGCGCGGTCAGGCGCCGAGCCGGTCGCCGGAGGGGACGCGGACGCCGCGCGCCCAGTCGGCGGCGGGCATCGGCTTCTTGCCCTGCGGACGCACCTCGCCGAGCTCCACGGCGTGGCTGCCGGTGCCCACGTACACGGCGCGCTTGGTGACCTCCAGCTCGCCGGGCGCCAGGTCGGTGCGCTCGGGCAACAGGGTGACGGGGCCGACCTTGAGGCGCTCGCCACCGATCAGGGTCCAGGCGCCGGGCGCCGGGGTGCAGCCCCGGACCAGCCGGTCCACCCGCAGCGCCGGGGCGTTCCAGTCGACCTGGGCGTCGTCGACGGTGATCTTGGGCGCCAGGCTGACGCCCTCGGCGGGCTGCGGCCGGGCGACCAGCGCGCCGTCCTCGATGCCGTCCATGGTGGCGGAGAGCAGTTTCGCACCGCTGTGCGAGAGCCGGGTGAGCAGGTCGCCGCTGGTGTCGCGGGGCCGGACGTCCTCGGTGACGACGCCGTACACCGGCCCGGAGTCCAGTCCCTCCTCGATGAGGAAGGTCGCGGCCCCGGTGACCTCGTCGCCCGCCATGACGGCGTGCTGCACCGGGGCGGCGCCGCGCCAGGCGGGGAGCAGCGAGAAGTGCAGGTTGACCCAGCCGTGGGCGGGCACGTCGAGGGCGACGCGGGGCAGCAGCGCACCGTAGGCGACGACCGGGCAGCAGTCGGGGGCGATCTCCCGGAGCCGGGCGAGGAAGTCCTCGTCGCGGGGCCTGGCGGGCTTGAGGACCTCGATGCCGGCCTCCTCCGCGCGCTGGGCCACCGGGCTGGCGACGAGCTTGCGGCCGCGCCCCGCGGTGGCGTCCGGCCGGGTGACGACGGCGACGACCTCGTGCCGGCCGGAGGCGATCAGGGCGTCGAGGGCGGGAACGGCGACCTCGGGGGTGCCGGCGAAGACGAGCCTCATGCGTGCGGGGTGCCTTTCTGCAGTGCGCGGCCCTACAGTGCGCGGCCGAAGGTGCTGTGCGGGGAGACGCGGACCTGGGGCGCGGGCCGACCGGCCCACTCGGCCTCGCGTATCGCCTTCATCGCGGCCTTGCGCTGCTCGCGGTCGAGGCGGTCGATGAAGATGATGCCGTCGAGGTGGTCGGTCTCGTGCTGGATGCAGCGGGCGAGCAACTGGGTGCCCTCGATGGTCACCGGGTCGCCGTGCATGTTGAAGCCCCGGGCGACGACGCCGTGGGCCCGCTTGGTGTCGAAGCGCAGCCCGGGCAGGGACAGGCAGCCCTCGGGGCCGTCCTGCTCCTCCTCGCTCAGGCTGAGGTCCGGGTTGACCAGATGGCCCAGCTCGCCGTCGACGTGGTAGGTGAACACCCGCAGCGAGACGCCGATCTGAGGAGCCGCCAGGCCTGCGCCGGGGGCGTCCTTCATGGTCTCCTCGAGGTCCTTGACGAGGGTGCGCAGCTCTTTGTCGAAGACGGTCACGGGCTGCGCCGTCATGCGCAGCACGGGGTCGCCGAAGAGGCGGATCGGCTGGATGGACACGCGGTGGCTCCGTGGTCGGACGGGGACAGGGCAACCGCACCAGTCTATGGGCCGGTGGGGTGGGGGCGCGCACCCCTGCGCACGCCCCCCGAAGGGTGCGATGCGCCCCTTATGCGTGACTCCACGGGAGTCTGGCGCGTTGGTCAATGGAGTTTGACCCACAAGAGCCGGTTCGAGAGGCCAGTTGATGCCCGAACACGCAACTCATGACGCCCAGGCCAGGGCGAGCCTTCACCTGCTGGTGCGGGACATCGAGCGGGTCCGCCGACAGGTCGACGCGCTGCGCACCCTCACCACCCAGCTGGGCAACGTCTACCGTCCCCGCCGGGGCGGGCCGTCCGCGGGATTCGTGGTCTACGGCCGCGCCCCCGCCCCCACCGTCCGGCTCGCCCAGGAGCTGCGGGACAGCGTCGAGACCCTGGTGACCGCCGCCGTCGAGTTCGACCGCTCCCTGGGCTTCAGCTGGGACGCCGTCGGCTCCGCGCTGGGCGTCACCAAGCAGGCCGTCCACCGGCGGTACGGCAACCGGCGCTCGGCGCCGCCCGGAGCGGCCGTGGCGGAGGTCCACGGCGACCCCCCGGCCCCGGCGGTGGTGCCCTCCGTGCCCGCGGCCCGCGCGATGCCCGCGCACGCCGCCCCCGCCCCCCGCGACGAGGCCGTCCCCGGAGCGGTCCCCTCCCCGCGCACCGGCTGATCCGGCGGCTCCCCGGGCACGCCCGCCCCGCCGCCCGCCACGCCGACAGGACGGCCGCCGGGGCGGGCGCGTACGGGCACGTACGGGCACGGGCGCACCGCGGTCAGGGCCGCCGGTGCTCCGCGGGCAGCCGGGCCGGATCCAGCTCCAGCTCCCCCACGGTCTGGCCGCCGCTTGACTCCCCCGTGGGCCGGAAGCCGAGCCCCAGGTAGAAACGTTCCGGGCCGTCCTCGCCGGGATGCCAGGTGGTGGTGACCCGGGTGCCGCCCCGGCGCAGGATCTCCGCCGCCACGGACTCGACGGCGAACCTGCCGTAGCCACGGCCCTGTTCGCCCGCCGCGACGGCGAGGCGCCACAGACCGGAGCGGAGGTCGGTGCCGGTTCCGTCGGCCGCGAAGTCGATGTCGAAGAAGGCCATCAGGAAACCGACGATCCGGTCGCCGTCGACGATCAGCCGGGGCCAGGCCGTCTCCCCGTACGCGTACGCCTCCGCGAGGGACTTCACGACCGGCGCCACCAGGTGTTCCTGGTCGGGGCGGACCTTCAGGGCGATCGCGGCGCCGACGTTGTCGGGGGTGATCTTCTCCAGACGGAGCGTGCTGGTCATACCCGGAACCCTAGGACGGTGCGTCAAGCGCATTTCCCCGACCGCAGCATCCGCTCCCAGCGCCCGCCACCTGGGGTGTCTCCCGGACGGCGGGGTCGTACGCGATCGACGACCGGCCCTCCCCGGCCGCCGCCCGCAGCCGGGTGCCTCCTACCGGCGACCCGGCAGTGCTGGGTCCTGTCGTCAAAGTCCCTCCCCCAGCCTTCGGCCGGGGGTGCCCCCACCCCGCGGTGCTCCCCCAGGACCGGGGGCTCTACCCGGGCCCGGCTCCCTCGTACGGCCAACGCGGCCGCCAAGGCGGCCTCATTGCCGGCCGGAACACCCGACAGCGCCCACTTCCCCAGGCCCACGCGATGGGTGCCCCGCGAACAGCAGGACTGCCCGGCACCGGTGATCGGCTCTCCCCGCCCGCACCCACCGCCGGGTCCCCGCCCGGGTCCGGCCGGCAGCGGCTGATGCGAGCGCCCCCGCGGAGTGCGACGCCCGCCAGGGCGGCGGGCTGCGCGGACTGAACGCGACGCCATCGGCCGGAGACACCCTCGCGGCGCCGAGCCGACGAGGACGCACTCGCCACCGGCCGACTCCCGCCACGGGCGCCACACGGGGCGGGCTCCCTGCGTGCGCCCCACGCGGACGGCAACGCCGACGCCTTGCTCGCCGCCCGGGGCGCTAGCCGATGTCGGGCGGGTCGATGCGGACCCGGACCGGGTCGGGCTCCTTGCGGGCGATGCGGGCGGTCTGCGCGGACTTCAGCGCGGCGGCCAGGGCGGAGCCCTTGCCCGGCGGCACGCGCAGCAGCACGCGCTCCCAGCGCTCGCCGGGTGGCGTGTCCCCGGAACGACGGGGCCGCGCGGGATCGGTGATCGGCAGCGGCACCGGGCCGAGCACGTCGGTGCCCTCCGGGAGCCGGACCGTGGCCAGCAGGTCGGCGACGGCGGCGGGGCGGCCGCTGACGGCGGCCATCCGGGAGACCGGGGGGAAGCCCAGCTCGGCGCGTTCGGCCAGCTCGCGCACCGCGTGGCCGACCGGGTCCCAGCGGACGAGGGCCTGCACCGGACGCAGCGTGGGCTCCCCGAGGACGACCACCGTGCCGCCCTCGCCGGCCGGGCGCACCAATGCCGCCGCGGCGGCCCAGCGGCGCAGGGTCTCCTCCCCCGCCCGCAGGTCCGGGCGGTTGAGCAGCGCCCAGCCGTCCAGCAGCAGCGCCGCGGCGTAGCCGCCCTCCGCGACCGGTTCCGCGCCCGGGGTCGAGATCACCAGCGAGGGCGTGCCGGGCACCGAGGCCAGTACCCCGTCGCGCCCTGAGGTCCGCACCGGCACCTTGGGGAAGGCCCGGCCGAGCTCGTCGGCGGTGCGCCGGGCACCGACCACCTGCGCGCGCAGCCGGAAGCCGCCGCACTCCTTGCAGTGCCAGGCCGCCTCGGGCCGCCCGCACCAGCCGCAGTGCGGCGCGCTCTCCCCGTCGCCGAGCTGCAGCGGTCCCGCGCAGTGCGCGCACCGGGCGGGTTCGCGGCAGCGCTCGCAGGCCAGCCGCGGCACGTAGCCCCGCCGGGGCACCTGCACCAGCACCGGGCCGCGCTGCAGCGCGTCCCGCGTCACCTGCCACGCCACCGACGGCAGCCGCGCCACGCGCGCCGCGGCGTCCCGCGCCTCGTCGCCCTCGCCGACGGTACGGACCAGGGGCGCGGCGGCCCGGACCTGCTCGCGCGGTGCGGTCAGCGGCAGCGCCCACTGGGTGTCGACCAGCTGCGCGCCCTCCACGGTGCAGGTGAGCCCGCCGAGAAGGAAGCCCGCCCGCTCCTCCGCGGCCCGCAGCAGCAGGACGTCCCGGGCGTGCGGCTGCGGTGCGTGCTGCTCGGCGTGGCTGGAGTCGCCGTCGTCCCAGAGCACGGCCAGCCCCAGCTCCGCCACGGGCGCGAACATCGCGGCCCGGGTGCCGACGACGGCGCGTACGCTGCCCCGGCTCACCGCCAGCCAGCGGCGGTACCGCTCCTCCGGCCCGGCGTCGGCGGTCAGCAGCACATGGCGGCCTTCGCCGACGATCGCGGTCAGCGCCTCGTCGACGCGGGCGGCCGCGCGGCCGTCCGGTACGACGGCAAGCGCCCCGCGTCCCGAGGCGAGCGTCGCCGCCATGGCGCGGGCGATCTCCTCGGGCCAGTGGGGCCCGGGCAGCGCCGTCCACACCGCCCGCGGGGTGTCGCCGCGGGCCAGCGCCTGCAGGAACGCCGGCCCGGTCGGGTAGCGCCGCCACGGCCCGGGCTCGGGCGCGCCGGGAACGGGCAGCGGCTCCCGTACCGGCTCCGCCTCGACCTTGGCCCGGCGCGGTGGCACCGCGAGCTGCACGATGTCGGCGAGGGCGCCCGCGTAGCGGTCGGCGACGGCCCGGCACAGCCGCAGCAGCCCGGGTGTCAGCACCTCCTCGGGCGACAGGACCTGGGCGAGCGGGGCGAGGGGGCCGCGGTAGTCGCTCTCGGGGAGGCGGTCCACGATGAAGCCGTCGTGCAGCTCCCCGCCCTCGCGGCGGCCGCCCTTGCCGACGCGGCCGCCGAAGCGCACCCGGACGCGCACGCCGGGCCGCGCCTCCGCGTCCATCGCGGCGGGCACCGCGTAGTCGAAGTACTGGTCGAGGTGGAGCAGACCCTTGTCGACCAGGACGCGGGCCACCGGCAGCCCCTCGGCCAGCGCCGCGCCCCGCCAGGTCCGCGGCTTGGCGCGGGGCTCCTTGGCCTTGCGCACCGTCTCCCGGATGAGCGCGAGCTGCTCTCCCCCGTGCGGCTCCGCCGCCGGGGACACCTGCCGGTCGTCCTCGCTGCTCACAGCCTCAGTGTTACCAGACGCGTCGGACACCGGACGCCGCCGGAGGTGTCCCCGCGCACGCCGACGGCCCCGGACCGCTGGGGTCCGGGGCCGTCGTCAGGCGTGGGGCGGGCGCGCCCCCGACGACACGCCTAGAGGCCGGCCGCCTGGCGCAGCGCCTCGACGCGGTCGGTGCGCTCCCAGGTGAAGTCCGGCAGCTCGCGACCGAAGTGGCCGTACGCCGCGGTCTGGGAGTAGATCGGGCGCAGCAGGTCGAGGTCGCGGATGATCGCGGCCGGGCGGAGGTCGAAGACCTGACCGATGGCCTGCTCGATCTTCTCGTGGTCCACGGTGTGGGTGCCGAAGGTCTCCACGAACAGGCCGACGGGCTCGGCCTTGCCGATCGCGTAGGCGACCTGGACCTCGCAGCGCGAGGCGAGGCCCGCGGCGACGACGTTCTTGGCGACCCAGCGCATGGCGTAGGCGGCGGAGCGGTCGACCTTGGACGGGTCCTTGCCGGAGAAGGCGCCGCCGCCGTGGCGGGCCATGCCGCCGTAGGTGTCGATGATGATCTTGCGGCCGGTGAGGCCGGCGTCGCCCATCGGGCCGCCGATCTCGAAGCGCCCGGTGGGGTTGACCAGCAGCCGGTACCCGTCGGTGTCGATCTTGATGCCGTCGTCGAGCAGCGCCTTCAGCTCCGGCTCCACGACGAACTCGCGGATGTCGGGCGCGAGCAGCGACTCGAGGTCGATGTCGCTGGCGTGCTGCGAGGAGACCACCACGGTGTCGAGGCGCACGGCCTTGTCGCCGTTGTACTCGATGGTGACCTGGGTCTTGCCGTCCGGGCGCAGGTAGGGGATGGTCCCGTTCTTGCGGACCTCGGACAGCCGCCGGGAGAGCCGGTGCGCCAGCGTGATCGGGAGCGGCATCAGCTCGGGGGTCTCGTCGCAGGCGTAGCCGAACATCAGGCCCTGGTCGCCCGCACCCTGCTTGTCGAGCTCGTCGTCATCGCCCTCGACCCGGCTCTCGTACGCCGTGTCGACGCCCTGCGCGATGTCCGGGGACTGCGCACCGATGGAGACCGAGACACCGCAGGAGGCGCCGTCGAAACCCTTCTTCGACGAGTCGTAGCCGATCTCCAGGATCTTGTTCCGCACCAGGGTCGCGATGTCCGCGTATCCCTTGGTGGTGACCTCTCCGGCGACGTGCACCAGACCGGTGGTGATCAGCGTCTCGACGGCGACGCGCGAGGAGGGGTCCTCCTTGAGCAGCGCGTCGAGGATCGTGTCGCTGATCTGGTCAGCGATCTTGTCGGGGTGACCCTCGGTCACGGACTCCGAGGTGAACAGGCGGCGGGACACATCGCTCCCTGGGGTTGCAGCGGCTGCTGGCTGATCATTGGCGGCTCGCGCAGGGCTGCGCCTGGCGGGCCATGGGTCAGTTTATCTGTCGACCATGTGCAGGGACACGGCATCTCGCACCTTGGATATGCCGTGACCTGCGACACTGTGCATCACCTCGGGACGGAACGCCAGTAGCGGACACGTACCGCCCCGAAGTGTCATCACGGCAGGCGGGCGGCGACCAGGTCCCAGACCTGCTCGGCCAGCGCCTCCTTGGGCCCGTACGGCACGGCGGTCTCGCTGCCGTCCGCGGCGAGCACGACGGCCTCGTTCTCCTCGGATCCGAAGGCCTTGTGGTCCCCCACCTCGTTGACGACCAGCAGGTCACAGCCCTTGCGGGCGAGCTTGGCGCGACCGTTGGCGAGGACGTCGTCGGTCTCGGCGGCGAAGCCGACGACGATCTGGGCGGGGTGCGGCCGTTCGGCTGAAAGCTCGGCGAGCACGTCGGGGTTGCGCACCAGTTCCACGGGTGCGGGCTCCTCGCCGTCCTTCTTCTTGATCTTGCCCTCGGCGTAGCGCGCCGGGCGGAAGTCGGCGACGGCGGCCGCCATCACGACCACGTCGGCGTCGGACGCGGCCTTCAACACGGCCTCGCGCAGCTGCACCGCCGTGCCCACACGCACCACGTCCGCCCCCGCCGGGTCGGCGAGGCCGGTGTTGGCGGCGACCAGGGTGACCCGGGCGCCCCGGGCCAGGGCCGTGCGGGCCAGGGCGTAGCCCTGTTTGCCGGAGGAGCGGTTGCCCAGGTAGCGGACGGGGTCGAGGGGCTCGCGGGTACCGCCGGCGCTGATGACGACATGGCGTCCGGCCAGGTCGGTCTCGAGCGCCCGGGGGCCGCGCAGCAGCACGCGGCGGCAGGCCTCGAAGATCTCGGCGGGCTCGGGCAGCCGGCCCTTGCCGGTGTCGACGCCGGTGAGGCGGCCGACCGCGGGCTCGAGGACGATGGCGCCACGGCGGCGCAGCGTCGCCACGTTCTCCTGGGTGGCGGCGTGCTCCCACATCTCGGTGTGCATGGCGGGCACGAACACCACGGGACAGCGCGCGGTGAGCAGGGTGTTGGTGAGCAGGTCGTCGGCGAGCCCGTGGGCGGCTTTGGCGAGCACGTCGGCGGTGGCGGGGGCGACCACGACGAGGTCCGCGCCCTGTCCGATGCGCACGTGCGGCACCTCGTGGACGCTCTCCCACACCTCGGTCGAGACGGGGTTGCCCGACAGTGCCGACCAGGTGGCCGCACCGACGAAGTGCAGCGCCGAGGCCGTGGGCACGACGCGCACGTCGTGGCCCGACTCGGTGAACCGGCGCAGCAGCTCGCACGCCTTGTAGGCGGCGATCCCGCCGCTCACACCCAGGACGACCTGTGGCTTCCCCATCGACCTCTCCCGCGCTGTGTTGGACCGTGGTGCGTAGTACCCATGACACACCACGGGCCCGGCGGTCGTGCCGCCGGGCCCGTGGTGAAACACCTGGGCGCGGTTACTGAGCGGGGCCCTCGACGGCCTCGGAGGTCAGCAGACCCGCGTTGATCTCGCGCAGCGCGATCGACAGCGGCTTCTCGTGCACGTGGGTGTCCACGAGCGGACCGACGTACTCGAGCAGGCCCTCGCCGAGCTGCGAGTAGTAGGCGTTGATCTGACGGGCACGCTTGGCCGCGTAGATCACGAGGCTGTACTTCGAGTCGGTTGCCTCGAGCAGCTCGTCGATCGGCGGGTTGATGATGCCCTCGGGCGTGGTGATGGAAGAGGACACGCTCTACCTTCCGATTGGGTGCAAAAAGATCAGACTACAGCCATCAAGGCTAGCAGCTCGCGCGCGACGTCCTCGACGGAGGTGTTCACCAGGGTGGTGTCGAACTCCGGCTCGGCCGCCAGCTCGACCCGCGCGGCCTCCAGCCGGCGCTCGATGACCTCGGGGGCCTCAGTGCCCCGGCCGGTGAGCCGGCGGACCAGCTCGTCCCAGCTCGGCGGCGCCAGGAAGACCAGCTGCGCCTCGGGCATCGACTCCCGGACCTGGCGGGCGCCCTGCAGGTCGATCTCCAGCAGGACCGGCTCGCCGGCCTCCAGGCGCTCCAGCACCGCCTGGCGCGGCGTGCCGTACCGGTTCCCCGCGAACTCGGCCCACTCCAGTAGTTCGCCGTTGGCGACGAGCTTGTCGAACTCGTCGTTCTCGACGAAGTAGTAGTGCACCCCGTGCTTCTCACCGGGGCGGGGCTTGCGGGTGGTGGCCGAGACGGAGAGCCACACCTCGGGGTGGACTGTGCGCATATGAGCGACGACCGTGCTCTTGCCGACCCCCGAGGGGCCGGAGAGCACGGTCAGCCGCGGACGTTCACTCATGGAGCGATTATCCCGGTTCCCGGAGGGTGCTGGGAACGTCAGGCAGCAGGGCTGCCGAACTCGCGCTCCAGGGATGCGATCTGGTTGGAGCCGAGCCCACGGACCCGGCGGCTCTCGGAGATGCCGAGCCGCTCCATGATCTGCTTGGCGCGGACCTTGCCCACGCCGGGCAGGGACTCCAGGAGGGCGGAGACCTTCATCTTGCCGATGACGTCGTTCTCCTGGCCCTGCTTGATGACCTCGTGCAGCGAGGCGCCGGAGTGCTTGAGCCGATTCTTGACCTCGGCGCGCTCCCGGCGAGCCGCGGCGGCCTTCTCGAGCGCGGCAGCGCGCTGTTCAGGGGTAAGGGGCGGAAGAGCCACGCCTACGTCACCTCGGAAGTAGAACTGTCGGATACGGACCGGTGTGGAACCTAGTCGCCCCCCACCTGCAGGGGCAACGTGAAACGCGCAGCTTGCGCGCTCTCGACGGAGACTAGCGGCCCCAGCGGCGTCAGTCAGCGCAAACAAGAAGAAAAGTCCTGGTCAGCGTCAACCGACCAGGACTTTTCGGACAAATCTGCGCAGGTTTCCGGACGTCTTGACCGCTACTTGACGACTTCGGCGAGCTGTGCGGCCTCGCGTTCCGCCGCTTCACGCAGTGCGGAGACCGATGGTCCGAGCTTCAGTACGCCCCGGCTGACGCTCGGCACGACGTTGCGCACGGCCTCCCCGAAGACCCGCGGAAGGTCGGCCGCCGTCGCGCCCTGGGCCCCGATGCCGGGGGCGAGCAGCGGGCCGTTCACAGCGAGGTCCACACCCGCCTGGTCGAGCGTCGCGCCGACGACCGCGCCGACCGATCCGAGCGGCAGGTCGCCCTCGTTCTCCGCCGCGATGTGGTTCAGCATCACCTGCGCGAGGGACGCGCCGCTCGCCGTGGTTGACCGCTGCACCTCCGCGCCCTCCGGATTGGAGGTCAGGGCGAGCACGAAGACGCCGCTGCCGCTCGCCCGGGCGGCGTCCAGGGCAGGACGCAGCGAGCCGAACCCCAGGTACGGGCTGACGGTGACCGCGTCCGAGAACAGCGACGAGGCGGGGTCCAGGTAGGTGGCCGCGTACGCGGCCATGGTGGAGCCGATGTCGCCGCGCTTGGCGTCCATCAGCACCAGGGCACCGGCCGCGCGGGCCTCGGCGACGGCCGTCTCCAGGACGGCGATGCCGCGCGAGCCGAAGCGCTCGAAGAAGGCGCTCTGCGGCTTGAGGACGGCGACCCGGTCGGCCAGCGCCTCCACCACGGTGCGGGTGAAGCGCTCCAGTCCGGCGACGTCGTCCTGCAGGCCCCAGTCGGAGAGCAGGGAGGAGTGCGGGTCGATGCCGACGCAGAGCGGTCCACGGGTGTCCATGGCGCGGCGCAACCGGGCGCCGAAGGGCTCGGGGTTCATCGCGGGGTGGCTTCCTTCCGGGTCTCTGCGCCGACGGCGTCGGCGAGGGTGGCGTACGGGCTGGCCTGCAGCAGCCCCGCGAGGTCCCGGTGGATCGTGCGGCACCAGAAGGGACCTCGGTAGACGAAGGCGCTGTAGCCCTGCACGAGGGTGGCGCCGGCCAGGATGCGCTGCCAGACGTCCTCCGCGCTCTCGACCCCGCCCACGCCGACGAGGGTGATGCGGTCGCCGACGCGGGCGTACAGGCGGCGCAGCACCTCCAGGGAGCGTTCCTTGAGGGGGGCGCCGGACAGCCCGCCGGTCTCCTTGACCAGCGAGGCGTCCGAGCGCAGGCCGAGGCCGTCGCGGGCGATGGTGGTGTTGGTGGCGATGATGCCGTCCAGGCCGATGTCGAGGGCCAGGTCGGCGACGGCGTCCACGTCCTCGTCGGCGAGGTCGGGGGCGATCTTGACCAGCAGGGGGACGCGGCGATCGGTCACGGTGCGGTCGGCGGCCTCACGGACGGCGCTGAGCAGCGGCCGGAGGTGGTCGACGGCCTGCAGGTTCCGCAGTCCGGGGGTGTTGGGCGAGGAGACGTTGACGACGAGGTAGTCCGCGTGCCCGGCGAGCCGCTCGGTGGAGGTGACGTAGTCGGCGACCGCCTCCTCCTCCGGGACGACCTTGGTCTTGCCGATGTTGACGCCGACCGTGGTCGGGAAGACCGCCTTGCGGGCGGCCAGGCGCGCGGCGACGGCGGCAGAGCCCTCGTTGTTGAAGCCCATGCGGTTGATCAGGGCGCGGTCGGCGACCAGGCGGAACAGCCGCTGCCTGGGGTTGCCCGGCTGCGGCTGGGCGGTGACGGTGCCGATCTCGACGTGGTCGAAGCCGAGCATGGTGAGCCCGTCGATACCGACGGCGTTCTTGTCGAAGCCGGCCGCCAGCCCGAAGGGGCCGTGCATCCGGCGGCCCAGCGCCTCGGTGCGCAGCGCGGGGTGCCGCGGCGCGAGCAGCGCGGCGGCGAAGGTGCGCAAGCCGGGGATCCGGGCGGCGAGCCGGATCCACCCGAAGGCGAGGTGGTGGGCCTGCTCGGGGTCGAGGCGCTTGAAGAACAGGTTGAACAGGAGGGAGTACATGCGAAGCCTTCCACGGCGGGCTGGGGGTCCCCCCGTGCCGCGGGCCACGGGGGCAGGGCGCGGGGGCTCGTGGAGAGGGGGACACCGGATCGGTGTCCCCCTCCCGGGCCTACGCCTCGCGGGCGGCGGTCAGGTGCTCCGCGTGTTCCTGGAGGGAGCGGACCCCGACGTCGCCCCGGTTGAGCGCGTCGACGCCCTGGACGGCGGCGGCAAGCGCCTGCACCGTCGTCAGGCACGGGACGCCGCGGGCGACGGCCGCGGTGCGGATGTCGTAGCCGTCGAGGCGGCCGCCGGTGCCGAACGGGGTGTTGACGATGAGGTCGATGGCGCCCTCGTGGATGAGCTCGATGATGGTCGGCTCGCCGTTGGGGCCGGTGCCCTCGCTCTTCTTGCGCACCACGGTGGCCTCGATGCCGTTGCGCTTGAGCACCTCGGCGGTGCCGGAGGTGGCCAGCAGCTCGAAGCCGTGCTCGACCAGCGCCCGGGCCGGGAAGATCAGCGCGCGCTTGTCGCGGTTGGCGACCGAGACGAAGGCGCGGCCCTTGGTCGGCAGCGCACCGTAGGCGGCGGCCTGCGACTTGGCGTACGCCGTGCCGAAGACCGAGTCGATGCCCATGACCTCGCCGGTGGAGCGCATCTCCGGGCCGAGGATGGTGTCGACGCCCCGGCCGTGCACGTCGCGGAAGCGGCTCCAGGGCAGCACGGCCTCCTTGACGGAGATGGGCGCGTCCAGCGGCAGGGTGCCGCCGTCGCCGTGGGCCGGGAGGAGGCCCTCGGCGCGCAGCTCGGCGATGGTGGCGCCGAGCGAGATGCGGGCGGCCGCCTTGGCCAGCGGGACCGCCGTCGCCTTGGAGGTGAAGGGGACGGTGCGGGAGGCGCGCGGGTTGGCCTCCAGCACGTAGAGGATGTCCCCGGCCAGGGCGAACTGGATGTTGATCAGGCCCTGGACGCCGACGCCCTTGGCGATGGCCTCGGTGGAGGCGCGCAGCCGCTTGACGTCGTGGCCGCCGAGGGTGATCGGGGGCAGGGCGCACGCGGAGTCGCCGGAGTGGATGCCGGCCTCCTCGATGTGCTCCATGACGCCGCCGAGGTAGAGCTCGTGGCCGTCGTAGAGCGCGTCGACGTCGATCTCGATGGCGTCGTCGAGGAAGCGGTCGACCAGCACCGGGCGGTCCGGGCCGATCTCGGTGGACTCGGCGATGTACGAGGCGAGGCGGGTCTCGTCGTAGACGATCTCCATGCCGCGGCCGCCGAGCACGTACGAGGGCCGCACCAGGACCGGGTAGCCGATCTCGTCGGCGATGGCCTTGGCCTCCTCGAAGGTGGTGGCGGTGCCGTGCTTGGGGGCGGGCAGGCCCGCCCGGTCCAGGACGCGGCCGAAGGCGCCGCGGTCCTCGGCGAGGTGGATGGCCTCGGGCGAGGTGCCGACGACCGGCACGCCGTTGTCCTTCAGGGCCTGGGCCAGGCCGAGCGGGGTCTGGCCGCCGAGCTGGACGATGACGCCCGCGACGGGGCCGGCCTGCTGCTCGGCGTGGACGATCTCCAGCACGTCCTCCAGGGTGAGCGGCTCGAAGTAGAGCCGGTCGGAGGTGTCGTAGTCGGTGGAGACGGTCTCGGGGTTGCAGTTGACCATGACGGTCTCGTAGCCCGCGTCGCTCAGCGCGAAGGAGGCGTGGACGCACGAGTAGTCGAACTCGATGCCCTGGCCGATGCGATTGGGACCGGACCCCAGGATGATCACCGCGGGCTTCTCGCGCGGCGCGACCTCGCTCTCCTCGTCGTAGGACGAGTAGAAGTACGGGGTGCGGGCGGCGAACTCGGCGGCGCAGGTGTCGACCGTCTTGTAGACCGGCCGGACGCCCAGCGCGTGCCGGACCTCGCGGACGACGTCCTCGCGCAGGCCCCGGATCGCGGCGAGCTGCACGTCGGAGAAGCCGTACCGCTTGGCCTCGGCGAGCAGCTCGGGGGCGAGCTTGTCGGCAGCCGCGAGCTCGTCGGCGATCTCCTTGATCAGGAAGAGCTGGTCCACGAACCAGGGGTCGATCTTCGTGGCGTCGAAGACCTCCTGCGGGGTGGCGCCGGCCCGGATCGCCTGCATGACGGTGTTGATCCGGCCGTCGGTGGGGCGCCGGGCGGCGAGCAGCAGCTCGCCCTTGTCACCCGGGTCGCCTGTGAAGGCGAACTGGCTGCCCTTCTTCTCCAGGGAGCGCAGCGCCTTCTGCAGCGCCTCGGGGAAGTTGCGGCCGATGGCCATGGCCTCGCCGACCGATTTCATGGTGGTGGTGAGGGTGGCGTCGGCGACGGGGAACTTCTCGAAGGCGAAGCGCGGCACCTTGACGACGACGTAGTCGAGCGTCGGCTCGAAGGAGGCCGGGGTCTGCTCGGTGATGTCGTTGGGGATCTCGTCGAGGGTGTAGCCGACGGCGAGCTTGGCGGCGATCTTGGCGATCGGGAAGCCGGTCGCCTTGGAGGCGAGCGCCGAGGAGCGGGAGACCCGCGGGTTCATCTCGATGACGATGACCCGGCCGTCCTCGGGGTTGACGGCGAACTGGATGTTGCAGCCGCCGGTGTCGACGCCGACCTCGCGGATGACGGCGATGCCGACGTCGCGCAGGATCTGGTACTCGCGGTCGGTCAGCGTCATCGCGGGCGCGACGGTGATGGAGTCACCGGTGTGCACGCCCATGGGGTCGAAGTTCTCGATGGAGCAGACGACCACGACGTTGTCGTGCTTGTCGCGCATCAGCTCCAGCTCGTACTCCTTCCAGCCGAGGATGGACTCCTCCAGGAGCACCTCGGTGGTCGGGGAGAGCGTCAGGCCCTGGCCGGCGATGCGGCGCAGCTCCTCCTCGTCGTGGGCGAAGCCGGAGCCGGCGCCGCCCATGGTGAAGGAGGGACGGACGACGACGGGGTAGCCGCCGAGGGTGTCGACGCCGGCGAGGACGTCGTCCATGGTGTGGCAGATGACCGACCGGGCGGACTCGCCGTGGCCGATCTTGGCGCGGACGGCCGCGACGACGTCCTTGAACAGGTCGCGGTCCTCGCCCTTGTTGATGGCCTCGACGTTGGCGCCGATCAGCTCGACCCCGTACTTGTCGAGGACGCCCGCCTTGTGGAGCGAGATCGCGGTGTTGAGCGCGGTCTGGCCGCCCAGGGTGGGCAGGAGCGCGTCGGGGCGCTCCTTGGCGATGATCTTCTCGACGAACTCGGGGGTGATCGGCTCGACGTAGGTGGCGTCGGCGATCTCCGGGTCGGTCATGATCGTGGCCGGGTTGGAGTTGACCAGGATCACGCGCAGGCCCTCGGCGCGCAGGACGCGGCAGGCCTGGGTGCCGGAGTAGTCGAACTCGGCGGCCTGGCCGATGACGATCGGGCCGGAGCCGATGACCAGGACGGACTGGATATCGGTGCGCTTAGGCACGCTGGCCCTCCATGAGCTTCACGAAGCGGTCGAACAGGTACGCGGCGTCGTGCGGACCCGCGGCGGCCTCGGGGTGGTACTGGACGCTGAAGGCGGGGGTGTCGAGCAGCCGCAGGCCCTCGACCACGTTGTCGTTGAGGCACACGTGGGAGACCTCGACCCGCCCGTACGCGGTGTCGCTGACCTGGTCGAGCGGCGCGTCCACGGCGAAGCCGTGGTTGTGGGCGGTGACCTCGACCTTGCCGGTGGAACGGTCCTGCACCGGCTGGTTGATGCCGCGGTGGCCGTACTTCAGCTTGTAGGTGCCGAAGCCGACGGCGCGGCCGAGCAGCTGGTTGCCGAAGCAGATGCCGAACAGCGGGGTCTTGCGCTCCAGGACGCCCTGGATGACGGTCAGGTCGGCGGTGGCCGGGTCGCCGGGGCCGTTGGAGAGGAACACGCCGTCGGGGTTGACCGCGTAGACCTCGTCCAGGGTGGCGCCGGCGGGCAGCACGTGCACCTCGATGCCGCGTTCGGCCATGCGCTGCGGGGTCATCCCCTTGATGCCGAGGTCGATCGCGGCGACGGTGAACTTCTTCTCGCCGACCGCCGGGACGACGTACGGCTCGTTGGTGGCGACCTCGGCCGACAGGTCGGCGCCCTTCATCTGGGGGCTGGCCTGGACCGCGGCCAGGAGCGCGGCCTCGTCGGTCTGCGCCTTGTCGCCGGAGAAGATGCCGACGCGCATCGCGCCGCGCTCGCGCAGGTGCCGGGTGAGGGCCCGGGTGTCGATGCCGCTGATGCCGACGACGCCCTGGCGGGTCAGCTCCTCGTCCAGGGTCCGACGGGAGCGCCAGTTGGACGGTACGCGGGCGGGGTCGCGGACGACGTAACCGGCCACCCAGATGCGGGAGGACTCCGGGTCCTCGTCGTTGACGCCGGTGTTGCCGACGTGCGGGGCGGTCATGACGACGACCTGGCGGTGGTACGACGGGTCCGTCAGGGTCTCCTGGTAGCCGGTCATGCCGGTGGAGAAGACGGCCTCGCCGAAGGTCTCCCCCACGGCCCCGTAGGCGCGGCCGCGGAAGGTGCGGCCGTCCTCCAGGACGAGTACGGCAGGGACCCTCGCGGGCCGCTGGGTGGAGGTCGTCATCGTGCGCCTTCCTGGTCGTGCGTGAGAGTGTTCAGGGCCTCGACCCACGCGGCGTGCTCGGCGGCGTGGTCCGAGCGGAAGCCGGAGTCGATCAGCCGGTCGCCGTGCGCCCAGGTGACCACCAGCAGGCCGCCCTCGGTGAGGACCTTGCCGGCGATGCCCTTGTCGAGGCGTGCGCCGCGCAGGTCCGCGGCCGGGACGAAGAAGCTCGGCGCGCCGGTGCGCCGGGCGTCCAGCCCCCGGTCGGTGAGGGTGAGCTCGACCCGGCTGCGCACGCCCAGGCCGTGGGCGACGATGCGGTCCAGCCACTGCCCGGCGGTGGTGCTGCCGTGGTAGCGGCCGCTCAGGGTGAGCCGGGGCTCGCCGGGCTCCTCGGGGGCGGTGGGGAGGGCGGGCAGGTCGCTCTGGAGGGTGCCGCGCCACTTCCAGCCCTGGCGCATCAGCCAGTAGACGAGGGCGATGAAGAGCAGCAGCCCGACGACCCAGCCGATGCGGGCCGACCAGTCGGTGACCTCGGCGGAGTGCTTCCCCTCCGCCGCGATGAGTACCAGAGGTGTCACGAGAGCTTCCCGTCCATGACCGTCGCCTTGCCCCGCAGGAAGGTGGCGAACACCTGGCCCGGCAGCTCCAGACCCTCGTACGGGGTGTTGCGGCTGCGGGAGGCGAAGCCCGCGGGATTCACCACACCACGGTATGCCGGATCGACCAGGGTGAGGTTCGCGGGCTCACCAGCCGAGACGGGCCGTCCGTGGCCGGAGAGCCGGCCGATCTCCGCGGGACGGAACGACATCCGGTCGGCGACGCCGGCCCAGTCGAGCAGGCCCGTGTCCACCATGGCGTGCTGGACGACCGACAGCGCGGTCTCCAGGCCGATCATGCCCATGGCCGCCGCGCCCCACTCGCAGTCCTTGTCCTCGTGCGGGTGCGGGGCGTGGTCGGTGGCGACGCAGTCGATCGTGCCGTCGGCGAGCGCCTCGCGCAGCGCCATGACGTCGGCCTCGGTGCGCAGCGGCGGGTTGACCTTGTAGACCGGGTTGTAGGTGCGCACCAGCTCGTCGGTGAGGAGCAGGTGGTGCGGGGTGACCTCGGCGGTGACGTCCCAGCCCTTGGACTTGGCCCAGCGGACGATCTCGACCGAGCCGGCCGTGGACAGGTGGCAGATGTGCACGCGGGAGCCGACGTGCGCGGCGAGCAGCACGTCACGGGCGATGATCGACTCCTCGGCGACGGCCGGCCAGCCGGTCAGACCCAGCTCGCCGGAGACGAGGCCCTCGTTCATCTGGGCGCCCTCGGTCAGCCGGGGCTCCTGGGCGTGCTGGGCGACGACGCCGTCGAAGGCCTTCACGTACTCCAGGGCGCGGCGCATCATCACGGCGTCGTCGACGCACTTGCCGTCGTCGGAGAAGACCCGCACACCGGCGGCGGAGTCGGCCATCGCGCCGAGCTCGGCGAGCTTCTTGCCCTCCAGGCCCACGGTGACGGCGCCGACCGGCTGGACGTCGCAGTAGCCGTGCTCGCGGCCGAGGCGCCAGACCTGCTCGACGACGCCGGCGGTGTCGGCGACGGGGAAGGTGTTGGCCATCGCGTGGACGGCGGTGTAGCCGCCCGCGGCGGCCGACCGCGTGCCGGTGAGGACGGTCTCGGAGTCCTCACGACCGGGCTCGCGCAGGTGCGTGTGGAGGTCGACCAGACCCGGCAGGAGGACCTTGCCCCCGGCCTCGACCACCGTGGCGCCCTCGGGGGCGGTCAGGTCCGGGCCGACCTCGGCGATGGTCTCGCCGTCGATCAGGACGTCCTGCGGCTCTCCGCCGAGGATCCTCGCGCCGCGGATCAGCGTCTTCGGGGTCGCGCTCATGCTTGGTTGTTCTCCTCGGTGCGGGCGGGGGCGGGGGCGGAGACGGCGGGCTCGGCGCCGCCGAGCAGCAGGTACAGGACGGCCATGCGGATGCTGACGCCGTTCTTCACCTGCTCGACCGCGGTGCAGCGCGGCGAGTCGGCGACCTCGGCGGTGATCTCCATGCCGCGGTTCATCGGGCCGGGGTGCATGACGACGGCGTGCTCGGGCAGCGCGGCCATGCGCAGGCCGTCGAGGCCGTAGCGGCGGGAGTACTCGCGCTCGGTGGGGAAGAAGGCGGCGTTCATGCGCTCGCGCTGGACGCGCAGCATCATGACGGCGTCGGACTTGGCGAGCACCGCGTCCAGGTCGTAGGAGACCTCGCAGGGCCAGTTCTCGACGCCGATCGGCAGCAGGGTGGGCGGCGCCACCAGGGTGACCTCGGCGCCGAGCGTGCCCAGCAGCAGCACGTTGGAGCGGGCCACCCGGCTGTGCAGCACGTCGCCGACGATGGTGATGCGGCGTCCCGCCAGGTCGCGGCCGGGGCCGGACAGGTGGCGGCGCATGGTGAAGGCGTCGAGCAGGGCCTGCGTGGGGTGCTCGTGGGTGCCGTCGCCGGCGTTGACGACGCTGCCGCCGATCCAGTTGGAGTACGCCAGCCGGTGCGGGGCGCCGGACATGTGGTGGCGGATGACGACGGCGTCGGCGCCCATGGCCTCCAGGGTGAGGGCGGTGTCCTTCAGGGACTCGCCCTTGGACACCGAGGAGCCCTTGGCGGAGAAGTTGATGACGTCGGCCGACAGGCGCTTGGCGGCGGCCTCGAAGGAGATGCGGGTGCGGGTCGAGTCCTCGAAGAAGAGGTTGACGACCGTGCGGCCGCGCAGGGTCGGCAGTTTCTTGATGGGGCGGTCGGCGACGCGGGCCATCTCCTCCGCCGTGTCGAGCACGAGGAGGGCGTCGTCACGGGTGAGGTCGGCGGCCGAGATCAGGTGGCGCTTCATCGGGTCACTCCGGAGGATGCGTGCGGGGGCGGACTGGGTGGCGGCACGCCACGTCTCCCGGGCAGGCCGGGGGCGGGGACGGGCGGGCGGGGCGCTGCCCCGGGAGCCGGGGCGGGCCCGCGCTACTCGTCCGCCGGGGAGCCGTCGCGTACGCCGAGCAGGACGCAGTCGCGCCCGTCCTCCTCGGTCAGGTGGACCTTGACGGTCTCGCGCAGCGAGGTGGGGATGTTCTTGCCGACGTAGTCGGCCCTGATGGGCAGCTCGCGGTGGCCGCGGTCGACCAGGACGGCCAGCTGCACGGCGCGGGGGCGGCCGATGTCGCCCAGCGCGTCGAGGGCGGCGCGGATCGTGCGGCCGGAGAAGAGCACGTCGTCGACGAGGACGACCAGCCGGCCGTCCACCCCGTCGGCCGGGATCTCGGTGCGGGCGAGCGCACGCGGCGGGCCGAGCCGCAGGTCGTCGCGGTACATGGTGATGTCGAGCGAGCCGACCGGGACCTTGCCGCCGGTGATGACGTCGAGCTTGTCGGCGAGCCTGCGGGCCAGATGGACCCCGCGGGTGGGGATGCCGAGGAGAACCACGTCGTCCGCGCCCTTGGCGCGTTCGACGATCTCGTGCGCGATGCGGGTCAGCACCCGCGCGATGTCCGGGGCCTCGAGGACGGGCCGGACCGGATCGGAACCGATGACGGTCATGGAAAAGGGACCTCCTTCCCCGCCTCACTGGACGGGCCTTAAAGGACGCCAAAACGTACGGGTCAACCGTATCAGGCACCCTGGCGTGCTCCCTGGCGGGGCCTGGCGGCCGCCTGGCGCGGCTCTCGGGGCGGGTCCGCCACCCGTACCACGATCGACTGCGGATCCCGGCCGAAAGGCCGGTGACCGGCCATTCCTCGCTCTTCCGGGGGACCGGTGTGGACCATTCGGCTTGACGGATTCCAATTACGCTGCGTAACCTCACAGTGAGTTACTGAGTTTCCGTCCGGGGAGCCATATGTCCAGCGATTACGCCAAGCAGCTCGGAGCGAAGCTCCGCGCCATCCGCACACAGCAGGGACTCTCCCTCCACGGTGTCGAGGAGAAGTCCCAGGGCCGCTGGAAGGCCGTGGTGGTCGGTTCCTACGAGCGCGGCGACCGCGCCGTGACCGTGCAGCGCCTCGCCGAACTCGCCGACTTCTACGGCGTTCCGGTCCAGGAGCTGCTGCCCGGTTCCGCGCCCGGCGGTGCCGCCGAGCCGCCGCCGAAGCTCGTCCTCGACCTCGAGCGACTGAGCCAGGTGCCGTCCGACAAGGCCGGTCCGCTGCAGCGCTACGCCGCGACCATCCAGAGCCAGCGCGGCGACTACAACGGCAAGGTGCTGTCGATCCGCCAGGACGACCTGCGCACCCTCGCCGTCATCTACGACCAGTCGCCCTCGGTCCTGACCGAGCAGCTGATCAGCTGGGGCGTCCTCGACGCGGACGCACGGCGCGCGGTGCAGCACGAGGAGGGCTGACGCCCTCGGGAAGCAGAAACGTCCCGCCCCTTGGGCGCGGCCGCCAGGCCGCGTCTGAGGGGCGGTTGTGTTTGCCGCCCCTTGGGCGCGGCCGCCAGGCCGCGTCTGAGGGGCGGTTGTGTTTGCCGCCCCGTCGCCCGCCCCGGCGCGGCGCGCCACGCGCCGGCCGGACACGCCACGGGCCCGGAACGCGCGGCGTTCCGGGCCCGGTGGGCGGTGTCGGGGGCTAGTCGTCCCGGAGGCTGGGCTTCAGCTCCTTGAGACGGGCCAGCAGGCCGTTCACGAACGAGGGCGACTCCTCCGTGGAGAACTCCTTGGCCAGCTGCACGGCCTCGTCCAGGACGACGGCGTCGGGGACGTCGTCCTCCCAGATCAGCTCGTAGGCGCCGAGCCGCAGGATGTTCCGGTCGGTCACCGGCATCCGGTCGAGGGTCCAGCCCACGGCGTGCTTCGACAGCAGTTCGTCGATGCGCCTCGCCCGTTCGGCGTAGCCCTCGATGAGCTGCATCGTGTATTCGCTGACCGGCGGCTGCCGGTCGTCGGTCCGGGCGAGCCTGATCCAGTCCGCCATGGCGGTCTTGGGGCTGACACCCCGCTGCTCCGCCTCGAAGAGGATCTGGAAGGCGCGCTTGCGGGCCTTGTTACGAGCGGCCACGGTTAGCTGGTCACCCGGCCGAGGTACTCACCCGAGCGGGTGTCGACCTTGATCTTCTCACCGGTGGTGATGAAGAGCGGGACGCCGATCTCGTAGCCGGTCTCCAGCTTGGCGGGCTTGGTGCCACCGGTGGAGCGGTCGCCCTGGACGCCGGGCTCGGTGTACTCGATGACCAGCTCGACGGCGGCCGGGAGCTCGATGTAGAGCGGGGAGCCCTCGTACATGGCGACGACGGCCTCGAAGCCCTCCAGGAGGAAGTGGGCGGCGTCGCCGACGACCTCGGGGGTGATGTAGACCTGGTCGTACGTGTCCATGTCCATGAACACGAAGCTCTCGCCGTCCTTGTAGGAGAACTGCATCCCGCGCTTGTCGACGTTGGCCGTCTCGACCTTCACGCCGGCGTTGAAGGTCTTGTCGACGACCTTTCCGGAGAGCACGTTCTTGAGCTTCGTACGGACGAAGGCGGGGCCCTTGCCGGGCTTGACGTGCTGGAACTCGACGACGGACCAGAGCTGGCCGCCGTCGAGCTTGAGCACGAGGCCGTTCTTGAGGTCGTTCGTGGTGGCCACGGTTGCGGAATCTCCTGCACTGCTGCTTCGGGGACCCGGAGCCGCGGCCGCCCTCTACAGGGCGAGCAGCTCCTTGGTCGTGATGGTGAGTAGCTCGGGCCCGCCGTCCGTCGGTGGACGCACGACGAGTGTGTCGTCGATGCGGACACCGCCACGGCCCGGGATGTGGACTCCCGGTTCGACGGTGACCGGCACGCAAGCGTCCAGTTTAC
The DNA here is from genome assembly GCA_036013505.1 of Streptomyces sp. NBC_00510. Classification (NCBI taxonomy): domain Bacteria; kingdom Bacillati; phylum Actinomycetota; class Actinomycetes; order Kitasatosporales; family Streptomycetaceae; genus Streptomyces; species Streptomyces sp. NBC_00510. The sequence goes on along the minus strand of CP107851.1, from coordinate 7,616,863 downwards.
CCATGGCCGAGGGGGACAACCGCGGGTCCTCGCCGATCTCCAGTCCGACGCCGTGTCCGGTGGACTCCCCCAGGGCCTCGCCGTGGCCGCCGGACTCCAGTACGTGGCGTGCCGCGTGGTCCACGTCGCGGCAGGCGGCGCCTGGTGCGAGGGCCTCACGACCGGCCCGCTGGGCCGCGAAGACCAGGTCGTACAGCTCGATCTGCCAGTCCGCGGGCGAGGTGCCGATGACGAAGGTGCGCCCCACCTCACAGCGGTAGCCGCGGTAGCAGGCGCCCAGGCACACGGTGAGGAAGTCGCCCTCCTCGACCCGCCGGTCGGTGGGCAGATGGCGCGCCGCGCCCGAATGGGGGCCGGTGCCCACGCAGGTGGGGAAGGCCGGGCCGTCGGCGCCGTGGTCGATGAGGCGGCGCTCCAGCTCCAGGGCGAGGTGGCGTTCGGTGCGGCCCACCAGGATCGACTCCAGGAGCTCGCTGAGCGCCTGGTCGGCGATCTCGGCGGCGATCCGCAGCGCGGAGATCTCCTGCTCGTCCTTGACCAGGCGGAGCTGCTCCACGGCCGAGCCGAGGTCGGAGAGGCGTACGCCCGGCGCGGCGCTGCCGACGGCGCGGTGCCGCGCGACGGTGAGGTGGTGCTCCTCGACCGCCAGGGCCTCCGCCTTGCGGTCCGCGGCCAGCGCGGCGGCGGTGACCGCCGGGTCGCCGTCGGGGCCGGACAGGACGACGGCCCGCACGTCGTCCGGGAGCCGGCCCTCGGCCAGGTCGCCGGACGGGTGGCGGTGGTGGACCAGCACGTCCTCGGGACCCGGCCCCACGAGCAGCACGGTCCCCGGCGGGGCGCAGCCCGTCAGGTAGCGGACGTTGGCGGGACGGGAGACGAGCGCCGCCGCCGATCCGGCCGCCGCGCAGCGGTCCCGGAGGCGTTCCCTGCGGGCAGCGTGCACCTCGGACATGTGGCGAGCGTACGTCGCGGGCCGCCGGTCGGCCTGTCGAGAGCCGCCGGGCGGTGACTACCAGGCGGCTACCAGGCGGGCGGGCCCTGGAGGCTGCGGGTGACGACGCCGTCGAGCGCGGCGGCGGCCGCGGCGACGTCGAGGTGGGAGTTGTCGATGATGGGCAGCCCCGAGCCGTACCAGCCGGCCATGCGCCCGTGGATGCGGGCGACCTCCTCGTCCGACAGGCGCCGGTTGCCGCTGCGCTGGGCGTTGCGGGCCAGCACGATGTCGAGGCCGGGGAGGAGGACGACGGGCAGCAGACCGGGCCCCACGTGCCGCTTCCAGCCGCCGAGGCCGACGACCGGGCGGTCGGGGAAGACCGCGTCGTCGATGATGCAGGAGATGCCGTTCGCCAGGAAGTTGCGGGCAGCGAAGCCGCAGGTGCGGCGGGCGAGGCGGTACTGCGCCTCGGAGTGGTCGTTCCAGCCGGACTGCGGGTCGGCGAAGCCGGAGCGGACCCACTCGCGGACGTCGTCCAGGCTGATGTGGGCGGTCGGTACGCCCCGGTGATCGGCCCAGTGCCGGGCGATGGTCGTCTTGCCCGCGCCGGCCGCGCCGATCAGCAGGACCGCGACGGGGCCGTGCGTGGTGCCCGTGAACGGCGCCCCGCCGCCGGCGGCGGGCTGCGGGGGCGGCGGGACCGGGTGCTGGACGGGGGCACCCTGGGCCATCGGGAAGTGGCCGGTGGTGCCGGGGGGCTGCGGCGGCGGCCCTGGCTGCCCGGCCTGCTGCCCACCGTGCGGCGGTGGCAGCGGCGCACCCACGGCATGCTGCATCGAGGCCACTCCGTCCGTACAAGAGCTTTCAGGTTCGACCGAACGGTACCGTCAACGGCCGCAGTTGTGTGAACGGCCGGGCAGCCCACGGGGTGCCCGGCCGTTCGGGATCCACCGTCCCGTGCGCGTGCGGGCCTACGCGGAGATCTCCGCGTAGGCGGCGAGGAGCACCCCGGGGTCGGGGGCCTCCAGGACGGTCGGCTTGGCGAGGCCGTCCAGCACGATGAAGCGCAGCCGGTCGGCGCGCGACTTCTTGTCCACCTTCATCGTCTCCAGCAGCCGCGGCCACTGGTCGCCGCGGTAGGTCAGCGGCAGGCCGACGGACCCCAGCACGGAACGGTGGCGGTCGGCGGTGGCGTCGTCCAGACGCCCGGCCAGGCGGCCGAGTTCGGCGGCGAACACCATGCCGATGGAGACCGCGGCGCCGTGCCGCCAGTTGTAGCGCTCGTTCTTCTCGATGGCGTGGCCGAGGGTGTGGCCGTAGTTGAGGATCTCGCGCAGGCCCGACTCCTTGAGGTCCGCGGAGACCACCTCGGCCTTGACGCGGATGGCGCGTTCGAGGAGCTCGGCGGTGTGCGGGCCCTCGGGGCCGCGGGCGGCGGCCGGGTCCTGCTCGATCAGGTCCAGGATCACGGGGTCGGCGATGAAGCCGGCCTTGATGATCTCGGCGAGACCGCTGACGTAGTCGTTGACCGGCAGCGACTCCAGCGCCGCGAGGTCGCAGAGCACCCCGGCGGGCGGGTGGAAGGCGCCGACGAGGTTCTTGCCCTCGGCGGTGTTGATGCCGGTCTTGCCGCCCACCGCGGCGTCCACCATGCCGAGTACGGTGGTCGGCACGGCGACCCAGCGGACCCCGCGCAGCCACGTCGCCGCGACGAACCCGGCGAGGTCGGTGGTGGCACCGCCGCCGACGCCGACGATGACATCCGTACGGGTGAATCCCGACTGCCCGAGCGCCCGCCAGCAGTACGCCGCGACCTCGGTGGTCTTGGCCTCCTCGGCGTTGGGCACCTGGATGGCGACGGCCTCGTAGCCCTGCTCCGCCAGGTCCTCGCGCAGCGCCTGGCCGGTGGCCTCCAGGGCCTCGGGGTGGATGACGGCGACCCGCACCGCCTTGTCGCCGATCAGGCCCGGCAACTCGCCGAGCAGCTGCCGGCCGACCAGCACCTCGTAGGGCTCGGTGCCCGCACTGCCCCCGACCTGGATGCGGATGGGGGCGTGGGCGGCGTGCTCCGTCATGCGTTCTTCAGCTCCAGTGCGTCCAGGACGGCGTCCGCGACGTCCTCGGGGGTCCGGCCCTCCGTGCTGACCACGGCGCGGGCGACCTCGGTGTACAGCGGGCGGCGGGCCTCCATCAGCTCGCGCCACTGCCGCCGCGGGTTGACGGCGAGCAGCGGGCGGGCGGTGTCGAGGCCGACGCGCTTGACCGCCTCGGCGACGTCCATGTCGAGGAAGACCACGGGCAGCCCGGCGAGCAGCTTGCGGGTGTCCTCGTCGAGGATCGAGCCGCCGCCGAGCGCGAGCACGCCCCGGTGCTCGGCGAGCGCGACGCGGACGGCCCCGGCCTCCAGCGCGCGGAAGTGCTCCTCGCCGTCCTCGACGAAGATGTCCGCGATCGGCCGGCCCTCGGCCTCGACGATGTCGGCGTCGGTGTCGCGGCAGGTCGTGCCCAGCCGCAGGGCGATCAGCTCGCCGACGGTGCTCTTGCCGACCCCCATCGGGCCGATCAGGACGACGACCGGGCCGCTCATCGGATCACCAGGTTGTCGAGGTAGCCGCGCACGTTGCGACGGGTCTCGGTGACGCTGTCGCCGCCGAACTTCTCCGCGACCGCGTCGGCCAGGACCAGGGCGACCATCGCCTCGGCGACGATGCCCGCGGCCGGGACGGCGCAGACGTCGGAACGCTGGTGGTGGGCCTGGGTGGCCTCGCCGGTGGTCACGTCCACGGTGGCCAGGGCACGCGGCACGGTGGCGATGGGCTTCATCGCGGCGCGCACCCGCAGCAGCTCGCCGGTGCTCAGGCCGCCCTCGGTGCCGCCGGAACGGCCCGTGGAGCGGCGGATGCCGTCCTGGGTGGCGACGATCTCGTCGTGTGCCTTGGAGCCGGGGACGCGGGCGAGTTCGAAGCCGTCGCCGACCTCGACGCCCTTGATGGCCTGGATGCCCATGAGGGCGGCGGCCAGCCGGGCGTCCAGCCGGCGGTCCCAGTGCACGTGACTGCCGAGGCCGACGGGCACGCCGTAGGCGAGCACCTCGACGACGCCGCCGAGCGTGTCGCCGTCCTTGTGGGCCTGGTCGATCTCGGCGACCATCCGCTTGCTCGCGTCCGCGTCGAGGCAGCGCACGGGGTCGGCGTCGAGCCTGTCGACGTCGGCGGGGGTGGGGTAGACCCCGTACGGGGCCTTGGCCGCGGCGAGCTCCACCACGTGGGAGACGATCTCGATGCCCGCCGTCTCCTTGAGGTAGGAGCGGGCCACGGCGCCGAGCGCGACCCGGGCCGCGGTCTCGCGGGCGGAGGCGCGCTCCAGGATCGGCCGGGCCTCGTCGAAGCCGTACTTCTGCATGCCCGCGAGGTCGGCGTGGCCGGGGCGCGGCCGGGTCAGCGGGGCGTTGCGCGCGAGCCCGGCGAGGACCTCGGGGTCCACCGGATCGGCCGCCATGACCTGCTCCCACTTGGGCCACTCGGTGTTCCCCACCATGATCGCGACCGGGGAGCCCATGGTGAGCCCGTGGCGCACGCCGCCGAGGAAGGTGATCTGGTCCTGCTCGAACTTCATACGGGCACCGCGGCCATAGCCGAGCCGCCGCCGCGCGAGGTGGTCCGCCACCATCTCGGTGGTGATCGGCACACCGGAGGGCAAGCCCTCCAGCGTCGCGACGAGTGCGGGGCCGTGCGACTCCCCCGCGGTCAGCCAGCGCAACCTGCTCAACGGTGCTCGCTCCTTCATCATCGCCCGGACCGCGGCGAGGCGGACCGGACCATCCGTGCGTAAACCGATCCTTTCACGTCCGGCGGCGAGGGCGGGGCGCGGTCCGCTGGGCGGACAGCGCCGTGGACACCTCCGGACCGGTCAGGGGTGGTGCAGCGCCGCCTCGCCGGCCGCCCGCATGGCCGCCAGGGGGGCCGGCTTGCAGCCGGTCATCAGCTCCACCTGCAGCGCCGCCTGGTGCACCAGCAGGTCGAGTCCGCCGACGACGGCCCCTCCCCGCTCCGCCCAGGCCGACGCCAGGGTGGTGGGCCAGGGGTCGTACAGGACGTCGAAGAGCGTGCCGGGCCGCTCCGGCACGGCGGCGGCGAGCGCGTCGGCGGTGCCGGCCGGCGTCGTGGAGATCACCAGGGGCGCGGCCAAGGCCTCGGCGGCGTCCTCCCAGGTGGCCGTCCGCACGGCCACGCCGAGGCGCTCGCCCCACTGCCGCATCTCGCCCGCGCGGGTGTCGCTGCGCACGTACGCGGTGACCTCGCCGTCGCAGATCTGCGCCAGCGCGGCCAGCGCGGACGAGGCGGTCGCCCCGGCGCCGAGCACGGCGGCGGAGCCGACGCGTCCGACGCCGCGCTCGCGCAGGGCCGCCACCATCCCGGGGATGTCGGTGTTGTCGCCCAGCCGGCGTCCGTCCTCGGTGAGCACCAGCGTGTTGACGGCCTCGACGGCCGAGGCGGTGTCGCTGACCTCGTCCAGCAGCGGGATGACCGCCCGCTTGAGCGGCATGGTCAGCGACAGCCCGGCCCAGCGTCCGCCGCCGGGCGGCTCGCCCAGCCGGGCCAGGAAACCGGGCAGCGCGGCCTCGTCGACCTCGAAGCGGTCGTACGTCCAGTCGGCCAGCCCCAGTTCCGCGTAGGCGGCGCGGTGCAGTACCGGGGAGAGGGAGTGCGTGATCGGCGATCCGAGGACCGCTGCCCTAGGCACGCACGGCCCCCCGCGGGCTCTTCGTCATGGGCTGGTCCCCTCGGCTGCGTGGTGTCCGTCGATCCGGGCCGCCCCTGTCCGGCCGGCGGCGGGGACGCCCGGTCGAGTCTAGGGCCTCAAGATCCGCCCGGTCCGGGCGGCGCTCGGGACGGCAGCGGGGCGCCGCACGGGGGACGTTCCCCGTGCGGCGCCCCGGCGGCGGCTCAGCCGTTGTGCTTCTTGTCGAACTCCCTGGCGAGCTTGTCGTGCTCCGCGAGTGTCTCCGTGAACTTGGTCGTGTGCCCGTCGAGGGAGATGAAGTAGTACCACTTGCCCGGTTCGGGATCCATGGCCGCGGCCAGCGCCTTCGCGCCGGGGTTGCCGATCGGCCCCGGCGGGAGCCCCCGGTAGTAGTACGTGTTGTAGGCGTCGTCGTAGGTACGGAGCTCCTTGAGCGAGAGGTTGATCTCGCTCTGGTTCTTCAGGTAGTTGTACGTCGAGTCGAACTCGAGCTTGCCGTTGGTCTCGGTGTTGGTCGGCTTGAGGCGGTTGTAGACGACCCGCGACATCTTCCGGAAGTCCTCGTCCGACTTGCCCTCGGCCTGCACCAGGCTGGCCAGGGTGACGACCTGCAGCGGTGACTCCAGCCCCAGCTTCTCGGCCTTCGCCTCCACGTCGTACTTGGTGTACTGCTTCTTGGCGTTGGTGACCATGCTGCGCAGCAGGTCGGCGGGCTTGGTGTCCTTGCCGACGCTGTAGCGGCTCGGCCAGAGGAAGCCCTCCAGCGGATCCTTGATGTCCTTGTTGTCGTCCGCCCAGTCGGGCAGCCCGAGCTTGCCGACCTGGTCCTCGGCGACCTTGGCGGTGGCGCCCTTGTCGAGCCCCAGTTTGGCGTCGATGATCGCGTAGATCTGCACGTCGCGCAGGCCCTCGGCGATGACCAGGACGTTCTGCGACTTCGGGTCGAGCATCATCGTGACGGCGCTGGACGCGGCCATCTCCTTGTGGAGGACGTAGACGCCCGCCTGGATGGAGTTGCCCTTCGGGTCCTTGCTGACGGCCGCCGTGAAGGCGTCGACGCTCTTGACCACGCCGGCCTTCTTGAGGATGTTGCCGATCTGGATGCCGCTCGCGCCCTGCGGTACCTCGACCTGGACCTCGCCGCTGCCCTGCCCCGCGAAGTCCGGGGGCGGGCCGAAGTTGCTCTGGTAGTAGCGGTAGCCGAACCAGCCGGCCCCGGCGATGCCGCCGCCGAGGACGACCAGCACGACCAGGCACGCCATGCCGGAGCGGCGCTTCTTGCCGCCCTGCCCGGTCTTGCCGCCCCTGCCCGCGCGGCCGCGCCGGTCGTTGCGGCCCGGCTGCGGCTCGTCGTCCTCGTCGTCGTCCGCGCCGGAGAAGAAGGAGTGGTCGTCGGCGGCGCCCACCTCGTCGTCCCAGAGCGGGGCTTCCTGCTCGGCCGGCCGGGGGCGCTGTGGCCGCTGCTGCGGTTGCGGCTGAGGCTGCTGTTGCTGAGGCTGCTGCTGGTACTGGGGCTGCTGTTCCGGGTAGCGCTGGTCGGGCCGCTGCGGGGGCGGGTAGCCGCCCTGCCCGTAGTAGTCGGGCTGCTGCTGGCCGCCGTACCCGTCCTGGCCGTAGCCGGCCGGGGCGCCCCAGGAGTCGTACTGCTGCTGCGGGTCGTACGCGTACTGCTGCTGCTGACCGGTGTCACCGTAGGGGTCCCAGCCGCCCTGCTGCGGGTACTGAGGGTGGTGCTGCTGCTGGTTCTGCGGGTGCTGGTGGTTCTGAGGGTGCTGATGTTGCTGGTGGTTCTGCGGGTGCTGATGTTGCTGCTGGTACTGGGAATACTGCTGTTGCTGCTGGTGCTGGTGTTGCTGCGGCTGCTGCTGTCCCCATTGGTCACCGAAGAGAGGGTCTTCGGGGTGCCATGCTTCGGAGCCCGGGCTCCGGCCATAGTCAGTCATCGATCCCCTACGGTTCGGTTCGCGAGGCGGCAGCCGGCCGGCGCTTGTGGCGCGGGCGGGAGGGTCCCGACCCGTCGGCACCCACGGATCGAGCTGTGGAGCCGCCGTGCTGCGCGGAACGTTACCGTACCGCGATCAGATAAACGGTTCGACGCTCTCGCCCGGCTCTTTACCAGACGCCCGTTCGGTCTCGAGGGCGCTCTGGAGGATGACCACGGCCGCCGCCTGGTCGACGACGGAACGTCCCTTCTTGGCCTTGACGCCCGATGCGCGCAGGCCCTGGGTGGCCGTGACGGTGGTCATCCGCTCGTCAACGAGGCGCACCGGAACGGGGGAGATGATCTTCGCCACATCCTGGGCGAACTCGCGGGCCTTGGCCGCGGCCGGCCCCTCCCGCCCGCTGAGCGAGCGGGGCAGGCCGACCAGGACCTCGATCGGCTCGTACTCCTCGATGATCTGCGCGATGCGACGGCGCGCGGCCGGGACGTCCCGGCCGGGCACCGTCTCGACGGGTGTGGCGATCAGCCCGTCGGGGTCGCACGAGGCGACCCCGATGCGGGCGTCCCCGACGTCGATCGCGATCCTGCGACCCCTGCGCATCGACGACCTCAGGCAGTCTCGGCGACGAGGCGCTGCACGGCGGCGATGGCCTCGCCGACCGCGTCCGCGTTCTGGCCGCCGCCCTGGGCGACGTCCGGCTTGCCGCCACCGCCGCCGCCGAGGGTCTTGGCGGCGGTGCGGACCAGCTCGCCGGCCTTCAGGCCGCGCTCACGGGCCGCCTCGTTGGTGGCGATGACGGTCAGCGGACGGTCGTTGGCGACGGTGAACAGGGCCACGACGGCAGCGCGGCCACCGCTGATCCGCTGGCGGACGTCCAGGACGAGCTTGCGCAGGTCGTCCGCGCCGGTGCCGTCCGGCACCTGGCCGGTGATCAGGGCCACACCCTTGACGTCCTGGGCGGAGGCGGCGAGCCCGGCGGCAGCCTGCAGGACCTTCTCGGCGCGGAAGCGCTCGATCTCCTTCTCGGCCTCCTTGAGCTTGGCGAGCATGCCGGAGATCTTCTCCGGGAGCTCCTCCGGACGGCCCTTGACCAGCTGCTGGAGCTGGGCCACGACCGTGTGCTCGCGGGCGAGGAAGTTGTACGCGTCCACGCCGACCAGGGCCTCGACCCGGCGCACGCCGGAACCGATCGAGGACTCGCCGAGCAGCTTCACCAGGCCCAGCTGGGCGGTGTTGTGGACGTGCGTGCCGCCGCAGAGCTCCTTGGAGTAGTCGCCGATCGTCACGACGCGCACCCTCTCGCCGTACTTCTCGCCGAACTCGGCGATGGCGCCGGCCTTCTTGGCCTCGTCGATGCTCATGATCTCGGCGGTGACGTCGAGTTCGCGGGAGAGCACGGCGTTGATCTTCTGCTCGACGTCCGTCAGCACACTGCCCGGCACGGCGGCCGGCGAGCCGAAGTCGAAGCGGAAGCGGCCCGGGGAGTTCTCCGAACCGGCCTGGGCGGCGGTGGGGCCGAGCGCGTCGCGCAGCGCCTGGTGGGTGAGGTGGGTGGCGCTGTGGGCGCGGGCGATGGCGCGGCGGCGGCCGAGGTCGATCTTGCCGAACGCGGCGGAGCCGACGGTCACCTCGCCGACCTGGACGCTGCCCTTGTGCACGGTGACGCCGGGCACGGGCTGCTGCACGTCGCGCACCTCGATGACGGCGCCCGAGTCGGTGCGGATGCGGCCGGTGTCGGCGAGCTGGCCGCCGCCCTCGGCGTAGAAGGGGGTGCGGTCGAGGATGACCTCGACCTCGTCGCCCTCGTTGGCGGCCGGCGAGGGCACACCGTCGACCAGCAGGCCGACGACACTGGCCTCGCCCTCGTTGTCGGTGTACCCGGTGAAGACGGTGCTCCCGGCCGTGTCGGCGATGGAGCGGTACGCCGACATGTCGACATGACCGCTCTTCTTCACCAGGGCGTCGGCCTTGGCGCGGTCCCGCTGCTCCTTCATCAGGCGGCGGAAGCCGTCCTCGTCCACCGACAGGCCCTGCTCGGCGGCCATTTCGAGGGTGAGGTCGATCGGGAAGCCCCAGGTGTCGTGGAGCAGGAAGGCCTTGTCGCCGGAGAGCACACCGGAACCGGCGGACTTGGCCTCGGTGACGGCGGTGTCCAGCACATTGGTGCCGGCCTTCAGCGTCTTGAGGAAGCGGGTCTCCTCGGCGAGGGCGACCGTCTCGATGCGCTTGCGGTCCTCGACGAGCTCCGGGTACTGCTGGCCCATCGTCTTGATGACGGTGTCGACGAGGTCGCCGACGACGGCGTCCGTGGCACCGAGCAGCCGCATGTTGCGGATGGCGCGGCGCATGATGCGGCGCAGCACGTAGCCGCGGCCCTCGTTGCCGGGGGTGACGCCGTCACCGATCAGCATGACGGAGGTGCGCATGTGGTCGGCGACCACGCGCAGCGAGACGTCGGAGTCGTGCGCGGCGCCGTAGGCGACGCCGCTGAGCTCGGTGGCCTTGTCGATGACCGCGCGCAGGGTGTCGGTCTCGTACATGTTCTGCACGTCCTGCAGGATCATGGCGAGACGCTCGAGACCGAGACCGGTGTCGATGTTCTGGGCGGGCAGGTCGCCGAGGATCGGGAACTCCTCCTTGCCGGTCCCCTCCCCGCGCTCGTACTGCATGAAGACCAGGTTCCAGATCTCCACGTACCGCTCGTCGTTGACGGCCGGGCCGCCCTCGACGCCGAACTCGGGGCCGCGGTCGTAGTTGATCTCGGAGCACGGGCCGCAGGGGCCCGGGACGCCCATGGACCAGAAGTTGTCCTTCATGCCCAGGCGCTGGATGCGCTCGGCGGGCACGCCCACGACCTCGCGCCAGATCTGCTCGGCCTCGTCGTCGTCCTTGTAGACGGTGATCCACAGCCGCTCGGGGTCGAGACCGTAACCGCCGTCCGCCACGGAGCTGGTGAGCAGCTCCCAGGCGAACTTGATGGCGCCTTCCTTGAAGTAGTCGCCGAACGAGAAGTTGCCGCACATCTGGAAGAACGTCCCGTGGCGGGTGGTCTTGCCGACCTCCTCGATGTCGGGCGTGCGGACGCACTTCTGCACGCTGGTGGCGCGCGGGAAGGGCGGCTTGACCTCACCCAGGAAGTAGGGCTTGAACGGGACCATGCCCGCGGGCACCAGAAGGAGCGTGGGGTCGTCGGCGATGAGCGACGCCGACGGCACGACGGTGTGCCCGCGCTCTTCGAAGAAACGCAGCCAGCGGCGGCGGATTTCTGCCGACTCCATCAGTGTTCGTCCTTCCGGTGGTGGTACGCGATCTCCGGCCGCTGGGCCGGCATGTCGAGGTCGGGGGCCGTACGGCCCAGTTGGTCGTTGAGCTGTTCCTCGCGCTCGGTCATCCCGGCGCGGACGTCCTGCGCGAAGGTGCGCAGCCGGTCCCCGGCCTCGAGGGCCTTGTCGGCCGCCTTCGCCGCGAGGCTCTCGGGGGTCAGGCTGCGGATCTTGCGATGGACCTTGTTGGTGGCCCACACCCCGGCGGCGGCACCGGCGGTGAACCAGAAGGCACGGCGGAACATGCAGGTCAGCCCCTTGACTTACGGCTGCGGGCGGACGGAAGCGTCCGGCCGACGACCACGGTGCGCTTCTTGGCGGCGCCCTTGGCCTGGAGGGTGACCGCACGCCGCACGCCGTAGCCGAAGGCCGCGACCTTCACGAGGGGGCCTCCGAAGGTGGAGGCGACGGTCGTGGACAGGGCGGAGGCGTTCGCGGTCACCTCGGCGACGTCGGAGGTGATGGTGTCCACGCGGGCCAGCTGGGCGTGGGCGGAACGGACCGCCTCGGAGGCCTCGCCGAGCAGCGGCACGGCCTGGTCGGTCACCTCCGCCACGAGGCGGGTGGCCTGACGGAGCGCCTGCGCGAGCCGCACGAGTGCCACGGCGAGGAACGACACCAGGATCGCCCAGAAGACGGCCACGATGAGGCCGGCCACCTCTCCACCGGACACGCTGCCACTCCCTCGGATCCACCGCGCCAACCAGGTACCGACCTTATCGCGACGGGCAGCACGCTCCGTACCGCATTGCGGGCCGGGGCCGCCCCCCACCGGCCCGGGCGACGGGGCCCGGACTGTACGTTCCGCTTATTTGACGATACCCTCCGTGACCCATGCGCCATGAGACGACGCCCGGCAACCTGCCGTGCGAGCTGAACCACTTCGTCGGCCGGCGGCGCGAGCTCGACGAGGTGGCCCGCCTGCTGGAGCGGGCCCGGATGGTGACGGTGACCGGCTTGGGCGGGGTCGGCAAGACCCGGCTCGCGCTGCGCGCGGCGGCCGGGCTGCGCGCCGGGTTCGCCGACGGGGTCTGGCTGGCCGAGCTGGGGGCCGTACGGGATCCGGGGCTGGTGGACCACGCCGTGGCGGACGCGCTCGGCCTCACCGACCACACCACGCGCGGCCCCCGGGCCGCGCTCGGCGCTTTCCTGGCCCGCCGCGAGCTGCTGCTCGTCCTGGACTGCTGCGAACCGCAGGTGGAGGCGGCCGCGGAGCTGGCCGAAGCGATGCTGCGGCGGGCACCGGGACTGCGGTTGCTGGCCACCAGCCGGCAGCCGCTGGGGGTGGCCGGCGAGCACATCGTGGCGCTGGAGCCGCTGAGCGACTCCGACGAGGCGGTGGAGCTGTTCGCCGACCGGGCGGCCGCGGTGCTGCCGGGCTTCACCGTGGACGCCGGCAACCGGGCCGAGGTGGAGGAGCTGTGCCGCCACCTGGACGGCATCCCGCTGGCGCTGGAGCTGGCGGCGGGCCGCGTGCGGGCGCTGTCGGTGCGGCAGATCACCGGGCGGCTGGACGACCGCTTCCGGCTGCTCACCCGGCGCGGCGGCACGGGCGGTCCCGAACGGCACCGCGCGCTGCGCACCACGATCGGGTGGAGCCACGAGCTGTGCACCCCGCGCGAACGGCTGCTGTGGGCACGGCTGTCGGTGTTCGCCGGGGACTTCGACCTCGACGCCGCCGAGTACGTGTGCGCGGGCGGCGAGGTGACCGCCGACGCGATGGTGGACCTGCTGGCGGACCTGGTGGACAAGTCGGTGGTGCTGCGCCGCGAGGACGCGGGCGTGGTGCGCTACCTGCTGCTGGACACCGTGCGCGAGTACGGGCTGGGCTGGCTGCGCGAGCTGGGCGAGGAACGGCGGCTGCGGACCCGGCACCGCGACTGGTACCTGGGGTTCGCCACCTGGGGCGAGATGGAGTGGTTCGGCGCACGGCAGGCGGAGATCTCGGCCGGCACCGAGCGGGAGCTGGCGAACCTGCGGGCCGCGCTGGAGTTCTCCCTGGAGGTCCCCGAGGAGCTGCGGACCGGGCAGTACCTGGCGGCGAGCCTGTGGTTCTTCTGGGTCGGCTGCGGCCGGCTCGCCGAGGGCCGGTACTGGCTGGAGCGCGCTCTGGCGGCCGACCACGAGCCCACGGGTCAGCGCGCCAAGGCGCTGTGGGTGTGCGGTTACGTCTCGATCCTCCAGGGCGACGGCACCGCGGCGCTGGGCATGCTGTACGAGTGCCGGGAGCAGGCACTGGCCACCGGCGACGCGACGGCGGTGGCGTACGCGGTCCACCGCATGGGGTGCGGGGCGCTGCTCAGCGACGACCTGCCGCGCGCCAGGGCGCTGTTCGAGGAGGCGCTGGGGCACTACCGGACGCTGGGCGAGCTCAACAGCAACGTCATCATGGCCGAGGTCGAGCTGGCGATGGCGGTGGCCTTCGAGGGGGACCTGGAGGGCGGGATCGAGCTCTGCGAGCACATCCGCGAGGTCTGCGAGGACCACGGGGAGCGCTGGGCGCTGGCGTACGCGCTCTACACGCGGGCGGTCATCGCCTGGTGGCAGGACGACCCCGTGCTCGCCGCCGAACTGGCGGCCGAGTGCGTGCGGATCAACCACGCCTTCCGCGACATGGTGGGCATCGTGCTCGGCATCGAGCTACTCGCGCTGCTGCGGGTCGCGGAGGACGCCCGGGAGGCGGCGGTGCTGCAGGGCGCGGCGGGCGGCATCTGGCGGCTCGTCGGGCTGCCGGTGTTCGGCTCGCGCCACTTCGGCATCCCCCACCAGCGCTGCGAGGAACTGGCCCGCGCCGAGCTGGGCCGGGTCGGCTACGAGGGGGCGTACGCCGAGGGTGGCGTCCTCGACCTCGACGCGGCCGTCGCCAGGGCCCTGACCGGGCTGCCCCCGACACGCACCGGCCCACGTCCGCCCCGCGGTCCCGTGCCACCCGCCGATTCGCTGCCCGCGGGCGCGCCGCTCGGCCGGTCCGCCCAGGACTGACCGGGGCGAGCAGGGTCACCCCGGGCACGCGAAAGCCCCGGCGCCCCGCCGGAAGGGCGGGGCGCCGGGGCTGACGTGCGTGCCGGGTGGGGCAGGCGTCAGCGAGCGTAGTACTCGACGACGAGCTGCTCGTCGCAGATCACGGGGACCTCACGACGGTTCGGCAGACGGTCCAGGCGGAACGCCAGCGCCTGCAGGTTGACCTGCAGGTACTTCGGGGTCTCGCCCTCGCCGGCCCAGCCGCCCTCACGGGCGACCTGGAACGGGGTCTTGGCGCGGGAGCGCTCGCGGACCATCACGACGTCGTCGGGGGTGACGCGGAACGACGGCTTGTCGACCTTGTGGCCGTTGACCTCGATGTGGCCGTGGACGACCATCTGGCGGGCCTGGTAGATCGTGCGGGCCAGGCCGGCGCGCAGGACGAGGGCGTCCAGGCGGCGCTCGAGCTCGACGATCAGGGCCTCGCCGGTCTTGCCGCTGACCTTGCGGGCGCGGTCGTAGGCACGGGCCATCTGGCGCTCGGAGATGTCGTACTGCGCGCGCAGACGCTGCTTCTCCAGCAGTCGGACCTTGTAGTCACTGTTCTGCTTGCGGCCACGGCCGTGCTCGCCCGGCGGGTAGGGACGGGCCTCGAAGTACTTGACGGCCTTCGGCGTCAGGGCGATGCCGAGGGCACGCGACTTCTTGACCTTGGGACGCGACTGGTTCACGTTTCCCAGACCTCCATGTAAGTTAGGCAAGGCTTACCTTAGCGAAGGAGATCGTATGTCTCGCCCTGGGAACACCACGCGCATCACGGACGCAATGGACGCCGCACAGGGCGCCGCCGACGCCACGGCGGGCGCCGACTTGACGGGGGTCCGATCAGCTCATGGTCAGCCGCGTCCCAGCGGGCATGAAACCGCCCGACTGCCGTCAGCAGCCGAGCGCACACGAACTCTCGTACAGAGTACCGCCTCCGCCATCCTGGTGATTGCCGGCCTGGTGCCCGACCTCCCCGAGCTCATGGTCCCGGACGAGCGGATCGTGGGCACCGACGGCGACCTGTTCCTGCTGTTCCCCGCGGAATCGCCCGCCGTGCGGGCCGCCACGCACGCCGAGGACGACGACCTCACGGCTGTGCTCGACATCACTGACGTCGCCCCGGTCGCGGTGCCCGGACGCATCCGCGGCCGCGCCTGGATCGCGGGCTGGCTCACCGTCGCGCGCGACCTGCCGGCCCCGGCCGGGAAGGTGCGGCTGCGGCTGGAGGTCGGCGAGGCGTCGCTGGACGACCTGTGGGGCGCGGAGCAGGTGGAGCCG
The DNA here is from genome assembly GCA_036013505.1 of Streptomyces sp. NBC_00510. Classification (NCBI taxonomy): domain Bacteria; kingdom Bacillati; phylum Actinomycetota; class Actinomycetes; order Kitasatosporales; family Streptomycetaceae; genus Streptomyces; species Streptomyces sp. NBC_00510. The sequence goes on along the minus strand of CP107851.1, from coordinate 7,601,636 downwards.
GACGAGTTCGCCGCAGCCCGCCCCGACCCGCTCGTCGACCACGAGGCGGAGCTGCTGCAGCACCTGGCGGCCGCCCACGCCGACCAGGTGGGCTGGCTGTGCGCGCTCGCCGGCGGCACCGGCGCCTGCCGCAGCACGCCGACCACCGCGGTGCCGCTCGCCCTGGACCGCTTCGGGCTGCGGGTGCGCTTCACCGGCGAGGAGGGCACCTTCGACGCCCGCTTCGAGTTCCTGGAGCCCGTACGGGGCCACGCCGACCTGCACCGGGCCATGCACTCCCTCTTCGACGCCGCGCAGGAGGCCGCGGCCGCACAGGACCGCTGACCCGGCCCCGGCGCACCCGGCCCCACCGGGCGTGGCGCTACTCCCCCGCCAGCCGTTCCCTGACCCGTTCCAGGACGTCGGCGTAGCGGGCCTCAGCGCCGTAGCGCGTCGGCTCGTAGTAGCGCCGGCCGTGGATCTCGTCCGGCGCGTACTGCTGGGCGGCGATGGCACCGGGCAGATCGTGCGGGTACTGGTAGCCCTGGCCGTGCCCGAGTTTCGCGGCGCCCTTGTAGTGGCTGTCGCGCAGATGCGCCGGGACAGGCCCCGCCTTGCCCGCGCGCACGTCGGCGAGCGCGGCCCCGATGGCCGTCGTCGCCGCGTTGGACTTGGGGGCCAGGGCGAGCGCGATCGTGGCGTGGCTGAGGGTCAGCGCGGCCTCCGGGAAGCCGATCATCGCCACCGCCTGGGCCGCGGCGACCGCCGTGGGCAGCGCGGTCGGGTCGGCCAGGCCGATGTCCTCGCTCGCGGAGATCATCAGCCGGCGGGCGATGAACCGCGGGTCCTCCCCCGCCTCGATCATGCGGGCCAGGTAGTGCAGGGCGGCGTCCACGTCCGAGCCGCGGATGGACTTGATCAGGGCGCTGGCCACGTCGTAGTGCTGGTCGCCGTCACGGTCGTACTTCACGGCGGCACGGTCGACGGTCTCCTCGAGGGTGCTCAGGGAGATCTCCGGCTCGCCCTTCGCCAGGGCGGCGCCCGCGCCGGCCTCCAGGGCGGTCAGCGCCCGGCGGGCGTCCCCGCCGGCGATCCGCAGCAGGTGCTCCTCGGTGTCCTCGGGCAGCGTGACCGCGCCCTTCAGCCCGCGCTCGTCGGCGAGCGCCCGCCGCAGCAGGCCGCGCAGGTCGTCGTCGGTCAGCGGCTCCAGGGTGAGCAGCAGGGACCGGGACAGCAGCGGGGAGATGATCGAGAAGTACGGGTTCTCGGTGGTGGCGGCGATCAGGGTGACCCAGCGGTTCTCGACGGCGGGGAGCAGGGAGTCCTGCTGCGCCTTGCTGAACCGGTGGATCTCGTCCAGGAAGAGCACGGTGTCGCGGCCGTAGCCGCCGGACTCGCGTTTGGCGCTCTCGATGACCGCGCGGACCTCCTTGACGCCCGCGGTGATCGCCGACAGCTCGACGAAGCGCTTGTTGGTGGCGTGGCTGACGACGTAGGCGAGGGTCGTCTTGCCGATGCCCGGCGGACCCCAGAGGATCACCGAGGACGGTCCCGCCGGTCCGCCCCCACCCTCGCCGACCAGGCGCCGCAGCGGCGACCCGGGCCTGAGCAGATGGCCCTGCCCCACGACCTCGTCGAGGGTGCGCGGGCGCATCCGTACGGCCAGGGGGCTGCCTCCGGGCTCCCTCGACTGGCGTTCCTCTGCGGCGGCGGTGAACAGGTCGGGCTCCACGGCAAGGAAGCCTATGTCACGGCACCGACACCGCGGCCCCGCCGTCAGATCAGGGTGCTCCAGTACGTCCACCAGCGGGTCAGGATCGCCACCGCGATCGCGCCGTACCAGAGGACGGGGACGACCCAGTGGAACTCCAGCACCAGGTCCCGGACGCGGGCGGGCGCCGGGATGATCTCGTGCTTGAGGTTGTGGACGAGGGTGTACCAGAACAGCGCGATGGTGACGACCCACGCCAGCGAGCACCACAGGCACAGCGAGCCGATGTTGTACAGCGACTGGTACTGCAGCCATGTGACGAAGCCGACGCCGAAGAGCGTCCCGGCCTGCAGTCCGAGCCAGAACCAGCGACGGTAGCGGGCGCCGGCGAGCATTCCCACGGCGAGGGCGATGACGACCGGGTAGGCGACCATGCCGATCATCGGGTTGGGGAAGCCGAAGGCGTGCGCCTGCTCGCTCTTCATGATGTTGCCGCAGGAGATGATCGGGTTCAGGCTGCAGCCGGGGACGAAGTTCGGGTCCTCCAGCAGCTTGAACTTGTCGATCGTGATGACCCACGAGGCGAGCAGGCCGAGCGCACCGCAGACCACGAGCAGCCAGGTGAAGGCCCTGCCCGCGCCGATGAGCCCGTCCGTGGGCTCCTGGCTCCCGCTGTCGGTGCGAGCCGTGTCAACCACCGTAGTCACCATGTCGCCGTTTCCGTGGGTCGGGAATGTGCCGCACTGCCCAACGCGTCGAACCCGCCGGAAGTGCCGGGTCCCATGGTGCCGTGTCACCCGCGCGAGCGACAACGGCCGGGCGGGAGGGCGGAATTCGGCTGCGCTTCGTGTGGCACCCATCGCCCTGTGTTACCGACCGCCGCACAGGTGCGATGGACCGAACCCTCCCGAAAATGCACATAAATAAGACATATAGGATTCTCAGAGGACGCGGAGATCCGAGGATTCACTTCGACGGGGAGAGGTGCCCCATGCGTCGACCCGAGTGGGTGCCCGCAGGGACGGACGTCGAGACGCCGAACGCCGCCCGGGTCTACGACTACTACCTGGGCGGATCCCACAACTTCGAGGCCGACCGCGACATGGCGCGGCAGGCCATGGCGCTGTGGCCCGACCTGCCGGTGATCATGCGTGCCAACCGCGCCTTCCTGCGCCGCGCGGTCCAGCACCTCGCCGGCCTGGGCATCACCCGCTTCCTGGACATCGGCTCCGGGATCCCGACCTTCGGCGCCGTGCACGAGGTCGCGCGGGCCGTCCACCCGGAAGCACGCGTGGTGTACGTGGACCTGGACCCGATCGCGGTGGCCCACAGCCGCCTGCTGCTCCAGGACGACCCGCTGAGCGCCATGGTGATGGCCGACATGACCGACACCGGCGACCTGCTCTCCCGGCCCGAGGTCACCGCCCTGCTCGCACCCGGGGAACCGGTGGCGGTGCTGCTGGTGGCGATGCTCCACTTCGTCACCGACGCCGAGGACCCCGCCAAGATCGTGGGCGCGCTGCGCGACGCCGTACCGCCCGGCAGCCATCTGGTGCTCACCCACGCCTCCCGGGACAGCCGCCCCGAGCAGGCGGACTCGCTGGCGGAGCTGTACGCCCGGCGCACCACGACGCCGCTGGTCATGCGGACCAGGAAGGACGTGACGGCGTTCTTCGACGGCTGGGACCTCCTGCCGCCGGGCCTGGTGTGGCTGCCCGAGTGGCGCCCGGAGGACCCCGAGTCGGTGGGGCCGCATCCCGAGCGCATGTCGGGCCTGGCCGGTGTGGGGCGGCGGCCGTGAGGGAGTCCCGCTCCCCCGTCGCGGGACCCGCCCCGGACTTCGCGGACGCCTGGTCGCACCTGCTGCGTTCCGGCCCGGGGCTCGCCCTGCCCCCGCTGACCCTGCACCGGGTGGCGGCCACGACCGCGGAGCTGCTCGGACGGGCGCTGGGCGACCCCACGTGCGACACCGCGCCGGCGGAACAGGCCGGCACGCTGCTGGTGGAGGCCCACTTCACCGACCCCGAGATCCTGGCGGCCGCCGTGGCGCTGCTGCAGATCCAGCCGGCCGCTCCCGACCGGGTACCGGTGGTGGCCGGCGCCTTCGCCTCCGGCTGGGCGGCGGCGCTGCGCGAGCGGACGCTGCGCGAGCAGGAGGCGATCCAGCGCGCGGCCTTCCGGGCCCGTGAGGACGCCGAGCGGGCCCGGCGCGCCTCGGAGGCCCGGTTCCGCGCGCTGTTCGAGCACGCCGCCATCGGCATCGGCATCGCGGACGTGGACGGCACGATCGTGCAGTTCAACCAGGCGCTCCGGGATCTGCTCGGGGCCCGCCCGGAGGACCTGCGGGGCCGCCGGGTCACCGAGCTGGTCCACCCCGAGGACGCCCCGGGGGTGTGGGAGGCGTACGACGACCTGGTCAACGGGCGCCGCGAGCGGTTCCAGTGCGACAAGCCGTACTACCGGCGCGACGGCGAGGTGGTGTGGACCCACCTGACCGTCTCGCTGATCCGCGACGAACACGGGGAGCCCCGCTACCAGGTGGCGATGGTGGAGGACATCACCGACCGCTACCGGCTGCAGGAGCGGCTGCGTCACCAGGCCACCCACGACCCGCTGACCGGGCTGCCCAACCGCACGGCGTTCTTCGAGCGGCTGGAGGGCCTCTTCGAGCAGCCGCAGCCCGGCGCGCGCTTCGGCCTGTGCTACGTCGACCTCGACGGCTTCAAGGTCGTCAACGACAGCCTGGGTCACGGGACCGGGGACCAGTTGCTGACGGCCGTGGCCGAGCGGCTGGACGCCGCGCTCGCTCCGCTGGGGCACATGGTGGCCCGGCTGGGCGGTGACGAGTTCGTGGTGCTGCTGGAGGAGTGCCGCGGCGACCAGGAGGCGGTGGCGGTCGCCAAGCTCGTCCTGACCACGCTCGCGCGGCCCTTCCTCGTGGGCGACCAGCAGCTGACGATCGGCGCGAGCGTCGGGGTGCTGGCACAGCGGATCGCCGCCACGACCCCGGGCGCGGCGGTGCGGGCGGCGGATCTGACGCTGTACCGCTCCAAGGAGGCCGGACGGGGCCGCTGGACGCTCTTCGACCCCCGGCACAACGCGCGCGCCGTGAGCCGGTACGCCATCTCCGTACGGCTGCCGGTGGCGCTGGACCGCGGGGAGTTCTTCATCGACTACCAGCCGCTGTGCTCGCTCGCCGACGGCTCCCTGGCGGCGGTGGAGGCGCTGGTGCGGTGGCGTCACCCGCAGTTCGGGGTGCTGGGGCCGGACGAGTTCGTGGGGACGGCGGAGGAGACCGGGCTGATCATGCCGCTGGGCCGGTGGATCCTGGAGCGCGCGGTCGGGCAGGCGGCCGCCTGGGTGCGGCGCTACGGGGAGGCGGCCCCGCAGATCAACGTCAACCTGGCGGTCCGTCAGATCCGCAACCCCGGCCTGGTGCACGACGTCACGTCGATCCTGGAGAGCACCGGGCTCGAACCCGGGCGCCTGGAGCTGGAGATCACCGAGAGCGCCGTGATCGGGCCCGAGGACGAGTCGCTGCGCGCCCTGCAGGCGATCGCCGACGCCGGGGTCTCGCTGGCCGTCGACGACTTCGGCACCGGCTGGTCGAACCTGGCCTACCTGAGGAACCTTCCGGTGTCCGGGCTGAAGATCGCCGGAGCGTTCGTCACCGACCCCCACCGCGCCGGAACGGACGACCCCGTCGGCTGGCGGATCGTCGGCGGGCTGGTGTCGCTGGCGCACGCGCTCGGCCTCACGGTCACCGCCGAGGGCGTGGAGAACTCCCAGCACGCCCGGCGGCTGCGCTCACTGGGCTGCGACTGGGGCCAGGGCTGGTACTTCGGGCGGCCGATGCGGCCGGAGCGGATCGCCCGGTGGATCGAGCGGGGACGACCGGAGTGACCCGCGGCCGGGAGGCCGGTGGCCGGTGCGCGCGCACGGCGCGGCCGGCCGGTGGGGACACCGGCCGGCCGCGTGACCGTCGGACGGTCAGGCGAGCCGCTCCCGCACGGCAGCGACGACGCCGTCGAGCGGCACCGCGCTCTGCTCGCCGCTCTCCAGGTCCTTCACCTGCACGACACCCTCGGCGAGGTCGCGCTCGCCGGCGACGATCGCGAGGCGCGCTCCCGAACGGTTGGCGGACTTCATCGCGTTCTTCAGCCCCTTGCCGCCGAAGGCGAAGTCCGTGGCGACACCCGCCCGGCGCAGCTCGGTGACCACCGCGAACAGCACCCGGCGCGCCTCCTCGCCCATCGGCACCGCGAACACCTGCGTGGCAGCGGGCAGTTCGAGCTCGATGCCCTCGGCCTCCAGGGCCAGCACCGTACGGTCCACGCCCAGCGCCCAGCCCACCGACGGCAGCGCGGGGCCTCCGATCATCTCGGACAGGCCGTCGTAGCGGCCGCCGCCGCCGACCGCGGACTGCGAGCCGAGGCCGTCGTGCACGAACTCGAAGGTGGTGCGGGTGTAGTAGTCCAGACCGCGCACCAGCTTCGGGTCGTCCTCGTAGGCCACGCCCGCGGCCGTCAGCAGCTCGCGCACCTGCTCGTGGTAGGCCTTGCAGGCCTCGCACAGGTGGTCGCGCATCATCGGGGCCCCGACGAGCTGCTTCTGCACGCTGTCGCGCTTGTCGTCCAGGACGCGCAGCGGGTTGATCTCGATCCGCCGGCGGGTGTCCTCGTCGAGGTCGAGGCCGCGCAGGAAGTCCTGGAGGGCGGCCCGGTAGACCGGACGGCACTCGCGGTCCCCCAGCGAGTTCAGCAGCAGGCGGAAGTCACGCAACCCGAGCGAGCGGTAGGCGTCCACGGCCAGGATGATCAACTCGGCGTCCAGCGCCGGGTCCTCGGCGCCGATCGCCTCGGCGCCGACCTGGGAGAAGTGGCGGTAACGCCCGGCCTGCGGCCGCTCGTAGCGGTAGTACGAGCCGGAGTACCAGAGCTTGACCGGCAGGTTGCCGGCCTTGTGGAGGTTGGCCTCCAGCGCGGCCCGCAGCACGGAGGCGGTGCCCTCGGGGCGCAGCGCGAGGTTCGTGCCGCCCTTGGTGGTGAGGGTGTACATCTCCTTGGTCACGATGTCGGTGGACTCGCCGACGCCGCGGGAGAAGAGCTCGACCTGCTCGAAGCCGGGGGTCTCGACGTAGCCGTAGCCGGCCCGCCGCAGCGGCGCGGACAGCGCCTCGCGGACCGCCAGGAACACGGCGGAATCGGGCGGCAGGAGGTCATAGGTGCCCTTGGGGGCCTGGAAGGTGCTCACAGGAGGTCTCTCGTCACATTCCTCGTCGCGGAGGGGCGGGGTGGTCGTCCCCTCCGAGGCCGCGGGCCACCTCCGCCAGGTACGGGTTGGTGGCGCGCTCACGGCCGATGGTCGTCTGGGGTCCATGGCCGGACAGCACCACGGTCGAGTCGTCGAGCGGCAGGCACACACGGGCCAGCGACACGAACAGCTCGTCCATGGAACCGCCGGGCAGATCGGTGCGGCCGACGGAGCCGGCGAACAGCAGGTCGCCCGAGAAGAACACCGAGGGGATCTCGGCGGTCTCGGGGAGCCTGAAGGTCACCGACCCCTCGGTATGGCCGGGCGCGTGCGCCACGGACAGCTCGAGACCGGCGAGCTCCAGCGTGCTGCCGTCGGTGAGCTCCTTCAGGTCGTCGGGCTCCCCGATGGTCAGTTCGCCGAGCAGCTGCGCGCCGATCGAGCGGCCGAGGGCCTTCTCCGGGTCGTTCAGCATGTAGCGGTCCCGGGGGTGGATCCAGGCCGGGACGCCATGGGCCCCGCAGACCGGGACGACCGAGGCCGTGTGGTCGAGATGGCCGTGGGTGAGGATGACGGCGACGGGCTTGAGACGGTGTTTGGCGAGCGTGTCCTCGACGCCCTGGGCCGCTTCGTGGCCCGGGTCGATGATCACGCACTCCTCACCGGCGGCGGGGGCGACCACGTAGCAGTTGGTGCCCCAGGCCCCGGCGGGGAACCCGGCAATGAGCACGTTCGTCCTTCTGTCGGCAGTCGTTCTCGGCAGGTCGTACCGCACGACGGCGGCCCCACGAGCCTACCGGCGCTGACGCGGCCATCGCGAACCAGTAACGTGGCTGGACTGGGGGGCGCGCCGGGCGCGAAGATCGGCGGCGAACGCAGTCACATTCGGACGCGACGAGCAGAAGGCATCGGGAGACGGCTCAGTGGTCACCAAGGATCAGCGGCGGCGCCAGCTCGCCCGGGACAAGTTCGAGCGGCAGCACGACCGCCGTGTGCAGGCCCACCGGAAGACCGTACGGCGCAACGCGGTGGTCGCCGCCGTGCTCGCCGTGGTCCTGGCGGCGGGCGCCACGGCCTGGGCGGCCGGCGCCTTCGGTTCGGACCCCAAGAAGGACGACGCCGCCGCCGCGGGCGCCTCCCCCACCCCCGCGGAGACGAGCAAGGCGCCCGACCCGTGCGCCAAGCCCGCCGCGGGCAGCCCCGGCACGGAGCAGTGGAAGAAGGAGCCCGCGGTCACCGTCGACACCGCGGCGAAGTACACCTTCACGCTGCAGACGACCTGCGGCGACATCGCGCTGGACCTCGACGCGAAGAACGCCCCGCACACGGTCAACTCCTTCGCGTTCCTGGCCGGCAAGGGCTACTTCGACCACACGAAGTGCCACCGGCTCACCACCAGCGGCATCTACGTGCTGCAGTGCGGCGATCCGACGGGCCAGGGCAGCGGCGGCCCCGGCTACACCATCCCGGACGAGAACCTGAAGGCGAAGGAGGTCGCCGGGGGCACGTACCCGGCGGGCACGGTCGCCATGGCCAACACCGGCCAGGCGCACACCGGCGGCAGCCAGTTCTTCCTGGTCTACAAGGACAGCCCGCTGCCGCCGAACTACACCCCGTTCGGGACGATCAGCGCGGCCGGCATGAAGGTGCTGGACAAGATCGCGGCCGCGGGCGAGTCGACCGGTGCCGGTGACGGCGCCCCGAACGCCACCGTGGTGATCAACAAGGCGACGGTCGGGAAGTCCTGACCGCCGCGTCCCGCACCCGCAGGTGAATTTCGCGGGTGCGGGATGCGGACAGCCGGGGCACCGGTCGCCTATGTTGGCGTTGTGTAGGGTGCCTGCTCCGACGGCTGCACCATGGATGTGAGCGGACCGTCGGACCGGTCAGGGCACGGCCCGGCCGAATGGAACTGTGGACGATGCCCGCGAGCCGTACGGCGGCCGGGCATCACGTGGAGGAGGCGCTGTGAGCAGCGACCCGTGGGGCCGCGTCGACGAGACGGGGACCGTGTACGTGCGTACGGCCGATGGCGAGCGTGAAGTCGGCTCGTGGCAGGCAGGCTCCCCTGAGGAGGCGCTCGCCTACTTCGAGCGGAAATACGAGGGCCTCGTCGTCGAGATCGGCCTCCTCGAACGCCGGGTGAAGACCACCGACCTGTCCCCCAAGGACGCGTTGACCGCCATCGATCACCTGCGCGCCACGGTGACCGAGGCCCACGCCGTGGGCGACCTGGAAGCCCTCGCCAAGCGGCTGGACGCGCTGACCGACCAGGTCGACGCCCGCCGCGAGGAGCGCAAGGTCGCCAAGGCCAAGGCCTCCGAGGAGGCCAAGACGGCCAAGGAGGACCTGGTCACCGAGGCCGAGCAGCTGGCGCAGAGCGAGCAGTGGCGCGCCGCCGGTGAGCGGCTGCGCGCCCTGGTCGACACCTGGAAGGGGCTGCCCCGGCTGGACCGCAAGACCGACGACGAGCTGTGGCACCGCTTCAGCCACGCCCGTTCGGTCTTCTCCAAGCGGCGCAAGGCCCACTTCGCGGCGCTCGACTCGCAGCGCGAGGACGCCCGCCGGCGCAAGGAGAAGCTGGTGGAGGAGGCGCAGGCGCTGTCCGGCTCCACCGACTGGGGTCCCACGGCGGCGCGCTACCGCGAGCTGATGACCGACTGGAAGGCCGCCGGCCGCGCCCAGCGCGAGGCGGAGGAGGACCTGTGGAACCGCTTCCGCGGCGCCCAGGACGTCTTCTTCGCGGCCCGCTCCGACGTCTTCGCCGAGCGCGACACCGAGCAGCGCGAGAACCTCACGCTGAAGGAGGAGCTGGCCATCGAGGCCGAGAAGCTGCTCCCGGTCACCGACCTGAAGGCGGCGCGCGCCGCCTTCCGCGGCATCAACGAGCGCTGGGAGGCGATCGGCCACGTGCCGCGCGACGCCCGGCCGCGCATCGAGGGCCGCATGCACGCGGTGGAGCGCGCCATCCAGGAGTCCGAGGAGGCCGAGTGGCGCCGCACCAACCCCGAGGCGCGGGCGCGTGCCGCGGGCCTGACCGGGGCGCTCCAGGCGGCCGTCGACAAGCTGCGCGAGCAGATCGAGGCGGCGCGGGCGGCGGGGAACACCTCCAAGGCCGACAAGCTGCAGCGGGAACTGGACGGGCGGCAGGCGCTGCTCGACCAGGCGCTCAAGTCCCTGGACGAGTTCGGCGGCTGAGGTTCGGCTGAGCCACCGAGGCACCCGCAGGACCACGGAGAAGGGCCCGTACGCGAGGCGTACGGGCCCTTCCGCGTGCTTCTCCGCGCCGTGTCAGCGCTGGCGCGCCGACGTCACCCGGTACACGTCGTAGACGCCCTCGACGCCGCGCACGGCCTTCAGGACGTGCCCGAGGTGCTTGGGGTCGCCCATCTCGAAGGTGAAGCGCGAGGTGGCCACCCGGTCGCGGGAGGTCTGGACGGCGGCGGACAGGATGTTGACGTGCTGGTCGGACAGGACGCGCGTGACGTCCGACAGCAGACGGGACCGGTCCAGCGCCTCGACCTGGATGGCGACCAGGAAGACCGAGGACTGGGTCGGCGCCCACTCGACGTCGATGATCCGCTCGGGCTGCTGCGAGAGCGACTCGACGTTCACGCAGTCGGCCCGGTGCACGGAGACGCCGTTGCCGCGGGTGACGAAGCCGATGATCGGGTCGCCCGGCACCGGGGTGCAGCAGCGGGACAGCTTGACCCAGACGTCCTTCTCGCCCTTGACGATGACACCCGGGTCGGCGGCCGAGCGCCGCTTGGTGCGGCTGCGCGACGGGGTCGTGACCTCGGCGATGTCCTCGGTCGCGCCCTCCTCACCGCCCAGGGCCTCGACGAGCTTGTGCACGACGGACTGCGCGGTGATGTGCCCCTCGCCGATCGCCGCGTAGAGCGCGGAGATGTCGGGATAGCGCATCTCGTGGGCGAGCGTGACGAGCGAGTCGCCGGTGAGCACCCGCTGGATCGGCAGGTTCTGCTTGCGCATCGCACGCGCGATGGCTTCCTTGCCCTGCTCGACGGCCTCCTCGCGGCGCTCCTTGGAGAACCAGGCGCGGATCTTGTTGCGGGCGCGCGGGGACTTGACGAAGCCCAGCCAGTCGCGGGACGGGCCGGCGCCCGCCGCCTTGGAGGTGAAGACCTCCACGGTGTCGCCGTTGTCGAGGGTCGACTCCAGCGGCACCAGGCGGCCGTTGACCCGCGCCCCTATGGTGCGGTGGCCGACCTCGGTGTGGACGGCGTACGCGAAGTCGACGGGGGTCGCGCCGGCGGGCAGCGCGATGACATCACCCTTGGGGGTGAAGACGAAGACCTCGTTGCGGGACAGGTCGAAGCGCAGCGACTCCAGGAACTCGCCCGGGTCCTCCGTCTCCTTCTGCCAGTCGAGCAACTGCCGCAGCCACGCCATGTCGTTGACGGCGTCGTCCTTCTTGGCGGACTTCGGGCTGTCGGTGCGCACCTTGGAGGCGCCGGCGACGGCCTCCTGCTTGTACTTCCAGTGCGCCGCGATGCCGTACTCGGCGCGGCGGTGCATGTCGAAGGTGCGGATCTGGATCTCGACCGGCTTGCCGCTGGGCCCGATGACCGTCGTGTGGAGCGACTGGTACATGTTGAACTTGGGCATCGCGATGTAGTCCTTGAACCGCCCCGGCACCGGGTTCCACCGCGCGTGGATGGTGCCCAGCGCCGCGTAGCAGTCGCGGACGGTGTCGACGAGGACGCGGATGCCCACCAGGTCGTAGATCTCGGCGAAGTCCCGGCCCCGCACGATCATCTTCTGGTAGACGCTGTAGTAGTGCTTGGGGCGGCCGGTGACGGTCGCCTTGATGCGGGCGGCGCGCAGGTCCTGCTGCACCTGGTCGGTGACGACCGCCAGGTACTCGTCCCGCTTGGGGGCGCGCTCCGCGACCAGCCGGACGATCTCGTCGTACATCTTGGGGTAGAGGATCGCGAACGCGAGGTCCTCCAGCTCCCACTTGATGGTGTTCATGCCCAGCCGGTGCGCCAGCGGGGCGTAGATCTCCAGCGTCTCGCGGGCCTTCTTCTCCTGCTTCTCCCGCTTGAGGTAACGCATGGTGCGCATGTTGTGCAGGCGGTCGGCGAGCTTGATGACCAGCACACGCGGGTCCTTCGCCATGGCGACGACCATCTTGCGCACCGTCTCGGCCTGCGCGGCCTCGCCGAACTTGACCTTGTCCAGCTTGGTGACGCCGTCCACCAGCAGCGCGACGGAGTCGCCGAAGTCGCGGCGCAGCGCGTCCAGGCCGTACTCGGTGTCCTCGACGGTGTCGTGCAGCAGCCCGGCCATCAGCGTCGCCGGGTCCATGCCCAGCTCGGCCAGGATCGTCGTGACCGCCAGCGGGTGCGTGATGTACGGGTCGCCGCTCTTGCGCTTCTGGCCGCGGTGCCAGCGCTCGGCGACCTGGTAGGCACGCTCGATCTGGCGCAGCTGCGACGTGTCGCCCTTGGGGTCGTTGCTGCGGACTATGCGCAGCAGGGGCTCCAGGACCGGGTTGTACGGGCTGGAACGCTGGACGCCGAGCCGGGCGAGACGGGCGCGGACACGGTTGGAGGAGGTGGCGGGCCGGTTCGGGGCCACGCTCCCGGGAGTGCGTACGGGCCGGGCGGCGGGCGTCGCCGGGGCGGCGGGAGCGGGCCCTGCGGCCTTGCTCTCCGCGGGTGCGGCGGGCGCGACGGGAGGAGCCGCGGAGAGGGAAGCCGCCTGCTTCCCGTCTGCGGTCGTCGTCGGCTGAGCCTGCCTGGCCTCTTCTTGCAAGGGCACTCCTTCTGGTCCCCTCCCGGCCGGAGACGGGCGAGGAGGGAGGTTCCGAGACACCATGGTAGCGATCTGACCGGGTGGACCGCGTCCCGTCCGCCCCGTGGACCCCCCGCAACGCCCGGAGGCGGGCCCCGCACCGCTTCCGAGGCCGGGAGCCCGCCTCCTGCCGTCGAGCCGCCGACGGGCTGGTCAGGCCCTCGGCATCCGCGGTCGTCCCGGCATCCCCGCATCCCGGACATGCGTGTGGCGCCGGAGCCGGAACTCTGGCGCCACACGTCGGAAAGGGTGCTCAGACCGCGATCAGTGCCTCCAGGGGGGCACCGCCCAGGGACCGGGCGAGGCGGGCACGCCCGCCGAGGAAGCCCAGTTCCAGGAGGACCGCGACACCGGCGACGTCGGCGCCGGTGCGGCGGATCAGCTCCAGGGACGCCTCCGCCGTGCCGCCGGTGGCGAGCACGTCGTCGATGACCAGGACCCGGTCACCGGCCGAGAAGGCGTCCTGGTGGACCTCTATCTCGGCGGTGCCGTACTCCAGGTCGTACGCCTGGCCCAGCGTCGCCCCGGGCAGCTTGCCCGCCTTGCGCACGGGCACGAACCCGAGCCCGGCGCGGGCGGCTGCCGGGGCGGCGAGGATGAACCCGCGCGCCTCGAGGCCGACGACCTTGTCGGCGCCGTGCCGGGCGCAGAGCCCGGCCAGGGCGTCGATCAGCGCGTTGAACGCCCCGGGGTCGGCCAGCAGCGGGGTGATGTCCTTGAACATCACGCCCGGCTTCGGGTAGTCGGGCACGTCCCGGATGCGGCTGAGCAGCAGGCTGCGCAGCCCTTCCGGGGTGGCGTCCGCGATGGTCATCGGTGGTGTTCCTCGGTCCTTCGTCGCTGCGACTCGTCGAACGTCCGCTGCGTCCTCAGCGGCGCTTGCCGGAGGGACGGTTGCGGCTGCGGTTGCGGGCCGGCTGGTTGCGCTGGCCGCCGACGACGGCGGCACCCGCGTGGGTGTCGTCCTCCACCGGTCCGCCGTCCTCGTCCGCGGGGACCCCGTCCTGCGGCTCGTCCACGCCGTCCTCGCCACGGCGGGCGTCGGCGGCGCGCTTGGCGAGCACGCGCTTGCGCAGCGCCTTCATCTCCGGGGCGCGCTCCTTGAGGTCCGCGACCAGCGGGGTCGCGATGAAGATCGAGGAGTACGCACCGGCGGTGAGGCCGACGAAGAGCGACAGGGCGATGTCGTTGAGCATGCCCGCGCCGAGCAGACCGCCGCCGACGAACAGCAGGCCCGCCACCGGGAGCAGCGCCACGACCGTGGTGTTGATCGAACGCACCAGGGTCTGGTTGAGGCTGCGGTTGGCCAGCTCGCTGTACGTGTAGCGGTTCTGCTTGGTGATGTCCTTGGTGGACTCCTTCAGACCGTCGAAGACGACGACGGTGTCGTAGAGGGAGTAACCGAGGACGGTCAGCAGACCGATCACGGTGCCCGGGGTGACCTCGAAGCCCACGATGGCGTAGACGCCGATGGTGATCGTGAGGTCGTGGATCAGGGCGATCAGCGCGGCCACGGCCTTGCGCCACTCGAAGGCGATCGCCAGGTAGATCGTCACCAGGACCATGAAGATCACCAGGCCCTGGAAGGCCTTCTTGGAGATCTCGTCGCCCCAGCTCGGACCGATGATCTGCGGGTCGATGTCGGCCGACTTGACGTTCAGGTCCTCGGCGATCTCGCCCTGGATCTTCTTCGCCTCGGTGAGCGAGATGTCGCTGATCTGGACGCGGACGGCGCCCGTGCCGAGCTTCTGCACGATGGCCTGGTGGCCGCCGGTGTTGTCGGCGATCTTGTCCTGGACCTGGCTGACCGACATCTCGGTCTTCGGGGTCGTGAAGACCGCGCCGCCGGAGAACTCGATGCCGAGCTTGAGGCCGTTGACGGCGAGACCGACGATCGCCGCGATGGTGATCAGGATCGAGACGCCGTACCAGAGCTTGCGCTTGCCGACGAAGTCGTAGGCGATCTCGCCTCGGTGCAGGCGGTGCCCGAGGTTGCCGAGCCGGGACATCAGGCCTCCTTGACGTCGGTACGGGCCGCGGGGCGGCGAGTGCGGCGCAGCGGGGGGTTGACGCCCAGGGCACGCGGGTCGAGCCCGGACCAGGGGTGTCCGCTGGCGTAGAACTTCTTGCGGGCCAGGATCGTCATCAGCGGCTTGGTGAAGAGGAACACCACGGCCACGTCGAGCAGCGTCGTCAGACCCAGGGTGAAGGCGAAGCCCTGCACCTTGCCGACCGAGACGACGAAGAGCACGGCGGCCGACAGGAACGACACGAAGTCCGAGACGAGGATCGTGCGGCGGGCGCGCGGCCAGCCACGGGCCACGGCCGGCTGCAGGGAGCGGCCCTCGCGCAGCTCGTCACGGATGCGTTCGAAGAAGACGATGAACGAGTCCGCGGTGATGCCGATGGCCACGATGGCGCCGCAGACCGCCGGCAGGTTCAGTGCGAAGCCGATGGCCGGGCCGAGCAGCGTCATGATCTCGTAGGTGAGGATCGCCGAGACGATGAGGCTCAGGATCGCCACGAAGCTCAGGCCGCGGTAGTAGGCGACCAGGTAGAGCACGACCAGGGCGAGGCCGACGCCGCCGGCGATGAGGCCGCCGTGCAGCTGCTCGCCGCCGACCGCCGCGGAGACCTTGGTGACGTCCGACTTGTCGAAGGTGAGCGGCAGGGAGCCGTAGGACAGGACGTTCGCCAGGTCCTGGGAGCTCTCCTGGGTGAAGCTGCCGTAGATCTCGGCGCTTCCGCTCAGGGTCTGGTTCACCGAGGGGGCGGAGACGACCTCGTTGTCCAGCACGATCGCGAACTGGTTGTTCGGCGGCTGCTGCTGGGACAGCTGCGAGGTGATCTTCGAGAAGGCCTTGGAGCCGGTGCCGTCGAAGTTCAGGGTGACGACCCAGCCGTTGCCGCCCTGGGTGTCGAACTGCGCGGCGGCCTTGCTGACGTTCTTGCCGTCGACCGCGGCGGGGCCGAGGGCGTACTTGGCGCCGCCGTCCTGGCTGCACGCGACGATCTTGTCGGTCGGCTTGGCCTTGAGGTTCAGGTTGGCGCGCGTCTTCGCGTCGGAGCAGTCCAGCGCGGCGAGCTTCGCCTGCAGGTCCTCCGGGATGGAGGTGTCCAGCGTGCTGCCGGGGGCCGCGGCGCTCGCCGAAGGCGTCGGGGTCGGCGAGGGCGAACCCGAGGCGGAGGCGGACGGCGTCGACGAGGCCTTCAGCGCGTCGGTGACGGCGCGGCCCTGCGTCGAGGCGCTCGCGGACGGGGAGCCGGAGACCTTGGCGCCGGTGGACGCGCTCGCGGACGGCGAGGCCGGGGACGAGGGCGAGCCCGAGGGGCTGGCGCCGGGCGACTCCGACGCCGCCGGGGCGTTGGCCACCTCGGCGAGCACCGGCCGGAAGTAGAGCTGGGCCGTGGTGCCGACCTGCTGCTCGGCCTGCGCGGCGTTGGTGCCCTTGGGGATGTTGACGATGATGTTCCGGTCGCCCTGGATCTGGCTTTCGGCTTCCGAGACACCCAGACCGTTGACACGCCGGTCGATGATCGCCTTGGCGGTGTCCATGTTGGTCTTGTTGATCGCGCCGGCCTGGTCGCTCTTGGCCGTCAGCGTGATGCTCGTACCGCCGGCGAGGTCGATGCCCAGCCGGGGGGTGGTGTGGCCGGAGAGGAACATCCCTCCGGTAAGCGCCACGATGGCCAGCAGGATCACTGCCAGCGCCCGCCCGGGGTATCCCTGGCTCCCCGAGGGCTTACGGCCCCTCTTCGGTGCTGCCACCTTCTCGATTCTCCCTGTCCAACCGCCCTGCGGACCTGCGCGCGCAGCAGGGCGGCACGATGAGTAGTACGGACTTGCCGAACCTGAAACGTACCGGCCGGGCCGTTACTTCTTGTCGGTGCCGTCCGTCTTGGAGGCGTCCTCGGTCACGCCCTCGTCGGCGGTCTTGCTCAGGTCGACGTGCTCGTCGGCCTTCTCGACGTCCTCGACGTCCTCGGCGTCGTGCGCCTCGAGCTCGGGCTCCGGGTCGATGCCGTGGACGACACGGTCGTACTCGGCCTGGTCGAGGACGGCGGCGATGGCGTTCTTCGCGAAGTGCGCGTGGACGCCGTCGGCCAGCTCCAGCAGGACCGTGTCCTCGTTGACCTCCTTGACGACGGCGTACATGCCGCCGATCGTCCGGACGCCCGAGCCGGGGGACATCTGGTCACGCATCTGCGTGGCCTGGCGCTGACGGTTCTTCGCGGAGCGGGTCATCAGCAGCATGACACCGATGATCAGGACGAAAGGCAGGATTTGAACCAGATTCATGGTGTCTTGACGATCCTTCGCACGGCCGTTGGGGCCTGGTCTACGGGATTGTGGGTGTCGGTCCCGGAGGCACGACGTCGGCGGAGTCTAAGCGTTCGTTCGCCGGTGGAACAACGCCAAGCATTACACCGAGGTTCCTGCGGCGGCGAGTCTCCCCGCCGTCAAGGGCCGAACAGCCCGTCTTGCCCGGGTCCGCCGCCCTGTGGCGGCACGAGCCCAAGGTGTGCCCAGGCGGCGGGAGTGGCGACGCGGCCACGGGGTGTGCGCGCCAGGAGCCCCTCGCGCACCAGGAACGGTTCGGCCACCTCCTCCACCGTCTCCCGCTCCTCCCCCACGGCCACCGCCAGTGTCGACAGCCCCACCGGGCCACCGCCGAAGAGCCCCAGCAGGGCCCGCAGCACGGCGCGGTCCAGCCGGTCCAGGCCGCGGCCGTCGACCTCGTACACGTCCAGTGCCCGGGCGGCGACCTCGCGCGTGATCACGCCGTCGACCTTCACCTGCGCGAAGTCCCGTACGCGGCGCAGGAGTCGGTTGGCGATGCGCGGGGTGCCGCGGGAGCGGCCGGCGATCTCCGCGGCGCCCTCGGGCTCGATCTCGACGTCCAGCAGGCGCGCGGAGCGGTGGATGACCCGCTCCAGCTCGGCCGGGGCGTAGAACTCCATGTGGCCGGTGAAGCCGAAGCGGTCGCGCAGCGGCGGCGGCAGCAGGCCGGCCCGGGTCGTGGCGCCGACCAGGGTGAACGGCGGCAGCTCGAGGGGGATGGCGGTGGCGCCGGGTCCCTTGCCGACGATGACGTCGACCCGGAAGTCCTCCATCGCCATGTAGAGCATCTCCTCGGCGGGCCGGGACATCCGGTGGATCTCGTCGAGGAAGAGCACCTCGCCCTCGGCGAGGGAGGAGAGGATCGCCGCGAGGTCCCCGGCGTGCTGGATGGCGGGGCCGGAGGTGATGCGGATCGGGGCGCCCATCTCGGCCGCGATGATCATCGACAGGGTCGTCTTGCCGAGCCCGGGGGCGCCGGAGAGCAGCACGTGGTCCGCGGTGCCGCCACGCTGGCGCGCCGCCTTCAGCACCAGGTCGAGCTGCTCGCGGACCCGCTCCTGGCCGACGAACTCCTCCAGCGCCTTGGGCCGCAGCGCCGCCTCGACGGCCTGGTCCTCGCCGTCTGCGGCGGCGCCGACGAGACGGTCGGCGGTGGTCGGTACGGACTCGTCGTCCCAGTTCACTTCGGTGCGCCTTACGCTCGGCGGGCTACGGTCAGCGGGCTCGGTTCAGGGTCTGCAGGGCGGCCCGCAGGAGGGCCCCGACCTGCGGCTCGGCGCTCGCCTCCGCCTGCGGCGTCACCGCGGCCACGGCCTCCTCCGCCTCGCGCGGCTGGTAGCCCAGGCCGATCAGCGCGGCGTGCAGCTGCTCGCGCCATGAGGCGGGCCCTGCGGCCACCGCGGGGCGTGCGACGCCCGCCGCGCCCACGGGGGCGCCGAGGCGGTCCCTCAGCTCCAGCAGCAGCCGCTGGGCGCCCTTCTTGCCGATGCCCGGGACGGCGGTCAGGGCCTTCTCGTCGCCGGTGGCGACGGCCGTGCGCAGCGCGTCGGGGCTGTGCACCGCGAGCATGGCCTGGGCGAGCCGGGGACCGACGCCGCTGGCGGTCTGCAGCAGTTCGAAGACCTGGCGCTCGTCGTCGTCGGCGAAGCCGTAGAGGGTGAGGGAGTCCTCGCGGACGACGAGGGAGGTGGCGAGCCGGGCCTGCTCCCCCAGGCGGAGCGATGCCAGGGTGCCCGGGGAGCACTGGACGGCCATGCCGATGCCACCGACCTCGATCACCGCGATGTCCGGGGCGAGGGCGGCGACGGGCCCGCTGACGAAGGCGATCATGTGCTGGGCTCCTGGGTTCGTGCTCGGGCGACGGCCTGCTGGAGGCGGTTGGTCGCGGTGCCGCGCCAGATGTGACAGATGGCGAGCGCCAGCGCGTCGGCGGCGTCGGCGGGCTTCGGCGGGGCGTCGAGCCGCAGCAGCCGGGTGACCATGGCACCGACCTGCGCCTTGTCGGCCCGGCCGCTGCCGGTGACGGCGGCCTTGACCTCGCTGGGGGTGTGCAGGTGGACGGGCAGGCCGCGGCGGGAGGCGCAGAGCATGGCGACGGCGCTGGCCTGGGCCGTGCCCATCACGGTGCGCACGTTGTGCTGGCTGAACACCCGTTCCACGGCGACGGCTTGGGGCGCGTACTCGTCCAGCCACGCTTCTATGCCGCGCTCGATCAGTACGAGGCGATGGCCGATGTCGGCCTCCGCCGGGGTACGGACGACCCCGACGCCGGCCATGCGCAGCGGCTTGCCGGGGGCACCGTCCACCACGCCGACGCCGCAGCGGGTCAGCCCCGGGTCCACACCCAGCACACGCACCGCGCCCCTCCCTCCCTCGGACAGCCGTTCAAACGGTCCCTGGAGGTTATCGGGTGCCACCGACAACGACGGCGGCCCGGTGGGGGTGTGTCCTCCCCACGGGCCGCCGTCCTGCCGTGCGTCCTGCCGGACCGGATCAGGCCTCGACCTTCTCCATGATCTCGTCGGAGACGTCGAAGTTGGCGAAGACGTTCTGCACGTCGTCGCTGTCCTCGAGTGCGTCGATGAGCTTGAAGATCCTGCGCGCGCCCTCCTCGTCCAACTCCACCTGCATGGTGGGGACGAAGTTGGCCTCGGCGGAGTCGTAGTCGATGCCGGCCTCCTGGAGCGCCGAGCGCACCGCGACGAGGTCGGTCGCCTCGCTGAGCACCTCGAAGGACTCACCGAGGTCGTTGACCTCCTCGGCGCCCGCGTCCAGGACCGCGCCGAGCACGTCGTCCTCGTTGAGCTCGCCCTTGGGGACGATCACGACGCCCTTGCGGTTGAACAGGTAGGACACCGAGCCGGGGTCGGCCATGGAGCCGCCGTTGCGGGTCATGGCGACGCGCACGTCGGAGGCGGCGCGGTTGCGGTTGTCGGTGAGGCACTCGATGAGCACCGCGACACCGTTGGGGCCGTAGCCCTCGTACATGATCGTCTCGTAGTCGGCACCGCCCGCCTCGAGACCGGCACCGCGCTTGACCGCGCTGTCGATGTTCTTGTTGGGCACCGAGCTCTTCTTCGCCTTCTGGATGGCGTCGAAGAGGGTCGGGTTACCGGAGATGTCGGCGCCGCCCGCGCGGGCGGCGACCTCGATGTTCTTGATCAGCTTCGCGAAGAGCTTGCCGCGCTTGGCGTCGATCACGGCCTTCTTGTGCTTCGTCGTAGCCCATTTAGAGTGGCCGGACATCAGCCTGTCTCCTTCACGTCACCGATTGCTTCACGAACACTGCGATCCTACCGGGATCACCTCACCGGGCGGCGCGCACCATGTCGACGAAGTACCGGTGCACCCGGTGGTCCCCGGTCAGTTCGGGGTGGAACGAGGTGGCCAGGAGGTTGCCCTGGCGCACGGCGACGATCGTTCCGTCGTCGAGCCGGGCCAGCGTGGCGACCCCGCTGCCGGTGGACTCGACCCAGGGCGCACGGATGAAGACGCCCTCGACCGGGCCACCTTCCACGCCCTCGACCTCGACCGCGGTCTCGAAGGACTCGTTCTGCCGGCCGAAAGCGTTGCGGCGCACGATCATGTCGATACCGCCGAAGGTCTCCTGGTCGTCCCTGCCGTCCAGGATCTTGTCGGCGAGCATGATCATCCCGGCGCAGGTGCCGTAGACCGGAAGCCCGTCCCGGATGCGGTCGCGCAGCGGTTCCATCATGCCGAAGAGCGTGGCGAGCTTGGACATCGTGGTCGACTCGCCACCCGGGACCACCAGACCGTCCACCTCGGCCAGTTCCTCGGGCCGCCGCACGGGGCGGGCCAGGGCGTCGGCCTCGGCGAGCGCGACCAGGTGCTCGCGGACGTCGCCCTGCAGGGCGAGGACTCCGATGGTCGGGGGGCTGCTGGACACGGGGTGGGACCTTCCGGAACGTCGGGTGGGGCAACGGACGATGGGCAGGCCATCGCGGGCCTGCCCATCGCGGGGCGTGGGGCGCCTACCAGCCGCGGTTGGCGTAGCGCTCGGCCTCGGGGAGGGTGTCGCAGTTGATGCCGACCATGGCCTCGCCCAGGTTGCGGGAGGCGTCCGCGATGATCTTGGGGTCGTCGTAGAAGGTGGTGGCCTTCACGATGGCGGCGGCCCGCTTGGCGGGGTCGCCGGACTTGAAGATGCCGGAGCCGACGAAGACGCCCTCGGCGCCGAGCTGGCGCATCAGCGCGGCGTCGGCCGGGGTGGCGACACCACCCGCGGAGAACAGCACGACCGGCAGCTTGCCGAGCTCGGCGACCTCCTTGACGAGCTCGTACGGGGCGCGCAGCTCCTTGGCGGCGGCGTACAGCTCGTGGTTGTCGTAGCCGCGCAGGCGGGCGATCTCGTTCTTGATCTGGCGCAGGTGACGGACGGCCTCGACCACGTTGCCGGTGCCGGCCTCGCCCTTGGAGCGGATCATGGCCGCGCCCTCAGCGATGCGGCGCAGGGCCTCGCCCAGGTTGGTGGCGCCGCAGACGAAGGGCGTGGTGAAGGCCCACTTGTCGGAGTGGTTGACCTCGTCGGCCGGGGTGAGCACCTCGGACTCGTCGATGTAGTCGACGCCGAGCGACTGCAGGACCTGGGCCTCGACGAAGTGGCCGATGCGGGACTTGGCCATGACCGGGATCGAGACGGCGTCGATGATGCCCTCGATCATGTCCGGGTCGGACATGCGGGCCACGCCGCCGTCCTTGCGGATGTCGGCGGGGACCCGCTCCAGCGCCATGACGGCGACGGCGCCCGCGTCCTCGGCGATCTTGGCCTGCTCGGGGGTGACGACGTCCATGATCACGCCGCCCTTGAGCTGCTCGGCCATACCGCGCTTGACGCGGGCGGTGCCGGTCTCGGGGGACTCGGGGGTGCTGGGAAGCGTGGTGGACACGGGGACCTCACTCAAAGACGCAACTGCAGGGTCACGGCAGCCCGCGGCGTCTGCGGGCCTCCTCACGGGCGGCCGGCGGAACACCGATGGTTGCTCTGTCTTTCATGGTGGACCGCACGAAGTGGACCGCAAAAGGGCCAATCGCTCCTCAGTGGCCTGCCACGCCCTCCGCGGTCAGGACGACCGGGGGCTCGTCGTCCATCTCGAACGTCACCGGCTGCGCCGCGTGCCCGGCGAGCCGGAACCAGCGCACCTTGCGGTGCTCGCGCAGCGCCCTGGCGGCGCGCACGGCGTCGTTGTGGAAGCGCCGCGCCATCGGCACCCGGCGCACCGCCTGGGTGAGCTCGCGGGCGGCCTCGTCGCCGCCGGGGGCGGCCCGGACGGCGTCGACCGCGTCGGACTCGGCGAAGACCGCGCGCAGTGCCTGGCTCAGTTCGCTCTCGGCCACCTCGCGCTGTTCGTCCAGGGCCTGCCGGGCGGAGTGCGCGGCCTCGTAGAGCACGATGCTCGCCGCCGGGTCCAGCACCCCCGCGGTGGCCAGCTCCTGGGCCACGGAGGCCCTGCGCAGCAGTTGCGCATCCAGCGCGGCGCGGGCGGCGTCGATACGGGCGTGCAGGCGGTCCAGCCGGCCCGCGGTCCAGCTCAGGTAGAGGCCGACGGCGACCAGCGCCACGGCGACCCAGATGAAGGTGGTCACGGGCCGCAAGGCTACCGGTGCGCCCGGTGCGGCCCACCGGGCGGCGGACCGCCGGGGCGCCGGCGGCGGGCTTCGGCCGCGGGTGGCGGCTCCGGTGTCAGTCGCGGGCGAAGCCCAAGCGTGCCCGCAGGCCCACCCGCTCGTCTGCGGCCACCGCCACGGCGCCGGCGGTGACGGTCTCGTACACCGCGAGGATGTCGGCGGCCACGACCGACCAGTCGAAGCGCCGGACGTGCCGGGAGCCCAGCTCGCGCAGCTGCGCACGCCGCTCGTCGTCGCCCAGGAGCCGTACGGCGGAGGCGGCCAGCGCGTCCGGGTCCTCGTTGGGGAAGAGCTCGCCGGCCGCGCCCCCGTCGAGCACCTGGCGGAAGGCGTCCAGGTCGCTGGCGAGCACCGGCGCCCCGGCCGACATGGCCTCGACCAGGATGATGCCGAAGCTCTCACCGCCGGTGTTGGGCGCCACGTACAGGTCGACGCTGCGCAGCAGCCGCGCCTTGTCCTCGTCGCTGACCATGCCGAGGAACTCGACCCGGTCGCGCATCTCCTTGGGCAGGCCCTCCACGGCCTCGGCCTCGTCGCCGCGCCCGGCGACCAGCAGGCGGGTGCCCGGCCGCTCGGCGAGGATCTTCGGCAGGGCCTTCATCAGCACGGGCAGGCCCTTGCGGGGCTCGTCGATCCGCCCGATGAAGCCGATGGTCCTCCCCCTGTCTTCGCCGGGGGGACCCCCGGTGTCGTCGCCGGGGAGACCTCCGCCCTGCCACTCCGTCTTGGGCTCGGCGTCGGCGAAGAAGCCCACGTCGACGCCGTTCGGGATGACCACGGCGTCTCCGCCCAGGTGCTCGACCAGGGTGCGCCGGGCGTACTCGCTGACCGCGATGCGTGCGCTGATCTTCTCCAGCGCCGCCTGCAGGATCGGGTAGGCGGCGATCATGGCCCGGGAGCGCGGGTTGGAGGTGTGGAAGGTGGCCACGATCGGCCCCTGCGCGGCCCAGCAGGTCAGCAGGCCGAGGGAGGGCGAGGAGGGCTCGTGGACGTGGATGACGTCGAAGGCGCCCTCGTGGAGCCAGCGGCGCACCCGCGCGGCCGACAGGAAGCCGAAGTTGAGCCGCGCGACCGAGCCGTTGTACGGCACGGGCACGGCACGGCCGGAGGAGATGACGTAGGGCGGCAGCGGGGTGTCGTCGTCGGCCGGCGCCAGGACGGAGACCTCGTGGCCGAGCGCGATGAGGTGCTCGGCGAGGTCGCGGATGTGGAACTGGACGCCGCCGGGGACGTCCCACGAGTACGGGCTGACGATCCCGATCCTCAAGGCTTCTCCGTTCCGGAGCGGTCGGTGGGGTCGCCGGACACCGGGGAGGACGCCGCGTCGCGCCCTGCGGGTTGCCCGGCCGGCGCGTCCGCCCGCGGTTCGAGGTCGGCGAGCCACAACCGCTGCAGCATGTGCCAGTCCTCGGGGTGCTCGGCGATGCCGGCGGCGAAGACGTCCGCCAGGCGCTGCGTCATGACGGCGGTCCGCTCCGCCCGTGTGCCGTCCTCCGGCACCTCGACCGGTGCGTGGACCTGGCCCTGGAGGGTGGGCGAGTCGTCGTACCACAAGGTGACCGGCAGCAGCAGCGCCCCGGTCTGCTGGGCGAGGAGGGCGGGGCCCGCGGGCATGCGGGTGGCCTCGCCGAAGAAGTCCACCTCGACGCCGGAGGAGGACAGGTCGCGGTCGGCGACCAGGCACACCAGGCCGCCGCCGCGCAGCCGCCGCGCCAGCGCGCCGAAGGCGGCGCCGCCGGTGTGCGGCAGCACCTCCATGCCCAGGCCCTCGCGGTAGGCGACGAAGCGGTCGTACAGGGTCTCGGGCTTGAGCCGCTCGGCGACGGTGGCGAAGGGCACCCCGAGCCGGGTGGTGACCCAGGCGCCCGCGAGGTCCCAGTTGGCCATGTGCGGCAGGGCGAGGACGACGCCGCGGCCGCTGGCCAGGCCGTCCTCGAGGTGGTGCAGGTCCTTGCAGTCGAACGAGGAGCGGATGCGTTCCTTGCTCCAGGCCGGCAGCCGGAAGGACTCCATCCAGTAGCGCAGGTACGAGCGCATGCCGGCCTTCGACAGCTCGCGCAGCCGCGCCTCGTCGGCGTCGGGCACGACCCTGGCCAGGTTGGACTCCAGGCGCTGCACGCCCTTGCCGCGGCGGTTCCAGGCCAGGTCGGCGATGGACCGGCCGAGCCGTGCCGCGGCGGGTTCCGGCAGCCGTTTGACCGCGCCCCAGCCCAGTCCGTACAGCGCGTCGGTCAGCCCGTCCTTCACGCCCGCCCGCTCCCTTCGTGCGCCGCCGCGTCGGCCTCGAAGGCCTCGCGGCGCACGGTGATCACCCGCTGCACCAGCGTCACCAGGCTGCCGACGGCCACGATCCACAGGGCGATCGGCAGCAGCCACTGGATGCCGGGGACGCCGAACTTGTGGAGCCCGGCGAAACCGCAGGCCACCAGTGAGATCACCAGTCGCTCGGCCCGTTCGACCAGACCGTTGACCGCGACCGGCAGTCCGATGCTCTCACCGCGCGCCTTGGTGTACGAGACCACCTGGCCGCTGGCGAGGCAGAAGATCGTCACCGCGCACAGCGCGAGGTCGTCCCCGCCCCCGGCGTACCAGAGCGCCAGCCCGCCGAAGATGGCCGCGTCGGCCACCCGGTCCAGGGTGGAGTCCAGGAAGGCGCCCCAGCGGCTGGAGACGCCCGCCTGGCGGGCCATGTTGCCGTCCACCAGGTCCGAGAAGACGAACAGGGTGATGACGACCGTGCCCCAGAAGAACTCGCCCCTGGGGTAGAAGACCAGCGCTCCCGCGACCACGCCTCCCGTGCCGATCAGCGTGACCGTGTCCGGGCTGACGCCCCGGCGGAGCAGAAACGCGGCGAACGGTGTGAGGACACGCGTGAAGAAAGCACGCGCGTACTTGTTCAGCATGGCCTTCCCGGAGGTTCGTGGGGTGCACCGGCACGACCCCGTCGGCCGTCCGGCTGGCCCATCGTAGCCAGGCGCGTTCCGCGGCAGGTCCGTGGCTCCCGTCCTACCGCGGCACGTACGACGTATGGACGCACCGTGACGGGCGTGGGAAGGTCGAATTACCGCGGGCGTCACTGCAGACCGCCCTGGGCGGGTGGTCTCCCGTGGCGCCAGTCCCCATGCCGTGACGGACCGGGAGGCGAGGCACATGGGCGACAGGAGAGACGCAGGTCCGGGAGCCGCCGGAAGGGCATTGGCGGCCGGCCGGCCCGAGGATGTACGCAACGTGGTGCTGGTCGGCCACAGTGGCTCCGGGAAGACGACGCTGGTCGAGGCGCTCGCCCTGGCGACAGGGGCGGTGAACCGCGCCGGGCACGTGGCCGACGGCGGGACCGTCTCCGACCACGACGAGATCGAGCACCGTCAGCAACGCTCGGTACAGCTCTCGCTGGTACCGGTGGAGTGGGACGGAATCAAGATCAATCTACTGGACACCCCCGGGTACGCCGACTTCGTGGGGGAACTCAGGGCCGGTCTGCGGGCAGCGGACGCGGCCCTCTTCGTCGTCTCGGCGGCCGACGGCGTCGACGGCGCCACCCGGATGGTCTGGGAGGAGTGCGCGGCGGTCGGCATGCCGCGTGCGGTCGTCGTCACGCACCTGGAGGCGGCACGGGCCGACTTCGAGGAGATGACCGAGACGTGCCGTGAGGCCTTCGGGGGCGACTCCCCCGACACGGTGCTGCCGCTGTACCTCCCGCTCCACGGGGAGGAGACCGCGGACGGCCACACGCCCGTGACCGGGCTCATCGGCCTGCTGTCGCAGCGGGTCTACGACTACTCCTCCGGCAAGCGCGAGGAGCGCCCGCCGGACGAGGCGCAGCTGCCCGTGATGGACGACGCGCGCGCCCGGCTCATCGAGGGGATCATCGCCGAGAGCGAGGACGAGACCCTCATGGACCGCTACCTGGGCGGCGAGGAGCTCGACCTCAAGACGCTGGTCCAGGACCTGGAGCGGGCCGTGGCGCGCGGCTCCTTCCACCCCGTGCTGGCCGCGGCGCCGGCCGCGGAGGGCTGCAAGCAGGGCATCGGCACCGTGGAGCTGCTGGAACTGGTCACCGGCGGCTTCCCGACGCCGCTGGAACGTGAGGTCCCCCAGGTCAGCACGCCCCAGGGGACGTCGCACGCGCAGCTCACCTGCGATCCGGACGGACCGCTGGCCGCCGAGGTCGTGAAGACCTCCTCCGACCCGTACGTGGGGCGGATCAGCCTCGTGCGGGTGTTCTCCGGCACCCTGCGCCCCGACGAGACCGTCCACGTCTCCGGCCACGGCCTGGAGGACCGCGGCCACGAGGACCACGACGTCGACGAGCGCGTCGGCGCCCTGTCCTCGCCCTTCGGCAAACAGCAGCGGACGGTGCCGCACTGCGTGGCCGGCGACCTGGCCTGCGTCGCCAAGCTGACCCGCGCGGAGACCGGCGACACGCTCTCCGCCAAGGACGACCCGCTGCTCATGGAGCCCTGGCTGATGCCGGACCCCCTGCTGCCGGTCGCGATCCAGGCGCACAGCAAGGCCGACGAGGACAAGCTCTCCGTAGGCCTGTCCCGGCTCGTCGCCGAGGACCCCACGATGCGGCTGGAGCAGAACCCCGACACCCGGCAGGTCGTGCTGTGGTGCCTGGGCGAGGCCCACATGGACGTGGCGCTGGAGCGGCTGCGCACGCGCTACGGCGTGCAGGTCGACGCCGTGCCGCACAAAGTGGCGCTCCGCGAGACCTTCGGCGAGAAGTCGACGGCGCGCGGACGGCACGTCAAGCAGTCCGGCGGGCACGGCCAGTACGCCATCTGCGACATCGAGGTCGAACCGCTGCCGGTCGGCTCCGGCATCCAGTTCGTCGACAAGGTCGTCGGAGGCGCGGTACCGCGGCAGTTCATCCCCTCGGTGGAGAAGGGCGTCCGCGCCCAGGCCGCCAAGGGCGTGGCCCTCGGCTTCCCGGTCGAGGACATCCGCATCACCCTGGTCGACGGCAAGGCGCACTCGGTGGACTCCTCCGACGCCGCCTTCCAGACCGCGGGCGCGCTCGCCCTGCGCGAGGCGGCCACGCAGTGCCGCATCCACCTGCTGGAACCGGTCAGCGAGATCCGGGTCATGGTGCCGGACGAGTACGTCGGGCCGGTCATGAGCGACCTGTCCGGTCGCCGCGGACGGGTGCTGGGCACCGAACCGGTCGGCCTGGGACGCACCTTGGTGCGGGCCGAGGTACCGGAGATCGAGATCGGGCGCTATGCGGTCGACCTGCGGTCGCTGTCGCACGGCACCGGACGGTACGGCCGCAGCTACGCCCGGCACGAGCCGATGCCACCCCAACTGGCGCAGAAGCTGAGGGAGCAGCACGCCCAGGAGTCCGGCAAGTAACCCCCGCACGAGGGACGTTGGCGGCCCGGCGGAACGATCTTCTTCCGCCGGGCCGATGACGCACGTCACACCCCCCGTATACGCTGGGTGGGCGGCGTCGCAGGTGTGCCGGTGCCGCGACCGGGGAAAGGGCCGGGCGGGTTCGCGTCCGCACGGGCGGGGACCAGAAGGGGGCGGCAGTGACCGACGGTTTCGACTTCCTGAGCCCGGGCGCGCAGATACCGCTGAGCGGTGTCGACGGGCAGACGGGGGCCACCCAGGCCCTCGCGTCGGCCGCGTACCGTGACAGTCCCATGGATGCCCTCTCCACGGCCGACGCGGGCAAGTCGTCGGTCAAGGAGGCGAAGGTCAAGCTGCTGCAGGCGAACCTGGGTGAGGCCTTCGCCCGCGCCGTGCAGAACCGGATGCTGGGCGCCTCCCGCAACGAGCTGGTGCAGTCCTTCGGCGCGGAGCCGCAGACCGTCGTCGAGCACTGCCTGGCCGCCAACCGGATCCGCCAGGAGCGCGACAACAAGCTGACGGCCGTGATGGCCGTGTTCGGCCTGCTCTTCCTGCCCGGGATGCTGGTCTGGCTGGGCGCCTTCCAACTGCGCGCCCTCGTACGGAAGTCCGAGGGCTCCCGGGCAGGGCTCCTCGGCTCGGTGGTGCTGCTCGTGGTCGGCTTCTTCGCCGTCCTCTTCGTCGTCAACCCGCCGCTCACCGGCTTCTGGTCGCAGTACCTGAGGGTGATGATGGTCGCCCCGGTCCTCGGCTGGTTCTGGGCCAAGCGGCTCTGCGAGCAGACCGCCAAGGACCTGCGCGAACGCTGGGCGGGGCTGGTATCGGGCAGCGGCGTCGGCGCGAAGATCCCCGAGGCCGTGCCGCGCAACCCCAACCAGACCCGGGCCGAGAAGCTGCGCCAGAGCCTGGCCAAGCTCTCCGCCGAGCAGCAGAGCAACGTGGTCTTCTACGCGGGCCCCAAGGGCGTGCTCGGCATGGGCGCCCGGTGGGGCGCCTGGCACATGGCCGAGGAACTGACGCCCCGCGAAGGCCTGAGCGAGATCCACCCCTTCCGCAGCTGGGACGTGATCAAGGTGATCCACGGCAAGTTGCGCGGGCTGCAGCGCGGCCCCCTGCACACCGGTGGCTTCCCCAAGCCCCTGATACAGCACTGGGTCGTCTCCCACGTCGGCGAGGGCGCCAAGAAGATCACCCGCCCCACCGGCTCCGACGTCGACGGCTACACCGTCCGCGACTTCGAGATCCAGCGGATCTGCAACGAGCAGCAGTTCGACAAGGGCAACCGGCACTACCTGGGTCTGCAGTTCGTGGTCTGGGACGGTCAGCTGGTGATCACCATGATGGTCACCGTGACCGTGCTGGCGAGCACCCTGCGGATCGAGGTGACCGGGCACGCGCTCGGACCGGTGCACTCCCTGTTCACCACGGCACCGGAGGCCAAGGAGAAGGAGATAGCCCACCCGGTCAAGTTCTGGGAGACGAAGAAGGTGCAGCTGCCGCTCGTGACGAGCGACGAGGTGGTGCGGCTGGCCGCCCGCGCCCCCCTGACCCGTTTCCCCCAGGTGCTCGACCATCTCGGCGGCAAGATCGTCCTGCCCGAGCCCTTCGGTCTGCGGCACAGCTGGGCCTCACAGCCCTGGACGCACCGTTTCATGGCCGACGACGCCCTGCGCGCGGCCACCCCCGTGCTGCGGGCGGTGCACTCCGCGGCCATCACCGTCATGGAGGAGAACGGGGTGGACGTCTCGAAGTTCAACAACCGCTCGGGCATATTGAGCAACATGGTGCAGGACGCCTCGCCCAGCGAGGCCGACGTCTTCTGACGGGGCCCCGGGCCGGACGGCTCGCACGCCGCCCCGGCCCGGTCGGCGGGACGGACCGGGTCAGCCGGCCGGCCAGGCGTCGGCGAGCATCTTGCGGGTGTCGGCGAGGAGCTGCGGCAGCACCTTGGTGTGGCCGACCACCGGCATGAAGTTGGTGTCGCCGCCCCAGCGCGGCACCACGTGCTGGTGCAGGTGCGCGGCGATCCCGGCGCCCGCCACGGTGCCCTGGTTCATGCCGATGTTGAAGCCGTGCGCGCCCGAGGCCGAGCGAAGCGCGCCCATGGCGCGCTTGGTGAACTCGGCGAGCTCGACGGTCTCCGGCCCGTCGAGGTCGGTGTAGTCCGCGACGTGACGGTAGGGCACCACCATCAGGTGGCCGCCGTTGTACGGGTAGAGGTTGAGGACCGCGTAGACGGCGTCGCCGCGCGCGATGACCAGCCCGTCCTCGTCGCTCATCTCCGGAATCGCACAGAAGGGACAGCCGTCGCCGGCCCCGGGGCCGGTCGGCTTGTTCTCGCCCTGGATGTACGCCATGCGGTGCGGCGTCCACAGGCGCTGGAACGCGTCCTGCGTCCCGACTCCGTTCTGCAGTTCCGGCTCACTCGTCATGCCTTGCAGCATATGGCGTCGTCCCGGCCCTGCGTGTCGCCGGGGGCGCTCCCGCCCGCGGGGCACGATGCTGGCCCCATGCCCATGGATGACGAGCGGCGGCTGCGGGAGTGGGAGCGTCGGGGCAGTGTGCCGCTGTCCATCGCGTCCCTGGTGTTCCTCGTCACGTACGCGGTGCGTGTGCTCGTCCCGGACCTGCCGCCCGAATGGTCCGACCTGCTGCTGACGATCACCATCGTGACCTGGGGACTCTTCGTGCTGGACTACCTGGTCCGGGTGGCCGTCGCACCGCACCGCTGGAGTTACGTCCGCCGCCGCTGGCTCGACCTGGTCGTGGTCGTCCTGCCGCTGCTGCGCCCGCTGCGTCTGCTGCAGATCTACGGGAGGGTCCAGGACCTCCACAAGCAGCCGCGGTTCTCCCTGGAGGCCCGGGTGATGGGGTACGCGGGGCTCAGCGCGCTGCTCCTCGGCTTCGCGGCGAGCCTGCAGGTGTACGCGGACGAGCACGACGCGCCCGGCGCGCAGATCCGCACCTACGGCCAGTCGGTGTGGTGGCTGTGCTCCACGATCACCACGACCGGGTACGGCGACCTCGTGCCGGTGACGGTGCGCGGACGGGTGATCGCGGTGGGCGTGATGTTCCTGGGCGTCGTCCTGATCGGCGCGGTCGTCGGGTCGTTCTCGGCCTGGCTCACCCAGAGCTTCCGCCGTGCCGACGAGCGGCCGGACGCGGGCAGGCCCCCGGAGGGCTGACCTCCGGGGGCCCGTCGCCGTTCCTCGTGCCGGCGGCTCAGACCTGGACGCGGTCCTCGACGGCCTTGGCGATCTCGGCGATCGCCTCGTCGCGCGGGATGCCGTTCTTCTGCGAGCCGTCCCGGTAGCGGAAGGAGACCGAGCCCGCCGCCATGTCCTCGTCGCCGACGATGACCATGAACGGCACCTTGCTGCGCTGTGCGTTGCGGATCTTCTTCTGCATCCGGTCGGCGGAGGCGTCCACCTCCACGCGCAGGCCCTTCCTCTTCGCCTCGGCGGCGAACTCCTGCAGGTAGGACACGTGCGCGTCGCCGATCGGGATGCCGACCGCCTGGACGGGGGCCAGCCACGCCGGGAAGGCGCCCGCGTAGTGCTCGAGCAGCACCGCGAAGAAGCGCTCGATGGAACCGAAGAGCGCGCGGTGGATCATGACCGGGCGCTGCTTGGTGCCGTCGGCCGCCGTGTACTCCAGGTCGAAGCGCTCGGGCAGGTTGAAGTCGAGCTGCACGGTCGACATCTGCCAGGTGCGGCCGATGGCGTCCTTGGCCTGGACGGAGATCTTCGGACCGTAGAACGCGGCGCCGCCCGGGTCGGGGACGAGCGGGAGGCCCTGCTTCTCGGCCACCTGCCGCAGCGTCTCGGTGGCCTCCTCCCAGATCTCGTCGGAGCCGACGAACTTCTCCGGGTCCTTGGTGGACAGCTCCAGGTAGAAGTCGGTCAGGCCGTAGTCGCGCAGCAGGTTGAGGACGAAGGTGAGCGTCTTGTCGAGCTCGTCCGCCATCTGCTCCTTGGTGCAGTAGATGTGCGCGTCGTCCTGGGTGAAGCCGCGGGCACGGGTGAGGCCGTGCACGACACCCGACTTCTCGTACCGGTACACGGTGCCGAACTCGAACAGGCGCAGCGGCAGTTCACGGTACGAGCGGCCGCGCGCGTCGAAGATCAGGTTGTGCATCGGGCAGTTCATGGGCTTGAGGTAGTAGTCCACACCCTCGTCGAGCTGCATGGGCGGGTACATGCCGTCGGCGTACCAGTCCAGGTGGCCCGAGGTCTCGAAGAGCTTCCCCTTGGTGGCGTGCGGGGTGTAGACGAACTCGTACCCCTCCTCCTCGTGCCGGCGGCGCGAGTAGTCCTCCATGACCCGGCGGACGATGCCGCCCTTGGGGTGGAAGACCGCCAGGCCCGAGCCGATCTGCTCCGGGATGGAGAACAGGTCGAGCTCGGAGCCGAGCTTGCGGTGGTCGCGCTTCTCGGCCTCGACGAGGAAGTCCAGGTACTCCTTGAGCTCGTCCTTGGACGGCCAGGCGGTGCCGTAGATGCGCTGCAGCTGCTTGTTCTTCTCGCTGCCGCGCCAGTAGGCGGCGGCCGAGCGCATCAGCTTGAACGCCGGGACGAACCTGGTGCTGGGCAGGTGCGGACCGCGGCAGAGGTCCTTCCAGCACAGCTCGCCGGTCTTGGCGTCCAGGTTGTCGTAGATGGTCAGCTCGCCGGCACCGACCTCCGCGGAGGCGCCCTCGGCGGCCTCGGCTGCGGAGCCCTTGAGGCCGATCAGCTCCAGCTTGTACGGCTCGTCGGCGAGTTCCTCGCGGGCCGCGTCGTCGCCGACGGCACGGCGGGAGAAGCGCTGGCCGCGCTTGACGATCTCCTGCATCTTCTTCTCGATGCGCTTGAGGTCGTCGGGGTGGAAGGGCTTCTCGACGTCGAAGTCGTAGTAGAAACCGTCCTTGATCGGCGGGCCGATGCCGAGCTTGGCCTCCGGGAAGAGCTCCTGCACGGCCTGGGCCATCACGTGCGCGGTGGAGTGGCGCAGGATGTTGAGGCCGTCCTCGCTGGCGATCCCGACGGGCTCGACCTCGTCGCCGTCGGCGACCTCGTAGGCGAGGTCCTTCAGCTGGCCCCCGACCCGCGCGGCGACGACGGTGCGGTCGCCGTCGAAGAGCTCGGCGGCCGTCGTGCCCGTCGTGACCAGCCGCTCTTCCTGCTCATCGGAATCGCGCTTGATGATCACACGGACGTCTGACACCGGTCTCTCCTGACGTATGTCCCACTGGGTCCGGCAGCGGAAAGCTGCACCGGTGAATCCTACCGAGCCGGGCGGGTGCCCCGCGAAGCGATGGCCCCCGGCGTCGGGGGCCATCGCCCGGTGCGCCCCCCGGTCAGCCGCCGAAGGAGTCCTCGAAGGTGTCGACGCCGCCGTGCAGGGCCTTCATCAGCCGGTCGCGGTCGGCCTCGTCGACGTGCACGGGGGTCAGCGCCGACGGGTGGGTGAGGTGACGGAAGCCGGTACGCCGCTCCAGCCGCCCGGAGAGCCGGACGGGCAGCCCGACCAGGTGCGCCTGGGCCGCGATGCGGTACCCCTCCTCGGGCAGGCGGATGCGTACGTGGCGGACGTCCGCGCCCGCCAGGACGCGCAGCCGGATGGTGCCGCCCCCGGAGGGGCGCGGCCGGCGCAGCCGGGTGACGGTGCCGGTGACGCGCACGTCGACCGAGGGTTCCTCGCGCACGTAACGCTCACTGGCGGCCTCCAGCGCGGGGAGGTCGCCAGGGGAGAACTCGACCGGCTCCGGCACCCTGGCGAACCCCACGGGCGGCCCGGCCGCCGGGGCCCAGGCGAGGGTGACCACCACGCCCTCGGTGCCGCGCACCATCCGGATCAGGGAGTCGGCCAGTTCGTGGCAGACGCCGAGACCCACCGCCGCGTCGAAGGCCTCCATGCCGCCGGTGGTCCGCTGGTAGTCCACCGCGTCCCGGGCCGCCTGCAGCGCGCGCAGCAGTGTGGTCACGGTGCGGCGGCCCTCGGGGACCGGCGCGTACGCGGTGAGCTGGTGCCCCGGCGCGGCACCGACCAGCACCTGCTCCAGGAAGGCGTTGGCGTGCCCGGTGTGGCGCGCGCCGAAGTAGCCGAAGCGGTCCCGCTCGGCGCGGGCGGCGGACATGAGCATGGCGCGGGCGGCCGCGCGCAGCTGCTCCCCCGCCGTCCACGGCACGGCCGCGCCGGCGGCCGGCGGCAGCTCGCGGTGCCAGTGGATCTCGTCGCCGGGGACGGCGAGCGCGGTCAGCACCTCGCGCGCCGACGGCTCGCCGCAGCGGGCGAGGGCGTCGAGGGCCTCGCCCAGCAGCTCGGCGTGGTCGGCGTAGCGGGCGCCCGCGGTACGCCGCTCCGGCACCAGGAGGCTGGTCCGGGCGGCGGACTCCGGCTCGCCCGGGGGCGTCCAGCGTGTGTAGCGGCCCGGGGCGCCGCCGCGCCGCCGCCAGCCGTGGCGGGCGAGCAGCGCGACGAGGACGCCGGGGTCGACCCGCTCGGGGTCGGGCGGGACGATTGCGTCGTCTGCCGTCCGGCTCATCAGGGCCTCCCTCCCGCCCCGACCCGCGTCATGATCTCGCACAGGGCCCGGTCGTCGAAGATCCGCGCGGTGGGTATCCGCACGGTCGTCTTGCGCTTGCCGGTCGCGGCGTGACCGGCGAGGTTCGTCCAGTAGCAGCAGTGCCGCAGCTCCAGCCGGTCGTGGCCGGCGCGAAGCCATTCCTCCTGGGTGCGCGGCACGAGCATCACCACGAGGATCTTGTGCACCGAGACCGGGGTCCGGGCCAGCTTCACCAGGTGCTCGTTCTCCAGGGTGAAACCGAAGGTCGGACCGGGCGGCCGCGGGGCGACCTGGTAGGTGCACTTGAGCTGCACCTTGATCGTGACCTCGTCGTCCACACCGTGGCCGTGCGAACTGTGGCTTATGTGCCAGTCGATGCCATTGTCCGGGAAGGGCTGGGCGAGCGAACAACCGGCGGCCGCCGCCACCGCGTGCAGATATCCCACTTGGAGGGTTTCCATGCAGCTGGTGGTGGCGAGTCCGCCGCGCAGCGGTGCGTTCGGTTCGGACAGCAGCCCACCCGGGCCGGGCTGCTCGAGCGCCATCGCTCTCCGTGCCTTTCCGGGCGCGGGAATCCAGTGATCCCCGTTGCCCTCTTCATCCCCACCAGCGACAAGTCGCAAACCGTTGCGGTTCGGTGACGTGCGGTCACGGGTACGTACCGTAAGGGCGGCCGCCGGCCGCCCACATCCTGCGATCCGCACGGGAGGTGCGCCATGCCGCACTGGTACGACGGCCCGCTGGCCGCCTTCGACACGGAGACCACGGGGGTCGACGTGGAACACGACCGGGTCGTCTCGGCCGCGTTGGTGGTCGAGGACGCCCCCGGCATACCGGCCAGGACGACCCGCTGGCTGGTGGACCCGGGGGTCCCGGTGCCCGAAGGGGCCCGCGCGGTGCACGGGCTGGACGACGACTACCTCCGGGCGAACGGACGCCGTCCCGGCCCGGTGATGGAGGAACTGGCACGCGCGCTGGCCGACCAGGCCGCGGCCGGCGTGCCGCTCGTGGTGATGAACGCACCCTTCGACCTGACGCTGCTCGACCGGGAGTTGAAGCGCCACCGCGGCATGGCGCTCGACGCCTACCTGGTCCGCGGCCCGCTGCGCGTCCTCGACCCCCGGGTCCTGGACAAGCACCTCGACCGCTACCGCAAGGGCCGCCGCACCCTCACCGACCTGTGCGCGCACTACGGCGTGGTGCTGACCGACGCCCATGACGCCGCGGCGGACGCCCTCGCCGCGCTCGCGCTCGTACGGGTGCTGGGACACCGCTTCGCCACACGGATCGGCGGGGTGCCGCCCGCCGAACTCCACGCCCGCCAAGCCCTCTGGCACGCCGGCCAGGCCCGCGGGCTGCAGGCCTGGTTCGCCCGCAGCGGCACGGACGACCGGGTCGACCCGGCCTGGCCGCTGCGGCCGACGCCCGCACGGACCCCCGAGGAACCGGCGGCCTAGGCACACGACGAAGGGCCGGTCCGTGATGGACCGGCCCTTCGTGAGGGTGGGCGATACTGGGATCGAACCAGTGACCCCTTCGGTGTGAACGAAGTGCTCTCCCGCTGAGCTAATCGCCCGGGACGACCAGAACAATACAGGGCGCGGGCGGCTGCGTTCAAACGGCTTCCCGGCCCGGTGCCCCCGCCGCGCGCAGCCGGGCGGACAGGCCCCGCCGCCCCTGCCGCATCATCAGGGCGTGGTTCGCCCGGAACAGCGGCCGGCACGGGACGGCCAGCCGTCGCATCAGCGGCTTGTTGACGATCACGTCCTCCTCGAAGAGCAGCCGGGTGCCGCCGCCCGGCCCGTCCGCGCCGACCGTCCACCGCACCCACCCCTCCAGGTCCCCGTACATCGCCACCTCCAGGACCCCCGCGCGCGGGTCGCGTCGGGTCTGGTGCGCGGTGACGAACAGGTCGTACGGCAGGACCGAGCGGAAGCGCAGGGTGCCGGCGGTCTCGCCGGTCCGCCGCACCTCGCGGACCTGGGGCCACCAGGCCGGGTACTCGTGCGGGCGCTCCAGGAGGCCGTACACGGCCTCGGGCGGGGCGGCGATCCGCCACAGACTGCGGAAACGGTAACGGCTCCAGTCCATGGAGCCAGTGTGCGTACTCAGCACGGATCTGAGTACCAGCGCGCATGTCCGCGCACGTGGGCCGCGCCACACTCCGAGCCATGGAGACGATGCCCCCGCCGCACGACCGCTGCCCCGCGTGCGGCACCTACCTGCCCGCGACGGCGCCGCCCGCGTGCCCGCGCTGCGCGCTGCCCCTGGTCGGGCCGGTCGCCGAGGAACTGCGCGAGACCGACCGCGCCCTCCTGCGGCTGGACGCCGAACGCGGCCGCCTCATCGCGCGCCGCGGGCAGTTGCTGGCGCAACTGCGTCCGCCGTACCCGCCGGCGCCGTGGGGCACGCCATGGGGTGCCCCGCCGCGCCGCGAGACGTCGCCCCGCGCGGTGCAGAACCTGCTGCTCGCCCTGGGCGGTGTGCTGCTGGCGGTCGCCGCGATCGCGTTCACCGTCATCAGCTGGGGCCACCTCGGCATCGGCGGACGTGCCGCCGTCCTGGGCGCGCTCACCCTCGCGGCGACGGGCGTCCCCGTCCTGCTGCTGCGCCGCACGCTGACCGCGACGGCCGAGGTGGTCGCCTGCCTCGGCCTCGTCCTGCTGCTGCTCGACGCGTACGCGCTGCACCGCGTGGCGTTCTCCGGCGCCGACGGGCTGCGCTTCGCGGCGGTGTCCCTGGCCGTCGTCGCCGCGCTCTGGGCCGGATACGGGAAGGCGCTCGGGCGGCTGGTGCTGCCGGTGCCCCTCGCCGTGGTGATCGGTCAACTCCCCCTGGCGCTTTGGGCGTCGGCCGCGGAGTCGGCGTACGGGCTCGCGGCCGCCCTGCTCGTCACGGCCGCGCTGGACGCGGCGGCCGCCCTCCTCACCGGCGGGCGCGGGACGCGGATCACCGCCGCCGTCGCCGGGACGGCCGTCGGTCTGGGCGCGCTGCTCACCGCGGGCGGGCTCTCCGTCTCGGCCGACGACGGCGGAGCGGCACTGCGCGCGGGCGTGCTGCTGCTGGGCGCCGCCGCGGTGGCGCTCACCGTCGCGCTGCGGCCCGCGGTGCCCGCCTCCGTGTCGGGGATCCTGTCCGGGGTCGCGGCGCTCGCGGTCGTGGGCGCGGCCGGCGGGATCGTACGGTCGGGTGTGCCCGGCGACTGGATCGTGCCGGGATACCTGGCGTGCGCGGCGCTCGTCCTCGGCGCGGCGGCCCTCGCCGTCCCGGCCCGCCTCCGCCCGGTGGCCGCCGGTCTCGCGGCCGGCGCCGCCGCGGTGCACGCCCTGGCACTGCTGTGGGCCCTGCCCTCGCTGATCGTGGGCGTGGTCACGCCCGACGCGTGGGAGGGCCCGTACAGCGCGGTCGCTGTCACCGGCCTGCTCGCCGCGGAACTGGCCACGGCCGCGCGGCTGCACCGCGCCACCCCGTACGCCCCCCTCGCCGCCTCCGGCGCCCTGGTGGCGGCCTCGGTCGCCGTGTGCGTGCCCGGCCCGCTGCCCGTACGGCTCGTCGTCGTGGCCGCCCTGCTCGCGCTGTCGGCCCGGGCGCTCACCTGGACCGCCCTGGTGAGCGCGTGCGGGCTCGCCGTGACGGCCGTCGCGTGGGCCCACCCGGAGCGCACGACGACGCTCACCGTGCTCGCCGTGCTGCTGGCCTGCTTCGGCGCGCTGTACGCCGTGGCCCCGCGCACCCGCGTGGTGAGCGCCGCCGCCGTGGTCGCCTGCGCGGCGGGCCTGGCCTGGACCGGACTGCCCGCCCACGCGGCCGCGTTCACCCTCCTCGCGATCGCCGCGGCCGCCCAGGCCGCCGCCCTCCGCGCCCCCGGACGCCCCTTCGAGCACCCCGGCCACGCCGCGGCCCTGCTCGCGATCGGCCTCGTCGCCGACGACCCCGCACTCCTCGCCCTGGCCCTCGCCCTCGCGGGCGTCCTCGCCGCGGCCGTCGCGGCGCTGCGGGCCGACCGGCGGTGGCTCGGCTACGCCGCGACCTGCCTGATGATCGCCGCGAGTTGGGTACGCCTCGCGGCGTCCGACGTCCACGTCCCGGAGGCGTACACCCTCCCCATCACGGTCGCCGCCCTGGCCGTCGGCGCCCTGCGGCGGCGCCGCGACCCCGCGTTCTCGTCCTGGGCCGCCTACGCCCCCGGGCTCTGCGCGACCCTCCTGCCCAGCCTCGCCGCCGCCTGGGGCGACCCCGGCTGGGTCCGCCCCCTGACCCTGGGCGCGGCCTCGCTCGCCGTGATGCTCCTCGGTGCCCGCCACCGGTTGGCGGCGCCGCTCCTCCTGGGGGCGGGCGTGCTCGCGCTCGACGCGCTGCACGAACTCGCCCCCTACATCGCCCAGGCCCTCGGCGCGGTCCCCCGCTGGGTGCCGCTCGCCCTGGCGGGCGTCCTCCTGCTCGGGGTCGGGGCGACGTACGAGCGCCGTCTGCGCGACGTCCGGCGCGTGCGGGACGCACTGGGGCGCTTCCGCTAAGAATGTGCCGGTGGGTCGTGGTTGCGGCCCGCTTGTCGTGTGCGGGTTCGTTGCGCCTGCGGGCGGCTGCGCCGGGCTGGCCGGTTGTTGCGTGCGGGTTGTTTGCGCCTGCGGCGGGCATCCCCCGCCCGCCCGCCCGATTGCCCGGCGCGGTCAGTGACCGCCTCGCGCGGTCGTTGTGGGGTCGGTGCCGCGCCGGGGTACGCCCCCAGCCTTCGGCCGGGGGGACCCCCATGGGCGCACCCCGCCACACCCCCTCCCGGTCGTGTGGGCGCATGACGGCCGGACGGGGTCAGAAAGCGGTCCGGGGTCACCGCAAGTGCCTTACCCACCCCCCCACCGGCCGTCGTGCGCCCCGACAACCGGAGGGGGTGTGGCGGGGTGCGCCCGGAAGCGACGAGCGGTGAACGCGGTGCCAGAAGATGTGGACGTAAACCGCGAGCGCTGTGGGGGTCCCCCCGGCCGAAGGCTGGGGGAGTGCGCCGGCGCGGCCCCGACCCAGGCACACGATGCGCAGGCCCGCACCAATCGCGCCGGGCAACCGGGAGGGCGGCGGGGAACCGCCCGCCGCAGGCGCAAACAACCCGCACACAGCCACCGGGCCACAAGGGGCACCCCGGCCGCCATCACAGCGCACCCGCACGGCGTTCCACCGCCACGCACCCCAACGCCACCGCCCCCAGCGGCAGAAGCATCCACGCGGCCACCCCGACCACCACCACCCCGCCCGCGAGCAGCAGCGTCCCCCCGGGGTCGCCCACGACGCACCGCACCGCCCGGCCGGCCGCACCCCGGCCGCCCTCCCCGGGCCGCCAGAGCGCAGCCGCGCGAAGCCCCGTCACCACGAGGGCGACCGCTGCCAGGACACCAACACACGTGAACGCTCCCCCACCGGGCATCCCGGAGCGGGCCACCGCCAGGTCGAGCCCGAGCAGCGTGAGCACGCCCCACCACAGCAGCGTCCAGCGCCACCCGGCGCGGGTCGCGACCGCGGTCTCCGCCGCGAAGTCGCGCCATGTGGACCGCTCCCCGTCAAGGTGCCGCCGCAAGTGCCCGCAGGCGGCGGCGAACGCGGGCAGCGCGGTGACCAGCGGCAGCGCGGCGGCCACCAGCCACACCCCGGTCAGCAGGCACTCGGCGAACAGCGCGAACCGGTCCGCACGGGGACGCGCACCGTCGGCACCGCCGAACGCCATGGGCCTCAGCCCTTCAATCCGGAGGTGGCCGCTCCCTCGACCAGGTGGCGCTGGAAGGCGAGGAAGAAGAGGAGCACGGGCAGGAGGGCGACCAGCGACATGGCGACCATGCCGCCATAGTCGGCCACGCTGTCCTGGTCGATGAACATCTTCAGCCCGAGCGAGACCGTGTACTTGTCGGGCTCGTTCAGGTACAGCAGGGGCCCGATGAAATCGTTCCAGGACCAGATGAACGTGAAGATGGCGCTCGCGATGAGGGCGGGCCGGCACAAAGGGAGCACGATGCTCCAATAGATGCGCAGATGTCCGCAGCCGTCGATGCGCGCCGCCTCGTCCAATTCCCGCGGGAGATTGCGCATGAATTGCGCCATGAGAAAGACGAAGAACGCGTCCGCGGCGAGGTATTTCCCGAGCAGCAACGGAACGTAAGTGTTGATCAGGCCGAGCCGGAAGAGCACGTACTGCGGGATGATGAGCACCTGGAAGGGCAGCAGCAGCGTCGAGATCATGACCGCGAAGAGCAGGTTGCGCCCGGCGAAGCGGATCCTGGCGAAGGCGTAGGCCGCCAGCGAGCAGGAGATGAGCACGCCCACCACAGAACCGACGGCCAGGAAGAGCGAGTTGGTGAAGAAGGTGGAGACGGGATGTCGGCGATGCCACGGGTCAGCCGCCGGTAGTTGTCGGCGATGGGGCGGCCGGGCAGCAGTTCCAGGCTGCCGACGATCTCGTCGCCGGGCTTGAGCGAGGCGCCCACCAGCCACACCACCGGGTAGAGGATCACCACGAGCAGGGCCAGGGCGCCCGCGTGCCAGGCGAGGGTGCGCGCCGTGCGGCGGCGGGCCGTGGCGAAGGAGGTCATCGGGCGTCCGTCCCTTCCTCGTAGTGGACCCAGTTGCGCTGGGTGCGGAACAGCAGCGCGGTCAGCAGGCCGATGCCCAGCATCAGCATCCAGGCCATGGCGGACGCGTAGCCCATGCGGAGGTTGCGGAAGCCCTGTTCGTACAGGTACCAGGTGTAGACGAGCAGGGAGTCGGCCGGGCCGCCGGCCCCGCCGCCGCTCCCTCCGAGGACCACCGCCGAGGTGAAGACCTGGAAGGAGTGGATGAGTTCGAGCAGCAGGTTGAAGAAGAGCACCGGCGAGATCAGCGGCAGGGTGATGGACAGGAACCGCCGCCAGGCCCCGGCCCCGTCGACCTCCGCCGCCTCGTACAGTTCCCGCGGCACCTGCTTCAGCCCCGCCAGGAAGATCACCATCGGGGCGCCGAATTGCCAGACGGTCAGGGTGACGAGGGTGGGCAGCGACCAGTCCGGGTCGCCGACCCAGCCGCCGACGTCCCAGCCGGCGAGGTGCAGCGCGCGGTCCACGACGGCGTCGTCCTGGAAGACCGAGCGCCACACGATGCCGATGCTGACGCTCGCCCCGATCAGCGACGGGGCGTAGAAGGCGGAGCGGTAGAAGCCCTGGCCGCGACGGGGCCTGACCAGCAGCAGTGCCACGGCATGTGCCGCGGCGAGCTTGAGCGGGGTGCCGACCAGCACGTACTCCAGCGTCACGCGCACCGAGTGCCACCAGCGGTCGTCGGCGAACATGTCGCGGAAGTTCCTCAGCCCGATCCACCTCGGGGAGTCGAAGAGGTTGTAGTCGGTGAAGGCCAGGTAGAGCGAGACGAGCATCGGGCCCAGCGTCAGCAGCAGGACGCCGATGCACCACGGGGTCAGGAACAGGTGGCCGGCCTGGGTCTCCCGGCGTCCCCGCCGCCGGCCTTCCGGGGGCCGGTCCTGCGGGGTGCGGCGCCGCTCGGCGACATCCGGCCCGGCGGTCTGGGTGCGCGTCACGGGATGTCCTCAGGAGCCGAGCGCGGTCTTCGCCTCGCTGAAGAACTGTGTGACGGCGTCGTCGACCGAGGTCTTGCCCAGGGCGACGTCGCCGTAGATCCGCAGGAAGGCCGCCTCCGCGACGTCCGCACCCGCCGGGTGCGGGGTGATCGGCTCGATGACGCCGCTCACGGACTTCTCGTACGCGGCGATCTGCGCGTCGACGCCGGTCGGCCGGTAGGCGTCGAACTGGGCGTTCGTGGGCAGGACGCCGCGGTTGTAGCCCATGATCTTCCCGACCTCGGGGTCGTGGACCGTGAAGTCGATGAACTCCGCGACCTCCTCAGGGGTGCTCGGTGTGGGCCGAGCCGCTGAGCATGAGCGAGGAGATGTACTGACCGGTCCTGGTGCCGTCGGTGGTCGGGACCGGGGCCAGGGCGAGCTCGGTGCCGGTCTCGGCGGCGTAGCGGACGATGAAGTTGTCCCAGGTGAACTCGGCGGCGGAAAGGTCGCCGCTGACCGAGGACTTGGGCTTGATCTGCTCGCTCTTCTTGGCCGGGACCAGGTCGCCCGCCTTGTTGTCGGCGTAGTGGTCGCCCCACCACTGCCGGAGGTCGGCCTCGGCGAAGCCGAGCTCGTTGTCGGC
This sequence comes from Streptomyces sp. NBC_00510, assembly GCA_036013505.1. Lineage (NCBI taxonomy): Bacteria > Bacillati > Actinomycetota > Actinomycetes > Kitasatosporales > Streptomycetaceae > Streptomyces > Streptomyces sp. NBC_00510. Next base: position 7,558,809 of record CP107851.1, on the reverse strand, counting down.
GGTGAAGAACGCCTTGCCGTTCTGGCGCAGGTAGAGGTCGTACAGGTACATGACCCCGCCGTTGTCGCTGGCGCCGTAGCGGTCGCCCTCGGCGGCGCTGATCTTGTGGACGGCGGCGTCGAACTCGTCCCACGTCCAGCCGGCGGCGGGGGTGACGCCGACGCGCTCGAAGGCCGCGGGGCTGTAGACCAGGGCGAAGGTGTTGCCGCCGACGGGGACGCCGAGCAGCTTGCCGTCGACCTCGCCGGCCTTCTCCAGGCCGGCCCGGAAGTCGTCCATGCCGAGGTTGCCGGCCTTGACCTGGGTGTTCAGGTCGAGCAGCAGGTCCTTCTCGCCGTACTTGCGCAGGAAGGCGACGGAGTTCTGGAAGACGTCGGGGGCGTTGCCGCCGGCGGCCTGCGTGTTGAACTTGCTCCAGAAGTCGGCGTACTCGGCGAAGTCGGTCGTGACCTTGATGTGCGGGTGGCCCCTCTCGAAGAGCGCGACCGTCTTCCGGATCAGCTCCGCCCGGTCCTGGGCGCCCCACCACGAGTAGCGGATGGTCACGGTCCCGCCGTCCGGGTCGCCACCGCCCCCGCAGCCGGCCGCCAGCAGCCCCAGCGCGGCGATCGCGGCCGCGCCGGCCCCAAGGCCCCGCGGCCCCGCGGCCCGCGCACACTCCGTCGAACGCCCACGACATGCCTCCTTCGGGCAGACGCCACCCCGCGTCCCGCGGAGGGCCTGAAACGATTAAGGCAAGCGCTTGCCGAGAAACCGTAGGGAGACCCCGCCGAGGCGTCAATCGGTAAGGCGGAGAATGACGGAAAGCGCTTCCCATGCTCACCGGAACAGCACAACCGCCGGACACGACGACGAGGGCCCGGAAGCCGCTCTCGGCTTCCGGGCCCTCGGTCCGGGTGGGCGATACTGGGATCGAACCAGTGACCCCTTCGGTGTGAACGAAGTGCTCTCCCGCTGAGCTAATCGCCCCGGTGCGGGAACAACATTACCGCATGTCAGCGGGTGCCCCGACCATCGCGGACGGTGCGCCCTCAGTGCAGGTCGGCCTTCCACGGCATCACGAAGCCGAACCGCCAGAGGTAGTACCCCAGCAGGACGCCGATGATCACCAGCCCGATGGCGGTCAGCGTCAGGTTCCGCCGCCGCACCTTCGGGTCGAGCGCCTTCTGTGCCGCCTCGGTCACCTTCCGCTTCGTCCAGCGCAGCACCAGCTGGGCCCAGACGAACTCGGTCGCCCAGACGGCCATGCCGGCGAAGATCACCACCCAGCCGGGCCCCGGCAGCGGGAGCAGGACCACGCCCGTCCCGACGATCGCCAGACCCACCAGGAAGACCCCGACCTGCCAGCTCACGTGCAGCGCGCGGGAGCGCCGGATGAAACGTGGCGCCCTCGACCCCAGCGGGCGCTCGGAGCCCTCGGGCTCCACGTCCCCGCCGTCCCCGTTGTCGACGGTCGCGGGATCCATGGCCACGGCCACCTCCCGCTCGTCACTCTCCGCAGTCATGCTCCCAAACTTACCCGAAGCCACTTCGTCACCGGAATGGCTCGCCGGGGAGGAAAAGAACTCGGCCGGACGAGGTACCGGAACCCTCACAAACCCGTCAGAGGGGTTTACAACGTCCCCGCAGGTGGCATGTCGATTTCGCCGACGTGCGAATCCCCGAGCGCACACTGAGCGAAAGGCCCTGGCGCTTATGAACACCACGGTCAGCTGCGAGCTGCACCTGCGCCTCGTTGTGTCGAGCGAATCGTCACTGCCCGTACCCGCGGGCTTGCGGTACGACACGGCCGATCCCTACGCCGTGCACGCCACCTTCCACACCGGTGCCGAGGAGACAGTCGAATGGGTCTTCGCCCGCGACCTGCTCGCCGAAGGTCTGCACCGGCCCACCGGCACCGGCGACGTCCGGGTCTGGCCGTCCCGCAGTCACGGCCAGGGCGTCGTGTGCATCGCCCTCAGCTCTCCGGAGGGGGAGGCGCTGCTCGAGGCCCCTGCGCGGGCCCTGGAGTCGTTCCTCAAGCGGACCGACGCCGCGGTGCCCCCCGGCACCGAACACCGTCATTTCGACCTGGACACCGAGCTCTCGCACATCCTCGCCGAGAGCTGAGTCCACCGACCGTCCGTCGCCGTACGCATCTCGGGGGTACGGCGCGGACCCGACCTGCCGGAGCCGTCGTCGGGGAGCACCACGCTCCACGGCGACGGCTCTCGCGCTAAAGTCACCGGAACGCCCGACCCACCAGGCCAGGGAGAGAGCGATTCCGTGCTGATCAACCATGACACCAGGTGCGCACTCGACTGCGTGGTGGATCTCATCAACACCACCCCGGAGAGTGACGGCCGCGAGGGTCTGGCCGACCTCGCGGCGCTGCGCGCCTTCGTGGAGCGCAACGAGGTCAGCGACGTCGGATCGCTCGACGAGGACGACCTCGTCGCGGTGCGCGCCGTACGGCAGCTCTTCTCCCAGGTCTTCTCCGCGCCCGCCACGCCCGAGGCCGCGGCGCTGGTCAACTCGCTCGTCGCCGAGGCCGGCACCACGCCCCGGCTCACCGACCACGACGGCTACGACTGGCACGTCCACTACTTCGCCCCGGGCGCCTCCCTCGCCGAGCACCTGGCCGCCGACTGCGGGATGGCCCTGGCCTTCCTCCTCGTCGCCGGGGAGCGGGAGCGGCTGCGCCGCTGCGACGCCCCGGACTGCCGGCGCGCCTTCGTCGACCTGTCACGCAACCGCTCGCGGCGCTACTGCGACAGCCGCACCTGCGGCAACCGGCTCCACGTCGCCGCGTACCGGGCGCGCCGCCGCGAGGCCGTCGCCGTGCCGGCTCAGAACGGCCAGAGGTCGTAGAGCCCGCCGAAGGCGAGCAGACTGCCGATCACGGTCAGGAACAGCATGAGCGGCGGCTGGGAAAGCGCGAACAGGCAGCCGCGGGGCTCGTCGTCGTCTGCTTGGGCTTCCATGGCCTTACGGTGTGCTCGGAGGGGCGCGAACTCGCACAACCGTACGCCCCCGGACACACCAAATCCCGCTCAGGGGGCGGTAGTTGAGGTCCGCCAGGGCGATGATGACGTAACCTCGCCACCCCCTGCCACCAACACGCCGCTCAGATCCCCCTGCGCTTGAGGATCTCCTCGATCTCACCGAATTCGGCCAGGTCGGGATCGGTCTTCGCCGCCTTCGGGACCGGTTTCTTCCCCTGCGCCAGAGCCGGCGCCCCCGCCCCCGACGCGACCGCCCGGCCCGGGCTCGCCTCCGCGACGCCCTTGCGGCGCCCCGACACCCGCGCGAGGAAGTACAGCACGACCGACAGGGCGAGCACGGCGAAGCCCGCCCACACCGACGGCTTGAACACCAGGTCCGCCGCCCAGTCGGCGACGGCCCGGACGACGGTCCCGGCCAGCGAGACCAGGCCCGTCATGTACAGGCCGACGGGCAGCAGCGCCGCCGCCGCGATCATCGTCGCCCTGCGGAACCTGCGCCGGTAGGCGGTGAGCAGGGCGATCGCCAGGCCCGCCGCGGACAGCGCGACACACACGGTCGAGGTCAGCATGCGGAGCTCCTCCGAAAGGGTCTGCTCGCTCCATCGTGCACCCGCCCCCCACCTGCGGGCCACGGCCCGGCGGCAACCTCAGGGTGATCTCCGGGACGGCTCCTCCCCCGGTGGGAGACTGGCCCCATGAACGAAGCGACTCCCCGCACCGTCGTCCTCGAGTACTGGTGCGAACTCCAGTGCCCCGACTGCGCCACCGCCCTCACCGACCTGCACGCCCTGCGCGACCGGTACGGCGACGCCCTGGAGATCCAGCTGCGGCACTTCCCCCTGGAGAAGCACAAGCACGCCTACGCCGCCGCCCAGGCCGCGGAGGAGGCCATCGCCCAGGGCCGCGGCTGGGAGTACGCGGAGGCGGTCCTCGCCCGCACGGACGAGCTGGGCGAACGGGGCGAGGCACTGCTGGTCGAGATCGCGGCGGACCTGGGCCTCGACGCGGAGGAGGTCGACACCGCGCTCGTCGACGGGCGGCACCTCCTCGTCGTCGACGCCGACCAGGCCGAGGGCAAGGCCATCGGCGTCACCGGCACCCCCACCTACGTCATCTCCGGCGAACGCCTCGACGGCGGCACGTCCCAAGACGGCCTCCGCACCCGCATCGAGTCCCTCGCGGACGCCGCCCTGGGCCGGTAACCGACATCCCGACGTGTGCACGCCGGTGGGTAGGACGGCTGCCCGCTACCCCACCTCGTCCGGCCGTCAGTCGCCCACACGACCGGAGGGGGTGTGGCGGGGTGCCCCCGCAGGCGACGAGCGGGGGACCCGGCTCCGAACGACGTAGGGGTAAACCGCGAGCCCCGAGGTGGGGGTCCCCCCGGCCGAAGGCTGGGGGCGTGCCCCGGCGCGGCACCGACCCCACAACGACCGCGCGAGGCGGTCACTGACCGCGCCGGATGGGGGTCCCCCCGGCCGAAGGCTGGGGGAGGGCGGGCGGCGGGGAAACCGCCCGCCGCAGGCGCAAACAACCCGCACGACAACCACCGGCCGCAACCCCCACCCCGGGCACTCAGAGAAGCGGCTTCGCCAAATGCACCTCCGTCACCCCGTACCCCAGCGCCCCGTATAGCCCCTCCGCCGCCTCGTTCCCGGCGAAGACGTTGAGCCCGATCCACCGCAGCCCCGCCGCCAGGCACTCCCGCTCCGCGGCGAGCATGAGCGTGCGCCCGTGGCCCCGGCCCCGGTGCCCCTCGGCGACGTGGACGTCGAACACGAACCCCGTGGTTTCGTCCCTGCGCCCCACCCACAACTCCCCCACCACCTGCCCGGCCTCCCGGGCCTCCCCGGCCCCACCGGCCCCACCGACCTCCAGCACCCTCAGCACCGCGCCGGGCGTCGCGAGCCCCTCGGGGAGGGCGGCCAGGTCGTCCGCCCGGGCCTTGGCGCGGGCCTGCGCCTCGGGCACGCCGCGCCGCGTCCAGGACCGGACGTACTCGTCCTGCTTGCGGGCCGCCCACCCCGGGTACTCCGCCTCCGTCATGGGCCGCACGACGCTGCCGCCGGGCAGCGCGGGCGGCGCGTCGGGCAGCGCCTTGAGCATGTTCCGATTGCGGACGACGTACCCCAGCACGCCCGCGAGCCGGAGCGCGGCCGTGTCTTCCGTCCGCACCGAGACCTCGATGCGGCGGCAGCCCCATCCCCGCAGGACCTCCTCCGCGGCGAGGGCCGCGACCGTGCCGCGGCCGCGGCGCTGCTGGTCGTGGTCGATCCGCAGTGCGGCGATGCGCCCGACCTCGGGCCCGAACCGGGCGTCGGTGCACAGGGTGGTCTCCCCCACCGGGCGCCCGTTGACACAGACGTGGAAGCGGCGGGCGCGTACTCCGCCGCGCCAGCGCTGTTCGGGCTCGGCCGGGCGCAGGGTGGTGGTCATGGTGTGGAGTTCTACCGGGTCGCCGCGGTTACGTCACGGGTTCAACCACCGGGGACCGCCCCGGTTCAGGGGTTCGGGTGCTCCACGGACCGCTCCGCGAAGACCCGCATCGCCTTGGCCGTGACCGGGCCGGGGCGGGCCCCGGTGGCCATCTCGCGGTCGTCGACCCGGTGGACGCCCTGGACGTCGCGGAGCGAGGAGGTCACGAAGATCTCCTCCGCCTCGGCGAGGGACTCGAAGGGCAGGTCGGCCTCCTCGGCGCCGGCCCACTCGATGACGAGCTCCCGGGTGATCCCGGCGAGGCACCCGGAGGCGAGCGGCGGCGTGAGCAGCTTGCCCCCGAGGACGACGAAGACGTTGGAGCCGGTGCCCTCGCAGAGCCGTCCCTGCGTGTTGGCGAAGAGCGCCTCGGAGGCGCCGTGCTGGTGGGCGCGGGCCAGGGCCACGACGTTCTCCCCGTACGAGGTGGTCTTGAGCCCCGCGAGGGCGCCCTTCTCGTTGCGGGTCCAGGGGACGGTGACGACGGCCGTCGTGTCGGGGCGGACGGTCGCGGCGCCGAGGGCGACGACCAGGGTGGGGCCGGTGGTGCCGCGCTCGGAGCCGAGCGGCGAGGTGCCGCCGGTGTACGTGACGCGGAGCCGGCCGTGGGGCGCCGGGTTGGCGGCGAGGACGGCCTCGCAGGCGTGGCGCACCTCGTCCAGGTCGGGCTCGGGCAGGCCGAGGCCGCGCGCGGAGCGGGCCAGCCGGCGCAGGTGGCGGTCCATCGCGAAGGCGGTGCCGCCGGTGGCCTTGAGCGTCTCGAAGACGCCGTCCCCGACGGTCAGACCGTGGTCCATGACGGACACGGACGCCTCGTCGGTCTCGCGCAGCGCGCCGTTGACCCAGATCGCGCCGGCGGTGGTCGTGCTCACGGTGTCACTCTGCCCCATGGTTCCGTTCGCCTTCGTTCGAGTCGTACGTACCCGACGCTACTGCCAGCAGCCGGGAGGCCTTCAGTTCCGTCTCGTCCCACTCCCGCTCGGGATCGGAGCCCCAGGTGATCCCGGCACCGGTGCCGAAGCGCAGCACGGGGCCGCCGGGGGCGGCGCGGTCGATCCAGAAGGTGCGGATGCCCACGGCGAGCTCGCCGGTGCCGCGGTCGGCGTCGACCCAGCCGATGCCGCCGCAGTAGGGGCCGCGGGGGGCGGTCTCCAGTTCGGCGATGATGCGCAGGGCGCTGGACTTGGGCGCGCCGGTGACGGAGCCCGGCGGGAACGCGGCGTCCAGCAGTGCGGCCCAGCCGGCGCCCTCGCGCAGTTCGCCGCGCACGGTGGAGACGAGGTGGACCAGGCCGGGGTGCTTCTCCACGACGCAGAGGTCGGGGACGCTGACCGTGCCGGTGGCGCAGACCTGCCCGAGGTCGTTGCGGACCAGGTCGACGATCATGACGTTCTCGGCGTGGTCCTTGGGGAGCAGGTCGGCCTCGGTGCGGCCGGTGCCCTTGATGGGTCCGGACTCGACCACCTCGCCGCGGCGGCGCAGGAAGAGTTCGGGGGAGGCGCTGGCCACCTCTATGCCGTGCGCGGGCAGCCGGACCGTTCCCGCGTGCGGGGCGGGGTTGCCGCGGGCCAGGACGGCCGCGAGGGCGTCGACGTCGGCGTCCGGATCGGGCAGCGGCGCGGTGAGCACCCGGCAGAGGTTGGCCTGGTAGACCTCGCCGGCCGCGATGTACTCGCGGACGCGGCGCACTCCGGCGGTGTACCCGGCGCGGTCCAGCGAGGACGTCCAGTCGCCGCGGGCGGGGCCCTTCCAGAGCCGGTGCGGGGCGGCCACGGCGGGTTCCGGCCGTACGTTCCCGAAGCGCGCGCAGACCATGTCGCCCTCGAAGCCGGCGACCACCGCCCAGAAGCCGGAGGAGTCCAGCGCGGCCGGGTCGGTGGTGACATCCCGCAGGTCGGAGGCGACGAGGCCGCCGAATCTGGCGAGGGGCTCGAGGTCGGGCACGGGGCTTCCCAGGTCGGTCCGGTGGGGCGAGTGCGAGTCTAAGTCGGCGGCGACGAGCGAGATGCGCTGGTCACCGACCCGGCACGCTGCGGAAACGCGTTTTGGTGGCGGAGCCGTAATCCGCTAGAGTTCAACTCGTCGCCGGGACGCGGAAGCGTACCGGCGGAGGTCCCGCCCGGGTGCGAGCTCCGGGGGAGACACTGCGGACGTGGCTCAGTTGGTAGAGCATCACCTTGCCAAGGTGAGGGTCGCGAGTTCGAATCTCGTCGTCCGCTCGAAGTGGGGGTCACCGCCCCCGCGCTGGTGGAGTGGCCGAGAGGCGAGGCAACGGCCTGCAAAGCCGTCTACACGGGTTCAAATCCCGTCTCCACCTCTGAGGACGATTAGCTCAGCGGGAGAGCGCTTCCCTGACACGGAAGAGGTCACTGGTTCAATCCCAGTATCGTCCACTGGGCCCGGGAGGGCCTTCTCCAACGCTTCGGCACGGGGGACCCGAGCGCGATTAGCTCAGCGGGAGAGCGCTTCCCTGACACGGAAGAGGTCACTGGTTCAATCCCAGTATCGCGCACGCTGCACCAGAACCACCCGCAGTACCGAGGACGATTAGCTCAGCGGGAGAGCGCTTCCCTGACACGGAAGAGGTCACTGGTTCAATCCCAGTATCGTCCACCAGCAGCCGAGGGCCGGAGCGTTCGCTCCGGCCCTCGGTCGTGTCATGACGAGAAGAGCATGTGCGCCCAGCTCTGCTGCTTGTGGTGGCCGTGGTGGCCCCCGTGGTGCCCGCCGTGCGGGGCACCCCAGGCCGGGGCGGCGTGCTGCTGCGGGTACGCCTGCGGGTAACCGGGCGGCGGCGGGGCGGGCTGGGCGTACTGCGACTCCATGCGGGTCAGCGCCTCGAGCTCCCCGTAGTCCAGGAAGATCCCCCGGCAGTTGCCGCACTGCTCGATCTGGACGCCGCTGCGGGTGAACGTCTGCATCGGGCCATGACACTTGGGACAGAGCATCGTCGGCTCATCTCCTCGTTCGCGCCGGCCGGGGGTCCTCCCCCGGCGTAGAACTGCACCTTACTTCCGCGATTCGGCGGCACGTATCGAGGACGGTCCGTTCCGTCCCGTCGAGTGCGCGGCCCTCCTGCGCGGCCTTGGCGACGGCTGTCGCCGCGGTCTGGACCGCCAACGCCCGTGCCGCCACGTCGAGATGCGGCCACGGGTCGCCGTCCGCGGGAACGGCGGGGCCGCCGCCGGCGCGGTACGCGCCGAGGAAGCGGCCCCAGTCGGCGGGGTCGAGCAGCCCGGCGGCGAACCACATCGCCGGCCGGGCCAGGTCCCAGGCGGGCTCGCCGAGCCCGAGGTCGTCCACGTCGATGAGGCACCACGGCCCGTCGGGCGCCGGGTGGCGTACCAGTTGGCCCATGTGCAGGTCGCCGTGGCAGAGCACCTGCCGCGGCTGCGGGGCCTCGCCGCGCGCCCAGGGCGGCAGGCCGTGCCAGGCGGCGAGCACCGCCGGGTCGCCGGTGCCGGCGGCGAGCATCCTCGCGACCGCGCCGGCCGCGCTGCCCGGCCCGCGCATCTGCGGCGGCGGGCCGGGTAGCGCGGACACCGGCACGGTGTGCAGACGGGCCAGGAGCGCGCCGGCCTCCGCCCAGGGCGCGGAGTCCGGGTCGTCGCGGTCGACCGGCTCGCCGAGGGGCCACAGGCTCACGGTGCGGCCGAGGAGCGGGGCGCTCAACGCGCCGCCGTGATCGGGCAGCGGCGCCGGGGGCAGCAGGACGCCGTCCAGCAGAGGATGGGCGGCCACGCGCAGGCGCAGGGCGAGCTCTTGCGGATCGGTGCCCGGGGCGTGGGCCTTGGCGACGAGGCGGCCGCCACGGACGACGGTGGCGTCGGGCCGTTCGGCGAGCACGGCGGGCCGTGCCTGGCCGGGTACCCGCGAGGCCGCTGCCGCGACCGCCCCCAGGGCGTGCGTCAGCGGTGCTCCGCTGCTGGTCACTTCTTCCCCCACCGCCCGTGTCACCGGCCCACTGTGCGGCAGTGCGCCGCACCATGGCAATGCCGGGTGTGATGCCCGGGTACCGCCACGGTACCCGGGCATTCATGCCGTCCGCCGTACCCCCGTCCCCACGGGGTTGGTTCACCGGTCCTCGCGGACCCGGACCGCTCTTCCGGGGCCGCGGGGCGTCTGTCAGCGCCCCATCAGACCGGCTACGGACGACGCCTGTGTGACCACCGCGTCCCAGCCCCCGAAGGCCACCGCGAGCAGCACCGCGAGCGGCAGCACCATCGCCACCGCCACCAGCGGATGCCGGGTGCCCGACGGGCGTATGCCGAAGGCGGCGATCCTGCTGCCGCGCGCCGGCCGCACCGTACGGCTCACCGTGTTCGCCATGGCCCTCTCCCGGGTCGTGGTCCGTGATCATGCACAGTTGTCGGGGCGGCGGGCGTTTGACCTCGGGGGACGAGTGCTCCGCCCGCCGCTTGACCTCAACATTAGGCGCGGCGCCGGCGCCGGTCGTCATGCCCTCGTACCGCTTCCCTGGCCTCCCCGAGGATGACTCCGGGTCCGGTCGCGTACTCCCCTGGGTGGAGGGACCCGGCCGCACCCCCGGGACATCCCCGAGGGGATCTCCCGGGCGGGCGCGGACGGGGCCCGTCAGCCCCGCTCCTCGTCCTCCGCGTCGCCGGTCGGCATGGGCTGCTCGACCAGTGCGAGGACCCGTGTGGCCATGAAGCGCGCGGTGCGCACCACGGAGCCGGACCGGGTGACTTCGCTCACTTCCACCACCCCTCGGCGGACCGCCGTCTCGACCCTGCGGCCCGCCCTGGTGGCGACCACTTCGTACGTCCTCGTCGTGTCGCCCGCGTCGACGACTATCTCCACGCGGTCACCCTTCATGGCGTCAATCCCCCTTGTCCGACGGACTGTTGACGGCATGACGAAATTCCTGGCCCGTCAGCGGCCGGAACTTTCCCCACTCTTCAAGGATCCCATCCGGCACTGACAATCCGCCGCCCCGCGCGGGCGCGGCCTCGCGGCGCGACGGGCGGTCAGTCCGTAAGCTGTCGGCGTCAGACTGGCCAGGCAGGCAGCGGGGATGGACGACATGGCGATGATGCGGCTCCGGCGCGAGGACCCGCGTGTCGTCGGCTCGTTCCGCCTGCACCGGAGGCTGGGCGCGGGCGGCATGGGGGTCGTCTACCTGGGCGCCGACAAGCGCGGCCAGCGGGTCGCGCTGAAGGTGATCCGCCCCGAGCTGGCCGAGGACCAGGAGTTCCGCTCGCGCTTCGCGCGCGAGGTGTCCGCGGCGAGACGCATCCGCGGCGGCTGCACGGCCCGGCTGGTCGCCGCCGATCTGGAGGCGGACCGCCCGTGGTTCGCCACGCAGTACGTTCCCGGGCCCTCCCTGCACGACAAGGTCGCGCGGGACGGCATGCTCCCGGCCGCCGAGACCGCGTCCATCGGCGCCGCGCTGGCGGAGGGACTGGTCGCCGTCCACGAGGCCGGGGTCGTCCACCGCGACCTGAAGCCCTCCAACATCCTGCTGTCGCCCAAGGGCCCCCGGATCATCGACTTCGGCATCGCCTGGTCCACCGGCGCCAGCACCCTCACCCACGTGGGCACCGCCGTCGGCTCCCCCGGGTTCCTCGCGCCGGAGCAGGTCCGCGGGGCGGCGGTCACCCCGGCCACCGACGTCTTCGCCTTCGGCGCGACGCTGGCGTACGCGGCGATGGGCGACTCTCCGTTCGGGCAGGGCAGTTCGGAGGTCATGCTCTACCGGGTCGTCCACGAGGAGCCGGACCTCACCGGTGTGCCGGACTCGCTGGCCCCGCTGGTGTACGCCTGCCTCGCCAAGGACCCGGAGCAGCGGCCCAGCACGGTCCAACTCTCCGAGCGGCTGGCCGAGATCGCCGCCCGTGAGGCCCGTGGCCTCGGCGCGGCGCCGGGCCGGCGCGACATCGTGCCGAGGGCGTCCGGTCCGCGCGCCGAGCGGCCCACCGGCCCGCGGGCGCAGGCGTACGCGGACCAGCAGACCGAGCGGCGGACGGCGGCGGGCACGCCCGCCGCGCCGCGCACCCCGGCTTCCCCCCGCACGCCCGCCACGCCGCGCACCCCGGCCCGGACGCCCTCCGGCCGCACCCCGGCTCCCCGCACCCCGGCCAACCGCCGGCCCGTGGGTGCCGACCGCAGGCTGCTGCGGCAGCGGCTCATCGTCTTCGTCACCGTGACCCTCCTCGTCGCGCTCGGCATCGCCGCCGCCCAGGGCTGCCAGGGCCCCAGCCGCGGCATCGGCCTGCTGCCCGGGGCCGGCGCCGACGCGACGGCGCCGCACGCGCCGTAGGCCTGCCACCGCGTAGGCACTGCCACCGGGACGTCCGCCCTGCGGGTCGGGGTCCTCCGCGAGGGGGACGAGGAGGGCGTCCGAAAAGCCGGGCAGGACGGCGGCGGTCGCCCGGTGTTTGTGTGCGGGTGCGTTGCGCCTGCGGCGGGCGGTTTCCCCGCCGCCCGCCCTCCCCCAGCCTTCGGCCGGGGGGACCCCCATGGGCGCACCCCGCCACACCCCCTCCCGCAGGTTGGGGCGACTGACGGCCGGTGGGGGGTGAGTGAGGCACTTGGGGCGACCCCGGACCGCTTTCTGACCCCCCTCCGGCCGTTGGCCGCCCGCGATAGGGAGGGGGCGGGGTCGTTGGGGGCACCCCCGGACGAAGGCTGGGGGAGGGTGGGCGTTCTGGACGCTGACGTGTATTTGTTGTGCGGCACAGACGGCACAACCTGGACCGCCCGCCATGCACATAAATATGCGGTCCAGAATGCCCAGCCCCGCAGGCCCCGACCCCGGCCCACCACGAACCGCGCGAGGCCCGCACCAACCGCGTCGGATGGGGGTCCCCCGGCCGAAGGCTGGGGGAGGGCGGGCGGGGGGAGAAACCGCAACAGCAACCACCACGGCGCCGCACACGAGACGCGCCGCACCAGGGGGTGACGGGAGGGCACCCCGTGAGCTAGTTTCTAAGCGCTTGCTTAGTGCTACGCACACGCGGAGGGACGCATTCGCATGACGGTCACACCGGAGGAGCTGCGCGAGCGGGTGCGCGCGCTGCTGGCCTCTCACGATCCGGCGGCGACGGACCGCCTGGACTTCCTGCGGGCCAGGTTCGACGCCGGCCTGGCGTGGGTGCACTACCCGGAGGGCCTCGGCGGGCTGGGTGCGCCGCGCACCCAGCAGGGGGTCGTGGACGCCGAACTGACGGCCGCCGGGGCGCCGGACAACGAACCGCGCCGGATCGGCATCGGCCTCGGGATGGCGGCCCCCACCGTCCTCCGGTACGGCACCGAGGAGCAGAAGGCGCACTTCCTGCGCCCGCTGTGGACCGGGGAGGAGGTCTGGTGCCAGCTGTTCAGCGAGCCCGGCGCCGGCTCGGACCTGGCGGGCCTGCGCACCCGCGCGGTGCGCGACGGCGACGGCTGGATCGTCACCGGCCAGAAGGTGTGGACGTCCAACGCCCACAACGCGCGCTGGGCGATCCTGATCGCCCGCACCGACCCGGACGTGCCCAAGCACCAGGGCATCACGTACTTCGTGTGCGACATGACGGACCCGGGCGTCGAGGTGCGGCCGTTGCGGCAGATCACGGGTGAGGCCGAGTTCAACGAGGTCTTCCTCACGGACGTGCGGATCCCCGACGCCCACCGACTCGGCGAGGTCGGTGACGGCTGGCGCGTGGCGCAGACGACGCTGATGAACGAGCGGGTCGCCATCGGCGGCACCGCGCTTCCCCGCGAGGGCGGGATGATCGGCACCGTCACCGCGACGTGGCGGGAGCGGCCCGAGCTGCGCACGCCGGACCTGCACGACCGGCTGCTGCGGCTGTGGGTGGACGCCGAGGTCACCCGCCTCACGGGCGAACGGCTGCGCCAGCAGCTCGCCGTGGGCGCCCCGGGCCCCGAGGGCTCGGGCATGAAGCTGGCGTTCGCCTCGCTCAACCAGCACATCAGCGGTCTGGAGGTCGAGCTGCTGGGCGAGGACGGGCTGCGGTACGGCGACTGGACGATGAGCCGCCCGGAGATCGTCGACTTCTACGGCCGCGACGCCGGTTACCGCTATCTGCGGGCCAAGGGCAACTCGATCGAGGGCGGCACGTCCGAGATCCTCCGCAACATCATCTCCGAGCGCGTCCTCGGCCTGCCCTCCGAGCCCCGTACGGACAAGGACGTCCCCTGGAAGGACCTGCCGCGATGAGCTCCGACCTGCTCTACTCCGACGTCGAGAACGACCTGCGCGCCGCGGTGCGCGGTCTGCTCACCGACCGGTGCGCACCGGCGGACGTCCTGGCGCGCTGCGAGGGCGACGCGCCGTACGACGCGGCGCTGTGGCGGACCCTGGCCCGGGAGGTGGGGGTCGCGGGGCTGCTGGTGCCGGAGAAGCTCGGCGGCCAGGGCGCCTCCGCGCGGGAGGCCGCGGTCGTTCTGGAGGAGCTGGGGGCCTTCGTGGCGCCCGTGCCCTTCCTGGGCAGCGCCGTGCTGGCCACCGCGGCCCTGCTGGCGGCCGGCACCGCGGAGGCCGACGCCGTCGTGACGCGCCTCGCGGAGGGCGAGCAGACGGCCGCCCTGGCCGTGCCGCTGCCCACGGCGCCGGGCGCGGACGTCTCCCAGGGGGTACGGGCCGACGCGGACGGCGTCCTCGCCGGGCGCGTGACCAGCGTCGCCGACGCGACCGCCGCGGACGTGCTGATCGTGCCCGGGAACGGTCCGGACGGGCCCGGGCTCTACGAGGTGCGCACCGACGCGCCCGGGGTCGCCCTGTCCGTACCGGTGCCGCTCGACCTGACCCGGCCGATCGCGGACGTCTCCTTCGACGGGGCGGCGGCCCGCCGGCTCGCCGGGCCCGGGACCGCCGCGGCGGCCGTGGAACGGGCCCTGCTGACGGGGGCGGGGCTGCTGGCCTCCGAGCAACTGGGCCTGGCCCAGTGGTGCCTGGACGAGACGGTGGCGTACCTGAAGGAGCGTCACCAGTTCGGCCGGGTCGTGGGCTCCTTCCAGTCCCTCAAGCACCGGCTCGCGGACCTGTGGCTCGAGGTCGTCCAGTCCCGCGCCGCCGCGCGCAACGCAGCCGACGCGCTCGCGGGCGACAGCGCGGACGCCCCGGTCGCGGTGGCCGTGGCGCAGTCGTTCTGCGCGCCGGTCGCCGTGCGGGCCGCCGAGGAGTGCGTCCAACTGCACGGCGGCATCGGCATGACCTGGGAGCACCCGGCCCACCTGCGGCTGAAGCGCGCCAAGGCCGACGAGATCGCCCTGGGCACGCCCGGCCGCCACCGGGCGGCCCTCGCCGCCCTGGTGGACCTGCCGGCCGCGGCGGGCTGAGTCAGTCCCGGGGGCGGCCGGTCGCCACCGCGTAGAACGCGACCGCGGCGGCCGCCCCCACGTTCAGGGAGTCCACCCCGTGCGCCATGGGGATGCGCACCCACTCGTCGGCGGCGACCAGGGCGCGGGTCGACAGGCCGTCGCCCTCGGCGCCGAGCATCAGCGCCGCGCGTTCCAGGCGGTGCGGGGCGGCCTCGTCGATGTCGGTCGCCTTCTCGTCGGGGGTCAGCGCGAGCAGCTTGAAGCCCGCCTCCCGGACCGCCTCCAGGTCCCGGGGCCAGCTCTCCAGCCGGGCGTACGGGACGGAGAAGACGGCGCCCATCGAGACCTTGACCGACCTGCGGTACAGCGGGTCGGCGCAGTCCGGGGAGAGCAGGACGGCGTCCATGCCGAGGGCGGCGGCGCTGCGGAAGATGGCGCCGATGTTGGTGTGGTCGTTGACCGACTCCATGACGACGATCCGCCGCGCGTCGCCCAGCAGGGCCGCCGCGTCGGGCAGTTGCCTGCGCTGCATCGAGGCGAGGGCCCCGCGGTGCACGTGGTAGCCGGTCACCTGCTCGGCGAGTTCCGGGCTGACCGCGTAGACCGGCGCCGGGACCTCGTCGATGACGTCCCGCATGACGTCGACCCACTTGGCGGACAGCAGCATGGAGCGCATGCGGTAACCGGCCTGCCGGGCGCGCCGGATGACCTTCTCGCCCTCCGCGATGAACAGCCCCTCGGCCGGCTCGCGGCGTCGGCGCAGCTCCACGTCGGTCAGCGACGTGTAGTCGTGCAGACGCGGGTCGTCGGGATCGTCGATGGTGATGAGCTCAGCCACAGGGTGATACTGCCTTGTCCGAAGTGCGGTGCCAACGGCACCGACGTCACTGGTTACCGCCGGTTACGCGATCGCCCACGGCGACGACCTCGCCGATGACGATCACCGCGGGCGGCCGGATGCCCTCCTGCGCCACCCGCTCCCCCACCGTCGCGAGCGTCGCGTCGACCCGGCGCTGGGCCGCCGTCGTGCCCTCCTGGATCACCGCGACGGGGGTGTCCGCGCCCCGGCCGTGCTCCACGAGCGCCGCCGCGATCGAGCCGATCCGCTCCACGGCCATCAGCAGCACCAGCGTTCCGCGCAGCCGGGCGAGGGCCGCCCAGTCCACGAGCGAGCGCGGGTCCTCCGGGGCCACATGGCCGCTGACCACGGTGAACTCGTGCGCCACGCCCCGGTGCGTGACCGGGATGCCGGCGGCGGCCGGGACGCTGATGGAGCTGGAGATCCCCGGCACGACGGTGCACGGGATGCCCGCCTCCGCGAGCGCCTCCGCCTCCTCCATGCCGCGCCCGAACACGTACGGGTCCCCGCCCTTGAGCCGCACGACCGCCTTGCCGGCCTTCGCGTGCTCGATGAGCGCCGCGTTGATCGCCTCCTGGGCCATCGCCCGGCCGTACGGGATCTTCGCGGCGTCGATCACCTCGACGTGCGGCGGCAGTTCGTCGAGCAGGTCGCGGGGGCCGAGCCGGTCGGCGATGACGACGTCCGCCTCCGCGAGCAGCCGGCGGCCGCGCACCGTGATCAGGTCCGGGTCACCCGGGCCGCCGCCGACCAGCGCCACGCCCGGGGTCCTCCCCCGGTGCTGCGGCGCGGCGAGCGAACCGTCGCGCAGGCCCTCCACGATCGCGTCCCGCACGGCCGCGGAACGCCGCGGGTCCCGGCCCGTGAGGACGGCGACGGTCACGCCCTCCGTACGGCCGGTCGCCGGCGTCCACGCGGTCGCCGCCTCGGCGTCGTCGCTGCGGACGCACCACACGCGGCGCTCCTCCGCCTCCGCGGAGGCCGCGGCGTTCGCCTCGGGGTCGGTGGTGGCGATGAGCGCGTACCAGGCGTCGGCCAGGTCGCCCGGCCGGTAACGGCGGCGCTCCCAGCGGATCTCGCCCGCGGCGGCCATCGCGTCGACGGACGGCGTCGCGGACGGGGAGACCAGGACGACCTCGGCGCCGGCCGCGACCAGCGGGGGCAGCCTGCGCTGGGCGACCTGGCCACCGCCGAGGACGACCACGCGGCGGCCCGTGAGGCGCAGTCCGACGGGGTAGGCGGGTGCGTCGTTGCGGTCCTCGGCGGCAGTCATGGCGGTGCGGCTCCTCGGGTGTGCCTTGCGGCGCGACGGGGGGTGGGGTTGCGGGGGTGCGGGGGTGCGGGGCGACCCTGCCCCGCCCCAACCCTACGGTGCGGGGTGGCTGCGCCGCAGCGCCCAAGATCACACCTGCGGTGCGCTTGCCGTTGTTGTCGTGTGCGGGTTGTTTGCGCCTGCGGCGGGCATCCCCCGCCCGCCCGCCCGATTGCCCGGCGCGGTTGGTGCGGGCCTGCGCGCGTGCATGGTGGGCCGGGGGCGGGGCCTCCGGGGCTGGGCATTCTGGACCGCATATTTATGTGCATGGCGGGCGGCACTTGTTGTGCCGTCTGTGCCGCACAACAAATACACGTCAGCGTCCAGAACGCCCACCCCTACGACCCCGCCCCCTCCGTATCGAGCGGCGACCAACGGCCGGTGGGGGGTGAGAAGGCGGTCCGGGGTTGCCGCAAGTGCCTTACTCACCCCCACCGGCCGTCAGTCGCCCATACGACGGGAGGGGGTGCGGCGGGGTGCCGCCGCAGGGGACGAGCGGGGGACTCGGCGCCGAACGATGTAGGGCCAAACCGCGAGCCCCGAGGTGGGGGTCCCCCCGGCCGAAGGATGGGGGGAGGGCGGGTGGTGGGGGATGCCCGCCGCAGGCGCAAACAACCCGCACACACCCACCGGGCCGCAAGGGACACCCCACGCCCACCACGACCGCCCGGGTCAGGACTTCTCGGTGACCCCCGCAGAGTCGAACGTCGCCACCTCGTGCATCGCCCGCGCAGCACTCTGCACCAGCGGCAGCGCCAGCAGCGCGCCGGTGCCCTCGCCGAGGCGCAGGTCGAGTTCGACGAGCGGGCGCAGGCCCAGCTTGGTCAGCGCCGCGCGGTGGCCGGGCTCCGCGCTGCGGTGGCCGGCGATGCAGGCCGCGAGGACCTCGGGGGCGATGGCGCGGGCCACCAGGGCGGCCGCGCCCGCGCTGACGCCGTCGAGGATGACCGGGGTCCGCAGGGACGCGGCGCCGAGCAGCAGGCCCACCATGGCCGCGTGCTCGAGGCCGCCGATCGCCGCGAGGACCTCGATCGGGTCGGACGGGTCGGGCTGGTGGAGTTCGAGGGCGCGCCGCACGACGTCGATCTTGCGGGCGTGCATCTCGTCGTTGATGCCGGTGCCGCGTCCGGTGACCTCCGCCGGGTCGACCCCGGTGTAGACGGAGATCAGGGCCGCGGAGACGGTGGTGTTGGCGACCCCCATCTCCCCGGTGAGCAGCGCCTTGTTGCCCGCGGCGACGAGGTCTCGGGCGGTCTCGATGCCGACCTCGATCGCGCGCAGTGCCTCCTCGCGCGACATGGCGGGCCCGGCCGTCATGTCGGCGGTGCCGGGCCGGACCTTGCGGGGCAGCAGACCGGGGGTGCTGGGCAGGTCGGAGGCGACGCCGACGTCCACCACGCACACCTCGGCGCCCACCTGGTGGGCGAAGGCGTTGCACACGGCCCCGCCGCCGAGGAAGTTGGCGACCATCTGGCCGGTGACCTCCTGGGGCCAGGCGGTGACGCCCTGGGCGTGCACCCCGTGGTCCCCGGCGAAGATCGCGACGGCCGCGGGCTCCGGGATGGGCGGCGGGCACTGCCGGGACAGGCCGCTGAGCTGCGCGGAGATGATCTCCAGCATGCCGAGCGCGCCGGCCGGCTTGGTCATCCGCTTCTGCCGCTCCCAGGCCTCGCCGAGCGCCTTCGCGTCGAGCGGGCGGATGCCGCGGAGGGTCTCCTCCAGGAGGTTGTGCGGCTCCGCGCCGGGCAGGGCCCGGTTGCCGTACTCCTCCTCGTGGACGACCCAGGCCAGCGGGCGCCGCTTGGACCAGCCGGACTGCACCAGTTCGGGGTCCTCGGGGAACTCGTCGACGTAGCCGACGCAGAGGTACGCGACGACCTCGAGGTGCTCGGGGAGCCCGAGTTCGCGGACCATCTCGCGCTCGTCGAAGAAGCTGACCCAGCCGACGCCGAGGCCCTCGGCGCGCGCGGCGAGCCAGAGGTTCTCCACGGCGAGCGCCGACGAGTACGGGGCCATCTGCGGCTGGGTGTAACGCCCCAGCGTGTGGCGGCCGCCGCGGGTGGGGTCGGCGGTGACGACGATGTTGACCGGGGTGTCGAGGATCGCCTCGATCTTCAGCTCGCGGAACTGCTTGGCGCGGCCCTTGGGGAGGGACTTGGCGTACGCCTCGCGCTGCTGCATGGCGAGCTCGTGCATGCGCTCCCGGGTCTTGGCGGAGCGGATGACGACGAAGTCCCACGGCTGGGAGTGGCCGACGCTCGGCGCGGTGTGCGCCGCCTCCAGCACGCGGATCAGCACCTCGTGCGGGATCGGGTCCTTGCGGAAGCCGTTGCGGATGTCCCGGCGCTCGCGGATGACGCGGTGCACGGCGTCCCGTACGGCGGGGTCGTAGCCCTCGGCGGCGGGCAGCAGCAGCTCCGGGTCCTCCTCCTCGTCGGCCTCCGGCGCCTCGGACGCCTGGGGCTCCTCGGGTGCCAGGTCCGCCTCGTGCTGCGGCTCGGCGACGGTGACCGGGGTCTCCTCCTGCACGACCGCGGCGGGTGCGGGCTCGGCGACCGGCTCGACGGCGACGGGCGCCTCCGGCTCCACGGCGGGCACGGGCTCGGGCTCGGGCTCCACCACGGCCTCGACGACCGGCTCCGGCTCCGGCACGACGGCGACCGGCTCGGGCTCGGGCACCACGACCGGCTCGGGCACCACGACGGCTTCGGGCACCACGACCGGCTCGGGCACCTCCGGTACGACCGGTGCCACGGGCACCTCGGCGGCGGGCTCCATGCCGAACGGCAGCGGCTCGTCCGGGGTTTCCAGCGGCGACGCGGGGGCGGCCACCGGCTCGGGTTCCGGGGCGGGAGCGGGCGCGGGCACGACGGCCTCCGGCACCGGGGCCGTCCAGGTCTCGCCGGACGCGGGGGCCGGCACCGGCGCCTGGGTCTCGGCGGGGGCCTCGTCGCGGGGGATGTCCAGGTACTCCGGTCCGATGGTGGGCGGCCCGGACTGGGACATGGGCGCCGGCACCGGCTGCGGCGCGGGCGGCGGCGTGGCCGGGCCGCGGTCGGCCAGGGAGCGCACGATGCCGCCGCCGTTGGACGGGTCCGGGATCGGGGGGCCCATGTGCAGCGGGCGCCGCGGCGGTACGGGAGCGGCCTCCTGCAGCTGCGCCTGCGCGGGCACATGGGGCTGCGGGGCCGGCTCGGCCGCCCGGATCTGGACGGCCTCCTCCGCGGGCCCGGGCTGGGCGACGGGCTCCGCGGCCACGGGCACGGCCTGCTCCGGCACCGCGTGCTCGATCACGAACGGGGCGGGCTGCGGCGGCACGGCCTGCTCGGCCGGGATCGGTTCCGGGGCCGGCATGCCCGGTGCGAGCGGCAGCTCCGTGCGGACGGCGGAGTAGTCGAGGGAGACGGAGTCGCGGCCGCCGCTCTCGTGGGCGTCGTGCTCGATGCCCGCGGGCGCCACCGGGACCCCGTGCGGGGTGTGCTCGACCGGCACGGGGGTGGGGGCGGGGGCCTGCGCCGGGACCGGAGCGGCCGGGGTCACGGGAGCGGGCGCCGGGACGGGTACGGCGACCGGGGTCGGCTGCGGCGGCACGGGCTGCGGGTCGCCCCAGGACCCCTGCAGACCGGGCATCAGCAGCATCTCCTCTTCCTCCTCCGCCGGCACCGGGCCGGACGGCTGGTCGAGGTAGTGGTACTCGGGAGGAACCGGCGCGGTGAGCGGATCGACGTCCCACGAGGGGACGGACTGCTGCTGCGCGCCACTGCCGGGAAGGTCGGCGTGCGGCTGCAGAACCGCTTCTTCGCCTGCGTTCTCCGGCAGTCCCTCACCCGGGACCTGGCCGGTGTCAGTCATGCGTGCCCCTCGCCCATCGGTTTCGCTCCTTCCATCGCTGCGCCGAGCACACTGCCCACAGAGAGAACGAGCGTGGGCGGCAACCGGCACGACGACGGCGATTGACCGGTACTGACCATTACTGATCAGCCCTCACGCGACGTCAATGCGCGACAACGGCACAGCGGTCCGTCAGCCTACCGTGCGTGTGCCCGCGCGTGCTCAGGGGGGTTCACCTCAAACCGGTGCCAATGCGGGCGCAACCCACTGGCTCACCTGCGGTGTCCGAGGAGCGCGAAGACCACCGTGCGCTCCCGCTCGGACCACTCGTCGTCCAGCTCGACTGCCTGCAACAACGTGCGTTCCACGGTGTATCCGCCCTCGTCCAGGGCGCGGCTGACGGCTTCGGCCTCGTCCCGGTTCGCGGCGCTCGCGGCGATTCGCTCCGGCCGGCGCGCGGCGCAGGCGGCGACGACCTCCGGTCCGCCGCCTCCGATGCGCACGATGTCCGGTTCCGGAAGGTCCTCCAGCACGTGCGGGGCCTGGCCGTGGACGACCCGGACCTGCACCCCGAAGTCCCGTGCGGTGTCCTCGATCCGGTCGCACGCCGCGGCGTCGGCCTCCACCGCGATGACGGCCGCGCCGAACCGCGCCGCCTCCACGGCGACGGCCCCGCCGCCGGCGCCGATGTCCCAGAGCAGGTCTCCGGCCCGCGGCCCGAGCCGGGCCAGTTGCAGGGCGCGCAGCTGCGCCGGGCCGTCCCCGGGCACGTACCGCTCGGCGGGCAGCGCCCAGCCCCGTACGCGGTCGGACGAGTCGGGGTCCCCGCCGGCGAGCCAGCCGGCCTGCGCGGCGGCGGCCGGAACCGGAACATGGGCGGGGGCGGCGGCCGGGGCGGCACCGACGACGAGGACGACGTTGGGGTCCCGCCAGGTGTGGTCGGCCACCTTGTCGGAGGTGAGCACGGTGACCTGCTCGTGCTCGGTGCCGAGGGCCTCGCAGATCACGAAGGTGCGGTGCTCGTCGCCGAGCAGCAGGGCGAGTTCGGCCGGCCCGGCGCCGGGGGTCGTGAGCACGGCGACCTTGGGGTGGGCGCGGCAGACGTTGACGGCCCGCCGCAGGGTGCGGGTGTGCGCGACGACCACCCGGGCGTCGTCCCAGGGCATCCCGGCCCGGGCGAAGGCCTGGGCGACCGAGGAGACGCCGGGGACGACCTCGACCTCCAGCCCGTACTCGGGGGTGCGCAGGGCGCGGACGACGCCGAAGAAGCCGGGGTCGCCGTCGGCGAGGACGACAGCGGTGCCGCGGTGCCGCGCGATGCGGCGGGCGGCCAGGTCGATGCTGCCCAGTACGATCCGCTCGGCGTCCTCCGGCACGAACGGCAGTGCCAGGTGGTGCCGGGTCCCGGCCACCAGGGTGGCGGCCGACAGCGCGGAGCGCGCTGCCTCGCCCGGTGGTGAGCCGTCCCACCCGATCACGGTGACGCGGTCGGCCATCGTCGTCCTGCCTCCTGGGCGCGTCGCGGTGTGGTGCCCGGGGGTGAGGTGATCCCGGGGTGTGCACAGTACCCCGGCCAGGATCTTGCGCTAGCGGGTGCTCACTGCCAGTCGGCGTACGCCGCGTAGTCGGAGCCGTCGGCGGACTCCTCCGCGAGGCCGTCGAGGTCCTCCGGGAGCAGGCTCCAGACGATCAGGTCGGTGCGGATCTCCTCCCAGCGGCCGCCCTCCGTCTGCGTGCGGACCAGGCCGGCGTTGCGGAGCACGCCCTCGCTGATGCAGCCGATCTTCTGCGCGACCTGCTGCGAGGCGGCGTTGTCGGCGGCGGTGCGCAGCTCCAGGCGCTCGAACTTCTGGTCGTCGAAGAGCCACTGGGCGGTGGCCTGGACGGCCTCCGCGGCGTACCCCTCACCGCGCGCCCAGGGGGCGATCATGTAGCCCGCCTCGCTGCTGCGGATGCGCCAGTCGGTGCGCTGCAGGTGGACGGTGCCGACCAGCCGCTGGGTGAGGAACTCGGTGACGGCGAGCACGATGCCGCGGCCTTCCGCGCGCTCGGCGGGGGCGAACCCGGCGATGAAGGAGCGGGCCTCCGCCTCGGTGTAGGGATACGGCACGGAGGTCCAGGCGATCACGGACTCGTCGTTCATCATCTCCGCCAGGGCGGGGATGTCGGACTCCTCGTAGGCGCGCAGCACCAGCCGCTCCGTACTGATCGAGATCTCCGGGAAGCTGGTCATTCGACGCTCCGTAGCCAGGGCATGTGTGAAGTGCACAGCATGCAACATCCACCGGGTCACCGCAGGACCGGGTCGGCGCGGGGGCCTGCGCGGCCGTCGCCCCAGCGTACGTGCAACCATCCGCACGACGGGAGCAGTTGGTGTGCTGTTCCCCGGCTTTTCCGCAGGTCCGCTACGCCTGTGGTCATACGGTCCTGCTACCGTCTGCCCGCGTGACGGTGCACCACGCAGCAGGAGTCGGATATCAGCGGGCCGCGGGTGTGTACGAGCGGTCGCGACCCTCGTACCCCATGGCGGCCCTGGCCGAGTTGGCGGACGCGCTGCCCCTCGAGGCGGGCCGCACGGTGGTCGACCTGGGCGCCGGCACCGGCAAGTTCACCCGTCTGCTGGCGCTGACCGGCGCCGAGGTGATCGCGGTCGAGCCGGTGACGGAGATGCGGGAGCGGCTGGCGGAGCTGCTGCCGGGGGTGCGGGTGTCGGCCGGGACGGCCGAGGCCACGGGCCTGCCGGACGGGTGCGCGGACGCGGTGGTGGCCGCGCAGTCCTGGCACTGGTTCCAGGAGGAGGAGGCCCTGGCGGAGGTCGAGCGTCTGCTGCGGCCGGGCGGTTCGCTGGCACTGGTGTGGAACACCTACGACACCTCGGTCCCCTGGGTCCGGGACTACCAGGACATCGTCTTCCGGCTCGCGCCGCGTGACCTGCCGAGCCCTCTGGACGACGGCTGGCGCAAGGCCTTCACCGGCCGCCGGGGCTGGTCACGGGTGCACGAGCGGCACTGGCCGAACCTGCACTCCACGACGGTCTCGGACGTGGTGGAGCGGATGACGTCCTCCAGCCACATCGCGGTGATGGACCCGGCGGAGCAGGAGCGGGTGCTGGCCGAGGTGGAGGCGGTGCTGGCCGGGCACGACGCCACGCGCGGCAAGGACGCCGTGGACATGCCCTACACGACGGACGTGTACTGGGTGCGGCGGCGCTGACCTCGCGGGTCTGTCGGTGGCGCCGTGTTGAATGGGCGCATGGACGCGGACCGGATGAGGGGCTTCTGCCTCGGTTTCAGCGGCGCGGTGGAGGAGAACCCCTTCCCGCGCGACCCGGAGGTGACCGTCTTCAAGGTCGGCGGGAGGATCTTCGCGATCAGCGCGCTGGGGGGCGAGCCGCTGAAGGTGAGCCTGAAGTGCGAGCCCGACCTCGCGGTGCGGCTGCGGGCGGAGCATGCGGCGGTCGCGCCCGGTTGGCACCTGAACAAGCGCCACTGGAACACGGTGACGCTGGACGGCTCGCTGCCCGACGCGTTGGTGTGCGAGCTGGTCGAGGACTCGTACGACCTGGTCGTGGCAGGGCTGCCGCGCGCGCAGCAGCTGCGGCTGGACTGGCCGGGGGCGGCGGGGAGCGGGGCGCGGTGAACGCGCTGCCCGCCCCCCGCCCGGGCCCGGCGGGTCAGAAGGAGGGGATGACGGAGCCGGCGTACTTGTCCTCGATGAACTTCTTCACCTCGGGCGAGGTGAGCAGCTTCTTGAGCTTCAGCACGCGCGGGTCCTTCTCGTCGCCCTCCTTGACGGCGAGGAAGTTGCCGTAGGGGTTGTTGTCGGCGGACTCCAGCACCAGGGCGTCCTCGGCGGGCTTGAGGCCCGCGGAGATGGCGTAGTTGCCGTTGATGACGGCGGCGTCGACGTCCTGCAGGGAGCGCGGCAGCTGGGCGGCCTCCAGCTCCTTGAACTTCAGGTTCTTGGGGTTGGCGGTGATGTCGGCGGGGGTGGCCTCGTTACCGACGCCCTCCTTGAGGGTGATCAGGCCGTTGGCGGCGAGCAGCTTGAGGCCGCGGGCCTCGTTCACCGCGTCGTTGGCGACGGCTATCGTGGCGCCGTTCTTGATCGCGTCGGCCGACTTCAGCTTGTCGGAGTACAGGCCCAGCGGCTCCAGGTGCACCGTGACGACGGGCACGATGTGGGTGCCCTTCTTCTTGTTGAAGTCGTCCAGGTAGGGCTGGTTCTGGAAGTAGTTGGCGTCGACGGAGCCGTCCTCGGTGGCGGTGTTCGGCGTCACGTAGTCGCTGAACTCCTTCACCTCGAGCTTGAGCCCGGCCTTGGCCGCCAGGTTGTCCTTGACGAAGTTGAGGATCTCCGCGTGCGGGACGGGGCTCGCGGCGACGACGAGCGGGTCGCTCGCGCTGTCCTTCTTCGAGCCGGAGTCCGCGCCGCAGGCGGTCAGGCCGAGGGTGAGGCCGGCGGCGGCGAGGACGGCGGTCGTGATCTTGATGCTGGTACGCACGAAAAGTGCCTTTCTGGAACGGTGTTGCGTTGCGGTGTCAGGAGGCTTCGGGGGTCGCGGCCGGGCGCAGCAGGCGCAGCCGGGGCGTGGTGGAGGTGCGGCCGCGGTGCGAGGCGCCGCGGGCGGCGAGGTCGCCGGCGAGCTGGACGGCGGTCACGATGACGATCAGCACGCCGATCGTGACGAGCATCAGGGAGGTCTCGAAACGCTGGTAGCCGTAGCGGATGGCGAGGTCGCCGAGGCCGCCGCCGCCGATGGTGCCGGCCATGGCGGAGTAGCCGATGAGCGCGATCACCGTGGTGGTGAGCCCGGCGATCAGGGAGGGCAGCGACTCGGGCAGCAGGGCCTTGCGGACGACGGTCCAGGTGCTGCCGCCCATGGCCTGGACGGCCTCGACGAGTCCGTCGTCGACCTCGCGGACGGCAGTCTCCACCAGTCGCGCGAGGAACGGGATGGCGCCGATGGAGAGCGGGACGACCATGGCCTCGGCGCCGATGGTGGTGCCGATCACCCAGCGGGTGAAGGGCAGCACCGAGATCATCAGGATGAGGAAGGGCAGCGAGCGGCCGAGGTTCACGACCACGCCGACGACCTTGTTGACCGTGGCGTTGCGCAGCAGTCCGCCGCGGTCGGTCAGCACCAGCAGGACGCCCAGCGGGAGTCCCCCGGCCACCGCGATCAGGGTGGACCAGCCGACCATGATCAGGGTTTCCCAACAGGCCTGCGACAGCAGCGGCTGCATCTGCGACCAGCTCACTTCGCGCCCTCCTTGACCAGCTCGTCCCCGCCGACCGGGGCGACGTCGACCTGGAGGCCCTTCTCGCGGAGGAAGCCGATCGGCACCACGTTGTCCTCGAAGGCGCCGGGCAGCTCGATCCGCATCCGGCCGACCTGGCGGCCGCCGATGGTCTCCAGGGCGGCGCCGAGCACGGAGATGTCGATGTTGTAGGTGCGGGAGAGCTGGGAGATGACGGGCTCGGTGGCGGCCTCACCGTGGAAGGTGAGGTCGACCACGGTGCGGCCGGCACCGGACGGCTCGCCGCCGACCGGGAAGAGTTCGTGGGCCAGTTCGGAGCCGGGCGTGGCGAGCAGGTCGGTGACCTTGCCGGATTCCACGATGCGGCCTCCCTTCATCAGCGCGGCGGAGTCGCAGATGGCCTTGACCACGTCCATCTCGTGGGTGATGAGCAGGATGGTCAGGCCGAGCTGCTGGTTGAGTTCGCGCAGCAGCTGCAGGATGGAGCGGGTCGTCTCGGGGTCGAGCGCCGAGGTGGCCTCGTCGGAGAGCAGCACCTTGGGGTCGCCGGCCAGGGCGCGGGCGATGCCGACGCGCTGCTTCTGGCCGCCGGACAGCTGCGCCGGGAAGGCGCGGGCCTTGTCGGCGAGGCCGACCAGGTCGAGCAGTTCGAGGGCCTTGCGGCGGCGCTCACGGCCGGAGACGCCGAGGATCTCCAGCGGCAGCTCGACGTTGTCCCGGACGGTGCGCGAGGACAGCAGGTTGAAGTGCTGGAAGACCATGCCGATGCCCGTGCGGGCGGTCCGCAACGCGGAGCCCGCCCGGTCGGAGCGGCCGGCGAGCGCGGTCAGGTCCCGGCCGGCCACCTCGACGGTGCCCGACGTGGGCCGCTCCAGCAGGTTGACGCAGCGGATGAGCGTGCTCTTGCCGGCGCCGCTGCGACCGACGACGCCGTACACCTCACCCTCGCGGACGTGCAGATCGACGCCGTCGAGGGCCACCGTCTCCCGGTCACGGGAACGGTAGACCTTGGTCAGGCCCGTTGTGGTGATCACTGGATTTCCGTCACTGTCGAGTGCGCGGCGGACGAAAGCCGCACACGGGGCGTATGGACCGCGGACATGGCATGGCTGCGCCCCTCGGGGGGCGTGCGGGAAAGGTCAGCAGTGGGTGCCGGGCGGCTGGGGGTCGTGCGCCAGCCGGCAGCGGCGGAACGTCTGCTGCAGTTCCAGGTCCATGGGGAGGTGCGATCCGTGGCAGGAGGGGCGGGTCTCGCTTCGGGGCGCGAGACTCAGATGGCGTGGGCCCTCAGCGTGCACACATTCGACACATACGACGAACACCGGGCGTCATCGCCTCGGTCGCGCGGCAGCGGCGGTTCGTCGTGGTCATGCGCACCAGTAAAGCAGACGCCCGTACGGCGTACCAATATCCGATCCCACAGTCCGGAATGTGGACACCCAGGGGGCGGGGACCCGGCGATTCCCGCCCGTAATAGAGTCGCGCCATGCTCGACGCGCTCACGATCGTGGTCTCGGCCACGGCGCTGCTCCTGGCCTCCTGGTGCGGCTACGCGGCCTTCCGCGACCAGCCCACCAAGGACTGGCACTTCATCGGCATGGCCCTGGTGGCGGTGCTGGCGCTGGTCCAGCTGGTGATAGGTGTGGTCAAGCTCACCGGCGGTGAGAAGCCGGTGGACGGCACGACGATCTTCGTGGCGTACCTGATCGGCGCGGCCTGCACCGTCCCGGCGGCGGGCTTCATGTCGCTGACCGAGCGGACCCGCTGGGGCTCGGCGATCGTGGCCGCGGGCGGGGTGATCCTGGCCGTGCTCGAGGTGCGGCTCCACGACATCTGGGGAGGCGTCAGTGCCTGAGACCGCGAAGGGCACCACTGCGCCGGCCGCCGCCGAGCGCGGGATCGGCCGCGGGCCGGGCAGGCTGCTGCTCTCCCTGTACGGCGTCTTCACCGTCGCCGCGCTCTCCCGCGCGGTCGTGCAGATCAGCCTGCAGTTCGACGAGGCGCCGCTGGCCTACCTGCTCTCGCTGCTGGCGGGCGTCCTCTACGCGGTGATCACGGTGGCCCTGTGGCGGGGCGGCGAGGGCGCGCGGAAGGTGGCGCTGGTCAGCTGCACCCTCGAACTGGTCGGCGTGCTGACCGTGGGCACGCTGACGCTGGTCGACTCCGGGGCGTTCCCGGACCAGACCGTGTGGTCCGACTACGGCATGGGCTACCTGTTCCTGCCCGTCGTCGTGCCGGTGACCGGCCTGCTGTGGCTGCGCCGGCAGGCACGGCCACAGCAGGACTGATGATCCTGACGCGGGCTCAGGCGCTCGCGGCGTAGGTCTCGGGCCGGTCGGCCGGCTTCTCCATGTGCACCAGGCTCAGTTGCCGGGTGACCGGTTCGACGCTGCCCACCTGCGCGTAGCCCAGCTTGCGGTACAGCCGCAGGTTGAAGTCGCTGCGGTGACCGGTGAAGAGCCGGTAGCGCTTGGCCTCGCTCTCCGCGGCCAGCCGCTCCTCGATGGCCCGCAGCAGACGGCCGCCGAGTCCGTGCCGCTGCATGCGGGGGTGGACGATCAGCTTGGCGATCCGCGCGGTGCCGTCCTCGTCCACGGAACCGCGGACCGAACCCACCACCTCCTCGCCGAGCCGGGCCACCACCACGACCCCGCCCTCGAGTTCGGCGCGCAGCGCGTCGAGGGTCTGGGTCAGCGGTTCTATGCCGTAGTCCCCGTACAGTGCGGCTTCGTCCTGGTAGCAGAGGTACTGCAGTTTGAGGATCTTCTCGGCGTCGTCGCCGGTCGCCGCAGAGATGGTCACGCTCATGCCCATGTGCGCTGGCCTCTCCTTCGAGTCCGCCCGGGCCGCGGGGGGTGAGGGTGCGGCGCGGGACGTTGCCCTGAATCGTTTCCCGGAAGGCGGCGCGGCCGTGCACAAGCGTCCATACGCCGACTGTTTACGGTGCATTACCCCGTCGTACGGGTGATGCAACCCCGGTTGCGAGGATCGTACGCAGGCAACTCAGGCACCGGGAACGCATCGGCCCGAGGCTGCCCTGTGAGATTCCCAACTCCCGGGAGATTTCCCGGTAAGTGGGGTCGGAACGGGAGATCAGGGCGGATACCAGCTCGGGACAGCGCCCGGGCAGCCGGCGTGCGGCGGCCAGCAGGGTGCGCCGCTGCTCGGCGGCGAGCACCTGCTGTTCGGTGCTCGGCAGGGTCACGGCGGCGGGGTGGCGGCCGGGGCCGTACGGCGTCTCCCGGCGGGCCCGGCGCACCGCGAGGCGGGCCTCGGCCCGCACCGCCCGGCGCAGCCAGCGGGCGGGGTCGGCCGGCGGCTCGGGGAGCTCCAGCAACCGCAGCCACACGGACTGTTCGAGGTCGGCCGCCTCGATGCAGGCGGGGACCGACTCGGCCGCGGCCTCGGCGGCGAGCAGCGGTCGGATGGCGGTCAGTTCTTCGTGACGTACGCGCGGGGTCATGCCCGCCGGGACACCCGTGCCGCGCCGGGTGGTTGCCCCCTGGCGGGGGAACCACCCGTGCGCGGGAGCGGATCACCTCGTGTTGACGATCACTTCCGGCCGAGGAAGTCCGCGCGGGCCAGGAGCGCGGTGTCGCAGTTGTCCGAGAAGATGCCGTCGATGCCCTGCTCGAAGTAGACCTTGAAGGCGCCGAAGGCGTCTCCGTAGGCGTTGGGGTCCGTGCCGACCCGGAAGTCGGCGGGCAGGAAGCTGTTCTCGTTGCGCATCGTGAAGGGGTGCAGGATCAGCCCGGCCTTGTGGGCGTCGCGCACCAGCGTGGTGGGCGTGCCGAGCTTGCCGGCCGCGTCGCGGGGGATGATCAGGTTCAGGGTGGGGCCGATGCCCTGGGCGAAGCCGGCGATCCACTTCAGGCCGGCCGGGGTGACGAGGTCGGCGACCGTGCGCGGGTCCCCGGCGGCGACGAAGTCGTACGGACGGGTGGTCGCCGCGTCCAGCAGGACGACCTTGGGGTTGCGCAGGCCGAGCGCGCCGAGCCGCTGGATGCTGCCGGGCTCGAAGGACTGCAGGAACAGCGGGGAGTTGCGCTTGTCGCGGCCGTAGCGGCGCAGCAGCTTGGCGAGCCGCTCCTCCAGGCCCAGGCCGATGCCGCGGAAGTAGGTGGGGTGCTTGGTCTCGACGTGCAGCCAGACCGCCTTGCCGCGCTTGCGGCCCTGCTCGTCGGCCCAGCGCAGCACCTCCTCGAAGGTGGGCACCTCCCAATGGCCGTCGTAGAGGGTGTTGCGCTGCCGCTGTGCGGGCAGGCGCTCGACCGCGCGCAGGGTCTTGAGCTCGGCGAGGGTGAAGTCCTCGGTGAACCAGCCGGTGGTGGCGACCCCGTCGATGGTCTTGGTGGTCCTGCGGGAGGCGAACTCGGGGTGGGCGGCGACGTCCGTGGTGCCGCCGATCTCCGGCTCGTGGCGGCAGACGAGGTGCCCGTCCTTGGTGGGGACGACGTCCTGCTCGATGACGTCGGCGCCGAGGTCCAGGGCGAGCTGGTACGAGCCCAGGGTGTGCTCGGGGCGGTAGCCGCTCGCGCCGCGGTGGCCGACGACGGTCGGGACCGGCAGCGGGAGGACGGGGACGGAACCGTGCGAGGAGCCGTGCGAGGAGTCCCGCTCGCCGGCCACGGCGGTGCCCGCGCCGCCGAGCACGGTGACGCCGGCGCCGAGCGCCGCGGCCCCGATCAGTGCCCGGCGCCCGGGCCCCCTGCGCTGCTCCCGGCCGCCCTGCTGCTCGTGCGTCATGTGCGCTCCCTCGTGTCGGCCGAACGTCTGTCCGGATCCTGCCAAGCGACGGGCGCATCGTAGGCGGGCCGGTGTTGCCGTCGGGCGGCGAGCGACGGAACGCGACGGAAACGCAGATCAACAATGCGTACCGGTCGTGTGAACCCGGTGTGCGTGTCGCGACGTGGCGGAAGTATCGTCCTCACCGGGGGAGGCGCACACTGGTGGACGAACCCCCGCGGGCGTCCGGCCGGACTCCCGCCGACCACGACCGGAGGACCCGTTGTTCCGCATCATCCTCAAGGCACTGCTCGGAGCACTGATGCGCGTCCTGTTCCGCCCCAGGGTCGAGGGAGCGGAGCATATCCCGGGCGACGGTCCCGTGATCCTCGCCGGCAACCACGTCACGTTCATCGACTCGATGTTCCTGTCCCTGGTCGTGAAGCGTCAGGTCTTCTTCATCGGCAAGGACGAGTACGTCACCACCCCCGGGATCAAGGGCCGGCTGATGGCCGCCTTCTTCACCTCCGTCGGCATGATCCCCGTGGACCGCGACGGCGGTCACGGCGGCGTCGCCGCGCTCATGACCGGTCGTCGCATCCTGGACGAGGGCAGGGTCTTCGGGATCTACCCCGAGGGCACCCGCTCCCCCGACGGCCGTCTCTACCGCGGCCGCACGGGCGTGTCACGGCTGGCGCTGATGACCGGGGCACCGGTCGTCCCGTTCGCGATGGTGGGCACCGAGCGGATCCAGCCGGGTGGCGCCGGCGTCCCGCGGGTGCACCGCTTCACCGTCCGCTTCGGCAAGCCGCTGGAGTTCTCCCGCTACGAGGGCATGGACCGCGACCGCTACGTGCTGCGCGCCGTCACCGACGAGGTCATGAGCCACGTGATGCGGCTGTCCGGCCAGGAGTACGTCGACATCTACGCCACGAAGGCGAAGGCGTCCAAGGCCACGGACCACGCGACGGCGGCGTAACACCCCCGTACCCCCCACCCCGTCCACGCGCCCTTCCCCGCACCCTTTTCCGCCCCCGGTCACAGGCGCGGCATCCGGCCGACCGGCCCGTTGCCGGCGGGCGTCCGTGCCGAGGCGAGCACGACCTCGCCGCGCGGGCCGCGGGAGATCTGGCCGATGCTCGCCGACAGGTCGGCCTCCATCCCCCCGGGGAGTTTGAGCCGGATCAGCACCGGCAGCAGGAACCCGACCGCGATGAGCCCGGCCAGCACCGGCGTCAGCGTCGTGAGCATCACGGCGGTGACGTGGTGCTTCCACAGGAAGTCCACCCAGGCCGCGGCGAGGACGGCGGTCGCCACGAGCACCAGCACCGCACTGCTCAGCCGGCTCCCCCGGGCGGCCCGGGCGTCCTCCTCCAGCAGCCGCAGCGCCCGCTCCGCGTCCTGGTGCGCCGGGTCGAGGCGGCGGCAGCGGGTCAGGAAGCGCCGGGCCCGGCTCCGGTGGAGCAGTTTCAGCCGGACGTCGACGGTCTGCGTGCCCAGGCGCTGCTCCACGACACCGGCCACGAAGTGCGGTTCGGCCTCGCGCTCGGCCAGCCGGATCGCGGCCCGGGCCTCCACGCCCGCGTCGTGGTAGCGGTCGGCGCTCTGCTCGGCGTCGCCGGCCTGCACCAGCAGGCGCGCGAGCGCGAGCCGCAGCTGCCACTGCGGCTGGTCCCGCACCCCGCGCCGGCCCAGCACACGACGCAGTTCCTCCTCGGCGGCGCCGAGGTCCCCCGCGCCCTCCGCCAGCGCCACCGCGAGCCCGAGGGCCGCGCTGCCGCTGTCCGGGTCCACCGCGACGGCCCGGCGGAACTCGCCGGCCGCCTCCGCCAGTGTGGCGTCGCCTCCGCCCTCCCGGGCCCGGTGCAGTGCCAGGCTGCCCAGTTCGACGTGGGCCTGCACGTCGTACCAGTCCAGTTCCACGGCCCGCCGCAGCACGGTCTCGGCCTCCGTGTACCGGCCGAGCTGCACGTGGAGCGCGCCCAGTTCGGTGTGGGAGCGCCCGTACGGGTCCAGTTCCACGGCCCGGGCGAAGTGCCGCTCGGCAGCGGCGGGCTCCCCACGCCGGTGCGCGATCAGCCCGAGGCAGGTGTGGGCGACGGCGTTGCGCGGGTCCTCACGGCTGACGGCACGGCAGTGGGCGGCCGCCTCGGCGAGGCGCTCGTCCGCCCGCGGGCCGCCGGGGGCGAGGTCCGCCAGGCGCACCAGCGACCAGGCGCGGCCGACGCGGAAGTCGTGGTCGTGCGGCCACTGCCGCAGGACCTCCCCGAAGGCGTCCGCCGCGTCCAGCGGACGCTGGTCCATCAGCGCTACCCAGCCGGTCGCGGCACGGGCCTCGGCCCGGCCGAGGGGACCGGGCGCGGACTCCAGCAGCCCGTCCAGGACCCGCCGGGCCGTGGTGTGGTCGCCGCGCTCCGCGTGCACCGCCGCCAGCTCGAACCGGATGGACGTCAGGTGCGGGCGGCCTCGGGTGAACTCCTCGACGCAGCTCTCGGCCTCGTCCAGGCTGCCGCATTCGCGCAGTGCGGTGGCCCGCTGGTCGTGGGCGGCCACGCTGTACGGGTCGTCGGCCAGGGCGCGTTCGCACTGGGCCAGGGCCTCGTCGTACCGGTGCTGCTCGCGGAGCACGGCGGCCAGCCGGCACCGCACGGACACCGCGTCCGGGACCCGGCCGAGCAGCGCCTCCGCGGCCTGTTCCGCCTCCTGGAAACGGCCCAGCCCGGCGAGGGTGCCGACCAGCAGCCGGCACGCCCACTCGTGGTCCGGTTCGAGCTGCAGGGCCCGCCGGAGGTGGGGCAGCGCCTCCTCACGGCGGTAGGTGCCGGCGAGCACCTGGGCGGTCGCGACGTGCGCGGCGGCGATCTCCGGGTGGCTGCCGCGCGCCCGGCGCGCCACGGCCTCCGCCTCGTTCCACCGCCGCAGCGCGCACAGCACCTCCACCTTGAAGGTCAGCGTGCGGACGCGGTCGGGCCGCAGGGCGAGGGCGCGGTCGACGCTCTCCAGGCACTCCGCGTCCCTGTCCTGGTCCCACAGGCAGTAGGCCAGGTCCATGTGGGCGTCCGGCGCCGTGGGACGGCGTTCGACGCTGCGCCGCAGCACCTGCTCCGCCTCGTCCCAGCGCCGTGACCGGCGCAGGACCCAGGCCAGCAGAGCCACGGCGTCGGAGGCGTCGTCGGTGAGTTCGCCGGCGCGCCAGGCGAAGGGCAGCGCGTCGCCGGGGCGTTCCATCGCCGAGTACAGCCGGCCCACGGCGATCAGCACGTCCGGGTCCTCGGGCCGCAGTCCGGCGGCCTCCTCCGCGGCCCGCTCGGCTTCGTCCCAGCGCGCCAGCTTCCGCAGCGCGGAGAGTCTGCCGAGCAGCGCGTCACGGTGGTCCGGTTCACGCCGCAGCGCCTCTTCGTACGCCGTGCACTCCTCTGCCGGGCGGTCCAGCTCGCCGAAGAGCCGGGCGAGCACGCAGGGGCCCGCCGCCGAAAGGGGCGGCGACACGGCGGCGGCCCGGCGCGCGGCGGACTCGGCCGCGGGCGCGTCTCCGCGGCCGAGGTGCGCCAGGGTGAGCAGTTCCAGCGCCTCGGCGTCGTCCGGACGCAGGCGCAGGCACTCCTCGGCCGCGGCCAAAGCCTCATCGTGGTCGTCCCGCCCCAGGGCCGTCCTGGCACGGTGGGCGGCCACGACGTCGGCGGGTACGCCCCGGCGCGCGGCCTCCTCCAGGGCGGCCTCGGCCTCGTCCCACCGTTCCGCCTCCCGGAAGCCGTCGAGCCGCGCGCCGTGCACCTCCGCCGAGTGGCCGTCGAGCAGCAGGGCGCGGTCGACGGCGGCCAGTGCCTCGTCGGTGCGCTCCGCGGCGAACAGGACCGTCGCCAGGAGGGCGTGGGCCTCGGGGTCGTCGGCGGCGGCCTCGGCACACTCCCGGGCGGCGGCCTCGGCGTCGGCGAGACGTCCGAGCCCGCGCAGGGACCGCACGCGCAGGCGGGCCGCGAAGCGGCGTCCCGGTTCCGCCCGCAGCGCGGCCTCGCACTCCTCCAGGGCCCGGGCGTACTGCTCCCGCCCGTAGGACAGGCAGGCCTGTTCCTCCAGGAGCAGGCCCTCCAGGTGCCCTGTACGGTCCGCGGCGCGCAGCGAGGCGATCATGTCCGCCGCATCGTCCCAGCGGTGGGCGCTGCGCAGCAGGGCCAGGGCGCGCTCGATCAGGGAGGTGTCGCCGGGGTCGAACTCCCTGGCGCGTGCCAGGGCGGCGAGCGCCTCGTCGTACCGGGCGGCCGCGCCCAGGGCCCAGGCCAGGCTCGCCAGTGCCTCCGGGTCGGCGGGCCGCAGCGCGGCCGCGTGCGCGACGGCCGCGACGGCCCCGTCCACGTCGCCGCCGCGCAGCAGCAGCTCGGCCCGGACGCCCAGCCCCCAGCCGGAGCAGGGATCGAGTGCCAGCGCCTCCTCGGTGAGGGCCAGGGCGCGGTCGGGTGCTCCGACGGCAAGCTCGGCGACGGCCAGTTCGAGCCGGACGCCCGGCGAGTAACGGCACGCCCGCACCGCCCGCCGGCTCGTGACCAGCGCTCCCGCCAGGTCGCCGCTCAGCCGCTGCACCGCGGCCTTGTACTCCCACGCGAGCCCCCAGTGCGGTTCGAGCGCCAGCGCCCGGTCACAGGCCAGGGCCGCCTCGTCCTGGCGCCCGAGTTCGAGGAGGCAGCGGGCGTGTTCGACGTGGGCGTCGGGCCGGCGGCCGTACCGGGCCACGAGGCGCTCGGCGGCCTCCAGTGCGGCCCGGCCCGTCCCCCGACCGCTCTCGTACCTGGCCTCCGCCGTCAGTACGGCGATGTCGTCCCTGTCCAGGGAGCGGGCGGAGACCAGCTTGGCGTGGGCGACCTCGCCGCCGCTCCGGCTCGCCGCGATCCGTACGGCCGCGCTGCGGACCTCGACGGGGTCGGCGAGGCCGCGCTCGGCGTCCTCCAGGCCCCGCAGCGCGGCCGCGGTGTCGCCCAGCTCGACACGCGTCCACGCGGCGCCGATCCAGCCCTCCGCGTGGCGCGGTCCGACGGCGGTGGCCCGCTCGAAGGCCGCCAGGGCCTCGTCCCAGCGGCAGGCGTTGTGGTGCAGCCAGCCCAACGCGGTGTGGACGTCCACGGCCTCCGGGAGCCGCGCCGCGGCCGCCGTGCCCTCGGCCAGGGCCTCGTCGCGGCGGCCCATGCGGTCGAGGGCCGCCACGCGCCACCCCGCCGCCGCGCCGCATTCCGGGTCATGGCGCAGGGCCGTGGCGAACTCCGAGAGCGCCGCGGGGTGTTCGTACTGGCGCAGCCGCAACCGGCCCCGCGCGACGTGCAGTCGGGCCGTTCGTGCCGGGTCGCCTTCCGCCCGGGCGAGTTCGGCGCCGATGAGGGCCTCGGCCTCCTCGTAGCGGCAGTCGAGGGTGTGCTCCCTCAGGACGGCCAGGACGTCGGTGTCCTGGCCGGACTGTGCGTCCGTGCTCATGGCGCTCCCTCCCCCGCGGCGGGTACCGGCAGCATACGGACTGCAAACCGGCCCCGTGCGCCGGGAGTTGACGTCGGTGGTCCGCGTGGGCGCCGGTGCAACCCCGCGGCTCTCGTGGCGCGTCCTCGCGATTGACGGATCCGCCGGGGGCGGGGGGACGCGTGCAGTACATAGAGGTCACGGAGCTGGCAGGGGTACGGTCTGCGGTCATCCGCTTCCGCAGCCGCGGGACGGCGCTGACCTTCGAGCTGTACCCGATGGTCCACCTGGCGGAGCCGGCGTTCTACGCGGAGGTGACGGCCCGTCTGCGCGCCTCGTGCGACCTGGTGATCGCCGAGGGCGTCCGGGGCGGTACGGCGGCGCTGGCGCTCACGCGGTCGTACCGCAGCCTCGCGGGCCACGAGCGACTGGGACTGGTCGTCCAGGACATCGACTTCGCCACGCTGGGCGTGCCCGTGGTGTGCCCGGACATGACCGGTGAGGAGTTCGACGACGGGTGGCGGCGGGTGCCGCTCAGGGAGCGCGCGACACTGGCCGCGCTCATCCCCGTCTACGTCGCGGGCATGCGGCTGCTCGGCACGCGCCGGTTCCTCGCCCGGCATCTGCAGCTCGAGGACCTGCCCAGCGACGACGAGGAGGAGGCCGCGGAATTCTGGACGGGGACGGACGACCTGGTGGTGCACCGGCGCGACCGCCTGCTGATCGACGCGGTGACGCATGTGCATCACGCCCGCGCCGGCCGTACCGAGCCGTTCACCGCCGGGATCCTGTACGGCGCGGGGCACATGCGCGCGGTGACCACGGCGCTGATGGACCTGGGCTACACGCCCGCCGGCTCGCAGTGGCTGACGGTCTTCACCCTCGACGACCCCCGGGCCGGCTGACCCGGCCCCGGGTACGGGGAAGCGGCACGGCCCCGGACCGTCGGGCCGTCAGGGGCCCACCGGGGTGACCCGGCCGTCCGCGAGCCGCTGGCCGCGCAGCAGGCGCCAGGCGGCGGTGGCGGCCAGCAGCAGGACGGCGCCGCCGGCGCCGGAGGCGGCGCGCAGGCCGTCGGTGAAGGCGGCGGGGTCGGCCGAGGCCGGGCCGCCGGAGATGCCGGTGACGACGGAACCCAGGAGGGCGATGCCGAGGGCGGCGCCGAGTTCGTACGCGGTCTCGGAGACGCCGGAGGCGGCACCGGCCTGCTGCGGCGGGACGCTGGAAAGGATGACGTCGGCCGTGACGGTGAACGACAGCCCGGCTCCGGCGCCGACGACCAGCAGGGCCGCGCCGAGGAAGAGGTAGCCCGTGCCGGGGCGCAGGGCCAGGAGGGCGAGCAAGGCGAGTCCGGTGGCGCCGAGGCCGCCCGTGACGGCGACCCGGACCGACCAGCGGCGCGCGGCGGCGCCCGCGACGAGCCCGGTGGCGGCGGCGCCGAGGGTCGCCGGGAGCTCGCACAGTCCCGCCTGGAGCGGGGAGCGGCCCTGGACGAGCTGCAGGAACTGGGAGAGGAAGAAGACGCTCCCGGCGAGCCCGAGCACGGTGAGCAGGTCCGCCAGCACCGCGCCGGAGAAGCCCCGGTGCCGGAAGAGACGCATGTCCAGCAGCGGCTTGGGCAGGGCGAGTTGCCTGCGGACGAAGGTGTACAGGCAGGCCGCGCCGAGGACTCCGGCACCGGCCGCGCCGGGTCCGGGTCCGTGCACCGCGAGCTGCTTGATGCAGTAGACGACGCCGAACATGCCGAGCAGCGAGAGCAGGACGCTGGCCGGGTCCCAGGGGCCGGGCGCCGGGTCACGGGACTCGGGCAGCAACCGGGCGCCCACGACGAGCAGCAGGGCCATGACGGGCAGGTTGATGAGGAAGACCGAGCCCCACCAGAAGTGCTCGAGGAGGATCCCGCCGACGACCGGGCCGAGGGCGGCGCCCGCGGTCGAGACGGCGCCCCAGACGCCGATGGCGAAGCTCCGCTCGCGCGGGTCGGGGAAGAGGGTGCGGATGAGGGCGAGCGTGGACGGCATGAGGGTGGCGCCCGCGACGCCCATGAGGGCGCGGGCGGTGATGAGCATGCCGGGGGTGGTGGCGTACGCGGCGAGCACGGAGAGCGCGCCGAAGGCGGCGGTGCCGGTGAGCAGCAGCCGCTTGCGGCCGACGCGGTCGCCGAGGCCGCCCATGGAGACGAGCAGGCCGGCGATGACGAAGGAGTAGACGTCGCCGATCCACAGCAGTTGGGTGGAGGTGGGCCGCAGGTCCGCGCTGAGGAAGGGCACGGCCAGGCCGAGCACGGTGGCGTCGACGGCGATGAGCAGCAGCGCGAGGGTGAGGACGCCGAGGGCGAGCCAGCGCCCCGGGTGGCCGCGGTCGTCGTGGCGCGGGGTGGTGACGGGTGCGGCGGTGGTCACGACCCGCTCCCGGGGTCGCGCAGCATGCCGCCGAGCAGCAGTTCGGTGACCATGCGGGCGGAGTCGAGGCGGGCCATGCGGCCGTCCTGGACGGACCAGGCCGAAGCGGCGATGAGCGCGTACAGCGCCTCGACGAGCCAGGCGGGGGTCAGGTCGTAGCGGAACGCCCCGGTTTCCTGGCCGCGCCGGAAGAGGGCGGCGACCCGGGCGTCGATGCGCGCCCAGCCTTCGTTGATCTCGGCGACGTCGTAGATCTGGTTCTCGCCGTAGAGGAAGGCCAGGAAACCGGAGACGGGCACGGCCTCGGTGATGAGCCGGCGGACGGCCTCGACGGGGTCGCCCTCCTCGATGCGCGCGGCGTCCAGGCGCTCCTCGGTCTGCGCGATGCCGAGCAGGCCGAGGGCCCGCACCAGCGCGTCCCGGCCGGGGAAGTGCCGGTGGAGCGTGGCCCGGCTGATGCCGGCGGCCTTGGCGATCTCGTCCATGGAGGCGGTGGCACGCCGCGACAGCAGGTCGGCCGCGTCCCGCAGGACCTGCTCACCATCGAAGCTCATGAGACAAGGGTAATCCAGATGAG
Organism: Streptomyces sp. NBC_00510; assembly: GCA_036013505.1. Classification (NCBI taxonomy): domain Bacteria; kingdom Bacillati; phylum Actinomycetota; class Actinomycetes; order Kitasatosporales; family Streptomycetaceae; genus Streptomyces; species Streptomyces sp. NBC_00510. The sequence continues at coordinate 7,519,662 of CP107851.1, read as the reverse complement.
ACACGAGTGTCTCATGCACGACGACGAAGAAGCCCGGCCGGGTGGACGGACCCGGCCGGGCTCCCTGCTCGCGGGATCAGCCCTTGGCCTGTGCCCACGCCAACTGGACGGCGAGGTCCCGCTTGACCTCGGCGAGCTGGACCACCACCGCCGACGGCGCGGTCCCGCCGCGGCCGTCGCGGGCGGCCAGCGCGCCGGGCACGTTCAGCACGGTGCGCACCTCGGGAGTGAGGTGCGGGGAGATCTTGGCGAACTGCTCGTCGGTCAGCTGGTCCAGCTCGATGTCCTCGGCCTCGCAGACCTTGACGCACTCCCCCGCGACCTCGTGCGCGACACGGAAGGGCACCCCCCGCTTCACCAGCCACTCGGCGATGTCCGTGGCGAGCGAGAAGCCGGCCGGGGCGAGCTCCTCCATGCGCTCCCGGTGGACGGTGAGCGTGGCCATCATGCCCGTGAAGGCGGGCAGCAGGACCTCGAGGGTGTCGCAGGAGTCGAAGACCGGCTCCTTGTCCTCCTGCAGGTCGCGGTTGTACGCCAGGGGCAGCGCCTTCAGCGTGGCGAGCAGGCCGGTCAGGTTGCCGATGAGCCGCCCGGACTTGCCGCGTGCGAGTTCCGCGATGTCCGGGTTCTTCTTCTGCGGCATGATCGACGAGCCGGTGGAGAAGGCGTCGTGGAGGGTGACGAAGGAGAACTCCTTCGTGTTCCAGATGATGACCTCCTCCGCGATCCGCGAGAGGTCGACGCCGATCATGGCGGTGACGAAGGCGAACTCGGCGACGAAGTCGCGCGAGGCCGTGCCGTCGATGGAGTTGGCCACCGAGCCGTGCTCGAAGCCGAGGTCCCTGGCGACCGCCTCCGGGTCGAGCCCGAGCGAGGAACCGGCCAGCGCGCCGGAGCCGTACGGCGAGACCGCGGTCCGCACGTCCCACTGACGCAGCCGCTCGGCGTCCCGGGACAGCGCCTGGACGTGGGCGAGCACATGGTGGGCGAAGAGCACCGGCTGGGCGTGCTGCAGGTGGGTGCGGCCGGGCATGGCGACGTCGATGTGCGTCTCGGCGAGCCGGACCAGGGCGTGCTGCAGCTCGGCGATCAGGCCCCCGACGATCCGGGCGTGGTCGCGCAGGTACATCCGGAAGAGCGTGGCGACCTGGTCGTTGCGGGACCGGCCGGCCCGCAGCTTGCCCCCGAGGTCGGGGCCGAGCCGCTCCAGCAGGCCGCGCTCCAGGGCGGTGTGGACGTCCTCGTCGGCGATGGTCCCGGTGAAGGAGCCGTCGGCGACGTCGGACTCCAGCTGGTCGAGGCCGGCGAGCATGCGGGTCAGCTCGACGTCGCTCAGCAGGCCCGCCTTGTGCAGCACGCGCGCGTGGGCGCGGGAGCCGGCGATGTCGTACGGCGCGAGCCGCCAGTCGAAGTGGACGGACGCGGAGAGTTTGGCCAGCGCCTCCGCGGGACCGTCGGCGAAACGGCCGCCCCAGAGCCGGACGTCGCCGCTGTTGGTGCTCACTGGTCTGCTCGCTTCCCTCGGGGGTGGATGTGCGGCCGCCTCCCCGCCGGCAGGGGCGGGGAGGCGGGCTGCCGTGGTCGAGGCTACTGACTAGGCCAGGTCGCGCTTGGCCGCGATCTTCGACGACATGCCGAAGATCTCGATGAAGCCCTTCGAGAGCGACTGGTCGAACGTGTCGCCGGTGTCGTAGGTCGCCAGGTTGAAGTCGTACAGGGACTGGTCGGACTTCCGGCCGGTGACGACGGCGCGGCCGCCGTGCAGGGTCATCCGGATGTCGCCGGTGACGTGCTGGTTGGCCTCGTCGATGAAGCCGTCCAGGGCCCGCTTGAGCGGGGAGAACCACAGGCCGTCGTAGACCAGCTCGCCCCAGCGCTGCTCGACCTGCCGCTTGTAGCGGGCGAGTTCGCGCTCGACGGTGACGTTCTCCAGCTCCTGGTGGGCGGTGATCAGGGCGATCGCGCCCGGAGCCTCGTACACCTCGCGGGACTTGATGCCGACCAGGCGGTCCTCGACCATGTCGATCCGGCCGACGCCCTGGGCGCCCGCGCGCTCGTTGAGCTGCTGGATGGCCTGCAGGACGGTGACCGGCTTGCCGTCGATGGCGACCGGGACGCCCTGCTTGAAGGTGATGACCACCTCGTCGGCCTCGCGGGGCCCGGCCGGGTTCTGGGTGTACTCGTAGACGTCCTCGATCGGGGCGTTCCAGATGTCCTCGAGGAAGCCCGTCTCCACGGCCCGCCCGAAGACGTTCTGGTCGATCGAGTAGGGGGACTTCTTGGTGGTGGCGATGGGGAGGTTCTTCTCCTCGCAGAACGCGATCGCCTTGTCCCGGGTCATCGCGTAGTCGCGGACCGGCGCGATGCAGGTCAGCTCGGGGGCGAGGGAGGAGATGCCGGCCTCGAAGCGGACCTGGTCGTTGCCCTTGCCGGTGCAGCCGTGGGCGACGATCGAGGCGCCGTGCTTCTTGGCGGCGGCCACCAGGTGCTTGACGATGGTCGGCCGGGAGAGCGCGGAGACCAGCGGGTAGCGGTCCATGTAGAGGGCGTTGGCCTTGATCGCCGGGAGGCAGTACTCGTCGGCGAACTCGTCCTTGGCGTCGGCGACCTCGGCCTCCACCGCGCCGCAGGCGAGCGCCCGCTTGCGGATGACGTCCAGGTCCTCGCCGCCCTGGCCGACGTCCACGGCCACGGCGATGACCTCGGCGCCGGTCTCCTCGGCGATCCATCCGATGGCGACGGAGGTGTCCAGTCCGCCCGAGTAGGCGAGTACGACGCGCTCGGTCACGGGTCTCTCCTTTGGTGCGCGAGGTCCGGTGCGTATGGCGGCGATGGTGATGCATACGCTGATGGGTATAAGTATGCACTCCTCCGCATGATTCGTCAATCGGCCGTGTCGTCGCAGCTCACCGGCGTGCCGGCCGCTCCCCGCGACAGCCGCGCCACGGACGATCGGGCCGCCCGTGCCCGGCCGCCCAGCGGAGCCCACGGCAATACCACATCGACGCACGGCGCGTGGCGGAAAACCGGGCTTTGAGCAGGGGCGCGGAGCCGCGCGTACCCATGCGCATGGCGGCCACGACCACGATGATCCACAACAGCAGGGCGGGCAGGCGGCAGGCCATGCGCCGGATCCGGCCCCGCCGTTCCCCCGCGATCCCGCTGCTCCTCCTGGCCTGGGCGGGCGCCGCCGGGGTCGTGTGGCTGTGGTGGGGCAACACCCCCTACATCCAGCCGACCACCGCCGGCTGGCTCACCGCGGCGGGCCGGATCACCGGCCTGCTCGGCGGCTACGCCATCGCCCTGGTCGTCCTGCAGATGGCGCGCGTCCCCGCGCTGGAGCGGCGCGTGGGCAGCGACCGGGTGGCCCGCTGGCACGCGATGAGCGGCCGGTACGCCGTCTGCCTGGTCGTCGTCCACGTCGCGCTGATCCTGTGGGGCTACTCCGAGCAGTCCGGGCAGCCGCTCGTACAGCAGTCGGTCTCCGTGGTCCTGGACTACCCGCGGATGATCGAGGCGACGGCCGGCACCGTGCTGCTGCTGGTCATCGGCTTCGTCTCGGCGGGCGCCCTGCGCCGCCGGCTGCGCTACGAGACCTGGTACTACGTCCACCTGCTGACCTACGCAGCGGTCTACCTGACCTTCTGGCACCAATTGGCCACCGGCGCCGAGTTCGCGGGCAGCGCCACCGCGCGCGGCATCTGGTACGCGTTGTACGGCTCGGTGACGGGGCTGGTCCTCTGGTACCGGGTGCTGGTGCCGGTCCGGCTCAACATGAGGCACCGCATGCGGGTCGCAGAGACCGTCGAGGAGGCGCCGGGCGTGGTCTCGGTGCTGATCACGGGACGCCGGCTGCACCGCCTGGGCGCCGAGCCCGGCCAGTTCTTCCGCTGGCGCTTCCTCGCCCCGGGGCTGCGCTGGAGCGCCAACCCGTACTCGCTGTCGGCGCCGCCCCGGCCCGACCTGCTGCGGATCACCGTCAAGGCGGTGGGCGGCCACAGCTCCGCGCTGGCCTCGCTCGAACCCGGCACGCGGGTGTGGGCCGAGGGCCCCTACGGCGCCATGACGGCCTCCCGCCGCCGCGGCGGCAAGGTGCTGCTGCTGGCGGGCGGCGCCGGGATCACCCCGCTGCGGGCGTTGTTCGAGACGCTGCCGGCCGCGCCCGGCGACCTCACGCTGCTGTACCGGGCCCGCAGCAGGCAGGACCTCGCGCTGTGGGCGGAGCTGGAGGAGATCGCCGCCGAACGCGGCGCACGCCTGGTGTACGCGGTGAACGGACCCGGCGGCGCCCGCCCGGAGATCACCGCGCAGGGACTGCGGCGAATGCTGCCGGACATCGACCGGCACGACGTGTACCTGTGCGGCCCCCCGGGGCTGGCCGAGGAGTCGTACTCCGCGCTGCGCGAGGCGGGAGTGCCCGAACGCCGTATCCACCACGAGTCCTTCGAGATGTGAGGTCCGAGTGAAGAAGAAGCACCCGCTGCGCCGGATCCTCCTGAGCAGCGTGACGACCGTCTCCGGGGTCGTGCTGCTGCTCGCCCTGAAGCCGACGACGGCGCCCTTCACCTCGCAGGCCGGGGCCCCGGCACAGCAGGTGCCGCCGGTCTCCGCGGCCCCCTCGCCCGCCGGCCCGGACCCGTCGGTGCCGGTGGCCTCGGCCCCCGCGGACGGACGCGGCACCGGCGGGGCGCAGGACCCGGGGAAGCAGGGCGGCGCCCCCGCGCGGAAGACCGTCACCGGGGACGTCGCGCAGACCAGCTACGGTCCCGTCCAGGTCAAGATCACGGTCGACGGGGGGCGGATCGTCTCGGCCGCGGCCGTCCAGGCGCCCGCGGGCACCCCCACCAGCGACCAGCTCACCGCCACCGCCGTCCCGCAGCTCGACCAGGCCGCGGTCACCGCCCAGAGCGCGCAGATCGACACCGTCTCCGGTGCCTCCTTCACCAGCGAGGGCTACCGGAAGTCGCTGCAGAGCGCCCTGGACAAGGCCGGTGCCTGACGATGTCCGACAACCCTCCGCGCCTGCGGCACGTGGAGCACTGCATGGGGACGGTGTTCTCCTTCGACGTGCGCGGTGCCCGCGAGCCGCGCGTCCGGGCGGCCCTGGACGAGGCGGTGGCGGGCCTGCACCGGGTCGACGCGGTGTTCTCCACCTTCCGTGCCGACAGCGAGATCAGCCGGCTGGGCCGTGGTGAACTCGCCCTCGCGCAGTGCTCACCCGAGGTGCGCGAGGTCCTGGGGCGGTGCGAGGACGCCGAGCGCCGCACCGACGGCTGGTTCACCCCGCGCTACGCGGGCCCCGGCACCGCGCTCGACCCCACCGGCCTGGTCAAGGGCTGGGCGGTCGAGCGGGCCGCCAGGACGATCGCGGCGGCGGGCGCCGGGAAGGTCTGCCTCAACGGCGGCGGCGACGTCCAGTTGACCGGCGGCCCCTGGCGGGTCGGCATCGCCGATCCGCTGCGGCCCGGGGGGCTGGCCACCGTCGTCGAGGCGGACGGCGAGCTGGCCGTCGCCACCTCCGGTCCCGCCGAACGCGGCTGCCACATCCTCGACCCGCACACGGGCGCGCCGCCCGCCGGGGGACTCGCGTCGCTCACCGTCGTGTGCGCCTCCCTCACCGAGGCGGACACCTGGGCGACGGCCGGCTACGCCATGGGCGGCCGGGCCCGGGAATGGCTGGAAGGACTCCCCGATGTGGAGGCCTTCGCCGTCACCCCCGACGGCACGACCTGGCACACCTCGGGATTCGGGCGTTTCGTCGCCAAGTTGAGCGCTTGACGATCAGCTGTTCCAGGTGGCAAGAATGCGTCACATGGATCTGCAACTGAACGGCAAGGTCGTGCTGGTCACCGGAGGGTCCGACGGACTCGGCGCGGCCCTTGTCCGGCGGCTGACCGCCGAGGGCGCCAAGGTGGCGCTGTGCGGACGTGACCCCGAGCGCATCGAGCACGTGGTGAAGGAACTGGGCGCCACCGGCGCCGACGTGCTGGGCGTGCCGGCCGACGTCACCCGCCCCGAGGACCTCGAGCGCTTCGTCGCCGCCGCCGACGGGCGCTGGGGACGGATCGACGCCGTGGTCAACAACGCCGGGCGCAGCGCGGCCGGCTTCTTCGAGCGCCAGGACGACTCGGTGTGGGAGGAGGACCTGCAGCTGAAGCTGCACGCCGCGGTACGGCTGACCCGGCTGGCCCTCCCCCACCTGCGCGCCGCGGGGGGCGGCAGCGTCGTCAACACCCTCGCCGTCTCCGCCAAGGCCCCCGGCGCGGGCAGCACCCCGACCTCGGTCTCCCGCGCGGCCGGCCTCGCGCTGACCAAGGCACTGTCCAAGGAGCTCGGGCCCGACAACATCCGGGTCAACGCCGTGCTCGTCGGCCTGGTCGAGAGCGGCCAGTGGACCCGGCAGGCCGAGGAGCGCGGGATCACCGTCGAGGAGCTGTACGCCACGATGGGCCGCGAGTCCGGCATCCCGCTGGGCCGGGTGGGCCGCGCCGAGGAGTTCGCGGACCTCGTGGCCTTCCTGCTGTCCGGCCGGGCCGGCTACGTCACCGGCACCGGCATCAACGTCGACGGGGGCCTGAGCCCGGTCGTCTGACCGGGCCCGGGGCCCGGTCCTAACCGCCCGCGGCCAGGCGCAGCAGGTGGTCGGCGACCGCCTGCCCGCCGGCCGGGTCCCGGCTGATCAGCATGACCGTGTCGTCGCCCGCGATCGTGCCGAGGATGTCGTACACCTCGGCCTGGTCGATCGCGGACGCGAAGAACTGCGCCGCGCCCGGCGGGGTGCGGACGACGACGAGGTTGGCCGAGGCCTCCGCGGAGATCAGCAGCTCGCCGGCGAGGCGGCTCATCCGCTCCTCCTTCACCGACTCCCCGAGCGGCGCCATGGGGGTGCGGAAACCGCCCTCGCTGGGCACTGCGTAGATGAGTTCGCCGTTGTTGGTGCGGATCTTCACCGCGCCCAGTTCGTCGAGGTCACGGGAGAGCGTCGCCTGGGTGACGCTCAGCCCGTCGTCGGAGAGCAGCTTGGCGAGCTGGCTCTGGGACCGCACCGGCAGCCGGTTCAGGATGTCGACGATCCGCCGGTGGCGTGCCATCCGGGTCTGCGGTACGGCGGCGGCTCCCCCGCCGGCCTGCTGCTGCGCCTCGCTCATCGTCGTGTCATTCTCCGGATCGGTGTCCCTCTGCGGCATGTACGGCGTCGAGGACACCCGGCAGCGCCCCCAGGAACGCGTCCACCTCGGCGTCACCGAGGATCAGCGGCGGGGCGAGCCGCACCGTGTCGGGTACGGCGGCGTTCACCAGGAGTCCGGCGTCCTGAGCCGCCTTCTGCACCTGCGCGGAGAGCGGCTCGGTGAGCACGATACCCAGCAGGAGGCCCGCACCGCGCACGTGATCGACCAGAGGGTGGTCCAGCGCCTCGACGCCCTGGCGCAGTTTCTCGCCCTGGCGCTTGACGTTGTCCAGCACGCCCTCCTGGGCGATGGTGTCCAGGACGGCGAGCGCAGCGGCACAGGCCACCGGGTTGCCGCCGAAGGTGGTGCCGTGCTGACCGGGGGTCAGCAGATCGGCCGCGGGGCCGAAGGCGAGGGTGGCGCCGATAGGCAGTCCGCCGCCGAGCGCCTTGGCGAGGGTGACGACGTCCGGCTCGACGCCCTGCGCCTGGTGCTCGAACCAGTGGCCGGTGCGGCCGATGCCGGTCTGCACCTCGTCCATGACGAGCAGGGTGCCGGTGGCGCGGGTGATCTCCCGTGCGGCGGCCAGGTATCCGGCCGGGGGCACGATGACGCCGTTCTCGCCCTGGACGGGCTCGAGCATCACCAGCGCGGTCCGCTCGGTGACGGCGGCGCGCAACGCGTCGGCGTCGCCGTACGGCACATGGGTGACGTCACCGGGCAGCGGGCGGAAGGACTCCTGCTTCCCCGGCTGCCCGGTGAGCGCGAGCGCGCCCATGGTGCGGCCGTGGAAGCCGCCGTCGGTGGCCACCATGTGCGTACGGCCCGTCAGCCGGCCGATCTTGAAGGCTGCTTCGTTGGCCTCGGCGCCGGAGTTGCAGAACAGCACGCGGCCGGGCCGGCCGGACAGCTGGAGCAGCCGCTCGGCGAGGGCGACCGTGGGCTCGGCGATGAAGAAGTTGGAGACGTGGCCGAGGGTCGCGATCTGCTCGGAGACCGCGCGGACGACGGCGGGGTGGGCGGTGCCGAGGGCGTTGACCGCGATGCCGCCGAGGAAGTCCAGGTACTCGTTGCCGTCGGCGTCCCAGTACCGGGCGCCCTCGCCGCGGACCAGGGGCAGCCGCGGGGTGCCGTAGTTGTCCATCAGGGAGCCCTGCCAGCGCCGTGTGAGCGCCTCGTTCCCCTGGTCGCCGGTCCCGGTCATGCCCGTCCCCCTTCGTGTCGCGATGTGCCGCCCGCCGCTTCGACGCCGTCGGGTACCACCATCGTGCCGATTCCCTCGTCGGTGAAGATCTCCAGCAGGATCGAGTGCTGGACCCGCCCGTCGATGACCCGGGCGGTGTGGACGCCGTTGCGCACCGCGTGCAGGCACCCCTCCATCTTGGGCACCATGCCGCTGGACAGCTCGGGCAGCAGTTTCTCCAGCTCGCTCGCGGTGAGCCGGCTGATCACCTCGTCGCTGTTCGGCCAGTCCTCGTACAGGCCCTCGACGTCCGTGAGGACCATCAGGGTCTCCGCGCCGAGCGCGGCCGCGAGCGCCGCCGCGGCGGTGTCGGCGTTGACGTTGTAGATGTGTCCGTCGTCGGCGCTGCGGGCGATGGAGGAGACGACCGGGATGCGGCCGTCGTCCAGCAGGGCCCGGATGGCGCCGGTGTCGATCTCGGTGATCTGCCCGACCCGGCCGATGTCGACGGCCTCGCCGTCGATCATCGGGCGGTGCCGGGTCGCGCTGATGGTGTGGGCGTCCTCGCCGGTCAGGCCGACGGCGAGCGGGCCGTGCTGGTTGAGCAGGTTGACCAGCTCGCGCTGCACCTGCCCGGCGAGCACCATGCGGACGACGTCCATGGCCTCCGGGGTGGTGACCCGCAGCCCCGCCTTGAACTCGCTGACCAGGCCCTGCTTGTCGAGCTGCGCGCTGATCTGCGGGCCGCCGCCGTGCACCACGACCGGCTTGAGGCCGGCGTGCCGCAGGAAGACGACGTCCTGGGCGAAGGCCGCCTTCAGCGCCTCGTCGACCATGGCGTTGCCGCCGAACTTGATGACGACGGTCTTGCCGTGGTGCCGGGTCAGCCAGGGCAGCGCCTCGATCAGGATCTGCGCCTTGGGCAGGGCGGTGTGCTTGCGGGCGCTCATGAGCTGTAGGCGCTGTTCTCGTGGACGTACTCGGCGGTCAGGTCGTTGGTCCAGATGGTCGCGGTCTCGGTGCCGGCGGCGAGGTCGGCGGTGATGTGGACCTCGCGGTAGCGCATGTCGACCAGCTCGCGGTCCTCGCCGACAGAACCGGACTTGCAGACCCACACGCCGTTGATCGCGACGTTGAGGCGGTCCGGCTCGAAGGCGGCGGAGGTGGTGCCGATCGCCGAGAGCACCCGTCCCCAGTTGGGGTCCTCGCCGTGGATCGCGCACTTGAGGAGGTTGTTGCGGGCGATGGAGCGGCCCACCTCGACGGCGTCGTCCTCGGTCGCGGCGTTGACGACCTCGATCTTGATGTCCTTGGAGGCGCCTTCGGCGTCGCGGATCAGCTGGCGGGCGAGGTCGGCGCAGACCTGCTCGACGGCGGCGGCGAAGGGCTCCGGTGCGGGGGTGACGCCGGAGGCGCCGGAGCCGAGCAGCAGCACCGTGTCGTTGGTCGACATGCAGCCGTCGGAGTCGGCCCGGTCGAAGGTGGTGCGGGTGGCGGCGCGCAGCGCCCCGTCGAGGGCGGCGGAGTCCAGGTCGGCGTCGGTGGTGAGGACGACCAGCATGGTGGCCAGGCCCGGTGCGAGCATGCCCGCGCCCTTGGCCATGCCGCCGACCGTCCAGCCCTCGCCCTCGTACACGGCGGTCTTGTGCACGGTGTCGGTGGTCTTGATGGCGATGGCGGCCTTCTCGCCGCCGTGGGCGGAGAGCTCGGCCGCCGCCTTGGCGACGCCCGGCAGCAGCTTGTCCATCGGCAGCCGGACGCCGATCAGCCCGGTGGAGCAGACGGCGACCTCCCCCGCGCTCTGCCCGAGGGCGTCGGCGACCGCCTCGGCGGTGGCGTGGGTGTCCTGGAAGCCCAGGGGGCCCGTACAGGCGTTGGCGCCACCGGAGTTGAGGACGACGGCGGAGACCTGGCCGCCCTTGAGGACCTGCTCCGACCACAGGACGGGGGCGGCCTTGACGCGGTTGGAGGTGAAGACGCCGGCCGCGGCGAGCCGCGGACCGTTGTTCACCACGAGGGCGAGGTCCGGGTTGCCGTTCTCCTTGATCCCGGCGGCGATGCCCGCCGCCGTGAATCCCCGTGCTGCCGTGACGCTCACTGTGTCGTCTCCTTGTCCGCTTGTGGGCCGACGCACCGCAGGGGCGCGGCCTTCGCCGTGATGTCGGTGTACGGCCCGGTCACCGGGGCCGTGCCGTGCGCGTCGGCCGCCGCGCCGCAGGGCGCGGCCCGGGTGAGCAGCTCGGCGACGGCGCGGCGGGCGCGGGCGGCGGGGCGGGGGGTCATGGTGCGACCCCCGCGGTGCTCAGGCCCAGTCCCTCGGGGAGGCCGAGCGCGATGTTCATGCTCTGCACGGCGCCGCCGGCGGTCCCCTTGGTGAGGTTGTCGATGGCGCTGACGACGACGACCCGGCCGGCGGCCTCGTCGTAGGCGACCTGGATCAGCGCGGCGTTCGAGCCGTACACGGCGGCGGTGGCGGGCCACTGGCCCTCCGGCAGCAGGTGCGCGAACGGTTCGTCGGCCAGCGCCTTCTCGTAGGCGGCCCGTACGGCGGCGGCGGTCGTGCCGGGCCTGGCCTTGGCGCTGCAGGTGGCGAGGATGCCGCGGGGCATCGGCGCCAGCGTCGGGGTGAAGGAGACGGAGACCCGCTCCCCGGCCACGCCGGAGAGGTTCTGGATCATCTCGGGGGTGTGCCGGTGCGTACCGCCGACGCCGTACGGGGTCATGTTGCCCATGACCTCGCTGCCCAGCAGGTGCGGCTTGGCGGCCTTGCCCGCACCGGAGGTGCCGGACGCGGCGACGACGACGGCCTCGGGCTCCACCAGGCCCGCCGCGTACGCGGGGAAGAGCGCGAGCGTGACCGCGGTGGGGTAGCAACCGGGCACCGCGATGCGCCTGGAGCCCGCCAGCGCGGCGCGCGCACCCGGCAGCTCCGGAAGGCCGTAAGGCCACGTGCCCGCGTGCGGGGAGCCGTAGAACCGCTCCCAGTCCGCGGCGTCCTCGAGCCGGAAGTCGGCGCCGCAGTCGACGACGAGGGCCGTGTCACCGAGCTGCTCGGCGACGGCGGCCGACTGCCCGTGCGGCAGCGCGAGGAAGACGACGTCGTGTCCGGCCAGCGCCTCCACGCCGGTCGCCTCCAGGACGCGGTCGGCCAGCGGCAGCAGATGCGGCTGCAGGCCGCCGAGGCGCTGCCCCGCGTTGGTGTTCCCGGTGAGCGCGCCGATCTCGATCTCGGGGTGGTTCAGCAACAGGCGCAGGATCTCCCCGCCCGCGTACCCGCTCGCTCCCGCCACCGCTGCCCGGAATGCCATGGACCCTCCTCTTCGATGGCATGACTATACGGCGCTCGGAACTTTTATGCAAAGCTTTCCGGCCCGTTCCGGCCCCTTCCGGCCCCGTTGCCCTGGGGCGCGGTGGGGCGCCCCGGAGTCCGGCGAGTCTCGGCGCCCCGGTTGGCGTCCGGACTTCCGCCCGGTGGCGGCCGCGCGCCGACCGGCGAACACTGGGCGAACTCTCCGCAGGTCAGCCCGGCGGGGCGACGGAGCCCGGCCCGGCGCCTGCCCGCTCCGGCCGGATCCGGGCCGCATCGTCCGTGCCCGTCCTCACCCCGTCTACGAACGGCGGCGGGGCTTGCCGCGCTTCGCGGGGCGGGGGGTCTTGGCGGACGTACGGCCGGACGACCTGCCCGCCGCGGGCTTGCGCCGCGCCGCCCCCTCCTCGGGGCGCTGCTTCTTCGGCTGCGGCTGGGTCTGTGCCTGGGTACGGCCGCGGGAGCTGTTGACGGTGCGGCCGCGCACGATGCCGATGAAGTCCTCGACCCGGTCGGTCGTGGTGTCCTCGCGCCACGACAGGGCCACCCGCGACTGCGGGGCGTCGACGACCGTGCGGTAGGTGAGGTCACGCCGGTGGTGCAGACGCGCCAGCGACTGCGGCACGACCAGCACCCCCACGCCCGCCGCGACGAGCTCGACGGCGTCCGCGGTCGTGGCCGGGCGCTCGATCGCGGGCCGCCCGGGGAGCTCCCCCCAGTCCAGGGTGTCGTCGAGGGGGTGGAACACCACGTCGTCGGCCAGGTCCGCCAGCGACACCTCGTCGGCGGCCGCCACGAGGTGGTCCTTGGGGACGACGACGACCGTCGTCTCCGTGTAGAGGGGGATGGCGCTGAGGTCCGTCCGGTCGATCGGCAGCCGTACGAAGCCCGCGTCCGCGTCGAGGCCGCGGAGCACCCCGGGAACCTCGGCGGCCGTGACCATGACGAGGTCGAGCGGAACGTCCGGCAGCCGCTCCTGCCAGGTCCGCACCCATTTGGCGGGGGTCACGCCCGGGACGTAGGCGAGGCGGAACGAGGGGGGAGCTTCCGAGCCGGTCATCCGGCCAGGCTACCCCGGCGCCGGTCGGGGACCGCTCCCGCGATCGATATCCTTGAGGCATGACGTCGCACCAATCCGCCCAGACCATGAAGCCCGCCACGGCGGCGAAGAAGCTGGGTGTGTACCTCGAGGCCACCCCCGCCGAGTTCCGGGAGGGCGTCGTGTCGCGCGACGAGCTGAACGCGCTGCAGGCCGACCCGCCCGAGTGGCTCCGGGAGCTGCGCCGCAACGGCCCGCACCCGCGCCCGGTGGTGGCGGCGAAGCTGGGCATCTCCAACTCCGGCCTCGCCCGCGGCGGGGTCACCGAGGCGCTCACCACGGAGCAGATCGAGGCGCTGAAGCAGGAAGAGCCCGAGTGGCTGCAGAAGGAGCGCGCAACCCAGGCCGAGGTCCGCAAGGAGGCCGCCCGCCTCAAGGAGCGCGACGCGGAGCGCGCCGACGGCGCCGACGCCTGACGCCCCCACCCTCGCCGCCGTACGCCGCCCCGCGCCCACCGCGCGGGGCGGCGTCGTTTCCACCCGCCACGGCGCTGCACCCTGGACACAGGCGGCTCCCGCCACCCCCACAAAGCGCGTTCCGGTCCGTTGACAGCGCGGTGGGCGCGTCGCAGACTCAGTGCTCAAACGTTCAATGAACGATAGTTCACTGTGCGAACGAGGGCGTTCGCGTGCCAGACAGGGGCTGCCATGACCATCACCCGCGAACTGCTGATCGGCGGCAAGGACGTCCCGGCCGTCTCCGGACGCACGGCCGAGGACGTGAGCCCCTTCACCGGGGAGGTGTACGCGACCGTGGCCGCCGGGGGTGCCGAGGACATCACCCGGGCGGTGGACGCGGCCGAGGCCGCGTTCCCGGAGTGGGCGGCGCTCAGCCCGTTCGCGCGGCGCAAGATCTTCCTGACCGCGGCCGACCTGCTGGAGGCCCGCACCGAGCAGGCCGCCGAGATCATGGCGCACGAGGCCGGCGGCACGCGCCCCTGGGCGTACTTCAACGTCGGGCTGGCCGCCAACATCCTGCGCGAGGTGGCCGCCGCCATCACCGCGCCGCGCGGTGAGGTGCTGAGCGCGCAGGAGGAGGGCGTCCTCGGCATGGCGGTGCGCGAGCCGGTCGGCGTCGTGGGCGCCTTCGCACCGTGGAACGCTCCGGTCATCCTGGGTGTCCGCGCGGTCGCCGCGCCGCTGGCGGCGGGCAACACGGTGGTGGTGAAGCCGAGCGAGGACGCCCCGGTGGCCTGCGGCCTGTTCGTCGCGGACGTGCTGCGCGAGGCCGGGCTGCCCGACGGCGTGCTGAACGTGGTGACCAACGCCCGTGAGGACGCGGCGGCGGTCGCCGAGGCCCTCATCGCCGACCCGAGGGTCCGCATCGTCAACTTCACCGGGTCGACCGAGGTCGGGCGGATCATCGGCACCCATGCCGCGCGCCACCTCAAGCCCGCCGTGCTGGAGCTCGGCGGCAAGAACGCGATCGTCGTGCTGGACGACGCCGACGTGGACTACGCCGTCGACGCCGCCGTCTTCGGCGTCTTCCTCAACTCCGGGCAGATCTGCATGTCCGGCGACCGGATCCTCGTCCACGAGAGCCTCGCCGAGGAGTTCACGGCCAAGTTCGCCGCCAAGGTCGGCACGCTGCCCTCGGGCGACCCCTCGCACCCGCACACCGTGATCGGCCCGCTGGTGAGCTCCGCCTCCGCGCGGCGCGTCGCGGAGCTGGTGCGGGACGCGGTCGCCAAGGGCGCCACCGTGCTGACCGGCGGCGGTGAACCGGACGGCGCGGTGCACCCGGCCACCGTGCTGCGGGACGTGCCCAAGGACGCGGAGGTCTACTACGGGGAGGCCTTCGGCCCCGTCGTCACCGTGGCCTCCTTCGCCGACGACGACGAGGCCGTGGCCCTGGCCAACGACACCGACCACGGTCTGACCGCGGGCGTCATCACCGAGAACGGCACCCACGGGCTCGCCGTCGCCCGCCGGCTGCGCACCGGCATCGTGCACGTCAACGACCAGTCCGTGGCGGACGAGCCGCAGGCGCCGTTCGGCGGCTTCAAGGCCTCCGGCTACGGCCGCTTCGGCGGCCGCTGGGGCCTGGAGGCGTTCTCCAACACCCGCTGGGTCACCCTGGCCACGCAGCAGGCGCACTACCCGTTCTGAACCCCGTGGCGAGCGGGGCGTAGGGTCCGGCCATGGACGATCCGGTCGGCGCGGCCCGCGCCCTGCTCGCAGAACGCTTCCCCGACGCCCTCGGGGGCTTCCTGGGCGGGTCCACGGCCCGCGGTGAGGGGACGGCGACGTCCGACCTGGACGTGGTCGTCGTCCTCGATCCGCCCGCCGGGTGCCACGCGGAATCGCTCGTCTGGGGCTCCTGGCCGGTCGAGCTCTTCGTGCACACGCCCGAGTCCGCGCGCGCCTTCATGGGGTGGGACCGCGACCGCGGCAGCGGCACGATGGCGTTCATGTGCGCGCGGGGCGTCGTCCTGCTCGACCGCGACGGCACCGCCGCCCGGCTGCGCGACACGGCGGAGCGCATCCTCGCCGCCGGCCCGCCCGCCGTCCCGGACGCCGAGCGCGACCACCGGCGCTACGCCGTCACCGACCTGCGCGACGACCTCCTCGGTGCCCGGGACGAGGAGGAACTCCTCGCCGTGGCCGCTGCCCTGCTGGACCGCGCCGCCGACCTGCTGCTCGGTGCGCGCGGCCACTGGCGCGGTGACGGCAAGTGGCTGCCCCGCCGGCTGCGCGAGGCCGACCCCGAGCTCGCGGGGCTCCTGCTCGGCGGTTACCGGGATCTCGTCCGCGGCGGCCCGCGCGAGCCCTTCGCCGCGGCGGTCGACGCGGTGCTGCACGCCTGCGGCGGCCCGCTGTGGGCGGGTCACCGGCGCACCCCCGACCCGCGCATGCTCGCGGAACTCGGCCTGCGGCCGGACTGAGCCCCGGGCCCGGTTCCAGAGGGTGCGGAGCGGACGCCCGAACCTAGACTGGAGGGGCAAGGCTGCGGACCGCCGAGTTCTCAGGAGGTCTACCGATGCACGCGAACAAGGGTGACCGGGTCAGGCAGCACGGGCGGGTAGTCGGCCAGCACGACAAGGTGGCCGAGATCGTCGAGGTCATGGGGCAGGAGGGCGAGCCGCCGTACCGCGTCCGGTACGACGACGGGCACGAGTGCATCCTGTCCCCCGGACCGGACTCGACGGTGGAGCACGGGCGGGGCGCGACCCCCACCCGCTGAACCGTTCCGTGCCGGACCGCGGCCGTCGCACCACGCGGCCGCGGTCCGTCTCGACGGCGCCTGCGCCCCGGTCAGGAACGGGGCGTGCGGACCCGTGTCGTGTAGTGGTCGGCGACGACCCGGGACATCGCCCCGATGGGGTCGGCGGCGACCTCCTTGGCCGAGAAGAAGACGTTGCCGAGCACCTGGGGATGGTTCCGGTCCAGTGCGAGGTGGCGGGAGAGTTCGGCCGGGTCCTGCCAGGCCTTGGCCTCGCCCGCGGCGCCCGCGCGGTACAGGGCCTCGCCGATGTAGAGATGGACGCGGGTGCCGTCGACGACCTGCGCCCACCAGGGCACGAGCGTGGCGTAGTCGGCGACGTCGAAGCCGATGTGCCAGTACACCTGCGGCACGATGTAGTCGATCCAGCCCTTGCGGACCCAGCCGCGCGTGTCGGCGTAGAGGTCGTCGTACGTCTGGACCCCGCCGCGGGTGTCGGAGCCGCGCGGGTCCGTGCGGCGGTTGCGCCAGACGGCGAAGGGGCTGACGCCGAAGCGGGTGGCGGGGCGGAGCGCCCGGATGCGGGCGGCGGTCTCGCTGACGAGCAGGTCGATGTTGTCGCGCCGCCAGGAGGCGAGGTCGTCGAAGCCCTCCCCGTACCGGGCGAAGGCGTCGTCGTCGGCGAAGTGCCGACCGGCGACCGGATACGGGTAGAAGTAGTCGTCCCAGTGCACCCCGTCGACGGGGTAGCGGCGGACGGCGTCGAGCATGGCGTCCTGCACGAAGCGCCGTACCTGGGGAAGCCCCGGGTTGTAGTAGAGCTTGCCGCCGTACGCGACGACCCAGTCGGGGTTGACCCGGGCCGGGTGGTCCGGGGCGAGCCGTTCCGGGTCGTCGTGGGTGGCGACGCGGAACGGGTTGAACCAGGCGTGCAGCTCCAGCCCGCGCGCGTGCGCCTCCGCCACGGCCGTGCCGAGCGGGTCCCAGCCGGGGTCCCGCCCCTGGACACCGGTCAGGAACTCCGACCAGGGCTCGTAAGGGGACGGCCACAGCGCGTCGGCGGTCGGCCGGACCTGCATGACGACCGCGTTGAGGCGCCGCTCGACGGCGAGGTCGAGGAAGCCGAGGAGTTCGTCGTGCTGCTGACGGGCCGACAGCCCGCGGGCCGAGGGCCAGTCGCGGTTGGCGACCGTCGCCAGCCACATGCCGCGGAACTGCCCCGGCGCACCGGGTCCGCCCGTCACCGCCCCGGCCGGGCCCGTCGCCGCCGCGGCCACCGCCCCGGCCGTCCCCTCCGCCGCCCTCGCGACCTCGCCCGCGGCGAGGACGGTGCCGAGTGCCCCGGCGGCGCCCGCGGCGAAGCTCCTGCGTGAGAGTCGGCGCATGGCTGTCCCCTGATCGCCCGTCATATTCATATTTCGCTGATACTGGGCCGAATCGGTCCGTCCGGCAACCTCCCAGGACCCCGGCGTGTCCGGGGCGCCCCCGGGTCCCGCCCGCCCCGTGCGGCGCCCGCGTCGCCTCCGGCGCGCGGGCGTCACCGGCGGTGTCGGGGCCGGTCAACGGGGCGGCCGGGCCCGTCGGAGCGGGCCGCACCGGGACCCGGACCGGTACGCCGGCCGGGTGTAATGTCGAGCGGGCTGGTCCGGACCTCACGACGGTCCGGGTCTCCATCTCGCGATCAGGGAGAGGCTGGGCGTTGAACGACGACATCCGTTATGTCGGTGTGGTGGGCTGTGGCCAGATGGGCGCGGGTATCGCCGAGGTGTGCGCCCGGGCCGGACTGGACGTCCGGGTGGCGGAGACCACCGGCGAGGCCCTGGAGCTGGGCCGGACGCGGCTGACGAGCTCGCTGCAGAAGGCTGCGGAACGCGGCAAGATCACCGAGGAGGAGCGCGACGCCGCGCTCGAGC
Organism: Streptomyces sp. NBC_00510; assembly: GCA_036013505.1. NCBI lineage: Bacteria > Bacillati > Actinomycetota > Actinomycetes > Kitasatosporales > Streptomycetaceae > Streptomyces > Streptomyces sp. NBC_00510. The sequence continues at coordinate 7,501,829 of CP107851.1, read as the reverse complement.
GCCTCTCCTTCACCACCGACCTGGGCGACTTCGCCGACCGCGACCTCGTCATCGAGGCCGTCGTCGAGAACGAGCAGGTCAAGACCGAGATCTTCCAGGTGCTCGACCAGGTGGTGACCCGCCGCGACGCGATCCTGGCCTCGAACACCTCCTCCATCCCGCTGGTGAAGCTCGCCGTGGCGACCTCCCGCCCGGAGCAGGTGATCGGCATCCACTTCTTCAACCCGGCGCCGGTGCAGAAGCTCGTCGAGCTGATCCCCGCCCTCACCACCGACGGCCAGACGCTGGTGCGCGCCGAGAAGCTCGTCACCGACGTGCTGGGCAAGCACCCGATCCGGGCCCAGGACCGCGCGGGCTTCGTGGTCAACGCGCTGCTCATCCCGTACCTGCTGTCGTCGATCCGGATGTTCGAGACCGGCATCGCCAGCCGCGAGGACATCGACAACGGCATGGAGATGGGCTGCGCCCACCCGATGGGCCCGCTCAAGCTCTCCGACCTGATCGGGCTGGACACCGTGGCCTCGGTCGCCGACTCGATGTACGAGGAGTTCAAGGAGCCGCTGTACGCCGCTCCCCCGCTGCTCCAGCGCATGGTCGACGCGGGCCGGCTGGGCCGCAAGAGCGGCCACGGCTTCTACGACTACGTGTAGTTCGGCGTCCACGCCGTCGTCTCCCGCCGCGCGTCGAGCCGGGCCAGTTCCGCCCTGGCCCGGGCCTCGACCGGGGCGGCGCCGACCGCGGAGCTGATCTCCAGGGCCTCGACCAGGGCGCCCCGGGCCGCCGATGCCCGCCGCGGACGGCGCTCGGCGGCGCCCAGCACGATCAGCGTGCGGGCGAGGTCGATGGGGAGCGACCGGCCGCGCAACCGGTCGGCGGCGGCCTGGATGCGGGTGACGCCCCGCTTGGAACGACCCAGCACGCAGTCGCGCAGCCCCTCGGCGCGGTCCAGGGCGGACTGCACGCTGGCGGAGGGCCGGGCCCCGGCGCGGCGGCGCGCCGCGCGCAGGATCTCGGCGGCGGAGTCCGTGTCGCCGAGGATGACGGTCGCCTCGGCCAGGTCCCCGTACCAGCGCAGCATCACCGGGTCGGCGATGCCCATCGTCTCCCCCAGCCTGCGCACCTGCCGCAGGGTCTCGACGGCCGCCGCGGTGTTCTCCCGCCCCCCGGCCAGCAGTTGCGCCCGGCCGCGGACGCCCAGGGCCCGCAGCAGGAAGAGCTGGTCCCCGTCGGTCATGCAGGCCCGGATGGCGCGGTCGGCGAGCTCCAACGCGCGTTCCAGGCGCCCCCCGGCGGTCTCGGCGAGCGCGGCGGCGTACAGCACCGGCGGTGAGTCGCTGCCGGCCCTGACGGGGAGCACGGCGCAGCGGGCTACGTTGTCCAGGGCCTCGCGGCAGCGTCCGGACCGCACCTGGATGCGGATCAGCGCCACCAGTGTGGCGGCGGTCTCCTCGACCGAGGCGTACTCGCCGGTCCTGCCCAGGAGACCGGACACCTCGCCCTCCGCCTCGGTGATGCGGTCGGCGTCGGCGGCCAGGATCGCGCGGGTGCGCACCAGTTCGCGGGCGCCGGGCCCGTCGGGCGGCACCGGGAGGCCGAACGCCTCGCCCAGCGCGGCCTCGGCGGCCCCCGCCTCGCCGTGCAGCGCGTGCAGCCGGGCGAGCAGCGCCAGGACGGCCACGCGGGTGTCGACGGCGTCCGCCTGGACCGCGATGTCGGCGGCGCGGCGGGCGTGGGCGGAGGCCTGTGCAGGCCGCCCGCCGATGAGGTGCCGCAGGGCGGCCCAGTGGTGCAGCCGGGCCTCCAGCTCGGGATGTCCCTCGGCCTCCACCAGGCCGTCCGAGATGAGGCGGCCAGCGGCGCCGAGCGCCTGGCCGGCGTTGCCGAGCATGATCAGCCGGGCCAGTACCCGCTGCCGGGCGGAGGCGGCCTCGGCGAGCACGGTCTCCGCGGCCCGGTCGGCGTCGCCCCGCAGCCCGGCGTCGCTCGCGTACTCGGCCGCGGCCAGCAGCCGGTCGGCGCGCTCGGCCGGGCGGTCCTCGGGGGTACGGCGGACCGCCAGGGCGGCCAGTTCCGCGGCGGTGGCGGGGGCGCCGCGGCGGCGCGCGGACCCGGCGGCGGCGGTGAGCGTGGCCGCGGTGGCCTCATCGGCGTTCGGGTGGGCCAGGGCCAGGTGCCGCGCCTGCTCCACGGGCTCGGGGACCACGCGGGACAGCAGCTTGTGCGCGGTGCGCCGGCCGTGCTCGGGAGCGTCGGTGTACACGGCGGCCCGGATCAGCGGGTGCTGGAAGCGAATCGTTCCTTCGGCATCGGCCGCGGCGACCCCCAGGCTCTCCGCGGTGCCCAGGTCGCCCTCCGGGTCCGGGATCCCCGCGGCGCCGAGCAGCGGCAGCGTGGGGCGGGCCGCGGCGCTGGCGACCAGCAGGGTCTGCCGGGCGGAGGCGGGCAGCAGCCGCACCCGGTCCAGCAGGAGGTCGCGCAGCCGCGGTGGTACGGACAGCACGTCCCCGGCCTCGAAGGGCGTGCCCTCCCGCAGCAGGGCGCGGCCGAGTTCGAGGGCGTACAGCGGATTGCCCGCGGCCGTGTCCTGGACGGCCCGCACGGCGCGCTCGGGCAGCTCCGCCCCGGTGTCGTCCAGCAGCAGCTCGGCCACGTCGCCGTCGGACAGCGGAGGCACGAGCAGCGCCGTGGTGCCCGGCGGGCAGCACCGCAACCCGGGCGGCTCCTCGCCCTCCGCGACCCGCTCGGCGGCCAGGAAGCGCACGCCCTCGCCCGGCGGGAGCCGCCGCAGCGCGAGCGACAGGACCTCCGCGCTGGGCACGTCGAGCCACTGCAGGTCGTCGACGACGATCAGCACGGGGCCGGCCGCCGCGAGCGCCCGCAACAGCTCGACGGCCGCGTCGCGCACGGCCAGCCGGCTCTGCGTCGCGACCGGCTCGTGCCCCCGCAGCAGCGCCGCCCGCAGTGCGGCCCGGGGCCCCGCGGTCAGCCCGTCGACGTACTCCTCCGGCACACGGGCGAAGAGGTCCATCAGCGCCACGAAGGGCAGCTTGGCGTCCTCCTCGACGGGCACCGCCCGCAGCACGGAGCCTCCCGGCGGGACCTCGTCGGTCAGCGCCGCGAGCAGGGCGGACTTGCCGATCCCGGCCGCTCCGTGGAGCAGTACACCCGGACCGGCGGTCAGCTGTGTCCGGGCATGGTCGAGGATCTCCCGACGCCCGATCAGGGACGGCATATGCTCATGACAACGTTTGCCCAACTGCCTTGTCAATGGCCGCAGTCACGTCGGCCTTCCGGGTTGCCCGGTGTCGCCCCTTGCGGCCGGTTGTCGTGTGCGGGTTGTTCGCGCCTGCGGGCGGCTGCGCCGGGCTGCCCGGTGGTTGGGTGCGGGTGCGTTGCGCCTGCGGCGGGCATCCCCCGCCCTCCCGCCCGATTGCCCGGCGCGGTCGGTGCGGGCCTGCGCGCGGTTCGTGGTGGGCCGGGGTCGGGGCCTCCGGGGCTGGGCATTCTGGACCGCATATTTATGTGCATGGCGGGCGGTCAAGATCGGTGCCGTCTGTGCCGCACAACAAATACACGTCAGCGTCCAGAACGCCCACCCCTCCGACCCCGCCCCCTCCGCCGGTTCCGCGACCAACGGCCGGAGGGGGTGAGGAAGCGGTCCGGGGTGGCCGCAGGTGCCTTACTCACCCCCCACCGGCCGTCAGTCGCCCCAACCCGTGGGAGGGGGTGTGGCGGGGTGCGCCCATGGGGGTCCCCCCGGCCGAAGGCTGGGGAAGACGAGCGGCGAACCCGGCGCCCGACTCTGTTGGGGTAAACCGCGAGCGCTGTGGGGGTCCCCCCGGCCGAAGGCTGAGGGAGTGCGCCGGCGCGGCACCGACCCCACAACGACCGCGCGAGGCGGTCACTGACCGCGCCGGATGGGGGTCCCCCCGGCCGAAGGCTGGGGGAGGGCGGGAGGGCGGGGGACGCCCGCCGCAGGCGCAAACAACCCGCACACGAACGACGGGCCGCACCAGGAACCCCGGTCCGCGAAGTGCAACGCACCCGCACACAACCACAGGCCGCAAGGGGCACCGCGGAGCACAAACGACCCGCACACGGCGACACGGGGTCAGGCGACCCCATCGGGATGAGGCAGCAGCACCACACGGTGCGCCCCCGCATCCGCGGCCACCGCGCTGTCGCACGCCGCGACGACCGTGATCCCCGCGGCCGCCACGCGCCGCAGCTCGCTCCACGCGCCGCGGCTGATGACGGTCGTCGTGACGGAGGGACCCCGGCTCCAGGGTGCGCTGTTGAGGGCGAGCTGCAGCGCCGAGCGCTGCGGGCCGGGCGGGCCGACCACGGCGATCAGTTCTCCCGTGGGCGTGGACAGTTCGGCTCCGGTGACGGTGGAGGTTGCCATGCCTGCCCCTCTCCTCGTTCTGGCCGGTATACGAGCAATGGGCGTTTCGCTCGGGGGATCGACCCAGGTTTACCAAGGATCGGGCCGGATCAAGGGCGCGGCACTCCGGGAACCCCGGTTGCGGTGCGGGCGGCGGCCGTCTGGGCGGGCACCGCGGGGGTGTCCCGGTGGAGCACGAGCAGTGCCATGTCGTCGGTGAGCCGCCCCCGCGTGTGCCGCAGGAACGATGCCCGCACCCCGTCGACCAGGGACCGCGCGCACAACGCGCCGCCGCGGGCGGCCGCCTGGGCGGCCCCCTCCAGGGACGGCAGCAGGGGGAAGAACTCCCCGGCGGCGTCCCGGGCGTCCATCACGCCGTCGGTGTGCAGGAACAGCGCCTGCCCGGGCAGGAGTTCGCCGCACGGGACGGCCTTCGTGCCGGGACCGGGGTCGAACAGACCGAGCGGCGGGAACGGTTCGCCGGCCTCCAGCGGGTGGGCGCGCAGGTGCCCGGGGCGGCCGGGGCAGAGCAGGTACGGTTGCGGATGGCCGCAGTTGATGACCTGGACGTCGCGGTCCTCGCCCAGTTCGAGCAGCATCAGGGTCACGAACTCCTCGGCGGCGTGCGAACGCCCCCGCAGGTGCCGGTGGAGCGCCCGGTCCATGCGCCGGAGCACGCCGCCGAGCTCCGGTTCGTCGTGCGCGGCCTCGCGGAAGCTGCCCAGCAGCGCGGCGACGGTGCCGATGGCCTCGAGACCGTGGCCGCGCACGTCGCCGATGACCGCACGCACCCCGTGGGGCGTGGCGAGCACCTCGTACAGGTCGCCGCCGAGGCGGGCGCCTCGGCTGGCCGAGAGGTAGTCGCCGGCCACCACGAGGCCGTCGACGCGTTGCGGCAGCGGGGGCAGCAGCACCTGCTGGGCCGCGAGGGCGATCTCCCGGGTGCGGTCGAGCTCGGCGGCGAGCCGGGCCCTGCGGTCGACGAGCAGGAAGCAGACGGCCAGGACGGCGAGGACGGCGACCTCGGTGCCGAGCCGTTGCCCCGTGTCCGGCACCGCGACGGCCGCCACGGCGAGCCCGCCGCTGGCCAGGACGCAGCGGCGGCGTCCCGTCCCGGCGCAGGCGATCACGGGGGCCGCGACCACGGCGGGCACCCACTGGACTCCCCCGGGCACCGCGTAGACCAGGCCCAGCACCGCGGCCACCCACAGCCCCGGCAGCGACAGGAGCGCCAACCCCCGTGCCCTGTCGCCGCTCGGGCGGCCCACTGCCCTGGGTCGGATCATGCCTCGGGGCTCCCCCTGAAGCCGTTGACGCGGTCGGCGACGACACAGCCCCCGCGTCGAGTGGGCCCTGGTTCGCGATCGATTGTGGCGACTCGGCGCGACGAACCGGATACCCAGTGGAGCCATTTCACCCGATCGGGCTACGTGACCGGCGGGAACGCCGGTGGGGCGCACCCGGCGGACCGGGGGCGCCCCACAGGGACCCGCATGCGTGCGCCTCAGGCGCCTCGCAGGGCCGCTCCCGTGCTCTCCGCCGCGGCGGCGACGGCGGCGTCACGGGCCGCGGAGGCCTCCTCCGCGGTGAGCGTACGGTCCGGGGCGCGGAAGCGCAGGCTGTAGGCCAGCGACTTCTTGCCCGCGCCGATCTGCTCACCGGTGAAGATGTCGAACAGCCGCAGCGATTCGAGCAGTTCGCCGGCGCCGGAGCGCAGGGCGCCCTCCACCTCGGCGGCCGGGACGGAGGCGTCCACGACCAGGGCGACGTCCTGGGTGGCCACCGGGAAGGTGGACACACGGGGCGCGACGACCGGGCCGCCGGCGGCGCGCTCCAGGCGGTCGAGGTCGAGCTCCATGGCGGAGGTGCGCTCCGGCAGGTGCAGCGCCTTGATCACCCGGGGGTGCAGCTCGCCGGCGTTGCCGACCAGCACCTCCTCGCCGTCGACGACCGCGAGGAGTGCGGCGCAGCGGCCCGGGTGGAAGGGCGCCTGCTGGTCCTGGCGGACGATCAGCTCGACCCCGGCCTCGCGGGCGACGATCCGGCCCGCCTCGATCGCGTCGGCCGACCCCGTGGGACGGCCCGCGCCCCACCAGCCGGCCTGCTCACGGGCTCCGGCCAGGACGACGGCGACGCGCCGCGGCTGCCGCGGCAGGGCCGCGTCCAGCGCGGCGATCTCGGCGTCGGTCGGGCGCCGGTCGACCGGCAGCCGCGGCGGCGCGGGCTCCTCGCCGCTGGGGCGGAAGACCAGTCCGGTCTCGAAGAGCGCGAGGTCGTGCGCGCCGCGCCCGGCGTTGCGGCGCAGGGCGCCGAGCAGGCCGGGGAGCATGGACGTGCGGAGCGCGGGCTCCTCGTCCGACAGCGGGTTGGCCAGCTTGACGGTGATGCGGCGCGGGTCGTCCGCGTCGAGACCGAGCTGGTCGAAGACGGCCTCGCCGAGGAACGGGTAGTTCTGCACCTCGACGTAGCCGGCCCCGGCGAGCGCCCGGCCGACCCGGCGGCGCAGCTTCTGCGACTCGGTCAGACCGCGGCCGGAGGGCAGGTTCGGCAGGGTGGAGGGCAGGTTCTCGTAGCCCTCCAGCCGGATGACCTCCTCGGCGAGGTCGTTGGGGTCGCGCAGGTCGGGCCGCCACGACGGCACGGTGACGATCAGCTCGTCGGCGCCGTAGACGTCGCAGCCGACCTGCTGCAGCCGGCGCACCACGGTCTCGCGGCCGTACGCCATGCCCGCCACCTTGTCCGGGTGGTCGGCGGGGATGGTGAGGGTGTGCGGCGCCGAGGGCGCGATGACCTCGGTGACGCCCGCCTCGGCGGTGCCGCCCGCGAGCAGCACCAGCAGGTCGACGGTGCGCTGCGCGGCGGCGGCCGCGGCCTGCGGGTCCACGCCGCGCTCGAAGCGCTTGGACGCCTCGGAGGACAGCTTGTGGCGGCGCGCGGTGCGGGCGATGGCGACCGGGTCGAAGTGCGCCGCCTCGATGACGACGTCGGTCGTCGAGGCGCCGGTGTCGTCGATCTCGGTGTTGGCGCCGCCCATGACCCCGGCCAGGCCGATCGGCCCGCGGTTGTCGGTGATCACCAGGTCCTCGGGGTCCAGGACGCGGACCTGGCCGTCGAGCGTGGTCAGCTTCTCGCCCGGCTGGGCCCGGCGGACGCCGATGGCGCCCTCGATGCGGTGCCGGTCGTACGCGTGCAGGGGCTGGCCCAGCTCCAGCATCACGTAGTTGGTGACGTCCACGGCGAGCGAGATCGGGCGCATGCCGGCCTTCTGCAGCCTGCGCTGCAGCCAGATCGGCGAGCCGGCCTCCGGGTCCAGGCCGGTGACGGTGCGCGCGGTGAAGCGGTCGCAGCCGACCGGGTCGGCGACCCGCACCTCGTAGCCGTAGGAGTTCGGGCCGGGCACGTCGAGCAGCGCCGGGTCGCGCAGCGGCAGACCGTAGGCGATGGCGGCCTCGCGGGCGACGCCGCGCAGGGACAGGCAGTAGCCGCGGTCCGGGGTGACCGCGATGTCCAGCACCTCGTCGACGAGCTCCAGGAGCTCTATGGCGTCGGTGCCGGCCTCGTGCTCCGGCGGCAGCACGATGATGCCGTCGTGGTCGTCGCCCATGCCGAGCTCGCGGGCGGAGCAGATCATGCCGTGCGAGTTGCGGCCGTAGGTCTTGCGCGCGGAGATCTCGAAGTTACCGGGCAGCACGCCACCGGGGAGGATGACGACGACCTTGTCGCCGACGGCGAAGTTGCTCGCGCCGCAGACGATCTCCTGCGGCTCGCCGGTGCCGTTCGCGGTGCCGACGTCGACGGTGCAGAAGCGGATCGGCTTCTTGAAGCCGCTCAGCTCCTCGATGGTGAGCACCTTGCCGACGACCAGCGGGCCCTTGAGCCCGGCGCCGAGCTGCTCGACGGTCTCGACCTCGAGGCCGGCGGAAATGAGCTTGGCCTGGACGTCGCGGCCGGACTCGCCGGCGGGCAGGTCGACGTACTCCCGCAGCCAAGAAAGCGGGACCCGCATCAGATCTCCATCCCGAACGGAAGGGTGAAGCGCACGTCACCCTCGACGATGTCTCGCATGTCCTCGACGTTGTGACGGAACATCAGCATGCGCTCGATGCCGAAGCCGAAGGCGAAGCCGCTGTACTTCTCCGGGTCGACGCCGCAGGCGGTGAGCACCCGGGGGTTGACCATGCCGCAGCCGCCGAGCTCGATCCAGCCCTCGCTGCCGCAGGTGCGGCAGGGACGGTCCGGGTTGCCGACGGACTCGCCGCGGCAGACGTAGCAGACCATGTCCATCTCGGCGGACGGCTCGGTGAAGGGGAAGTAGTTCGGGCGGAGCCGGGTCGTGATGTCCTCGCCGAAGAGCGACTGGACCATGTGGTCCAGGGTGCCCTTGAGGTCGGCCATGGTCAGGCCCTCGTCGACGGCGAGCAGCTCGACCTGGTTGAACACCGGGGTGTGGGTGGCGTCCAGCTCGTCGGAGCGGTAGACCCGGCCGGGGCAGATCACGTAGACCGGCGGCTCGCGGTCGAGCAGGGAGCGGATCTGCACCGGGGAGGTGTGGGTGCGCAGCACGACGCCGCTCTCCTCCGGGCCGGAGCCCGCGGGCTTGTCGCCCTCGACGAAGAACGTGTCCTGCATGGTGCGGGCCGGGTGGTCCGCCCAGATGTTGAGGGCGTCGAAGTTGAACCACTCGGCCTCGACCTCGGGGCCCTCGGCGACCTCGTAGCCCATGGCCACGAAGACGTCCTCGATGCGCTCGGAGAGCGTGGTCAGCGGGTGCCGGGCGCCGCGCGGGACACGGTCGTACGGCAGGGTGACGTCCACCGCCTCCTCGACCAGCACACGCTCGTCGCGCTCGCTCTCCAGCACCTCCTGCCGGGCCTTGAGCGCCTGGTTGACCGTGCCGCGGGCCTGGCCGACGCGCTTGCCCGCGTCCGCCTTGGCGTGCGGCGGCAGTGCGCCGATCTCACGGTTGGCGAGGGCGAGCGGCGAGCGGTCCCCGGTGTGGGCGACCTTGACCTCGCGCAGCGCGTCAAGGTCGGCGGCCTCCGCGATCGCGGCGAGCGCCTCGTCGCGCCGGCGCTCGATCTCTTCCGGTTTCAGTGCCTCGACCTCGACAGGGTCGTACGACTTGTTCGGTGCCGACATTTCTTCCCGTTCCGATGTGGGTGATGGCGTGGCCGACCTGCCTGCCCGACCGCTGAATGCCAAGGGTCGAGTCTATCGGGGCCACGGGGAAAGGCTGGTCACGCCCGTCGGGGCCGGTGGATCACCACGCGATGCTCAGACCGTGAAGGCCGGCGCCCCGACGGGCAGGATAAATCGGAACTGGGCGCCCTTCCCGGGCGCGCGATCCACCGTGATCGTTCCGCCGTGGGCCTCGACGATGCCCTTGACGATGTAGAGGCCCAGGCCCGTGCCACCGCGTTTGCTGCCCCGCCAGAAGCGGGTGAAGACGCGGTTCATGGACTCCTCCGGGATGCCGGGGCCCTCGTCGCTCACGGTCACTGCCGTTCCGGACCATCCGCGCTCGCGCGGTGACGACGAAGGTGCTACGTCAATGGTGACAGTTCCCTCGCCGTGGCGCACGGCGTTTTCCAGCAGGTTCCCCAGGATCTGGTCGACCTTGTCGGGGTCGGCCCACAGCGACGGCAGCGACTTGGTCACCCGTACGGCGAAGCGGTCCGCGGGCTGTCCGGCGGCGACGAGGGCGTCCACGTGGCGCCGCACCGCGGCGGCGATGTCGACCGGCTGGCGGCGCACCTCAAGGCGGCCGGAGTCGATGCGGGAGATGTCGAGCAGCTCGGCGATCAGCCGGGTGACGCGGTTGGCGTCGGCGTGCACGGTCTCCAGCATGAGCTTCTTCTGGTCCTCGGTGAAGCGTTCCCACTTCGCCAGCAGGGTGGCGGTGAAGCCCTTGACGGAGGTGAGCGGGGAGCGCAGCTCGTGCGCGACGGTGGCGATCAGTTCGGCGTGGCTGCGCTCGGTGCGCCGCCGCGCCTCGGTGCCGCGCAGCGCGACGACCAGCCGGCGCACCGGGCCGGTGGGGTGGTCGCGGACGTACCTGGCGGAGACCAGCACCTCGCGTCCGCCGGGGAGCAGCAGGTTGCGCTCGGGCTGCCCGGTGCGGGTGGCCAGGCCCGCGTACGGGTCGGTGAGCTGCCACCAGCGGCGTCCGTCCAGGTCCTCCAGGGGCAGCGCCTGCTCGAGGGGGCGGCCGAGTACGTCGGCGGGGTCGAGCGCGGTGATCCGGGCGGCGGCGGCGTTGAAGCAGAGGACGAGCCCGTGCTCGTCGGCGACGACGAGGCCGTCCGGGAGCTCGTCGGGCGTGATGCCGAGTTCGGTCAGGACAGTCGGCCAGCCCTCCGGCGCGCTCGGCGGCGTGCCGCCGGTCGTCCTGACGTCCATCCCCGTAACCCCCTCTCCAAGGCGGTCCCCGAGGGCGTCACACTACTAGCTCATTGTTACGGAGCGGCACCCTCCGGGAGCACGCTGCGCGCGGGCGGAGGCGTAAAGGCACACGGCGGCGGCCGTGGCGAGGTTGAGGCTCTCGGCGCGGCCGTGGATGGGCACGCGCACCACTTCGTCCGCGAGTGCGCGGGTCTCCTCCGGCAGACCCCAGGCCTCGTTGCCGAAGATCCAGGCCGTGGGGCCGCCCATCGTGCCCTCGTCCAGTTCGGCGTCCAGGTCGCGCTCCCCCGCGCCGTCGGCGGCGAGCAGCCGGACGCCCGCCCCGCGCAGGCCGTCGACCACCGTCTCCATGGGGACGCCGACGGCGACCGGCAGGTGGAAGAGGCTGCCGACGGAGGCCCGTACGGCCTTGGGGTTGTACAGGTCGACGGAGGCGTCGGTGAGGACGACCGCCTCCGCCCCGGCGGCGTCCGCGCAGCGCAGCACGGTGCCGGCGTTGCCGGGGTCGCGCACGTGCGCCAGGACGGCGACGAGCTTCGGCCGGGCGCGGAGGATCTCCTCGAACGGGGTGTCCAGGAAGCGGCACAGGCCGATGATCCCCTGCGGGGTGACGGTGTCCGACATCTCCGCGACGACCTCGTCGGTCGCGGTGAACACGGGCACCCGGGCGGCGTGGGCCGCGGCGACGATCCCCTCGTGCCGGGCGGCGGCCTCGGGCGTGACGTAGACCTCGACCAGGTGCGCCATGGCCTCGCGCACGGCCTGCGGACCCTCGGCGAGGAAGCGCCGCTCCTTGCCGCGGAAGCTGCGCTTGGCCAGCCGCCGCGCGGCGACGACGCGGGGGGATCGCAGGGAGGTCAGCTCGGGGCCGGGCATGGGGGTGCACTCACTTCGGTCGGGTCCGGCCGGACGCGCGGCGCGGCGCTCCGGGACACAGCACGGACCCGCAGGCACACGGCCTGCGGGTCCGGAAGAGCGTGGGTCAGGCCGCCTTGGGGGCGTTGACGTCACTCGGCAGGGCCTTCTGGGCCACCTCGACCAGCGCGGCGAACGCGTTGGCGTCGTTCACGGCCAGCTCGGCGAGGATCTTGCGGTCGACCTCGACGTTGGCGGCCTTCAGACCCTGGATGAAGCGGTTGTAGGTGATGCCGTTGGCGCGGGCAGCGGCGTTGATGCGCTGGATCCACAGCTGACGGAAGTCGCCCTTGCGCTTCTTGCGGTCGTTGTAGTTGTAGACGAGGGAGTGGGTGACCTGCTCCTTCGCCTTGCGGTACAGGCGGGAACGCTGGCCGCGGTAACCGCTGGCCTGCTCGAGGATCGCCCGGCGCTTCTTCTGGGCGTTGACTGCCCGCTTGACGCGTGCCACTAGATAACTCCTTCTAAGGGACCGTGGGGGTGCTCACACGGCCCGAAAACGAATGGGTCCCGGTCCAGCATCGCGCCCCCTGGTCGAAGGGGGCGTGCCGTCACTTGCCGAGAAGCTTCTTGATCTTCTTGGCGTCGGGCTTGGCCAGGACGACAGTGCCGGTGAGGGCACGGGTCTTCGTCGACGGCTTGTGCTCAAGCAGGTGGCGCTTGCCGGCGCGCTCGCGGATCACCTTGCCGGAGCCGGTGATCTTGAATCGCTTGCTCGCACCGCTGTGGGTCTTGTTCTTCGGCATGCGCCGTAGTCTCCTCGTCGCTGGCCCTCCCGTCCGCCCTGGAGCGGACGGAGAGCGTCAGTCCTTCATTGCGTTACCCGGAGCGGAACTCCGGGTCCTGGCAAACGCCGTCAGACGGCGTCAGCTGGCGTCGGCGGGAGCGTCCTGCACGTGCTCCTGCTCCTCCTCCGACTCCTGCTCCTGATCATCGGGGTCCCTCGGCAGGCGACCGGCCTTGCGGGCGGCCTGCGCCTCGCGGGCTTCGGCCATCGCCTCGGTCTTCTTCTTGTGCGGACCGAGGACCATGATCATGTTGCGGCCGTCCTGCTTCGGCGAGGACTCCACGAAGCCCAGGTCCTGGACGTCGTCGGCGAGCCGCTGCAGCAGTCGGAAACCCAGTTCCGGGCGCGACTGCTCACGACCGCGGAACATGATCGTGATCTTGACCTTGTCGCCCTGCTTGAGGAACCGGACGACATGACCCTTCTTGGTGTCATAGTCGTGCGGATCGATCTTCGGCCGGAGCTTCATCTCCTTGATGACCGTGTGCGCCTGGTTCTTGCGCGCTTCACGGGCCTTCATGGCCGACTCGTACTTGAACTTGCCGTAGTCCATGAGCTTGCAGACCGGCGGGCGTGCGGTCGCCGCCACCTCGACCAGGTCGAGGTCGTACTCCTGCGCAAGCTCCAGTGCCTTGGCAAGCGGCACGATGCCGACCTGCTCGCCACTGGGACCGACGAGTCGCACCTCGGGGACGCGAATCCGGTCGTTGATGCGGGGCTCGGCGCTGATGGGGCCTCCTCGGTAGCACCACGCGTCTGACTGGATTGACAGCCGCGTAACGTCTGAAACTTGGTCCGGCCCGTGAGGAGACGTCAAAAAACGCCCCATACGGGTCACAGGCGGATGCTCCAACAACCGGGAGCACCGCCGCGGAATTCCCCGCGGGGCGCATCGGGCGCCCTGTCCTCGTCCGGGGACACGGCACCTGACCGGTGACCCGCCGCCCTTGAAGAGTCGGCAAGGTGGGAGATCGGAGCCTCCACTTGTGGGCTGGAACGCTCCGTTTCCATGACGTCCACGGGGTGTCCAGCCGGTCGATCGTCAAGCATACCAGCGTCCGACCGCAGACCGTAATCGGCCGACGTGGCCCTATCGTGTGAGGCATGAGTGACGCCAGCCCCCAGCACGAGTCCCCCTCCGCGGACCGCCCCGACTTCGACACGCTGACCCGCGACATCGCGGACGTCCCGGCGGTCGAGGTGATCACCACGGTCGCGGTGCACCTGATGAGCGCGGCGGCGGTGAACCTCGGCCTGGCGGAGGACGGCGAGCGGCACAAGGACCTCGACGAGGCACGCAAGCTGATCACCGCGCTGGCCGGCCTGGTCACCGCCGGCGCGACCGAGATCGGCTCCTACCACGCCGCTCCGCTGCGGGACGGCCTGAAGTCGCTGCAGCTCGCCTTCCGCGAGGAGTCCGTCGTCCCCGACGCGCCGGGCGAGGGCCCGGGCGAGAAGTTCACCGGCCCCGTCCACGGCTAGTCCCCGCACCCGCACCCCGCACCCGCACCCCGCGCTCCTGACGGCGCCGCCCCCCGGTGGGGCGGCGCCGTCAGCGCGTGAAGAGCGGTTCGCCGGGCAACCTGGTGTCGGCGGGGAGCAGCGCCAGTTCGATGCCGCGCACGAGCGCGCCGCGGAGCACCTCGTCCGCCGCGAGCGTCGTCGAGACGCGTTGGGCGACCTGACGCACGTCGGCGCCCGGGTCCAGGACCAGTCCCAGCGTGCCGTCGGAACCGGCGGAGGGGACCAGGTGCGCGCGGACCACCTCCGGCGCCGCGCCCACCGCGGCCCGCAGCGCGGCACGGACCGCCGGGTCGGCCAGCGGGTCCGCGCCCGCGCGGCCCGAGGCGACGGCACGCAGCGCGGCACCGGTCAGCGCGTACGGCACGGGCCCGGCCATGTCGATCAGCAGGGTGTCGGCCTTCTCGTGCGCCAGCGCCTGCAGCGCCTGGCCCAGCGGTACGGCCACCGGCCGCGCGTCCGGCCGCCAGCGCGCGAGGGCCTCGGTGGAGGTGAAGGCCGGCAGCGCCCTGCGTCCGTCGGCCGCCTGGATGGTGGGCACCGCCATGTCGCTGGTCTTCTCGCGGCGCAGCCCTCCGGGGCCCTCCTCGACCTCCCCGAGCAGCGCCACCACCGGCACCAGGAAGCGCGCGCCCGGGAGGGCGGCGAGCACCTCGGGTTCAGCCGACGGGTCGGCGTCGTAGGCGGCGAGCGCCGCCGCGAGCCGGGGGTCGGCGGTGCCGTCGTCGTCGGAGAAACCGGGGTCGGGGATGTTCTTGAGAGCCACCTCCCGAGGGTATCCGGGGTACCGGGCGGAGATTTCTTACGCCCCCTTCATCCGCCTCTCACGGACCGCGCAGTTTCCGTCCCTAGCTTCCGTGGGCATGGCTTCCGAGAAACCCGCCGCACGGCGTCCCGGCCGTGCGGGCGCAGTTGCCCGTGTCCCCCGCGCCCCGCGCGGCATCGTGCGCGGCGTAACCGCGACGGCCTTCCTGGCGTGCGCCGTGCTCGGCACGGTGACGTACGGGTCGGCGTCGCCGCCGCGCACGGCGGCGCTCACTGCGGCCGGGACCGGCGGGGCGGCGGCGAACGTGGCGATCGTGAAGGCGAGCAGGGAGCCCCAGGTGGTGTGGAGCGAGGTGCTGGAGACGGCACTGCGGGACGTGTCGGGGGACCCGCGGGCGCACTGCTCCGTGGCGGTCCTGGACACCGCCTCGGGCGCCCGGGCGGTGCACGGGGACGGGCTGTACGACACGGCGAGCATCGTCAAGGTCGACATCCTGGCGGCGTTGCTGCTCCAGGCGCAGGACGCGGGACGGGACCTGACGGCCCAGGAGGAGGCCCGGGCCGAGGTGATGATCGAGAACAGCGACAACGCCGCGGCCACCGCGCTGTGGCGGGCGATAGGCCAGGGCCCCGGGCTGGACGCCGCCAACCGCCGCCTCGGGCTCACCTCGACCACGGCGGGCAGCGGGCTGCTGTGGGGGCTGACCCAGACCACGGCGGCCGACCAGCTCACCCTGCTGCAGCGGGTGTTCGGCACCGACGGCGCCCTCGACCCGACGTCCCGCGCGTACGTGCGGCGGCTGATGGGCCGCGTCTCGGCCGCGCAGGCCTGGGGCGTGCCGACCGCGGCGGACGGCTCGTTCGAGGTCAAGAACGGCTGGCTGCAACGGAGTACGACCGGGCTGTGGGACATCAACAGCATCGGGCGGGTCCGGGCGGGCGGCCGGACCTACCTGGTCGCCGTGGTCTCCCGCGGCAGTACGACCCAGGCCGCGGGCATCACGCTGGTGGAACGGGCCGCACGGGCGGCGGTGGACGCGTTCAGCCGCGCCGCCGGCCGTTCCGGGGCGTCGTGAGCCGGGGCCGCAGCCACAACAGGGCGGCCGCCGCGACCAGTCCGGTGCCGGCGATCGCGAAGGCCACGGCGATGCCGTCGCCCAGAGCGTCCCCGTCGGCGGCCGCGGCCGCCTTCGCCGCGTCGGGGCCGGCGCCGAAGTACTTGCGCGCGTAGGGGGCGGCGCTCGGCACGGCGCCCTCGGGCTTGAGCTTCGCCGCCGCCTTCAGCGCCGCCGCGGGGTCGACCAGTCCGTACCCGACGGCGTCGTCGCGGCCCTCCGCCGGGGTGTTCCGCGCCGAGTCCTCCAGCAGCCGCTTCACCTGGGCGGGGCTGAGCCGGGGGTAGGCGGAGCGGACGAGTGCGGCGGTGCCCGACACATAGGCGGAGGCGGTGCTGGTGCCCCAGCCCTCGTAGTAGCGGCGGTTGGGGTCGGCGATCACGACGTCGACACCGGGCGCGGCGACCGTCGCGTACCAGCGGCGGGTGGAGAAGGCGGGGCGGGAGCCGTAGCGGTCGACGGCGGCCACCGCGATGACGCCCGGGTACGCCGCGGGGTAGGAGGCCCGGTTGCCCTGCTCGCCGCCGTTCCCCGAGGAGGCGACGACGACCACGCCCTTGCGGAGGGCGTACTGGATCGCGTCGTCCTCCTGCGCTTCGGGATGGGCGGTGCGGCTGTCGTCGCCGAGGGAGAGGTTGATGACGTCGGCGCCGTGGTCGGCGGCCCACCGGATGCCGTCGGCGAGGGCGCTGCCGCGTGTGGTGCGGGCCTTCTTCCGCTGCGGGTCCTTGTCCTCCAGGATCACCCGCACCGGCAGGATCCTGGCCTCCGGGGCGATGCCCAGCACGCCGTCCGAACCGCCGGGGCCGTGGCCGTGGCCGGCGATGATCCCGGCCATGCCCGTGCCGTGCCGGGCCCAGGCGCTGTCGCCGCGGCGGGCCCCGAAGCCGACCATGTCCTTGCCCTTGAGGACCTGCCCGGTCAGGTCCGGGTGGGTGCCGTCCACGCCCGTGTCGAGGACGGCGACGGTGACGCCCGCGCCCTTCGTCCGCTGCCAGGCCTCCTGTGCGTGCAGCGCGTCCAGCGCCCAGTCCGCGTCGCGTACGGCGTCGGCGTGGGCCGGGACGACGGGCAGCAGGGCGAGGGCCGCGGCGGCCATCCCGGTGGCCAGTCGCCTCATCCGGAACCTCCCGTCGGGGTGGCGGTCAGCGAGCGCGCGGCACGGCGGGCCCGGCTGTCGACGGCGTCGGCCAGGGCATCGGCCTCGTGGCCGAGTCCGGCCTGGGCGGGCGCGGCCGTGGCGCCCGCGGTCACGGCCGAGGCGGCGGGCTGCGGGGCGGCGATCTCGCGGCCGTCGGCGAAGCCGCTCACCGCGTACACGACGACGGGGAGGTCGGCGGCGACCGTGACCGTCCAGCTGGCGCGCTGGCGGTCGCCGAAGCCGGCCGAGACGGTGCCCGGGAAGGCGACCGGACGGGGCATCAGATCCGCGCGGGATCCGAGGCGTTCGGCGGACCAGCGGTCGCGCAGTTTCCGCATCACGGGGGTGTCCGCCTTCGTGACGAGCAGTCCGACCGTGGTCACGGCGCTCGACGTGGCGTCGGTGTACGTGGCGCGCAGCAGCTTCACGCAGCCCGCGGGGCGCAGCACCTTGGCCAGCTGCGGGTCGAAGGCCTCCTGGCAGTCCCCGGCCGGCGCCACGCCGATCCGGGTCCACGTGCGTTCGGCGCCGCCCGGGCCGAGGCCCTTGCCGTGCAGGGTGGGCGGGAAGAGCGTGTCGACGGGCGTGCTGTGCCACAGGCCGCGGGCGAGGGCGAAGTCGCGCCTGCTCGCCTCCGCGGCCGTGGGCGTGGGCGCGGCCGGGTCGTGGTTGATCCACATCCCGGCGCCGGCGCCGCCGAGGAGGCCGAGGCCCAGCACCAGGCACAGGGCGGCGGCGGCCGGGCGCGGCCGCGCCCGGCCGGCGTGCGAGGGCGCGTGCGACGGCCGGGGAGGGTGCGGCGGCGGCGCGGAGGGCGGGACGGGCGAGGACCAGGCCGCGGCCGGGGGATGCCCGGGCACGGGCGGCACGCCGGGCACGGCCGAGGGCGGCGGGGGCGGCACGGGGCCGGCCGGGTAGGCGACGCCGACGGGGCCCCGCTCGCCTGCGGGCCACGGGTACGGGGGCGCCGGCGCGGGGGTCGTACCGTACAGCTCCTGGGGCAGCCCGCCATCCGGCTCGCCGGACGCGGCGGGGCCCGCGGCGGCCCAGGGCGCGGACGCCCGGCCGGGGGCTGCGGAGGCGGCCCAGTGGGCCGGGGCGGAGGTGTGCGGGGCGGTGCCCGGGGGCGGCGGTATGGGGCGCGGAGGGGACCAGCTCGGCCGGGGGGTCGCTCCCCCGCTGTCGAAACCGGCGCTCACCCGGTGCCCCCTCACGGCCGCACGGCGGTCGGCCCGTTCACACGATGGACTGCGGCGTCACTCTACTGGGCGCGGCGACGTCACGACGCGTCAGTACGGATCACTTGCCCCTACCGCTCGGTAGGGGCATTCTGGCAAGCTTCGCGCATGTCTGATCGCGGAGCAGCTCGCGCCCGGTACGACCGGGCCACCGCCCACCTCGACGCACCGGTGGCGATCGTGGACCTGGAGGCGTTCGACGCCAACGCGGACGACCTGGTCCGCAGGGCGGGCGGCAAGCCGATCCGGGTGGCGTCCAAGTCGGTCCGCTGCCGCGCGCTCCTGGAGCGGGTGCTGGAGCGGGACGGCTTCGAGGGGATCATGTCGTTCACCCTCGCCGAGTCGCTGTGGCTGGCGCGGTCGGGCTTCGACGACGTCCTGATGGCGTACCCGTCGGCGGATCGTTCCGGCTACGCGGAGCTGGCCGCGGACCCGAAGCTGGCGGCCGCGGTGACCGTCATGGTCGACGACGCGGCGCAGCTCGACCTCATCGACTCCTCGCGCGCGGGCGGTTCCGAGATCGTCCGGGTCTGCCTGGAACTGGACACCTCGCTGAAGATGCTGGGGGGCCGGCTCCGCATCGGGGCGCTGCGCTCCCCGCTCCACCAGCCCGAGCAGATGGCCGCGCTGGCCCGCGAGGTGTCCCGGCGGCCCGGGTTCAGGCTGGTGGGGATCATGGCGTACGAGGGCCATGTGGCCGGCGTCGGCGACTCGGTCACCGGCCGGCCGCTGCGCTCGCGCGCGGTGCGGCTGATGCAGGCGACGGCACGCCGGGAGCTGGCGGCGCGGCGCGCGGAGGTCGTACGGGTGGTGCGGGAGGTGGCGCCCGGGCTGGAGTTCGTCAACGGCGGCGGGACGGGCAGTGTGCAGAGCACGGCCGCCGAGGACGCGGTGACGGAGATCGCCGCCGGGTCGGGCCTTTACGTACCGCGGCTGTTCGACAACTACACCTCCTTCCGGGGCCGTCCGGCCGCGCTGTTCGCGCAGCCCGTGGTGCGCCGCCCGGGTGTGGGCGTCGTCACCGTCCTCGGCGGCGGCTACCCGGCCTCGGGCGCGGCGGGCCGGGACCGGCTGCCGGTACCCCACCTGCCGGAGGGGCTGCGCTACGACCCCCAGGAGGGGCCGGGCGAGGTGCAGACGCCCCTGATCGGGACGGCCGCCGACGACCTGCTCATCGGTGACAAGGTGTGGTTCCGGCACGCCAAGGCGGGCGAGCTGTGCGAGCGCTTCGACACGCTGCAGCTGGTCGAGGGCGACCGGGTGACGCGGGCGGTGCCGACGTACCGCGGCGAGGGCAAGACGTTCCTCTGACGCCCGGACGCCCCGGCCGGACGGACCGGACCGGGGCGCCCGCGCGTGGGGGCGGCGGTCACACGCCGGTGCCGCCGCCGGAGCCCGAGGCCTTGATGCCCTTGGTGATCTCGTCCATCACGGCGAGGCCGGGCGCCTTGGGGTTGATGTCGAAGCCGTAGCGGACCAGGACGAGCCTGTCGGGGTCCGACGGCGAGGGGAACACCAGCGACTGGACGTAGCCGTCGTCGCCCCTTTCGGTGACGACCTTCCAGCGCACCAGGTAGCCCTGCTCGCCGGCGACCGTGACCTTCTGCGACAGCAGCTGCGTGTGCGAGGTGATGTCGCCGTAGACCTTGCCGCCGTAGGCCCCTTCGGCGTTGCCGGCGATGTCCTCCTTGGCCGCCGCCTCGGCGGTGGTGGACTTCAGCTTCACCGACGAGGCGGGCATGGAGAAGACGCCGCCGCGCAGGCAGGTGTTCGAGGTGTCGCCGGGGCAGGCGTACTCGCCCACGCTGAGCTCCGCGAGCCCGTACCGGCTGGTGGCGCCGGTCCAGCCGTCGGGCACGGGCAGGCTGACGCCGTCGACGGCGTCCAGGGCGAAGCCGGGCTCGCTCTTGGGCACGTCCTGCGGGCCGCCGCCGTCCGGACCCCCACCGCCCGGGCCGCCGTCGTCGCCCTCCGGGCCCTGCCCGGGGGCCGTGAGGGAGGGGGCGGGCCGGGCGGAGTCCGCGCTGTCGCCGCCGCCCCTGCCGAGGGCGACGACGCCTCCGATCACCGCGCCGGCCACCACGACCGCGGCGACGACGGCGATCGCTATCAGACCGCCGCGCCGCTTGCGGGGAGCGGCGGGGAACGCGCCGGGGTACTGCGGGTAGCCCGGCGCCCCGGCGCCGAACGCCGGGGCGGGGGGCGGGGCGGTGCGGGTGTACTCGGTCCACGCGGTCCCGTCCCACCAGCGCTCCAGAGCGGGCCCGTTGCCTGTCTGCCCGGGCTCTGGGTACCAGCCGGGCGGGGTCGTCATGGTCACGGCGTCACCCTAAGGCCCGGGCCTTAAGATTCCCGTCAGTCACCCGGTCACAGAGGGGTCACGTACGCCCCCGCGATGCCCCCGTCCACCAGGAACTCCGCTCCGGTGATGAAGGACGCGTCGTCGCTGGCGAGGAAGGCCACGGCGGCGGCGATCTCCTCCGCCTCCGCGAAGCGGCCCACCGGGATGTGCACCAGGCGGCGCGCGGCGCGCTCCGGGTCCTTGGCGAACAGCTCCCGCAGCAGCGGGGTGTTGACCGGCCCCGGGCACAGCGCGTTGACCCGGATGCCCTCCCGGGCGAACTGCACGCCCAGCTCGCGGGACATCGCCAGCACGCCGCCCTTGGAGGCGGTGTACGAGATCTGCGAGGTCGCCGCACCCATGACGGCCACGAAGCTCGCGGTGTTGATGATCGAGCCCTTGCCCTGGCGCTGCATGTACGGCAGCGCCGCCTTGCAGCACAGGTACACCGACGTGAGGTTGACCTCCTGGACGCGGCGCCAGGCGTCGATGCCGGTGGTGAGGATCGAGTCGTCGTCGGGGGGCGAGATGCCCGCGTTGTTGAAGGCGACGTCGACCGAGCCGTAGGTGTCGTACGCCGCCTTGAACAGCGCCTCCACCTGCCCGGCGTCGGTCACGTCGACCTCGACGAACAGCCCGCCGACCTCCTCGGCGGCCGCCTTGCCCGCGGCCTCGTCGATGTCGGCGCACACCACGTGCGCGCCCTCGGAGGCCAGCCGGCGCGCCGAGGCGAGCCCGATGCCGCTGCCGGCGCCGGTGACCACCGCCGTCCGGCCCACCAGGCGGCGGCACACCACTGCTTCTGCTTCCGTCATTGCCGGGATCACTCCTCCGTGCTGATGAAGACGTTCTTGGTCTCGGTGAAGGCGGCCAGCGCGTCCGGGCCGAGCTCGCGCCCGAGCCCCGACTGCTTGAACCCGCCGAACGGTGTCCAGTAGCGCACCGAGCTGTGGGAGTTCACCGACAGGTTGCCGGCGGCGGTGCCCCGGGCCAGCCGCAGGGCGCGGCCGACGTCCCGGGTCCAGATCGAGCCCGACAGGCCGTACGGGGTGGCGTTGGCAAGGCGCAGCGCGTCGGCCTCGTCCTCGAAGGGCAGCACGACGGCCACCGGGCCGAAGACCTCCTCCACCGCGACGCGCTCGGCCGGGTCGGCGGGGGTCAGCACGGTCGGCGGGTACCAGAAGCCCTTGCCCTCCGGAGCCGTGCCGCGGATCGCGACGGGCGCGTCGGGGGCCACGTGGGCGCGGACCCGGTCGCGCTGCACGGCGGAGATGAGCGGGCCCATGCCGGTCGCGGGGTCGGCGGGGTCGCCGACGCCGACGGCCAGGACGGCGGGCTCCAGCAGTTCCATGAGGCGGTCGTACACCTGGCGCTGGACCAGGATCCGGGTGCGGGCGCAGCAGTCCTGCCCGGCGTTGTCGAGGAAGGCCATCGGGGCGGTCGCCGCGGCCTTGTCGAGGTCCGCGTCGGCGAAGACGATGTTCGGCGACTTGCCGCCGAGCTCCAGGGTGACCCGCTTGAGCGTGCCGGCGCACGAGGCCATGATCTGCTTGCCGACGCGGGTCGACCCGGTGAAGACGATCTTCGCGACGCCCGGGTGCTCGACCAGGGCCGCCCCCGCGACCGGGCCCCGGCCGGGCAGCACCTGGAAGAGGTGCTCGGGCAGTCCCGCCTCCAGTGCCAGGTCCGCCAGGCGCAGCGCGGTCAGCGGGGTGGTCTCGGCGGGCTTGAGGATCACCGCGTTGCCCGCCGCTAGCGCCGGGGCGGTCCCCCAGGCGGCGATGGGCAGGGGGAAGTTCCAGGGCGCGATGACGCCGACGACGCCGAGTGGTTCCAGGAACGTGACGTCGATGCCGCCGGGCACCGGGATCTGCCGGCCGCTGAGCCGTTCGACGCCACCCGCCGCGTAGTCGAGCAGATCGCGGACGTTGCCGGCCTCCCAGCGGGCGTTGCCCACCGTGTGGCCCGCCTCTCGCACCTCCAGGGCGGCCAGTTCCTCCACGTGCGCGTCGACCACGGCCGCGAAACGCCGCAGCAGCCGCGCGCGGTCGGCCGGGGCCAGGGCCGCCCAGGCGGTCTGGGCGCGGGCCGCGCGGGTGACGGCGGCGTCGACGTCCTCCCGGCGGGCCGCGGGGACGGTGGCGATCACCTCCTCGGTGGCCGGGTTGAGCACGTCCAGCGCTTCGAGCGGTTCGGGTGCTTCGGGCACTCGCTGCCTCACATGCGTTCGAAGGAGCGGTAGCGCTCCCAGTCGGTCACGGCGGTGTCGTACGCGTCCTGTTCGACGCGGGCCATGTTCAGGTAGTGCTCGACGACCTCGTCGCCGAAGGCCGCCCGGGCGATCGGGCTGGCCTCCCACAGCTCGGCGGCCTCGCGCAGCGTGGCCGGCACGTGCGCCACGCCGTCGCTGGCGTAGGCGTTGCCCGTGACGGGCTCGGGAAGGGTGAGCTTCTGCTCCACGCCGTGCAGGCCGGCGGCGATCATCCCGGCGACGGCGAGGTAGGGGTTGACGTCGCCGCCCGGCACGCGGTTCTCCAGGCGCAGCGCGGACGGGGAGTGCCCGACCACGCGCAGGGCGCAGGTGCGGTTGTCCGGGCCCCAGGCGACGGCGGTGGGGGCGAAGGAGCCGGGCCGGAACCGCTTGTAGGAGTTGATGTTGGGCGCGTACAGCAGGGAGAAGTCGCGCAGCGCGGCGAGCTGCCCGGCCAGGAAGTGCCGCATCGTCTCCGACATGCCGCCCGGCTCGTCGCCCGCGAAGACCGGCCGCCCGTCCTCGTCGCGCAGCGAGAGGTGGATGTGGCAGGAGTTGCCCTCGCGTTCGTTGTACTTCGCCATGAAGGTGAGGGAGTACCCCTCCTGCGCGGCGATCGACTTGGCGCCGGTCTTGTAGACGCTGTGCTGGTCGCAGGTGACCAGGGCCTCGTCGTAGCGGAAGGCGATCTCGTGCTGGCCGAGGTTGCACTCGCCCTTGGCGGACTCCACGCGCATCCCGGCGGCGCCCATCTCGTTGCGGATGCGGCGCAGCAGCGGCTCCACGCGGCCGGTGCCGAGCAGGGAGTAGTCGACGTTGTACTGGTTGGCGGGGGTCAGGTCGCGGTAGCCGTTCGTCCAGGCCTGCTCGTAGGTGTCCTTGAAGACGATGAACTCCAGCTCGGTGCCCGCGTACGCGGACCAGCCGCGCTCGGCGAGCCGCTCGGTCTGGCGGCGCAGGATCTGCCGGGGTGAGGGGGCCACCGGCGTGGAGCCGTGGTCCAGCAGCCGCAGGTCGGCGATGACGAGCGCGGTGGCGGCGTCCCAGGGGGTGATCCGCAGGGTGCCGAGGTCGGGGTGCATGGCGAAGTCGCCGTAGCCCCGTTCCCAGGAGGACAGGGCGTAGCCGTCCACGGTGTTCATGTCGGCGTCGACGGCCAGCAGGTAGTTGCACCCCTCGGTGCCGTGCTCCAGGACGTCGTCGAGGAAGTGCCCTGCGGCGAACCTCTTGCCCTGCAGCCGGCCCTGCATGTCGGTGAAGGCGACGACCACCGTGTCGATCTCTCCGGAGTCGACACGTCGTCGCAGGTCGTCGGTGCTGAGCGGGGCTGTTCGGTGCACCACGGGTGATCACCTCTCCTACCGGCCGACAGGTGATCCAAAAGTACGGGCCCGGGGCCCAGTTGGGTACGGTGCAAGAAGAAATCCGCGCGTCGCAGGGAGGCTCCCGTGGCCCGTCCGCTGATCGGTGTCAGCACCTACTGGGTCGACTCAGCCCGCTGGGGCGGCTGGGACCTGCCCGCCGCCCTGCTCCCCGCCGGGTACCCGCTGCTCGTACGGCGTTCCGGCGGCCTCGCCGCGCTGCTCCCGCCGGACGACCCCGCCCACGCCGCGGACGCCGTGGCCCGGCTGGACGGGCTGGTGATCGCGGGCGGCCCGGACGTCGAGCCCGCGCGCTACGGCGCCGAGCCCGACCCGCGCACCGACCCGCCCGCGCGGGAGCGTGACGCCTGGGAGCTCGCCCTCCTCGACGCCGCCCTAGCCGCCGGGGTGCCCCTGCTGGGCATCTGCCGGGGCATGCAACTGCTCAACGTCGCCCTCGGCGGCACGCTCGTGCAGCACATCGACGGTCACCGCGGCCCCCGGGTGGGCGCGTTCGGCGGCCACACCGTCAAGCCCGTCCCCGGCACGCGCTACGCGGAGGCGGTGCCGGAGGCCATGACGGTGCCCACGTACCACCACCAGGCGGTGGACACCCTGGGCCGGGGGCTGGTGGTCGGCGCCCACGCCGAGGACGGCACGCCGGAGGCCGTGGAGCTGCCGGGCGACCGCTTCGTGCTGGGGGTGCAGTGGCACCCCGAGATGGACGAGGACGAGCGGGTGATGCGGGCGCTGGTCGCCGCGGCGGTCACAGCTGCAGCTTGAAGCGGTCAGAGCTGCAGCTTGAAGCCGACGTGCGAGGCGGTGAAGCCGAGGCGCTCGTAGAAGCGGTGCGCGTCGGCGCGGGCCCGGTCCGAGGTCAGCTGCACCAGCGTGCACCCCAGGCGGCGGGACTCCTCGACCGCCCACTCGATCATCAGCGTCCCCAGGCCGCCGCCGCGGGCGTCGCGGTGCACGCGGACCGCCTCGATGACGGAGCGCGTCGTGCCGCGCCGTGACAGCCCCGGTATCACCGACAGTTGCAGCACCCCGACGAGCGTGCCGTCCCGCTCCGCGACGACCACGTGCTGCCCGGGGTCGGCGACGACACGTTCGTACGCCGCGTAGTAGGGCTCCAGGTCGTCCGGGGTCTCGCGGCCGCGGCCGAGGCCGTCGTCGGCGAACATCGCCACGACGGCGGGGATGTCGTGGCGGGTGACGGGGCGGAAGTGGAGGTCGCTCATGCGTGCAGCGTAGATGTTCTGCGGGGGGTGCCCCGTTGCGGCCTGTTGTCGTGTGCGGGTTGTTTGCGCCCCGGGGTGCCCCGTGCGGCCCGGTTGTTGTGTGCGGCTCGTTTGCGCCTGCGGCGGGCATCCCACCACCGGGCAGCCCGGCGCAGCCGCCCGCAACGGCGCCGCACACGAGGGGGCGTTGACAGCGCACACGGGCCTGCCTAGGCTCACCCCGTTCACAGGATTGAAACGTATCAATAACATACGCCCGCGGATTGAAACGTTCTAACTCCGCCGAGAGGTGTCCATGAAACGACGTCCGCCCATTCCCCGCCGCCGCCTCACCCTCCTCGCCCTCTCACTGGGCCTGACGCTGGCCGCCGCCACCCCCCAGGCCTACGCCGACCACGCGCCGGCGCCCCGCAACCACGCCCCGGGCGCCCCCGGCGGCCTGACGGTCGACGACCGCACCGACCCGCTCGCCCTCGACGGCGCGCCGCGCTTCGGCTGGCTGCCCCGCGACAGCGACTCCGACGAGGTCCAGACCGCCTACCAGGTCGTCGTGCGCGTGCCCGGCGGCCGCACCGTCTGGGACAGCGGCAAGGTCCGCGGTTCCGAGCAGTCCTGGGTGCCGTACGGCGGGCCCGCGCTGGCGCCGGGGACGGCGTACCAGTGGAAGGTGCGGACGTGGGACCGCGCGGGGGAGGCCTCCCCCTACTCGGCCGGCGCGTCCTTCGGCACGGGCCTGACGGACCAGGACTGGTCCGGCGCCCAGTGGATCCGCCGTCCCGCCACCGGGAACGACGCGAGCAACGAGTGGACGGCGGCCCGCAAGGTCGTCCGGGTGTCCGCGGGCAGCCCCGTGGTCGGCACCCGGGTGTACGTCGCGGCCTCCGGCGACTGGCAGGTCGACGTCAACGGCAAGACCGTGCAGCGCAGTTCGTCCTACGAGTACGCCGGCGAGGGCTTCTACGACGTCGCCGCCGTCAAGGGCGTCAAGGCGGGCCGGGACCTGGCCGTGGGCGTGCTGACGCACTACTGGTCCTGCAAGTGCCAGGGCCGGGCCAACGGCCCGAACGCCCCCGAGGGCCCCTCCGGGCTGCTGGTCAAGGTGGTGGTCGAACACGCGGACGGCACCCGGGACGTGGCGGTCTCCGACGGCACCTGGAAGGTCCACCGCTACGAGCCGCAGCGGGTCGACACCCTGACCTACCGCAACGGCGACGCCGGCGACCGCGTCGAGTACTACGACGCCACGGTCGAGCCGACCGGCTGGAACACCCCCGGCTACGACGACTCCGGCTGGGCCGCCGCCACCGTCATCGGTGCCCATCCGCGGCCGAACCCGGGCAACTGCGCTCCCTACGAGGGTGGTTCGTCCCCGTGCGCCTTCACCCACCTGTCGGCGCTGGAGGCCCACCTCACGCAGGAGACCGTCCACCCCGTCTCGCTGCTGCACCTGCCCGACGGCACCGTCCTCGCCGACTTCGGCAAGGTGTACGCCGCGGTGCCCTCGGTACGGCTGCGTTCCGGCACCGCCGGCCGGCAGCTGACGTTCACCACCAGCTACCGGCGCAGCAACTCCACGCTGAGCGCCGCCGTACGGGCCGGGGACACCTCGGTGACGCTCGCCAACGCGGCCAACGTCCACGCCGGCGACGAGATCCTGGTGGACGCGCCCGCCACGGGGTACGGCGCCGGGCACCCCGAGACCCGCACCGTGAGCGCGGTGGACGGCACGACGGTGACCCTGGACCGTCCCCTGGGCAAGGACCACGCCGCCGCGAGCTGGGTGGAGAACTCCCGCGCGGGTACGTCGGGTCTGGACACCCAGGGCAGCAACATGCGCTTCTTCTACACCGAGAAGGACGGCCCGCAGACCGCCCGGGCCTTCACCTATTGGGGCTGGCGCTACCTGCAGATCAGCGACTCGGGCGAGAAGCTGACCACGCGGGACGTCACCGCCGTCGTCCAGAACACCGACGCGGCGCACCCCGCCACGTTCCGCAGCAGCGACGGCACCTTGGACCAGGTCTTCTCGCTGATGCAGCGTTCGGCGCTGCAGTCCGCGCAGAACGTCTTCCTGGACACCCCCACCCGTGAGAAGGGCCAGTTCCTCGGCGACACCGTGGACGAGTCCTTCGCGACGATGGCCGCGTCGGGCGAGCGCAGCCTGACCCGCCAGGCCATCGAGTCCTTCATGAACTCCCAGGCGCGCTACTGGCCCAATGGCGCCCTGAACTCCGTCTACCCCAACGGCGACGCCAAGCGGGACATCCCCGACTACACCGAGATGTTCCCCGAGTGGGTGATGCGCTACTACCGCACGACGGGCGACCGCGAACTGCTCGCCCGGGCCCTGCCCGTGATGCGCAACGTCGCCGACTACGTCTCCTCGGCGGTGGACGACCGCGGTCTGGTCGCCGACCTGCCCGGCGGCAGCGGCGCGTACCTGCACGGCATCATCGACTGGCCCGCCCCGATGCGGTACGGCTACGTCACCGACGGCAACGTGAACCGCACCGTCGTCAACGCCCTCGGGGTGGGCGCGATGCGGTCGGTGGCCGAGGCCGCCGACGCGCTCGGCGACCACGCCACCCGGGACGTCTACGCCGGCCGCGCGGACGAGCTGACGGCGGCGATGCGGGAGCGGCTGCGGGACGGCGGCACCGGGCTGTGGTCGGACGGTCTGTCCTCCGACGGCGCCCTGATCGCGCATCAGGGCGAGCACGCGCAGAGCTTCCCGGTCGCCTACGGCGTCGCGGAGCCCTCCGAGTACGCCGCACTGGGCGCGGAGCTGTCCCGGCAGGGGATGCGGCAGGGGCCGATGACGCTGCGGACCCTGCTGGAGGCGCTGCGGGTCGTCGACCGGCCGGACACGCTGGTGCGGATCCTCACCGATCCCTCCGTCGACGGTCCCGCGCAGGTCCTGGCCGAGGGCGGCACCTTCCTGTGGGAGCAGTGGACTCCGGGTTGCGCGAGCAGTGACTGCGCGCCCGGCCAGGTCTCGCAGAGCAGCAGCGAGAGCATGTCGCACGGCTGGGGCGGCGCGGGTGTCGTCGGAGTGCTGGAGGGCGTGCTCGGCCTCACGGTGACCAGCCCGGGCGGCGCGTCGGTGCGGATCGCCCCGGCGGACGCGGGCGTGAGCCACGCCTCGGGCAGCCAGTGGACCGAGCGCGGCACCGTCGGCGTCGACTGGCGGCGGAACCGGCACGGGGTGGACACGACGGTCGAGGTGCCGGTCAACGTGACGGCGACGGTCGCGCTGCCCGTGGTGGCGGGCGGCCGTTACACCGCGGCCGGCAGCCACGCCACGTACCTGGGCGTCCAGGACGGCCGGGCCGTCTACCGGGTCGGGTCCGGTCGTACCGTCTTCACGGCCGTGACGCGCGGCTGACCCCAGGTCGCTCCCCGGCGCACGCGACGGCCACGGGCCCGCGTGCGCCGGGGGGCTTCCACGACGCGGGCGCCCCGGGTCAGCCGCCGCGCCGGACGGGGGCGGGGCCGGCGAGGGCGGCGGCGAGCACGGCCGGCGCCTCGGCCAGGGACGGGCCGTACCAGGTGAGGTGACGGCCGCTGACCAGGGCCGCGGGTATGTCCGGGAACGCCTCGGGCCCGTCGTCCGCGGTGAACCGGTACGGCTCGTCCGGGAGCACGACGAGGTCCGCCCCGCTGCCGGTGAGCTCGTCGACCGGCACCCGCAGATACCGCTCCTGGTGGGTCCCGTAAACGTTCTCGACGCCCAGCCGGGCCAGCAGGTCGCCGGCGAAGGTGTCCCGGCCGAGCACCATCCACGGCCGGCGCCAGACGGGCACGACGGCCTTGCGGGGGCGGGCCGCGGGCTGCAGCGACGCCCAGGTCTTCTCCGCGGCGTCGAGCCAGGCCGGGCGCGGCAGGCCGCAGGCCTCGACGACGACGCGGTGCAGTTCCCGGAAGGCCTGCGGAAGGCTGCGCACCTCCGTGACCAGCACCGTCAGCCCCGCCGCGCGCAGCGCCGCGAGGTCGGGCTCGCGGTTCTCCTCCTCGTTGGCGATCACCAGGTCGGGGGCGAGCCGCACGATCTCCGCGATGTCGGGGTTCTTCGTGCCCCGGACCCGCGTGACACGCAGGTCGGCCGGCTGGTTGCACCAGTCGGTCGCGCCCACGAGCAGGGCGGGCGCCGTGGTCGCCACCGCCTCGGTGAGCGAGGGGACGAGGGAGACCACACGCCGTGCGGGGCCGGAGTCGCGACGGGTCATGTCCCCACCGTATCCATCCCCGCGGGACGGGGAGGGCCGGACGGCGCGGCTCCGGCACGAGGGAGGGGAAGTGCCGGGTGCCGCGCCGTCCGGGGTCGGGATCCCGGTCAGCCGACCGGGGCGAGCCGGTCCGTGAGACCGGGGTGGGCGTCGAGCCAGTCGCGGACGCCGTCCTGCTCGTGGCCCTGGCCGGCCTTGTGGACGGCGCCTTCCAGTCCGGTCAGCTCCTTCTCGCTCAGCTTGAAGTCCTGGAGCCACTTGGCGACCTTCGGCTCGTCGCCGGCGAAGCCGCCCCGGGCGAGGGTGTGGATGCCGTCGCCCTTGCCCCAGGCGCCGAGCGGGTCCTTCAGCTTCTTCAGGCTGTGCTCGCCGTAGGCCCAGTGCGGGGACCACAGGGTGACGACGACGGGCTCCTTCGCCTTGATGGAGCGGTCGAGCTGGGCGAGCATGCTGGCGGTCGAGCCGGTGGTGACCTCGTATTCGCCCTTCAGGCCGTACCTGTCCAGGACGGTGTCGTTGAGCATCTTCATCATCCCGGCGCCGGGCTCGATGCCGATGATCCGGCCGCCGAACTGCTTGCCCTTGCCCTTGAGGTCGGCCAGCGAGTCGATGCCCTTGACGTAGGAGGGCACCGTCAGTTCGAGCGAGGTGGGGCCGTACCAGGAGCCGTAGTCGTCCAGCTCGTTCTTGTACTTGTCCCAGTACGACCGGTGCGTGACGGGCAGCCAGGAGTCGGTCTCGAAGTCGACCCGCCCGGCGGACATGCCGGTGTACAGGGCGCCGACGTCGTACTGGGTGACCTTCGGCTCGTACCCGCGCCGTTCCAGCAGTTCCTTCCACAGGTAGGTGGAGGCGACGCCCTCGTCCCAGGGGATGTAGCCGATGTCGACCTGGCGGCCCTTGCCGACGTCGTCGGCCTCGGGGACGGCGGTCCCCTCGTCGGCGGCGCCGAAGACGTTCACCCCGCCGGCGACCAGCGCGAGGGCGACGATGCCGACGACGGCGACGGAGGTCTGCGGGCGGTACTTCCACAGCTGCAGGCCGCGCGGGGAGGCGGCCGTGGCCATCGCGCGCCGGCCCAGCGGGGAGACCCGGGTGCCGAGGGCTCCGGTGACGCGGTCCAGGTACATGGCGAGGATGACCACGGACAGGCCCGCCTCGAAGCCGAGGCCGATGTCGACCTGGCTGATGGCGGTGAAGACCGAGGCGCCCAGACCGCCGCCGCCGACCATGCCGGAGATGACGACCATGGACAGCGCCAGCATGATCACCTGGTTGACGCCCGCCATGATCGTGGGGAGCGCGAGCGGCAGCTGCACCCGCAGCAGGGTGCTGCGCGGGGCGGTGCCGAAGGCCTCCGCGGCCTCGACGAGCTCGCCGTCGACCTGCCGGATGCCGAGCTCGGTCATGCGCACGCCCGGCGGCAGGGAGAAGACGATGGTGGCGATGATGCCGGGCACCTGGCCGACGCCGAAGAAGAAGATGCCGGGGATCAGGTAGACGAAGGCGGGCATCGTCTGCATGAAGTCCAGCACCGGGCGCAGGGCGGCGGAGACGGTGCGGTTGCGCGCCGACCAGATGCCGAGCGGCACGGCGAGCACGATGGTGATCACGGTGGCGACCAGCACCAGGGACAGGGTGTCCATGGCCTCGTCCCACTGCTGCACGGAGACGACGACGGCCAGGCCCGCGAAGGAGAGCACGCCCGCGGTCAGACCGCGCAGCCACAGCGCGAGGACCGCGAGGATGCCGGCGAGCAGCAGCGGCGCGGGGGCCTGCAGGACGGCGTCCAGGCCGTCGTACATGCCGGATACGACGGCGCTGATGAGGTCGAAGAGCGGACCGAAGTGGTCGCGCAGGTAGGTGACGGCGCTGTCGGTCCAGTCGCCGAGGGGCAGCCTAGGCACGCGCCGCCTCCTTCCGCGGCCGGCCCGGCACCCTGGGCGCGGCGTCCTGCGGCCCGGCGTCCTTCGCGGGCGGGCCGGCGGCCGCCCGCGCCGTGTCGTCGGTGCACGGCGTCACCGGTCCGTCGTGGTCGCCGAGTGCGGCCAGCAGCCGGTCCTTGGCGATCACGCCGACCACGTCGCCGGCCTCGTCGCGGACGGCCACGGGGTGCGGGACCCGCGCGCTGACCGGCAGGACGTCGGCGAGCGCGGTGCGCGGGGTGACCGTCTCGCAGCGGCAGTCGCCCGCGTCGGGGCGGTGCGGGGGCTCCATGACGGTGCCGGCGGTCAGCACGCGGGAGCGGTCGACGTCGTGCACGAAGGAGCTGACGTAGTCGTCGGCGGGGCGCAGCAGGATGTCCTCGGGGGAACCGATCTGGACGATGCGCCCGTCGCGCATGACGGCGACGCGGTCGCCGAGGCGCATGGCCTCGTTGAGGTCGTGGGTGATGAAGACGATGGTCTTCTTCAGGCTGCGCTGCAGTTCGATCAGCTGGTCCTGCATGTCACGGCGGATGAGCGGGTCCAGGGCGCTGAAGGACTCGTCCATGAGGAGCACGTCGGCGTCGGTGGCCAGGGCGCGGGCCAGGCCCACGCGCTGCTGCATGCCGCCGGAGAGCTCGTCGGGCCAGGAGTCGCCCCAGCCGGACAGGCCGGTGAGTTCCAGGGCCTGCGCGGCGCGCTTCTCGCGTTCCTTGCGGCCCACGCCCTGCACCTCCAGGCCGTACGCGGCGTTCTGGAGGACGCTGCGGTGCGGGAAGAGCGCGAAGTGCTGGAAGACCATGCTGATGCCGTGCGAGCGCACGCGGCGCAGTTCGCGGGCGCTGAGTGCGGTGAGGTCTCGGCCGTCGAAGAGCACCCGCCCCGCGGTGGGGGGATTGAGCCCGTTGAGCGTGCGCAGCAGCGTGGACTTGCCCGACCCGGACAGGCCCATGACGACGAAGATCTCGCCCTCGCGGACGTCGAAGCTCGCGTCGATCACCGCGGCGGTCGTACCGCTCCCGCGCAGTTCGTCGCGTCCGGCTCCGGCCTCCAGACGGCGCACGCCGTCCTCGGGGTCGGCACCGAACACCTTGTACAGATGCTCTGCCTGCAGCCTGTACACATACACCTCACGTGTCGTAGGGAGGACGACCGGCTGCCCCCGCACGCAGGTCGCGGAGCGCTCCTGTCCCGCTCCGGGACGGCGGCTGCCCCGACCCGAGCGGAGCAAACCGTTCCGTGACGGAGGTCACGGTGTCGGCGGCGTGCGGCATCATCGGCGTGTGACTCGACGCCTGATGCTCCTGGACACCGCCAGCCTCTACTTCCGCGCGTACTTCGGCGTGCCCGACTCGGTGCGCGCGCCGGACGGCACGCCGGTCAACGCCGTGCGCGGGCTGCTGGACTTCATCGCCCGCCTGGTCGCCGACCACTCCCCCGACGACCTGGTGGCCTGCATGGACGCGGACTGGCGGCCGCAGTGGCGGGTGGACCTGATCCCCTCGTACAAGGCGCACCGCGTCGCCGAGGAGGTCCCCGGCGGCTCGGACGTCGAGGAGGTCCCGGACACCCTGTCGCCGCAGGTCCCGGTGATCGAGGCGGTGCTGGACGCGCTGGGCATCGCCCGGGTGGGTGTCGCCGGCTACGAGGCGGACGACGTGATCGGCACCCTGACGGGCCGGGCGCCGGGCCCGGTGGACATCGTGACGGGTGACCGCGACCTGTTCCAGCTGGTGGACGACGCCCGCGGGGTGCGGGTGCTGTACCCGGTCAAGGGCGTCGGCTCGCTGGACGTGGTGGACGAGGCCTGGCTGCGCGCCAGGTACGGCGTGGACGGCCCCGGTTACGTGGACCTGGCGCTGCTGCGCGGCGACCCGAGCGACGGCCTGCCGGGCGTGCCGGGGATCGGCGAGAAGACGGCGGCGAAGCTGCTGGAGGCGTACGGCGACCTGGCCGGGATCATGGCCGCCGCCCACGACCCCGCCTCCAAGGTCACCCCCGCGCAGCGCAAGCGGCTGCAGGAGGCCCGGGAGTACGTGGCGGTCGCGCCGAAGGTGGTGCGGGTGGCCTCCGACGTGCCGCTGCCGGAGTTCACCCCGCAGCTGCCGCGGGAGCCGCGCCGGCCCCAGGAGCTGGCCGCGCTGGCCGAGCGCTGGGGGCTGGGCGGCTCGCTGCAGCGGCTGCTCAGCGTGCTGGGGCCGGAACGGGCCGGGTGACGGCGAGGACGTCCCGGTCGGGCTGGAGGGTGAGGCCGACGGTGGGGCGGATCTCCTGGTCGCCGGTGTCCAGGTGGAAGCGGCTGCCGAGGGTGGCCAGCACGATCACCGCCTCGACCATCGCGAAGCGCGCCCCGAGGCAGGCCCGGGTGCCCCCGCCGAAGGGGAACCAGGTGTGGTCGGTGACCGGGTCGGGCGCCCCGTCCAGCCAGCGCTCCGGGCGGAACTCCTCGGGCTCCGGCCACCAGCGGGGGTCGCGGTGGGTGGCCCAGGGGCTGATCCAGACCTGGGTGCCCGCCGGGACGGGCGCACCGCCCAGGGCGGCGCCCTCCTCGGCGACGGCCAGGTTGAGCCAGACCGTGGGCCGCACGCGCAGGGTCTCCTTCACGACGGCCTCGGTCCAGCGCAGTTCCGCGTAGTCGTCGAAGCCGGGGGTGCGGCCGCCGAGCACCCGGTCCAGCTCCTCGGTGAGCGCCTCACGCGCCTGCGGGTTGCGGGACAGCAGGTGCCAGGCCCAGGTCAGGGTGGTGGCGGTGGTCTCGTGGCCCGCGTTGTAGAGGGTGACGGTCTCGTCCCTGATCTCCCTGTCGGTGAGCGGGACGCCGTGTTCGTCGACGGCGGCCAGCAACCGGCTGAGCAGGTCGTCGCGTTCGCCGCCGGTCTCACGGCGGACGGCGACGATCCGGGCGACCTCGGCGTCGAGGGTGTCGACGGCGGCCTTGAAGCGGATCCGCCCCGGGGTGCGGACCCAGTCGGGCAGCATCGCGCCCAGTCCCCGGAACTCGGCGCCCATCTGCTGCTGGGCGGCGTCCATGCAGCGGCCGATGACCTCCTCGCGGACGGCGGCGTCGGTGCCGAACACGGTCCGTACGGCGATGCGCTGGGTCAGCCCGGTCATCTCGCGGCGTACGTCGATCCGTTCGCCGCCGTTCCAGCGGTCGGCGACCTCCCGTGCGCAGTCGGCCATGGTCGCCGCGTACGCGCGCACCTGCTTGGGCCGTACCGAGGGCTGGACGAGGGAGCGCTTGCGGCGCCAGTCGGCGCCCTTGGCCACCACGACCCCCTCGCCCATCAGGTAGCGGAAGGACCAGCCGAGGTCGGGCAGGGAGAAGGTGGACTCGCGGGCCGAGAGCAGTTCCCCGATGAGCGCGGGATCATTGAGGAAGCGCGCGGGGGTGCGGCCCATGGCCCAGGTGACCTGCCCGGCCCCGCACTCGCGGAGCGCGGTGAAGAAGGCGAGCGGGTCCTTGGCGAACTGCGGGAGGTTCCCCAGCAGCGGCACCCCGCGCGGTCCTGCGGTGATCGCGGTGGCGGTGTCGGAACCCATGTGCGCCGGCCTCCCCGGTAGCGTCTGATCGCGTCCGTCCCATCAAAATCGGAGAACGGCGGATCGGAACCGGTGTTCGAAGATCTCGTGATCTTTCCGAGACCGGCTGCACGGGACGGGCCTGATGGGTTAGGCTTGCCTAACTTAGTGCGAGGAGTGTGCTCATGGCAGACCGTCCGGTGCGCAGGAAGCCGCAGCTCAACCGCGCGCGGGTGCAGCACGTGGAACGGCTGACCCCGCACATGATCCGCGTGGTGCTCGGCGGTGAGGGCCTGGCGGGATTCCCCGTGGGCGAGTACAGCGACCACTACATCAAGCTGCTGTTCCCGGTCGAGGGCGTGCGCTACCCCGAGCCGTTCGACATCCAGCAGGTCCGCGCCGAGTTCCCCCGCGACCAGTGGCCGCGCATCCGGACGTACACCGTGCGCCGGTGGAACGCACAGGCGCGCGAGCTGACGGTCGACTTCGTGTACCACGGCGACGAGGGCCTGGCCGGCCCGTGGGCCGCGCGCGTCCAGCCCGGCGAGGAGGTGCTCTTCCTCGGCCCCGGCGGCGCCTACGCGCCCGGCTCCGCGGCCGACTGGCATCTGCTCGTGGGCGACGAGAGCGCGCTGCCGGCGATCGCCGCCTCGCTGGAGCGGCTGCCCGAGGGCGCTCCCGCCCGGGTGTTCGTCGAGGTCTCCGGCCCGGAGGAGGAGCAGAAGCTCCCCACGCCCGGCGACGCCGAGGTCACCTGGGTGCACCGCGGCTCCCGGCCGGTGGGCGAGGCCCTGCTCCACGTCGTGTCCGGGCTGGAGTTCCCGCCGGGTGACGTGCAGGCCTTCGTCCACGGCGAGGCGGGCTTCGTCAAGCAGCTGCGCCGTCTGCTGCGCGTCGAGCTGGGCGTGCCGCGTGAACGGCTGTCGATCTCGGGGTACTGGCGCACCGGCCACGACGAGGACGGCTGGCAGGCCTCCAAGCCCGAGTGGAACCGCCGCATCGAGGAGGAGCAGGAGCCGCCGCGGGCGCTCGCTTCCTGACGTCGCGTACGCACGAGGCGTGACCCCGCCGTGGGGTCACGCCTGGTCGTCATACCGGCCGGGTCTCAGACGGACTTCTGGTACGAGCGGAAGGTGCGGGTCGACAGCCCGACCGCGGCGACCGCCACCACCAGCAGCGCGCCGCCGCGGGTGAGCACGTCACCCCAGTCGGGGCTGTCGGCCATCGCGGAACGGCCCGCGACGAGCGCCCAGTTCATCGGGTTGACGTCGGCGACGTGCCGCATCCAGGACGGCATCAGCGCGGGCGCCATGAAGGCGGAGGACAGGAAGGTCAGCGGCAGCAGCAGGAAGGTGTTGATGCCGATGATGCTCTCGCGCTGCCGTACCAGCATGCCCATGGCGTTGGAGAACGCCCCGACCAGCGTGCCCAGCAGGACCGACGCCAGGACGAGCACCGGCAGCCCGACGGCCCCGCCGGGGTAGTCGGCGCCGCCGAGCTTGCCGAGGGCGACGATGACGACGGACTGCAGGGCGGTGCTGAGCCCCTGGGAGACGACGTTGCCGTTGATGAGCGCGGCGCGGCTGACCGGGGTGGTGAGGAAGCGGTTGAGGGTGCCGCGCTCGATCTCCTCCAGCGTGCCCATGCCGGCCCACATGCTGGAGGACAGCGCGCTCATCACGACCACGCCCGGGACGAGGTAGTCCAGGTACGATCCGCCGCCGAAGCCGGGCAGCTCCACCACGCGGCGGAAGAGCGCGCCGAACAGGAAGAGCCAGATCACCGGCTGCACCAGGGTGATGAGCAGGTACGCGGGCTGGCGCCAGAACGCCATAAGCTGACGCTGCGTCATGTACCAGGTCTGGGTGAGCGCGACGCTCATCGGGCACCTCCGGCGGGCGCGGGGACGGTCGCGGACCCGGCCGCGGGGGTGGCGGTGTCGGCGTCTTCGAACCGGCGCCCGGCGTAGCGGAGGTACACGTCGTCCAGCGAGGGCCGGGCGACGGTGACGGAGGCGACGGCGGCACCCTCGCGCTCCAGGACGGCGAGCACCTGCGGCACGGCCGCGGCGCCGTCGTCGGCACGGGCGCTGAGCCGGCGGCCGTCCAGCCGGGCCTCGCGGACGCCCGCGAACTCGCCGAGCGCCGTCTCCAGGAGGTGGGCGTCGACCGGGCCGGCCGGCTCGCGCAGCTCCACGTGCACGGCGTCGCCGCGCAGTTCGCCCTTGAGCCCGTCGGGGGTGCCCTCGGCGACGACCCGGCCGCGGTCGACGATCGCGATGCGTTCGGCGAGCCGGTCGGCCTCCTCCAGGTAGTGCGTGGTGAGCAGGATGGTCAGGCCGTCGTCGCCCGCCAGGCGCGCGATCTCCTCCCACATCGCGGTGCGCGCCTCGGGGTCGAGGCCGGTGGTCGGCTCGTCGAGGAAGAGCACCTCGGGGCGGTGGACCAGGCCGAGCGCGACGTCCAGGCGCCGCTGCATGCCGCCGGAGTAGGTCTTCACCGGCCGCCCCGCCGCGTCGGCCAGGTCGAAGCGGGTGAGGAGCTCCCCGACGCGGCCGTCGAGCGCGGCGCCGCGCAGCCCGTACAGCCGGCCCTGCAGCCGCAGGTTCTCCGCGCCGGTGGCGACCGGGTCGGCGCCCGACCTCTGGGCGACGACACCGATGGCCCGGCGCACCCGGTCGGGGTGGCGCAGGGCGTCGTGACCCGCGACGAGGGCGGTACCGGAGTCGGGACGGGCCAGGGTGGTCAGGATCTTCACCGTGGTGGACTTCCCGGCGCCGTTGGGGCCGAGCAGCCCGAAGACGGTGCCGGGCTCCACGGTGACGCCCATCCCGTCGAGGGCGCGCACGTCCCCGGGATAGGTCTTGACGAGGTCGTGCGCCACGATCGCGGGCGCGCGTGTGCTCATGACAGATTCCTCCGCCTGCCAAGGGGGCCGTGCCTGCACGGCCCGGTGATCGGTCGGTTCGCGGGCCCGTGCCGGGCCGCGCGGTGGCCCTGGTGAACGGGCCTTCCACGAACGGCCGGACCGATCGGCGGGGGGACTGCCGGGCTATCCTGGGTGTGCCGCACCTCGATCGCCTGGCGACTGTTCCCGCAGCCGTCCGGTCCGGGGTCACCGCCCCCGGCGCGCGCTGTTCCCGCAGCGAGCGCCGGGGGCGTTCCTCATGTCGGTGTCGCGTCGGGGCCGGTCCGCCTCCGCTGCTCCTCCCTGAAGCGCCGTGCGGTGGCCGATTCCTCGGCCCCCTCCTCGGACTCCGTCCAGGCTTCGGGCATCTCACCGGTCTCATGCCAGCGCCGCCACTCGGCGGCGCCGGAGACGGTCCCCTTCCCGAGTTCGCCGAGGAAGCCGCGGATCCACTCCGCCTCGGCCTCGAGCATGTGGACCTGGTACTCGGTCTCGATCAGGAACATCCGCGGCAGGTCGTGCCGGAGCCTGGCGAGCACGCCGTGGACGCCGGCGGCCTGCACCTCCAGCTTCGCGACCCGCTCGGTGAGCAGGTCGACCACTTCGTCGGCGGGCAGCACGAGCAGCAGCGACAGCGCCGCCTCGAAGGCCGGGTACTCGCGCACCGGGACGGCGACCAGGTCGGCGAGCCAGTCGTGCAGCTCCTCCCGGCCGGCCTCGGTCAGCCCGTACAGCGTGCGCTCGGGGCGGTTGCCCTGCCGCTGCACGCCGGTGACCTCCACGAAGCCGTGCTTCTCGAGGTTCTGCACGACGGTGTAGAGCGAGCCGTAATTGATCTTGATGCTCTGCTCCTTGCCCCGCTGCCGCAGCACCTGGGCGATCTCGTACGGATGCATGGGGCGTTCCCCGAGCGTCGCCATGACGGCCAGGGCCAGCGGATTGCCGAGCTTGCGGCGCTTGGCCATGCCCGTGCACCTCCCCGCACTCGCACCCGTATATCCGTGACCGAACATATCGCGAGTCATCCACTCTGACAAGCGCGATACATCGCGAATCGCGAGGAGGGTCGCGCGCCCTGACGGCGGTGAGCACCTTGGAGCGTTGCGGACATGAACGTGACACGCGGGCGAAATGGACCACCCCTAATTTCTGTCACCCGACAGGAATCCAGCGACAGGGGTCCGCCATGACCACCACCGCACCGTCCGCGCCCTCCGCTCCCCCGCCGCCCCCGCCGGCCTCCGACGACG
Source organism: Streptomyces sp. NBC_00510 (assembly GCA_036013505.1). Classification (NCBI taxonomy): domain Bacteria; kingdom Bacillati; phylum Actinomycetota; class Actinomycetes; order Kitasatosporales; family Streptomycetaceae; genus Streptomyces; species Streptomyces sp. NBC_00510. The sequence continues at coordinate 7,462,537 of CP107851.1, read as the reverse complement.
GCACCCTCGCCGGCTTCGGCTACCGCCAGGAACTGCACCGCAGCATGGGGCGCTACGCCTCCTTCGCCGCGGGCTTCTCCTTCATCTCCGTCCTGACGACGGTCTTCCAGTTCTTCGCCTTCGGCTTCTCCTCCGGCGGCGCCGCCTTCTTCTGGACCTGGCCCGCGGTGCTCGCCGGGCAGCTGCTGGTCGCCGCCTGCTTCGCCGAACTCGCCGCCCGCTACCCACTGTCCGGGGCGATCTACCAGTGGTCGACCCGGCTCAGCACACCGACGTGGGGCTGGTTCGCCGGATGGATCATGGTGATCGGCCAGGTGGTGGTCGTGGCGGCCGCCGCGCTCGCGCTGCAGGTCGTCCTGCCCGCGATCTGGCCGGGCTTCCAGGTCCTCGGCGGCGATCCGGCACCCACCACCGCGACCGGGGCGGCCAACGCGGCGCTGCTCGGCGTGGTGCTGCTGGCCCTCACGACCGTGGTCAACACGCTCGACAACCGGGTCATGTCGGCCGTCAACCGCGTCGGCGTCACCGCGGAGATCATCGGCGCGGGCCTCATCGTCATCCTGCTGTTCACGCACGCCGAGCGCGGCCCCGGCGTCACCCTCCACACCGGGGGCCAGGGCGGCGCCGTCGGCGCGCTCCTCGTCGGCTCCTTCACCGCCGCGTACGTCCTCATCGGCTTCGACAGCGCCGGCGAGATGAGCGAGGAGACCCGCGCGCCGCGCCGCACCGCCCCGCGCACCATCCTCACCGCCCTCGCCGCGGCCGGTGCCCTCGGCGGACTGCTCCTCCTCGGCGGACTGCTCGCCGCCCCGAGCCTCACCGACGGGCGGCTCGGGACGGAGGGCCTGAGCTACGTCCTCACCAGCAGCCTCGGCGCGGGTGTCGGGAAGGCCCTGCTCGCCGACGTCGCCGTCGCCATCGCCGTGGCCACGCTCGCCATCCAGACCGCCGGCACCCGGATGCTCTTCTCCATGGCCCGCGACGGTGTCCTCCCGTTCTCCGCCCGCCTGTCCCGGGTCTCGCCCCGTACCGGCATGCCCGTCGCGCCCGCGCTCGTCGTCGGCGTCGCGGCGGCCGCGCTCTGCCTGCTCAACCTCCTCTCCCCGGACGCCTTCCTGGCCATCGGCACCACCTGCATCGCCATGCTGTACCTGGCCTACGCCATGGTCACCGGCCCGATGCTGCTGCGCCGACTGCGCGGCGACCGCTTCGGCGCCGGCGGGACGGACGAGCGGGGCCGCCCGCTGTTCTCCCTCGGCCGCTGGGGCCTGCCCGTCAACGCGCTGGCCCTGCTCTACGGGCTGGCCATGACGGTCAACCTCGCCTGGCCACGGGCCGCGGTCTACGACCCGGCGGGCGGCCACTGGTACTTCCAGTGGTTCACCGTGCTGTTCCTGCTGGGCAGCGTGGGTGCGGGGGTCGCGTGGCGGCTGCTGAGGGCGCGTCCGGGGCGCTCGGCGGAGAACGCCCGCCTCGCCGAGGCCCTCCCGGAACCGACCCGATAACCACGGCGGTTCGACGGCACGACGCCCCTCCCCGTCTCGACCTCGGGGAGGGGCGTGCGGCACCAGTGTGGCACCGGCCACCGACAGCGGCCGGGGGCCGGCGCTGCCACACTGGCCGTATGGCCGTACCCGCACCCGAGCCGTCACCCCTGCCCGGCCTGTCGCCCGACGGGCAGCCGGCGCAGGAGCGCCCGACCGTCCTCTGCGCCGACTGCCACCGGCCCCTCACCACGCACGACGCCCGGCTCTGGGGCCGGGGCCGCGGCTGCCGGCGCAAACACGGACTCGGCACGGCACCACGGATCGGGCGCTTCGACGTCGAGCAGGAGCAGCTGCCGGGGACGTGAACACGTGCCCGGACTAAGCCGCGGGAACGAACGGCTTCTTGCACACGAGGCAGATCATCTTCCGCTGCCACTCCTCGTTCGCGCGCTTCGCGGCTTCCACCCTGGCCCGTTCCCGCAGACTCCACACGACGCCGACGACGGCCACCAGCAGCCCGGCGAGGATCGCGCCCGACACGAGCAGCGCCACCCCCAACAGGAGCAGACCCAATGGCCATGCGAAGGCACGCTCGGCCTTCGGCGGCCGTCCGAGATCAGCCTTCAACGACGAACCCGGCTCGACCGTCGCCTCGAACAACTGCAGGCTCTGCACCCGCGTCGACCCGCACGACTCGTTCGTGCACCGCAACTCCGCCATCAACGCCCCCGATCCCACAGGCAGATGACGAAAGCGTGCGGCTCACCGGCCCATGGTCACCATCCGTCGGGCGTGGGATGTGAGGCGACTCACTATTCGTCGACAAACCGACAAGGTGCCTCCCTCGCCCGGGCGCCGGGCGCTCGCGGCCCCGGGCATGTCCGCGGCCGACCCGATGCCCCGCCTGCCGTGGTGGGCGCGTACGGTACAGCCGTGGAATCCGCGCACTGGACCGCCGCCGCCGTGGTCCTGGCCCTCGCCGCGCTCGGCGTCGTCGTCGCCGCCGTCGCCGTCGCCGTCAATGTCGCCGAGGGCGATCACGCCCCGGTCGTCATCCCCTCACTGCCCATCACGGTGCTCCTGTCCGTCGGCCTCGGGCTCGGAGCCCGCCTCGCGTGGCGGAGGGCGACCGGGCGCGGCGCGCCGTCCGTCGGCGTGGAACACCAGGCATGGCCGTCGCGCGGGCTGACAAGTGACGCACCGTAAGGAACGCGCTGCGGGCGCGATCGTCGGATCGGCCGTCGGCGACGCGCTCGGCGCGCCCTTCGAGTTCGGCCCGGCGGGCGCGTTCAGCGCCCGCTTCCCCGCGCCGGGCACGGGTGACGAGATGTGCGGTGGCGGTGGCTGGGACCCCGGTGAGGCCACCGACGACACGCAGATGGCAGTGCTCGTGGCCGACTCCCTGCTGGAATCGGGCAGGCTCGACCTCCCCGACGTCTTCGCGCGATTCGTGCGGTGGGCGGCCGCCGACCCCAAGGACATCGGCTTGCAGACCGAGGCCGTCCTGACCTCCGGCGACCCCTGGGACCTGGCCGCGGCGGTGCACTTCCAGACGCATCACCGGGCGGCGGGCAACGGCGCCCTGATGCGGGCCGCCCCCGCCGCCGTCCACTTCGCCGGACACGGACGCGCGGCCTCCCTCGACGCCGCACGCAGGATCGCCGCCCTCACCCACGGCGACCGCGCCGCCTGGGAGGGCAGCGCGATCCTCCACGACCTGGTACGCGTGGCCCTCGACGGCGGCGACCCGGTCGCCCCCGCGGCCGTGGCCGATGCGCTGGCGCAGGTCCCCGAGCCCTTCCACCAGCGGTGGGCCGCCGTCCTCGCGCCCGGCTGGCACCCCGGTCTGGCCACGGAGTTCAACGGCGCCGTCTGGCCCTGCCTCGGCTCCGCGGTCTGGGCCGTGCGGACCACCGGCGGCTTCGAGGCCGCGCTGCGCGCGGCGGTCGACCTGGGCGGCGACACCGACACCGTCGCCGCCGTCACGGGGACCCTCGCCGGCGCGGTGTACGGCCTCGCGGCCGTACCCGAGCGCTGGACGGCTCACCTGCACGTGCCGGTACCGGGCTCGCCCGGCCGCGTCCTGCGCGTCGCCGACCTGATCGTTCTGGCGGCCCGGCTGACCGGGGACTGACCTCCCGGGGCCGCGTCACACCGCCAGCAGGGCCTCGCCCTCGCGGTGCAGGGCGGCCAGGCCGCCGTCCGGGCAGCCGGCGACGCGCAGCGCCGCGTCGGCGGTCGCGGAGGCGAAGGCCGGCCCGTCGGGGATCGGGCTGTCGCGCCGGATGAGGATGACGCCCTCGATGAGGCCGAAGACGAGGTCGGCGCGGACCTCGAGATCGGCGGCGCGGAGCGCGGCGCCCGGCACCGTCGCGGCCAGCAGGGCCGCGTAGGCGGCCTTCAACTCGTCCCGGGCGGCGCGGAAACCGGCGAAGCGCTCGGCACGGACCTCGGGGAGCAGGTAGAGCGCGCCGAGGTTGTGCGGCCCCCCGCACAGCAGGGCGACGTCCGCCCGGCACAGTGCCCACAGCCGGGCCTCGGCAGGCGCGTCCGTGCGGGCGACGAGCGAGTGCGCGAGGTCCAGGGACGGGCGGACGGTGCCCTCCAGGAGCGCGGCGAGGAGGTCCTCCTTGCCGCCGAAGTAGTGGTACATCGAGGCCTGCCGCATCCCGGCGCGCTCGGCGACGGCGCGGGTCGTGGTGGCCGCGTAGCCCTGTGTGCTGAACAGTTCGGCCGCGGCGGCGAGGAGTTCCTCGCGGGCGGTCAGGCCGCTGTCCGGCCGCGCCTGCGCGCGCGGCCGCCCGACGCGCCGTCCCGTGGTGCTCACGCCTCGATCCTCGCACAGCCGCCCGACCCCCCGGGGTGCCCGGCCCCCGCACGCGGGGCGGCACACGGTACGGGTGCCCCGGAGCACCGGACCGCCGCACGGCTCCGCAGCGAGCCCCGAAGTGACCGGTGCCGCCCGGCGTCCGGGCGACGCCCCGGCACACCGGGCTCCGGTCCGGCGCCACCGGGATCACGGGCCGTGCGGGCGTGAGCACCCGGTAACCGTCAGGAAACGCACGGGCAATGGCGCCGAATCCACCGCCGCCTAATTTCTGTCGGACGACAGAAATTGGAGGTGGAACGCCGTGTCGACAGGGACGCCTCACGGAGCCCGGGACCACGCCCGCGCGCAGGAGGGGACGCGGGTGGACGCCATGCCCGTGCTGCCCGCCGCGCACTGGCCGGAGCGGCCGCCGCCCGGTGTCGAGCCGCGGGACCTGGTCTGGGCGGAGACCGTGGCGGCGGGCGCGTACACGCACAAGGTGCTGGCCCGCGGCACCGAACTGCGGCTCACCGACCTGGCGGGCGACGCCTGCGCCCACCTGCTGCTGTACGTCGCCGACCGCCCCTGGGAGCGGCTCAACACCGCCGACACGGTGAAGGTGCTGTGGAACGCCTACCTCGGCGCGGGCCACCTGCTCCTGTCCGACCAGGGCCGGGTGCTCGCCTCGGTCGTGGCCGACACCGGCGGCCGGCACGACGCGCTCTGCGGCACCTCGACCGCCGTCCGCAACACCGCCCTGTACGGGGACGGTTCGGCGCACGGCCCCTCCCCCGCGGGCCGCGAGCTGCTGAAGCTGGCCGCGCTGAAGAACGGCCTCGAGCCGCGCGACCTGCCGCCGTCGGTCTCCTTCTTCCAGGGCGTCCGCGTCGTCGCCGACGGCAAGCTGGAGTTCACCGGCTCCGCGGGCCCCGGGGCGTCCGTCACCCTGCGCGCCGAGCAGCCGCTGACCGTGCTGATCGCGAACGTGCCGCACCCGCTGGACCCGCGGCCGGAGTACGTCTGCACACCACTGGAGGTGCTGGCCTGGCGCGCCGCGCCGACCGCGCCCGGGGACCCGTTGTGGGACGCCACTCCCGAGGGCCGCCGCGCCTTCCTCAACACCGCCGACCACCTCGCCGCCAGGGGGCTGCAGTGACCAGCGAGACCGCTCTCGTCCCCGCCCGCGCGCCCTGGTCCGCGGTCGTCCGCGCCGGGGAGCACCTGACCGTCACCGACCTCGGCGGCAACCAGGCCGTGGACTTCCTGGTGTACGACGCCCACGACACGGCCATCCGCTACAGCGCGCCGGACACCCTCCAGGCCCAGGGCGGCATCTTCCTGACCACCGGCAGCGTGCTGCTCTCCAACGAGCACACCCCGCTGATGACCGTCGTGGAGGACACCTGCGGCCGCCACGACACCATCGGCGGCGCCTGCTCCAAGGAGTCCAACACCCTGCGCTACGGCCACCACACCTGGTCGCAGCACGCCTGCGTGGAGAACTTCCTCGCCGAGGGCGCCAGGTACGGCCTCGGCAAGCGGGACCTGGTGGGCAACGTCAACTGGTACATGAACGTGCCCGTCGAGCCCGACGGCACCCTCGGCATCGTCGACGGCATCTCCGCCCCCGGGCTCCGGATCGTGCTGCGGGCCGAGACCGACGTCCTCGTCCTGGTCTCCAACTGCCCGCAGATCAACAACCCCTGCAACGGCTTCGACCCGACCCCGGTCGAGATGACGGTCTCCGGCGGCCGCGCATGACCCACGCCGTGAGCCACGCCGCCTTCGACACCCTCCTCGTCGCCAACCGCGGCGAGATCGCCGTCCGCGTCATCCGCACCGCCCGGCGCATGGGCCTGCGCACGGTCGCCGTCTTCTCCGACCCCGACCGCTCCGCCCCGCACGTGCGCCTCGCCGACCACGCCGTACGGCTCGGCCCGGCCCCGGCCAAGGCCAGCTACCTGGACGCCGACGCCGTCCTGGCCGCCGCCCGCGCCACCGGGGCGGGGGCGGTCCACCCCGGCTACGGGTTCCTCTCCGAGGACGCCGACTTCGCGCGCCGCTGCGAGGCCGCCGGCCTGGTCTTCGTCGGGCCGACGCCGGAGCAGCTGGCGCTCTTCGGCACCAAGCACACCGCGCGCGCCGCCGCCGAGGCCTCCGGGGTGCCCCTGCTGCCGGGCACCGGGCTGCTGGCGGACCTCGACGCCGCCCTGGAGGCGGCGCGGGCCCTCGGCTACCCGGTGATGCTCAAGGCCACCGGCGGAGGCGGCGGCATCGGCATGCGGGCCTGCCGCTCCGCCACCGAGCTGACCGGGGCCTGGGAGGGCGTGCGGCGCGTGGCCGCGGCCTCCTTCTCCTCCGCGGGCGTGTTCCTGGAACGCCTGGTGGAGCGGGCCCGCCACGTCGAGGTGCAGGTCTTCGGCGACGGGCGGGGCCGGGTCGTCGACTTCGGCGACCGCGACTGCTCCCTGCAGCGCCGCAACCAGAAGGTCCTGGAGGAGGCCCCGGCCCCCGGTCTGCCGGACGCCGTGCGCCGCCGCCTCGCCGGCAGCGCCCGCGACCTGTGCGCCTCCGTCGGCTACCGCTCGGCGGGGACGGTGGAGTACGTGTACGACGCCGCCCGCGACGAGGCGTACTTCCTGGAGGTCAACACGCGCCTGCAGGTGGAGCACCCGGTGACGGAGGAGGTGTACGGCGTCGACCTCGTCGCGTGGATGCTGCGCCTCGCGCAGGGCGACACCGGCGTGGTCACGGAGCCGGGCCCGCCGCGCGGTCACGCCGTGGAGGCCCGCGTCTACGCCGAGGACCCCAGCCGCGGGCACCGGCCCGGCGCGGGCGTGCTGACCGAGGTCGCGTTCCCCGAGGGCGTCCGCGTGGACGCCTGGGTCGAGACCGGGACCGAGGTGACCACCGCGTACGACCCGATGCTGGCCAAGGTCATCGCCCACGGCACCGACCGCGAGGACGCCCTCGACCGGCTCGCCCGCGCGCTCACCGCGACCCGGGTGGGCGGCATCGAGACCAACCTCGGCCTGCTGCGCGCCGCCGTCGCCGAGCCCGCGCTGCGCGCGGCCGCGCACACCACGGCGACCCTGGAGGGCGTCGCCGACCCGACGCCACGCGTCGAGGTGCTGCGGCCGGGCACGCTGACCACCGTCCAGGACTGGCCCGGCCGCACCGGGCTCTGGCACGTCGGCGTGCCGCCCTGCGGGCCCATGGACGACCTGTCCTTCCGGCTCGGCAACGAGGCGCTGGGCAACGACGAGGGTGCCCCCGGCCTGGAGTGCACCCTGCTCGGCCCGCGGCTGCGCTTCACGCACGCCACGACCGTCTGCGTCACCGGCGCGCCCGTCGCCGTGACCGTGGACGGCCGGCCGGTGCCGCAGTGGGAGCCGGTCACCGTACCGGCCGGCGGCGAGCTGGACGTACCGGCTCCGCAGGGGCCGGGGCTGCGGACGTACGTGCTGTTCGGCGACGGCGGGCTCGACGTCCCCGCGTACCTGGGCAGCGCGGCCACCTTCACCCTGGGGCGGTTCGGCGGCCACGGCGGCCGGGCGCTGCGCTCCGGGGACGTGCTCCACGGGGGCGGGGCCTGCGGCGGTACCACCGTGCCCGTGGACCGGCGACCGGACTTCACCACCGCGTGGCACGTCGCCGCCGTCGAAGGACCGCACGCAGCGCCCGAGTTCTTCACCGAGGACGACGTCCGCGACTTCTACGCGGCGCAGTGGAAGGTGCACTTCAACTCCGCGCGGACCGGCGTCCGCCTGGTCGGCCCGAAGCCGCGCTGGGCCCGCGCCGACGGCGGTGAAGCCGGGCTGCACCCCTCCAACATCCACGACACCCCGTACGCGGTCGGCGCCGTCGACTACACCGGCGACATGCCCGTGCTGCTCGGCCCGGACGGGCCCTCGCTGGGCGGCTTCGTGTGCCCGGCGACCGTCGTCACCGGGCAGCGCTGGAAGCTGGGGCAGCTCCGTCCCGGTGACACCGTGCGGTTCGTGCCGGTCACCGAGGACACGGCGGCCGCCCTGCGGCGCTCCCCCGCCGTCGCGCCGCGCGCCTCCCGGCCCGAGCTCGGCGACGGCGGGGTCCTCGGGCGCCTTCCGGAGGGCGAGGGCCGCCCGTCGGTGACGTACCGGCGCAGCGGCGACGACAACCTGCTCGTCGAGTACGGGCCGATGCAGCTCGACCTCGCCCTGCGGATGCGCGTCCACGCCCTCGCGGAGCACCTGGCCGCCGCCGGACCGCCGGGGGTCGTCGACCTCACGCCGGGCATCCGCTCGCTGCAGGTGCACGTCGACCCGGACGTGCTGTCCACGGCCAAGCTGCTGGACTGCGTGCGCGAGGCGGAGGGGCACCTGCCGCCCGCCGAGCGGCTGGTGGTGCCCAGCCGCACCGTCCACCTGCCGCTGTCCTGGGACGACCCCGCCACGCGCGAGGCCGTCGCCCGCTACATGGCGGGGGTGCGGGACGACGCGCCCTGGTGCCCCTGGAACATCGAGTTCATCCGCCGTGTCAACGGGCTGGAGTCGGTGGAGGACGTCCGGCGCACCGTCTTCGACGCGGAGTACCTGGTGCTGGGGCTCGGTGACGTCTACCTGGGCGCGCCCGTCGCGACCCCGCTCGACCCACGGCACCGGCTGGTGACCACGAAGTACAACCCGGCGCGGACCTGGACCGCCGAGAACTCCGTCGGCATCGGCGGCGCCTACCTGTGCGTGTACGGCATGGAGGGACCCGGCGGCTACCAGTTCGTGGGCCGCACCGTCCAGGTCTGGGGGCGGGGCGCGACGGCCGGGCGGCGGCCGTGGCTGCTGCGGTTCTTCGACCGCATCAGGTGGTTCCCGGTCGAGGCCGGCGAACTGCTGGAGATGCGCGCCGACATGGCCGCAGGGCGCCTGGAACTCCGGGTCGAGGAGGGCGAGTTCGCCCTCGCCGGACACCAGGCCTTCCTCGACGCCAACGCCGCATCCATCGGCGCCTTCCGGGCCCGGCAGGCGGCCGCGTTCGCCGCCGAGCGGGACGCGTGGGAGGCGGCCGGGGAGTTCGCCCGTGCGGAGGCGGCCGCGTCCCCGGTGGCGGGCGCGGGCACGACGGGCGTCACGGTGCCCGAGGGCGGCAGCGCGGTCGAGGCGGAGTTCCCGGCGTCGGTGTGGCAGGTCGCGGTCCGTCCGGGTGACCGGGTACGGGCCGGGCAGCGGCTGCTGGCACTGGAGGCGATGAAGATGGAGTCCCCGGTCGAGGCCCCCGTGGACGGCGTCGTGGACGCGGTCCTGGTCACCCCGGGGGACCAGGTCGACGCCGGCACGGTGCTGCTCACGCTGCGCCCCCTGTAGCCCGCCCCTGCTGCGCCTGCCTCCGGTGCTCGACGCCCGGACGTCCCGCCTTTCCCACCGGTCGCGGCCGGCCCCCGCGACCGGGGCACCCGACCGCCCGGCCGGACACCACCCCGCCGCCATCCGACCGACCGCACCCACCTCACCCACCTCACCCCGGGCGCCACACCCACGCCCTGATCGGCGCCGGTGCGGCGATCGCGGCGCCGTCCCGGGTAGGGGGGTGGCCGGGCGGGAAGACACCCGTGAAGGAGAACCCGACATGCCCACTCCGACCCCCTCCGGCACCCCCGCCCTGGACCGCGTCCGGGCCGCGTACGCGCGCATCGCCGAAGTGGACCGCCCCGAGGTGTGGATCACGCTGCGGCCGCAGGCCGAGGTGGAGGCGGAGGCCGCCGCCCTGGACGCCGCTGACCCGCTGCCGCTGGCCGGGACGGTGGTCGCCGTCAAGGGGAACATCGACGTCGCGGGGCTGCCCACGACCGCCGGCTGCCCCTCCTACGCGTACCGGCCGGACGCCGACGCACCCGCCGTGGCCCGGCTGCGCGCCGCCGGCGCGGTGGTGCTGGGGACGACCAACCTGGACCAGTTCGCGACGGGGCTGGTCGGCACCAGGAGCCCGTACGGGGCGGTGCGCAACGCGTACGACCCGGCGCGGGTCAGCGGCGGTTCGAGTGCGGGCTCGGCGGTCGCCGTGGCGCTCGGGATCGTGGACGTCGCCCTCGGCACGGACACGGCAGGTTCGGGGCGGGTGCCCGCCGCGTTCAACGGGATCGTGGGGATCAAGCCGACCCGGGGGCTGGTGCCGACGGAGGGCGTGGTGCCCGCCTGCGCGAGCCTGGACTGCGTCACGGTGTTCGCCCGCACGCTCCCGGAGGCGCAGCGGGCGCTGGGTGTCGTCGCCGACGTGCCGCAGGCTCCGCCGCCCGCCCGCCGTCCGGGGCCGTGGCGCGTGGCGGTGCCGCCCCTGGAGCAGCTCGGGGAGCTCGACCCGGGGTGGGCGGAGGCCTTTTCGTGGACGGCCGGACGCCTGGCCGCCGCGGGCGTGGAGGTGCGCCCGGTGGACCTGACGCCGTTCTCCGCCGCGGCGGCGCTGCTCTACGAGGGCGCCTTCGTGGCGGAGCGCTACACCGCCGTGGGTGGCTTCATCGACGAACACACCGGGAGCCCGGACCTGGACCCGACCGTCGCGCGCATCATCACCGCCGCACGCGACATCCCCGCGCACCGCCTCCTCGCCGACCGTGAGCGGCTGGCCGCGCTCACGGACCGCGCCATGGCCGCACTCGGCGACGCCGACGCGCTGCTGCTGCCGACGGCCCCCGGGCACCCCACGCTCGCCGAGGTCGCCGCCGACCCGGTCGGGGCCAACGCCCGCCTGGGCCGGTTCACCAACTCCGCCAACCTCCTGGACATGTGCGGGGTCGCGGTACCCGCCGGCGAGGTCGGCGGCCTGCCGTTCGGGGTGATGCTGCTGGGCCGCGCCCGCACCGAGGAGCGCCAGAGCGCCATCGCGGGCCTGCTGCGCCCCACCGTCCCCTTCTCGGTCGTCGGCGCGCACCTGTCGGGCCAGCCGCTCAACGGCGAACTGCGGTCCCTGGGCGCCCGGTTGCTCCGTACGACCACGACCGCCGCCGAGTACCGGCTGTACGCCCTGGCGACCACGCCGCCCAAGCCGGGCCTGGTGCGCGTGCCACCGGACGAGGGCGCGACCGTGGAGTGCGAGGTGTGGGAACTCCCCGCCGAGGGCCTCGGCCGGCTCCTGGCCGCGCTCCCCCACCCGATGGCCCTCGGCCCGGTCCGTCTCGCGGACGGCACCACCGTCCCGGGCTTCCTGTGCGAGCCGGCCGCCGTCACGGGCGCCGCCGACATCACCGCGTACGGCGGCTGGCGGGCGTACCTCTCGGCATAGGGGGCCGCCGACCCGGCCGGGCGCGCCGCGCGGAGGCGGCGCGCCGCGGTCGTCAGCCCACCGAGGAGTACGCCACGACGCCGCGCAGGAGTCCGTCGACGGCCTTGCGGGCGTTGCGCCGCACCGGGCTGCCCTCGGGGGCGGCGTCGGCGATCTGGCCGAGGACGTCGATGAGCTGCTTCGTCCAGCGCACGAAGTCGCCCGCCGGCATGTCGGCGTCGCGCAGCACCGCGTCCAGGCCGTGCCCGGAGGCCCAGCGGTGGGCGGCCCAGGCGAAGCCGAGGTCGGGTTCGCGCTGCCCGACGCCCTCGGCCTGGTTGATGCGGTGGTCCTCCTCCAGGGCGTCGAGGCGGCCCCAGATACGGACCATCTCGCCGAGTGCCTGCTTGGCGCTGCCGGAGGGCAGCCGCGGCGGCAGGGCGTCGTCCGCGGAGCGGGACTCGTAGACCAGCGCGGAGGCGCAAGCGGCGAGGTCGGCGGGGCCGAGGCCGTCCCAGACCCCGTCACGGAGGCACTCGCTGGCCAGGAGGTCGAGCTCGCCGTAGAGCCGGGCCAGCCGGCGGCCGTCGGCGGTGACCTTCTCGGCCTCGAGGTAGCCGAGGTCGGTGAGCAGGGCGCAGATCCGGTCGAAGGTGCGGGCGATGGTGTTGGTGCGGCCTTCGATGCGGCGCTCGAGCTGCTTGGTGTCGCGCTGGAGCCGCTGGTAGCGCTCGGCCCAGCGGGCGTGGTCCTCGCGCTCATCGCAGCCGTGGCAGGGGTGCGCGCGGATCTCGGTCCGCAGCCGGGCGATCTCGTTGTCGTCCGCGGCGGCCGAGCGCTGGCGGCGCTGCCGCTGCGGCGCTATGCCGGCCGTACCGGCCTTGGAGCGCATGGCGGAGGCCAGGTCGCGCCGGGACTGGGGGCTGCGCGGGTTGAAGGACTTGGGGATGCGCATCCGGTCCAGCGCCTCGACCGGCACCGGGAAGTCGATCTGCGCGAGCCGCTTGACCTGCCGCTCCGCGGTGAGCACCAGCGGGCGCGGGCCGTCGTGCTGGAACTGGTCGTGCCGGTTGTGGTGGCCGGGGCTGCGGCCGGCGGGCACGCCCGGGTCGAGGACCAGGGCCAGCCCCGCGAACTTCCCTGCCGGGACGTGGATGATGTCGCCCGGGCGGAGCTTCTCCAGCGCGTCCGCCACGGCCACCCGGCGCTGGTTCGCGCCCTGCCGGGACAGCTCGGCCTCGCGGTCCTTCAGCTGCCGGCGCAGCGACATGTACTCGTCGAAGTCACCGAGGTGGCAGGTCATGGAGGACCGGTAGCCTTCCAGGCCCTCCTCGTTGCGCTGCACCTGGCGGGAGATGCCGACCACCGAGCGGTCGGCCTGGAACTGCGCGAACGAGGTCTCCAGCAGCTCACGGGAGCGGTGCCGCCCGAACTGGCCGACGAGGTTGACGGCCATGTTGTACGAGGGCTTGAAGGAGGAGCGCAGCGGATAGGTGCGCGTGCCGGCCAGACCCGCCAGGTGGACGGGGTCGAAGGCGCGCTGCCACAGCACGACCGCGTGGCCCTCGACGTCGATGCCACGGCGTCCGGCACGGCCGGTGAGCTGCGTGTACTCGCCGGGGGTGACGTCGGCGTGGGTCTCGCCGTTCCACTTGACGAGCTTCTCCAGGACCACGGAGCGGGCGGGCATGTTGATGCCCAGCGCCAGCGTCTCGGTGGCGAAGACGGCCTTGACCAGGCCCTTCACGAAGAGCTCCTCGACGACCTCCTTGAAGGTCGGCAGCATGCCGGCGTGGTGCGCGGCGATGCCCCGCTCCAGGCCCTCCAGCCACTCGAAGTAGCCGAGGACGTTCAGGTCCTCGTCGGGGATGGACTTGGTGCGCTCCTCGACGATGGCCCGGACCTTCGCCCGGTTCTCCTCGCTGTTGAGCCGCAGGCCCGCGTGGAGGCACTGCTGCACCGCCGACTCGCAGCCGGCGCGGCTGAAGATGAACGTGATCGCGGGCAGCAGCCCCTCCGCGTCCAGCCGCTCGATGACCTCGACCCGGCTGGGCGTCCAGATCCTGCGCTGCTGGCGCCGCTCGCGCTCGCGGTCGGCCTCGCGCATCCTGCCGCCGCGCCGGTCGCGGCCGTTGAAGGCGCGCTGGTTCTCCGTGCGGGCCAGCCGCACCAGGTCGGGGTTGACGGCGGCGCGCTGCCCGCCCGTGCCGGTGCCCTGCTCCTCCTCGAACAGGTCGTACATCCGGCGGCCCGCCAGGACGTGCTGCCACAGCGGCACCGGGCGGTGCTCGGAGACGATGACCTGCGTGTCACCGCGGACGGTGTCCAGCCAGTCGCCGAACTCCTCGGCGTTGGAGACGGTCGCGGAGAGCGACACCAGGGTCACGGACTGCGGGAGGTGGATGATGACCTCCTCCCAGACCGCGCCGCGGAAGCGGTCGGAGAGGTAGTGCACCTCGTCCATGACCACGTAGCCGAGGCCGTCGAGGGCCTGGGAGCCCGCGTACAGCATGTTGCGGAGCACCTCGGTGGTCATGACCACGATCGGCGCGTCCCCGTTGACGCTGTTGTCGCCGGTCAGCAGGCCGACCCGCTCGGCGCCGTAGCGCTTGACGAGGTCGGTGAACTTCTGGTTCGACAGCGCCTTGATGGGGGTGGTGTAGAAGCACTTGCGGCCCTCGCGGAGGGCCAGGTGGACCGCGAACTCGCCCACGATGGTCTTTCCGGAGCCGGTGGGTGCCGCCACCAGCACGCCCTTGCCGGCCTCGAGGGCCTGACAGGCCTCGATCTGGAAGGGGTCCAGGCCGAACTCGTACAGCTCGCGGAAGCCCGCGAGTGCGGTGGCCTGCTCGGCGGCGCGGAGCCGGGAAGCGGCGTACCGCTCGGCGGGAGACATCTCGTCGTTCATCTTGAAAACGAGACTACCGGGCCGCACTGACAGCCGACATGATCTTTTTGCCGAAGCAAAACCCGAGGCGCGGAGGCCGGGCGTGTCGCGCCCGCCCCACCCCCGCGCCTCGCGCCCGGGAAACTCAGATGGTGGTGAGGTACTGCTCCACCAGCGGGACCTTGAAGGCGTCCTTCACCCCGGCCAGACCGCCGGGCACGCCCCGGTCCGGCTTGACGATGTAGCTCTGGGTGGCGCTGGGCCGCCACGGGTCGGAGAAGTCCAGGGCCGGACCCAGCCCGGGGTCGAACCCCTTCTGCCGGCGGTGCGCCGCGATGATGCCCTCCCTGCTCAGGTCCTCCGCCTCGCAGGCCGACTTCAGGTCCTGGACGGCGACGGCCATCGTGTTGTGCCCGGTCTCCAGTCCCTGGTCCAGCGGGTCCCCCGGGTAGCGGCGCTTGTAGTCCGCGACGAGCTTCCTGACCTCGGGGGTGTCGCTGGTCATCGCCGGGGTGGGGGCGACGAGCTGCAGCATCTTCAGCAGTGCCGGCGCCGCGGGGGTCTTCAGCAGCTGAGGGTCGTAGCCGACGGCGCTGCCGAGGAACGGCACGTCGAGCCCGCCCGCGGCGGCGGCGCCGACCGCCGCGGCGGTCTGCGCGGGGCTGGTGCTGATCAGGACGGCCTTCACGCCGGCCTCGCCGAGCTCGCGCACCTCCTCGGACAGGTCCTTGCGCGTCGGCCCGACCTTCTTCTCGACGAGGGTCATGCCGCGCTTGTCGGCGACGAACCTGGCCCCGCGCCGCGCGTTGCTCCCGTAGTCGCCCTCGAGGTAGATGTAGCCGACCCGGTCGCCCGGCCCGAGGCCCTGGGTGTCCGCCAGGTACTCGAAGCCGTTGATCATGTCGACGTCGTAGGTGGCGTTGATGGTCGTCAGGGTGGGCTGGCCGAGCAGGGCCGAGGAGTAGCCGAGGGACGTCGTCATGACGTCGTCGACCTCGATGCTGTCGAGCAGGGCGTTGATGATCGTCGAGCCGAGGAGGCCCGGCATCGCGGCGATCTTCGGCTCCATCTCGCCGTAGTGGACGACGGCCGTGTCGACGTCGTAGCCGTGGTCGCGGACGAGCAGCTTGAGCTTGCGGCCGCACACGCCGCCCTTGGCGTTGACCTGGTCGACGTAGAGCTTCTCCGCCTGCAGCACCGAGCGGCCCAGCGGGCCGTACGGGCCGGACAGGTCGGTGAGGACGCCCAGGGTGATGGTGGAATCGGTGATGCCGGGCCCCGTCTTCACACCGTTCGCGTCGACCGGACCGTCGTCCGCGGCGGTGCCCTTGTCCCCGCCGCAGGCCGTGAGGACGCAGGTGAGGGCGGCGGTGAGGACGACGGAGGACCTGAGGCGCTGTTTCCGGGTCACGGTGTGCTTGCTCCTGGAGGGGTGGGCCGCGGGGGGCCGCCGCGGGCGCGGCCGGGGGGCCGGCGTCCGGGGCCGGTGATGCGGGAGCTCCATGGGAAGAGATGGCGGGCGGTTCGGCGAGGGGCGGGGGCGTTTCTGGTCGCGGTTCCCAACGGCGGCGGGGCCCGGCTGTGCAGCGGCACCGCCCGAGCCGTCCCGTACGACCGCGTGTTCGGTGATGTGTGGGTTCTGTCCGGATGTCGGTCACGTTTGCGTCACCTGTCTTCCGGGGCCGGACTACCAGCCGGTAGGAATGCCGTGCGGGTGCCCGCCCACCCGGGCTCCGCGCCCGCAGAGCCGAGAGGAAGATCGGATGGCCACGCCCGCCACGACGCGTCCGATGTGCACCGCGGGCATCGCGGGCGCCCCCGGGCGGGAGCACCGCGAGATGCTGAGAGCCGCCGCGATGCAGGTGCGCGCGCAGGTCGGGCCGGTGGCGGCGGACATCGTCGAGCGGATCCGGGACCGGCACCCCGCCTACAGGGAGCCCGCTCTGGCACCGTCCGGGCTGCTGGCGGAGACCGAGGGTTCGGTCGCCGCCGTCCTCGACTCGCTCGCCGACCCGGGGCGCTCCGCGGTGTCCGCCGCGTACCTGTCGTGGGTGGGGGAGCGCCGCGCGTGGCAGGGGTTCCCCCTGGAGCCGATGATGGGCGCCTGCCGTACGGCCGGTGACGCGCTGTGGCTGGCGCTGGTCCGGGCCGGGGAGGGCCGGGGGCCCGAGGGGACGCAGCTGATCGCCCGCGCCGCCGCCGAGGTCTGGGACCTGTTCGAGCGGGACAGCCGCCTGATGGCCGACGCCTATCTGCGGGCCCGCGGCGAGGTGACGTTCCACCGGCAGCGCGGCCGCAGGGCGCTGGAGGGGCTCCTCGCCGGCCGGGTGGACGCCCCGGGCCTCGCCGAGGCCGCGGACGCCCTCGGCCTGCCCGAGCGCGGCCGCTTCACGGTCGCCGTCGTGCGCGGCACGACGGGGGCCTCGCTGCCCGTACGGCCGCGGGCCGGGGTGCCCGCCGGGGTGCGGGTGCACCGGGCGTTCCCGGTCGGCGGCGAGGTGCTCCTGGCCGACCTTGGCGACCTGACGCTCGGCGACTTCGCGGCCGCGCTGGAGGTGCCCACCGGGACGCGGGCGGGCCTGAGCCCGGAGGTGGACCGGCTGGGCGCCGTCGGGCACGCCAGGGAGCTCGCCGAGCTCGCGCTGCGCACCTGCACCCGGGACGGCGAGGTGGCCGTCCTCGACCGCCGCTACCCGGCCGGGCTGCTCGCCCGCCGCCCGGACGTCGCGAGCGAGGTCGCCGCCGGCGTCCTGGGCGGGCTGCGGGACGTGGAGGCCACGGAGGCCACCGTGCTCCTGGAGACCCTGGGGGCGTGGCTGGACACCGACGGTTCCGTCGAGAAGGCCGCGACCGCCCTGTTCTGCCACGCCAACACGGTGCGCAGGCGGCTGCGGCGGCTGGAGGAGCTCACCGGACGCTCCGTGTCGCGACCGCGCGACGTGGTGCACCTGGCGCTCGCCCTGGACGCCGAGCGGATCTCCGCGGCGCACGGTCCGGGAGCGCCCCGGTGACGGCGCGTCCGCAGCCGCAGGACGAGGCGGCCCGGGAGCTGCTGCGGACGGCGGCGCTGCGGATGAAGGAGCGGACCGGCGAGCTGTCGGAGCGGGTCATGGCCCGGCTGCACACCGAGGTCCCCGGCTTCGTGGACCACGCCGACGACCCCGACTGCTCCCTCGACGGCTTCGCGACGATGATCACCATGCACCTGGACCGGCTCGTCGACCCGGAGCGCGACGCGGACGCGGCCCGGCACATGCGGGAGGCCGGCCGCCGCCAGGCCGAGCGGGGCATGCCGCTGGAGCTGCTGGCGCACGTCTTCGGGGTGGGCGGCGCGGTCGTGTGGCAGGACCTCGTCGACACCGTCGCCGCGCACCATCCCCGCGACATCCCGCTCATGGTGCACATCGCCCCGCGGATGTGGGGGTTCCGCCGGCGCACGACCGCGATCCTGGCCGACGCCTACCGCGAGACGCCGGGCGACGGCGGGGCCGGCGGCAGCAGGCGGGCCGCCCGCGTGCTGGGCGCCCTGCTCGAAGGACGCACCGAGAGCCTCGGCGTGGGCGCCGCCGCCCAGGCCCTGGGCGTACCGGGCGACGGCCGTTTCGTGGTCGCGGTGACCAGCGTGCGGGCCTCGGCCTCCGGCACGCCCGGCGACGACGCCTTCCCGGTGGGCGCCGGCAGCCGGGTACTGCGGGCACCTCGGGGCACGGGCGAGGTCCTGGTCGTCCTGCTCGGCGACCGGTCCCCCGAGGCGCTCGCCGCGCTCCTGGGCGCCGTCCCCGGGCTACGGGCGGGGGTCAGCCCGGTCGTCCGCGGCCTGGCCCAACTGCACCGGGCCCTGACGCTCGCCGAACTGGCGCTGCCCACGTGCGCCTCCGACGGCGAGGTGGCGCTGTGGGAGGAGCGGATGCCGACGGTCGTGGCCGCCTCGGACCGGCGGCTCGCCGGCGAACTGGCCGAGCGTGTCCTCGGCCCGCTGCGGGAGCTCGCCGACGAGGAACGCGAGTCCCTGCTGGGCACCTTCGCCACGTGGATGGAGTGCGACGGCTCCCCCCGGGCCGCCGCCGAGCGCATGGACTGCCACCGCAACACGGTCCTCAACCGCCTGCGCCGCCTGGAACTCCTCACCGGCCGCCGCCTCGCCCACCCCCGCGAACTCGTCGACCTCACCCTGGCCGTCGACACCCTCCGCTCCACCCCCGCCGCCTGAGCGCCCACGACACCGTCCCCACCGTTCCTGACCACGGGTGGGGTCGCCTCCGCCGAGCCGGGCGACCGACCGCACTCGAAGGGCCCCCCGGACGCGGGCGGACACGCGCTGCGTACAGGTCACCGGACGGCCGCCGACCGCGCATGCCCGGTACGCCCGGGCCACGGCAGGCCCCGGGCCGAACCGGCCCTGCCGCGCCGCGCACGACGGTGGACACGCAACGCTCGACGCGCGCTACTGCGGCGCCAGCAGGCGCAGCGCCCGCGGTACGGTGCGCGCGGTCAGGGGCAGGGGGCCCAGCGGCTCACCGTCGGCGTAGCCGGTGATGCCGTCGGCGGCGAGGGTGATCGCGGCCGCGCGGTGCACCGTCACCACGGGGTGGCCGAGGTGGGTGCCGCGGTAGACCCTCGGGAAGACGCGCAGCAGCGTGCCGCGGCTGCACGGCCCGACCACGCACACGTCGAAGCGCCCGTCGTCGAGTTCGGCTCCGGCGCAGATCCGCATGCCGCCGCCGTACGAGGTGCCGTTGCCGACGGCCACGAGGGTCGCCTCGATCTGCATCTCGGCGCCGTCGTCGAGGGTGATCCGGTACGGGATGGGGCGCAGCGCGGCCAGTTCCGCCAGCATCGCCACGTCGTAGCGGAGCCGACCGCTGGGCCAGCGCAGCCGGTTGCCGCGGTCGTTGACCCGGGAGTCGAAGCCGGAGGCGAGGACCGTGCCGAACCACCGTTCGCCGGCGCGGCCGAGGTCGATCTCGCGGACGGTCTGCTCCTTCAGCGCCCGCGCGATGGCCTCCCCGGCCGCGGCGGGCTCGCGTATCGGCAGTCCCGTCGCCCGCGCGAAGTCGTTGCCCGTGCCGACCGCGACGACGCCGAGCGGCGTGCCGGTCCCGGCCACGGCCTGCAGGGCCAGCGACACCATGCCGTCGCCACCGACCGCGACCAGCGCGTCCGTGCCGTCCGCGACGGCCTCGCGGGCCCGCGCCAGGGCGTCGGCCGCGTCGGTGCCGACGACGGTGCGCACGCCGAAGCCCGCGCGGCGCAGTGCGTCCGCGGCCGGTCCGGCGGCGCGGGCGCCCCGGCCACGCCCCGCGGTGGGGTTGGCGATGAGGGTGATCTCGCTGGTCACGCGCGGACCCTACCGTGCGGTAGCCCACCCGTCGAGATCACCGGCACCCCTTCTTCCGGAGGCGTCGTGATCACCTCAGGGCCTGGTGCGGAACATGCCCATGACCTTCGCCGCGTCGAAGGGCGACCACTGCCGACGGCCACCTGCGCCCCATGACGACGGGGCCCCGCCCGGATGGTCCGGGCGAGGCCCCGTCGGGGGTCACGCGGCGTCAGGTCGCGTCGTCGAAGTCGCCGGAGCGGCGTCCGTCCTCGACGGGCCCGGCCTGCTCGGGCACGGAGGCCGTGACGCGCTCGCCGGTGCCGATCGACTCCGGGGTGAGGTCCAGCTCGGAGGCCTCGTCGTCGGAGAGTTCCGCGTCGGGGTTGCGCCAGCGCCGACGCCGGTCGTTGACCAGGCTGAAGGCGACCGCGCCGAAGTAGAGGACGACGATCGGACCGGACAGGGCGATCATGCTGACCGGGTCGGTGGTCGGCGTCGCGACGGCGCCGAAGACGAAGACGCCCATGACCACGGCCCGCCACCAGCCCGCCATGCGGCGGCCGCTGACCATGCCGACCAGGTTGAGCATGACCAGGAGCAGCGGCAGTTCGAAGGCGAGACCGAAGACCAGCACCATGCGGATGGTGAAGTCCAGCACCCCGTCGAGCTTCAGGAGGTTGGACGAGCCCTCGGGCGTGAAGCTGATCAGCACCTTGATGCTGACAGGCATGATCTTGTACGCGAGGAGGGCGCCGCCCAGGAAGAGCGGGAGCGCCGCGCCCACGAACATGTACGTGTACTTGCGCTCGTTCCGGTGCAGGCCGGGGGCGATGAAGGCCCACAGCTGGTACAGCCAGACCGGACTGGCGCCGATGACGCCGGCCATGAAGCAGACCTGCATCGTGAGCGCGAACGGCGCCGTCAGCGAGTCGAACGTGACGATGGCGCAGTTGCCGCCGCTGCTGACGACCCCGGGGCCGCACTTGGGTACCGGGGAGGCCAGGAACTCCAGGAGTTGCTGGCTGTAGAAGGCGGCCACGATCGCCACGACGACGATCGCGAGCACGCTCTTGGCGAGCCGGTTGCGCAGCTCACGCAGGTGCTCCACGAGGGGCATGCGCCCCTCGGGGTCCTTCGTCGGCTTACTGCGGGCAGACTTGAGCAACCCAGGTCCTCATCTCAAGCGGTGGCCGGCATCCCCGCCGGCGGCCCGTACCTGTGTCGTCGTGTCAGCTCTGCGTCTGGCGGGGCTGCTGGGTCTCGGAGACCGGGCGGGCGCTGGCGACGTCACCGGGCGCGGCCTGGATGGTCTTCGGCGCGGCCTGGGCGTCGGCGGGCGCGTCTGCCGGCGCCTGCGGGGCCGTCGCGTCGTCCGACTTCATCGCCTTCGCCTCGCTCTTCAGGATGCGCATCGACTTCCCAAGGCCGCGGGCCATGTCCGGGAGGCGCTTGGCCCCGAACAGCAGCAGAACGACGACAAGGATGAGGATGATCTCAGGGGCGCCGAGCCTGCCGAACATAAGCTTTACCTTCTCACCGAGGCGGCATGGGTTCTTGAGCAGCGGGCTCCGGGTCCGTGGACACGGTGTCCGCTCTGCCAGCGATCGTAACCTGCGGGGGTAAACGCCTGGCAATCCCCCGGCGTCCTTGCCGTTGCCGCCCCCGCCGCGCTCTCCCGGGGCCGCTTCAGCAGCGTACCTTCCTGGAGGGGGGAGGACGAGGGTGCCGCGGAGGGCGCCGACCCGGCGTCCGCGGGCACGGCCGGCGGGACGGCGTCGTCAGCGCGAGAGTTCGCCGGCGCCGCGCGCCAGCGGCTCCGCGGCCCGCCGCAGGTCCTCGGAGGCCTGTCGCAGGCGGTCGCTGCTGCGCCCCACCTGCCGGGCGAGGCCGCGCACCTCGGCGTACACACGCAGAGCGAGGACACCGAGCACGAGCAGGCCGGCGGTCGCGAGGCCGACGTACAGGTAGAGCCACCACATGGCAGCCGAGCGTAGCGGCTCAGCCGGTGTGCAGCCGCATCGTGCGGACGCCGCCGTCGGTGAGGAGCTCCACGATGCGGTCGCCCGCCGGCTTGCGGACGGAGGAGCCGCAGTCGGGGCAGGTGAAGGAGTAGAAGGTGGTCCGGTGGCTGCCGCCGATGGCCAGCCGCAGGGCGTCGGCCGACAGCTCGAAGCTGGTCCGGCACTCCGGGCAGGAGGCCCTGAAGATCACCCCGGGCAGGGTCGTGCCGGGGTCGCCGACGGTACCGAGGGTGTCGAGGGTGTCGAGGTCGTCCATGCCGGCGCTCCCCTCACTCGCCGTAGGCCGCGAGGGCCTGGGCGGCGGCGTCGCGGGCGCTGCCGGCGAGTCCGGCCGGGGAGACGATCCGCCCGTCGCGGCCGAGCCGCAGCGCGAGACGGCGCAGCGAGCCCGGGTCGGGGGTGCGCAGGGTGACCCGCAGGCCGCCGTCGGGGAGTTCCTCGGCGAGGTCGTGCGGGTAGTACTCGGCGACCCAGCGGCCGCCGGGGCCGACCTCGATCACGACCTCCGGGTCGTCGCCGGCCGGCTGCACCAGCCCCTGGGACAGGTCGCGCGGCTCGACGCGCGGCGGGTCGCTGGGCGTGTCCAGCAGCCGGATCTCGGCGACCCGGTCCAGCCGGAAGGTGCGCCGGTCCTCCGACAGGTAGCACCAGCCCTCGAAGTAGGTGTGGCCGACCGCGAACAGCCGGATCGGGTCGACCTCGCGCTCGGTGAGCTCGTCCCGGGACGGCGAGTAATAGCGGATCCACAGCCGGCGCCGTTCGGCGATGGCGCGGTCGACGTCGGCGAAGACGCTGCCCTCGGACTCGAAGGTGACCGACAGCCGGGAGGACGCGCCTGCGGCCTCGCCGGCGGCGCCCTCGATCTTGGCGGTGGCGCGCAGCAGCGCCTGCCGGTCGCTCTCCCGCAGCCCGGGCAGGTTGGCGACGGCACGGGCGGCGACCAGCAGCGCGGCGGCCTCGTCGGCGGCCAGCCGCAGCGGCTGCGCGACGTCGTCCACGTTGTGCCACCAGATCCGCTCGCCGTCGGTGTCGATGTCGAGCAGGTCGCCGCCCCTGAAGCTCGTGCCGCACAGCGGCAGCACGTTCAGGTCGCCGATCAGCTCGGCCTCGGTGACCCCGAACGCGCGGGCAACGTCGCTCACGCGGGCGCCGGGGCGCTCGCGCAGATACGTCACCAGGGACAACATCCGGCGCGTCTGGTCGATCGCGTTGGCCATCTCTCCGTACTCCCCCGCTCAGCCCTTGGCGACGGCGCGCAGCCGGTCCACGACGTCGGCCCGCAGCTCGTCGGGCCCCAGTACGACCACGTCCGGGCCGAACTCCACCAGCCAGGCGTCCAGTCCGTGCCCGTACGGGATCTCCAGCTCGTCCCAGTCGGCGTCGACCGGCAGTATCTCCACCGCGCGGGCCCGCAGCGGGTACCCGGAGTCGCGGCGCAGCCGGATCCTGGCGGTCGCGGTCGCGCCCTCCCCGGCCCAGCTGGCGACGGCGGCGCGCACGTCGACGTGGTCGGGCACCTCGGTGGTGAAGGCGCCGCCGCGGGTGCGGACCCGGCCGGTGATCCGGGAGAGCCGGAAGACGCGTACGGCGGACCGGTCGCGGTCCCAGCCGGCCAGGTACCAGTGGCCGCGCCAGCACTCCAGCGCCCAGGGCTCGACCTGGCGGGGCTCCGGGCGCACGGCGTTGGCCTTGCGGTAGTCGAAGGAGACGGGGCGGCGCTCACGGGTGGCGACCATCAGCGGCTCGAACGCCGGCTCGGGGGTGGGGATGCGGGGCTCCAGGGCACTGTGCCCGGCGGCCTCCCGCGCGCCGTCGTCGCCCTCGTCGTGGAAGGGCACGCCCGCGGCCCGCAGCTTCTGCAGGGCTCCGCTGGCGGCCTCGGCGAAGCGCGCCTGCTGCCAGACCTTCGCGGCCAGGCTCAGCGCGGCGGCCTCCTCGGCGTCCAGGGCGATCTCGGGGAGGCGGTTGCGGTCACGGCGGGCGAGGTAGCCGATCTCACCGTCGAGGCTCTCCACCGTCTCGATGACCATGCCGAGCTCGCGCAGGTCGTCCTTGTCGCGCTCGAACATGCGGTTGAACGCCTCGTCGGAGCCGATCTCGTGGTACGCCTCGATGGACGCGCGCAGCTCCCGCTTGCTGACCGGGCGCCGGGTGTTCATCAGGCACAGCGCCAGGTTCATCAGCCGCTCGGCCTTGGCAATCGCCACTCGAAGCAACCTTCTTCCGTGTTCAGCTCTCCGTCGAGACCCTATCGCGACCGGGCCGCGTGGCTGAAGCGAAGGCCGGTTCCGGTGACCGCCCCTGCCGGCCCACCGCACGACGGAGCCCCCGCCGGGCCGGCGGTGCCGGTCGGCGGGGGCTCCGGGCCGTGGTCGGGCCGGACGCCGCTCAGACGGACAGCAGGTCCACCACGAAGATCAGCGTCTCACCCGGCTTGATGAGCGGGCTCGGGCTCTGGTTGCCGTAGGCCAGGTGCGCGGGGATGGTCAGCTCACGACGGCCGCCGACCTTCATGCCCTGCACGCCCTGGTCCCAGCCCTTGATGACCCGGCCGCCGCCCAGCGGGAAGCTGAAGGGAGAGTTGCGGTTCCAGCTGGCGTCGAACTCCTCGCCGGTGCTGAAGGCCACGCCGACGTAGTGGACGGTGACGTTCTGACCCGCCTTCGCCTCGGCGCCCTCGCCCTCCCAGATGTCCCTGATCACCAGTTCGGCCGGCGGCTCACCGCCGGGGAAGTCGATCTCGGGCTTCTCGATGCTCACGTACGTGCTCCTAAAGAGGTGCGGACAACCTGCTTAGTCTTACATCACCGCGAGGATGTCGAGGCTGAACACCAGCGTGGACTTGGCCGGGATGCCCGGCTGCGCCTTGTCGCCGTAGCCCAGGTCCGGCGGCACCACGAGCATGACGCGGCTGCCGACCTTCTTGCCCACCAGGCCCTCCTGCCAGCCCTTGATCAGCTGCTGCAGCGGGAACTGGGCCAACTGGCCGTTCTTGTAGCTGGAGTCGAACTCCTTGCCGCCGTCCCACACCACGCCCTTGTACTGCAGCAGCAGGGTGTCGGTGGGCTTGACCGCCGCGCCGTCGCCCTCCAGCACGTAGTTGGCGACCAGCTTGGCCGGCGCGGCCGTCTTGGGGACCTCGATGGAGGGAGCCTGGCCGTCGGTGTTGGTGCCGACCTTGGGCAGCTTGGCGTCGTTCTGCGGGACGGCCTTGCCCTGGGCGGAGCTCTTGCCGTTGAAGGTGTCCACCACGTCGACGACGAAGACCAGCGTGTCGGTGCCCTTGATCCCGGCGTCCGGCTGCCCCTGCTCGCCGTAGCCCAGGTTCGGGGGGATCGCCAGCTCGACCCGGTCGCCGACCTTCTTGCCCACCAGGGCCTTGTCCCAGCCCTGGATGACCCGCCCGACGCCGATCGGGAAGATGGCCGGCGCGCCCCGGTCCCAGGAGTTGTCGAAGACCTTGGCCGTGTCCCAGATCTGCCCGAGGTAGTTCGCCTGGAGGTAGTCACCCGAGGCGACGGTGGTGCCGTTGCCCTGGATCACCGTCTTGACGGCCAGGTCCTTGCTCGGCTGGCCCGGGCCCTTGGCGACCGTCGGCTTCTCGCCGAACTTCGTACCGGCGGTGATGTCCGGCAGCGGGCCGTCCACGATCTTCACCGGCGCGGACGCGGACGCGGAACCCGACGGGCTGGCGCTGGTCGCGGACTTGCCGGACTTGTCGTCACCGCAGCCGGCGAGGGTGAGCAGGCCGGCAGGGACGGCGAGGAGAAGAGAGCGTCGGCGCACGGGGATCCCCATCAGGTCGATCTTGCGTTGTCTGGCGTGCGCGCCACTCTACGGCGTGGGCGGGGCCCCGTACGAACACGTACGGGGCCCCGCGTCGCCTGTGCCACCGCCGCTACATACCGGCGATGAGCTTCTCCACCCGGTCGTCCACCGACCGGAACGGGTCCTTGCACAGCACCGTGCGCTGCGCCTGGTCGTTGAGCTTCAGGTGCACCCAGTCGACGGTGAAGTCGCGCCGCTGCTCCTGGGCACGGCGGATGAAGTCGCCGCGCAGCCGCGCCCGCGTCGTCTGCGGGGGCACGGACTTGGCCTCGAAGATCTTCAGGTCGTTGCAGATCCGCTTGGCCTGACCCCGCTTCTCCAGCAGGTAGTACAACCCGCGGCGGCGGTGGATGTCGTGGTACGCGAGGTCTATCTGCGCGATGCGCGGGTGCGACATCGTGATGTTGTCCCGCGCCCGGTAACGCTCGATCAGGCGGTACTTCATCACCCAGTCGATCTCGGTGCCGATCTTGTCCAGGTCACCGCTGCCGATCGACTCCAGGGTCCGGCCCCACAGTTCGAGGACCTGTTCGATGACACCGCTGCGGATGCCGCGCCGGTCGCAGAAGTCCACCGCCTTGGAGTAGTACTCCTCCTGGATCTCCAGGGCCGAGGCCTCCCGGCCCGAGGCGAGACGGACCTTGCGCTGGCCCGTTATGTCGTGCGACACCTCGCGGATCGCCCGGATCGGGTTCTCCAGCGTCAGGTCCCGCATCACGGTGCCCGCCTCGATCATGCGCAGCACCAGGTCGGTCGCGCCGACCTTCAGCAGCATGGTCGTCTCGGACATGTTGGAGTCACCCACGATGACGTGCAGCCGCCGGTAGCGCTCGGCGTCCGCGTGCGGCTCGTCCCGGGTGTTGATGATGGGCCGGGAGCGGGTCGTGGCGGAACTGACGCCCTCCCAGATGTGCTCCGCGCGCTGACTGACGCAGTAGACCGCGCCACGCGGGGTCTGCAGCACCTTGCCCGCGCCGCACAGCAGCTGCCGGGTGACCAGGAAGGGGATGAGGATGTCCGCGAGGCGGGAGAACTCCCCGTGCCGGGCGACGAGGTAGTTCTCGTGGCACCCGTAGGAGTTCCCCGCGGAGTCGGTGTTGTTCTTGAAGAGGTAGACGTCGCCCGCGATGCCCTCCTCGTGCAGGCGCCGTTCTGCGTCCACCAGGAGGCCCTCGAGGATGCGCTCCCCCGCCTTGTCGTGGGTGACGAGTTCCGTCACGTTGTCGCACTCGGGAGTGGCGTACTCCGGGTGCGAACCCACGTCGAGGTAGAGACGGGCGCCGTTGCGGAGGAAGACGTTGCTGCTGCGACCCCATGACACGACACGGCGGAAGAGGTACCGCGCCACCTCGTCCGGGGACAGACGCCGCTGTCCCCGGAACGTGCACGTGACGCCGTACTCGTTCTCCAGCCCGAAAATGCGGCGGTCCATGATGAGACCTTACGCCTGATGCGTGGACCTCAAACCGGGTTCGACCGCGGCGATTCGATCTTTTTCTGTCCCGCTTGCCGGGTTTGGAACCGTGAGGTAGCGCCCACTGGCCAGCAGCACCACCAGCGCCGCCACCCCGCCGGCACCCGCCACGCCGAAGGCCGCCGCGGTCCCGCCGTACTGCGCGGCCGGTCCCGCGACCGCCGTGCCGACCGCCGCGCCCACCCCGAACGTGGTGACGATCCATGAGAACGCCTCGGTCACGGTGCCCACCGGGGCGTGCCGGTCGACCACCACGAACGCGCAGGCCAGCGAGGGCGCCAGGAACAACCCCGCCAGCACCGCCAGGCCCGACATCGCCGCGACACCCGGCACCAGCGCCAGCGGCAGGTAGCACACGGCCAGACCCGCCATCAGCAGCCGCAGCCGCCGCTCGGGGACCCCGGCCCACTGCCGCGCCCCGTAGAACACCCCGCCGGCCAGCGCCCCGGCGCCGATCCCCGACAGCACGTAGCTGGAGACCATCCCGCCGCCGTGGCCGTCGGCGTACGCGACGGCGGCCACCGCGATCGAGCCCAGCGCCAGCCCCACGAAGAAGAACGAGCCGACCAGCGCGCGCAGGCCCGGCGCGCGCAGCGGCCCCAGCCAGTCCGGGGTGCGCGGCTGCGTCCGCCACGCCCGCGACGGCGGCGCGGTGACCACGCTCAGCGCCCCCGCCACACCGACCGCCGCGATCCACAGCAGCGCCGCCGTCTCCGAGAACGCCGCCACCAGCAGCGTCACCAGCAGCGGCCCGACCGCGAACATGACCTCCTGCGCGGCCGCGTCCAGCGCGTAGGCCGCGTGGATCCGGTCCTCGCGCTTGAGCACGCCCGGCCACAGCGCCCGCAGCCCGCCCTCCAGGGGCGGGGTGAAGAAGCCCGCGACGAGCATCGCGGCGTACGCCAGGGGCAGCGGCCGGGGCCCGGAGAGCGCGAAGACGGCCATGCCCACGGCCGAGACCACCGCCGCCGGGAACATCACCCTCGGCTGCCCCAGGCGGTCCACCGCCCGCCCCAGCAAGGGTTGCCCCACCGCGTTGGCGAGGCCGTAGACGGCCGACAGCGCCCCCGCCAGGGCGAAGTCGCCGCCCTGCGCGCGGGTCAGCAGCACGATGCCCAGGGCCGCCGTCGCGTTCGGCAGCCGGCCGACCAGGGTGCCGGTCAGCAGCCGCACCGCGTGCCGGGCCCGCAGCAGGTCCGCGTAACCGGTCCCCATGCCCGCCCCTTTGCTAGTTGTACGTATAACGTCGTGGGTCATACGTACCATGAGCCCAGTCCACCGGTCCAGCCGCACACCCCGCCGCCACCCGCCCACCCAGCCGAAAGAGGCCCCCACGGTGACCGACACAGCGCGCCCGACCTCACGCGACGTCGCACGCGCCGCCGGCGTCTCCCAGGCCACCGTCTCCCTCGTCCTCGGCGACAAATGGCGCGGCCGGGTCTCCGAACGCACCGCCGACACCGTCCGCACCGCCGCCCGCGACCTCGGCTACCGGCCCAACCTCGCCGCCCGCAACCTCCGCCTCGGCCGCACCCGCACCGCGCTCCTGGTCGTGCCCACCCTCACCAACGAGTACTTCGCCCGCGTCTACACCGGCGCCGCCCGCGTCGCCGACGACCACGGCTTCGGCGTCGTCCTCTACCCCTCCCCCGAAGGCGTCGGCCCCGCCCGCGACCCCTTCGGCTCCGCCCGCGCCGCCCTCGACGGCATCATCGCCTCCTCCATGGCCGCCGACGCCCTCGCCGCCATCGGCGACGGCGGACTCCCCCTCGTCATGCTCGACGCCGACCCCGCCGCACCCGGCCCCGCCGCCACCGTCAACCTCGCCATCGCCGACGGCATGCGCCAGATCACCCGGCACGTCCTCGGCCTCGGCCACCACCCCCGGGACATCGCCCACCTCGCCGCCGACATCGACACCTGGACCTTCCACGAACGCGCCCAGGCCCTCACCGACACCCTCGGCACCACCCCGCCCACCGAACGCTCCCCGCTCACCTACGAGGACGCCCGCCGGGCCACCGAACGCCTCCTCACCCGGCCCGGCCCACCCCCCACCGCCCTCATCTGCGACGACGACGTCCTCGCCGTCGGCGCCTGCAAGGCACTGCGCCGCCACGGACTACGCGTCCCCCACGACGTCTCCGTCACCGGCTACGACGACTCCGCCCTCGCCACCGCCGTCGAACCCGAACTCACCACCGTCACCCTCCCCGCGGACGCCGTCGGCGCCGGAGGCATGACCGCACTCCTCGACACCCTCGCCGACCGCCCCGCCACCGGCACCGAACTCCCCGTCCGGCTCGTCGTCCGCGGCTCCACCGCCCCACCACGCCACCCCTGAAACGACCGACGCCCCGGCCGCCGCACAGGCGGGCCGGGGCGTCGGCAACGGGCCGTAACCCGTCACACGTCCTCGTCCAACTCCGGAAGGTCGTCGTCCCCCTCCACCGGAGCCGCAGGCGGAGCGGGCTTCTCCGGCTTCTCGGCCTTCTCCACCGACGGCGCCGCCCCCTCCCCCTCCAGCAACCGCGACAACTGCCGGCCCAGGATCCGCTTGAACTTGCGCTGCTGCGGCCGCGTACGGTCCAGCACCGCGACCTCCAGCTGCTCCGCCGTGAGCTGCCGGTCACTGCCGTTGTTGTCCCGGCTCAGCGACTCCACCGCCAGCTTCAGCGCCTCCGCCAGCGTCATGCCGTCACGGTGCCGCTGGTCCAGGTAACTGCCGATCTGGTCCGAGTTGCCACCGACCGCCACCGCACCGTGCTCGTCGACGATCGAACCGTCGTGCGGCAACCGGTAGATCTGGTCCTCCGAGGGGTCCGCGCCCACCTCCGCGACGATCAGCTCCACCTCGTAGGGCTTCTCCCCCACGCTCGAGAAGATCGTGCCCAGCGTCTGCGCGTACACGTTCGCCAGGCCGCGCGCGGTCACGTCGTCCCGGTCATAGGTGTAACCCCGCAGGTCGGCGTAACGCACACCACCGATCCGCAGGTTCTCGAACTCGTTGTACTTCCCCACCGCCGCGAAGGCGATCCGGTCGTAGATCTCACTGACCTTGTGCAGGGCACGGGACGGGTTCTCGGCGATGAAGACGATGCCGTCGGTGTACTGCAGCACGACGACGCTGCGCCCGCGCGCGATGCCCTTGCGGGCGAACTCGGCACGGTCGGCCATGGCCTGCTGGGGTGAGACATAGAACGGCGTCGACACCGGCTATCCGTCCCTTTCTGTCAGTAGCGAGTGCATCTCGGACGACCAGGTCAGAGCAGCCCGGCCCGCGGGCCGTCCGGCAGCTCCAGCCGCCGCTCGTGGACGGCCCGGACGATCTCCGACGTCTCGGCCTCGGTCAGCTTGCGGAAGCCCTCGTCGGTGATGACCGTGACGATCGGGAAGATCCGCCGCCCCAGATCCGGGCCACCGGTCGCCGAATCGTCGTCCGCCGCGTCGTACAGCGCCTGGATCACCAGCGTCGCCGTCTGCGACTCCGTGAGATCCGGCTTGTACAGCTTCTTCATCGAGCCCCGCGCGAACACCGAACCCGAACCCGTCGCCGCGAAACCGTGCTCCTCCGAACGGCCACCCGTCACGTCGTACGAGAAGATCCGCCCCTTCTCACGGTCCGTGTCGTAGCCGGCGAACAGCGGCACCACCGCCAGCCCCTGCAGCGCCATCCCCAGGTTCCCCCGGATCATGGTCGACAGGCGGTTCGCCTTGCCCTCCAGGGAGAGCGTGGCGCCCTCGATCTTCTCGTAGTGCTCCAGCTCCAGCTGGAACAGCTTGACCATCTCCACCGCCAGGCCCGCCGTGCCCGCGATGCCGACCGCCGAGTACTCGTCGGCCGGGAACACCTTCTCGATGTCCCGCTGGGCGATGACGTTGCCCATCGTGGCCCGCCGGTCACCGGCGAGCACCACGCCGCCGGGGAAGGCCGCCGCCACGATCGTCGTGCCGTGCGGCAGCTCCACGGCCCCCTTCACGGCGGGCAGGGTGCGGTTGCCCGGGAGCATCCCCGGCGCGTGCGCCCCCAGGAAGTCCACGAACGAGGACGAGCCAGGCGTCAGGAAGGCAGCTGGTAGACGCCCGGTGCTACGAGTGTTGGCTTCCACACGTTTCCTTCCACGTAGTCCGCTGCGCGGCGCAGCAGTTCTGGGTTGTCCTTAAACTGCCCCAGACCGCCGTTGCAGTTGAAGCAGAGCACTGATCGCACCTTACCCGTGAGGTGATCGTGATCCACATGCTGAGGGCCGGGAGTTAGGCAGATCGGACAGATGCCGAACTGCTCCTTGATCTTTGCTTCGACTTCTTCGGCCCCGAGGCCGTACCGGCGCTTCAGGTGGTAGTGACGGCTCCCACCATGCAGCCGGTCCCTGGACTCCCGGGATCTCGTGTTCTGACAGGGTTTGCAGTAGCTGGCGAAGCCGGACTTCGCGCTCCGGTTGCGGGGGAATGCCATGAGCGGCAGAACCTGCTCACAGTCCGGGCAACGCCGGTAACCCTCGGGCAGGGATTCACGCGGACCACGGGAGGGGCGCATCGTACGCCCCTCCCGTTCTGCGCGCCGCCGCGCCGACTCCGCGTTGCGCCGGCTCGCGCACGGTCTGCAGTAGTACGCCAGTCCGTCGGGCGAAGACTTGGACCGCCAGAATTCCGATGCCGCTTTCACCTGGCCGCAGTCGCGGCACTGCTTTTCCGGCGCGTCCAAGTTGATCTACTCTCCGCCCTTCTGCACGAACGAACGTACGAAATCCTCCGCGTTCTCCTCGAGGACGTCATCGATCTCGTCCAGCACGGAGTCCACGTCGTCCGACAGCTTCTCCTGCCGCTCCTTGAGGTCGGAGGCGGCCTGCGCGTCCTGCGCGGTCTCCTCGACCTCCTCGGTCGAACGCGTGGCCTTCTGCTGCCCGCCGCCGGTGTCCTTGGTAGCCATGTGTCCCTCACCCCGCTCGGTGTCCATGTCCTACAAGATCAGACCCTACAAGGAGGGTCTGACTTCGGCCCCCGGTATTGCCCAACGTCCGGGGGCCACCCCGATGATTCCCGGTTCGGACGGATTTCAGCCCTGCTCAGCCGCCCGACAGGATCCGCACCAGCTCCTCCGCGGTGCGGCAGCGGTCCAGCAGCTCCTTGACGTGGTTGCGGGTGCCCCGCAGCGGCTCCAGGGTGGGGACGCGCTGCAGCGAGTCCCGGCCGGGGAGGTCGAAGATCACGGAGTCCCAGGAGGCCGCCGCGACGTCGTCCGCGTACTGCTCCAGGCAGCGGCCGCGGAAGTAGGCCCGGGTGTCCTCCGGGGGCTTGCTCATGGCCCGGACGACCTCGTCCTCGGTCACCAGCCGCTGGATGCGGCCGCGGGCCTCCAGACGGTTGTAGAGGCCCTTCTCGGGGCGCACGTCGGCGTACTGCAGGTCGACGAGGTGGAGCCGCGCGGCGTCCCAGCCCAGGGAGTCGCGGCGCCGGTAGCCCTCGAGGAGCTCGCGCTTGGCGATCCAGTCCAGTTCGCCGGCGAGGCTCATGGGGTCACCCTCGAGCCGGTTGAGCACGTCCTCCCACCGTCCGAGGACGTCCTTGGTCTGGTCGTCGGCGTCGGTGCCGAAGCGGTCCTCCACGTACTTGCGGGCGAGTTCGCAGTACTCCATCTGGAGCTGGACGGCGGTCAGCGTCCGGCCGCTGCGCAGGGTGATCAGCCGGCGCAGCGTGGGGTCGTGGCTGACCTGGTGGAGGGTGCGGACGGGCTGGTCGACGGCGAGGTCGACGTTGATGAAGCCGTCCTCGATCATCGACAGCACCAGGGCGGTGGTGCCGAGCTTGAGGTAGGTGGAGATCTCCGACAGGTTCGCGTCGCCGATGATCACGTGCAGTCGGCGGTACTTCTCGGCGTCGGCGTGCGGCTCGTCGCGGGTGTTGATGATGGGCCGTTTGAGGGTGGTCTCCAGGCCCACCTCGACCTCGAAGTAGTCGGCGCGCTGGCTGATCTGGAAGCCGTGCTCGTGGCCGTCCTGGCCGATTCCGACGCGGCCGGCTCCGGTGACGACCTGGCGGCAGACGAAGAAGGGCGTGAGGTGCCGCACGATGTCCGAGAAGGGGGTCTCCCGCTTCATCAGGTAGTTCTCGTGGGTCCCGTAGGACGCGCCTTTGTTGTCGGTGTTGTTCTTGTACAGGTGGATGGGCTGGGCGCCCGGGAGCTGGGCGGCGCGCTCGGCGGCTTCGGCCATGATGCGCTCGCCGGCCTTGTCCCACAGGACGGCGTCGCGGGGGTTGGTGACCTCCGGGGCGCTGTACTCGGGGTGGGCGTGGTCGACGTAGAGCCGGGCTCCGTTGGTGAGGATGACATTGGCCAGGCCGATGTCCTCGTCGGTGAGCTGGCTGGTGTCCGCGGCTTCTCGGGCGAGGTCGAAGCCGCGGGCGTCCCGCAGTGGGTTCTCCTCCTCGAAGTCCCAGCGGGCGCGGCGCGCCCGGTGCATCGCCGCCGCGTAGGCGTTGACGACCTGGGACGAGGTGAGCATGGCATTGGCGTTCGGGTGGCCCGGAACGGAGATCCCGTACTCCGTCTCGATGCCCATTACTCGCCGTACGGTCATGCGGCCCTCCTTGCCCGGCTGCGGCCCGTGCTGGGCCGGTCGCTCAAGTACCGCTTCGCGATTGGCCCTCGTGCGGTACCGCTGAGCCTAGAACGCGATGGCGGTGGTGGGGAGATCATTACGCGCTTTCCTGGGTGGTGCCGGGGTGAAATGCTCCGGCTGCGGGTGCCCCTGCGTGGGCACCCGCAGCCGGAGGGTGGTCGCGTGTTACAGGTACTGGCCCGTGTTGGCGACGGTGTCGATGGAGCGACCGGTGTCGGCGCCCTGCTTGCCGGTGACGAGGGTGCGGATGAAGACGATCCGCTCGCCCTTCTTTCCGGAGATGCGGGCCCAGTCGTCCGGGTTGGTGGTGTTGGGCAGGTCCTCGTTCTCCTTGAACTCGTCCACGCAGGCGGCGAGCAGGTGGGAGACGCGCAGGCCCCGCTGGTTGTGGTCGAGGAAGGCCTTGATCGCCATCTTCTTGGCCCGGTCCACGATGTTCTGGATCATGGCGCCGGAGTTGAAGTCCTTGAAGTAGAGGACTTCCTTGTCACCGTTGGCGTAGGTGACCTCCAGGAAGCGGTTCTCCTCGGACTCGGAGTACATCCGCTCGACCACGGACTGGATCATGGCCTCGACGGTGGCCCCGGGCGAGCCGCCGTGCTCGGAGAGGTCCTCGCCGTGCAGCGGGAGGGTCGTCACCAGGTACTTGGAGAAGATGTCCTTGGCCGCCTCGGCGTCCGGCCGCTCGATCTTGATCTTCACGTCCAGGCGGCCGGGCCGCAGGATCGCGGGGTCGATCATGTCCTCGCGGTTGGAGGCGCCGATGACGATGACGTTCTCCAGGCCCTCGACGCCGTCGATCTCGGCGAGCAGCTGGGGGACGATGGTGTTCTCCACGTCCGAGCTGACGCCGGAGCCGCGGGTGCGGAAGAGGGATTCCATCTCGTCGAAGAAGACGATGACGGGGGTGCCCTCGCTGGCCTTCTCGCGTGCGCGCTGGAAGACCAGGCGGATCTGCCGCTCGGTCTCGCCGACGTACTTGTTGAGCAGCTCGGGGCCCTTGATGTTCAGGAAGTAGCTCTTGCCCTGGGGTTGCCCGGTGACTTCGGCGACCTTCTTGGCAAGGGAGTTGGCGACGGCCTTGGCGATGAGCGTCTTGCCGCAGCCGGGGGGGCCGTAGAGGAGCACGCCCTTGGGCGGGCGGAGCTCGTACTCCTTGAACAGCTCGGCGTGCAGGTAGGGCAGTTCGACGGCGTCGCGGATCTGCTCGATCTGGTTGCTGAGGCCGCCGATCTGGCGGTAGTCGATGTCGGGGACCTCTTCGAGGACGAGTTCCTCGACCTCGCTCTTGGGGACCCGTTCGTAGACGTATCCGGAGCGCGGTTCGAGCAGCAGCGCGTCG
Source organism: Streptomyces sp. NBC_00510 (assembly GCA_036013505.1). Lineage (NCBI taxonomy): Bacteria > Bacillati > Actinomycetota > Actinomycetes > Kitasatosporales > Streptomycetaceae > Streptomyces > Streptomyces sp. NBC_00510. The sequence goes on along the minus strand of CP107851.1, from coordinate 7,427,519 downwards.
CCGGCGCGGAGGGTGCCGTCCAGCAGCGGCTCGGCGAGCCGCACCACCCGCTCCTCGTCGGTGTGCCCGATGACCAGGGCCCGCTCGCCGTCCTCGAGGATCTCCTTGAGGGTGACGATGTCTCCGATGCGCTCGAACTCCATGGCCTCGACCACGTTGAGCGCCTCGTTGAGCATGACTTCCTGGCCGCGCCGGAGGTCGTCCAGCTCTACGGACGGGCTGACGTTCACCCGCAGCTTGCGGCCGCCGGTGAAGATGTCGGCCGTCTCGTCCTCGTTCGCCTGCAGGAACACACCGAATCCGGCAGGGGGCTGTGCGAGCCGGTCCACCTCTTCCTTGAGGGCCACGATCTGGTCGCGGGCCTCGCGGAGGGTGTTGGCCAGCCGCTCGTTCTGAGCGGACACGCCTGCCAGGTTGGTCTGCAGCTCGACGATCCGCTCCTCGAGAATCCTCGTGTGCCGCGGAGAGTCGGCGAGCTTACGTCGCAGGACGGCGATCTCCTGCTCAAGAAAGGCGACCTGGCTCATGGGGTCTTCCGATCCACGAGCGGGTCGGCCGCCACGGTTGATGTCGTCGTCGTGGGCCGCCACGGTCCTCACCTCCTCCAAGGGGAGCTGGACGCTTCCAGACCCTACCTGGGCCAGTAGGGGTTGAAACCCCTAGATCACAAAGACGTCCTGGGTGTGTCCGATCTTCACCCTTGCGCACGTCCTCCCGCCAGGGAGATACCCAGCCATCACCATCCGAAAGCGGCCGGTTGTATCGTCGGTCCGGTCAACGCCCGTCAAGGGCTGTCCCTTCCCGAACGATGAACGGCAGGCGAGGTAGCGGTGAGCGAGGAAGTCGTCGAGGCGCTTGAGGTCTGGATCGATCAGGACCTGTGCACCGGGGACGGCATCTGTGTGCAGTACGCGCCCGAGGTCTTCGAGCTGGACATCGACGGGCTCGCCTACGTCAAGGGCGACGACGACGAACTCCGTCAGGCACCCGGGGCGACGGTCCCGGTTCCCCTGCCGTTGTTGACCGATGTGGTGGATTCGGCCAGGGACTGCCCTGGCGACTGTATTCATGTGCGTCGGGTTTCGGACAGTGTAGAACTGTACGGACCCGACGCGGAGTGATCTGTCACACGCTGTTCGCGAGCGGTCCGGGGATCTCGTAGTAGGTCCCGGACCTCCATTCCCAGCTGTAGTCGCGCATCTGGTCGGGGCAGCAACGGGGCACGTCGTCGGTGGAGTAGCCGAGCACGGTGGCCCGCACGGTGCGGCCGTCGATCTTCAGGTCCTTGAAGCTGCGCTGCTCCTTGGGATCGACGAGGGTCTCGACGATGCGCGGGGCGGCGCCTGTGGCGGGGTCCGCCGACAGCACGTACAGGCCACTGGGCGGGGTGCCGGTCTCGGAGTGGCAGCGGACGACGGCGACGGTCTCGGGGCGGCCGTCCCCGTCGAGGTCTCCCGACGCCTGGTCCACGACGTCCACGGGCGCCCCGGCGCATTCCAGGGGGAAGTGCGCGGCACGGGGGTCCGGGGGCGCAACGGCGGCGGGCGCGGGCTTGCCGGTCCTGGCGTCCGCGGCGGGCCTGCCCGTGGAGGCGCCGGCGGGCTGCACGAGCGCGGCGCTGCCTATGACGGCGGCGATCACCGCGGCGGTCGTGATCCAGTGCACCGAGCGGGCTCGGGTGTGCGGAAGGGCCGGCCCTGCGGATGGCTGCACGCGCCTGTCTCCTGTGGAGTTGGTCGAGCGGGGTGGCCAGCATGGTGCCACAGGTCACAGTCAGTTGGTACGACCGGGGCCCGTGTTTCGGGAGATGTCCACGGGGGTGTGACGAAGCGCCGCCGCCGGTCTTGCCGGCGACGGCGCTTCGGGGTCGGGTGGTTACGCTCCGCCGGTGGCCGGCTTGCCGCCGCCCGGGCCGGTGTAGTCCTCGCCGTACGCGCCGGGCGCGGGGCGCCTGCGCCGCATGGGGGGCTCGACGCCGTCGGCGAGACGGCGGGCGGTGAGCAGGAAGCCGGTGTGCCCGATCATGCGGTGGTCGGGGCGCACGGCCAGGCCCTCGATGTGCCAGGTGCGGACCATGGTCTCCCAGGCGGACGGCTCGTTGAACGTGCCGTGCTCGCGGATCGCCTCGACGGTGCGGGCGAGCTGGGTGGTGGTGGCCACGTAGGCGCAGAGGATGCCGCCGGGGACCAGCGCCTTGGAGACGGCCTCCAGGCACTCCCAGGGAGCGAGCATGTCGAGGATGACCCGGTCGACGTCGGCGTCGCTGAGGTTGTCCTGGAGGTCGCCGACGGTGAGCTGCCACGCGGGGTGCGGGCCGCCGAAGTAGCGTTCGACGTTCTGGGTGGCGATCTCGGCGAAGTCGGCGCGGCGCTCGTAGGAGTGCAGCATCCCCTGGTCGCCGACGGCGCGCAGCAGGAACATGCTGAGCGAGCCGGAGCCGACGCCTGCCTCCACGACGCGTGCGCCGGGGAAGATGTCGGCCATCGACAGGATCTGCCCCGCGTCCTTGGGGTAGACCACGGCGGCACCGCGGGGCATGGACAGGACGTAGTCGGGGAGCAGGGGGCGCAGCGCGAGGTAGGCGACGTTTCCCGTGGTTCGGACCACACTGCCCTCGGGGGCACCGATCAGCTCGTCGTGGGGGAAGGAACCCTTGTGGGTGTGGAAGTTCTTCCCGGCCTCGAGCGTGAACGTGTAGTGGCGTCCCTTGGGATCGGTGAGCTGGACCTGGTCCCCGACCTTGAAGGGCCCGCGTCGGCGGGCGGCACCGGTCGGTTCGGACATGCGGACAAGCCTACCGGTGTTTTTTTAGGGCTCGGTTCGCCTCCGGGGCGCTCAAGACGGTGTCGACGGTCGACCGTGCTCGGTCACTCGTTCCTCGCGACCTCCGCGCTCCCCCGGCTACCGCCGGGCGGTGCCCCCACCCTTTCGACACCGTCCGCGCCCCTTCGGCTCACTCGCCGAGGTAGCGCTTCCATGTGCTGCGCCGGAGCAAATTGCAGGGGCGGCCGGTCCCGGGGAGCCCGGGCCCATCGCGCCCGGACGGTGCACACGCGTGCCCGGCGAGTGAGCCGAAGGGGCGCGCGCCTGTCGAAAGGGAGAGCACGCGGAGGCTCCGAGGGACGAGGAGCCGAGCATGGTCGACCGTCGACAGGTGCAGAGGGCGCCCCGGAGGCGAACCGAGCCTTGAAAAAGGGGAGCGCCCCGGAGGCGAACCGAGCCTCTAAGAAGGGCGAGCCATGGCGGCGAGGAAGGCTTTTTCGACGTCGGCGGTGGACAGGACGCCGTAGACCTCGCCGGAGTTCTCGATGACGAGGTACTCCGTGGCCGGGGTGGCACGCAGGGTGTCCAGGAGGTCCTCGCCGGCGAGTTCCGCGGAGACCTTCATGCCGGGCTTGAGGTCCTGGGCGAGGCCGGAGACGGCGACCCAGGGGCGGCGGTGTTCGGGGACGCCGACGATGGCGGCCTCGCGGACGACCGCGGTGGGGGTGCCCTGGCCGTCGACGACGACGAGGGCGCGGGCGCCGGCCTCGTTGGCCCGGCGCAGGGCCTCGGACAGCGGGGTGTCGGAGGAGACCGGCAGGGCGCGCCGGGTGAGCGTGCGGGCCTGGAGTTCGGGCAGGTGCTCGCGGAGCCGCGCCATGCGCAGGCTGTTGCCCGCGCCGGTCCAGATGATGGCGGCGAGGATGGCCGCGAGCAGGGCGTCGGTGAGGGAGTCGAAGCCGGTGGCGCCGTCGCCGCCGTCGCTCATGCCGCCGGCGTACGAGAGCAGGGGCAGGCCGACGAGGACGGCGATGGCCAGGGCGCGGCCGGTCCAGGCGGCGGCGACGGTGCCGGTCATGGCCTTGCCGCTGATCTTCCAGATGACGGCGCGGAGCATCCGGCCGCCGTCGAGGGGCAGGCCGGGCAGCAGGTTGAAGACGGCCACGAGCAGGTTGCTGATCATGAGTCCGGCGAGGAGGACACCGGGGACGGTGTCGGGGTCGACGCCGTACATGCCGAGGTAGAAGACCCCGGCGAGGACGAGGGAGAGCAGCGGGCCGACGAAGGCGAGGACGAATTCGCGCCCGGGGGTCTCGGACTCCTTCTCGATCTCGGAGACGCCGCCGAAGAACTGCAGCTGGATGCGGCGCACGGGCAGCTCGAAGCGGAGGGCGGCGACGGTGTGGGCGAGTTCGTGGACGAGCACGGAGGCGTAGAAGGCGACCGCGAAGAAGAGCGAGACGAGGTAGCGGGCGCCGCCGAGCTCGGGCAGGACGCGGTCGAGCTGTCCGCCGAACACCCAGGTGATGAGGGCCGCGACGAGGAACCAGCTGGGTGCGACGTAGACGGGCACGCCGAAGAAGCGGCCCATGAGGATGCCGCCGCCGGGTCCCGGGGGACGTTTGGCGGGCCCGTCGTCGGGTCCGGGAGTCCTCTCGCCGCCCGGCGGCGGCTGCTGGCTCTCGCTCACTGGTTCCCCTCGTGTCGCTGACGCTCCGACGTCGATGGTATTGCCCGGTTGCGGGGACCCGACACCGGCTGTCGGCGCCACCCCGTAGGGTCCTGCCATGGGCACCAGCACCGAAGCCGTTCCTCCGAGGCCGCCGTCCTCCCTGTCGCCGTCGCGCGCCGCCGACTTCATGCGGTGTCCGCTGCTGTACCGGCTGCGGGTGATCGACAAGCTGCCGGAGAAGCCGAGCCAGGCCGCGACGCGGGGCACGGTGGTGCACGCGGTGCTGGAGCGCCTCTTCGACGTGCCGGCGGCGGAGCGGACGGCGGACCGGGCCCGGGCGATGGTGCCGGGCCAGTGGCAGCGGTTGCTGGAGGAGCGTCCGGAGTTGTCGGAGCTGTTCGCCGCGGCGGACGGGCAGGGGCTGGCGGAGTGGCTGGAGGAGGCGGCGCGGCTGGTCGAGCGGTGGTTCTCGCTGGAGGACCCGACGCGTCTGGAGCCGGCCGAGCGCGAGCTGTACGTGGAGACGGAGCTGGAGTCCGGGCTGACGCTGCGCGGTTACGTGGACCGTCTGGACGTCGCGGCGGCCTCGGGCGACCTGCGGGTGGTGGACTACAAGACCGGCCGGGCGCCGCGCCCCGAGTACGCGGACGAGGCGCTGTTCCAGATGAAGTTCTACGCGCTGGTGCTGTGGCGGCTGCGGGGCGTGGTGCCGCGCCGGCTGCAGTTGGTCTACCTGGGCAGTGGTGAGGTGCTGACGTACGACCCGTCGGAGGGTGAGCTGCGGGCGGTGGGCCGGAAGCTGGAGGCCCTGTGGGAGGCGATCACGCGGGCCACGGAGTCGGGTGACTGGCGGCCGCGGCCGAGCCGGTTGTGCGACTGGTGCGACCACCGGGCGGTGTGCCCCTCTTTCGGGGGGACTCCCCCACCGTATCCGCTGCCCGTGGTGGGGAAGAATGGGGAGTCCTGAGGGCGAAGGAGATCTTGTGGCTATTCGCGTCCTGTTGGTGGACGACCAGCCGCTGCTGCGCACGGGCTTCCGGATGATCCTGGAGGCCGAGGGCGACCTGGCGGTGGTCGGCGAGGCGGGGGACGGCCAGCAGGCCCTGGAGCAGGTGCGGGTGCTGCAGCCCGACGTGGTGCTGATGGACATCCGCATGCCGCGGATGGACGGGGTGGAGGCGACCCGGCAGATCACCGGGCCGGGCCGGGACGGTCCGGCGAAGGTGCTGGTGCTGACCACGTTCGATCTGGACGAGTACGTGGTGGAGGCGCTGCGTGCGGGGGCGAGCGGCTTCCTGCTCAAGGACGCTCCGGCGCACGAGCTGGTGCAGGCGATCCGGGTGGTCGCGGCGGGTGAGGCGATGCTCGCGCCGAGCATCACGCGGCGTCTGCTGGACAAGTACGCGGGGCGGCTGCCGTCGGGTGAGGAGCCGGTGCCGCAGGCGCTGCACACCCTCACCGACCGGGAGGTCGAGGTGCTGAAGCTGGTGGCGCGGGGCCTGTCGAACGCGGAGATCGCCGCGGAGCTGTTCGTGAGCGAGACGACGGTGAAGACCCACGTGGGACATGTGCTGACGAAGCTGGCGCTGCGCGACCGGGTGCAGGCGGCGGTGTACGCGTACGAGAGCGGACTGGTGCGCCCCGGGGCGCAGTAGCGTCCCCGGGGCGTTCGTCGCGTCGCGGTCCGGACCGGGTGGCCCGGACCGGGTGGCGGCTAGGAGGTCGAGGCGCCCTTCTGGATCTCCCAGAAGCGGAAGATGGTGGACGGGTCGAGGGTCCACTCCAGGCCGTTGATGTTGTCCTTGGACACCACGTACTGCTTGCCCTGCCACAGCGGGATGATCGGGACGTCGTCGGCGACGATGTTCTGGAGTTCCTCGAAGTCGGCGCTGGTCGCGGCGCGGCCGTCCTCGGCGGCGGTGCGCGGGATGAGCTCGCCGGTGATCTTCTTGTTGACGTAGTTGTTGGACAGCACGTTGCCGTCACCGAAGAACGGGGCGGTGAAGTTGTCCGGGTCCGGGTAGTCCGGCACCCAGCCACGCACGTACACGGCGTACTTGCCGGCCTCGATATCCTTGGCGTACTGGTCGGCGTCGGCGCTCTTGACGTCCACGTCGAACAGCCCGCTGTCGTTGAGCTGCTTGGCGATCGCCTTCAGCTCCGCCACGGTACCCGGCCCGAACCGCACCGGCGTCGCCCACAGCGTGAAGGACACCTTGCTCGTGATCCCCGCCTGCGCCAGCGCCGCCTGCGCCCCGGCCCGGTCGCCACCCTCGCCGTAGCGGTCGAAGAACGCGGTGTTGTGACCGGTGATACCGGCTGGCACGATCGAGTACAACGGGGTCGCGGTGCGCTGGTAGACGTCCCGGATGAACGCCTTGCGGTCGATCAGATAGGCCACCGCGCGCCGCACGGCCTTGTCGCCCACCACCGGGTCCTTGAGGTTGAACACCAGGTGCTGGACCTCGGCGCCGGTGCCCTCCACGACCTGGATCCCGGTGTCGCCGGCTATCGAACTACGCTGCAGCGAGGCGATGTCGGCGGAGTCCAGACCACGGTAGGCCAGGTCCACCGACCCGTCCTCCACCGCCTCCTTCAACGCCGGCTCGTCACCGAAGAACTTCATCGTCATGCCGGAGTTACGGATCTCCGCCGTGCCCTGGTAGTCCCCGTTGACCGAGAACACCGCCTGCTTGCCGGCCTCGTAGGAGTCCAGCTTGTACGGGCCCGAACCGGTCGCCTTGCCGTCCGTGCGCAACTTGTCCGCCGGGTACTGCGTGTGGTCCACGATCGAGCCCGCACCCGAGGCGATCTTCATCGGGAACGTCGCGTCGGAGTACTTCAGGTGGAACACCACCCGCTCCGGCGAGGGCGTGTCGATCGTCTTGATCGCGTCCAGCAGCACCGCCGGACCGTTCTCGTCATTGATCTTGATGGTGCGCTCGAAGGAGAACTTCACGTCCTCCGACGTCAGCGCCTCACCGTTGCTGAACTTCAGACCCTGCCGCAGCGTGCAGTCGAACGTCTTGCTCTCCGGGTCGGTGAACTTGCAGCTCTCCGCGGCCTCGGGATCGGGCTTGGTGGCGCCCCTGGGGAAGCTGAGCAGCGACTGGAAGACGTTGTTGAACACGATCCAGGAGCCGACGTCGTAACCGGCGGCCGGATCGACCGCGGTCACCTTGTCGGTGATCCCCATCGTGAGGGGCTCCCCGGAGGCCTCGCCGTCCGACCCTCCCGTACCGCAGCCGGCGACCACGACCGCCGTCAAGGTCGCGGAGAGCGGGAGCGCCAGTCGCTGGACTCGATTCCTCACGAGACTTCCCTCACAGCTTCGTCGTACGGGGCCGGCCCCGGCCGGGCGGACCGGGGGGAATTCCCGGGTCCGCCCAGCGGGTGGCTCATCCTGTCACACCGCGACCAATCTCCCAGAACTGGGCGGTCGAGGAGGAATTGAGGAACCATTCGGTTCCGGTGATGCCGTCGCGGCTGGCGACGTACTGCTTGTCCTGGTACAGCGGGATCATCGGGAGGTCCTGCGCCAGGATGTTCTGGATCTGCGAGAAGTCCTTGTCCGTCTTGCTGCGGTCCGCGGACTGGCGGGTGGCCGGCAGGAGCGAGTTCTTGATGTTCCCGGCCCCGTAGTTGAGGTCGAGGAACCCTTCCGCGAAGAACGGCGCGATGTAGGTGTCGGCGTCCGGGAAGTCGGGGAGCCAGCTGAGCGAGTACGCGGCCCACTTGCCCTTGACGGCGCCCGGCAGGAACGTCTTCCAGGGGCTGCCCTTGAGGGTCACGTCGAACAGGCCGGTGGCGTCGAGCTGCTTCTTCACGTTCTCGGCCTCCTCCTTGTTCGGGGTGGCCGGGCGGTCCGTCGGGTAGGAGTAGGTGATCTTGACCGGGGCGCTGATGCCCGCGGAGGACAGCACCTCGGCGGCCTTGTTCCGGTTGGGCTCGCCGTACGCGTTGAAGTACGAGTTGGTGTGGCCGGTGATGCCGGTCGGGACGGCGCCGAACAGCGGGGAGGCGGTGCGGCCGGTCACGTCGCGCGTGAGGGCGTCACGGTCGATGACGCGCGCGATGGCCTCACGGACGGCCTCGGGCTTCACGGACGGGTCGTCGATGTTGAAGAACATGTAGCGAACCGAACCACCCGGGGTCTCGGTCAGCTTGACGTTCTCGACCGTGCCCTGCTCGACCGCGTTGATCTGGTCCGGCGTGAGGGTGCGGTTCACCACGTCGACTTCGCCGTCGGTGAGCGCCTTCATCATCTCCTTGGCGGAGGCGAAGAAGCGGACCTCGATCTTGTCGTTGCTGCGGTTGCTGACCAGGCCCTTGTAGTTCGGGTTCGCGCTGAGGACGGCCTTGCCGTCCTCCCACGAGTCGAGCTTGTAGGGGCCGGAGCCCTCCATCTTCAGGCCGTTGAGCGGCTGGGTGGCGCTGTAGACCTCGCTGTCGACGATGGCCGCGGCCGGGGTCGCCAGCCGGTACGGGAACGTCGCGTCGGAGGCCTTGAGGTGGAAGACGACGGTCTTCGGGTCCTGGGCCTCGACGCTGTCGATGTTCGCGAGGAGGCTGGAGGGGCCGAAGTCGCTCTTGATCTTCAGCACACGGTCGACCGAGAACTTGACGTCCTCCGAGGTGAGGTCGTGGCCGTTGGCGAACTTCAGGCCGTCCCGCAGCGTGCAGCGGTACACCTCCGACTTGGTGTCGGTGAAGCCGCAGGACTTGGCGGCGTCCGGCTCGGGGGTGGTGGAGCTGCGGGAGTAACCGAGCAGCATCTGGAAGGTGTTGTTGAAGAAGCTGTACGTGCCACCGTCGTACGAGGTGGCCGGGTCCACGGGAGAGGGCAGCTCGTCGGACACTTCGATATGGTCCGTCGTGCCGATGACGACCGCGTCACCGCCACCGCCACCGCCGGTCGAGTCACCGCACCCGGCGAGTACGGGCGCGGCGAGGCCCAGCAGGGCCGGCAGCACCAGTAGCTTGCGATTCATCCTCGTTGTTCTCCCTCTTCCGGCCCTTGGCCGTGCAGTGTTGAGCGGGGCGACGATACCCGTAATTGCTGAGGACCGGCATTCCGGTGGACCGCCCCCGAACACGGAGAAGTTGAGCCCGCGTCACGGGCGGATAACAAGGAGCGCCGTACCGATATCCGGACAGCGGAACGAACAACCCGCCGCTCCGCAATCCGGACACAACCACCCTGACCGCACCGCGTTTTGACGGACTGAAGCACGTCCGGCGCACGCTGTCGACAGCCGTCGACGTGAAAAGTATCACGTCCCCGCGTACTGGCCGGTAAACAATTCGGCGCTCCGAATCGTCACGGAAAATAGCCGGGCAAGCGCCCAGAGTTTCCACTCAATTCACGGCGACGCTCAGTGAACGGACGTAATCAGAGAGCGCAGAAAAGGCACGTCGACCCGTTCCAGGGAGGTCACCACGGTCCGCCCGGGGGCCGGTGCGATGGCGGCGATGGACGGGACGGCCACGACCTGGCAGCCCGCGGCCTCGGCGGCCTCGACCCCGGTGGGGGTGTCCTCGACGACCACGCACCGCGCCGGGTCCGCGCCCAGCCGTGCCGCGGCCGTCAGGTACGGGTCGGGGTACGGCTTGGTCCGCTCGATCTCGTCCCCGGCGAGAGAGAAGGCGAAGTGGTGGGAGCCGAGGGAGAGCATGACGGCGTCGATGATGCGCCGGTGGGAGGCGGAGACCAGGGCGGCGGGCACCCCGTGCGCGGCCAGTTCGGTGAGCAGGCGCTGGGCGCCCGGCATCAGCGGCACGCCGCGGCCGATGAGCTCGACGAAACGCAGGTTGATCAGCGTGGACAGCTCGGCGAGCGTGGCGTCCGTGCCGGTGACCGAGATGAGGTGTCCGAGGCTGCGGGTCATGGGACCGCCGACGACGACCTCACGGTGGGTGTCGTCCAGTACGTGGCCGAGCTCCGCGAAGACCTCGACCTCGGCGTTCCACCAGAAACCCTCGGTGTCGACCAGCGTGCCGTCCATGTCCAGGAGCACGGCCTGCAGGCCTGCCTCCCGGGCCGGCCGAATCTCGGTGGCGGGAATACCGCTCGTCATGCGCCCCACTCCTCTGTGTTCAGGGGGCACAAAGGCCGGTCGCCTCGCGCCCGGGTGGTGGGGGCGTGCGACCGGCCAGGTGCCGTATCGGACCGTCCAGTGTACGACGTACGTCCGACTACCGCGCGTTGAAGTACTTCGCCTCCGGGTGATGGATGACGATCGCGTCGGTGGACTGCTCCGGATGGAGCTGGAACTCCTCCGACAGCCGGACCCCGATCCGCTCGGGCTCCAGCAGCTGCGCGATCTTGGCCCGGTCCTCCAGGTCGGGGCAGGCACCGTAGCCCAGCGAGAAGCGGGCGCCCCGGTACTTCAGGGCGAACATGTCCTCCATCGCGGCCGGGTCCTCCCCGGCGAAGCCGAGCTCGGCGCGGACCCGGGCGTGCCAGTACTCGGCCAGGGCCTCGGCGAGCTGGACGGACAGGCCGTGCAGCTCGAGGTAGTCGCGGTAGGCGTCGGCGGCGAACAGCTCGTTGGCCGCCTCGGAGATCCGGTTGCCGACGGTGACAACCTGCAGGCCGACCACGTCGGTCTCGCCGGACTCCTCGGGACGGAAGAAGTCGGCCAGGCACAGCCGGCGGCCGCGGCGCTGGCGCGGGAAGGTGAACCGGGTCCGCTCGGTGCCGTCCTCGTGGAGGATGATCAGGTCGTCGCCCTTGGAGACGCAGGGGAAGTAGCCCTGGACGACGGCGGCCTCGAGCAGCCCCTCGCTCTGCAGGCGGTCCAGCAGCCCGCGCAGCCGCGGACGGCCCTCGGTCTCCACCAGCTCCTCGTAGGTGGGGCCGCCGGTACGGGACTGCTTGAGCCCCCACTGGCCCTTGAACAGGGCGCCCTCGTCCAGCCAGGACGCGTAGTCCTTGAGCGGGATGCCCTTGACGACGCGGGAGCCCCAGAACGGCGGGGTGGGCACCGGGTTGTCGACGGCGACGTCGGAGCGGATCTGGCCCCGGTTCTCCTCGGGCTCGGGCACGACGCCCGCGCGGGCGGCCACGCGGCGCTGCTTCAGCTCGGGGAGGGTGGCGCCGGGCACGCCGCGCTTGACGGCGATGAGGGCGTCCATCAGGCGCAGTCCCTCGAAGGCGTCGCGGGCGTAGCGGACCTCGCCCTGGTAGAGCTCGTGGAGGTCCTGCTCGACGTAGGCCCGGGTGAGGGCGGCGCCGCCGAGGATGACCGGGTAGGTGGCGGCGAGGCCGCGCTGGTTCAGCTCCTCCAGGTTCTCCTTCATGATCACCGTGGACTTCACCAGCAGGCCGGACATGCCGATGACGTCGGCGGAGTGCTCGTGCGCGGCGTCGAGGATCGCCGAGACGGGCTGCTTGATGCCGAGGTTGACGACGTTGTAGCCGTTGTTGGACAGGATGATGTCCACGAGGTTCTTGCCGATGTCGTGGACGTCGCCGCGGACGGTGGCGAGCACGATGGTGCCCTTGCCGGAGGCGTCGGACTTCTCCATGTGCGGTTCGAGGTGGGCGACGGCGGTCTTCATCACCTCGGCCGACTGCAGGACGAACGGCAGCTGCATCTGGCCGGAGCCGAACAGCTCGCCGACGACCTTCATGCCCTCCAGGAGGGTGTCGTTGACGATCTCGAGGGCGGGACGCGAGGTCAGGGCCTCGTCCAGGTCGGCCTCCAGGCCGTTCTTCTCGCCGTCGATGATGCGCCGCTGCAGGCGCTCCTCCAGCGGCAGCGCGGCCAGTTCCTCGGCGCGGCCGGCCTTGACGGACTTGGTGTCGACGCCCTCGAAGAGCTCCAGGAAGCGCTGCAGCGGGTCGTAGCCCTCGCGGCGCCGGTCGTACACCAGGTCCAGGGCGACCTCGCGCTGCTCCTCGGGGATGCGGGCGATCGGCGAGATCTTGGAGGCGTGCACGATCGCCGAGTCCAGGCCGGCCTCGACGCACTCGTGGAGGAAGACCGAGTTGAGCACCATGCGGGCGGCCGGGTTGAGGCCGAAGGAGATGTTGGACAGCCCGAGCGTGGTCTGCACCTGCGGATGGCGGCGCTTGAGCTCGCGGATCGCCTCGATGGTGGCGATGCCTTCCTTGCGGGACTCCTCCTGGCCGGTGGCGATGGTGAAGGTCAGGCAGTCGACGATGATGTCGCCCTCGTCGATGCCCCAGTTGCCGGTCAGGTCCGCGATGAGCCGCTCGGCCACGGCCACCTTGGCCTCGGGGGTGCGGGCCTGGCCCTCCTCGTCGATGGTGAGGGCGATCAGGGCGGCGCCGTGTTCCGCGGCGAGGCGGGTGGTGCGGGCGAAGCGGGAGTCGGGGCCGTCGCCGTCCTCGTAGTTGACGGAGTTGATCACGGCGCGGCCGCCGAGCTTCTCCAGGCCCGCGCGGAGCACCTCGGGCTCGGTGGAGTCCAGCACGATCGGCAGGGTGGAGGCGGTGGCCAGGCGTCCGGCGATCTCGTTCATGTCGGCGACGCCGTCGCGGCCGACGTAGTCGACGCACAGGTCGAGCAGGTGGGCGCCCTCGCGGATCTGCTCGCGGGCCATCTCCACGCAGTCGTCCCAGCGGCCGTCCAGCATGGCCTCGCGGAACTTCTTGGAGCCGTTGGCGTTGGTGCGCTCGCCGATGGCGAGGTACGAGGTGTCCTGGCGGAAGGGGACGGTCTGGTAGAGCGAGGAGGCGCCCGGCTCGGGGCGCGGCGCGCGCGGGGTGACCTCGTGGCCGCGGACGCGTTCGACGACCTGGCGCAGGTGCTCGGGGGTGGTGCCGCAGCAGCCGCCGACCAGGGAGAGGCCGTACTCGCGGACGAAGGCTTCCTGGGCGTCGGCGAGGCCCTCGGGGTCGAGCGGGAAGTGGGCGCCGTCCTTGCCGAGGATGGGCAGTCCCGCGTTCGGCATGCAGGACAGCCCGATGCGGGCGTGGCGGGCGAGGTAGCGCAGGTGCTCGCTCATCTCGGCGGGGCCGGTGGAGCAGTTCAGGCCGATGGTGTCGATGCCGAGCGGCTCCAGCGCGGTCAGCGCGGCGCCGATCTCGGAGCCCAGGAGCATCGTGCCGGTGGTCTCGACGGCGACCTGGACGAAGAGCGGCAGGTCGAGTCCGGCCTCGGCGAGCGCCTGCTTGGTGCCGAGCACGGCGGCCTTGATCTGCAGCAGGTCCTGGCAGGTCTCGACGAGCAGGGCGTCGGCGCCGCCGGAGACGAGGCCGGCGGCGTTGTGCCGGAAGCCCTCCTTGAGGACGGCGTAGTCGATGTGCCCGAGCGTGGGCAGCTTGGTGCCGGGCCCGATGGAGCCGATGACCCAGCGCTGCCGGCCGTCCGCGGCGGTGAACTCGTCGGCGACCTCGCGGGCGATCCGGGCGCCGGCCTCGGACAGCTCGACGATCCGGTCGGCGATGTCGTACTCGCCGAGGGCGGAGAAGTTGGCGCCGAAGGTGTTGGTCTCCACGCAGTCCACGCCGGCGGCGAAGTACTCGCGGTGGACGGAGGCGACGATGTCGGGGCGGGAGACGTTGAGGACCTCGTTGCAGCCCTCGTGCCCCTGGAAGTCGTCGAGGGTGGGATTCTGCGCCTGGAGCATCGTGCCCATCGCCCCGTCTGCGACGACCACCCGGGTCGCCAGGGCCTCTCGCAGTGCTGCGCCTCGGGCACCGCTGTTGGACGGAAGGGACGGCTGGGCCATGGGTGTGCTCCCTGGAGTGCGACGGCTGTCGGCTTGGTGTGTGCCGGTGCTGCTGGTACACACCAGGCCAGCGTAGCCAAGACCCCGGATTCCGCCGCGGGGCATTCCGAGGGGCGGACGGCGGTGCCACACTCTTCTCTGGGATGATGACGGTCGGCATCGTCTGACAGCGTTCAGCATTGTCGAATCGACTCTGGGTCGTTCCTTACGGAGGGGTTGTTCATGCCAGGTCCCATCCAGTCGCTCTCCAGGGCGGCCGCGATCCTGCGCCTGCTGGCCGGCGGCGAGCGCAGGCTCGGCCTGTCGGACGTGGCCTCCTCCCTGGGCCTGGCGAAGGGCACGGCGCACGGCATCCTGCGCACGCTGCAGCAGGAGGGCTTCGTCGAGCAGGACCCGGTCTCGGGCCGCTACCAGCTGGGGGCCGAGCTGCTGCGGCTGGGCAACAGCTACCTGGACGTGCACGAGCTGCGGGCCCGCGCCCTGGTGTGGACCGACGACCTGGCGCGCTCCAGCGGCGAGGCGGTCTACCTGGGCGTGCTGCACCAGCAGGGGGTGCTCATCGTCCACCACGTCTTCCGTCCGGACGACAGCCGTCAGGTGTTGGAGGTCGGGGCGATGCACCCGCTCCACAGCAGCGCGCTGGGCAAGGTGCTCTCGGCCTTCGACCCGGTGGCGCACGGCGAGGCGGTCGAGCTGAAGCGCGAGCAGCTGACCGCGCGCACGATCACCGGGGACGCCGACTTCGAGGGTGTGCTGGACCTCACCCGCGCCCGGGGCTGGGGCTCGGACCTGGAGGAGACCTGGGACGGGGTGGCGTCCATCGCCGCCCCCATCCACGACCGGCACCGCATGCCCGTGGGGGCGGTGGCCGTCACCGGGGCGGTCGAACGGGTCTGTGCGGACGGCGAAATCCGGCCGCAGCTGGTCGCGGCGGTGCGTGACTGCGCCAGGGCGGTCTCCCGCGACCTGGGCGCCGGCCGCTTCTGACACTGGCCGGGACCCGACTCGGAGACCTTTCCGCAACCTGACGAACCCTTGACGCGCGTGGTTGCGCAGGAGAACACTCTCGTTCGACGGTCGACATTGTCGAACACCAGCCGACGGAGTCGGTAAGGTGGACGTAACCGTGGGACCGCCGAGGGCCTGGTGACAGGCCCACGAACTCCGGAACGGGACCGGAGTTCGCCTTCCCCTGGACGAAGGACAAAGGAGTCGCATGTCCAGCGACCACATCTTCATCGGCGAGACCATCGGTACCGCTGTTCTGATCCTCCTCGGCGGCGGCGTCTGCGCGGCTGTCACCCTCAAGAGCTCCAAGGCCCGTAACGCCGGCTGGGTGGCCATCACCTTCGGTTGGGGCTTCGCGGTCCTGGCCGGCGCCTACATCTCCGGTTCCCTCTCCGGCGCCCATCTGAACCCGGCCGTCACGATCGGCCTCGCGGTCGACAGCGGTGAGTGGAGCAAGGTCCCGGTCTACCTGGCCGGCCAGATGCTCGGCGCGATGATCGGCGCGACCCTGGTGTGGATCACCTACTACGGCCAGTTCCAGGCCCACCTGACGGACGCCGAGATCACCGGCGGTCCGGGGGCGCAGGCCACCGCGGCGGCCGAGAAGCAGACCACGGGCCCCGGCCCGGTGCTGGGCGTGTTCTCCACCGGCCCCGAGATCCGCAACGTCGCGCAGAACCTCGCCACGGAGATCATCGGCACCTTCGTCCTGGTGCTGTTCATCCTGACCCTCGGCCTCACCAAGGGCCTCGCTGTCTCCGGTACGGGCACCCTGATGGTCGCACTGGTCGTCGTCGGCATCGGCCTCTCGCTCGGCGGGCCGACCGGATACGCCATCAACCCCGCACGCGACCTCGGTCCGCGCATCGTGCACGCCCTGCTGCCGCTGCCGAACAAGGGCGGCTCCGACTGGCGCTACGCCTGGATACCCGTCGTCGGCCCGATCGTCGGGTCGGTCCTCGCGGCCGGCCTCTACAAGATCGCATTCTGAGAAGCAGCCCCCGACATCCCAAGGACCTGAGGAGCACACCGTGACCGACGCCCACACCACAGGCCCGTTCATCGCGGCCATCGACCAGGGCACCACGTCCTCGCGCTGCATCATCTTCGACAAGGACGGCCGGATCGTCTCGGTCGGGCAGAAGGAGCACGAGCAGATCTTCCCCAAGCCGGGGTGGGTCGAGCACGACGCCGCCGAGATCTGGACGAACGTCCAGGAGGTCGTCGAGGAGGCCGTCAGCAAGGCCGGCATCACCTCCGCAGACGTCAAGGCGATCGGCATCACCAACCAGCGCGAGACCACCGTCCTGTGGGACAAGAACACCGGCGAGCCGGTGCACAACGCCCTGGTCTGGCAGGACACGCGTACCGACGCCCTGTGCAAGGAGCTCGGCCGCAACGTCGGCCAGGACCGCTTCCGCCGCGAGACCGGACTGCCGCTGGCCTCGTACTTCGCCGGCCCGAAGATCCGCTGGCTGCTCGACAACGTCGAGGGCCTGCGCGAGCGCGCCGAGGCCGGCGAGATCCTCTTCGGCACCATGGACAGCTGGGTGATCTGGAACCTCACCGGCGGGGTCAACGGCGGACACCACGTCACCGACGTGACCAACGCCTCCCGCACGCTGCTGATGAACCTGCACACCCTCGACTGGGACCCCAAGATCCTGGAGTCGATCGGCGTGCCCGCCGCGGTGCTGCCGGAGATCCGCTCCTCCGCCGAGGTGTACGGCACGGCCGCCTCCGGCGCCCTGGCCGGCGTGCCGGTCGCGTCCGCGCTCGGCGACCAGCAGGCGGCCCTGTTCGGCCAGACCTGCTACGCCGAGGGCGAGGCCAAGTCCACCTACGGCACCGGCACCTTCCTGCTGATGAACACCGGCGAGAAGCCGATCAACAGCTACAACGGCCTGATCACCACCGTCGGCTACCGCATCGGCGACCAGAAGCCGGTGTACGCCCTGGAGGGCTCGATCGCGGTCACCGGCTCGCTGGTGCAGTGGATGCGCGACCAGATGGGCCTGATCAAGACCGCGGCCGAGATCGAGACCCTGGCCCTGTCGGTCGAGGACAACGGCGGCGCGTACTTCGTGCCCGCCTTCTCCGGTCTGTTCGCCCCGTACTGGCGCTCCGACGCCCGCGGTGTGATCGCCGGCCTCACCCGGTACGTCACCAAGGCCCACATCGCCCGCGCCGTGCTGGAGGCGACCGCCTGGCAGACCAGGGAGATCGTCGACGCCATGACCAAGGACTCGGGCGTGGAGCTCACCGCGCTCAAGGTCGACGGCGGCATGACCGCCAACAACCTGCTGATGCAGACCCTCGCCGACTTCCTGGACGCGCCCGTCGTGCGTCCGCTGGTCGCCGAGACCACCTGCCTGGGCGCGGCCTACGCCGCCGGTCTGGCCGTGGGCTTCTGGTCGGACACCGACGAACTGCGCGCCAACTGGCGCCGGGCCGCCGAATGGACCCCCCGCATGGACGCCGACGTCCGCGACCGCGAGTACAAGGACTGGCTCAAGGCCGTCGAGCGGACCATGGGCTGGATCGAAGAGGAGAAGTGAACCGATCATGACCACCCTGCAGCGCGTCCCGGCCCTCGGGACGCGTCCGACCGCCGGCCGTAGCCCGGGCCGCGCCGAGACCCGGGAACTGCTGAGCCGCGCCACCTACGACCTGCTGGTCATCGGCGGCGGCATCCTGGGCACCTCCGTGGCCTGGCACGCCGCGCAGTCGGGGCTGCGGGTCGCGATGGTGGACGCCGGCGACTTCGCCGGCGCCACCAGCTCCGCCTCCTCCAAGCTCGTCCACGGCGGTCTGCGCTACCTGCAGACCGGCGCGGTCAAGCTGGTGGCGGAGAACCACATGGAACGGCGGGTCCTGGCCAGGGACGTGGCTCCGCACCTGGTCAACCCGCTCACCTTCCACCTGCCGGTCTACCGGGGCGGCCCGGTCGGCGCCGCCAAGCTCGGGGCGGGGGTCTTCGCCTACTCGGCGCTGTCCGCCTTCGGCGACGGGGTCGGCAGGATCATCTCCCCGGCCAGGGCGGCGGCCGCCAACCCCGCCCTGCGCACGGAGAACCTCAAGGCCGTCGCGGTCTACTACGACCACCAGATGAACGACTCGCGGATGGCGGTCATGACGGTGCGCGCCGCCGTCGAGGCGGGCGCCGTCGTCCTCAACCACGCCGAGGTCACCGGCCTGCGCTTCACCCACGGCCAGGTCACCGGCGCCGACCTGAAGGACCGTCTGGACGGCACCGAGTTCGGCGTCGACGCGCGGCTGGTGCTCAACGCGACCGGCCCGTGGGTCGACCACCTGCGGCGCTTGGAGGACAAGGGCGCCGCCCCCAGCATCCGGCTGTCGAAGGGCGCCCACATCGTCCTGAAGCGCAAGGCCCCGTGGCGGGCCGCCATGGCGACCCCCATCGACAAGTACCGCATCACGTTCGCCCTGCCGTGGGAGGACCAGCTGCTGTTGGGCACCACCGACGAGGAGTACACCGGCGACCCGGCCGACGTGCGGGCCACCGAGGCCGACATCACGCAGATCCTGGACGAGGCCGCCCACTCGGTGCGCGACGAGCACCTGTCCCGCGACCTGATCACCTACGCCTTCGCGGGCCTGCGGGTGCTGCCCGGCGGCCCCGGCGGCGTGGAGAAGGCCAAGCGCGAGACCGTCGTCACCGAGGGCAGCGGCGGCATGCTGTCGGTGGCGGGCGGCAAGTGGACGACGTACCGGCACATCGGCCGCACCGTGATGGCCAAGCTCGCCAAGCTGCCCGGGGGTCCGCTGAACGAGGACATGGAGCCGCTGGACCACCTGCCCAGGAGGGTCCCGCTGCCGGGCGTCGCCAACCCCAACGCGGTCGCCCACCGGCTGCTGGTCGACCGGGAGCCGGGGCGGCGCCTGGACCCGCTGACGGCACGCCACCTCGCCACCCACTACGGCGCGCTGTCCTTCGACATCGCCCGGCTGGTCAACGAGGACCCGGCGCTCGGGGAGCGGATCCACCCCGACGGCCCGGAGATCTGGGCCCAGGTCGTGTACGCCCGCGACCACGAGTGGGCGCAGACGGCGGACGACGTGCTGCGTCGCCGCACCACCGTGACGGTGCGCGGCCTGGACACCGCGGACGTCCGGGAGCGGGTCGAGTCGCTGCTGGCCGGCCGGCGCGACTGACACCCCCGACCCGTGGGCCCGGGCGCCCCGGGGTGAGCGGCAGGACCTCCGCGCTCACCCCGGACGCCCGGGCCGCCGCGTTTCCACCGGGGCGTAGGCGGCCGCGAGGTCCTGGGCGTCGGCGTACGAGGGCAGTCCCGCCGGGAGCGGTGTGCCACGCTCGGCGTGCCCGGCGGTCTCCACCGCGGCGTGGAGCGCGGCACGGAAGAGCAGCGAGCCGGTGCTGACCCGGCTCACCCCGAGTGCGGCCAGTCGCGGCAGTCCGGGGCCGCCCTGCGGGAGCAGGACGTTGAGCGGGGCACCGAGGTCGGCCGCGAGCGCGGCGATGACGCTCTCGTCCGCCAGGCCGGGCACGAAGATCCCGTCGGCGCTGGCGGCGAGGTAGGCGGCGGCACGGCGGCGGGTCTCGTCCTGCGGGTCCTCCCCGGCGGTGCCGAGCCAGTAGGTGTCGGTGCGGGCGTTGACGAAGAGCCCGGGGGCGGTGCGTTTGACCGCGGCGATGAGCTCGCACTGCGCGGCCGGGTCGGTGAGGCCCGCTCCGCCGGGGCGGCCGTCCTCGATGTTGACGCCCGCGACGCCCAGCCGTTCGAGGCCTGCGGCGAGTTCGGCGACGTCCTCCGGCGTGGAGCCGAAGCCCCCCTCGATGTCGACGCTGACCAGGACGGGCAGCCGGACGAGGTCGCGGGCGAGCCACAGGGTCGTCTCGCGGGTGGCGCCGGCCGCGTCCGGCAGTCCCGCCGCGGCGGCGACGCCCAGGCTGGTGGTGCCGATCGCGGGGAAGCCGCGGGCGGCGAGTGCGGCCGCGGAGGCGCGGTCCCAGGCATTGGGCAGGAAGAGCGGGCGCCCGGCCCGGTGGAGGGCGCGGAAGGCCTCGAAGCGGTTCATGCGGTGGGTGCCTCCAGGGCGTCGGGCGCGATGCCCAGGTGGGTGTGGAGGGCCGTGCGGCCCCGCGCGGTGAGCTTCACGGCGCGACCGCTGCCGATGCGCACGCACCAGCCGGACGCGAGGGCGTGCCCGCACAGCGCGGCCCCGGCGACGCCCGCCAGGTGCGGGCGGCGCTCCGTCCAGTCCAGGCAGGGCCGGGCGAGCGGACGGCGGCCGGTGCGTGCGGCGGCCAGGTCGACGCCGAGCCCGGTGAACCACTCCACGCCCTCGTCGGTGAGGGCGAAGCCGGTGCTCTGCCGGAGCAGTCCGCGGTCGGTCATGGCGTCCGTGACGAGGATGCCCAGGCGTCCCGCAAGGTGGTCGTAGCAGGTCCGGGCGCGGGCCATGGCGCTCCCGGCACCCGCCTGCCCGAGGGTGCGGGGCGCGGCGGGCGGCGGCCCGGCGTGCGCGGCGAGGTCCTCGACGAGCTGCGCGGTACGGGCGTCGGCGAGGCGTACGTAACGGTGGCGGCCCTGGCGTTCCTCGGTGAGCAGTCCGCCCGCGACGAGCCGGCCGAGGTGCTCGCTGGCGGTCGAGGGCGCCACTCCCGCGTGGCGGGCCAGCTCGCCCGCGGTCCAGGCCCGGCCGTCGAGCAGCGCCAGGCACATCGCCGCCCGCGTCTCGTCGGCGAGCAGCGCCGCGAGGGCGGCGAGGGCACTTCCCGAGTGGTCGTCTCGCACCATGTCCCCAGCATGGCCCCCGGACGTTTCGGTGCACGCCGAAGCGTCCGGGCCGGCCGCCGCCGTCCGCGGCTTGACAGGACGTCAGTCCAGGCCCCACCCTTTCACCACTTGCTTAGTGAAAGGGTGTTTCGCGCATGGTCGAGTTCCGCATCGACCGCCGCAGCGGTGTCGCCACGTACCTCCAGATCGTCCAGCAGACCAAACAGGCCCTGCGGCTGGGCCTGCTGGAGCCCGGCGACCGGCTGCCGACGGCCCGCGAGGTCGTCGAGGCGACCGCCGTCAACCCCAACACCGTGCTCAAGGCCTACCGCGAACTGGAGCGCGAGGGCCTGGTGGAGGCGCGCCGGGGCCTGGGCACCTTCGTCCAGAAGTCGCTGGGCGCCGGCCCGGCCGACTCGCCGCTCGCGGGCGAACTGACCGACTGGATGCGGCGCGCGCGTGCCACCGGGCTCGACCGCGAGGACGCCGCGGCGCTGTTCCACTCCGTGCTCGACCAGGAGTTCTCCGAGGGGGAGAAATGAATCAGGAAGCGGCCGCCGTCGAGGCGGCCGGGCTCGGTCTGCGGTACGCGTGGGGACGGGACCCCGTCCTGCGGGACTGTTCCTTCCGGCTGCCGGCCGGCCGGATCTGCGCGCTCGTCGGACCCAACGGCGCGGGCAAGTCGACACTGCTCGCGCTGGCCGCGGGACTGCTGCGGCCCACCGAGGGGGAGCTGCGCGTGTGCGGTACGACCCCCGGCGCGGCCCGCACGCGGCTCGCCTACGTCGCCCAGGACAAGCCGCTCCACCCGCAGCTCACCGTGGCGGCGACGCTGCGGCTCGGCGCCGAGCTCAACCCGGGCCACTGGGACCGGGAGACCGCCGAACGCGTCGCGTACGGCGGCGGCCTGACGCCCCGCGACCGCGTCCGCGCCCTGTCGGGAGGCCAGCGCACCCGCGTCGCGCTCGCCCTGGCCCTGGGCAAGCGCGCCGAACTGCTGCTCCTGGACGAGCCGATGGCCGACCTCGACCCGCTCTCCCGCCACGAGCTGACCGGCGCCCTCATGGCCACGGCGGCCGAGCGTGGTACGACCATCGTGATCTCCTCGCACGTCGTCGCCGAACTCGACGGCGTCTGCGACCACCTGCTGCTCCTCGGCGAGGGCCGGGTCCGGCTGGCCGGCGACACCGACGACCTGCTGGCCGCGCACCGCCGGGTCACCGGCACCGGCGGGGACTTCGGCCCCCACACCGTCGTCGAGGAACACGTCAACGGGCGCGGACGCACCGCGCTGGTCCGCCCCGCCGGAGCGCTGGAGGACGGCGGCGACCGGCTCGTGGAGGAGCCCACCCTCGAGGAGCTGGTCCTCGCCCATCTGCGCAACCCCGGGGCGCCCGCCCTGCTCACCGCCGACGCCACGCCCGCACCCGTGTCCCGCCAGGAGGCCGTCGTATGACCGCCGTCGCCCCATCGCCGCGCCCGCCCGTCCTGCCAGGCCTGACCTGGTCGGTGGTGCGCCTGCACCGCACGGCGCTGTGGCTGTGGAGCGCCTTCGTGGCGGCCGGATCCGGCTGGCTCCTTCGCGCCCTGTGGCTGAGCGCGGGGGACCCGCGGTACGACCCCGCCTGCGCCCCGCGCTGCGTCGACCCGGAACCGTTCGACGCCTACATCCCCCTCCACCTGCAGGGCCGCGTGATGGCGCTCCTTCCGCTCGCGGTCGCGGTGTTCGCCGGTGGCGCCCTTGTCGGCCGGGAACTGGAGCGGGGGACCGCCGCGCTCGCCTGGGTCCAGTCGGTCACCCCCACGCGCTGGCTCGCCGCCAAGCTCGCCGTACCGGCCCTGCTGCTGACCGGCGGCACGACCGGCCTGACGCTGCTCTTCCGGTGGGTGTGGAGCACGGGCCACCCGCAGGAGCGCCCCGGCTGGTACGAGAACGACATCTTCCTCTCCACCGGCCCGGTCCTGGTCGCGCACGTGCTGCTCGCCCTGGTTCTGGGCGCGCTGGCCGGGATGCTGATGCGGCGCACGCTCAGCGGACTGGGCCTGGCCTTCTTCGGCACCTCCCTCGTGCTCGTCACGGCGGGGCTGTACCGCTCCGCGCTGTGGCCGAAGGTCAGGACCGGCCTGTCACACCTCGATGCCGCGGACTGGACGGCGGAACGCGTGGACAAGCCCGTCGACGGCGTCGGGTTCGGGGACGCGCAGGCGCTGGTCCATCCGGCCTCGCACTACTGGCCCCTGCAGCTCGTCGAGACCGGCATCGTGCTGGCCCTGGCCGCCCTCGCCTGCTGGGCCTGCTTCGCGCTGCTCCGGCGTCGGACGGCCTGAGCCGGGGTCCTAAGGTGATCCGCACAGCATCGTCCCGCCCGGCCCGGAGGCCCGATGACCACGGATCAGCTGCCCATCTCCCGCATCCCGCGCTCCGGGCTGCCCGCGCACGCGGTCGTCGTGGGCGACCCGGCGCGCGCGGCGGAGGTGGCCTCCCTGCTCACGGACCCGCGTGAGGTGTCGCACCACCGCGAGTACCGCACCTTCGCCGGCGCCTGGAAGGGCACCCCCGTCGTGGTGTCCTCGCACGGGGTCGGCGGGCCGGGGGCGATGTGCCTGTTCCAGGAGCTGGCGGACGCCGGCGTCCGTACCATCCTGCGCCTCGGGACGGCGGGCGCCATCCGCGCCGGGATAGGGGACGGCGACCTGGTGATCGCCGAGGCCGCTGTGCGGGACGACGGGGTCACCCAGCAGTTGCTGCCGCCGGAGTACCCGGCGTTCGCGGCGCCGGAGGCGGTGCTGGCGCTGCAGCGGGCGGCACGGGCGGCGGGGGCGCCGCACCACCGGGGCGTGGTGTGGACGCGTGCGGCCTTCCAGCCGGGTTTCCTGCCGCTGCCCGGCGCGGCGTACGCGGCGGCCGGGATCGCCGCGATCGAGATGGAGCTGTCGGCCCTGCTGGTGCTGGCCTCGACGCGCGGCCTGGTGGCCGGCGGCGCGCTCGTCGTCGACGGTGCCAACGCCGACGACCTGGTCGACGTGGAGGCCACCGGCGGCTACGACCCGCACCGGGCGGTGGTCGCCGAGGGGGTCGCCCGCGGCAGCCGGGTAACGTTGGACGCCTTGCATCTGCTGGCCACCGAGTACGGAAGCGACGAGAAGTGAGCGCTCAGGACGCCGATCTGCTGGTGCACGGCGGCGATGTGCTGACCGTCGACGCGGCGGGCACCGTCGTGCCCGGCGGCGCGGTCGCCGTCCGGGACGGCGAGATCCTCGCCGTGGGACCGACGGCGCAGGTGCGCGCGGCGTACCGGGCCGCCGAGGAGATCGACGCCTCGGGGTGCCTGGTGCTCCCCGGGCTGGTCAACACGCACACCCACCTGGCGATGACCCTGCTGCGGGGCTGCGCCGACGACGTCGACCTGCAGGAGTTCCTGGCCCGGGTGATCCCCCGCGAGGCCGAGCTGCTGTCGCCGCGGGCGGTGGCCGCGGGGGTGCGGGTGGCCGTGGCGGAGAGCGTACGGGCCGGGGTCACCACGGGCCTGGACATGTACTGGTTCCACGAGGCCGCCGAGGAGGCCGCGCGGGCGGCGGGCTGGCGGCTGCTGGCCGGTCCGACCTTCATGGACGTGCCCGGGCCGCCGGACGGCCGCCCGTACGGCGACCGCATGGCCTGGGCCGCGGCCGACCTGGCCGCGCGGACCGCCCCCATGCCGGGCACCCGCCCGGTGGTCTTCGCGCACAGCGCCTACACCCTCGACCCCGAGCAGCTCGTCGCGATCACCTCGCTCGCCCGCGAGCACGGCGCGCTGCTGCACGTCCACGCGGCGGAGAACGCGGCCGAGGTCGCGATGGTGGCCGGGGCGCACGGCAAGCGGCCGGTCGAGCTGCTGGACTCCCTCGGTGTCCTCGGGCCCGACGTGCTGCTGGCGCACGCCGTGGACCTGACCGACGACGAGATCGCCGCCCTGGCCAGGACCGGCACGTCCGTCGCGCACTGCCCGGTCTCCAACCTGAAGCTGGGCTGCGGCATCGCCCGCGTCCCGGAGCTGCTGGCCGCCGGGGTCACCGTGGGCCTCGGCACCGACGGTGTGGTGAGCTCCAACACCCTCGACGTCCTGGGCGCGGTGCGGACCGCCGCGCTGGTGCACAAGGCCGCCGGCGACCCGACCGCCGTCGGCGCGGAACAGGCGGTGCGGATGGCGACGATCGAGGCCGCCCGCGCGCTGGGCCTCGCCGACCACCTCGGCTCCCTCGAGCCGGGCAAGCGCGCCGACCTGGCCGTCCTCGACCTCGGCGGGCCGCACCTCACGCCGCGCCACGACCCCTGGTCGATGCTGGCGTACGCGGCCGCGGCCGCGGACGTACGGGACACCGTCGTCGACGGCCGGGTCCTCATGCGCGACCGTGTGCTGCTCACCCTCGACGAACCGGCCGCGCTGCGCGAGTTGGAGGAACTCGAGCTGGAGCACCCCGCATGACCTCGGCCGTCGAACCCACCCGCGGCTTCAGCGGGCGCAGCCGCGCCGCCGACCGCGACCCGCGGCTGCCGCCCGGCCAGTACGACGCCCGCGACACGTGGCCGGTCCTGTCCGCCGAGGTCACGCCCACGATCGCGGCCGGGGACTGGACGTTCCGGGTGGACGGGCTGGTGGACCGCCCGCACACCTGGGACTGGGACGCGGCCCACGCGCTGCCCGGCTCCGAGTACCGGGGCGACATCCACTGCGTGACCGGCTGGTCCAAGTTCGGCGTGCGCTTCGGAGGGGTGCCGGTCGACGCCTTCCTTGAGGCCGCGCGCCCCTCCCCCGCCGCCACCCACGTCGTCGCCTGGTCCCACACCGGCTACGCCGCCAACCTGCCGCTCGCGGACGTCACCGGCGGCCGCGCCTGGATCGTCTGGGAGTACGACGGGGCGCCGCTCGCCCCCGAGCACGGCGGCCCGGCCCGGCTGATCGTCCCGCACCTGTACTTCTGGAAGAGCACCAAGTGGATCGCGGGCCTGAGCCTGCTCGACCACGACGAGTCGGGCTTCTGGGAGCAGAACGGCTACCACCACCGGGGCGACCCCTGGCAGGAGCAGCGCTACGCCCATGACTGACCTCGCCACCCCCGCGCCCGCCCCGGCGTTCGTCCCGCCGGCCCGGTTCGCCGTGCCCGGCCGCATCGCGGTCCCCGAGGCCGCCTCCTCGGTCTGGCGGCGCGCGGTGATCACGCAGATCCGCCGCGAGACCCCGCGCACGTCCACCTTCCGACTCGCGGTGCCCGGCTGGGCGGGCCATCTGCCCGGCCAGTACCTGACGCTGCGCCTCACGGCCCCCGACGGCTACACGGCGCAGCGCAACTACTCGGTCGCCTCCGCCCCCGACGGTTCGGGCCACATCGAGCTGACCCTGGACCACGTGGCCGGCGGCGAGGTGTCCGGGCACCTGCACACCGTCGCCCGGCCGGGCGACTCCGTCGAGGTCCGCGGCCCGCACAGCGGCTTCTTCGCCTGGACGGGGGACCATCCGGCGCTGCTGCTGGGCGCCGGATCGGGGGTGGTCCCGCTGATGTCGATGGTGCGCCACCGCCGGCTGCGCGGCCTCGACGTGCCGCTGCGGCTGATCGTCTCGGCCCGCACCCGCGAGGACCTGATCTACGCCGCCGAGTACGGCCCGGAGACGACCGTGCTGCTCACCCGCGCCGAGGGCCGCCTCACCGCCGCCCACCTGGCCCCGCACCTCGCGGAGCCGCCGCCGGGCGGCTGGGAGGCGTACGTCTGCGGCGGCAACGGTTTCGCCGAGCACGCCTCGCGTCTGCTGGCCGCCGCCGGACAGCCGCTGGACCGGATCCGCATCGAGCGATTCGGCTGATCAGCGAGGTTCGGGTATCCTCCTCTGTACGTGATCTTCCGGGGCGGCGCCCCGGGGAACGTCACCGGGACGTGGCGCAGCTTGGTAGCGCACTTGACTGGGGGTCAAGGGGTCGCAGGTTCAAATCCTGTCGTCCCGACGGTGATTTCGCAGGCCAAAGGCCGTGTCCGCAGCAGCGGGCACGGCTTTTCGGCGTTCCGCGGGACGGGCGTCGCGGGAGCAGCGGATCAGACCTCCGCAGAAGGCCCCGGCTCTCGGGCCGTGCGGGCATAATGGCCCGATACATCGGATGTCCGGGGAGGCGAGGGGCTCATGGCGGTCACCGACGAGGCGATCGAGAAGATCAAGGGGATGATCGTCTCCGGCGCGCTGCGGCCCGGCGACCGGCTCCCCAAGGAGAGCGAACTGGCCGCGGAGCTCGGGCTGTCGCGCAATTCCCTGCGCGAGGCGGTCCGCGCGCTGTCCCTGATCAGGATCCTGGACGTGCGGCAGGGCGACGGCACCTACGTCACCAGCCTGGACCCGCAGTTGCTGCTGGAGGCGCTGAGTTTCGTGGTGGACTTCCACCGCGACGACACCGTCCTGGAGTTCCTCGCGGTGCGCCGCATCCTGGAGCCCGCGGCCACGGCGATGGCGGCGGCGCGCATCGCCGAGTCCCAGCTGGACGTGCTGACCGAGCAGTTGGAGGCGCTGGGGACGGCACCGTCGGTGGAGGAGCTGGTCGCGTGCGACCTGGAGTTCCACCGCGGCATCGTCCAGGCCTCGGGCAACTCGGTGCTGTGCTCCCTGCTGGACGGGCTGTCCGGGCCGACCACGCGGGCCCGGATCTGGCGCGGGCTGACGCAGGAGGACGCGGTGAGCCGCACCCTGCACGAGCACCGCGCGATCCTGGCGGCCCTGCGGGACCGGGACGCGGAGGCGGCGCGGTCCTGGGCGACGGTGCACGTCGCGAGCGTGGAGCAGTGGCTGCGGTCCACGCTCTGAGGCCCGGCGGGTCCCCGCGGGATCCCACCGGCGGGCGAACCGCCCCGAGCCTGGGTGCGTCCGGTCATTCGTCAGAGTGATCGAAAAGAGGGATCGGATGAATCCACGCCCCCGGCTGCGCCTGCGCCGCCCCTCGGCCCGTACGCTGCGCCGCGGCGCGCTGCTGGTCGTCCTCGCCGTCCTGCTCCCGGTGCTCGCCGCCGGGGTCGCCCTGCGCCTGGAGTACACCGGCGACCCCTCCGGCGCCGGCGCCGACCGTGACCGGAACGCGGTGTGGCTCGGGCACGCCTGGGTCGACGGCAGCCGCGACGACGCCGACCTCGAGACGCTGGCCCGGGAGTTGCGCGGCAGCGGCACCCGGGACCTGTACGTGCACACCGGGCCCCTGGAGTTCGACGGCCGCCTCGACGCGGGCCTCTACCCGGAGGCACGGGACATGATCCGCCGGATGCACACCGCGCTGCCCGGGGTGCGCGTCCAGGCGTGGCTCGGCCAGGTCCTGTCGCACGACGGTTCCGAGGGCCTGCACCTGGACGACGCGGCGACCCGCGCCCGGGTACGGGACAGCGCGGCCCAGGTCCTGGCGGCCGGGTTCGACGGGGTCCACCTGGACCTGGAGCCGATGTACTCCGACGACGAGGGCTTCCTCTCGCTGCTGGACTCGGTGCACCGGCTCACCGCCGCCCGCGGCGTGCCGCTGTCGGTGGCGACGCACCAGATCGACCCGCTGCCCTCCCTGCACTCGGTGAGCGGCCCCCTGTTCCACCACCCCAAGTGGTGGTCGCAGCGGTACTTCGGGCAGGTGGCCCGGCGCGTGGACCAGGTCGCGATGATGACCTACGACACCGCCCTCCCCCTGGAGAGCCTCTACGGAGGCTACGTGGCCCAGCAGACCGCCCTCGCCCTGGAGGTGACGCCGCCGGGCACCGACCTGCTCGTGGGCCTGCCCGGGTACCACACGAACAACCTGGGCCGGCACGCCTGGGCGGAGACGGTCACGGCCGCCGTGCGCGGCGCCCGGCTCGGCCTCGCCCGCGAGGCGCCCGCCCGCGAGCGCTTCGGTCTCGCCCTGTACGTCGACTTCGCCGCCACGCCGGCGGACTGGGCCGCGTACCGCTCGGCGTGGAGCGGTGGCTGACCGGACGCGTACGTCGGATGACTCTGGGGATCATCCCCCTACGAAGGCGGCGGCACCTGTCTCACGAAGCCGTAGGCTGGTGCAGCACGCGAAGGAACGGCAGCCGGCGGGGGTGGCACCATCCCCCTTCCGGCCGGAAGGAGGCGCTGGGTGATCGAGCTCGAGGGGGTTCCCGAGCTGATCGACCCGGTCATGGTGGCCGCGTTCGAGGGCTGGAACGACGCCGGGGACGCCGCCTCCGCCGCGGTCGGGCATCTGGACCGGGAGTTCAAGGGCGAGGTGTTCGCCGCGCTGGACGCCGAGGACTACTACGACTTCCAGGTCAACCGCCCCACGGTCTGGATGGACGGCGGCACGCGACGGATCACCTGGCCCACCACGCGGCTGTCCGTCATCCGCATCGAGACCCCCAAGCCACGCGACCTCGTCCTCGTACGGGGCATCGAGCCCAGCATGCGCTGGCGCTCTTTCTGCAACGAGATCCTGGGCTTCGCCCATGAGCTCGGCATCGAGATGGTGGTGGTGATGGGCGCCCTCCTGGGCGACACCCCGCACACCCGTCCGGTGCCGGTCACGGCCGTCACCTCCGACCCGGACCTGGCGACCGCGCTCAGCCTGGAGGAGTCCCGCTACGAGGGCCCCACCGGCATCGTCGGCATCCTCCAGGAGGCCTGCACCCACGCCGGCATCCCGGCGGTGAGCCTGTGGGCCGCCGTGCCGCACTACGTGTCGCAGCCGCCGAACCCGAAGGCGACGCTGGCGCTGCTCAACCGCCTGGAGGACCTGCTGGACCTGCGCATCCCGCTCGGCGAGCTGCCGGAGGACGCGCGTGCCTGGCAGGTCGGCGTGGACCAGCTCGCGGCCGAGGACAGCGAGGTCGCCGAGTACGTCCAGACGCTGGAGGAGGCCCGCGACACCGCGGAGCTGCCGGAGGCCTCGGGCGAGGCCATCGCCCGCGAGTTCGAGCGCTACCTGCGGCGCCGCGACCCGCAGTCGGGCGAGTCCGACGCGGGCCCCTACCTGCGGGACATGTCGCAGAAGCCCAAGGACGACCGGGAAGAGAAGGAGGACGGCGCCGACGGGGAGTGACCCGACCGGCACGTCATGGGATGACACGGCCCGGCCGCCGCCCCGCACAGGGGGCGGCGGCCGGGCCGTGTCCGTTCGTCAGGGGAGCCGGTGAACCGGTGGGCCGGGCGGCTCCCGCGGCGTCAGAGCGCGACGCCGAGCAGGGCGTCCACCGCGCGGGAGACCAGACCGGGGGCACCGGTGTCCGTGCCGCCCTCGGCTTCCTGCCGGGCGGCCCAGCGGTCCACGGCGGCGAGCGCGGCGGGGGCGTCCAGGTCGTCGGCGAGCGCCTCGCGGATCTCCTCCAGCAGCGCCTCGGCCGGCGGGCCGTCGGGCCGCGAGACGGCGGCGCGCCAGCGGGCCAGCCGCTCCACCGCGTCGGCGAGCACGGCGTCGGTCCACTCCCAGTCCTCGCGGTAGTGGTGGGCCAGCAGGCTGAGCCGTATGGCCGCCGCGTCCACCCCGTCGCGGCGCAGCTGGGAGACGAAGACGAGGTTGCCCTTGGACTTGGACATCTTCTCGCCGTGCAGCGCCACCATGCCGGCGTGCACGTAGGCCTTCGCCATGGGGAACTCGCCGGTGAGCACCTGGGCGTGCGAGGCGCCCATCTCGTGGTGCGGGAAGGCGAGGTCGGAGCCGCCGCCCTGCACGTCGAAGCCCATGCCGAGGTGGTCCAGGGCGATGGCGACGCACTCGATGTGCCAGCCGGGGCGGCCCCGGCCCAGGCTGCCGCCGTCCCAGCTGGGCTCCCCCTCGCGGGCGGCGAGCCACAGCACGGGGTCGACGGGGTTCTTCTTGCCCGGGCGGTCCGGGTCGCCGCCGCGTTCGGCCGACAGGACGCGCATGGCGGCCGCGTCGAGGCGGGAGACGCTGCCGAAGTGCGGGTCGGAGTCGACGTGGAAGTAGATGTCGCCGTCCAGCTCGTAGGCCGCGCCGGCCTCGCGCAGCCGCTCGACCAGCGGGACGATCCCCGGGATGGCCTCGACGGCGCCGATGTAGTGGGCGGGCGGCAGCATCCGCAGCGCGGTCATGTCCTCGCGGAACAGGGTGGTCTCGCGCTCGGCGAGGGCCGTCCAGTCCTCGCCGGTCTTGTCGGCCCGCTCCAGCAGCGGGTCGTCGACGTCGGTGACGTTCTGGACGTAGTGGACCTGGCGCTTCGTGTCCAGCCACACGCGCTGCACGAGGTCGAACGCGTTGTAGGTGGCCGCGTGACCCATGTGGGTGGCGTCGTAGGGGGTGATCCCGCACACGTAGATGCGGGCGACCGGACCGGGGCTCAGGGTTACCGGGCCACCGGTCGCGGTGTCGTGGAGGCGGAGGTCGCGCCCGGTGCCCGGGAGGGCAGGGACGTCGGAAGCGGGCCAGGCATGCATGTCATGAGATTAACCGCCCGCGTGATCCACAAACGAACGGTGGGTCCGCCCGGGACGTCCGGCCCCGATGTTCAGATGGGCGGCCAGGGGATCGCGGGCCACTCCCCCGAGGGCTCGGGATGACGTCCGGAGCCCAGCAGCGCGGCGACGCGGGCCCGCAGGGCGTCGAGCTCGGCAGGCGTGATGAGCTCGGCCAGCCGTGCCCCGAGGCCCCCGTCGGCGAGCTCCGCGGAGAGCTTGCCGAGGACCTCGGCGATCTCGTCGGTGAGCGGCTCGCCGGCCCAGCCCCACAGGAGGGTGCGCAGCTTGTTCTCCGTGTTGAAGGTCACGCCGTGGTCGATGGCGTACAGCTGCCCGTCGGCGGCCGGCAGCAGGTGGCCGCCCTTGCGGTCGGCGTTGTTGATCACGGCGTCCAGGACGGCCAGCCGGCGCAGCCGGGTGTCGTCGGCGTGCACCAGCAGCGCGGTGCGGCCCTCGCCCACCTCGGCGAAGCCGACGGCCTTCCAGCCGTCGCCGGGTTCGTCCCCCTCGACGAGGGCGAGGAGCCCTTCGCCGGCCTCCTCGGGGGTCTCGATCCACAGCTGCACCATGCCCTCGCCGTACGGACCGTCCCGCAGCACGGTCGGCGGCACCAGGCCCCAGCCGGTGGCCTCGGAGACCAGGTAGGCGGCGACCTCGCGCTGCGCGAGCGTCCCGTCGGGGAAGTCCCACAGCGGCCGCTCGCCCGCCACCGGCTTGTACACGCAGTGGGCGCGCACGCCCTCGTGCTCGACCGCGCAGTAGAGCACCGCGTTGGAGGCGTCGCGCAGCCGCCCGCGCACGGTCAGTTCTCCGTGCGCGAGCAGCTCGGCGGCTATGTCCCCGCTCAGGCCGTCGCCGACCGCCGGTACCCGTTCTGACGCGGGCATACGTGTCCTTCCGGGTCCAGGGGCAGGCTGCACAGCGGGCAGGGCGGGCGGCCGGCCGCGACGACGTCGAGAGCGCGCTTGGCGAAGGAGCGGGCCTGGGCGCCGGTCAGGCGCACCCGCAGCAGCGGCGGGCCGTTCTCCTCGTCCTGCAGGAGCATCTCCTCGGCGGCCTCGAGGTCGTCCTCGTCCTCGGCCTCGATCTCGACCAGCGCCTGGGCCTCCAGGATCATCCGTTCCTCGGCGCCGTCCCAGGCCAGGGCCATGGTGCCGACCCGGAACTCCTCCTCGACGGGGACCTCGAGCGGCCTGTTGTCGAGCAGCTCCGTGGGGGCCACGGCGGGTACGGGGGCGGAACCGCCGGTGCGGCGCACGACCTCGTCCAGCAGCTCGTCGATGCGCTCGGCAAGTGCCTCGACCTGGGTCTTCTCCAGCGCAACGCTGGTCGTCCGGCCGGCGGCGCTCGCCTGCAGGAAGAAGGTGCGTTGGCCCGGTTGGCCTACGGTGCCGGCGACGAAGCGTTCGGGCTTGTCGTAGAGGAACACCTGACGAGGCACGTCCTGCTCCGTTTTCTCGGTGTCTTCGGGGTCCGGTCCACCCTACTGCGGAAGCTGATCACGGTGCGCCCGCACCGCCTCCGACCTCCGCGTCGCCCGGGGCCGTGGTGGGCCGCTCCCTCGGGCGCAGGCTTTCCAGGCTGCCGGTGTCGCCGAGCCGGAGCAGGAAGGGCCGCTCCGGGGTGTAGCGGATCGCGGTGACCGAGCAGGGGTCGACGGCGATGCGCTGGAAGAGGTCCAGGTGCATGCCGAGGGCGTCGGCGACGACGGACTTGATGATGTCGCCGTGGGAGCACATCACGTAGAGGGCGTCGGGTCCGTGGGTCTCCTCGATGCGGGCGTTCCACTCGCGCACCGCGTCGACCGCGCGGGCCTGCATGGCGCGCACCGACTCGCCCCCCTCGCCGGGGAAGACGGCGGCCGAGGGGTAGCGCTGCACCACGCCCCACAGCGGCTCGTCGGCCAGCTCGGCGATCTTGCGGCCGCTCCAGTCGCCGTAGGCGCACTCCGAGATGCGCTCCTCGACGTGGAGCGGCACGTCGGGCAGCGCGTCCAGGAGCGGCTGCAGGGTCTCCCGGCACCGCTGCAGCGGGCTGGTGACCACGGCGGACGGCGGCAGTCCGGCCAACCGGGCGGCCAGCGCGGCGGCCTGGTCACGTCCGGTCTCGTCAAGGGCGACTCCGGGGAGCCGTCCGGCCAGCACTTTCTCCGCGTTGGCGGTGGACCGGCCGTGCCGGACCAGGATCACGGTGGGCATGACCGCCACCATACGACCCCGGGTTGTCCGGTGTGGCGCCGACGTAACGCGGAAGAAGACAGGTGTGATCGTCGACTGCGCCATTTACCGCGACGGGGAGCGCACCTCGGCCCCCGACGACCTCTCCGACGCGCTGGACGCGGCGCGGGCGACCGACGGGGCGTTCGTGTGGATCGGCCTGTACGAGCCGACGGAGAAGGAGTTCGACCTCGTCAGCCGCGAGTTCGGGCTGCACCCGCTGGCCGTGGAGGACGCGCTCTGCGCCCACCAGCGGCCCAAGCTGGAGGTGTACGAGGGCTCGCTCTTCCTGGTGCTCAAACCGGTCTCGTACGACGACGAGCGGGACACGGTCTCCGCGGGCGAGCTGATGATCTTCGTCGGGGAGGGCTTCGTCGTCACCGTGCGCCACGGCGAGGCGGTCGCACCGGGTGAGATCCGGCACCGCCTGGAGGCGGAGCACGAGGTCCTCAAGCACGGGCCGACCGCGGTGATGTACGCCATCAGCGACACCGTGGTCGACGACTACATGGTGGTCGCGGCCGATCTCCAGGCCGACCTGGAGGACCTGGAGACGGAGGTCTTCGCCCCGGAGGTCCGCAGGTCCGTCGCGCGCCAGGGCGCCGAGAGCACGGCGAGCCGGATCTACGGGTTCAAGCGCCAGCTGCTGGAGTTCCGGCGGGCGACCGCGCCCCTGATGCAGCCGATGATCCGGCTCTCGGCGGGCACGGTGCCGCACGTGGCGCCCAGCACCCAGCCCTTCTTCCGCGACGTGGCCGACCACCTGACCCGGGCCAACGAGCTGGTGGACAGCCTCGACCGGCTGCTCAGCGACGTGCTGAGCTCCCATCTGACCCAGGTCGGGGTGCGGCAGAACGACGACATGCGCAAGATCTCGGCGTGGGCCGCCATGGCGGCGGTGCCCACCATGATCGCGGGCATCTACGGCATGAACTTCCGGTACATGCCCGAACTCCACCAGGTGTGGGGGTATCCCGCGGTCCTGGCGGTCATCGCCGTGTCCGAGATCCTGCTGTACCGGACGTTCAAACGGCACGGCTGGCTCTGAGCGGTCTCCCGGCCCCACGCGGGTGCGGGCGAGGGGCCGGGAGGCGGCTCAGACCGCCGGTTCGGCCGCGGGTTCGGGGCCGCCGAGGGCGTCGAGGCGCTGGGGCATGGCGAGCCTGACCATCCGCCGCCAGCCGCCCAGGCGTTCGTAGGCGTACGCCCCGTGGATCCCGGCCCGCAGCACCGCGGCCTTCGCCCCGGACCAGCCGAGGATCCGGCCCATGTGGTCCATGACGGCGAGGCTGACGTCGCGGTAGATGCGGATCTCGGCGTGGGCGCACTCGCGCAGGACCTGCTGGATGGCCGCGCCGTGGCCGGCGTGGGCGAAGCGCAGCAGTTCCTCGTGGCAGTAGGCGAGGTGGTTGTCCTCGTCGGCGGAGATCATGCGGACCGCCCTGCCGATGTCGGGGTGGTCCGTGAAGTACCTGGTGAGCAGGGCCATCTGCTCGGAGGCACGCTGCTCGGTGACCCGGCTGTGGGCGAGGTAGGTGACGATGTCCCGCACGGTCAGGGGCTCGTCGCGGCGCAGCTTGTCGTGGGCGAGGCCGATGCCGCCGCGTTCGAGGAGCACGGTGTAGTCGGTGTCCGGGGGGACCGGGACGGGTTCGAGGCCGCGCTTGCGCATCAGGGCGTGGAAGATCCGGCCGTGCTTGTCCTCGTCGGCGCCGTGCCGGGCGATCTTGGGGGCCAGTTCACGCTGGGACTCGGGGACCAGTGCGGCGATCCTGCCGTTCTCCCAGCCGCCCTGCGACTCACCGCTGGCGGCGATCGAGCAGAACAGCCGGAAGGAGTCGTCGTTGTCGAGGATCTCCTGGAACAGACTCCGGGCGGAGAGCATGACGTACCTCCTGCGCGAATCGGGCATACGCAAAAGAAAAGTCAAGTCGCCCGCAAAGCATGAGGCAACAGGCCCGGGCGTCAACTCGGCCGAACGGATGAGAGCCGTCCGGCACCGGGCACGTAACCCCTGGCCCTTCCGAGCGTTGTGTTTGATGACGGCCGTGGCGGGGAAGACCCCCGAGCCCCCACCACGGCCGCGGAAACCGAGGGGCCCCGCCGCCGGCCGAAGTGCCCGTGATTTCATAGCCCCTCGGAGGGGTCACGACCAAGTCATGTTCAGCAAGGCGACGCGCAGCCGGACGACGGCACGCCCCGGAGGCCCGGCGGGCTCGGACTGGGCCCCTTACGCGCGCCTGGACGACGCGGCCCGCGCCTACTTCCTCCACGCGGACGTGGCCCTCGAGGCGATCGACGGCGTCCTGGGCCGGCGGCGGGTCCGCGGTTTCACCCTCGAACGCGTCGTCGACCTGACGGAGGCCGGCACCTCGGTGTGGCAGGAGGCCGCGGTCTGCGACGGCCGGCGGCTCATCCTGTGGCACAGCGAGGAGGTCGCCGACGAGGACGCGCCGGGTGGACGGGTGCTGGACTCCTCCGTGCAGGTGCTGCCCCTGGATTCGATCGGCCACGTCGGCATGCGCACCCTGGTCGGCCGCGACGAGCAGGGCCGGCGGATCGACCGCGGCGTCTTCGTGGTGCTGGCCACCGCCATGCCGCAGGAACTGAGCGCGGTGCTCGGTGACGCCGACGGCGGCGTCACCTCGGCCCGCTTCCGGCCGGAGGCCTTCCGGTTCAGCAAGTCCCTCGACGACGGCGGGCCCGGCCAGATAACGCGCCTGATCGCCTTCGGGCGGATGATGGGGCGCCTGGTCCCGGGCTGAGCCGGGACCGGCGCCGAGGGACCGGCGCCCTCCCCTACCCGGCGAGTCCGGCGCGCTCCAGCGCCTCCACGCCCGCGCGCAGCGCCGCGACCCGCTCGTCGAGGGTGAACCCGGCCGGGGCCAGGGTCAGCGTGGTGACGCCGGCGGCCGCGTAGGCCTGCATCCGGTCGGCGATCCGCTCCACGGAGCCCAGCAGGGTGGTGGAGTCGATGAGTTCGCGCGGGATCGCGGCGGCGGCGCCCTCCTTGTCGCCGGACAGGTACTTGTCCTGGATCTCGGCGGCCTCCTTCTCGTACCCCATGCGCTGCGCGAGCTGGTTGTAGAAGTTCTGCTTGCGGCTGCCCATCCCGCCCACGTACAGGGCGGTGTAGGGGCGGAAGAGGTCGGCCAGCGCGTCCACGTCCTCGCCGACGGCGAGCGGCACGGTCGGGCAGACGTCGAAGCCGTCCATGGTCTTCCCCGCCTTCTCGCGGCCCGCCCGGATGTGGCGGAGCGCGGTGTCCTCCAGGTGGGCGGCGGAGGGGAAGATCAGCAGCGCGCCGTCGGCGATCTCACCGGTCTGCTCAAGGTTCTTGGGGCCGATCGCGGCGATGTACAGCGGGATGTGCTCGCGCACCGGGTGCACGGTCAGCTTCAGCGCCTTGCCGGGGCCGCCGGGCAGCGGCAGCGTCCAGTGCTCGCCCTCGTGGCTCAGCCGCTCCCGCGACATCGCCTTGCGGACGATCTCGACGTACTCGCGCGTGCGCGCCAGCGGCTTGTCGAACTTCACGCCGTACCAGCCCTCGGAGACCTGCGGGCCGGAGACGCCCAGGCCCAGCCGGAAGCGGCCGCCGGACAGGGAGTCGAGGGTGGCGGCGGTCATCGCCGTCATCGCGGGCGTACGGGCCGGGATCTGGAAGATGGCCGAGCCGACGTCGATGCGCTCGGTCTGCGCGGCGACCCAGGACAGCACGGTGGGCGCGTCGGAACCGTAGGCCTCGGCCGCCCAGCACACGGAGTAGCCGAGGCGGTCGGCCTCCTGCGCCACGGCGAGGTTGTCGGCGTCCATCCCGGCGCCCCAGTAGCCGAGGTTGATCCCGAGCCGCATGGCGATCCCCTTACCGATGAGTAACGTCGTTGTTCCCCGGACCTTATCGCCCCGGGCGCGCGCCGGCGCCTGTCGGGTACGTCACTCCTGCCCAAAGGTCCCGGACGACCAGTAATCTCACCCCTCATGGAGCAAAGGCACCTCGGCCGTACGGGACTGCGCGTGTCCCGGCTCGGGCTCGGCACGCTGACCTGGGGGCGCGACACCGGCGAACTCGACGCCGCCGACCAGCTCAAGGCCTTCTGGGAGGCCGGGGGCACGCTCGTGGACACCGCCGACGTCTACGGGGACGGCGGCGCCGAGTACCTCCTCGGCCGGCTGGTCGAGGACCTGGTGCCCCGCTCGGACCTGGTGATCGCCACCAAGGCCGGCAGCGTGCCCGACCCCTACCGCCGCTTCGACGCCTCGCGCGGCCACCTGCTCGCCGCCCTGGACGCCTCCCTGCAGCGGCTCGGCACGGACTACGTCGACCTGTGGCAGGTGCACGCGTACGACACGACCACCCCGCTGGACGAGACGCTGCAGGCCCTCGACCTCGCCGTGAGCTCCGGCCGTGCCCGCTACGTCGGGGTGTCCAACTTCTGCGGCTGGCAGCTGGCCAAGGCGGCCACCTGGCAGCAGGCCGTGCCGACGCGCACACCACTGGCCAGCACGCAGATGGAGTACTCGCTGCTGCAGCGCGGCATCGAGCGCGAGGTGCTGCCCGCCGCGCTGGACCTGGGGGTGGGGCTGCTGCCGTCCTCACCGCTCGGACGCGGGGTGCTGACCGGCAAGTACCGGCACGGGACCCCGCTGGACTCCCGCGGCGGCTCCGAGGACATGGCGCCCTTCGTCGCCCCCTACCTGGACGAGACGGCCCGGCTCATCGTGGACGCGCTGGCCATAGCGGCCGACGGGCTGGCCGCCAGCCCGCTGCAGGTGGCGCTCGCCTGGGTGCGTGACCGTCCCGGCGTCACCGCGCCGATCGTCGGGGCGCGCAACGCCCAGCAGCTCGCTGCGGCGTTGTCAGTGGAGACCCTTAGTCTTCCGGATGAGATCTGCCAGGCGCTGGACGACGTCTCTGCGCCGGTGCACCGCTATCCGGACCACGACTGGAGCACGCTGTGATCGGGCCCCGACCGTAGTCCGCCGTACAACGGAGGCCATCGTGACCGAGGACCGCGACGACCACGACCGCGAGGACCGCGCCGAGCCCGAGGGCGCCGCCGGCGAGGAGACCCCGGCTCCCCGGCGGCCCCGGCCCTCGACCGAGGGCGTCGGTGCACAGCTCCCCGCCGAACTCACGGACCTGGCCGCCGCGGTGCGGGCGATCGAACGCGGCGAGCGCCCCGCGGCGCCCGTGAAGAGTGGCGGGCCCGCCCGTCCCGCGGCGTCGCCGCCCGCGGCCGCGCCCTCCCCCGCCCCGGCGCCGGCCCCGGTGGCGCGGCCCGTGCTGCCCGCGCAGCTCAGCGGGGACGCCGTGGCGGCCGCGCGGACGGTGCTCGCGGCGGGCGGGGCACCGGAGAGCCTCGCCGAGGCCGCCGTGGCGGCGCTGGGCGAGCGGGCCGGGGAGGCGTTGCGCGAGGACCCGTGGCAGGTGCTGGCGCTCGCCGGGGTCCGGGTGGACCAGGCCGACGGCTTCGCCAAGGCGCTGCTCGGCGGCGAGGGCGGCCCCGACGACGAGCGGCGGGTGCGCGCGCTGGTCGTCTGGCTGCTGGAACGGGCAGCCGAGCGGGGTCACACCGCGCTCGAGTGGGCCACGCTCGGTGCGGCGCTCGGGCAGAACGGGGTCACCGACGCCGAGGAGACCCTGAAGGCCGCCGTCGCGGACGGCCTGGTGCTGGTCTTCCACGTCCCGGACGAGAGCGCCGGTGCCCGTCCGGCGGCCGACGAGGAGGACGAGGAGGCGCCGGTGCGGCTGCTCCTCGGCCTGGACCGCTACGCGCTCGCCGAGGAGAGCCTCGCGGACGGCCTGAGCAGGCTCCTCAACACCTTCGACGCGGACGAGTCGCAGGACTGGGAGGGCGCGGCGGGCGCGGCCCCGTCCCCGTCCGCCGCGGCGCTGGTCCGGGCGGTCGCCGGGAGCGGGCTGGTCGCCCACACCGGCGCGGAGGCGGCCCGTGCGGAACCGGCGGCGCTGGTGGCGGCCGCCCGGTCACTGGGGCTGCGGGCCTGGGCCGTCGCGGCCACCGAGGACGGCAGGCGGCGGCTGGCCGGGTCCGTGGACGCGGAGGCGACCGCCACCCTCGCCGGGCTGCTGGCGGGCCACGAGGGCCCCGGCCGGGACGAGGACGGCGCGCTGGCGCTGGACCTGCTGGCGGTGCTGGACGCGCCCCAGCTCGACGTGGAGACGGCCGCGACCCTGGTGGAATCCGTGCCCGACGGGGCGCGCCTGGTGCTCTCCGGGGACCCGGCGGTGCTGTGGTCCGCGGGCCCCGGCCGGGTCTTCTCCGACCTGCTGGCGGCGAAGGTGTGCCCGCAGGTCGCCTCGCGCACGCCCGACCCCGGCCCCATCGGCGAGCTGGTCTCCGGGATCGGCTTCGGCGAGCTGGCCACCGTCGACGCCCCCGGGAAGGAGGTCGTGATCGTCCCGGTGCGGGACGCCGGCGAGGCCGTGCACCGCACGGTCCAGCTCGTCGCGGACTCCGTGCCCCGGGCCATCGGCGTGCCCCCGGAGCAGACCCAGGTGATCACCCCGGGGCACGGCGGCGCCGCCGGCACCCGGGCGCTCAACGCCGCGCTCAAGGAGCGTCTCAACCCCGGGCCCGGCCGCTTCGGCGGCTTCGACCCGGGCGACCGGATCGTGCACGCCCCCGTCCCCGGGACGGCCGTGCCGGGCACCGTCGTCTCCGCCGACACGGAGGGGCTGCGGCTCGACTGCGGGGGGACGCCCGTGGTGGTCGCGCCCGACGCAGTGACCGCCCAGGTGCGGCACGGCTGGGCGGTCACGGCGCACCAGGCGGCGGGCCGCCGCTGGCCGGCCGCCGTCGTCGTCCTGCCGGGGGACGCCGCCCCGGCCCTGACCCGGGCCTGGATCTACACCGCCTTCAGCCGCGGGGAGCGCCATCTGTCCGTGGTGCAGGGCGTCGACCAGGCGCTCCCCCACGCGGTGGCGGAGGTTCCCGCCCGGGACCGGACCACACGCCTGCGGGACATCCTGCGCGAGCAGGCGGCCGCCGCCGCGGCGGAGTGATCCGCCGCCCGGGCCCGGGCGGCTCCCCCGGGCCCGGGCGAGCCGCGCCCGCGCCCGGTCAGGCCAGCCGGTCGAGTTCGTCCGCGTCTGCGTCGTCGTAGACCGCGCTGACGTCGAGGCGGAAGAGCAGATGCCGCGGGTCCGCCTGGTCGAAGGGCGCGGCGAGCCACTCGCCCGGCTCGGCGGGCTCCGCCGCGGTGACCCAGAGCGTGGAGTCGCCCTCCTCCAGGCCGAACTCCTTGTGGCGCTCGGCGATCTCGTCGGGCTCGTACTCCCCGAAGAGGGCACCCACCGCCGTGCCGATGTCCCCGCCCTCGGCCGCGGCGGTCTCGGAGATCCCTTCCGCCTGCCTGCGCAGCCGCTGCGGGTCGGCCACGGTGTAGTCCCGGCGGATCAGGACGCTGATCGCGCCCGGTTCACCGGGGCCGGAGTAGTCGGGGAGGGTGTCCCCGAGCGGCACCTCGAAGGGGGTGACCTCGTCGTAGGTGTCGTAGAGCAGCTCGTCGTAGGCCTCGGCGGCCGAGGCGAGGCCCTCGAAGGCCTGGTAGACCGCGGGATCGTCCTCCCCGGTGCGGTTCTCGATCGCGTCCAGGTGGCGGTCCAGCGCGGCTTTCACCGCCTCGACGGCGGCTCGTACCTCGGCAACGGTGGACTGCGCGGCATCAGACATGCAGAAGACGCTATCCGTACCGAGGCGCTCCCCGCACAATAGATGCGATGCCTGAATACGAATTCAGAGATGTGTACGTGCCACGGGGAGTCTCCCGCAAGGAGGCTCATCGCCTGCTGACCGACCACGCCGAGTACGGTCACTGGGAGCTCGACCGGCTCCGCCTCTACCCGGACGGCAGCCGCAGGGTGCGGCTGCGCCGCCGGATCATCCGGCAGATACGCGCCACCTGGTGAGGTCGCCGACACGCCGAACGGGGCCCCGCGAACCGCGGGGCCCCGCTCGAAGGGGTGAGACCGGAAGGCTCAGTTCCTGACCGCGCGGGCGCGGCGGAAGAGCACCGCGCCGCCCAGCAGGAGACCGGCGCTGGTCAGCAGGCCCGTGGCGATGTCGCCGGCACCGGTGCGGGCCAGGGACGGACCGCCGCCGTGGCCCATGGACTGCGGCTGGTTGCCACCGCCACCGCCGCCGCCACCGCCGCCCTTGCCACCGCCGCCCTTGCCACCACCGTTGTTCTCGTTGCCCGGCTTGTGGCGGTTGCCGTGGTGCTCGGGCTTGTGGTGGTGGCCCTTGCCCTTGCCGCCGTGGTGGTAGCCACCGGTGTTGACGCAGGCGTTGCCCGTCGCCGGGTTCAGGATCCCGATGACGTCGATCGTGTTGCCGCAGACGTTGACCGGGATGTTGATCGGCGCCTGGATCACGTTGCCGGACAGGACGCCCGGAGAGCCGACCGCTGCGGCGCGCGCCGAGGCGCCGCCACCGTGACCGTAGCCGTAGCCGTCGTCACCGCTGTGGCCCTTGCCGTAGCCCTTGCCGCCGCCCTGGCCGTAGCCCTTGCTGCCGCCGTGGCCCTTGCCGCCGTCCTTGTCGCGGTAGCTGCCGCTGTCCTTCTTGCCGTAGCCCCCGCTCTCCTTCTTCCCGTAGCCCTTGCCCTGGCCGTAGCCGTGGCCCTTGCCCTGGTCGATGGAGCCGTTGACGCAGGTGTTGCCCGCCGCCGAGTTGAGGAGCCCGACGACGTTGACGGTGTTGCCACAGGCGTTGATCGGAATGTTCACCGGCGCCTGGATGGTGTTGCCGGACAGAACGCCCGGAGAACCGGCGGCGACCCCGGACGCGTGGGAGTCCGCGTAGGCCATACCGCCGGTGACGGCGAGCACGCCGCCTGTCGCGACTGCGGTGAGCAGCCCCTTTTTCGCGACTTGTCGCATTGAATGTCCCTGCCTCTTGCTTTTCCGATACGGAAACCGGCGGACAATCGCCCGCCGGGGGAATGAATGACCCCCCGGGGCCGGATAACCGGTGTCCCACCCCTAGCCGGTGCGGCGGCCCCGGAACGCGGAGATGGCGCATCCGGGACCGCCGGGATCAGGCCTGCAGCGATGCGGCCCGCCGCGGCGTCAGTTGTTGAAGCAGGCGTTACCCAGGGCCGGGTTCAGCAGCCCCACGATGTTGATCGTGTTGCCGCACAGGTTGACCGGGATGTTGACGGGCACCTGGATCACATTGCCGGAGAGGACCCCCGGGGAACCGACAGCGGCGGCCTGAGCGCCGGAGTCGGCGACGGCCACGCCGGCACCCGCAGCCACGAGCCCTCCGGTGACAGCGGCAGCAGCGACGACCTTCTTGATCATTTTTCCTCCTTGTTGGCAAAACGGCCCCGACCTCGGACCGCACACGAACCAACGACTCGGAAGAAGGCGCGCTACTGCCGCCGGGATTCATTCACTCTTTTCGGCTAAGCAGCAAGAAATGTCGATAATGCGAGCGTCGTTTCAGCAGTTCGCGAGGAACCGGTCGAGAACACGGACGCCGAACTTCAGTCCGTCGACCGGTACCCGCTCATCCACGCCGTGGAACATTCCGGCGAAATCGAGCTCCGGCGGCAGCTGCAGCGGGGCGAATCCGAAGCAGCGGATCCCCAGGTCGTCGAAGGACTTGGCGTCGGTCCCGCCGGACAGGCAGTACGGCACCGCGCGGGCGATCGGGTCCTCGGCCTTCAGCGCCGCCTGCATGGCGTCGACCAGGGCGCCGTCGAAGCTGGTCTCCAGCGCCTTGTCGGAGTGCACGTCCTCGCGCTTCACCCGGGGGCCGAGGATCCGGTCGACGTCGGCCAGGAACTCCTCCTCGTGCCCGGGCAGGAAGCGGCCGTCGACGTGCGCGGTCGCCTGGCCGGGGATGACGTTCACCTTGTAGCCGGCGCCCAGCATCGTGGGGGCCGCGGTGTTGCGCAGCGTGGCCCCGATGATCTTGGCGATGCCGCCGAGCTTGGCGAGCGTGGTCTCCATGTCCTCGGGGTCGAGCTCGGTACCGAGGGCGTCGCCCAGCTCGTCCAGGAAACCGCGCACGGACTTGGTCACCCGCACCGGGAACTCGTGCCGGCCGAGCCGGCCGACCGCCTCGCAGAGCTCGGTGATGGCGTTGTCGGTGTTGGTCATGGACCCGTGGCCGGCGGTGCCGTCCACGGTCAGCCGCATCCAGTGCATGCCCTTCTGGGCGGTCTCGATCAGGTACAGGCGCACGTCCTCGTTGACGGTGAAGGAGAAGCCGCCCACCTCGCCGATGGCCTCGGTCACGCCCTCGAAGAGCCCGGGGTGCCGGTCGACCAGGTGCCGCGCCCCGTAGACGCCGCCCGCCTCCTCGTCGGCGAGGAAGGCCAGCACGATGTCGCGGGGCGGACGGCGGCCGCTGCGCAGCATGTCGCGCACGACGGCCAGGGTCATCGCGTCCATGTCCTTCATGTCGACCGCGCCGCGCCCCCACACGCACCCGTCGGCGATCTCGCCGGAGAAGGGGTGGTGGGTCCAGTCGTCCGCGTTCGCGGGCACGACGTCGGTGTGGCCGTGGATCAGCAGGGCCGGACGGGAGGGGTCCTCGCCGGCGATGCGGGCGACGGTGGAGGCCCGCCCCTTGTGCGACTCGAAGATCTGCGGCTCCAGGCCGACCTCGGCGAGCTTCTCCGCCACGTACTCGG
The DNA here is from genome assembly GCA_036013505.1 of Streptomyces sp. NBC_00510. Classification (NCBI taxonomy): domain Bacteria; kingdom Bacillati; phylum Actinomycetota; class Actinomycetes; order Kitasatosporales; family Streptomycetaceae; genus Streptomyces; species Streptomyces sp. NBC_00510. Next base: position 7,383,307 of record CP107851.1, on the reverse strand, counting down.
CGGCGGCCCGCTCACCCGGCCCGGAGTGGTCGCCGTAGTTGCTGGTGTCGATCCGGATGAGGTCGCGGCAGAGGTCGACGACCTCGTCCTCTCCGGTGGTCGTACGGGCGGCCGAGTTCGACTCACTCACGCTGTCTCCTTCGTTCGTCGGTCACGGCCATCCTCCCCCGCGCCCTCCGCGGCCCGCGAGGGCCCCGGGCAGGCCGTCACGCTCCCGTCACGGGAAGCGTGTGATCGGGGACCTCCGGATGTTTGCTATTGTTTTCCACGTCGCCGGGCCGAGTGCCGGGCGGCGAACACCTTGTCCGGGTGGCGGAATGGCAGACGCGCTAGCTTGAGGTGCTAGTGCCCTTTATCGGGCGTGGGGGTTCAAGTCCCCCCTCGGACACCACGTAGACGCCTGTGGGCGGTACCACCGGAGACCGGTGGTACCGCCCACAGGCGTCTGTGGCGTTTCCGGCGGCCCGCGCCGTCAGCCGCCGAGGATGGCGCGTTTCTGCGTCTGGAACTCCTCCTCGGTGAGGATCCCCTGCTCCTTCAGTTCGCCCAGCTGCTTGAGCTGCTCCAGCTTCCCCGCCATGTCGCCCCCCGGGGCGGGCGGCGGTTGCGGAGGCGGGGCGGCCGCGGGCGGCGGAGCGGGGGCCGTGGGCTCCTGGACCGCTGCCTGCCCGTACCCCTGCTCCGCCCACCGGCCCTGCTGCCGTCGCGCCACCCGCTGCGACACCGCGGTGGCCGTGCCCGCGACGACGGCCGTACGTACCGCTCCACGCAGTAGACCGGGCATGGTGCCGTCCCTTCCGGTGGCTCCTGGACCTCCATTCGACCACCGCGCCGGGCGGGCCGCACGCCGGCACCTGGTCCGCCGTCACCACCAGGGGGAGGGTGATTCGGCCGACTGGGCGTGCCCGGCATGACAGCGTGGGCGCTCTCGGGGCAGCGTGGCCTTCGCACCGCTCTCCGCACAGACGAGGACGCTCACCATGGCAGATCTCCGGCGGCACGGCATCCGCACCGGCGCCCTGTTCCTTCTGCTCGGCGCCGCGGGCTGCTCCGGCCTGGACTCCCAAGCGGTGGGCACGGTGGTGTACACCACCCCGGACAACAAGGTGGTGCAGCTGGACAATCCGTCGGTGGACGGCTGCCACCAGTTGCCGCCCACGGGTGCCAGGTCGATCGTGAACAACACGCTCAACGACGTGGTCCTGCACACCGGTCCCGGCTGCAAGAACCTGGAAGGCACGGAGAGCACCTACCTGGCGACGAAGACCAGCAACCCGGGCATCCCCGACGCGGAGCCGTGGATGAGTTTCACCGTGGTCGGCGGGAACGCCTGACCAGGGGTCATCAGGAGCCGGACTCCGCGGCGTCCAGGGAGGCGAGCACGTCCTGGACGGGGATCCGGCCGCCGGCCACGAGCCTGCCCCCGCCCCGGCGGATCGCGACGGCGAGGGGCGCGGCCCACAGGTTCTCGTAGACCAGGACGGCGGCGGAGCTGCCCGGTTCGAGGACGGCGGCGGCGTCCGCGAGGTCGTCCGCGCCGAGCAGGCCGGAGGAGGCGCCCTGGAAGACCTCGAGCTCGCCGAGTCCCCCGGCGGTGAGGTCGGCGATCTCCAGGCCGGCGACGCTCCCGTCCGCGTCCTTGCGGACGAAGGTCAGGTCGAGGATGCGGACGAGCCCGCGGTCCACGAGGTCGAGCAGGAGCGGGAAGGCCTCCCCGGTCATGCGGTTGCCGGGGAATTCGATCACCACGTAGTCGATGGGGCCCATCTCGTCGATCGCGTCGCTCACGGCACTGCTCCCTTCCCCCGCGCCATCCCCCGTGCCATTGGACCACCGGGAGGGGGTCATCGCACCTCGGCCCGGGCCGCCGCCCCGGCGCTGACGCGGCGCCAGATGGCGCGCTGGCACCTGAGGGTCCCGGTGCCGACGAGGATCAGCACGACGACGTTGAGCAGCAGCTGGAACAGGGAGCCCCGCGCCTCGTCCCAGGAGGCGAAGGCGAGCGAAACGCCGAGGTCGGCCCCGGCCGGGATGGTCGTCACCGAGATGAAGACGCCGAGCAGGGCACTGGTGCGGGCCTCGGTGAGGGAGACGATGCCGACGATCCCGGCGAGCACGGCCACCACGAGGGAGAAGAAGTTGGGGGTGTTGATCAGGTGGGCGACCGGCCGCACGCCCAGCCGGAAGGCCTCCGGCTGCAGGTCGAAGGCCCGTACGAGCAGGGCGAAGAGCAGCGTGGCGGCGATGGCCAGCGCGAAGCCCACGAGCAGGGCCCGGAGTCCCTCGCGGACCCGGGCGCGGTCGTGGCGGTCGATGCCGAGGGCGACGCTGGTGATGGCCCCGTACTCGGGTCCGACGACCATGGCGGCCACGATGAGGATCTGCGAGTTGCTGATGATGCCGACGGCGCCGATGATCCCGGCGATGACCAGCAGCAGGTGGAAGCTGGGCGGGTAGCGGCCCTCGGCGCGGATGCGGGCCTCGACCTGGTCCCACACCGGGGTGCGCAGCCGTGCGCCGGGGGAGGCCGCTCCGGCCCGCTCGGCGGTGTCGGAGAGGACGACGTCGACGGGGTCGAGGACGATCGATCCGCGGCGGTCGATCCCGAGTTCGCGCAGCCCGCGCAGGACGGTGTTGGCGGCGCCGGTCAGCACGTCGCACTCGATGGCGTCGCCGTCCGGGTGGCGGGCGCCGCCGCGCAGCAGGACGAGGTTGAGCACGCAGGGATCGGCACCGAGCGCGGTCAGCGCCCGGTCCGTGAGGTCCGGCGGGCTCACCGCACGGACATGGATCATGTCCACCCCTGCATTACGCCCGCGACAGGCGGGGGCGGCAACTCGGCGCGGCGCAGCGGAGACGGGCTCAGGCGGTGAGCTGGTAGAGGCTCTTGGCGACCAGGACCAGCCCGATGACCAGGCACAGCCCGATGATCGCCTGGTCCTGGTGGCCGTCGAGCCAGGTGCGCAGGACGCGCAGCCGGACGCGGGCGGAGTCGGGGGCGACGAGGGTGTAGACCTCCATCGTCAGCAGGGTGGAGCTGGCGATCAGGCAGTACGCCATGAGCGCCAGGTAGGACTCGAGGTGGGACAGGTCGGCCTCGACGACGGTCGCGGCGCCCGCCGCCACCAGTCCCCACGGCTGGAGCAGCACCGCGAGGCCCGCGGACGACCAGGCGGAGACCCGCTCCAGGCGGCTCGTCATCCGGGACGGCCGGTGGGGACGCGCCGCGCGGCGCCTGCGGTGCTCGGCGTAGCCCACCAGCCCGACGCCGACGGCGAGTTTGCCGGCGAGGGCGGCCGTCGAGGGCGAGGACTTCGGCTCCGGGGGCTTGCCCTGGGTCAGCAGCAGCACCGCCGCGACGACCGCGACCAGGCAGGCCAGCCAGGCGATGATGAAGGCCAGACCCTTCCACGCCCCGCCGCGGGTGCTCAGCACCAGCACGAACGCCATCAGCGGGAACGGGAACAGGGTGACGGCCAGCCCGATCAGGACGAGGTCAAGGACCATCGCCGCCCCCGCCGGGGGTCGGGGGCCCCGGAAGATGGCCGGCCGCGTCCATGGGGTCATGGTCACCGGGGCCGCCCGCGGGCACAACTCCGCGGCCCCGGGTCCGGCTCGCCGGGCCCATGGGCCGGGCTTACGTTTGAGGGGGCCGGCGCACCCACGCATTCCCGGCGAGTTCCGTGCGGCCCGGAGGACGGTGACCGCGATGACCGTGGACGCCCGGTGGAGTTCGCCCGGGGAGCGGGCCGCGCGCGGCAAGGCGGCCCGCAAGAGGACGCCGCGCTCCGCCCACGCGGAGTACGCGCCCGCGGCGGACCGGGCCGATCCGGTGGACGTCGTGGAGGGGCAGTCGGCCCGGCGTGTGCCGGAGCTCGTGCCGATCCGCTACGGCCGCATGACCGAGTCGCCGTTCCGCTTCTACCGCGGGGCGGCCGCGGTCATGGCCGGGGACCTCGCGCACACGCCCCGCTCGGGCCTGCGGGCCCAGTTGTGCGGGGACGCGCACCTGCTCAACTTCCGGCTGCTGGCCTCGCCGGAGCGGCGGCTGATGTTCGACATCAACGACTTCGACGAGACCCTGCCGGGCCCCTGGGAGTGGGACGTCAAGCGCCTGGCCGCCAGTCTGGTCATCGCGGGCCGTGCGAATGGCTTCTCGGCGGCCGAGCGCGCGGGGGTGGTGCGGGCGGCGGTGGGGGCGTACCGGCGGCGGATGCGCGGCTTCGCCGGGATGGGCAACCTGCAGGTCTGGTACACCCGTTTCGAGGCGGACCGGTTGCAGCAGCAGTTCGCCCCGATGATGGGCGGCGAGGACGTGGCGCGCTGGGAGCGTGCCCGGGCCCGGGCCCGTGCGCGCGACACGCTGCAGGTCTTCGACAAGCTGACCCGGGTGATCGACGGCAGGCGCCTGATCGCCCCCGATCCCCCGCTGCTGATGCCGCTGCGCGACCTGCTCGACGGCGACGCCCGCGCCGCCCTGGAGAAGGAGATCTCCCGGCTGGTCGAGCGGTACGGCCACTCCCTGCAGCCCGACCGCCGCTTCCTGCTGGAGCAGTACCGGCTCGCCGACTGCGCGCGCAAGGTCGTCGGGGTGGGCAGTGTGGGGACCCGCTGCTGGATCCTGCTCCTGCTGGGGAAGGACGACGAGGATCCGCTGTTCCTGCAGGCGAAGGAGGCCGAGGAGTCGGTCCTGGCCCCGTACGCGGGGGCCGGCCCGCACCGTACGCACGGCGAGCGGGTGGTCGCCGGGCAGCGCCTGATGCAGGCGACCAGCGACATCTTCCTCGGCTGGGAACGCCTCCACGGCATCGACGGGCGGCAGCGGGACTTCTACGTACGGCAGTTGCGCGACTGGAAGGGCATCGTGGTGGCCGAGAGCCTGGTGCCCAGGACGATGACGCTGTTCGGGGAGGTGTGCGGCGCCACGCTGGCCCGGGCGCACGCGCGGTCCGGGGACCGGATCGCGATCGCCGCGTACCTGGGAGGTTCCGACGTCTTCGACCGGGCCGTCGCCGCTTTCGCCGAGGCGTACGCGGACCAGAACGAACGGGACCACCGGGCACTCGTGGACGCCGTCCGCACCGGACGCGTCCAGGCGGAGGCCCCCTGAACCGGCACCATGGTGAAGCCTGCCGGGGTTCGCGTACCCGGCGCTCCTCAGGGGCGCGACGACGCGGGCCGTGGCGCAGTGCCGGACGCGGGCGGCCGCCCGCCGCCGGGCGGCGGCAGGGGCGGGATGTCCGGGCCCTGCGGCAGCAGTTCGGCCGCCACGAAGGCGACGACCACCGCCAGCACCACCACCGGCACCGATGCGGTGTTGCCGAGCAGGAGCACCACGAGCACCACGCTGCTCACCGGCAGGCGCATCGCGGCGGCACCCGCGGCCGCCATGCCCGCCGCCATCGCCGGTACGACCCCGAAACCCGGCAGCGGGGCGGCCAGCAGCCCGGCGGCGCCGCCGAGGAAGAGCGAGGGGAAGATCGGGCCGCCGCGCAGGCTGCCCAGGCACAGCGCGTAGCCGACGCCCTTGCACAGCAGCACCGCGACCAGGGCGCCGGCCGGCCAGGCGTGCGGGTCGGCGGCCATCTGCGCCAGCGCCTCCTGCCCGGAGGAGGCGACCTCCTCCGATGTGCGGCCCGTGGCCAGGGCGTACACGGCGGCGCACACGCCGGCGGCGAGTGCGCAGAGCACGGTGTGCGGCAGCGGCCGGCGGGAGACGAACACCGCGGCGGCCTTGCCGCCGGTGAGGATCAGGTGCACGGCCACTCCGACCGCCAGGGCGAGCAGCACGCCCCATGCCACGTCGCCCGCGTCGAGCGTGGGCGGCCGGGGCAGGCCGATGTCGAGGTGGGTGGTCTTCAGCCCCGTCCAGCGGCCGAAGCCGGTGAACACGATGTCGCCCACGCCGCTGGCGAGCAGGGCCGGCAGCATCACGGCGAACAGCTGGGGCCCGCCGACCCCGGCCACCTCCATCAGGAGCACCGCGGCCACCACCGGGTTGCCGAAGATCGTGGCGATCGCCGCCGCGGAACCGGCCGCGCCGAGCAGCGCGTTGGTCTGCGGTGTCGCCGGCGAGCGGACCAGGTCGCGGAAGAGCAGCGCCAGTGCGCCGCCGAAGGCGATGAGCGGGGCCTCGGGTCCGAGCACCGCGCCCAGCGGCAGGCCCGCCAGGGCGGCGAGGACCACGCCGGGCAGGGCGGAGGTGGCCATCCCGCCGGTGTGCAAGCCGCCGGCCGGGACGTGGCCGCCACGGCCCGGCATGCGGGTGACGACCAGGCCCACGATCGCACCGGCGAGGGTGAGCAGCGGCAGGGGCCACCACCACGGGGGCGTCTGCAGGCCGAGGTGCCCGGGCAGCACCTCCCACAGCAGCCGCTCGAGTTCGTGGAGGGCGACGAGGAACCAGAAGGCCAGGAAGGACACCGGGATGCCGATCACCGCGGAGAACACGAGCGTCCTGCGGTACGCCGGCCGGCGCAGCAGTTCGCGCAGCTGGTCGGCTTCCTGGGGCTGGTTCCCGGGAGGGCTGATCGTCGTCCTCCTCGTTCACGAATGGGGCGGAACGGGTGATGTCCGGCGAGACTACCGACGCGGGGCCGCACAGCGGCGAAGGCCACGCTGGACGTTAGGGTGAGCCGACCGCGCGAGGAAGCGCGGCCCCGACGTATCTGGAGGTGCCATGGCCGCCCCCACCTGGGTCGCCGTGCCGGACGACTCCCCCTTCGGCGTCCACAATCTGCCGTACGGGGTGTTCACCACCGCGGACCGTCCGCAGGAACGCCGGATCGGCGTCGCGATCGGAGACCACGTACTCGACGCGGGCGCCGCCGCGCGCGCCGCCGGAGCGGGAACGGCCGGGCCGGAGGCCGGGCTGCTGACGGCGCCGACGCTCAACCCGCTGCTGGCGGCCGGGCGTTCGGCCTGGACGGCGGTGCGGTCGCTGGTCACCGCCTGGCTGACCGACGAGGCCCACCGGGCGGCCGTCGAGCCGCACCTGCTGCCGCGCGGCTCCGTCACGCTCCACCTCGCGTTCGACGTCGCGGACTACGTCGACTTCTACGCCTCGGAGCACCACGCCACGAACGTCGGCCGGATCTTCCGCCCGGACGGGGAGCCGCTGCCCCCCAACTGGAAGCATCTGCCGATCGGTTACCACGGCCGCAGCGGCACGATCGTCGTGTCGGGGACGCCGGTGGTCCGGCCGAACGGGCAGCGCAGGGGCGCCGCCCTGTCCGCTCCGTCCTTCGGGCCGTGCGAACGGCTGGACTTCGAGGCCGAGCTCGGCTTCGTCGTCGGCGGCCCAACCGCGCAGGGCGAGCCGGTGCCGCTGGCTGCGGCCGAGGAGCACGTCTTCGGGGTCTGCCTGCTCAACGACTGGTCCGCCCGCGACATCCAGGCCTGGGAGACCGTGCCGCTCGGCCCGTTCCTCGGGAAGTCGTTCGCGACCTCCGTCTCCCCGTGGGTCGTCCCCCTCGACGCGCTGTCGGCGGCGCGCGTCGACCCCCCGCCGCACGACGTGGGGATCCTGCCCTACCTGGACGACCGGGACGCCGGGACACAGCCGCGCGGGCTCGACATCGCCGTGGAGGTCCGGCTGCGGGGCGAGGTCGTCTCCCGTCCGCCGTTCTCCACCATGTACTGGACGTACGCCCAGATGCTCACCCACATGACCGTGAACGGCGCCTCGTTGCGGGCGGGCGACCTCTTCGCCTCGGGGACCATCAGCGGCCCGCGGCGCGAGCAGCGGGGCGCGCTGATCGAACTGACGTGGAACGGCGAGGAGCCGCTGGTGCTGACGGACGGCACGAAGCGGACGTTCCTGGAGGACGGCGACGAACTCGCCATCTCGGCGACCGCCCCGGGGCCGGACGGCACCCGGATCGGCTTCGGCGAGGTCGCCGGCCGGGTGGTGGCGGGACCGGCCCTTTTCGTGAACTGACCTGTTCAGGGGTCTGTCCGAGTCCCGGGTCGGCGTGATCTCCTACGCCTGACGGCGCGGCGTCCGGCCACGGCACGCCGCGCCGTCGCGTACGCCACGCCATCGCGTACGCCGCCCCGAGTCGACCCGGACCCGCAGGGGAGCCATGTCCGAGACGCTGCCCTCCGCACCCGCCGAGGACGCCGGCCGAGCGTCCGCCCCGCCACTGCCCCGGCAGGTGCGGATCGGCTACGGCCTGGGATCGCTGGGCACCGGCACCTTCGGCACGGTGCCGGGCCTGATCCTGCTCTACTACCTCACCAATGTGCTGGCCGTCCCGGCGGCCGTGGCGGGCGCGGCCGTCTTCCTCCCCAAGGCGTGGGACGTGCTGGTCAACCCCCTGGTGGGCGCGGCCGCCGACCGCAGCCGGCTGCAGGGCGGCTCCCGGCGGCCGTTCCTGCTGGCCGGGGCGCTCACGCTGCCGCCGCTGTTCGCGCTGGTCTTCGCGGCGCCGCCGCTGCGCGGGGCCGCCGCCGCGGGCTACGTGGCGGTGCTCCCTGTTCCTGATGGGGATGTGGACGCTGCAGGCGCTCGCCGTGGGGATCATGCTGGCCGGGGTCCAGTACTTCGCCACGTACACCCTCGGCTCGGCGGGGGCCGTCACCCCGCTGTTCGTCTGCATGATCGGCCCGCTGGTGCTGGTGATGCCGCTGTGGAACCGGCTGGCCCGGGTGCGCGGCGTGACGTACGCGCAGTGGTGCGCCTCGCTGCTCTTCGTGGCCGGTGCCACCCTGCTGGCCCTCACCCCGTACGCGGGGCCGGGGCTCGGCTACTCGGCGGTCGCGGCCGTCGGGATCGCCTACGCGGGGCTGCAGTTGCTGCCGCTGACGATGCTCGCCGACACCTTGGCCGCGGACGCGGTCCGCACCGGGCGGCGCAGGGCGGCCACCTTCACCGGGCTGTGGACGGCCGCCGAGACGCTGGCGTTCGCGCTGGGCGCCGGGGCCTTCGCGCTGGTGCTGGCGGTGAGCGGGTTCCGTTCCTCGGACGCCGCGCACCACGTCGACCAGCCGGACTCGGCCCTGACCGGCATCACCGCCGGCATGAGCGTGCTCCCCGCGGTGCTCGCCGCCGCGAGCCTGTGGCTGCTCCACCGCTACCGGGAGGACCCCGTGGACTCCGGCCCGGCCCCGCAGACCCCCGCCCGCACCGACCCGCCCGAGGACACCGAGGACCATGCCCACTGAGCCCGTTCCCTCCCCCGCCCTCCCCCAGGGCCGCCCCGCCGGCGAGGTGCTGGCGCAGCTGCGTGAGCTGCGCGCGGACGACGCCCCCACCCGCGGCGGCCGCACCTTCGCGTACGTCTACGACTCCGGGCTGTCCGGCGTGGACGAGCTGGCCGCCTCGGCGTACGCGGCGTTCGCCACCGTCAACGGGCTGGACATGACGGTCTTCCCCAGCGTCGCCCGGCTGGAGAACGACCTGATCGCCGCCACCGTGGCGCTGCTGGGCACGCCCGGTGCCCAGGGCACCTTCACCAGCGGCGGCACCGAGTCGATCCTGCTGGCCGTGAAGACCGCCCGGGAGCACGCCCGCGCGGTGCGCGCGGTGACCGCGCCGCAGCTGGTCCTGCCCTCCACCGCGCACGCCGCCTTCCACAAGGCCGCCGCCTACCTGGGCCTGGAGACCGTGGTGGTGCCGGTGGACCGGGACACGCTGCGGGCCGACGCGGCGGCCGTGGCGGCCGCGATCACCGACCGCACGGCGCTGGTGGTGGCCTCGGCCCCCTCGTACGCCCACGGGGTGGTCGACCCGGTCGCGGAGATCGCCGCCGCGGCGGCCGGCCGCGGCGTGCTCTGCCACGTCGACGCGTGCATCGGCGGCTGGCTGCTGCCCTACCTGCGACGCGCCGGACGGGACGTGCCGGCCTTCGACCTGTCGGTGCCCGGGGTGACCTCGCTCTCGGTGGACCTGCACAAGTACGGCTACGCCGACAAGGGCGCCTCCGTGGTGCTCTACCGGGACGCCGAACTGCGCCGCCACCAGTACTTCGCCCACGCCGGCTGGCCGGGCTACCCCGTGGTCAACCCCACCGTGCAGGGCACCAAGTCTGCCGGGCTGCTGGCCCAGGCGTGGGCCGTGCAACGGCACATCGGCGAGGACGGCTACCGCGCGCTGGCCGAGCGCACCGCCGCGGCCGCCGACCGGCTACTGCCGGGGCTGCGCGCCGTCGAGGGCGTGCGGGTGCTGGGCGATCCCCAGGCAGGGCTCGTCGCGTTCACACTGCTCGGCGCCGACGGCACGCCGGACCTGAGCCTGCTCCTCCACCTCGCCGACGAGATGCGCGAACGCGGCTGGTACCTGCAGCCGCAGCTGTCCTTCGACGGGCTGCCGCCCAATCTGCACCTGACCCTGACCCCCGCGGCGGCCGGTCTGGTGCACGCGCTCCTCACCGACCTGGACGCGGCTTTGAAGGCGGCCCGCGCCCTGGACCCGGTGACGGTGGACCCGGCGGTCGCGCGGTTCGCTGCGGAACTCGACCCGGCCACCCTGGGACCGGAGGAGGTGGAGGCGGTACTGGCCTTCGCCGGCATGGGCGGCGGCACCGGGCTGCCACGCCGGATGGCCCCGGTACTGGCGCTGCTCGACGCACTGCCCGTACCGCTCAAGGAACGGCTGCTGACGGAGTTCGTCGGGGCGGTCTTCCGCGTCTGACGGCGCGGGCGCGTGTCGGCGGGCGGCGCGGGACCCCCGGCGCCTCGCGGCCGTGACGACCGGACGGCGCCCACCGGCCGCCCGGTGCGGTCCGCGTGTGCACGCGGCGCCTCCGCGTCGGGGGGCCTCGGACCCGGCCGGTCCGGACCCCATGGCCACTGCCGGGCGATCCGCGATGTCGGCCTGGGAGCCGGCGCGGGAACCGAGTCCTCGGGCACCTCACAGCCGAAGACCCCCGGATGAACAGCACCTGGGAAGGCCGCGCGGTGGGCGAGTTCGCGTGACACGCACGCCTCGGCGGGACCCACGGATCCGACCGGGCCAGGCGTGCGGCGCAGCACCAAGGCCGCACGGATCGCGAGGGGGACGCCAGGGGCCTCAGGTCTCCGCGGCAGAGCAGCACGACGCGCCCGCACCCCGCGCGGGGGCGCCGGCCCTCCAAGAGGTTCGAGGCCGGCCACAGCCGCGCAGGCCGCAAGATCGGCGCGGGTCCCTGTCGGCCGGGCGACGCCACCGCGAACCGGGCGCGCCCAGGAGACCGGCCCGGTGGGCGGGTTCGCGCACGCCTCGGGGGCCCCTTGGAACCGCCCAGGGCGACTGCGCGGCGCACCTCCGCGCAGGCCGCGACGGCGGCGCAGAGGACTGCGGGCCCCTCGCGGCCGGGCAGTATCCGGAGTACGCCCGCCGCCGCGAGCGGGGCATCGGCGTGCCGGACGTCCCAGGACGCCGAGGCGGTGGGCGAGTTCGCGGAGCGCACACGGCCGGTCAGTGCCCAGCGGGCGTCCGCCGCCGCCGCGCGCGGACCTCGGGAAACCGAACGCGCCCAGAAGCCCTGCCCGGCAAGCGAGTTCACACGGCCGCACGCCTCGGCGCGCCCCATGCAACCGGCCAGGGCGACGCCAAAGGACGCAGGCCACGCGGTCGGCACAGCGCTAACGCGCCCGCAAGGTGGGCGGAGGCGACGCGGATGCGACGCGGGCCCATCGCGGCCGGGCGACGCCCCCACGAACCGGGCGCACCCGGGAGGTCGGCCACGGAACCGGCTCGCCGCGCAGCGGTCAGCGTTCGCGTCCGCGGGGCTTGAGGGGGGTCGCGGGGAGTTCCGGGGCGAGGAGGCGGTCGCCGTCGTAGCCGTGCACGGTGCCGAAGGCGCTGCCGGTGTTCCACTCCTCGCGGGCACGGACGATCTCCTCGCCGTCGCGGGCGACGAAGTTCCACCACATGACGAGCTTCTCCTCGAACGGCTCGCCGCCGAGCAGCATCAGGCCCGCGTCGACGTCCGCGCGCAGCGGCAGTCCGGTGCGGCCACAGCCCAGGTAGAGCATCGAACCGGCCTCGACGGGCACGCCGTCGACGTCGGCCCGGCCGGACATCGACAGGACCGCGTACTCGAAGTCCCGCTCCAGCGGCAGCGTCACGTCGGTGCCCGCGGCGAGGGCGAGGTCGGCGCCGACGAGGGGCGTGTGCACGGTGCCGGGCGAGGCCGCGCCGTCCACCTCGCCGAGGATCACCGTGGCGGTGAGGCCGCTCCCGACGCCCCCGCCCCGCAGCACCGGCAGGTCGGCGTGGTGCTCGAAGGCGGGCTCGCGGTGCCGGGCCGCGTCCGGGAGGGCGACCCACAACTGGGCGCCGTGCAGGAGGCGGGCGTGCTCGCGCGGGGACTCCTCCGAGTGGGCGATGCCCCGGCCCGAGGTCATCAGGCCCAGTTCCCTCGGCCGCACGGTCTGCAGGCTGCCGAGGGTGTCCCGGTGCAGCACCTCGCCCTCGTGGAGCCAGCTGACGGTCTGCAGCCCGATGTGCGGGTGCGGGGGCACCTGCATGCCGGGCTGGTCGGCGATGTCGTCGGGACCGTAGTGGTCGACGAAGCACCAGGCGCCGACCATGCGGCGGCCCAGGTTGGGCAGCAGACGGCGTACGACGCTGCTCTCGCCGAGCGGCACGAGGCGTCCGGTGAGCAGGTCGTGGACGGGTTTCGCGGACACGTCCGCACGTCCGCCGCACGTGGCGGGCGCGGGATGGAGGTCGAGGTTGCTCATGGCGCGATCATGCCCCGCGGCGCGGCGCGGGGACGAGCACCGCGGGGATGTCGGCCTCCAGCCCGCGCAGGTACTCGCCGAGCCCCTTGGCCTGCGGGTCGGGGCGGGTGGAGGCGGCGACGCCGTCGCCGAGCAGGCCGTGGACGACGAAGTTCAGGGCGCGCAGGTTGGGCAGCTCGTAGCGGCTGACGGCGAGTTTGGCGGTCTCCGGGAGCAGGGCGCGCAGCCGTTCGACGTCCAGCCAGTCGCGCAGCCAGCCGTAGGCGGCGTCGTCGCGGGCCCACAGGCCGACGTTGGCGTCGCCGCCCTTGTCGCCTGAGCGGGCGCCGACGAGCAGGCCCAGCGGGGCGCGCACGGTGGGGCCCTCGGCCGGCCGGGCGGGCGGGGCCGGGGGCTGCGCGGGGACGCGTACCGACGTGACGGGCGGGCGCGGCACGGGGACACGGGTGCCGTCCTGCAGCACGACCTCGGGGTGGACGAGGGCGGCGGGGACGAGGGCCGGCCAGTGGACGCCGTACTCGGTGGGCCTGGGCGAGAAGTGCTCCATGTGCAGCCCGGGCGCGGTGGACAGGCCGGTGCCGACGACGGCGCCGAACAGGGCGCGGCCGACCTTGTCCTTGTCGGGGTCCTTGACGGTGAGGGTGAGCCGGGCGCCGGTGGCGGTGGCCTCGGTGCGGACGTCGTACGTCTCGAAGCCGGACGGGCCGCCGGTCGCGTCGAGCAGGGACGCCTCGGCGAACCGGACCTTGGCCTCGATGTCGGGGCCGGTGAGCACGAAGGTGGCCGTGTTGCGGTGGCCGCCGTGGTGGTTGAGGCACACCTTGAGGGTGTCGGGGGCGGGTTCGCCGCGGGCGCCGGAGACCAGGACCCGGTCGGGACCCTCCTGTTCCAGGGTCACGGTGTCGAAGCGGGTGACGACGTCGGGGTTGAGGTAGGCGGGGCGGTCGATCTCGTACAGCAGCTGGGCGGTGACCGTGTCGACGGTGACCGCTCCCCCGGTGCCCGCGTGCTTGGTGATGACGCTGGAGCCGTCGGGCCGCAGCTCGGCGATGGGGAAGCCGGGGCGCACGGGCCGTTCGACCTCGGTGAAGAAGGAGTAGTTGCCGCCGGTGGCCTGGGCCCCGCACTCGATGATGTGCCCGGCGGTGACCGCGCCGGCGAGCCGGTCCCAGTCGTCGGTGGCCCAGTCGAAGGCCCAGGCGGCGGGACCGACCACCAGGGAGGCGTCGGTGACGCGGCCGCAGATGACGACGTCGGCCCCGGCGCGCAGCGCCTCGGTGATGCCCCAGGCGCCGAGGTAGGCGTTGGCGGTGAGCGGGCGCACGTCCGCGTCGGCGAGCGGTAGTCCGGTGGCCAGGTGGGCGAACGGGTGGCCCTCGCGCTGGAGTCCGGGCAGCCGGTCGAGCAGGTCGTCGCCCTCCAGGTGGGCGACGGAGGGGGTCAGCCCCGCCAGGGCGGCCAGTTCACGGAGCTTCGCGGCAAGACCTGCGGGGTTGAGCCCGCCCGCGTTGACGACGATCTTGATGCCGCGGTCCAGGCAGGTCGCGAGGACGTCGCCCATCTGCGCGAGGAAGGACAGGGCGTAGCCGGCTTCGGGGTCGCGCTGCCGGGCCTTCCAGAGCAGCAGCATCGTCAGCTCGGCGAGGTAGTCACCGGTCAGTACGTCGATCGGGCCGCCCTCGACCATCTCGCGGGCGGCCGACAGGCGGTCGCCGTAGAAGCCGGAGCAGTTGGCGATGCGCAGGGTCTCACGTCGCTGGGTCATGTCCCTCGCCGTCAGCGGTGTCGGTGTTCAGGTGTCGGTGTTCAGATGTGGGTGGGGGCGGTGCACGTGTGGGGCGGTCAGGCGGCCGTCGCGCGCAGCGACTCGACGTGGCGGCGGATCTCCTCCGGCGAGAGGTAGATGTCGGTGACCTCGAAGTCCTTCAGCGCGGCCGGCCTGCGGGCCTGGAAGCCGGTGCGCACGAAGTCGTCCCCGGCGACGGCGTTGAGGAACCAGCCCGCGGCGGCGCGGAAGCGCGCGGGGAAGGTCCGCAGCGCGCCGAGGTGGTAGCCGCGGGCGACGACCTGGGCGGGGAGGCCGCTGAGCGGGATGCCGAGCGGCTTGGAGACCGCCTCGATCCCGCCGAGGTCGACGACGAGTCCGAGGTCCTTGTGCCGGTACGGCTGAAGGGGGCGGCCGCGCAGTGCCGCGACGACGTTCTCGGCGACGGCCTTGCCCTGCCGCATGGCGTGCTGGGCGGTGGGCGGGCAGACCGCGCCACCGCCCACGTCGAGGTCGGGGACGGCGGCCGAGTCACCGAGGGCGAAGACCCCGTCGGCGCCGGGGATGCACATCTCGGGGTCGGTGACGAGCCGGCCCTTGACGGTCTCGGTGCCCAGCGTGGTCACCAGCGGGCTGGACGCGACGCCGGCGGTCCAGATCAGGGTGCGGCAGGGCAGTTTGCGGCCGTCGGTGAAGGTGACGGTGTCGGGGGTGACCTCGGCGACGGACACGCCGAGCGAGACCTCGACCCCGCGCTCTCGGACGATCTGCAGCGCCTTCAGGCCGAGCTTCTCGCCGAGTTCGGGCATCAGACGGGGCGCGATGTCGATCAGGTGCCACTTGATGAGGGCCGGATCGAGGCGCGGGTAGCGCTTGGCCGCCGCCGTGGTCAGCCGCTGCAGGACCGCGGCCGTCTCGGTGCCCGCGTAGCCGCCGCCGACGACGACGAACTGCAGCCGCGACTCGCGCTCGGCCTGGTCCGTGGTGGCGGACGCCAGGTCCAGCTGGGCGATGACGTGGTCGCGGATGTACGCCGCCTCGGCCAGGGTCTTCATGCCGCGGCCGTACTCGGCGAGGCCAGGGATGTCGAAGGTGCGGGTCACGCTTCCGGGGGCCAGCACGAGGTAGTCGTACTCCCTGACGAGCTCCTCGTCGGTGATCTTCTTGATGACGACGGCCTTGGCGGCCGGGTCGACCCCGATCGCCCGCCCGGGTATGACCTCGCTGCGGTGCACCATGCGGCGCAGCGGGACGGCGACCGCCTGGGGGGTGAGCACACCGGCGGCGACATGCGGGAGCAGGGGCAGGTAGAGCTGGTGGCTCCAGGGCGTGACCAGGGTGATCTCGGCCTCGTCCTGGGTCAGCCGCCGCTCCAGCCGGTGCACGCACTCCATGCCCGCGAAGCCGCCGCCGACGACCAGGATCCTGGGTCGCTTCATCACTCGCCTCCCGTAGGACCGTTCGGGGCCCGTTTCCCTACCCGCGGCGTGTGCGGATACGCCTCCGGCCACGCTCGCACACGCCTCGTCGCGGCGCGAACGGAGCGGCGGCGCCCGCGTGCGGCACGCTACCGGCCCCGGCGTGCGCGGATGAAGGGTTCCGGCGGACCGGCCCCGGGGTCCGGGCGCGGTCCGGCCCGCCGGTCACACCCCCGCGCGGGGCGTGAGGCGGCAGCGGGCCGGTCCGCGGGCCTGGAGGGTGATGCCCGCGCCGAGCGGGACGTCCTGGTCGACGGCGGTGAGTTCGTGGCCGCGCAGCAGCACGGCCAGGGCGAGCACGGACTCCAGCAGGGAGAAGTGCCTGCCGATGCAGGCGCGGGGGCCGCCGCCGAAGGGGAGCCAGGCGTAGCGGTGGCGGGCGGCCTCCGCCTGCGGGGTGAAGCGGCCGGGGTCGAAGCGCCCGGGCTCCGGCCAGTGGCCGGGATGGCGGTGGATCACCCAGGGGACGACGATGACGTCCGCGCCGGCCGGGACGAGGTGGCCGCCGATGCGGGCGGCGGCGACCGAGCGGCGGCCGATGACGGGCGCGGCCGGGTACAGGCGCATGGCCTCCTTGAGGACCGCCGTGAGGTAGGGCAGGGCGTCGAGGTCCGCGGCCGCCGGGACGCGTCCACCGAGGACGCGGTCGATCTCCTCCCGGGCCCGGGCCTGATCCTCGGGGTGACGGGCGAGCAGGTGGAGGGCGAAGGCGAGCGAGGTGGCGGTCGTCTCGTGGCCGGCGAGAAGGAAGATCAGCACCTGGTCGCGGATCTCCGCGGGGTCGAGGGGACGTCCGTCCTCGTCCCGGGCCGAGGCGAGCAGGGAGAGCAGGTCCTGGCCGTCGCCGCCCTCCGCGCGGCGGCGCTCGATGATCGCGTCGCAGACCGCGTACAGCTCGGCGGTGGCGGCCGCCGCCCTCCGGTTGCCGGGGGTCGGCCAGTGGCGGGGGGTCCGCACCGGGGCGAAGCCGCGCCGCCGGACGTAGTCGTTGACGACGGGCATGCGGCGGCGGACGGTGTCGACGGCCGGCTCGATCGCGCCGCCGAACAGGACGCGGGCGATCGTGCGGAGGGTGAGGCCGTGCATCTCCTCCAGGACGTCGACGGTGCCGTCGGGCGCGTCGTGCCAGTCGGCGACGAGGGCGGCGGCCTCGGCGGTGACGGCGGTCGCGTAGCCGTCGACGCGGCGCGGGGTGAACAGCGGCTGCAGGAGCCTGCGCTGCCGCTGGTAGTCGGTGTCCTGGCTGGTGAGGAGCCCGTTGCCGAAGGACTGCCGGACCTCCTCGTAGAACGGGCTGTCCTTGCGGAAGCCGGCCGCTTCGGTCGCCAGCACCTGCTGGGCGCCCTCGGGTGAGAACACCGCGTGCACCTCGGCGCGCAGCCCCGGTGGGCCGGCGCTGAAGCGGACGAGGTCCCCGTGGTCGCGCCGCGCGCGCTCGTAGGTGTCGAGGGGCTCGCGCAGCAGGTCGAACATCGACCCGAGCAGCGGCACCCCCGCCGGGCCCGGCACCTTCGTGTGAGCGGTCGTCATGACCCCGATTCTGCGCGCGGTACGACGGCGCCGGGGCCCGGGCCGGGCAGCTTGGCCGGAACCCGCCCCGGGGCCGATCATTGGGCGCGTACCCGGCCCACGGGCACCGCGACGGACGGAGGCACCATGGAGGACGCTCCGCGCTCGGCGGACGAGCTGCTGGACATCGTGGACGAGCAGGACCGGGTGGTCGGCCGGGCGACGCGCGGCGAGGCCACCGCGCGCGGCCTGCGGCACCGCTGCGTCTTCGTCCTGGCCAGGGACGGCGAGGGGCGCGTGTTCGTGCACCGCCGCACCGCGGAGAAGCTGGTCTTCCCCGCCCTCCACGACATGTTCGTCGGCGGTGTGGTGGGCGCGGGCGAGGAGTACGACGACGCGGCGCTGCGCGAGGCGGAGGAGGAGCTGGGGGTCTGCGGTCTGCCGCGTCCGACGGCGCTGTTCAGCTTCCTGTACGAGGGGACGGGGGCGGCGGCGGGTCACACCTGGTGGTCCCGGGTGTATGAGGTGCGCTGCGACCTGCCGGTCGTGCCGCAGGCCGAGGAGGTCGCCTGGCACGACTTCGTGACGGAGGAGGAACTGGAACGCCTCCTGCCGGAGTGGGAATGGGTGCCCGACGGCCTGGAGGCCTGGCACCGGCTGCGCGACTGGCGACGACGAAGGTGACGCTGATCAGCAGCGCCCAGGCGCCGAACTTGGCGAGGGAGACCGGCACCCAGCCGTGCTCCTGGTCGGGGTAGCGCCAGGCGCCCACGTAGGTGGCGGCGTTCTCGGCGACCCAGAGGAAGAAGCCGATGAGGACGAAGGAGAGCGCGAGCGGCATCCGCAGGCGCACCCCGTCGACCGTGAAGTGCACCCAGGTGCCCGCCGTCGTCCAGAGCAGCAGGACGGCCAGCAGCCACCGCGCGTCGGGCAGCCAGTGGTGGGTGAAGAAGTTGAGGTACACCGCCGCGGCCAGGATGGTCATGGCGCGGCGGCGGTAGCCGGTCAGGCCCAGCTCGAACAGCCGCCAGGCCGCGCACACGTAGCTGCCGACGGCGGCGTAGAGGAAGCCCCCGTACAGCGGGACGCCGCCGAACTTGGTGAGCGCGGGTTCGGGGTAGCTCCAGGAGCCCAGGTGCACCTTGACGAGTTCGAAGAGCAGCCCGACGGCGTGGCACACCGCGATGACGGCGACGTCACGGCCGCGCTCCCAGCCGCAGGCCCAGAACAGCGCGCTGAGCGCCACCCCGTAGCAGAGCAGCAGGTCGTAGCGGGCGACGGGCAGCGGCGGCAGCAGCCGCGAGCCGGCCACGCCCGCCATGAGCGCGACGGCGAAGGCGCAGCAGCGTGCCTCCGTCCAGCCGAAGAGCACGAGCCTGCGGACGCCGGTGACGATCGGTCCCATGGTGAGGGGGACACCGCCGGGCGCCGCCCCGGTTCCGGGCGGGTCCGGCGCGTTCAGTCCAGGGAGCGCAGGGCGGTCCCGACGGCGTCCTCGACGAAGGCCCGGCCGAGGCGGGCCCGGCCCACGACGCGCAGGCCCTGGACGAAGGTGGTGAGGAAGCGGGCCAGTTCCACCGGGTCCTTGTCGGCGGACAGCTCCCCCCGGGCCTTCGCCTTCTCCAGCGCCGCCGCGAGGGCGGACTCCAGCAGGCGCATGGTGACGGTGACGCGGTCGACGGTGTCGGGGTCGTCGCCGCGCTCGGTGGCGGCGTTGACCAGCAGACAGCCCCGTTCGGGGTCCTCCAGGTCGGCCTCGGCCATCTGCTCCAGCGCGGTGCGGACGGCGGGGCGGATCTCGTCCGCGTTCTCGAGCAGTTCGACGAGGCCTCCGGCGTACCGGGAGCAGTAGCGCTCCAGGGCGCGGGCGTAGAGCTTGTCCTTGGAGCCGAAGGCGGCGTAGAGGCTGCCGCTGCCGATGGAGAGCTCGGCCAGCAGGTCCTGGAGCGACGTCGCCGCGTAGCCGCGGCGCCAGAACAGGTCCATGGCACGGTCGAGAGCCTGGTCGATGTCGAACTCCCTGGTGCGCGCCATGGCGCGAGCCTACCATTTCTGGATCAGTTGATACACTACGGCGGCCGGAGGCCCGTCCCAGGACGCGCCCACCGCGATGGCGCTCGGTACTGTGGGGCCGTGATCAAGCGTGTGCGGGCCGCGGCCGGGGCGGTCGCCCTCTGGTTCGCCCCGGCACGGGTGCGGACCGAGGGGACGACGCCGGACTACCGCTTCTCGCTCGCCAACGAGCGGACCTTCCTCGCCTGGCTGCGCACCGCGCTCGCGCTGGTGGGCGGCGGCTTCGCGGTCGACCAGTTCCTGCGGGACCTGCGCCGCCCGGTCCGGGTGACGCTCGCGGTGGTGCTGGTGGTCGGCGGCGCGATGTGCGCGGTCCGCGCGGTGAACCACTGGGTGCGCTGCGAGCGGGCGATGCGGCGCGGGGAGGACCTGCCCGTCTCGCGCTTCCCCGCCCTGCTGGCGGTGCTGGTGGCCCTGGTGGCCGTGGCGATGCTGCTCACGGTGACGCTGGGGTGGGCGGGCTGATGACCGCCCCCGGCGGCGACACCCCGCGGGACCCGGGCCTGCAGCCCGAGCGGACCCGGCTGGCCTGGCGGCGCACCACGCTGGCCTTCGCGGTGGCGGCGCTGCTGGCCGGACGCGAGGCGGTGCTGCACGGGGCGCCGCCGGCCGGGCTGCTGGGGCTCTCGCTGTGCGCGCTGGTGTGGCTGGCGTTCACCGTCACCGCCCAGCGGCGGATCGCCGCCCTGGACTCCGCGCGGCCCGCCGCGATGACGCCGGGGACGGCGGCCTGGGCCGTGCTGAGCGTCCTGGTCCTGGCGGTCGCGGGAGCGCTGCTGGTCTTCCTCACGCCCCGCTGAGGGCGCGCCGCCCAGGCAGGGGCAGCGCGCGGGGCCGACGCTTGAAGACGTCAAGCTAATGATTTACCATTTCAAGCTTTTGAGTACACTCGCAGACATGAGCGCCCCGACCGCCGCGACGACCGCGCAGCCCACCAAGATCGAGCTGCTGGAGCTGCTCGCCGCCATCGGCACCGCCCAGTGGCAGGACTTCGCCGCCGCGGCCGCCCGGCACGGGCTGACCTCCATGCAGGCCAAGGTGCTCGCCCAGCTGGGCGGCCCGATGCCCATGCGCGGCCTGGCCGAGCGGCTGGTGTGCGACGCGTCCAACGTCACCGGCATCGTCGACCGTCTCGAGGCGCACGGCTTCGTCCGCCGCGAGGTGAGCGCCAGCGACCGCCGGGTCAAGAACGTCGTGGCCACCGATCTCGGGCGCGAGACCATCCGCCGCGTCCGCGACGAGATGCAGGCCACCCACGGGGCGCTGGACACCCTGGACGCGACGGAGCAGGCGGCCCTCTACGCACTGCTGGAGCGGCTCCGCCCGGTCATGGAGGCACGCGGCAAGGACCGCTAGGCGCGGCCTACGCGCGGCCTACGCCCGGCGCCGGGCGGGCCGGGCGCGGGAACCGGCACGAGGACGGGAGCGGGGCGGCGTCAGGCCGCGCAGTGGGGCGAGCAGGGCGCGGACCTCGCGGTCCGCGAAACCGGGTTCCCCCGCGATCACCCGCACCAGTTCCTCGCGCACCGGGCGTCCGCGCCCCGCCTGGACCAGGGCCAGCGACTCGGCCAGCGCCGCCGGGAGGTCCGGTCCGTGCCAGGGGTCCGCGGCGTAGGCGTCGAACCAGCGCGGCGGCGGGAAGGACGGCTGCAGCTTGGCCTGCTCGTTCCCGAGGTACGACCACACCCAAGGGTCCAGGGACACCCCGACGACGTACCCGGCCGGCAGGGCCCGGGCCCAGTCGCCCGCCGTGTGCTGCTGCCAGCGCCAGGTGTGGGGGCTGGTCCGCCGGCGGGCCGTCACCCCGACGAAGCGCAGCTTGCGGCGGATCACCGGCCACGGCTCGCGGCTCTCGCGCGCCCAGTCGGCGAGGGCGGCGAACAGCGTGTCGTAGGTGCCGCCCTCGGAGACCAGGTCGACCAGTGCCACCGGGCGAGTGCGGCGGGCCAGGGCGTGCGGCGCGAGCCCGGCGCGGGCAAGGTGCTCGCGCAGGCGGGCCGTGTGGGCGGGCGCCGGAACCGGGCCCGGGCGCAACGACAGTGGCAGGCGCAGCAACCGCCCTTCCCGGGACGAGCCTTCGAAGGCGCCGGTCAGCAGGTCGTACATGCTGTCCAGGGAGCGGCCGACGAAGCACAGGTCGGCGCCGCCAGTGCCGGCGAGCACCTTCCCCGTGCACGCGGCCAGTTCGGGGAGATACCACAGGCGGGGGCGCGCGGCGCCCTCGGTCAGGGTGCCGAGCCGGTCCGGCGGCGCACCGCCGCGGGCACGCGTCAGCGCCCAGCGGTACGGCTGGGGCGGCGGGCCGGCCGGCACGGTGGACATGATCCCCAGTGCACCATCCGCCATCTTGGCCGGTCACCTGGTTTTCGGTCCGCCGAAACGTTCCGCTTGACGTGTCTCGAACATAGAGTCGCCCTGGGCGCCGCGCGGCGCCCGGCGGGGTGACGGAAAGAGCAGAGCGGTGAGGTGCGAGCGATGTTCCTGATCACCGGGATCCCCGCAGCGGGGAAGTCGACCGTGGCGCAGGCACTGGCCGAGCGGCTGCCCCGCTCGGCGCACGTTCGGGGCGACGCGTTCCGGCGGATGATCGTCGGCGGGCGGGCCGAGGCGCTGCCCGGCGACGGCTCGGGGGACGTCGCGGGCCTGACCGAGGAGGCGCTGCGGCAACTGCGGCTGCGGCACTCCCTGGCGGCGGCGAGCGCGGACGCGTACGCGGCGTCCGGGTTCACCCCCGTCCTGCAGGACGTCATCCTCGGCGACGAACTGCCGCGCACGATAGCCCTGTTGCGCACCCGGCCGCTGCACGTCGTGGTCCTCGTCCCCTCGCCGGAGGCGATCGCCGCCCGCGAGGCCGGCCGGGCCAAACGGGCCTACGGCGCATGGACCCCCGCCGACCTCGACCGCGCCCTGCGCGCGGGCACCCCGCGGATCGGCCTCTGGCTGGACACCTCCCGCCAGACCCCGGAGGAGACCGTGGACGCGATCCTCCGCCACGCCGGCCCCACCGGCTGACCCCGTGCCCCCCGCCCCCGGCACCGCACGGGCGCGGTCAGGGGGCCAGGACGTCGAGTTCGCGCAGCGCGCCGACGCAGATCTCGCGCATCAGGCGCTCCGCGGACCGCGCGTCGCGGGCGCGGACGGCCTCGGCCACGCGGACGTGGAGGGTGACCGCCTCGGGGTCGGGGGCGCTGAACATGACGTGGTGCTCGGTGCGCCCGGTGAGCACCTCCGCGACGACGTCGCCGAGGCGGGCGAACATCTCGTTGCCGGACGCGGTGAGCATCACGCGGTGGAAGGCCACGTCGTGCACCAGGTACTCGGCGAGGTCGGCGGCCCGTCCGGCCGCGGCCATCTCGGCGGCGAGGACGGTCAGTTCGCGGCACTGCTCCGGGCTCGCGGAGGCCGCCGCGAGCCCTGCGGCGACGGGCTCGACGGCGGTGCGCAGCATGGTGAGCGAGCGCAGTTGCCGGGGCCGGTCCGCGCCGGCGAGGCGCCAGCGGATGACGGCCGGGTCGAAGACGTTCCACTCCTCGGTGCGGCGCACCGTGATGCCGACCCGGCGCCGCGACTCGACGAGGTGCATGGCCTCCAGGACGCGTACGGCCTCGCGGACGACGGTGCGGGAGACGCCGTACTGCCGCTCCAGCTCGTCGATGCGCAGCACGGTACCGGGCGGATACGCGCCCGAGGCGATGGCGGGGCCGAGTTCCGCCAGTACACGGGCGTGCAGGCCGCCGTGCTCTCCCTGCCGATCCATGGGCGACAGCCTATGCGGCGATTCCATCGTATGACGATTTCATCTCAGGCACTTGAATAAGTAGTACCTATGGCGTTTCCTGGGGCGGTCATGCGGACGAGGAGGTACCTGTGATGACCGAGGCTGGCCCGGAAGGCCCGCACCGCCCCCTGGTGGTGGTGATGGGCGTGTCCGGTTCGGGCAAGTCCACCGTCGGGGGGCTGCTCGCCGAGCGACTGGGCGTCCCGTACGCCGAGGCGGACGACTTCCACCCGCCCGCCAACATCGCCAAGATGTCGGCCGGGCACCCGCTGGACGACGAGGACCGGGCGCCGTGGCTGGACGCCATCGCGGCGTGGATCGTCGAGCGCGGCGACCGCGGCGGCGTGGTCAGCTGCTCGGCGCTGCGGCGCCGCTACCGCGACCGGCTGCGCAAGGACGCCCCCGGGCTGTTCTTCCTCCACCTCGACGGGCCGGAGGAGCTGATCTCCGCGCGCCTGGCGGCACGGATGCAGCACTTCATGCCCGCGGGCCTGCTGCACTCCCAGTTCGCGACGCTCGAACCGCTGGAGCCCGGTGAGGCCGGTGCCGTCGTCCCCGTCGACGGCAGTCCCCGGCAGATCACCGAGCGCGCCCTGGCCGCGCTCCCCCGCTGAACCCCCTCCTGACCACCCGTCCTCCCCTTCCCCCTACCCCCTCTCCCCCCACGGAGTAGAACGTGTCTGCACTCAGCGCCGAGTTGCTGGCCGCGGCGCCGGCGGCGACGGAGCCGATCACCAGCGCGGGCGACACCCAGCTCGCCCTCGCCGCGCTCGCCGGCATCGCGGTGATCGTCCTGCTGATCACCCGCTGGAAGATGCACGCCTTCCTCGCCCTCACCATCGGCACCGGTGTCCTCGGTGCGGTCGCGGGCGCCCCCCTCGCCAAGACCATCACCAGCTTCACCACCGGCCTCGGCACGACCGTCGCGGGCGTGGGCGTCCTCATCGCGCTCGGCGCGATCCTCGGCAAGCTGCTCGCCGACTCCGGCGGCGCCGACCAGATCGTCGACACGATCCTCGCCAGGACCAGCGAACGGCGGCTGCCGTGGGCGATGGCGCTGATCGCCGGCCTGATCGGGCTGCCGCTCTTCTTCGAGGTCGGCATCGTGCTGCTGATCCCGGTCGTGCTGCTGGTGGCCCGGCGCGGCAACCACTCCCTGATCCGGATCGGCGTCCCGGCGCTGGCGGGTCTGTCCGTGATGCACGGACTGGTGCCGCCGCACCCCGGCCCGCTCGCCGCGATCGACTCCATCCACGCCGACCTCGGCACCACCCTCGCGCTCGGCGTGCTCGTCGCGCTGCCCACCGTCGCGATAGCCGGCCCGCTCTTCGGGCGGTTCGCCGACCGCTGGGTGAAGGTCACCCCGCCCGAGCACCTCACCCCCACCCGGGCCTCGGACGACCTGGACAAGCGTCCGGGCTTCGCCGCCACCGTGGCCACGATGCTGCTGCCGGTGGTGCTGATGCTCGGCAAGGCGCTGGTGGACGTCCTCGTCGACGACCAGGGCAGCCTGGTCTTCCGGATCTTCGACGTCATCGGCTCGCCGCTGATCGCCCTGCTGTCCGCCGTGGTCCTGGGCATGTTCACCCTGGGCCGGGCGGCCGGCTTCACCAAGGAGCGGATCTCCACGACGGTGGAGAAGTCGCTCGGCCCGATCGCCGGCATCCTGCTGATCGTCGGCGCGGGCGGCGGCTTCAAGCAGACCCTCATCGACGCCGGCATCGGCAACATGATCCTGAACTGGTCGGACGGCTGGAACATCTCGCCGCTGCTGCTGGCCTGGCTGATCGCCGTCCTGATCCGGGTCGCCACCGGCTCCGCCACCGTGGCCACCATCTCCGCCGCGGGTCTGGTCGCGCCGCTGGCCGAGGGCATGACCTCGACGCACGCCGCGCTGCTGGTGCTCGCCGTCGGCGCCGGCTCGCTGTTCTTCTCGCACGTCAACGACGCGGGCTTCTGGCTGGTGAAGGAGTACTTCGGGATGAACGTCCCACAGACCCTGAAGTCCTGGTCCGCCATGGAGACCGTGATCTCCGTCGTCGGCATCGTCTTCGTCCTGCTGCTCTCGCTCGTCTTGTAGGCGACGCCCCCGCGTCGCCGTCCGGACGCCCTTCCCTGGTACGTTCCATGCGTCTGACCAGGGAAGGGCGTCAAAATGTCACAGCTGCACACCGAGCACCCGTTCACCGTGGAGGTCGCTCCCGGGGTCCACGCCTACGTCCAGCCGGACGGGGGCTGGTGCCTCAACAACGCGGGCTGGGTGACCGACGGGCACACGACGCTGCTGGTCGACACCGCCGCCACCGAGCGCCGGGCCCTGATGCTGCGCGAGGCCCTCGTCGCCTCCGGCGCGCCGATGCCCGCGCACGTGGTCAACACCCACCACCACGGTGACCACACCTACGGCAACGCCGTCTTCGCGCAGGGGGCCCGGATCGTCGGGCACTCCGCGTGCGTCACCGAGCAGGTCGCGGCCGGGCACCAGCTGCACGCGATCTGGCCGGACGTGGAGTACGGGGAGGTGCCGGTGCTTCCGGCGACGGTCACCTACGAGGACCGGCTGACCCTCCACGTCGGCGAGGAGGAGGTCCAGCTCCTGCACCCCGGGGTGGCCCACACCCTCGGCGACACGATCGTCTGGCTCCCGGGGCGCAAGGTCGTCTTCACCGGCGACCTGGTCTTCAACGGCGGCGCGCCGTTCGTCCCCATGGGCTCGCTGGAGGGCTCGCTGCGTGCCCTGGAGGTGCTGCGCTCGCTCGACGCCGAGGTCGTCGTGCCGGGGCACGGCGGCGTCTGCGACCCCTCGGTCTACGCCACCGTCGAGGGCTACCTGCGCTTCGTGGCCGAGCTGGCGGCCGAGGGCCACAAGGCGGGACGGACGCCGATGGAGGTCGCGCGGGCGGCCGACCTCGGCGAGTTCGCGACGCTGCGCGAGCCGGAGCGGCTGGTCGCCAACGTGCACCGCGCGTACGCGGAGCTGGACGGCCTGCCGCTCGGCTCGCCGCTGGACCTGATGCCCGTGATCACCGACATGGCCGTGCTGAACGGCGGCCGGATCCCGGAGTGCCTGGCCTGAGGCCCGCCCGGGTCACCAGCGGCGGGTGACCCAGCCGGGCTCGGCCTTGCGCATGGCGGCGGCGTCGTCGCGCTCGTGGAAGGTGCCGTCGTCGTCCAGCCAGCGCCGGTGCAGGGCGTCCAGGGCCGTACGGTCCACTCCCACCCCGAGTCCCGGGGCGTCGGAAACGTTCAGCCGGCCGCCGCGGAACTCGTGGCGGCGGGTGATGACGTCCTCGGTCTGCCAGGGGTAGTGCGAGTCGCAGGCGTGGTGCAGCCCGGGCACGGTGGCGGCGACATGGGTCATGGCGGCCAGGCTGATGCCCAGGTGGGTGTTGGAGTGCATCGACAGGCCGACCCCGAAGGTGCGGCAGATCGCGGCCAGTTCGCGGGTGTTGCGCAGCCCGCCCCAGTAGTGGTGGTCGGAGAGCACGATCTGGACCGCGTCCTTGGCGAAGGCCTCGGCGATCTCGGGGAAGGTCGTCACGCACATGTTGGTGGCGAGCGGCACGTCGGTGCCGGCGGACACCTCGGCCATCAGGGCGGTGCCCGTGGCCGGGTCCTCCAGGTACTCCAGGACGTCGCCGAGCTCCCGCGCCACGTGCAGCGAGGTCTCCACCGACCAGGCGCCGTTGGGGTCCAGCCGCAGCGGCTGCTCGGGGAACGCCTGCGCCAGTGCCCGTACGGCGGCGATCTCCTCCTCCGGCGCGAACACCCCGCCCTTCAGCTTGAACGAGGTGAAGCCGTGCTCGCGCACCAGCCTGCGGGCCTGCGCCACCACTCCGGCCGGGTCCAGCGCGGCGTCCCAGTCGTCCTTCTCGCCCTGGCCGCCGGGGTGTTCGGCCCAGCGGTAGAAGAGGTAGGCGCTGTAGTCGACGGTGTCGCGGACCTTCCCGCCGAGCAGGGCGTGCACGGGCAGCCCGAGCACCTTGCCGAGGGCGTCCAGGCAGGCCACCTCGAAGGCCGATACCACCGAGAGCAGCAATTTGTCGGCGGTCTGGACACCGCGCAGTCCGCCGGCGTCCACCGCGTCGGAGGTCCCCTCGGGGGGCGCGCACACCAGCGCCGCGAGCGACGGCAGGTTGTTGAGGTCGTCGACGCGGCAGCCCGGCAGGGCATCCGCCAACTGCCGGGCGAGTTCGAGGTAGCGGGTGTCGCCGTAGGTCTCCCCGACGCCGCTCACGCCGCTCGCGGTGGTCACCTCGACGATCAGGCGTGGGGTGTAGGCCTGGTGCACGCCTTGGGTGTTGAGCAGCGGCGGGTCGGAGATGAGGACGGGGGTGAGACGCACCCCGGTGATCGTCAGGTCCCTGTGCTGTGTCACTGCACGCCACCCCTCGCGTTCATCACGTTCACATATGTGAATTCCATACGTCCACCAGAACGCGACCCTAGGCGGCGTCCGGATGCCCGTCAAGAACGCGCAGGTCGGCGGCGCTACTCCGGTCCGCCGGACGGCGCCGGAACCCAGTCCGGCAGCGGCTCCAACGCCGCACGCCAGGCGGGCGGCAGCGAGGCGACACCGGTGCGGGCGGCGATGACCCCGCCGGCGATGGCACAGGTGGTGTCCATGTCGCCGAACCCGGCGACGGTGTGCCACAGGCCGCCCTCCAGGTCGTCCAGGTGCCGTGCGGCGCACCACAGCGCGAAGGGCACCGTGTCCTGCGCCGAGACCCCGTAACCGGAGCCCAGGACCTCGGCCGCGTGCCGCACCGAGGTGCCCTCGGGGAAGCGTCCCGCGGTGCGCAGGCCGGAACGCACGTCGCTGTCGGGGAGCCGGTCGGCCACCGCCGTCAGCAGGCCCTCCGGGGCCGGGCCGCCCCGGCTGCGGGCCGCGAGGGCGGCGGCGAGCGCGACGGCGACGGCTCCGGCGGCGGCCTCGGGGTGATGGTGGGACACGGCCGCCTGCGCGGCGGCGGCGCCGGCGGCACCCTCCAGGTCGGCGGCGAGCCAGGCGCCCAGCGGCGCGACCCGCATCGCGGCTCCGTTGCCGTACGAGCCCTGCCCGCCGAACTGCCCGCCCACGACGTCCGCCCAGGGCTCCCCGGCGCCGATGCGGCGCAGGACGTCGTGCATGGAGGGGCCGTACTTGCGGTACGGGTCGGCGGCGTAGGCCCCGGCGAGACCGGCCGCGAGGGCGTCCTGTCCGACGGTTCCGCCGTGCGCCGCGAGGTGCCCGAACAGCGCCAGGGCCTGGGCGGTGTCGTCGGTCCAGTACCAGGGAACGTCCTCGGGGGTGATCCTCCGCGCGATGCCGCCCTCCCGCTCCTCGTGGGAGACGAAGAACCAGCGGTCGCCGAAGGCGTCGCCATGGGCCAGTCCGTACAGCGAGTCGAGGGCGGCGGGCGGGATCATGGCGTCAGTCTCGCAGCGCCGGGAACGGTGGGCACCTGCTTTTCGCGGCGGACTGGGCGGCGGACTGGACGACATACCGACTGGTCGGCATGATAGCCGGGACAGCTATGGCAGTGGCGAGGAGCAAGGATGAGCGGGACGGAGAACCCACCGGGACTCGACCTGGAGCGGCTGCGGCGGCACCTCGACGCCGAGCGGCCCGGCCTGGTGGCGGGCGCGCTCGACGGCGAGCTCATCGAGGGCGGCCGGTCGAACCTGACCTACGCGGTGACCGACGGCGTCTCCCGCTGGGTCGTCCGGCGCCCGCCGCTCGGCCACGTCCTGGCGACGGCGCACGACATGACCCGCGAGCACCGGGTCATCAGCGCCCTGCACGACACCCCCGTCCCCGTCCCGGGGGCGGTGCTGCTCTGCGAGGACCCCGAGGTCATCGGCGCGCCCTTCTACGTCATGGACTTCGTCGAGGGCACGCCCTACCGCACCGAGGGACAGCTCGCGGCGCTCGGGCCGGAGCGCACCCGGGACATCGTGCTGCGGCTGGTGGACACCCTGGTGGCGCTGCACGCCGTGGAGCCGCGCACGGTGGGACTGGACGACTTCGGCAGGCCCGAGGGCTTCCTGGAGCGGCAGCTGCGCCGCTGGGGCAAGCAGCTCGACGCCTCGCGCAGCCGCGAGCTGGCGGGCATCGACGAACTCGCGGCGCTGCTCGGCACGCGCCTGCCCGCCTCCGCTCCGGCGGCGGTCGTGCACGGCGACTACCGCCTCGACAACGTCCTGATCGGCGCCGACGACACCGTCCGCGCCATCCTCGACTGGGAGATGTCCACCCTCGGCGACCCGCTCACCGACCTCGGGCTGCTGCTCATGTACAGCGAACTGCGCCCCACCCCGGGCACCCCCGTCTCCGTCACCGGGGGCGCGCCCGGTCACCCCTCCCCCGCCGAGCTGGTCGAGCGCTACGCGGCCGGCTCCGGCCGGGACGTGTCCTCGGTCGCCTGGTACACCGCCTTCGCCTACTTCAAGCTCGCGGTGATCCTCGAGGGCATCCACTACCGCTACACCCTCGGCCAGACCCTCGGCGCCGGCTTCGACCGGATCGGCGCCCTGGTCCCGGCCTTCATCGACAACGGCCTGCGGACGCTTCAGGAAGGCTGAGCCATGGATTTCGCGTACGACGCCAGGACCGGGGAACTGCGCGAGCGGCTGCTCGCGTTCATGGACGAGCACGTGTACCCGGCGGAACCGGTCTTCCACCGGCAGCGCGAGGAGGCCGAGGGCGAGGCCGTGTGGTCGGCGCCGCCGGTCGTGGAGGAGCTGAAGGCCACGGCGCGCGAGCGCGGGCTGTGGAACCTCTTCCTCCCCGGCGAGCGCGGCGCCGGGCTCACCAACCTCCAGTACGCGCCGCTGGCCGAGATCACCGGCCGCAGCCCGCACCTCGCCCCGCCGGCCCTCAACTGCGCCGCGCCGGACACCGGCAACATGGAGGTGCTCAGCGAGTTCGGCAGCGAGGAGCAGCGCAAGACCTGGCTGGAGCCGCTGCTCGCGGGCGAGATCCGCTCGGCCTTCGCGATGACCGAGCCCGACGTCGCCTCCTCCGACGCGACCAACATCGAGACGCGGATCGAGCGGGTCGGTGACGAGTACGTCATCAACGGCCGCAAGTGGTACATCTCCGGCGCGATGAACCCGCGGTGCCGGATCTTCATCGTCATGGGCAAGACCGACCCGGCCGCGGACCGGCACCGCCAGCAGAGCATGGTCCTGGTGCCGCGCGACACCCCCGGCCTCGAAGTGCGCCGCGGCATGCGGGTGTTCGGCTACGACGACGGCGACCACGGCGGCCACGCGGAGGTCGTCTTCCACGACGTGCGCGTCCCCGCGGAGAACCTGATCGGCGAGGAGGGCGGCGGCTTCGCCATCGCCCAGGCGCGGCTGGGCCCGGGCCGTATCCACCACTGCATGCGGCTGATCGGCATGGCCGAGCGGGCGGTGGAGCTGATGTGCCGGCGTGCCACGGGGCGTGTCGCCTTCGGCACGCCGCTGGCGGCGCAGGGGGTCGTCCAGGAGTGGATCGCCGAGGCCCGGGTGGAGATCGAGCAGTTGCGGCTGCTGGTGCTCAAGACCGCCTGGCTGATGGACACCGTCGGCAACCGGGGTGCCCACACCGAGATCCAGGCCATCAAGATCGCCACCCCGCAGAAGGTCGGGCTGATCCTCGACCGCGCCATCCAGCTGCACGGCGCGGGCGGCGTCAGCCAGGACTTCCCGCTGGCCGAACTGTACGCGGCCGCCCGCACCCTGCGGCTGGCCGACGGCCCCGACGAGGTCCACAAGCGCTCCCTGGCCCGCCGTGAACTGAAGCGGTACGCCGAGAACGCCTGACGCGGCACGGACGACGGCGGCTCCCCCGGGCTCCTGCCCCCGGGGGAGCCGCCGCCGTACGCGGCCGGTACGCGGGCGTCGCCAAGGTGGTCCCGTCGCGGTGCCCGGCATCGGTTGCCCGCGCGGTGCGCGATCAGCCGGGCAGGACCACCACGCGGCCGGTCGTCGTGCCGTCGGCGACCCGCTGGACGGCGTCGGCGGCACCCTCCAGGGCGACGCGCTCGCTGACGAGGGGCTTGATCGCGCCCTCGGCGGCGAGACGGGTGAGCTCCTCGTGGCAGCCGCGCACGGCGGCGGGGTCGTGGGTGTTGTACAGGCCCCAGTGCAGGCCGACGATGGAGTAGTTCTTGACCAGCGCGTGGTTCAGGCCGGGGCTGGGGATCGTGCCGCTGGTGAAGCCCACGACCAGGATGCGGCCCTCGAAGGCGATGCACTTGGTGGACCGGGTGTAGGCCTCGCCGCCCACCGGGTCGTACACGACGTCGGCGCCGCGTCCGCCGGTGGCCTCCTTGACGACGGCCACGAAGTCCTCGCTGGTCCGGTCCACGACGAGGTCGGCGCCCAGTTCGCGGGCGGCCTTGGCCTTCTCGGGCCCGCCGACCACGCCGATCACCGTGGCGCCCGCCGCCTTGCCGAGCTGGACGGCGGCGCTGCCGACACCGCCCGCCGCGGCGTGCACGAGCAGGGTCTCGCCGGCCCGGAGCCCGGCCCGCCGGTGCAGCCCGAACCAGCCGGTCTGGTAGCCGATGTGGAGGGCGGCGGCCTCGGCGTCGTCCAGCGCGGGGGGCGCGGGCAGCACGCTCGCGGCGGGGACGACGGCGAGTTCGGCGAAGGCACCGCCGGGCAGCGCCGCCGGGGCGATGACCCTGTCACCGGCGACGTGCCCGGTGACCCCCTGGCCGGCCGCGACGACCTCACCGCAGAACTCGACGCCCGGGGTGAACGGCAGCGGCGGCCGCACCTGGTAGTGCCCGCGGCAGAGCAGCGCGTCGGGGAAGTTGACGTTGGCCGCGCGGACCTTCAGGAGCAGTTCACCGGGGCCCGGCTGCGGGTCGGGGACCTCGTCCAGGCGCATCGCCGCGCGCGGCTCCCCGTTCTCGTGCACTCGCCATGCCTTCATGCGGTCTGCTCCCGGTTCGGTTCAGGGCTGCCGCACGGAGTGCAGCAGCATGTCTGCGAAGTCGGCGGCGACCTGGTCGGCGGAGAGCGGCCCGTCCTCCCGGTACCAGGTGCCGAGGTGGTGCACGGCGCCGAAGAAGAAGTCGACGACGAGATCCGGCCGGACCTCCTGCCGGAACACGCCCTCGCGCTGCCCCTCCTCGACCAGTGCGCGGAACTTCTCGTGGTAGCGGCGCCGGTCGGCCCGCACCGCCTTCTGCTTCTCCGGGCTGAGCTGGTGCATCGACCGGAAGAAGATCTTGGTGTCGTCGAGGTTGCCGATGCTGGTGACGACGACGTCGGCGGCGGCCTCGACCAGGCGTTCCGCCACCGGAGCCGTCTCCTTGCCGGCGATCGCCTCCAGGCGCTGCATCTGCAGCCGCAGCACGCGCCCGTAGATCTCGTGCAGGAGGTCGTCCTTGCTGCCGAAGTAGTGGTAGAGCGCACCCTTGGTGACGCCGGCCGCCTCGACGATCTCCTGCACCGACGTCCGGTCGTATCCGCGCTCGGCGAAGAGGCGGGTGGCCTCGGCGAGCAGCCGCTGGGGGACCGCGGTCGTGGTCGCCTTGGGTGGGGTGGTGCTCCGTGCCATGGCCTGCCCTCTCTCCGTACCGGTGCGCCCGGACAGCATACCGACCGGTATGTGACTCAATCCCGCCGTGCGCGCAGCTCCCTGCGGAGGATCTTGCCGCTCGACGTCTTGGGCAGCTCGGGCAGGACCTCGATCTCGCGGGGGTACTTGTACGCCGCGAGGTGCTCCCTGCAGTGCCCGATCAGCTCGGCCGGGTCCGCCGCGGCCCCCGGCCGGAGGCTGACGAAGGCCTTCACCGACTCGCCCCGGTAGGCGTCGGGGACCCCGACCACGGCCGCCTCGCGCACGGCGGGGTGCGTGTACAGGACGTCCTCGACCTCGCGCGGCCACACCTTGAAGCCGGACGCGTTGATCATGTCCTTCTTGCGGTCGACGACGTAGAGCCAGCCCTCCTCGTCCATGAAGCCGATGTCGCCGGTGCGCAGCTCGCCGCCGGGCAGGGCCTCCCGCGAGGCCTCGGGCCGGTTCCAGTAGCCGGGCACGACCATGGGCCCGCGGACGGCGATCTCGCCGTGCTCGCCGAAGGGCACGTCGACGCCCTTGTCGTCGACGATGCGCACCAGCGTGCCCGGGCCGGGGACGCCGACCGAGAGCGTCCCGGAGACCGGGTCGACCGGGGCCTCCAGACCGGCCGGGACGCTGGCGCAGGGAGCGGTGCACTCGGTGAGGCCGTATCCGTTGCGCAGGTAGTGGCCGAAGCGGTCGCGGAAGGCGGTGACCAGCGCGGGTGGCACAGGGGCGCCGCCGGAGTAGAGCAGGTGGAAGGAGGAGAAGTCCTCGGCGGTGGCGTCGGGCCGGGCCATGAGCGCCATGTAGGCGGTGGAGGGGCCGACCATGTACGCCGGACGGTGCTCGCGCAGCGCGTCGAGGACGACGCCCGGCTCGAAGCGGTAGGCCAGCGCCACGGTGGAGCCCGCGGCGAGGCCGGCGGCCAGCTGGCAGACCATGCCGGTGATGTGGAACAGCGGGGCGAGCGCGAAGAGCGTGGCGCCGTCGGGCAGGACGCTGTGCGCGCGCTGCCGGTCGGCGTTGTAGCTGATGTTGCCGTGGGTGTTCATCGCGCCCTTGGGGACGCCGCTGGTGCCCGAGGTGTAGCTGATCAGCGCGATGTCGCCGGCGGTCAGGCCGGGGTCGGGCAGCGCCGGGCCTGCGGCGCCCGCGTGGGCGGCGGCGAGCAGGTCCTCCGCGTCGTCCGCCGGTGTGCGCCGCTCCGGCAGGACGCGCGCGTCGTTCCGGGTCTGCAGGTCGAGTTCACTGGTCGTCAGCGGGATCCGCACCGGTGAACCGGCCGCGGTCCGGCGGATGTGCGTGTCCCAGGCGCGGTCGGAGCAGACCAGGGCGGTCACCCCGGCGTCCTCCAGTACGTGGGCGAGTTCGCGCTCCTTGTACATGGGGTTGACGGGCACGACCGTACCGCCGGCCTTCCAGGCGCCGAGCAGGGCGACCGCGAACTGCGGCACGTTCTGCAGGACGATCGCCAGCCGGTCGCCGCGCGCGAAGCCGCGGGCGGCCAGGTGCCGGGCGAGCCCGTCGGACAGCTCGTCGAGCGCGCGGTAGGTCAGCCGGCCGTCGAAGTACGCGAGCGCGGTGCGGCCGGGGACGCGGGCGACGACCTCGCGGAACGCGTGCAGCAGGGTGACCGGCGGGTCGGGGAGGGTGTGCAGCTCCTCGGCGAAGTGCCGCAGCCAGGGCTTGCCGTCGTACGGGCTCACGCGTCGCGCCCCTCCTCCAGCTTCCGCTGCACCCGGTTCATGCCGTCGATCCAGCGGTCGGTGTCCCCGGCGCGAGCGGTGTAGTAGGCGCCCGCCTCGGGGTGCGGCAGGATCAGGAAGCGCTCGTCGGCGATGCCCTGGAACACGGCCTCGGCGACGTCCTCCGGCTCGATGGCGGTGGGGGCGAGCACGAGGTCGCCGGCGTGCCCCGCCGCGCGCAGCATGTCGGTGCGCACGCCCTGCGGGCAGACGGCGTGGACGCGCACGCCCCGGTGGCGGTAGGTGACGGCGAGCCACTCGGCGAAGGCGAGGGCGCCGTGCTTGGTGACCGAGTAGGGGGCGTCGCCGACCATCGTCAGCAGCCCGGCGGCGGAGACGGTGGCGATGAAGCGGCCCTCGCCGCGCTCCAGCCATTCCGGGAGCAGCGCGCGGGCGGCGCGCACGTGCGCCATGACGTTGACGTCCCAGACCCGTTCCCAGACGGCGTCGTCGGCCTCGGCCCCGGCCATGGCGCCGATGCCGGCGTTGGCGCAGAACACGTCGATGCCCCCGCCGAGCGCCGCGCGGGCCGGCTCGACGACCGCCGAGGCGTCGCCGGGGACGCAGATGCCGCCGATCTCGTCCGCGACGGTCTTGGCGGCGTCCTCGTTCAGGTCGTTGACGACGACGCGCGCGCCCTGCGCCGCGAATCTCCGGGCCAGCGCCGCCCCGATCCCGCCTCCGGCACCGGTGACCACCACCCGGGCATCGCGCAGCGCTTCCATCGCGTCTCCTTCGACTCGGAACGGCTCCGGTCGGCATACTAAGCGGTCGGTCACACCTTGGGAAGGGCGCGCCACACAGGTGCCGGAATTCCCCCCGCGCGGTGTATGGCCGCATCCTCGCCGGATTGGGATGATGCGACCGCATCGGTCCGGGCGAGCCAGGGGGGACGGTCATGCCGGAAATGAGTGTCGAGCCGTACTGGGAGATGACCTTCGACGCGGACGGCGATCCCGACCGGGCGCAGCGCGACCGGCTCACCGCGGGCGTCGGCGCGAAGGGCGTCACCGACCTGCTGGTCTTCTCGCACGGCTGGAACAGCGACCGCTCCGGCGCGACCAGCCTCTACGACCGTTTCCTCGCCCCCGTCCCCGGACTGCTCGCCGGCCGCGCCCGGCCCGGCACGGTCGTCGGCTACGTGGGCGTGCTGTGGCCCTCCATGCGCTTCTCCGACGAGCCGATCCCCGACTACGACGCCCTCCTGCCCGGCCCGGAGCCGCGGCGGCCCGACCCGGCGCTCGACGCGGCCACCCGTGACGCGCTCGTGGCGGTCTTCCCCGGCCACGAGGACGAGATCCGCCGGATCGCCGAACTGCTGGAGGAACGCCCCGACGGCGAGGAGCCGTTCGCGGAGTTCGCCGCCCTGGTGCGGCGGCTGACCGGGGTGCCGCCGCAGGCCGTGGCGGGGCTGTGCGCGGACGACACCTCCGACGCGGCGCCGGGGGCCGAACCGGCCGCCCTGTGCGGCGACCCCGTGGCCGCCTGCGAGGAGTACGCGGCGGCCCTGGAGGGCGGCACCGGGCTGCCGCTGGCGGGCGGCGGCTGGACGCGGCTGTGGAACGGCGCCAAGGAGATGCTGCGCCAGGCGACGTACTACGCGATGAAGCGGCGGGCCGGGACGGTGGGCGAGCGGGGACTCGGCCCCCTCCTGGGCCGGCTCGCGCGTGCCCACCCCTCGCTCTCCGTCCACCTGGTCGGGCACAGCTTCGGCGGCCGGCTGGTCTCCTACGCGCTGCGCGGACTGCCCGACGGGGTACGCGCCGTGAAGTCGGTGACCCTGCTCCAGGGCGCCTTCTCGCACTACGCGTTCGCGTCCCGGCTCCCCCACGACGGGGCGCACGGCGGCGCGTTGAGCACCGCCCGGCTCAAGGTGTCGGGCCCGGTGGTGTCCTGCTACTCCCGGCACGACACGGCGCTCGGCACGATGTACCCGATCGCCTCCCGGCTGGCGGGTGACGACCGGGGGTTCGGGCCCGACCTCGGCGACCGCTGGGGCGCGACGGGCCACGACGGCATCAAGGCGGTCGACGACACCATGGACGTGCCGCTGGCCGAGGCGCTGCGCGGGGCGTTCCCCCGGGCCGGGTGCGTGAGCGTGGACGCCTCGGCCGTGGTCCGCCAGGGGGGTCCGCCCTCCGGGGCGCACAGCGACATCTGCCACCCCGAGCTGGCGCGGATCGTGTTGCGCGCGGGCCGGCTCCTGGCCTGAGGCCGTGGGCCGGGCGCCGGCCCGCGCGGGCCGTGCACGACGGGTCAGCGGTGGGCGGGGAACTCCACGACCTGCTGGTAGGTCGGGCGGTTCTGCCAGCTGATCTTGCCGTGCTTGATGCCGCCGAGGGTCCGGTGGATGACCGTGTCGGCGCACCACTGGTCGCCGGCCGAGCAGTTCTCGTCACCCGGGTACACCTGGGCGGCGGTCCTGGCGGCGGCCTGCTTGAGGGTGCCGGTCAGCACGTCCCGGCAGGCCGCGAGGTCGCCGCCGCCGCAGTACGTGCGCGCCAGGGCGCCCTGCACGGGTTCGCCGAGCACCGTCCGTATGTCCTTGTCGACATAGGACCACCAGCCGTACTGGAAGGAGCTGCCGGCGTGCGACCCGGTCGGGCCGTGCCCGGCCGAGGGCGCCTCGTCGACGGTGAGGTTGGCGGTCAGCGCCGCGTACAGCTCGCTGCCCAGGCCCGGTTCGAACTCGGCCTGGACCAGCAGCGGCCACCACGCGTCCATGATCCGCACCGCGTCGGCGTTGGCGTAGGCGTGCGAACCCGGCGAGGTCTCCCGGCGCTTGGCGCCGGCGGCCACCCAGTCGGAGAGCTTGGTGACGGCCGCGGACACCGCGGGGTCGGAGACCGTGCCGCTGCGCAGCACCTTGAGCAGGTCGGGCAGCACGTCCTCGCCGCGCAGGTCGGTCAGGGCCGCGTCGGCCATCGCCCTGGTCAGCTGGGCCCGCGTGACTCCGCCCGCCGCGACCAGCTTCTTCACCCGGTCGTCCAGGAGGTTGCCGCGGTGCACCGAGCCGTTGCCGAACCCGGCCGCGTCGTAGTCCTTGGCCTGCCGGTTGTTCCAGGAGACGTAGTAGTCCTGGCCGACGGACTGCGGGTGCTCCGAGGCGGGCGTGTAGTCGGCGGTGTTGTGGGCGGGGTCGAAACCGCGCCATTCGTAGGCGGGCTCGGCCCGGACCGGGAAGGTCGGGTCGACGTCCGCGGCCCGCACCGGGTTGGCGCCGCTGTTGAAGTAGGCCGCCTGCCGGGAGTCGGCGTAGAACCAGTTGAAGGTGTAGTTGATGTGCTGGACGGCCTGCTGGAAGGAGGCCGCGTCGGTGACGGCGGCCGGATCGTTGAGCATCTGGAAGCCGACGACCGAGTCGGCCTCGTGCATGTAGGAGCTGCGCAGCGACACGTAGGCGACCTTCTTGCCGCCGACCGTGGCGCGGTGCGTCACCGGGCCGTACTCGGTGCGGTAGATCTGCATCCGGTAGGAACCGGCCGCGGTGCCGTCGGCGGTCGTGGGCTTCCAGGAGTTGCTGCGCTCCAGCTTCTCCATGGCCGTGCAGGTGCCGCGGTAGAGGTAGTGGACGTCGTCCTGGCAGAGCTCCACCGTGTAGGTGTCGGTGATGTCCTGGGCCGAGGTGGTCGCGCTCCACGCGTAGTCCTGGCCACGGCCCAGCTCCACGTACATGCTCAGCCCCGCGAAGGAGGCGCCGCGGGCGCTGATGCCGGGGCCCTGGATCTCCTGGAGCATCAGCAGCTGTGGCGCGAAGTAGCCGGTCTGCGGGCCGAAGACGGCGATCGGGTGGCCGCTCGCGGTGTGCGCGCCGCTCACCAGCAGCGCGTTGGACATGCCCCGGGTGTTCGCGGACAGGGCCGTGGTGGTGGCGCTCTTCGAGGCCGCGGACGCCTTCGCGGTGCCCGCGCTGCCGGTGCGGTCGTAGACCAGCGGCTCCACCGTGACGCTCCCGGTGTCGGGCAGCGCCCTCCCCTGCGGGTCCTCCGGCCGGACGGCGTACGGGAAGCTCCGGCCGTCGTGCACGGTCAGGGCCGCCTCGGGGTCGTTGCGCTCGCGGAAGGACTCCCAGACCCTGGTGCCCTCGGTGACCCCGTACTTCTGCTGGGCGGCCAGCAGGGACAGGGCGTTGGTCACCTCGCCACCGCCTCCGGTGCCGAACAGCGCGCCGATCACGGATGCCAGGGCGATCAGGTCGGTGGACTTGAACCGCTCGATGGTGCCGGCGTTGGTGATGGCGTCCTTGTGGCCGGTCAGCACGTACTCACCGGGGAAGTAGCGGCCGCTGTCGGAGGCCGCGATGTAGGCGTTGATCCCGTCGACGTAGGCGTTGACGTCGGCCAGCGCCTGCCGGCCGCGCTCCCCGTTCTGCGTGGCGATCCAGTCGATCTGGGCCTGCAGGTCCTCCTCGGTGTACGGCGCGGCACGCCAGAACTCCTGCTCCAGCCCCTGGTTCGCCGGGGCGCCGCCGGCGAAGGAGGTCAACTGGCCGCGTCCCACGTGCCGGAACAGGTCCATCAGCCAGAGCCGGTCCTGCGCCGCGGCGTACCCGGCCCCGAACTCGGTCCCGTACCGCGTCGTGCCGGAGATGTGCGGCACCCCGGTCTTCTTGTCCCGGGTGATCGTCACGTCGCTGCGGGGCGAGGTCGTCGAGGCGACCTGCCCGGACGGGACGCCGAAGGAGGCGTCGTTGAAGAAGTTGTTGATCGTGGCGTCGGTGAGGTTCTGGTACCCGCCGGCCAGGTTCGCGTACGGCCCGAGCTGGTCCTCCGCGTGCTCCGGCTGGGTGCCGAAGATCTGGTTGAGCAGGATCTGGGCGAGGGTGGCGTTGCCGTTCTCACCCGGCGGCAGGATGTCCGAGCACCGCCCCTGGCAGTAGTCGGTGACGGGGGCGGCCTGCGCCGCCATGGGCAGTGGCGCGACGAGGCTCGCGCCCAGGGCGAGGACCGCCGCCGCGGCGGTCGTTCTGATTTTTGTCCTGAACCTGCCAAATCTGGCTCGCATGACCACTCCTCACGAAGCGCGGTGTGACGCAGGTTACTTCGAAATATGACCCCCCAGTAAGGTGAACATGCGTCACGTTTCAGCTACGCCATCCCGGCTGGAACTCGCCGCCGCGGGGATGGATCCGGAACGCCGTCCGTTACGTCCATTCGACAGCGATGCGACACCGACGACGGAGGTGGCACACACCATGGCCGGATTCCGGAGCCTCGCCAGACAGGTGCGCGATCCCCGGCGCTCCCCCACCCAGCGCCGCACCTACCTGCGCAGGTGCCTCGAGCGCTTCGCTCCGTACGGGCACCGCGCGACCTGGGACCACCTGTGCGCCGGCGCGGGGATCGCGCCCGACGACCGCGAGCCGGACCCGGTCCGGCTCGTCACGGCCCTCGCGGAACTGGAGGAGGCGCGGGCGGTCTGGCTCACCTACGAGGGGGAGTTCGCGGCCCGCCGCAAGGAGGAGAAGTTCTACGGCATCCGGCAGCCCGGCGCGCTCGACGACTGGCACCGGCGCACCTGGGGCGGCAACGGGGTCGCCTGGTGCGAGGACCCCCGCGTCCACCCCGACGACCGGCTGGCCGACGTACTGCGGCGCATCATCGCGGCGATCGACGCGGGGCCCGGTACGGGGTGCCCGGTCTGCGGCGAGTCGCACCTGCGGTGGCGGAACGGGCTCAACCACTACCCCGGGGCGGGGCCCGTGTGCGGGCGGTGCGGGATCGTGGTCCCGGTCCCGGTCCTCTGCGAGGCCGCGCTCGCGGAGGCGCGCGGTGCGCTCGCCCCCACGGGGTGAGCCTGCGGCGCGCCCCGGTTGCGGCCCGGGGTACCCCTCGCGGCCTGTTCTTGATTCGGCACCGCGTTCGCCGCTCGTCTCCCCCAGCCTTCGGCCGGGGGGACCCCCATGGGCGCACCCCGCCACACCCTCTCCGGTTGTCGGGGCGCATGACGGCCGGTGGGGGTGAGTAAGGCACCTGCGGCAACCCCGGACCGCTCTCTGACCCCCCACCGGCCGTTAGTCGCCGCACGACACGGAAGGGGCGGGGGAGTTGGGGGCACCCCCGGCCGAAGGCTGGGGGAGGGTGGGCGTTCTGGACGCTGACGTGTATTTGTTGTGCGGCACAGACGGCACGACCTGGACCGCCCGCCATGCACATAAATATGCGGTACAGATGCCCAGCCCCGGAGGCCCCGACCCCGGCCCACCATGCACGCGTGCAGCCCGCACCAATCGCGCCGGGCAATCGGGCGGGAGGGCGGGAAACCGCCCGCCGCAGGCGCAAACAACCCGCACACGAGGCACCGGGCCCCACAGAGACACCGCGCTACTGACACCCCGCCGCCGTGGTGCGACGATGCCACCCCAGGCAACGCACACCCTCGCGCGATGGGACGGGACCGGCACATGGCGGAGCTGCACGATCTGACGGCGCTGGAGCAGGGGAAGGCGATCAAGGCCGGGGAGGTCTCCCCGACGGAACTCGCCGAGCACTATCTGGACCGCGTCGACCGGCACAACGACACCCTCGGGGCGTTCATCACCGTGACCCCGGAGATCGCCCGCAAGCAGGCCGCCGACGCCGAGTCGGAGGCGCTCGCGGCCCGCCGCGAGGACCGCCAAGGGCAGCTGTCGCCGCTGCACGGCGTCCCGGTCCCGGTCAAGGACCTCAACTTCGTGGCCGGCGTGCGCTGCACCCTCGGCTCGCAGGCGTACGCCGACCACGTGCCGGACGTCGACGACCACGTCGCCGCCAAGCTGCGCGCGGCCGGGACGGTCCTGCTGGGCAAGACCAACACCCCGGAGTTCGGGCTGCCCTGCTACACGGAGAACCGGCTCGCCCCGCCCGCCCGCACCCCGTGGGACCTGGAGCGGTCCGCCGGCGGCTCCAGCGGCGGCGCGGCGGCCGCGGTCGCCGCGGGGCTGGCGCCGGTCGCGCAGGGCAGCGACGGCGGCGGCTCGATCCGCATCCCCTCCTCCGTCTGCGGCCTGTACGGCATCAAGCCCAGCCGCGGAAGGGTGAGCGCGGGCCCGGTGCAGCACGACGTGAGCGGTCTGAGCGGCAGCGGCCCGATAGCCCGTACGGTCGCGGACGCGGCGGCCCTGCTCGACGTCCTGGCGGGCCCGATGCCGGGCGACCCGTACGGTGCGCCGTCGTTGCCGCCCGGTGAGTCCTTCTCCTCGTACGTCACCCGTGAGCCGGGAACGCTGCGCGTGGTGGGGCTGCCGCAGCCCCCCGTGCCCGGGGTCGAACTGCACCCGGACTGCCGTGCCGCGTACGAGGGGACCGCGGAACTGCTGCGCGGGCTCGGCCACCAGGTGGACGAGATCGAGCTGCCCGTCGACGACGCGATCCTGCACGCGTTCACCCGGGTGTGGGGCGTGATGGCCACCGTCTACCCGGTGGCGCCGGAGCAGGAGGAGCTGCTGATGCCGCTCACGCGGCACCTGCGTGCCGAGGGCGGCAAGGTGAGCGGCCCGGACTTCGCGGAGGCGCTGTACGCGTTCCGGGCGCTGGGGCAGCTGATCGCTGACGCGCTGCTGTCCTCGTACGACCTGGTGCTGACCCCGACGCTGGCGCAGCCCCCGGCGTTCGTCGGGAGCGCGGGCCTGCGGGACGACGACGACCCGGCCGCGGAGTTCGCGGGGCTGGCCGCCTACACGCCGTTCACCCCGATCTTCAACGCCACCGGCCAGCCGGCCGTGAACGTGCCGCTGCACTGGACGGAGGACGGGCTGCCGATCGGGGTGATGTTCGGCGGCCGTTACGGGGACGAGGCGACGCTCATCTCGCTGTCGGCGCAGTTGGAGGCGGCCCGTCCGTGGGCCGGCCGCAGGCCCCCGATCTGGTAGCGGGGGCGGGGCGCGGCGGCTCCGTACCGAGCAGCCGCCGCGCGCCCGGCCCCTGGTCGCCGAGCGTGTCGCCGGGGTTGGACAGGGCGCAGCGGTCCAGGGAGAGGCAGCCGCAGCCGATGCAGTCGTCGAGGCTGTCGCGGAGCGCGGTGAGCCGGTCGATGCGGGCGTCGAGTTCGGCCCGCCAGCCCGCGGAGAGCCGGGCCCAGTCGGCCCGGTCCGGGGTGCGGCCCTCGGGCAGGCCGTCCAGCGCCTCGCGGATCGCGGCGAGCGGCATGCCGACCCGCTGGGAGGCCCGGATGAAGGCGACGCGGCGCAGGGTGTCGCGGGTGTAGCGGCGCTGGTTGCCGGCTGTGCGGCGGCTGCGGATCAGGCCCTGGGCCTCGTAGTAGTGCAGCGCGGAGACGGCGGCCCCGCTGCGCCCGCTCAGCTGGCCGACGGTCAGTTCGCGGTGCTCGCCCGGGATCCTCGCCACGTCCCGACTCTACGGGAGCTCGGCGAGCCGCTTGCGGTGCGGAACGCTCGTGCGCCACAGCCGGACGCAGGAGACGAGCGCGGCGGCGACCAGCAGCGCGTTGCGGACGGCGACGATGGCGGCGCCCTGCCAGGTGGCGGCGGTGACGTCCGCGAAGAACAGCGGGTAGTCGACCGTGGTGACGGCGGTGGCGAGCAGCACGAGCGCGGCGACCGGCCGCTGGGTGGTCTGCCGCATGGTGAGGCAGACCGCGCCGAGGCCGATCAGCCAGACCAGGTACTGGGGGCTGATGACCCGGCTGGTGACGGTGAACAGGAGCACGGCGGTCAGCGCCGCGTCGTACGGCGTGGCCGGGGTCCAACGGGCCGCCCTCACGCGCCACATCAGCAGCCACACCAGGGCGGTCCCGGTCAGCAGCAGGGAGGCGGTGGTGATCTCGGCGACGTACGGGCCGGTGAACTCCAGCGACCCGTAGTGCGCGACCACGCGCCCCGGCCAGCCGAACATCTCGGCGACGTGCAGGAAGGTGCCGCCGAGGGACTCGATCTCGACCCCGCGGTGGTGCTGCGCGGACAGGAAGCCGAGGGCGCCGCGGAACGCGGTGCACAGCACCAGCAGCAGCCCGCCCGCGGACACGGCGAGCGCGGTCCAGGTCTGCCGGGTGGTCCGGCCGCGCGGGGTGCCGAGCACGGTCAGCACGGGCCAGAGCTTGATCAGGGCGGCGAGCCCGGCGAGCGCGCCGCCGAGACGCGGCCGCGCGGGCAGTGCGAGCAGCGCGCCGACGGCGACGACGGTGACCATCAGGTCGTACCGGGCGTAGGGCAGCTGCATCAGCAGCGGCAGGGCGAGCGCCCACAGCCACGCACCGGCCGTGCTGCGTCCGGGCCGGCCGCTCCCGGCCCGCAGCAGGAGGAGCAGGACGACGGCGTCGGCGGCGAGCGACAGCAGGACGAAGCCCTGGAAGTAGCTGAGCCCGGGCAGCAGCGCCGGGGCGAGCATCACCAGCGCGGCGCCGGGCGGGTACTGCCAGGTCACGTCGCCCACGGGGAAGGTCCCGTGCGCGAAGCCCTCGCTCCAGCGGCGGTAGAGGAAGTGCACCTCGCGGGCGATGTCGCCCTGCCCGCTGCGCAGCAGGGCCAGCATGACCACCCGGCTGGCGAGCCAGTAGACGGCGAGGGCGAGCCAGGTCTGGGGCCAGGTCGCGGGGCGCAGCAGGACGGTGCGGACGGCCGCCGGGGAGGGGGTGCCGCCGCCGCTCCGGACCTCCACCGGGTGCCAGTCGGACGGGCTGGTCTCCGTGGGGGCCTCGGCCACTTCCGTCTCCTCCACCGGCGCGAACAGGGGCATACGGAGATGAAAGATAGTCACAAACCGGATGAACGGCCCTTGATACGCGCCGGGTGCGGGGCGTTGACACGGATCCTCCGCGGAGACCATGCTGAGCAAGCGCTTGGACAGTACGGGAGGCATGACATGGGACAGCCCAGGATCTTCACCTCGGTCGGCGAACTGAAGGACGCCATCGGGGAGGACCTCGGGACGACCGGCTGGCTGGAGGTCGACCAGAAGCGGATCGACCTGTTCGCCGACGCCACCGGGGACCACCAGTGGATCCACGTGGATCCGCAGAAGGCGGCCGAGGGCCCCTTCGGCACCACCATCGCGCACGGCTACCTGACCCTGTCGCTGATCCCGTCCCTCACCCCGGAGCTGCTGCGGGTCGAGGGCGTGAAG
The DNA here is from genome assembly GCA_036013505.1 of Streptomyces sp. NBC_00510. NCBI lineage: Bacteria > Bacillati > Actinomycetota > Actinomycetes > Kitasatosporales > Streptomycetaceae > Streptomyces > Streptomyces sp. NBC_00510. Next base: position 7,338,685 of record CP107851.1, on the reverse strand, counting down.
ATGGGCGTCAACTACGGCGTGAACAAGGTCCGTTTCCCCTCCCCCGTGCCGGTCGGCTCACGGCTGCGGGCCGGCGGCCGGATCGCCGAGGTGAGCGAGGTGCCCGGCGGCGCCCAGCTCGTCGTGGCGATCACCGTGGAGCGGGAGGGCGGCGACAAGCCGGTGTGCGTGGCCGAGACGGTCGTCCGCTTCTACCTCTGACGGGGCGCGTACCCGACCATGCGCAGGGCGAGATCGGCGTACAGCGCGCCGATCCCGTCCGGCGTCCGGCGCCCGCCGGGGTTGAACCAGCGGGCCACGTCGATGCAGAGCGACAGCAGCGCGACGGTGGTCCCGGAGACGTCCGGCACGTCGAAGTCCCCGGCCTGCACGCCGTCGTGGATGACCGAGCGGACCGCGGCCTCGCTCTCCCGGCGCAGCTCCACCACCTCGGTGTAGTGCTCGGGGCCAAGCGCGCCGAGCTCGTACTGCACGACTCGGCCCGTGGTGTGGTGCTCCGCGTGCCAGCGGACGAAGGAGCGCACGGCCGTGGCCAGCCGTTCGGCGGGGTCGCCCCCGCCGTTCGCGGCGTCCTGGAGCAGCCCGAGGGAGAGCCGGTGCCCGACCACGCTGATCTGGTAGAGCAGCTCTTCCTTGGTCTTGTAGTGGATGTAGAGCGCCGCGGGGCTCATGCCGGCCCGGCCCGCGATGTCGCGCGTGGTCGTCGCGTGGTAGCCGCGCTCCGCGAACGCCTCGACCGCGGCGATCACCAGCCGCCTGGCGGCATCAGGGGTGATGCCGGTCCACGCCTCGGTCCGCTCCGACTGCTCCGCCTCCACGTCCATGGCGGACACCCTACATGGACGCTGAGCAAGCGCTTAGATACCGAGCGGTCGGTCGGCGCCGGCCGGCCCCGTCAGAAGGCCGCGATCCCCGTCAGCTCCCGGCCGATCAGCAGTTTCTGGATCTGGCTCGTGCCCTCGTAGAGGGTCATCACGCGGGCGTCCCGCAGCAGCTTGCCCACGGGGTACTCGTCGATGTAGCCGTAGCCGCCGAAGACCTGCAGCGCGTTGTTGGCGCAGCGCACCGCCGCCTCGCTCGCGAAGAGCTTCGCCTTGGACGACTCCGCCGCGAAGGGCCGGCCCCGGTCGATGAGATCGGCGACCCGCCAGGTCAGCAGCCGGGCCGCGTCCACGTCCAGGGCGATGTCCGCGAGCAGCTCCTGCACCAGCTGGTGCGCGGCGATCGGCTTGCCGAACTGCACGCGGTCCTTGGCGTAACCCACGGCCGCGTCCAGCGCCGCCTGCGCGATGCCCACGCACCCGGCGGCGACCGACATGCGGCCCTTGGCCAGGGCGGACATCGCCACCGAGAAGCCCTTCCCCTCGGGCCCGAGCATCGCCGAGGCCGGCACGCGCACGTCCTCCAGCACCAGCTCCGCCGTGGCCTGGCCGCGCAGCCCCAGCTTCCCGTGCACCTCGTGCCGGGCGAGGCCGGGGGTTCCGGTGGGCACGAGGAAGGCGCTGACGCCCTTGTGGCCGGGGAGGTCGTTGGTGCGGGCGAAGAGCAGGACCACGTCCGCCCAGGTGCCGTTCGTGATGAACATCTTGGCGCCGTTGATCACGTAGTCGCCGCCCTCGCGCCGGGCCCGCGTGGTCAGACCGCCGGCGTCCGACCCGGTGCCGGGCTCGGTCAGCCCGAAGCAGCCCACCGCCTCGCCGGAGGCCAGCCGGGGCAGCCAGGCCCGCTTCTGCTCCTCCGTGCCCCAGTGGGCGACGGACTTCGCCACGAGCCCGAGCGAGACGGAGACGATCCCACGCACGGACGAGTCACCGCGCCCCAGCTCCTCGGTGACCAGGCAGTACGCCAGGTGGTCGCCGCCCGAGCCGCCGTACTCCTCCGGGATGGTCAGCCCGAGGAAGCCCACGGCACCCAGCTTCTTGACGATGCCCCGGTCCACGCTCTCCGCCCGGTCCCACGCGGCCGCGTGCGGCACGATCTCGCGCTCGGCGAACTCGGCGGCCAGCGCACGGACCGCGGCCTGCTCCTCGGACAGCTCAAGATTCACGGCGCACCTCGGTTCGACTTTAAATTATCACTGCTAGTTTCCTGGCGGCAGCCTCTACTATGTGCCGCATGGCCCGCCCCCGCAAGCCCCTGCTCAGCCGCGAACGCATCGTCGCCACGGCTCTCGCGCTCGTGGACGGGGAGGGACTGCAGGCCGTCTCCACGCGCCGTCTCGCGGCGGAGCTCGGCGTCAGCGGGCCGAGCCTCTACAACCACTTCACGACGAAGGACGGGATCCTTGACGCGGTCGCCGACGCGGTCGTCGGCGAGGTCGACCTCTCCATGTTCGACGACGGCCGCGACTGGCGCGACGCCCTGCTCGCCTGGGCCCGCTCCTACCGCGCCGCGCTCGCGGCCCACCCCCAGATCGTCCCGTTCCTCGCGCAGGGCCCCGGCCGCCGTCCGGCGGGCCTGCGCATGGCCGACGCGGTCTTCGGCGGCATGACCGCCGCCGGCTGGCCCCCGGCCCACGCCACCCGCGTGGGCGCGCTCATGCGGTACTTCGTGGCGGGTTCGGCGCTGGGGTCCTTCGCGCGGGGGTTCGTCGACGACCCGTCGGCGTACGACCCGGCGGACTACCCGCACCTCGGGCAGGCCCACCTGCTCGCGGAACGGCAGCAGCAGGTGGACGAGGGCGCCTTCGAGACGGGCCTGCGCGCCCTCGTCGACGGCCTCGCGGTGCAGTTCGCTGCGCTGGGCCGAGCGCCGGCCCCCGAGGCCCAGTAGGCCTCACAGCTCGCAGGGGGCCGCGAAGCAGACGGGGTGCGTGCGCCAGTCGTCGTCGGTGTCCACGCCGCCGCCGTAGCCGTCCCCGTCGTGGTCACCGCGGCCCGGGTCCCGGTGATCCGGGTCCCAGCCGTCGGACCCGATCCAGCCGCCGGAACCGTCCTGGCTCATGTCGTCGGTGTAGAGGAGCGTCGAGTACGACCCGGAATCATCGGCGAACGCGGTCGTGGGCAGCAGCGCGCCACCCGTCACGAAGGCGGAGGCGGCGGCGAGCGCGAAGAAGCGGCGGGTCAGGATCTTGTGCGGCATGGGAGTTCCCCTCGGGCGGGGGCCGCCTGTGCGGCCCGCGTATCTGGACTCCCTCCAGTAGGCGGTGCCGGCCCCTTCCCGGTCACGCCCCTTCATTTCGTGGCTTGACGCGCGGGACATCCCTGTGCGGGTTGTTCGCGCCTGCGGCGGGCATCCCCCGCCCTCCCGCCCGATTGCCCGGCGCGGTTGGTGCGGGCTTCGCGCGGTTCGTGGTGGGCCGGGGGCGGGGCCTGCGGGGCTGGGCATTCTGGACCGCATATTTCTGTGCATGACGGGCGGCACTTGTTGTGCCGTCTGTGCCGCACAACAAATACACGTCAGCGTCCAGAACGCCCACCCTCCCCCAGCCTTCGGCCGGGGGTGCCCCCACTTCCCCCGCCCCCTCCGCCGGTTCCGCGACCAACGGCCGGAGGGGGTGAGGAAGCGGTCCGGGGTCGCCGCAAGTGCCTCACTCACCCCCCACCGGCCGTCAGTCGCCCACACAGCGGGAGGGGGTGTGGCGGGGTGCGCCCATGGGGGTCCCCCCGGCCGAAGGCTGGGGGAGGGAGGGTGGGCGGGGGATGCCCGCCGCAGGCGCAAACGACCCGCAGACGGCGACGAACCGGTCAGAAGACGACCAGCGCCCGCCCGCCCCTCCCCGCGAGCATCGCCGAGAACGCCCCCGCAATCCCCTCCAGCCCGATCCGCTCCGTGACCATCGCCGACAGGTCGAGCCGCCCCGCCCGCACGTGCTCGGCCAGGACGGGCAGGTCCCGCGCCGGGTCGCTGTTCCCGTACACGCACCCGGACAGCGTGCGCCCGAAGTGGAAGAGCTCCAGCGCGGAGAAGGAGACCAGGTCCCCCTTCCCGCCGATGCCCACCACCGTCGTGCGCCCGCCGCGCCGCGTCGAGGACCACGCGGAGCGGATCGTCTCGCCGCGCCCCACGCACTCGATGGCGACGTCCGCCCCGTGCCCGCCGGTCAGCGCGCGGATGCGCTTCGCGACGTCCTCCCCCGCGAGGAGGAACTCCGTGGCACCCGCGGCCCGCGCCAGGGCCTCCTTCTCCGGGGAGACGTCGACGGCCACGACGGCGCCCGCCCCCGCGATGCGGGCGGCCTGGAGGACGGCGAGGCCGACGCCCCCGACGCCGAAGACGGCGACGGACTCCCCGGGGCGCACCCCGGCGCTGTGGTGGACCGCTCCGTACCCGGTGAGCACGGCGCACCCGAGGAGCGCGGCCTCCGTGAGCGGCACCCCGTCCGGGAGGGGCAGCACCGCGGACGCCGGGACCACGGTCTCCTCGGCGAACGCGGCCGTCCCGAGCCCCGGGTAGAGCTCGTCCCCGCCGCCCACGAGCTTGGCGTAGGGCACGCCCGCCGCCGCGCCCGCGGCGGCGCAGAGCCAGGGCTCGCCGAGCCCGCAGTAGTGGCAGGCGCCGCAGGAGGGCGCCCAGTTGAGGATGACGCGGTCGCCCGGGGTCACGCCCGTGACGCCCTCGCCCACGGAGACGACCGTGCCGGCGCCCTCGTGCCCGAGGACGGCGGGCACGGGCTGCCGCAGCGTCCCGTTGGACAGGGACAGGTCGGAGTGGCACACCCCGGCCGCGGCGAGCCTGACCCGTACCTGGCCCGGCCCGGGTTCGGGCAGGTCGATCTCGGCGAGGGTCAGGGGCGCGTTGACGGCGGGCAGTACGGCGGCGCGGACCACGGTGTTTTCTCCTGCGCTCAGAACTGGAGGGACTTGGTCTGGAGGTACTCGGTGAGGCCGTGCGGGCCGAGCTCGCGCCCGACGCCGGACTGCTTGTACCCGCCGAACGGGGCCAGCGGGTTGAAGCGGCCGCCGTTGATGTCGACCTGGCCGGTGTCCATGCGCCGGGCGAAGGCGACGGCCGTCGCCTCGTCGGCCGCCCAGACCGCCCCGGCGAGGCCGTAGACGGTGCCGTTGGCGATGCGCAGCGCGTCCTCCTCGTCCTCGTAGGCCAGGATCGACAGGACGGGGCCGAAGATCTCCTCCTGGGCGATCGTCATCTCCGGGGTGACGTCGGCGAAGACGGTGGGGCTGACCCAGTAGCCCCGCGCCCGGGGGGCGTCGGTGCCGCCGGCGACGAGGCGGGCGCCCTCCTCGACGCCCTTGGCGATGTAGCCGCGGACGCGCTCGTGCTGCCTGGCGTTGACGACGGGGCCGATGCGCTCACCCGGCACGTACTTGGCGGCGGCCGTCACGGCGAGGGCCACCGCCTCCTCGTACCGGTCCCGGTGGACGAGCATGCGGGTCCAGGCGCTGCACGTCTGGCCGCTGTTGGACATGACGTTGGCGACGCCGACGTTGACGGCCTTGGCGAGGTCCGCGCCCGGGAGGATGACGTTGGCGGACTTGCCGCCGAGTTCCAGGGCGACGCGCTTGACGGCGGCGCCCGCGGTCGCGGCGATCTGCCGGCCGACGGCGGTGGATCCGGTGAAGGAGACCAGGTCGACGTCCTCGTGGGCGGCCAGGGCCTGTCCGGCGACCGGGCCGAGACCGGTGACGAGGTTGAACACCCCGGCGGGCACGCCCGCTTCGTGGACGGCCTCGGCGAAGAGCTGGGCGACCAGCGGGGTGTCCTCGGCGGGCTTGAGGACGACCGTGCAGCCGGCGGCGAGCGCGGGGGCGACCTTGGCGACGATCTGGTGGAGCGGGTAGTTCCAGGGGGTGATCGCGCCGACCACGCCGACGGGCTCGTGGAGGACGGTGGAGTTGCCGATCCGCTCCTCGAAGGGGTGGCCGGCGGCGAGTTCGGCGTACGAGCCCGCGACCGCGATGGGGAGCCCCGCGTGGACCGCCTGGCTGAACGGCAGCGGCGCGCCCAGTTCGGCGGTGACGGTCTCGGCGATCTCGTCGCGGCGCGCGGCGAGGGCGTCGCGCAGCGCGGCGATGCGGGCGGCGCGTTCGGCGGGCGGCGTGGCGGCCCAGCCGGGGAACGCGGCCCGGGCGGCGCGGACCGCCGCGTCGACGTCGGCGGCGGTGCCCGCGGGCACGGTGGCGAACACCTGCTCGTCGGCGGGGTTGACGACGTCGATCGTCTCCGTGCCGGCGGCGGGCCGCCATTCGCCGTCGATGTACATCCCGTCGTGCGGCTTCATCCCTTGTCCTCCCGGGCGGACCTGCCGTGGCCCGCCCAAACTAGCGCCGATAGTTTTCTGTTTCCAGGGCGGCACCCCGTGCGGTGGGTCACGCCGGGGCGACCTGGACGGGGAATCCGTTGAGGACGGCCGTGCCCGACAGCGGGTCGAGCAGGGTGCCGTCGAGCAACTGGTTGAGGTTGGCCCCCGGTTCGCGGGACGCGACCGTCAGCCGGGTACCCGCGCGGTCGTGGCCCCAGCCGTGCGGCAGGCTCACCACTCCGGGCCGCACCGCGTCCGTGACCTCGACCGGGGCCTCGATCTCGCCGCCGTCGCCCTTGATGCGGGCGGGCGCCGCGTCGGTGAGGCCGAGGCGGGTGGCGTCCTCGGGGTGCACCTGGAGGGTGCAGCGGTTGCTCCCGCCGGTGAGCGCGGGCACGTTGTGCATCCAGCTGTTGTTGGAGCGCAGGTGGCGGCGGCCGATGAGGACCAGCCCGTCCCCGGACCGGCCGGTGACCGCCGCCAGCAGCCGGGGCACGTCGGCGGTGAGCGGCGCGGGCGCCAGTTCGATCGTGCCGGAGGCGGTGCGCAGCACCTCGGGGACGCGGGGGCGCAGCGGGCCGAGGTCGATGCCGTGCGGCCGGTCGAGGAGCCCGCGCAGGGTGAGGCCGCCGGGGTCGGCGCCGAAGCCGTCGCCGTACGGGCCGAGCCGCAGCATCATGTCGAGCCGCCGCTCGTAGCCGGTGCCTCCGGTGAGCGCGGCGGCCAGTTCGGCGGGGTCGCGGCCGTGGACCGCGGAGTGCGGGTCGGCGGTCTCCTTGGCCAGGCGGTGGGTGACGGCCTGCTCGTCGACGAGCGCGGGGTCGGCGTCCGGGCCGAAGCCGCCGAGGAGGAGGGCGAGCCGGGCGAGGATCTCCGGCTCCCCGGGCCTGCCGTCCTCCAGGGGGATCGCGGGCGGGCTGTACCGGGCGTTGTTGCGCACGGAGAAGTTGCCGAACGCGAAGTCGTAGTGGGCGCTGCGCGAGGGCGGGGGCGGCGGCAGGACGACATCCGCGTGGCGGGTGGTCTCGTTGAGGTACGGGTCCACGCTGACCATGAAGTCCAGCCCCGCCAGGGCCCGGTCGAGGCGGGCCCCGTCGGGGGCGGACAGCACGGGGTTGCCGGCGATGGTGACCAGGGCGCGGAGTTGCCCGTCGCCGGGGGTGTCGATCTCCTCGGCGAGTGCGGCGGCGGGCAGTTCGGAGGCGACCTCCGGGTGGCCGGAGACCCGGCTGCGCCAGCGGCCGGTGGTGAAGCCGCGGCCGGGGCCGGCCGGGCGCGGGGCGCGTGCGGTGGCCGGCAGCGGGAACATCGCGCCGCCGGGGCGGTCGAGGTTGCCGGTCAGGATGTTGAGGACGTCGATCAGCCAGCTGGCGAGGGTGCCGAAGCGTACGGCGGTGCTGCCCAGGCGTCCGTAGACGGCGGCGCTGGGGGCGGCGGCCAGGTCGCGGGCGAGGGTGCGGATGCGCTCGGCGGGGACGTCGCAGTACGGGGCGACCGCCTCGGGGGTGAAGTCGCGGGCCAGTGCGCGGACCTCGTCGACGCCGGTGACGTGGCCTTCGAGGTGGCCGAGGCCGGTGAGTCCCTCCTCGAACAGCACGTGGACGACGGCGAAGAGCAGCGCGGCGTCGGTGCCGGGGCGCGGCGCGATGTGGAGGTCGGCGCGTTCGGCGGTGCGGGTGCGCTTGGGGTCGATGACGGTGAGTCTGCCGCCGCGGCGGCGCAGCGCCTTGAGCTTGCCGGGGAAGTCGGCGGCCGTGGCGAGGCTGCCGTTGGACACCAGGGGGTTGCCGCCGATGACGACCAGGTGGTCGGTGCGGTCCAGGTCGGGCACGGGGACGGCGAGCGCGTCCCCGTAGAGGTGGCCGCACGCGGCCTGCTTGGGCATCTGGTCCAGGGTGCTGGCGGAGAACAGCGCGCGGGTGCCGAGGGCACGGATGACCATCGGCGGGTAGAGCCCGCCGGCGATGGTGTGCACGTTGGGGTTGCCCAGGTAGACGCCGGTCGCCGCGGTGCCGTGGGTCTCGCGGATGCGGGTGAAGCCCTCGTCGACGGCCGCGTACGCCTCGGCCCAGGTGGCCTCGGTGAGCGCGCCGTCGCGGCGTACGAGCGGGCGGGTGAGCCGGTCGGGGTCGCCGTCGACATCGCCGAAGGAGGCGCCCTTGGGGCAGATGAAGCCCGCGCTGAAGACGTCGTCGCGGTCGCCGCGGGCGCCGGTGACCCGGTCCGCGTCGATGGTCAGGGTCAGTCCGCACGTGGCCTCGCACAGCGGACAGATACGCAGGGCGGTACGACTGCTGGCCATCGGGCCTCCAGGGCAAGGGCGCTTCCTCGTGTGCGGCCACCATACCGACCGGTATGCATGTCGGGATAGCACTCGCGGCGCTATGGCTCCAGAACGCCTGCGAGGTACGCGCGGAGCAGTACCTTCGTCTCGGCGATGAGCGCGGCGTCGCCCTGCGGCTCGGCGCGGAAGGCCATCTTGAGCAGGGCGTCGGCGGCCTCCACGCCCACCACGAAGGCCGTCCGCAGTCGCCGGTCGTCGGTCACGGCCACGCCGGCGGCGCCGAGCGGGGCGATGAGCAGGGCCCGCAGCCGGTCGGCGACCAGGTGGTTGGCCAGGTCGTTCACGGCGGGACCGGGAGCCGGGCCGGCGAAGCTGACGAGGGCGAAGCCGGGCACGGTGCGCCGCATGGCGACGTACTGGTCGACGACGACGTCGATCAGCCGGCGCCAGTCCCCGGTGCCGGCGGGGGCCGTATCACCCGGGGCCGCCACCTCGCCCGGGGCCGCGCCGAGGGCGTCGAGGCGGTCGGTGACCCCGGCGAGGTACTTGTCGAGGTTGCGGCGGGCGAGGGCGTCGGCCATGGCGCGCTTGTTGGAGAAGAAGCGGTAGACCGAGCCGATCGGCACGCCCGCGCGGGCGGCCACGTCCCGCGTGCTCAGCTCCTCGTAGCCGCCCTCGTCGAGGATCGCCGCGGCCGCGTCGAGGATCCGGGCGAAGCGTTCGGCGCTGCGCTGCTGGACGGGTACGCGCCGGAGACCGTTGCCGCTGCTGTGCACGAGGTCCATCATGCCGGTTTTCCACAGGGACCGGCCGATCCCTTGCGGGGTTGATTCCTATGGACAACCATAGGAATCGTGACCAGCACAGAGATCGCCAGCACAGAGATCCAGGCCGGCAAGGACCTCGCCTACCTCCCCGGCTTCGGCAACGAGCACATGAGCGAGGCGGTCCCCGGAGCGGTTCCGGTCGGCCGCAACTCACCGCAGCGCGCCCCGCTCGGCCTCTACGCGGAGCAGCTGAGCGGCACCGCCTTCACCGAGCCGCGCCATCACAACCGCCGCTCGTGGCTGTACCGCATCCGCCCCTCGGCGGCCCATCCGCCGTTCCGCCGCATCGCCAACGGACGGCTGCGCAGCGCGCCCTTCACGCAGGCCGAGCCCGATCCCAACCGGCTGCGCTGGAGCCCGCTGCCGCTGCCGCAGGAGCCGGCCGACTTCGTGGACGGCCTGGTCACCGTCGGCGGCAACGGGGACGTGCTGCGCCGCGAGGGCATCGGCATCCACTGGTACGCGGCCAACCGCTCGATGGACAGCCGGGTGTTCTCCTCCTCCGACGGCGAGCTGCTGATCGTGCCGGAGCGCGGCCGGCTGCTGATCCGTACCGAACTGGGCGTCCTGGCCGCCGGGCCGGGCCACGTGGCACTGGTGCCGCGCGGGGTGCGCTTCCGCGTCGAGCTGCCGGACGGGGAGGCGCGCGGCTACGTCTGCGAGAACTACGGCCAGTCCTTCCGGCTGCCGGACCTCGGTCCGATCGGCGCCAACGGCCTGGCCAACGCGCGGGACTTCATGGCGCCGGTGGCGGCGTACGAGGACCGCGAGGAGCCGGTGGAGGTGGTGAACAAGTTCGGCGGCAACCTGTGGGCCGCCGAGTACGGCCACTCCCCCCTCGACGTCGTCGGCTGGCACGGCAACCTGGTGCCGTACGTCTACGACCTGCGGCGCTTCAATGTGCTCGGTTCGGTCAGCTACGACCACCCCGATCCGTCGATCTACACCGTGCTGACCTCGCCCTCCGACACCCCGGGCCTGGCCAACGCCGACTTCGTGGTCTTCGCGCCGCGCTGGCTGGTCGGCGAGGACACCTTCCGCCCGCCGTACTTCCACCGGAACGTGATGAGCGAGTTCATGGGGCTCGTCGAGGGCGCGTACGACGCCAAGGCGGAGGGCTTCGTCCCCGGCGGGGCGTCGCTGCACAACATGATGTCGGCGCACGGCCCGGACCGGGCCACCTTCGACAAGGCGAGCGCCGCCGAGCTGGTCCCGCAGAAGGTGGACGACGGGCTGGCCTTCATGTTCGAGACGCGCTGGCCGGTGGTGGCGACCCCGGAAGCGCTGGGGGCGGAGCACCTGCAGCGGGACTACGACGGCGTGTGGCGGGGGCTTGAGCGACACTTCAGGCCATGACGACGAGCCCGAGCAGCACCTTCGCCCCCGACTCGCTGGTCCTGAACCGCAAACTCCCCTTGTGGTACCAGGTCTCGCAGTCCCTGCGCGCCTCGATACTCGGCCGTCGTCCGGACGCCCCGCTGCGGCTGCCGACCGAGGACGCGCTGGCGGGGCACTACGGCGTCAGCGTGCTCACGATGCGGCAGGCGCTGAAGGAACTGGAGGAGGAGGGGCTGATCAGCCGCCACCGGCGGCGCGGCACGTTCATCGAACCGGCCGCGCGGCGCGGGGCTCCGGTGCGGCTGCTGGGCTCGGTCGACGCGATCGTCGCCCAGCAGTCCGGGGACCGCACCAGCGTGCTCGGTCACGGCCCGGCGCCCGTGCCGCCGGAGTTCGCCGAGTACTTCCCCGGACTGCCGGAGACCGTCGCCTACCGTCGGCTGCGCTGCGACGAGTCGGGTGAGCCGACCAACTGGGCGGAGAACTTCGTCCTGCCGGAGCTGGCCGCCCGGATCGACCTCGCGGACCTGGCGCGCTGGCCGATGACGAAGGTGCTCCGGGACGCCCTCGGGGTACGGATCAGCCGCATCACCGACACCGTCGAGGCGCGGCTGGCCGACCCGGACACCGCCCGGCTGCTGGAGGTGCCCCTGCTCAGCCCGATCCTGCACTACACGGGGGTGACCTACGACGACACGGGCCGCACGGTCGACGTGGTGCGCATCCGCTACCGGGGCGACCGCTTCTCCTTCACCGTGACCGTGGAGGCACCCTGAGGGCCCTCAGTAGCATGCCCACAGTGAGCGATGTGAGCGATGAAGCGCCGACGCTGGCCGACCTGATGCCGTGGTCCGTCCCGCCCCTGCGCCTGGGGCGGAGCTGGGTCATGGCCCCCGAGGCGGCGACCCTCACCTCGCGCTGGGACCGGCTGGTGAAGGCCGGGGGCGCCGAGCGCGAGCGACTGTTCCATCCGACCCGGGCGCGCACCCCGCAGACCGCCGTCGCCCAGCTGCCGGGCCACCCTGCGCCCACCACCCGGCTGGAGCGCGAGGAGGGCCCCTGCGCGGAGCCGGTGCGCGTGCTCCACGGCCCGTACGACCAGCAGTGGCTCATCCCCGACCAGCGCCTGATCGACGCCGCCCGCCCCGAGTTGTGGCGGGTCGCCGACGAGGACCGGCAGCTGTACGCGGTGGAACTGGCGCGCCTGCCGCAGGTCCCGGGGCCGCCGCTGGTCTTCTCCGCGCTACTGCCCGACGGCCACTCCCCCGCCGGCCGGCCCGGCCGGATCCGGCCGTTGTTCCGCCGCCCCGGCGGACGGGACCCGAACCTCGCGCCGGGTCTGCTGGACCGGCTCGCCCGTCGGCTGGACACCCCGGTCGGCGCGGAGGACGTGCTCGCCTGGGTCGCCGCGCTCGCCACGGGCTCGCCCGTCGAGGTCCCGCTCACCGCCGATGCGGCGCTGTGGGCGGAGGGCGTCGCGCTGGGCCGCCGTCTGCTGTGGCTGCACACCCGGGGCGCCCGCTTCGCCGATCCGGCGGAGGACCGTCCCGCGGGGCATCCCCGGCTGCCCGGCGGCCGGCGCCCCTACGTCCGGGCGGCGCTGCCCGACGTGCCGGGGGAGGCGCCGTCGTACGACCCGGAGGAGGCGGCGCTGGTGCTGGGGAGCGGGCGGGTGGCGCCGGTGCCGCAGGCGGCCTGGGAGTTCCACGCCGGGGGGACGCGGGTGCTGGAGACCTGGTTCGAGCGGCGGCTCCCCGCCGGGGCGGCGGAGGGACTCGACGCGGTCCGGCCCGCCGCCTGGCCGCGGGCCAGGACGACCGAACTGCTGGAGCTGGTCAGTGTGCTGGCCCTGCTGGCGGAGCTGCGGCCGTCCCGCCGCGCGCTCGCCGCCCGGGTCGCGGACGGCCCGCGGATCAGTGCCGCCGAGTTGCGCGCGGCCCGCGTCCTGCCGGTGCCGGATTCGGCGCGCCGCCCGGCCTCCGTGCTGGATCACCACGAAGAGGGACCGGACGGGCAGTTCGCCCTGCTGTGACCACAAGTCGACACGACAACAGGCTCGGACGGAGCACACCGACGCGCCGCATCACGCAGCGCGGTGCCGGGACGGTGTACTGCGCCCGAGCCTGTCCGCTGAAGGAACGCCGAGAACGCCTCCGGTCAGCCGCGGCTGCCGAAGAGCGAACGGCGCAGCCGCCGCAGCGGCGCGAACAGCGACACACGCGCCCCGCGGCTGGCGTTCGCGCGCACGTGGTCGCGCGAGGTCAGCTCGCGCATCAACAGCGTGGCCTCCTCCGCCTCCCGCTGCGGCACGGCGGGGCCGGCCAGCACCGAGAGATGGCGGTCGAGACGCGCGCTGGACGCGCTGCTCCCGCACGTGACGGCAGGCACTCGCGGCCTGCTCCGCATTGCTATCTGATCCATGACACTCCCCACCCGTTCGAGGGCACCCGGCACCGGGCAGGGTAACCCTATCGTCCTGCGGCGTCACCTATGCATCCGCGTTCCCGGATTCACCTTCCCGTCAAGGGGGTTGACGGTCACGAACCGATCCCCAGCGCGAGCAGGGGAAGTTGCACCATGGGATCCGAGGTCGGCACCACGGATCCGCCAGTCGGCTCAACCGTCACGGTGAACGCGTACGACCGCTCGTTCAGCCCGTCGGTCACGATCGGCCCGGGCGTGCCGTCCGCCGCCGGATCGGCGCCCAGCACGGCGAGGGAGCGGAAGGACGTCGGGCGCTCGCTCACCAGCCACAACTGGTAGACGTTCCGCCCCTCCAGGCGCGGCAGCCCGTGCACCGTCACCACGGCGCGGCGCAGGTCCCGCGACACCACGGCGGTCACCCCCCGTCCATGGTCGTCGCTCGCGTAGGCGGGGCGGGCGTCGGCGGCCGTCAGAACCTCGTTCACCGCACGCGCGTTCCCCCGTTCCCGGTCCAGTTGGGTGGCGGTCCGCAGCAGCAGGGCGCCCAGCACCGCGCAGGCCAGGAGGGCCGCCCCGGCGCCCGTCGCGGCCAGGCGCGCCGCGGAAGGCCGGCGCCACGCCTCCCACCAGCGGCCCGGCGCCAGGGCCTCCAGGGGTTCCGGGGCTTGCGGCGCTTCCGGATCCCCCGGCACCCCGTCCACCGGCACCTCGTCCACCTGCAGCGGCACCATCGGGGGCGGCGGCGCGGCGGAACCCCGGTTGCCGAGCCGCACGGTGTCCCCGGCCAGATCCCGCACCCGCTCGGCGCACGCGTCGCAGCGCATCAGATGCCGCTCGAATCGGCGCAGTTCCCGCGACGCGAGGGTGTCCAGCGCGTACGCCGCGGCCAGTTCGTGCACGGAACCTCTCATGGGTCGCCCCGTTTCCCTCCCCGGTGCACGCACCGTCCGGCCGGGCCTATATCACGTTACAACCCTGTGACACAAATTCTCCCCGGTCCGCCAATCCGCCATCCGACCGGCCCCGAACAACCCACGCAGGACCTCTTCCAAGGGGGAGGGGCCAGACTCGCGAAGGACCGACGCGATGACCGCACACAGCAGGAACAGGCTCACGGCCCGGTTCGGGCGATCGCGCACGATCGCCCTGCTGGCCGCCGGCGCACTGGCCGCGGGGGGGCTCGCCGCGGTGGGCGTCACCGGACTGGAGCCGGGGACGGCACAGGCGTCCAGCCACCGGGAGGCACCGCTGATCTCGGGGCAGCCGCAGTACGACACCACGGACGTCTACGCGTTCGTCAGCCCCGACCGCCCGGACACCACCACGCTGGTGGCGAACTGGATACCGTTCGAGGACCCGGCCGGCGGCCCGAACTTCTACAAGTTCGCCGACGACGCCCAGTACGACATCCACATCGACAACGACGGGGACGCCCAGGGCGACTACCTCTACCGGTGGACCTTCCGCGACCACCTCCGCAACAAGAAGACGTTCCTCTACAACACCGGCCCGGTCACCAGCCTCGACGACCCGGACCTGAACTTCTTCCAGACCTACGACATCGACCTGTTCCGGCTGCACAACCAGCAGGTCACCGGCCGCTACAAGGTCGCGGACGACGTACCCGTCGCGCCGTCGAACGTCGGCAAGGCCTCGATGCCGGACTACAACGTGCTGCGCCAGCAGGCCGTCAAGGACCTGGGCCGCGGCACCACGGCCTTCGCCGGCCAGTCCGACGACCCGTTCTTCCTCGACCTGCGGGTCTTCGACCTGCTCTACGGGGGCAACCTCTCCGAGGTCGGCGACGACACCCTCAAGGGCTACAACGTCAACACCATCGCCCTGCAGGTCCCGACGGCCGCGATCCGCCAGTCGGCCAAGCAGCCGGTCGTCGGCATCTGGTCCACCACGCAGCGGCGCACCGCGAACGGCGACTGGGCACAGGTCTCGCGCCTCGGCATGCCGCTGGTCAACGAGGTGGTCAACCCGCTCAAGGACAAGGACCGGTTCAACGCGTCCTCGCCCTGGAACGACGCCCAGTTCCTCAAGAACGTGACGCACCCCGAGCTGCCCAGGCTCATCGAGGGCATCTACAAGATCAAGGCGCCGGCCACCCCGCGCGACGACCTCGTCCAGGTGTTCCTGACGGGTGTGCCCAAGCTCAACCAGCCGCCGCACGTCCGCCCGTCGGAGATGCTGCGGCTCAACACGGCCGTCCCGCCCACCGCCAAGCCCAAGCGGCTGGGCGTCCTGGACGGCGACAACGCCGGCTTCCCCAACGGCCGCCGGCTCGGTGACGACGTCGTGGACATCGCGCTGCAGGTGGTGGAGGGCGAACTGGTCGGGTCGAAGAACGACCTGGGCGACGCCGTCAACGCCAACGACCAGGCCTTCGGCGCCAGCTTCCCGTACGTGGCCCTGCCGGCCTCCGGCTCGGACGGCCCGCTGGCCAAGCCGGCCACCAACTCGGCCCAGACCAACGGGGTCACCCAGCTCAACGGGGGCGGCCTGCTCACGGGCGGCGGTGACGACAACACCGTGCTGATCGCCTCCGCGGCCTCCGGCGGCGCGGGCGTGCTGCTGATCGGAGCCGCGCTGCTGTGGTGGCGGATGCGCCGCAGCCCCGCCGGCCGACGGGCGCACGGCCGGGCCTGAGGCACCGCTGCGCCGGGCCCGACGGCCCGGCGGAGGCACACCGCACGGCACCCGGCCGGGGCGCACCGCGAGCGCCCCGGCCGGGCTCCACCCCATCATCCCGAAAGGCAGCAGCCATGGACGTACCGGCCCCGGGCCGACTGCGCGCCGCCGTCCTGTACGCGGCGCTGGTGCTCGGCCTCGCGCTGGCGCTCACCGCGGGCGCGCTGGTCCTCGGCGGGTCCCCCGCCCCGCGGGACGCCGCGCGGACCGCGGCACCCGCCGCCGACGCCCCGCTGGACCGCCTCGCCGAGGGCGACCTCGCGGGCGGCATCGCGGCCCTGCAGACGCATCTGCGGGCCCAGCCCGACGACGCCCCGGGGTGGGCCGCGCTCGGCGCCGCCTACGTCGAGCAGGCCAGGACCAGCGGCGACCCGACCCGCTACCCGCAGGCGCAGGCGGCCTTCACCCGCTCGCTGCGGATCTCCCCCCGCGACAACGACGCCGCACTCGCCGGGCGGGCCGCGCTCGCCGCCGCCCGCCACGACTTCCGCACCGCCCTCACCGAGGCGGACCGGGCGCTGAAGGTGAACCCGTACGGGGAGCGCGCCCTCGCCGTCCGGGTCGACGCCCTGGTCGAACTCGGCCGCTACGACGAGGCGCTGCGCGCCGCCGAGCACGCGGACGCGGTGCGTCCCGGCATCCCGGTCTTCACCCGCCTCGCCTACGTCCACGAACTGCGCGGCGACCCGGCCGGTGCCCGCCGCATCCTGACCCGCGCCCTGGACTCCGCCGCGGCCCCGGGCGACACCGCCTACGTCGCCACGGCGCTGGGCCAGCTCGCCTGGAGCCAGGGCCAGTACCCGGCCGCACTGCGGCACTTCGCCACCGCGCTGCGCGCCGACCCCGGCTACCTGCCGGCGGTCGAGGGCCGCGGCCGTACGTACGCGGCGCGCGGCGACCGGGAGAAGGCCCTGCGCGACCTGGGCCGGGTCGTCGACCGCTACCCGCTGCCCGCGCAACTCGCGGAACTGGGCGAACTGTACGAGGCCACGGGCCAGGACGAGCGGGCGGAGCAGCAGTACGCGGTGGTCGGCACCTGGATCGCCCTCGCCAGGGCGAACGGCGTCGCCACCGACCTCGACGCGGCGCTGGTCGCCGCCGACCACGGGGACGCCGTGGAGGCGCTGCGCGCGGCCCGGGCCGAATGGTCGCGCCGGCAGACCGTCCACACCGCCGACGCGCTCGCCTGGGCCCTGCACGTCAACGGCCGTGACCGCGAGGCCCTGACGTACGCCGGACGCTCCTTGGCGCCGGGCTACCGCAACGCGGCCTTCCTCTACCACCGCGGCGTCATCGAGGCGGCCCTCGGCGAGCGCGCGGCCGCCAGGACGTCGCTGGCCGCGGCGCTCCGTCTCAACCCCGGCTTCTCCCCCACCGCCGCCCCCGCCGCCCGCCGTGCGCTGGCACGCATCGAAGGAGACCCGTCATGATCCGGCGCAGGACGGCCGCCGCGGCGGCCGCGGCAGCGGCGGGAGCGGCCCTCGCGCTGCTGCCCGCGGGACAGGCGCAGGCGCATCCGCTGGGCAACTTCACCGTCAACCGCTACGACGGCCTGGTCGCCGCCCCCGGTGTGCTGCGGATCGACCACGTCGAGGACCTCGCCGAGATCCCCGCGGCCCAGGCCGTCCCCGCGATCGACCGGGACGGCGACCGGGCGCTGGGCCACGCCGAGTTGGCGGACTGGGCGGGGGCGCGGTGCGACGCGGCCGCGGAGGGCGCGCGGGCGTCCGTCGGCGGTCGCCGCGAACCGGTCACGGTGCGCCGGGCCACGGCGACCGTACGGCCGGGGCAGGCCGGGCTGACGACACTGCGCGTCGAGTGCCGGATGACGGCGCGCCTGCCGGACGGCAGGTCCGCGTCCCTGACGTACCGTCCGGCGGACATCGGTGCCGGGCCGGGCTGGCGGGAGATCACCGCGCGCGGCGACCGGATGACGCTCCACGACGCCGACGTGCCGGGGACGTCGGTGTCGCGGCGGCTCACCGCGTACCCGAAGGACCTGCTCTCCTCGCCCGCCGACGAGCGCGCGGCCGGTTTCCGGGTGACCCCGGGCGGCCCCGCGCTGGCGGCGGAGGAGGACGCCCCCGCCGCCGGTGTGCTGCCGCGCGGCGCGGACCGCTGGACCCGGGCCCTCACCGACCTGGTGTCACGGCACGCGCTCACCCCGGGGTTCGCCGCCCTGGCCCTGCTCACGGCGCTGGCCCTGGGCGCGATGCACGCGCTCGCGCCCGGGCACGGCAAGACGCTGATGGCCGCGGCGGCCGCCGCGGGCGGCCGGCGGTCGCGCCGGGACATGGTCGCGCTGGGAGCGTCGGTGACGGTCACCCACACCATGGGGGTGTTCGCGCTGGGCCTGCTGGTGACGACCGGTTCGGCCGCGGCGCCCTCGGTCATCGGCTGGCTGGGCGTCGCCAGCGGGGTGCTGGTCGCCTGCGCCGGTGCGGCGCTGCTCCGCCGCGCGTGGCGGCTGCGGGGTCAGCCGCACGGCCACGAGCACGGACACGGGCACGGGCATGACCACGGGCACGGGCATGACCACGGGCATGACCACGGTCACGACCACGGGGGCGGCCACCGCAGCCACGGTCCTCACCACCACGGCGAACACCACGTCCGCCCGCGCCGCCCCGCGCCCTCACCCGGGAGGGTGGCACAGGGCGCGCCCTCGGCCGTCCTCACCGCCGAACGCCCCGCCCCCGAGCGCCACGTGCACGTCCACCCGCACACCCACCCGCACCCGCACACACACCCGCACGAGCCGCGGCCCACGCTCCGGGGCACGATCCTGCTCGGCTTCGCCGGCGGTCTCGTCCCCAGTCCTTCCGCGGTGGTCGTCCTGGTGGGCGCCGCGGCACTGGGCCAGGCCTGGTTCGGCTTCCTGCTGGTGCTCGCGTACGGCGCGGGTCTGGCGATCACGCTCACGGCCGCCGGTTTCGCCGTCGTGCGCCTCGGGCGGCTGGCCGGGAAGGCGTCGGCACTGCGGGCCCGCGGCCGGCTGTTCACGGCGGCACGGCGGCTCGCGCCGCTGGCCACGGCGTCCGTGGTGCTGGTGCTGGGCTGCGGTCTGCTGCTCAGGGCGGCGCTGACGCTGACGGCTTGAGGGAGCTTTCCGTCGAAAGGGTCCGTTCGGGAGGAAGTTCGGTCATGCTGGGCTGCGGGCGGCACGAAGGGGGGACACGCCGATGACACGGCTCGTGGCGGGGCGCTACCGGCTGATCAGCGAGCTGGGCCGGGGCGGCATGGGTGTGGTCTGGCTGGCCCGGGACGAACTGCTGGGCCGCGAGGTGGCGGTCAAGGAGGTCAAGGCCCCGCCGGGCCTGGAGGACGGGGAGGTCGAGCGCCTGTACGCGCGGCTGCAGCAGGAGGGCATCGCGGCCGCGCGGGTCGAGCACCCCAACGTCATCAAGGTGTACGACGTGGCCATGGCCGAGGGCAGCCCGTGGATCGTCATGGAGCTCGTCCGGGGCGTGACGCTCGCCGACGTCCTCGACGCGGAGGGCCCCATGGACCCCCGGCGCGCCGCGGGGATCGGCGGCAAGGTGCTGGCGGCGCTGCGCGCCGGCCATACGGCCGGGGTGCTGCACCGCGACGTAAAGCCGGGCAACGTGCTCATCGGCAACGACGGGCGGGTCGTGCTCACCGACTTCGGCATCGCCATGATCGAGGGCTCCTCGGCGATCACCCGTACCGGCGAACTGGTGGGCTCACCGGAGTTCCTGGCCCCCGAGCGGGCGCTCGGCCGCCGTCCCGGCCCGGCGTCGGACCTGTGGTCGCTCGGGGTGCTGCTGTACGTGGCGGTGGAGGGCGGTTCGCCGTTCCGCCGCGACACCGCGCTGAGCACGATGCGCGCGGTGGTGGACGAGGAACTGCCCGAGCCGCGCAGGGCGGGGCCGCTGGCCCCGGTGATCACCGGGCTGCTGCACAAGGACCCGGCGGCCCGGATCCCGGGCGACGAGGTGCAGCGGCGGCTGGACGCCCTCGCCGCCGGGCGCACCCCGCCGGGCGCCGGAACGGCCTACGCCACCACCCAGGCCGCCGTGCCGATGCCGCCGGGGCCGGACGGCACACCGGTCCGGTCGACACCGGTCTCCTCGACTCCCGTCTCCTCGACACCGCTCGGGCCGACGACGCCCGTCGGCACCGGATTCGGCCCCCCGTCAGGTGGCCCCCCGGCCCGGCCGCGCCGCGCGGCGGTGGCGATGGCGGCGGGCGTGCTCGCCCTCGCCCTGGGCATCGGGGGCGTGGCCTACGCCCTGCTCGACGACGGCTCGCCCGGGGGTTCCGGCCACGGCACGACCGCCGGGAACACCCCGGGCGGCGACGGGACCCCGTCCGCCACCGGCTCGCAGGACGACGACGACACGGACGCCAGCGGCTACGAGGCGACGGCCGGCGGCGGTGACTCCGCGTCCCCGCACACCTCGGCGCCGCCCAGCACCCCGGCCCATGTGAACGTCCACGTCACGGTGTCGGCCGTGCGCGACACCTACACCGGGGACTGTCCGCCGCCCGCGGAGCAGGCGCCGTCCTTCTCGGCGGTCGTCACGGTCGACCGCACCCCGGTGACGGTCACCTACCGCTGGAAGACGAGCGGCGCCGGTTCCGACCATGGCTGGCAGACGCTCGACTTCCCCTCGGGCGGCCCGAAGAGCCGGACGGTCGAGTACACCGAGCCGTCCTACGAGCCGGACGGCACGATCGAGGGCTGGGTGGCGGTCGAGGTGCGCAGTCCGGTGGGGACGGAGTCCGCGCATGTCCCGTTCACGGTCACGTGCCGGGCGCCGAGCCCGTCGCCGAGCGGCTCCGACGGGACGGCGACGACCCCCTGAGGCAGCGCCGGCACGGGCGAGGGGTGCCGGGCGGTGGCCCGGCACCCCTCGTCTCACGTCGTCCGGGTGCTCCGCGCTGCCGTGCCGCGGGTCACGCGGCGGAGGTGAACACCGGCAGGTAGCCGCCGGACTGGCCGGAGGCGGTGGGGTGGTAGGACTCGTAGACGGGGAGGGTGAGGCTGTGCAGCCAGGCCGAGCCCGAGCAGAGCTCGTGCCCGGTGAAGGTGCCGCGGACGTCGGCGAAGGCGAAGCCGTGGTCGGCGGCGCGCTTGGCGGTGACGGTGTCGAGGAGGTCGGCCGCGTCGTTTATGGCCCTGCGCTTGGTCTCGCTGAGGCCGATGCAGGTGGCGCCCAGCTTGTAGAAGCGCGGGTAGCCGAGGACGACGACCCGGGCCGAAGGGGACCTGGAGCTGATGGCGTTGTAGACGGAGTCGAGCCGTGCGGGCAGTTGGTTGTTGGCGAAGTCCCTGGCCTGGTTGATACGGCTGAGGCAGGTGCTGTCGGAGCTGAGGACGCAGGTGGTCATCACGTCGGCGAAGCCGGCGTCGTTGCCGCCGATGCTGATGCTGACCAGGGTCGTCGAGGCGTTGAGCGGACCGAGCTGGTTGTTGAGCACGTCGGTCGTGGTCGCTCCGGAACACGCGGTGAAAGAGAACCCGGACGGGCTATGCGCGTTCGCCCACAGCCGGGGGAACGCCTTGCTGCTGCGATAGCAGCTGCCGCTCGAGCCGTCGTAGCTGCCGGACCCGACGCCGGCGGAGTACGAGTCGCCCAGGGCCACGTAGACGGGGCCGGCGGCTCGGGCGGAACCGGCACCAACCAGGGCGAGTACGGCGGTAAGGAGAAGTGCGGATGCGGCTGACACGAAACGGGACAGTCTCATGGAACCTCCCTTAGCAGGATCTCTGCCGCATCTTTCGTACCGCGCAGTAACACGTTCGGGAAGTGTCCATGCCAAGATTTCTTGACATGGACATTCTGCGAGCTGTCCGTGATCGCCGCTGCGTGCACCGGAAGTGACGCCGTCTCGGCCGGTGGGCTCTACTCCCGTAGTTGGCACGCCCTTTAGGGGCGCCGGCGGCGGCACCGCCCGAACACACCACCCCGGGCTGGACGCCCGGTACCTCATGAACCGCCGCTGTGCCCGGATCGGCCCGGTTTCACCGGGCGTTCAGGGATTCCCAGGGATTCCGCCACTGCGCGAAAACCCGGTGCGGACGCGGACCCCGTGCCGGATCATGAGCGACATGCCCGACGCAACGCCCCCGCATCGCGCCCTGTCCATCCGTCTCGGCATGAACGACGACGACTCGCCGTCCGATGCCATCGACGCCCTGTTCCTGAGCCGCTTCGTCACCGGCGAGCAGCCCTACTCGTGCGGCACGTCCCTGGACCGGGTCAAGTCGGGACTGACGCTCGTCCCGGGCGGCGGGTCGGTGCTGCGCTCCGCGCGGGACAAGGACCGCGGCGCGACCCTCGCCGAGGGCGACGGCTGGACGATCCTCGTCTCGCGCTGGCACCGCCGTGCCGACGTGACGGTGACGGCGGTCACCGAGGAAGTGGCGCAGCGCGTCCTGGCCGAGGCCGTCGAGGACGCCGAGGACCAGCCGGAACCGCAGCCCGACGACGTGACCATGGGCTTCTGGTACGTCGCCCCGCGCCGCGGGCCGCACCGCATCACGCGGCAGATCAGCGCCGCCCCCTGGGACGACGTGCGGGGCAACTACACCGCGCCGGTGGCGGAGGCCATGGACGGGCTGATGAAGCTCACCGCCGCCGACGTCAGCGGCCGGCTGCTGCTCCTGCACGGCCCGCCGGGCACCGGCAAGACCTCCGCGCTGCGCACGCTGGCCCGCGCCTGGCGCGACTGGTGCCAGGTGGACTGCGTCCTCGACCCCGAGGTGCTCTTCAACGACGTCGGCTACCTGATGGAGATCGCCATCGGCGAGGACGACACCGAAGGGCCGGGCCGCTGGCGGCTGCTGCTGCTGGAGGACTGCGACGAACTCATCCGCGGCCAGGCCAAGCACCAGACCGGCCAGGCGCTGTCCCGTCTGCTCAACCTCACCGACGGCCTGCTCGGCCAGGGCCGCAACGTCCTGGTCGGCATCACGACCAACGAGGACCTGGAGCGGCTGCACCCGGCGGTGGTCCGCCCCGGGCGCTGCCTGGCCCGGATCGAGGTGGGCCCGCTGACCCGCACCGAGGCGACCGGCTGGCTCGGCACGTCCGAGGGCATCGGCCGGGACGGTGCCACGCTCGCGGAGCTCTACGCCCTGCGCCGCGGCGCCTCCTCCTCCGGCGGCACCGCGCTCCCCCACCAGACGACCCCGGCCTCCGCCTCCGGAGGCCTCTACCTCTGATGGCCGGGGGTCCCCCCGGCGGCGCGAAGGGGAGGATACGGACCCGCACCCCGGCGGAACTGCGCCGCAGTCGCCGCCCGCGGTCGCACGACTGCTGGGACCACCTGTACGCGGCGCCGCTGTGGCCGCTGCACGGCGCCAACCTGGGGACGCTGCTGCGCACCTGCGACGCCGTCGGCGCGTGCCTGGTCGTCCCGCGCTTCCCCTGGGTGCCGGAGGCGCTCGCCCGCGGCAACACCCTGCGGCGGCCCGCCTGCGTGCACTGGACCGGCGATCCCCTGGGCTGGCTGCAGCGGCAGCGCGACCGCGGAGCGCACGTCGTCGGGGTCGAACTCGCCGACGAGGCGGTCCGGCTGGCGGACCTGCCGGCCGCGCGGCGCACCACGGTCGTCGTGCTCGGGCACGAGCGGCAGGGCATCCCGCCGGAAGCGCTCGACCTGCTCGACCTCGCCGTCGAGATCCCCATGGTCGGCATGGGCGCCAGCCTCAACGTCGCGGTCGCCGGTTCGCTGGCGCTGTACAAACTCGCCGGACTGCTGTGAGCGGCGCGCGCTACGCCTCGTACGCGGCGCGCAGCGCGTCCCGCACGGCTGCTTCGGCGGCGGCGCGGTCCAGGCCGAGGCGCCGCACGCGCTGGGCGTAGGCCGACGCGGCGGCGGCCGCCTCACGGGTGGCGGCGTCGCCCGCGGCCGCGACGAAGGTGCCGTTGCGGCCGCGGGTCTCGATCACACCGTCCGCCTCCAGGGCGCGGTAGGCCTTGGCCACGGTGTTGGCCGCCAGGCCGAGGTCGTCCGCGAGACCGCGGACGGTGGGCAGCCGGTAGCCGACCGGGAGGGCCCCCGAACGGGCCTGGTCCGCGATCTGCTCGCGCAGTTGCTCGTAGGGCGCGGCGGCCGCGTCCGGCCTGACGGTGATCTTGAGGCTCACGGTGTGTCGTCCTCCCGGCGGGACGGGGCAGCGCTGTTTGTCGCGGCCATTGTGCTGCACGCACCGTCCGCGAGGACGACGGCGCGGCCGGGCCCCGCCGGGTCGTGGGCGATCGCGTCCCCCGGCTCGTGCAGGTGCAGCACGAAACGCTCGCCCGCGCGGTACGCCTCCAGGCCCGCCCTGCAGTACGCCACCATGTCGTCCGGCAGCGCGTCCAGGGGGAACCAGCCGAGCTCCGAGCACTTCTCCGGCTCGCGGTTGACCGGCTCGTGGACGCCGCCGTCCGCCTCGAAGAACCAGCCGATGCGCTCGCCCCCGCCGGGCGCGCGGTGCTGCATGACCAGGGCGACGGCGACGTCCTCGGGGCGCAGCACGACGCCCACCTCCTCGTGGGCCTCGCGGACCAGGGCGGTCAGGACGTCCTCGTCGTCCTCGACGTGGCCGGAGGGGGCGTGCAGCAGCCCGTCGGCGTAACCGGTGTTGACGCGGCGGCCGAGCAGGACCTCGTCGCCGCGGCGGAGGACGAGGTGGACGTCGACGATCTCCGTGTGCCTGCGGGGCTGCTTGATCCGCACGACCGCGGCGTAGCGCTCGTCGCGGACCGGGCCGCCCCACAGCGCGGTGTCGTGGGCGAGCTGCTCGACCTCGGTGTGCTCGGCGAGCGGCCGTACCATCGCGGCCAGTTCGGCGGCGCGGATGCCCACCGGCTCGGCCTCTCCCCAGCGCCCCTCGACCAGCACGAGGCGTCCGCCGCGGCGCAGCAGCCGGGCCCAGCGGCGCAACGCGGCCACGGGGTCGGGCAGCGCCCACAGCAGGTGCCGGACGAGCACCACGTCGAACCGGCCCGGCGCGACGGGCGGTTCGGTCGCGTCCCCGAGCAGGACGCGGGCCCCGGTGCCGGCCAGCTTCGCCCGGGCGAGCGCGGCCATGCGCGGGGAGCGGTCGACGGCGGTCACCCGGTGCCCCTGCTCGGCGGCGAGCCGCGCGAGGCTGCCCGTGCCGCACCCGAGGTCGAGCACGTCCGCCGGGGTGCCGGGCAGCCACGTCCGCAGCCGCGCCGCCCACGCCTCCCGCACGGCGGGGTCCCGCAAGCCGTGGTCGGGCTCCTCGTCGAAGCGGTCGGCCACGGTGTCCCAGTACGTGTCACTGCTGAGTTCGCCCACCCCGTGATCCTTCCACCCCCCACTGACAAAGCCCCGTGCTTCCCCGCCGGGACCGGCGGACGCGGACGGGCGGTCCGCCACCGAAACGGCCGGGTCAGGTCCGCATCACGACGGCCTCGTGGCGATCCCCCGAGGAAGGCGCGGCAGAACCCACCACGTCCTGAGCGGAACCACCCCCACCGTCCGCGGACGCCAACGCCTCCCGCACGGGGCCACCCTCCACACCGGCACCACCGGCTTCCCCCGGCCCGGATCCCCGCCCCCTCGGCGCGGAACGTCTCCCGCGGAAGGAGCGTCAGCCCAGGCCCAGGTTCCGGTAGCGGGTACGGCGGGCGGCGAGGCGGACGGCACGGGGGTGGGCGCGCAGGGCCGCGAGTTCGGCACCCAGGACCGCGCCGAGGCGGGCCAGGAACGCCTCGGGCTCGTCCGCCGCGTCGGGCGTCTCCTCCACCACCCGGTCGACGATCCCGTGCGCCGCCAGGTCCGCCGACCGCACCCCCTGACGCCCGGCCACCTCGTACGCCCGTTCCGTCGTCCGGTACAGGATCGCCGAGGCCCCCTCCGGCGGCAGCGGGGAGAGCCAGGCGTGCCGCGCGGCCACCACCCGGTCCGCGGGCAGCAGCGCGAGCGCGCCCCCGCCGGCGCCCTGTCCGAGCAGCAGGCACAGCGTGGGCGCGGGCACGGTCATCAGGTCGGCGAGGGAGCGGGCGATCTCGCCCGCCAGGCCGCCCTCCTCGGCCTCCCGGGACAGCGCGGCACCCGCGGTATCGACCACGGACAGCAGCGGCAGGTCCAGTTCCGCCGCGATGCCCATGCCGCGGCGGGCGACCCGCAGGCCGGCGGGGCCGAGCGCGGGCGGCCGCCCGTCGGCGGTCTCCCGCCGGTCGTGGCCGAGGACGACGCAGGGCGTGCCGCCGATCCGGGCGAGCGCGAGCAGGAGTCCGGGGTCCCGCTCCCCGGCGCCGGTGCCGCTGAGCGGGGCCACGTCCCGGGCCGCCGCCGCCAGCAGGGCGCGCAGCCCCGGCCGTTCGGGCCGCCGTGAGCGCCGGATGGACTCCGCGGCCGGAGGGGCGGGGACGCCGGGCGCCGGATCGGGCCCGGCCCCGCCGGTGTCCGGGACACCCGCCGTGTCGCCGCACAGCACCCCGAGGACGCGTGCCGCGGCGTCCGCGAGTTCCGCGGAGGGCAGGACGGCGTCCACGATGCCGTTGGCCAGCAGGTTCTCCGCGACCTGGACGCCGGACGGGAACTCCTCGCCGTACAGGGCCTCGTGGACCCGCGGGCCGAGGAAGCCGATGAGCGCGCCGGGTTCGGCGGCGGTGACGTGTCCGAGGGAGCCCCAGGACGCGAAGACCCCGCCCGTGGTCGGGTGCCGCAGGTGGACCAGGTACGGCAGGCCTGCGGCCTTGTGGTCGGTGATGGCCGCCGCGACCTTGACCATCTGCAGGAACGCGATGGTGCCCTCCTGCATCCGCGTCCCGCCCGAGGCGGGCGAGGCCAGCAGCGGCAGCCGCTCGCGGGTGGCCCGTTCGACGGCCCGTACGAGGCGTTCGCCCGCGGCGACGCCGATCGAGCCGCCCAGGAAGCGGAACTCGCCCACGACGACGGCGACCCGGCGGCCGCGGATCCTGCCCTCGCCGGTGACGACCGACTCGTCGAGCCCGGTGCGCTCCCGTGCCCGGGCGAGGTCGGCTCGGTACCCGGCGTCGTCGAGGTAGCCGGGCAGGGCGGTCACGGGCTCGTCCCAGCCGTGCCAGGTGCCGGGCTCGACGACGGCGTCGATGAGCTCCAGGGCGGCCGCGCGGCGGCGCGTCGGTTCGGTCATGGCGTCACCCTAGGGTGCCCGCCGGTGCCTGTGGCCAGGGCCAACACCTCACGGAACACGGGGCGGAGGTCACTCGTACGGCGCAACTCCATCACGGGGCGGGGGTCGTTGTGGGGATGTGGTCACAGTCGATTCCCAGAACGCACCAGGTGCGCCGGCCGGGAACGAGGTCCCCCGGACGGTTCCGGCGCCCATCCGCCGCAGCCGTCCGTACCGCCCGAGGGAGGGTGTCCCCCTCGGGGAATGGGTCTTCGTCCCGGGAACGGCGGGATTCTTCGGCCGGAGTCCGGACGCCTACATCGAGCGTGGCGAGGAGCGTATTCCACTCGTGTACTGCTCTTCGGAACTGGAACAGTTCACCAACGAAATGGTCGGCATCGAGGGGGATTTCATCCGCCGCTGCTCCGGCATCGATCTGGATGCGCGGTATTAGGGCGTGCATTCGCCGTATCCCCCGCCCACGCCCGGCCCCGACAGGAATTCCTTCATGCCGCCTTTGCAGGACCGTTTCCGCTTCGAGAACGACATGCCGTACGAGGACCACCTCAGCGGCCACACCATTTACAGTCCCCGCCAGGCCCCGGACGACACTTCGGGTAACGGCTACTTTTCCGCTCCGGACTACGACGTCCTGAACGGGGCGTGGACGTCCGAGGAGGAATTGGCCCAGCTCCTCGAACCCCCTCAGGCGGAGGAGGTGGACGACTACGAGGAGGACGACGACGTCTTCGCCGCGCCCTCCCCGGAGTCCGCGACCCACGAGCTGCCGCTCACCCGGCACCGGCACCGCAGGATCCGCCGGGCGGCGCTGCGGCAGAAGGCGGCCCGGACCCAGACGCTCAGCTTCGTCGTCGCGGCGGTCGCGGCCACCATCGTGGCCATGGTGAGCGTGCTCGGCGGGATGGTCGCCCACGACCCGTTGCGCCACATCGCCGCCACCAACGGGGCGTCGGGGCTGGCGGG
The DNA here is from genome assembly GCA_036013505.1 of Streptomyces sp. NBC_00510. Taxonomy (NCBI): domain Bacteria; kingdom Bacillati; phylum Actinomycetota; class Actinomycetes; order Kitasatosporales; family Streptomycetaceae; genus Streptomyces; species Streptomyces sp. NBC_00510. The sequence continues at coordinate 7,310,843 of CP107851.1, read as the reverse complement.
CTGGTGGCCGCTGCTGGTCTACGGCCCCTGGATGGTGGCCTCGTTGTCGATCCTGCGGGCCGCGCTGCACCAGCGCCGGGCCCCGCACTCCTGGGCGGTCGTGCTGCTCTTCTCGGCCTTCGCGATCCTGTTCTGCGTCGCCTCCGCCCCCCGGACGATCACCGACTGGACCGTCGCCAGCCTCCCCGCCGTCGCGGCGCTGTCCTGCTTCCACCAGCTCGTACGGCAGATCACCCTCACCCACCCTCCGCGGCGCACCCCCCGCAGCCGGCACGCCTCCTGAGGGGACGGCACGGCGACGCCGCCCATGATCCGCATCATTGACGTGTCCATTGCGACGATGTGAGGATGCCGGTGATCCGGTCGTGCAACGAGCTCTTCCTGGAGGGGACATGAACAAGCGCAGGGGCGCCTCGGTCGCCGTGGCCGTGGCCGCGACGCTCACCGGGATGCTGGCGCTCGCCGCCCCGGCGAACGCGAGCGTGCCGTACAAGGTGTACTCGACGAGCGCGGCCTGCAAGACGGCCGGCCAGAAGTTCGTCGACTCCGGCCAGGCCTACCAGTACACGTGCACGTGGGACAGCCCGGGCTACCTCCTGACGCTCTGGCTCGGCTGACGCCGGCGGAACACCCGCGAACAGGCGGGCGAGCGGCGCCGGACAGGACTCCTGTCCGGCGCCGCCGTCGCGCCGGGGGAACCCGGGCCGCACCGGCGACCGGCATCCTCAGCCCCCGCTTAGCGATGCCTTAACGCCGCCATAAAGATCGCCCACAGGTCCTCCGAACAGGGGTTCCGCCCGTGCGGCGCGGCTAGCGTGCTGGTTCGCCGGCGCCCGTCGGCGCCGCGCACGGGGGCGGCGCCGGCAGGGTCCCGGTACCGCGCACCGGGCCACCGCCGAAGGAGAACCCCACCATGACCGCACGCCGCAGGGCCGCCCTGGCCGCCGTCCTCGGGATCGGACCGCTCGCGCTGACCGGCCTGGCTGCGGGACCGGCGAGCGCGCACGGCACCATGGGCGGCCCGGTCAGCCGGGTGCTGACCTGCTACGCGGAGAACCCCGAGAACCCGGCGTCGGCCGCGTGCAGGGCGGCGGTCGCGGCGGGCGGCACGCAGGCCTTCTACGACTGGAACGGGGTGCGCATCGGCGACGCGGCCGGACGTCACCGGCAGGTGATACCGGACGGCAGGCTGTGCAGCGCGGGCAACGAGGAGTTCAAGGCGCTGGACCTGGCGCGGGCCGACTGGCCGGCGACGAGGATGACGCCGGGACGGCAGGACCTGGCATACCGGGTGACGGCCCGCCACAAGGGCTCGTTCGAGCTGTACATGACGAAGGCGGGGTACGACCCGTCGCGGCCGCTGACGTGGTCGGACCTGGAGGCGCAGCCGTTCGCGAAGGTCACCGACCCCCAGGTCCGGGACGGCAGTTACGTCCTGCCGGTGGACGTGCCGGCCAGGTCGGGGCGCCAGCTGGTCTACGCGATCTGGCAGCGCTCGGACAGCCCGGAGGCCTTCTACTCCTGCTCCGACGTGGTCTTCGGCGCGGACACCGGGAAGGCCCCCGGGGCGCCCGCCGCGCCCGCGACCTCGGCCCCGGCCGGGACCGGGACCCCCGCCGTGGCCACGACCGCCCCCGCGCCCGCCGCCTCCGTGCCGGACGACGCGCGGATCGCCGCCGGAGCGGACCGGTCGACGGTGCGCCACCACCACGCGCACACCGCCGCGGACGGCTCCGCGAGCGGGCTCGCGGAGCCGTCCGCGACGGCGGACACGTCCTCTTCCGGCGCGGACCTCGCGGAGACCGGAAGCGGCAGCACCGGCACGACCTCGCTGATGGTGGCGGGGGCCGCCGCCGTCTCGCTCGGTGCGTCGGTGCTGCTGCTCGTCGCCCGCGGGCGCCGGACGCGGGTCGGCTGACGGGGGACGTCAGCTGAAGATGTCCCCGCAGTCGGTCGCCGTGGCGTGCGCCGGGTCCAGGGCGTTGGCCGCCTCGTGGAACACGATGCGGTCGGCCAGCCCGACGAAGACGTGCTCGGACAGGTCGAGCGGGCACAGGTCCTGCAGCACCACGTTGCGGACGTCGGGGCCGGACAGGAACTGCGAGGTGTACGGCGTGACGACCTCGTCGTACTTGGTCGCGATCACCGTGTAGCGGACGCCGGGGAGGGTGTCGCCACCGGCGTTCAGCTTGGTGAGGAAGGCCGATCCGGCCATCTGGTCCGTCAGCCCCTGCGGGCTGAGGTGCTCGATGGCCTCGGCCGCCCCGGGGAAGTACGGCAGCAGCTTGAGCAGCCCGTTGAGATCGGTCCCGTGGTTGCTGGGCGCGATGCCGACGAGCGCGTTCACCTTGGGGGCACCGCCCAGGAACTTCATGTAGTAGCGCGGCATCATGCCGCCCTGGGAGTGCCCGACGATGTCGACCTTGCCCGCGCCGGTGGCCGCGAGGACCCGGTCGACGTAGTCGGCGAGCTGCTGGGAGGACGCGGTGATGGAGCCGAGACCGTAGAAGAGGGGCACGCCGGGCAGCTGGCCGTAGTCCAGGGAGTAGACGCAGTAGCCCCGCTTGACCAGGTAGGGCGCGAGGCCGAGCCAGTTGTCGATGGAGTTGCCGAGGGTGCCGTGGACGAGGACGACGGGCCGCGGGTGGGCGGCGGACGGCTTGCAGGACCAGTTGTTCCAGCCGCTGCTCGCGGTGGCGCCGGCGGTGGTGGTCGCGGCGGCGACGGTCGTGGTGGCGTGGGTGTCGGACGCGGAGGTCTTCGCCAGTGCGGTGGTGGTGCTGTCCACCAGGACGGGGGTGGCGAAGAGGGCGGCGGTGAGAGTCAGCGCGGAGAGGAGCCGGAGCGCTGATCGCGGTCTGATGGGCAGCATCGAGCGATCTCCTCGCAGGTGGGGGAATGACTGGCTCCCGTGCAGCCTGTGATCCGGATCACCAGAGTGCTGAGCTTCCGTCAATTTACGGAGGAGTAACAAACGTCGCTAGCTACCGGTGGGTAAAGAATTCATCACGCCGGCTTCACGTCGCTGTGATAATGGACCGTCAGGCCGCACCCGACAGTGCCGCGGGCATCAGCGCCCGCGGGCCGAAGCGGGCCCGCGCCCGGTCCGCGACCGCCTCGATCCGGCGCGCCTTCTCGTCCCCCGGGTCCAGGCTGAGCTGCAGCGTCGCCAGACCGGCGTCCGTCAGCCCCTCCGCGCGCAGCGCGAGGCCGCGCACCCGGGCACGCTGCAGCCCCAGCCCCTCGTAGAGCCGGTACGCGGCCTCGGCGAGGGCGGTGCCGTGGCCGGTCGGCTCGGGCAGCCCGCGGGTGCGGGTGGTCGTGGAGCGGTCGGCGTAGCGGACGGTGAGGGTCAGTGAGCGCGCGACCCGGCCCGACGCGCGCAGCGAGGAGCCCAGTTCCTCGGTGAGCGACAGCAGGGCGCGGCGGTGCCGCACCGGGTCCAGTTCGTCGTGGCCGAAGCGGCGCTCGGCGCCGGCCGAGCGGGCGGGGGCGTTCGGGACGACCGGGGCCGGGTCGATGCCGCGGGCCCGCTCGTGCGTCCTGCGGCCCGCCGCGGCGCCCAGGATCCGCTGCAGGGTGCTCAGGGGCGCGGCCGCGACCCGTCCCACGGTGTCCAGGCCGTACGTGCCCAACTGCCGTGCCGTCGCCGGGCCGACGCCGTGCAGCGCCGCCACCGGGCGCTCGGCGAGGAAGGCCGCCACGGCCGCGGGGTCGGTGGGGGCGGCGCGCACCGCGCCCTCCGGTCCGCCCTGCGCCGCCATCCGGGCGAGCAGCGGGTTCGGGCCGACGCCGATCGTGCAGTCCACACCGTGGAGCGCGAGCAGCCGCACCCGCAGCAGCGTGGCCAGTTCCGCGGCGTCGCGCCCGAAGTAGCGCAGCGCCCCGCGGACGTCGGCGAGCGCGGCGTCGGGCGGGAGCGCCTGGACGACGGGGGTGAAGCCGCCGAGCAGCCCGAGGAGCTGCCCGTACAGCGCCTCGGTGGCGTGGAAGTGCACGTACAGCACGTGCAGGTCGTCCGTCATCGCCCCGCGCTCCCCGGACTGGAGTGCCACAGCTTGCGGCCGGTCGGAGCGCCTTCGCCCGCGGGCCGCAGATCGGCCCAGGGGTGCATCTCGTACCCGGTGGACATGCGGACCCGGCGGCCCCCGGGCGGGGGCGCGGGGAGGCCGGCGGGTTCGCCCGGGGTCTCGGCCAGGCGTGCCGCGACCGCCTCCAGGCCGCCCTCCCTGCGCAGTTCGACCAGTTCGGCCAGGTTCCAGGCGGCGGCGCCGACGACGGACAGGCTCTGCGGTCCGCGGCGCTGGACCACCCCGCGGACCAGCAGCAGCCAGGAGTGGAAGACGGTGTGGGCGCAGGCCTCGTGGCTGTCGTCGAAGAAGGCGAGGTCGACCAGGCCGGTGCCGTCGTCGAGGGTGGTGAAGATGACCCGGCGCCCGGAGCGGATGGGCGGGGTCTGGGTGGCCGCCTTGGCCCCGGCGACCAGCACGGTCTGGCCGTGCCGCACCTCGCGCAGCCGGTTCGCCGGGATCGCGCCCAGCTCCTCCAGGAAGGCGAGGTGGTCGTCCATCAGGTGGCGGGAGGCGTCCATGCCGAGGACGCCGAGTTCGGCGCCGAGCCGCTCGCCGTCGTCCATGTCGGGCAGGCCGGCCGGCGCGAACGCGGGCTCGCCCTCCCCACCGGTCAGGGTGAGCTGGCCGTCGTACGCGGAGGCCCGGCCCTGCCGGTGCACTTCGGCGACCTGGAGCAGCATGTCGCGGCGGTTGCCCCCGAAGGGGTCCAGCGCGCCGACCTGGACCAGGCGTTCGGCGGCGGCACGGCCCGGGCGGGCGCGCTCCCACAGGTCCTGGAGGGAGGAGTAGGGCTGTCCGGCGGTGATCCGGGCGACCTCGGCCTCGCTGATGCCGTGCACCTCGGAGAGCGCGAGCCGCAGCCCCCACACCTCCCCGTCCACCTCGCCACCCCCGTCACCGGACACCAGTTCGATTCGGTAGGCCGCGCCCGACCGGTTGACGTCCAGCGGCAGCACCGGCACCCCGCGCCGCCGCGCGTCCGCGAGCAGCAGCCGCTTGGGGTACATCCCGGGGTCGTGGGTGAGCACCCCGGCGTAGAAGGCCGCCGGATGGTGCGCCTTGAGCCAGGCGGACTGGTAGGTCGGCACGGCGAAGGCGACGGCGTGCGCCTTGCAGAAGCCGTACGCGCCGAAGGCCGAGACGATCTCCCAGGTGCGCCGGATGACCTCGCGGGAGTAGCCGCGCCCCCGGGCCGCGTCCGCGAACCAGGCCCGCAGCCGTCCCTGCCGGGCCTCGTCCGACAGCGCGCGCCGCGCCTCGTCGGCGAACCCCCGGTCGCAGCCGGTCATGACGCTCATGATGTCGATGAGCTGCTCGTGGAAGACGACGACCCCGTGGGTCTCGCGCAGCACGGGCTCCAGGTCGGGGTGCGGGTAGTGGACGGGCTTGCGGCCGTGCCGGGCGTCGATGAAGGGCCGCACCATGTCGGCGGCGACCGGCCCGGGACGGAACAGGGAGATGTCCACGACCAGGTCGTGGAAGGTGGCCGGCTGCAGCCGCCCCACCAGGTCGCGCTGGCCCGGGGACTCGATCTGGAAGCAGCCCAGCGTCTCGGCGGACCGCACCAGTTCGTACGTCGCAGGGTCGCCCTGCGGGATGCGGTCCAGGTCGATCCGGCCGCCGCCGGTGCGTTCCACCTCGTCCAGGGCGTGCGCCATCGCGGACTGCATGCGCACCCCGAGCACGTCGAGCTTGAGCAGCCCGAGGTCCTCGACGTCGTCCTTGTCGAACTGCGACATGGGGAAGCCCTCGCCGCTGGTGGGCACGACCGGTGTGCGCTCCAGCAGCCCGGCGTCCGACAGCAGCACCCCGCAGGGGTGCATGGCGACCCCGCGCGGCAGCGCGTCCAGCGCCTCGACCAGCTCCCACAGCCGGCCGTGGTCCTCCCCCGCCACCTGCCGCAGCTCGGGCAGCTCGGCGAGCGCGGCCCGCGCGTCGCGGGCCCGGATGTGCGGGAAGGCCTTGGCCAGCCGGTCGGTCCGCTCCGGGTCCATCCCGAGGGCGGTGCCCACGTCGCGCACGGCGTGCCGGACGCGGTAGGTCTCGGGCATGGCGACGGTGGCGACCCGCTCGCCGCCGAAGCGGTCCAGGATCCGCCGGTAGACCTCCAGCCGGCGGGCCGACTCCACGTCGATGTCGATGTCGGGCAGCGAGGCCCGCCGCCCGGACAGGAAGCGTTCCATGAGCAGGTCGTGCTCGACGGGGTCGGCGGCGGCGATGCCCAGCAGGTGGTTGACGAGCGAGCCGGCGCCCGAGCCGCGCGCGGCGACCCGGATGCCCATCTCCCGTACGTCGGCGACCACCTGGCCGACGGTGAGGAAGTACGAGGCGAAGCCGAGCCCCTCGATGATCCGCAGCTCGTGGTCGAGCCGCGCCCAGTACTCCGGCTCCCGGTCGTGGCCCTCACGGACCATCCCGGCCGCGCAGCGCGAGCGCAGCACGCGGTCGGCGGTGCGGGCGCCCGCGCCGACGACCTCCGGCTCGGGGAAGTGCACCTGCCCGAGCCCCAGGTCCTCCTCCGGGTCGACGGCGCAGCCCGCGGCGGTCTCCTCGGTGGCCCGCAGCAGCCGGTGGGCGTCGCCGCGGGCGAACCCGGCCGCCTCCATGACCCGCTCGGCGGTGCGCGCCATGTCCCCGGCGTCCTTCAGCCAGCGCTCCCCGCTGTCCAGGCCCCCCGCGTCGCGCACGTCGATCGGCACCAGCCGGCGCGCCGAGTCCAGGACGTCGGCCACCTCCCCCTGGCCGGGGTCGGCGTAGCGGACGGCGTTGGTCAGCACCGGGACGACGCCCTGCTCGACGGCGAAGCCGACGGTGCGGGCGGCGAGCCGCAGCGAGCCGGACCCGGTGCCGGTGCGGCCGTGGTGCACGGCCTCCAGGCGCAGCGCGTCCCCGTACACCTCGCGCCAGGGGCGCAGCAGCCTGGCGGCCCGGTCGGGGCGTCCGGCCGTCAGGGCGCGGCCGACCTCGGAGTCCGCGCCGAGCAGCACGTACAGCCCTTCCCGCCCCAGGTCCTCCCAGCCGATGCCGCCGTCGGTGTGGGCGGCGCTGACCAGCCGGCACAGCGCGCCCCAGCCGCGGCGGTCCCGGGCGAGGAAGACCGCCCGGTCGGTCGCCTCCGGCACGAAGGCCCCGCCGCGCACCGGGGTGCGCCGGCGGGCGGCCGGCGGACCGGCCTGAAGGGCGGCGCCCTCCCCCGCGTACGCCGCCGGCACCGCCAGGGAGGCGCCGAACAGCGGCCGCACCCCGGCCCGCGCGCACGCCTTGGCGAAGCGCACCACGCCGGCCACCGTGTCCCGGTCGGTCAGCGCCAGCGCGTCCATCCCCCGTTCGGCGGCGCGCTCGGCGAGCCGCTCGGGGTGCGAGGCCCCGTACCGCAGCGAGAAGCCGGAGACGGTGTGCAGGTGCGTGAATCCCGGCATACGCACCTCCGACCGCTCACGTCTCCCCCCTTCCGGACCCTCCGCCACCCACCATAGACCACTTGTCGAACATGTGTACGAAGACACGCCGGATCCCTGTCCTCCGCCACCCTCCGCGTGGTTTCATGCACACGACGTCACCGACGCTCACACCCCGATGGGGAGTCGCCATGCCGATGCTGCTGGTCAAGGGCTCTTTCCAGATAAAGAACACCGAACCGGACGGGGACACCGTGGGCTTCACCCCCACCCGTCACCCCGACTGGAACCGCGTCAGGGGCGGGCTCGGGCTCGACCTCACCAACTCCTGCCGGGGCAAGCTGCGCCTGGACGCCGTCGACGCGCTGGAGACCCACTACGGGCCCACCTCCGCCCCGGCCCACCAGCCGCTGCCCTTCGCCCACGCGGCCCGGGACGAGCTGCTGCGGTGGCTCGGCTTCACCGCGGTGGAGCGCGAGCCCGGCGGCGAGCGGGTCGTCGCCGCCGACCCCGAGGGCGTCCCCGGCTGGATCCTCACCGGCGGGGTCGACGTGCACGGCCGCTGCGTCGCCCTGGCCGGCCGGGGCGCGCCGCCGGAGGGCACGAAGAGCGGCCAGGAGGTCACGGTGGGCGTGCCGCTGCTGCGCGCCACCGTCAACCACCACCTGGTCGCCGAGGGCCTGGCCTACCCGACCTTCTACAGCAACCTCTACGAGGACCTGCGCCGGGAGCTGACCGACGTCGCCCGGCAGGCCCGCGAGGCGGGCAGGGGGCTGTGGCCCGGCGACGTGAGCACCAGCGGCGCGAAGGTCACCGGGCTCTCCTCGCTCACCGACGACGTGGTGCTCGTCCCCAAGCTCTTCCGGCGGCTCTTCGACTACCTCGCGCTCGGCGAGCCCTCCCTCGCCGCCTTCCGCGCCTACCTGGCCGGGGCGGCCGACACCTACCGGATCCTGTCCTCGGACACCCCGCGCACGCAGGTGCGGGGACTGCACCACGTCGTCGAGGTGACCGGCGACCACACCGTGCGGATGACCGTCCCGGTCGAGGACCTGGTCTTCACCGAGGCATGACGACCGGGGCGAACTCCGCCGCCCACCGCAGCAGTTCCTCGTCCTCGCCGGGGCGCCCGACGACCTGCAGACCGAGCGGCAGGCCGTTCGCGGCGTACCCGGCGGGCAGACTCACCGCGGGGAAGCCCGCGTTGCTCCACGGCAGGCACATCACCGAGTCCCCGGTGCTGACCAGGCCGAACGGGGCGGGGCCGGTGGCGGACGGCGCCAGCCAGACGTCGACCTCCCCCATGGCCGCCAGCAGCCGCTCGCGGAAGACCCGGCGCTCGCCCACGGCCCGCTCGTAGTCGTCGCGGCCGACGGCGTGGCCCTCGCGGATGGCGGCGACCGTCTGCTCGCGGTACAGCCGGCCGTGCCGGGGGAACCAGTCGGCGTGCGTACGGGCCACCTCGTAGCGGTTCATGACGTACAACTGCCGCACGACCGCCTCGAACTCACCCGGGCCCGGCATCAGCGGCACCTCGCGCACGGTCCAGCCCGCCGCCTCCAGCCGCTTGGCCCGCGCCGTGAAGGCCTCCCGCGCCTCCGTCCCCGCGCGGTCCAGGTACGGGCCGACGGGGACGCCGAGCACCGGCCGGCCGTCGCCGGCCGCCGGCTCCCGCCAGTCGTCGCACAGGACGGACGCGCCGCGCGTCGCCATCGCGACGTCCGCGGCGAGCACCCCGACCGTGTCGAAGCTCGGGGCGTTGGCGATCACCCCGTCCACCGGGACGCGCCCGAAGGACGGCTTGAAGCCCACCACCCCGCAGTAGGCCGCGGGCCGGACCACCGAGCCGACGGTCTGCGTCCCGACCGCCAGCGGCACCATGCCCGCCGCCACCGCGGCCGCCGAGCCGCTGCTCGAACCACCGGGTGTGTGGGCGGTGTTGTGCGGATTGCGGGTCGGCCCCGGCGCGGTCACCGCGAACTCGGCCGTCACCGTCTTCCCCGCGACCAGCGCCCCTGCCGCCCGCAGCCGGTCCACCAGTGGTGCCTGCGGCCCGGCCAGCACCTCCGGCGGCACCGCGGACCCGGCCCTGGTGTCCATCCCGTCGATCCGGACGATGTCCTTGACGCCCACCATCACCCCGGACAGCACGCCCGGCGGTGCCGCGGCTGCCTCCGCCGCCAGCCGGCCCCGCCGGTCCGGTTCCCGTACGAACGCCTTGATCCGGGCGTCGAGCCGGTCGATGCGGTCACAAGTCCGTGCCACCAGATCCGTCACGGCGGCCACGCTACGCCGAAAAGCTCTGGCCTTCCTCAAACAGCGCGTCATCGCCGCGCCCGCGGGCACACCGACCACAGGGGGTGGTGCGACATGTCATGGCTCACATGGACATATCCGGTGGCCGAGGTGGCGCTGCTCGTCACGGCGGGGGTGTTGCTGCGCGCACCGCGCGCCGCGGCGTACGAGCTGACGGACCCCCACGAGGCGGCCTACCTGCGCGACGGCCACCACGGCACGGTGGTCGTCGCATTGGTCGCGCTGCATCTGCGCGGCACGGTGGACGCCGGCGCGCACCGCACCGCGCGCATCTCCGGGCCGCTGCAGGGGCTCGCGCAGCCGCTGCAACTGGCCGTCCACAAAGCCCTGTACCGGCCGGCGGGGGTGAACACCCTCGCCACGTCGCGGCCGGTGCGGCGCGAGCTGGACGTACTGTGCGGGCGACTGGCCGGCGCGGGGCTGGTCCGGGGCGGCCGGCGTCGCCGCACGGCCCGTGCGCTGCTGTGCGCGGCCGTGCCGACCGCGGCCGCGGACCTGGTGTCCGGCACCCTGACGGCCTGGAACTCCCCGTTCCGGGCGGCCGTCCCCGCCCTCACGGTGGCCGCCGCCGTCGCCCTGTGGAGGGTGCCGCGGCACACCCGGGCCGGCCGCCGGGTCCTGCGGCGGGCCCAGGAGCGTTTCCCGCGCCCGCGCACCCGCAGGGCCTCGCCCGAGTCGGTCCTCCTGGCGGTCGCCCTGCACGGCGGGCCGGCGCTGCGGCTGGCCGTCCCGCACTTCGCCAGGGAGGCCGGGCTGCTCGCCCACCACGACAAGACCGAGAGCCTCTACGGCGTCAACCACTGGCACAGCGGCGGCGGCGGCACGCCCACCTCGTGCGCGAGCTCGGGGGCGGGCGGCTGCGGCTCGGGAGGGGTGTGAGGGTACGCGTCCTCCCCGACGACCCAAACACCGCATCGGTGCGAGATTCGTCACGTCCCGGTGTCACGTGGGTGCTCCCACGTCCCGTACGTCAACCCGTGTCACGCGCGCGTCACCCCGGTGGCTACTCAGGGGTTGCGAAGGCAAGGGGACGGCACGATTTACTGACCGCCATGACGGCGACCGACACCACCTCCAGACCCGTGGCGCACCCCGGCCGGCTGCGCATGGTAAGCCACCTGCGCCGCCTCGCGGCCGCCGGTCTGGTGGAGCCGCCGTGCGGCGCACGGCCCCTGCGGGACCCGGAGGACGAGGACGCCGAGGTCTGGGACGACTTCCGGCACCGGCTGGCGGCCCTGCTGGTCGGCCTGCACGAGGAGGCCCGGGCGCCCCGCCCGGCGCATCGGGCCGTGCACGTCGGCGCGACGGTGACGGCCTTCCCCCTGCACCGCCGGTTCAGCTGATCCCCCGGCCGCCGGATCCGCTGGATCCGGCGGCCCGCCCGCACCACGTGGACGTCAGCCGAGTTCCGCCCCGACCGCGGCCAGCGCCGTGGTCACCGGCTGGAAGAAGGTCTCCCCGCCCGCCTGGCAGTCCCCGCTGCCGCCGGAGGTGAGGCCGATCGCGCTGCCGTCGCGGCCGAACAGCGCGCCCCCGCTGTCGCCCGGCTCGGCGCAGACGTCGGTCTGGATCAGCCCGGTGACGGTGCCCTCCGGGTAGTTCACCGTCGCGTCGAGCCCGAGGACCGTGCCCCCGTGCAGCCCGGTGGTGCTGCCCATCCGGAACACCTCCTGGCCCACGGCCGCCTCCGCGGCCCCGTTGATCGCCAGGGCACGGCCGTCGCCGAGGTTCACCTGGCCGGGCGCCTCGGTGTTCGGGTCGTCGTACGTCACGAGGGCGAAGTCGCCGGCACCCGGGAAGGTCGCCTGCCGCACGGTCGCGACGGGCGCCCCGCCCTGGCTGTCCGACCAGTTCGCGAACGCGACCCCGCAGTGGCCCGCGGTGAGGAAGGCCGGGGCGCCGTCCTTGACGACGTTGAAGCCCAGCGAACAGCGCGCCCCGTCGGCGAAGATGGCGTCCCCGCCGGCCACCAGGGGCTTGAACTCGCCCGCGGACTTGTGGATCCGGGCCATGCCGCCACCCAGGGACCGCACGGTGGACTCCAGGGTGTCCCACCTGCCGCCGGTGACGGTGCGGTCCGCGGTGACCAGGATCCGGTTGGTCCGGGGGTCGACGGCCCAGGCGGTGCCGGGGATCGTGGCGCGCTGCTTCAAGGTCTGTGCGGCGGAGCTCAGTTCGGCGGCGCTGTTCTCGACCGTCCGGGTCGCGGCGCCGGCCTTCCCGGCCTGCGCGGCCACGTCGCCGCCGTCCCCGGCGACCACGTTCACCACGAGCTGCCTGCTCGCCGCGTCGTAGTACGCCCCCGCGATGGACGGACCGAACTGCGAGCCGAGCCGCGCGGCGAGTTCCGCGGCGGCCGCGGCGGTGAGCCGCTTCGGCGAGGGGGCCTGCGGGCCCTGCGCGGCGGACTGCGACGCGTTGGCGTTGGGCAGCAGTACGGCCGCTGCCGCGATGGCGGCGGCACCGGCCGTGACGAACACGATCTTCCGCTTGGCTATCTGTTTGTGCTTCAACTCGTGACCTCCTGTGGGGGGATACAGGCCGGATCGTCGGGCGCAAGGGGAAAGCGTCGTTCCGTCTGACATACGCAGCCCCGCCCCGTCGCGTTCACCACGGCGGATCCGCTCGCGCCCGGGGTCGCGGTTGTGGTGGAATCCGCCCGATGAGCACTTTCGACCCCTCCCTCGTGGCGCTGGAGTACCGCGCCGCCTACGACCGGCAGTTGCGCGCCCGTGTGCCCGCCGACCTCTCGCGGTACGAGTCGGTGGAACGCGACGGCCCGCTGCTGCGCAAGACCTACCGGCACGGGGAGGCGGGGTTCCTCGACTACCGCGACCTCGGCGGGCTGGACGGGCCCGGGCTGGACGCCCTGATCGCCCGGCAGCGGGACCACTACGCCGCGCTGGGCATGCCGGTGGAGTGGAAGTACCACGCGCACGACCTGCCCGCGGGACTGCCGGACCGGCTGGTCGCGGCCGGCTTCGTGCCGGAGGAACCGGAGACGGTGCTGGTCGGCGAGGCGCAGGCGCTGACGGCCGCCCCGGTGCTGCCGGAGGGCCTCGTACTGCGGGAGGTCAGCTCACGGGCGGACTTCGAGCGCATCCGGGAGATGGAGGAGACGGTCTGGGGCGTGCCCCACGACTGGCTGCCGGGGATGCTGGAGAGCGAGGTGTCGGGGCCCGGCGACCCCTGCGCGGTGGTCGTCGCCGAGACCGCCGACGGCACGGTGGTCTGCGCCGGCTGGGCCCGCTTCCACGAGGGCACCGACTTCGTGTCGCTGTGGGGCGGCTCCACCCTGCCGCAATGGCGGGGGCGGGGCGCCTACCGGGCGACGGTGGCGCACCGGGCCCGGCTGGCGGTCGCGGCGGGTCACCGCTTCGTACAGGTCGACGCGTCCCCGGACAGCGCCCCGATCCTGGCCCGGCTGGGGCTGCTGCCGGTGGCGGTGACCGTTCCGTACGTGTGGCGGCCGGACGTGCCGCGGGCGGAGGGCGGGCTCAGCTGACGTCGGAGGGCCGCTGCGGCCGGACGGTGTCCAGCAGCGGGTCCGCCGAGAGGGCCTCGCGCAGGTCGGCGGGGAGCTCCTCGGCGGGCTCCACCAGCGGCGCACCGGCAGCCGGCGCGTCGGCCGCGGCGGCCCGCGGTGCGGGCCCGGGGGGAGGCGCGGCCACCACCGGGGGCCCGGGGGCCGGCTGCTGTCCGACGGCCGGGTAGGGCGCCGGCTGGGCGCGCTCGAGGAAGCGCAGCAGTTCCACCGGGAAGGGCAGGACCAGGGTGGAGTTCTTCTCTGCGGCGACGGCGACGACCGTCTGCAGCAGGCGGAGCTGGAGCGCGGCGGGGGTGTCGCTCATGACCGCCGCGGCGTCGGCGAGCTTCTTGGAGGCCTGGAACTCCGCGTCCGCGTTGATGATCCGCGCCCGGCGCTCCCGCTCGGACTCGGCCTGGCGGGCCATCGAGCGCTTCATCGTCTCCGGCAGCGAGACGTCCTTGATCTCGACGCGGTCGATCTGCACGCCCCAGCCGATGGCCGGGCTGTCGATCATCAGCTCCAGCCCCTGGTTGAGCTTCTCGCGGTTGGAGAGCAGGTCGTCCAGGTCGCTCTTGCCGATGATCGAGCGCAGCGAGGTCTGCGCCATCTGCGAGACGGCGAAGCGGTAGTCCTCGACGTTGATGATCGCGTCGGCCGCGTGGACGACCTTGAAGTAGACCACCGCGTCCACCTTGACCGTGACGTTGTCGCGGGTGATGCCCTCCTGGGCGGGCACCGGCATCGTCACGATCTGCAGGTTCACCTTCCGCATCCGGTCGACGATCGGAACGATCATGGTGAATCCGGGGTTCCGCACCCCGCCCCTGACCCGGCCGAGCCGGAACACCACGCCCCGCTCGAACTGCTGCACCACACGGGCCCCGGCCACGAAGTACAACGCTCCTGCCGAGAGCACGGCGGCAATCAACTCGACGACCATCACGGCCCCCTGGGGTCCGGAATCGCAGTACTTCCACGGTACCTCGCGGGTAACCCGCCGGATACGGGCCGGGATGCCCGGTTACGGGCCCGGTGCCGGCCTACCGCGGCGCACCCGCCGCCCGGGCGAGGCGGTCCGCGACGACCCGCAGCCGTTCGGCCAGCTCAGGGGGCTCCCGCACCTCGAAGTCGACGCCGAGCATGCCGATGTAGACGGCGAGCGCGTCGAGGGACTCGGAACCGGTGCGCAGCACGCAGCTGTCCGGCCCGGTGGACTCCACGGTCGCGTACCAGCCGGCATACTCGACCACGGTCTCGGCGGGGGCGTGCACGACCACGACGGCCTGGTGGCGGTAGGCCCGCGAGGTGACGCCGCGGGCGACGTACGACGCGGCGTCCGCCGGAGGCCGCCGGGGCGTGAAGCGGGGGCCGGTCGGGGACTTGGGGTCCATCCGGTCCACGCGGAAGGTACGCCAGTCCTGCCGGTCGGTGTCCCAGGCGAGCAGGTACCAGCGGCGGCCGTGGTGGACCAGGCCGTGCGGCTCCACCGTGCGGCGGCTGACGGTGCCGCCGTGCGCCCGGTAGTCGAAGCGCAGCCGTTCGTGGTCGCGGCACGCGGCGCCGATCGCGGTCAGCACGTCCTGGGCGACGGCGCCCGGCACGGTCGCGGGCCGGGCGACCGCGACGGCCTCCATGGCCTGCGCCCGGCGGCGCAGCCGGGAGGGCAGCACCTGTTCCAGTTTGGCCAGGGCGCGCAGCGAGGTCTCCTCGATGCCCTCGACGCTGCCTCCGGCGCCGGTGCGCAGGCAGAGCGCGACCGCGATCGCCTCCTCGTCGTCGAGCAGCAGCGGGGGCAGCGCGGCACCCGCGCCCAGCCGGTAGCCCCCGGCGGTGCCGGGGGTGGCGTGCACGGGGTAGCCGAGGGCGCGCAGGCGCTCCACGTCGCGGCGCACCGTCCGGGCGGTGACCTGGAGGCGTTCGGCGAGTTCGGGCCCGGTCCAGTCGCGCCGGGACTGGAGCAGGGACAGCAGGCGCAGCAGTCGGGCGGAGGTTTCCAGCACGGCACCAGTCTGGCAGCCGTCGCGGACGGTTCCTGACCGCATTCCGCCCTACCGTGACGCCCATGGAGACGATCCCCGAAGGCACCGTCCTGGATCGCCGGACGCTCAACCGCTCCCTCCTGGCCCGGCAGTCGCTGCTGGGCCGGGTGCGCGCCGGCGCGCAGGAGATGGTCGAGGCTCTGGTGGGACTGCAGGCGCAGGAGCCGCAGGACCCGTACGTCGCCCTGTGGTCCCGGATCGAGGACTTCGCGCCGGAGGAGCTGTCCGGGATGCTGGCGGACCGGCGGGCGGTGCGGATGTCACTGATGCGGTGGACGGTGCACCTGGTGACGGCACGGGACTGCATGGCACTGCGGCCGGTGGTGCAGGACGTGCTCGAGCGCCGCCTGCTCGGGCAGTTCCGGCGGCAGCTGGCGGGGCTGGACCTGGCGGAGGTGGCAGGGGCCGGCCGGGCGCTCCTCGAGGACGGCCCGCTGTCCCCGAGCCGGCTCGGGGACGCCCTGCGGGGACGCTGGCCGGACCGCGAGCGGCTGCCGCTCAGCCTGGCCGTCACGGCCCGGGTGCCGACCGTGCAGCCGCCGCCGCGCGGCCTGTGGCGCACCTCGGGCGCGGCCCTGCAGACCCCGGCCGACCGGTGGCTCGGCCGGGACTTCGACTTCGCGGCCGGCTCCGTGCCGGACGCGGCCGTCCTGCGCTACCTCGCCGCCTTCGGCCCCGCGTCGGCCGGGGACGTCGCCGTCTGGTCGGGGCTGACCGGGCTCCGCGCGGTCCTGGACCGGCTCCGCCCGGGGCTGCGGGTCTACCGCGACGAGAAGGGCACCGCGTTGTACGACGTGCCGGACGCGCCCTTCCCCGACCCCGGGACGAAGGCGCCGCCCCGGTTCCTGCCGCAGTACGACAACATTGCCCTGTCGCACGCCGACCGGACACGGATCATGCTGCGCAACCCCTACGCCGAGCTGCCGCTGCCCGGCAGCGGCAGCAACCGCGGCTTCTTCCTCCACGACGGCTTCGTCCACGGGCTGTGGCGGATCCAGGCCACCCGCGGCACGGCCGTGCTCCACGTCCAGCCCTACGCGCCGCTGGACGCCGGGGCGCGGGAGGCCGTCGCGGCCGAGGGCGCGCGGCTGCTGGCGTTCGCGGTGCCGGAGGCCGCCGCCCGGGAGGTGCGCTTCGCGGGGTGACCGGGGCGCGCGTACCGGGCGGCGGCCGCGGAAGGCTCAGTACACGCCGACCCCGTACGCCGCGAGGACCGCGGGCAGCGGCTGGAAGAAGGTGGTGCCCCCCTCGGTGCAGTCGCCGCTTCCCCCGGACAGCAGCCCGAGGGCCTTGGTCCCGTCGTACAACGGGCCGCCGGAGTCGCCGGGTTCGGCGCAGAGGTCGGTGCGGATCAGGCCGCGGACGATGTCGCCGTCGCCGTAGTTGACGGTGTAGCCGAGCCCGGTGACCGTGCCGCTGCGGACGCCCGTGGTGGAGCCGTCCCGCTTCACCGTCTCCCCGACGCGGGCCCGCGCGGCCTTCTTGATGTCCTGCCGTCCGACCTTGCCGGGCCGCGCGACGGAGCCGGTGTAGCGGACCAGTGCGTAGTCGTTGTACGGGAAGCTGAAGCCGGTGGTGGTGCCCAGCGTCCTGGTCCGGGCGGGATCGCTGTACCAGGTCGTGGCGGCGCGGCCGCAGTGACCGGCGGTCAGGAAGTAGTAGGTGCCGGCGGCGCGGACGTTGAAGCCGACCGAGCAGCGGAAGCCGCCGCCGTGGACGGCGTCGCCACCGGCGGCCATCCGTGCGAAGGAGCCGCCGACGCGCTCGAAGCGGACCGTGCCGCCGTACCGTCCGGCGGCCCGTTTCAACGCGGTGAGCCCGCTGCGCGGGACGGTGTCGTCGGTGGCGATGACCAGCGCGCCGCTCTTCGGGTCGACCGCCCAGGCACTGCCCTCGACGTCCGCCGACGCGGCCGCCAGACCCGCCGCCGCCAGGTGCGCGGCCGCGGTCCCGCTGCCGCTGGCGGCCCGTGCGTCCGGTACGGCGACCGCGGTCGCGGCCACCAGACCGAGGAGCGCCGCTCCGCGCAGCGCTGCGCCTCGGGCGAGGCCGCCGCGCGGAGTGGTGCGCTTGTTCCTCATATGTTCCCCCTACGAGGTTATGCGGTGCCTCGCGGAGTATTGCGACGATCAGCCCGGCGGACAAGAGGGCCATACGGGACGTGCCCGGCGGCCGTGGGGCCGCCGGGCACGTCCGTGACGGAAGGGAGGGCGTGGACCTCCCGGAGGGTCAGAAGACGCTGACGCCGTAGACGCTGAGCGCCTCCGTCACCGGCTGGAAGAAGGTCGTCCCGCCGACGCTGCAGTTGCCGCTGCCACCGGAGGTCAGACCCAGCGCGATGCCGCCGGAGGTGTACAGCGCGCCACCGGAGTCGCCGCCCTCGGCGCACACGTTGGTGCGGATCATCTGGTAGACCACGTCGCCGCCGCCGTAGTTGACGGTGGCGTTGAGGCCGGTGACCGAGCCGCTGTGGATGCCGGTGGTGGAGCCGTCACGCAGGACGGCCTGGCCCACGAAGGCGTTGCCGGCGCTGGTGATGTCGGTGTTGCCGGCCGTGCCGCTCTTGGTCACGGAGGTGTTGCTGTACCGGACCAGCGCGTAGTCGTTGGTCGGGAAGCTGTAGCTGACGTTCGAGCCCAGCACGGTGGACTGGCTGGAGTTGGAGTACCAGGTGGACGCGACCTCACCGCAGTGCCCGGCGGTCAGGAAGTAGTTGGTGCTGCCGCTGCGCACGTTGAAGCCGAGCGAGCAGCGGTAGCCGCCGCCGTAGATGGCGTCGCCGCCGGCGATCAGCCGCTTGAAGGTGCCGGCCGTGCGGCGGAAGGTGACCGCGTCGCCGTAGGAGGCGGTGGCCTTCTGCAGCGTGGCGAGCTCGGCGCCGGTGACCGTGCTGTCGGCGGTGACCTCGAGGCGGTTGGACTTCGGGTCGACGACCCACGAGGTGCCCGCGATGTCCGCGGCGAGGGTGGCCTTCCCGGCCTTCTCCAGCTGGGCGCTGCTGTGCGCCACGAACTTCGGGACCGCGCCGGCCGCGCTGACGGCCTGGGCCGCCTTGTCGTTCGTGACGTTGACGACCATGGTCTTGGCCTTGGCGTCGTAGTACGAACCGGCGGTGGAGGCGGTGCCGAGGGACGTGGTGAGCGCGGCCGCGGCCTCGGGGGAGGCCTTGGGCGCGGGAGCGGCCTGGGCGGCGGGCAGGGTGAGCGCGGTGGCCGCCAGCAGACCGGACGCCACGGCGATCAGCCGTGCGCGTCTCGGGACGGGGGTGTGGGTGGTGCGCTTGATCCTCACGCTTTTTTCCTCCTGTGGGGGAACGGAAGTTGACCCGCGTAGCGCGGGCCGGTGAGGCGCAGCGAGGGCGCCGCCGAACTGTGGGGGTGGCGTGCCCCTGACAAGTGCTGCGCACACGGGAGTATTCAGAGTCATGCACAAGCGCACAAGGGCGGGTTTCGGCCGCGTCACGCACCCGAAACGCCCCGGCGGCTCCCCCGGGTCAACCGCTGTGACGGTGTATCACCTGGTGGGCCCACCGCCCCCGCCCCCCGTCGGCCACCCCCGCGCCCCACCCCCGGTTTGGCGCGAACGGGCGGCTGCGCCGCGACCCGCCCCCACCCCGTCAGCAGTCGCAGCCGCAGCAGTCGCAGTCGCAGCAGCAGCCGTCCCCGCAGCCGCAGTCGCAGCCGGAGCAGTCGCAGTTGGAGCACCAGCCTTCGCGCCGCTTGCCGCTCCAGGGGTCGTCGTAGTGGTCCCGGCAGCAGATCTGGCAGGTGCAGCAGAGCCCCGTGAACACCGCGCAGCCCGTGAGCGGCCCGCGGCGGGGGCCCGGCTGGTGCGGGGGGCCAGGCGTCAGCCAGGGCGACCGCACCGGCCCGCCGGGCCCGACCGGGCCCGGGTGGTGGGCGCATGAGGCACCGAACGCGCGGTCCACGGAACGGCGCAGTTCGTGGGCGAGCAGGACGTGGGCGAGCGCGCCGTCGGTGAACTCCACGTCACGCAGCGCCAGCCGGACCCCCTGAACGGCGTCGTCGCACAGCCGTCGCGCCTCGTCCGCGCTCGTCCCGGTGGCGGTCAGCGGGTTCCACGCGCCCGCCGCCGCGTCGGCGTCCAGGTCCTCCACCGCGTCCAGCAGGTGGGCGAGGCGGCCGAAGAGCCGGCCCGCCTCCTCCAGCGGGGCGCGGTTGCCGGGGCGTCCGGCCAGCACCGCCGTGTGCCCGAACGCGGCGGCGGTGGCGGTCTCGGTGGGCTCGGTGACGGTCAGCAGGGAGGTGCCGGGCCCGGCGGCCGCCTCGACGGCTGTCTGCCGGCCCACGGCGTCCACCAGCACCGCGGTGTCGAAGCCGAGCCCCGAACCGGTCACGGCCCCCGCCCGGTCCCAGCGCCGGGCGACCGTGCGCGCCGCCGCGGCGACCGGACGGCGCGCCAGCAGACCGTCGCCGTCCGCCATGTGGTCGCGCATCTTCGCCGAGGCCAGCACCAGCGAGACCGCCGCTGCCAGCCGCGCGCCCTCCCCCTTGGCGACCGGCGCGGTCCGCATCGCGCGCAGCGGGCACGGCCCGGCGGTACGGCGTCCGTCCTCCGTCCGCCCGGCCTGGGCCTCGACGAGCACCGAGACGATGAGCCCGTCGTAATTCGTGGCGACCCTGGCCAGTTGCCCGTGGCCGTCCCTCAGGGCGAGGCAGAGGCCGCACAGATGGGCCGTCCACGCTATGGCCAGCTTCTCCGGCAGACGGTGCCGGCATGGTCTGACGATTCCGAACATCACAATCCCCCGTACGTCATTCGCAGCAATGGAACACGTCATCGGCTGGTCGTTCTGTACGCCGCCCGTTCGGCTGTCCGGCGGTGAGGCATCACTCTACCGAGCGAGACCCTTTCCGATGATCCGTCAGGAGCCGTATTCCACGGGGTACCTGGGGGCCACTAGTGCGATTTATGCACCAGGTCTGTCACGAATCCACCCCACGGTGGGTATCCGCTTGGCGCATCATCCGCATCATGGACGACCATAGGGGTGCGGACGGCAAACTGACCGCGTGCGAGAGGAGGCGTCCATGGGATCGGTACGACGGGCGAGCGCCTGGCTGGGACTCGTCGACGACAACAGCGCCGAGGAGTACTACGACGAGGACTACGCCGATTACGGCGACGGCGCCGAGACGTCCTCCCCCGACTCCTGGGTCACCGACCCCCGCGTGCGCGTGGCCTCCGATTCGGCGGAGGAACAGGGCCGCCGGATCGCCACGGTCACCCCGGACGGCTTCCGGGACGCCCGCGGCATCGGCGAGCTGTTCCGGGACGGCGTCCCGGTCATCGTCAACCTGACGGCGATGGACCCCGCCGACGCCAAGCGCGTCGTCGACTTCGCGGCCGGCCTCACCTTCGGTCTGCGCGGTTCGATCGACCGCGTGGCCAACCGGGTGTTCCTGCTGACCCCGCCCGACTACCTGGTCGTCAACGCCGACAGCAAGCGCGGCGGCGACGGCTTCTTCAACCAGAACTGACCCGTGGCATCGGCGCCGGAACCCGGCGCCGATGCCACGGCCCGCCTGCCTGCCTGCCCGCCTACCGGAAGGCGTCGAGGCCGGTGAGCGCCTTGCCGAGCACGAGCTGGTGCATCTCGACGGTGCCCTCGTAGGTGAGCACGGACTCCAGGTTGGTCGCGTGCCGCATGACGGGGTACTCCAGGGAGATGCCGTTCGCGCCCAGCACGGTCCGGGCCGTGCGGCAGATCTCGATCGCCTCGCGCACGTTGTTGAGCTTGCCGAAGCTGACCTGCTCGGGACGGAGCGTGCCCGCGTCCATGCGCCGCCCGAGGTGGTGGGCGAGGAGGATGCCCTTGTGCAGTTCGAGCGCCATGTCGGCGAGCTTGGCCTGGGTCAGCTGGAAGCCGCCGATGGGCCGGCCGAACTGCTCCCGGGTGCGGGAGTACTCCAGGGCGGCCTCGAAGCTGCTGCGCGCGGCGCCCATGGCACCCCAGACGATGCCGTAGCGCGCGTGGTTCAGGCAGCCGAGCGGGCCGCGCAGGCCGGTGACCTCGGGGAGCACGGCGTCGGCGGGCAGGCGCACGTCGTCCATGACCAGCTCGCTGGTGACGGAGGCGCGCAGCGACCACTTGTGCTTGATCTCGGGGGCGGAGAACCCTGGGCTGTCGGTGGGCACGACGAATCCGCGGATGCCCTCGTCGGTGCGGGCCCACACCACGGCGACGCCGGCGACCGAGCCGTTGGTGATCCACATCTTGCGGCCGTTCAGGACCCAGTCGGAACCGTCCCGCTTGGCATGGGTGCGCATGCCCGCCGGGTCGGAGCCGTGGTCGGGCTCGGTGAGCCCGAAGCAGCCGATGACCTCGCCGGCGGCCATCGGGGGCAGCCACCGCTGCTTCTGCTCCTCGGAGCCGTACCGGTGGACGGCGTACATCGCCAGCGAGCCCTGCACGGAGACGAGCGAGCGGATGCCGGAGTCGGCGGCCTCCAGCTCCAGGCAGGCGAGGCCGTACTGGACGGCGGTGGCGCCCGCGCAGCCGTAGCCGGTCAGCGACATGCCCAGCGCGCCGATCGAGCCGAGCTCGCGGGCCAGCTCGCGGATCCCGGGCAGCTCGCCGCGCTCGTACCAGTCCGCCACGTACGGCAGCACGCGGTCGGCGGCCCAGCCGCGCACGGTGTCCCGCACGGCACGGTCCTCGTCGTCGAGCAGGTCGTCGATGCCGAGCGGGTCGTACGGGTCGAACTGCGGCTTTCCAGCGGACATCGTCGTCCTCTCCGGTGATCACTGCGCTTCGCGGACGAAGCTACTTCCGTGGCGGGGGCGGGTAAAGCCCCCGACGGTGTGCTCAGCGCGACACGTCGGCCCCGGCGAGGGCGTGCTCGCGCGGTGCCGGGATACCGGGGGCGGCGGACCGCTGGGGTGCCTCCGTGCCGCACTCCATGCGGCGGGGCAGCCGCAGCGCGGCGACCGCGCCGAGCAGCAGCAGACCGGCGCTGACCACCAAGGTGATGTGCATGCCGTGGACGAAGGCGTGCCGTGCGGCGTGCCGCAGGGAGGCCCCGGCGGTACCGCCGAGGTGGTCGGAGACCTCGTAGGCCTCGCCGAGCGACTTCCCGGCCGAGACGCGGGCGTCCGCCGGCACCCCGGGGACCCGGGCGACGCCGGGGGCGTAGGCGGCGTTCATGACGCTGCCCAGCAGCGCGATGCCGAGGCCGGCACCCAGTTGGTAGGAGGTCTCGCCGATCGCGGCGGCGCCGCCCGCCTGCTCGGCGGGGGCGTCGCTGAGCATGGACTCGTACGCGCCGAAGAGCGTGGTCTCCAGCCCGAAGCCGAGCAGGACGAAGCCCGTGGTCAGCACGCCCGGCCGGTCGTGCTGGCCCATGAGGGTCAGCACGAGCACCGCGCAGGCGGTGAGGACGAAACCGGAGCTCACCATGACGCGCGGCCCGAAGCGGCCGAGCATCCGGGAGCCCAGGAGGCCGGCGCCCATGGCCGCGAGGGTGAGCGGCAGCAGCCGCAGCCCCGTCTGCAGGGGGCTCAGGCCGAGGACCAGCTGCAGGTACTGGACGGCGATCAGTTCCAGGCCGACGAGGGCGAGCAGCGCCAGCACGATGCAGCCGACGGAGGTGCCGAAGGCGGGCCTGACGAACATGCGTATGTCGATGAGCGGGTGTTCGCGCCCGCGCTGCCGGCGCACGAACAGCGCCAGCAGGGTCAGGCCCACGAGCAGCGGGACGAGCGCGGAGGGCTCGTACGGGGCCGCGCCGCCGCCGACCCTCTTGACGCCGAGGATGGCGCCGAGGATGCCCAGCGCGGCCATGACCGCGCCCAGGACGTCCCAGGGGCCGTCCAGCTCGCCGCGGGACTCCGGCAGCAGCCAGCGGGCCACCGGAAGGATGACGGCCATCAGGGGGATGTTGACCAGGAAGACCGAGCCCCACCAGAAGTTCTCGACGAGGAAGCCGCCGAGGACCGGCCCGACGGCGGCGCCGACGGCCGCGACGGCGCTCCACACGCCGATGGCGACGGCCCGCTCACGGCGGTCGGGGAAGACCTGCCGGAGGATCGACAGCGTGGCCGGCATGATCATCGCGCCGCCGACGCCGAGCAGGGCGCGGGCCGCGATGAGGACGCGCGGGTCGGGTGCGAAGGCGGCCGCCGCCGAGGCGGCCGCGAAGATCGTGCAGCCGAGCAGCAGGATCCGGCGTCTTCCGACGCGGTCGCCGAGGGTGCCGAAGAGGATGAGCAGGGACGCGGCGACGAGCGGATAGGCGTCGACGATCCACAGCAGCTCTATCGCGCCGGGGCGCAGGTCCTCGCTCACCGCCGGAACGGCGACGTGCAGCACGGTCGCGTCGAGGGCGACGAGCAGCAGGCTGACGCAGAGGACGATCAGCACGGTCCAGCGGTTGACCGGCCGAGTGTGCCGTGGGACGGCGGCCGGCCCGGGAATGCCGGCCGAGGACGTCCCTGTCATGTACGTACCTCCCAGCGGTGCGCTCGCGGTGTCCCTGGGCAGGACGAGGGGAACGGTCCCGGGGGAACCCAGCGACGAGGGCGAGTGAAGTCGTCAGACTACGCGAGTCCGCGCCGATGGTGGGTGGCGCGGGTCACGTTCCGACGTGGCCGTCGTCACGTGACGGCCATCCACCGGAGACCTGCCGGACATTTCCGGTACCGCGGCACCGGGCCTCCCGCCGGGAACGGAACGACCCCGCCCGCCGACTCGGTGGCGTGTACCCGCCCGTTCCGGTCGTATGCACCGCGAGCGCGGGGCGCGCGGTCCAACGCGTACGCCCGCCGCATGCGTTCACGCGCCCGCCGATCGGGAATCTCCCAGGTCACGGCTGCGATCCGGTGCCGCGACGGACGGCGCGCGGGGAACCGGACCGGCCTGCCGGAAGGGCAGGCGAACTCCAGGAGAAGTGACGGGTAATCAAAGATAAACAGGGCATGCGGAAATCGAACGCGTGATTTCCCGAGATCCTCCGCATGCACTTCGAAACATAAAATCAAGGAGTTCCCGCATTCGGCTCAATGTGCACGTCCGCACTACGGCCAATGGGTGGAGTGAGACGCAGTCCACATCACATCGTCATTACGAACCCGGCCTTCCGGCCGAACTCCGCCATCACACGCTGTAACGTCGATTGAGTGCGTACCGATGACAAGCTTCGCCTCATGGAGGAGCCCGAGACAGCCCAGGCGCCACCGGGCATGAGCCGGACACGCGTGCTGCTGTTCGGTTCGACGCTCGTGGCCTATGTGGCCATCGTCGTAGCCGTCCTGACCACGTCCAAGCTCGTGACCCTGGACTGGCAGGTCATGATGTGGCGGCCCTACAAGCAGTGGCCGCAGATCCACGCGTTCCTGGACTACTTCGTGGTCCTGGGCCAGCGCGGCCCGACGGCCGTGATCGTCGCCTCCTGGCTGGGCTGGCGCGCCTGGCGCCACCGCACCCTGCACCCACTGCTGGTGCTGGGCACGTCGCTGCTCCTGCTGAACGTCACCGTGGGTTCGGTGAAGTACGGCCTCGGCAGGCTCGGCCCGCACTACGCGACCAGCGCCGGATCGGCCGAACTCTTCGCCGGCGGCGATATATTTCCCTCCGGTCACACCGCGAACGCCGTGGTGACCTGGGGAGTCCTGGCCTATCTGGCCACCACCCCATGGGTCCGCCGGGTCACCTCCGTGATCGCGGCGCTGCTGGCGCTGGGCGTCGGCATGACCACCATCTACCTCGGTACCCACTGGGTCAGCGACGTCCTGCTCGGCTGGGCGGCCGGCCTGCTGATCCTGCTGGCACTGCCCTGGTTCGAGCCGTTGATGGCCTCGGCCGAGCAGCGGATCGCGGCCGCCTGGGCGCGCCGCCGCGGCACCCGCACGGCGTCCGCCACGGCCCCCGCCGCGAACACGGCGCTGGCCTCCGTGCAGCTCTCCGACAACCCGGACGGCGTACTCGAGCCCGTCGTTCTCAGCGGCCGCGCGACGACGCCCGCGTCCGGCGTACCTCACCATCCGGCACGTCCGCACACCACCCGTCACGAACGCACCCCGGTCACCCCGGCCGGCAGCCGCCGCCCGCCCGCAGACCGGCCCGGCCGCCCGGCACCGATCGGCCAGGCCGGCGTGGCCCGCGGCCGCGGCGCCACCGGCTGACGGCCCGCGGGGCAGGTACGCACACCTCCCGCCCCGCCCGTGCCCGTACGAAGGCCCCGGCCGCCCCTCTTTGGGGGCGGCCGGGGCCTTCGTCGTGCGGGGATGTGGGGAGAGGGGCCTTCAGCCGCTCCAGCAGCGGGTCACCCGGCCGCCCTCGACGGTGAAGTTGAGCCGGCCCACCCGGTACTCCATGGTGATGACGGCGCCCGGCGGCAGGGCGCGCACCATGCTCCAGCCACGTTCGGTGGCCCGGCGCTCGGCCTCGTCGGCGCCGAGGCCGACGTAGGTGTCCGGTTCGTCCTGCGGTTGCCGTGCGGCACTCGGATCGGTTGCCATGAGAGCAACCGTAGGCGCACACGAGCCGTGACGGAAGGCGGCGGCCGACTTGATCGTCACACTTCTGTCACAGAATCCAGGGCAGCGTTTGGCGTGCACCGTTCACTCTTTGGGGGCGACTTTTCCAATCACCCGCCGAATTCGCGGACCCGGCCGCCGAAAAGCGGCCGGACCGGCCGCCACGGAATTCCGGGAAACGGTCCACACACTTCCCTCACATCACATCCCCAGCGTCGACAGCTCTTCATCCGTCAGCAACCGGGACCGAATGAGGAACCGGTTGCCCGTCGGCGCCTCCAGCGAGAAGCCGCTGCCGCGCCCGGGCACCACGTCGATCGTCAGATGCGTGTGGCTCCAGTAGGCGAACTGGTCGCGCGACATCCACACCGCCACCGGGTCGATGCCCAGGACGTCGAGGTCGCCGAGGTGCACGTCGGAGTCCCCGGTGAGGAACTCCCCCCGCGGATAGCACATGGGCGAGCTGCCGTCGCAGCAGCCGCCGGACTGGTGGAACATCAACGGGCCGTGCTGGTCGGCGAGACGCCGCAGCAGCCCCGCGGCCTCCTCGGTGACGGCGACCCGGCCGGCCCTCGGTGCGATAGAGGTCATGGGGTCAGAGTGCTCCCGCCGAGCGCCGCCCGCCAGACCCCCGCAGGACGTGCCGGCGGGCGGAGCCCACCGTCGACTCCGCCTCGCGCTCCGACAGGCCGGTGCTGACGGCCGCCCCGACCATCTCCGCGGCGACCCGGTCGCCGTGGCCGTTCTCGAACGCCCGGCAGGCGGCCCAGAACAGCCGCTCGTTGCGCTCCCCCACCGACGAGCCCAGCACGAAACGGATCAGCGGCTCGGCCGTGCCCCCGCCCGTCCCGGCACCCGACCCCGCGCCCGCCGTCGCGCGCGCGGCACGACGCTGGGGGGTGGTCAGCAGCAGCCGCAGCAGCCGCTTGGGCACGGCGGCCGGCGGCATCGAAGCCGTCGGCGGGTCCCAGCGGTAGAGCCCGGCGGTGGTCACCGAGCCGGGTCCCACGAGGTAGCCGCCGCTGCCGCGCACGTCGATCCCGTTGCCGAGCCGGCGCACGGAGTTGGGCACGATCGCCTCGGCCGGGCCGCGCAGCCACAGGTGCCGGCCGCCGCTCGGGGTGATGACCGTGCGCGTCCACGGCACGGCGAAGCCCCACCGGGCGGCCAGGTCCACCAGGTCGGTCACGCCGTCGACGCCGTCCTTGCGGTCCAGGTCGAGGCCGATCAGGTAGTGCGGTGAGCGCCCGCACGCGATCCCGTACCCGGTGGCCCAGGGGGCCGCCGCGAACAGCTCGGCTATCCGGGCGGGCTCGGTGGCGGCGTCGTGCACGCCGTGGCCGAGCCGCCCGCACTGGCCGCGGCACATCCCGCGCCCGGTCTCCCCCCGGTGCGGCGAACGGACCGCCGGGAGCTTGCTCCGCGACAGCGGGATGACGGGGAAGCCGCGCCGCGCGGCGGCGAGCGCGCACTCCAGCGCGCGGTCGTGGTCCGGATGCGTCACGGGGTGCCCCCTCGGTGCGCTACGGCATGGCCCCTTTATCGTACTTTCGTTCGACCCTCCACTCAATGGCGCGCCGACGGCGCGCGGCACGTCCGTTCCGTCCCGGTCCAGCACATGACGGGTCGTCTGCCCGAGAC
Source organism: Streptomyces sp. NBC_00510 (assembly GCA_036013505.1). Lineage (NCBI taxonomy): Bacteria > Bacillati > Actinomycetota > Actinomycetes > Kitasatosporales > Streptomycetaceae > Streptomyces > Streptomyces sp. NBC_00510. The sequence continues at coordinate 7,283,350 of CP107851.1, read as the reverse complement.
TGTACGGAAGATACGAGTACGGAAGATACGAGTACGGAAGACCGAGTGCCGGCAGGATCTCCTACCGCGAGGGAACGCGCCGATGGGGACGTACGCAGCGCAGACCGCGGCCGATCGGGCGGCGGCGCCCCGGCGGCCGGGACGGCTGCTGGTGGACTGGCTGACCACCACCGACCACAAGAAGATCGGGCACCTCTACCTGATCACGTCGTTCGGCTTCTTCCTCGCCGCGGGACTCATGGCGCTGCTGATGCGCGCCGAGCTCGCCCGCCCCGGCCTGCAGCTGATGTCGAACGACGGCTACAACCAGCTGTTCACGATCCACGGCACGGTCATGCTGCTGCTCTTCGCCACCCCGACCTTCGCGGGCTTCGCCAACGAGATCATGCCGCTGCAGATCGGCTCGCCCGACGTCGCCTTCCCCCGGCTGAACATGCTGTCGTACTGGCTGTTCCTCTTCGGCGGCCTGATCGTGCTCGGGAGCCTCCTGACGCCGACCGGGGGCGCCTCCTTCGGCTGGTTCGCCTACGCGCCGCTGAACAGCCTCACCCGCTCGCCCGGGATCGGCGCCGACATGTGGATCATGGGGCTGGCACTGTCGGGCTTCGGCACCATCCTCGGCGCGGTCAACTTCGTCGCGACGATCGTGGGGATGCGCGCGCCGGGCATGACCATGTTCCGGATGCCGATCTTCACCTGGAACGTGCTCTTCACCTCGGTGCTGGTGCTGATGGCCTTCCCGGTGCTCGCGGCGACGCTGCTGGTGCTGGAGGCGGACCGGCGCTTCGGCTCGCTGGTCTTCGAGCCGGGCAACGGCGGGGCCCTGCTGTGGCAGCACCTGTTCTGGTTCTTCGGCCACCCGGAGGTGTACATCATCGCGCTGCCGTTCTTCGGCATCATCACCGAGGTCATCCCGGTGTTCTCGCGCAAGCCGGTGTTCGGCTACGCGACGCTGGTGGGCGCGACGACGGCCATCACCGGGCTGTCGATGGTGGTGTGGGCGCACCACATGTTCGTCACCGGCGCCGTGCTGCTGCCGTTCTTCTCGCTGCTGTCGTTCCTGATCGCGGTGCCGACCGGGGTGAAGTTCTTCAACTGGATCGGCACGATGCTGCACGGCTCGCTGTCCTTCGAGACACCGATGCTGTGGGCCGTCGGCTTCCTGGTGAGCTTCCTGTTCGGCGGCCTCACCGGAGTCATCCTCGCCTCGCCCCCGCTGGACTTCCAGGTCAGCGACTCGTACTTCGTGGTGGCCCACTTCCACTACGTGGTCTTCGGGACGGTGGTCTTCGCGATGTTCGCCGGCTTCTTCTTCTGGTGGCCGAAGTTCACCGGCAAGATGCTCGACGAACGGCTGGGGAGGATCCAGTTCTGGACGCTGTTCGTCGGCTTCCACACCACCTTCCTCGTCCAGCACTGGCTGGGCGCGGAGGGCATGCCCCGGCGGTACGCCGACTACCTGGCGGCGGACGGCTTCACCGTGCTCAACACGATCTCGACGATCGGGGCGTTCCTGCTGGGCCTGTCCACCCTGCCGTTCCTCTACAACGTGTGGCGGACCGCCAAGTACGGCCGGCGGGTGGAGGTCGACGACCCCTGGGGCTTCGGCCGATCGCTGGAATGGGCGACCTCCTGCCCGCCACCACGGCACAACTTCTCGACGCTGCCGCAGATCCGCTCCGAGTCCCCCGCCTTCGACCTGCACCACCCGGAGGTCGCCGCCCTCGACCAGGCACGCTCCACCGGCCGCCGCGACGCCGTCGAGCCCGGTGCCGGCGGCCAGGACTGACGAAGCGGGGCCGCGGCACCGGCAGCACCGTCACCCGCCCGGGGTCCAGCCCTTCCGCGTCCGCCCGCCGAGCCGCCTGCGCACCGCGGCCCGCAGCTTCTTGCGCAGTCTGCGGGCCCGGCGCTTCGCCGCGCGGGCGAGGTCCTTGCCCGCGTACACCACGCCCATCCCCACTCCGCCGACGTGGCGCCCGGCCGCGCGCAGCCGCCCCGAGGGGCCCGCCCGGCGGGCCAGCAGCTCCTCCAGCAGGCGTTCGCAGCTCCTGGCGATCTCCGCGGGGTCGTACCTGGCGCCCTTGTCCAGGGCCGCCCGGCCCATCCGGCGGCGCAGTTCGTCGTCGTTGATCAGCCGGAGCATGGCCGCGGCGAGGGCGTCGACGTCACGCGGCGGCACCAGCAGGCCGTCGACCCCGTCGCTGATGATCTCGCCGGGACCGAGCGGGCAGTCGGTGCTGACCACCGGCAGCCCCACGCGCATCGCCTCGACGATCGTCATGCCGAACGACTCCATGCTGGAGGAGACCGCGAGCAGCGAGCCCTTGGCCATCTCCGGCTCGATCGGCGTCGCCATCCCCATCATCGTCACCCGGTCGCCGAGTTCCAGGCGCTCGATGAGCTGTTCCAGCTTCTCCTGCTGCCCACCGGTGCCGTATAACCGCAGGCCCCAGTCCGGGCGTTCGACCGAGACCTTGGCGAAGGCCCTGATGAGGTCGCCGTAGTGCTTGACCGGGGCCAGCCGGCCCGCCGCGACCACGTACTTGGCGTCCAGGGCGCTGGGCGCGACACCCGGGTCGGGGACGCTGTTCGGCAGGGCGAGCACCCGTACGCCGGGCAGCCACAGCCTGCGGCGGTAGGAGACGGCGTCGGCCTCGGTCGTGGTGGTGACCGCGTCCAGCCGGGGGTAGAGCCGGCGCAGCCTGAGGACCAGCGCCAGCGAGTGGGCGTCGAGCGTCAGGTGCTCCTGTGCGATCCGGACCACGTGACGCGGCGCCTGCAGGGCGATGTGGACGTTCAGCCCGGGGCGGGTGCCGATGACGACGTCGGCGTCGAGCGCCGCGAGGTGGGCGGCGATCCGCTGGTCGGTGAGGGCGCTGTACTGCTCGTAGCGGTTCTCACCGGAGGGGAAGACCTTCGCCGGCCGGTGGTACAGCGGGTCGTCGAGGTCGCATGTGGCGCTGCCCCTGCGCAGGTCCACCAGGTGCCGCAGCCGGATCCGGGGGTCGAGGGAGAAGGCAGGTTCGTGGCGGTGGCGGTACACGGAGACGATCTCGACCTCGTGGCGCTCGGCCAGGGCGCCGGCCAGGTTGTAGGTCGTGCGGATGGTGCCACCGACCCCGTAGGCGTTGTGAATCAGTATGGAAATGCGCATGCGTCCCCGTGTTCTCCCGCTCCCCGCGGACTCCCGCCCGCACCTAGTGCAGGCAAGACGACGGCCTCGGCCCTTAGGTTGCGTTCGTCCACCTTCCCTGCCCCTCGCCGTGTACGCATTGTGATGTCCTTGTGACCGGTCGGTATCCTTCCGGATCGCGCCCGTCAGGCACGGTGGCTCAGCTGTGGCACGTCGAAGCAATTGCGCGCCATGTCGCCTCCCTCCGTCACCCAGCCGCCCCGGCGGCCGCTCGCCGCGTCACTCCACCGGGCTACGGACGGACGGGCCCGACGGGTGACGGACGGTTCGGCGAGCACCCAAGAACGCGGCGGGACCGGCGGGCCGCACGCATCGCGGCTCGGGGCGGACGGACCGTTCAGGGTATTGCCGCCCACGGCGCATTTCTACTAATCGGCTGACATGGCCATAAGATGACATGAATTCAGGCACATCGTGACCAGGACCCGCCGTTCCCGGCCGGGGTCCACCGGGCTCAGCGCGGCAGGCGCAGCAGTGTCCCGGGCGTGAGCTGCCGGGTCGGGTCGGAGCCGATGACGTCCTGGTTGAGCCGGTACAGCTCGGCCGCGCCGCCGCTGACGTTGAAGCGCCGGGCGACGCCCTCCAGGGTCTCGCCGGACTGGACCGCGTGCGCCCGGCCGGCCAGCCGCAGGCGCTGCGCGCAGGTCGGCCAGGCCTCCCAGCCCTGGTTGCGGAGGATCTCCTCGGCGACGGTCATCTGCTGGTCGGGGGTCGCACGGTCGGGCCTGGCGGCCAGGTCGAGACCGCCGTGCTCGACCCAGGTGGGCTGGAAGATCTGCAGCCCGCCGTAGAAGCCGTTGCCGGTGTTGGTCTTCCAGCGGTTGCTGCTCTCGCAGGTCGCCAGTTCCAGCCAGACGGGGGCGTGCCCGTCGGCCCGCGCTCCGGGAGCCAGGGCCGCCCACGTGGCGAGCAGAGCGATAGCGGTCACCGCGAGACGGCGGGGACGGGACATGCGGGCCAGGCTAGGCGCGGCGCGGCGGGCGCCGTCGCCCGCCGCGCCGTGCGCGCCCCCGGCCCACCCGGTCGGAGCACGGCCGCCGGGAGGGCCGGGAGTGCGCGGGAGGTCAGATCGACAGCCGCTGTCCCGGGTAGATCAGGTTGGGGTCGGCGCCGATCACGGACCGGTTGACGGCGTACAGCTTCTTCCAGGTCGTCCCGTGGGCGGCCGCGATGCCGCTCAGGGTGTCGCCGCCGCGGACGCTGTAGTTGCCGTGCCCCTTCGCCCGGCTCTGGCCGCGGTCGGCGTGACCGCCGCTGCCGCGCGACTGCTTCGCGGGCGCCGGGGCGGTGTGCCGCTTCGCCTTGGGCGCGGCCGGGGCGGTGCCGCGGGCGGGTGCGCTCCCGTAGGCGCCGGCGCGGGCGGAGCAGGTGGGCCAGGCGCCCCAGCCCTGCGCCCGCTGCACCTTGGCGGCGACGGCGATCTGCTGCTCACGGCTCGCCCGGTCGGCGGTCGCCGCGTACGCGGTGCCGCCGTAGGCGCGCCAGGTCCCGGCCGAGAACTGGAGTCCTCCGTAGTACCCGTTGCCGGTGTTGATGTGCCAGTTCCCGCCGCTCTCGCAGCTCGCGATGCGGTCCCAGACCCCGCCGTCGGCGGCCTTCGCGGGCCCCGCGACGGCCATGAGGGCCAGCGGGGTCAGCACGGTGACGCCGGCTACGACTGCGGACTGACGGTACTTGGCTGATACGGCCATGGAATCCCTCTCCACGGACCCGGGGTTCCCCCATGGCGCCGTACCTCCGGTACGGCACCCGACGGACGGGGTTCCCACGCATCCGGCGCGGCCCCCGTCCCCTTCGCTCGCCGACCGATGGATTTCGGATCCACGGTCGCCCTCCGTGCGAGCCCTCCCGGGTGGTGCTCTCTGCACACGGCGGGCAAATCTAGGCAGGGTCGCGTTCCGTCACCAAACAAACCCCTTACGCCGCAGGCCACTTGAGGGTTACCGGGAGTAAAGACCTATTTAGGACACCGGATTGATGGTGTTTTTTGCGGCATATCCGCACAGCGCATATGCGCCATGTGACCCGACTCATAGGCACGGAGGCTTCCCGGGGTGAAAGGTGGGACTTGGAGTGACCGGCTCCGCACCGCCGCTCACCCTCCGCACGCGGACGCACGAGCACGCGCCAAGAAGGCCGTGACTCCCGCCACAGATCGGCCGTTGTCACTATGTGCCGGGCGAGGCCCGGCAAAGGAGCCCGTAGCCGTACATTTCAAGGAGGCTTCAGTGCCGCCCATGCTCGACGTCAGCGACGAGGTACGAGCCGAGATCGGCGATGAGGAGGCGGCACGCCTGCTGGCGGGCGACAGCGCGCCCGGCACGTACGACTGCACCTCCTGCCGTACCCCGGGGGACACCGCCACGGAGCGCACCAGCACGGTGCTCTTCGTCGGCGAGGAGACCGCCGTGCTCGCCTTCGCCCACGCGACCTGCATCCCCTCCCAGGTCGTGCCCGTCTCGGAGGAGCAACTGCAGGGCGCGGTGCAGAGCATCGCGGGTGAGGAGCCGACCGGCGCCGCGTCGGCCGCCGCTCCGCGCCAGGCGGTGCTCGGCATCACCTGCGGCCTCGTCCTCATCAAGGAGGAGGTGTGCCCGGCCCTGGTCATCGAGCCCACCGGCCCGATCGCCCGCCCCGGCGACAGCGGCCCCGGCGACGACTTCCTGCCGATCCTCATCGAGCAGGGCTTCCTCCCCGTGAACGACCTGTCCACACCGCCCTCCCCGCTGCCCGGCTGGTCCGTGCTGCTGGCCATGGGGCAGCTGCACGCCATCCTGCAGCCCGGCTCCGCCGGCGCGTGGTGGCAGGCGCACCAGCCGCTCGCGGTGAGCGAGGGATGGCGCCAGGCGGTCAACAGGTCCAACGAGGTGTACGTGTACGCCGCCCCGCACGGCACCATCGGCCAGCAGCCCCGCGAGGACCTGCTGCGCGACGCCCTGGAACGCGCCTGCGGGCACGGACTCCTCGTCGCGGCGACGATGCCGCTGTCCGGCACCTGATCCCCCCGGCTCCGGCCAAAGGCGCGTACGGCTGCCCGTACGCGCCTTTGGCCTATGGCAGTGCATATGCGTGATTCATCCGTACGACCCGCATCCCCGCAGATGAGCCGCTCGTTGCCACGACGTGCACACCTTTGACGCTTCCTCACGAGCCCAGTACCGCAGCCCCATCCCCCCCATGCGCACCGCGCAGGAGGCGTCCGTGAGCGAGGGCACGCCGATCTACGACGCGCTCTACTCCGAGTACCGCAGGCTCTTCCGCACCCTCCCCGGCGACCGCACCGGCGAGGAGGACCTGCAGTTCAACGGCTTCGCCGACCGCGGTGGTGTCAACTCCCCCTACCGCTCCGGCCGCCACCGCGGCGACCTCCCGGCCCTCCCCCCGGGCCTCGCGGAGAACCGCATGCACGGCGGTCTCTGACCCACCCCGCACGGCGAACCGCCCGCCCGATCGCCCCCCTGGGGAGGCGACCCGGCGGGCGGCACCATGTCCGGCCCCGGCAGGGCTACTTCTTGCGGCCGCGCTTCTCCCGCACCCGCACCGACACCTGGATCGGCGTCCCCACGAACCCGAACTCCTCACGCAGCCGCCGCTCGATGAAGCGGCGGTAGCCCGCCTCCAGGAAGCCGGAGGCGAAGAGCACGAAGCGCGGGGGCTTGGTGCCGGCCTGGGTGCCAAAGAGGATGCGGGGCTGCTTGCCGCCGCGGATCGGGTGGGGGTGGGCGGCGACGAGCTCGCCCAGGAAGGCGTTGAGACGGCCGGTGGGGACCCGGGTCTCCCAGCCCGCCAGGGCCGACTCGATGGCCGGGACCAGCTTCTCCATGTGCCGGCCGGTGCGGGCGGAGACGTTCACCCGGGGCGCCCACTGGACCTGCACGAGGTCCTTCTCGATCTCGCGCTCGAGGTAGTAGCGCCGCTCCTCGTCCAGCAGGTCCCACTTGTTGTAGGCGATGACGATGGCGCGGCCCGCCTCGACGGCCAGCGAGATGATGCGGGTGTCCTGCTCGGCGAGGGTCTCGCCGGCGTCGATCAGGACGACGGCGACCTCCGCCTTCTCCAGGGCGGCCGCGGTGCGCAGCGAGGCGTAGTAGTCCGCGCCCTCCTGGAGGTGGACGCGGCGGCGGATGCCCGCGGTGTCCACGAACTTCCAGATCTTGCCGCCGAGCTCGATGAGCTCGTCGACCGGGTCGCGGGTCGTGCCGGCCTGCTCGTTGACGACGACGCGCTCCTCGCCCGCCACCTTGTTCAGCAGCGAGGACTTGCCGACGTTCGGGCGGCCGATCAGCGCGACCCGGCGCGGGCCGCCGATGGCGTTGGCGAAGGACTGCATCGGCGCCTCGGGGAGCGCCTCCAGCATCGCGTCCAGCAGGTCGCCCGTGCCGCGGCCGTGCAGCGACGAGACCGGGAAGGGCTCGCCGAGGCCGAGGTTCCACAGCATGGCGGCGTCCGCCTCGCCCGAGGGGCCGTCGACCTTGTTGGCGCACAGCACGACCGGCTTGCCGGCCTTGCGGAGCAGCTTGACGACGGCCTCGTCGGTGTCGGTCGCGCCGACCGTGGCGTCCACCACGAAGACCACCGCGTCGGCGGCCTCGATCGCGAACTCGGCCTGCGCGGCCACGGACGCGTCGATGCCGAGGACGTCCTGCTCCCAGCCGCCGGTGTCGACGATCTTGAAGCGGCGGCCGTTCCAGTCGGCCTCGTACGTGACGCGGTCGCGGGTGACGCCGGGGCGGTCCTCGACGACCGCCTCACGGCGGCCGATGATCCGGTTCACCAGCGTCGACTTGCCGACGTTCGGGCGGCCGACAACCGCGACGACCGGCAGCGGGCCGTGGCCCGCGGCCGCGAGGTCGCCCGCGACCTCGTCGAGGTCGAAACCCTCCTCGGCGGCGAGCTCCATGAACTCGGCGTACTCGGCGTCGTCGAGCGCGCCGACTTCGCCGTACTCGTTCTCGATGTCCATGAAAGCTTCTCCGTCGATCGTCAAATGTGCGGGGGCTTGCACGCCCCAGTGTGGATCAGGCCGACGCTAGGAGGCGCGGCCCGTGGTGCGCCGGGCGTACTCGAGGTGTCCGCTCAGGTGCTTCTGGATGCGCACGGTGGCGGCGTCCAGTGCCGTACGCGTACGGCGTCCGCTGCCGTCGCCGGCGTCGAAGGGGTCGCCGAAGACGATGTCGACCCGGCCGCGCACCGGCGGCAGGCCGCGGATCAGCCGTCCCGGCCGGGACGTGCCGAGGACCGCGACCGGCACTATGGGCGCGCCGGAGCGCACCGCGAAGTACGCCAGGCCCGCCCGCAGGTCGGCGAAGTCGCCCTCGCCCCGGGTGCCCTCGGGGAAGATCCCCAGGACCCCGCCGCGCTCCAGCACGCCGAGCGCGCTGGTCACCGCGGTGCGGTCGGTGCTGTGGCGGTCCACCGGGAGCTGGCCGATCCCACGCAGGAACGGGTCCAGCGGCCCGATGAACGCCTCCTTCTTGATCAGGAAGTGCACCGGGCGCGGGCAGGTGCCCATGAGCACCGGCCCGTCCACGTAGTGCGAGTGGTTCACGGCCAGGATCACCGGCCCCGAGGCGGGCAACCGCCAGGCGCCGAGCACCCGGGGGCGCCAGAGGCTGTTGATGATCCCGATGCCGAGGCGGCGGCCGACGGCCGCGCCCCTCGGTCCCGGAACCGCGGAGGAGTCGCTCACGAAGCCGCCCGCTTCTCCTCGATGAGGGTGACGACGCACTCGATGACCTGGTCGAGGGTGAGCTCGCTGGTGTCGACCTCCATGGCGTCGTCCGCCTTCGCCAGCGGGGAGGTCTTGCGACCGGAGTCCGCCGCGTCGCGCCGTACGAGGGCCTCCCGGGTCGCCACGAGGTCGACCTGGGCGCTGCCGGTGGCCTTCAGCTCGCCGCCGCGGCGGGCGGCGCGGGCCTCCGGGGAGGCGGTGAGGAAGATCTTGACGGTGGCGTCCGGAAGCACGGTGGTGCCGATGTCCCGGCCCTCGACGACGATGCCGGCGGGCGCGGCAGTGGCCGCGTCGCGCTGCAGCCCGACCAGGCGGCTGCGCACCTCCGGCACCGCGCTGACGGCACTGACCGCCGCGGTGACCTCCTGGGTGCGGATCGGTCCGGAGGCGTCCACGCCGTCCACCGTGATCGTGGGCGCCGCCGGGTCGGACCCGGAGACGATCACCGGCTTCTCGGCGGCGGTCGCCACGGCGGCGGCGTCGTTCACGTCGACGCCGTTGCTCAGCATCCACCAGGTCATCGCCCGGTACTGCGCTCCGGTGTCCAGGTAGCTCAGGCCGAGCTTGGCCGCGACCGCCTTCGAAGTGCTGGACTTGCCAGTGCCCGAGGGGCCGTCGATCGCGACGATCACCGGATTCGACACAGTCGGGGGACCTTCCTTGTGCATGGAGCAGGTACACGGCTGGCGCAATGCCATCCCCACAAGGTTACCGGCCCACCCATTCGGCTCCGTACCACGAATTCCCAGGCCCCCCGCTCAGGCGCGCAGCGACCAGCCACGCTCCCGCAACGCCGCCGACAAACGCGCCGCCGCGGCCGGCTCCACCATCAACTGAGCCAGACCCGCCTGCTGCCCCGTCGAATGCTCGATCCGCACGTCCTCGATGTTGACCCCCGCCGCCCCCGTGTCCGCGAAGAGCCGCGCGAGCTCCCCCGGCTGGGCCCGATCCCCGACGCCGCCCTCGCACCACTCGGCCCCGAGCGGGCCTCCCGGGCTTCGCACGGCTGCGCCGGACTCCGTCCGCCGGCCCCCGCTCAGGCGCGCAGCGACCAGCCACGCTCCCGCAACGCCGCCGACAAACGCGCCGCCGCGGCCGGCTCCACCATCAACTGAGCCAGACCCGCCTGCTGCCCCGTCGAATGCTCGATCCGCACGTCCTCGATGTTGACCCCCGCCGCCCCCGTGTCCGCGAAGAGCCGCGCGAGCTCCCCCGGCTGGTCGCCGATGAGCACGGCGACGACGTCGTAGGACTTGGGGGCGGAGCCGTGCTTGCCGGGGACCTTGGCCCGGCCGGCGTTGCCGCGGCGGAGGAGGTCCTCGATGCCGGCGGTGCCGTCGCGGCGCTTGGCGTCGTCCGCGGACTGCAGGGCCCGCAGGGACTCGACGGTCTCCGTCAGGTCGGCGGCGAGCTCGGCGAGGACGTCGGCGACCGGGCCGGGGTTGGCGGAGAGGATGTCGATCCACATGCCGGGCTGCGAGCCCGCGACCCGGGTGACGTCGCGGATGCCCTGGCCGCACAGGCGCACCGCGCTGTCCTCGGCGTGCTGCAGGCGCGCCGCGACCATGCTGGAGACCAGCTGGGGGGTGTGCGAGACGAGGGCGACGGCGCGGTCGTGGGCGTCGGCGTCCATCACGACCGGGACGGCGCGGCAGAGCGCGGCCAGCTCCAGGGCGAGGTTGAGCACCTCGGTCTCGGTGACCGGGGTCGGGGTGAGCACCCAGGGGCGGCCCTCGAAGAGGTCGGCGGTCGCGGCCAGGGGGCCGGAGCGCTCGCGGCCGGACATGGGGTGCGTGCCGATGTACGAGGTCAGGTCGCAGCCGAGCGCCTCCAGGTCGCGGCGCGGTCCGGACTTGACGCTGGCGACGTCGAGGTAGCCGCGGGCGAGCCCGCGGCGCTGGGCGTCGGCGACGGTCGCGGCGACGTGGGCCGGCGGCACGGCGACGATCGCGAGGTCGACCCGGCCGGACGGGGGTTCGTCGGTGCCCGCGCCGAGCGCGGCGGCGGTGCGCACCACGGCGGGGTCGTGGTCCTCCAGGTGGACCTCGACGCCGCGCGCGGCGAGCGCGAGGGCGGCGGAGGTGCCGATGAGGCCGGTGCCGATGACGAGGGCGGTTCTCACTGGGCAATGTCCTTGCGGAGGGCGGCCGCGGCGCCGAGGTAGACGTGGGAGATCTCGCCCTTGGACAGGCCGGACTCGACGTGGGCGAGGATGCGCACGACCCGGGGCATGGCGCCGGCGATGTCGAGTTCCTGCGCGCAGATCAGCGGCACGTCGGTGATGCCGAGCTTGCGCGCGGCGACCGCCGGGAAGTCGCTGTGGAGGTCCGGGGTGGCGGTGAACCACACGCTGATCAGGTCGTCCACCGCGATGCCGTTGCGCTCCAGGATGGCGGTGAGCAGCTCGGCGACCTGCTCGTGCATGTGCTCCGCCTCGTCCCGCTCCAGCTGGACGGCTCCGCGGACCGCTCGTACCGCCACGTCATCGCTCCCTGTGTTGCTGCGCGCACGTACCTGGTCAGCGTAGTCGGGGCAGACGGAGCGCGGCGGACACGCCCGCCCTGCGAGACGCCGGGGGTGCTGCGGTACACCATGAAGCATGATCTTCCACCTTGTTCCGCTGGACGACTGGCTGCGCGACCCGGACCGTCCGTACGCGCCCTCGTCGCTCGCCGAGGACGGGTTCGTGCACTGCGCGCCCGACGAGGCGGTTGCGCTCGCCGTCGCCGACGCCTTCTACCGGGGCACCCCGGGCCCGCTGATGGTGCTGCTGATCGACGAGGAGGCCCTGGAGGCCCGTGTGCTGTGGGAGGACGCCGATCCGGTGCCGCCTCCGGGGGTCCCGCAGGAGACGCGCTTCCCGCACGTGTACGGGCGCATCAACCGCAGCGCGGTGGTCGGGATGCTGGAGGTGCAGCGGGACGCGGAGGGCCGCGCGGTGGCGCTGGCGGTGTGGTCGTGAGCGCCGCTTCGTCCTGACACGCCCCTGGACGCGGGGCGGGCCGTCCGCTTCGATGGTGCCCTGACCGCGCGGCCTCGGGGGAGGCGGACATGAAGCGTTCCGGACCGCTCTACACGCTCCTCGCGGGGCTGGCACTCGCGCTGATCATGCTGTCGCTCAACGCGACGACGGAACCGCCGCAGGTGGGGACGAAGGGCGGCGGCCCGCCGGCCGCGAGCCGGACGCCGTCCGCCGCCCCGCCGTCGTCGGCCCCCGCGGTCTCGCCGTCCCGCAGCACCGCGGTCCCCCGCCCGGACGCGGACTACGCGGGCCGCACCGGCGACGACGCGGCGAGCGTCGCGATCGCGCTGCGCGACGGCAAGGCCGTCGCGTACGTCTGCGACGGGCGCACCAAGGAGGCCTGGCTGCGTGGCGACGTCCGGGACGACGGCGGCATGCGCCTGACCGGTGACCGCGGCGCCTCGCTGGAGGGCACCCTGGAGGGCGGCCGCGTCACCGGCGAGGTGCGGCTGCCCGGCGTGGAGCAGCCCTTCACCGCGCAGCGCGCGGTGAAGCCGTCCGGTCTGTACCGGGCGACCGCCTCGGTGCGCGGCGCGCGGGTCGTCGGCGGCTGGATCGTGCTGCCGAACGGCAAGCAGGTGGGGATCGTCTCGCGCGACGGCGAACCGTCGGCGGCGCCCGCCATCGACCCCGCCACCGGCGCCGTGACCGTCGACGGCACCCAGCTCACCGCACGGCCGATCCCCTGACCGTCCGCCCGCAGGCAGGAGCAGGAGCGCCCCATGAACGCGGACCCGAACGCCGCCACCACGTCCTTCCCGGCCCCGTCACCGCGCCCCCGGCGGCGGGTCGCCGTGTTCCTCGTCCCCGCGGTCGCCGCCGCGGCGGTCGCGGTCGCCCTCGGCGCGTACGGCAGGGTGCACGACCCGGCCGGCACCGCCTTCAACCTGGCCGGTTTCTCCAGCACGGGCGCGGTCAAGTCCTGGCTCGCCACGGCCGCCTTCGCCTTCGCCGTGGTGCAGGCGGTCTCGGCGCTGGTGATGTACGGCAAGGTGCCGGGCGTCCGCGCCCCCTCCTGGACCGGCGGGCTGCACCGCTGGTCGGGCCGGATCGCGTTCCTGCTGGCCGTCCCGGTCGCCGTGCACTGCCTGTACGCGTTGGGCTATCAGACGTACAGCAGCCGCGTGATGTGGCACTCGCTGCTCGGGTGCTTCTTTTTCGGGGCATTCACCGCAAAGATGCTGCTGCTGCGGGCCGAGCGACTGCCGGGCTGGCTGCTGCCGGTCGTCGGCGGGCTGGTCTTCACGGCGCTGACGGTGCTGTGGCTGACGTCCGCGTTGTGGTTCTTCAGAACGGTCGGGGTGACGACATGAAGCGACGCATGGTGCTGCTGTCCACTGCAGCGCTGGCGGGTTGCAGCAAGTACGGCGAAGAGAGCGCGCCGCCCGCGGCGGCGACCTCCGCGCCACCACCGGCCTCGGCGCCCGTCTCCGCGCCGACCTCGGCACCGGCCTCCGCTCCCCCGTCCGGGGAAGGCGAGGTGCTGGTGAAGGCGGCCGACGTGCCCGTGGGCGGCGGCACGGTGATCACGGACAAGAAGGTCGTGGTGACCCAGCCCCAGGCCGGCGAGTTCAAGGCCTTCTCCGCCGTCTGCACCCATCAGGGCTGCCTGGTGAACACCGTCTCCGACGGCACCATCAACTGCCCCTGCCACGGCAGCAAGTTCCGCATCACCGACGCCTCGGTGGCCGCGGGACCGGCCAAGAAGCCGCTTCCCCCCAAGGAGATCACCGAAAAAGACGGCGAGATCCTCCTCGTGTAGCCCGTACGATCCCGGTCCATGCGCGACCACGACCTCGTACGCCGGCACACCGTCTACGCCTGTGTGATGGGCTCACGCGCCTTCGGCCTGGCCACGGACGGCAGCGACACCGACCGTCGCGGGGTGTACGTGGCGCCCACGCCGCTCTTCTGGCGCTTCGACAAGCCGCCCCGCCACGTGGACGGCCCGGAGCCCGAGCAGTTCTCCTGGGAGCTGGAGCGGTTCTGCGAGCTCGCGCTGCGCGCCAACCCCAACATCCTGGAGTGCCTCCACTCCCCCCTCGTCGAGCACGTCGACGACACCGGGAAGGAACTGCTCGCCCTGCGCGGCGCCTTCCTGTCCCGGCACGTCCACGAGAGCTTCGCGCGCTACGCCACCGGCCAGTTGCGGAAGCTGGAGGCCGACGTCCGCACGCACGGCGCGCCCCGCTGGAAGCACGCCATGCACCTGCTGCGCCTGCTGATCAGCTCCCGCGACCTGCTCCGCACCGGCGAACTGCGCATAGGGGTCGGCGACCACCGGGAGCGGCTGCTGGCGGTCAAGCGGGGCGAGGTCGGCTGGGCGGAGACGGAGTCCTGGATGCTCCGGCTGCGCGAGGAGGCCGACGCCGCCGCCCCGCGCAGTCCGCTCCCGGACGAGCCGGACCGGGCCCGCGTCGAGGACTTCCTCGTCCGGGTCCGGCGGGCGTCAGCCGCCGTCGCCGTCCCAGAGGGCGCCGAGGGCCAGTAGTTCGTCACGGTGCTCGAGCCGCTCCACCCAGGCGTCCGGCCAGGCCGCCAGGCCGTGGTGCGCGCCGGCGAAGGCGCCCGTCAGGCAGGCGATCGAGTCGGAGTCCCCCGAGGAGCACGCCGCCCGGCGCACCGCGGTGACGGGTTCGTCCGGGAAGAGCAGGAAGCACAGCAGGCCGGTCGCGAACGCCTCCTCGGCGATCCAGCCCGCGCCGCCGGCCAGGCACGGGTCGGCCTCCCGGTCGGGCGCCGCGAGGGCCTCGTCGAGGCGGTCGAGCACCCCGAGGCACTCGTCCCAGCCGCGCCGGACGAAGGCCACCGGGCCGTGGTCCTGGGCACGCAGCCACAGGTCGCCGAGCCACCACTCGTGGTACGTGTCGCGCTGCTCCATCGCGTAGGCGCGCAGCAGGGCGGTCAGTTCCGCGGGGGCGGCGCCCCGCGCGAGCAGGTGGACGGCGTGCGCGGTGAGGTCGGAGGCCGCGAGCGCCGTGGGGTGGCCGTGGGTGAGCGCGGACTGCAACTGGGCCGCCCCCGCCCGTTCCTCGGGGCGCAGGCCGGGGACGAGGCCGACCGGGGCGACCCGCATGTTCGCGCCGCAGCCCTTGGAGCCTGTCTGGCTGGCCTCCTGCCAGGGCCGGTCCGGGTGGTCCAGCTTCTCGCAGGCGACCAGGCAGGTGCGGCCGGGGGCACGGTTGTTGTCGGGCGAGTGGTACCAGTCGACGTACTCCTCGCGCACCGGGCGGGCGAGCCGGGACGGCGTGAGGGGGCCTCGTTCCATCGCCGTGCGCAGCCCGCGGCCGAGGGCGAGCGTCATCTGCGTGTCGTCGGTGACGAAGGCCGGGCGGGGCAGTTCCATCTCCCGCCACGGACCGCACTTGGCGAGGATCGACGGGACGTCGTTGAACTCCGTGGGGAAACCGAGCGCGTCACCGATCGCCAGCCCCGTCATCGCCCCCGAGGCGGCCCGTCTCACGCCGCGGCCACCCGGGTGCGGACGACCAGGTCGTGGAGGGCGTCGTAGGCCGCCGGCTCGCCGGGCAGCCGGGTGTCCCGCTGCGCGTCGTCCAGACCCGCGTGCAGGGCCTCGACGTCGGCGTGGACGCGGCGCGGGTCGAGGTCCATGGCGAGGCCGTGCTCGGCGACGGCCTTCTCGTCGATGAGTTCGCGGACGTACCCGGGGGCGGTGACGTGCTCCAGCAGCGTCGGCAGGTGCGCCTCGACGGTGCCGGTGCGCATCAGGTGGATGCCGGTCAGCAGCACCCGGAAGGTGTAGAGCAGCGGCTTGAGCTCGCCGGTCTTCTCGTACAGCTCCCACTGGGTACGGGCGAAGCCCCGGTAGTGGTGGGCGTGGTGGCTGGTGATGACCCCGGGTGCCAGGTCGACCAGTTGGGCGTGGACGCCGCTGGTGTGCACCACGAGCGGGGACAGCAGCTGCTCCAGGACGTAGCCGTTGCGCCGCAGCATGAGCCGGGCGAACTTCAGCAGGTCGTGGGTGACCAGGTCGAGTTCGAGGCCGTCCTGCTCCCACATGCGGGTCTGGGTCTCCTCGCCCTCCCGCAGCCCGATCAGGTCGGACAGCGGGAGGAGGTGGATGCCGCGCAGGTCCACGTCGGAGTCGCGGGACGGGAAGCCGTACAGGTGCGCACCGGAGACGGTGGCGAACAGCAACGGGTGTCCCTGCTGGGCGAGGGCCGGGGAGAGTTCGGGCAGCCCGGCCCCGCGCAGACGTTCGGCGTGGATGGTCATTGCGCCATCCTTCCCGGAACGGCGTCCTCCGGGAAAGTCCTTATCCGATGAGAAGCCGGTCAGAAAACCGGTCCGGCAGGGGGCGCGGACCGGCCCGTGACGGCGGGGACCGGACGGCTCAGAGGTCGACCTCGCGCATGAGCATGCCCACCTCGGTGTTGGTGAGCCGCCGCAGCCACCCCGACTTCTGGTCGCCGAGCGCGATCGGGCCGAAGCTGGTGCGGACCAGCTTGTCGACCGGGAAGCCCGCCTCGGCCAGCATGCGGCGGACGATGTGCTTGCGGCCCTCGTGCAGGGTCACCTCGACGAGGTAGTTCTTGCCGGTCTGCTGCACGACGCGGAAGCTGTCGGCACGGGCCCAGCCGTCCTCCAGCTCGATGCCGCTCTTGAGCTGCTTGCCGATGTCGCGCGGCAGCACGCCGTTGATCGCGGCGAGGTACGTCTTCTGCACGCCGTAGCGGGGGTGGGTGAGACGGTGGGCCAGCTCGCCGTGGTTGGTGAGCAGGATGATGCCCTCGGTCTCGGTGTCCAGCCGCCCGACGTGGAACAGCCGGGTCTCGCGGTTGGTGACGTAGTCGCCGAGGCACTGGCGGCCCTCGGGGTCCTCCATCGTGGAGACGACGCCGGCCGGCTTGTTCAGGGCGAAGAACAGGTACGACTGCGTGGCGACGGTCAGCCCGTCGACGCGCACCTCGTCCTTGTCCGGGTCCACGCGCAGGCCCTGCTCGGTGACGATCTTGCCGTTCACCTCGACGCGGCGCTGCTCGATCAGCTCCTCGCACGCGCGGCGCGAGCCCATGCCCGCCCGGGCCAGCACCTTCTGCAGGCGCTCGCCCTCCTGCTCGGCGCCGGGGAAGGTCTTGGGGAGGTTCAGCTTGGGCTTGCTGTGCCGCTCGCGGTTGCGCTCCTCGATCTGGGCGTCGAGTTCGCGCGGGCGCGCGGGTGTGGACTTGCGGGGCTTGCCGGAGGCACCGCCCGGCTTGCCACCGGTGCCGCCCGGCTTGCCACCGGTGCCGCGCCTGGCGGCTCCGCCCGCTCCACCGGGGCCGCCGGAGCTGCCGCCGACGTCGTAGCGCCGCTCCTCCGGACGGGGCCGGCCCGCGCGCTTCTGCTGGTCGTCGCGCTGCCCCCCGGTCCTGGACCGGGACGTGCCCCCATCGGCACCCCGGGGATTCCGGTTGCCGCCGCTGTTCCTGCCGCTGCCGCTACTGCTTCGCATCAAGTATCCGTCGTCGAGTCCGGGTCGAATGAGGGGACGCCCTCCAGGGAGTCCGCCTCGACGGCGGCCGCCTCCGGGAGGAACGGGGCGAGCTCGGGCAGCTCGTCCAGGCCGCGCAGGCCCATCCGCTCCAGGAAGTAGTTCGTCGTCCTGTACAGGATCGCACCTGTCTCGGCTTCCGTCCCACACTCCTCCACCAGACCCCGCTGAAGAAGGGTGCGCATCACGCCGTCGCAGTTGACCCCGCGCACCGCGGAGACCCGGGACCGGCTCACCGGCTGCCGGTACGCGACGACCGCCAGCGTCTCCAGCGCGGCCTGGGTCAGCCGGGCCTGCTGGCCGTCCAGGACGAACTTCTCGACGGCCGCGGCGTACGCGGGCCGGGTGTAGAAGCGCCAGCCGCCCGCGATCAGGCGCAGGTCGAAGCCGCGGCCCTGCGCGGCGTACTCCTCCGCGAGGTCGTGGAGCGCGGTGGCGATCTCCCGGCGCGGGCGCTCCAGCACCTTCGACAGGGTCTCCTCGGTGACGGGCTCGTCGACGACCATCAGGACCGCCTCCAGGGCGGGCCTCAGCTCCAGCTCCGCCACGGACAGCAGCCCCGCGGGCGTGCCCTCCGCCGCCTCACCGGTCCCCTCGACCGCCCCGGTCACCCCGGTCATCCCGGTCACCTCCGTCACGTCAGCCATCCTTCCCGTCCTTCGCGGCGGCCGGCACCTGGTCGAATTCATCGGTCACGAGCGGCTGGGCCGGTGCCGCCTCGCCGCCCGTCCAGCGGACCCGGAGCGTGCCCAGGGCCTCCTCCTGGTCGAGCGCGACCGCCTTCTCCCGGTACAGCTCCAGGAGGGCCAGGAAGCGCGCGACGACCGTCAGGGTGTCGGGGGCGTCGAAGGTGAGCTCCGTGAAGTTCGCCTCGCCGCGCTCGCGCAGCATCGCGATGACGTGCTCCGCCTGTTCGCGGACGCTCACCAGCGGCGCGTGGATGTGGTCCACGTACACCTGCGGCTTCGGCTTCGGCTGCATCGCCTTGACGGCGAGCTGCGCGAAGCGTTCCGGACCGATGCTCAGCACCACCTCGGGCAGCAGCTCGGCGTGCTGCGGCTCCAGTCCCACGGTGCGGGGGTGGTGCAGCGCCTCGGCCTCCAGCCGCTCGGCGAAGATCGCGGCGATCTGCTTGTAGGCGCGGTACTGGAGCAGCCGGGCGAAGAGCAGGTCCCGGGCCTCCAGCAGGGCGAGGTCCTCCTCGTCCTCCACCTCGGCGGCGGGCAGCAGGCGCGCGGCCTTCAGGTCCAGCAGCGTCGCGGCGACGACCAGGAACTCCGTGGTCTGGTCCAGGTCCCAGTCCGGTCCCATGGCGCGGATGTGCGCCATGAACTCGTCCGTCACCTTGGACAGGGCGACCTCGGTGACGTCGAGCTTGTGCTTGGAGATCAGCTGCAGCAGCAGGTCGAAGGGGCCCTCGAAGTTCGCCAGCCGGACGGTGAACCGGCCGTCGTTCGCGGCGGCGCCCTCCTGGGCACTCCCCTCGTCGCCCGGCTCGCCGGCAGACTGCGCCTGCCCGTCCGGCGCGGCCGGGGGTTCGTCGTCCCCCGCCTCCGGTGCGGGCGGCGGGTCCGCGACGAGCAGGTGCCCCTCGGGCTGCGGGACGGCCTCCGCCGCGGCCTCGACGCCGTCGGGTGACGGCGCCGCCGCGGACATGGTGTGGCCGAACTCACCGCCCGCGTCGCCCGCGCCCTCGTCGGCCACGGCCGGGGGCGGCACGGGGTTCGCGCCGGGGCCGCGGCCGAGGAGGCGGCGGGAGCGCTGCGGGCTGGCGGTGTCGTCGGGGGGCATGGGGGTCCAGATGGTGCTGACGGGGCCGTACGGAGGACGGCACCGTATCGCGCGGAGCGCGTCAGCGGCCGCGCAGGCGGCGTACGAGGATGCTCGCGTCGCCGCGGGACTCGAGGTCGGCCAGGACCACCGCGACCGCTTCGCGGACGATCCGCCCGCGGTCCACGGCGAGCCCGTGCTCCCCACGCAGGACGAGGCGGGCGTGCTCGAGGTCCATGAGCTCCTCGGCGGAGACGTAGACGGTGATCTTCTCGTCGTGGCGCTCGCGCCCGCTGGGCCGTCTGGGGGCCCGGCCGGACTTGCGGCGCGGCTGCGGGGGCTGCGGCGGCTGCGGGGCCGCCTGGGGGCCCGTGGAGCCCGTTCCGGGGGCCTGCAGGCCGCGCCGGACGGTCGGACCGGACGGGCCCGCCTGCTCGGGGACGGAGCGGGCCGCGGGGGCGGACGCCGTGCCGGCGTCGGTGCCGGCGTCCCGTCCGCCGTGCTCGGCGGCTTCGGAGGGCGCCGCGGACTCGCTGACGGGCGCCTCCTCGGGCGCCGGCTCCTCGGCGGGGGCAGGCACGGGCCGCAGCGGGCGTTCGCCGGGCGCGCCGGAGTCCGTGCCGGGGCCGCCGCCGGTGCCCGCGCCGGGAGTCTCGCCGTTGGCGTGCTGCCGCGGCGTCGCGGACTGGAGCCCCCGCCCCCCGGTGGTGCGGAACAGTTCGTCGGCCCCCGGGAGACTCACTCGGCGTGACACCGGGCGAGCACCTCCCTGGCGAGCTGGCGATAGGCGGCGGCGCCGACCGAGTTGGAGGCGTAGGTGGTGATCGGCTCACCGGCGACCGTGGTCTCCGGGAAGCGGACGGTCCGTCCGATGACGGTGTGGTAGACGTGGTCGTCGAAGGCCTCGACGACACGCGCCAGGACCTCGCGGCTGTGCACGGTGCGCGAGTCGTACATCGTGGCGAGGATGCCGTCCAGCTCCAGCTCGGGGTTGAGCCGTTCCCTGACCTTCTCGATGGTCTCGGTGAGCAGCGCGACACCGCGCAGCGCGAAGAACTCGCACTCCAGCGGGACGATCACCTGGTGGGCCGCGGTCAGGGCGTTGACGGTCAGCAGGCCGAGCGAGGGCTGACAGTCGATGATGACGTAGTCGTAGTCGGGCAGCAGCGGCTTCAACGCGCGCTGCAGCGAGGACTCGCGGGCCACCTCGCTGACCAACTGGACTTCCGCGGCCGACAGGTCGATGTTGCTGGGCAACAGGTCCATGCCGGGCACCGCGGTCTTCAGCAGCACCTCGTCGGCCGAGAGCCCGCGTTCCATCAGCAAGTTGTAGACCGTGACGTCCAGTTCCATCGGGTTGACGCCGAGGCCGACGGAGAGCGCGCCCTGCGGGTCGAAGTCGACCAGGAGGACGCGGCGGCCGTATTCGGCCAGCGCGGCACCGAGGTTGATGGTGGACGTCGTCTTGCCGACGCCGCCCTTCTGGTTGCACATGGCGATGATCTTCGCCGGGCCGTGGTCCGTCAGTGGGCCGGGGATCGGGAAGTACGGCAACGGGCGGCCGGTGGGGCCCACGCGCTCTCGGCGCTGCCGCGCCGCGTCGGGTGCCAGCGTGGCCGCGTACTCGGGGTCGGGTTCGTACTCCGCGTCGGGGTCGTAGAACTGACCGTCCTGCAGCTCTTCTTCGTAGTGCGCCATGGGGTTCGCGTAACGCGTCTCGTTGTCTGTCCCGGTCCTGCGCGCCTCGAACGTCCGGACGGCCACGGAGGCCACCGGTTCGAGCCGTGCGGAGCCGTCGGTCTGCACGGTCATTCCTGGCTGACCACCCCCGGGAGCAAATGTCGACTCATTCACAAGTCGTCTTACCTCCTTGGTGACCAGGAAACTTCTCAATAGGTCAGCGTTGCAGCATGCCGACGGTTGGCGACTCTATGGCGTGTCGGTGGTTCACAGCAACACAATCCACCGGACACGGCACGATGTGTCGGCAACCGAACGTCTCGCTGTCAAGGGTGTAACGACGACGCCGGGGATGTTTCGCGGGGGGACGAATCGGCAAAACAGTATGGTTCCACGCGAACGGCCGGGCCTTGGGACTCAAGACCCGGCCGTGCGTACCGGATTGGCGACAAGTTGACGCCAACGCGAGAAAAATCGATCAGTCGACCAGCCTGCGTCAGCCGAGGACGGTGGCCAGGTCGACCGCGTCCAGGCCGTGGGCCTCGGCGACCGGGCCGTAGACGACCTGGCCCTCGTGGGTGTTGAGGCCCTTGGCGAGCGCGGCGTCACGGCGCAGCGCCTCGCGCCAGCCGCGGTTGGCCAGCTCGACGATGTACGGCAGCGTCGCGTTGGTCAGCGCGTAGGTGGAGGTGTTCGGCACCGCGCCCGGCATGTTGGCGACGCAGTAGAAGACCGAGTTGTGCACCGCGAAGGTCGGCTCGGCGTGCGTGGTGGGACGGGAGTCCTCGAAGCAGCCGCCCTGGTCGATCGCGATGTCGACGAGCACCGAGCCCGGCTTCATCCGGGAGACCAGCTCGTTGGTGACGAGCTTGGGGGCCTTGGCGCCCGGGATCAGGACCGCGCCGATGACGAGGTCGGCGTCGAGGACGGCCTTCTCCAGCTCGAAGGCGTTGGAGACGATGGTCTGCACCTTGGTGCCGAAGATCTTGTCGGCCTCGCGCAGCTTGTTGATGTCCCGGTCGAGCAGGGTGACGTGGAAGCCCATGCCGACGGCGATCTGCGCGGCGTTCCAGCCGGAGACGCCGCCGCCGATCACGACCGCCTTGGCCGGGGCCACACCCGGGACGCCGCCGGGGAGCACCCCGCGGCCGCCGGCCGAGCGCATCAGGTGGTACGCGCCGACCTGCGGGGCCAGCCGGCCGGCCACCTCGGACATCGGGGCGAGCAGCGGCAGCTGGCGGTTGGCGAACTCGACGGTCTCGTACGCGATCGCGGTGGTGCCGGACTCCAGCAGCGCGTCGGTGCACTCGCGGGACGCCGCCAGGTGCAGGTAGGTGAAGAGGGTCTGGTCCTTGCGGAGACGGTGGTACTCCTCCGCGATCGGCTCCTTGACCTTCAGCACCAGGTCGGCGGCGGCCCACACCTCGTCGGCGGTCGGGAGGATCGTCGCACCGGCGGAGACGTACTCCTCGTTCGGGATGGACGAGCCGACGCCGGCGTCCTGCTCGACGAAGACCTCGTGGCCGCCTCGGACGAGCTCGTGCACGCCGGCGGGGGTGATGGCCACGCGGAACTCGTTGTTCTTGACCTCGCGGGGGATGCCGACCTTCACGTCGATCACGGTCCTGTTCACGGGAGTGGAGGGTTTGTGCAGGTCTCCGGACATGTCACCCCATAACGGAGTACGTCGGACCTGACCGCGTTGTGCTGCGGTGTGACCAAGTGTAGTGAAGGAAGAGTCACTGTCCAGCCTTACAAAGTGACTACTTTCAGCGAAGGCATTGGCAGTTTCGTAGGTACGGCCCGCGAACGGCGTGATCTGAGGGCCCCCGGTGGGCCCTTGGGCCCGGAAACAGAGGGGCTCAGTCCTCCTCGGGCTGCGGAATCTCCTCGGCGGGCAGCAGACGGCGCGCCGCGGCCCGCTGGAGCCGGGCGCCCGCCGGGTCCCCGAGCCGGTCCAGGGTGTCGGCCATGCGCAGCAGCACGGCGCCCTCCAGCCGCCGCTCCCCCGCCTGCCGGGCCCAGTACAGGGCGTCGCGGCAGGTCCGCAGGGCGTCCTCGGGGTGGCCCGCGTACTCCTGGACCCGGGCCACCTCGCTGAGGGCGCGGGCCTGCGCGGGCAGGTCCTTCAGCCGGCGGTGGGCGGCCGCCGCGGCACGCCACTCGCGCAGCGCGTTGCCGTAGTGGGCGGCGTAGGTGAACAGGGCGCCGAGCCTGGAGTGCAGCCGCGCCTGGTGGACCACCTCGCCCCGGGCCTGCCGCAGGGCCAGCGCCCTGCCGTACCAGTCGGAGGCGCGCTGCGGGTCGTCCAGCTCCAGGTAGGTCCCGGCGATGGCCTCCAGCGCGCGGCCCTCGGCGTCACCGTCGTAGGCCTCCCGGGAGGCCACCAGCGCGGCCCGGTAGCGGTCGAGGGCGTCGAGCGGGCGGGCCGCCTCCACGTCCAGGTCGCCGATGTTCAGCAGGGCCGCCGCCTTCTCGCGGTGCAGCCCGCGCCGCTCGGCCACGTCCAGCACCAGGTGGTGGAGCCGGTAGCGCTCCGGCGCGGTCGCGCCGCCGTCGGGGTCCGCGGCGAGGGCCCGGACGAGCCCGGCCATGAGGCGGCGGGCCAGGGTGTCCAGCTCGCCGTCCGCGACCGCCAGCCGTGCGGAGGCCAGCAGGACCGGCAGCCGCAGCCGCAGCCACCCGGCCGCGACCGGACGGCTGGGGAAGCGCAGCGACTTGGGCAGCCCGTCCGGTTCCGTCTCGCCCTCCAGGCACATCCGGCACGCGTGCAGCAGCCGTACCGTGCGCTCCAGCATCCGGGCGCGGGCGAGCTGCACCTCGGACGGCTTCTCCGTGCTCTCCAGCAGTGCCCGCAGCGGCGGGGTCAGCCAGCCCGGCACGCGGTACTGCGCCGCCAGGTCGCCGGCCGCAGGCTCGGGGTGCAGCAGCCCGCAGCCGGCCAGGTCCGCGAGCGTGGCCTGCGCGGCCTCGACCGAGCAGCCGCCCAGGGCGGAGGCGGTCTGCGCGTCGGTCAGGCCCGAGGGGGCGAGCGCGAGCAGGCGCAGCATGCGGGCCACGGCGGGCGACAGCGCTCCGTAGACGAAGCGGAAGGCGCGCAGCAGCTCCGGCGCGGGGGTGGCGCGCGGGGTGGGCGGCGGGGCGGCGTTCCCCTTCTCCTCCGCTCCCCCGGAACCGTCGGCGTCCCGCGCGCCGCCGGGCTTCCGCGCGGTCGGGTCGGCGGACGTGCCCGCCCGGCGCAGCACCCGCGCCTGCCCGTCCGCGGCCAGGCCGCGCAGCGCCTCCGGCAGCGGGCCGCTGCCCGTGCGGTACCCGACGTCGGCGCGGAGCGTGCCGTCGCCCCGGGTGGCCGTGCCGCCCTCGGAGGCCGCGGGGGTGGCCGGTCCCGCGGCCGGCTCGGTGGCGTCGGCGTGCAGCCTGCGGGTGGCCTCGGCGACGGAGGTGCGGGGCTGGGCGGCGAGCCACGCGGCGACCAGGCGCAGCGCCGCGGGATGGCCGCCGCACTCCTGGGCGAGGCCCTCCGCGGCCCGGGGGTCGTTGGTGATCCGCACCCGGCCCACGGCCTCGGCCAGCAGGTCGACGCACGCCACCGGGTCGAGCCCGCCCAGGGTGCACGGGCGTACGTCGTGGACGCCGGGCAGCGGCCCCTCGGCCGTGGCGACCAGCAGGTTCCCCGAGCCTTTGGGCATCAGGTCCAGCAGTTGGCGGGAGTCCACGACGTCGTCCAGGACGAGGACGGCCTTGCGCCCGTTCAGGGCGGTGCGCAGTGCGGCCTGCAGTTCCTCGCGCTCCGCGGCCGGCTCGACCTCGACGTCCATCGCGCGCAGCAGCGAGCGGGCGGACTGCTCGGGCGGCACCGGCCGGCCGTCGTTCTCGCTGAGCCGTACGTAGAACTGGCCGCCGGGGTAGCGGTCGGCGACCTCGTGGGCGAGCCGCACGGCCAGCGCCGTCCGTCCCGAGCCCGGCCGGCCGGCCACGAGGAGCACGCGGCTGCCGTCGGGCGTCTGGCCGCGCAGGGCCGCCAGGCCCGGCCGGTCGATGTCGGCGCGCAGTTCCTCGAGCTCGCGGCGGCGGCCGACGAACCCCGGCAGGCCGGGGGGCAGCGTGCCGTGTGCCGGGGTCTGCGACGCCGGCCCCCACGGGCCGTCGTCAGAGGCCGCCGCCGATGCGTCGGCGTCCAGCACGTGATCCGCCACGGGCCCACTCCCGTTCTCCTACGAACGGCAAGAGCCTAGTTCACGGTATGGGTCCAACCCCCCTGCGCGACGCGGCGGATCCGCTCAATGATCACCCTCTCGGACGATCGGATGGTCAGACCGAACGGGTCACACGGAGAACGGTCGCGCGGGCCACTCGGCCTCGGCGGGGCGCAGCGCCTCCAGGCCGTCCCCGGCCCGGGCGGCCTGCAGCGCGAGCACGCCCACCACGAGGCAGTTGTTGTGCAGTTCCCCCGCGAGGACGCCGCGGACCAGCTGGTCCACCGGGACCCGGGCGAACTCCATGTCGGCCTCTTCCTCCGACACCTCGAAGCGCTCGCCCTCCACCTCGGACAGGCCCCGCGCCAGGAAGATCCGCACGGCCTCGTCGCAGCCGCCGGGCGTGGTGTACACGTCCGTGAGCACCCGCCAGTCCTCGGCCTTGACGTGGGCCTCCTCGTACAGCTCGCGCTGGGCGGCGTGCAGCGGGTTCTCGCCGGGGACGTCGAGCAGCCCGGCGGGGATCTCCCACAGCTTCATCCGCACGGGGTGGCGGTACTGCTTGAGGACCAGGACCCGGTCCCGGTCGTCGAGGGCGAGCACGGCCACCGAGCCGGGGTGGACCTGGTAGTCGCGCCGGGCGACGCCGCCGTCGGGCATGACGACGTCATCGGTGCGGACGCTGGTCTTCTTCCCGGTGAAGGGGGTGGCGGTGGCGGTGACCCGCCACTCCTCGGGAGTGTCCTTCAGCATGCTGCCCTCCGTGCGCGGTACCGGGGCGGGCCGTTCGCCGGCCCGCCCCCGCAACCGTATCGATCAACCCTTGAGGCGCTCGACGGCGGCCGCGACCAGACCCGCGAACAGGGGGTGCGGACGGGTCGGGCGGGACTTGAGTTCCGGGTGCGCCTGGGTGGCCACCAGGTACGGGTGCACGTCGCGGGGGTACTCGACGTACTCGACCAGCGTGTTGTCCGGGGAGGTGCCGGAGAACACCAGGCCGGCCTTCTTCTCCAGCTCGCCGCGGTAGGCGTTGTTCACCTCGTAGCGGTGGCGGTGCCGCTCCTCGACGTAGGGCTCGCCGCCGTAGACCTCGCGGACGATGGAACCCTCGGCGAGCTTCGCCGGGTACAGGCCCAGCCGCATGGTGCCGCCGAGGTCGCCCTGGCCGGCGACGATGTCGAGCTGCTCGGCCATGGTGGAGATCACCGGGTGGGCGGTCGCGGCGTCGAACTCGGTGGAGTTGGCGTCCGGGATGCCGGCCAGGCTGCGGGCCGCCTCGATGACCACGCACTGCAGGCCCAGGCACAGACCCAGCAGCGGGATGCGGTTCTCGCGGGCGAAGGTGATCGCCGAGACCTTGCCCTCCACACCGCGGTCGCCGAAGCCGCCGGGCACGCAGATCGCGTCCACGTCGCCGAGCTGTCGGGCCGCGCCGGCCGCGGTCTTGCACTCGTCCGAAGTCACCCACTTGATGTTGACCTTGGCGTTGTTGGCGAAGCCGCCGGCGCGCAGCGCCTCGGTCACCGACAGGTAGGCGTCCGGCAGGTCGATGTACTTGCCGACGAGGGCGACCTTCACCTCGTGCTCGGGCTGGTGGACCCGCCCCAGCAGGTCGTCCCACTGCGCCCAGTCGACGTCGCGGAACGGCAGGTTCAGCTTGCGGACCACGTACGCGTCCAGGCCCTCGGTGTGCAGCACCTTGGGGATGTCGTAGATCGACGGGGCGTCGATCGCCGCGACCACGGCCTCCTCGTCGACGTCGCACATCAGCGAGATCTTGCGCTTGATGGAGGTCGGCACCTCGCGGTCGGCGCGCAGCACGATCGCGTCGGGCTGGATGCCGATGCTGCGCAGCGCGGCCACGGAGTGCTGGGTCGGCTTGGTCTTCAGCTCGCCGGAGGGGCCGATGTACGGGAGCAGTGAGATGTGCATCACGAAGACGTTGTCCCGGCCGACCTCGTGCCGGACCTGCCGCACGGACTCCAGGAAGGGCAGCGACTCGATGTCGCCGACGGTGCCGCCGACCTCCGTGATCACCACGTCCACGTCCTCGGTCGCCATGCGCCGGATGCGGGACTTGATCTCGTTGGTGATGTGCGGGATGACCTGCACGGTGTCGCCCAGGTACTCGCCGCGCCGCTCCTTGGCGATCACCGAGGAGTAGACCTGCCCGGTGGTGACGTTGGCCGAGCCGGCGAGGTTCACGTCCAGGAAGCGCTCGTAGTGGCCGATGTCCAGGTCGGTCTCGGCGCCGTCGTCCGTGACGAACACCTCACCGTGCTGGAACGGGTTCATCGTGCCCGGGTCCACGTTGAGGTACGGGTCGAGCTTCTGCATGGTGACGCGCAGACCCCGGGCCTTGAGCAGTGCGCCGAGGCTGGAGGCCGTCAGGCCCTTGCCGAGCGAGGAGGCGACACCCCCCGTGACGAAGAGGTGCTTGGTCGTCGTGGATTTGGGCGGCAGTGCCAACAGGGGGCTCCCGTGGTCGCGAGGTGGTGGTCGGGACGGCACCATGGTGAGGAAGAGGGGTGTCGTCGCGGCGGTTCAGTGGTTCAGGCCACCGGCCCACGGGCTACCAGGGTATCAGTGACGCGCACCAGACGGTGCGGGCGGCTCTCTGACGAAAAACGCGGTCACCGGGAGTTTGGTACGACAAAATGCACCCGACCGGCCCAGCGGGGGCGGTCGTCGCTTCCGCACAGCCCGCGTTGTCGTCGTATCCTGCTCGGACACATCGATTCGATGCGAGTGAACCGGCACGGCACTACCCCGCCCGCTCCCGGGAAAGAGCTCGTCGACAGATCCACAGACCGCAATCACCGCCCCAGTCCCAAGGGGCGCCGCCGTCGTTCGACTGGGAGACCTACGTGGCCGGGCGTATCGAGGATTACGCACTCATCGGCGATATGCAGACCGCCGCCCTGGTGTGCCGGGACGGCACGGTCGACTGGCTGTGCCTGCCCCGCTTCGACTCCCCCGCGATCTTCGCGGGCCTGCTCGGCACCGAGGAGCACGGCTACTGGCGGCTCGGCCCCGCCCACGCGAACGGCACCCCGTCCCCGGCCGCCACCCGGCGCCGCTACCGGGGCGACTCCCTGGTGCTGGAGTCCGAGTGGGACACCCCCCGCGGCACGGTCCGTGTGATCGACTTCATGCCGCCGCGTGACGGCGCCCCCCAGCTGATCCGGATCGTCGAGGGCGTCAGCGGCCGGGTGCCGATGCGGTCCGCGCTGCGCATGCGCTTCAGCTACGGCTGGGTCGTGCCGTGGGTGCACAAGGTGGGCGAGCGCACCGTCGCCGTCGCCGGCCCGGACTCCGTCTGGCACGACACCGATGTCGAGACGTACGGCAAGGACCTGACCACCTACGCCGACTTCACGGTCTCGCCCGGCGACCGCATCGCCTTCACCATCAGCTGGCAGCCCTCCCACAAGGAGCCGCCCCCGCTCGCCGAGCCCGAGGCCTCGCTGGAGGCCACCGAGGACTTCTGGCGCGAGTGGGTCGCCCAGTGCACCTACCACGGCCCCTACCGGGACGCCGTGGTCCGCTCCCTGATCACCCTCAAGGCACTGACGTACGGGCCGACCGGCGGCATCGTCGCCGCGCCCACCACCTCCCTGCCCGAGGACATCGGCGGCGTCCGCAACTGGGACTACCGCTTCACCTGGCTGCGCGACGCGGCGATCACCCTGTCCTCCCTGCTGCGCACCGGCTACCGCGACGAGGCCCGCGCCTGGCGCGAGTGGCTGCTGCGCGCGGTCGCCGGCGACCCCGAGAACCTGCAGATCATGTACGGCATCGCCGGTGAGCGCGAGCTCGGCGAGACCGAGCTGGACTGGCTGCCCGGCTACGAGAACTCCATCCCGGTCCGGGTCGGCAACGGCGCCGCCCACCAACTCCAGCTCGACGTCTACGGCGAGGTCACCGAGGCCCTGCACCTGGCGCACATGACCGGCCTGGCCCGCAACGACTACGCCTCCCTCCTGCAGATCCGGCTCATCCAGTACCTGGAGGACCACTGGGACGAGCCGGACGAGGGCATCTGGGAGGTCCGCGGCCCGCGCCGGCACTTCGTCCACTCCAAGGTCATGGCCTGGGTCGCCGTCGACCGCACCGTCAAGCTCATCGAGTCCGGCGAGGTCGACGGCCCGCTGGAGCGCTGGCGCGACCTGCGCGACGAGATCCACCGCGACGTGTGCGAGAAGGGCTACGACAAGGAACGCAACACCTTCACGCAGTCCTACGGCTCGCGCGAGCTGGACGCCTCGCTGCTGCTCATCCCGCAGGTCGGCTTCCTGCCGCCGGACGACAAGCGCGTCATCGGCACCATCGAGGCGATCCAGCGGGAACTGTCCACCGAGGACGGCTTCGTGCTGCGCTACCCGACCGACGCCCCGCCCGGCGGCGAGAACCTGGACGGCCTCCCCGGCGACGAGGGCGCCTTCCTCGCGTGTTCCTTCTGGCTCGCCGACGACCTCGCCATGATCGGCCGGGTCGACGAGGCCCGCAGGCTCTTCGAGAAGCTGCTCGCGCTCCGCAACGACCTCGGCCTGCTGGCGGAGGAGTGGGACCCGCGGCTGCAGCGGCAGGTCGGCAACTTCCCGCAGGCCTTCAGCCACGTGCCGCTGATCGACACGGCGCTGCGGCTCACCGCGAGCGGCGCGTACGGCGGCTGACCGCACCGCCGCCGCCCGCGAAGCGGCCCTCAGGACGAGGTCAACTCGTCGTAGATGCTGAGCACTTGGGCGACCGTGTCATCCTCGGTCGGCCATGTGGCGGCCTGCACGGGACCGGCCGCGGCGAGCCCCGCACGCCGCGCCGGGTCCCCCAGCAGACGCGCGACGGTGTCCGCGAGCGTCTTCGGATTGCCGTAGGGCACCAACACCGCCGCCTCGCCGACGAGTTCGGGCGTACCGCCGACGGAGGTCGCCACCAGCGGCGCCCCCGCGTGCAGCGCCTCCTGCGCGATCAGCGACCGCGCCTCCCAGCGCGAGGGCAGCACCACGACCTCGGCGGCGGCGAGGAGTTCGGGCACGTCGTCACGGCGGCCGAGCAGCCGCACCGGCAGCTCCTCGGTCTCGATCCGCTCCTGGAGCTCCGTACGCAGCGAGCCCTCGCCCGCGACGACCAGCAACGGCGCCGGGTCGAGCCCCGCCCAGCCGTGGGCCGCGTCCAGCAGCAGGTGATACCCCTTGCGCGGCTCCAGACGGCCCACCGCGAGCAGCAACGGACGCTCCCCCACGGCGAATTCGTCCCGGGTCTTGTGCCGGCGCCGCTCCGCCTCCGCCACCGCCTCCGGGGACGGCGCGACCCGCGGCGGCGCCGGCACCCCGATCGGCCCGAGCCGGGCGTCCCGGGCCCCGGCCGTACGGGCCCGGTCCACCAGGTCCGACGAGGCGCCCAGCACGACCGCCGCCGCCCGCGCCACCCGGCGCTCCAGCAACCGCAGCACCCGCCCCCGCGCGCCCTCGGCCAGCACCGCGCCGTGCCAGGTCACCACCAGCGGCGTACGGCGCCCGCTCAGCGCCATCGTGGCGAGCAGCCCGGCCCGCAGCCCGTGCGCGTGCACCACGTCCGCCCCGGCGCAGGCCGCCCGCAACGCCGTCACCACGGCCGCGTCCGCCCTCGGTTGCGCGCGCCGCGTGATCTCGACCGGCGCGAACCGCGCTCCCGCCGCACCGAACCCGTACCGCTCCTCGGCCTCGGTCGGACCGCAGACCGTCACCTGCACGCCGCGCGCCACCAACCCGCCTGCCACGGAGGCGACATGGGCCCGCGCCGTCTCGCCCAGCACGTGGACGGCGTGCAGCTGCCCGTGCAAGGGGCTCGGTGAACTGCTCACGCGGAGTAGGGCTCCTGACTCGGCATCGTGCGGAGGGCGGCGGGGTGCTCCCTCAAGGATGCCAGGCCGATAGGCCATCCAGGGAGCGATGCCCCACCCCCACCCGGCCACACGTACGCGGGACCACCCTTACGAGTGCCCCCCGCTCCCCCATCACGCCGACCCCGCACCCGCAAGCGGGGGTACCCGCCCTCGGGCGTGGCACGCGCCGGCGCACGGCCACGGCCGGGACGGCGGTGCCCCCGACGGACCGGCCACGGACCGGCCGGCGGCGTTGCCGACCGCCTCCGCCCCGAGTGCGGTGCGCGCAAACCCCTCCCGGGGGTCTGCCGGACGGCGCCCGGCAGGCGGGAAGGGCACCCCGTCACACCGGGGACGGCGGTCGGCCACCCGCCGCGGCAAGGCCGCACCCCCAGTGGCGAAGGCGAGCCCCGCGACCCGCACACCCGGTGGCCGGAGCGACGGCCCACCCGGCCCGGGGCCCACGACAGCGGCCGCGCCACCGGGCACACGGGCCCGGTGGCGCACCGCGTACCCGCGGTCCCGGCGCGCGTCAGCGCGCTTCGCGGGCCGCGGCCAGCAACTCCTCCGCGTGCGCCCGCCCGAGCTCCGAGTCCTCCAGCCCCGCGAGCATCCGCGACAGCTCGCGTACCCGCTCCTCACCCTCCAGGACGCGCACCCCGCTCCGCGTCACGGACCCGTCGTTCGTCTTCTCGACCAGCAGCTGCCGGTCCGCGAACGCGGCCACCTGGGGCAGGTGCGTGACGACCACGACCTGCGCGGTCCGCGCCAGACGCGCCAGGCGCCGGCCGACCTCGACCGCCGCCTTGCCGCCGACGCCCGCGTCGACCTCGTCGAACAGGTACGTCGGCACCGGGTCCGACCCGGCGAAGACGACCTCGACGGCGAGCATCACCCGGGACAGCTCACCGCCGGAAGCACCCTTGGCGATCGGCCGGGCCGGGGCGCCCGGGTGGGGTGCGAGCTGCAGCTCGACCTCGTCCGCGCCGGTCGCGCCGTAGGCGACCCGGCGGCCGCCGACCTCGATGCCCTCCTCGTCCTCCGTCTGCCGTAGGGCGACACCGACCCGGGCGTGCGGCATGGCGAGCTGCGCGAGCTCCGCCGTGACGGCCGCGGCGAAACGGTCCGCCGCCTCCCCCCGGGCGTCGGTGAGGGCCTGGGCGAGGTCGCCGAGCTCGGCGCGCAGCGCGTCGCGCTCCCCGGTGAGCTCCCCGATCCGCTCGTCGTCGCCCTCCAGCTCGCCCAGCCGGGCCGCGCCCTGCTCGGCCCACGCCAGGACGGCGTCGATGGACTCCCCGTACTTGCGGGTGAGGTGGGCGAGGACGGCCCGCCGCTCCTCCACGACCGCCAGGCGCCGGGGATCGGCGTCCAGGTCGTCGGCGTACCCGGCGAGCTCGCCGGCGACGTCACCGAGGAGGATGCCGATCTCGCCGATCCGGTCCGAGAGCGCGGCCAGCGCCGGGTCGTGGGAGCGGACGGCGTCCAGCGCGCGCTGGGCGCCCGCGACGAGCATGCCCGCGTCGACGCCCTCGGGGTCCTCGGGGTTCCCCGCGAGCGCGGCGTGCGCCTGGGTCGCGGCCGACGCGAGCGCCTCGGCGTGGCCCAGCCGCTCGGCCTCGGCGGCCAGGTCGGCGTCCTCGCCGGGCAGCGGCTCGGCGGCGGCGACCTCGTCCAGGCCGAAGCGCAGCAGGTCCGCCTCCTGGGCCCGCTCCCGGGCCCGCGTGGTCAGCTCGTCCAGCTCGCCCGCGACCTCGCGCAGCCGCCGGTAGGCGCCCGCGTACTTGGCCAGCGGCACGGCGACGGCGTCGCCCGCGTACCGGTCCAGCGCCTCACGCTGGCGGGCCGGCCGCAGCAGGCCCTGCTGGTCGGTCTGGCCGTGTACGGCGACCAGCTCGTCCGCCAGCTCGCCCAGCAGCCCCACGGGGACCGAGCGCCCGCCCACGAAGGCCCTGGAGCGGCCCTCCGCCGAGACGGTACGGCTGATGAGCAGCGCACCGTCGTCCAGCTCGGCGCCCGCCTCCTCGGCCCGCACGGCGGCGGGCGCGCCCGCCGCCAGCGTGATCCGCCCCTCGACCGACGCCGATTTCGTACCGATCCGGACCAGACCGGGATCGGCACGGCCGCCCAGCAGCAGCCCGAGACTGGTGACGACCATGGTCTTGCCCGCGCCGGTCTCGCCGGTCACCGCGGTGAAGCCGGGCGACAGCTCGACCACGGCGTCCTCGATGACTCCCAGCGACCGGATCCGCATTTCCTCCAACACGGATACGACCATACGAGGTTTGCGGGCCGCCGCGCGACGGGCCTCACCCCTGAGGGCAAACTCAGTGCGGCGCGCCCCGCCAGCCGGCCACCGGCAGCGCGAACTTCGCGACCAGCCGGTCCGTGAAGGAGGCGTGGTGGAGCCGCGCCAGCCGCACCGGCACCGCGCCCCGCCGGACCTCCACGCGGGCCCCGGCCGGAAGGTCCACCGAGCGCCGCCCGTCGCACCACAGCACTCCGTGCGGAGTCTTCGGCTGCACCTCCACCGCCAGCACCGACTTCGGGGAGGTCACCAGCGGCTTCGCGAAGAGCGCGTGCGCGCTGATCGGCACCATCAGCAGCGCCTCCACCTCGGGCCAGACCACCGGCCCGCCGGCCGAGAAGGCGTACGCGGTCGACCCGGTCGGGGTCGCCATCACCACCCCGTCGCCGCCGAAGCGGGAGACCGGACGGCCGTCCACCTCCGTGACGACCTCCAGCAGCCGCTCGCGCGCCTGCTTCTCCACCGACGCCTCGTTCAGCGCCCAGTCGGTGTGGACGACCCGGCCGTCGTTGCGCACCAGGACGTCGATCGTCATGCGCTCCTCGACCTCGTAGTCGCGGGTGACCACGCGGTCGACGACCTTGTCCAGGTCGTCGCGCTCGGCCTCCGCGAGGAAGCCGACCCGGCCCAGGTTGACGCCGAGCATCGGCACCCCGGAGGCGCGCGCGAACTCCGCGCCGCGCAGCAGCGTGCCGTCACCGCCCAGGACGATGATCAGCTCGCAGTCCGCGACGGTCTCCGGGCCGATCTCCTGCACCCGCTGCAC
Organism: Streptomyces sp. NBC_00510; assembly: GCA_036013505.1. NCBI lineage: Bacteria > Bacillati > Actinomycetota > Actinomycetes > Kitasatosporales > Streptomycetaceae > Streptomyces > Streptomyces sp. NBC_00510. Next base: position 7,249,327 of record CP107851.1, on the reverse strand, counting down.
CCCGCCGTCCCCGGGCAGCGTCAGGTCCTCGGCCTCCTCGGCCAGCACCCGTACGCCGATGTTGCAGCGCTTCAGCCCCTGGACCACCCGCTCGGCGCTGCGGATGGCCGCCGGCCGCCCGGTGTGGGCGAGGAGGAAGACGGTGCGGCCGGACGTCCCGTGCACCTCGTGCGTCTCGTGCGTCTCGCTCAACGGGGCCCCTCCGCCACAGCGCGGTCGACATCCGCCGGGTCCAGTTCGGGCGCCCCGGCGCGCAGCCACAGAAAGTACTCCACATTCCCCGACGGTCCCGGCAACGGGCTCGCGGTCACGCCCAGCACCCCCAGTCCCAGTGCGGCCGCCTGTCCGGCGACCTGTCGTACGGCCTCGGCGCGCAGCTGAGGGCTGCGGACGACACCGCCGCTGCCCAGTCGCTCCTTGCCCACCTCGAACTGCGGCTTGACCATCAGGACCAGGTCCGCGTCGGGCGCGGCGCAGCGTACGAGGGCGGGCAGGACGAGCCCGAGCGGGATGAAGGACAGGTCGCCGACGACAAGGTCCACCGGCTGGTTGTCGATCTGCTCGAGCGTCAACTCGCGCACGTTGGTACGGTCCTTCACGGTGACGCGTTCATCGCTCTGCAGCGACCACGCGAGCTGCCCGTAGCCGACGTCGACGGCGACGACGTGCGCCGCGCCGTTGCGGAGCAGGACGTCGGTGAAGCCGCCCGTGGACGCCCCGGCGTCCAGCGCGCGGCGCCCCTCCACGAGCAGCCCGTGGGGCACGAACGCCGCCAGCGCCCCGGCCAGCTTGTGGCCGCCGCGGGAGACGTAGTCCGGGTCCGAGGCGTCATCGGCGACGACGACCGCGGCGCTGGTCTCCACCTGCGTGGCGGCCTTCGTCGCGGTCGTCCCGCCCACGGTCACCCGGCCGGCGGTGATCAGCTGCCCGGCGTGCTCCCGCGAGCGGGCCAGGTTCCGGCGCACCAGCTCGGCGTCGAGTCGGCGTCGTGCCACGTGAGGTTCAGCTCCTGTTGTCGGCGTCGAGTCCCGTGAGCGTGTCGCGCAGCCCACGGTGTACATCCTCGTACACCTCGACGTGATCCTCGGTGGGAAGCAGGTCGGCATCCCGCAGGCGGACAAGGACGGCGTCCACCTCGGTATTCCCCGTGGCGTCCAGCACGACCCCCAGCGGACGCGGCCCCGCGTCGGCGACCGCCTCCGCCGGGACCGAGGCCTCCGGTGCGGGCGCGGGTGCCACGCCCTCGAGCCCGGCCTCAGTCACGTCCCTCCACCTCCTGCGTGCGGCCCGCCGCCTTCTTGGCGGTGGTGGCCTTCTTGGCCGCGGACGCGGTGCCGGAGGCGGTCGCCTTCTTCGCCGGGGCCGTGGTCTTCGCCGGGGCCGCCTTCTTCGCGGGAGTGGCCTTCTTGGCCGCCGTCGTCCTCTTGGCCGGGGCGGTGGCAGCGGTGCCGGACACCGCGGCGGTCTTCCTGGCGGGGGCGGCCTTCTTGGCCGCCGTCGTCTTCTTCCCAGGCGCAGCCGCAGCCGCGCCGGGCGCTGCCGCGGTCTTCTTGGCAGGGTCGGCCTTCTTGGCCGCGGACGCGGTGCCGGAAGCGGTCGCCTTCTTCGCCGCGGCCGTGGTCTTCGCCGGGGCCGCCTTCTTGGCCGGGGCGGTCCGCTTCGCGGCAGGGGCCGCCTTCTTCGCCGCGGGCGACTTCGGCGGGGCCGCGTTCTTCCGCGCGACCGGCACGGCAGCCGTGCCCGGGGCCATGTCGGGCTCCGGAACCACAGGAACCTCAGGCGTGGCGGGAGGCTGCGCCGGCGCGGCGTTCTTGCGCGCCACCGGGGTGGCGGCGGCAGCGCCCGTCCCCGTGGGCTTCTTCGCGGCCGCGGGCGCGGGCGCGGACCTGGCGACCGGTGCGTGCTCCACCGGCGGCTGCGGCGGCACGTACAGACCGGGGTCCGGCTCCTCGTCCGTCAGGTCGGCCCCGGCCGGCTCCCGGTCGTCGTCCTCCAGGTTCCGGATGCGGCGTTCCAGGGCCTCCAGGACGACTCCGACCTTGGTGACCTCGTCCGCGAGCCGCCCGACCCGGCTCATCGCCTTGTCGATCTCCTCGCGGATGAGACCCACGAGCAGGTCGCGGTTGGCCCGTCCCGACGCCAGCAGCTCGTCCGCGAGCGTCTGCACCTCGGGCGGGATCCGCTCGCCGATGCTCCGCTGGACCGCGTCGACGTCTATCCCGGTCTGGTCGAGCAGTTCCTTGGCCGCCCCGACCGCCCGTCGCCGGGTGGCCTCGGTCAGGCCGCCCGCGATCTGCAGACAGGTCCGCAACGCGTCCCGCATACGCCCTCACTCCTCGCCTTCGCCAGTTCCCCAGAGTTCGTCGGTCACGACGCTACCGCCTATGGCGCCGCGTCTCCCCGACGGTCCCCTGCGGTACGGTCGATCAGCACCAGCACGAGCCACGTCCGAACGGGAGACGCACAGCCCATGGCGACCATCGAGGAGTGCCGCAGCGCGCTCGAGCGGCTGTCCGAGAACCTCGCCGGGACCGAGGGCGACCTGCGCAGCGCGGCCGCGCTCGACCGCTCGCTGAGCTGCCGCATCACCGATCTCGACGTCACCTTCGTGGGACGTCTGGTGGACGGCCGCATCCAGGACGTGGTCACCGTGCAGGGCCCGCCGGCCGAGCGCGCCGAGATAAGGCTGACCATGGCCGGTGACGACCTCATCGCGCTCGTCGACGGCAAGCTGCACTTCGCCAAGGCGTGGGGCAGCGGCAGGGTCAAGCTGGAGGCGGGCTTCCGCGACCTGCTGCGGCTGCGCAAGCTCCTCTAGAGCCCCAGCCGGTCCAGCGCCTTCTCCGCGTCCAGGTCGCAGGAGCCGTCCCCGGCCCGTGTCCAGGCCGCCGCGCACAGCGCCCGCAGTCCGTCCATGGGCTCGCCGTCGCCGTCCAGCAGCAGCGCCCCGTCGCCCGCCGAGGCGGTCCAGCCACCGCAGCGGTACGCGCCCCCACCGGCGTCCGTGACCTCGGGCTGCGGGGTGAGCAGGCCGCGCAGGTCGGCGTCGACGTAGGTGGGCCGGTGCTCCGGCGGAGCGGCGAGCAGCAGTGCGGGAGTGGTGACCCCGGTGAGCACCAGCAGCGAGTCGACGCCGCCCGCGTGGGCGCCCTCGATGTCCGTGTCGAGCCGGTCGCCGACCACCAGCGGCCGTCGCGCGCCGGTCCTGATGACCGTCTCCCGGTGCATGGGCGGCAGCGGCTTGCCCGCGACCTGCGGTTCGCCACCGGTCGCGATCCGGACCACCTCGACGAGCGCGCCGTTCCCCGGTGCCGTGCCACGGGCGGTCGGGATGGTCAGGTCGGTGTTGGAGGCGAACCACGGCACACCGCGGTTGACCGCGTACGCCGCCTCCGCGAGCTGCTCCCAGCCGACCTTGGGCGAGTAGCCCTGCACGACCGCGGCCGGGTCGTCGTCGGCCGAGGCGACCGGCTGGAGCCCGCGTTCACGCAGCGCCTCCACCAGCCCCTCGCCGCCGATCGCCAGCACCCGTGCGCCCTCCGGGACCTGATCCGCGATCAGCCGGGCCACCGCCTGGGCGGAGGTGATGACCTCTTCGGCCTCGGCCGGCACGCCGAGCCGCGTCAGGTGCTCCGCGACGGTCCGCGGCGTGCGGGCGGCGTTGTTGGTGACGTACGCCGACCGCATGCCGTGGGCCCGCGCCGAGCCGAGCGACTCCACGGCGTGCGCGATCGCGTCACCACCCGCATAGACCACTCCGTCCAGATCGAGCAGGGCGGTGTCGTACGCCTGGTCAAGGGGGCTTTCACTGCCGGCCGGGCCGGTCCTGTGGGTCATCGGGCGGTCGCTCCTCGTATGTCGTCGATCACTCGGCACACTTCGCGGACATGACCCGCGTAGCATGCCCGGATGAGCAATTCCGGACCCGCTGTACGGGGCTTGCGGCTGGCGCCGTTCCGCGCGCTCCGCTACGTCCCCGAGCGGGTCGGCAGCCTGGCCGCGGTCACCTCGCCACCGTACGACGTCGTCGTCCGGCCCGAGGAGCAGCGGCACCTGGAGACAGCCGACCCGCACAATGTCGTGCGGCTCATCCTGCCCACCGCCGAGCCCCCGGACGGCCGGCATCGCAAGGCCGCTTGGGCGCTGTTCCAATGGCAGGAGGAGGGCGTCCTGGCCCTCGACCCCAAGCCCGCCCTGTACGTGTACGAGCAGCGCGAGGGCGATCAGGTGCAGCGCGGCCTCATCGGTGCCCTGCGCCTGACCCCGCCCGAGGAACGGATCGTGCTGCCGCACGAGGACGTGATGCCCGGCCCGGTCGCCGACCGCGCGGCGCTCATGCGTGCCACGGCCGCCAACCTCGAACCACTGCTGCTGGCGTACCGGGGCGACGACGGGGAGGCGGCCGAGGTCGTCGAACGCACCGTCGCGGGGCCGCCCTTGCTGGCCACGACGACCGAGGACGGCATCCACCACCGTCTGTGGGCGATCACCGACCCGGGGGCGATCGCCGCGGTCGACGCCGACCTGTCCCGGCACCAGGCCGTCATCGCCGACGGCCACCACCGCTGGGCCACGTACCTGCTGCTGCAGGCCGAGCACGAGGCCCCCAGCCCCTGGGACTACGGCCTGGTGCTGCTGGTCGACACCGCCCGCTACCCGCTGCGGGTCCGCGCCATCCACCGCGTGCTGCCGCAACTGCCCGTCGCGCGGGCCGTCGAGGCGGCCCGCCACGCCTTCCGCGTACAGGAGCTGCCCGGCCCCCTCCCGGAGGCCCTGGCCGCCCTGGAGGCCGCGGCGGCCGAGGGCAACGCCTTCCTGCTCACCGGCGACGGCCGCTTCCACCTCCTGGACCGGCCGGACACCGAGGCCCTCGACCGGGCCATCCCCACGGACCGGCCCGAGGAATGGCGGCAGCTGGACGCCACCGTGCTGCACAACCTGCTCCTGGACCGGATCTGGGAAGTGCCCGACGCCCCAGAGCACATCCACTACATCCACGACACCCAGGCCGCGGTCGAGCACGCCGAGCAGTATGGCGGCACGGCCGTGCTCATCCACCCGGTGCGCGAGAGCGTCGTGCACGACCTCGCCAAGCAGGGCGTGACGATGCCGCGCAAGTCGACCTCCTTCGGCCCGAAGCCGGCGACCGGCCTGGTGCTGCGCAGCCTGGAACTCGACGGCACGCCGGCCTGAAGCCGCACAACGCGAAGGGCGGCACCCGCGTGACGCGGATGCCGCCCTTCCCCTTGCTCCGGCGATCAGTCCTCGGTGCCCTTGGCGGGCTCCTTGAACGGGTCGTCCAGGAACGCCGTCGGGTCGGCCTCGTCGGTCAGGTCGACGTCCGACTCCCCGGCGTCACCGGCCTCGTGGTCCTCGTGCTCCTCGTCGTCGGAGGCCTCGGCATCCGCGGAGTCCTCGGCGGCCGCGTCGGTGTCGTCGCCGTCGTCGTCCCGATCCGCAGTGACGGGCGCGCCGGCCCCGGCGCCCTCGTCCGCACCCTCGTCCAGCGCGTCCACGAAGGCCACGCCGTCCAGCTGCGCCAGCCGGTCGGAGGCGTCCGTGCTGCCGCTCTGGTCGGCCTCCAGCGCCTTGGCGAACCACTCCCGGGCCTCGTCCTCACGGCCCGCCGCGAGCAGCGCGTCGGCGTACGCGTAGCGCAGTCGCGCCGTCCACGGGTGCACGGCGTTGGACGCCAGCTCCGGGCTCTGCAGGGTGACGACGGCGGCCTCGTTCTGGCCCATGTCGCGCCGCGCACCGGCGGCCACCAGGCGCATCTCCACCTGACCCGCGCGGTCCAGCTTGTGCACCTCCGGCGCGCCCGCCATCTCCAGCGCGCGCTCCGGGCGGCCCATGCCCCGCTCGCAGTCCGCCATGACCGGCCACAGGTCGACCGTGCCCGTCATCCGCCGGCAGGCCCGGAACTCGGCCAGCGCCTCGGCGTACCGCTCCGTGGCGTACGAGGCGAAGCCGGCCGCCTCACGCACGGCGGCGACACGGGACGCGAGTCGCAGGGCGACCCTGGAGTAGCCGTAGGCCAGGTCCGGGTCCTCGTCAAGCAGCCGGGCCACCATGACGAGGTTGCGCGCCACGTCCTCAGCGAGCGTCTTCGGCAGGCTCATGAGCTCCTGACGCACGCTGGGGTCGATCTCCTGACCCGTCACGTCGTCCGGGATGGGCAGCCGCTTGACCGGCTCCCGCTCCTCACGGCGCTCGTCACGGCCCCGGGTGTTCTCGAACCGCCCACGCCCCTGCACGTACGGCCGCCTGCCGCCGCCCTGGCCCCGCTCGTCATCACGACGCGGGCCGCGGGGACGCTCGTCCCGACGGTCGTCGCGACGGTAGCCACCACGGTCGTCGTCCCGGCGCGGCCCACGGGGCGGGCCGTCACGACGGTCGTCACGCGGACGATCGTCGCGGGGACGGTCGTACCGCGGCCGGTCGTCACGACGGAACCCACCGCGGTCGTCCCGACGGTCATCGCGGGGACGATCCTCACGGGGACGGTCGTACCGCGGCCGGTCGTCACGACGGAACCCACCGCGGTCGTCACGCCTGTCGTCACGCGGCCTGTCCTCACGGGGACGGTCATAGCGCGGGCGATCGTCGCGACGGAACCCACCACGGTCATCGCGGGGCCGGTCCACACGAGGCCTGTCCTCACGGGGACGGTCATCGCGACGGAACCCACCGCGGTCGTCCCGACGCTCATCACGCGGCCTGTCCACACGGGGACGATCCTCACGGGGACGGTCATAGCGCGGCCGGTCATCGCGACGGAACCCACCGCGGTCGTCCCGACGCTCATCACGCGGCCTGTCCACACGGGGACGATCCTCACGGGGACGGTCATAGCGCGGCCGGTCGTCACGACGCGGCCCACCGCGGTCATCCCGCGGCCTGTCGTACCGCGGCCGGTCCTCGCGCGGACGGTCGTCACGGGGACGATCCTCACGGGGACGGTCGTACCGCGGCCGGTCATCGCGACGGAACCCACCGCGGTCATCGCGCCGGTCATCACGCGGCCGGTCGTCGCGACGAGGCCCACCGCGGTCGTCACGACGGTCATCACGACCCCGGTCCTCGGACCGCCCACGCGGACGGTCGTCGCGGCGGTAACCGCCGCCGGCCCGGTCGCCTTCGCGCCGGGGGCCGCCGCTGCGGTATCCACCCCGGTCGCCGCCCTGGCGCGGAGCGCGCCGCTCAGGCCGATCAGGCCGTTCCTCGGGCGAGTTGGACATCGACGTGACTCCTGTCGTTTGTGCTGCCGTAGTGCCAGTCTCTCGTACCAGTTCGCGAACTGTGCACCACGCTAAAAAACAAAAGGACCCCCGGTCCCAGCGCTTTGGCCAGGACCGAGGGTCCACAAAGATTGTTCGGCGGCGTCCTACTCTCCCACAGGGTCCCCCCTGCAGTACCATCGGCGCTGAAAGGCTTAGCTTCCGGGTTCGAAATGTAACCGGGCGTTTCCCTAACGCTATGACCACCGAAACACCATCGGGTGTTAGGCGAACAAGCACACTTTTCAGTTAAGTGACTGGTTCAACCGGTGCGACCGTTCGCAACCCGGGAACCAAACAGTGGACGCGAGCATCTGAGGACAAGCCCTCGGCTTATTAGTACCGGTCAGCTCCACCCATTACTGGGCTTCCACATCCGGCCTATCAACCCAGTCGTCTACTGGGAGCCTTAACCCCTCAAGGGGGTGGGAGTCCTCATCTCGAAGCAGGCTTCCCGCTTAGATGCTTTCAGCGGTTATCCCTCCCGAACGTAGCCAACCAGCCATGCCCTTGGCAGAACAACTGGCACACCAGAGGTTCGTCCGTCCCGGTCCTCTCGTACTAGGGACAGCCCTTCTCAAGACTCCTACGCGCACAGCGGATAGGGACCGAACTGTCTCACGACGTTCTAAACCCAGCTCGCGTACCGCTTTAATGGGCGAACAGCCCAACCCTTGGGACCGACTCCAGCCCCAGGATGCGACGAGCCGACATCGAGGTGCCAAACCATCCCGTCGATATGGACTCTTGGGGAAGATCAGCCTGTTATCCCCGGGGTACCTTTTATCCGTTGAGCGACGGCGCTTCCACAAGCCACCGCCGGATCACTAGTCCCTACTTTCGTACCTGCTCGACCCGTCAGTCTCACAGTCAAGCTCCCTTGTGCACTTACACTCAACACCTGATTGCCAACCAGGCTGAGGGAACCTTTGGGCGCCTCCGTTACTCTTTAGGAGGCAACCGCCCCAGTTAAACTACCCACCAGACACTGTCCCTGATCCGGATCACGGACCGAGGTTAGACATCCAGCACGACCAGAGTGGTATTTCAACGACGACTCCACAATGGCTGGCGCCATCGCTTCACAGTCTCCCACCTATCCTACACAAGCCGAACCGAACACCAATATCAAGCTGTAGTAAAGGTCCCGGGGTCTTTCCGTCCTGCTGCGCGAAACGAGCATCTTTACTCGTAGTGCAATTTCACCGGGCCTGTGGTTGAGACAGTCGAGAAGTCGTTACGCCATTCGTGCAGGTCGGAACTTACCCGACAAGGAATTTCGCTACCTTAGGATGGTTATAGTTACCACCGCCGTTTACTGGCGCTTAAGTTCTCAGCTTCGCCCCACCGAAATGGAGCTAACCGGTCCCCTTAACGTTCCAGCACCGGGCAGGCGTCAGTCCGTATACATCGCCTTACGGCTTCGCACGGACCTGTGTTTTTAGTAAACAGTCGCTTCTCGCTGGTCTCTGCGGCCACCACCAGCTCAGGGAGCAAGTCCCCTCACCAGCAATGGCCCCCCTTCTCCCGAAGTTACGGGGGCATTTTGCCGAGTTCCTTAACCACAGTTCACCCGAACGCCTCGGTATTCTCTACCTGACCACCTGAGTCGGTTTAGGGTACGGGCCGCCATGAAACTCGCTAGAGGCTTTTCTCGACAGCATAGGATCATCCACTTCACCACAATCGGCTCGGCATCAGGTCTCAGGCTATGTGCCAGGCGGATTTGCCTACCTAGCGCCCTACACCCTTACCCCGGGACAACCACCGCCCGGGCTGGACTACCTTCCTGCGTCACCCCATCGCTCACCTACTACTGGATAGGTTCAGCGGCTCCACCACTCCCCATCACTCCGAAGAGATCAAGGGCGGCTTCACGGCCTTAGCATCACCAGATTCAGCGCTGGCGCTTCAAAGCGGGTACCGGAATATCAACCGGTTGTCCATCGACTACGCCTGTCGGCCTCGCCTTAGGTCCCGACTTACCCTGGGCAGATCAGCTTGACCCAGGAACCCTTAGTCAATCGGCGCAAGAGTTTCCCACTCTTGT